>NZ_JAHTBN010000010.1 GCF_019166065.1 Candidimonas humi
GCTTGGCTTGGCTTGGCTTGGCTTGGCTTGGCTTGGCTTGGCTTGGCTTGGCTTGGCTTGGCTTGGCTTGGCTTGGCTTGGCTTGGCTTGGCTTGGCTTGGCTTGGCTTGGCTTGGCTTGGCTTGGCATCAATTATGGCTGAATTTTCACCTTTTTAGTTCTGCATTGCAGAATTATGTAGCCTGGAGACATCATCGATGCTGGCGAGGGCATGTATCTCGCACACCTCATGAGCCTAAAATATTAAATAATATATTTATTAATCAATTATTTATGCAGAAATACGAATACCTTGTCAAAAACGTGCCCCTGATCCAGGCAAGCCCATCTCGCCAGCATCCGTACTGCAAAGCAGAACATTAAACTAAAATAGGCCCAGCCGCTCTTGCATCATTTTTCTTACAGGAACATCTCATGATCCGCGATCCCGAAACCCAGACCCTGCTGGAAGACAGCGTACGACGCTTCGTGCGCGAGGCCCTCGTTCCGCTGGAAGAACAAGTGGCCGAAACCGACCAGATCCCGCAGGAAATCGTGCAGCAAATGAAAGAGCTGGGCCTGTTCGGCCTGTCGCTGCCCGAGGAATACGGCGGCCTGGGCATCACCATGGAAGAAGAAGTGCGCCTGGCCATGGAACTGGGCCAGACCTCGCCCGCCTTCCGCTCGCTGATCGGCACCAACAATGGCATCGGCTCCCAGGGCATCGTCATCGACGGCACCCCCGAGCAGAAGCAGCGCTACCTGCCGCGGCTGGCCGCGGGCGAGCTGATCGGTTCCTTCGCGCTGACCGAACCCGAGGCCGGCTCCGACGCCGGCTCGCTCAAGACCACGGCCGACAAGGACGGCGACTTCTACGTACTGAACGGCACCAAGCGCTTCATCACCAATGCGCCGCACGCCGGCATCTTCACCGTCATGGCGCGCACTTCGCGCGAGCTCAAGGGCGCCTCGGCGATTTCAGCCTTCATCGTGGAAGCCGGCACGCCCGGCCTGTCGCTGGGCAAGATCGACAAGAAAATGGGCCAGAAAGGCGCCCATACCTGCGACGTGATCTTCGAGAACTGCAGGGTGCCGGCCGCCAACCTCATCGGCGGCAAGGAAGGCGTGGGCTTCAAGACCGCCATGAAAGTGCTGGACAAGGGCCGGCTGCATATCGCCGCCGTGGCCACCGGCGCGGCCAAGCGCATGCTGCGCGACGCGGTCGCCTACGCCAGCCAGCGCAAGCAGTTCGGGCGCCCCATCGCCGACTTCCAACTGGTGCAAGGCATGCTGGCCGACAGCCGCGCCGAAATCTACGCGGCAGAATGCATGGTGCACGACGCCGCGCGACGGCGCGACGCAGGCGAGAACGTATCCGAACTGGCCTCTTGCTCCAAGTACTTCGCCACCGAAATGTGCTGCCGCGTGGCGGACCGCGCCGTCCAGGTGCACGGCGGCGCCGGCTACATCTCGGAATACGGCATCGAACGCTTCTACCGCGACGTGCGCCTGTTCCGCCTGTACGAAGGCACTTCGCAGATCCAGCAAATCATCATCGCCAAGCATCTGTTGAAGGAACAGGGCAACTAAGAGCAAGGGCGATACAGGACGCCCCATATGCCGAAAGAGGCCCATGCATCGCAGGGGCCTCCGGCAGGCCTGGCGGCCCGGGTCAATCGCGGCGCTTCCAGCGCCTGCTCCCGCGGGCCGGCGCGGACGACACGCGCAATCGCCGAATCGCCGCAGCCATGCATCACGCACCGCCACCGGGCCGGCGAGCCCGGCAAGCGGGCTGCCCCCGTTTATTGCTGATGGTACAGGCCGGCCTTCTGTATCAGCCCGCGCCAGCGCTCGATGTCTTTCCTGACGACCTGGTCCATGTCCTGCCCGCTGCCGGCCACAATGGTGAAGCCCATGGAACGCAAGCGCTCGGCGTTCTCGGCCAAGGCCTTCACGATGGCATCGTGCAAGGTCGCCGCAACCCGCGCATCGGCGCCGGCCGGCATATTGAAACCGTACCAAGTATCCGAATCGTAGCCCTTCAGGCCCTGCTCATCGAAGGTCGGCACATCGGGCAGCATCGGATTGCGCTTGGCGCTGCCGATACCTAACACACGTATCTTTCCCGAAGACATCATGTTGACGGCCGACACCATAGGTATGTAGATCATCGACACATGGCCGCCCAGCAGATTGTTCATCTCGGCCGATCCGCCCTTGTAGGGAACATGGGTAGTCTTGATGCCTGCCATTTCATTGAACAGCTCGCCGGCAATATGCAGCGAGCTGCCTATGCCTGCCGACCCGAAACTCAGGGCGTCCGGATGCGCTTTCGCATAAGCGACGACATCCTGCAGGCTCTTGAATGCCGAACTGCTCTGCACCACCAGCACATCGGGCACCGCTACCGCAATGGTCAAGGGCGTGAAATCCTTGAGCGGATCGTACGGCAGGCGCTTGTACACAGATGGGTTGACCGACAATATTCCATCCGTGGTCAGCATGAACGTATATCCGTCGGGCTTCTGCTGCTTCACGTAGTCGGACGCAATGATGCCGCCCGCGCCGGGCTTGTTCTCGACGATCACCGATTGCCCGAGCTGCTTTGAAACCGAGGCCGCTACCAGGCGCGCCAAGGTGTCGGTGCTGGCCCCCGGCGTATAAGGAACGACGAGTTTGATGGGCTGCGCGGGATAAGTGGCGGCAGCAGCGGAATGGCACAGGGCCAGCGCGGGCAAGGCTATCAGGATATTGGCTAGAGTCTTGAGCATTTCGTCTCCATATATTGTGGGGTTGAAGTAGCGGCTTTTCCTGGCCGACGAGCACACACGGCCGCCACGCCCAAGCCGCAGGCGCGGTCACGAGACCACGGTTCCCGCGGCCACGATAGAAATCAACACGGACAGCTACGGCACGGCCCGGTCACAGCCAGACCCAGGGGCGCTCCTGCCTGTCTTGTTGCTGCCAGGCGCGGATCGCCGTGTCCTGGCGCAATGTCTGCTCGATGTCGTCGAGACCTTCGAGCAGCGCTTCGCGCCTGCGCGGATCGACTTCGAATGCAATGGCCTGCCCGTGGGGCGCGACGATGCGCTGCGCTTCGAGGTCGATCAGCAACTGCGCGCCATCCGCGCACTGGCGCGCGAGCAGGTCTATTTCTTCCTGTCTGAGCCTGATGGGCAGCACGCCGTTTTGGAAGCAGTTGTTGAAGAATATGTCGCCGAAACCGGGGGCCAGCACGCAGCGCACGCCCAGGCCGGCCAGCGCCCAGACGGCGCCTTCGCGCGACGAGCCGCAGCCGAAGTTGCGGCCCGCCAGCAGTATGGGCGCGTGCGCGAACGCCTGCTGGTTGAACGGAAAGCCGGGTACCGGACGGCGCTCGCCGTCGTAGCGCAGCGATTCGAAGGCATATTCCCCCAACTGGTCACGGGCGATAGTGCCGAGCCGTTCGATGCGCACGATGACGTCGGTGTCGATATTGGGCTGCAGCAACGCCGCGGCCGGGCCGCGGACCTGACGAAACTTATCCATTCGATGCTCCCGTGGCGCAAGTGATCGCGCCAGCAATGGCCGACGCGGCCACCGTTGCCGGACTGGCCAGATGCGTGCGCACGCCGGGCCCCTGGCGCCCGACGAAATTCCTGTTGGTGGTGGACAGCACGCGTTCTCCGGGCCCGGCGATTTCGCCGTTGGCCGCCACGCACATGCTGCAGCCGGGCTCGCGCCATTCGAAGCCGGCCTGAACGAAGACGCGGTCCAGGCCCAGGGCCTGGGCCTCGCGCTTCACCGATTCGGAGCCGGGCACCACCCAGGCATGCACGCCGCGGGCGACATGCCGGCCGCGCACGATGGCCGCCGCCTCGGCCAGGTCGGACAGCCGGGCATTGGTGCAGGAACCGATGAAGACCCGGTCTATGGGCAAGCCTTCCAGCCGCGTGCCAGGCCGCAAGCCCATGTAATCCAGCGCCGCGCTCCAGGCCGCACGGCGGCTCGCATCGCCGCAAGCCGCAGGATCGGGAACCGAATCGCCCACGGGCAGCACATGTTCGGGACTGGTGCCCCACGTGACCATGGGGCGGACTTGTACGGCATCGATGACTTCCTCTCGGTCGAACACCGCATCGGCATCGCTATGCAAGGTATGCCAATAAGCCTGCGCCCTTTCCCAATGCTGTTCCCCGGGCGCATAACGGCGCCCGCGCAGATATGCGCTGGTGGTCTCGTCCGCCGCGACGAAGCCGGCACGGGCTCCCAGCTCTATCGACAGATTGCACAGCGTCATGCGCTGCTCCATCGAAAACTTCGCGACCACATCGCCTGCGTACTCCACCGCATAGCCGGTACCGGCGGCCGCCCCCAGGCGCCCGATGGTATAGAGGATCAGGTCCTTGGCCGTCACGCCCGGACGCAGCTTGCCGTCGTAGCGGATGCGCATGGACTTGGGCTTGCGCTGCAGCAAGGTCTGCGTGGCCAAGGCATGCGCCAGTTCGGAAGTGCCGACGCCGAACGCCAGGGCGCCGAAGGCGCCGTTGGTGCAGGTGTGGCTGTCGCCGCAGATGAGCGTGAGCCCCGGCTGCACCAGGCCCAGTTCGGGCGCCATCACGTGGACGATGCCGTGCCCTTCTTCGCCGATGTCGTACAGGCGGATGCCGGCGCTGGCACTGCGATCCTTCAGGCCTTGCCAAAGGCGCCCGCCGGGCGCGTAGGTATACGGGGTACGGCCGGGCGCCGACGAGACGGCATGATCGGGGGTAGCGAACGCCAGCGATGCGTCGTGCACCGGCAGGTTCCTGGCTGCCAATGCGTTCAGGCTGGCCGTTCCGGACAGGTCGTGCAGCAACTGCCGGTCTATGTGCAGCAACACCCAGCCGCCCGGAAACTGCTGCACCACGTGGGAATCCCAGAGTTTGTCGAGCAGGGTGCGGCCCGCCATGGTTCAGCCCTCCCGCCGGCCTGCGCCCGCTGCCGGCGCGGATGCGCCCGGCTCGCGAAAGCGCGTGCGCAGTTCGTCCCATTCGTCGGCCTGGAAGCGGCGAAAGCGATCGCGCAGCGACGCCCCCGATGCCGACGAGGGCGGCCTGCCGGTGCTCTTCAATGCCTGCAGCGCCTGTTCACAGCCTTCTATCGCGGCCACGGAAAGCAGGCTGGGCAGGATGGCCAGGCGGTATCCCGCGGCGCGTGCATCGTCCAGCACGATGTCCGGCGTCTTGCCGCCCTTCACGATGTTGAGCAGGCATGGGCCATGGACCAACCGGGGCACGGCCCGCAGTTCGTCGTACGACTGCACGGCCTCGACGAACGCCATGTCCGCCCCCGCCGCCAGCGCCCCATTGGCGCGCCGCACGGCCTCTTCCAGGGTCGAGACGGCGCGCGCATCCGTGCGGGCGATGATCACGAACGCCGGGTCGCGCCGTGCCGCAGCCGCGGCGCGGATCTTCGCCACATACTCTTCGCAGGGAATGATCTCCTTGCCGTCCAGGTGCCCGCAACGCTTGGGCGCGACCTGATCTTCTATATGTATGCCGGCAACGCCGCGCGCCTCGTACTCGCGCACCGTGCGCGTCACGTTCAGCTCGTTGCCGTATCCCGTGTCGGCGTCCGCGATCACAGGGATGCCTACCGAGCGCGCCAGGATGCCGGCGGCCTCCACCATCTCCGTCATGGTCAGCAGTCCGTAATCGGGATAGCCGCGCGCCGCCGAGGTTCCCGCCCCCGTCATGTATACGGCGGGAAAGCCGGCCTGCTCGACCAGCCGGGCGGTGAGCCCATCGTAGGCGCCCGGCGCGACGATCATGTCGTGGCCCTGCATCATTTCACGTAGCCGCTTGGCATTCGCACTCATCAAAGATTCTCCGTTCGCACTTTGGGTATTCGTATCGCGGTATTCGCATCTGCGCCCGCAGCCCGGCTTCAGTCGGCCATCAGGCCCGCCGGCAGATAGACTTCGCCGCTCATGATGCGGCGCGCGGTGCGCCCGAAGCCGAGCCGGCGATAGCGCAAGGATGCGCCAGCCGTGCCAGGCTCGGGCTCCACTGCCACCTGCATGACGCCCAGCGGATGGCCGATGCGCAGCGTGCCGCCGCCCATGCTCGCCTGCGCGGCCTCGTGGACTATGCTGCCCTGCACGCAGGACATGGCGGCCGTGCACATCGATCCCGTGCCCGCCATGCTTTCGTGGCACTTGTTGTAGAAGACCAGGCGTGCGCGCAGGTCCATGGCGCCGCGCTCGACCTGCCCGCCGTTCATGTCCGTGTAATCGGCGGGCGCGGCCACCAGCACCACCAGCGGCAGGCTGGGCGAGCGCGTCTCGGCCTCTTCCCATGCCGTGCAGAATTGCGCCAGCACTGCGGCCCGGCCACGGATTTCCCGCAGCAGCGCGATCAGCCCGGCATCCTCGTTGATCCGCAGCGGCAGTTCGCTGCCTGTCAGGCCCACGTCGCCGGCCCGGATGAATACACAGGGATTGGCCGCATCGCCCAGGCTTATCTCGATGCTTTGTCCGGAGCCCAGCGTCAAACGGTCGGTGACGTTGCCGGTGGGCAGCAGGCGCCCCGTCTTGGCGCCCGTGGTCTGGCGGTAGTCCATGAAAATCTCGGCGCCCGTGCCCGGCACGCCGGGGATGGAAAAATCGCCGCCCACGCGTGCACGGCCGCCCAGCACCGGCACATGCGCAATCAGGATCTTCCGCGTATTGGTATTGAAGATGCGCACTTCGGTGATGGGCTCGCAGGCCGGCACCAGGCCCGAATCGATGGCGAACGGCCCGACTCCCGACGAGATATTGCCGCAATTGCCCGCGTAGCTCACGACATTGCGATCCGGCACGACCTGGGCATAGGTGTAGTCGATATCGGCATCGTCGCGTAGCGAGCGCTTGACGATCGCCACTTTGGACGTGATCAGGCGGGATCCGCCCAGGCCGTTGATCTGCAGGATGTCGGGGCTGCCCATGACGGCCTGCAGGAAGGCATCGCGGCGCGGCCCTGCAGGAGGAACATCGGCCTCGTGTAAATAAACCCCCTTGCTGGTGCCGCCGCGCAGGATGGTGCAAGGCACTGGAACTTGTTCGGGCATCGATGCGTCGTTCATGCAAGGTCTCCGTTGAACCTCGGCCGGGCGCTGCGCAGCCGGCCGGGGATGGGTGCAATTCCTGGCGTTCGCTATATTGTAGCTTAATATTGTACTACAATTTTATATGGGAATTTTTGAGGAAAATCGTGTGGGAGGCTCCTGTCGCGAGCCAACTCCTGTTATTCTTTCGAGGCCACAATGATCAGGATCCCTTCCGCCTAAATGCCTACACCTTCTTCGAGCACCGCCCTGCCTCGCGGAAACACGGTCGACCACTTGTTCCACCAGTTGAAGAACGCCATCCAGAACGGCCAACTGGCTCCCGGCCAGCGGCTGATCGAGGCCGATCTCACCAAGGACTACGGCGTCAGCCGCGGCCCGCTGCGCGAGGCCTTGCGCCGGCTCAGCGCCGAAGGCATCATCGATTTCGTGCCCAACAAGGGCGCCCTCGTCAAACGCTTCACGCCCAAGGAAATCGTCGACATCTTCCGCATCCGGCAGGCGCTGGAAGGGCTTGCCACACGGCTGGCCACCGAAAACCTCGACGCCGACCAGCACCGCAAGCACTGGAAGATGCTCGAGCAGTTCGTCAAGGCACTGTCCGACGAAGAATTCGAATTCTCGGAAGAAAACCGTACATTCCACAACATCATCCTGGAACTCTGCGACAACGCCCAGTTGCAGACGCTGATCCTGCAGATGCAATTGCCCTTCCTGCGCTACCAGATCCGCAGTTCGCTGGATCGCGCCTATGTGCACAGCTCGCGCAAAGAACACGCCGACATCGCCCAGGCGATGCTGGGCCACGACGCCAAGCTGGCCGAAAAACGCATGCAACAGCACCTGGGCAAGGCGCTAGACCGGCTGATGTCGCTGCGGCCCGACCTGTTTCGCTGAAGGCGCCGGCAAGGGCCCGCACTCGCGGGCGGCCAGCTCGCGGCGCGCGGGCTTTTTCGAACCCGCGCAACGCAGCGATCGAAACTGCGCAAGGCCGGCGGCACCGGCCAGCTCGGCCCAACACAAGGCTACGCCCGGCTCTCGCCTCTGCCGGGCATAGCGGTCTCAGCTCTTCTTCCAGTATTTGGCCAGCAACTGGTCCATGAGCTTCGATTCCTGCCGGACTTCCCGGGTGAATTGTGCCGAAGAACTGAAGACCGGCTGCGAGCCGGTATTTTTTATGGCCGCCAGCAATGCGGGCTCCTTGGACACGGCCTGGATGCCCGCCTCGATGGCTTGCAATACGGGCTGGGGCGTGCCCTTGCGGGTCAGGATCCCATACCAGTCTTCGGCATGCACATCGAAACCCAGTTGCTGCAGCGACGGCACTTCGGGCGCGAACGGCGACGGCGCCGACGAGCCTACCGCCAGCAGCCTGAACAGCCCGCCGCGGGCCTGCGCCAGCCCCGATGACAGCGAGGGGATCGCCATGTCGATATGGCCGCCTATGGCATCGGTGAGCATCGGCGCCGTCCCCTTGTAGGGAATATTGGTCGCGTTCTTCAGCCCCGCTGTGTCCATCAACTGCCCGCCGACCAGCTGGCCGTAGGACGTGGCGGTGCCCCAGGAGCAATTGGGCTTCTTGGACTTGCACCACTTGACGAATTCCCCGAAGGTCTTGACCGGCGCCTTGGCCGAGACACCGATGGCCAATGGCGAAGTCTGTAGCTTGGACACGAAATCGAAGTCGTCCAGCACATTCACGTTATTACCGGGTATCGTCTTTTTCCACAACAACATTTGCGTAATCTGCAGCAGCCATGTGTAGCCGTCGGCAGGCTGGCGCAACACATGCTGCGACCCGATCAAGCCTTCTGCGCCGGGCACGTTCTGCACGATCACCGATGCGTTCCAGTGCCGCGACAAGGCCAGCGCCAATTGCCGGGCCAGCGTGTCGGTGCCTCCGCCCGCGGGATACGGAACGACGATAGTCACGGGGCGATCGGGAAATGCCGCCTGCGCCGCCGCAGGCGCCAAGATGGCGGCCGTGCAAGCCAGCACGGGTACCGCCAATATTCTGTTCATGCTCATTTTGTTTCTGTCTCCATGTAGTGGGTGCCGCAGGCGCAGCCGCGCCGCGGCGGTTCGTTGCAAGCCACGGCTCATGTGCCGAACCGCAGCTCTTGGAAAAGTTGCCTGGAAGATATCCGGCCGAGCCTGGACGCGGCATCCCAAAGTCGCCGTGCATCGCCCTGCTCACGGCCGGCCCATTGCAGGCAGTCGGCGGCTTTTTCCCGCAGATCCGCATCCGTCAGCGGCGCCTGCTGCGACCCGCCCAGCCGCTCTACGCGCTGCGCCAGGCTCCGGCCGTCGCGCAACACGATTTCGACTTCAGCCCATTTCGGGAACATGTCCCCGTCCGCTTCGGCCACGCTAGTGCGCGCCATGAGCTCGGCAGCCGCGGGGCGGCACACGGCGGCATCGGTGAAAGAGGCCAGGCGCACGGCCCCATCCAGCAGCGCTGCCGCCACCGCGTACTGCATGCTGAACTTGCCCTCCAGGCCCGTGCGCGGACATGGGTGCACCAAGGGAACCAGTGCGCCGGCGCTGGCGCGCACGTGTACGGCCCGTACTTGCGCCGCGTCGATGCCGTGGCCGTGCTTGATCGCCAGCAGGCCGTCCAGCGCCCTATGCGTGGCATAGCACATCGGATACTTCTTCACGTCCAGCCCGCTGCGCTCCAGTTCCAGCGGCGCATTCCCCAGCTCGCCGGGCAGCGCTGCAGCCGTCCCTGCCCCGTACAAGCCCAGGTAGCCGAATTCCCCGTCGATGGCATCGGCCGAGGCCTCGAAGCCCTCGCGCGCCAGCAGCGCCGCACGCAAGGCGGCGGCATTGCACTGGCCCGCCTGGAAGGACTTGGCCTGCGTGCCCACGTTCTCGCGCACCCCGCCGGCCTGGGCCACAGCCAGCCCGAGAGCATTGACGGTCTGCTGCGGATCCAGGCCCAGCAAATGCGCGCAGCCTGCCGTGCAGCCCAGGATGCCTATCGATGCGGTCGTATGCCAGCCGCGTGCATATTGCTCGATCGCCATGCCACGGGCCAGCCCGCACAATACTTCGAAGCCGACCACGTATGCGCTGGCCAGCCGTGCACTATCGATATCCATCGCCTCGGCCAGCGCCGACAGGGCCGGCCAAAGCGCCACGCTGGCGTGGCCCCTGAACATGGGCGTGACATCGTCATAGTCCAGGACATGGGCAGCTATGCCATTGCAGAGCGCGGCCGATTCCAGGGACACAGCTTCTTCGGCCCCGCCCCACAGATGCGCACCCAGGTGCAAGTCCAGCCCCGCCTCGGCCCGCGCATATCGCCTGGCCGCCAGGCTCGCGGGCTCGTTCGCCCCCGCCACCGCCACGGAATATGTGTCCAGCAAGGACCGGACACACGCCTGCAGCAGGCGCTCTCCCATGTCCTGCGGGCGATAAGCACATGAAAATGCCGCGATTCGTTCGGAGCTATTCATCGCCTGCCACCTAGTTCGTGGATGCAGGAACGCACGCCTACTCCAGCGCTTGCCCCGGCCCTCCAGAATCGCATTAGATCGGCTTTCCGCAACATGCCCGTCTCCTCGCAATGCCAAGCCCGTTCAAATTGAACATCAATTTTGCATTTATATATTGTCCTACATTTTAATAGGACAATCAATGCGGATGCGGGTAATCACCAAGCATGCCAAACAGTGGGGAAACATCGCGGCCGCCCGTGCGGCGGCCGGCGCGAGAATCGCGCGGGATGGAGAAGCTGAGGGGCGCCGAGCTCTGTTCCCGCGCCCCAAGCCGCAAGACAGGAACTACAGCAATTGCGCCAGCTTGTGCCGCAGCACCTTGCCGGTGGCGGCGGCCGGCAAGGCGGCGATGATGCGGATTTCCGAAGGCCGCTTGTAAGGAGCAAGGCGTGCGCGCACCCAATCTTGCAGGGCTTGCGGGGCCAGGGTGCTGCTCGGCGTGACCTCCACGAAGGCCACGACTTCTTCGTTGCCCGCGACGGCACGGCCCACAACGGCCGACTGCACAACTTCGGGGTGGCTGTTCAGCGCCTGCTCGACTTCGGGCGGATAGACGTTGAAGCCCGACCGGATGATCAGTTCCTTGCTGCGCCCGACGATGCTGACCGACGCGTCGGCGTCGATGCGCGCCAGGTCTCCCGTGCGCAGCCATCCCTCGGCGTCGACGGCCCGGGCCGTGAGTTCGGGCGCCCGGTAATAGCCCAGCATGATGTTCGGGCCGCGCACCCATAGCTCGCCCACCTGCCCTGCGGGCAAGGCCTGCCCGTCGGCATCGGCCACCTGGACCTCGACGCCGGGTATCACATAGCCCACCGAGGTATCGGAGCGCGGCGCATCCAGCGGCGTCTGCGCCACGGTGGGGCTGGTCTCGGTCATGCCATAGCCGTTATGCAGCGAAGTGCCGTAGACCTCTTCGGCGCGGTGCTTCAAATCCATGTCCATGGGCGAACCGCCGGAATACACGAACCGCAGCCGCGGCGCATGCAGGGCCGCCTTGCGGGTCGCCAGCGTTTCCAGAATGCGGGCGTGCATGGCCGGCACGCCCTGGAAGATCGACACGTCTTCGTGCGCCAGGGCATGCAGCACCGCGTCGACCGAGAAGCGCGGCTCGAGCCGCAGCGTCGCCCCCGCGTACAAAGTGCACAGGCAGACCGAGGCCAGGCCGTATACATGAGAGATGGGCAGCACGGAATACACCACGTCCCTGCCGTCGACGCGCCGCAGTGTGGCCGATGCCGCGGCCACGAACAACAGGTTGCGATGCGAAAGCATGACCCCCTTGGGCGCGCCGGTGGTGCCGGTGGTGTAGATCAACGCGGCGCATTGCTCGTGTGCAGCCTCGCGCACCGGCTCCGCCTCGCATTCTTCGTTCAGCGCGCTTACCCCGACCCGGCCGATGTCTATGCCGTCCATGACCCAGTCGGAAACTTCCGCCCCGGCACGCTGCGCATGCGCCAGCGCGTCGGACGAGCAGCCCGCGGTATAGACCACGCGGCGCGGCCCAGCATGCAACCGCAAGGCTTCCATCTCGGCCTCCGACAGGCGGGCGTTGACCAGTAGCGCCCAGGCGTCCAGCCGGGCCGCTGCCATCAGCAGCACGATCAACGCAATGCTGTTTTCGTTGACGATCATCAGGCGATCGCCGCCGCGCAGCCCAAGCTCGCGCAGGCGCGCGGCCGCAGCCTGCACAGCAAGCTCGAGCTGCCCATAGCTGAGACGGCGGCCGGTTTCGATGAGCGCACATTGATCCGGATTGCGCGCCGCGGCAATGGCCGGCAGGTCGGAGAGGCGGCGGGGCAATTCGGCCAAAGGGACCGAGGGCAGATCGGGAGCGCCCGATGCCGGGCCGACGGGCCGTATATTCTGCGATTCGTTATTTGCCGCCATGACCACTCCACAACTGCGTCCGGACTTCCACACTGGGCGTGGCGGCAAGCGTCCGGCTCATGCCGCGATGGAATTGTATATTAAAATTGCCGGACAATTATCCGCCCCTGCCATACGCCTAAACTGCTCGGAGTATGAAGAGCTTGAAGCCGGCCACGGCCTCACGCGCTTCGATTCATGGGGACGATAGAGAGACAATGAAACAAGATCCGGTGCGCCGCCGAGGCATTCTCGGTACTTGAGGCGATTGCGCCGAGCCCTTCGGGGCCCGCACAGATGCTGGCTTGGCTGGCGCGGCAGGAGGGGTTCGAACCCCCGACCCCGGGCTTAGAAGGCCCGTGCTCTATCCAACTGAGCTACTGCCGCCTCGCGATGGCGAGTGGGCATTTTACATGGTGCGCGATGCTGTATGGCCGCCACTTTCAAATACGGCATTGACACACCGCGGACACACCGGGCCAAGAACGCACAGGCACGCCGCCCTTCCGCGCACCTCGGCGCAACGCGATGCGAGGTGTTGCGGCACAGCGCAGCATGGCGCTCAAAACAATACACAATACGGCATCATGCTGTAATAACTCTCGCCTCATCCAGGCCGTCGGCCCTGGCCTGACGGGGCTGCCGGTGTATTTGCTTACATCAGGTTGCGCCCCGCCGCCCCTGCAATGCTACAGTTCCGACGGACTCCAGGCGCCCCGACGCACGACTGCACGGGCCACGGGCGCGGTATTTCGAAGAACGACATAGATACATGATGATCGCGATTTTCAGATCCCTGCCTTTCAGGCATTTATGCATGCGGCCCGGGCCGTTCCTTTTCCGCCTGTCCGCTGCGGCCGCCCTGCTCGCCGCGGCTGCCGCACACGCCGGCGTGGCCTATCGCCTGGACACCACGCACGCGGTGCCCGGCGAGACGATCCAGGTCAGCGCCGTGCTGTTCAATGACACCGGCGACACGCTTAGCTGGACTCCGCAGCACAAGCTGGTGCTGCAGTGGCGCGACGACCATGGCGGCGCGGTGCGCAGCCTCGCCTATCTCGACAGCCCGTCGGGGCAGGTCAATATTCCGGTGAACAATTTCGTGAAGATGCGCTGGCGCGCCGTCGTGCCCAGGGGCCTGAAAGGCCTGCAGGCGGTAAACGTCGAAGGCCAGCCGGTGCTGCTGGCGCTGGACACAAGCCCGCTGGAAAAGAGCCCGGTGGCCGGCACGCCGGCTTCCGTGCCGGTGGTGGACGCCGGCGCGGGCACGCTGGCATCCGCCGAACCCGTGCTGCCCGACAATGTGGTGCAGGCCGCGGGGGCCTCGCCCACCTCCGGGCCTGCCGCCGACAGCCACGGCAGGCCGGCCACTACGCCGCCCACGGCCTTCGAGAATTTCCGCAATGCCCTCTCGCCTTACGAACCGGTCTATTTCGACGTGGGCACCAAGGGCGGGACCAAGGCCCGATTCCAGGTAAGCTTCAAATACCGCCTGTTCACGCCGGACGATCCGCAGCATCCGTCGTTCAAGAACCATTTCTACCTGGGTTATACGCAGACGTCGCTGTGGGACTTGTCCAGCAAATCCACGCCCTTCATCGACACGACCTACAACCCCAGCGTGTTCTGGCAGAAGGATGCGCTCTGGCAGAGCCGCAGCAAGAACTGGTTCGCCGGGCTGAGCACCGGCGTGGAGCACAGGTCCAACGGCAAAGCGGGCGCGGACTCGCGATCGGTGAACGACGGTTTCGTCGAACCGCAGTTGAACTACCGCTTCGACAGCGGCAGCACCCTGACTTTCGCGCCGCGCATCAAGGCCTATTTCGGCACCAGCGACAATCCCGACTATGCCGATTACGCCGGCCATGTGGACTGGAAGCTGCGCTGGGCCCAGGATAACGGCCTGGTGCTCAGCGGCCTGTACCGCAAGGGCCAGGGCAGCCACCAGAGCACCGAGCTCGACGCCGCGTGGCCCCTGCAGCGCACCTTCCTGCACATGAACGGCTACCTGCACCTGCAATACTTCAACGGCTACGGCGAAACCCTGCTGGGCTACAACCAGCGCTCCAATTCACAAGTGCGCATCGGCCTGTCACTGGTGCCTTGACGTCGCTGGTGCCTTGACGCAAGCCCCGCCGCGAAGGGGCGCACCAGCGCCCGCCCCACGCCCCTGGCGCCCTGTTCGAATCTATACAAGGTCTGGCCCGACAGGACGCCAGGCCCGATGCGGGCCGGCGATCGGCCTTCAAGAGCCGGCCCGTATCAGCGCGGCGCGACCGGGCGCGCCGCAGTGGCCGCGCCGCGCATCTCGGTATCATAGTCGCAGGCCTGGATCAGGAACTGCCTGAAGATATCCACCAGCCCTACCGGCTCGCGCTCGCGAGGCCAGAGCATGCCGACGTCCATGGGCGCCACGGGATCGGCGATGGGGATCGCCACGATCTTCCTGCCTTCGAGCGACCAGGGCCGGTATACCAGGTCGGACAGGATCGAGATGCCGAAGCCATAGGCCACCAGGCCGCGCACCGCCTCCAGCGAACTGGTGCGCATGGCGATCTTCAGCGCCTCGCGGCCGCGCGGCCAGTGGGCCGTGGCGGCGGTGTCGGCGTCGTCCACCGTCAGCAATATGTATGGACATTGCGCGATCTGCTCGAGGCTCGCTACCTGGTGGCGAGCCAGCGGATGCGCCGCGCCTGCCCACACCCTGCGGCGCGAACGCACCAGCAGGCGATGGCCATAACGATCCAGCCCGGCGACGTTGGACAGCAGCCCTATGCCGAGGTCTATGGACCGCGCGTCCAGCGCCTGTTCCATGACCGGCCGGTCCATGTCCACCAAATCTATCTCGACCTGCGGATAGCTGTGCTTGAAGCGACTGAGCAGGTCGGGCAAGAAATAGCCCAGTACCGTATAGGTGGCGGCCACGCGTATGGTGCCCGCCACGGTTTGCGTGCGCAGCGCCGAATGGCGCATGGCGTCGTTGACCGAATCCACGACGTGGCGCGCGTGGTGGAAGAAGATCTGGCCCTCGGCCGTCAGCACCACGCCGTGCGGCAGGCGGTCGAACAGCCGGACCTTGAGCTGGCTTTCCAGGCTCTGCACGGCGCTGGTGATGGCCGACTGGGACACATGTTCCGACAGGGCCGCCGCCGAGAACTGGCCCGAGGTGGCGGCGGCGATGAAATACCGGAACTGGCGCAGGGTAACTTCGCTCTTCATCTGAATTATTAATACCAGATAGAGAAAAATTTGATTTTACGATAACGGCCCCATGCCCAATAATGCCTGTCAATAATCCAATAATGCGAGGACGGCACTGGACGCAAGGCCCGAGTGCGCTGCGCTCGCTGGCGGGATGAACTGCAAGGCGCGATTCAAGGCCCACAGTTTTTTGGACCTCGAATCTTGACGCCGCAGGACGCCTTCCAGCGCGTTGCGGCGGCTTGGTCGGCTCGAGCAGATTCGTCCCAAGGCAACCCTGAACATTCGACAGGAGACGCGCAGATGAACGCCCCACTCGATCCGGCGCTGCAGGCGGCGCTTGCCAAGGCCAGCCTCGACGACAAATACACCATAGAACAAGGCCGTGCCTACCTGAGCGGCACGCAGGCGCTGGTGCGCCTGCCCATGCTGCAGAAGCTGCGCGACAAGCGGGCCGGGCTGAATACGGCCGGATTCATTTCCGGCTACCGCGGCTCGCCCCTGGGCGGGCTCGACCTGGCGCTGTGGAAAGCCAAGCAGCACCTGGTGGAAAACGACATCGTGTTCCAGCCGGGGCTGAACGAAGACCTGGCCGCCACCGCGGTATGGGGCACGCAGCAGGTCTCGCTCTACCCCGACGCCACGCGCGACGGGGTATTCGGCATGTGGTATGGCAAGGGGCCGGGCGTGGACCGGTCCATGGACGTGCTCAAGCATGCCAATTCGGCCGGCACTGCGCGGCACGGCGGCGTGCTGGTGCTGGCCGGCGACGACCACGCCGCCAAGTCGTCCACCGTGGCGCACCAGTCCGAGCACGTGTTCCAGGCGGCCGGCCTGCCGGTTCTGTATCCGTCCAATGTGCAGGAATACCTGGATTACGGCCTGCACGGCTGGGCCATGAGCCGCTATTCGGGCCTGTGGGTCGCCATGAAATGCGTGACCGACGTGGTGGAATCCACGGCCTCGGTGGACATAGACCCGGACCGCGCGCAGGTGGTGATCCCGGCGGATTTCGCCCTGCCGCCGGACGGCCTGGGCATACGCTGGCCCGACCCGCCGCTGGCGCAGGAAGCCCGGCTCATGAACTACAAATGGTATGCCGCGCTGGCTTATGTGCGCGCCAACCGGCTCAACCGCGTCGTCATCGATTCGCCGCGGGCGCGCCTGGGCATCATGACCGCCGGCAAGGCCTACCTGGACACGCGCCAGGCACTGGCCGACCTGGGCCTGGACGAACGCACCTGTGCGCAGATCGGCATCCGCCTGCTGAAGGTGGGCTGCGTGTGGCCGCTGAACGCGCAGGACGCGCGCGAGTTCGCTACCGGACTGGAAGAAATCCTGGTGGTCGAGGAAAAGCGCCAGATCCTGGAATACGCGCTCAAGGAAGAACTGTACAACTGGCGCGACGACGTGCGCCCCAAGGTCTACGGCAAGTTCGACGAAAAGGACAACGCCGGCGGCGAATGGTCGGTGCCGCGCGGCGACTGGCTGCTGCCCGCGCAGGGCGAGCTGTCGCCCGCCCTGATCGCCAAGGCCATTGCGCGGCGCCTGGACCGGGCCGCGCTGCCGCCCGAGATCCGCGCGCGGGTGGCGGCGCGCGTGGCCATCATCGAGGCCAAGGAAAGCGAATTGCGCCGCCCGGCGCCCGCCGCCGAGCGCAAGCCCTGGTTCTGTTCGGGATGCCCGCACAATACCTCGACGCGCGTGCCCGAGGGCTCGCGCGCCATGGCCGGCATAGGCTGCCACTACATGACCATCTGGATGGACCGCAACACCGAGACCTTCAGCCACATGGGCGGCGAAGGCGCGGCCTGGATCGGCCAGCAGCCCTTCACCCGCGAGAAGCATGTCTTCGTCAACCTGGGCGACGGCACCTACTTTCATTCCGGCATTCTGGCCATACGCGCAGCCGTGGCGGCGCGTTCCAACATTACCTACAAGATTCTGTACAACGACGCGGTGGCCATGACGGGCGGCCAGCCGGTGGACGGCGTGCTCAAGGTTACCGACGTGATCGCGCAAGTGCATGCCGAGGGCGTGACCCGCATCGTGGTGGTCACCGACGAACCCGAAAAATACCGCGGCGTGGCGCTGGCGGGCAATGCGCCCGTGCATCATCGCCGCGAACTCGATCGCGTGCAGCGCGAACTGCGCGAGGTCGAGGGCACTACCGTGCTGGTCTACGACCAGACCTGCGCCACCGAGAAGCGCCGCCGGCGCAAGCGCGGCGCCTATCCCGACCCGGCGCGGCGCGCCTTCATCAACGACGCGGTGTGCGAAGGCTGCGGCGACTGCTCCGTCGCCTCCAACTGCCTGTCGGTGGAACCCCTGGAAACGCCGCAAGGCACCAAGCGCAAGATCAACCAGTCGTCCTGCAACAAGGATTTTTCCTGTGTGGACGGCTTCTGTCCCAGCTTCGTCACGGCCGAAGGCGCGCAGTTGCGCAAGCCCGGCGGCCCGGCGCAGGCCAAGGGCGCGATGGGCCCACAGGGCGAAGCCATACCCGAGCCCGAATTGCCGGCGCTGCACAAGGCCTACGGCATATTGGTGACGGGCATAGGCGGCACGGGCGTGGTCACCATAGGCGGCCTGCTGGGCATGGCGGCTCACCTGGAAAACAAAGGCGTGACGGTGCTCGACATGGCGGGCCTGGCGCAAAAAGGCGGCGCCGTGCTCAGCCACGTGCAGATCGCCGCCGCGCCGCAGGACATCCATGCCACCCGCATCGCCATGGGCGAGGCCGAGGTGATCATAGGCTGCGACGCCATCGTCTCGACCTCGGCTGAGGTATTGTCCAAGGTACGCCTGGACGTCACGCGCGCCGCCGTCAACAGCGCCGGGCTGCCCACGGCCGACATCATCCGCAACCCCAAGTGGCAGTATCCGGCCGCCGCCACCGAACAAGAACTGAAAGCCGCAATCGGCAGCGGCTGCGACTTCTTCGACGCCGGCGCGCTCGCGCTGAGCCTGCTGGGCGACGCCATCTACACCAATCCGCTGATGCTCGGCTATGCCTGGCAGAAAGGCTGGATACCGCTGACGCACGAGAGCCTGCGGCGCGCCATCGAGCTCAACGGCGTCACCGCGGACAAGAACCTGGCGGCCTTCGAATGGGGCCGCGCCGCGGCCCACCGGGGCGCCGATTCGATCGCCCCCAAACGCGGCCTTGCGGACGCGGGCGCCCGCGTCGTAGCCATGCCGGAAACACTGGACGCGCTGATCGAGCGCAATCGCCTGATGCTGACGGCCTACCAGAATGCCGCCTACGCGGCGCGCTATGTCGAAGCCGTGGCGCAGGTGCGGCGCCGCGAAACCGGGCTTGCCGGGCAGGCCAGCCTGCCCTTGACGCGCGCAGTGGCGATCAATCTCGCGAAACTGATGGCCTACAAGGACGAATACGAGGTTGCGCGCCTGTACACGGACCCGGCCTTCATGGACAAGCTGCGTGCGCAGTTCGAAGGCGAGCCCGGCAAGGACTACACGCTGCGCTTCCACCTGGCCCCGCCGCTGCTGGCCCGCAAGGACGAGGCCGGCCGCCTGGTGAAACGGCCCTACGGGCCCTGGATGATGACGGCCTTCCGCCTGCTGGCAAGATTCAAGGGCTTGCGCGGCACGGCGCTGGACGTGTTCGGCAAGACCGGGGAACGGCGGCACGAACGGCAACTGGTGCAAGACTATCTGGAACTCGCCGCCGAATTCGCGCGCAGCGCCGACGAGCGCAATATGGCCGCGGCCCTGGAGCTGGCCCGCCTGCCCGACGATATCCGCGGCTTCGGCCACGTAAAGGAACGCAATCTCCAGGCCGCGCAGGCGCGCCGCGCCGACCTGCTGGGCCAGTACCGCGAGCCCGGCCTGCACAGCAAAGCGGCATAAGACCTGCCGCCTTGCTGCGCCCGCGCCGGGCCGCCCCGGCGCGGGCGGCCCGGATATAGACATCTTCGTAGCTTTGTCTTACTATGTTTTACACATCCAGCTTGCGTTTATTACGCTATACGTGACGCGCCTGATTCTTACGACCGCTACGCCGCTGCATTCCTAACAGAGGGATCGCTTCGCGCACCGACAAGAGGCCCCCTCATCCACACCTAGGAGGCCGGTATGTCAATCACCCCCCATGTAAACACCCCCGCCGATGCTGCCGACGGCGGCCCCGCGCCGGACGTTTCCCGGCGCAGGCTGCTGCAAGCCGCCGGTGCCGCCGGGCTGGCCGCCATCGCGGCGCCCCTGTTCCCCTTGGGCACCGCCCGCGCCGCCGAGCGCAGCCTCAAGATCCTGCAATGGAGCCACTTCGTACCCAGCTACGACAAATGGTTCGACCAGTTCGCCAAGGATTGGGGCGAGAAAAACAGCGTCAAGGTCAGCGTCGACCACATCAGCATCGCCGACCTGGTCACCACCACGTCTTCTGAAGTATCTGCGAATTCCGGCCACGACCTGATCGAGTTGGGGTCCGAGGCCGCCGCGTTCACGCCCAGCGTCCTGGACATGGCGGACATCAACCAGGAAATCGCCAAAAGCTGCGGGCCGGAGTTCTATGCGTCCAAGCGCGTTTCCTACAACCCGGTGGTCAAGACCTGGTACAGCTTCTGCCACGGCTGGACCATAGACTGCGGCGATTACCGCCAGTCCCTGTGGGCCAAGGCGGGCAAGCCCTACGGGCCGGACACCTGGGCCGACGTCCTGGCCGCCGGCACCGAGATCATGCAGAAACAAGGCATCCCCGTCGGTATCGGCATGTCGCAGGAGATCGATTCCAATATGGTGGCGCGCGCCGTCATGTGGGCTTGGGACACTTATATACAGGACGAATGGGACGACGTGGTCCTGGACCAGGGCGTCTTCAAGCGGCGCGCCGTCGAGGCCGTGAAGTACATGACCGAGCTGTTCCACAAGGCCATGACGCCCGAGATATTCTCGTGGAACGCCGCGTCCAACAACCAAGCGCTGATCGCCGGCAAGGCTTCGTATATCGTCAATTCGATTTCGGCCTACCGCTCGGCGCAGGATACCAAGCCCGACATCGCCAAGGATGTCTTTTTCACCGGCCCGCTGGCCGGCCCCAACGGCACGCGCTGGGCCAATGTGCACGTGCTCTACAACTACATCATTCCGAAATTCGCCAAGGCCCGAGAGGACACGGCCAAGCAGTTCATCAAATACCTGGCCGAGAATTACGACCAGGCCATGTACAACAGCAAGCTCTACAACTCGCCCAGTTTCTTCGATACGGCCGTTCCCAAGGGGAATCGCGGATACGCGGCCATCGCGGGCGCGACGCGCCTGCTGGACCTGAACAATGCCTGGTTCGCCGATGACCCGTTCCGCCTGCAGGGCGAGGCCCACGGCAAGCTCAAGCCCTTGCTGGGCGCCACCAGTTGGACGACCAACCTGGGCCACCCCGGCTATTCGAACCCGGCCGCCGGCGAAGTCTTCAACACCTTCGTGCTGCCCAATATGATGGCCAAGGCGGCACGCGGCAGCCTCACGCCCGAGGCCGCCGTCGAAGATGCCGCGCGCCAGATCCGCCACATCTACGAAGGCTGGCGCAAGCGCGGCCTGATCGGCGGGAAGGCCTGATCGCGCCGGCACGCGTGGGCCGGGCATCGGCGCCCGGCCCGCAACCGGCCCGTCCCTCTTCGAGCGCCCGGCGGGGGCGGGCCATCATTCCAGGAGCACGATCTTGGCGAGCCTGAGCATCAAGGATCTTTGCACCTACTACGACGGCCGCGGCAAGACCGGCCGCGTAAAGGCCGTCGACGGCATCGACCTGGATGTCGAGGACGGCGAGTTCGTCGTGCTGCTGGGCGCCTCGGGCTCGGGCAAGACCACGCTCATGCGAACCATCGCCGGGCTCGAGCGCCCCAGCAGCGGCGAGATCTATATCGGCGGGAAACTGGCCAACGACCTGCCTCCCAAGGCGCGCAATATTTCCATGGTGTTCCAGAGCTACGCGCTCTACCCGCACAAGACAGTAGCCAGGAATATTTCCTTTCCGCTGGAAACCGCCCGGATGCCGGCGCCCGAGATCCAGAAAAGAGTCGCATGGGCCGCCGAACTCTTCGGCATCGGCCACCTGCTGGCCCGCAAGCCTCGTGAACTTTCGGGCGGCGAGCGCCAGCGCGTCGCGCTGGCCCGCGCCATGGTGCGCTCGCCCAGCCTGTTCCTGATGGACGAACCCTTGTCCAACCTGGACGCCAAGCTGCGCCATGCGGCAAGGCGCGAATTCAAGCGCCTGCACCAAGAGACCGGCGTGACCACTATCTACGTCACGCACGACCAGGTAGAAGCCATGGGCCTGGGCCACCGCGTGGCCGTCATGAACTTCGGCAAGATCCAGCAGATCGGCACCCCGCACGAGATCTACCACGAGCCCGGCAATACCTTCGTGGCCCAGTTCATGGGCTCGCCTCCCATGAACCTGCTGCCCGATGGCGACAATCTCATAGGATTCCATCCCGAACACTGTTTCCTGGACGCGCAGGCGCCGCCGGCGCCGGAC
The DNA here is from genome assembly GCF_019166065.1 of Candidimonas humi. Classification (GTDB taxonomy): domain Bacteria; phylum Pseudomonadota; class Gammaproteobacteria; order Burkholderiales; family Burkholderiaceae_B; genus Candidimonas; species Candidimonas humi. The sequence goes on from NZ_JAHTBN010000010.1 coordinate 22,117, forward strand.
TCCTATCGCCTCACGCTGCATGTCCAGCAGGTCGAAGAGCTGGGCGCGGACGCACTGGTCTATGGCACCGTGGGCCGGGACACCCGCAGCGACGTCATCGTCAAGCTGCCCGAGCGCGACGCGCACCGCGTCGCGGCCGGCCAGGACTGCAACTTCCATGTACCCAGGCATTTGCTCAAGCGTTTCGACGCGAAGACCGGCCTGCGCAACGACCGGACAGGGGCCTGACATGGCGAGCAGCACCGCGCGGCATGCCGGCCTCGGCCAAGGGGGCCGGGACACGCTGCTGGCCATGGGCATGGTGCTGCCGGCGATCCTGTATATCGTCCTGCTGCTGGGCGTGCCCATCGTGCTGGCCCTGTACTACAGCCTGAGCGACATCACCACCGGCGGGTCGGCCGTGCATTTCGTGGGCCTGGAAAATTTCACGGCGCTGCTGCAGGACCCGGATTTCATCGGCGCGGTGCAAAACACGCTGGTCATCACCATCGCCACGCTGATCGGCACCCTCGTCCTGGCTGTCGTCCAGGCCGAGCTGCTGGCCCGCGACTTCCGCGGCAAGTGGCTGGTGCGCTTTCTGATCCTGCTGCCCTGGACGGCGCCGGCATCGCTCAGCGTGATCGGCTGGCTGTGGATGCTGGATTCCACGTTCAGCCCCTACGACTGGCTGCTGCGCCAGCTCGGCCTGCTGGGCCACCCGGGCGACCTGTTCGGCCCGTTTTCCAATATGTACTGGCTGGGCCGCGCGGGACTGGCCACATTCTCGATCATTATGGTCAACGTCTGGCGCATGCTGCCGCTGGCCACGGTCATCATCCTGGCGGGGCTCAACGGCATGCCGCGCGACATCTACGAACAGGCCCAGATCGACGGCGCCGGCTATTTCCGGCGCCTGTTCCACGTGGTGTTCCCTATCCTGTATCCCGTGTTCGGCGTGTCCATCCTGTTCACCTTCGTCTTTACTTTCACCGATATCGTGACCGTCTACATCCTGACCCGGGGCGGGCCGGCAAACAGCACCCAGGTGCTGACCACGCTGGCCTTCTTCACCGGGGTACAGGGCGGCTCGCTCGGACAGGGCGCGGCCATCGCGCTGTTCCTGCTGCCCGTCCTGGCCGCCGTGTCCATCGTCATACTGGCGTTCATACGCCGCCGGGAGATCTGACATGAGCCGCAAGACCAGGCGGCTGGGCCTGCGCGGCGGGCTCTATCTGGGCGTCTGCCTGTTCACGCTGTTCTCGGCCCTGCCGTTCTATGTGATGCTGATCACGACGTTCAAGAGCCAGGCCGACATCTTCTCGCCCGCAAACAATCCGTTCTGGTATACCGATGCGCCCACGCTCGCCAATATCCAGCTGCTTTTCCTGCATACGCAATTCGTGCGCTGGCTGCTCAATACGGCGTTCGTCGGCGTGGCGGTGGTCCTCATCACCCTGGCCCTGTCGATCCCCGCCGCCTATGCGCTGGCGCGCATCGCGGGCGGCTGGGGCGAAACCCTGGGCATAGGCATTTTTCTCAGCTACCTGGTGCCGCCCACGCTGCTGTTCATCCCGTTTTCCAAGGTCATCGCCTTCCTGGGGCTGCAGAACTCGCTCTGGTCGCTGGTCCTGGCCTATCCCACCTTCACCATCCCCTTCTGTACCTGGCTGCTGATGGGCTTCTTCAAGGGCATACCCATAGATATCGAAGAGCAGGCCATGATAGACGGCCAGGGTCGCCTGGGCGCCTTCATCCACGCGGTATTGCCCCTGGCGGTTCCAGGGATACTCACCGTCGTCGTCTTCGCCTTCACGCTTTCGACCAGCGAATTCATCTATGCCCTGGCATTCGTGACCAATTCCACGCAAAAGACCATCAGCATCGCGGTGCCCACGGACCTGATACGCGGCGACGTCTACCACTGGGGGCCGCTGCTGGCCGGCGCGCTGATAGCCAGCGCGCCGGTGGCGGTGCTGTACACGTTCTTCATCGACCAACTGGTGGCGGGGCTGACGGCCGTGGCGAAGGATTGAGCTCCGCCTGCCCGATTCGGTGAAAAGTCCTTAATGTCCGGCCGCGCATGCCGTTAAACCGCCTAGGGGCCGCTGCCGCCAATTTCTTGCGGCAGGCCGTATGCGGGGCGTAACGTGAACAATTCAAGAATCAGTACCCGGCTTGCCGCAAGCTTCGGCTTCGTGCTGCTGCTCATCCTCATCCTGGCCGGAGTCGGCATATGGCGCATGGAAACGGCCAGCGCCTTCATGAAGAACATCATCCAGGTGCGCTTCGGCACCGAGCGCGCGATGACCGAATGGAACAAGCTGACCTCGATGAACGCCCTGCGCACCATCGCCGCCGCCAAGGCCGGCAATGCGCAGACCGAGGCCTACTTCAAAGACCAGATGCAAGCCACCAGCGTGCGCATCTCCGAACTGCAGAAGCAGGTGACCTCGCGCATCACCGATCCCGGCGCCAAGACCATGCTGGCCGCCGTGGGGCAGAAACGCGCCGCCTATGTCGGGGCGCGTGCCGCCGCCATGAAAGCCAAATCGGCCGGCGACCTGGACGCGGCCAGGCAATTCTTCGACAAAGACATGACCGGCTACCTGGAGGCCTATGTGGGCAGCGTGGACGCGCTGCTCGCCTACGAGAAGCGCCTGATCGACAAGAACATGCAGGAGCAGCTCTCGGACAACCGCGCCGGCATGCTGCTGGTAGCGGGCGTAGCGGCCCTGGCCATACTGGCCGGCCTGATCTTCGCCTGGCTGATCACCCGATCCATCGTGAGGCCGCTGCGCCGGGCCGTCGGGCTCGCGCAAACCGTCTCGTCGCGCGATCTCAGCGCGACGATCGAAGACGGAGGCCGGGACGAAACCGGGCAGTTGCTGAGCGCGCTCAAGCAGATGAACGAGAGCCTGACCAGCGTGGTGCAAGAAGTGCGCAGCGGCGCCGACGCCATTGCCGGCGCATCCGGGCAGATCGCCGCCGGCAATGCCGACCTGTCTTCGCGCACTGAAGAACAGGCCAGTTCCCTGGCCGAGACGGCCGCCACCATGGAACAACTGACGGCCACGGTCAGGCAGAACTCCGACAACGCACAGCAGGCCAGCCACCTGGCCGTATCGGCGGCCGAGGTGGCCGTCAAGGGCGGCGAGGCCGTGTCGCGGGTGGTGCGGGCCATGGGTGCTATAGACGATTCCGCCCACAAGGTCGCGGACATCATAGGCGTCATCGACAGCATCGCGTTCCAGACCAATATCCTGGCCCTGAATGCCGCGGTAGAAGCCGCCCGCGCCGGCGAACAAGGCCGCGGCTTTGCCGTGGTCGCCACCGAAGTGCGGGCGCTGGCGCAGCGCAGCGCCGCGGCGGCCAAGGAAATCAAGGCGCTGATCGACTTGTCGGTGTCTTCTACCGCCGAGGGCAATGCCCTGGTGGCGGAGGCAGGCACGGCCATGTCCGAGACCGTGGACAGCATCCAGCGGGTGACGTCCATCGTGGGGGAAATCTCCTCGGCCAGCCGCGAACAGGCTGTCGGCATCGAGCAAGTGCACCGGGCGCTGGAACAAATGGATCAAGTCACGCAGCAGAACGCGGCGCTGGTGGAGCAGGCCTCGGCAGCCTCGGGCAGCTTGCGGGAACAGGCCTCCGGCCTGGCATCCCTGATGGCGACATTCAAGCTGGCATCGGCCCCGAAGCTACGCCAGGCTGCATATGCCGAAAGCCCGGCGCCGGCCGCCGAATTGCCGCGCCCGCCGTCCCTGGCGCTCGCTTCGCCGACGATGTAGATATAGTCTCGCGCCGGCACGACGCAATACACAGCACGGCGGCAAATATTCGCGCCAGGCTTGCCCTAGATCCCCAGGTAAGCGCGCAGCACTTCCTCGTTGCGCGCCAGCTCTGCCATGCCGCCCTGGTGGCGCAGCACGCCCTTTTCCAGCACATAGGCGCGATCAGCTACGCGCTGCGTGAAATGCAGGTTCTGCTCGGACAGCAGCAACCCTACCCCCTGGCGCTTGAGCTCCAGCAGCATGGCCGCGATCTGCTCGACGATGAGGGGCGCCACGCCTTCCGAAGGCTCGTCCAGCAGCACCAGGTAGGGGTTGCCCATCAGCGTACGCGCTATGGTCAGCATCTGCTGTTCGCCGCCGCTCAGCGTGCCGGCCTGGCGCCGCCGCAGCGCCGCCAGCGCGGGGAACAATTCATACAGCGCATCCGCGCTCCAGGCCGGCGCGGCGCCGCTTTCGGGCCAGGCGCGCGGCGCCTGCCTGCCGGTGTCCAGGTTCTGCTGCACCGTCAATTCGGTGAAGATGCGCCGGTCTTCGGGCACATAGCCCAGGCCGAGGCGCGCGATGCGAAACGGCTTGCGCCCGGCCAGCGGATGCCCCATGAAATCGAGCTGGCCCGAGATCCTGGGCATCAGGCCCATGATGGCCTTCAGGGTGCTCGACTTGCCCGCGCCGTTGCGGCCCATCAGGGCCACGATCTCGCCACGCCTGACCTCCAATGCCACGTCGAACAGTATTTGCGCAGCGCCATACCAGGCGTCCAGATGCCGCACGCGCAGCAGCGCGGCGCCTTCGGGCGGCCGGGCAGTGCTCAAGACCCCACCTCATTTTCCGCAAACGGCTCGGCGCCGGCCGCTTCGAAACTCGCACCGGATCCGAAATACACGCGCCGTACCTCGGGGTGGGCGCGTATTTCGCTCACGCCGCCCTGTGCGATCAGGCGCCCGCGCGCCAGCACGATGACGCGATCGGCGTAGTCGAACACCACGTCCATGCTGTGCTCGGTGAACAGCACCGCCATGCCGCGCGCCCGTGCCAGGCCGCGGATCAGCTCGAACAGCGCCTTGCGTTCGCGCGGCGCCATGCCGGCCGCAGGTTCGTCCATCAACAGCAGCGCCGGGTCGCCGGCCAGCGCCATCGCCAGCTCGACGCGCTTCACATCGCCGTAGGCCAGCTCGCTGCACGAGCGCTCGGCCTGGTCACGCATGCCGACCTGCTGCAGCAGTTCCAGCGCCTGCGCATGCTGCTGCGGGCGGGCCGGCCGCCAGAAGCCGTAGACGCGGCGGCGGGCGGCCAATAGCGCCATCTGCACGTTCTGGCACACGGTCATCGATGCGAACACCGCCGCGATCTGGAAGGTGCGCCCCACACCCAGCCGCGCGATGCGGCGCGCCGACAATCCCAGCAACTCGCTGCCGCGAAAGCGCACCGACCCGCCGCTGGCCGGCAACTGCCCGCCCACCATATTGAAAGTGGTGGACTTGCCGGCGCCATTGGGGCCGATCAGCGCCAGCATCTCGCCGGCATGTACGTCGAAGTCGACGCCGTCCACCGCGAGATTGCCGCCGAAAGCCTTGCGCAGGCCGCGCACGCTGAGCACACTTACGCAAGCCGGGGAAAGCGCCCCACCTTGCGCGGCCTCGCCGCCGGAAGCAGGTATGCCGCGGACGGGAATCGGCGCGCAGGGGCTGGAATCCGGCTCGCTGCTGCGGGCAGCCCACGCACCTGGGCTCGAAACGGGTTCGCCCCCGCCGGCAGCAGCCACACCGCGACGGGAAAGCGGCTCGTTCATCGCGCCCTCCGCACAGAAACGCCGCGCGCAGTCCCGCCGAAAATACCGGCGATGCCGCGCGGGAAAACCAACACCAGCAGCAGGATGGCGGCGCCCAGCCACGCGTGCCAGTATTGCGTGGCGCCGGCCAGGTAATCCTGCAGCACCTGGTATGCTGCGGCGCCGGCGATCGGGCCGGCCAGGGCCTGTATGCCGCCCAGCAGCACCATCACCAGGCCGTCCACCGACTTGCCCACGGCGATGATCTCGGGCGAAACGCTGCCCTTGGAATAAGCGAACAAGGCTCCCGCCAGGCCCGCGAACGCGCCGGCGATGACGAAGGCCAGCCACTGCACCAGCCGTGCATTCATGCCCAGCGCCTCGGCGCGCACAGGGTTGTCGCGCACGGCCCGCAGCGCCTGGCCGAAGGGCGCATAGATCATGCGCCACAACACCAGCAGGGCCAGCGCCACCAACGCCAGAACCAGGTAGTAATAACCGTTGCGCGGCAGCCATGCGGCCGGCCAGATGCCGAGCAGGCCATTGGAACCGCCGGTGAAACTGTCCCATTGGTATGCCACCGACCAGACGATTTGCGCAAAAGCCAGCGTCAGCATGGCCAGATAGACGCCGGACAGGCGCACGCAGAACCAACCGAACACCAGCGCCCCCAGGCCCGCCACCACCGGCGCGGCGGCCAGCGTCGCGGCCATGGGCCAGCCGGCGGCCTTGAGGAGCAGCGCCGCGCCGTATGCGCCCAACCCGAAATATGCAGCATGGCCGAACGAAGGCATGCCGCCCGGCCCCATCATGAAATGCAGGCTGGCCGCGAACAATATGGACACCAGTACGTCCAGCGCCAGCACCGGGGCGTAGGGCATGCTGCCCGCCCACAGCGGCAAGGCGGCCAGGGCTATGGCCAGCAGCGGCATCAGCCAGCGCAGCCCTACGCCCGGCTCACGCAACGGGGGTTCGGGCAGCCCGGCGGCACGCGGCGCCGCCAGCGGCCGGCCCAGCAAGCCCCACGGACGCCAGACCAGCACCGCGGCCATGACGATGAACTCCATCGCCAGCGTCAGCTTCGGAAACGCAATGGTCACCGCGCCCAGCGACACCGTGCCCAGCGCGATGCACAGCGCCTTGGCCAGGGCGATCAGCAGCGCCGCCAGGTAGGCGCCCGGAATCGAACCCATGCCGCCGACCACCACCACCACGAAGGCATCGCCGATCACGCTCAGGTCCAGGCCCAGGCTGGCGGGCTGGCGCGGTATCTGCAAGGCCCCGCCCAGGGCGGCCAGGAAGGCTCCCAGCGCGAACACGCCCGTGAACAGCCAGGCCTGGTTCACGCCCAGCGCCCCCAGCATTTCTCGGTCCTGGGTAGCGGCGCGCAGCAGCCCGCCCCAGCGCGTGCGGGTCAGCAGCAGCCACAGGCACAGCAGCACCGCCGGCCCGATCACGATCAGGGCCAGATCGTAGACGGGCAGGTAGCGATCGTGAATCTTCAGGGCGCCGTTCAGCCCGGGCGCCAGCGGCCCGAGCAGATCGTCCGGCCCCCACAGCCACAAGGCGGCGTCGTTGATGATGAGCACCAGGGCAAAGGTGGCCAGCAACTGGAACATTTCGGGCGCGGCGTAGATGCGCCGCAAGACCAGCATTTCGATCGCGGCGCCCAGCGCCGCCACGACCGCCGAGGCCAGCAGCAGGCACAGCCAGAATCCGGCGGGGCCGTGGCCCCAGTGCTGCAGCAGGCTGTAGGCAACATAGATGCCCAGCATGTACAGCGAGCCGTGCGCGAAATTGACGATGCGCGTCACGCCGAAGATCAGCGACAGGCCCGCGGCCACCAGGAACAGCGAAGAGGCTTGCGCCAGGCCGTTCAGGAACTGGACCAGGAAACCTGTCGCGGACATGGGATCAGGCGCGCGCGCCGGCGTGTCGCGGCGCGGCCGCGCTCAACCGGCGCTGGCCGGGCGCCACTTCCGGACCTGCTCGTCGCTGGGCTGCAGCGTGGCGCCGTCGACATATTCGATGTCGGTCATGATGCCCTTGCCGTCCTTGACGGCCAGCCGGCCCACGTACTCGCCCATGGTCGACTGGTGGTCGATGCCGCGATACACGATGCGCCCGAAAGGCGTGTCCACCGGCAGGTTCTCGAAGGCCTGCACCAGCGCGTCGGTCTGGGTGGAGCCGGCCTTGCGTATGCCGGCAGCCAGAGACTGGATGGTGTTGTAGCCCACCACCGAACCCAGGCGCGGGTAATCCTTGTAGCGGGCCTGGTAGGCCTGCAGGAACTTGTCATGCGCCGGGGTGTGGATCGCATACCAGGGGTAGCCCGTGACTACCCAGCCCTTGGGCGTCTCGGCGCCCAGCGCGTCCAGGTATTCGGGCTCGCCCGTCAGCATGCTGACCGCGTCCAGGCCCTGGAAGAAATTGCGCTGCGCGCCGGCGCGCACGAACTTCGTCAGGTCGCCGGCGAACAGCGCATTGAACAGCGCCTGCGGCTTGGCATCGGCCAGCGCCTGCACCACATTGCCGGCGTCGATCTTGCCCAGCGGCGCAGCCTGCTCGGCCACGAACTGGACGTCGGGCTGGGCCTGCTTGAGCAGGCGCTTGAAGGTCGCGGCCGCCGACTGGCCATATTCGTAGTTCGGGTACACCAGCGCCCAGCGCTGCTTGTGCATCTTGACCGCAGCCGGGATCAGCATCGCCACCTGCATGTAGGTGGAACTGCGCAGGCGGTATGTATAGGGATTGCCGTCGGCCCAGACGATCTTGTCGGTCAGCGGCTCGCTGGCGAGGAAGAAGGTCTTGTTGTGTCCGGCGAAATCGGCCACCGCCAGCCCGATGTTCGACAGGAACGTGCCGCACAGCACGTCGACCTTGTCGCGCTGCAGGAGCTCTTGCGCGGCACGCACCGCATCGCCCGGGTTGGCATTGTCGTCGCGGGTGACGAGTTCGAGCTGCTTGCCGTTGACGCCCCCGGCCGCATTGATCTGCGCGACGGCGAGTTCCATGCCCTTCTTGTAGGGGCCGAGAAATGCCGGCACGGTCTTGTAGCTGTTGAGTTCGCCGATACGGATCGTACCCTGGGCCTGGGCCAGCGGCGCCGCGGCAACGGACGCCAGGGCCAGCGCCCCCGCCAGCGTGGCCATACATCCTGTTCGATACATGATGCGCAAATTCCTGTGTGGGGCGGCCCCTTCGGCCGGTCCGGAAATTATACCCAATTTGAGCATAATTACACCGGCCTTCTGGAAATAAGCAAATGCAGGGGAATACACACCAGGCGGCACATATGGCCATGGCCCAAGAACATATAAACTACCGGTCTACCCTTTAGCTACCCTTCAGCCCATAACAAAACCAGTGGGAAGCCCCACGGGACACCTCGCGACACACGGCATTCCATCGGACGGCGCGGGGCGGCTCGTTCAAGGCGTCTTCGCTGGCCCGCCACTTTTTTATCGACGACATGCGCACACAGATCTGGGTTTTCATCGTGGCGGCCTTCTGCCTGCTGACACTGAGCCGCTGCCTGCTGGCGGCATGGCAATGGCCGCGAGTGCGCCAGGCCGGAGGCCTGCTGCCCATACTCAAGGGCGGCTTTCGCATCGATGCCAACCAGATCGCCGTGTTCGCCGGCATCCCCGCGCTGCTGGCGCCCTGGCTGGGGCACTTTCCGCTGGCGGTGACGATCACCGGCTGGTGGCTGCTGATCGCCTGGTTCCTGCTGGTGCTGCTGGAAGTTTCCACCCCGCAATTCATCTACGAATATGACACGCGCCCCAACCGCCTGTACGTGGAATACCTCAAGCACCCACAGGAAGTGTTCGGCATGCTCTGGAAAGGCTACAAAGCCGTGATCATAGGCGGGGTCGCGATACTCGTGCTGTTCATGTGGGCCGGCCACGCGCTGTTCGGGCATGCGCCGGCCGACGCGCCCATGACGTGGTGGCTGCGGCCGCTGTACAGCCTGGCCGCCGCCGCCATCATCTTCCTGGCGATCCGCGGCACCCTGGGACACCGACCCATCAACCCGGCCACCGTCGCCTACTGCGGCGACAGCATGCTCAACACGCTGCCGCTGAACTCGCTGTACAACGTGGCCTACGCGGTCTACAGCATGAAAAACGAGCGCTCGGCCGCCGATGTGTATGGCGGCATGCCGGCCGAGGAAATGCATGAGATCGTCAAGCGCTGCGCCGGCCTGAGTTCGGCCGCGGGCACGGGCGCGGCCATAGCTGCAGCTACAGGCACAGGTGCGGCTATGTCTGCGGGCACGGGTACGGGTACGGGTACGGGCACGGGTACGGGTACGGGTACGGGTACGGCACAGGATATTCCCTCACTGCACATGCAAGAACCCGCCATGCGCCGCGACCGCCCCCTGAATGTGGTGCTGATCGTGGAAGAAAGCCTGGGCGCGCAATATACCGGCGTGCTCGGCGGCGCGGGCCTGACGCCCGAATTCGACCGCCTGGCGGGCCTGGGGTGGAATTTCACGCAGGCCTACGCCACCGGCACCCGCTCGGTGCGCGGGCTGGAAGCCGTGGTGGCGGGCTTTCCGCCCACGGTTTCGGATGCGGCGCTGCGCCTGCCCGATGCGCAAAGCAATTTCTTCACGCTGGCCCAGGCGCTGCGGCGCCAGGGCTATCGCTCCCGCTTCATCTACGGCGGCGAAGCGCACTTCGACAATATGAAGAGCTTCTTCTTCGGCAACGGCTTCGACGATCTGTACGACCGCGCCACATTCGAGAACCCGGCCTTCGTCGGCACCTGGGGTGCGAGCGACGAAGACATGTTCGCCCAGCTCGACCGGCTGCTGAGCAACCCGCCCGATCAGCCCACGCTTACCCTGGCGTTCTCGGTCACCAACCACTCGCCCTGGGAATACCCGCAGGGCCGCATCCAGCCGGTGGGCGAGCCGGCCAGCGTCGAAAACACCGTGCGCTACGCCGACTGGGCGCTGGGCCGATTCTTCGACAGGGCGATGCAGAGCGACTATTGGCAGGACACCGTGTTCCTGGTCGTGGCCGACCATGACTCGCGGGTCTTCGGCGCAAGCCTGGTGCCGCTGCGGCATTTCCACATCCCGGCGCTGATCCTGGGCGCGGACGTACCCGCACGCAGCGACGGCCGGATGATCAGCCAGATAGACTTGCCCCCCACCCTGCTGTCGCTGGCCGGCATACGCGCCGAACATCCCATGATCGGGCACGACCTGTGCCGGGCCGACGCGGGCGGGCGCGCCATGATGCAATACAGCGACAACTACGGCTATCTGCAAAACGACAGGCTGCTGGTGCTGGAACCACAGCGCCCGCCCAGCCAGTATCGCTATATCGCGCCCGAAACCTACGAGCCCGCCGAGCTCGACCCCGAGCTGGCGCGCGAGGCCCTGGCGCACGTGCTCTGGCCGGCGTGGATGTACAAGAACCGGCGCTACACCCTGCCGCCGGCGCGCGGCGCCGCCTGAATCGGCGCGGGTCGCGGCGGCATGGGCCGCCGCACCATGTAACATATACTTTTCGTTTTCATACCCGGAGAGCTGGATGGAGCTGCTGCTGGACCCCGCCACGTGGGTCGGCTTGCTGACGCTGGTCGTGCTGGAGATCGTCCTCGGCATCGACAACCTGATTTTCATTGCCATACTGGCCGACCGGCTGCCGCCGGCGCAGCGCGACCGGGCGCGCATCATCGGCCTGCTGCTGGCCCTGGTCATGCGGCTGGTGCTGCTGTCGGCCATTTCGTGGATCTTCTCACTGACCGCTACGCTGGTCGACGTCGGCCCCTTCGCCTTCTCCGGCCGCGACCTGATACTGATCGCCGGCGGCTTCTTCCTGGTATACAAGGGCACCACCGAAATGCACGAGCGCATCGAGGGCAAGGCGCGCCCCGAGGCGAGTGCCGCCAGGATGCATTCCAGTTTCTGGGTCATCGTCACCCAGATCGTGGTGCTCGATGCCGTGTTCTCGCTGGATTCGGTCATCACCGCGGTGGGCATGGTCAACCGCATCGAAATCATGATGGCGGCGGTGATCATCGCCGTAGGCGCCATGGTCCTGGCATCCAAGCCGCTGACACGCCTGATCAACGCCCATCCCACGGCCATCATCCTGTGCCTGGGCTTCCTGCTGATGATAGGCTTTGCGCTGCTGGCCGAGGGCTTCGGCTTCCATGTGCCCAAGGGCTACCTGTACGCCGCCATCATCTTCGCCGTGCTCATCGAAATCCTGAACCAGGTGGCGCGCCGCAACCTCATGAAGATCGGCGGCCGCCGCCCCTTGCGCGAACGCACCGCCGAAGGGATATTGCGCATGCTGGGCAAGCGCCAGGCGACCGAGGACGCGCCGCAGGAAGGCGAGCCCGCAGCCGAGGCGGCCGGCGCCTTCGGCGTGGAAGAGCGCAATATGGTCAGCGGCGTGCTCAAGCTGGCCGACCGCAATGTGCGCTCCATCATGACGCCGCGCACCGACATCAGCTGGATAGACCTGAACGACGACGCCCACACCATAGAAAAAGAACTCAGGCAGGCGCCGCACGGCTTCTTTCCCGTATGCCGCGGCACGCTGGACGAGCTGGAAGGCATAGGCCGCGCCAAGGACATGATGAGCGACCTGCTGCTGCACGGCCGCATCCGGATCCAGGGCCTGCGCCCGCCCATCATCGTGCACGACTCGGTACCCATGCTCGAGCTGATCCACACCTTGAAGCGCGCCCGCGGCCAACTGGTCATCGTCGCCGACGAGTTCGGCGCCATCGAGGGCCTGGTCACGCCCATCGACGTGTTCGAGGCCATCGCCGGCGACTTTCCCGACGAGGACGAGGCGCCCGACATCCTGCCCGACGGCCCCGACCGCTGGAAGGTCGACGGCGCCACCGACCTGCACCAGCTCGAACAGGAATTGAACATCACCGGCCTGGTCGACGATGCCGACGACTACACCACGCTGGCCGGATACCTGCTCAGCCGCTTCGGCCACCTGCCCGAGACCGGCGAACAATATGCGCTCGCACAGCCCCATGGGCACATCCGCTTCGAAGTCCTGAGCATGGAAGGCCGGCGCATCGGCCGTGTGCTGATCGAACGCCATCCGGAAGCGCTGGAGACGGACGAAGACCAGGCGGCCTAGGCTGCACGATCCCGGCCGTGGGCCCTACACGCCGCCCCACGGCCGTTCGAGCGCAGCGACAATGGCCGATGCCGGAATCGCGCGCGACAGCCGAATACGAAAAATGCAAACATGACTACGCCCAACACAGAGTGTCGAAAGCCGCTGCGCATTCTGCATACAGAGGCAGCCACATCGTTCGGCGGCCAGGAACACAGGATCTTCAAGGAAATGCTGGCCATGCGCGAGCGTGGCCACCACCTGGAACTGGTCTGCCAGGCGGAGGCAGCCCTGGCGGAACGCACTCGGTCCGAGGGCTTCCGGGTGCACGAAGTCGTGATGGCGGGGCCCAGAAGTTTCGCGGTCGCCGCGATGCATATCGCGCGCATACTGAGGCAGGGCGGATTCGACGTCGTGAACACACACAGCCGCACGGATACGATGTCTGCGGCTGCGGCGGGACGCCTCGTGAGAACCCCCTTGATCGTCCGTACCCGACACCTGGCGATACCACCGGGCTCGCTCATTTCTTACACTGGCCTTCCGCATCGTGTCATTGCGGTCAGCGAGCACGTCCGCAGACTATTGATAGGCCGAGGCGCAGCCCCCGAAAAGATCGCGACGGTCATGGACGCGATCGTCCTGCCTCGCCCCGTCGATGCCGCCATATTGCGGCACGAGCTCGGCCTGAGCCCAGACGCCATCGTCATTGGATCCGTCGGGCACATGCGGGAAAGAAAGGGGCACCCGGATCTCGTCGCGGCAAGCATCCCTTTGATCAGATCCCGGCCGAACCTCCACCTGGTCATTGCCGGCGAAGGCGAACCCCTGCTCACGAGCCTGCGGGAACAAGTGGCATCGGAAGGACTGGGCGACAGGATTCATTTGCTGGGCAGGCGCCGCGACATCGCGAACCTGCTGAGCGGCTTCGACATATTCGCTCTTGCGACCAAGAGCGAAGCGCTGGGCACCGCCTATCTGGAAGCTGCCGCATGCGGCCTGCCTCTGGTAGGCACCAATGTGGGCGGGGTTCCCGAAATTATCGAAGAAGGCGTCAACGGCTTGCTCGTCGAGCCGGGCAATCGCGCGCAACTGGCCGACGCATTGTCCCGGCTCGTCGACGACCCGGCTTTGCGCGCCAGGCTGGGCGAGGCCGCCCGCGCCAAGGTCGCGGGCGACCCCAGGTTTTCTGTCGGCTACATGGCCGAGGCCACCGAAAGCCTGTATTACCAGTGGCTGCGGTAATGCTGCCGAGCCGGCGGATCCGGTAACGACCGACTACGGAAACACAATAACGGAGACACAATTATTGCAATACCCATGATAAAGTCAGGTTTATGGAAATCGCGCCGAGACCAAGAAAATTTTTACACCGCGGCGCGTGTTACGGGCATTCCCGCGACCTACGGCGACAGCGCCCATACGACTTCCAATAGTTGAATCTCCATGTCGTCCATCCGCACCCTGAAAACCTTTCTCGCCGTGGCGCGCCAAGGCTCATTCGCTGCGGCGGGCAAGCAAATCGGATTGACTCCGGCGGCGGTCGGGCTGCAGATCCGCGCCCTGGAAGACTCCATGAATTGCCAGTTGTTCGATCGCAGCGCCCGCGCCGTGATCCTCAACTCGTCCGGCCGCGCGCTGGTACCGGAAATCGAAGACATCGTGCGCCACTTCGAGTCACTGGCCGCGCAAACCGGCGCGGACAGCATGTCGGGCACGATAATCGTCGGGGCGCTGGTTTCGGTGCTGATGGGGGCCTTCGCCGACGCGCTATGGACCGTGCGCCAACGCCATCCCAAGCTGGACGTGCGCTTGTTCGCGGGGCTGTCCAGCGATTTCACGCGGCGCGTCGAACAGGGCGAGCTGGATGCGGCCATCGTCACCCAGTCGCCGTTTCCGCTTTCGGCCAATCTTTTATGGACGCCGCTCTATAGCGAACCGATGATACTCATCGTGCCGCGCCGGCCGCATTTTGCGCTGCCCTCCTCGCAAGCCATGCAGATCCTGGCCGAAGCGCCATTCATGCGCTTCGACCGCAACACCTGGACGGGCAACCTGATACAGGACGTGCTCGACCGCCTGGACGTCCAGGTGCGCGACAGCATGGAACTGAACTCCGTCGAGGCCATCATCGAGCTCGTGCGCCACGGCTTCGGCATATCCATCGTGCCGCAGCTCGCGAACGTCTGCTGGCAGGAAGACCGCGAGCTGCAAGTGATTCCCTTGCCCACCACGGACATCGAGCGCCGCATAGGCCTGCTGGAACGCGCGAGCCACAGCCGCACCGCGTTCACCGATGCCGTCAAGCTGTACTTCGACCAGGTTTCGGGTAGCGGCGCTCGCAAGGCAAGGCCATAGCCCGAGACGGCGCAAGGTTCGCAAACCTGTGGCCGGCGCGTTCGGCCAGCCTGCTCAGGCGTATTTCTTCTCGCGCGGCGCCGAGACTTCTCTCAAGGCATCCAGCAATGCATGGGACAGGTGCGAACGCGGATTGTCGCGCGGCATCAGCAGCCCCAAGCGGCGCATGATGGGCGGGTCGCCGAAAGGCAGCACGCGGATCGTGGAGGGGAACTCGTTGGCCACCCCCCGGTTCGGCACCACGGATACGCCCAGGCCATTGGCCACCATGGCGACCACGCCCTCGACCGAGTCGATTTCCATGGTCGACTGGACTTCCAGCCCGCGCCTTTCTATTTCGGCGCCGACCATGCGGCCCACGCGCGCCATGCGGTTGAAGCGCACATAGGGGTTATTCTCCAGCAATTCCCGATCGGTATCGCCGGCGGCCGTCTTGTGCGCGATCACGACCATGGCCTCTTCGAAGAATTCATGGAACTGCAGGCTGCCCCGGCTGACCTCGGGCTCGGTCACCAGGGCGACGTCGAGCTGGCCGTGGTAGACCTCCATTTCGAGTTCGTGCGTCAGCCCGCTGGTCAGGCGTATCTCGATGCCTTGCCCGCGCTTTTGCAGACGCCTGAGAGCCAGGGGCAGCCAGCCCGAAATCGAGGTGTGCACCGCGCCCAACTTGAGCACGCCGCCCGCGACATCGCGCTTGAGGCTGTCGCTCAGGCTTTCCCAGTGCTCGATCAGGTCGCGCGCACGATCGATCAGGCGCAGGCCGCTGGGGGTAAGCACGGGCGGACGACGGGTACGGTCGAACAGCACAGTGCCTAGTTCGTCTTCGAGGGCGCGCATCTGCATGCTGACGGCCGACAGCGACAGGCCGATGGCCTTGCCGGCCTCGGCGAAGCTGCCGCGATCGGCGACTGCAACCAGCGTATATAGCGTCTTGACGTCCATCGGCTTCTCGAAATATGCCCGCGGGGCCATGGCGGCCAGGCAGGCCTGCGGCCGCTACAGCCCCAACAGCGACCGGGCATTATCCCCCATTACCTTGGCGCGGTTCTCGGGCTTCAGGGGCAGTTGCTCGAACCATTCCTTGTAGCCTTGCACCGGGCAGAACGGGAAAGAGCTGGCGTACAGCATGCGATCGGCAAGAAAGCCATCGGCCGCCTTGACGTATTCTTCCCAGCCCGGCATGCGCGAGAAATACATGTCCGGAGACAGGTACAGGTTCGGCCGGCGGAAGGCCACATGCAGGATCTCGTTGACCCAGGGCCAGCCGCCATGGGCCACCACCACCTTCATGGACGGGAAATCGGCCAGCACGCGGTCGGTGCGTATGGGGTCGGAATAACCCAGGTCCGGGCCGGCCGTGCCGCCCACCATCATGATGACCGGCACCTGGCGATCCTCGCAATGGGCGTAGATCGGATACAGGCGGCGGTCGTCCGCATACATGGGCACGGGGTATGCCCCCGGCTCGATATTGATCAGCTTGAAGCCTTGCTCGATCGCCGCGTCGATGGTGGCGCAAGCCTGGCGGCGCGAGGTCGGGTCGATGGAAGCCGCGCCGATAAAGCGCGGGCCATAGGTCTGCATAATGTGGAGCACGTCTTCGTTCGAGACGCTGCCCAGCATGCCGGCACGCCGGCCGACCACCACGCCGTGCTCGATATCGGCGCGATCCATTTCCGCCAGCAGCATGTCCATGGACTGTTGCTGGGCTGCCGGCGACGGCTCGAAGCCGACCGTGCGCGTGAAGCCGTCGCGCCGCTCGCCGGCGTTGTACATCAAGGTGTCGAGAAATCCGCGCAGGGGCGGACGCAAGCGGAAATCGATGATTCCCATGGAGTTCCTCTCGTCAGGCGGGCCTCGGGCCCGGGCGTTGAAAATTCGGGATCGGGCGTATGGCGCAGGCGCCAGGCGCCGCGCCGTACGAAACCGCCTCGGCCGGCCGGCGCCGGCCGAGGCGGCCTGGGCTTACATCACTTCTTTCTTGCGATCGTCCGTCTCGCCATAGCGATGCAGCGCGGGCGGCTTCAGGCCGGCATACAGCTTGTCGATGCCGGCGTTGATTTCCTCGCCGTGCTTGTGGAACAAGGAATTGCCGGCGGCATCGCTTTCGACGATGAACGGCCCGAAGTCCTTGACGTCGAACAGCCACATGGCCTGGGCGATGCCCAGCTCGTCCAGCCAGAACACGTCGCGCACGCGCACGATGCCGCGGCCCAGCAGCGCCCCCGTGCCGTAGCCCACGGTGGTCAGGTAGACCGCGCCATGCGGCACCATCACGCGCGCATAGTCCTCGTGCGGCATGCCGCCCTTGCCGATGACGATGCGGGTGCCGGTCATTTCCAGCCAGCGGTCCATCCATTTCGAGAAGCGGAAGCTGGCCGTGGCAGTTACGGCCCCGACCTTGTAGCCCCCTTTGTCGTCGGCCGCGGCCGCCGGCGAGCAATGGAAATTCACGTTGCTGACCGTCTTCAGGTCCACCGGCGGCGCGACGCCGTCGCCGAGTATTTTCTGGTAGACGCCCTCGCGCGCCGTATAGACGGTGCCTGTCATGTAGACGATAGAACCGATCTCCAGGCGCTTGATGTCCTCGTCGCGCGCCGGCAGATCCAGGCGGAAAATCTTCAGATCGTCACTGTCGTTTCGGTCGGCCATTCGACTGTCTCCCTGCGCATGTATGGGGTGAACCACTGCGGATCGTTGCGGTATTCGATTCTGCCGTCGGCGTATACGCGGGCGGTGGACCGGCGCGACGAAAGGCAGAAAGTATGCATGCTGACCGGCATGCCTCCGGTGTGCGTGAAGCCGACTTCGATGTGGCAGTCGACCACCATGGACGAGCCCACGAAACCCATGGCGCCCATGCCTATGGAATTGCCCAGTTGCTTGATTTCCATTTCCAGCTCGGCGATGCGCGGGTCGGGATTGCGGTCGCCCACGACGCGCAGGCATGCCGCCTGCTTGCCCAGCTGCATGCAAGTGTCCTTGGAGCCGCCCACGCCTATGCCGACGATGGCCGGCTGACAGGCCAGGCCGCGCTTGCCGAAGGCGATCAGGCCGTCCAGCACGAAACGCTTGATGCCGTCGAGGCCGTCGCCCGGAAACAGCATGCGGTAATCGGTGCCGAACAGCCCGCCCTTGTGCACCGTGGTGATATCGACCCAGTCGGCGTCGGGCTCGAACGACCATTCGATTTCCGGCGCGTTGATGCCGACGTTGTTGTTGTATTCGTTGCGCCACAGCGGATGCACGCGGTTGGGCCGCAGCGGTATGTCGTGGGTGGCCCGTGCGGTGGCCGAGCGCAGCGCCCGTTCCACCCCGACGAAGCCGCTCTGCACCGACGCCTCGTTGCCCACCTTGACGTAGTAGCGCGGCACGCCGGTGTCGGCGCACATGGGGCGCCTGTCCTTGCTGGCGGCATCCCAGTTGTCCATCATGGTGTGCAGCACGAAACACGCCAACTTGCCTTGTTCCGTCTTGCCCATCTGGCTGATGCCGTTCTTGTAGTCTTCGGGTATGTCGATGGCGGCGCGCGACATGATTTCGTATGCCGCCGCCTCGATAGTGTCTATGTCTATGGCCATAAGCCTTCTCCAGATAAATACTGCGTCTTTCAGGCCGCCGTCGCCGGCTGCGCCGGCGGCGGTGCGCCGGCCTCGTCGTCGATCAGCGACTCGCCCGGCTTGACGATGTCGAAGGACACCGGCACCATTTCCAGGCGCAAGCCGGCGCCTTCTTCCTGTGTGACCCGCGTGTAGCAACTGCCCATCAGGTCGCCCGGTTCAGGGAAATCCTCGCGGTAGTGCGCGCCCCGGCTGTTCTCGCGCGCCTGCGCCGCGGTGGCGATGACCTGGGAGATCGTCACCAGGCTCTCGACATTCAGCCAGTCGTGCCAGCTGAGATTGAAGTGGCGCGCGCCGTCCTTCAC
This sequence comes from Candidimonas humi, assembly GCF_019166065.1. Classification (GTDB taxonomy): domain Bacteria; phylum Pseudomonadota; class Gammaproteobacteria; order Burkholderiales; family Burkholderiaceae_B; genus Candidimonas; species Candidimonas humi. Next base: position 41,047 of record NZ_JAHTBN010000010.1, read on the forward strand.
ACCCACCTGGCTCAGCGCATCCTGGTGCCGGGCCAGTTCCGCCATGCCGGCGTCGATGCTGGCGCCCGTGCGCATCACGCCGACCTGGTCCCACATGGTGCGCGACAAAGCCTCGCGCACCGGCAGGCTGGAACCCGTGGGCCGCGAGAACGGGAATTCGGCGCGCGCGATGCCGGCCTCGATGACGTGCTCGTCGGGGTCGCGCCACGGCGCGCCCTGGCGTACGTAGGCCGCCATGGAGTCGCCGGCGATGCCGCCGAACACTGTGGAATTGGCCACGCCGTTGCCGCCCAGGCGATTGGCGCCGTGCACGCCGCCGCAATCCTCACCCGCCGCGAACAGGCCCGGCGAGGCGGTGGTGCAATCGGCGTTGAATTCCACGCCCCCCATCAGGTAGTGCGCGGTCGGCACCACTTCGACCAGGCCGCCGGCCAGGTCGAAGCCGCAATCGGCGCAGCGCTGCACCATGCCGGGGAAGGTCTTGGCGACTTTCTTCGGCCCCAGGTGGCTCATTTGTATGTACACCCCGCCCATGGGACTGGTGCGTCCGGCCCGCATTTCTGCGTAGATGCCGCGGCTGACCACGTCGCGCGTGGCGCGTTCGGCGCGCGCGTCGTAGTTCGCCATGAAGCGTTCGTGGTTGCCGTTGAGCAAATAGCCGCCGGCGCCGCGCAAGCCCTCTTCCAGCACGGTGCCCGTCATGCGGGTGTCGGGGCCGCCCAGCAGGCCGGTGGGATGGAACTGCACCATTTCCATGTCGCGCAATTGCAGGCCGTAGCGCAAGGCCATGGCCAAGCCGTCGCAGGTCTTTTCCCCCGAAGGGGTGTGGTACAGATACATGGTCGGGCCGGCGCCGGTAGCCAGCAGCACGGCCTTGGCCTGCACGAAGCGATAGCCGCCGCTGCGCATGTCGATGAACAGCACGCCGGATATGCCCGAGCCGTCGCTTGCCGGTATCAGCTCGATCGCCCGGTGCTCTTCCATGCGCCGCACGCCCGCGCCGCGCACCTGTTCCATCAGCCGGTTGATGATCTCGATGCCGGTCAAGTCGGACTTGTGCACCGTGCGGTCGAAGCTCTGGCCGGCGAACGCCTTCTGGTGCAGCGTGCCGTCGGGGTTGCGGTCGAAGAAACAACCGATCTCGTTTTCGAGTTCGCAGACACGCTCGACGGCCCCCACGACCAGGCGCCAGGCCAGGTCCTGGCGCGGCAGCCATTTGCCGCCGACGATGGTGTCCATGAAATGGCGTTCGATGGAATCGCCCTTGGCCAGGGCGACGTTGTAGCCGCCCTGCACCATGCGCGTGCAGCCGCTCTTGCCCATCAGCCCCTTGACGGCAACCGTGACTTCCAGGGTGGGATCGGCCTGCAGCGCGTGCAGCGCGGCGAACAGGCCTGCGCCTCCGGAACCCAGCACCAGGACATCAGTTTTAGTGCGTTCGATTTGCATGTTCAAAATACCCCTATCAGGAACGCCGCGCCCACCACAATGGCCGCCCCGGCGCCCCAACCCACCCAATTGAGCCGCGCGTCGCGCGGTGCGCGCCACGGCAGGAATTCCAGCACCAGCAGGCGCAAGCCGAAGGCCAGATGCAGCGTCAAGAGCAGCACCAGCCCCCATTCGGCCACCTTGACCAGGGGAATGTCGGTGAACACCAGGAAGCTGTCCAGGCGCGCCGCGCCTTCCAGGGCCAGGCCCAGCGCCAGGAAGTGGAATGGCAGGAAAATCGCCAGCAGCAGGCCCGACACGCGGTGCCCGATGAAGGCCCAATAGGCTTTGTGATTGTGTACGGACTTCATGCCAGCCACCCCCCGACGGCAATCACCGCGCGCAAGCCCAGCACCAGCAGCAATACACCGAACAGGGCGCACAGCACGCCGGCCAGGCCGCGCGGCAGGCGCGCCCATTCGATCAGGATGTTGCGCAAGCCGATCGGGGCATGAACGGACACCGCCAGCACGAACAAGCCATAAAAGGCCAGCCAGAACCAGTTGCCCTGGGTGCGATGCAGGATTTCACCGGCGGTCAGGCCGCCGCGCACCGCGTACAGGATCACGCCCAGGTGTATCAGAACGAAGGGGCCCAGGAACATCGCCGTCAGGCGCTGCAGGAGAAACAGCTTGTTTTCCATGGCTTCAGTCCCTCCGGAACAAATCCAGCAGCGCCCGCTTCTTCAGCCCGGCGATGCTGCCCGTCGGGCTCAGGCCCACCGGACAGTGCGTCATGCAGCTGCCCTGCGTATGGCAGGAATTGCAGCCGCCGTCCGCGGTAGCCTGCTTGATCACGCCGCGGATGTCGGCATGCCGCACGTCGTTGACCAGGCTCCAGGCGCGGTTCAGCGCGGCCGGGCCGAGATAGTCCTTGTTCCATTCCACCACGTCGCAGGCGGCATAGCAGATGCCGCAATTGATGCATTCGATGGCGGCATCTGCCAGCTTGCGTTCCTTGCTGGCCGGATCGACGGCGATGGGGCGTTCCTTGCGCGTGGTCTTGCCGATGAAACGACCGCCCGCCTTCAGCCATTTGTCGAAGAATTCGGTCATGTCGACCACGAGGTCCTTGATGCGCGGCATGTTGCGCATCGGCTCGAGCTCGATCACGCCGTCGCGCTCCACGCGGCTGACATGGGTGCGACAGGTCCAGCGCGGCTTGCCGTTGACCGTCATGGCACAGGTTCCGCAGACCCCGACGCGACAGGAAAAACGGTAGGCGAGATCGGGCTCGATGCGGCGCTGGATTTCGGTGACCACGTCGAGCACGGTCTGGTTCTCGCGCCAGGGCACTTCATAAGTAGCGAAGCTCCCCTCGTCGGCGCCGCGCCAGACCCTGACCTTCAGCGCCTTGTGCTGGGCGGCGGCCTGCTCCGGCCCATGTCCGGAAGGGGATACTGATTCCTTGCTCTCCATTTCATCCTCTCAGATTGAAACTGCCGGCCCATGGCCGGGCCTGCCCGCGGCCGGGGCCTCCGGCCGCCCCGCGATACGAAACTAGTGAGGCCCGCGCGGCGTGGCGCCTTGCATTGCGTACACGGGCGCTGCCTGGCCGTTCATCTCTATATTGATGCAGGCGGCCGTACCCGCCGACCGCGCCTCGGCCAGGGCCTGCTGCAACTGTCCGGGCGCGGTGACATGGGCCCCGTGCACACCCAGGCCGGCCGCAGCCAGGTCGTAGCGCACCGACGGACTGAGGCTGCAGCCGATCAGCCGTTGCGGCCCGTACTCGCGCATCTGGATGACATGCTCGGCATTCCAGCGCGAATCATTGCCCACTACGGCCAGGAAGCGCGCATTGGCCCGCAGCGCGGTCTCGAATTCGGCGAAATGAAAGCCCACCGTGCCGTCGCCCATCAATGCCACCACCGTGGCCTGCGGGCGCGCGATGCTCGCGGCAATGGCATAACACAGGCCGCCGCCTATGGCGCCCGAAATGCCGTTGATCACACGTGTGGGCGCGCGACAGAAGGCCTGCGCCCATTGGCCGAACTCGCCGCCGTCGCAAATCAGGATGGGGTCTTCGGCCGCGTCCAGCACCTGCTGCACGGCGGCGCATATCTCGGTCGGCAGCGCGGGCGTCGTTCCGTCCGCGGCCGCATGGGCCGGCTGGACGCTGCCGGCCTTCAAGTCGCGCAGGGCCAGGGCGGCCGCCACTTCGTCCAGCCATGCGCCCCGGTCCGCAGGGCGCGAAGCCTGGCACAAGGCGTCCAGCGTCGCATCAGCATCCGCGACCACGGCTCGCTGCAGGCGCTTGTCGAGCAAACCCCTGGAGCGATCGACCAGGTGCGCTTCCGGATCCACCACGATGGCCTGCGCCTCGGGGTTCCACGCGGGCGTGCGGCCAAAACCGAGAGTGAAATCCAGGGGCTTGCCCAGCAACACCACCAGATCGGCACGCGCCAGCACGTCGGCAAAGCCGCCCAGGGCGGGATCGCGCAGGCCGCGCGGGCTTTCCATGGGGATGACGGGCGCGCCGAGCGCCCGGCGCGCCGCTTCCAGCCGCTGCCCGGCGCGGGTCGCGTTGTGCATGGGCCCCACCAGGACCAGCGGCCGGCTGGCCTGCGCAAGCCGCGCCGCGATGGCCTCGACATCGGCCCGCGGCGGCTCGATACGGTGGCGCACCGGCTTGGCGGCGGCCACAATCTGCTCGGCCGGCACTTGCTGCTGCAATAAATCGAAGGGCAGTGCCACATGCACCGGCCCCGGACGGCCAGAGATCGCTACCGTGATCGCCGCGCTGACATCCTTGTCCAGTTCCGCCGCCAGGCGAGGCCGCAAAGCGGCCTTGACCAGGGGCGCGGTGATTTGCGTCTGCGCCAGTTCCTGGAATGCGCCCATGCCATCCGCGCCCAGGGGCGAATCGCCAGAAAGCAGCAGCACAGGGCTTTCCGCGCTACGCGCCGAAAACAGCGGCGACAGGCCGTTGGTCAGGCCCGGCGCCGCAGTAAGCAGGGCCACGCCCGGACCGCCGGTCAGTTGCGCCCAGGCATCGGCCATGTGCACCGCGGCCGCTTCGTGACGCACGTGCACGATGCGTATGCCGGCGTCGATACAGGCATCGTAGATCGGCATGATCTGGTTGCCCGACAGGCTGAAGATCGTTTTGACACCGGCGCGCACCAGGGCGTCGGTGACGAGAGAGGCTCCTGAACGGGCAGACATGCGGACGGACTCCATTTCGCGGCGCTCGGGCGTGGCGCCATAAATGACCCTGTGGGCGGTATGAAAATTAGTATATTTGTGGTTTTTATTTGAATCAAGTTTTTTTTACTACAGTTTTTTTGATTTTATTGAAATCATCGCGGAACTCGATTTCGCCCCTATGGACGAGGCTGGACCGAGCGCCTAAAACCCATGCCGCCATAAAGAGTTTCTTGCGCTCAAGGCGAAAAATACTCGCTTTACCTCGCGATTCGATCCCCTATATCCTGAAAAAAACATCCAGCTAGCCGCAGCCCGCAGTCCGCAGCAGCATCGGGACGGCGACACAACATCACGCAACGGAGACATGCATGTCCAGAGCCGCAAGCGTCATATCGTCCCTTTTTTCCGCCCTGCTCAAACGCCGCCATTCGTCCGGCGCCTGTAGGCCCCGGCCCCTCGTGCGCCCGCTTGCCTGCGCCGCGCTCGCGCTGTCTGCCTGTATGGCCGGCGCCTCTGCCTCGGCTGCGCCCTGGCCCGACAGGCCCGTATATTTGGTCGTGCCCTTCGTCGCCGGCGGGGCCACGGACAACATTGGACGCGCCCTCGCCATGCGCCTGGGCTCCATCTGGAAACAAAGCGTGGTGGTGGTGAACAAACCGGGCGCCGCCGGCATGATCGGCGCCGAATACGTGTCGCGCGCCGACGCCGACGGCTACACCCTGCTGCTGGCTTCGGGCTCGATGTTTACAGTCAACCCGTATATTTATACGCACCTGCCGTACAAGCTGGCGGACTTCGCGCCCATCAGCAATGTCGCCACCGGCCCCATGCTGGTGGCAGTGCGCCCCAGCCTGCCCGTCAAGACCCTGCAGCAACTGATCGACTACGCGAAGCAGCACCCCGGCAAGGTCAACTTCGGCTCAGCCGGCGTCGGCAGCCAGGTGCACATGGCCGCCGAGAAACTCGCCGCGGCGGCAAACCTCAACGTCATGCACGTTCCCTACAAGGGCGAGGCCGCGGCCTACGCCGATCTCATGGCCGGCCATATCGATTTCGTCGTCGGCAATATCGCCGCGTTGGCGCCACTGGTGGCCAGCGGGCGCATCCGCGCACTGGCGGTAACCGACAAAGTCCGCGCCAAGATGCTGCCCAATGTGCCGACCGTCGCCGAGGCCGGCTACCCGCAACTGCAGGTCCATGGCTGGTTCGGACTGCTGGCGCCGGCAAAAACGCCGGCCGCCGTGGTGCAGTCCATCCAGCGCGATGTCGCCAAGGCCCTGGCCAACCCCGACACCGTGCGCAATCTCGAGGCTCAGGGCTGCACCCCGGCGCCGACCACCCCGCAACAACTGACGCAATTGATAAAGACCGAATCGGTAATGTGGAGCAAAGTTGTCCACGACCGTAAACTAAAGGCCAATTGAGCATGGCCCCATAATCACTCTAAATACCAAGAAGTAAAACCGGCGCCGTTCAACGCGGCGCCTTTGTCGCTTCTAAAACCCAAAGGAGGTTTTCCATGCATCAACGTCACCGCGCCATCGCGCCCGGCATGCTCGCCGCCGCCACCCTGGCCTGCGCGTTCGCAGGAACCGCGCAAGCCGCGGCCCCCTACCCCACGCACCCCATCACCATCGTCATCCCGTTCAGCGCCGGCGGAGACTCCGACCTGGCGGCGCGCAACCTGGCCTCGCATGTGTCCAAATACGTGGGCGCGGCCATGGTGCCGCTGAACAAGGCCGGGGCCAACGGCGCCATCGGCTCCCAGTTCGCCCATGACGCCTCGCCCGACGGCTACACGCTGCTGCTGGCGCGCGTAGGGTCTCAGGCCGTGTTGCCCGCGCTGCAGAAAAGTCTCACCTACCGCTGGAACGACTTCACCTTCCTGGGCCTGCTGGATCTGAACCCCATGGCTTGCGTGGTCAATGCCAAGTCGCCCTATCACAAGCTGTCCGACCTGGTGGCAGACATCAAGGCCCACCCCGGCAAGCTGAACTACAGCACCTCCGGGCCCGCCACGGTACTGAACCTGGCGGCGCAAACCCTGCTTTCGGCCGCCGGGCTGCCCAAGACCGCCGCCACGCAGATCCCCTACAAGGGCGGCGGCGACGCCACGACCGCGGTCATCGCGGGCCAGGTCGACTTCAGTTGCAACAACCTCACGTCGCTGGTCGGCCCCATACAAGGCGGCCGCCTGCGCGCCCTGGTCACCACCTCGCCGCAACGCCTGCGCGACCTGCCGGACGTGCCCACGGCACGGGAAGTGCACTACCCTCAACTGGAGTCGGTCAACGGCTGGAGCGCGCTCTACGGCCCGCCCGGACTGCCGCAGCAAGTGCAGAAGAAATGGACGCAAGCCCTGACCGACCTGAGCAAGGACAAGTCCTGGATCCAGGCCGAAGAGCGCCTGGGCTCCGTACCCCATGTGCTGTCGGCCCAAGCCACGCATAAATATGTCGCAGACCAGTATGCGTTCTACTCGCAGCTCGGCAAGAAGCTGGGGCTGGAGCTGAAGTAGGCACTGTTTTAGTAAGACGTACGCGAGAGCCGCCTGCTGAAGAGGGCTGGCGCTCGCGGTTCATGTGACCAGACGCGCGCGCCACCCCTTGATTTCCGGAACTTTGAGAATTGCCGCATGCAGGTCTTGGCTCAATGCTGCTGGAACAAGGTGATGACACGACCCTTTAGCCGGGCTATATCAACTATTGAAACCCGCATCGGCTGCACATTTCCGGGACCTATCTATCCCTGAGCTTGATATTGATGCGAGCCATATTTTATGGGTCGCATCAGCTAACAGCCTCGACTCAATCCCAGCGCCCATCCTATCCAGGCTAGCGGTCTTCGAGATCCCTGAACCCAGCCGTAATGAAGTGGCGGCAATCGCTCGCCGCATATACCGTCTGATGCTCCAGGGGAGGCACTGGGGCAATGCATTCGCCCCGGAGCTTAGCGACCGAGCGGTGCAGCGCCTGAACGATCTTCCGCCCCGCACAATCAGGAAGACTCTGGAACAGACTCTTGGCAATGCCGCCATCGATGACAGGCACGATGTCACGGTCGGGGATATCGACGCCGCCCTGGGCTCGGACCGGCGCCACACATCGTGCGGCATTGGGTTTTTGTCAGGTCCGAGGCCCTAGTCAGTCGTACATCCGATAGCTGCCATCAACATACGATGGGTACTCACCCGATGGCGGCTTCGGGAACGGTGAGCAGTTCTTCACTCCCGTAGTCACGGCTCTGTCGAATCCCGACACTCCGGAAGACCTCTTGATCTCAACGTTTTCGACCATCCCGTGCGAGTCCAGGGTAGCCCTGTAGGTAACCGCTGGGTTTTCACTAGTGCGAGGCGGCACTGGATATGCGACACGCGGGCGGATGCAAGCCCTCACTTTCGTGGCATAGCTCATCATATCGCCCTTATTGGATGGCATGGTCGGCATGGTCGGCGCGGCTGGCGCAGGCGGCGCTGTGTGCCGTTTCTTTGGACTCGTATGCCGTTGTTTCCGGATGGCTTCGCCCCTTGCTTCCAGGCCATGCAGAGCCGCTTGGTACTGGTCAAGGTCGCTTTCGGTGTATCGGGCTACTCCGTCAGCAACGGCCAGCGCAATGACTTTATGTCCTGACGCGCCGTCAATGGTTCCGGATAGGCTGGACGAACGGACGAACAGGCCGGCAATGATGGTGATAGCACGCCCGTCAATGACCCCCGTAATAGCGACACTCTCTCTCGAAATAGATCCGTCCGATTGCAGCTTATTCCGCGTTATGGTGCCTCGCAGGCCGCCGTCATTCTTGGCGGTGATCTGCAGCAGTTGAACCACATCCGCACCTTGCCTGAGATAAGCCCCAGAAACGGGATTGGCAACAGTGTTGCCAGCCCACGTGATGGCGGCAATGCACCACACAAAACGCCACAGGATGCTCATCTGCCTTGTCCTTGATGCATGATGTCCACCTAAAATGGTGGACACTATCGGAAGCACCCCGGACGGCTCAAGATGGGTTTATCGGGGGCTTATTATTCGAGAATCGCCCTAACTAGCACAAGTCAATGACTAGTCGGCAATTTCACGGCCTTGGCTATATCAGCAATGGTTTGCGCCATTTTCCCCAATTCCGAAGTTGGGGACACAGCGAGTGAGTGTCTCTCGTATATTCGGCCTGGCGGATTGAGGATCTGAGTAAGTGTGGCGTCACACAGCGCCTTCAACGGTTCATTATTAGCAGCGGAGCCGCCGACAATCTGCATCTGCTCCTGAAATCCTTGGAATGAAGAGGCCACGGAAACCTTGAAACCATAGTCTTCTTCCAATCGCTTTGCCAAGGCAGCTTCACGACTGGCATGCATTGCCAACCAAACGAGCGCTGCAGCCACGGGGACACGCGACAGCCAGAACATAACCATCTGGCCGTTTGTGGCCGACGCATGCTGGTAGACCTCAATGAGGCTCCAAGTTGAGGCCGCTATAAGGACTATTACGGTGAGCACAAAGATCAATTGCCAATGTTTACCAGGGTTCAAAAAGGTTTGGCGGCGCTTGTCGAAAGCCGATGCGAGCCCGGCACTTGTCGCTCCCGGAAGTAGCTTCTTTATCTCCTCCAGTTGCTCGTCGCACTGGGCACTGAGTTCCTTGAGCTTCGCCTCATAATCCTTGACGCGCTGATCCACAGTCTCTGCGACATCAGCCAAACCCTTCGCGGTTTCAGCGGAAGCCTTCGCGACGCCAAGGGCGTCTTCAATTGCTTTGGCGTTCACGTCTGCTGTCGCTTTGACATTCAGAATATCCGCATTGGTCTGCGAGGCAGAGTCCTTGAGGCCATCCACGCTCTGCTTCGCCGCATCCACTGCGCCTTGTGACTGTTGGGCAGTGGCAAGTATCGTCTCCAGCTCCCCCCGAATTTCCGCAGCTCTGGCTTGCGCCTCACCGGCTTGCCCCGCGTGTGTTTGGGCTGACATCCGGTTAGCCTCAACCTCCGCGGTCGCTGTAGCAAGTTTCGGCGCTACTTCTGCGGTTTGCCCGAGCACCGCCTTGGCTTCCGCGAGTAGCTCGTTAAGCTTATCAACTACCTCCTTCGCCTTACTCTCGGCCTCCTGCACCTTTGTCTGAGCTGCTTGTGCCTCAGCAACAAGCGCCGAAAATTGCTCTTGCGTCATCCCCTGACTTGCCCTCGGCTCCTCTCCTTCAACCGATTGGCCTGAATTAGCCGCCGACTCGTTGCTCACCTTGACCTACCTCCGTATGTCAGTCTTGTATTCTGGTAGTACAACTGCTAGCACTTTGGCGGCGATTTCCGGGCGGGCCGGTTGTGCTCTTTTTCCGTCGCCGTTAGGTGCTGCTCGGCATACCTTTTGGTGACGAACCTCCCCGTGCTTGCATCGCGATAGTTGGGTGGGCTTTTCTTGTTTGTCATTGCCAGTTCTCCCCCATCTGAGTTAGGCATCCGTCGATTCGCGGCGCTGAATAAAATTTGAAACAATTGTAAACCTTCTCAAATAAGGGGGGATAGATATCGAAAACGATTATGTCCCTAGACGTGGTGTAACTGGGGCCATCGGCGAGATCCGGGTTGAGGGTTTGGGTTGCATACCTGGCCCGACCTGAGGAACCACCGACGACCAGTGACACGATGTAACTACAGGGGCTGCTTGAGAAGAGTGCCGATGCCGACGTGTTGCACGAGATGATCAACACAAAAGGAAGCGGCCAAGGTTCGAACAACAGTATAGAAAGGGCTGAAGACTTCGTCATTCCGGCCGTTGCGGGCCGACCCCTTCGGGGTACTGCCATCGGGGAGGAGGTGACCACCTTCCCCTCCCCGCTAGCCCACCGCCCTGGGGCGGTCGGGCCGCAGGCCCGGGTGGGGTTTCCTGGAATCCCAGGAATCTCCCATTTCGAGCCTGGCGCTCGCCAGGCTACAGGCGCTCGCCGCGCGGCCGGAATCGCGGGCAATTGAGCACTGCTAAACACCGCAGTCATCGTCAGCCCGCCGCCGAAATCACCGACACGTACCACTCCACTCCCGCACTGCACAGGGCTTTCGCGGCATAAACCGCTCGCATCCGCTCCCTATTTATTCCACGTCCCTGTTCCGTTCGTCGCTGCATGGTCCATGACGGCACGGCGACGGACTCACGAAGACAGCAGCAGCGAAGACAAGAGCTTACCCGCGATCCAGAAATTCAACGATCCGGCTCTAGATCTTCAAAGCCAGCAGCGGTTTTAAAACAACCAAGGAGCGGAAAACATGAATACCCAACAGCAAATGACACTATGTGAAAGCCTCCCCGACAACAGCTACAGCACATTAATGGTCCAGGATGTGATGGGCACGTACCAGCCCGCAAGCCATGAAGCCATCATCGAAGCAGCACAAGGGATCCTGCGCGAGCAGATGCGCCACGCCGGGCTCGAAATGACGAATCCGAAGGTGGTCAAAGCCTACCTGCAGTGCAGGATGGCGAGACTCGACCACGAAGTGTGCTGGGTTTTGTTCCTGGATAGCCAGTATCGCTTAATCGAGGATCAACAGATGTTCCGTCGCACCCTCAGCCAAGCCTCGGTGTACCCGCGCGAGATCGTCAAGGAGTCTTTACGGCTCAATGCTGCAGCTATCATAATGAGCCACAACCACCCCAGCGGATGCAAGGAAGCCAGCCGCGCGGATATCGCGCTGACAAAGCACCTGAAGCAGGCCCTGGCCCTGGTCGATGTCAACTTGCTGGACCATATCATCGTCGCGGGAGACTCCACGGTATCGCTCGCTGAAAGCGGCCTGGTCTAACCCGTGCCGGGGCGCCCCCTGGCGGGCGCCGTGTCTAAATGCCGGCATGCCGCATATCGTCAATCAGTTTCGATAGAGAGGCCGCAACGCCATTGATGGCAGTATCAATTGCCCCCGCCGGTATTGATGTATTCAATCGCATTAAGTAGTGCGATATAAGCCTTTTAGGCTGATCTTCCGGCGGATCCTCGCAGACGATACGCACGTATTCCATTCCACGCCCGTCAGCAAGACCCTGAGTCAACCTGACGGCATACTCCCCAGCAACCACCTGCCCATTGGTTATACGCTCCATTTGCACGCCGTAGGCCATGGCGGCATGCTGCGCGGTTGTCGCCATCAACTTCGTATGGTTTTTCCTTCGCATACCCACAAAGGCGGTTGTCACTGCTATTGCAACCAACGGGAACTCTGACCGCATCACCGCCACATCAACATCGGCCGCATCCATATGCTGGCGCACGGACTTGTAAAAGCCACTTCCAAAAGCGACAACGGCGTTAGCCAGCGCACGCTCGTCAACTTTCCTGAATAGCCCGAACATCACTTAGCCTTGGTCGGCGAGAGTTTGGTTGCCGCATACAAGGCCAGCACGCTAACTATTAGCTCAGCAAGATACATCTCCTGCGAGTGCGCTATGTAGTACGAAACGCTCTTAAATGGCAAATAGAAGGCAACAATAAACCAAGTGATCAAGAGCGCTATTAGGGACCTCACAAACCCAGGCGGCGGCTTTAGAAAGAATGTGGACACAAGCCGAACAATCAGAAAGACGATTACCGTACTAACAAGACAAAAGGCTGCAGATCCTGACAGCATGGTTAACTGGAAGCTGCTCATTGTTCTTCTCTTTCCCGTGTGACGATAAGAGCCCTTATATTACATTTTGGAGCAAAGCACACCCCGAGCACTTGGCCCAGGCCGAGTAGCTGCTATCAGGGGTATTCCGGGGGTACAGAAGAAATTCAACGCAAAAAATACGCAAGGGCTTACGTAATTTCTTACGTAAGCCCTTGACTTATTTGGTCGGGGCGGCGGGATTCGAACTCGCGACCCTCTGCTCCCAAAGCAGATGCGCTACCAGGCTGCGCTACGCCCCGAAAAGAAGCAGCATCATAGCAGATCGCAGGCTGGGCGCCGCGGCCGTGCCGCCATACGCGCGATAGAGACAGCAGTCACAAAAAGCCGCCATTGCCGCCGGGCGGGCGCCGGCGGCGCCCGCCCTCGTCCCGCCTATTGAGGACTGGCCCCCGTGAACTTCACGATTTGCGCGTAGCGCTTGATATCGGCCGTCACAAAGCGCGAGAGTTCGTCGGGCGCCATCGTGACGACGGCGCCTCCCTCGGGAACGATGAGCTGCCCGAACGAGGCATGATGCGCGCCCTCGACCACGGCACGATTGAGCTGTTCGATTCTGGCGCGCGGCACGCCGGCGGGCGCGAACATGCCGAACCAGGCCTTGGACGAAAAATCCTTGAGCGTGGCGCCGATGGGCGGCACGCCCGGGAATTGCGGCATGGGCTGCTCGCTGGTGACACCCAGATATTTGAGGCGGCCGGAATTCAGGAACGGCATGACATTGGCCGCGGTGGCGAACATCAGGTCGACCTGCCCGCCCAGCAGTGCCTGCAGGGCGGGTGTCGTGCCATTGAAAGGCACGTTCAGGCCCTTGATGCCGGCCTGCATTTCGAAGCTGGCGGTGGCCATGTGCACCGACGAACCTACCCCGCCTATGGCGAAGGAGTATTTGTCCGGGGCCGCCTTGGACAAGCGGATCGCCTCGGCCACGGTGCTGGCCGGAAAATCCTTGCGCGCCACCAGCACGGCGGGTACTTCGGCCAGCATGCTGATCGGGCTGAAGTCTTTTTCCGGATTGAAGGGCAGGTGCTTGTACAGGCTGGGGTTGACCGAGAAGCTGCTGTAGCTCACCAGCAAGGTATTGCCGTCCTTGGCGGAACGCGCCACGTATTCTGCGGCGATGTTGCCGCCCGCGCCCGGCTTGTTTTCCACGATGACCGGCTGCTTCAGCAGCGGCGCCATTTCCTTGGCTATGCCACGCGCCAGCCGGTCGGTATCGCCTCCGGGCGAAGCCCCGACCACCAGAAGCACGGGGTTGGAGGCGGCGAACGCGATACCGGACGTAGGCAGGGCCAGCGCCAGCATTGCTCCAAATATGCCCAGTCGCAGGGTCTTCTTGCTCAATCTCATTTGCTTGTCTCCAGGGTTGTAGAGTCTTGCCATTTGCTCGTTGAATGAAAGACTTAATCCGGTGCGTGCAGCGCCGCCCAGGGCCGGGCCGCCACGTCCCTTGCCAGCCAGGCGGCGATCTCGACTTCGTAGCTGCGCGTGATGTCTATATCGTCCCAGCCATTGAGAAGCTTGACGCGCCATACCGGATCGATACGGAATTCGAAGACTTGCCCCTGCGCGCTGACCGTGCACGCATTCAAGTCCACAGCCATCGTCACGCCGCCCGGCGCGGCGATGGCGAGCAAGGCTTCGATGTCGTCTTCACCCAGGCGGGCCGGCAGCAAGCCGTTGTTGACTGCATTCGAGGCGAAGATGTCGCCGAAGGACGGGGCCAGCACGCAGCGTATGCCCTGGTCGACCAGGGCATAGACGGCGGCTTCGCGCGAAGAGCCGCTGCCGAAGTTGCGCCTGGCCACGAGAATGCGGGCACCTCGGTTGCGCGGGTCGTTCAGCGGAAAGTCTGTATCGAGTTCGCCGTCCGCATGGCGGCGCAACTCGTGGAACAGGAAATTCTGATAGCCGACCGAGCGCGGCTGCTTCATATATCGGGCAGGGAAAATCTGGTCCGTGTCGATGTTGATGAAGGGCAGCGCGCAGGCTGTAGATTCCAATGTGGTCAAAGGCTGCATCATCGCTCTCCCGTCAAGCTGCGCACATCGACGAGATGGCCCGCGACGGCGGCTGCGGCGGCCATGGCGGGCGACATCAAGTGGGTACGAGAGCCGGCGCCCTGGCGACCCTTGAAATTGCGGTTGGTGGTAGAAGCGCAGCGCTCGCCGGGGCGCAGCATGTCGCCGTTCATCGCCGCGCACATGGAACAGCCCGAAGCGCCCCATTCGAGCCCGGCCGCCTTGAACACTCGGTCCAGGCCTTCCTGCTCGGCCTGCCGCTTGACCGCCGTGGACCCCGGCGACACCAGGCCGGGCACTTTGGCCTTGCGGCCGGCCAGCACCGTGGCCGCCGCGCGCAGGTCTTCGATGCGGGCGTTGGTACAGGAACCGATGAAGACGCGGTCGACCGCGATGTCGGTCAGGCGCATGCCGGCACGCAAGCCCATGTATTCGAGCGCATCGCGGATATGTGCGGCCTTGGAGGAGTCGGCGACGCGCGCCGGATCGGGCACCGTCGCGTCCACGGGCAGCGCGTCCTCGGGCGTAGTGCCCCAGGTGACCGTCGGCACGATGTCCGCGGCGTCCAGGACGATCTCTCTTTCGAATTCGGCATCGGCATCGCTTGCCAGGGCGAGCCACTGCAAGGCCGCAAGCTCGAAAGCGGCGCCGCGCGGCGCGAAGGCGCGCTCGCGCACGTAATCGATGGTGGTCTGATCGGGCGCCACCATGCCGCAGCGCGCGCCCGACTCGATGGACATATTGCACAAGGTCATGCGCCCTTCCATGCTGAGCGCACGCACCGCGGCGCCGGCATACTCGATCACGTGCCCCACCGCGCCGTCGGCGCCGACGCGCGCAATCATGGACAGCGCGACGTCTTTCGCGCTGGCGCCGCCAGGCAAGGTCCCTTCGATGCGCACGCGCATACGCGCCGGACGCTTCTGCCACAGGGTCTGCGTCATGAGTACGTGGGCGACCTCGGATGCGCCCACGCCGAAGGCCCAGGCGCCCAATGCGCCATGCGTGGAGGTATGGCTGTCTCCCTCGACCACCAGCAGGCCGGGCAGCGTCATCCCGGTTTCGGGGCCGACCACGTGCACGATGCCCTGCCCCGGATCGTCCATGTCGTACAGACGGATGCCGTGCTCGCGCGCATTGGCCGCAAGCTGATCCATCATCCTCAGCATTTCGGGCTCGGGATGCTCGCGGCCGCGGGTAGGCACGTAGTGATCGGCGATCGCCACGGTCAGGTCGGGCCGGGCAACGCGCGCCCCACGCTCCCGCAACTTGTTGAAGGCGTGGAACGAACCTTCCTGCACATAATGCCGGTCGACCCAGACCAGGCTTGCACCGTCTTCGCGCTGCGCGATGACATGCATATTCCAGAGTTTGTCGAAAAGGCCTAGTGGGCCTGCCGCACTCGCCATCGGATGCTCCGTTATCACAATAAGGACCTGCTCCAAACCACACAGCCGGGTCGGCCTGGCCGCGAGTATCCGCCGCAGCAGCCCGGACCCGCCGACATGACAAGCCGGCGCGGCCCGGCGCGCCGGCAAACCCCAATAACATGGCACCGCGGCCGGCCGCGCCGTGCTGCGAGCGCCAGCGTTACTTACTGGTACTTGCGCCCTTGCTCCAGCAGCTCGGGCGTGCCGATCAATGCGTTGAGCTCGTCGAAATCGAACATTTCCTCGCGCATGGGGGAGGTGGTGCCGTGTTTCTTGAGAGTCTCGAAATAGCGCTGTAGCTGGCGCGCCGCGAACCGTACCGTGCCTCCCGGGAAGATGACGATGCGAAAGCCCAGGCCGGACAACTGGTCGGTACTGAGCACAGGCGTCTTGCCGCCCTCGACCATATTGGCCAGCAGCGGGATATGCGCCGCATAGCGCTCGCAGACGATGCGCATCTGCTCGGTCGATCCCGGCGCCTCGACGAATAGCGCGTCGACGCCGCACTCGCGATAGGCCTGCGCGCGATCGAGCGCGGCCTCGAAGCCCTCGACCGCGACCGCGTCGGTGCGCGCCAGGATCAGGGTTGCGTCGTCATGCCTGGCATCTAGCGCGGCCTTGAGCTTGCCGCACATCTCCGCCTTGGACACCAGGGCCTTGTTCTCGAGATGGCCGCAGCGCTTGGGAAAACTCTGGTCTTCCAACTGGATCATCGCCGCTCCGGCGCGCTCCATGTCCCGAACGGTGCGTTGAACGTTCAAGGCATTGCCGAAGCCATTGTCCGCGTCGACGATCACCGGAGTCTCGACACGGTCGGTGATGCGCGCCAGCACATTGACGGCTTCGCTGGCAGTGGTCAAGCCGACATCGGAGCGGCCCAGCTGCGTATACGCAACCGCTCCGCCCGAGAGATAAAGCGCCTCGAAGCCCGCTTGCGCGGCGGTCAGCGCGGTCAGCGCGTCGCAGACTCCGGGGGCAAGCACTGCCGGGCCGCGCTGCAGGCGCTCCTTGAGACGGGACGGATTGGCGGCGGAAGTTGCGCTCATTGCGTGTACGGCTCCTTGTATCTCGATGCTATGCATTGCCCACGGGCCATAAGGCCCAGGGCAAGGAAAGTGGCCCGGCCCGCATCCGCATCCGCATCCGCAAACGCGGCTCGGCTCGGCTCGGCTCGGCTCGCCGGATGATGCTCCAGCGGCGCTGCGGCGCAAGCGCGATGGGCGACGCCGAACTGCGGCGTCCATGAGCCCGGATGCTAGCGACAATTCAGTTTATTTCGTACCATGTGAAAAACAAATCAACTTTTGTTGAAACGAAAATTCAAATTTCTTGATGAAGATCGAAGCCTTTATCACGCTGGAAGCCGTGCTGCGCTCGGGCACCATGGCGGCCGCCTCGAAAGAAATGAACATGACGCCCAGCGCCGTCAGCATGCAGATCAAGCAGATCGAGGCTTACCTGGGGCAGCCGCTGTTCGACCGTTCTGGCCTGCAGGCCAGGCCTTTGCCCGCGGCCCACGAAGTGGCTGGCGCCATGCGGCAGGCGCTGCAAAGCCTCGAGGCCTTGCGCCACCAGCGGCACATCCAGGTCGAAGGCACCATACGCCTGGGCGTCATCGATTCCATGCAGCCGATACTCCTGCCGGGCATCCTGCGGGAACTGCGCGACCATTACCCCGCTTTGCATGTGCACCCGAGCCGCGGCAAGAGCGCCACGCTGGTCGACGCGGTAAAGGCCGGCGAACTGGATGCAGCCGTGGTCGGGCAGCCCGAATCCGGCGGGTCGGCGCGGCTGCGATGGCACACCTTGCTGGTCCGGGAGCTGGCGCTGATCGTCCCGCCGCTCGAGCGCGAAACCTCCGTCAAGGCGCTGCTCAAACGCTACGAATGGATACGCTACGACCGCAAGACCGTGGTCGGACGCATGTCGGCGCGCTATTTCAAGACCCAGGGCGGTGCGCGCCACAGCCAGGTCGAACTGGACGAGGTGCGGGCGGTGGTCGCAATGGTCAGCGCCGGCCTGGGTATTTCCATGGTGCAATTGGCCGAACCCAGCATTTGCCTGACCTATCCCGTCCGCGTGCTGCACCCCGTCCCGCCCCCGCCTACATTGAGGTTCGCACTGGTCGTGCGCGCCGGCGACGCGGACAAGAGAACATTGAACGTGCTCAGGCAGACCATGGACGCCGTCTTGCGGGACAGGCAAGTTCCGCAAGATTGACGAGCAGGCCGCCACACCTCATGCCAGGCTCGAAATGGGCTGCGCCGAAGCGCCCAGGCACGACAGGCGGCCCGTGGCCGGCGCATCGCAATGGCGCCCGCCGCGCCTCGCCGGCCCTCGCCCATCCACCCTTCGAAAAAACACAATAGTTGTTGATCTCTTTCTAATCCTCGGAACAATCGCGCAAGTTACGATGCCTCCATGAACGATCTGCCAGGAGGCTAGAGGTGCGCGATTTGCCGGAAAACATCGACGGGCTGTTCACGCCCGAAAGCCTGTGGCAATCGTGGCTGGACGTCGAGGCGGCGCTGGCCCTGACGCAAGGCGAGCTGGGCATGATACCGGCGCATTGCGCGACCCGCATCGCAGAACAGTGCCAGTTGTCGGGCTTCGATCTGCCGGCGCTCAAGGCCGACATCGCCCTCACCATGGCGCCGGTACTGTCGCTAACGCACGCGCTGGCCGACCTGTGCGGCGCAGAGGCCGGCGGCTATGTGCACTGGGGCGCCACCACGCAGAACGTCATCATGGCCGGCCGCCTGCTGCAACTGCGCAAGGCACACGCGCTGCTGCTTGGGCGCCTGGCCCGAGTCCTGGACGCGCTGGCGGCCCTGGCCTCGGACAACGCCGGGCAGGTGACGGTGGGGCGCACCAATCGCAAGCATGCGCTGCCCATTACCTTCGGCTTCAAGGCGGCATCCTGGATCGACGAAATACTACGCTGCGTACAACGCCTGCGCGAAGTCGAGGCACGCACTTTCCGCCTGGTGTTCGGCGGCGCCATAGGCGCCATGCAGTCCTTCGGCGCGCAAGGCCCGGCCCTGACCAAGGCCCTGGCCGCCAGGCTCGGGCTGCGCGACTCGCTCGTGCACGCACGCAATACCCTGGACTCCATGAGCGAATACGTGCTGGCCCTGGCGCTGTTCGGCATGGCCTGCTCGCGTATCGGCAAGGAGCTCTACATCCTCATGACCGAAGAGATCGACGAGGTCGAAGAGGACCTGGGGCCGGGCGTGATCGGCAGCAGCACGATGCCGCAGAAGAACAACCCCAAGCACGTCGTCGCCCTGCTGGCCCGCGCGGCGCGCCTGCGGGCCATGGCCGCCCCCGCGCTGGAAGCCGGGCAGCCCAGCCATGAAGGCGACGCAGCCAGCAATCAGCTGATCGCCGAACTCGTCGACCAGTCGGCCATCTCGGCCTACGACCTGGCGCGGCGGCTGGACTGGCTGCTGCGCAATCTGCGCCTGAAGCCGGACCATATGCAGCGCAACCTGGGGATTTCGGCCAATGTGGTGGCCTCCGAGAACCTGATGCTGCTGCTGGCGCAGGGCATGGGGCGCCAGGCCGCGCACGACCTGGTGCATGAACTGATAGCACGCCACAAGCAGACCAGCACCCCTGTGCTGGAGCTGTTGCTGGAACACCCTGCCGTAGCAAACCGCTACGACGCCGGGCAATTGCGGCGCGCCATGGACCCCACGCACTACACGGGACTGAGCGCCGAGATCGCCCTGGCCGCTGCTGACCAGGCCCGGCGGGAAGCCGCCGCCCTCGCGGCTATATCTCGTTAAGCGCCGTTCCCGGCTTGAGTATGCGCAGGTCGCCTTTGGCGCCGGCGCGTGCGAGCGCGCGCAAGTGCTCGCGCAGGCACTTCAGGAACAAGTCGGCCAGGGGCGGCCTGTTGTCCACCGGATAGATACAGCCGTAGGTAACCCAGCGCTCGGGCACCAGCGGGCGCAACACCAGCTCGGCATCCGGCACCGGGTACAGACAGCCTCGGTCTATCAGAGAAATCCCGTTGCCCTCGCGCACCAGTTGCTGCACCAGTATCGTGGATGTCGACTCGATCGCAATGTGTGGCGTGATGCCGGCCGAAGCATAGACCTCGTCCAGCCGCCGGCGCCATAGCTGGTTGCCCTGCAGGGTTACCACGGGCTCCTGCGCAAGCTGGGCAGCGGTGATGCTGCTTTCTTCGGCCAGCGCATGGGCGCGCGGCAACAGCACCCCGACACGCGCCTGGAACACCGGCTCGACATCGAGTTCCATGATCGCGTTGGTGACCGGCAGCGAGATCAGCCCCAGGCTGAAACGCCGGCGCGCCACCTTGTTCTCGATGTCGAAGCGCCCTTCGACGTGAATGCGGCACTCGAAGCCCGAATGGGCGCGGCGCATGCGGGTGATGGCCGGAACGGCCAGGCTCGCCCCCAGCGGAGGCGAGGTCACGAAAGTGAATTTCTCGGTGGTGCGATGCCGTATGTCCGCGGCGATTTGCTGCATTTCATCGATACCGCCCAACACCTGTTCCACTTCCTGGTAGAACATTTCGCCTTCCAACGTCAGCACCAGCTTGCGCCGGCTGCGGCTGAACAAGGTGATCTTCAGTTCGGCCTCGAGCAGGCCGACGAGCCGGCTGGCGGCCGACTGGCTCATGTGCATGCGTTCGGCTGCGGCGGCCAGCGACCCCTGCAGCACGATGGAGCGGAATACGCGCAGCGCTTTCAGATTCATGTCCCGCTCCCGCGCCGGCCGACGGGCAGCGCCTCGTCCTGCGACGGATACCGGCTCTGGCTCTGGCTCTGGCTCTGGCTCTGGCTCTGGCTCTGGCTCTGGCTCTGGCTCTGGCTCTGCAATTGTTGCATTTTTTCGAAGGAAATATAGGTTTATTCTAATAAACGCGCATCATGCCGATGATACGATTTCTTCGACCCTTGGGAAAGCGCCGATTCGCGCCCAAACTTCACTATTTCGACAATAAAGGAGACTCGCCATGTCATTCTCACGCTATAGCAAATTCCTGGCCATGGGATTTCTGTCGACGCTCGCCGTGTCGTTCGGTAGCGCCGCAAGCGCTGCCGGCACGAATGCCGCCGAACTGCATACCGTTGAAAAAGGTCAGATTCTCTATGCCTTCCGTGCGGACGACAAGCCGGTCTCCTTTATCAAGGACGACAAGCCGGCCGGCTTCATGGTGGACCTGACCACCGAGATCGCCAAAAGAATCAATCTGAAGCCGGAGTATGTCGCCACCGATTTCTCCAGCATGGTGCCTTCCATCAGCAGCCACCGCTATGACTCCGCCGCCTTCGCCGTGCTGGTGACGCCGCCGCGCGAGAAAGTGGTGAACTTCACGACCCCCGTGAACTTCGCCCAGGCACGGCTGGTGTCGCTGAAGAAGGCTCCGCTGCAGACCGTCAAGAACGCAGGCGGCAAGACTGTGGCCATTACCGTGGGCAGCGCATTGATACCGGTGCTGCAAAAGCTCGAGCCCACCATCAGTGTCAGGACGTTCCCGAACATCGCAGCCAGCACCGCCGCGCTCAAGACCGGGCAAGTCAGCGGCCTGTTCACCGGCTTTGAGGCCTCTTCGGGCCTGCTGAAGAGGAACCCCGATTTCATGGCCAGCGAGTCGGTCATGAGCGGCAAAGGCGCGCTGCCCGTCGCGAAAGACCGGCCGGCACTGCTGAAAGCCATGAACACTGCTCTTGGGGACATCATTGCCGACGGCACCTACATGAAGCTCTACAGCAAGTGGTATCCCGGCGAGGGCGAGCCTGCCGGCATGGCGCAGGAATACCCGAATTTCAAGAAGTAGTTCCCGATTTCTCACGAACACTCTATAGCATTTGGGCGAGGTGGCCATGGAAGGGCTGAACAATGTGCTCGCAACTTTTTTCGATGTTCATCTCATCGCGGATACCTTGCCCGACCTGCTGCGGGTGGGTCTGCCGAACACGCTGATATTGTCGGTGATAGGCACGTTCTTTTCGTGCATCATCGGGCTGTTCTTCTCGTTCGGCCTGATGTCGAAGAAGTTCCTGGTGCGCCTGCCGTTTCGCATCTATGTCGATATCTTCCGCGGTGCGCCCCACATATTGAGCATCTTCCTGATCGGCGCCGGCTTGCCCATGGCGGGCCTGATGGTCTTCGGCCACTGGACCTACGGATACGCCGGCCTGGCCGTGGGTGTGGTGGAAGGCGCCTATATGGCGGAAATCTTCCGTTCCGGGTTCCAGGACGTCGATAAAGGCGTGGTCGAAGCCGCGCGCAGCCTGGGGATTTCGCTCTGGAAGACCACGCGCCTGATCGTCATCCCCATCGGAATCCGGACGGTGCTTCCGGCGCTTACCGGCCAGTCCATCATCATCATCCGCAGCACCGCGCTGGTATATCTGCTGGGCCTGACCATAGGCCAGCGTGAACTGTTCTCCATCGGCCACGACGGTACGATCAACAGCGCCAACTTCTCGCCGCTGGTGGCCTCCGGCATCGTCTACCTGATGATCACCGTTCCCCTGACCTATATCGTGAACGCCTGGGAACGGCGGCTGCATAACGGCCCCAAGATCCGACTCGAAGCGTCCGAAGAAGGCTGAGCGACCATGTCCACTACAAGCACCGTTGTTGCCGACAAAACCCTCTCGACGCCATCGTCCGTCGGCCACCCGCAGCCCGCGATCGTGTATTCGCACGTCGGCAAGCGATTCGGGCGTACCGTGGTCCTGGAAGACATCGACCTGAGCGTGGACACGGCGGAAACCATCTGCCTGCTCGGGCCCTCGGGGTCCGGAAAATCGACGCTACTGCGTTGCACCAACCTGCTCGAAGTGCCCGATCGCGGCCAGATCAGCATCCACGGGCAAGTCATTACCGACAAGGGCGCCGATGTCGACGGCATCCGGACCCGGGTCGGCATGGTCTTCCAGAGATTCAATCTCTTTCCCCATTGCAGCGTCCTGGAAAACGTGACCATGGCCCTGCGGGCCGTGCACAACAAGCGCCGCGAAGAAGCCGTTGCCATCGCGCGTTCGAAGCTCGAGCTGGTCGGCCTCGATCACCTGCGCGATCGCCGCCCCGCACAGTTGTCGGGCGGACAGCAGCAAAGGGTGGCCATAGCGCGCGCCCTGGCGATGAACCCCGAGGTCATGCTGTTCGACGAAGCCACGTCGGCGCTCGACCCCGAACTGGTCGGCGAAGTGCTCGACGTCATGCGCGACCTCGCCAAACAAGGCATGACCATGGTCGTCGTCACGCATCAGATGCGCTTCGCGAAAGAAGTAGCCAGCCGCGTGGTGTTCCTCGACCACGGGCATCTGCTGGAAATCGCCCCGCCCGAAGAATTCTTCGAAAACCCGCGCAGCGAGAGACTGCAGTTGTTCTTGAAGCGGGTGTTGTAAGCGGCTGGCCGGGCTGTCCAGCCAGGAAAAATACAGTACTGCCCGCCTGCCCGCCCACGGAGTGAATGGGCGCGATGAGTCAGGCCGCCCGCCGTCGCGGCAGATGCACGTCCACCGCGATGTCTGCGAAGGGTGCGTGGATCAGGCCCTGCTCATCCTTCTCTATGGCCATCCATTCCATCAGCGCAGTCACGTCGCCATGCACGTTCTTGTAGTCACGGCCCAGCAGCTTAGCCAAGGCTGAAATCGACGTTAGCCCCGTCTCGCGCAACGCAGCGATCAGTTCCCAGCGGCGCGGCGTGAAAACAGCGAGCATCTGGCTCACGTCATCAAATCCTACCTCGAAGTGCGGCGCGGGCTGCCTGCCCTGCTCCAGGGCGCTCATCGCGTCGGCGGCATGTTTCAGGGCACGCCCGGGCCCGCCGCCCACAACCACATGGAGAGTTTGATCATTTGTCATAGTCGGCTCCTTCAACATCAGCCATGAAATCGACCATCAATTGCCGCGGCCCCTTGAATTCATAGGATGACTCCACGCCCCGGAGGTGCTTGTGGTCACCCTTGCCGCGCTCATTGTCATAGCCCACGACCCTCTGTCCATCTATCACATATACAAGACGGTATTTGTAAGGATGGTCCGATGGCGGAACGGGCCAAGGCACCTGCCACACCACGGCTTCTATAATGCCGCGCTTGTAAATAGTGCGGCTGCGGTGCAGAAGAGTCGCTTTCATATGGTGTATAACACCATATATTAGATATGGTGTCAACCACCATAGCAGCTACGCCGCTTTCCGTGGCGTAGCATAGCTTGATAGCGCATCTGCTTTGGAAGCAGAGGGTCGCGAATTCGAATTCCAACGCCCCGACACGACAAAACTACGGGCTCGAGAAAACGCACAAGCCTCTTCTTCTTTCATGCCGATGATCTCGGCCGCCCCGACTCCGCAGTGACCGGCCAAGAGCCGGGAACCCGGCGCAATCCTCCCAAACAGAGGCAAATATCCGCGGCCGCCCCGCCCGCAAGCGACGCGTATAATGAATCGCACAAGCTCGGAACCGAGGACGCGATTCATGAATTTTCGCAAGCCATCCGACACGATGTGGGTCGATGCCGTCACCCTGCTGGAACGGGCCGACCGCCTGCATCGCCAGTTCTTCCATCTACGCCCCGACCCGGTTTCGGGCCCCGCCTGGGAACCTCCCATAGACGTATTCGAGACCGGCCGCCATCTGTATGTGCAGGTGGCCCTGCCCGGCGTCGACCCCGCGCATGTCAAGGTCGTGATCGACGGCGACTCCCTGCTGGTCGTAGGCGAACGCCCTCTTCCCGCCGCTCCGGGGTCGCGCATCCGCCGCATTGAAATTCCCTACGGGCGGTTCGAGCGGCGCATAGGCCTGCCCGCCGGCCAGTTCGAAATCAAGGAATCGCAACTGGCCAACGGCTGCCTGCAACTGGGCCTGCTGAGACTGAACTGAAGCAGAAGGGATAAACAGCCATGGACCGCCAAACACCTGAAGCCGAATCCCGTTCCGAATTACCAGCCACCCCCGCCGTCGAAGGCGACAAGCCGCAACAGGCCGAGGCGCTGTCGCTGCCCGCGGGCGCGCTCATCATCATCCCGGTGCGCGGCCTCGTGCTGTTCCCGGGCCTGGCCGCGCCGATCGCGATCACGCAAGAGGCCACCATGCTGGCGGCCCAGGAAGCCGCGCGCACCGGACGGCAGGTGGGCGTATTGCTGCAAAAGAATGCGCAGGACGAGGCTCCCGTAGTCGACGACCTGTACCGGGTGGGTACGGTGGCCAATATATTGCGCTACGTCACCACGCCGGACGGCACGCATCACATCATCTGCCAGGGCGAGCAGCGCTTCCGCGTCACCGAATTTCTCGAAGGCTATCCCTATATGCTGGCTCAAGTGGAACGCCACCCCGAACCGCAAGGCAGCAGCCCCGACATCGAAGCCCGCATGCTGCAGCTCAAGGCGCGCGCGGTCGAAGCGCTGCAGTTGCTGCCGCAGGCGCCGGCAGAACTGGGAACCGCGCTGCAAAACATCAGTTCTCCCGCCCAGTTGGCCGATTTCGTCGCCGGGCTGATGGACCTCAAGCCCGAAGACAAGCAGAAGATACTCGAAACCTTCGATCTGCTGCCGCGCCTGGACCGTGTGCTCGAACAGGTGGCCCACTTCCTCGAAGTGCTGCGCATCAGCCACGACATCGACCAGCGCACCAAAGAACGCTTCGAAGACCGGCAGCGCGAAGTGCTGCTGCGCGAGCAGCTCAAGACCATACAGAACCAGTTGGGCGAAAGCGAGGGCAATGGCGCCGAGATCGCCGAAGTCGAAGAGCACATCGCCAAGGCCGGCATGCCGCCGGAAGTAGAAACCCATGCGCGCAAGGAACTGAAGCGGCTGCAGCATATGTCCGACGGCTCGGCCGAATACTCCATGCTGCGCACCTACCTGGACTGGCTCACGGAACTGCCGTGGTCGGTGCAAACCGAAGACAGCATAGACATCGCCCGCGCCCGCGCCATCCTGGACGAAGACCACTACGGCCTGGAAAAAATCAAGCGGCGTATTCTCGAATACCTGGCGGTGCGCAAGCTCAACCCCAAGGGCAAGAGCCCCATACTGTGCTTTGTGGGGCCGCCGGGGGTGGGCAAGACCTCGCTGGGCCAGAGCATCGCGCGCGCGACGGGGCGCAAGTTCGCCCGCGTCAGCCTGGGCGGCGTGCACGACGAGGCCGAGATCCGCGGCCACCGCCGCACTTACATCGGCGCCCTGCCCGGCAACATCATCCAGGCCCTGCACAAGGCCGGCGCGCGCAACTGCGTCATGATGCTAGACGAAGTCGACAAACTGGGTTCCGGCATACAAGGCGACCCGGCCTCGGCGCTGCTCGAGGTGCTGGACCCTGAACAGAACTCCAGCTTCCGCGACAATTACCTGGGCGTGCCCTTCGACCTGTCGCAGGTGTTCTTCATCTGCACCGCCAATGTGCTGGACACCATACCCGGGCCGCTGCGCGACCGCATGGAAATCATCGCGCTGACGGGCTATACCGAAGAAGAAAAACAACAGATAGCCCGGCGCTACCTGGTCGGGCGCCAGCTCGAGGCCAACGGGCTCACGGCGCAGCAGTGCGAGATCACCGATGCCGCGATACAGGCCATCATCCATGGGTATACGCGCGAAGCGGGCGTACGCAATCTCGAACGCGAAATCGGCAGCGCCATGCGCCATGCGGCGATGC
Source organism: Candidimonas humi (assembly GCF_019166065.1). GTDB lineage: Bacteria > Pseudomonadota > Gammaproteobacteria > Burkholderiales > Burkholderiaceae_B > Candidimonas > Candidimonas humi. The sequence continues at coordinate 67,431 of NZ_JAHTBN010000010.1, forward strand.
GCATCGCCGAAGGTTCGGCGCAACATGTGCGCATCGACGCCGGCGACCTGCAAACCATCCTCGGCCCCGACAGGTACGAAAGCGAACTGGCGATGCGTACCAGCATGCCGGGCGTGGCCACGGGCCTGGCCTGGACGCCCGTGGGCGGCGACATACTCTTCATCGAGGCCAGCCGCACGCCGGGCAACGGCAGGCTGATGCTCACCGGCCAACTGGGCGACGTCATGAAGGAAAGCGCCCAGGCTGCGCTTACGCTGCTCAAGGCGCACGCCGCCGAATTCCAGGTCGATCCGCAGATATTCGAACACAGCGACATACACGTGCACGTTCCGGCCGGCGCGGTGCCCAAGGACGGCCCCAGCGCGGGCGTGGCGATGTTCGTGGCGCTGGCGTCCATGGCCAGGAACCAGCCTGTACGCCACGATTGTGCCATGACCGGCGAGATCAGCCTGCGCGGGCTGGTGCTGCCCGTAGGCGGCATCAAGGAAAAAGTGCTGGCCGCCATGCAGGCCGGCATCAAGACCGTGCTGCTGCCGGCGCGCAATCGCAAAGACCTCGAAGACATCCCGGAACAAGCGCGTGCCTCGCTGCAATTCGTCTGGCTCGAGAAAGTGGCCGACGCGATTGCCGTGGTGTTCGAGCGCGCGGCCGACTGATCGCAAGCGCGAGCCCATCGCGCGCAATCCCCTCTTTGGCCCGTGACTATTTACCCGGCGCGCGGATGCTTGCGCGCCGCCGCAGCCGCAAGTGCAAGGCGCTTGCTCTCCGTTTTCTGTATTCGGAAACCATAGCTTCAGCTTTTTCGAAATCCCAGGCCTGTAGGACATCCTAGACTAGTAGACCTTTTCGAAATCCTTCCGAAAAACACTGGAGACAGACAGCATGCGAATTTCCATGCCCGGTATCAAGAATGTATTGCTGGCCGGCCTGGTGGCCGTGACCGGCGTGGCCTTGCCCGCAGCCAGCCAAGCCGCGGACTACCCGACATCGCGCCCCATCAATGTATTGGTGGGCTTTCCCGCGGGCGGGCCATCCGACCATGCGGCCCGCATCATGACCAAGCTCTTGCAGCAGGCCTGGCCCCAGGCCAAGTTCATCGTCATGAACCAGGGCGGCGCCAACGGCACGATCGCCAACAGCAATGTGGCGCATGCGGCCCCCGACGGCTATACCCTGCTGCTGGGCACACAAAGTATGGTCAATATTCCTTATCTGCACAAAAAAGTGCCTTACGATACGGCCAAGGACCTGGTGCCCGTCGCAATGCTGCTGAAGATGCCCAACGTGCTGGTGGTGGGCCCTTCGGTCAAGGCCAAGGACTATGCCGAATTCATGCAGCAAGTCAAGGCAGCGCCCGGCAAGTACACCGCATTTTCTTCCGGCATCGGGTCCGATCCCCATCTGGCCGTGGAAGAATTCATGGAAAAAACCGGCTACAAGATGCTGCATGTGCCTTACAAGGGCGGCGCCGCTGGCCTGCTGGACATGATAGCCGGCCGCGTCGATTGTTCCTTTGCCACGCTGGGCACGGTGCAGGGCCAGTTGCAAAAAGGCCAGGTACGCGCCTTCGCGGTGGGCAGCGAGAAGCCCTACCCGCTGTTGCCCGGCGTGCCGACCTTCGAACAACTTGGCGTCAAGGACTTCGCTCCGGCCGCCTGGTACGGGGTACTCGCTCCCAAGGGCACACCGGCTGCGATCGTCGACAAGCTGAACAAGACCATTACCCAGGTCATGAACTCAAAAGAAGGGGTCGAACAGCTCGCCAGCATGGGCGCCACACCCACGCGACTGACGCCCGAAGAGTACAACAAGGTATACCAAGAGGACATCGTGGAAAGCGGCAAGCTCATCAAGCATCTGGGCATAGAACCGAGCTGACACTTGCCAGCCGCGCGCCCGGCCGACGGCCGGGGCCGGCTCGAACCCGGGCCGCTGTATAGGTACGCGGCGGCGGCGCAGAGGGCATTCCGGACAGGATTGCCCTTTTTTTCATGGGCGAGGATACCGGCGCCATACGGGCGGGAGTTCGGGCAGCCATACTCCACACTGCTTATACTTATGGGATTCACATTCAGCCTGCCGGGCCCCGACGGCCGGCGCCATGCAATCCCCATGAAGAAACTGGATACCGCCGCGCTCGAGATTTTCGTCGCCGCCGTCGAAGAGCAAAGCTTGTCCAAGGCAGGCGAGCGCGAGAATCTCGTCACCTCGGCCATCAGCAAGCGCATCAGCGACCTGGAAAAACATCTCGGCAAGCGCCTGCTGCAACGCCACGGCCGCGGCGTGGAGCCCACCGCGGTGGGCGACATGCTGTATCAGCGCGCCAAGCTCATCCTGCGCAACCTGCACCAGACCGAAGAAGCCGTGGCCGCCTATGCCAGCGACGGCACGCCGCGCATCCGCCTGCTGGCCAACCCGTCCACCAACCTGCAGTTCCTGCCGGGCCCCATAGCTACCTTTCTCGCGGGACGGCGCAACACCAGCATCGACCTGCTCGAAAGCCATAGCTACGACATCCCCCGCCTGATCGCTTCGGGCCATGGCGACATCGGCATCTATCACGCCGAACAGCCCGCCACCGGCGTCATTTCATACCAATACAAGAAAGACCGTGTGGGGCTGGTGGTGCCCAATGGCCATCCGCTCAGCCGCCACGACCAGATCCACTTCGAGGACGCGCTGGACTATGACCTGCTGGGCTACTTTCCGCGCCACTCGCTGGACCAGTTCCTGTCCTATATCGGGCCCGGCCTTTCCCGGCCGCCCAACGTCAAGCTGCAAGTAGCCAATTTCGAGACCCGCTGCAATATGGTGCGCGAAGGCCTGGGAATAGCGGTGGTGCCGGAACGAATCGCAGCCAACTATCTCGGCCCCATGGGGCTGACCTTGATCCACTTGCTGGACGACTGGGCCGAGCGCCAGTTCTATATCTGCATCTCGCCCACGGACGGCAGCAACGGCCACGCGGCAGAACTGCTGGAACATCTGCTGCGTGAATTGCGGGAATAAGGGTCTTATGTCCGGTGTGCAGCGCCCGCGTCGGGGCCACCCCCTTCGCGCCACACTGCCACCGCATCCACAGCCACGACCGCGTCTTTCTGCACGAACAGCGGGTTGATCTCGGCCTCGGCCACGGGTTGGCCTTCCAGGCAGGCCAGGCGGGAAAACGCCGCCACGGCATCGGCCAGGGGGCCCAGGTCGGCCTGCGGCAGGCCGCGGTAGCCTCGCACCAGCCGTATGTGGCGCACCTCTTCGATCATTTCCATGGCCTGCTCGCGGCTGACCGGCGCCAGGCGCAGCGAATAATCGGGGATCAGCTCGGCGGCGACGCCGCCGGCGCCCAGCAGGACGGTCGGCCCCACCAAGGGATCGTGGCGATAACCCAGTATCAGTTCGATCAGGCCCCGTTCCATGGGCTGCACCAGGAAGCCCTCGAGGCGCGCCTCGGGACAAGCCCGGGCCACATCTTCGGACATGCGGGCCATGGCCGCGGACAGCGCTTCGCGATCCGCCAGGCCGGTGCGCACGCCGCCGGCATCCGTCTTGTGAAGTATGTCGCGCGACACCACTTTCAAGACCACAGGATAAGACTGGGCATGTGCTTCGTCCGCGCTGCGCAGCCATTGCGAATCGGCCATGGGCATGCCCAGCGCGCCGAACAGCCGGCCCGCCTCGGCCTCGTTCAGCGGGCCATGCCGCGGCAAGTCGTCGGGCAGCGACGGAGTGGACTGCCCTGCGCAGGAAACCAACTCGCCGGGCGGCTCGAAAAACGCCGCAAGCGCATCGGCGCAAGACTCGGGCGTGCGGAACGCCGCGATGCCATGGCCCAGCAGGATGGACAGCGACTCGCCGGCCTCGGGGGCGAGGAACGCCGCCAGCGGCCGATCGGACGGCTTGGCGCATTCGATGATGGGGCGTACTGCCAGTTGCGGATGAAACTGCGCCGACGAGCCCACCACGCTCAATACGGCGTCGCACCAGTCGGCCTGCAGCAATTGCTCGAGCAAGTCCAGGTATTGCGCGCTGCTGGCGGCCAAGGTCAGGTCGATGACCGGCGTGCTGCGTATGGTCAGGCCCCGGCCCGCCATATGCGCGACGAATTCCGCGGGCGGCGCTACCGCGGTAAAACCGCGCAGGCCCAGGTTGTCGACCACTGTCGCGGCACCGCCGCCGGTGGTGGTGATGACTGCGATGCGCCGCTGATTCGCCGCCCCGCGCGCGGGGCGCGCGCCAGCATAGGCGCGCGCCAGAGGCGCCAGTTCCAGCAATGCCTCCAGCACGCTGACGCGCATCACGCCATGAGCGGCGAAAAATGCGCCGATCGCCGCGTCGTTGCCCGCCATGGCGCCGGTATGCGATTGCGACAGCGCGTCGCCCTGCTCGGAACGCCCAAGCTTGTAGGCGATTACCGGCTTGCCGGCCGCGCGCGCCCGGTCCAGCGCCGCGCCGAGCGTCTGCGCATCGCGCAAGGTCTCGAGAAACAACAGGATCACGCGAGTGTCCCGGTCGTCCACCAGGCTGTCCACCACTTCGCCCACGGAAATATCGCTTTCGTTGCCCACCGACACCGACTTGGCGAAACCGAAGCCGCGCGCCGCGGCGCGCGACAGCAGCGAGCCCATCATGGAACCGCTCTGCGAGACCAGGCTGATGTCGCCGCGCGGCAGCACGTCCATCTCGAACACGGCATTGACCGACACGACCCCGCCGGTATGCGCATTGGCCGTGCCTATGCTGTTGGGGCCGAGCACGCGCAGGCCGTCGCGGCGGGCCTGTTCTATCAGTTCGCGCTGGGCCTGCGCGCCCGCCTGCCCTATTTCGGCAAAACCGTCCGAATAGATCGAAGCCACCGGCACGCCCTTGCGGGCGCATTCGGCCAGCACCTGCGGCACGTGCCGCGCGGCCGTCATGACGAAGGCATGATCCACAGGCTCGGGAATATCCAGGACGGATTGGTACACGGTTTCCCCGCCGGCGCTGCCGCCCCGGGCATTGACCAGATATACCCGGCCCTGGAATCCGTGCTTGCGCATGAAACGCAAGGGCCTGGCGCTGTTCTTGCTGAGATCGGTGGAAGCGCCTATGAGCGCGACGGAACGCGGCGACAGCAGGGCCGCCGATACACTGGGACTAAGCATGAAACCATCCAATACTGTTCGGTGAATATATCTGTGATCGAGCAACGCGGCGGCGCGCAGGGCGCATGCGCGCGGCGCGATCAGCCCAGCGCCAGTTCGCGCACAGGCAGCCGTTCCAGCATGCGCACCTGCTCATTGAGGCGCTGCGCGGCCTCGGCACCCAGCACCGGCACAACCAGTTCGCTGTACTTGGCGTCGAGCTCAGCATCGCTCAAGGGACATTGCGGATCCCCCTTGCGATACGGGAACAATTGCTCGTGCTCGTCGCCCGACGTGGTCTCGATGCTGACGCGCGCGCCGCGCCCGGCCGGGAATGCCGCCGTCAAGGCGGGATCGGCGTGCAGCTCGATACGGCCCATCAGTTCGCGCAGGGCCGCGTCGCCCAGGCGATCCGGCCCGAAGGCGTCCAGCCGCACCGAGCCGTGCAGCAGGCCGTGCGCCACCACGTAGGGCAGGCTGAACTTGGCCTCGAATACCGTGGACGGCGAGAAATTGCCGGTGACGTCCAGGGCCACCTGATAGGTGTCCACCCGGATCTTGCGCATGTCGCGCGGCGCCAGGCCGTGCGCGTCGCGCACCGCCAGGGCCGCGTCGATGGCGGCGAAGGTGTGGCCGCAGCAGGCATAGTTCTTCTGGGTGATGCGGGTAATGTTGTAGTCCTTGCCCAGGCCTTCCAGCGCCCGGTTCCAGTCGGCCCCATCCGACAGGGCGGCGCCGAAGCCCGCCGCGCCTTCCAGGATGTCGGGCGCCCCGGTGACCCCGGCCCGAGCGGCAAGCCCGGCCCGCACGCCCACTTCGGCAGCATGGCCCGCATGCAGCGCCTTGGTCATGGATTCCGACCTGAAAGCCTGTTGCAGGCCGGAGGCAAAAGTAGCGGAGGTGGCGATGGCGTGCCCCATCACCGCGGCATCGCCGGGCGCGCACAGCGCCGCCACGGCCGCCGCGGCCCCCAGGCAGCCTACCGTGCCGGTGGTATGGAAGTAGCGGTAATGCGAAGGCTGGACTGCCGCGCCAATGCGCGTGGAGATTTCATAGCCCGCCACGATCGCGCGCAGCAGGTCTTCGCCGCTGGAACCGAGCTGGTCGGCCACGGCCAGGGCCGCCGAAATCACCGGGCATCCCGGATGATAGACGGCGTCCTTGAAAATATCGTCGAATTCCACAGTATGCGAGGCGCTGCCGTTGATCCAGGCGGCGGTGGCGGCAAAGACCGTGGTGCCCTGCCCCGGCAGCCGGGAACGGCCGCTGCCCAGTTCTTCTACGCAAGACTGCACCAGTTGCAGCGCCGGGTTGACCCGAGTGCCCGGATACAGGGCCGACAACCAGTCCAGCACGGCCCGCTTGGCGTGATGCAAGACCTCAGGAGGCAGCGTCTCGCGGCTTTGCCAGGCGCCATAGCGCGCGATTTCTTCCAGCAGCATGGGTATCCCTCGAAGATTATTGGGCCGGTCGGCCCGCCCGGCGCGGCCGACCGGCCTGCCAGGACTCGAAGACGACATCATTCCACAGGTCCGCGGGCGCATGCTTGAATTATTGCGACATCATCCTTGAAACATAGAGCAAGCTCGTGGGTCCGGCGCACGCCGCGGCGCCCCGTACAGTTGCATACATTCCGAATTGGTCCGGCCCCATGCTCCTCTATATAATGAGCGGCCTGCCGAGGGCAGGCCCCTGTATTCACTATGGAGAATCAAGCAATGTCCGCAAGTTCGCAAGACGATCTGGGTAAACTGGTGCTGCGCCTGACCGTAGGCATATTGCTGCTGTTCCATGGCATTTCAAAGATAGTGCACGGGGTCGGCGGCATCGACGGCATGGTGGCGGCCCACGGCCTGCCGCACTTCTTCGGCTGGGCCGTATACCTCGGGGAAGTCCTCGCCCCCATCCTCATGATATTGGGCATCTATGCGCGGCTGGGCGGACTGCTCGCGGTCATCAACATGCTGGTGGCCCTGGCCCTGGTGCATTCGGCTCAGCTCTGGCACCTGGGCGGCAACGGTGGCGTGCAGCTCGAGCTGCAATATTTCTACTTGTTCTGCGGTTTGTCCGTCGCGCTGCTGGGCGCAGGGCGCTACAGCGTGGGCGGCAGCGGCGGCAAGTGGAATTGAATCCGGCGAGCTGCGGCGGCTTCGCCCGGCGCGGTTCATTGAACCCGGTTCATCCGGCCTGACCCTCAGGCCGGGCTAGAGCAAGTTCGGCGCAAATGTTTACCACCTTCTTGCAGCACCCGCCACATACAGTGCTTCGAAGACTGTAAACATCTGAACCGAAAATGCGCTAGGCCGCCTGCCGCAAGCCCCGTCCGGGCCGCCGCGCCCCGGGGCTGGGATCAGCCGAAGCGGCCGGTAATATAGTCCTCGGTTTCCTTGCGCGCAGGCTTCATGAAGATCCGGTCGGTCAGGCCGAACTCGATGAGTTCGCCCAGGTACATATAGGCCGTGTAGTCCGAGCAGCGCGCCGCCTGCTGCATATTGTGGGTGACGATGACTATCGTGTACTGGTGCTTGAGTTCCTCCACCAACTGCTCGATGCGGGTGGTGGCGATCGGATCCAGCGCCGAGGTCGGCTCGTCCAGCAGCAGCACCTCGGGCTTGAGGGCGATGCCGCGCGCTATGCACAGGCGCTGCTGCTGGCCGCCCGACAGGCCCAGCGCGCTGCGCCCCAGCTTGTCCTTGACCTCGTCCCACAAGGCCGCCCCGCGCAGCGCCTGCTCCACGCGGATCGCCATATCGGCCTTCGACAGCCGCTCGTGGTGGCGTATGCCGTAGGCGACATTTTCGAAGATCGTCATCGGAAACGGCACCGGCTTCTGAAACACCATCCCTACTTTGCTGCGCAAGCGGTTCAGGGAATAGGACGGATCCAGTATGTCCTCGCCGTCCAGCATCACCGAGCCGGTGGCGTTGAGCTTCGGGTAGATCGCGTAGATGCGGTTGAAGATGCGCAACAGCGTGGACTTGCCGCAGCCCGAGGGGCCGATGATGGCGGTAACCTGCTTTTCGGGAATGTCCATGCCTATGCCGCGCAAGGCATGATAGCCGTTGTAGTAGAAGTTCAGGTCGCGCACCGAAATCTTGGTGCGCGCCTCGGCGCGCGGCGCGCTGGCCGGGCCGGCGCCTGCCGCATGCGCGGCGACGTAGTCAATCATGATGTACCTTATTGCGCGAAAACAGCATGCGGGTCGCCAGGCTCAACAACAGCACGAACAGAGCAATCAGCAGCGCCCCGGCCCAGGCAATCGCGTGCAAAGACGGATTGGGATCGTTGGTGTATTGGTAGATGGCGACCGGCAGGCTTTCCATCTTGTCCAAGGGATGCAGGGTCATGAAATTGTTGCCGAAGGCCGTGAACAGCAGCGGCGCGGTCTCGCCCGCCAGCCGGGCCAGCGCCAGCAGCACGCCGGTGACGATGCCCGAGGCCGCGGCGCGCATCAGTACCTGCACGGTCATCTTCCACTGCGGTATGCCCAGCGACAGCGTCGCCTCGCGCAGCGTGGTCGGCACCAGTTGCAGCATTTCGTCGGTGGTGCGCACGATCACCGGCAGCCCTATCAGCGCCAGCGCCACCGCACCGGCCACGCCCGAGAACGAATACGCGCCGCCGGTCAGGTTCGACATCGGCAGCACCACTATCACGTACACGAACAGGCCCAGCACGATGGACGGAGCCGACAGCAGGATGTCGTTCAGGAACCGGATCGTCGCCCCCAGCCTGGAGCGATGCGCATACTCGGCCAGATAGGTGCCCGCGAGTATGCCTATCGGGGCGCAGATCAGCAAGGCCATCGCATCCATGATGAGGCTGCCGATGATCGCATTGGCCAGGCCGCCCTGCTCGCCGTAGGCCGTGATCTTGGTGAACAGCCGCGGGCCGATCGCCCCCAGGCCGTTCTTCAGTGTCACCCACAGGATCCAGGCCAGGAATGCCAGGCCCAGCGCAGTCGCGCAGCCGCTCAGGACCAGCGCCGCCAGATTGATGCAGCGGCGCCGCAGATAGACGCTTGCGCTCATCAGTTGCCCTCCCGTTTCGACAGTTGCCGCAACATCAGGCGCGCCGCCAGCAGCACCACGAAGGTCACGACGAACAGCAGGAAACCCAGCGCGATCAGCGCCGAGCGATGAACGCCCACCGCCTCGTTGAATTCATTGGCGATGCTCGACGAAATCGAGGTGCCCGGCATCAGCAGCGACGAGGTAATGTCGTAGGAATTGCCGAGCACGAAAGTGACCGCCATGGTTTCGCCCAAGGCCCGGCCCAGCCCCAGGAAAACTCCGCCTATCACGGCCGAGCGGGTGTACGGCAGCACAATGTCCCACACGACTTCCCAGGTGGTCGAACCCAGTGCGTAGGACGATTCCTTCAGCCGCGCCGGCACCGTCTGGAACACTTCGCGCATGACCGAACATATGAAGGGCAGGATCATGACCGCCAGCACGATGCCCGCGGTAAGCAGGCCCAGGCCCAGCGGCGGCCCCTGGAACAGGCCCCCTACCAGCGGCAGGCGCCCCAGCGTGGCGCTGAGCGCCGGCTCGATGCGCGACATGAAAGGCACGAAGACGAACAGCCCCCACATGCCGTAGATGATCGAAGGGATGCTGGCCAGCAGTTCGATGGCCGTGGCCACAGGACCGCGTAGCCAGGCCGGCGCGATCTCGGTAAGGAACAAGGCGATGCCGAAGCTCGTCGGCACCGCCAACACCAGGGCGATGAGAGATGTCACCAGTGTGCCGAACACCGGGGCCAGCGCCCCATAGTCGTCGGACACCGGATTCCAGGCACTGCTGGTCAAAAATTGCAGGCCCTGCCCGAACAGCACCTCGCGCCCGCCCCACAGCGTGGACAATGCGGCGCCCAGCAGGGCCGCCAGCACCAGCAGTGCGCAGCAACGCAACAGCCGCCGGAACAGTGCATCATGCCGCGCATCGGCGCGCGAACGGTCTTCGCCGCCGCCGGGCATGCCGGCTTGCGGGCGCCCGGCTATGGGGCTGTCGAGTATATCGGCTCTTGCAGCTTGCATGCTTTATTCGAAAGTTGTGGATGCTTGCGCGCGATGTCCCGCCGGCCCCGGGCCGGCGGGATTCGCCGTGATTACTGCTTGTACTCGGCCTTCCAGTAGGCCTCGATCTGCCCGACCAGGCTGGCCGGCAGGGGCACGTAGTCGAGCGAGCGGGCCTGGTCCTGGCCATGCTCGTAGGCCCACTTGAAGAAGTCGAAGGCAACCTTGGACTTTTCCTGGTTCTTGGGCTGCTTGTACATGATCACCCAGGACGTGGCCGTAATGGGCCAGGCATCGTCCCCGGGGGCGTTGGTCATGAGCAGGTTGAAGTTCTTGGCGTGCGCCCAGTCGGCGGTGGCCGCGGCAGCCTGGAAGCTGGAGGTCATGGGCTTGACCACCTTGCCCGCGGCGTTCTTCATCACCGCGTAGCCGATATGGTTCTGCAGGGCGTAGGCGTACTCGACGTAGCCCAGCGAATTCGGCATCTGCTTGATATAGGCCGACACGCCTTCGTTGCCCTTGCCGCCTATGCCCGACGGCCATTTAACCGCGGTGTTCTCGCCGACCTTGGACTTCCACTCGGGGCTGACCTTGGACAGGTAGTTGGTGAAGTTATAGGTCGTACCGGAACCGTCGGAACGGTGCACCACGGTGATCTTCGCGGCCGGCAGCTTCAGGTCCGGATTGAGCTTGCGGATGGCCGGGTCGTCCCAGCTGGTGATCTTGCCCAGGTAGATGTCGGCCAGCGTCGGGCCGTCCAGCACCATCTGGCCCGGTTCTACGCCCTGCACGTTGAAGGCGGGCACGATGCCGCCGATCACGTCGGGAAACTGTCCCAGGCCGAACTTGCCCAGCGTGGCCTCGTCCAGCGGCATGTCGGAAGCGCCGAAATCGACCGTGCCGGCCTTGATTTGCGCAATCCCGCCGCCCGAGCCTATGGACTGGTAGTTGACGCGATTGCCTGTTTTTTCGGCGTAGCTGGCCGACCACTTGGAAATCACCGGGTACACGAAGCTCGAACCGGCGCCGGTAATGTCGGTGGCATGCGCCATGGCGGAGCAACCCAGGGCGACGGCGGCCAGGACTTGCGTGAATACGTATTTGGACATCGAGGATCCTTTGATCTGGTGGACTGTCTGGCGGGCTCCAGGCCTCGCACAGACGCCATCCTAGACGTCCCATATGACATGCTTGTGACAAGCGCACAATCCGCGGCCGCATGGCGCGAAATCAGGATCCGAGCGCGCCCATCAGGTATTTGTGCAGGTTGAAAGCCGCGCCGCGGCTGCGCACGCGCACGTAGCTGCCGTCGGGTTCTGCGCGCCAGGCGAGCTGGTTGTCGCGCAGCGGATAGCGGAAGGCCTCGTTGATGACGCGCTTCTTGAGATCGGGGTCGAGTACCGGGAAGCCTACTTCGACGCGGCGGAAGAAATTGCGGTCCATCCAGTCGGCCGAGGCGAGATACACCTGCTCGCGGCCGTCGGCATAGAAGTAGAACGCGCGGGAATGCTCGAGGAACCGCCCGATGATAGAACGCACGCGGATGTTTTCCGACAGCCCCGGCACGCCGGCACGCAGCGCGCAGGCGCCACGCACGATCAGGTCGATGCCGACGCCCGCCTGGCTGGCCTTGTAGAGCTCGCCGATGACCACGGGTTCGAGCAGCGAGTTCATCTTGGCCATGATGCGCGCCTTCTTGCCCGCCTTGGCATTGATCGCCTCGGCGCGGATCAGGGCGACGATGGTTTCATGCAGGGTAAAGGGCGATTGCAGCAGGGTCTTCAGCGGCCTGCGCGCGCCCAGGCCCGTCAGCAGCGAAAAGACCTTGTCCATGTCCTCGCAGATCTTGGGGTTGGCGGTCAGCAGGCCGAAATCGGTATACAGCGTGCTGGTGCGCAAATGATAGTTGCCGGTACCCAGGTGCCCGTAGCGCCGGATGCGCCCCTGCTCGCGCCGCAGCACCAGCGCCATCTTGGCGTGCGTCTTGTGCGCCACCACGCCGTAACTGACATGGGCGCCCACCGCCTCGAGCTTGGCCGCCCAATTGATATTGGTCTGCTCGTCGAAGCGCGCCATGAGCTCCACCACCACCGTGACCTCCTTGCCGGCCTTGGCCGCGTTCAGCAGCAGGTGCATGAGCTCGGAGTCTTCGCCGGTGCGGTAGATCGTCTGCTTGATGGCGACGACATCGGGGTCGTGCGCGGCCGCGGTCAGGAAGCTGAGCACGGGCTGGAACGATTGATACGGATGATGCAGCAGGCGGTCGCGCTGCGCGATGATGGCGAACAGCGCGGTCGGGTCGGGCGGCAAACCCAGGCTGTCGAAAGGCGCCGGCACCTTGGGCCGGTATTCCGGGAACAGCAGGTCGGGCCGCTTCACGGCGCTGCACAGTTGCACCAGCCGCGACAGGTTCACCGGCCCGGTGACCCGATAGGTGTCGCGCGCCTCGAGCGAGAACTCGTGCTGCAGGAAATTTTCGAGATCCTCGGGCATCAGGTGATCGATCTCGAGACGCACCGCGGCGCCGAAGTTGCGCTGCGACAGCTCGCCCTGCAAGGCCTGCCGCAGGTTGGTGATTTCTTCTTCGTCGACGAACAGGTCGCTGTTGCGCGTGACCCGCCACTGATGGCAGCCCCGGATCTCCAGGCCCGGAAACAGTTCGCCGACAAAGGCGCCGATGAGAGCCGTCAGCAGCACATAACCGTCGGGGATGCCGGCGACCTCGGGCGGCACGCGGATCAGGCGCGGCAGCGCCCGCGGCGCCTGCACCACGGCGATCGAGGCGCGGCGCCCGAACGCGTCCTGCCCCGACAGCGAGACGATGAAATTCAGGCTTTTGTTGTAGACGCGCGGAAACGGATGCGCCGGGTCCAGGCCTATGGGCGTGAGCATGGGCATCACGTCCTGCTCGAAGGTCCGGTGCGCCCAGTCGCGCAAGGCATCGGTCCAGCCGGAGGGTTCGAGCAGCCCTATGCCCTGCGCCATCAGGCACGGCAGGATCTGTCCCATCAGCAATTGGTTCTGGCGCGCTACCAGTTCGTGCGCGGCGCGCTGCACCTGTTCGAAGGCCTCGTTGGGCGTGTAGCCGTCGCCCCCGACCAGCGTCGAATTCTGGCGCTGCTGCTCTTTCAGGCTGGAAATGCGAATCTCGAAGAACTCGTCCAGGTTGGAACTGACTATGCACACATAGCGCAGGCGCTCGAGCAGCGGTGTCGTGGCGCTTTCGGCCTGGGCGAGCACCCTTTCGTTGAATTTCAGCAGGGACAGCTCGCGGTTGAGCAGGGTCGGTTCAGATACTTCCGGAGGCATGCGGCTTATTCCTTGGCGTATTGCGCCATCTTCGAAATTTTCCCTTCTACGCCGTATTTTCTTCAATATTGTGACAGTCTAAGAGATTACGGGGTTTCTGCCCACTTTCCGCACACTATCGGCGCAAAAGCCGCTATTTCCCGTGCCGGCGAGTCCACACCGTCGGCGTGGCGGCCATGGGTCCTTATAATTGCGGCATCTTCGCCACCGGACCCCGCCAGCATGGATCAATTACTCGCCGCGGTCGACCTCGGCTCGAACAGCTTCCGCCTGTCCATAGGCCGGGTCGTGCAACACGACGGCGGCGCGCAGATCTATGCCATCGACCGCCTCAAGGAGTCGGTGCGCCTTGCCGCCGGCCTGGGGCCGGACAAGATGCTCAGCGAAGAAGCCATGGACCGCGCCATCACCGTGCTCAAGCGCTTCGGCGAGCGTATTGCGGGCTTCCACCCCAACCGCGTGCGCGCGGTGGCCACCAATACCTTCCGCGTGGCGCGCAACGCAGCGCAGTTGCTGCCGCGCGCCGAGGCGGCCCTGGGCTTTCCCATCGAAGTCATCTCGGGACAGGAAGAAGCGCGCCTGATTTTTTCCGGCGTCGCCAACGAGCTGCCGCCCTCGCCCAACAAGAGGCTGGTGATCGATATAGGCGGCGGCTCCACCGAAGTGATCATCGGCCGCGGCTACGAGCCCTTACGCATGGCCTCGCTGTACATGGGCTGTGTCAGCTATGGCCAGGCCTTTTTCCCGGACGGGCGCATTACCGCCGCGCGCATGGAACAGGCCCAACTGGCCGCAAGACGCGAATTCGAGACGATCTCCTGGCCTTATCGCAAGACCGGCTGGCAGGAGGCGTACGGCTCTTCGGGCACGGCCAAGGGCCTGTATGCCGTGCTTACCGAGGGCGGCATGTCGAGCAAAGGCATCACGCAGCAAGGGCTGGAAAAGCTGCGCGCCAAGCTGATACGCGACGGCCGCGTGATCATAGACGAGCTGCCGGGGCTCAAGCCGGACCGCGCGCCGGTGCTGGCCCCGGGCCTGGCCATCATGCTGGCCGCGTTCGACGAACTGCACATCAAGCTGATGCGGCCCGGCGATGGCGCGCTGCGCGTGGGCGTGCTGTACGACCTGCTGGGCCGGGATTCCGACCACGACAAGCGCGAACAGACCGTCCATCAATTCATCAAGCGCTACCACATCGACATGCTGCAGGCCGACCGCGTACGCAAGCTGGCCCTACATTTCTTCGAGCAGCTCGACCTGCCCGAGGAAGAACGCCCCGACCTGGCGCGCGCCCTGAACTGGGCCGCCGACCTGCACGAGACGGGGCTGTCGATCGCCCATGCCGACTATCACAAGCACAGCGCCTACATACTCGGGCATGCCGACATGCCGGGCTTTTCGAATGACGGGCAGGCTTTGCTGGCGTGGCTCGCGCTGGGCCACCAGGGCAAGCTGAACAAGCTGCGCGCGCACGAGTCCACGCATGCGCAATGGCTGACTCTTCTATGCCTGCGCCTGGCGGTGCTGCTGTCGCGGCGGCGCGAAGACCTGGAAAAGCCGCCGCTGGCCATCGCGGCCGATGCGCGGACCATACGCATACGGGTAAACGGCTCCTGGCTGGCCGAACACCCGCTCTCGGCCTACACGCTGCGCGGCGAAGTGGCGCAATGGAACAAGGCCGGATTCGAGATGGAACTGCAGGAAGCCTGAAGACGCAAGAAGCTTGAAGGCTTGAAGGCAGCATACGCGCTTGCAGGCGCGTGGCGCCGCGCCGCGGCTGCCCCTGATGGCGGCCCGATCGCCTCGCGCGAGCAGGACCGCGCAGCCGGGCTCAGGCCGCCACGGCCTGCCGGACGTCGAGGCCGAAATGGCGACGATAGCGCGCGTCCATGCGGCCCATATCGAGCAGCACGGGGAAGTCGGCGGTATTGAAGTCAGGGTCCCAGGCCGGCTCGCCGCATATGGAAGCCCCGAGCTTCAGGTAGCCCTTGATGAGCGGCGGGATGCGCGCGGGCAGCACGCTGTCCAGGCGTTCGACCGGATAGCGGCAATGCGGCGCCACCAGCCGCAGCGCCGGATCGTCCTGCAAGATCTTGTTGGCGGCGCGCCAGACTTCCGCGGCCGTCACGCCGTCGTCGCGCAGGCTGACGCTGGCGCAACCCAACACATAACGAGCCCCCACATCGCGCATCAGCCTGGTGATGCCCGACCACAGCAGCATGATGACGGCGCCATTGCGATAATCGGCGTGGATGCAGGAACGGCCGACCTCGGCCAGCGTGCCGCGCATGCGCGCCAGGCCGCCGATGTCGAATTCGGACTCGGAATAATAGCCGCCGGCCTTGCGGGCGTTGGCCGGAGTCAGCATTCGGTAGGTGCCCACCACCCTGCCGGTGGAGAGTTCCTTGACCATGAGATGTTCGCACCAGGCATCGTAGCGGTCGCAATCCAGCCCGTCGACGGAATCCGGAAAGACCGCGGCCATTTCTTCGGTGAAGATGTTGTAGCGCAGCCTCTGGATCGCCTCGAGTTCTCGAGCGGTGCGGGCCAGGCCCATGGCAAGCCCCCCCGGGCCGGGCGCGGACCACGCCGCGCCGGTGTCGGCTTTCTGCGGTATACGTGCAAGTTCAAGCATAGGAATCACTCCGACAACATTGCACCATTTTGTTCGTCAGATATTACAAGCCATCGTTGAACACCTTACCCTTTCGCCAAATCCACCGCAACCAGCCGCCGCACGCCCCGTTCGGCCAGGTCCGCGTCTTCGGCTTCCACCATGAGCCGCAGCTTGGGCTCGGTGCCCGAGGCACGGATCAGCACACGGCCGCGGCCGGCCAGTTGCTCTTCGACCGCCTCGCGCGCCTGCGCCAGCCCGGGGTGGCGTTCCCACTGCAGGCCCGGCGCCAATGGCACGTTCACCATTTTCTGCGGATACATCTTCAGTTCGGCCACCTGCTCGGCCAGCGTGCGGCCACTGCGCCGCAGCGCCGTCAGCACCTGCAGGGCGGCGATAATGCCGTCGCCCGTCGTGTGGCAATCCAGGCATATCAGGTGCCCCGAGCTTTCCCCGCCATATAGCCAGCCGCGCTCCAGCATGGCCTCCAGCACGTAGCGGTCGCCCACCTTGGCGCGCTCGAAGCCTATGCCCAGGTCGTTCATGCGCTTCTCGAAGCCGAAGTTGGTCATCAGCGTGCCGACCACGCCAGCGACCGGATCGCCGCCGTCCATGCGGCCGCGCACGATGGCATACAGCAGTTCATCGCCATTGTAGAGCCGCCCCGCGCCGTCGATCATCTGCAGGCGGTCGGCGTCGCCGTCCAGGGCGATGCCTATGTCGGCGCCGCGGGCCTGCACCTCGGCGACCAGCGCCTCGGGATGCAAGGCCCCCACGCCCTCGTTGATGTTGAAGCCGTCGGGCCGGCAGCCTATGGCATAGACATCGGCACCCAGTTCGCGGAACACGTGCGGCGCCACGTTGTAGGCGGCGCCGTGCGCCGCGTCCACGACGATCTTCATGCCCGACAGGTCGAGCTCGTTGGGAAAAGTGCTCTTGCAGAATTCGATGTAGCGGCCCGCGGCGTCGTCCACGCGCCGGGCCCGGCCCAGCGCCTCGGAGCCGACGCAGCCCAGGGGCTCGTCGATGGCCGCCTCGATCTGCTCTTCGATCTCGTCGGGCAGCTTCATGCCCTGCGCCGAGAAGAACTTGATGCCGTTGTCCTGGTAGGGATTGTGCGAGGCGCTGATGACGATGCCGGCCACCAGGCGCAGCGCGCGCGTCAGGTAGGCGACCGCGGGGGTAGGTATGGGCCCCGCCAGCAGCACGTCTATGCCGGCCGCCGACAGGCCCGCTTCCAGGGCCGATTCCAGCATATAGCCGGAAATGCGCGTGTCCTTGCCTATGAGGACCGTGGGCCGGCCGCGCCCCGGCGGGCTCAGCCTGGACAGCACGCGCCCTGCGGCATAGCCCAGGCGCAAAGCGAATTCGGCGTTGATGGTCGCGCCGCCGACTTCGCCGCGCACGCCGTCGGTGCCGAAATATTTACGCTGGCTCATGATGAAACTCCCAGATCTATAGCTTTCCAGATTTTGACGGCATCGACCGTGGCCGCCACGTCGTGCACCCGCAGAATTTCGGCGCCGCGGGCCACGCCGGCCAGCGCTGCCGCGATGCTGCCGGCCAGCCGCTCGGCGGGCTCGCGGCCGATCACGTGGCCCAGCATGGATTTGCGGGATAGGCCCAGCAACAGGGGATATGGCTCGATGCGCAGATCGGCCAGCCGGTTCAGCAGCAGGTAGTTCTGGGCCGCGGTCTTGCCGAAGCCGAAGCCCGGATCGAGCACGATGCGGCCGGGCTCTACGCCTGCGGCAAGCAGAGCGTCCAGGCGTTCTTGCAGAAAGCCGCGGACCTCGGCCACCACGTCGGCGTATTGCGGAGCCTGCTGCATGGTGCGCGGCTCGCCCTGCATGTGCATGGCGCACAGGCCGCAACGCGACCCGGCCACGGCCTGCAGGGCGCCGGGCTGGCGGAAACCGTAAATGTCATTGATCATGTCGGCGCCGGCATCCAGCACCTGCCGCATGACTTCGGGCTTGAAGGTATCCACGGACAGCGGCACGCCCACGTCGCGCAAGGCCTCCAGCACGGGCAGCAGGCGTTGCAGCTCGTGCTCGGCGGACACCGGCTGCGCGCCGGGCCGGGTGGACTCGGCGCCCAGGTCGAGCAGGTCTGCGCCCTCGGCGGCCAGCGCGCGCGCATGGGCGATCGCGGCGTCCGTCTCCAGGTAGAGCGAACCGTCGGAAAAGGAATCGGGGGTCAGGTTGACGATCCCCATGACCAGAGGGCGCTCGAGCCGCAGCTCGAAGCGCCCGCACAGCAAGCGGTTCCCCAAGGATATGTCCTTATACGGGATTGGCCGCCGTGCTGCTGTTGCCGCCCGCCGAAGACACGCCGGTGGGGGGAGTGGCGCTGTCGGACGCGTCGGACGAGGACTGCGGGACCTTGGGCGGGCGCGGAGGCCGGCCGTCCATGATGTCCTGGATCTGGTCGGCATCGATGGTTTCCCACTCGAGCAAGGCGGCAGCCATGGCTTCCATCTTGTCGCGGTTGTCTTCGATGATCTTGCGCGCCACGGCGTACTGTCCGTCGATGATGCTGCGGATTTCGTGGTCGACCTTCTGCATGGTCGCCTCGGACACATGCGTGGTCTTGGTGACGCTGCGGCCCAGGAAGACCTCGTTCTCGTTCTCGGCATACACCATGGGGCCGAGCGAGTCGGTCATGCCGTAGCGGGTGACGATGTCGCGCGCGATGGCCGTGGCGCGCTCGAAGTCGTTCGAAGCGCCGGTGGTCATCTGGTGCATGAAGACCTCTTCGGCGATGCGCCCGCCGAACAGCACGGCAATGGTGTTGAGCAGGCGCTCTTTGTCCATGCTGTAGCGGTCGCTCTCGGGCAATTGCATCGTCACGCCCAGCGCGCGGCCGCGCGGGATGATGGTGACCTTGTGCACTGGGTCGGTCTTGGGCAGCATGCGCGCCACCAGCGCGTGGCCGGACTCGTGGTAGGCGGTGTTCTTGCGCTCTTCTTCGGGCATGACGATGGAACGGCGTTCCGCGCCCATGATGATCTTGTCCTTGGCCTTTTCGAAGTCGCTCATGTCGACGGTGCGGCCGTTACGCCGCGCCGCGAACAAGGCGGCCTCGTTGACCAGGTTGGCCAGGTCGGCGCCCGAAAAGCCGGGCGTGCCGCGCGCCAGCACCATGGCGTCGACATTGGTCGCCAGCGGCACCTTGCGCATGTGCACCTTGAGAATCTGCTCGCGGCCGCGTATGTCGGGCAGGCTCACCACCACCTGGCGGTCGAAACGGCCCGGGCGCAGCAGCGCCGGGTCGAGCACGTCGGGGCGGTTGGTGGCGGCGATGACGATGACGCCCTGGCCGGATTCGAAGCCGTCCATTTCCACCAGCATCTGGTTCAGGGTCTGCTCGCGTTCGTCGTTGCCGCCGCCCAGGCCTGCACCGCGCTGGCGGCCGACCGCATCGATTTCATCGATGAAGATGATGCAAGGGGACTGCTTCTTGGCATTCTCGAACATGTCGCGCACGCGCGCCGCGCCCACGCCGACGAACATTTCGACGAAATCGGAGCCCGAGATGCTGAAGAACGGCACCTTGGCCTCGCCGGCGATGGCCTTGGCCAGCAGCGTCTTGCCGGTGCCGGGCGAACCCACCATCAGCACGCCGCGCGGAATACGGCCGCCCAGGCGCTGGAACTTGGTGGGGTCGCGCAGGAAATCGACGAGCTCCTGCACGTCTTCCTTGGCTTCGTCGCAGCCGGCGACGTCGGCGAAGGTGATGTGGTTGGTGTTCTCGTCGAGCATGCGGGCGCGCGATTTGCCGAAGCTGAACGCCCCGCCCTTGCCGCCGCCCTGCATCTGGCGCATGAAGAAGATCCACACGCCGATCAGCAACAGCATCGGGAACCAGGAAATGAACAGGCTGGTCAGGAAGGAAGGCTCTTCGCGCGCCTTGCCCGAGACCTGCACGCCGTACTTGACCAGTTCCGGCACCATCCAGAGGTCGCCCGGAGAGGTGAGGCTGTAGGGCCTGCCGGCGTCGGGGGTGACATATATGGTGTCGCCCTGGATGTCGACCTTGTTGATGCGGCCATCCTTGGCGTCGCTCATGAACTGGGTGTACGTGACGGTATCCGTCGTGGTGGGGTGGCCGTCGAACTGCTTGAAGACCGTAAACAGCACCAGGGCGATCACCATCCAGATCGCGACCTTGGAAAATGAGTTGTTCAAAGCCAACCTCCTACATAAACTGCGACCCACCGGGCGCCTTGCGCCCATGTGGCAGTGCGGCATGCGCCATACCGGACGACGGCGGCAGGAACGGCGCCTCGGCGCCGCGCCAGAAATATTCTTGCAACGCCAGGACCGATCGGGCGCAATCCGCCCTGGTGCCACGCCGCGTACAACGGACGCTTTTGCCCATGATCAATGACCCATTCTAACCCGATAGACTAAATCTTGTTCGCCGCATGGAGCTTGAGCCGCCGCCCCACCAGAAAGGTTTCCGCCGACTTGTCGCGCGATGCCTTGGGCTTGCGCTCGACCACTCGCTGGAAATGCTGCTTGAAGGTTTCTACCACCTGGGAAAAGCCGCTGCCATGAAACGCTTTCACCACCAGCGCCCCCTGCGGACCGAGATGCTGGCAGGCAAATTCCAGCGCCAATTCGCAGACGTGCTGGATGCGTGCCGCATCGGCCGAACCCACACCGGATAAGTTGGGGGCCATGTCGGAAATCACAAGGTCGACCTGCTGGCCGCCCAGGCGGTCATGCAGTTCGCCCAGCACTTCGTCCTCGCGGAAGTCGCCCTGGATGAACTCGACCCCGGCGATGGGCTCCATGGGCAGCAGATCCAGCGCGATGATGCGCCCGTCCAGTTGCCCGCCCGGGCCCACCAGGCGCTCGCGGGCCACCTGCGACCAGCTGCCCGGGGCGGCCCCGAGGTCGACGACGACATCGCCGCGGCGCATGAGCTTTTCCGTATCGAGGATCTCGATCAGCTTGAAGGCCGCGCGCGCCCGATAGCCCTTCTGTTGCGCCATTTTGACGTAAGGGTCGTTGATATGCTGCTGGATCCACTCTTTCGAGAATTTTTTCTTGGCCATTCCCGTACAATCTCTATATATGGCAAAACTCGACATTACATCCCGGGAACGCAGCGCCTTGCGTGCGGCTGCCCACCCTCTGCGTCCGGTAGTCCTGATCGGCGACCGCGGCCTGTCGGACTCGGTCCTGAAAGAAATCGACCGCAACCTGACAGCGCACCAGCTTATCAAGATACGGGCCGGCGGCGAAGACCGCGACGCGCGCGACGCCATGCTCGAGGCGATCTGCGACGCGCTGTCCTGCGCACCGGTGCATCACCTGGGCAAGACCCTGATCGTCTACCGGCCCGAACCCGGGGCGCAAGCCGTACCCGCCAAGGCCGCTGCGCCCGAACCGGCCACGCGCGCCCAGCGCAAGCCTACGCAGCCCCACACGCCCAAGAAACAGGCCGCCGCCGGGCAAACACGCACGCGCAGCGCCGAAAAAGCCGAGCGCGCCGCCCGCAAGGCCAGCCGCGCCGACACCACAGCCGCGCCGCCCAAGGCACGCCGTGCCGCCGCGCAAACGCCGTCCCACGGCATTCCTCGTCGCCCCGGCAGCGCCCTGTCGCTGCGAGCCGGCGCCCGCCGCAACCTGAGCCGCAGCGGCCCCAAGCGCTGATACGCCCTGTCCGCCGCCCGGCGGGCATTGATTCGTTTTACTGGAAAGCGGCAATTTCAGGCATCCATACGACCAGGGCCGGCGCTATCCGCACCGGCCCTTTTTCTTTACGGCGGCGCGCCCGTGCGCCCCGCCGTGCAGTCGCGGATTCGGGTTCAGATATAGCTGACCCCCAGCACTTCGTATTCGCGCACGCCCGCCGGGGCCTTGACCTCGACCACATCGCCCTCGCCCTTGCCGATGAGCGCCCGGGCCACCGGGCTGGACACGGAAATCTGGTTGGAGCGGATATCGGCCTCGACATCGCCCACGATCTGGTAGGTGACGCGCTCGCCCGATTCGAGATCTTCGATTTCGACCGTGGCGCCGAAAACCGCCTTGCCCTGGGTGTCCAGCGCCCGAGGATCGATGATCTGGGCATTGGACAGGGTGCTTTCCAGTTCCTGGATGCGGCCCTCGATGAAGCCCTGGCGCTCGCGCGCGGCATCGTACTCGGCGTTCTCGGACAGATCGCCCTGGGCACGGGCCTCGGCTATAGCGTTGATGACCTCGGGACGCTCGATGGTTTTCAAACGGTGTAGTTCGGCTTGCAGACGCTCAGCGCCGCGTGCGGTCAAGGGGATCGCAGACATAGCATTCCTGATTCAAAAGTAAAAAGACGCTTCCCACAGAAGCGCCTGGTGAGCTGCATGAGATGGGTTGCGGCATGCGCAACCCGATTTCGGTATACGAACGGAACGAACGGTGGGTTTAGTTCAGTCTTGCAGGACTGATTTTGTTTCGTTCAAAATAAATCCCCGGCTCGGTCAGACCCGGGGTTTAAGCCTATTGTCGGCAAAGTTTGCACAAATTGCAAGCCTGCATCAGGCTTGATTAGGGTTTTCCCTTATTATATTTAAGTTTTTGAAAAAAAACAAATTTTTTGGTACTTGGCCGTTCCGGGCCGCCCGCCGCGGGCGGGCAGCGAGGCTGCAAACAGGGCCGAGGCCGGCCCGCGAGCCGGGCTTGCCGGCCACCCGGCTGCCTGGCTTCGCCGCATGCCGAACCGTCGTCCCGTCGTCCCGTCGTCCCGTCGTCCCGTCGTCCCGTCGCCCTGTCGCCCTGTCGCCCTGTCGCCCTGTCGCCCTGTCACCCTGTCGAGCAATCGAGCAGACGAGCCGTCGAGCAGCCCGGCTGACGGGCAACTGAACTACCGACCGGTCAACGCGGCGCGCGCGCTGCGCGACGGCCCAGCCCCAGCAGGGCGTACAGGATGATCGACCCGAAAGTCGCCGTGCCTATGCCGTCCAACTTGAAGGAGCCGAATTGCAGCGAGAAATTGCCCGCCCCCAGGATCAGCGTGACCGCAGCCACGATCAGGTTGCGGTTATCGCCGAAATCCACCTGGTTGACCACCCAGATGCGGGCGCCCGCCACGGCGATCAGGCCGAAAACCACGATCGACATGCCGCCCAGCACCGGCGCCGGGATGGTCTGGATCAGGGCGCCGAATTTCGGGGAAAAACCCAGCAATATGGCGATCAGGCCAGCGATCACGAAAACCAGGGTCGAATAGATGCGCGTGACCGTCATGACGCCGATGTTCTCGGCATAAGTCGTCACCCCCGTGCCCCCGACCGAGCCCGAGATCATGGTCGCCACGGCGTCGCCCAGGAAGGCCCGCCCCAGGTAGACGTCGAGGTTGCGGCCGGTCATGGCGCTGACCGCCTTGATGTGCCCGAGGTTCTCGGCCACCAAGATCACCGCCACCGGCGCAATCAGGCCGATCGCGTGGCCGCTGAACACCGGCGCCTCGAAGCGCGGCAACCCCAGCCAGGGCGCCGCGGCGATCGCGGCGAAATTCATCGGCCGGCCCAGGCCCAGCCCATTGGCGCACACGGCGTACAAGACGCAGGCCAGCAACAGGCCAATGAGGATCAGCAGGCGCTGCGTCGTGCCGCGCGTATAGACCGCGACGCCGCCCACACACAGCACCGTCATCAGCGCCATCACGGCGTCGAAGGTGCTGCCGCCCATGGCGCCCTTGGCGGCGATGGGAGCCAGGTTCAGGCCGATCACGGCGACGATGGCCCCGGTAACCACCGGCGGCATCCAGGCGTCGATCCAGCCGGCCGCGTCGCCCGAGCGCGAATTGACCCACCAGACCACGCAGCCGATCACTGCGTAGACCAGCCCGCAGACGATGATGGCGCCCAGGGCCAAGGGAATATTGGCGTTGTGCCCCGCCCCCGTGTAGCCGGTGACGGCAATCACCCCGCCGATGAAGGCGAAGCTGGACCCCAGGTAGCTGGGCACGCGCCCGCCCACGAACAGGAAAAAGATCAGGGTGCCGATGCCCGACATCAGGATGGCGACATTGGTATCGAAGCCCATCAGCAGCGGCGCCAGGATGGTGGAGCCGAACATGGCCACCACGTGCTGCGCGCCCATGGCAATGTTCTGCGGCCACGACAGGCATTCGTCGGGCTGCACCACCAGCCCCGCTCCCCCGCCCTGCACCCGGCGCCAGCCGGAAAAATAGGTGTTCGACATATCGCCGCCTTGTTGTTATGAGTGTGTTGCGAACTGGAGGCCCCGGAAGGCCCGGGGTCCGCTGAGGCGAAAGTGTACGTTTTGCCCAGGGGGGCGGGCAAGAAGATTTGCGCGATCGCTCTATCAAGAGGCGGATACCGGCCGCCGACCTGCCGAAGACTCCGGCCGCGCATGAACAGCCCGGCATCGCCAACAAGCCGCAGGCGAAGATGAACCATGCGCGTGGCGCACGGTCGTTTGCTCCCCTCGGGAGCCTATTTATCCGCAGGGGTCACGCGCTCACGGAGCCAATCGCACATCTCCCTGTAAATGCGGCCGGGCCCGGGAGCAACATGACGTAATCGGATATAGCCGTGAACCAGGCCAGGCCCGGGCTCGTATCGGACATCGACACCCGCAGCCTTCAATCGGGCAGCGTACTGCGCGCCTTCGTCATACAGCGGATCGTACTGGGCGGTAGTGACGAACGCGGGGGCCAATCCCGACAAGTGGGTGTCGCATGCGCGCATGGGCACGGCATGCCGGTCGGCTCTGGCCGCTGGCGACGGCGCATATTGGTCCCAGAACCACTCCATCTGGTCGCTGGTGAGGAAGGGTGCGGTGCGGCCGTTCAGGTATGAGGCACGCGTGAAGTCCACATCCAGACAGGGATAAAGCAGCACTTGCCCAGCCAGGGAGATTTCGCGTTCGCGACAGGCCAGCGCCAGTGCAGCCGAAAGGTTGCCCCCCGCGCTGTCACCCGCCACAAGCAGCCGCTGCGGGTCCACGCCCAGCTCCGCAGCGTGGCGCCCAAACCATTCCAGCACGTCCATCCCTTCGTTGAAGGCCGTAGGGAAGCGCTGCTCGGGCGCGCGCGAATACTCGACACTGGCCACCACGCAGCCGCTGTCTCGAGCGATGTCCGCGGTGATATCGTCATGGCTCTCGACGCTGCCGATCACCCAGCCGCCGCCATGGAAATAAACGAGGCCGCCGCGGCTTGCGGCCTGTGGCGGCCGGTAGATCCGGATCGAGACGTTCATGGCCCCAACAGTCAAATCGACGCCTTTTATCTGGCCCTCCGCAGGCTGCGGCCTGGCGGCCGCCACGGACCTCTCGTAGCGATCGCGCCACTCTTCCAAAGGCAGTTCGTGGCCGGGCACCGGCCATTGGGCCCGATAGCGCTCGACGACCGGGATCAGTGATGGATCGATATTCATACAGTGCCTTGCTTGCTCGATGATCGGGTCCGGCCGGAGCCCGGCTTATTTTCCGCGATAGCGCGCGAACGTCCAGGCCAGGTCCCGAACGAGGGCCTGCCGGCGACCAAGCGGCGCAGCGCTCCGGCAATGCCTTGCGGCATCAGCAGCATGCTGGCGATCAATATTGCGCCATACAGGAAGCCACCAAGCGCCTTATTGATGTCTGAAGCCCAGACCGGCACATATTGCAGGAATATGCCGCCGAATATTGCGCCGCCCACCGAGGTCAGGCCCCCGACCACGCCGCCGA
The DNA here is from genome assembly GCF_019166065.1 of Candidimonas humi. GTDB lineage: Bacteria > Pseudomonadota > Gammaproteobacteria > Burkholderiales > Burkholderiaceae_B > Candidimonas > Candidimonas humi. Next base: position 93,177 of record NZ_JAHTBN010000010.1, read on the forward strand.
CGAAGAAGCCCAGTCCCAGCATGAGAGTAAAAGAATCAGGCGATACATAGCCGATGGCCAGAGTGTATAAAGCCCCGGCACAGCCCGCATAAAGGCTGCTCAAGGCGAACGTCAGAGTCAGATAACTGGTCGGATTCACGCCCATGACCTGCGCGACGATTTCCTGGTCGCGCGTGGCCATCAATGCCCGCCCCAGCGCCCCGCCCAGCAGCCGCCACGCCGCCGCGAACAACAGCGCCGCTATGCAGAGCACGACGAAATAAGTCCATTGGCTGTCGCTCAGATGACTCCAGCGGGGAGCAGTCAACGTGTCGACCACGATGCCGCTATGGCCTCCGGTGAAACTCTCGAAATTGCGCAGTAGCGGAGGGACGCTCATGGCCAACGCCAGTGTGCCCAGCGCCAGATACAGTCCACGCAGCCGCAGCGCCGGAAAACCGAAACCCAATCCAACCACCCATGCCACCAGGGCTGCACAGGGAATGGCCGCATAGGGGTTGAAGCCGTAACGGCTCACCAGGATCGCCTCGGTATATGCACCAACCGCAAAAAACGCGCCATGGCCAAGCGAAATCGCGCCCGCAAACCCGGACACTATATTCAGCCCGAGAATCGCCAGGGAATATATGAATACCAGCGTAACCTGGTCCAGGCTATACGAGGCAAACCCGAAAGGCATTACTGCGACAAGCAGCAACAGGGCAGCGGCCCACAAGACTATTCGCGGCAAAGGTGTCGAGAGCATCAGGATCTTCCCGTTCAAACCCGGGCGACGCTTTTGCGCCCGAACAAACCGCTGGGACGTATAAGCAACGTCGCGAAAATTACCAGCAGGGCAACGACTATCTTCAAGTCCGCGCCTATCCATGGGACATAGGTGGCCGCCAGATTCTCCGCGACGCCCACCACGAGCCCCCCTACCACCGCACCCAGCACGCTGTCGAAGCCGCCCAGAGTGGCCGCCGCAAAGGCATAGATCACCACACCCAGCATCATTCCCGGACTGACGAACAAACGCGGGGCAACCAGTACGCCGGCGATCGCGCCCAGCGATGAAGCCACGCCCCAGCCGGCCATCAGCATTCTTTCGACCGGAATGCCGACGAGCCTGCTTTGCTCCGGAGCCGCCGCGGCAGCCCGCATCGCCAGGCCCAGCTTGGTATGCTCGAAGACCAGGAACAATATCAAGAGCGTAGCGAGCAATACTACGACCACGCCTATGACTTCGCCGCTCAGCCTCAATCCGCCCAACTGGATACGCCACGCTTCGAATGGGCTCGGAAACGCGTGATTGAGATAGCCCCAGATGAAGCCCGCCAGGCTGTTGAGCGCCAGGAACAGGCCGATCAACACGGTAACGACGGTCAGGGCCGGCGCCCGCGCAATGGGCTTCACGAAAATGACATAGAGCACGGCGCCCGCGATGAACGAAGCCAAGATCGACACTATCATCGCGGCGTACACGGGCAGGCCCCACTTGATCAACTGCCAGGCGAAGAATGTCGACAGCATTGCCATCTCGCCCTGGGCGAAATTGACTACATTGGTGGAGCGGAAGCTGAAGACCAGAGCCAGAGCCAGCGACGCATATATGGCGCCGCTGGCCAAACCGTCGCTCAGTTGTTGTAGAAAAAGCAGCATTTTCTCAAGCCCCAAGTTCGGGTGTCATGTGTCAATAACCGAGGTACGCGCGGCGCACCTCATCGTTCGCACGCATGTCGGCGGCCCGCCCGGAGGTCACCAGACGGCCCCGCTCCAGCACATGGCACTGGTCCGCAAACTCCAGCGCGAGGTTGGCGTTCTGTTCTACTATCAGCATGGTCAGCGCAAGCTCCTCGCGCAACCGGCTCAGGCACGCGAACAATTCCTTGGTAACCAGCGGCGCAAGCCCCAGCGACGGTTCGTCCAGCAGCAACAGGCGCGGCCGCGACATCAGCGCGCGCGCTATCGCGAGCATCTGCTGCTCTCCCCCGCTGAGGCTTCCCGCCGCCTGGCTACGTCGTTCCGCCAGTCTCGGAAAAAGTTCGTACCAGCGCTGGATGTCTTCCTGGATACTGGCTTTGTCGTTTCTGAGATAGGCGCCAAGCGCGAGGTTTTCCTCGACGCTGAAGTCCGAGAAAGTCCCGCGGCCCTGCGGCACATGGGCAATACCTGCCCCCGCGATCTTCTCGGTTCTCGACGCCGCCAAGTCGCGGCCGTCGAACACGATGCGGCCGCGGCGCCAGGTCATGCCGCAAATAGCGCGCAAAGTAGTCGTCTTGCCCGCACCATTGGCCCCGAGAAGCACCGTAGTTTGCCCCGGGTCGATGGAAAATGCGATGCCGTGCAGGACGGCAAGAGCGCCATACCCCGCGGTCAGCCCATCGATCGTCAACAGAGGATTCATACGCTCGCCCCCAGGTACGCCTCGATGACGCGTGGATTCTTCCGTATTTCGTCGGGCGTGCCGTGCGCGATCAGGCTGCCCAATTCCAGTACTGCGACCCGGTCGGATATGCGCAACACCATCTGCATATGGTGCTCGACCAGCAACACGGCCACGCCGAAGCGTTTGCGCATATCCAGGATGAGTTCTGCAAGCGCGTCGACCTCGCCATGCGCCAGGCCGTTCGCCGGCTCGTCGAGCATGACGAGACTGGGCCTGGCCACCAAGGCCCGGGCCAGCTCCACGCGCTTCAACGTGCCGAACGCGAGCTCGCCGGTCAAGCGCGAAGCATGGTCGGCAAGACCCAGCCAATCCAGGATTTCCAGGGATTCACGCCGGGCGAGCGCCTCGCGCGATCGCTGCGCCGCCACGGGCAACAATGGCCGCCAGAAGCTCGGCCGGATTCGCGAGTGCGCCCCCAGAAGCACGTTGTCCAGCACGCTCAGACCCGGCACGAGGCCGAGATTCTGGAAGGTCCTGGCGATGCCCAGCCCCGCGATCGCATGGCGCGGCACCCGAGTAATATCGATGCCGCGATAATGAATCGAGCCCGCCGTCACCGTGTACACGCGACTGATGCAGTTGAACAGCGTGGTCTTGCCGGCGCCGTTCGGGCCGATAAGGGCGCATATTTCATTCGGCGCGACCCGGAGAGACGCCCCTTTGAGTGCCTGCACTCCGCCGAAACGCGCATCGACCGCCTGTACGTCCAGCAGCGGCTGGGCTTGCGGGCGGGCGAGGCTCGCGCCCGGCTCGGAGACCATGGCTATTGCGGCCATTACACTTGATCCTTGTGCGACGCGAACAGGCTTTTGGGCAGCCTTACATGGACACCCTGGTGGCCATTGACGACCTGAGTGATGATCAGGTCGGCAGCCAGCGAACACAGCCGGTATGCCTCATCCAGGGCAAGCCCCGTCAAGGTCTTGATCAGCGCCACCATCGCCTCCAGCGCACGGCGCGCGGCCGTTCTGAGATCGGGATCGAAATCCATGGTGATCCAGTGCGTGGGAGTCTCGGCGCGAGGCGCGCCAAGCTTCATCCCGGGCTCCACGGAAAGCCGCAACCGGACCAGATCCATCGAGGTCTCGAGGGCGGTGCCATTGACCTCCCCGTGTCCCTGCACGGCATGCGCGTCGCCCGCATAGAACAGCGCCTCGTCGACCCAGATCGGCAGATACAGGGTCGTGCCGGCGACGAGTTCGGCGCAATCGATGTTGCCGCCGAACGGACCCGGTACCGACGAGGTATGTCCTCCGGCGGCCTCGGGAGCCACGCCCAGGATGCCAAGAAAAGGACGCACCGGGATGCGAATGCCTCCGCAGAAGTCCGCCGTCATGGTTGCGCGATCGATCTTGAAGTGGCGAACCGTGCCTTGCGGAAAGTCGGGAGCCAGCAAGCCACGGCTTAGCTGCCCCGGGGTCATGATGTTGAAACCCGTTGCCCCCACCTCCAGTTGCAGGATGTCCACCCGCAGCACCTGGCCCGCCTTGGCGCCGCGGACCGCCACCGGGCCGGTCAGCGTATGCGGCCCCCGCCCCGCGTAGCGTTGGCGAACCTGCATGATGTCATCGAACGATGCGCCGTACTCGACCTCGCCCGCCCACAAGCTCCATGTCGACAAATGAAGCTCGTCGCCCGATTCGATGCTCAACAAGGGCGGATAGCTGCGGTCGATCAAGCCGACCCTGACCGTATTCTTGCTTGCGCTTAGATGATGTATGGACATGAGATCAGGTATGCGGCTGCTTAATGCACATGGGCGAGGGCTAGGGCATTGCCTTCGAACTTTTTAATGATCGGGCCTACCGGCTCGAAATGGGTGCCCTTGAATTGCGACATCTGCATGGACTCGATCGGGAACGGATCTTTCTGCCCGTCGGTGCAAAGCGTGATGCCCGGCAGCAGGCCCTGTATGGCCACGCCACATTGCTTGCGAGCCGCCGCCATCATGGCCTTGCGCGTCGGCGCCATGGTTCTCTGCAAGGTCGCCACGACCATTTGCCCGTTGATGAACCCCCACATGGTGGTGGGGTCGTCGGGATTGACCAGCTTGCTCGCGTACTTGGCTGCGATCTCCCGGTACAGCTTGAGGCCGGGATCGTTCGCAAAGCGCGGATCCTGCGGATCGATGACGTCGATGCCGGAATAGACGCCTTGCGAAGCCTCGATGCCTGCGGGCTTGAATACCGCGGCCACGGAAGCGCTGATGTTGACCACTATCTGTGCCGGCTTCCAGCCAATCTCGTTGGCCTTGCGGATGGCCTGCGCGGCAAAGCGAGGGATACTGAAGTTCAGGAACACATCGGCCTTCGAGGCGGCCAGATTCAGTATCTGCGAATCGATTGTCGGGGAACTGGGATCGTAGGCTTCCTGGGCCACGACCTTTACGCCGGACCCTTCGATAGCCCGCTTGAAAGAGCCACTCAGGTCTTCGCCGAAATCGTCCTTCTGGTACAAAATGGCAACCTTGGCATTGGGCCATTTCGACTTGACGAATTCGGCATAAATGGCGGCCTCGGTCGAGTATGGCACCTGCCAGGCCATGGTCCAGGGATGCTTGCCGATATCGGACCCGAATATGGTGGCGCCGCTGCCCACGTAGAGCTGCGGCACGCCACGGCGGTTCAGATAGTCCCAGACGGCGAGATTAGTGGCCGTGCCGAGAATATTGACTACCGCCGCTACCTTGTCGCGCTCCACCAGCCGCTTGACCTGCTCTACCGTGCGCGGCGGCGAATATTCGTCGTTGTACCAGATGTACTTGATCTTGCGCGTCTTGCCGTCGCCCATCTTGACGCCGCCCTGCGTCTGATTGATGTACTTGAAGTAGGCCTCCTCCATGGCGCAGATGGTGCCGAACGAGGCCAACGGCCCCGAGGTCGCGCAGGTGCCGCCTATCGTGACCTGGTCATCCGTGAAGCCGGTATCCGCGTGTGCCGGCAAGCAAGACGCAAGCGCGATCAGTGTGCTGCCGGCCAGCACGAGCGCTTTCGATCTGAACGATTTCACTGGTCTTCTCCTTTGAAATTATTGCTGGGGCAACTGGAAAATCGCCCACCCGCCTTACAGAACGGCAATCGGCCTTAGCGGCGAGCCGGTCGCTCCCACCATGCGCAACGGCAAGCCGACAAACAGGAAGCGGCGTGCCTCGCGTTCCGCCAGCGACTCCAGGTTGAGGTTTTCTATGATGTGGATTGCTTTATCCACCAGCAGCATGGCGTGCACCGAATCGCCAACAGAGGGAATTACTTCGAATGCCGGCGTATCGGAACCCACCATCGATACGCCGCGGTCGATCAGCCATTGCGCCCCATCTCTGCCGGGGCCGGGCAGGCCGCCCTGGCTGCCATTGAACAGCGAGGAATCGCGCCAGTGGCGAGCCCATCCCGTACGGACCAGCGCGATGTCGCCAGGTCGCAAATCAAGTGCATTACGCGCGGCACAGCCTTCGAAGTCGGCGGCGGTAATCTCTTCGCCGGGGCGCAGCGCGTCGACCCCTCTCCATCCGGCGATATCGAACAGCGTGGCGGGCCGCCAGATCGGTCCGATGTCGGTGACGTCCAGGCGCGCAAGCCCTTTTGCGGTCTCGATGTCGGAAGCGGGCTCGCCGCCATGCACATGGCCGCAGCGCGAGAAATGGCCCAGCGCATCTATGTGCGTCGAGGTGTGCGCCGACATGACGATAATCTCGTTGGCGAAGCTGGAATCGGCAATGCGGGGCTTCGCATGTGGATCGCCGTGGCGACGGTGCAAGGACAAGGTGTAAGGCGCATGCTGCGGATATACCGGCATGCCCGCATCGAGCGCATGAGACAGATCGATCATCTCGCCGTGGTGCACGACCGCGTCCAGGACAGACTTGGCATTGGTTGACGCGCGAGCCTCCATCACAGCGCCTTTCCGCGGCCGGACACAGGCCCGCCGGTCAGCGACCGCACCAGGGCGTCGACGGCTTCCTTGGCGCCCTTGCCGGCTTCGTTGCCATAGATCAGGCGCGCGAACTGGCCTCCCAGATAGGCATGCAGGCCCATGGTATACAGCGCATGAAAGTCCCGCCGCTCTATTGCCGTCCGTTCGTCCTTGCGCAAGGGATAGCGGTCGAGCACCGCGGCCTCGTCGGCAGCGAACTCCTTGCGCAATGCAGGGTCCCATTTGAGATCCTGTATAAGGTCGTGTATCGCCAGGGTCGGATCGAACTTGAATGTCATTTCGCAACCTCCTCCCCGGCCTGGACGTTCCACTGGACGGCGCCGATTCCGCATTTGAATTCGGTATGTACGGTGTAGCCCAGGCATACGCCAGGACACTTTCCGATGGCCCCGAGAACCACGAACCAGGCGAGCAACTCGCAAGTGCCGCCACGGCCGGACTGTTCCATGCGCTCTATGGTCATTTCATTCAGCAGCGCCTCGTGATCTCCGCTGGCGCACAGATCCAGAAAACGCCGATCGAACTCTTCGTCTATGAAGTAGTAGCGCGCTCCCCCAGGCTCATGGCTGAGCCCTCCCGAGCCCAACAAGCCGACACGCATGTCCTCAGGTAGATCCTCTTTGATGAAAGCCGCCAGGGCCTGCCCGACCTCATAGCAGCGACGCTGGTCGGGCACGGGCGGCACGATACAGTTTTGCAGGACCGGCACCAAGGGAATGCCCAGGGTATCCAGCTGGGTCAATACCACCGGCACCGAAATGTTGTCGTCGAACTTGAGGTTCTCAGCGTTCCACGTAGTGCGTATGCCGCGCTTGGCCAGGCCATTGATGAGCGCGCTTGCAACTTCGGGATGCCCCTCGACGCAATAGTCGCGGCACTTGATCCATTCCTTGAACCATTCGTAGGGACCGCGATGCTGCGCGGCGGCGCCGACGAGAAAATCGGGATAGTTGCTGACCCGGCTATTGGCCAGATGATCGTTGGCAAACACGATCAACACATCGGGTTGCGCCGCTCGCAGGGCCTCGGACAGATGCAGGTACATCGAGTGCACCGCCCACTGCGAATCCCGAGGCGCTGTATCCAGAAGCCCGACCAGTCCCGGCGCATGCGGGGCGCCGGCGGCAAAAACTATCTGACCCATTTGTCTACAGTCTCTCTACAGTTGGTTTTAATGAAACGAATTAAAACAACATAAAAGATTGTTGTCAAGATTTTGGAATGTTTGTTTTGTTATACAAAATCACAATGAATGAATATAATTGACCCATGACTAAACCAGCAAAATTGCGCAGAGACGAAGCCGGGACGAGCAGCGAAGCCGGAGACGGGTCCGGCATGGGAACGGAGACGACAGGCGTTTCCGCCCTGAGCGCCTCGCCGCCGTGGGGCCCCCGCGCCGGAACGCCTCGCGATCAAAAGCCTCGCACTCTGGCCGGCCAGGCGGCGGAGCGTCTTCGTCAAGACATCATTCGCAACCGCCTGCATCCCGGCGAACGGCTCACCATAGAAAAATTGATGCGCAGCTACGGCGTAGGCACCAGCCCCTTGCGCGAGGCGTTGTTCCAGGTCGCAGGCGACGGGCTCGTCAGAGTCGAAGATCACAAGGGCTTCATCGTGGCGCCCTTGAACTTCGACGAGATGCGGGATGTTTCATCGCTGCGGGCGTACCTCGAAATGAACGCCATACGCAGGTCCATCGAAAACGGCGGAGACGATTGGGAAACCAGCGTGCTGACCGCAGAGCATCGCCTGACCAAGGCGGAGACGCGCCTGGAAGGGGCCGTAGGCGATGAGCTGATACTCGCCGAAGACGAATGGGAACACCGCCACCGGGACTTTCATTACGCTCTGTGCAGTGCCTGCGGCTCGCCTTGGCTGCTGCACTTCTTCGATGCGCTTTACGACCAATTGGAACGGTATCGCCGCCACTTCTGGCGCTACGAAGAGCGTGCTCGAGGGGCTCACGCGCAGCATGAGCAAATCAAGGAAGCCGCGCTTGCCCGGGACGCCGACCGGGCGGTGGAACTCCTGGCCGAGCACTTCCGCGAGCAGGCAGATCTCACGGTCACTCCTGCGTCGCCGACCCAGAGCAAGCGAAACTCGCCGCGCTGAATAGCCGCCGATACCGTTGCAGGGTTACGGGTTGTGGTTGCGGATCGCCGCGAAGATAGGCCTCAGGACTGCCGCGGCTTGCGGCCGCGCTGCGCGGCGTAGTGGTCGTACAGGCGGTTGGGCACCAGGCGCAGCAGGCGCGCCACCCAGGCCATTTGCCAGGGCAGCACGATGTACGGGACGTTGCGGTCTATGGCCCGCACGGCCAGTTCGGCGAAGCGCTCCACCGGCATCAGGAAAGGCATCTTGTAGGGATTGCGCGCCGTCATGGGCGTACGGATGAAGCCCGGCGCCAGGGTCACGACGCCCACGCCGCTGCCGTGCAGCTCGACCCGCAGGCTTTCGCAGTAATTGCGCACCGCCGCCTTGGAGGCGCAGTAGGCGCCCGCGCCCGGCAGGCCGCGCACGGCTGCCACGCTGGCGATGCCCACCAGCCTGCCGGCGCCGCGCGCCTTCATGGCAGCCATGAAGGGCTCGAAGGTCGCCACGGTGGCGTTCAGATTGGTGTCGATGATGGCCTCGAAGACGTCGAAGTCTTCGGGCTCTTCGGTCACGGTGCCGACGCTGATGCCGGCGCTGGCGATGACCACGTCGACCGGGCCGCCCGCAAGAAAGTCGGCAGCAACGGCGTGCAGCGCGGCGCGGTAGCGCACGTCGACGGCATAGACGCGGTGGTTCCCCGGCAGCGACCGGGCCAGTGCTTCGAGCGCCGGGCGGCGCCGGCCCAGCAGGCCGAGCTCCGCGCCGCGGCGCGCGTACACGGCGGCCAGCGCGGCCCCTATGCCGCTGCTGGCGCCCGTGATGAAGACGCGGCCCGCGCGCGGCGCACCGCCGGACGGCACAGCGCAGGCGGCATCAGCGGCGGCCATGCTCGAGGCCCGGACGCCGGCCGTGGGCCGGGTCCGCCAGCACACCGAAAGGGCCGATACCTGCCATTCCCAAGTTGCGGCGGGCTAGTGCGCCCGCCGCAGGGACGCGTGCAGCTCCTGCAGCGGATACACTTTCAGGCCGCCGCCGTGGCGCAGGTACTGCATGCCCTCGACAGCGGCGCTGGCGCCGGCAATAGTGGTGAAGAAGGTGACCCGGGATGCCAGCGCATGGGTACGGATCAGGCGCGAGTCGGCGATCGCGTTGCGGCGTTCCTCGACGGTATTGATGACCAGCGAGATCTCGCCGCTCTTGATCATGTCGACGATGTGCGGACGGCCCTCGGTAACCTTGTTGACCACCTGCACCGGCAAGCCGGCGGCCTCGATCGCCGCGGCGGTGCCGCGGGTGGCCACCACCTTGAAGCCGAGCTCTACCAGGCCGCGGGCCACTTCGACTGCGCGCGGCTTGTCCTGCGGCTTGACGCTGATGAAGGCCACGCCCGACTCGGGCAGTTGCACGCCGGCGGCGAGCTGCGACTTGACGAAGGCCTCGCCGAAGCTCTCGCCCACGCCCATGACTTCGCCCGTGGATTTCATCTCGGGCCCGAGGATGGTGTCGACCCCCGGGAACTTGACGAAGGGGAAGACCGCTTCCTTGACCGCGAAATACGGCAGCCGGACCTCGGCGCCCACGCCCTGATCGGCCAGCGTGCGGCCGGCCATGACGCGTGCGGCGATCTTGGCCAGTTGCAGCCCGGTGACCTTGGACACGAAAGGCACGGTGCGCGAAGCGCGCGGATTGACTTCCAGCACGTAGACGTCGCCGTCCTGGATGGCGAACTGCACATTCATCAGGCCCTTGACCTGCAGGGCGCGCGCCATCAGCGAGGTCTGGCGCTTGATTTCGGTGACAACTTCCGGCGACAGGGAATACGGCGGCAGGCTGCAGGCCGAATCGCCCGAGTGCACGCCGGCCTGCTCGATGTGTTCCATGACACCGCCGATGAAGACTTGGTCATCGTCGGCCAGGCAATCCACGTCGACTTCGGTGGCGTTGTTCAGGAAGTGGTCGAGCAGCACCGGCGAGTCGTTGCTGACCTTGACCGCCTCGCGCATGTAGCGTTCGAGGTCTTGCTGCTCGTGCACGATTTCCATGGCGCGCCCGCCCAGCACGTAGCTGGGACGCACCACCAGCGGGTAGCCGATCTCGGCGGCGTGCGCCAGGGCCTCGCCCTCGGTGCGCGCGGTGCGGTTGGGCGGCTGGCGCAGGCCCAGCTTGTTCAAGAGCTTCTGGAAGCGCTCGCGGTCTTCCGCGACGTCGATGGATTCGGGACTGGTGCCGATGATGGGCACGCCATTGGCCTCGAGCGCGCGCGCCAGCTTCAGCGGCGTCTGGCCGCCGTACTGCACGATCATGCCGACCGGGTTTTCCTTGTGCACGATCTCGAGCACGTCTTCCAGCGTCAAGGGCTCGAAGTACAGACGGTCGGACGTGTCGTAGTCGGTGGACACGGTCTCGGGGTTGCAGTTGACCATGATGGTCTCGAAACCGTCTTCGCGCAGGGCCAGCGCCGCATGCACGCAGCAGTAGTCGAATTCGATGCCCTGGCCGATGCGGTTCGGCCCGCCGCCCAGCACGATGATCTTCTTGCGGTCGGTGGGCGCGGCCTCGCATTCCTCTTCATAGGTGGAATACATATAGGCCGTGCGCGTGGCGAATTCGGCCGCGCAGGTGTCGACCCGCTTGTACACCGGACGCACATCGAGCTGGTGGCGCAGCTTGCGCACCTCGGCTTCGGACGTGTCCAGCAGGAAGGCCAGGCGCCGATCGGAAAAACCGCGGCGCTTGAGCTGCCATACGGTGTCGCGGTCGAGATCGGCCAGCGTCTTTTGTTCCAGGGCCAGCTCGATGTCGACGATTTCCTTGATCTGCGCCAGGAACCAGGGGTCGATGCGCGTCAGGGCATGCACCTCGTCCAGGGTAAAGCCCTGGGCAAAGGCGTCGCCCACGTACCAGATGCGTTCCGGCCCGGGCTCGCCCAGCTCGACCTGCAGCTTCTCGCGGTCGGTGGTCTTCTGGTTCAGGCCGTCGACGCCGACCTCCAGGCCGCGCAGCGCCTTCTGGAAGGATTCCTGGAAGGTACGGCCGATGGCCATGACTTCGCCCACGGACTTCATCTGCGTGGTCAGGCGCGAATCGGCCTGCGGGAATTTCTCGAAGGCGAAACGCGGCACCTTGGTGACCACGTAGTCGATGGTGGGTTCGAACGAGGCCGGAGTGGCCCCGCCGGTGATCTCGTTGCGCAGTTCGTCCAGCGTATAGCCCACGGCCAGCTTGGCCGCCACCTTGGCGATGGGAAAGCCCGTGGCCTTGGAGGCCAGCGCCGAGGAGCGCGAAACGCGCGGGTTCATTTCAATGACGATCATGCGCCCGTTCTGCGGATTGACCGCGAACTGCACGTTCGAGCCGCCGGTGTCGACGCCGATCTCGCGCAGCACCGCGATCGAGGCGTCGCGCATGATCTGGTATTCCTTGTCGGTCAGCGTCTGCGCCGGCGCCACCGTGATCGAGTCGCCCGTGTGCACGCCCATCGGATCGAGGTTCTCGATGGAGCAGACGATGATGCAGTTGTCGGCGCGGTCGCGCACGACCTCCATCTCGTATTCTTTCCAGCCAAGCAGCGACTCTTCGATCAGCAGCTCGTTGGTGGGCGAGGCATCCAGGCCGCGGCGGCAGATGGCTTCGAATTCTTCCGGGTTGTAGGCAATGCCGCCGCCGGTGCCGCCGAGCGTGAAGCTGGGACGTATCACCACCGGGAAACCGGAGCCCGAGATCTGCTCGGCGATGCGCCGCTGCACGTCCCAGGCTTCGTCCATGGTGTGCGCCACGCCGGACTTGGCGGATTCCAGGCCGATGGCGGTCATGGCCACCTTGAATTTCTGCCGGTCCTCGGCCTTCTCGATGGCGTGCTCGTTGGCGCCTATGAGCTCGACGCCGTATTTTTCCAGCACGCCGTGGTGCGCGAGATCCAGCGCGCAATTGAGCGCGGTCTGGCCGCCCATGGTGGGCAGCAGCGCATCGGGCCGTTCGCGCTCGATGATTTTTTCCAGCGCCTGCCAGTTGATGGGCTCGATGTACGTGACATCGGCCGTCTCCGGGTCGGTCATGATGGTGGCCGGATTGCTGTTGACCAGGATGGTGTGGAAGCCTTCGGCCTTCAGGGCCTTGCAGGCCTGGGCCCCGGAATAGTCGAATTCGCAGGCCTGGCCGATGATGATCGGCCCTGCGCCGATGATGAGTATGCTTTTTATGTCTGTACGCTTGGGCATGATGCGGGATTTCAGTGCTGGCCGGCCATGAGGCTGATGAATTTGTCGAATAACACCAGGATGTCGTGCGGCCCCGGGCTGGCCTCGGGGTGCCCCTGGAAGCAGAAGGCCGGAGCGTCGGTGAGCTCGAAGCCCTGCAGCGTGCCGTCGAACAGCGACACATGGGTGGTCCGGGCGTTGGCGGGCAGCGTCGCGGCATCGACAGCAAAGCCGTGATTCTGGCTGGTAATGAAGACGCGGCCGCTGGCGAGGTCGTGCACCGGATGATTGGCGCCATGGTGGCCGGCCTTCATCTTGATGGTGCGCCCGCCGAGCGCCAGGCCCATGATCTGCTGGCCCAGGCAAATGCCGAACAGGGGGATCTTGCGCTCGATGGCGGCCTGTGCGGTGGCCACGGCGTAGTCGCAAGGCTCGGGGTCGCCGGGCCCGTTGGACAGGAAGATGCCATCGGGCTTGAGCGCCAGCGCATCGGCCACCGGCGTCTGCGCCGGCACCAGGGTGACGCGGCAGCCGCGCTCGGCCAGCAGGCGCAAGATATTGAACTTGACGCCGAAATCGTAGGCCACCACGTGATACTCGCCGTCCTGCTTTTGCGAGTAGCCCTCGCCGAGGGTCCAGGTGCCCTGCCGCCATTCCTGGCGCTCGGTGATGGACACCACCTTGGCGAGATCCTGGCCCGACATGCCCGGGAAGCCACGCGCGAGCTCGACGGCGCGCTGCGCATCTTCCGAGCCGGCCAGGATGCAGGCGCCCTGGGCGCCGCCCTCACGCAGGATGCGAGTGAGCTTGCGGGTATCGATTCCGGCGATGCCGACCACGCCCTGCGCCTTCAGGTATTCGGGCAGCGACTGGGTGGCGCGGAAGTTCGAGACGCGCAGCGGGCAATCGCGCACCACCAGGCCGGCGGCATGCACGCGCGCCGACTCGACGTCTTCGACGTTGACTCCGGTGTTGCCGATGTGGGGGTAGGTCAGGGTAACGATCTGGCCGTTGTAGCTCGGGTCGGTCAGGATTTCCTGATAGCCCGTCATGGCGGTATTGAAGACGACCTCGGCGACGGAATAACCATCGGCGCCGATAGAGACACCCTTGAAGATGGTACCGTCCGCCAAAGCTAGAATTGCAGGAGAAAGCCCATCGGCTCTCTCTGGGAAAATTGACGGCAGCAAAGTAAACCCCGGCTTTCAATGACAGTAAGTAAACCTTGGGATTATACCTTGAGACATTATTCCGGCCTTGCTGGCCCCCCGGCCGGGCCGTAATCATGTGCCGCCGTGCGGTTCGCTGCCATAATGGCGGCTCCTCAGTTTCGCGTTCCAGCCTGCCACCATGCCCAACCAGCTCGATGCCTTGCGCCAGTACACCACCGTCGTCGCCGATACGGGCGACTTCGAGTCCATGCGCGCGCACCGTCCCACCGACGCCACCACCAATCCATCCCTGATACTGAAGGCCGTCCAGAAGCCCGCCTACCGCCCGCTATTGGACAAGCTGCTCGCCGACCACGCCGGCGCCCCGACGGCGGAACTGGCCGAGCGCCTGCTGGTGGCCTTCGGCCTGGAAATCCTCGGCATCGTGCCCGGCCGCGTATCCACCGAAGTCGACGCCCGCCTGAGCTTCGACACGCAGGCCACCATCGAGCGCGCACGGCGGCTGGTGGAACTGTACCGGCTTGCAGGCATAGGCCGCGAGCGCATATTGATAAAGATCGCCTCCACCTGGGAAGGGATACAGGCGGCGCGGGTATTGCAGCGCGAAGGCATACGCTGCAACCTGACGCTGCTGTTTTCGCTGCCGCAGGCCGTGGCCTGCGCCGATGCCGGCGTACAGCTCATCTCGCCTTTTGTGGGCCGCATCTACGACTGGTACAAGAAAGCGGCGGGCGCGCAATGGGACGAGGCCGCCCAGGCCGGTGCGCAAGACCCGGGTGTGCAGTCCGTGACCCGTATCTACGACTACTACAAGGCGCGCGGCATCCAGACCGAGATCATGGGCGCGAGCTTCCGCAACAAGGGGCAGATCCTGGCCCTGGCCGGTTGCGACCTTCTGACCATCAGCCCCGAGCTGCTGGGCGAACTGGCCGCCGGCGACGCCCCGGTCGAGCGCCGCCTGGACCCGGCCCGCGCCGCGCAGTCCGCGGGCGACACCCTGCCCTGCGACGAGGTTTCTTTCCGCAGCCAGCTCAACCAGGACGCCATGGCCACCGAGAAGCTGGCCGAGGGCATACGGGTGTTCGTCGCCGATGCCGTCAAGCTGGAAGCCTTGATCGACCAGGCCCGCGCGGCATGATACGGGGCCGCAGCACAAGGGCCCGCCCTCAAAATAATGGCGGCGCGGCTTTGCCCTGCCTGTACGGGTAAGCCCAGCCACGCCGGGTTCAGGCAGCCCCCGGGGCGGAGGACGGGCCATGGATGGCAGGCCGCCGTAGCCCATAAATGAAACTGGCGCCCCTCGGGGCGCCAGTTTCATTTATGGACAGGAACGGGACAGATGACCCCGGCCGCCGAATGCTCGGCGGATCAGAGTTTCTCGGTTTCCCCCGCCTTGGGTTTCCAGACCAGCAGGCGGCGTTCGATCAGGGCCACCAGGCCGTCCAGCAGCAGCGCGAACACCGTCAGCACCACGATCCCGGCGAACACCGTGTTGACGTCCAGCGTGCCTTCGGCCTGCAGTATCAGGTAGCCGACGCCGCTGGCCGAGCCCAGGTATTCGCCCACCACCGCGCCCACGAAGGCCAGGCCCACCGAAGTGTGCAGGCTGGAAAACACCCAGCTGGTCGCCGACGGGATATAGACGTGGCGCAGCAACTGGCGCTGGCTGGCGCCCAGCATGCGGGCGTTGTCCAGCAGCGTGGTGCTGACTTCGCGCACGCCTTGGTAGACGTTGAAGAAGACGATGAAGAACACCAGCGTGACCGCCAGCGCCACCTTGGACCAGATGCCCAGCCCGAACCACATGCCGAAGATCGGCGCCAGGATCACGCGAGGCATGGAATTGGCCGCGGTGATGTAGGGGTCGAGCAGCGCGCTGGCCGTGCGCGACAAGCCCAGCCACAGGCCCATGGCCAGGCCGGTGACCGTGCCGATCACGAAAGCGAGCACCGTCTCGACGAGCGTCACCCACAGATGGGGATAGATGTCGCCGTTGCCGATGAACCAGGCCCAGATCACCTTGGCCACCGAGATCGGCTGGCCGAAGAAGAACGCGAAATTCACATTGCGCGCCCCCAGGTACCATCCGACCAGGATCAACAACAGCAGCAACACCTGCCAGAACCGCAACATGCGCGGCGTAAACATTGAGGACTTGGACATATTATTCAGGCCCGTTTCTGTTGGGCATAGCCCTTCAATACTTCTTCGCGCAAGACATCCCAGATCGCCTGGTGCAGTTCGACGAAGCGCGGGTGCGTGCGCACCTCGGCCACGTCGCGCGGACGCGGGATGTCGATCTCGAACTGCCCGATGGGATGCGTGGCCGGCCCGGCCGACAGCACCACCACGCGGTCGCTCATGGCAATGGCCTCGTCGAGGTCGTGCGTGATGAAGAGCACGGCCTTGCGCTTGGCCATCCAGAGTTCGAGGACCTCGTTTTCCATGAGCTGGCGCGTCTGGATATCGAGCGCGGAGAACGGCTCGTCCATCAGG
The DNA here is from genome assembly GCF_019166065.1 of Candidimonas humi. Taxonomy (GTDB): domain Bacteria; phylum Pseudomonadota; class Gammaproteobacteria; order Burkholderiales; family Burkholderiaceae_B; genus Candidimonas; species Candidimonas humi. Next base: position 109,496 of record NZ_JAHTBN010000010.1, read on the forward strand.
ATGATGTCCGGGTCGCGTATCAGCGTCTGGGCGAGCATCACGCGCTTGCGCATGCCGCCGGACATCTGGTGCGGATAGCGCGTCTCGAAACCGCCCAGCCCTACGCGCTTGAGCCACTGCAGCCCCAGCTCGCGCGCCTGGGCGCGCGGCATGTGGGCGAATTCGAGGCCGGCCACGACATTGTCCAGGGCATTGCGCCACGGCATGAGCGCCTCGCCCTGGAACATGTAGCCGGCCCGCTCGTTGATGCCCGAGAGCTCCTGGCCGAATACCCGGACCTGGCCCGAGGACGGGGCAAGCAGCCCGGCGCCCACGTTCAGCAGCGTCGACTTGCCGCAGCCCGTGGGCCCCACCACCGAGACGAACTCGCCGGGCGCGATGGACAGGGTCGCATCGCGCACCGCCGTATAGCCCTGGCCGCCGTCACGCGCCGCAAAGCGGCACGTGATGTTTTCCAGCAATAGTGCGGCTTCAGGCATGGGGGTATTTCTTGTTGGCCTTGATCACGAACTGGTTGGTCCAGATCTTGGAGATGTCGATCTTGCCGGCGTCGAAGTTGGGAATATAGGCCGCCTGCGCCTTCAGGGCCGTTGCCGGGCCGTCGGCCGCCACCATGCCGTCGGGCGAGATGGCTTCCATATTGCCCTGCAGGGCCAGCTTGTACAGGGCCGGGTCGCCCAGCAGATAGGATTCGGGCACCGTCTTGGCGATGTCGTCCAGGGATGCCGAATGGATCCACTTGTCGGCGCGCACGATGGCGTTGGCCAGGGCCTGCGCGGTATTCGGATTCTTGTCGAGGAAGGCCTGCGAGGCATACAGGCAGCCCGAGGGCATGTTGCCGCCGAAGACTTCGTGGGTGTCCTTGAGCGTGCGCGTATCGGAGATGACGTGGAAGTCCTTGGAATGCACCAGGGTGCTGACGACCGGGTCCACGTTGCACATGGCATCGATCTGGCCGCTGCGTATGGCGGTGATGGCGCCGGCGCCCGCGCCCACGCCGATGATGGAGACATCGGTCGGCTTCAGGCCGTGCTTGGTCAGGAAGAAGCTGACCATCATGTTGGTGGACGAACCCGGCGCGGTCACGCCGACCTTCTTGCCCTTGAGATCGGCCGGGCTCTTGTAGCCGGCCATGGTCTTGGTCGACACGCCCAGCACCATCATCGGCGCCTGGCCCTGTTGCGCGAAGGTACGGTAGAACTGGCCCTTGGACTGCAGCATGATGGTATGTTCGAAGGCGCCCGAGACCACGTCGGCACTGCCGCCCACCACGGCCTGCAGGGCCTTGGAACCGCCGGCGAAATCGACGACGCTGGCATCCAGCCCTTCGTCCTTGAAGTAGCCGCGGCGCTGCGCGATGGTCAGGGGCAGGTAATAGATGAGCGCCTGACCGCCCACCGCGATCTTGACATCTTTTTTCTCGATACCCTGGGCGCCGGCCAGACGGGGGAAGACCGTAGCGGCGCCGGCCATGCCGGCGAGCTTGATAAGTTCACGACGGGATAAAGACATACTCGACCTCCTGAGTCGGTTATCTGTGTGTTTATTTGGAACGCGAGCGAGCGTCTACATATCTCAGGCCGCAGCAGCCGCGCGCACGATCCGGATCCCGGTTCTGGCGCGCCCGGCCACTGCGGCCTGTATGAAGCCTCCCGATAATACCCGAGAACCCGGCCCCGGCTTAATCAGGTATTGCACTATGATGAACTGCCGCATCGGCATGGCTGGCCTCGCGGACTGCGATCGCGGCGCCACTCGGCGCCACACAGGGCGCGCAAGCGGCGCCGCGCGCCGGGCCTGGGCACGCCGCGTTCAGCTTGCGTTCATTTTCGGGCGGCGGTGCGGCGCTTCAGGTGCTGCGCCGTTCCATCAGCGCCCAGGCGATGGTGCCGGCATCCACGTATTCGAGTTCGCTGCCGGCAGGCACGCCGCGCGCCAGCCGCGTCACCGCGAGCCCGCGGGCGTGCAGCAGCTCGGACAAATAATGCGCCGTGGTCTCGCCTTCGGCGGTGAAATTGGTGGCCAGAATCACCTCGCGCACCACGCCGTCGCAGGCCCGCTGCAACAGGCGATCGAACTGCAGGTCGCCGGGCCCCACGCCCTCCAGCGGCGCGAGGCGGCCCATCAACACGTAGTACAGGCCGCGGTAGCCGTGGCTCGACTCGATCATGTTCTGGTCGGCCGGCGTTTCCACTACGCACAGCACGCCGGCGTCGCGCTTGGGATTGAGGCAGGTCGCGCAGACCTCGTCCTCGGTGAAGCTGTTGCAGCGCGCGCAATGGCGCAGGCCGTGCACGGCGCTGGACAAGGCGCGGCTGAGCGAGTCGGCGCCGGCCGGGTCGCGCTGCAGCAGGTGGTACGCCATGCGCCGCGCCGAGCGGGCGCCGACGCCCGGCAAATGGCGCAGGGCCTCGATCAGCGCTCGCAGCGGCTCGGGCTCGGGCAGCAGCTCGTCCATCAGAAGGGCAGTTTCATTCCCGGAGGCAGGGGCATGCCGGCCGTGACCGACGCCATTTTCTCCTGGGACGCGGCCTCGGCCTTGCGCAGCGCGTCATTGAAGGCCGCGGCCACCAGGTCTTCGAGCATGTCCTTGTCGTCGCCCAGCAGGCTGGGGTCGATGGACACGCGCCGCACATCGTGGCGGCAGGTCATGGACACCTTGACCAGGCCGCCGCCCGAGGCGCCCTCGACCACGATATCGGCCAGCGCTTCCTGGGCCTTCTTCATGTTTTCCTGCATTTGCTGGGCTTGCCGCATCAAGCCGGCAATCTGGCCTTTCATCATGATGAACTATCCTGTCTGAATAAACTGTCTGAATAAAAATCGCAAAATATCCGAACGGCCCCGGAACCTGCACACGCCGGAACGGCTAGCCACTTCGGCGCGGGCATGCCAGGGCCTGTTGGTGTCGGCGCTAAGCCGCCTTGGGCTCGGTGCTCTCGGCCCGCACGGACCCGGCCACCACCGTCGCCCCGAAATCGTCGATCAAGGTTCGCACCAGCGGATCGTCCTGCACCGCCTGCTCGGCTTCTTTCTGGCGTGCCGCGCGGCGCGCCTGCTCTACGGCGTGCGCGGTGTCTTCGCCTGTGCGGCCGTATTCCACGTCGAGCTCGACCACGGTGCCGAAATGTTCCGACAACACCGTGCGCAGGCGCGACTTGCCCGGGCTTTCGGCCAGGGATCGCACGGCGACCCGCAGGCGCACCCGGGCGCCTTGCGAGCCGAGCCACTCGCTCTGGCGAGCGAGTTCCGCGGCCAGCCCCGTCAGCGGCAGCTTCGCGGCCAGTTCAGGCCAGGCGCCGGCGCTCATGTCGGCCAGGCGGGGCATGTCGGCGCGCGGCGCTTGCTGCGCAAACATCGCGCCGGCGTCGCCCATGGCCTGGTCCAGCGGCATGTCGTCCCGCTCGTAGGAGGCATCGTCGATATCGGTATAGCCCGAAGCATCGGCCATCGGCCCGTCTTCCCAGGCGGGGATATCGTCGCCGTAGTCCGGGGGCTCGTCGGATGCTGAAGCATCCATCGCACCATCTTGCGGCGCGCTGTCTTCGAACGCAGCATCGGCCGGCGCTGAATCTTCGTGCGCATGGGCATCGGGCACGCTGCCGGCCCGCACCTGGCTGCCCGCCGCGGCATCGGCCGCCGCAGCATCGAGTTTCGTGGCGGCGCCCCGGGAACGCGCCGCGAGTATGGCCGCCACCGCCGGGCTGGGCTGCGGCGCCGCGGCCGGGCCATCGGGCCTGTCCGCCTCGGGTGCCGGCGCGGCCGCCGCGGCTTGCGCGACAGAGGCCTGCGGCGCCGTTTGTGCAGGTGCCGTTTGTGTGGACGCTGTTTGTGCGGACGCTACTGGCGCCGGCATCGACACCGGCGGAGTTGATGCCGGCGTCGCCTGAGCGGCTGCCGCTTGCACAGCGGCAATTTGCACTGGGGCGGCTGGCGCGGGGCTTGCAGAATCGACGGCAGATTCAGCCGCGGACACCCCCGGGCCAGCCTCGCGCGTGGAATGTGCATCGCGGGCATCGGCCATGCCCGACACGGCCGATGCCGTGGAACCCGCGGGCCCGGAGGCCGGCTCGGCGGAACCCTGTGCGGCAGGCGCGGGCGCAGCGGCCGCGGCAGACACGGCCGGCGCTGTCGCGCCCCGGGCTTCGGCCGCAGGCGGCAGCGAGGCACGCGCCCCGTCTTCAGGCGCCGGCGGCGCCACCGCCAGCATGCGCAGGCAGGCCATGACGAAGCCTGCGTATTCGTCGGGAGCCAAGGCCAATTCCTGGCGGCTGTGCACGGCGATCGAATAGAAAAGCTGGACCAGGTCGGGATGCAGATGCCCCGCCAGGGCGCGCAGGTCGCCGGCCAGTGGATCGTCGTCGGGCAGCACGGCGCCGACGCGCTGTTCGATCGCAACGCGCGACAGCATCACGGCCAGGTCGGCCAGCGCCCCCGAATACGACAGTCCGCGCGCGGCCAGTTCGTCGGCTACGTCCAGCACTTCGCGCGCGCTGGAATCGGCCAGGGCCTGCAGCAGCCGCAGCAGATGGCGCTGGTCTATGGTGCCCAGCATGCCTTGCACCGCCTCGGCGGTGATGCGCCCGGCGCTGTAGGCGATGGCCTGGTCGGTCAGCGACAAGGCATCGCGCATGGAGCCCGCGGCGGCCTGGGCCAGCAGGCGCAGCGCCGGCGTCTCGGACTCTATGCCTTCTTGTTCCAGCACGCCATGCAGGTGCGTGACGATGGATTCGGCGGCCATCTGCTTGAGATTGAACTGCAGGCAACGCGACAGCACCGTGACGGGGATCTTCTGCGGATCGGTGGTGGCCAGTATAAACTTGACGTGCGGCGGCGGCTCTTCCAGCGTCTTGAGCATGGCGTTGAAGGCATGCCCGGTGAGCATGTGCACTTCGTCGATCATGTAGACCTTGAAGCGGCCGGCGCTGGGCGCGTACACCGCCTGTTCGAGCAATTGCGTCATTTCCTCGACGCCACGATTGGAGGCGGCATCCAGTTCGAGGTAGTCGACGTAGCGGCCGGCATCGATTTCCGTGCAGGCCCGGCAAGTGCCGCAAGGGGTAGGCGTGATGCCGGTCTCGCAGTTCAGGGACTTGGCCAGGATGCGCGACAAGGTGGTCTTGCCCACGCCGCGCGTGCCGGTGAAGAGCCACGCGTGATGCAGGCGCTGGGTCGCCAGGGCGTGCGTCAGCGCGCGCACCACGTGGTCTTGGCCGACCAGGGTGTCGAACGAGCGGGGACGCCACTTGCGCGCCAATACCAGATAAGTCATGCCGGAGTTTTTGCCCAAAAACCTGGAGGATAAACGAAAAGTTTACCGGATTCGACAGGAAGCCGGGGCATGCAGGCGCACAGGGAAGAATGGGGCCGGCATGGCGCCGGGGCCGCTGCGCCCGGCCAGCGTCTTGCGTGGCTGAACCAGGGGCCGGAATCGGATGGGCGCGCCGCAATCGAATATGCGCGCCAGCCCAAGGATCCGGCAAACGAGACGCCAGGCACGCAGGCGCAAGAAAAGAAAGGAGAAATGAAAGAGGCGAGCCTTACTTCGGCACTGACCCTGAACGACTGTGGCTGCTTCGTTCCCGACCTGACCAGGTTCACCGCCGGACCATGCGAAGGGACCCGCCCATCCGAAGTTTAACAGGACTGGCGCGCCCTGTCCTGGCTCGACAGTCGTGCCACATCTGGGCCACATCTGGGCCACATCTGGGCCACATCTGGGCCACATCCGGGCCGCAAACGCGCCAGAACGCCGTTCTTCCGCTCTTCTTAACGGACGCAGACCGGCGAGCACAGGGCCAGTGCCATCCGACACTATCCGACACGTGACGGCGCGCAGCGGCGCCATCGGCCAGCCGGCCGCAACGCGCCTCAGCAATCCACCCAGAGATCGGCCCGCGGGAAATACAGCGCGCCCCGGGCCGGCCTGCCGTCCAGCGCCTCGACCTGGCGGGAGTAGCGGCGGATCTGCTCGGCGTAGCGCCCGGCCATGCGCTCGGCGTAGGCCTCGAGGCTTTCGCCCTCGTGCGGCACGCCGGTCTTGTAGTCGACCACCAGCCAGCCGCCCTCGTGGGAAATTGCCAGATCGATCACCGACACCCGGCCGGAGACATCCAGCAGCGACCATTCCCGATGCGCACCGGCCGCCTCGAGCAGCCAGCGGCCGCGCTCGCTGGCCAGCGTGGCCTGCAGCGTCTCGCCGACGGCGCGGGCGGCCTCGGCCAGGTCCGCCTCGGCCACGCCGGCGCGGCTCAACTGGCGGCGTATCAGGCCCAGGCTGGCCTCGACGCGGGCGGGCGGCCATTGCGACAAGCCGTCGCGGCCCAGGCGTTCCAGCCAGGCATGGGCCACCGTCCCGGCCATGGACTCGTAGCCGGATTCGGCCGGCCAGACCCAGGCACCGGAGCCCCCTCGCCTGCCCGGCGCAACGCCAGCCGATGTGCCGCCCCCAGGGGTGCCGTCCGGCGCCGCCACAGCGCCCGCAGCCGATATATCAGCCGCCGGAGCACTGGCTCCCCGAATGCCGGCCACCGGGGTGCCGGCCACCGGAATGCCGGCCACCGGAATATCTGCCGCCGGAGCACCGGCCGCTGGGCCGCCGGCTGCATTGAATTCGCCGGCTGCTTCAGATTCGCCGGCCGCGGCCACGAACTGCTGCGCCGGTCCGACCTGGCGCAGGCGCAACAGCCGGCGCGGCGGCGCGGCGGCCGGCAAGGCCGGCGCGGCCGAGGGCTCCTCGAGCCGCGGCGGCAGTTGCGGCATTTCCAGTTGGTCCCACAAGCGTCCCAGCAGGCTTGCGGCGGCAGGCTTTTTCACGCCCTCTTCGCCCGGCGTCACCGTGGCGATCAAATGCAGGCGCTCGCGCGCGCGCGTGGCGGCCACATACAGCAGCCTGTCGGTCTCATGGGCGGCGCGCTTCTTCTCGCGCTCCGCCAGGTAGGACGACACCGGATCGGACTGTTCCGAGGCCCGGCCGCGTATGGGCCCCAGCAGCAGGCGGCCCTCGCTCTGCTCCAGGCGGATCAGCGGCGCGGTGTCGCCGCGGGGCCGGCGATGCAGGCCCATCAGGATGACCGTGCCGAATTCCAGGCCCTTGGACTTGTGTATGGTCATGACCTCGACGGCGCGCCCTGCCCCGTTGGGCGCGGCATAGAGTTGCTGCAATTGCCGGTCCAGCTCGGCCGGATCCAGCCCGCCATAGGGCGCCAGCGCCTCGATCAGGCGCAGCACGCTTTCGACATCGGCGCGATCGCCGGCCCCCGGGTATGCGGCCGGGCCGCCCAGCCGGCGCCAGCAATCCTCGAGCCATGCTGCAAAAGGCATCGCCCCCGAGCGGTTGCCGCCGTCCAGCAAGACCCGCGCCGCGAGACGCAGGCGCGCGGCCTCGTCCGCATCGAGGCCGGGATCGCCTTGGGCGTCGCGCCGCAGCCATTGTTCGAGCAAGGCCGCCGGGGCGCGGCCGTGGTCGTCCCCGAACAAGGCGTGCAGGCTGGCCAGCTTCAGGCCGCACATGGGCGCGCGCAGCACCGACAGCCACGCCAGGCGGTCGCCCGGATGCGCCAGCGCGCGCGCCAGTTGCACCAGATCGCTGACCACCTGGCGCGAGGCCAGCGGCACCAGTTCCACGGCGCGGCAAGGGATGCCGGCCTCGCCCAGGCGGCGCACCAGGCTGCCCAGGTGCGAGCGGGCGCGCACCAGCACGGCTACCGGCGCCGGGCTGTCCGGATCTCGCTCCAGCGCCTCGCGCGCCAGGCGCACGGCGATCGCCTCGCTGTCCTCGTCGGGCCGGCCGGCGGCCTCGTCCTCTTCGTCTTCGGCCTGCGCATGGGCGCCGGCGCCCGGCGCGGCCGCATCATCGCCCGCCACGACGGGATGGAACTGCATGGCGGGGCCCGGCAAAGCCTCGTTGAACGCAGCGGAAGGCGTATAGGGAATCGCGCCCATGGCCGCATCGGGCAAGGCCGGGAACATGGGCCCGAACACCCGGTTGACCCAGTCAACCACACCTGCCTGCGAACGGAAATTGTCGGTCAGGCGCAGCGATTCGAGCGCTATGCCGCCCAGGCCTTCTTCCTGCACCTTCAAGAACCAGCCCACTTCGGCCTTGCGGAAGCGGTAGATAGACTGCATGGGGTCGCCCACCAGGAACAGCGTGCGCCCGTCGCCGGGCTCCCAGCCCGCGGTCAGGCGCCCGAGCAGATCGATCTGTGATTGGCTGGTGTCCTGGAATTCGTCGATCAGCAAATGGCGTATGGACGCGTCGAGCCGCAGCAGCAGCTCGCCCGGATCGTCGGCCTGCCCCAGCGCCTGCAGGGCGCGCTGCGAGATCTCGATGAAATCCACTTCGCCGGTTTGCGCGAAGCGCAGGTTGAGCTGGGCGCAGGCCAGCCACAACACCGCAATGAGCGCCTGCAGCGTCTCGATCTGCTGCGCGTCGTAGCCCTGGCCCGGCACGCCGCGGATGGCGGCCAGCCGCTCGACCCAGGGCTCGTTCTCGTCATGGCTTTGCAGCCATTGCAAGAACGGCTCTTTATGCGCCGATTTCGGCGGAAAGCCCTGGTTCTTGTTGACCGTACGCCGCAGGCCGCCGGTGGCGGTCAACAGCAGGCGCGCAAGCGCCTGCCACTTGGGCAAGTCCCGCATGCATGCATCGAAGGGCCGGCTGTCCCAGTCTTCGAGCACGGCCAGGTCCAGCATCCCGGACTGCGGCGGCACGGTATTGCTCGCGGCCGGCACGACCGAAGGCGCGAGCTGTTGCGCCCAGCCCGCAGGCATGCAGGCGAGCAAGCCGCGCAGGTCTTCCTCGATAGCGTCCTCCAGGTGCGCGAGCAGTGTCTGCGCATCGGCGCCCTGTCCCAGCAGCGGCAGCCACTGGTCGCGGTTGCCCAGCATGCCGCCTATGAGATCTTGCGCCGCCCGCAGGTCTATATCCATGTGCGCCAGGAAGCGCCGCACCGAATCGTCGTCGTCCGCCATGGCAAGCGTGGCGCGGGCCGCCGCGGCGTAGTGTTCGCGCGCGTCGTCGCAGATCGCGGGCATGCCGCCCAGCGCGCTGGACCAGGGCATGGAGCGCACCAGCCAGGCGCAGAACGAATCGATGGTGCGTATGGCCAGGCGCGCCGGGTAACGCAGCAAGTCCCAGCGCAGTTCGGCATCGCGCTGCATGACCTGGCGCGCCAGTTCCCAGCTGCGCAGCTTGTGTTCCTCGCCCGACTCGGGGCGCGGGCCCGCGCCGTCGCGCAGCTTCTTCATGACCCGCGCATGCATTTCGCTTGCCGCCTTGCGGGTGAAGGTAATGGCCACGACTTCTTCAGGCCGCTGCACCGTCGCCAGCAGCGCCAGGATGCGGTCGGTGAGCAACTCGGTCTTGCCCGATCCGGCCGGCGCCTGGACCACGAAGGAACGGCCCGGATCGAGGGCGGCGGCGCGCGCCGCCGCGTCGCTAGGCGCCCTGGCCGGCATGTCCGGGCTCCTCTTCTTCGAGACGCAGGAAAGGCAGCACATCGCAATATTTCATGTCGTCGCGACGCAGGAATTCGTTGCGGGCGATGCCGGCCGCATATTCGCCGGCAAGCTGTTCCACGGCCGCGCGCCAGCGCCGCAGCAGATCGTCCCAGGACAGGCCGGCGCATTCCGGCCAGTCCTGCAGGCCGTTCAGGCCGGCCAGGCCAATGTCGCCCTCGGCCAAGCCCTTGGCCTCGACCTGGCGCGCATGCAGGCGCACCAGCGCCAGCGCCGCCACGCGCGCGCCCTCGCCGCCCACCACGGCCGCATAGAGCGGCAGCTGCAGATCGACGGGCCGGCTGCGCGTCCAGCTGGACTTGGGATCCAGGCGTCCCGCGCCGGATTTGTAATCGATGATCATGCGGCTGCCGTCTTCAAGTTCGTCGACACGGTCCAGGCGCAGCGACAGTTCCAGGGTTTCATACGACCAGCGCTGTTCGTCTTCCCGCCCCAGCACGCGGAAGGGCTGGCGCTGCCGCTCCAGTTCCAGCCAATCCTTCAATACCTTGCGGGCACGTTCGATCTCCAGGGCGCGCAGCGCCGGACCATAGGCCTGCAGGCAATCGTCGGCCGCCTGGTTCAGCGACTCGTCGACCAGCGCGGCCAGCCCGCCATCGCCGGCCAGCCTGCACAACGCCTCGTGGCTGCCCATCGTGCCCCACGCCACTTCCAGGGCGCGATGCAGGAAGTTGCCGCGCGCATTGAGGTCGGCCAGCTCGGCATAACCGTCCAGTTGCACGGCGCCCAGCCGATACTTGACGTAGGCCCACAGCGGATTGCGCGACTGGGTGTCCAAAAGCGCGCTGCCGCCGCGCGTCACGCTGCCGGCGGCGAGGCCGGGCCCGCGGTCGTCGACCAGGCTTTCCATATCGGCCGGCCCGGGCTCGGGGCTGCATACGTTCAGGCTGCGCGCCGGCAATTCCGCAATGAAAGGGCTGGGACGCAGTTCGCGCTCGCCGGCGCGCTGCGCGTGGCTGATGCGCACCTGCGGGCCGCTGCACAGCAAGTCCGCATAGAGTTCCGCCGCCCATTGCAGTTCGCGTTCGGGCGTGGCGCGCGGCGCGCCGGCGCGCCGCAGGGCGGCCAGCGGAATCAAGGGATTGGGCCGCGGCGCTGCGGGCAAGACCTCGTCGTCCAGCCCCAGCACCCACACACCGTCCCAGCGGCCGCCCTCGGCCTCAAGCAGGCCGAGCACGTCGAGCCGCGCCGCCGGATCGCGCTGCGGCTGGAATGCGGTCTCGGCCAATAATTGTTCCAGCAGGCCCAGCGCGGAACGGAAATCCTGCGGCCCCAAAGCCGCCGACAGCCCCGCCAGCCCGCGCATCCTCAAGGCCATGAAGCGCCCCGCCTTCGAAGACCGCACGCTGGGGCGCATCCGGCAATGGCGCGAGGCCTGTCCCGAGCTGACCCTGCGCTCGACCTTCATCGTCGGCTTT
>NZ_JAHTBN010000011.1 GCF_019166065.1 Candidimonas humi
GCGGCCGCCCGCGCGGACTGCTGCTGGGCCTGCCTGGCCTTTTCGGCCTCGGCCTGGCGTGCCTGGGCGCGGGCCGCCTCGACCTGCTCGCGAGCCTGGCGCGCCTGTTCCTGCGCCTGCGCTTGCTGCTGCGCCTGGGCCTGAGCCTGGGCCTGCTTGCGGGCCTGGGCCTCGCGGGCGGCCTGCTCGGCCTGCAGCTGCCGTTCGCGCGCCTCGCGGGCGCGGCGTTCGGCTTCCGCCTTGCGCCGTTCGCGTTCCTTGCGTTCGGCCTCGCGCTGCTGGGCAATGGCCTGGTCCAGCCCCTGGATCAGGCGGCCCATGCGCTGGTCGTTGTGCTCCAGTGTCTGCGCCTGGCCGCGCTGCTGCTTGAGCTGGGCGTCGATACTGGCCAGTACTTTCTGATGTTCCAGCTTTTGACGTTCGAGTTCGTCTTTTTGTTCCTGGGTCTGCTGCGCCACTTGCAGCAATTCCTGGCGGCGCGCCTCGGAACGGACCCGCAAGCCGTCCAGCTCCTGCAGCACCCGGCGGATGGCCCGCAAGGTATCGGCGCGCGCCTTGGACACATAGCCCAGATAGCCCAGCTCGCGCCCTATGGCCTGGGGGTCGTTGCCGGACAGCAGGGCCGTCCAGGGAGACAGGCCGCTGGCATATTCCGAGCGCAATTGTTCGGCCAGCTCGGCCTGGCGCGCCGCCAATTCCTTGCGGCGCGCGGCAGTATCGGCAGCGATGCGCGCCAGATCGGCCTCGGCGGCGCTCTTCTGGGCGGCCAGCTCGGTCAGGCGCCGGTCGATCGACGAAATGGCCGATTCCGAGGCCTGCAGCGCGTCGGCGGCCTCGCGCCGCGACGATTCCTGGTGGTCGATGTCCTTTTGCAGCTTCTGGATGCGCCCGCGCAGCTCGGAACGCTGCTTGCGCGCCTGTTCCTGGCGGGCCGCCAGCACCGCCGAGGAATCGGCGGCCACGGCGACGCCCGCCCATGCGCCCGCGATCAGCGCGGCACAGCCGGCCAGGCGCCGCAAGTCTGCCGTTCCGATCATGAGGAAGCGCGCATCCGGGAGGTTTCCTTGTCTTTGCCTATCTGATTGCCTATTTGGCAGCCTTGCCCTGGGCCGCCACGGCGGCCACCGCGGCCGCGATCTCGTCGGGGTCGCCCAGATAATAATGGCGGACGGGGCGCAGTTCGTCGTCCAGCTCGTACACCAGCGGCTGCCCGGTGGGGATGTTCAGGTGCACGATGTCGTCGTCCGAAACGCCGTCCAGATGCTTGATGAGCGCGCGCAGGCTGTTGCCGTGGGCGGCCACCAGCACGCGCCGCCCGGCGCGGATGGCCGGCGCGATCGATTCGTTCCAGAACGGGATGACGCGCGCCACGGTGTCCTTGAGACACTCGGTGGCGGGCAGCTTGTCGGCCGCGATCTTGGCGTAGCGGCGGTCGAAACGCGGATGGCGCGGGTCGTCCAGGGGCAAGGGATCGGGGGCGATGGCATAGGCTCGGCGCCAGATCAGCACCTGCTCATCGCCGAACTTGGCCGCCGTCTCGGCCTTGTTCAGCCCCTGCAGTGCGCCGTAGTGGCGCTCGTTCAGGCGCCAGCTCAGGCCTATGGGCGTGTACATGGCGTCCAGCGCGTCCAGCGCGATCCAGAGCGTGCGTATCGCGCGCTTGAGCACCGAGGAATACGCCAGGTCGAACTCGAAGCCCTGGCTCTTGAGCAGTTCTCCGGCCTGCCAGGCCTGCTGCCGCCCGGTTTCGGTCAGGTCTACGTCGGTCCAGCCGGTGAAGCGGTTTTCCAGATTCCACTGGCTCTCGCCGTGGCGCATGAGTACAAGTTTATGCATGGTCAGAAAGGCCCGAAAGGTGAATTGTTTTCTCCATTTTATAATTGTCTGATTCGGCTCTTATTCCGGGAGCCAATTCAGGATAGATCGTGGATTTTCTTTTAAGCCAAAACAACCTGTACATAGTGATCATCGCCCTGGTTTCGGGCGGCATGCTGCTGTGGCCGTCGCTGACCAAAGGCCGCGGCGGCAACGCGGTAAGCGTACAGGAAGCCATACAGTTGGCAAACCAGCGCCAGGCGATATTCGTCGACGTGCGCACCCCCGAGCAGTTCAAGGCCGGCAGCATCGCCCAGGCGCGCAATATCCCGGCGGCCGAACTCGCCGCCAAGGCCGCGGGGCTGCCCAAGAACAAGCCCGTCATCCTGGTCTGCGACCAGGGGCGCGAATCCGCGCGGGCCGTGGCGGTGCTGCGCAAGCAAGGCCTCGAGGCCGTGAGCCTGGAAGGCGGCCTGCGCGGCTGGACCCAGGGCGGCCTGCCGCTGGGCAAGAAGGCCTGAGCCTTTTGCCGGCCGGCCCGGCCTTTCCTGCCCGCCGAGCCGGCGGCAGGCCTTGTCGGCAGCCATTCGGCCCCCATATGTACTATATCTATAAATTCTGATGGCGCTATCCAGCGCAAGACCTATGGCCAACGTTACCATGTACTGCACCGGGGTTTGCCCCTACTGCGCCCGCGCCGAAATGCTGCTCAAGCAGCGCGGCGTCACCGAAATCAACAAGATACGCATCGACCAGGATCCTTCCCAGCGCGCCGTCATGATAGAGCGCACCGGGCGGCGCACCGTGCCGCAGATCTATATCGATGACCGCCACATCGGCGGCTACGACGACCTGTCGGCGCTGGACCGCGCCGACGGTCTGGTACCGCTGCTGCAGCACTAAATTCCGACACACATCTTATAACCAGGAAAACCATCCCATGGCCGACCAAGACACCAACACCCAGCAGGACTCCCAGGACCCCAGCTTCAGCCTGCAGCGTACCTACGTGAAGGACGTATCGCTGGAAATGCCCAACGCGCCGCAGATCTTCCTGGAACAGGACACTCCCAGCGTCGAAGTGTCGATCAACGTCAGCGGCCAGCAGTTGGCCGACACCGTCTACGAATGCACCGTGACCTCGACCGTCACCACGCGCATCTCGGACAAGGTGCTGTACCTGATCGAAGCCACGCAAGCCGGCATCTTCGAAGCCTCCAACATCCCGGCCGAACAGCTCGACCCGCTGCTGGGCATCGTCTGCCCGACCATGCTCTACCCCTACCTGCGCGCCAACGTCGCCGACCTCATCAACCGCACCTCCCTGCCCCCGCTGCACCTGGCCGAAGTCAACTTCCAGGCCCTGTACGAACAGCGCATCTCGCAAATGGCCGAAGAACAAGGCAAGAACGACTCCGGCATCGTGCTGCCGCCGGGCGTGACGCGGCAGTAAGATGAGTACGCCCGCGCGGCCGCCCGGAGGGCGTACTCCCTCCCATGGGGAGGATGCCGCGCAGCGGCAGGAGGGCCGCCCTTCCCTTACGCCCGCGCGGCCGCCCGGAGGGCGTACTCCCTCCCACGGGGAGGATGCCGCGCAGCGGCAGGAGGGCCGTTCTTCCTCTACGCCCGAAGGACGCGCCGCATCCCCCATCCGCGTCGCGGTGCTGGGGGCGGGCATCTGGGGCACGGCGCTTGCCGCACTGGCCAGCGTCCGCGCCGACACCCTGCTGTGGGCGCGCGACGCCGGACTGGCGCAGCGCATGCGCGCCACCGGCCGCAACGACAAATACCTGCCCGACATCGCCCTGCCGCCGCAACTCGCGATCGGCGACGATTTCGACGCCGCCGCGCGCCACGCCTGCGGGCCCGCGGGCGGCCTGCTCCTGCTGGGCGTGCCGGTGGCCGGCCTGGGCGGCGTATGCGCCAGCCTGGCGCCGCAACTGGCCGCGCGCGGCGGCGACGCCGCCCCCGTATCCCTGGTCTGGACCTGCAAGGGCTTCCACCAGGAAACCGGCAAACTGCCTCATGAAATCGTCCAGGAAGCCCTGGCCGCGGCCGGCCTGGACGCCGCCGCCACTCCCGGCCTGGGCGTGCTTTCGGGCCCGTCCTTCGCCCTCGAAGTCGCGCGCGGCCTGCCCGTAGCCCTGACGATCGCCGGCACCCGGCCCACAGTGGCCGCGGCGGTCACGGCCAGCCTGCACGGCGGCCATGCGCGCATCTATACCAGCACCGACGTGGTCGGGGTCGAAGTGGGCGGCGCCCTCAAGAACGTGATGGCCATCGCCTGCGGCATCGCCGACGGCCTGGGCCTGGGCACCAATGCCCGCGCCGCGCTGGTCACGCGCGGCCTGGCCGAAATGCAACGCCTGGGCGTCGCGCTCGGCGGACAGGCCGACACCTTTGCGGGCCTGACCGGCCTGGGCGACCTGGTGCTGACCGCCACCGGGGCCCTGTCCCGCAACCGCCAGGCGGGCCTGGCGATCGGCCAGGGCGCCACCCTGGAACAAGTGCTGGCCAGGGGCATGACGACCGAAGGCGTGCGCTGCGCCCGCGCCGCGCTGGAACTGGGCCGGCGCCATCGTGTAGACCTGCCTATTACAGAGGCCGTGTGCGCAGTATTATTCGACGGTATTTCACCCGTACAGGCGGTCTCGAACCTGCTGGCCCGCGAAGCCCGGGCCGAGACGGCACTGTCCTGACATCTTGATCCATGCCTACATCGAAGGGATTTTTCATGTCCAAGTTCTTGCCGTCCCGCAGGGCCGCGCACAAGACCATCCTGAGCCTCGCCGCCAGCGCTGCGGCGCTGTGCGCCGTTCCCGCCGCCATGGCCTCGCCGTGGCCGGACCATGCCATCCAGATGGTGGTGCCGTTCCCGCCCGGATCCTCGCCCGACACCCTGGCCCGCCTGATCGCCGACCCGCTGTCCAAGGCCCTGTCCCAGCCCGTCATCGTCGAGAACAAGCCCGGCGCCGGCGGCAACATCGGCACGCGCTATGCCAGCAAGGCCAAGCCCGACGGCTACACGATCCTGCTGACGATCAACGGCCCCATGGTCACCGCGCCCACGCTCTACAAGAAGACGCTGGGCTATGACCCGACCAAAGACCTGGCGCCCATCACCCTGGTGGGCACCAGCCCCAACGTGCTGATCGTGCCGGCGAGTTCCAAGGCCAAGAGCGTGCAGGATTTCGTGGCCATGGCCAAGGCCAAGCCCGATGCGCTGAACTACGGCAGCGTCGGGCCCGGCAGTTCCTCGCACCTGTCGATGGCGATGTTCGAACACCAGTCGGGCATTTCGCTGCAGCAGATCCCCTATACCGGCTTTCCGCAGGTCGTCTCGTCCATCATCAGCGGCGACATCCAGGCCAGCTTCATGGTGCCCGGCGTGGCAATGCCGCAGATCAGCGCCGGCAAGGTGCGCGCGCTGGCGATCACCAGCCTGCAGCCCAGCGAGTTGCTGCCGGGTATCCCGACGATGGCGAGCCAGGGCTACCCCGGCTTCGAGGCCATATCCTGGGACGCCATGTTCGCCCCCGGCGGCACGCCCGAGGACATCGTCGACCGCCTCAACCAGGCCATCACGCAGATTCTCGCCGACCCCGATGTGAAGCAGAAGATGGCGGCGCTGTATTTCTCGGCCGAACCGTCTTCGCCCGAACAGCTCACCGACCTGATGAACAAGGACAAGGCGCGCTGGGGCGCCGTGATCGACAGGCTGCATCTGTCGCTGGATTGATAGCGCTTGCGGCTCGCCGCAAGAGTCCGTACGCCGCCTTCGTTTGATTACGTCGGCGGCTTTTTATTTGTTTGCACGGGCCTGTTCGCAAGATCAGGGTCTGTGGTGCATTCGCCTGTGCTGCGTTCGGCTGTGCTGCGTTCGGCTGTGCTGCGTTCGGCTGTGCTGCGTTCGGCTGTGCTGCGTTCTTGAGCCGCCGGGGCTGCCCTGCGGTTCCGATGCTCGGCAGACTCGCCTGCGCTTCGGACTCCTACGGGGTCCCCGGCTCGCAGCCAGGCATCCTGTACTGTTGTTGTCCCGTTTCTAAACCAGGCTTTGTTTAGAAACGGATTAAACCCGTCGCATGTCGCGGTGCAAGCTGAGGACCCCGGAGGAGTCCGAAGCACAGCCCGAGGTTGGGCGAGCATCGGAACTCCGCAGGGCAGCCTCAGCGGTTCAAGAACCCAGTAACGCGCGCCCCAACCACCCCGCGTCAGACGCTCCCCTCATACCCCGCCTGGCGCCAGGCCTCGTAGACAGTTACCGCGACTGCATTGGACAGATTCAGGCTGCGCTGATTGGGACGCATCGGCAGGCGCAGCCGCTGTTCCGGCGGAAACAATTCCAACTGGGCCGCCGACAAACCCGCGGTTTCGCGGCCGAACACGAAGACATCCCCCGGCTGGAACCGCGCCTCGCCCAGCTTCGTGCTGGCGCGAGTCGTCATGGCATAGCACCGCTGCGCCGCAGCCCCTATGAATTGCAGCGCCTGCTGCAGGCTGTCGTGCACCCGCACATCGACCCACTCGTGATAATCCAGCCCGGCGCGCCGCAGCTTGCTGTCTTCGAGCTCGAAGCCCAATGGCCGCACCAAATGCAGCCAGGCACCCGCATTGGCGGCCAGCCGGATGACATTACCCGCGTTGGGCGGAATCTCGGGTTCGACCAGAACGATATGAAACATGGCTTCCTATATAAGTGGTGTGCAGCCCCGGTGTGTAGCCAGCCGTCGCAGCCCAATGCGGCTCTTGGCCGAAAAAGGCCGAACACTCCGGCCGGGCCGGGTCCCGCCGAGCCTGCGCTTTCCCGGCGCCTGCTCTCAAACACTGCAAGCAGGCCGGGCGCCTCAAGGGCCTCTGCGCCTTTGCCTCCCCCCGCCCGGCATTGCCGCGCGGCGGCACATCAGCGGCCCTCGCCGTAGGGCGTGCGCGCCACCACCAGCCCGGTCACCGACGCGGCGCCGGCCGCCTTGAAGGCGCGTGCGATGCTGTCCAGCGTGCTGCCGGTGGTGAGCACGTCGTCCACCACAGCGATGGCCGCGCCGGGCACCGGCGTCGGACACGCGTAAAGATGCTCGACACTGCTGAGCCGCTGTTCGCGCGGCAGCCTCGCCTGCCGGCGCCCCTCGCGGGTGCGCTGCAGCAGTTCGGGCCGCAGCGCATAAGGCAGGCGCCGCGCCAATGCGCGCGCTATCTCGGCTGCCGGATTGAAGCCGCGCCGTTTCAGGGCGTCCCGGCTGGCGGGCACGGGAACCATGATTGTATGCCGCGGCAAGGACGGCGCCGCGCATTCCACGGCGCCGGCCAGCAGTTCCGCCAGCGTGCGCGCGTGCGCATGGCGGTGCCGGTTCTTCATGTGGCGTATGAGCAGGTCGCCGGGCGCGGCGTAATCGAAGGCGGCGACGACGCGATCGAAGGCCGGGCACAGCACGGCGCAGTCGGGACACTGCCGCCCGCGCAGCGACAACGCGCACACGGCGCAATGCGCGGGCGCGGCGGCACGCGCGGACAGGACATCGCCGCGGCAAACGCCGCACAGCAGATTGCCGGCTGCCGGCCCGCCGCATAGCGGGCAGTCGCAAGGTATCCGGCGCAGCAAGTCGTCCCAGCCGCGCCGCAGCCTCCAGGCCCGCGCCGCGCAGGCGCTGCCGAAAGAAAGATGCCGCGTGGAAGAAGGCGCCGATTCGCGCGCCGGGGTGGGATAAGCCATAATAGTAGGAACTGCATGCCGGCTCGTCCGAGCTCATGCCGCATCTGAGCACGAATCTCCCAGAGCCACCAGCCCTTGCGCGCAATCATGTCACAGCCTCCCACCCTGCCCCTGAACCCCGACCACGTGACGCTGCAGTTCTCGCGCCGCAGTCCGCTGGACGAAGCGCAGTTCTTGTATGGCGAAGTGACGCAGCGCATGCTGCAGCGCCTGAGCTACATACGGCTGCAGCCCACGGCACTGCTCGACGCGGGCTGCGGCGCCGCGCACGCGCTGGAACCCTTGCGCTCGCGCTACCCCGAGGTGGACTACATCGGACTGGACGCCAGCGCCGCCCTGCTGCAAGTGGCCACCGAAAGATACTCGGCCAAGCCCAGCCTGTGGCAGAAGCTGCGCAACAAGCCCACTCGCGCCGTGCGCTTCCTGCGCGCCGACATGGCCGACAGCGGCCTGCCGCCCGAAAGCCTGGACCTGGTCTGGTCCAATATGGCGCTGCACTGGCATCCGCAGCCGCACCGCGTGCTGGCTGAATGGCGGCGCACGCTCAAGACCGGCGGCCTGGCCATGTTCTCGTGCCTGGGCCCGGGGTCGCTGCGCGAACTGCGCGATGCGCTGCAAAGCGCCGGCCTGGACACCGTCACGCCCAGCTTCGTCGACATGCACGATTTCGGCGACCTGCTGATCGAGCATGGCTTCGCCGACCCGGTCATGGACCAGGAAATCCTTACGCTGACCTACCGCAATGCGGACAAGCTGCTGGCGGACTTGCGCGCCCTGGGCGGCAACCCCGCGCTGGGGCGCAAGCCCGGGCTGGCCTCGCGCGCCTGGCGCGACCGCTTGTGCGAGGCCCTGGAAAAGCAGCGCCACCAGGACGGCACCATACACCTGAGCCTGGAAATCGCCTACGGGCATGCCTGGCGCGGGGCGATCGACCGCAGCGTACCCGGCGAGACGCGGGTTTCGGTAGCGTCCATCGTGCGCAAGCGCAAGTCCGATCCGACGCAATCCTGAAAGAGCTACGGCGCCAGTTGGGCGACCGGCGATGAGGCGCCGGCCGAGGCCGGCCGGGCATCGATTATTTCCTGCGTAGAGCTAGTTCTTGCAGCTCGCCGCCCGCGGGATCAACTGCGCCCGCCGGATCAACTGCTTTTCTTGCACGACGAATCGATGCCGAGCTATCAACTACTTTTCTTGCGCGACGAATCGATGCCGAGCTGCTTGAGCTTGCGATAAAGGTGGGTGCGTTCCAGGCCGGTTTTTTCCGACACGCGCGTCATGCTGTGATTCTCGCGGCCCAGATGGTATTCGAAATATATGCGTTCGAATTCGTCGCGCGCATCGCGCAGGGGCTGGTCGAGCGCGATGCTGCCCAGCAGGGAATTGCCGGTGTCCTTGGCTTGCGGTTCGGCGGCTTCCGGCGCCGGCGTGGTGACCAGCGGCTGGCCGGTTTCGGGGCGTCGTTCGGGCAGGCGCGCGGCCGCCGCCAGGCTGGGCGATAGCACCGGCCGGGCCAGGCCGGCGGCGATGGATTTCAGCAGCTTTTGCAGGGTGATGGGTTTTTCGAGGAAATCGACCGCGCCGATGCGGGTGGCCTCGACCGCCGTATCCACGGTGGCGTGGCCGCTCATCATGATGACCGGCATGTCGAGCAGGCCCTGCGAACCCCATTCCTTGAGCAGGCTGACGCCGTCGGTGTCGGGCATCCAGATATCGAGCAGGACGAGATCGGGCCGCGCGCGCAGCCGCGCGGCCCGGGCCTGCGCGGCGTTTTCGGCGAGTTCGACGGTGTGTCCTTCATCGTAGAGGATCTCGGACAGCAGCTCGCGTATGCCTATTTCGTCATCAACAACCAGGATTCTGGCCATACATCCTCACTTATCTTTTCCCCGCATTATCGTTCCCTTGCGCCGCAGAGTCCATAGACCGCAGGGACGGGCGCCCTGGGCGCGGCGCCATCAGGCTTGCGCACTTCCAGAACCGGGGGCCAGGCGCGTCAGCAGAATCGATATGCGCGCGCCGCCTTCGCGCCGATTGGAAATGTCGATACGCCCGCCGTGCTCTTCCACGATTTTCTTGACGATGGCCAGGCCCAGGCCGGTGCCCGTCGACTTGGTCGTGACATAAGGCTCGAAGACGCGCGGCAGCACTTGCGACGCGAAACCGGGGCCATTGTCCGTGACGGTCAGGCGCACCGCCTGGTGCTGTTCGCCCCCGTCGGCGCCGGAATGCGTCAAGCGCGTCTGCACCTGGATGCGGGCCTCGGACAGCGGCTGTTCCTGGCTGGCTGCGTCGCGCGCATTGGCCAGGAGATTATGTATGACCTGGCGCAGCTGCATCGGGTCGCCCTCGATGATCGGAACCTCGGCATCGAAATCGGCCTCGATCGCCGGCCCGCGCCGCTCTTCGCGTCCGGTCGCACCGGCGGCCGGATCCCAGCCATACAGCGTCAGCACCTCGGCTATCAGCGCGTTGATATCGATCGCCTGCATCTGGGCGGGCGGCGTGCGCGCGTATTCGCGGAAGTCGTCCACCATCTGCTTGAGCGAAGCCACCTGGTTGACGATGGTATTGGTCGAACGCACGAGCATGGCGGCGTCGGCCTCGCCGAGCCGGTCGGCCAGCTTCATCGCCAGGCGCTCGGCCGACAACTGTATGGGCGTCAGGGGATTCTTGATTTCGTGCGCCAGGCGGCGCGCCACCTCGCCCCAGGCCACCGTGCGATTGGCGGAAATGACTTCGCTGATGTCGTCGAACACCACCAGGTAGCCGTTGTTGCGGCCGTCCACGCTGAGATGCGTGCCGCGCGCCAGCAGGGTAACCACGTGTTTCTTCTGCTCGTTGTCGCTGGCGGCCTCGACTTCCAGCTCGAACTGCTGCTGCCAGTACTGGCGCTCCGAGCCCACCGCGGTGTGGGCGGCGAAAGCCTGGCGGATCTGGTGCGACAACTCGAACGCGCCCTCGACGGTCTCGAGCGGCCGGCCCTTGACCGAGCGCAGGTCGACGCGCAGGATGGCCTGCGCCCCCTGGTTGAACATGGTGACGCGGAAGGCTTCGTCGAACACCAGCACGCCCGAGGACAGATTGCTCAGCACCGATTCCAGGTACACCTTGGAGCGCTCGAGCTGCTGGCGGTTGCTCTCGACCATGTGGCGCGCTTCGTCGAGCTGGCGCGTCATGGCATTGAAAGAACGGGTCAGTTGCCCGACCTCGTCCTTTTCGGGCGGCTCGGGCAAGGGCCGGTAATCGCCCACCCCGACCGCCTGCGTGCCCGCGGCCAGCGTCAGCAGCGGGCGCACCAGGCGGCGCGACAAGGCCAGCGCGGCCACCACGGCGGCAAACACCGCCAGGATCAGCGCCAGGGTCAGGGTAATGCCGTACAGCTTGCGCAGGCCCAGGCGCGACAGGGCCAGTTCCTGATAGTCGCGAAAGCCCTGCTGCACCTGGTTGGCGTTGTGCGCGATCTGGTCCGGCACCGGCTGTATCACCTGCAGCCAGCGCGTGTCGGGCGCCACGCCCAGCGCATAGGAAAAGCGATCCATCGAATTGATGGGTATCACGATGCGCAGGCGCAGCCCCGAACCCTCGTCTTCCGGGCCCAGGCCGCCGCTCTTGCGGTCATAGGTTTCCGCCGCCGCGTAGCCGCGCGACACCCGCAACTGGTTCATGACGCTGGCCGGCGGCATGTCGGGCAGCAACTGGCCATAGGCCGAGGACGAGAAGGCCACCAGCCGGCCGCTGCCGGTAAAGACCATGACCTCGGCCACGCCGCTGGCTTCGCGCAAGGTGGTAATGGCCAGCGCCATGTCCGAATCACTGGAATTGGCCAGCTTGGCCGCAATATCGCGCGCGCGGGAAGTCAGGTCGTTGATCTGCGAATCGAGCGCCGCGCGCCCCAGGTTCAGCCCCGCTTCCAGGGCCGTATCGACGCGCACATTGAACCAGGACTCGATCGACCGCGACATGAACTGCACCGACAGCACGTAGATCAGCGCGCCCGGCAGCACGCCGATCAGTGCGAACGACAAGGCCATGCGCGAAGTCAGGCGCGCGCCGAACTGGCGGCGCCGGATCTGGCGCAGCAGCCTCGCGGTAAGCACCAGCACCCAGAAAATCAGGGCTACCGCGAATATGCCGTTGAGCAGCAGCAGCGTGTCGTACTGCTGGGCATAGCGCGAGGCATTGCCTGTGGACCACACCAGCAGCGCGAGCAGGGCCAGGGCGCTGACCGCCGCGACGGCCAGCACCAGCCTCAACCCCCACGTCAGGAGGGATCTGCGACGGAAACGGAAAAGGTGAAATCTTTCCATGGAGTGGTCATGGACCATGCGCTGCTATTGAGCGCATTGATCTGGAAGGGCCGCGCCAGGCGCGAGGTGTCCAGGCGCAGGCGGATCTTGCCGTGGTACTTGCGGTCGGACTCGAGATCTTTGACGCTGGCCACGGCCCAGCCGCGTATGTGCCGGATCACCGACAGCGAATCGCTCAGCGAGGTTTCGGGCAGGGACAGGTCGCCGGTGCCTACCCGCCACTGGCGGGTCAGGGCGTTGTAGACCACGCGCCAGGTGAGCTGCTTGTCCACCACGGTGCGGTCGAACCACCACCAGCGACGCGCGACGATTTCCAGGTCGGCGGTGAAATAAATGGGCACGCCTTTTTCGGCGGCATCGCGCAATTCGCTGCTGACGTCGAAGTCGATATCGGCGTCGATGTAGAGCTCGCCGTCGCGCACCGCGGGCTCGACCCGGGTGACCTGGGCCGGATCCTGCGCCCACGCGGGCCCGGCCTGGACACACAGGCCCAGGCATACGAGCAGCAGACACAGCATGCGCAATATCATCAGTTGCGTAGGTTCTCGCAAAGCCCGAAGGCGAAAGCCCCGGGAAAAATCCGCAGCGCCCGCCCGGCGCCGCCACGCCCGGTAAAGGGCTGGCCGGCAAGGCGGGACCGTTAGTGCGGAGCTTCCCTGGCCCATTATTTTTGACGACTCAAGGCTTCTTGGCAAACAAAGCGTAATAGAAGCCATCATACAGGCTGGCCGCGCCCTGCCCGGGCAGCGGCAGCAACTGTCCCGGCGCGGGCAGGCGCAGCGCGTCGGGATGGCGCCCGGCGAACTGCTCGGCCTGGACCCGGCCTTCCTGCGGAAAGATCGAGCAGGTGGCGTACAGCAGGCGCCCGCCGGGCTTGACGGTGCGCCACAAGGCGTCGGCGATGCGGCGCTGCAGCGCCGCCGTGCGGGCCACATCGGCCTCGCGGCGCAGCCAGCGGATGTCGGGATGGCGGCGCACGATGCCCGAGGCGGTGCAGGGTACGTCGGCCAGCACAGCGTCGTAGGGACGCCCGTCCCACCACTGCTCGACATCGGCCGCATCGGCGCAGCGCAGCGACACCTGCGGGCCGTCCAGCCCCAGGCGCCGCAGGTTCTGCGCCACACGCTCCAGCCGCCCGGCATCGGCATCCAGGGCCTGCAGCTCGATGTCGGCCGATTCCAGCAAATGCGCGGTCTTGCCGCCCGGCGCGGCGCAGGCATCCAGCACGCGCATGCCGTCGGCCGGCGCCAGCAGACTGGCCGCCTGCTGGGCCGCGGCGTCCTGCACCGACCACAGCCCCTGCTCGAAGCCGGGGATCTGCTGCACCGGGCAGGGCCGCGCCAGGACAATGCCCGCCGCGCCCAGCGGCTGCGCCTCGATGCCGGCCTGCCGCAAGCGCGCCAGCAGCTCGGCCGGCGTATTGCGGCGCACATTGACGCGCAGGGTCATGGGCCCGGGCTCGTCGGCCGCAAGCAGCAAGGCCTGCCAGTCGTCGGGATAGGCGCGTTCGAGCAGCCTGACCCACCATTCGGGATGATTCCAGCGCCCCCGGGTCGTGTGCAGCGCCCTTTCCAGCAACTCGTCGCGGCCGCGCAGGAAATTGCGCAGCACGCCGTTGAGCAGGCCCTTGTAGGACGCGAGCCGGCTTTGCGAGGCCGCGGCGCACACCGCCTGGTCCACCACCGTATGCACGGCGTACACCGGCACATCGCGCCGCAAGGCTACCCGCCCCGCAGCATCCGCTTGCCTGCCTTTCTGTTCGTCGCCGGCGGCAAGCGCGGCCGCAGCTGTGGTTGCAGGTGCTGTCGTGGGCGCTGTCGCAGTTGCAGCCGGGCTCGCGGCAGCCGCGGCGCAGGCGGCGTCCAGCACGACCAGGCTGACCAGCAGCAAGGCATCGAACAACGGATTGGGGGGAACCCGCCGCACCAGGGCCGAGCGCAGCTCGCCGGCCAGGCCCAGGCGGCGCATGGCATGAAAGGAAATCGCCTGCGCGCCCGCCCGCAGCCCCGCCGGCGTCTGCGCCAGGCTGTCCGACAGCGAGCGCCCGGACAACACCGCGCGCACATTGTGCGCGGCGGCCAGCAGGATATCGGACAGTGCGGGGCCGGAAGGCCCGGCGGAGGTTTCGGATACGGACTTGGGCATGGCGGCAGGAGGAATCTGGTAGGGACTGTATCACCAATTCATGAGAGGGCGCGGGCATGGAACCTGCTCCTCGGGACGCCCGCCCCGCTTCAGGACGGGTCGACGCCGTCGCGGCCACAAACCAAGGATGGCTAGGCAGGGGGTCCCATCAGCCTTGCACACCCGCCGCCGCGTTTTCCAAGGCCCTGCCGCAACCGTTAAAATTACAGTCTTTTCCTGCCCCCTACGCACTGCCCCCAGGCTTCCCTCGCGGGCGCGGGTATACCAGAGGTCTCATCCATGAATTCCCCCAAAGTCGGTTTCGTCAGCCTGGGCTGCCCCAAGGCGCTGGTCGATTCCGAACGCATCTTGACCCAATTGCGCACCGAAGGCTATGCCATTACGCCGGACTACGACGATGCCGACGTGGTGGTGGTCAACACCTGCGGCTTCATCGACAGCGCCAAGGCGGAATCGCTGGATGCCATCGGCGAGGCGATCGCCGAGAACGGCAAGGTCATTGTCACGGGCTGCATGGGCGTGGAGGAATCGGCGATCCGCGACGTGCATCCGGCGGTGCTGGCGGTCACCGGGCCGCAGCAATACGAACAGGTGGTACGGGCGGTGCACGAGGCCGCGCCGCCCAGCCTGGAACACGACCCCTACGTCGACCTGGTGCCGCCGCAAGGCATCAAGCTCACGCCGCGCCACTATGCCTACCTGAAGATTTCCGAGGGCTGCAACCACCATTGCAGCTTCTGTATCATCCCGTCGATGCGCGGCCGGCTGGTCAGCCGCCCGGTGGGCGACGTGCTGGGCGAGGCCGAGCGCCTGGTCAAGGCGGGCGTCAAGGAACTGCTGGTGATCTCGCAGGACACCAGCGCCTATGGCGTGGACGTCAAGTTCCGCAGCGGCTTCTGGAATGGCCGGCCGGTCAAGACCCGGCTCACCGAGCTGTGCCAGGCGCTGGCCGGCTTCGGGGTCTGGACGCGGCTGCATTACGTCTATCCCTATCCGCACGTGGACGAGGTCATTCCGCTGATGGCCGAAGGCCGCATCCTGCCCTACCTGGACATTCCCTTCCAGCACGCCAGCCCGCGCATCCTCAAGGCCATGAAGCGCCCCGCCTTCGAAGACCGCACGCTGGGGCGCATCCGGCAATGGCGCGAGGCCTGTCCCGAGCTGACCCTGCGCTCGACCTTCATCGTCGGCTTTCCCGGCGAGACCGAAGAAGATTTCCAGTACCTGCTGGACTGGATGTCCGAAGCCCAGCTCGACCGCGTCGGCTGTTTCCAGTATTCGCCGGTGCAGGGCGCGTCCGCCAATGAGCTGCCGGGCGCAGTGCCCGACGAGGTCAAGCAGGAACGCTGGGAACGCTTCATGGCGCATCAACAGGCGATTTCCATCGAAAGGCTGGCGCAGAAGGTGGGCCGCGAGATCGACGTGCTGATCGACGAGGTCGACGCCGACGGCGCGGTCGGGCGCTCCAGCGCCGACGCGCCCGAGATCGACGGCAATGTCTACGTACAGAGCGAGCGCCCGCTGCAGCCGGGCGACATGCTGCGCGCCCGCGTCACCGACAGCGACGAATACGACTTGTACGCGCAAGCCGTCTGATAGCGCCGCGCCATCGAAGAGACGAGGGCTCTCGCCCAAGACTTCGCGCCAGGCAGGCACCTCAGGCGACAAATACGCAAGGCAGGAGCCTTGCGCAGGAGCGTTGCCAGGCCATGCGCGGGCCGGCCCCTGCCGCTTCAGCCCCGGGAATCGGCTTGCGGCTGCCAGCCGCGCACGAATATGTCGACCGGCTGGCGCTTGCCGCCGGCCTTCTGCAGCACAAGCAGCCGCAATATTCCATCGGCAGTGGCAAGGTCTATGCCTTGCGGCCCCACGGCTTCGACTTCGCCGGGCGCGCGGCTTGCGGGGCGCGCCAGCGCCTCGGCCAGCCAGACCTTGACCGGCTCGGCCAGGCCCGGCAGGCGCGCGGTGGCGCCGGGCACCGGGTCGAAGGCCCGGACGCGCCGTTCGAGTTCCTGCGCCGGACGGGAAAAATCCAGCGGGGCTTCGGCCTTGTCCAGCTTGGCGGCATAGGTGACGCCGTCGGCCGGCTGGGCTTGCGGCTCGATGCCGGCCGGCAGCCGGTCCAGCACCTCGACGATGGCTTGCGCCCCCAGCGCCGCCAGTTCATCGTGCAGGCGCGCGGCATTGTGTTGCGGCGTTATGGGGATTTCCTTGCGCAGCAGCATGGCGCCGGTGTCCAGCCCGGCATCCATTTGCATGATGGTCACCCCGCTGCGCGCGTCGCCGGCCTCGATGGCGCGCTGGATCGGCGCCGCGCCGCGCCAGCGCGGCAGCAGGCTGGCGTGGATGTTCAGGCAGCCATGGCGCGGCAGGTCCAGCACCCATTGCGGCAGGATCAGCCCGTACGCAGCCACTACCATCGCGTCCGGAGCATATTGTTCCAGCGCCAGGCGCGCGGCCCGGGCTTCTTCGGGGTATTTGCCGTCCAGGCGCAGGCTGCGCGGCTGCAGCACGGGTATGCCCGCCGCCTCGGCCGCCTGCTTGACGGGACCGGGCACGAGCTTCATGCCGCGCCCCGACGGGCGGTCGGGCTGGGTCAGGGCCAGGCCGACCTCGTGCCCGTGCGCCAGCAAGGCGTCCAGCGCCAGGCGCGCGAATTCGGGGGTTCCGGCAAAGACGAGTCGCATGATGATATGGATACGGCGGTTTCAAAACCGCATGATAGCAAGCGCCCCGACGGCGGCGAGGGGCTTGCCTGGAAGAGCCTGTCAGGGCCGCCCGCTGCGGCAGGCGGGCTGGGGGGCAAGCTCAGGCCTCGTTCGCGCAACACCCCGAAGCAGCGCGTGCAACGAGCAGCCTATGCCATGGCCATCGAGAAGCTTTGGGCATCGAGACGCCCCGCCGCCCATGGCCGCGCCACATACTACATGCGCTGGGCTTCCAGGCGTTCCTGCTTGCGTATCTTGGTGCGGATGCGGTTCTGCTTGAGGGGCGACAGGTATTCGACGAATACCTTGCCCAGCAGATGGTCGAGCTCGTGCTGCACGCACACGGCCAGCATGCCGTCGGCGTCGAACTCGAAAGGCTCGCCCTGCTCGTTCAGCGCGCGCACGTGGATGCTCGCCGAGCGGCGCACTTCGTCGTAGACGTCCGGCACCGACAGGCAGCCCTCTTTGGAGATCTCTTGCTCTTCGCTCTTCCAGGTGATTTCGGGATTGATCAAGACCAGCAGATCGTTGCACTCGTCGGAAATATCGATGACCACCACCCGCTCGTGCACGTCCACCTGCGTAGCTGCCAGCCCTATGCCCGGCGCCTCGTACATGGTTTCGGCCATGTCGCGCACCAGCTTGCGGATGCGATCGTCGACGACGGCCACCGGCTTGGCGACTTTGCGCAAGCGTGGGTCGGGATAGCGAAGAATAGGAAGCAAAGCCATACGTAGATCCAGTGTGTCGGGCGGCGCCTTGCGAGGCGGCGCAAGCCGCGGGCCGCGTGGGCCGCTGGGTGCCGCGCCCGGCAAAGCCGGCGGGTCCGCGCGGCCGGCGGCACCGCAAACGACATCCCCGCAGCACGGCCGCCCGGGCCATATATCAAAACTCTATATTAAATCAAAGGCCTGCATACATCACGCGGATCCGGCGCAAAGGCCGGCCCGCGACACGGCCCGAGGCCCGCCTCGCGACAGGCGGGATTCGCCAGCAGACGCACCCCTGCCACAGGGGGCGGCTATCCCGGTCACTTACCGCTGCACCAAGGCGCCATCCTGTGCCACACTCGCGTCATGCCGCTACATCTGCC
Source organism: Candidimonas humi (assembly GCF_019166065.1). Taxonomy (GTDB): domain Bacteria; phylum Pseudomonadota; class Gammaproteobacteria; order Burkholderiales; family Burkholderiaceae_B; genus Candidimonas; species Candidimonas humi. Next base: position 17,776 of record NZ_JAHTBN010000011.1, read on the forward strand.
TCCCGAAGAAATTTCCGCCTGGGTCCGCCTGGCGGCCGAGCCGGGGCTCGGCCCCGTGCAGGCGCGCCAGTTGCTGCAGGCCCTGGGCCTGCCCCAGCATATCTACGCCGCGCGCCCGGCCGCCCTGGCGCGCCTGTTGCCCCTGGAGCTGGCGCAAGCCCTGGGCGCGCCCATGTCCGAGGCAGCGCAGGACCTGGCAACGCGTACGCTGGAATGGCTGCGGCATCCGCGCCACCACATGGTGACGCTGGCCGACCCGTCCTACCCCGCGGCGCTGCTCGATACCCACGACCCTCCCCTGCTGCTGTACGTGAACGGCAGGCCGGAACTGCTGTCGGCGCCCACCATCGCCATGGTGGGCGCACGCAATGCCAGCGCCGGCGGCATCGACAATGCGCAGGCTTTCGCCCGCCACCTGGCCGCGCAAGGCTGGTGCATCGCCAGCGGCCTGGCGATGGGCATAGACGCGGCCAGCCACCGCGGCGCCCTGCTCGCCGGCCCCCAGGGCGGCGGCACCGTCGCCGTGCTGGGCACAGGCATAGACATCATCTACCCGTCGCGCAACCATCAACTGGCCCACGAAATCGCCGAACACGGGGCCTTGGTCTCGGAACTGCCACTGGGCACCCCCGGACTGCCGCATCAATTCCCCCGGCGCAACCGCATCGTCGCCGGACTGGCGCGCGGCATCCTGGTGGTGGAAGCCGCGCGCCAGTCCGGCTCGCTCATCACCGCCCGCCTGGCCACGGAAATCGGCCGCGAAGTGTTCGCCATACCGGGATCCATCCACTCGCCCCTGTCGCGCGGCTGCCATGCGCTGATCCGCCAAGGCGCCAAGCTGGTGGAGTCCGCCGCCGATATTCTCGAGGAGCTCGGGCCGCGAGCCGCCACGGCGGCACGCGCGGCGTCGGCTCCAGGCGATGTCCCCGCGACCGGCAGTCTGCCGCGCTCGGCCGCGCTTCCATTGCCCGGCATGGCCGCCGAGTCCGCCGCAGCCGATGCAACGTCTCATGCAAGGCCCGATGCAAGACCCCCCGGCCGGCCCGCGCAGACTGGGGCGCAGGCCGGAACACAGTCCGCAAACATGCCCGCGGCCGGCGGCAGCTCGCCGGCGCCCCGCGCCGCCGAAGAGCAGCGCGTGTTCGAGGCCATGGGCCACGATCCGGCGGACGTCGACACGCTGCAGCGGCGCACGCAACTGCCGGTGGCGGCGCTGCATGCCGCACTGCTGGCTCTCGAGCTGGACGACGCGATCGCCAGGCTGGACGACGGCCGCTACCAGCGCCGCCAAAAAGCTTATGATTGAAGTTTGAATCCGCACGGCAAGCCGTGGCATGCCGGTCCGCGCCATATCGGCCCGGCCTAGGCAGGCCGCGGAATATGCGGAACTGGCGGCCCGGTCCATGGGCCTGCCGCGGCGACACCGCAGCCCGGCTCGACGCCGCAGCAAAAACCGCGGCTGGGCTCGATGTCACGGCATCGCTTGTTCTCGCCGGAGCGATTGCCTGTTCTCACCGGGACAATATCAATCACCAGGAAGGCTATCCATGTCTCTACCAGCCAAAGTCAAGATCGTCGAAGTCTCGCCGCGCGACGGCCTGCAGAACGAAAAAGAGTTCATCGCCACCGAGGTCAAGATCGAGCTCGTCGACCGCCTGTCGGCGGCAGGCTTTCCCAATATCGAGGCCGCCTCCTTCGTCTCGCCCAAGTGGGTGCCGCAAATGGCTGACGGCGCCGAGGTAATGCGCGGCATCGAGCGCCGGCCGGGCACTATCTATTCGGTGCTCACCCCCAACCTGCGGGGCTTCGAAGGCGCCCTGGCCACGCGGGCCGACGAAGTAGTGATATTCGGCGCAGCCAGCGAGGCTTTTTCGCAGAAGAACATCAACTGCACGATCGCGGAATCGATCGCGCGCTTCGAACCCGTGGCGCAGGCGGCCAAGCAGGCCGGCGTGCGCCTGCGCGGCAGCATCAGTTGCGCGCTGGGCTGCCCCTACCAGGGCGAGGTGCCGATAGAATCCGTGGTCGACGTGGCCAGGCGCCTGCTGGCGCTGGGCTGCGACGAGATCGACGTCGCCGACACCATAGGCGTGGGCACTGCCACGCGCGTGCACCAGGTAATGGAGGCAGTCACCAAAGTGGTCGACCCGGCGCGGGTTTCGGGCCATTTCCACGACACTTACGGCCAGTCGCTGGCCAATATCCTGGCGGCCATGGAAACAGGCATCAGCATCTTCCATACATCCGTGGCGGGTCTGGGCGGCTGTCCCTACGCCAAGGGGGCGACCGGCAATGTCGCCACCGAAGACGTGCTGTACATGATGGACGGCCTGGGCGTGGACACCGGCGTGGACCTGAACGAAGTGGTCGACATCGGCATGTGGATCTCCGCAAGCATAGGCCGCAAGACCTCGAGCCGCGCCGGCAATGCGCTGGCGGCCCGCAAGGCGGCCTGATAGATGGGCAATAGCGGCGAACCCTTAAACCATGCAGGCGGCGCGGCGCCTGCCGGGTCCGATCCCAGCCAGTTGGAAAAGACAGCAATGATCTCCTCCGCCCCGGACGGCAATCCGGCGCCCGCAAGCGGCGAGCCGGGACTGGGTGCCGGCGGCCCCGACGCCGAAGAACGCGCCGCCCTTCTGCGCGACATCGGGCCGCTGCCGCTGCGCGGCACCGCGTGGCCCACGCTCATCAAGGTCATGGCCTGGGCGGTGCTGATCATCGTCGGCATGCAAATCACGCACTTTGCCACCGGCCCGCACAGGCACGATGTCAGTCCCATCGCCGCGGCGGTGGTGATAGTCTGCTTCCTGGCCCTGCTGATCGTGGCGCGCTTCATGCTGGTGTCCGAAACCCGCATCACGCAGGACGGCATCGAGCAAAGCTGGATACGGCGGCGCCGCATCGCATGGGACGACATCCTGTTCGTCAGGTTCATACCCATGCTGACTTCGAAGCGGCTGATCTGCTTCAGCCGCCACGGCCGGCCGGTGGTGTTCCAGGCCGGCACCCGCGAACTGCAGGCCGCGTTCCACCGCATCGCCCAGGTCTACCGGCGCCGATAGCGGCGCCTTGGCGCCACGGGTCCTGCGCCCGAATCTGTCCTGCGCCCCGAACCCGCCCTGCGCCCATGGGCGCGAACGGCAACGGGGGCTGCCCGACACCCGACACGGCAGAAAAGCATGGCCGGCCCGTTCAAGGCCGGCCCGGCGGTTCAGCCCGGCATCAGTTCAGCGGCGGGGCGTACATCAGGCCGCCCTTGGTCCACAAGGCGTTCAGGCCGCGCTGCAGCTTGAGCGGGCTGCCCATGCCGACATTGCGCTCGAAGCTCTCGCCGTAATTGCCGACCTGCTTGATGATGTTGTAGGCCCACTTCTCGTCGACGCCCATGTTCTTGCCCGCGCCGGGAATCACGCCCAGCAGGCGCCGCACGTCGGGGTTCTTGCTGTCCAGGTTCTGGTCGACATTCTTCGAGGTCAGCCCGAGCTCTTCGGCATCGATCATCGCGTACAGGGACCACTGCACGATATTCAGCCAGTTGTCGTCGCCCTGGCGCACATAGGGCCCGAGCGGCTCTTTGGAGATGATCTCGGGCAGCACCATGTAGTCATCGGGCTTGCTGAGCTTGGAAATGCGGATCGACGCCAGGCCGGAGGCATCGGTGGTGAAGACGTCGCAGCGCCCGGCTGCGAAGGCGTTGACGACCTCGTTGAACTGCTCGATGACCACCGGCTTGTAGTGGACGCCGTTGGCGCGCGCCCAGTCGGCCATGGTGTTTTCGTTGGAGGTACCGGTCTGCATGCAGACCGTCGCACCGTCGAGTTCCTTGGCGCTCTTGACGTTGAGTGACTTGGGCACCAGGAAGCCCTGGCCGTCGTAGTAATTGATGCCGGCATGGATCGCGCCCAGCGCCGTATCGCGCTGCTGCGTGACGGTGGTGTTGCGCGCCAGCAGGTCGATCTCGCCAGACTGCAGCGCGGTGAAGCGCTGCTGCGAATTCAGCGGCACCGCCTTGAACTTGGAGGCATCGCCCAGCGTGGCCGCGGCCACGGCGCGGCACATATCGATGTCCAGCCCCTTCCATTCGCCCTTGGAATCGGGTGCCGAAAAGCCCGCAAAACCGGTGGTCACGCCGCACTGCACGTAGCCGCGCTTCTTGACCACGTCCAGCGTGCCGGCGCAGGCCAACTGGGTCACGGAATACATCAGCAGCGCGGCGGCCGCGTACTTGGCGTAACGCATGAACATCCCCTATGAGAATCCCTGAAATGAAGCTTCATGGCGATCTTACCGCAATCGGTGGCCTTGCAATCCGCAATCGGCAACGCTGCAATCGAAGCCAGGACCTGCTCACTGTATCCCCAAATGTATTCCTCCAAAACAAAAGGCCCGAGTCCGGCGCAATGCCGAACCCAGGCCTTGGGGCTTGGGCTGCCGACCGCCCGGCTTGCAGGGGCCGGATCAACGGGTGGGTTTTTTGCCGCCGGGCCGCCCCAAGGCAAAAAGCGCCCCCTTGGGGATGAGCCCCGACATGGCGCAGTCCCTGCGGACTGCGCTGTGCCTGGCGAATCCGAGCGGCATGCAAAGCCGCGAGGTGGAAAGCAAGCCGAAGGCGCAGCGTGGGGGTATTTTTCCCCCCGCCTATTGCCGCTTCAGTCCAGCTTGATGCCCGCGGTCTTGATCACCTTGGCCCATTCGGCTTCCTGGTCATCGGAATACTTCTTGAATTCCGCCGGCGACATGGGCATGGGTTCCACGCCGATAGCGCGGATCTTGCCGTCGATCAGCGGGCTCTTGAGCACGGCCTCGAGGTCGGTGCTGATCTTGGTCACGACGTCGGCCGGCAGCTTGGCCGGGCCGACCAGGCCCTGCCAGGCGTAGGCATTGAAGTTCTTGACGCCCGCCTCGGCCATGGTCGGCACATTGGGCAGCAGGGGAATGCGCTGTGGCGTGGCGGTGGCCAGCACGCGGATCTTGCCGGCCTTGATATTGGCATAGGCCGAGGCCGAATCCACGAACGCCATGTCGACCTGGCCGCCCAGCAGGTCGGTCATGGCCGGGGCGGCGCCCTTGTAGGGCACGTTGACGATCTTCACGCCGGCGCGCTGGTTGAACATTTCCAGCGCCAGGTGGTGCGGCGAGCCGTTGCCCGCCGAGGCGGAGGTCAGCTTGCCGGGCGATTTGCGCGCGGCGGCCAGCACATCGGCCAACGATTTGAAGGGCGACTTTTCATTGACGGCCAGCATCAGGGGAAAGCGCGCCAGGCCGCCGATGTAGGTGAACTTGGCCGGGTCGTACTGCAGATGGGAATAGAGCGAAGGGTTGTAGGCCAGGGTGCCGGAATCGGCGGTGCCTATGGTGTAGCCGTCGGGCCTGGCTTTCTCGACATAGGTGGCGCCGATGATAGTGCCCGCGCCCGGCTTGTTCTCGACGATGACGTTGGTGCCGAGCTTCTTCTGGAGTTCGGCCGCCACCATGCGCGCGATCACGTCCGAACCACCGCCCGCGGCATAGGGCACCACCCAGTTCACCGGCGAGCTCGGCCAGGACGCGGCGGAGGCAATGCCGGCAATGCTCAGGGCCGATGCGGCCACGAGCCCTTTCAACAATCTGGACATGGGAAAACTCCTCAAGGCTGGCTGGCCCGCGTGGTGCAGCACCATACGATACGGGCCGGGTTCGGATTCATTATTCATGGCCGGCGCGTTCTTGCGCCGTATCCGCATGTATTACGCATGGCATAACACGATTATGCGAACCAGCAAGGATTATGCCGGAAGCCCGGGGCGCCAGGCATTAGGAAATACCATCATCCCCGTGCGCCGCCTGGCGCGCATCGGCCGCGATGACGCGCGACAGGAAGGCCCGGGTGCGCTCGTGGCGCGGGCGCATCAGCACTTCGCCGGGCGGCCCCGATTCGACGATGACGCCGCCGTCCATGAACGCGATGGTGTCGCCGACATCGCGGGCGAATGCTATTTCGTGGGTCACGACCACCATCGTCATGCCGTCCTCGGCCAGGCCGCGCATCACCGCCAGCACCTCGTCGACGAGTTCGGGGTCGAGCGCCGAGGTGGGCTCGTCGAACAGCATGAGGCGCGGCCGCATGGCCAGCGCCCGCGCGATGGCGACCCGCTGCTGCTGCCCGCCCGACAGGCGGGCCGGATAGGCCTGGGCCTTGGCCTGCATGCCCACGCGAGTAAGCAGCGCCTGCGCGTGCTCGACCGCCTGGGCCCGGCTTTCGCCTTTGACGCGCATCGGCGCCTCGATGACGTTTTCCAGCACCGTCATGTGCGGAAACAGGTTGAAGCGCTGGAACACCATGCCTATGGCCGAGCGCTGGCGGCAGACGTCGCGCTCGCCCAGTTCGTACAAACGGTCGCCGCGGGCCCGGTAGCCCATCAGCTCGCCGTCGACCCAGAGCTGGCCGCCGTCTATTTTTTCCAGATGGTTGATGCAGCGCAGGAAGGTGCTCTTGCCCGAACCCGAAGGACCGATCAGGCACAATACCTCGCCGGCGGCGACTTCCAGGCCTATGCCCTTGAGCACCTCGTCGCGCCCGTAGCGCTTGTGCACATCGACGGCGCGCACCATGGGCCGCGGCGCGGCCTCGCGGCCCGCGAGCCCCGGTTTTCCGGCGACAAGGGTGTCAGCGTGCGCCATGCCCCGTCCCCGAGCGCGCCAGGCGCCGCTCTACGAAATATTGGCCGATACTGGTGATGGTGGTCAGCACCAGGTACCAGAAAGTGGCCACCAGCATCAGTTCTATGGTGTGCAGGTTGGCCGAGGAGATGTTCTCGGCGGCCGTCAGCAGGTCGCCCCCGGCGATCACGGACACCAGCGAAGTGGCCTTGAGCAGCGAGATGAACTGGTTGCCCGCCGGCGGGATGATGACGCGCAGGGCCTGCGGCAGGATGATGCGCCGCATGGCCAGCGCGCGCCTCATGCCCAGCGCCTGCGAGGCCTCGTATTGGCCATGATCGACCGCCAGCAGCCCGGCGCGCATGATCTCGGCCATGTAGGCGCCTTCGTTCAGGCCCAGGGCAACCACCGAGGCGACGAAGGGCGTCATCAGCGTATTGGTGTCGAACGGGCCTATGTGCTGGAACAGCAGCGCCAGGTTGCCCCACAGCAGGATCTGCACCAGCAGCGGGGTGCCGCGCACCAGCCAGGTATAGAAGCCGCTGCTCAGGCGCAGCACCGGGCTGGACGACAGGCGCATCAGCGCCAGCACCGTGCCCAGGGCCAGGCCGATGATTTCCGCCAGCACCGCCAGCACCACCGTGGTGCGCAGGCCCTGCATGATGGCCGGCGCGAACTGGTATTGCGCGATGACGGGGTGCTGGATGTTGGGATTGCGGAATACGGATATGGCCAGCAGCACCAGCAGCACGCCCACGACCGCGCTGCCCGTCCAGAGCCAGGGGCGCCGCAACGGAACGATGCGCGTCATGCGGGCCGTCCGGCTCGGGCGGCGGGGCGCTGGCCCTTGGTCATAGCTTGAGGTTCTTGCCGGCGTTGATCGTGGCCGACTTCAGTGCGCCGCCCTCGACCCCGTATTTCTGCAGGATCTTGAGGTAGCTGCCGTCGGCGATCAGGGCGTTCAGGGACTTTTGCAACTGGTCGCGCAAGGCGGTGTCGTCCTTGGCCACGCTGATGCCCAGCGGCACCGGCTGGTATTCATGGCCGGCCACCACATCGAACAGATTGCCGTTCTCGGCCGTCTTGGCCAGGTAGACCATGACCGGCGAGTTGCCCAGGAATGCCGCCACGCGGCCGGTCTGGACTTGCAGGCGGGCGTCCGAAGGCTGGGCGTACTGCATGTTCTTGATGGGCGGCTTGCCGGCGGCGGCGCACTTGGCGCTCATTTCGTCGACCAGCGCCAGTTGCGTCGAGCCCTGCACCGTGGAAACCGTCATGCCGCACATGGTTTCCAGGCTCTGGACATGCTGCGGGTTGCCCTTCTTGATCAGCAGCATGGTGCCGAGGTTGAAGAAGTCGACGAAGTCCACCAGCTTTTCGCGCGCGGGCGTATCGTTCATCAGCGTGAAGGAGATGTCGATGCGCTTGGCCTGCATGGCCGGCAGCAGGCCGCTGAAGGGCATGGCCTTGAAGACGATCTCGCGGCCCATCTGCTTGCTCATGGCCGCGGCCAGGTCGACGATGACGCCCTGCAGCGTGGTGCCGTCCGAGGCATAGGAAATCATCGGCGGGCTATTGGTGATGGAACCGGCCGTGATCGGGGCCGCGGCCTGCGCCGCCAGCGGCAGTGTCGCGTACACCGCGGGCAGCACGGCGGCCAACATGAGTTTCTGGAAATATCGCATCGTTGCTCCTGGTTTTCGTTTCTTGTGTCGAAGCATGGTAGATGCCCACGCCGTCCGGCCCGCCGCCGCATGAGGCCGCGGCGAAGTCCGCGAAAATTCTAGCAGAAGCCCGGCCGCCGTGGCATTGCGCTGCAGCGGGCGAGATACCCTGGCCCGGCGCGCGAATCCGGCTCGCGGCGCGGGCTCGTGCACGGCTGCGGCATGGCTTAGCCGCCTGTATGCCCGTCCGTCCGCCTGCCTATTCGCCTATGCGACTGTTCGCCCGTACCCCTGTCCGCCAACCGAAGGCCAGGCGCGCCGCCCATGCGGGCCTATGCTGCCCCCGGCTCACGCGCCGGGTAGCTGCGCGCACCGAACAGCGCCGAACCGATGCGGACCTCAGTCGAGCCCTCTTCGATGGCCAGCTCGAAGTCGCCGCTCATGCCCATGGACAGGCGCTCCAGGCCCTGGAAACCGTCCTCGCGCAGGCGTTCGCGCAATATACGCAAGCTGCGAAAGCAAGCCCGCACCGCCTGCGGGTCGTCGGACTGCACGGCCAGGGTCATGAGGCCGCGCGGACGCAGCGCCTGGAACGCGGCGAGCTGGCGCAGGAAGTCCGGCAAGCAGGCTGGGTCGAGCCCGAACTTGCTGGGTTCGGGCGAGGTCTTGACCTGCACCAGCACGTCCAGCGCCCGGCCTTCTTTCTGCAGGCGCTGGTCCAGTTCGCGCGCCAGTTCGATCCGGTCGAGCGACTGCACTTCGGCCGCCAGCCGTGCCGCGTCGCGGGCCTTGTTGGTCTGCAGGTGGCCGATCATCACCCATTGCGGCGCGTCGGTGCCGAACTGCGCGGCCTTCTGGCGCATCTCCTGGGTCTTGTTCTCGCCGAAGCGACGCAGCCCCAGGGCCATGGCCTGGCGCAGCGCCTCGACGCCGAAGGTCTTGCTGACCGGCAGCAGCGTCACCTCGCCGGGCGCACGCCCCGCGCGGGCGCAGGCCGCGGCGATGCGCTCGCGTATCGCCGCAAGGCGGCTTTCCATGGAATCCGGTATCGGCATATCTGTCGTCATTGCACACTATATTTTTTCGTCGGGCGCTACTACTGTACTTCTTCTTTTTGCTTTACTTCTTTACAGTAACGGTCTTGCCCGGAAATCTCCGGGACGCCGCGGCGGATTTTATCCGCGTACGGCGCCCGCCCCCACCTTTTTGCCCTACGCACGGACCGCCACGCCATGAACGACGCCTCGCACCAGATTTCCATGACCATACTCATGACGCCGGACATGGCCAATTTCTCCGGCAATGTCCACGGCGGCTCGATACTCAAGCACCTGGACCTGGTGGCCTATGCCTGTGCCAGCCGTTATGCGGGCACGTACGTGGTCACGCTCTCGGTCGACCAGGTAATGTTCCGCCAACCCATACACGTGGGCGAGCTGGTCACCTTCCACGCCTCGGTGAACTATACCGGCCGCACTTCCATGGAAATCGGCATCAAGGTCGTCACCGAAGACATACGGCGCAAGCTGGTGCGCCATACGAACAGTTGCTATTTCACGATGATCGCGGTCGACGACCAGGGCGTCCCGGTGGAAGTGCCGCCGCTGGTCCCCGCCACCGAGGAAGAAAAGACGCGCTTCAAGGCGGCGCAGCTGCGCCGCGAGCTGCGCCAGGAAATGGAGCGCAGGCACCAGGAAATCAAGCGCGAAGTGGGCTGAGGCGCGGCGGCCGACGAGCGAAGGCGGAGATGGCCGGGATGGCCAGAATGGCCAGAATGGCGGGGCCATGATCGGGCCCCGTCGCGACGGACGCAAGACCAAGTAGCGGCATGGGCGTGGCATGCAAAGCACATGCCACGCCCGCTGGGTATATGGCCGATGACAGGCCGACGAACGGCCGGCCCCGTCTTCAGCGCACCATGCCGGCGGCGGCGGTCTGGTGGGTGGCGGCGTCGATCAGGATGAAGGCCCCGGTGGCCGCCTGCTCGTCGTAAGGGTCCAGGGCCAGCGCCTCGCGTGTGGACACAGTCACCCGTCCGATGTCGTTCATGGCCAGGGCGCCGCCGGCGCCCACGTCCTGCAACTCGTGGATGTCGCGCCGCGTATGCACGGCCTTGATGCGCGCCTGGGTCAGGCGCGTGCCCTGCTTGAGCCAGTATTGGCGCACGGGGCTCAGGGCCTGCTGGTCGAGCCAGCAGAGTTCGGCCTCGAATTCGCGCGCCACCCGCACCGGCGCATCCTGCGCGACGATGAGGTCGCCGCGCGACACATCGATGTCGCGATCCAGCACCACCGCAACGCTGTCGCCGGCATGCACCGTATCGACGTCGCGATCGAACTGCACCAAACGCGCCACCCTGGCGCCGGCGCCGGCCGGCAGTACCTTGATTTCGTCGCCCACCGACAAGCTGCCGGCGGCGAGCCTGCCCGCATAGCCGCGGAAATCATCCACCGCATGCCCGTCGTGGCGGATCACCCACTGCACGAAAAAACGCGCCTCGGCCCGCGGCAGCGCGCCGCCGACCGGCAGGTTCTCCAGCAGGGCCAGCAGCGGCAGGCCGTCGTACCAGGGCGTATGCTCGGAGCGGCGCACCACATTGCCGCCTTCCAGCGCCGACAGGGGCACGATATGGAAATGGGCAATGCCCAGCCTGGCCGCCAATTCGGCATAGGCGGCGCGTATGCGCTCGAACACCTGCGGGTCCCAGCCGACCAGGTCCATTTTGTTGACCGCCACCACGATGTGGCGCAAGCCCAGCAGGTGCGCCAGCGCCGTGTGGCGCTTGGTCTGCGGCAGCAGCTTGCCGTCGGTCACGCGGCTGGCGTCGATCAGGATCACGGCCACTTCGGCGGTAGAGGCGCCGGTCACCATATTGCGTGTGTATTGCTCGTGGCCCGGCGCATCGGCGACGATGAACTTGCGCAGCGGCGTGGCGAAATAACGGTAGGCCACGTCGATGGTGATGCCCTGCTCGCGCTCGGCCTCCAGGCCGTCGGTCAGCAGCGACAGATCGATCTCGCTGGCGGCGGCCCGCTTGTACTTGGAACGCGAAATGGCCGCCAGCTGGTCGGCGAACACGCCCTTGCTGTCGTACAGCAGGCGGCCGATCAGGGTGGACTTGCCATCGTCGACCGAGCCCGCAGTGATCAGGCGCAGCACGCCGGAGTCGGCCGCCGACAGCCAGGATTCATTGACTGCATTCATTAGAAATACCCCAGTTTCTTGCGACGCTCCATCGATGCCTCGGAGGTCTGGTCGTCCATGCGCGTGGCACCGCGCTCGGTGATGGTGGTGATGGCGGTCTCGGCGATGATGGCCTCGGGACTGGCCGCGGTCGAGGCCACGGGGCAGGTGCAGGAGATATCGCCCACGGTGCGGAAACGCACGCTGCGCGTCTCCACCGCCTCGCCCGGCTTGGGCGGCGTGAGCCGCGTCACCGGCACCAGCATGCCGTTGCGCTCGACCACCTGGCGCTGGTGCGAGTAATAGATGGAAGGCAGGCTCAGCCCCTCGCGCCGGATGTACTGCCAGACGTCCAGCTCGGTCCAGTTCGAAATGGGGAAGACCCGCATGTTCTCGCCCTTGTGGACCTTGGTGTTGAACAGGTTCCAGAGTTCCGGGCGCTGCGCCTTGGGGTCCCACTGCCCGAATTCATCGCGAAACGAGAACACGCGCTCTTTGGCGCGGGCCTTTTCCTCGTCGCGCCGCGCCCCGCCTATGCAGGCGTCGAAGCCGAATTCCTCTATGGCCTCGAGCAGCGTAGTGGCCTGCGCGGCGTTGCGCGAATCGGTCTCGCGGCGCAACACCACGCTGCCGCGCGCGATGGAATCTTCGACGCTGCGCACGATCAGGCGCTCGCCCAGCTCGGCGACGCGGCGGTCGCGGAACTCGATGACCTCGTCGAAATTGTGGCCCGTGTCGATGTGCATCAGGGGAAACGGAAAGCCCGCCGGCCGGAAAGCCTTTTCGGCCAGGCGCAGCAGCACCACGGAATCCTTGCCGCCCGAGAACAGCAGCACCGGCCGTTCGCACTCGGCGGCCACCTCGCGCAATATATATATGGCTTCGGATTCCAGCCAGTCCAGGTGCGTACGCGATGAGATATCGCCCATGTTTCGTTTCCTCTTAAATACCTAGTTTCTGCGCGGCGGCCTCTGCCGCCGCCGGCACCGGCGCGTCGGCGCCGTTCGTATCCGCTTGATCGCCGCCTTGCGCATCGGCCGCCACGGCTGCCCCACCGGCGCCGGCCGGCGCCATATTGCCGGCATGCAGTCCGCACTCCAGCGAGTCGCGCTGTTCCCACCACCAGCGGCCGGCGCGCACGTCCTCGCCCACGCGCACGGCGCGTGTACAGGGTTCGCAGCCTATGGAGGGATAGCCCTGGTCGTGCAGCGGGTTGTAGGGAATGTCCAGGCCGCGGATGGCGCCCCAGAGCTGCGCTTGCGTCCAGGCCGCCAGCGGGTTGTATTTGCGCAGGCCGAACAGCGCGTCGAATTCGGCTTCCGACAGCTCGGTGCGTGTCGCCGACTGCTCGCGCCGCTGTCCCGTGAGCCAGGCCGAATGGCCCGCCAGGGCGCGGCGCAGCGGCTCGACCTTGCGTATGCCGCAACAGGCCTTGCGCAGCTCCAGGCTTTCATAGAAAGCGTATTCGCCATGTTGCCGCACATGTGCGCTCACGGCCGCCTCGTCGGGGCGCACGCGGCGCACTTCGATGCCGTAGCGCCCGGCAATCACGGCGATCATGCCCAGCGTCTCGGCGTGCAGGCGCCCGGTGTCCAGGGTAAAGACCTCGATGGGCGCGCGCGCCTCGGCGATGGCATGCAGCAGCAGCATGTCCTCGGCTGCCAGCGAGGATGCAAAGACCGCGTCCGGATGGCGCGCGCCTATCGCCGCCACTCGCTCGACCAAGGCCGTCCATAGGTCCGCCGCTTCCGGCGACAGGCCGGGCCGCGACAGGCCGGGCCGGGCCGCTACGGGACGCGCCTGATCGGGGCGCCAAAGCCCGGTCCGCGCCGTGTCTGGCGCCGCGGCGGGCGAGGCCGCAACAGGGTGTGGAATCGTAGTCGTGCTCACGAGATGCCTGATGCCGGACCCCAGGACGCGGACGTGCCGGCATCCCGAGGCGATATTTGGGGGAGCTCCAGTGTGGCCGCTGCATGCGCACAAAGGAACGAATTATTCGTTAGCTGTTTATGGTCACGGGACATTAATCCCCCCGCACATAAGCTCATGGGCCGCGGGTGAGAAGCCTGGTTCCGATTTTTGTATCGCGGGGGGCTTGCACGGCTTGCGCCTCGTCCCGGCCTGAACAGGGCATCGCCGCAACACCCGCGACTCGATTTCTGTTTTTTTAATATGTCCCTATTTAATTATTTATAGATTAAAAAGGGGACGTATTAATATATCGGCACTATAATCAGCATGAGCACCGGCCGTGACGACGCCAAGCAAGCCGCGGCCGGCCCGTACACCCGGCTCCGGCATTGCCGCCGGCCCATATACCGACATTGCCTATTTCCGTTTCGTCTCTTCCAAGCAAAGGCCATCAAATGTCCACACAAGCGTCGCACGCCCTTCCCTCTTATCTGGATCCCGCCAACCTCGGGCCCTGGGGCATCTACCTCGAGCAAGTGGACAGGGTCGCGCCCTACCTGGGGCGCCTGGGCAAATGGGTCGAAACGCTCAAGCGCCCCAAGCGCGCCCTGATCGTCGACATACCGGTAGAACTGGACGACGGCACAGTGGCCCATTTCGAGGGCTACCGGGTGCAGCACAACGTGTCGCGCGGGCCCGGCAAAGGGGGGGTGCGCTTCCACCAGGACGTCACGCTGTCCGAAGTCATGGCGCTGGCCGCCTGGATGTCGGTCAAGAATGCGGCGGTCAACCTGCCCTTCGGCGGAGCCAAGGGCGGCGTGCGCATCGATCCGCGCAAGTTCTCGATGGCCGAACTCGAAAAAATCACGCGCCGCTACACCAGCGAGATCGGCGTCATTATCGGCCCCAATAAAGACATCCCGGCGCCCGACGTCAACACCAACGCCCAGACCATGGCCTGGATGATGGACACTTATTCCATGAACGAAGGGGCCACCGCCACCGGGGTCGTCACCGGCAAGCCGGTCGCGCTGGGCGGCAGCCTGGGGCGTGTCGAGGCCACCGGCCGCGGCGTATTCGTGGTGGGTTGCGAGGCCGCGCGCGAACACGGCATCACCCTGCAGGGCGCGCGCGTGATCGTGCAAGGCTTCGGCAATGTGGGCGGCACGGCGGCGCGCCTGTTCTACCAGCTAGGCGCCCATGTCATCGCCGTGCAAGACCATACCGGCTGCGTGCACAACGCCAAGGGGCTGAACATCCTGGCCCTGCTCGACCATGTCGAAAAACATGGCGGGGTGGCCGGCGCCCCCGACTGCGACAGCCTGACGGCCGAGGAATTCTGGGGGCTCGAGACCGAGATCCTGATCCCGGCCGCGCTCGAAGGCCAGATCACCCGCCACAACGCCGACCTGATCCGCGCGGCCATCGTGGTCGAAGGCGCCAATGGCCCCACCACGCCGGAAGCCGACGACATCCTGGCAGCCAAAGGCACCATCATCGTCCCCGACGTCATCGCCAATGCCGGCGGCGTGACGGTCAGCTACTTCGAATGGGTGCAGGACTTCTCCAGCTTCTTCTGGACCGAAACCGAGATCAACCACCGGCTCGAGGCCATGATGCGCTCGGCCTACACCTCGATTTCGGCGGTGGCCCGCGAGCACGGCGTCAGCATGCGCACCGCCGCCTACATCGTGGCCTGCTCGCGCATCCTGGAAGCCCGCGAAGTGCGCGGGCTCTATCCCTGAGCAGCGCGACGCGCCTGCACCCGGCGGTCGCCGCCCTCAGTCCACGGACATATGGGTGGCGGCGACCACCTTTTTCCATTTGGCCAGGTCGGTCTTCACCAGATGCGACAAAGCCTGGGGCGTGCCGCCCTGCACCGTCGCACCCTGATCGCTGAACTTGCGCGCCACCTCGGGGTCATGCAGGGCGTCGGACAAGGCCTTGTTCAGGCGGGCGACCACGGCGGGAGGCGTCCGGGCAGGCGCGAACAGCGCGTACCACTCGTCCACCGATACGTCGACGCCAAGTTCCTTGAGCGTAGGCAGGCTGCTGAACAGCGGCGAGCGCTTTTCGCCCACCACCGCCAGGCCGCGCACGCGGCCCGACTTGATCTGCGGCGCGCCCGTGAACAGGCTGGGAAACATGACCTGCGTGACGCCCGAAATCGTGTCCATCATGGCCGGGGCCGAGCCCTTGTAGGGTACGTCCTGCATCACCGCCCCCGTCGCCAGCTTGAACAGCTCTCCCGCCGCGTGCGGGGCGGTCCCCGTACCTGCCGACGCATAGTTCAGATGCGCGCCCGCCTGCTTCGAATAGGCGATCAATTCGGGCACCGTCTTGACCGGTAGCGTGTCGTTGACCACCAGCAAGGTGGGCGATGTCGCCACTTCGCCGATCGGGGCGAAATCGCCCACGGGGTCATAAGACACTTTGCGTATCGCGGGATTGATCGCATGCGTGGCGATATAGCCGAACAAGATGGTGTAGCCGTCGGGCTTGGCCCGCGCCACGTAGCTGGACGCGATCGCGCCGTTGGCGCCGGGCTTGTTTTCGACCACCACCGCCTGGCCGAGATCGGTGCCCATGGTCTTGGCCAGGATCCGTGCCATCGCATCGTTGCCGCCGCCCGGCGCCGTGGGCACGACGATGGTCAGCGGCCGGTCGGGAAAGCCGGCCTGCGCGGCATTCGCGACCATGCCGGCCGCGCAAATCAGGGTCCAGCTTGCTGTCTTGGTGAATTTCATCTTTCTGCTCCTTCCTTGGTTATTTATCGGACAGCGGGGACGGAATGCACACCGTTCCCTGCATGATTTTTCTAGCGGTGCGCACCACGCCCGCCTTGGCGATCCCCTGCACGCCGTCGCGGCTGCAGAGTTCGATGGATATCTCGATGCGCCCGGCCGGATGGAACACCGACACGACGCCTCGGGAAAAGGGCGCTGCGCCGCGCAGCGCCGAAGATACCGTGCCCGGCAGGACCAGGCTGCCGGCCACGCCGATGGCACCCGTCACGGCATGGGCGCGATGGCAGCGATGCGGCGTAAAGTAGCGCGAGCGTATGGACAAGCCGTCTCCGGCCGGACTCACCAGCACCGGCTTGGGCACGACACTGTCGGTGACGTCCCCCAGGCCCATGCGCCGCCCGGCCTCGATGCGCAGCGCCTCGATGCGCCTCAGCAGCGGCGCATTGCCGTCCAGTTCCTGCGGGCTCTCGCCGCCGCTCAGGCCCAGGGACCGGGCGTCCACGATCATCAGGGGAATGGCCGCATCCAGGCAGGTCGCCTCGACGCCGTCGATGATGTCCATCGGGGCGCCGGTCGGAAACAGCCTGCCCGTCAGGCTGCCTTCCGCGCCCAGGAAATTGAGGATCACGGGCGCCGCCGTGCCCGGCACGCCATCGATGCGCGTCTCGCCGTCATATGTCACCCGGCCGCCGGGCGTCTGGACCAGCGCCTCGATCGTCGAGCCGGTGTTCACGTTGAATATCCGTACGGCGGTTTCGCCGCAATGCGCCCGCACCAGGCCCTGCTCCAGCGCGAAGGGGCCCACGGCGGCGAGCATATTGCCGCAATTGGGCCGGGTGTCCACCAGTTCGCGATCGACCAGCACCTGGGCGAACAGATAATCCACATCGCAGCCGGGCCGGCTCGACGGCGACACGATCGCCACCTTGCTGCTCAGGGAATTCCCCCCGCCCAGGCCGTTGATCTGCAGTTCATGGGGCGAGCCCATGGCCGCGATCAGCAGGCGGTCGCGCTCGGCGCGATCGGGCGGCAGCACATCGGCGCGAAAAAAAGGCCCGCGCGAAGTTCCGCCGCGCATCAGCACACAAGGTATTTCCTTTTCCATGCGGCTATGATGCAATTGCGCAAGACATTAGTGAATTGCAACTTTCTCAAGAACTATTGCATGCCGCGCATCAATTTCGATTTGCAGGAACTCCAGGCCTTCGTCGCCGTAGCCGAGCGATTGTCCTTTCGCGCTGCGGCCGAAGACCTGCATATATCCCCTCCCGCGCTGAGCCGGCGCATCGAGAAACTGGAATCCATACTGGGCGTCAGGCTGCTGGAGCGCAGCACCCGCCACGTGGTCCTGACGGGCGTCGGGCGCAGCTTCCTCGACCATTCGCGCACCGCGCTCGACGAACTCGAAGGCGCCATGCTGGGAATCGCCGACATCGCTTCGCATCGGCGCGGCATCATCACCGTGGCCTGCGTGCCGTCGGCGGCCTATTATTTCCTGCCCGCCGTCATTGCGCGCTTCAGCAAGAACTACCCGCACATCCGGGTGCGTATCCTGGACGAAAGCGCCAACACGGTGCTCAACGCGGTAACCGGCAGGCAGGCGGATTTCGGCATCAATTTCATAGGGACCCAAGAGGCCGATCTCGAATTCGATCCCGTCTTCACCGAAAGATTCGTCCTGGCCGTCCGCGCCGACCACAGGCTGGCCGCGAGACGCAAAGTGCGTTGGGAAGAGCTCTGCGACGAATGCTTCATGACCGTGGCCAAGGCCAGCGGCAATCGGGTATTGATCGATTCCGCCCTGGCGCAGATCGAGAAGCGCCCGGCCAGCTTCTTCGAAGTCGCCCACGTCTCCTCGCTGCTCGGCATGGTCGAGGCCGGCCTGGGGGTGGCCGCCGTGCCCCGGCTGGCCTTGCCGCGCAAAAAGCACTCGACACTGCGCGGCATCCCGCTGGTCGAACCGGAAGTCTCCCGCACCTTGGGGCTATTGCGCCGCAAGAGCCTCCCTTTGCCGCCGGCGGCCAAAGTGCTCTACGACCTGATCAAGAAAGAGCCAGGGCGGCTCTAGCGCCTGTATCCCGGGCCCTTGTGGCTCCGTCGCCCTGTCGCCCTGTCGCCCTGTCGCCGTTGCGCCGTTGCGCCGTTGCGCCGTTGCGCCGTTGCGCCGTTGCGCCGTTGTGGCGATGCGGCGATGCGGCGATGAGGCGGCGCGGCGGCGCAATATTGCGGCGACTAGGCGCGTGGCAGTATGGCCGGCTCCTGCTCCGGCCATTCCAGCCGGCGGCGGCTTTCGTAGCGGCGCGTGGCGCCGCTGTAGGGATCGACGAACTCTATGGCGCGGGCCAGCAACATCAAGGGGCGGGAATAATCGTCGCGGGCCGGATGGGGTAGCGGCACGGGGTAGCAACTATCGTTGCAGATCGGTATGCCCAGCGCGCTCATATGCACGCGCAACTGGTGCTTGCGGCCCGAGGCGGGACGCAGCCGGTAGCGTCCCAGCGCGCCGCGGCGCTCGATGAGCTCGACGCGGCTGACGCTGTCGGGCTCGCCGGCCACCTCTTGCATGTCGAAGCGCCCCGGTATCTGCCGTATGCGGCTGTGCCGCACGCAGGGCAGCTCCAGCCCCTCGCGCAGCGGCGCGATCGCCTCGTATTCTTTCAGCACCTGGCGAGACTGGAACAATTCCTGGTAGCGGCCGCGGCTGGCGGGGTCCACGCAGAACAGCAAGACACCCGCAGTATCGCGGTCCAAACGATGCAGGGGGCTGAGCAGGGGCATGTCCAGCGCCGCGCGCAGGCGCGACAGCGCGGTCTCGCGCAGGTAGCGGCCGCCGGGCGTGCTGGCCATGAAATGCGGCTTGTCCACCGCGATCAGGCGTTCGTCGCGATGCAGCACCGGCAGGTCGAAGGGCAAGGGCTCTTCGTCGGGCACTTCGCGGTAGTACCACAGCCAGCGCCCCGGCACATACGGCGCGTCGGCCGCCTGCGGCAGGCCCGCACCGTCGACGATTTCGCCGCGCGCCAGGCGCGCGCGCAGCACCTCCGGCGCCACATAGGGGAAGCGCTGCAGCATGAATTCCAGCAGGCTCGCCCAGGAGCCGGGCGGCAGGAATACGCGGCTGGGCGCGACGCCGTCGCGCATGGGCAGCGGCGCATTCGCGTCGCCGGGCCGCGTCACTGCGGGCGATCGAGGACCATCGATGATGTGTTCAGCCTTGTAGAAAATATCGGCGCAGGCCATACCGGCGCGGCCGCCGCCACAACCGAGCCCGCACGCGCGCGAGACCGGAGCATGGCCCGGAGCCATGCGCGCCCCGGAATTGCGCGCAACCCGAAAGCAAGGCGACAAGGCCATGTTCCGCGGCGGACTTCGTGCTTGGGTATCGCCGCTATCTTATACCCGCGTCATACCCGCGGCGACAATTGCCAGGAGTTCGCGCCCCCGAACCCTCTACGAGAGCCCCATGAGAAGCCCCGCCACCCGCCTCGGACGACGCCGCCGCGACGGCCGCCACCGCCACCTGCAGCATCCGCACGCCCAGCCCTCGAGCGCTGAGCGTAAGTACGCATTGCCGTGCCGCGGCAATGCCGTAAAAATACCGTGGCGCGCCTTCCTCCGCCGCGGCGGGGCGGCTCATGACGCCGCAGAATGCCCGCGCCGCACAAGGGGCGGCGTCACGCCCCCGTCCATACAGGGAAAGAGCAATGAAACAACTCGCAGCCATGCTTCTGATGGCGGTCTCCGCCACGATAAGCGCCCAGGCGGCCCAGGCCGGCCCCGACACCCTGGCCCAGGTCATGCAAAGCCACACCTTGCGGGTCTGCAGCCCCGGCGACTACAAGCCCTTCAGCTTCCAGAACCCCGACGGCTCGTTCGAGGGGCTGGACGTAGACCTCATGCAGTCCCTGGCCAAGTCGCTCGGCGCCAAGACACAGTTCGTCAAGACCTCCTGGGCCAAGCTCATGGACGACTTCACCTCCGGCAAGTGCGACATCGGCGCCGGCGGCATCTCGGTATCCCTGGCGCGGCAGCAGCGGGCGTACTTCAGCGCTCCCTACATGGTCAATGGCAAGACCCCCATCACGCTGTGCACCAACGTCAAGAAATTCCAGACCATCGCCGATATCGACAAGCCCAACGTACGCGTCATCGTCAACCCCGGCGGCAGCAACGAGACCTTCGCCAAGACCCACCTGAACAAAGCGCAGCTCATCACCCACGAGAACAATATCGGCATCTTCAAGGAAGTCGCCGACGGGCACGCCGACGTGTTCGTGACCGAGGCGGCCGAGGCCAAGGTGCAAAGCCGCCTCAACCCCAAGCTGTGCCCGGTCAACCCCGACAAGCCGCTGCAATACGCCGAAATGGGCTACCTGCTGCCCTCGGGCGACATGCGCTTCAAACTGTACGTGGACCAGTGGCTGCACCTGAGCAAGGCCAGCGGCGAATACGCCAGGCTGGCCGGCAAATGGGTGCCGCAATAACAAATGCCGGGCGGCAGACGGCAGGTGACGGGCGCGGCCACGGCGGGCCACGACGCGCCATAATGGCAAAAGGCAGACACAACGCAAAGGTGCAGCAATGACCGCAGTCCAAGCCCCGCACGTCCCGCCGCACGCTCAGCCACACGTCCCGGCCTTGCGCCATGCGGCTGCTGCATAAGCTGCGGCGCCACCTCGGCGTCCTGGCCGCGCTGCCGCGCTGGCTGGCCTCGCCGGCCCATCGCTATCGCCACGCCCGGCTGCTGCACAGCCTGCGCGTCACGCTGGCGGTGCTGGCCTCCATCGCCCTGACGACCGGCATCGACATTCCCCACGGCCTGTGGGCGACAGTGTCGCTGCTGGTAGTCATAGGCGGCCTGCAGCACCAGGGCAATATCCGCAAAAAAGCATTCGACCGCAGCCTCGGCACGCTCATCGGCGCGCTACTGGGCCTGGCGCTGATTGCGCAATACACCCTCATCGGCTCGTCCGCCCTCAACTACCTTCTCCTGGCCGTGATCGCCGGAATCTGCGGCTACCACGCCATAGGCCGCGGCGGCTACATCGCGCTGCTCACCGCCATCACCTTGTTCATCGTCGCCGGCCACGGCGAAGCCCCCATGCAGGACGCACTATGGCGCACCGCCGACGTGGTGATAGGCATTACGCTGGCCCTGGCCTTTTCCTTCGTGCTGCCGTTCTATGCCACCTATTCCTGGCGCCACGGCCTGGCGGCCAATATGCGCGGCGTAGCGCGAATCTGCCGGCGCATGCTGGCCGGCACACCGCTCGACCTGCAGCAACAACTGAAACGCCACGCCGAACTCGGCAAGCGCCTGGTCGAACTGCGATCGCTAATGCCTTCCGTCGCAAAAGAAACCAACGTGCCCCCAGCAGTGCTGGAGACCATACAAGCCCGCCACCGCGCGGTACTGAGCGGCCTGGAAATGCTGGTATCAGGCGGCTGCGCCTGCGTGCCGGACAGGCCGCCCGCGCACGCGGGCCGAGCCGGCCTCACCCTCACGCCCGGCGACACGAGCGCCGCGACGCCAGTGGCGCAAATCCGCACGGACCTCCACGAACTGCGCAGGGCGGCCCTGCTTACCGCCCGCGCCCTGCGGGCCGGCGACCTCAGCCTGCTGCCCGCCCCCACCCGGCAATCGCCGACACCCGCCACCACATACGAACGCCCCGACCTGGAAGGCCCCCACTGGCTGTGCCGCCAGATCCTGCAGCAGATGGATGGCCTCGACCACGGACTCGAACAGGGCTCCGCCCTGTTCGAGGTATAGCGCCCGGCAAACCACTCCCCCGCCGACCTCCAGTCCCCCAACCGTCTACAAAACCAGCGGAGAGAACGGGGTGCCTCCCGGAGGTGCGTGGGGTATCGCACCGCAGGGAGGTACCCCGTTCTAGGCCGCGCCTAAAGAACCAAACCCCACGACGGACACAGCCACAGCAACGTACACATCGGTGCCTTGCACCCTTTTCCCCCTCCTATCCAAATTCAAACAAAAGATATAGGTCATCTAGTTGACTTTGGCAGAATTCGTATCTAAGATGACCCGAAATCGCAACACCCGACAACGAACGCAATCAACGCCTAGGAAAGGAGCCTGGAATGATTCATCTCGTATTGCACGACGCCAAGGACATGGTGGCCGTGGCCGTCGTCGAAGGCATCAAGGCCGGAACCGACCTGAACGCCTGGATCATGGACGACGACCGCATGATCACGGTCAAGGCCAAACAAGACATCCCCATCGGCCACAAAATCGCCCTCACGGATATGGCCGTGGGCGACACCGTACTCAAGTACGGCGTGGACATCGGCAAAGTCGTGGCGCCGATCAAGACCGGCGAGCACGCCCACGTGCACAACATCAAGACCAAGCGCTGGTAACGCGGGCCCAGCCCCTGCGGGCACACCCGGCCAGCCGCGCCAGCGCCCCATCGGGCAGCCAGGCGGCCAACAAGCGCCACTCCATTCATCAATGTCCCCATACATGGACCGATCATGATCAATCAGAACACCACATTCCTGGGCTATCGCCGCGAAAACGGCCGCGTCGGCGTACGCAACCACGTCATCATCATGCCGCTGGACGACCTGTCCAACGCCGCCTGTGAAGCCGTCGCGAACAATATCAAAGGCACGATGGCCATCCAGCACCCCTACGGCCGCCTGCAATTCGGCGCCGACCTCGACCTGCACTTCCGCACCCTGATCGGCGCGGGATCCAACCCCAACGTCGCCGCGGTAGTGGTGATAGGCATCGAGGACGGCTGGACGCAGAAAGTGGTCGAAGGCATCGCCGCCACCGGCAAGCCGGTCACCGGCTTCGGCATCGAACGCCACGGCGACCACGAAACCATCATGAAAGCCTCGAAAGTGGCGAAAGAATACGTGCAGTGGGCTTCCGAAAAACAGCGCGAAGTCTGCAACATCAAAGAGCTGTGGGTTTCCACCAAGTGCGGCGAAAGCGACACCACTTCGGGCTGCGGCTCCAACCCCTCGGTGGGCAACGCCTTCGACAAGCTGCACGCCCTGGGCTCCACCCTGGTCTTCGGCGAAACCACCGAGATCACCGGCGGCGAAAACATCGTGGCCGCGCGCTGCATCAACGACGAGGTCCGATCGCAGTTCATGGCCATGTTCGACCGCTACCAGGAAGTCATCGAGCGCCACAAGACCTCCGACCTGTCGGATTCCCAGCCCACCAAGGGCAACATCGAAGGCGGCCTGACGACCATCGAAGAAAAGGCCATGGGCAACATCCAGAAGATCGGCAAGAAATGCACGGTCGACGGCGTGCTGGACAAGGCCGAAACCCCCACCCATCCGGGCCTGTGGTTCATGGATTCCTCCTCGGCCGCGGCCGAGATGGTGACGCTGTGCGCGGCCTCGGGCTATGTAGTGCACTTCTTCCCCACCGGCCAGGGCAATATCATCGGCAACCCCATCCTGCCGGTCATCAAGCTGAGCGCCAATCCGCGTACCGTGCGCACCATGAGCGAGCATATCGACTTCGACTGCTCGCCGCTGCTGCAACGCGAAATGAACCTGGACGAAGCCGGCGACAAGCTGCTGGAAGTGATGCTGGCCACCGCCAATGGCCGGCTGACCTCTGCCGAGGCGCTGGGCCACCGCGAATTCGTCATGACGCGCTTGTACGAAAGCGCGTAAGGCGGTCGCGCGGCCGGCGGCATCTCCGACAGGTACGGCAGATCGAACACGACAGCCGGGGCGCATCGGCCAGATGCGCCTCGCGCCGCCGCAAGCCGTCGCCACGAACCCCAGGCAGCGTATCGCCGGCCGTGCACAGCCGGCGATATCTCGTTCGCCAGGGCACGGGCGAGGCGCCATGGCTATCCACCGGCCACTCGTCGTGCGACACTAGCCTTGCGCCGTTCACGGCGCCGCTACGCCATAACCGGCCACATAAAAGCATAAGGGCCGATTGCCGCAAAGGAGACAAGATGAGCGACATGCCGCAGCCCCTGCTCGAAGTGGACGGGGTGACCCTGCAATACAAGACCAAAGAACACCTGATCACTGCCACCTACCGGGTGGACTTCAATGTGTACCAGGCCGACCGTTTCGTGCTGCTGGGGCCCTCGGGCTGCGGCAAGTCGACCCTGCTCAAGGCGGTGGGCGGCTACCTGATGCCCACCGAAGGCCAGATCCGCCTCAAGGGCAAGACCATCGACGGGCCGGGGCCGGACCGCATGATGGTGTTCCAGGAATTCGACCAGTTGCCGCCCTGGAAGACGGTCAAGCAGAACGTGATGTTCCCGCTGCTGGCCTCGCGCAAGCTCAAGGGCAAGGCAGCCGAAGAAAAGGCCATGCAATACATAGAGCTGGTCAAGCTCGCGGCCTTTGCCGATCATTATCCCCACCAGCTTTCGGGCGGCATGAAGCAGCGGGTCGCCATCGCCCGCGGCATGGCCATGGAACCCGATATCCTGCTGATGGACGAACCTTACGCGGCCCTGGACGCCCTGACGCGGCGCAAGATGCAGGACGAGCTCCTGCTGCTGGGCCAGGACACGCGCTTCACGCTGCTGTTCGTCACGCACTCCATCGAAGAAGCGGTAAAGATAGGCACGCGCATCCTGCTGCTGTCGCCGCATCCCGGCCAGGTGACGGCCGAGCTCAACAGCAGCGGCGAGGACACCTGCGACGCCAACGGCGTGCACCTGTCCGAGCGCATCAACTCCATACTGTTTTCCGAACCCGTCGAGTCCGAGGAGGCGAGCAATGTCTGATTCCGCAATGTCCCCGCGCCAGGCTCCGATCGAGAATTTCCCGCGGCCCGAGATCCTCCACAAGCGCGAAGTCAGCGGCGATTTCGGCGTGGTCGAGAAACCCCTGACCACCTGGGAAAAAATCTGCGACAACAATGCCGCGCGCAAGATCTTCATACTGGTGATACTCGCCGTCATCTGGGAAGTTTATGCGCGAGCCATCCACAACGAACTGCTGTTCCCGACCTTCTCGGCCACGGTAAAGGCCTTCATCGTCGCCATCGAGAGCGGCGGCCTGATCCAGAAGGCCTGGTTTTCCATCCACGTCCTGCTCATCGGCTATGCCGCCGGGCTGGTGCTGGCGGCCCTGTTGACGATACTGGCCATAAGCTGGCGCCTCGGGCGCGACTTCCTGGAAACCATCACGTCCATGTTCAACCCCCTGCCGGCCATCGCACTGCTGCCGCTGGCACTGCTGTGGTTCGGACTGGGCACCGGCAGCCTGGTCTTCGTGCTGATCCATTCCGTGCTCTGGGCCGTGGCGCTCAATACCCACGCGGGTTTCCAGTCCGTCAGCGCCACGCTGCGCATGGTCGGGCGCAACTATGGCCTGTCGGGCTTTCGCTATGTGTTCGCGATATTGATCCCGGCGGCTTTCCCCGCCATTCTTTCCGGCCTGAAGATAGGCTGGGCCTTCGCCTGGCGCACCCTGATCGCCGCCGAACTGGTGTTCGGCGTCAGTTCGGGCAGCGGCGGCCTGGGCTGGTTCATCTACGAGAACAAGAACGAGCTGGACATCCCCAGCGTGTTCGCCGGCCTGCTGACCGTGATCCTGATCGGCCTGTTCGTCGAGCATTTCATCTTCCGCCTGATCGAACAGCACACGATACGCAGGTGGGGCATGCAGGAATGAGCCCCGCAACCACCCCGCAGCGCGGCGTCCCGGCGCCGGCGGCGGGCCCACGCAACGCCCTGGTGGGCACACTATGGCGGCAAGCCGCCGGAGAAACACAATGAAGCTCGTCATCTCGGAATTCATGGACGAGGCGGCAGTAGACAAGTTGGCGCAGGTCTTCGACACCACTTACGACCCTGCCCTGGTGGACGACAGGCCGGCCTTGCTGGCCGCGCTGGCGCAGGCCGACGCCCTGATCGTGCGCAATCGCAGTCGGGTCGACGCGGCCCTGCTGCAAGCGGCGCCCGGGCTGCGCGTGGTCGGCCGCCTGGGGGTCGGGCTGGACAACATCGACGTTCCGGCCTGCGCCGGCCGCGGCATCGAGGTCATTCCCGCCACGGGCGCCAATGCCCAGGCCGTGGCCGAATACGTGATCGGCACGGCCATGGCGCTGCTGCGCGGATACTGGGCCGGCAACGCGGCGACCGCTGCGGGCGAGTGGCCCCGGGCCGCGCTGTCGCAAGGCCGCGAGATCTCCGGCAAATGCCTGGGCCTGGTGGGTTTCGGCGGCATCGGCCGGCTCACCGCCGGCCTGGCTCAGGGCCTGGGCATGCAGGTCGTCGCCCACGACCCGATGCTCGCGCCCGACGCTGCCGCCTGGGGCCAGGCGGGGGTTGGCCCGGCGCGCCTGGACGAAGTGCTGGCACAGGCCGATGTGGTTTCCCTGCATGTGCCTCTCACCGAACAGACTCGCGGCCTGATCGGCCGCGAAGCCCTGTCGCGCATGCGGCAGACCGCAATCCTGATCAACACATCGCGCGGCGGCATCGTGGACGAAGCCGCCCTGGGCGCGGCCCTGAAGGCGGGGCGCCTGGCCGGCGCGGCCATCGACGTATACGCCCAGGAACCGCTGCCGGGCGGCGGCCCGCTGGCCGACGCGCCGAATATATTGCTGACCCCCCACATCGCCGGCGTCACGGCCGAATCCAATGTGCGGGTCAGCAGCCTGATCGCCGATAGAGTCATAGAATTCATGTCCGCGCCGCGCTGAGATGGCTTCACTCCCGTCGCGCCTCGCATACCCCCAAGCCCATCGGGCCGGGCGGCCGGCGCCATGAACACCGTTTTTTATTTCGCAATCATTTCGAAGGAGCCTATTCCATGGCACTGATCCCGCAGCAGGAACTCGCCGCGCTGGCCGCGCAAGGGCTGGAGGCCGCCGGCGCCAGTCCGCGGGCCGCCCAGGCCGCAGCCCGCGCATTGGTCGCTGCCGACGCCCGGGGCCTGGCCTCGCATGGCGTCTCGCGCGTGCCGCAATACGCCACATTCTTGCGCAACGGCCGCACGCGCCGCGACGCCATCGCCAAAGTCGCGCAGGCCCGCGGCGGCGCCTGCCTGATCGACGCCCAGTACGGCATGGCATTCGAAGCCTGCGAACTGGCCGTACACAGCATCGTCGAGCGCGCCCGCGAATACGGCGTGGCCTGCGCCGCGGTGACCAACAGCAATCACTTCGGCGCTGCTGCCATCCACCTCGAGCCCGTCGCCGCTGCCGGCATGATCGGCCTGGCCTTCGGCAATTCGCCTGCCGCCATGCCCGCCTGGGGCGGCAAGACCCCGCTATTCGGCACCAACCCCATTGCCGCGGTCTTCCCGCGGCGCGGCGCCGAACCGGTGGTCATAGACCTGGCCCTGAGCGAAGCGGCGCGCGGCAAGATCATGGTCGCCGCCCGCGAGGGCAAGCCCATACCCTCCAACTGGGCGGTAGACCGCAACGGCCAGCCCACCACCGACGCCAAAGAAGCGCTGGCCGGCAGCATGCTGGCCATGGGCGGCGTCAAGGGCGCCATGCTGGCCCTGATGGTCGAACTGTTGGCCTGCTCCCTGAGCGGCGCCGCTTTCGGCTTCGAGGCCGATTCGTTCTTCACCGAAGAAGGCAACCAGCCGCGCCTGGGGCAGTTCTTCCTGGCCATAGACCCGGGCGCGCTGGCCGGCACCGACGTTTATTACGAACGCATCGAAACCCTGCTGGCCGCCATGCTGCAGGACGAACAAGTGCGCCTGCCCGGCGACCGGCGCCGCACATTGCGGGAACGCGCCGAGCGCGAGGGCATAGAGGTGCCCGACAATCTGTACAAGCAACTGCAGGAACTGGCCGGCGCCGCCAGCCCCGCAAACAGCAACGGCAACGGCAACGGCGGATCATGATAGAAGCCTTGCAGCACCAGTTGCACTTGCTGCCGCCCGCCAGCCATCTTGCCTTTGCCGCGGGCGCCATCCTGCTCGCCTATTGCATCTTCGGCCTGGCCGGCTTCGGCTCCTCCATCACCGCCGTACCCTTCCTGATCCAGGTGCTGCCGCTGCACACCGTGGTGTGCCTGATGCTGCTGATCGACCTGGTGCTGTGCACCGTGCTGAACCTGCGCGAACGCCGCCATGTCGATCTGCCCGAGCTCAAGCGGATATTGCCGGGCATACTGGCGGGCTCGTTCGTGGGCTTGCTGCTGCTGGTGCGCGCGCCGGCCAAGCCGCTGTTCCTGCTGCTGGGCCTGTTCGTCGTGGCGGTATTCCTGTGGAACAATGTGTTCAACCGCAAGACTACGCGGATATCGACCTGGCTGGCGCTGCCGCTGGGGCTGGGCGGCGGGGTCTTCACGACCCTGTTCGGCACCGGCGGCCCGCTCTACACCATCTATATGGCCGGTCGCATCGACGACAAGCGCGCGCTGCGCTCCACGCTCGGGGTGCTGATCGGCACTACCGCGCTGATACGCCTGGCCATGTTCGCGGCGACCGGCCTGCTGTCCAATCCCGCGGTATATCGCCTTGCGCTGCTGGCGCTGCCGGTCGCCCTGGCCGGCTTCCTGCTGGGCAACCTGCTGCACGACAAGGTCTCGTCGCACGGCGTGAAAAAAGTAGTGTGGGTGATACTGCTGGTGGGCGGGGCCAGCGCCATCTTCAAGGGCTTGTCCTGATACGCGCCGATCCTGGCAGGGGCTTGCCCGATATGGGCTTGCTCTGATGCGGGCTTGTCCTTATACGGCCAGCCCCGATGCGGACCAGGGCCATCGTCCGTCGCGCCACCGGGGCGGCGCATAGAGCAGCGGAGTACATAGGCCTTGGGGATTCGCCGCAGGCCGGGCGGCGAGCGGCGCGCCGCCCCAGGCCCGGCCTTGCCCGTGCGGCCTTGCGATCAACTGCCGTTGGCGCCCTTCATATTGGGGAAGAACATGTCGCTCCATGAGGCAGGCTTGACCTTGATACGGCCTGTCCGGTACATGAAGTCGACATACTTCATCGTGTTCTGGGGCGTCGTGGTGAACTTGACTTGCGGGTCGTTGAGGATTTTCTCGAAGAAACTGACCGGCTCCTTCGATTTGTTGAAGCGCACGTACAGTTCGGCTGCGCGCTTCTTGTCCTGGTTGATGTAGTCGATGGCGTGCTCGAAGGCCTTGAGGAAGGCGTCGTAGGTCTTGGGGTTTTCCTTGGCGAACTTGGACGAGGTCCAGATGACATTGAAGGTGTGCGGGCCGCCCGTGACGTCGTAGGAATTCAGCACCGTATGGATGCCGGGCCGGGCAAGCTCCATATACTGGTATGGTGGCGAGGTGAAGTGGGCGTCTATCGCCCCCTTGCCCGAAAGCATGGCGGCCATGCCGTCGGGGTGCGACTGCGTCACCGTAAGCTTGTCCAGGCGCCCTTCCTGGCCCTTGCCGAAAGCCTGCTCGGCAGCCATTTGCAGCGTAATGGCCTGGATCGACACCTTGACCGCCGGCAGGGCAATGCGGTCCTTGTCGGTGAAGTCCTTGATGGTCTTCACGGCAGGGTTGCGCGTGGTCAACAGCAGCGGCATGGAATCCATGGCACAGACGGCCTTGACGTCCATATTGCCGCGGGTCTTGGCCCATAGCGTGACGAACGGCCCCACGCCGCCCGACGCGAACTGCAGGTCGCCCGACAAAATGGCATCGTTCATGACATTGCCGCCGGCGAACTTGGCCCATTTCACTTCGATATCGCCCAGCCCTTCGGCCTTGGCCTGTTTCTGGAGCAGGTGCTGGTCCTGCATGATCATGAGCGGCAGATAGGCAATGCCATATTGCTGGGCGACGTGCACTACCTTGATTTCCGCCGACGCACCGACGCTGGTGGCGGCAAGCAGCGCCGCCGCGGCCCAGGCGGGCCATCCGGTTTTCTTGAATTTCAATGTTGTCTCCTTTTTGATTTTCAGAAAGGCGCATTGCGCGCCCCGCTTACAACCCGTCCGGCATTGCGGGCCGGGCCATCAGGCCCGGTATGCGCCGGGATGTATGCTCACCCCGACACGCCCCCGACCTGGACGACTCATGGACAAAGAATTCGAAGAACCAGAAGCGGCGAATGCCGCACGGCATCCACCATATAGCATGCAGACGATGATATGCGACCCATCATAGGTGTTGGAAATATTGATGTCAACTATATGATGTGTATCAATCGAGCATTATTGCCTATAATCACGCAACCGGCCGGCGCCCGATTTGCCGCCGCTAAAATAGCGGCCCGACCATCATGAATTACAACGACAAGACTGCATCGACCATGCGTGAATCCGCAGCCCCCCCGAGTGTCGGCCTGACTCTATACAAGCAGGTCAAGCGCCAGATGCTCGCCGGGCTCTCGGCGGGCGAATGGAAACCCGGCGAAGTCATTCCCGCCGAAAAGCAGCTAAGCCAGCGTTTCAAGGTATCCATAGGCACGCTGCGCAAGGCTATCGACGAACTGGCCGCGGAAAACATCCTGATCCGCCACCAGGGCCGCGGCACCTTCGTCGCGATGCACAGCCGCGACCACCACCTGTTTCACTTCTTCAATGTGATCAGGCACGACGGCGAGCGCACCGAACCGGCCATCACCCTGGAACGGTTCGCCAAGACCCGCGCCGACAAGCAAGTCTGCGACAAGCTCGGCATCGCCCACAGCGCCAAGGTTTTCACCTACACCAACCTGCTCAGCCTGCACGGCGCCCCGGTGGAGGTCGACGAGATCACCGTGCCCGAGGCGCTGTTCGCCGGGCTGAGCGAAGCCCAGCTGCGCACTCGCCCCAGCACCATCTACAGCCTGTACCAGACCGCCTTCGGGCTGAATGTCATCCACATCGAAGAGCGCGTGCGCGCCTGCGTCGCCGACCAGCGCCTCGCCGACTTGCTGCAAGTGCAGCCCGGCACCGCCCTGCTGCAGATCCATCGCACCGCGTTTTCCTATCACCACCAGCCGGTGGAATATCGCCTGTCGTACCTGAACACGCAGGAATACGAGTACGTGCCGAAGATGGCGCAGTGAATCGGGGCCCCGTCAGGCTTGCGAAAACTGCCCGTGGGCTTCCATGGCGCGCAAGGAATACACATATGCCGCGCCGGCATTCAAGGCAATGGCCGTGCTCAGGGCATCGCCCAATTCGGCTTCCGTCACGCCGGCCTTGCGGGCGGCATTGGCATGGGCGGCAATGCAACTGTCGCATCGGGTAGTGACCGCGACGGCCAGCGCGATCAATTCGCGCGTCTTGGCATCGAGCGCCCCGTTTTCGGTCTGGGCCGCATTCAGGCCTTGAAAAGCAGCCAGAAGCTTGGGATTGTTCTTGGCCAAGGGTGCGGCTGCGGCACGCGTGTTTTCCATTTGGGCGACCCAATTATTCAGCATGATACGGCTTCCATTCCAGAGAGTAGTGAGAGAGTAGTTAATTGGCGGCGAATGAGCCGCCACCTAGAAAACAGTCAGAAAACCAAACCCGATGCGTCTTTCCAGGCCGCGGACAAGCTATGCGCCATACATTCCGTGCGATTTACGGTCACGACGGAATCCACGCGGCATCCGTGCCGGATCCGGAAAGCCGGAAATCGGGAAACCCATGCGAGAGCATGATCAAGCAGTCCGATCAACAAGCCCTCGCACGGACGCGCTCAGTGTGCCAGCGAGGCCAGGATCCCGGGGTCGATGTCATTGCGATAGCCGGCGATATCGTTGTCCACGTATGCCGCGAAACGCTGCCTGGGTATGTCGGCGACAGCGGCTCCGTCCTGTTGTATGACTTTGCGCACCTTGGGCTCTTTCAAGACCTCGGAAAGAGTCCTGGAGAGCTTGTCCAGGATTTCGGCAGGGGTGCCTTTGGGAGCTACCAACCCATACCATTGCGTCACATTCACCGGCACGCCCAGCTCTTTGAACGTCGGCACATCGGGTATTACAGGCGAGCGCTTGTCGCCGGTAATCGCCAACAAGCGCAGGATGCCGCCCTTGACCTGCCCGACCAGCGGCGGCGCCGTGACGAAGAAGCCCTCGATCTGGCCGCCGATCAGATCCGTGACGGCAGGCCCCGACCCGCTATACGGGACGTAGAGCATCTTCGCCTTGGATTTGAATTTCACCATCTCCATCACCATATGCGCGGCGCTGCTTGGCGATGTGGACCCTACAGTGATCTCTTTGTGCTTGGTATCGTCGAAAAACTGCTTGCCGCTCTTGAGCGGAGACTTGGCTGCCACGAACAGGCCATAGGGGGCCTCTACCGCCATCCCTATCATCGCGAAATCGCCGGGCGATTTATAAGGCAGCTTCGCGCCGCGCACGACGGGCGCAACCGCGACATTGCCGCTCATGGCCAATAACAAGGTATATCCGTCCGGCGCGCTGCGGGCCACGGCCTCGGCGGCGATGTTCCCGCCCGCCCCCGGCTTGTTCTCGACGATTACCGGGTTGTTCAGGCGCTTGCTCAGGCCTTGTGCGAGCAGACGCCCATACAAGTCGCCGCCTCCGCCCGGAGGAAAGCCGACCACCAGCCTGATGGGCCGGCTCGGATAATTTGCCGCCATCGCCGGCCCCGCGCTGAAAACCAGGGCTGACAATAACGCTATTTTCAGGAATCTCGGCATATGTCTCCAGTAATGCACTGCACTCTCCTTTTTTGCGAAATTCAGTGGAAGCCGGATTAAAGGCGCCACGATCGGGGGTTGCTATCGATATACAAAGGCGGGTGGCGGCACGAGTTCTCGCGCATCATCCGCAAGCGCCTGCTCCGAGCACCAGGATGCGATCTCTCGAGCCCGCTGCTCCGTCAGCGTGGGCGCGAAGCTTTGCATTCTTGCCACCATCTGATCCCAATCCAGCGGATCTTCCGGGTCGCCTCGGCGGATTTCCTGAGTTGCGGTCAGCACTTGCCCATTCTTCATGGTGATGATTACCGTGCAGGGGCGACGCTGCGGATAGGCGGAGGCATATTTCGGCTCGGCATGCACGCTTATGCGCGCCGCCAGCTCGTTCAAGCCGCTGCGATTGAAATCGGGCGCCTCGACTTCTTTTATGCCCAGTTGCCGAGTCAAGAGCAGGATCGCCACGCAATAGCGTGCCGAAAAGCAAGTCTCGGACGGCTTGCTCGGCCAGTCCACGCAGGCGATACGCAAGGCCTGCGGGAATATGGATACGACTACCGATGCGATATGCGCCGGATCGATCGCATGGCGTTCGATCAATGCGGCGGTGGCGCCTATGGGCGTGAACAACTGTGCGCATGCGGGCCAGGGCTTGCTGGTCGTGGTATTTATCAGTTCATCCAGCCCCAGGTCTTCGTCGAGCCGCTGGAGCGGGCCATTGCCGTGCAGCAATGCGTGCATGCCCCTGGGGCCCGTCATGAATGCGCGCGCCCCCGGATACCCCGACTGCGCCGCGTATGCGGCAGTCATGCCGTTGCGAACCGCCATGGCCGGATGCAATACCTTGGAATCCTGGGCGCCGTCGTCCATGAATTGCCATAGGCCGGCCGCCTGCGTTGCGGCTATGCCCAGGGCATCATGCAGCGTTTCGGCATTCGAGCCCAGCGCCACGGCGGACGCTGCCGCGGCGCCCAGGGTTCCCGCGGTGGCGGTGGCGTGGAATTTCGTGGAGTGCTCGGCACCCAGGGCCTCCCCGGCCCTGATCGCCATCTCGTATCCCGCCGCGATGGCAGCCGTGAAGCGGCGCCGGGTCATGCGCACAGTGCCGGCCATGGCCAATACCGGGGAAATTGCGACAATCCCCGGATGCAGCATCGCCGTACGATGCGCGTCGTCTATTTCGCGCAAATGCGCGATCCCTGCATTGCAGAACGCCGCGCCCAGCGGCGTCAGCCACAGGTCCGCGCCAAAGACCGGCGCGGACGCATCGCCCGGAAACAGCATCCGGGACAAGCCCCGCAAGCGCTCGGCCCCCTTCATCGCGGCGCCGGACCAGCCGGCAGTGAACCAGTCCAGCAACGCCAGGGCAACGCGATGCCGTGTCCTTGCAGAGAATTCTCCTTGCTCCAGCGAAGCAAGATATCCACACAGCGCGCTTTCCCGAGTTGCCATAGTGATATTTTATTTAATGAAATTTATTTCATTTAATGAATTTACTATGACACAAGTTTTCTCCGAATGCAATCGGAAGCAGCAGTGCTCGGGAAATTTGGGCGCCCGGAAATCCGGCAGGCAGGCCGATCCGCCTTACCTGGACATAAATCCACCAGCCGCAGCGGTGCGGCGGCTATCCGCCAGCCGGCGGACGATGAGCCGGCTCAGGCAGCAGTACGAGGGCGCGATGAAAACCCGTGTTCTTCCAGCAAGCTGACCGCGATGCCCGCGGCTTGTACTTGTTCTTCCGTGGTCTGCCGGTTCAGGATGCCGGTGATCTGTATGGCGCCCAGCAAGGCGCCATCGTGCTCGGAAATCGGCACCGACACAGAGGTAAGTTCGGGCGATCTTTCGGCGCGCGTAATCGCATAGCCCTTCGCCAGCACGTCATCCGTGATCGGGCTGCTGCGATCCGTGTAGGCACGCAACACATGGGACGCCGAGCCTCCCTCGGACAAAGGAACGCGCGTGCCTACCTCGAAGACATAGCGGACGTCGCGGGAGACATTTTCCCGATACAGGCATACGCGCTGATCGCCCTCGCGGATATAAAACGCCACGCTCTCCTGGGTCTGTTCCATGATCTTGCGCAGCACCGGCTGCACGCGCTGGCCCAGGTCGAAAGTCGTGCGATACAGCGCCCCCAGGCGCAAGAATTTGTGCCCCGGAGCATACCGTCCGTCGAGGCCGCGCTGCACATAGCCATACTCGACAAAAGTGTTCAGCAGCCTGGAAAGAGTCGCCTTGTCCAGGCCCGTCATTGCCGCCAGCTCGCGCAAATGCAGGTGCAAATTCTGCTCAGAGAAGCATTCGAGGATTACCAGTCCGCGAGCTAATACCCCGGAAGGCGGATTGGGCGCTGGCGCGGCTTTGGGCATAGGCTTGTTACTCCATTTTCGGTTCGACCATCCAGGCCATTGGCGTCAATTTCCCTTGACACCCACATGGCGACACGCTACCTTATATTTTATTCAAAGAAACGTATTTCATTAAATAAAATTATTGCGGTTCAACCTCTTTCGCGACTTTCCCGCACACCACCATGCGATCCGATGACTTATTCACGAGCCTGGAAACCATTGTCGGCCCCGGCGGCATACTTACAAGCACAGCCGACACAGCCGCCTATAACCTGGAACACCGGGGCAATTTCCCCGGCCGCGCGCTCGCAGTCGTCCGGCCCCGGACTACGGCCGAGGTCAGCGCGGTAATCAAGGCTTGTGCCCATGCACGTACGCCCATCATTCCCCAAGGCGGCAATACCGGGCTGGTCGGAGGCTCGACCCCGGATGATTCGGGGCAGGAAGTCGTGCTGAGCCTCGAACGCATGAGACGAATTCGGCAAGTCAACCCGCTGGACAACACCATAACAGTTGAATCGGGCTGCATCCTGCAAAGTGTACAAGAAGCCGCAACAGCCCATGGCCGGATGTTCCCCCTGACCTTGGGTTCCGAAGGCAGCGCGACCATAGGCGGCAATCTGTCGACCAATGCCGGCGGCGACCAGGTCATACGCTACGGCAATACGCGCGAGCAGGCGCTGGGCCTGGAAGTCGTATTGGCCGACGGCAGCATACTGAACGGCCTTTCCCCCCTGCGCAAGGACAATTCGGGCTACGACCTCAAGCATTTATTCATAGGCGGCGAAGGCACGCTGGGCGTGATCACGGCCGCGACGCTGAAGCTCTACCCTTTGCTGCGCCAGCAAGCCACGGCCTGGATCGCCGTACAAGATGCGCGCCAGGCGGTGGCGCTGCTGGCGCGCCTGCGCGATGTCCTGGGCGATCGCATCACGGCATTCGAGATCATGGCCAGGGCCACGGTGGACCTGGTGCTCAGGCATTTTCCGGATTTGCAGGAGCCTCTGCCCGGATCCAGGCCATGGATACTGCTGGTGGACGTATCCGACACATCCGTTCGATATCCGCTGCAGGAAGAATTCCAACTGGCACTGGCCGAAAGCATGGAGCAAGGGCTGATTCTGGACGCCGCCGTGGCTTCGTCCGAGCGCCAGTCCCAAACCATGTGGCAGATACGCGCGAGCATCCCCGAAGCCCAACGCAAGGAAGGGCCATCGCTCAAGCACGATATTTCCGTGCCTATCCCCCGCATCGCGGATTTCATCGACGCCACGGTCCCGAAGATGAGCGCCATCGTGCCCGGCATCCAGTGCATCACCTTCGGGCACGTCGGCGACGGCAACCTGCATTTCAACCAGAGCATGCCTCCCGGGATGGCCAAGGAAAGCTTTCTCGCCCAGGCCGATGCAATCCACGACCTGGTGCACGAGACGGCAGCGCATATGCAAGGTTCTATTTCGGCCGAGCATGGAATCGGCCGCCAGAAGCAGGAAATTTTCATGCACTACAAAGACCCGGTAGCGATATCGGCCATGTACCGGATCAAGGCTGCCCTGGATCCGGAAAATCTGTTCAACCCAGGCCGCTTGCTGCCCCTGCGCAACTCCTGATAAAGGCCCACGAGGAATCACACATGACGTCTTCTGTCTTTGACTCGATAACGATGCAGCATCTCTGGAGCACAGACGAGCTGCGGCAAATTTTTTCGGAAGAAAACAAAGTCCAGAAATGGCTCGACTTTGAAACCGCTGTGGCGCAAGCGCAAGCGTCCCTGGGCATCATTCCGCAAGACGCCGCCGATGCGATTGCGGCGAACGCCCGCGTCGAGAAAATCGATATCCCCCTCATGGCTGCGGAGATGCGGCGCATCAAGCATTCCCTGGTTCCGATGCTCAAGCAATTGATCGCACATTGCGGCAGTCATGGCCAATGGGTGCATTACGGGCCGACCACCCAGGACGTGCTCGACACCGGCACCGTCCTGCAACTGAAAGAAGCGCATGCCGTGTTTTTACGCGACCTGAAGGCCTGCGGCAAGGAACTGGCCAGGCTGGCGGAAAAATATCGCGACACCCCCATGGTGGGGCGCACTCACGGGGTGCAAGCGCTTCCCATCACTTTCGGCCATAAATGCGCCATCTGGCTGGATGAACTTGCACGCCACCATGAACGCATGCGGCAAGTCGAGCCGCGCCTGTTCGTCGGCATGCTGGTGGGCGCGGTGGGCACGCAGGCGTCTCTGGGCGAGCACGCCCGGCTCCTCGAAGAGCGGACCTGCGAGGCCCTCGGCCTGGGTGTGCCGAACATCAGTTGGGGCCCGGCGCGCGACCGCTTTGCCGAATATGCCAATGTGCTGGGCATGCTGGGCGCGACACTGTCCAAGATAGGAAACGAGCTGCGCAATCTGCAGCGCAATGAATTTTCCGAAGTGGAAGAAGGCTTTTCCGAGGGCAAGCTGGGTTCGTCCACCATGCCGCACAAGCGCAACCCCACCTCTTCCGAAAACATAGCGGGGCTGTCCCGGGCGCTGCGCTACAACGCCGCCATGATGACCGAAGCCATGCTACAGGAACATGAACGAGACGGCATCGCCTGGAAGACCGAATGGAAGGCCCTGCCCGAATGCTGCCTGATTGCCGGCGCCCTGCTGCTGCAGTCCCGGAATCTGTTTGCGGGCCTGCGGGTCGACGCCGATGCCATGGCGGCGAACCTGAACAAGATGGGCGGATATCTGCTGTCCGAGCGCGTCATGCTGGAATTGGGGAAAAAGATCGGGAAAGACCACGCTCACGAATGGATCTACGAGGCATCGATGCATGGCATCGAAAACAAGCTGGATTTCAAGACCGCCATCAGCAAGCACCCGAAAATCGTGGAGGTGCTGTCCGACGCGGAAATCACGGACTACACCGACCCGATCAACTATCTCGGCCAGACTGGGGCCAGTATCGACCGCACGCTGGCCATACAAAAGTCCAGCGGCTGGATGGAAGATGCAGCATGACATCGCCGCATGAATAAACCTCCCATGACTTCTCGCACTGAAAACGCCATGAACCTTCCTCCCTTGATCAGCGTCGCCGAGCTGGCCCGGCAACTGGCCGGCCCGCAATCCGACATGCTTGTTTGCGACTGCCGCTTCGAATTGGCCAAGCCCCAGGCAGGCCGCCAGAGCTACGAGCACGGCCACATTCCGGGCGCGCACTATATGGACCTGAACACGGACCTGAGCGATCTGGGCGCACCGGACCAGGGGCGCCATCCATTGCCGGACCGCGAAACTTTTGCGCGAACCATGCGAGGCATCGGAGCCAATGACTCCACCCTGATCGTTGCCTACGACGCCGGCGACGGCATGTTCGCCGCAAGGCTCTGGTGGCTGCTGCGATGGATAGGCCACGGCAAGGTACAGGTGCTGGACGGTGGCCTGCAGGCATGGCGGGCGGGCGGCCATGGCACCAGCGCCAACCCGCCGCCGGCCCGGCCCCAAGGCCGGTTGCAGGCCAAGCCGCCATTGACGACGGTCGTAAGCCACGAGCAAGTGCTGGAGAATATCGGCTCGAAAGCACGCCTGGTCATCGACGCCCGCAGCCCCGACCGCTATCGAGGCGAGAACGAAACAATAGACCCCGTCGGGGGCCACATCCCCGGGGCGCACAACCGCCACTTCAAGGACAATCTGACTGCCGACGGCCTGTTCAAAGAACCCAAGCAATTAGTGGCGGAGTTTTCCGCCCTGATGCAAGGGCGCGCCGCCGACGAGGTCGTCAGCCAATGCGGCTCGGGCGTGACCGCATGCCACAACCTGCTCGCCATGGAAGTCGCGGGCATTGCGGGCGCGGCCCTTTATCCGGGATCGTGGAGCCAATGGTGCCGCAAGCCCGGCATGCCCGTTGCCACCGGAACAGACTAGGGCCTGTCGACACCAAGGCAGCACACCACGCGTTATGGCGTCTACGCATCCGCGACTTCGGCGCTGCCGGCCAGCATGGGCGGCGGCGCCTGGATGACGGGCGCGGCCGCGGCATAGATATCGGCGCGGTTGCCGTTGCGCGGCGGATAGATGCGCTGGCCGTTGATGAGCCGTTTGGTGCGCTTGGCCGACTGGCCCTGGTCGGCCAGCTTGCGGTCCCAGCCTTCGGTGTACACCGCGCCCCACGGGCCCAGGTCCAATATCGTGGTGTACCAATCGATGCGCAAGGGCAGCAGCGGCGCCCCCATCAGGTCTGCCGCCGCATTGTGCCCCGCATAGCGGCCCATGGGCCGGCCGTGCTGGCAAGACATCACGGACTCGTGCGCGCCGTCGACCAGCGCATGGGCGCAGTCGCCGGCCGCGAACACGCCGGGCACGCCTTGCACGCGCATGAATTCATCCACCTGTACGCGGCCCAGCGCATCGCGCGGCGCAGGGATTTTTTCCATCAGGGGATGCGCCCGCATGCCGCCGCACCAAGCCAGCGTCGCGGCCTCGATGCGGCGGCCGTCGGTAAGCCGCACGCCCTGGGCATCGGCCTCGAGCACGCTGGTGCCCGGCAATGTTTCCACCCCCAGCGCGCCCAGCGCCTGCGCGATGACAGGCTGGGCGCCGCCCATGGCCTGGGCGATCACGGCGCTGCGATCGGCCAGCAGCACCCGCACTTTGTCGGCGTGGGCCGCGCCGGCGATCTTGCGCAGGCGGCCCGGCAGTTCGCAGGCCAGTTCTATGCCCGTCAGGCCCGCCCCGACCACCAGCACCGTCCAGGCGCCGGGTTCATCGGCACGCTCGGCCAGCCCGGCCAGGTGCCGTTCCAGGCGCCGGGCGCCTTCGTATGTATCCACGTCGAAGGCGTAATCGGCCAGCCCCGGTATGGGCGGGTGCACGAGGCGGCTGCCCAAGGCCAGCACCAGGCGGTCGTACCGCAGTTTGCGCCGCGCGCCATTCTCTTGCACTTCGACCTCGCGGGCAGCAGTGTCGATGTCCTGCACGGCGCCGACGATCCAGCGCACGCCCGCCGGGTCCAGCACTTCGCCAAGAGGCACGCGGGTCACGTCGAGGTCGGCTTCATAGTTGCGCACGCGTATGGAGTGATAGCCGGTGGCATTGACGACCATGACCTCGGCCCGCGCGGCCGCCCCCAGTTCGTCCAGTTCGCGGGCCGCGCCCAGGGCGCTCCATAAGCCGGCGAAGCCGGCACCCAATACGAGTATGCGCTGCATGGCTGTTTCCTCGGGAAACGCCCGGAAAGAAATGAGGCGGTCGTGCCGGGGCGCCGCGGCCGCGAATTTATTGTAGTCCGGGCCTGCGCGGCGGTTCAGCGATGCGCCACCGCGGCGTATTCGTCCGCGATGCGCGCGGCCAGCACGTGCAAGTTCGCGGCGCATTCGGCCTCGCGCTCTTCGGGCATGGCTGCCGCCGGAAAGGCCCGCGCCAGGCTGCCGATGAGGCGTTTTTCTTCGGGCAGCAATATCGGCACGCCCACGCCCATCACGAAGGGCGTGATCTGGCCGCGGCTGGTGGCAAAGCCCGTGCGGCGTATCGCCGCCATCTTTTGGCGGAATTCGTCCCAGCTCGCGCCCAGCCCCGCAGCCTCGATATCCTTGGCCGAGCGCAGGTAGGTCTGGCGGATGCGGTGCGCCGAGAGGTAGGGCAGCATGGCCAGCGACGCCGCGCCCTGGAACAACGAAAAAGGTATGCCGCGCGCGCGCCGTATGGTCATGTGCTGGCTGCCGTGCTGCAGCACGTCCGGCCCGACCTTGTAGATGCACAGGACCTTGTCGTCGTAGAGATTGTGCAGCAGCAGCGCGCTGCTTTCCGAACGCTCGCCGTCCAGCACCTTGCGCCCCGCGCGATAGAGCGGATCGGTGAGTTCCATCAGGCGCTCGAGTTCGACGATGCGCGGGCCCAGGCTGTAGGTGCCCGTCGAGGCGGGCGCCACCAGGCCGGCATCGCACAATTCCTTGATATAGCGGTAGGCGGTGGAACGCGTGTAGCCCATGTGCGCCATGATGTCTTCGACGGCCACCAGCGGCACGGCGATGGAAAACATCCCGAGGATGTCCAGCGCTCGGCTGAGGGTGGAAGAAGACTCTCTGGGAGCTGGTGTCATGGACGGCTGTTTTGTGGCTACCCTGGGAATTGTATAGGGTCATGCGCGGATCCGCACATCGGGAACCCATGCACGGCTGGGCGTTCTTTTTCTAATTCTAATGGATAATCCCATTTATCAGGATAATTTACATTACCTATATAATGGGATATTATTCTCTTTCTTACAACCACCGCAATATCTATCCTGTGTTCCAGGTAAGCCATGACCAATAAAAAACTCACGGGCCGAGTGCCGCCGGAGGCCATACGCCGCATGGATTTGCCGCGGCTGCAGCCGGAACTATTGCAGCGCTATGCCCGCATAGACGACCTGACCGGCGCCCTGTCGGACGCCATGGACAATCTCGGCCTGTGCGGCGCCATCCCGGCTTGCGTACTGGCGCCCACGCTGCCGGGCAAGCGCATGGTTGGCCAGGCCGTCACCGTGCGCAATGTCGAGCGCAGCGAAACCCCCATGCACGCCGCCGCCTCGGGCAAGGGCCGCATGGGCGAACATGAAGCCTACAACCTGTCCGAGCCCGGCGACGTCGTGGTCATCGAAGGCCTGGCGGGCATTTCCAATATGGGCGGCCAGTCCGCCACCCTGGCGCACCGCAGCGGCTGCGCCGGGGCCGTCATAGACGGCTCGTTCCGCGACCCGGACGCCTCGCGCGGGCTGGGCTTCCCCATCTGGTCGCGCGGGGTCACGCCCATTACCGGCAAGTGGCGCCTGCAAACCGTGGAAATCAACGGCCGGGTGCGCATCGCCGGCATATCGGTGGACGCGGGCGACCTGGTCGCCGCCGACGAGGCCGGCATCGTATTCGTGCCTTACGCCCACGCCGAAGCCGTGCTGGCCGAGGCCGAGAAAATCGACTCCGGCGACCGCCGCCAGAAGACGGACATCGCCTCCGGCGTCGACCTTGCCACCCTCGCGGCGACCCGCTACAAGTAGCAAGCCGATCGAACACCCCTACCGTCATCGACAGCCCCGGGAAGACCCGACATGCAGATAGAAACCCACGTCTCCATCGATACTGTCGCGCACAGCGCCGACATCCTCGGCGAAGTGCCTTTGTGGTGCGAACGCAGCCAGCGCCTGTGGTGGGTGGACGTGCGCCGCCCCGCCCTGCAGCACTATGAACCCGCAAGCGGCCGGCATGCCGCGCAGCGCCTCTACCCCGGCCTGGACACCGTGGGGTCCATCGCCCTGCGCGAGGCTGGCGGTTTCGTGCTGGCTACGGGCTCGGGCATCTATCTGTACGATCCCGCCAGCGGCGAGCCGGCGCTGCGCATTGCCCACCCCGAAGAAGGCAAGCCCGGCATGCGCCTGAACGACGGCAAGTGCGACCGGCGCGGCAGGTTCTGGGTCGGCAGCATGCACGACACGAAGCGCGAACCCCTGGGCACGCTGTACCGTCTCGACCCCGACCACGGCTGCCGCGCCATGCTCGACGGCTTCGTCCTGCCCAATGCCATTTCCTGGAGCCCGGACGATCGCCACATGTATTTCGCCGACACCCACAACCAAGTGATCTGGGTGTTCGACTACGACATCGACGACGGCGCCATCAGCAACCGGCGCGTCTTCAAGGACTGGACCCACCAGGCCGGACGCCCGGACGGCGCGACGGTAGACGCCGAAGGCTACGTCTGGAACTGCATGGTGGCCACCGGCCACCTGGTGCGCCTGGCGCCGGACGGCCGCGTGGATCGCGTCATCCAGTTGCCGGTGACCAACCCCACCTGCCCCGCGTTCGGCGGCCCCGGACTCGACACCCTGTACATCACCAGCCATTCACAACGCTTTTCCGCGGAACAGCAGGCCCGCGAGCCCCTGGCCGGCGCGCTGCTGGCGCTGCAGGTCGGCGTGCGGGGCCTGCCCGAACCGCGCTACGGCGGCTGAAGAACCCGGCCGCGATGCGCGCCCCCTCGGCCTGGCATCGACGGCCACACTACAAAACAAGGACGGAGACCACTCATCATGCATAAACTCATCCTGCGCTCCCTGCTGGGCGCCTGCGCGGCCCTGGCCATCGGCCCCGCCGCGCACGCCGCCGAAACCGTCAAGCTGATCGTGCCTTTTTCGGCCGGCGGCCCCACCGACCAGATCGCCCGCATCATCGCGCCTGGCCTTAGCGACGCGCTGGGCAAGAACGTGATTGTCGATAACCGCGGCGGCGCCGGCGGCGTCATCGGCGATGCGCTCGCGGCCAAGGCGCCGGCCGACGGCAACACCCTGCTGCTGACGACTTCCAGCCTGGTGATCACGGCCGGCACCACGCCCAACCTGCCCTACAACCCGCGCACGGCCTTCGACCCCATTTATCTGCTGGGCAAGGTACAGACCATGCTGGCGGTGCGCCCCTCGCTGGGCGTGAACACGCTGGCCGAACTGGTCGCCAAGGCCAAGGCGACGCCCAAGGGGCTGAATTACGGCTCCACGGGCGTGGGCGGCACCATGCAGATCGGCGCCGAACTCTTCCGCCATGCGGCGCATGTGCCGCTAGTGCATATCCCGTATCGCGGCGCGGCGCCGGCGCTGGTGGCGCTGATGGGCGGGCAGGTAGACCTGGTCAATGCCGACGTACCGGTGCTGCTGCCCTACATCAAGCAGGGCCGCATCAAGGGCCTGGTCATCTATGACACCAAACGGTCTTCGCTGCTGCCCGACATCCCCGACGCGGTCGAAGCCGGCATGCCCGGGCTGCAGATGAGCAACTGGTACGGCGTGCTCGCGCCCGCGGGCACCCCGGCCGCGACGCGCAAGAAGATCGAAGATGCCCTGGCCAAGGTCGTGCATCAACCGGACGTTGCCGCCAAACTGGCCGCCGCGGGCTTCACCGACCCGATGGGAGCCGCGCCCTTCAAGGCCATGCTGGCGAGCGATTTCGATCGATGGCTGCCCTGGCTCAAGAAAATGGGCATCCACACCAACTGAACTGATGACCATGCCGACCACGCCAGCCACCGCACGCCGCCTGCTGCAGATAGGCCCATTGCCCGCCGGGCTTGAAACGGCGCTGCAGCAGCGCTACCAAGTGCATCCGCTCTGGCAAGAGCCCGACCGCAGCGCCTTCCTGGCGCGCACGGCAGGCAGCTTCGACGGCGCGGTCACCATGTCGCGCCATGGATGCACGGCCGATATTTTCGAATCGCTGGGCAAAGGGGTGGTCGCCTGCTTCGGCGTAGGCTTCGAGGGCCTCGACCTGCAAGCCGCCGCGCGGCATGGCGTGCAGGTCAGTACCACGCCCGACGTGCTC
This sequence comes from Candidimonas humi, assembly GCF_019166065.1. Lineage (GTDB taxonomy): Bacteria > Pseudomonadota > Gammaproteobacteria > Burkholderiales > Burkholderiaceae_B > Candidimonas > Candidimonas humi. The sequence continues at coordinate 62,136 of NZ_JAHTBN010000011.1, forward strand.
AACGATTGCGTGGCCGACTGCGCGTTCGGCCTGATCCTGGCCAGCGCCCGCGGGCTGGTGGCCGCCGACCGCCATGTGCAGCAGGGCCGCTGGCCCGCCGGCCCGTTTCCCCTGGCGACCCGCGTCAGCGGCAAGCACCTGGGCATCGTCGGCCTGGGCCGCATCGGCGCGGCCATCGCCCGGCGCGCCTCGGGCTTCGACATGCCGGTGCGCTATCACGGCCGCAAGCCGCAACCCGAGGCGCCCTATGGCTACGAACCCGGCCTGATCGAACTGGCGCGCTGGGCCGACTTCCTGGTCGTGGCCTGCCGCGGCGGCGCCGAGACCCGCCACCTGATCAACGCCCCCGTGCTGCGCGCGCTGGGGCCGCAGGGCTTCCTGATCAATATCGCACGCGGCAGCGTGGTCGACGAGCAGGCGCTGGCGCAGGCCATCGCCCAAGAACAGATCGGCGGCGCGGGCCTGGACGTCTACGAACATGAACCCCAGGTTCACGAAGGCCTGCTCGGCCGCGACAACGTCGTGGTGCTGCCTCATGTCGCGGCCACCACGCGCGAAACCCGCAACGCCATGGAACAACTGGTACTGGACAACCTGCAAGCCTACTTCGCCACCGGCAAGGTGCTGACCCCGCCGGCCTGAACCGGCCATCCAACCCCCCGGACTGTCACGGCCGGCAATCCGGCAGGCCGGCGCCCCGCCCCCACCGACACGCGCAACTCATGATCTTCGAACACCGCACCTACACCGTCGCCCATGGCCAGATGGAAAGCTATCTGGCCCGCTACGAACAATTTGCCCTGCCGCTGCAGATGCAGCACCTGGGCCGCCTGCTGGGGTTTTTCGTCAGCGAGATCGGGCCGCTGAACCAGGTGCTGCACATCTGGGTCTACGACGATATGGCCGACCGCGAGCGGCGCCGCGCGGCGCTGGACGCCGACCCCGCCTGGCACGAATTCAAGCGCATCAACCGCGGCACCTTCGTAGCCCAGGAAGTGAAGATCATGCGCGCCGCGCCTTTCTGCCCGCAACACGTCTGAAGCGCAAGAGCCAGCGGCGGCCTTCGCAACTGCGGGTTATCCCCGAGCCCGCATTCCTGTCGGGATTTGTTTTTTGCATGTATCGTTGTATACATTGATGTTTACAACAACCCCGGCCAGGCCACGCAAGGCCGGCGCGACAGACAAGGAACACACCATGGCGAAGTTGACCGGCGCAGAAGCAGTCGTGCGCATGCTCGAGCTGAACGGCGTCAAGCACATATTCGGGCTATGCGGCGATACCAGCCTGCCGTTCTACGACGCACTGGCCCGGCTCGACCACGGCATGAGCCATATCCTGACCCGCGACGAGCGCAGCGCGGCCTATATGGCCGACGGCTACGCGCGGGTCACGGGCAAGGTCGGGGTCTGCGAAGGGCCCAGCGGCGGCGGCGCGACCTACCTGCTGCCGGGCCTGGTGGAAGCGAATGAGTCTTCCATCGCGGTGCTGGGCATCACCTCGGACGTGTCCGTGGGGGCCCGCGGCAAGTATCCGCTGACCGAGCTGGACCAGCAAAGCCTGTACCGGCCCCTGACCAAATGGAACACCACCATAGACCGCGCCGACCAGATCCCCGGGGCGATGCGCACGGCGTTTCGCGCAATGACCACGGGCCGTCCGGGCACGGCGCATATGTGCCTGCCTTATGACGTGCAAAAACACGAGGTCGATGCCAAGGACCTGTGGGCCCAGCCCGAGCACGGGCGTTTCCCGGCCATGCGCGCGGCCCCCGACCCCGCCGAGGTGGAACGCGCCGCGGACAGGCTGGTGGCGTCGCGGGCGCCGGTAATCATATGCGGGGGCGGGGTGGTCATCGCCGGTGCCTGCGCGGAGCTCGCCGACCTGGCCGGGATGCTGCGCGCCGCGGTGTGCACCACTGTCAGCGGCCAGGGCAGCCTGGCCGACACCCATCCGGCGAATGCGGGGGTGGTGGGTTCGAACGGCGGGGTCATGGCGACGCGCGACGTGGTGTCGGGCGCGGACCTGGTGCTGTTCATCGGCTGCCGGGCCGGCTCGACCACGACCGAGCAGTGGCGCTTCCCCTCCGCCGACACCACCATACTGCACATCGACTCGGATCCCATGGTGGTCGGCGCCAATTACCGCACCGAGGTCGGCATGGTGGGCGATGCGCTGCTGGCGCTGCGGGCGCTGAACCACGAGGTCCAGGCGCGCATCAGCCATCGTCCGGCCGATGCGGCCGACGGCTACCAGGCCGCGGCACGCGCCAGGCAAGCGAAGCTGGCGGCGTTCGAGCCGCTGGCGCACTGCGCCGACGCGCCGATCCGGCCCGAGCGGATCGTGGACGCGCTCAACCGGCTGCTGCCGCCGGACGCCATCGTGGTCGCCGATCCGGGCACGCCCTGCCCTTATTTCTCGGCCTACTTCAATCAATCGCAGCCGGGCCGGCATTTCATCACCAACCGGGCCCACGGCGCGCTGGGTTTCGCCATGTCGGCGGGCGTGGGCGCGAGCATAGGCCGCCCCGGCACGCGGGTGGCGGCCATCATGGGCGACGGCAGCTTCGGCTTCACGGTGGGCGAACTGGAAACCATCACCCGCTACAAGGTGCCGCTGCTGATGATCGTGATTTCCAATAGCGTGTACGGCTGGATCAAGGCCAGCCAGAAAGCCGGCTACGACCAGCGCTATTTCTCGGTAGACTTCAATCGCACCGATCATGCACTGGTGGCTCAGGCCTACGGAGTCAAGTCCTGGCGGGTGGAAGACCCGGCGCAACTGGACGCGGCCCTGAAGGCGGCGCTCGACCATGGCGGCCCCGCGCTGCTGGACATCATCGCCCAGCCCCTGCAGGATGCGGCCGCCCCCGTCAGCCAGTGGATGGGTTGAAATGACTGCCCCGACCCCGGCCCCGGCCGGCCGCGCAAGCGGCCGCAGCCGCAGCACCTCGTCCCAGGTTTACGAAAAACTCAGGGAAATGGTGATCCTGTACGACATCAAGCCCGGCGAAAGACTCAACGAGGTCGCCCTGGCCGAGAAGCTGGAAGTCAGCCGCACGCCGATCCGCGATGCGCTGAACCTGCTGGCCCGCGACGGCTTCCTGGAAGAGTCGGGACGCGGCTACGTGCGCCGCTCGCTCAACCTGAAAGAGACCCTGGATCTATACGAGGCGCGCGAGGCCATAGAAGTCGAGTGCCTCAGGCTGGCCGCGCAGCGCGCGACGCCCGCGCAACTGGACGAGGTCGAGGCGTTCCTGGCCCGCAGCCGCGAAACGCCGCAAGACTGCCCCGTGCTGGACCTGGTCGCGCTCGACGAACAATTCCACGACATGCTGGCCGAGCTGTCGGGAAACAGCGAGCTGCGGCGCATGCTCGACGAACTGAACGCGCGCATCCGCTTCGTACGCTGGATCAGCATGGAACAGATCGGGCGCGGCAAGACCCAGGCCGAGCATGCGGAAATCCTCGCCGCGCTGCGCGGCAAGGATCTCGAAGCGGCGCAAGCGCGCATGCGCAAGCACATTTCCCAGCGCACGCTGCAGATCAAGGAAGCCATTACCGCTGGCCTGGCCCGCATCTTCCTGGGCGACCAGGCCTAGTATCCTGCTTGCTTGGGCCGCATGGTTGCACCCATGCGCACCCACCCCGATTCAAGCCCGCCAGCCAGACAAACAGCGCATTCATGCAAAGCGCGGCGACCCGCGGCGCGGCCTAGGAATTCTTGTCGCGCGCAATGGCGGGCTGCTCGCCCACCACCAGATCCAGGCGCTCGGCCTCGTAGTCGCGATGCATGGGCTCGAGCTGCGGCAGGGCCTTGTTCGCCTTGGCCGAGAGCTCGCCGAACCGGACGACCTTGCCGTACAGGCCCTGCTGGCCGGCCACCGCGGTGACGGTGTCGTTGTAGTGCTGGCTGGCCGTGCCCAGGGTGGCGCCCAGGCGCTTGAGACGCTCGGCCACCAGGGCCACCTGGTTGTAGATCTCGCCGGCGCGGCCGCTGAGTTCTTGCGCCTGCTCGTTGCTGCGCGCCACCATCCACAGATTCGCCACGGTCTTGAGGATGGGCATCAGCGTGGTGTAGGACACCATGATGACGTTCCGCTGGTAGCCGTAGTTGAACAGTTCTTTGTTGTGCTTCAGGGCTTCTATATAGGCGGGTTCGATGGGCATGAACATCAGCACGAAGCTGGGGCTGCGCATGCCGATCAGGTTGCTGTAGTCCTTCTTGCCGAGATCGTCTATGTGATTGCGCACCGCCTTGACGTGGGCCTCGAGGGCGGCCTGGCGCTCAGGCTCGGTTTCGGCGGCAATGGCGCGGTCGTAGTCGACCAGCGACACCTTGCTGTCCAGCACCATATGCTTGCGGTCCGGCAGCTTGACGATGAAATCGGGCTGGCGTGCGTGGCCCTCGTGGTCCTGGAAGCGAGGCTGCGCCTCGTAGTGGTCGCCCTCGACCAGGCCGGCCTGCTGCAAGGCGTTCTCGAGCTGGATCTCGCCCCAGTTGCCGGCGGTCTTCTTGTCGCCCTTCAGGGCGCTGGCCAGGGTATTGGCCTCGGTGCTCATGCGCACGCCTATGTCCAGCACCTGCCGGATCTGCGCGCCCAGCGAGGCATTGCCCCGCACCGCCTCGTCGTGCACCTGGTTGACGCGCTGCTGGAAACCCTGGATCTGCTCGCGAAACGGCTTGAGCAGCGCGTCCAGCGACTGTTGGCTGCTGGCCGTGAAGCTGCGGCCTTTTTCTTCGAGGATCTGGTTGGCCAGGTTCTGGAATTCGGTCTTGAGCTGCTGGCGCGCCTGCTCGAGCGAGCGGCGGCCGTCTTCCACCGCGGCGAGCTTTTCCTGGTGCGTGACGCGCAACTCGGCCAGTTCCTTGTCCAGCGCCGCGGCGCGCTCGCCAGCAGCCTGCAGGGCCTGTTCCCGCGCGCCCAGGCTGGCCTGGGTTTCGTCCAGGCGCTGGCGCAGCCCCTCGGCCTCGGTCTCGAAACGGGCACTCAGGCGCTCGATCCGCAGGCGCTCGCCGTCGAGCTCGGCATACCGGCCGCGCGCCTGTTCCAGTTCGGCACGCAGGCCGGCAAGCTGTTCGTCGCGCTGGGAGGCCGAGCTCTGCGCCAGCAGCAGTTGTGCGCGCATGGCGGCCAGGGCGCGGCGCGTGTACAGGGCTACCACGCCGGCCCCTACGAGCAGGGCCAGCAGCGCCAGCAATGCGGCGGTGAGCACGGGAATGTCTTGATTCATGCAGTTTTCCTGGGTCGGCCGCATGCGCGGCATTGCGCCGGGTGCGGCAAAGATGCCTGGGCACGGAAACGCGCGGCATGCGTAGCGGCGAGATGTCTGGTGCCTATCATATAGTAGTCGGGCGCAAGGAAAATGCCGCCGCCGGCATGCCGCGATGCAAGTTGCCGATAGCTCTGATGGACAAGGGGAATTGCTTCATATATATATGAAATTATCGTCTATCAAACGGCCCTTACATAGCTCACAGAATGATAAATTGAAAGGCCGGCTCAGCCGTAAAACACCAAACCAACTACAACAGGATCCCATCATGCGTATCACGCGTCGTTCCTTCGTCGGCCTGCTCGCTTCCGCGACGCTGGCCTGTGGCTATACCTCCGGCGCCCAGGCCAGCGACTGGCCATCGGCGCACAAGCCCGTGTACATCATCGTGCCAGCGCCCGGGGGCGGCGGCACCGCGGATACCATCTCGCGCCTGATCGCCGACCAGCTCGGCAAGAAGCTGCACGGGAATTTCGTCATCGACAGCCACGGCGGGGCCAATGGCTCCATCGGCGCGGGCCTGGCCGCCTCGGCGCCGCCCGACGGCAGCAAGCTGCTGTTCTCCTGGGCCGGCACGCTGGCGGTCAATCCCAGCCTGTACAAGAAGCTGCCCTACGACCCGCAGAAAAGCTTCGATCCCATCGGCCTGGTGGCCGACGTGCCCAACATCCTGGTAGTCAACAACGAACTGCCCATCCACAACCTGGCCGACTTCATCAAGTACGCCAAGGCCAATCCCGGCAAGGTGAACTTCGGCTCCACCGGCAACGGCAGCTCCATGCACCTGGCGGGCGAACTCTTCATGCGCGAGACCGGCACCAAGATGGTCCATGTGCCCTACAATTCGCCCAGCCAGGGCACCACCGACCTGATCTCCGGCCAGATCCAGTGCATGTTCCAGTTGATCCCCGGCATCATCGGCCAGATCCAGGGCCACAAGGTGCGTCCCATCGGCGTGATGTCCACGCAGCGCTCGCCCTCGCTGCCCGAGGTGCCCACCATGGCCGAACAGGGCTATCCCGACCTGCTGTCTTCCACCTGGTTCGCGCTGCTCGCCCCCAAGGGCACGCCCAAGGACATCATCGAGCGCACCAACAAGGCGCTCAACGAAATCCTGAAAGACCCGGAAGTAAAGAAGAAGCTGGCCGCCATGGGCGCCTCCACGCTGGGCGGCACCCCCGAAGACCTCAGCAAGCACATGGCCGCGGAACTGCAGAAGTGGCACAAGGTCGTGACCGAGGCCCATATACAGATCCAGTAATGCCCGCCATCTCCGCGCACGCCGCAGGCCGCGGCCCGCGCGGACGGCAGAAAGCCAGCGCCCCTTTCGGAGCGCCGGCTTTGTTTTGCGCTATCGGGCCTGCGCCTCGTCAGGCCGCCGGGAACACCGGCTCGCCCAGGTTCAGCATCAGGCGGTTGGCCCAGCCGAAGATCGCCACGGCGTGGATCAGGTCCAGGATCTCGGCATCTTTCAGGCCCACGCCCTTCAGCGCCCGGATGGCCTGAGCCCCAAGGCCGGACGGGTTTTCGGTCATCTGCACGGCGAAGTGCGCAACGGCGCGCTCGCGCTCGGTGGTGCCGGCGCTGCGCGGATCGTCGAAGACCTGCTGCACGGTGTCATTGCGCTTGGCCAGTTGCTCGAAGCGCTGCGCGTGCACCGAGGCGCAATAGACGCAGCCATTGATGCGCGACACCGTCAGGGCGCCCAGTTCGCGGTCGGCCCGCGCCAGGCCGCCCGGCGCGTACATGATGGCGTTATAGGCCTCGGAACGCTGCTTGAGCACTTCCGGCTGGTGGGCCAGGAAACGGTAATAGTCGGATTGCTTGGCCTTGGGATGGCTGATCTCCAGCACTTCCAGTTGCGCGGGGGTGGCGCGATCCAGGTCGACCACGTCCAGCCAGGCCTTCCATTCCAGGGTTTCGTTGGTGAAGCCATGGCTCTTGACGGGCTTGCCGGCGGGGGTGCCGTCGCGCTGGGGCGCGACGGGCGAAATATCCGCCTGGGGCGGCACCGCTGCCGAAGCGGCGCTCGTCGCGGCGCCCTGCTCTTCGGCCTGCATGGCCTGCAGGCCCGCGACCGATCGCAACTGGTACGACAGGAACGCCACCAACTGCGCCAGCGACACGATGTCCGGCGTGGCGATGCCGGCGGCCTGCAGCGCCTTGAGCGCGGCCGCGTCGCCCTCGACGGGTTTTTCGATCAGCTTGCGGGTAAAGACCAGCATGGCGCGCAGCCGCGCCGGTTCGATGGCATCGATGCGGCCGGCCTGCAAGGCTTCGGCCAGCGCGGCGCCGCCCTCCTGGGCGATCAGGGCCTGGCGATAATGCTCCCCCAGGGCCTCGGCCTTGGACAGCACGCAGGCGCAATAAGCCACGGCCAGCCTGTCCCGCAAGGACAGCTCGCCGAGCTCGGGCCCGAAGAACAAGTCGTAGCTTTTCTGCGTGGCCACCGCCACCTTGTCGCGCGCATGCCGCGTCGCATGCAGCGCCGTGCCCGGCTGCAGGCCGACGATCCCGTCGATCACGTCGGCGCCGGCCTGTGGGTTTTCCGTAGTCACCATGTTCCTTCCTTTATTCAAGCTTCTTTATTCAAACTTCAAACGGGGCCGCGCCGGCCCCTGATCCGCGTATGCCGGTGTAGATGGCCCGTCCCTGTCAGGCGGCCTTCCATTCGTCGCCGTATACCTCGGGCTCGCTGAACGCCCGCATGGTCTCGTACTGCTGCTGGACGCTTTCCTGGTACAGCAGCCCGACGATGCCGCGCCCCAGGCGTTCGGCGCCATCGCTGATGGCGGGAATGTCGCCCGACACCTGGCCATGGACCAAGGTGGCCGGATAGCAGAAACAGTGCACACGCGACAGGCCCGGCAGGTCGTGCCCCGGCTTGGGCAGGAATTCGAAGGCGGGCCCCACATCGGGGGAATTCATCAGTTCCACGTCTTCCTGGCCGGCGGCCGGCTGGTAGCGGTCGCTCCAGACGCGGATGTGCGGCGCGATCGCGGCATATTCGGGCCGGCCGTTCAGATCGATCATGAAACCCGTCGACAGGATCAGGAAATCCAGCTCGAAGGTCTTGCGAGGGGTGCGCACCTGCAGGTGGCCGTCGGCTTCCCGTACCGACAGTACCGGGCTGTCCAGGTTGAAACGGGCGTTGTCGTGGCGCGAGACGCGCAGCGTGCTGCCGCGCGGAGGCGGCACCTGCTGTTCGTTGATGTAGTGGCGGATGCGCCATTTCCAGTCGTCGGGCAGCGCGACATAGCCATGGGTGAAGCCCGGGCTGCCCGCGCCCTTGCCCTTGTTGATGCGCGGGATGTCGGCACGGCGTATCAGCAGGTCGACGCTGGCCGCGCCGTTTTCCAGCGCGGTGGCCGCGCTGTCCATGGCCGAAGCGCCGGCGCCCACCACGCCCACCCGCAAGCCGCGCAGGCGGCCGTAGTCCATGTCGTCGGAAGAATGCGCCCAGTAGCGCCGCGGCACATCGCGCATGAATGCCGGCACATAGGCGCCGCCCAGGCCTGCGCGGCCGGTGGCCAGCACCACGCGGCGCGCATATATGGTCTGCGGGCCTTCGGGGGCATCGATGCGCAGCTCTACATAGTCCGCATGCGGCAGGATCTGGCGCACGCGGTGCTCGTTGCGGATATCCACGTTCATCACGCGCCGGTACCAGCGCAGGTAGTCCATCCATTGCAGGCGCGGAATCTTGTCGAGTTCTTCCCAGGCCTGCGTGCCGAATTGCGCTTCGAACCAGGCGCGGAAGGTCAGCGCGGGCAGGCCCAGCGCGGGGCCCGTGAGCTGCTTGGGCGAGCGCAGGGTTTCCATGCGCGCGATGGTGGCCCAGGGGCCTTCATAGCCCTTGGGCGCCTGGTCGAAGTTGCAGACCCCGATGCCCAGGTTCTTCAGCGCCACGGCGGCCGCCAGGCCCGCCATGCCGCCGCCGATGATAGCCACGTCCAGCGCCGGACGGCCATGGAATTCGGCGGGCGGCACCCAGCGCTTGGCCGGCAGCTCGAGCCAGGAGAGATCCTGGGCCAGGCGCGCTTCGAGCGCCTGGAGATTGGAAACGGGGTTGGCGGTCATAAGAGAGCGATGTCCTCGATGGCGGATTCGTAATGCGAGTTCAGCAGCGCGCGGTTGCGGCTCGCGCTGTTCAGGCGGAAGCCGGGAATGTGCGATTCGGCCTGGTTGCGCAGTGTTTCGATGAGCGCCGCAACGGCGGCGTCCGGCGCCTGGTCTTCATGCGTGATGACGCCCATGACGAAGGGCACGGCGGCGTCCGTGGGGCGCAGCACCACTCCGGGCAGCGGCATGCCGTAGCCGGTGAACGGCTCGACCAGCGCCACGCCCAGGCCGGCGCGCACCAGGGCCAGCGCATTGAGCGTGGAATTGGTTTCGATATGGCGCTGCACCGGCGCTGCGCCGCGCCCGAACAGGGCCGTGGACAGGCGATGGCGCAGGCGGTTGCGGCTGGGCATGGTGATGACGGGCATGTCGCGCAGTTCCGCGATGGCCACGCTGGGGCGCGCCGCCAGCGGATGCGATTCGGGCAGCGCCAGCACGCAGGGCGCCTCGCCCGACCAGTGCAGCCGGCAGCGGCGCAAGTCTATGGGCAGGCTGGTCAGGCCCAGCGCCGCCTGCCCCGTGGCAACCGCCCTGGCCACGTGCTCCGGAGCCAGGCTGTCGACATGGATCTTGCGGCCGGAAACGAAACCGGGCGCTGCACCGAAGCCGGACGCCGCTGCGGCATGCGTGGCATCTTTTCTTTCTGTATCCCCGACTGCCCCTGCCATCCCTGCGGCCCCGGCCCGCGCCGCCGATTCGGCCTCTGCCAGCGCGCCCGGCAGCAGCCCCGCGCCCAGCGCGTAGGTGGCAACGATTTTCAGCGGGCGCCCCCGCCCCTGGGCGATCTCGCGCGAACGCTGGTCGAGCTGCTGCAGGCCGGCCAGCACGTGCTGCATTTCTTCATGGAACTGGCGGCCTTGTTCGGTCAGCGTGACGGCCGGCCGCGTACGCTCGAAGAGCGTGAAGCCGAGCTCATGCTCGAGTTCCTGCACCTGGCGGCTGATGACAGGCTGGGACCGGTCGAGCAGGCGCCCGGCCGCGGTCACGCTGCCCGTGGACAGTACCGCGGCGAAGGCTTCGAGTTGCCGGATTTCCATGGTCTTGTATTCTTAAATAGCATTTAATTTGATGAATTATGCATTTTTAGAATTTTTTTGGCAAGCAAGGATACCGAAACTTTCAAGCTCTCGAATCTGGCACAAACGTGCCCACTACACATAGCTGCAGAGTATTTATATACTGGATACTAACGATATATAGACGTTATTAGTATCCAAGGTTATGCGGAGACCTGTCATGAGCAAAGAGGCTGTATTCACGATGAAGCTGGAACCGGAACTGCGCGACCAGCTTATGTCCGAGGCCGCACTTGAAGACAGGCCCGCATCGCAAATCGTTCGCGAGCTGATGCGTGATTACATCAGCCAACGCAAGCATGCGCGGGAATACGATGAGTTCTTGCGCCACAAGGTCGAACGCGCTCGCGTCTCGATGCGGGCAGGCAAAGGCATGCCTCAAGAGCAGCTTGAGGCTGAAGCCGCTGTCCGGCGAGCCGAGCTGCTGCGCCGTGCCGATGAGGCCGATTCGTGAGAGTCGTCTGGACGCCGGAGGCCAACCAGGATCGCCTAGACATACAGGACTACATCGCAGCCGATAGTCCGCGCGCCGCTGTAGACATGGACGAACTATTCCTCAGTTGCGCTGCACAGCTCGGAGCATTTCCAATGCTCGGCCGCCCCGGAAGGATCCCAGGCACCCGCGAGCTGGTCCCGCACGAAAGCTATCGACTCATATACGAGCTGGCAGAAGCCGACGACACAGTGTGGATACTGGCATTGGTACACACTGCGCGTCAGTGGCCTCCAGAGCGAGCAAGCAATTAGTCCAGCAATTCCTGCGGGACGTACACCCGGCCTTCCATCAGGCGCCGGGCGCTGCGGCTCATGGCGACTTTGGTCACGACCCAGTTGCCGCCCTCTTCGCGCGCTTCGGCCCCGACCCTGAGCACACCGGAGGGATGGCCGAAGCAGACGGCGCTGCGAGTGGCGCCCAGCACTTCGCTGACGACCGTGCCGGGAATCGCGGCGGCCGCGGCGATGCCGACCGCCCCGGTGCCGGTCATGGCGTGGTGCGGCTTGCCCATGGATATGATGCGCGCCAGCAAGTCTATGTCTTCGGCCCGCACCGCCTTGCCGCTGCTGGCGGTATAGGCCGCCGGCGCGGCGAAATACGCCACCTTCGGGGTGTGCTGCCTGTGGCTGGTGGCAAATTCGGCGCTTTCGGCCAGCCCCATGGCCACCGCCCCATGGGCGCGGATGGCCTCCAGGCGCGCCAGCAGCGCCGTATCCTTGGCCAGTTCGGCCGGCAGTTCGGTGCCCGTCAGGCCCAGGTCCGCCGCCGCAACAAATACGCCCGGATTGCCCGCATTGATGAGCGTCGCGCGCACCTTGCCCACGCCCGGCACGTCCAGTTCGTCGATCCGCTTGCCGGTGGGAAAAGTGGCCGACCCCGAGCCGTCGCCATCGCCCTCGTCCGCGCCCGGGTCGAGGAATTCCAGCGGGATCTCGGCCGCCGGGAACGTAACGCCGTCCAGCACGAAGTCGCCCAGTTCCTGCACCTCGCCGTCGCGCATCGGCACATGTGCCACGATCTTCTTGCCGATATTGGCCTGCCATATGGTGATGCGGGCCACGCCGTCGCGCGGCGCCTGCACCAGGCCGCGGTGTATGGCAAACGGCCCGACGGCCGAGGTGAGATTGCCGCAGTTGCCGCTCCAGTCGACCAGCGGCCTGTCGATCGACACCTGCCCGAACAGATAGTCGACGTCGCAACCGGGGCGCTCGCTCTTGCCGACAATCACCACCTTGCTGGTGCTGGAGACCGCGCCCCCCATGCCGTCGATCTGTTTTTCGTACGGGTCGGGGCTGCCCATCACGCGCAGCAGCACCGCGTCGCGCCTGGCGGCGTCGCGCGGCAGGTCTTCGGGCAGGAAGAATACGCCCTTGCTGGTGCCCCCGCGCATGTACAGGGCGGGAATGCTGGTCTGGCGTTGCGCAGTCATGTCGCGGGTGTCCTTGGAAAGCAGGTATGAAGAGACGGGAAATCCGTCGCTAATTAGAAAACACCGGCGCCCCGATCCGCAAGTCGTTGCGCCGGGCACGGGGTGTCCCTGGCACGGCGCGCCGGGCCCCGCGGCGGCTACTTGGGGGCGCCGAAGGTTTTCGGATCGGGACCGCTGCGGCCGTCGGCGCGGTCCAGCTCGGCGATGGCCGCCATGTCCTCGTCGTCCAGCGCAAAATCGTAGACCTGGAAGTTTTCGCGGATGCGAGCGGGCGTCACCGATTTGGGGATCACCATATTGCCCGACTGGATGTGCCAGCGGATCATCACTTGCGCCACCGTACGCTCGTGCTTGAGCGCGACAGCCTTGAGCACGGGGTCTTCCCATAGCGCGCCGCGTCCCAGCGGGCTCCAGGCCTGGGTCTGGATGCCGTGCTCGGCATGGAACTCGCGCAGCTCCGCCTGCTGGAAGCGCGGATGCAGTTCGATCTGGTTGACCACCGGCAACACGCCGGTCTCGTCCAGCAGGCGCTGCAAATGGCTGATATTGAAATTGGACACGCCGATGGAACGCGCGCGGCCTTCGTCGCGCAGGCCCAGCATGGCTTCCCAGGCCTGGACGTAGCGATCCTGCGCGGGCACCGGCCAATGGATCAGATACAGGTCCACGTAATCCAGGCCCAGGCGGTCCAAGCTTTCCTGGAAAGCCGCGGGCGTGCTGTCGTGTCCGTGGCGGTCATTCCACAGCTTGGTGGTGACGAACAGGTCTTCGCGCGCCATGCCCGAGCCCGCCAGGCCCAGCCCGACCCCTTTCTCGTTGCCGTAGATGGCCGCGGTATCGACCAGGCGATAACCTTCCTTCAGGGCCGTGCCGACCACCTGGGCGGTGATGTCGTCTTCGACCTGCCAGACGCCCAGCCCGAGCTGCGGCGCGCTGTGTCCATCATGAAACTTGACTGAGTTCTGCGTAAAAGGCATGGCGGGACTCCGATCTTTGCTGCGGACTGCGTGGAAACCAAGAGGCTGTCGATTGATTATACGTATGTTAAAAGAGCGTTTGCTGCAGTTGCACAATAACTCACACAATATCGCGATGCGCTACCCGGCGCCGCGGCCGCAGCGCGTCGCAACACGCACAGGGAGCACAGGAAAATGAGCGTACATGCCGAAGTCAAACGCATCAGCGTGCCGCAGTTGGCGGCATGCAAGGGGCAGCGCAGGCTCGCCTGCCTGACCGCCTACACGGCGCCGTTCGCGCGCCTGCTCGACGATTATCTGGACATGATATTGATAGGCGATTCCACCGCCATGGTGGGCTACGGCCTGCCCGATACATTGTCGATCACTATCGAGCAGATGGCCGCCCATGCGGCGGCGGTAGTGCGCTCGACCTCCAAGGCCTGCGTGATCGTCGACATGCCTTTCGGCAGCTACCAGGAATCGCCGCAGCAGGCCTACGCCAATGCGGCGCGGGCGCTGGCGGCCAGCGGCGCCGACGGCGTCAAGATGGAGGGCGGCGCGGTCATGGCCGAGACCACGCGCTTCCTGGTGGAGCGCGGCGTGCCGGTGCTGGCGCACGTGGGGCTCATGCCGCAGTATGTGCACACCATGGGCGGCTTCAAGGCCCAGGGCATGAACGATGCCGCGGCCGAACGAATCTTCCAGGACGTCCTGGCGCACCAGCAGGCCGGCGCCTTCGGCGTGGTGCTCGAGGGGGTGGCCGAAGCCCTGGCGCGGCGCATCACCCAGGAACTCGACATCCTGACCATAGGCATAGGCGCATCGCCCGCATGCGATGGGCAGATCCTGGTCACCGAGGACATCCTCGGCCTGAGCGGCCCGCGCATCCCCAAGTTCGCGCGCCAGTTCGCCGACGTGGGCGCGGTGATACGCGGTGCGGTCGAACAGTATGCCAACAGCGTGCGCGACGGCAGCTTCCCGGGGCTGGAAAACTGCTTCGGCGTGAAGAAGTGAAATTCCGGCGGGCGGCCCGTGCCATGGGCCTGTCGAGCGATCCACAAGCCGCGTCGATAGGCTATGGCTGCGAGTGACTGCAGGCTACGGAGCTGCAGTCTTTACAGCCACTCGCGCGCCGCCAGGTAGGATGCGTGCAACAAGGCCTTGGCTCGCAGTTCGGCCTGGTCCGGGTCGCGCGCGAGAACGGCTTCGCATATGCGCTGCCAATCCGCGGCGGACTCTCTGCGGCGTTGCACGGTCTTGAAGCTCAATGACTTGCCGCGCACCGAGATGCGCCAAAGAGCCTGGCTGCTCAGGCCTTCGTAGATGGTCGACAACTGTTTCCATCCCGCGTCCGACACCAGCAAGTGCTGCGCCTCGATCGAGGCCTTGGCATAAGCGGCGGGCGCGGTCGATTCTTTCTCGGCCAGTTGGCACAGCCGTTCGATATGGCCGGCAAAACGGGCTAATGTGGCATCGGAGCCTTTTTCCGCCACCATGCGCGCCGCAAGCCCCAACAACTGGGCGCGGATGCCGAAGATTTCTTCGACTTCGGCCGCGTCGATTACCTTGACGCGGGCTCCGTAGCGCGGCATGCGTTCTATCATTCCGCGCCGCTCGAGCGCGTTGATGGCTTCGCGGATGGTGGTGCGGCTGACCGCAAAACGCTCGGCCAGCATCTCTTCTTTGAGGCGTTCTCCGGGTTCGCATTCCCCCCCGTGTATCATTTCGGCGAGCTGGTCGGCGACCTGTTCCGGCAAAGACTTCGTCGCCCGTCCCAGAGGCAGGCGCTCATTGGCGGAAGAAGTCTGGCGATTGCTCATGGATGTTCACACGCGGCTTGAAGTGGGCGGCCCGGCATCCCCGCCGCAGCGTTGCGCTGCGTAATGCGGTGTCGTGGATCGGCCCGGCAAATGGCCGGGCCTAGTATATCCCATCGACCTCCAGGCACTTTGCGTCCCCGGCAAGCAAGAAGGGCGCCCACGCGAGCGCCGCGCCCCTCTCTGCAAGCTTTCGGCAACCGGATGGCCCGCAGCGGCAACGACAGTCAATTCAGGCTGATATGCGCCTTGCGGATTACCCCCTGCCACTTCGCCACTTCCTGGCCGATGAAGGCATCCGACTGCTGCGGCGTGCGCACGAACGGTTCGGCGCCGATCCGGCCCAGCGTGGCGACGAACTTGGGATCGGACTCGATCTTGCCCAGGGCCGCGCTGTATTCCCGAATGACACCGTCGGGGGTACTGGCCGGGGCCAATAAGGCGAACCACCCAAGCACCTCGAAGCCCGGAAAGCCGCTGGCGGCAACCGTGGGGACATCGGGCAGGAACTTGGAAGGCGACAGGGAAGTGATGGCCAGCGGCCGCAGCGTTCCCTTCTTGATCAGGGGCATGATGACGGCAATATTGTCGAACATCATGGGAACGCGGCCGGCTATCAGGTCGGGCCACGCCGCCGAACTGCCCTTGTACGGCACGTGCATGATGTCTACTTTGGCCTGCATCTTGAACAGCTCGCCCGCCAGATGCTGGCCTGTTCCGGGGCCTGCCGAAGCGAATTCCACCTTGCCGGGATATTTCTTCAGATAAGCGACGAGCTCGGGCACGGTCCTGGCCTTGATCTCCTTAGGGTTGACGACCAGCACATAAGGCGTCGCCGCCACCATGCCCACCGCGCGGAAACTCTTGAGCGTATCGAAAGGCAAGTTGGAATAAAGCGACGCATTGGTGGCGTGGCTGCTCGGGACGAACAGCAAAGTATTTCCGTCGCCATCAGCCTTGGCCACCATGCCGGCGGCGATATTTCCGCTGGCGCCGGGCCGGTTCTCGACGATCACCGACCTGCCCGTGACTTCGGTCAGGTGCTGGGCCACGAGCCTGGCCAGGACATCCGTGGTTCCTCCGGGCGGGAAACCCACGAGCAGGCGGACGGGTTGCTGCGCGCCAGCCTGCGACGAGGCCAGGGCGAGCCCCAGCCCGAGAGCTGCGACGCACAGCAGTTTCTTGAGTGCTTGGATCATGTTTGTCTCCTTGTTCTATGAATTCGGCGCCCGCAGGCCGCATGGGCCCCGGGCCTTCCTTGTGCTGCCTGCTCAGGACATTGCCGCTATGGCGCTGCCCAGCGAGCGGGCATCCATTTGCTGCTCTTCGAGTACCGCCCCCGAGACCTCGCCCAGCATCGAGCAGCGCATCATATGGCGGGGCTGGGTCTGGTCGAAATCGGCCAGCGCGATGTGCAGGGTGCAGCGGTTGTCCCACATCACCACGTCATCCACGCTCCACTTGTGGCGATAGACGAACTCCGGCGAGGTCGCGTGGCGATTCAGAAAGTCCAGAATCGGCTTGCTTTCTTCTTCCGTCATGCCGACGAAGCTGCGTATGCGTTCGCTCACGAACAGCAGCTTGCGGCCGGTTTCCGGATGCACCCGGACCACGGAATGCACGATGGGCGGATTGCGGCGCTTGAGAGCGGCCACCTGCTCGGGGTCCCGCTTTTCGAAACCCTTGATCAGGCTGATATCGTGGATCGCCTGCAGGTCTTCCACGAACTTTCGCATGGGCGCGCTGAGCGACTCGTAGGCCATGTACATATTGGCGAACATCGTGTCCCCGCCCACATCCGGCTTTTCCTTGCACATCAGCACCGATCCCTTGGCCGGCCGGGTGGTATAGCTGAGATCCGAGTGCCAGTTGCGGCCGGTGTTGCGCGTTTCGGAAGGCTTGCCGTTGCGCGGCTTGTTCGAAACCAGCAACACCTCGGGATAGTCCGGGTCCCGGTAGTACGGCACATTGTCGTTGCGCTCGACCTCGCCGAAATTCCGGGTGAACGCGATCAGGCCCGGAGCATCCAGCTTCTGCTGCGGAAAGACCAGCACCAAGTGCTTGTTCCATGCCGCTTGCACGGCGGCCTGCTGCGCCGGCGCCAGCGGCCGGCTCAAATCCAGCCCATGCACAGCCGCCCCGGCCGCGTAGCCCAGGGGGACCACCTTTATTTCGCTCATTTGAATCTCCTGTTTGCTATGACCCATACGACGGCTATCTCCGGGTTGGGAGTTCGTAGAACTCTCTGCGACTGGGAACACCAGCCGTTTTCCACAGAGGACAGCACTGGCGCCGCAGCGGCTGTCCTCCGCATTTCGCATCTTCTATGTTTTTTGTATTTTGTACATTGTCGACATTATAGAAAAGGAGAATAGGGAAATCAAACCCGGCGCACGAGGGTCCCTCCCGGTCCGGTCGAGCCGGCCGCTCTCCCAAATAAGCGAATGAAAGGCCCGAAATCCGCGGGCGGCTACTTGCGGCCCTGCGTCCAGGACTGGGCCAGCATGTTCAGCAGCAAGTCGGTATATGACCAGCCCGCCGCCCTGGCGGCCATGGCGATCAGGCTGTCGCGATTGTCGCGGTCGGGTCGGCCGGGGCCGGTGAGGTTGGGCTTCATGTTCAGGTCGAACAGGTAGTACTTGCCATCCTTGCCGGCCCGGCAGTCGATGCGTATGGGCGCGCGCGAATCGACCAGGGCCGCGGCGCGCGCGCAGTGGTCCAGCAGCCTGCGCAAGGCGGGCTGCTGTTGCGCGTCGCGGTCCAGGGGCTTGCTGTTGGAAGCCAGCGGCTCGGCGTCGTCGTATGGCGCTACACCGTCTTCGTGCCGGCAGCGCTGCACGGCGGGCAGGCTCCAGTGCGCAGCCATGGTTTGCTGCTCGCCCTGTATGCGGTAGGTGCCGGGCGGCATCACGGCGACGGCCAGTTCTTCGCCCGGCAGGAATTGCTCGACGATCACCGAGCGGTCGAACACCGGCACCAGGTCGCCCCGGAAGATCTCGCTCGCCTTCATGATCTGCTCGAAGCGTGCGCGCAAGGAATCCAGCGTATCGACGCGAAACACGCCCTGGCTGCCGCGCCCGCGCAGCGGCTTGACCACCAGCGGGAAATGCAGCCCGTGCGCGGCGAGTTCAGAATCGGACACGGCGTCGATGGAATAGGTCTGGCGCGGGTCGTCGGTGCCCACCAGCACCGAAGGCGCCACCGGCAAGCCATGCCGGCGCAGCAGTTCGTTGGCGACCCATTTGTCGTCGTAGGACTGCACGCGCTCGGGCAACTGGCCGACGATGCGCGCGAGCTTCAGGAACGATTCCAGCGGGTGGCCCTTGAACAGCACCGTGTTGGCCCACAACACGCGCGCGCCGTCGTCCAGCGCGGCCTGTATGCCTTCGATCGAATCGGGATAGACCCAGTCCGTATCCACGCCGGCGGCCGGTTCCGGCGCCGGCGTGCGGACCTCGACACCGGCGGCGCGCAACGCGAAAGCGATGTCGGCGCCGCTGTCGGCGTAGCCGCCGCGCTTGACCGACCTGTGCACATTACCGACGGCAGGCGCCTCGATGGACTCGTAAAGCACTGCCACCGGGCCGGCCGGCGGCCATGTATCGCCTTTAGCGGAATCGCTCGTCATCGTATCCAGCCCCTTCCTGTTTCGAATTCTTTGCCGTGCCCGGCCCTTTCTTCCGGTGCCACGGATCAATAGTGCGGCGGCCTTTCGTTCGCCGACGGCGCCGCCCCGCTGTCGGCGAGGTCTTCGGCCTGCCTGGCCAGCGAGGCGCAGAACGCCTTGAGTTCGTCGATCTGCTTCTGCTGCTGGTACACGAGCTGGTTGAGCTCTTGCGTCAGGTCTTCCTGGCGCGTGAGCTTGATTTCAATTTCGATCAAGCGCTCTTCGACAGTCATGATGCGTGGTCCTGAGGGAGAGTGGGAAATAAACATTCTAATGCCGGGCGTCGCCGCCCGGGGCGCAGTGCAGCCCGTCCCCGCTCGCACCCATAGCCGATTGTTTTCTGGTCCGGAATTAATTTCGTCTGTTGCAACGCTAGTGCGCACTACGAAATTTATGGCTAGTATGCCCGGACCCGATCACCCCTGCACAAAAACCCACACAGCCTCAGGAGGGCACATGAAATACTTCGCAAAACTGTCGAGCACGCTGGCCACGGCGCTGCTGTCGGCCTCGGCCCTGGCGGCGGGCTACCCCAGCCACCCCATCAAGCTGATCGTGCCGTTTCCGCCGGGCGGAGGCACCGACCTGATCGCCCGCGACCTCGCCAAGACGCTGGCCCAGCAGAACGGCTGGAACATCATCGTCGACAACCGGGCGGGCGCCGGCGGCGACATCGGCGTGGCCACTGCCGCCAAGGCAGACCCCGACGGTTATACCTGGGTGCTGGGACAGACCAGCAATCTCGCCATCAATCCCACGCTGCACAAGGGCCTGCCCTACGACCCCTTCAAGAGTTTCGCCCCCATCAGCCTGGTGGCCGAATCGCCGCTGGTCCTGGTAGCGCCCAAGGCCGCCAAGTACAACAACGCCGCCGAATTCGCCAAGGCCGTGCGCGCAGCGCCCGCCAACAGCATGAATATCGGCCTGCCCGGCATAGGCACCGTGGCGCACCTGACCACCGTGCTGTTCGAGCGCACCGCCGGCATCGATGTCACCAACGTGCCCTACAAAGGCGCGTCCGACGGCCTGCCGGCCCTGATAGGCAACCAGCTCCAGGCCTATATATCGTCGATCCCCACGCTGCTGGGCTCCATCGAGGCCGGCCAGATCAAGGCGCTGGGCGTGACCTCGCAAAGCCGCGTGTCGGTGCTGCCCGATGTGCCCACCATCGACGAGTCCGGCTACAAGGGCTTCAACGCAACGACCTGGTTCGGCATTCTGGTGCCCGCCAAGACCCCCGCCAACATCCGCGCGACGCTGAATGCGGCCATCAACAAGGCCGTCAAGGACCCCGCTTTCGTGAAGCAAATGAATGCGCAGGGCGCCGCAACCCTGGGCGGCTCGCCCGCCGATTTCACGAAACGGTTGCACACCGACTACGACATGTGGGCCGACCTCATCAAGAAAGCCCACATCACTCTTGCGCACTGAGCCACTGCGCATCGACCGCAATACATCCGGAGATATACACGCCATGACGAAAAACCTTCCTTTCATACGCAAAGACATCGAACGCGTTTCCGCCGACCTGGTCAAGCGCGCCAGCCAGTTCCAGGCCGCTATCCTGGCCGACGTGGGCGGCCGCCGCGGCACGCTGGGCGGGCGCATAAAGCCGCTGCATCCTTCCATGAAAGTCGCGGGGCCGGCTTTCACGGTCGAGGTCAGGCCCGGCGACAACCTGATGTTCCATGCCGCCCTGGCTCTGGCGCAGCCGGGCGACGTGATCGTCGTCGAAGGCAAGGGCGACACGTCCTCTGCCCTGTGCGGCACCATCATGTCCACGCAGGCCCAGGCCAAGGGCCTGGCCGGCTTCGTGCTGGATGCCGCGGCCCGGGATTCGGAAGAACTCACCGAGGGAACCTTCCCGGTCTTTTCGGTGGGCACGAACCCCAACGGCCCGACCAAGGCCCTGGGCGGCCGCGTGAACTGGCCCGTCACACTGGCGGGCACTACGGTGAACCCCGGCGACCTGATCGTGGGCGATGCCGACGGCGTAGTCGTCGTGCCCAAGGAAAACGTCGAGGAAATCCTGGGCCTGGCGCAAAAGAAGGTGGACGCCGAAGCCAGGCGGATCGCCGCCATCAAGAACGGCGACCTGGGCGCGCCCTGGCTGCTCGCAACTCTGGTCCAGGCCGGCGTCCTGAAGGACGGCGAGACGCTATGAGCGGCAACAAGCAGGCCGTCCTCGTGACGGCAGCGGATCTCGCCCCGCAGGCGCTGGACCTGCTCAAGGACTTCGACGTGGTGTTCGCAGGACCCAAGCCTCAGGAAAGCGACATCGTGGCCCTGATCGAAAAACACGATCCGGTAGGCATCATCGTGCGCTACGGGAAAATCAGCGCCGCTGCAATCAACGCGGGCCGTTCGCTGAAAGTCATTTCCAAGCACGGCAGCGGCATCGACACGATAGACAGCCAGGCGGCCAAATCGCGCAATGTCGCGGTTTGCGCGGCGACCGGCGTCAACGCCCCCGCCGTGGCGGAACACGCAATCGCCTTGATGCTGGCCTGCGTCAAATCCGTGGTGAAGATGAACAGCCGCATGCACGCGGGGCACTGGGACAAGGCCACCCACAAGAGCATAGAGCTGCATGGGCGCACGCTGGGCCTGATAGGCTTGGGCGCCATCGGCGCGCGCACGGCATCGATCGCGCACGCCATGGGCATGCGCACTGTTGCCTATGATCCTTACGCGAAGAACGTTGCCGATTACGTGCGCACGGTGGATCTCGAGGAGCTCTGGCGCGTCTCGGACGTCGTATCCCTGCACTGCCCCCTGACGGCGGAAAACCGCAATCTGATCAACGCGCAGACCCTGGGCTTGTGCAAGCCCGGCGTCATTATCGTGAACACCGCGCGCGGCGGGCTGATCGACGAAGACGCTCTGCTGGCCGCGGTGCGCGACGGCCGCGTCGGGGCGGCCGCCCTGGACAGCTTCCAGCAAGAGCCGCCGCCCGCCGGGCATCCGTTCTTCGCCGAGGAAAACATCCTGCTCAGCCCGCATATCGGCGGGGTCACGCAAGACGCCTACGTCAATATGGGCGTGGCGGCCGCGCGCAACCTGCTGAGCCATCTGGCCTGACCCGCCCGGAAAGGAGTAGACGCCATGTTCTTGAGCCACGACGTGGAAATTCGCGACGCGGAAATATACAGCGCCATGCCCGATCGATACCGGCGCAGCGGCGCGGCCTCGGAATGGGCCGACGCCAACCGCGGCGGGACATCGGTGGACTCCTTTCTGGAAGGCCCCGTCTTCGACACCGCAGGCAATCTGTATGTCACCGACATTCCCTACGGCCGCATTTTCAAGATATCGCCCGACCGGCAATGGACACTTGTCGTCGAATACGACGGCGAGCCCAATGGCATGAAGTTCCTCGGCGAAGACCAGTTCATCATCGCCGACTACAAGAACGGCCTGATGCGGCTGGACCTGGCCAAGGGCGAGATCGGCCCTTACCTGCCGCGCCGGAATACCGAGAGATTCAAGGGGGTCAACGACCTGATTTTCGATTCGGCCGGGAATCTCTATTTCACGGACCAGGGCCAGTCGGGCCTGCACGACCCCAGCGGCCGGGTATACCGCCTGGCCCGCGACGGCCGCCTCGACCTGTTGCTGCACAACGTGCCCAGCCCCAACGGCGTCGCCCTGAGCCCCGACGAAAAAGTGCTGTACGTCGCGGTGACCCGCGGCAACTGCGTCTGGCGCGTGCCGCTGATGGCCGACGGCAGCGTCGCCAAGGTGGGGCAGTTCTTCACGTCCCACGGCCCCAGCGGCCCCGACGGCCTGGCCGTCGACCAGGCCGGCCGCCTGATCGTCGCCAACCCCGGCCTGGGCCGCGTATGGGTATTGAATGAAATGGCCGAACCCGACGAGATCTGGCGCAGCCCGCGGGGCAAGTCGCTGACCAACATCGCCTTCGGCGGCCCCGAGGGCAAGACGCTGTACTGCACGGAATCGACTAGCGGATCGATCCTGGCGATCCCGATGCAACACGCCGGGGTGCCGCTTGCGCGCTGACACGCCTTATATCGCGACACAGCCTGCGCCCGGGGAGCAAGCCCGCGACCAGGCATTTCCTTTTCCTAGAAGTTAGATTCCGATAAAGACGAACCCTGGAGATCAACCATGAAGAAACTGCTTATCGGCGCGCTCTGCGCCGCCGCCATTCTGCCCGCCGTGGCGTCCGCCGCTTATCCCGACCGGCCTATCGATCTCGTCGTGCCCTATGCGCCGGGCGGCACGGCGGATTCCCTGGCCCGGCTGATTGCGCTGCACTTGGGCCAAAAGCTGCACCAGAGCGTGGTGGTGGAGAACAAGTCCGGCGCCAGCGGCATGATCGGCGAGGCCTACGTGGCCCACGCCAAGCCCGATGGCTACACGGTGCTGTACGACGCAACCCCGCTGGCCATCAACCCGGCGCTGCACAAGATGAGCTTCGATCCGGCCAAGGATCTGATGCCCCTGACGCTGGTATCGGTCACGCCGAATATATTGGTCGTCCCTGTAAGCTCGAAACTGAAAAGTGTTGCCGACGTGGTGAAAACCGCCAAGGCCGAGCCGGGCAAGCTGACCTTTACTTCAGGCGGCACGGGCACGGTGCAGTTCATGGCGGGCGAACTCTTCCGGCAGGGCTGGGGCATCGACATGCTGCACGTGCCCTACAAGAGCGGCGGCCCGGCCATCATGGCGACGGTGGCGGGCCAGGTGAACATGATGTTCACGAATATTTCTTCGTCTCTGGCGCTGGTCAAGCAAGGCAAGCTCAGGGCGTTGGCCATTACCTCGCCCAAGCGCAGCCCGCTGCTGCCCGACACCCCGACGGTGGCCGAGTCCGGGTTGGCGGGCTATCAGGTATACGAATGGAATGGCGTGCTGGTGCCCAAGGACACGCCCGAGGCAGTCGCGCAACAGCTCCAGGCCTCGATACGGGAAGTGCTGCAGGAACCCGACGTCAAGGCCAAATTCGATTCGCTGGGCGCCGACATCGTGGCCTCCACGCCGGAAGATTTCCAGAAATATCTGGCCGGGGAATTCTCGAAATGGGCGAACGTCGTAAGCAAGGCACATATCGCCGTGCAATGATCGTGCGCCGCGCCGCGCGACGGCCATAGCAGGGCCTCATCATCCGGCAAGCGGCCTGTGCTGCTTGCCGGTTTTTTCCGTCCAGCCGCGCGGCAAGACGGCAAGCGCCCCGAGCCGGGGCCGGCTTGCAGGCCGCGCAATGGCCTCTACGCCAGGCCCGCCTGCATAATCGTGGAATTCCTTTGGGACATATGAACATGGCTACCAGCAACTCACCACACATTCCCATCAGGGCCGACTGGCTCGCCACGCGCTGCGAAGACATATTGTGGCCCGAGCTGCCCATCATCGATCCGCACCATCATCTGTGGGACAGGCCGGGGTCCAGGTACCTGCTGGACGAATTGAATGCGGACATCTCCTCGGGCCACAAGGTGGAAGCGACGGTCTTCGTCCAGTCGCGCAGCATGTACAAGCAGGCTGGCGAAGAACGCTACAAGCCCGTAGGCGAAGTGGAATTCGCCAACGGCGTGGCGGCATGCTTTGCCAGCGGCCTTTATGGCCCCAGGCGCGGATGCGCCGGCATCGTGGCCTGCGCGGACCTGACACTCGGCGCCGAAGTCGACGCCGTGATCGAGCGCCTGCTGCCCGCGGGCGGAGGCCGCCTCAGGGGCATACGCAATTCGACTGCCTGGCACGCACATCCCGAGGTCCGGAGCAACCCCATACAGCCGCCTGCCGGCCTGTTGGCGGACCCGCGCTTCCAGGCCGGCGCAAAGCGCCTGTCGCGGCATGGGCTGAGCCTGGACGTGTGGGCCTACCATACGCAGTTGCCGGAAGTCCTCGAGCTGGCCTGGGCCTGTCCCGATGTTTCGATCATCGTCGACCACATCGGCGGCCCGCTGGGCGTGGGCCCTTATGCCGACATGCGCGACGAAGTATTCCAGGACTGGAAATCGGGCATGCGCGATCTATCCGCCTTGCCGAACGTCAGCGTCAAGCTGGGAGGCATGGGAATGAAGATCTCGGGCCACCGCCATCACGAACTGGACGTGGCGCCCTCGTCGGACGCGCTGGCCGCGGACTGGCGCCCATATATCGAGACGCTGATAGACCTGTACGGCACGCGGCGCTGCATGTTCGAAAGCAACTTCCCGGTCGACAAGGGCATGTATTCGTACCATGTGCTGTGGAACGCCTTCAAGAAAATCTGCCGGGGCTGCTCGCCGCAGGAAATCGCCGACCTGTTCCACGACACCGCGCAACGCACTTACGCCGTGGATATTTCCTGAATCCGAGGCACGCCCGGCACTCTTATCTATTTGATCGCGAACCCGTATCAATTCTTCAGCCCGAGCTTGCGGGCCACGCCGCTGTATGTCGAGACCTCCTGCTTGATCTCGGCGGCGAAATTCGCGCCGCAGGTGGCATCGGGCTGCAGGCCCAGCGTATCCAGCTTCTGGCGCATCTGCGCATCGGCCTGGAATCCCCGGGCGTATTTTTCCAAGGTCGACAATACAGCCGGCGGGGCTCCTGCGGGGGCCAGCAGGCCGTACCATGCGTCCTCGGAATAGTTCTTGATGCCCTCTTCGGCAAACGTCGGCACCTTGGGCAGGGACTTCAGCCGCTTGGCCGACGCCACCGCCACTACCTTGAGCTTGCCGGACTTCAACTGGGACAACACGGACCCCAGGGTGGCGAACGACATGTCCACCTGTCCGCCCATCAGGGCCGTAATCGCCGGCGCGGCGCCGTTGTAAGGGATGTGATTGAATTTGGTGCCGGTGATTTCCTCGAACTTGGCCATGGCGAAATGCCCCGAACTGCCGACCCCCGGCGAGGCCACCGAATACTTGCCCGGGTTCTTTTTCGCCCGGGCGATTACGTCCCGCAAACTATTGACGGGCAGCGAGGGCCCCACCACCAGCACGGTAGGGCTCTTGGCAAAAGCGCAAATCGGGGCGAACGATTTCTCGACGTCGAACTTGATTCTTTTCCCGTACAGGGCGGGCGTCGTGGTGAGATTGGTCGCCGCCAGCAGCAGCGTATAGCCGTCCGGCTTTTCCTGGCTGACATATTGGGCGGCAATCGTCGAATTGGCGCCCGGCTTGTTCTCGACGATAAAGCTCTGCCCCGCCTGCTGGCTGGCGAAATTGGCAAAAGCGCGCGCCACCACGTCGGTGGGGCCTCCGGCACTGAAGCCGACTATGACCTTCACGGGGTTGGCGGGATAACTTGCGTTGCCGGCGTATGCCGTCCCGGCCAGAACCAGGGCCGACGCGGCCGCGAGATATATCGATTTCATCAAACACTCCTCCTGAGGAAAATTTATAGCTTCCGGCGCACACCCGCCGCCCGGCCATGCGCGTAACGCGAGCGCGCCGTAGGCGGCCAGGCGACGCACAAACATGCTTTATTTATTCGCCGCGAACGACTATAAAATTATGTTTTGCTGCATACAATGCTGTTTCTTCTGTTGAAATACACTGCGCGTGGTGCCGCGATGGCTCGTAGACATCGCAAGCCGCCGAAGGAATAAGGCGTGAAAGACAAATCGCAAGACATGGCAGACACGGGCGTCATCTCGGTCAACAGGGCGATAGGGCTGCTGGAAGCCTTCGGCGTACAGGACGGCTACCTGCCGCTGGCCGAGCTCAGCCGCCGCACCGGCCTGCACAAGACCACCGTGCTGCGCATCGCCCGTACTTTGGCGACGCATCAATACCTGGTCTATCGCGAAGACGGCGCGTGGCGCCTGGGGCCCGCGTCCGGATGGCTGGGCGCCCGCTACCAGGCGTCTTTCGACGTCACGGCCTCGGTCGAACCCGTCCTGCAGGAACTGTCCAAGCTCTCGGGCGAAAGCTCGACGTTCTTCGTGCGCGAAGGCAATGCCCGCATATGCCTGTACCGCGTCGAAGGGCCGCAGGCAATCCGCTTCCACATACGCGTCGGGCAGGTCCTGCCGCTGGAAAAGGGCTCGCCCGGCAAGGTGATACTCGCCTTCACGGGCACGCCGGGCGCCGAATTCGACGGCATCAGGCGCAAGGGCTATTACATTTCCCTGGGTGAGCGCGACACCGATGTAGCCAGTGTGTCGGCGCCGGTATACGGGGTCAATTGGCAGTTGCTGGGCGCGATCAGCATCTCGGGCCCGATCGCCCGCCTGCCCAAGAAGAAACTCGAGGCCTTTGCCGAAACCCTGGTCGGCAAGGCCAACCAGCTATCCATAGCCCTGGGAGGCAAGCGCGCGGTGACCCTGTCCCGCTGAGCGACGCCGGCAAGGGAAGGGGGATCGGCCTGTGCCTAACGCACGCTGATCGCGCCCTTCATGCCCGCTTCCATATGGCCCGGCTCCAGGCAGGCGAAATCCACGGTTCCGGCCTTGCCGAACTGCCACACCAGATCGCCCTGCTTGCCGGGAGCAAGCGACAGCGCATTGGGCTCTTCGTGCTTCATGCCGGGCATGCTGCGCATCATCGCCGCATGCTCCTGCAATTCGTGCATCGAGCCGAGCACCAGTTCGTGGCGCAGCTTGCCTTCGTTGACGACATGCAGGCGCACGGTTTCGCCGGGCCTGACGCTCAGGCTGGATGGCACGAAGCGCATGCTGTCGCGCATCGCAATATCTATCGTGCGGTCCGCACGCGCCGGATCGCCGGGCCGGCCGGCGCCGGACTCGTGTGCATGTTCGTGCATGCCCGGCTTGGCCGCCGGCCCCGCTTCATGGGCCGCGCCGCCGGCGGCCTGTGCCGCACCCGCCAGCAGCAACAGGGACAAGGCTGCCAAGGTTCGGATAGACAAGGTCTTTTGCATGGTTCAAGCTCCCATCATCGATCATCGAAAAGAAAAACGCCGCAGGCGCAATGCGTTGCCGAGCACGAACACGCTGGAAAGCGCCATGGCCGCGGCGGCGAACACCGGCGACAGCAACGGGCCGCCGAAGAGGTACAACACGCCCGCGGCCACCGGGATCAGGGCCACGTTGTACGCAAAGGCCCAGAACAGGTTCTGCCGGATGTTGCGCATGGTGGCCCTGGACAGCGCTATGGCGGCGGCCACGCCGTCAAGGTCTCCCGACATCAGCACCACATCGGCTGCCTCGATGGCGATATCGGTGCCGCCGCCCACGGCCAGGCCCACGTCCGCCGCGGCCAGCGCGGGCGCATCATTGATGCCGTCGCCCACATAGGCCAGCGCGCCGTGCCCCGCCTTGAGACGCAGCACGGCATCCACCTTGCCCGCGGGCAGCACTTCGGCGACCACCTCGTCGATGCCCAGCTGCGATGCAATTACCTGCGCGGTGCGCCGGTTGTCGCCCGTGACCATGGCGATCTTCAGGCCCAGGCCATGCAGCGTGCGTATGGCCTGCGCCGTGGTGTCCCTGAGCGGGTCGGCCACCGCCAGCATCGCGGCCAGCCGGCCGCCGATGGCGGCGTATAGCGGCGTCCTGCCTTGCTCGCCAAGGCCTCGCGCCGCCTCGGCGAAGACCGACACATCCAGGCCCAACTGCGCCATGTAGCGGTCGGCGCCGACATCCACGCGCTCGCCATCCACTTGCGCACCCGCGCCCATGCCCGCAGCCGCCGCGAAATCGCGCGCCTCGGGCACGGCAATGCCCTCGGCCCGGGCCGCGGCGACGATGGCGCGGGCGATCGGATGCTCGGATTTCGCTTCCACGGCCGCGACCCGCGCCAGGACCCGCTGCCGGTCAAAGCCGGATGCGGGCAGCAGATCGGTCAGTTCGGGCCGGCCCTTGGTCAAGGTGCCCGTCTTGTCGACCGCCAGCACGCTGGTCTTTTCCAGCAGTTGCAGCGCCTCGCCCTTGCGGAACAGCACGCCGAGCTGCGCCGCCCTGCCGGTGCCGACCATGATGGACGTGGGAGTAGCCAGGCCCATGGCGCAGGGGCATGCGACGATCAATACCGCCACCGCATTGACCAGCGCCAGGCCCAGCGACGGCGTGGGGCCGAAGGCCAGCCACGCGACGCAAGTGAGCAAGGCCGCGGCCATCACCGCCGGCACGAACCACATGGTGATGCGATCGACCAAGGCCTGGATGGGCAGCTTGGAGCCCTGCGCCTGTTCGACCATGCGGATGATCTGCGCCAGCATGGTGGAGCCTCCCACCTGCGTCGCCCGGAAAACCAAGGCGCCGTTCTGGTTCATCGTGCCGCCCACCAGCGTCGCGCCCGGGCCCTTCTCGACCGGCATGGGCTCGCCGCTGATCATGGATTCATCGACAAAACTCGCGCCTTCCACGACCTCGCCGTCCACGGCGATCCGCTCGCCGGGGCGCACCTGGACGAGATCGCCGCTGCGCACTTCGGCGATCGGCACGTCGTGCGCCTCGCCGTCGCGCAGCACGCGGGCCGTGCGCGGTTGAAGGTCCAGCAGGCGCTCGATCGCCGCCGAGGCGCGCCCCTTGGCGCGCGCTTCGAAGTAGCGGCCGAGCAGGATCAAGGCGACGATGACGGCGGCCGATTCGTAATACACATGCACCGTGCCGGCCGGCAGCAGACCCGGCGCGAAGGTGGCGACCGACGAATACAGGAATGCCGCCAGGGTGCCCGAGGCCACCAGCGAATTCATGTCCGGGGCTCCGCGCAGCAAGGCCGGAATCCCGTGACGGAAAAAGCGCCAGCCCGGGCCGAACAGCACCAGGCCGGTCAGCACGAACTGCGCCACCCAGCTCGCCTGGCGTCCAATGGTGGCCTCGATGAAATGATGCCAGGCAAGGAAGAGATGGCCGCCCATTTCGACCAGGAACACCGGCAGCGCGAGCACGATCGCCAGGATCAGCGCACGCCGCAGCCCGGCCTGTTCCCGCGCGCGCCGGGCCTGCGTGTCGTCCTGCTGCCCGGGGGCATCGCCCAGCACGCGCGCCTCGTAGCCGGCGCGCGCCACCGCCCGCAGCAATGCGTCGGCCTGAGTTCCGGGCAGCACCTGCAATTGCGCCCGCCCGGTCGCCAAGTTGACGGCGGCGCCGGTCACGCCGGGCACCCCGGACAAGGCCCGCTCGACGCGCCCCACGCAAGACGCGCAGCTCATGTCGGCGACGGCCAGTTCCATGGACTGCCGCGGCACTTCGTAGCCCGCGGCCTCCACAGCGGCAATGGCGGAGGGCAACTGCGCGGCGTCCGACAAGGAGACGTCGGCGCGTTCCCGCGCCAGATTGACGCTGGCCCGCGCTACCCCGGGCACGGCCGCGAGCGCGCGCTCCACGCGCCCCACGCAGGACGCGCAGCTCATGCCCAGCACAGGGATACTGGCGGCCGTGCCGGGGGCCGCGGAATCCGGTCCATCCAGGTGGCCGGCGGCGATATTCGGAGTTTGGGTCATTTCGGTATTTTGCGGGCCCACGGCCCGCGGCTTGCCTATGATTGAAGATACTGTAAGGCTTCCCATAATGTTAAGGTCAAGCCTTCTTGCATGCTGTCCGGAATCTCCGGCCGTCCGCATGCGGCCCCGCCTGGGCTATATTTGCTCCAGCCCCTGCTTTATTTCCCTCATCGCCGTCCCATATAGCCGCCGCGCCGCCGCATGCACCAGCCCTCGCCCACTGCAGCACAACCGCAGCCCCGCTTGTTCTACGGATGGCTGGTGGTCGCCGCCGGCTTTGCCGTCACCTTCGTCGGATTCGGCTGCGCCTATTCGTTCAGCGCCTTCGTCGAGCCCTTGCAGCGCGACTTCGACGCCACGCGCGGCTCGGTGTCGCTGGTGTTCGCGCTGGCGGGATTCCTGTATTTCGGCTTCGGCATGATCAGCGGGCCGCTGGCCGACCGCTGGGGCGCGCGGCGCCTGGCGGCATTGGGCATGCTGCTCACCGCGGCGGGGCTGGCTGCGGCCGGCATGGCGCACAGCCTGACACAGGTCTACCTCGGCTATGGCCTGGGAGTGGGGCTGGGCGTAGGCTGCGCCTATGTGCCCGCCATGGGCACCGTGCAGCGCTGGTTCGTCAGGCGCCGCGGCTTTGCGTCGGGGCTGGCGGTCAGCGGCATAGGCGTGGGCACGCTGGTGATGCCGCCGCTGGTATCCCTGCTGATACCCCTGACGGGATGGCGCGGCGCCTACATGGTGCTGGCCGTCATCGCCGTGGTGCTAGGGGCCGGCATGGCGCTGCTGATCGAAGACTCGCCGCGAAGCCGCGGACTGCAGCCCGATGGCGATCCGGCGCCGCCAGCCGCTACACCCGTCCCGCCCGCAGCGTCACTCTCCCGTTCCGCGCCGGCCGTTCATTCAGTGCCTGCCGATCACTCCGCGCTCGGCGATCATTCCGATCATCCCGGCCCATCCACCCATGGCGCACCGGCAACGCATCGGACAGCCGCGATCGTGCCGGGCGCCTCGATACGCGACGCGCTCCGGTCCCGCCCCTTCATCGCCCTGTACGCCGCCTGCCTGTTCAGTTCCTTCGGCCTGTTCGTGCCCTTCGTGCACCTGGTGCCCTACGCCCAGGACCACGGCATCGCGCAATCGGCCGCGGTATTGCTGATAGGCGCCATCGGCGTGGGCAGCACCGCCGGCCGCTTCTTCCTGGGCGGCGTGGCCGATCGCATGGGCCGCCGCCCCGCGCTATTGGCCATGCTGGCCGGCATGGCGCTGGCCCTGCTCATATGGCTGGCCTCGACCTCGATGTGGGCGTTGTTCCTGTTCGCCCTGCTGTTCGGCGTGTGCTACGGCGGCTATGTAGCCCTGCTGCCGGCCCTGGTCATGGACGAATTCGGCGGGCGCAATATCAGCGGCCTGATCGGCATCCTGTACACCAGCGTCGCCTTCGGCAACCTGATCGGCCCAAGCGCGGCCGGATACGCCTACGACCTGACCCACAGCTACGCCGTCCCCATCCTGGCCAGTGCCGCTTGCAACCTGCTGGCCGTCGCCATCCTGGCGTGGCTGTCGCGGCGCCGCGGCGCCATGGCGGGCGATACCGAGCCGGCATAGTCGGGCCGCGCCGGAGCCATCGGCGACCTGGGGCGCCGCCACGGTCTTCCCGACCCTATCGAACCCGGGTGCGGCCGTCTTCTCAGGGCTTTTTGCGGGCTCCGCGCGCCGCCTCGTGCACCATGCGCCGGAACAGATCCAATACCTCGTCGCCGCGCGCCTCGTGGCTGCATACCAGCATGACCGGATTCGCCGGGAAGGCCGGCCGCACGTCCAGGACTCGCACCAGGCCGAGCCGCTCGTAGCGGCGCGCGATGAATTCCGGAACCACGGAAATAAAAGGTGTTTCGGCTACCAGCCCCAGATTGGACTCGAAGGTCCGGGTCTCGATGACCGAGCGCAGCGCCGGCAGCCGATGCCGGGCCCAGAAACGCTCGAGCATGGCGCGCGACGTGGTTTGCGACGAAGGCAGGATCCACTCGTGATCGGCCAGGTCTGCGAGCGCGACCGGCCCGTTCCCCAGCGCCGTATTGGCCCGGCCGCATACGATCAGCGGCCGCTCGTCGTACAGGCGCTCGACTGCAAATTCCTTGCCTATGCCGGACGGGCCGGATTCATGGCGCATCACGGCGAAATCCAGGGCTTCTTCGCGCAGCGCGGCAAACAGCCGCATGGAGCTGTCTTCCACCACACTGATGCGCATGGCGCGCTGGCCGTATCGCCCGGCATCCTGCGCCGCAGGTCGATACAGGCGAGTCAGCAACTGGGGCATCAGCGTATGCATGGCCCTGGGTATGCAGCCCAGCCTCACAACCGGCCCGCTGGCATCCATGGCGTGATCCAGTCTTTGCATGCTGTGCAGCGCGAAGCGCGCCTGGGCCAATACCGTGCGGCCCTGCAATGTCGGCTTGCTGCCATGCACGGAGCGATCGAACAGGCGCCCGCCCAGCCGCGCCTCCGCCTCGGCCAACAGGCGCGACAGCGCGGGCTGAGGCATGCCAAGCGCGGCGGCTGCGCGATGCACCGAGCCATGATCGGCAATGGCGACCACGGCCTCGATGTGGCGTCGCTGCATGGGCTTTCCCGATGGGGCGGACACGCTGGGATACCTCTCTTATATATATCAAATATGGCATCGAGTTATAGCAGGATTATCTCATTTACATCATTGCCTGCGCTGCATATATTGGCTTCGAGCCCCTTCATCCGAAGGCCTGCAACATCAAAGCCAGGACACTGCAACCATGAAAGTCGTCAAAGTCGAATGCCTCGTCGTCCACCCCGGCTGGAGGAAAAACCTGGTCTTCGTCAGGATCGAAACCGAAGACGGCCTGGTAGGCTGGGGAGAAGCCTATAGCCAGTATGACCGCGACCGGGCCATCGCGGCCCAGGTCGAAGCGCTGGGCCAGTACCTGGTAGGGCGCGACGCCTTCCACATCCGCCATTTCGTGCAGATCGCCTTCGACGACTATGCCCAGCGTCGCGCATCGCTGGAATACTGGTGCGCAGTGTCGGGCATCGAACAAGCGCTCTGGGACCTGGCCGGCAAGGCGACGAACCAGCCGGTCTACAACCTGCTGGGCGGGCCATGCCGCCAGAAGATCCGCGTCTATGCGAACGGCTGGAGCTACAAGATGCACAAGCCGGAGGATTTCGCCCGCGCCGCCGAAAAAGTCGTGCGGGCCGGCTTCACTGCCATGAAATTCGACCCCTTGCCGCGCCCCTGGCGCACCTACGTGCCCAAGGAACATATCCGGCACGCGGTGCAGGTGCTGCGCGCGGTGCGCGTTGCGGTGGGCCCGGATGTAGACCTGCTGCTGGATATCCACCGGCGCTTGGCGCCCATGCACGCCATAGCGCTATCCCGCGCCTTGGCCGAGTTCGAGCCCTATTGGTTCGAAGAGCCCTGCCAAGCCGAGAACATGGAAGCACTGGCCGAGGTGCGCGCCGCCAGCCCCATTCCCGTGGTCAGCGGCGAAGCGCTGTATGGCCGGGCCGACTTCCGCCGCCTGTTCAGGCAACGGGCCGTGGACATCATCAACCCCGACGTATCCAACTGCGGCGGCATACTGGAACTGATGCAGATCGCCTCGGCGGCCGAGGTGGAAATGGTCGCGGTATCGCCGCACAACTACAACTCCACCACCCTGTCGCTGTCGGCGACCGTGCACGCGGCCGCCTGCATGCCCAACTTCACGCTGACCGAATACTTCCTGCCCTACGAGGAATTCGGCCACGTCGTGACCCGTAACCCTCTGGTTCCCGTCAATGGCTACATCACCCTGCCGCAAGAGCCCGGCCTGGGGCTGGACGTCATCGAAGAGGCCGTCCGGGCGCGTCCCGGCCAGGAATACCCGGCACGCACATTCCGCATGAGCGAAGACGAGACCGCGGGCGAATTCTGAATCCTGGCGCCGTGCGGCCACACGAACACGGGATCAACCCCATCCGCGAGGAGACAAACATGAAATATTTCCGTGCTGCCCTTACCCGATTACTGTTGCTGGCCACCGCACTGTTGATCTACAGCACCCCCAGCTATGCCCGCTATCCCGATCGGCCCATACACTTCATCTGCACCTCGGCCGCCGGCTCGCCCCTGGACCTCATGATGCGCACACTGGCCAAGTTCATGGGCGACGAACTGAAACAGACCGTCATCGTCGAGAACAAGCCGGGCGGCACCGGCGCCGTGGGCATGGCCGCGGCGATGAGCATGCCGGCCGACGGCTACACCGTGGTCTCGGCTACCGGCTCCACCTCTTTCCTCATGGCCGAGGGCAAATCCAAGTTCACTCCCCGCGACTTTATTTTCATCCGGGGCCTGCAGGCAGAACCTTCGGCCATCGTCGTCCGTAAAGACAGCAGGTTCCACAACTTGGCGCAATTGGTGAAGGCGCTGCGCAATCCGTCCAGCAAGGTCAATGTGGGGGGCTACGCGGCGGCCGGCTTCCACCAGTTCGTCTTCTACAAGCTGCAACAGGCCGCGGGATTCAAGAGCGTCTGGATTCCCTTTCAAGGCGGCAACCAGGCCGTGCTCGCCCTGATGGGCGGAGTCCTGGACGCCGCCGTCATCACGCCCAGTTCGGCGCTGGCCCAGTTGCGCAACGGCGACCTGCGCCTGCTGGCCATCAGCACGCCGCGGCGCGACGATTACTTTCCCGATGTCCCGACCTTCAAGGAGCAGGGATACGACGTAGTCGAAACCCTGTGGCGCGGCGTCATGGTCAAGGCCGGGACGCCCAAGCCCGTGATCGACAGGCTCACCTCGGCCATGGACAAGGTCGAAGCCAACCCAGCCTGGAAGGCCTTCATGAAGAGCAACGTCCAATCGCCGCTGCACCTGAGCGTGGACCAGATGCAGCACCATGTCGCCGAGGAAGTCGCTTCGCGGCGCAAGTTCCTGAAGGATATCGGGCTGGAGAAGTAAATCGAATCCCGGGCCGGCACCAAGGGCCAAGGATCAAGCCGCGCCCGGGATCATGTCGGCTCGGCGCGTAGCAGGCGAATGTGGCCTCGTGGCGGCGGCACCCTGCGCCGCGCCACCGCACACCATAACGGCGCTCAAGCCGGCATCGGAAACCCCGGCTGCGCCTCCAGCTTGGCCAGCCTGGCGTACCAGCCGGCCGCCGGCTCCGCACCGAGGGCGGAGTGTGTCAGCAGCAGGAAGCGATGCTCCAGTTCGTCGTCCGACAAGGGCGTGCCGGGCATGCCCTTGAAGCCTTCGGCCTGGGCCTGCAGGCGGCGGCCGTCGCGTAGTTCGATAGCGATGCGGGCGCTCCAGGCCGTGGGCAGGTCCGTGGCGCTGCGCAGCTCGAGTTGCCGGCACAGCCGGGCTATGCCCGGGTCGCGCAAGGCGGACTCGTCGAAGGAATCGGGGTTCTCGGGGTCGCGATACAGCGCCAGGGCCGCGCAGAACGGCACGCTGTACTGCGCCTTCATGACATCGCCCGGTTCGCGTATGTCGTGGTGGCTGGCCACTTTGGGACTGCATTCGAGTTCCAGGCGCGCCACGTCCTCGCCGCCGAAGCCGTGCTCGGCCATGAGCCCGCGCAGGCACTGCATGGTGGGCTGGGCGGTGACATGGCAGGGATAGCGCTTGATGCAGATCTTGAGGGTTTCCCAGTTGCTGCCCAGGCCGTCGGTCAATAGCGCCGGCGCGGCCTCGCGGCAATAGGCGTCCAGGAAGCCGTAGCGGCCTTCGAAGATGGTTTCGGGCCCGCCATAGCCTTCCGAGGCCAGGCGCGCCGCGACGATGCCGGCCTCGCTGGCCCGGCCCATGTGCAGGCGCTTGACCGTGGCGCCGCGGCGCGCCTTGGTGAAGGCCAGCAGGCCGCCCGACATCGAGCCCGCGATGCCCAGGGCATGCGCCAGTTGTTCGGCGTCGAGCCCATAGATCAGGCCGGCGGCGACGGCCGCGCCATAAGGCCCGGTCAGGCCCGGCGCATGAAAGCCCAGGGCCTCGCTGCTGTGGCGGCTGGCCGCGCCGATGCGGAACAGCACTTCGCAGGCCGCGACGAAGGCCAGCAAGGCGCGCTCGCCGCTCGCGCCGGTTTCCTGGCAGGCAGCGGCCAGCGCCGGCACCAGCACCGCGCCGGGATGCACGCCCGCCCCCGGGAAGCGCAGGCTGTCCTGCTCGAAGGCATGGGCCGAGCAGGCGTTGGCGAAAGCGGCGGCCGGGGCCGCGACGCCCGGCGCCGACCCGGAAGGCCCACTATCCAGTAATGTGCAGGGCCCCTGTCCGCCGTAGCGGCGCGCATAGGCGGCCGTCGCCGCGCTCCAGGGAAACCGGCTGCCGTAGACGGCGCAGGCCAGCGCATCGGCAATGCAGGCCCGCGCGCGCGCTCGGACTTCGGCAGGGACGTCCGCCAGTCGCAAGCCGGCGGCGAAGCGCGCCAGTCGCAGGGCGGCGGTATCGTCTTTTTCGGTGTTCGATGCGGCAGTGCTCAAGCAAGAGCCCTCCTTTTAATGGACAGCAGGCTTTAATGGACAGCAAGCCGAAATATCGAAGCGGGGGCCATGACGCGCCCGCGGGCACGTGCATGATCCCGCGGATTCGGCGTCAACGCCCGGCCAGCAGCCCTGCCAGTTCGCCCGCGTCGGCCTGGCGCTCCAGGTTCAGCATCCAGTCGCGGATGCGCTCGACCCGGTCTTGCGGCAGCACATGCGAGGCCAGCTTGTCGAATTTCTCGACCACGTCGGCCTGGCTGGCGAAATTCCTCTCGTTGCCGCGGCCGGCCTCGACCGTGCTCTCGAGCCGCGCGCCGTCCTTGAAGAACACCTCGACCCGCACCATGTGGCGGTACTTGGAGCCCTTGGACGTGATCTCGGCATCGTGCATGACCTGCACTTTTTCCGCCACGCGCATGCGCTCGGGATCGGCCACCTTGTCTTCGGTGAACTGGTCGACGAAGCAGTCCCCGTCCAGCAGCCAGGTGGCCACGCAATACGGCAGGTTGAGCTGCGCCGAAGTCAGGCCCTGGGGCTCGTACTTCCAGCCTACATGGTCCATGGTGACCTGCGAGCCGTGCACCACGATCTTCTCGATGTCGGCCTCGCCGAAGGGGCGCTGCGCCTGGATGTTGCGCACCGCGTCGAGCGTGCTGTGATTGCTGCCCACGCAGGAATAGAACTTGAGCGCAACGCCCATGGTCTGCCAGGTCTGGCCCAGGCCGGCGGTCAGTTCGTCCAGCTTGTAGCGGTCGTGCGAACGCGAGAACGTGCTGCAGAAGCCGCCGTACTCGCTTTCCAGCACATTGACGATGCCGGTAAAGCCCTGCTCGGCCAGCAGCGCGCCGTACAGGCCGCTTTGCGATGCGCGCCCGGCGTGCATACGCTTGACCATCGCACCGTACTGCGCCGCCATCAGGCCGCTGGACTGCGTGCCGGCGATGCCCAGCGCGTGCACCGTGCGCTCGGCGTCCAGCCCCAGGCCGCGCGCGGCGCCGGCCGCCGCCGAGAACACGCCCAGCGTGGCGCCGGAATGCCAGCCCTGGGCAATGTGTTCCGGCCCCATGCACAGCCCCACCCTGGGGCCGATTTCATAGCCCGCCACGGCCGCGGCCAGGAATTCGCGCCCGTCCATTTTGCGGTGCCCCTCGGCGATGGCCACCAGTGCCGGCAGCACTACTGCACCCACGTGCAGCACGCCCTGGCGGTGCACGTCGTCCAGTTCGAAGGACTGCACCTGCGTGCCGTTGGCCAGCGCCGCATGGGGCGAAGACAGTTTCAGGCCGGTGCCCCAGACCACGTGCCGGGCTGTGGAATCGACCGCCCCCAGCGTTTTTTGCATGATGCGCGTCCACGGCAGATCGGCGCCGTAAAGAGCGCAGCCCAGGGAGTCGAGCATCAGCAGCTTGATGCGGTCCAGCACCTGCGACGGTATGGCTTCGTAGTGCAGGCCGGAAACGAATTCGGCAATGCCGCGGGTGTAGGGATTGGCGGAAATCGAAGTATGTGCAGTCATGGCTCGGTCGGGAATTGAGGGATTTGCCCGGGGAATAAAAAAACGGACGGGCCGCGCCCGGCCCACATCGGCGTACGCATGCAACTGCCGATTCTCGCGCAAACAGTATGGGCCCGGCTCGCCGGAATAGGCTCGCTTCAAAACAGTATACTATGGTATTCTATTTTTCAGCGAACCCGCAGCAAGGCATTCGAATGTCGCCAGGGCCATTGCCCGCGCAACGGGGTTCGCCAGGCATATAGAGGAGACCAAGCCTATGAATCAGAGCCGCAGACAGTTCAACCGCCTCGGCATGGGCCTGGGCATGCTGGCCGGCGCCGCGCCGGCCGCATTCGCCCGCGCCGCCGACGCCGCAGCGCACTACCCTTCGCACCCGGTACGTTTGGTGATCCCTTTCGCGCCCGGCGGGGGCACCGACATCATCGGCAGGGCCGTGGCGCAAAAACTGTCCGAGACCTGGAAGCAATCGATCATTCCCGAGAACCGCCCCGGCGCCAACAGCACCATAGGCCTGGCGCTCATCGCCAAGTCCGAGCCGGACGGCTATTCGCTGGGCATGATCACCGCCAGCGCCACCGTCAACGTCACCCTGCAGGGCCACCAGTTGCCCTACGATCTGCTGCGCGACTTCGCGCCCATCACGCAGATCACCGCGCAGCCCTATCTGCTGGTGGTCAACCCCAAGCTGCCGGTCAAGAACGTCGCCGACCTGATCGCCCTGGCCCGCCAGCGCGCCGCGCAAAAGGCCAAGCCGCTGACCTACGGCTCTTCCGGCATAGGCGGCCTGAGCCACCTGTCGGGGGCCTTGTTCTCGTCGATGGCGAAGATCCCGCTTACCCATGTGCCGTACAAAGGCGGCTCGCCCGCCATGACCGCAGTGGTCAGCGGCGAAATCGACATGCTGTTCAGCACGCGGCTGCAGGCCAATGCCATGCTGCACGCGGGGCGCCTGCGCCCGCTGGCGGTGTCCACGGCCAAGCGCTCGGCCGCATCGCCCGAACTGCCGACCATGAGCCAGGCCGGCGTGCCGGGCTTCGAAGTCACGGACTGGTACGGCATGCTGGCCCCGGCCCATACCCCCGCCGCCATCGTCGAGAAAATCAACCACCAGATCGTGCGCACGCTGAAGCTGCCCGATATTGCCGCGCGCATGAGCACCGACGGCTCTGAGCCCGTGGGCAGCAGTCCGGCCCAATTCGCGACCCATATCCGCACCCAGGTCGAGAAATGGCGCAAGCTCATCACCCAGCTGGGGATCCACACATGACAGTCATGGACCAAGAACGCGGCACGGAAAGCGCGCCGCAGGAAAGCGGCGTGCAGCCTGCCGGCCTGGCGCGCGAACTGGGCGAGCGCATCGCCGCCTTCCCCGCGCGGCCGCTGCCCGTAGCAGCGTTGCACTGGGCCGGCACAGGCCTGCTCGACACGCTGGGCGTCACCCTGGCCGGCAGCCACGAGCCGGCCGCCGCGCTGGCCGAAAAATCGCTGGAAGGCGCCAGCGGCCCGGCCCTGGTGCTGGGCACGCCGCGCCGCACCGCGACGCTGGACGCAGCGCTGATCAACGGCGCCGCTTCGCACGCGCTGGATTTCGACGATTGCAACAACACCATGGGCGGCCACCCTTCCGCGCCGGTGTTGTCGGCGCTATTGCCCCTGGCCGAACAGCTCGGCAGCTCGGGCCTGGAATTCGCCCATGCCTATATAGTCGGCTTCGAGACCGAGACCAAGCTGGGCCTGGCCGTCAATTTTCACCACTACACCAAGGGCTGGCACCCCACCGCCACGCTGGGCGCCTTCGGCGCCGCGGCCGCCTGCGCCCGGCTGCTGCGCCTGGACGGCGAAAGAACCGCGACGGCGCTGGCGCTGGCGGCCTCTTTCGCATCAGGCATCAAGGCCAACTTCGGCACCATGACCAAGCCGCTGCACGTAGGCCATTGCGCGCGCAACGGCCTGTACGCGGCGCGCCTGGCGGCCAGCGGCTATACCGCCAACACCGACACCGTGTTCGAGCACAAGCAGGGCTTTCTCGACGTGTTCAACGGCCCCGGCACCTATGACACCGAACGCGCGCTGCAAGCCTGGGCCGATCCGCTGGACATCATCGAACCCGGCATCGCCATCAAGCAATAC
Organism: Candidimonas humi; assembly: GCF_019166065.1. Classification (GTDB taxonomy): domain Bacteria; phylum Pseudomonadota; class Gammaproteobacteria; order Burkholderiales; family Burkholderiaceae_B; genus Candidimonas; species Candidimonas humi. The sequence goes on from NZ_JAHTBN010000011.1 coordinate 102,480, forward strand.
CCGTGCTGCGGCAGCACTCACCCCGCCATCGACGCCATGCTGGAACTGGTCGGCCGCCACAAGCTGGCGCCCGAAGCCGTGGCCCGCGTGGATGCCGCCATACACAGCCGCCGCCTGCAGCACACCAACCGTCCCGACCCCGCCAGCGAACTGGACGCCAAGTTCAGCCTGCAATATGTGCTGGCGCGCGCGCTGGCCGACGGCCATATCGGCGTCGCTGACTTCAAGGACGGCGCATACCTGCAGCCGCGGGTGCGCGCGCTGCTGCCGCGCATCCACGTCCAGGCCTACGACCATACAGGCGTGGGCGGATTCGCGCCCGCCAATCATTTCGGCGGCTGGGTCCAGGTCACCCTCGCCGACGGCCGCAAGCTGGCCGCGCAAGTCGACCAGCCCCTGGGCCGCACCTCGGCCAATCCGCTGCCCGCCGAGCGCCTGCGCGAGAAATTCCGCCTGTGCGCGGACGGCGTGCTGCGCGCGCAAGCCGTGGCCGGCATTGTCCAGGCGATCGAGCATTTTCACACCCTGCCCCGCATGGGCGAGATCACCGCGCTGATAGCCGGCGCAACTATAGAAATATGAGGGAATTGAATTGGAACAGCAGACTCATCAGTACGACGTGATCGTGGTGGGCAAGGGCAACGCGGCACTGTGCGCCGCGCTGGCCGCCCGGGACACTGGAGCCCGCGTCGCCATGCTGGAAGCCGCGAACGAAGACGAATCGGGCGGCAACAGCCGCTTTGCCGGCGGCGTCATGCGCTTCGCGTATTCATCGGTGGACGACCTCAAACAAGTCACCGACCTGACCGATGAAGAAGTCGCCACCAGCGACTTCTTCACCAATACCACCGACGAATTCTTCGACGACCTGTTCCGCCTGACCAATTACCGCACCGACCCCCAGCTCTCGGAAATCCTGGTCACGCAAAGCCTGCAGGCCATGACCTGGCTGCGCTCGAAAGGGGTCAAGTTCGTGCCCAATTACGGCCGCCAATCGGTGCTGGTCGACGGCCGGCGCAAGTTCTTCGGCCGGCTGCCCATCGAAGTGTCCGGCGGCGGCGCCGGACTGGTGCAATTCCTGGATCGCGCCGCCGCCAAGGCCGGCATCGACATCCACTACAACACGCGGGCCCGCTCGCTGATCATAGAAGACGAACGCATCGTCGGCCTGCGCGCCAACCAGGCCGGCCGCCCCGTCGTCTTTCGCGCCAAGTCGGTGGTGCTGGCCTGCGGCGGCTTCGAGGCCAATCCCGAGATGCGCGCCCGCTACCTGGGCACGGGCTGGGAACTGGCCAAGGTGCGCGGCTCGCGCTTCAACCAGGGCGAGGGCTTGAAGATGGCGCTGGACGCGGGCGCCGCCCCCTACGGCAACTGGTCGGGCTGCCACGCCACGGGCTGGGACCTGAACGCGCCCGAATTCGGCGACGTCAACGTCGGCGACCAGTTCCAGAAGCACAGCTACATCTTCGGGCTGCTGATCAATGCCAAGGGCAAGCGCTTCGTGGACGAAGGCCTGGATTTCCACTCGTTCACCTACGCCAAGTACGGCGGCGAGCTGCTCAAGCAGCCCGGCCAGTTCGCCTGGCAGGTGTTCGACTCCAAGATCAACAAGCTGCTGCGCTCCGAATACCGCGTGAAGATGATCACCAAAGTCACCGCCGATACGCTGGAAGAGCTGGCCGAACGCCTCGAAGGCGTGGATTCCGGCGCAGCGCTGCAGACCATCAAGGACTACAACGCCTCGATACGCAGCGACGTCCCGTTCGATCCAGCCATCAAGGACGGCCGCTGCACGCAGGGCATAGAGCCGCCCAAGTCGAACTGGGCCCAGGCGCTCGACACCCCGCCCTACCATGCCTACGCCACCACCTGCGGCATCACCTTCACGTTCGGCGGGCTGCGCATAGATCCGGACAAGGGCCAGGTGCTGGATGTCGACCTCGTACCCATGCCCGGCCTGTACTGCGCCGGCGAAATGGTGGGCGGGCTGTTCTATTTCAACTACCCCAGCGGCACCGGCCTGGTCTCGGGCGCGGTGTTCGGCCGCATCGCCGGGCAAGGGGCCGGGCAGGCGGCCATGGGCGGCGCCTGATACGGATTTGCGATACGCAGGGAGGCCGCGGCGCCGGGGCGGCGTAAAATACCAGTGCCGGGACGACGCAGCGGCCGCCGCGGGTTCGTGCCGGCACTGGCCCTGATCAATAACGCGGATCCATATCAATGATAAAGAAAGTGAGCGGCGCGAACCTGCTATTGGGAGACGTCGCCTACGAATCGGTACGGGAAGCCATCCTGGCCAACGAGCTCAAGCCGGGCGAACGCGTATCGGAATACAAGGTCGCCGAGTGGCTGGGCATCAGCCGCACGCCGGCCCGCGAGGGCCTGCGCCGGCTCGAGAACGAAGGCTTGCTGCGCCAGCACCCGCGCCGCGGCCTGGTGGTCGCGTCCATCGACGACAACGCGCTGCAGGAACTGTACGCAGTGCGCCAACTGCTCGAGGGCGGGGCCGCCGCCATGGCGGCCAAGCACGCCACCGATGCCGAAATCGAAACGCTGCTGCACCTGAGCCAGGCCGAAGCCGAATTCAGCGACGACCCGCGCCGCATGTTCGAGCACAACCGCAGCTTCCACAACGTCATCTATCACGCCGCCCACAACCAGTTGCTGCTCAAGTTCCTGCTGCAGACCGCGGACACGCTGGCCGCCTATCGCAATGTTTCCACCCTGGTCATCAAGGAACGCCGCGAGGAAGTCGTGGCCGAACACCGCGAGCTCAGCGAGGCGATCGCCCGCCGCGATGCCGATGCCGCGCAAGAAATCGCCGTGCGCCACGTGCGCAACGCGCTGCGCGCCCGCACCCGGCTGCGGCACGAGCTGCTGAGCGAAGAAGTGCAGCGCCGCAGCCGCCTGCGCTCGATCGACCACGCGACGGAAGACCAATAAGGGCTAGGCCTGCGCCAGCACCGCCTTGGCGATGGTGTTGCGCTGGATTTCGCTGGTTCCGGTCACGATGCGGTACAGCCGCAAGCGGCGGAAGATGAATTCCACCGGATGATTCTTGGTCACGCCCACATTGCCGTGTATCTGCATGGCCTTGTCGGCGATCTCGAAGCACTTTTCCGACACGAACAGCTTGCACATCGAGGCCTCCTTGCGGATGTCCTGCCCTGCGTCGGCCTTGCGCGCGGCGTCCATGATCATGCTGGTGCAGGCATACAGGCCGGTGGCCATGTCGGCCAGCATGTGCTGGATGGCCTGGAAGCGGCTGATGGGGCCGCCGAACTGGCGCCTGCGCCCTGCATAGTCCAGCGCCATTTCGTAGGCCTGGCGGGCCAGCCCCGTCATGGTCGGGCAATGCAGCAGGCGGTTGACGCTGATGCGGCCCATCGCCGTCCTGAAACCCTCGCCCTCCTTGCCCAGCAGATTGGCGCGCGGCACGCGCACATGGTCGAACTCGATATCGGCGTCGACATGCTGCCCGGTCATGGGCAGGCAATCGTAGGTCAGCGACACGCCCGGCCGGTCCAGTTCGACCAGGATGGCTGAGATACCGTCGGTGCCCTTGTCCGGATCGGTCACGCACATGGTGATCGCATAATCGGCAAAGGCCGAGGCGCTGATGTAATGCTTGCGGCCGGTGATCACATAGTCGTCGCCGTCGAGCACCGCGCGGGTGCGGATGCTGCCCGCGTCCGAGCCCGATTCGGGCTCGGTCATGGCAAAGCACGTGCCCATCTCGCCCCGCACCACCGGCAGGATGAAACGCTCGACCTGGTCGGGCGTGGCGTACTTGATGAGGTTGCCGATGCGCGACGGGCCGCCCCAGTCGCCCAATATGTGCGGAAACAAGATGGCGCCCGAGGCCGCCACGTCGTCCTTGAGCACGCACAAGTCCTGCACCCCCAGGCCCTTGCCGCCCAGCGCAGGCGGCACCTGCAGGCCATAGAAACCCAGCTCGCGGCAGCGCTGCCAGACCGTGCGCACGGTTTCCTTGGAATAGCGGTCCTCGTAGGTGAAGCCGCTGGCGCGTTCGAAAGGGATGAGCTCTTCGGTGATGTACTGGTGCAGCCTTTCCCGGATGGACTGCAGTTCCGCATCTGCGGCCGCGTGATTAAGGTTCATGAGTCGCCTCGGACATTGATCGGTACGAATGGCCCCATGTTGACAGGGCCGCTTCGATTGGCGGATTATTCTTGCGAAGATTCTGATAACGCAGAGGAATGCCGTGCGCCTGGAGGACCTGAATTATTTTCTCGCCGTTGCCGAAACCGGGCATGTGGGGCGCGCATCAGAACAACTGGGCCAGACCCAGCCGGCGCTTACCAAGGGCGTGCAGCGGCTGGAACGGGAACTGAACCTGCAATTGTTCGAGCGCACGCCCAAGGGCATGGTGCTCACCACGGTGGGCCAGGCCTTCTTCGAAAGGGCGCGCGAAGTCAGGTTCGCCATGGACCAGGCAGTCAGGGAAGCGAGCGACCTGCACCTGGGCAAGGTCGGCATGCTGCGGGTGGGCGTGCCGCCCAATTACGCCGACTACTTCGGCACCACCTGCGCCCTGCTGCTGCAACAGCGCCCGGCGGCCCGCGTGCTGGTGACGATAGGCCTGAACGACAGGCTGTTCGCGGCCCTGCGCCTGGGCGACCTGGACTTGTGCATCAGCGCCCAGCAGACGCCGTCGGACCCCGACTTCGATCAGCAGGCCCTGTTTTCCGACAACCTGCACGTGATCGCGCGCGAAGGCCACCCGCTGTTCCTGCAGCCCAAGCTGCAATTGGCCGACCTGGCGCAAGCCTCGTGGCTGCTGCCCGGCCGCAAGGTGGTGGCGCGGCGCAACATCGACGCCCGCTTTACCGAGCATGGCCTGCCGCCGCCCAATGTAGTGGTGGAATCCAGCTCGACCAGCTTTTCCATGGTCAGCATGGTGCGCGCCTCGGACTTGCTGACCGTGGCCACCGAATCGTCCATGAAACGCCCCGAAAGCCGCGGGCTGCGGGTGATCCCCTTGCGCGAGGCATCCTGGCCGCGGCGCATGGGCATTACCACGCGCCGCGGCTCGTACCTGTCGCCCCTGGCGCTGCGCTTCATCGAGATGCTGCACCAGAACAAGCCCGCACTTTAGGCCGCGGGCCTGCCTGCCGGGCTTGCCTGCTGGGGCCGACGGCCCGGCGCCGGCGTCAACCCACGCGCCTGTCCTGCCCGGTCCAGTACGGGTCCTTGAGCATTTTCCTGGATATCTTGCCGTTGGAATTCTTGGGCAGTTCGTCCAGGATCTCGATGGACCGGGGCTTCTTGAAGTCCGCCAGCAAGGCCTTGCAATGGGCGGCCAGGGCCGCCGCGTCGACCGAGGCGCCTTGCTTGAGCACCACCGCGGCCTTGACCGACTCGCCCCACATATCGTCGGGCACCCCGAACACGCAGGCCTCGAAGACCGCGGGATGCTGGTACAGCGCCTGCTCGACTTCCGTGGGGTAGACGTTGAAGCCGCCGGAAATGATCATGTCTTTCTTGCGGTCGACGATGTACAGATAGCCTTCCTCGTCGCTGCGTGCCAGGTCACCGGTATGGCACCAGCCGTCGCGCAGCGCCTGCGCGCTCAGTTCCGGCTCGCGCCAGTAGCCGGCGAACACGTCGGGCCCGCGCACGGCGATTTCGCCGATCTCGCCGTCAGGCACCGGCACGCCCCGGTCGTCCAGCAGGCGCACCTCGGTCTCGCCGAAGGGCCGCCCGCAGGATTGCAGCAGCTCGGGCTTGGCCTGCATGGCGCGGCCGTGATCGGCGTTGCTCAGCATCACCATGCCGCCGGTCGTCTCGCCCGCGCCATAGCCCTGCGCCAGCACCGGCCCGAGGGCCTCCCAGGCCTCGCGGATGCGCGCCGGCGCCATCGGCGCCCCGCCGTACGAGATCTGGCGCAGCGCGCTCAGGTCGTAGCGATGCAGCGACGGGTGCGTGATCAGCATATTGACCATGGTCGGCACCATGAACGTGAACTTGGCGCGGTACTGTTGCGCGGCGGCCAGGAAACGCTCGGGGTCGAAACGCTCGTGCAGCAGGATGGTGCCGCCCTGGAACAGGAACGGCTGCATGAACATGCCGCTGGCGTGGGTGATGGGGCCGGCCAGGGCCAGCACATCGCCCGGGTCGGCCCGCATCCGGCCCATCACCACCTTGCGCAGCGAGGCCAGGCGGTTGCCCACCGTCTGCATGGCGGCCTTGAGCTTGCCGGTCGAACCCGAGGTGAAATGCAGCACCGCCAGGTCGTCGGCCTGCATCTCGGCATCGGGATTGTGGTCGGCGGCCGCAGCCAGCAGGCCTTCATACGAATATGATCGCCGGCCCGGGGCAAGCGCCGGAAGCTGCGCGCGGCCTTCGTCCTGGCCGTAGGCCGCGCCGATGACGACGATGTGTTCGATGCCGGGAAGCTCGCCGGCCACGGCCATCACGCTGTCCATGTGGGCGCGGTCGATCAGCAGCACGCGCGCATCCGCGTTATTGACGGTCTCCACCAGCTCGGCCGGCGCAAGCCGCGCATTGAGCGCCACCTTGACCAGGCCCGCCTTGTACAGCGCGCATTCCAGCTCGATGATCTCGGGCCGGTTCCAGGCCTGGATGGCGACGCGGTCGCCCTTGGCCAGGCCCAGGCCCAGCAAGGCGCTGGCCAGCCGGTTCGAGCGCGCGTCGAGCTGGCCATAGCTGATACGGATATCGTTGAAGATGATGGCGGTATGGTCCCGCCAGTACCGCGCATTGCGGCTGATGAAGCGTCCTTGATTCATGGAGTCAGGCCTCGAGCTAGGGAATGTGGATGCTATGGTGCGGCCTGGCCGCCACCGACGGGATAACGCTTTCGGCGATTCCTATGCCGCGAAGTTATCGGCGGCGCGGCGAGCCACGAATCCTAGGCCATGGTCCACAGGCGATCGGCCGCCGGCCTGTCGCAAGCAACAGCCTCCCGCCCCGAAATCGCACGGCCCGGGCGGCGCGGCCGGCATGCCGCATGTCGATTGCGCGTATATTCGCGTCCTCATGCCACGCGGTTATCGGGTCGCGCCGCAGCGGAATCAGACGCCCGGCCCAGCCGGGCTAAAAATAAGGCCGTACGCTCGAACAACAAACCGGATCCTGAGCGCTCCGGGTCGAAGCGCATCCACACCACAGGAGACCCCTATATGAAGATCCCAACCCTAGCCTCGCGCCTCGCCTTGTGCGGCCTGATCGGCCTGTGCACGGCAGCGCCCGCCCTGGCCGCGGACGACGCCTATCCTTCCAGGCCCATCCACCTGGTCGTGCCCTTCAGCGCCGGCGGCCAGTTCGATTTCCTGGCCCGGCTGATGGCCAAGTCCATGAGCAAGAACCTCGGCCAGAGCATCATCGTGGAAAACGTCGGCGGCGCCGGCGGCAACGTGGGCGGCGCCAAGGTCGCCGCCTCCAAGCCCGACGGCTATACCTTGCTGGAGTATGGCGGCAACTTCGCCATCGCCAAGTACCTGACGCCCAATCTTTCCTATGACCCGGTCGCCGACCTCGTGCCGGTCGCCGCGATCAGCATCGCGCCGCACGTCATCCTGGCCGGCAAGGCCTTGCCGGCAAAGACATTCAAGGACATGGTGGCCTATGCCAAGGCCAATCCGGGCAAGCTCAGCTACGGCAGCCCGGGCGTGGGCACCTCCATGCACCTGACCTTCGAGGAAGTCCGCCAGCACTTCGGCTTCCAGGCTACGCAGATCCCCTATCGCGGCGGCAGCAATATGCTCAATGACCTGGCCGGCGGCCAGATCGGCGTAGGCATCGTCGCGGTGGGCCCGGCTCTGCCCTTCATCCAGTCCGGCAAGATCCGCGCCCTGGCCGTCACCGGCAAGGAACGCGCGCCCTCGCTGCCCGACGTGCCCACCATCTCGGAACTCGGCTACAAGGGCTTCGACAGCGGCAGTTGGGCGGGAATCGCGGTGCCCAAGGGCACGCCGCAGCCCATCGTCGACAGAATCAACAAATCGGTCAACACGGCACTGCACGATCCCGAAGTGCTGAAACGCTTCCACGAACTGTCGTTCAGGCCGCTGCCCGGCACGCCGGCGCAATTCCGCCAGATGATAGATGAAGAAGCGCAGCGCTACGGCCCCATCATCCAGGCGCTGCACCTGGTGCAGAAATAAGCCCAGGCACCGGGGCGAAAAGAGCCCGCGCCCGGCGCGGAACGCCCCGCAGCAAGCCCGGCCCATGCCCGCCCGGCAGCGGCAGGCCTGGCCGCCGGGCCAGACTGCAGCGCCGTCGCTACTCGCGGCTGGTCAGGAAATTCAGCAGCGACGCGGCGGCAGCCGACAGGCGTTCGCGCTGGCGGAAGATCACCACCAGCCGGCGCACCGCCCAGTCTTCCTGGATCGGCACCAGCCGCACATTCAGCGTATTGATATAGAGCTCGCCGATGTGCTGCGGCACCACGGCGATGCCCAGCCGCACGTGCACCATGCGACAGAGCGCATCCAGGCTGCCCACGCGTATCTTGACGTGCAAGGTCGCGCCGCGCGCCTCGGCCTGCTGCGACAGTAGGCGGGTGAGCGCCGCCTCGTCGCCCAGGCCCACGAAGCTCTCGCCCAGGAAATCCTCCATGCGCACCGCCGGCATCTGCGCCAGGCGATGTTGGCGCGGCACCATCAGGAACAGGTGGTCCGTGCGATAAGGCAGGTGTTCGTGGCGCTCGACGCCGGGGATCATATTGCAGATGCCCAGGTCGAAATCCTGCTCTTCCACATAGCGCAACACATTGTGGCTGGTCTGCTCTTCGAGCTGGATGTCGACATCGGGAAAGACCCGCTGGAACGCGGCCAGGTCCTCGGGCAGGAACTGCACGATGGACGACAGATTGCCGACGATCTGCACCCGCCCCTTGGCGCCGGTCTCGAACTGCGTCAGTTCGGCAGTGAGGCGCTCGATGCTGGCGATGATGTCCTGCGCGTGGCGCAGCACCGTTTCCCCGACGGGAGTGACCGAGATCCCGCGCGACTCGCGATGGATCACCGGCAGGCCTATGCTGTGCTCGATCTCGGCGATGCGCCGGCTGACCGCCGAGGGCGCGATGCACTCGCGCTCGGCGGCCCGGGCGATGTTCTTTTCCTGGCAGACGGCCACGAACAGGCGCAGTGTCGTCAGGTCGATTCTTCGGATCAGGTTTCTCATGTCTGCCCCGGTACGGGCGCTAGAGAGCGGCAAAGCCGCCCCGCCATCCCGCGGGCCGGACGCGCAGCGGAAGCCAGCGGCATCCGCACACTGCCGAACCGCGGCCGCGAAAGGTGCAGGCATTTTACTGTAGCGGGCTTGCGGCCCCGACGCGGCGGCCGATAGCGGCGGTCCATGCATGAAGGCCGGCCGCAACGCCAGCCTTCATTCAAGGCGCGCCGGCGCCGCCTGCAGCCGCCCCGCATGGCGGCGGGGCCCTGCTTCTTTTCCCTCGGCACGCCGACGAGCCGGCCTAGGCCGGCACGCGCAGATCGACGAAATGGCCGGCGATCGCGGCCGCCGCGGCCATGGCCGGACTGACCAGGTGCGTGCGCCCGCCCTGGCCCTGGCGCCCCTCGAAATTGCGGTTCGAAGTGGACGCGCAGCGCTCGCCCGGGGCCAGGCGGTCGGCGTTCATGGCCATGCACATCGAGCAGCCTGGCTCGCGCCATTCGAAGCCCGCGACCAGGAATACCCGGTCAAGGCCTTCGCGCTCGGCCTGGGCCTTGACCAGGCCCGATCCGGGCACCACCATGGCCAGCCGGATGCCGGGCGCGACGCGCCGGCCGCGCACCACGGCCGCCGCCGCGCGCAGGTCTTCGATGCGCGAGTTGGTACAGGAGCCGATGAAAATCTTGTCCAGGCGGATGCCGGTAATCGCCGTGCCCGGCTCCAGCCCCATATAGGCCAGGGCGCCCCGCATCCCCTCGCGCTTGACGAGATCGGGCTCGGCGTCGGGGTCTGGCACGCGGCCGTCGACCGGCGCAACCATCTCGGGCGAAGTGCCCCAGGTAACCTGCGGCACGATGCGCGCGGCATCCATCTCGACCACCGCGTCGAACACCGCGCCCTCGTCCGAATGCAGCGTGCGCCAATAAGCCTCGGCCTGGTTCCAGAGCGCGCCGTCCGGGGCCCCCGGCCGCCCCCGCAGGTAGTCCAGCGTGACCTCGTCCACCGCGATCATGCCGGCGCGTGCGCCGGCCTCTATGGACATATTGCAGACGGTCATGCGCTGCTCCATGGACATGGCGCGGATGGCGGAGCCGGCGTATTCAATGGCGCAGCCCGTGGCGCCGCCGGTGCCGATGCGGCCGATCAGCGCCAGCACGATATCCTTGGCGGTGACGCCCGGGCCGGGCACGCCGTCGATGCGTACCAGCATGGATTTCATCTTGCGCGCCAGCAGGGTCTGCGTCGCCAGCACGTGCTCCACCTCGGACGTTCCTATGCCGTAGGCCAGGCAGGCGAAGGCGCCGTGCGTGGAAGTATGGGAATCCCCGCAGACCACCGTCATGCCGGGCAGCACCGCGCCCTGCTCGGGTCCGACCACGTGCTCGATGCCCTGGCGCACGTCGTCCATGCCGAGAAAGGCCATGCCATGGCCCGCGGTGTTGTCCTGCAGGGTCTGCACCTGCAGGCGCGATACCGGGTCGGCGATACCGTGCCTGCGATCGGTGGTGGGCACATTGTGGTCGGCAACAGCCAGGCAGGATGCCGCGCGCCAGGGCTGGCGACCCGCCAGCCGCAAGCCTTCGAAGGCTTGCGGGCTGGACACCTCGTTCATGAGATGGCGGTCTATGTACAGCAGGCTGGTGCCGCTGGGGTCGGTGGCGAATGCATGGGCATTCCAGATTTTGTCGTACAGGGTCTGGGGCATGATGTCGAACCGTGGTGGATATGCCGGCGGCCTCGGAGGCGCAGCGGGCCGCGCGGCCTGTTGCAGAAAATAGTAAAGCCGCAAGGCCGGCCCGACGATCGCGATGCGAGAAGGCTGCCATGTCCATGCGGCACTTCATCGGCGCCGGCGCGGGCCGTATCGTATGGCTGCGCAGCCCAGCCCCGCGCAGCAAGGAATTCCATGGAAAAAATCATACGTTTCACCGGCCGCATACTGTATCTGTCGCAGGATCCCGCCTGTATCGAGGCGCAACTGGCCGGCGCCGACCTGTCCCTGGCCGAGGCCATGCCCCTGCGGGACGATGTCTCCACCGACGAAATCACCCCGGTCACCGTCATGTTCACTTATGACGAACGGCTCGGCCGCTATCCCTACGTCGGCTTCAAGGCCGGCGAGCGCCTGCCCATCGGGCCCGATGCCGTGCGCAACGGCGGCTTCTGCGTCACAGTGGCGGGCAAGCGCTACGGCAAGGGTTCGTCACGCGAATCCAGCCCCTTGGCCGAGCGCGCCGCCGGCATACGCCTGATCATCGCCGAGAGCTTCGAGCGCATCTACCAGCAGAACTGCGACAACCTGGGCATCTACACCAGCACCGACTTCGGGCTGCTGGACCGCATCCGGGCCGGCGAGGCCATAGGCCTGGACGAATTCCTGCAGGGCCGCGACGAGCTCACCCGCGAGATCGTCGCCAGCGGCGGCCTGATGGCCTACAGCAAGGCCGCGAGCTGGCCCGACCCGGCCACGGCGGCCGCGCCACTCGCCGCCGCGCCACGGCCGCGCACCCTGGTAGAAAAAATCATCGAGCGCCACCTGCACCCCGGCACGCCCATGGCGCCGGGCGCGGGGGTCTTCGTGGCGGCGGACTGGCGCTTCAGCCACGACTACTTCACCGGCATGAGCGCCTACATGATGGACCAGGCCTTCGGCCCGGACGCCGCCCTGCTCCGGCCCGAACGCATCGTCGCCTTCCAGGACCACCTGGTGCTGGCGCCGCAAAGCGTGCCGCATGTGCGCGACGGCCTGCTGCCCGGGGTGGCCAACCTGGAACGGGGCCATCGCGATTTCACGAGCCGGCATCCGGTGCGCGTGCACGGCGCGCTGCCCGACGGCTCGGGCTCGGACGGCATCTGCCATGCGGTCATGGCCGAGCAGTATGCCCTGCCCGGCCAGGTCGTGGTGGGCACCGATTCCCATACCCCGCATTCCGGCGCGCTGGGCTGCCTGGCCTTCGGCGCCGGCGCCACCGAGGTGGCCAACAGCTGGGTCACCGGCTATGTACGCTGCGGCGTCGCCCCCACGCTGCGCGTGGAAATCGACGGGCAGTTGCGGCCGGGCGTGACCGCCAAGGACATCGTGCTGCATCTGCTGCGCCAGGACGCGATCCGCAATGGCGAGGCCATCGGCGCGGTCTTCGAATACACGGGCTCAGCCATGCGCGCCCTGCCGGTGGACGAGCGCGCCACCCTCACCAATATGGTGGCCGAACTGGGCGGCTTCACCGGCATCGTCGCCCCCGACGAACGCACCGTAGCCTTCCTCAAAGAACGGCGCGGCATGGATTTCGAGATCGAGCCCTGGATGGCCAGCGACCCGGACGCGCAATACAAGGCGACGATCCGGCTGGACGCCGCCGCCATAGGCCCCATGCTGGCGCGCCCCGGCGACCCCGGCAAGGGCATGGCCGCCGACGATCTGGCCGAGGCCGTGCCGGTCGATATCGCCTACGGCGGTTCCTGTACGGCCGGCAAGCGCGAGGATTTCGACTACTACCACGAGGTGCTGAGCTGGGGCCTGGAGCAAGGCTTGCGCATCGCGCCGGGCACCCGGCTGTACCTGCAGTTCGGCACACTGGACGTGCGCCGGTACTGCCTGGACCGCGGCTACATGGATACCTTCGAGCAGGCCGGCGTCACGCTCGTCATGCCGGGCTGCGGCGCCTGCGCCAACTGCGGGCCGGGACAATCGACCTCGGCATCCCAAGTGACCATCAGCGCCATCAACCGCAACTTCCCCGGACGCTCGGGCCCGGGCCAGGTCTGGCTGGCCAGCCCCTACACCGTGGCCGCCAGCGCCCTGGCGGGGCGCATCATCAGCTTCGCAAGCCTGCGGGAAGCGCACCGCTAGGGCGACCGGAGCACCTCAACCGTCTACAGAACGAGCGGAGAGAACGGGGTGCCTCCCGGAGGTGAGCGGGTCATCGAACCGGAGGGAGGTACCCCGTTCTAGGGCCTGTTCACACTAAAAGGGGTGCCACACTGGCGGGCAGAAACACGCCAGGCTAGGCGCGGGCGAGGCCGCGTGGCCGCCCCACGCAACGAGTCCGCAACGACGCATGGCGTGTTTCTGCCCG
>NZ_JAHTBN010000012.1 GCF_019166065.1 Candidimonas humi
AGGGTTGCCCGGCGCGGCTCTCATCATGGAGCGGGGATCCGTCCCCATGCAGACTCCGGATAGATTTAAGCAAGCCCAATTTACGTCAACACTGTCCTGTTTGCAAAAATCGGGCTGACCATAGATTTCTACTTGGCCTCGACAGGCAACGGAGCTAGCCGTTGTCATGTAAAGGTTTTCGGCGCAAACTAATGAGTTCCACTCATGGAAACGCCTGTCGGATATGCAGGTGGTTTACCCATGAATGGCCCAGCCAGCCCGAGGCCCGGCACGCGCCGCCTCGCAGGGCTCTTATTCTGATAATTTCCCCGGCCGGGATTGCCGGGATTCGATAAACACCGTCTATGACTGAAGTACTCGCACTGCTGGATTTCGGGGGCTACATCGCCCTGCTGCTGTGGGGCGTGCACATGGTGCAAAGCGGGGTGCAGCGCGCCTTCGGAGCCGCCCTGGACACCGCCCTGGGCCACGCGCTGGGCACTCGGCTGCGGGCATTCGCCGCGGGGCTGGGCATTACCGCGGCCCTGCAAAGCAGCACCGCCACCGGCCTGATGATCACGGGCTTCGCCGCCGGCGGCCTGGTGGCGCTGACACCCGCGCTGGCAGCCATGCTCGGCGCCAACGTGGGCACCACGCTGATCGTCCAACTGCTGTCCTTCAACCTGACCGCCCTGGCCCCGGTGCTGATACTGATAGGGGTATGGCTGTTCAGGCGCCACCAGCCCGGCCGCCGGCGCGACCTGGGCCGCGTCTTCATAGGCCTGGGGCTGCTGCTCATTTCCCTGCACGAACTGGTCACCCTGTTCGCTCCCATCCAGCATTCCGAACTACTGCAAATCATATTGGGCGCCCTGGCTTCGCAGCCGGTCATCGCCCTGCTGCTGGCGGCCGCCCTGGCCTGGGCGGCCCATTCCAGCGTGGCCGTCGTGGTGCTCATCATGTCCCTGGCTGCCCACGGCGTGGTCACGCCAGCGGTAGCCTACGCCCTGGTGCTGGGCGCCAACCTGGGCACCTCGGTCAACCCGCTGATCGAAGGCGTGACAGACAGCGACCCCGCCGCGCGCCGCGTGCCGCTGGGCAACCTGGGCCTGCGCATCGTCGCCTGCTTCCTGGCCCTGATCGTACTGCCCTGGATACCCGCCATGATGGACTTCATTTCCGAAGATCCGGCGCGCGCCGTGGCCAATTTCCACACCCTGTTCAACGTGGTCGCGGCGCTGCTGTTCCTGCCCCTGCTCAAGCCCTACTCGCGGCTGCTGGTCAAGTGGCTGCCCAAGCGCATAGACCCCAACGACCCCAGCAAGCCCTTGTACCTGGACGAGTCGGCGCACGAAGTGCCCGCCGTGGCACTGGGCAACGCCGCGCGCGAGGCCCTGCGCCTGTCGGACATGCTGCAGACGCTGATCAACATCACGCGCGCCGGCTTTCGCCGCGACAACCGGCAGCGCGTGGCCCAGGCCCGGGAAATCAACCATGCCATCAGCCATCTCGACAACCTGATCACCACCTACCTGGCTACCCTGGACCACGAAAGCATGAGCGTGGACGACCAGCGCCGCCTCGACGAGATTCTTACCTTCTCGTCGAACATCACCCACGCGGCCAGCATCACCACCACCGGCCTGCTGGGCCACACCAGCACCCTGCGCAAAAAGGGCTGGACGCTCAAGCCCGAGCAGCGCGAGGAACTGACCGAGGTGCTGGACAGGCTGCTGCGCAACCAGCGCCAGACCGCGGCGCTGTTCGTCGCCGAAGACCTGAAGAGTGCCCGCCAGTTGGCCGTCGAGAAAGACCACTTCCGCAACATCGAGACCGCCGCCGCCGAGCGCCACCTGGACCGTATCAAATCCGGCCAACTCGATTCGGCCGAACTCGGTTCGCTGTACCTGGAAATCCTGCGCGACGCCAAGACCGTCAATTCCTTCCTGGTGGGTGCGGCCGCCTATCCGGTGCTGGCCAAGCACAACGAGCTGCTGCCCAACCGCTTGCGGGAGGCGCAGGCCTGACCGGCGCAACGCAGCGTTGCCGCCCCGCGGCGCTGAACGGGCCGCGGCCTCGCCCGGCCCCGCTACATAGGCGGAACTACGCCTGGGCCAGCGATCAGCCTTCGTCTTCGCGGCCCTCGGCCAGCAGCGACGACGGGGAAAATCCGAAGCTGGCGCGAAAACGCCGGGTGAAATGCGACAAGTCGTTGAAGCCGGCCGAAAATGCGGCGGCAGATACCGTGGCATGGCTGCGCGCGGCAAGGCTACGCCTGGCCAATTGCAGCCTTTCCCCGATGACGTACTGCTCGAAACTGGAATCGGCGTAGCGCTTGAACAGCCGGTGCAATGTACGCACGGATACGCCGGCCGCCGCTGCGGCCCCGCCCGCATCAAGTTCGGCGTCGGCAATGTGTTGCGCGACGTAGCGCAGCACGGCTTCGTAGCGCGCCCGGGCAGCGCCGGCGTCGGTATCGGTGCCGGCGCCGGGCTGCCGGCCCAGACAGGCCGCCACATAATCGGCCACGCTTTCGAGCAGCAAATGCGCCTGAGGATCCGTGAGCGGCTGCGCGCGCTCGGTCAGCATTCTCAGCACTTGCGCGATCAGCGGCGACAGCACGAAGTCCGACGGGATGCGCACCGGCCCCGCCCAGTTCGCCAGGCTGCGCGTGCGCGAGGCCAATAGCGACTTGGGCAGCATCACGATGCGCCGCTCGACCTCTTGGGGAAAGAACAGGCTGAACGGCAGGCCGCTGTCGACGATGCCCACGTCGCCGGGGTTCAATACCACGTCGCTGCACTTTTGCGTCAGGCGGCTCTGGCCGCGGTGCTGCAGGCTGATCATGAGATAGCCGCCGTCGGTGCGGTCGACCTGCCGCGGCGTGCGGGTGACCTCGTGGCCAGACGAGCGGAAATTGACGAAACGCGCGCCCACCTGGTTCAGGCTGCCGATGCTACCCCGAAACAGGCTCTCGCCGACGGCGCAGTCCTGCAGCGTCATATCGACGTCCAGCACCGCCTGGCAAATGACGTCGTTCCAATAGTCGACCCTCTGCTGCCTGGAGCCCTGGGCCTTCCACCGACGCCAGTCTTCGGCGAGCCGGTGCGGCTGCAATTCCTTTGCCATGAGTCCGGACCTCTTGTGCTCGTTGCCCGTGGCGCTGTCGGTCATGTCGTGTGGCACACAGAGCCGAGACGCCGTCGGGCAGCATCAATATAGTGGCTGAAACCGCGCCAGCCACGACGCGGGAGCTTTCACGGCAAAGGCCGCCCACAGCCCAGCGCCACGCAAAAAATCATGCAAACGATTATACCGACAGAGAGACTGGATCAAGGCCGCAAAGTCGCGGACACCTGCGTACATTTCGGCTTCTGCACCTCGGTCTGTCCGACCTATGTCCTGGACCACGAAGAGAACGACTCGCCGCGCGGCAGGATCGCACTGATCAAGGACATGTTGGCCCGAGGCGGCAAGCCCACGGCAGCCACGGTCATGCATGTCGACCGGTGCCTGTCCTGCCTGTCGTGCGTGACCACCTGTGCGGCCAGCGTAGACTACCGCACCCTGGTCGACACGGCGCGCGAATACATAGAGCAGTCCGGCGTCCGCCCTTTCCACGAACGCGTCAAGCGCAAGGCGCTGTCATACGTCATGACCCATCCGCGCCTGCTGGGCGTCGCGATACGGGCGTCACGCGTCACCGGCGGTGTGGGTGCGCGCCTGCCCGGTATCCTCGGCACTCTGGCACGCCTGTCCGGCGCGCGGGCGATCGGCGCATTCGCCGTGCGCGGACAGGACCTGGCCGCTCCCGCCGGTTCCCGCAAGACCGGGAAAGTGGCGCTGCTGGACGGCTGTGTGCAGTCCGTAATGGGGGGCGAGATCAATGCCGCCGCTCGCCGGCTGCTGGGCCGCATGGGCATAGAGGTGGTCGACAACGGCCTGGCGGGCCGTTGCTGCGGCGCGCTGGACCTGCACCTGGGCCATCGCGATACGGCGCAGCGCCATGCCGCAAAACTGGTGGATGCCTGGCATGCCCTGCTGGAGAAAGGCGAGATCGAAGCCGTGCTGGTCACCACGTCGGGCTGCGGCTCCGTCATCCGGCACTATCGCGAACTGTTCCAGGACGACCCCCTGCGCCGCGAACGCGCCGCGCGGGTCGAGGCAGCCTGCGTGGACATCACTCAGTTCCTGAACACACGCGTACAGGAACTGCAGTTCGCACGGCTATCCGCGCGTGTCGCTTACCACGATTCATGCTCGCTCAAGCACGGCCAGAAGATCACGCGCGAGCCCAGAGAGGTGCTCGAGCACGCCGGATTCGTGGTGGCCGACATCGCAGAAAACCACCTGTGCTGCGGCTCGGCCGGCACCTACAACATCCTGCAGCCCGAAATCGCCGAACGGCTCGGGCAGCGCAAGGCCGGCAATATCGAGGCCACGCGGCCCGACGTCATTGCGGCGGGGAACATGGGATGCCTGGTGCAGATCTCCATGTACACCGACATACCGGTTGCACACACCGTGCAGCTACTGGACTGGGCCGCCGGCGGCCCGCCGCCGCGCGGCATGGAAACTTTCACGCCCCCGGCGCACACCCCCGCCTGCACCGAAAGCCCGCCTCCCCGCGACGCAGCAAGCGCCGCGCCCGAAACTTCCGATCTGCTTTGGTAAGGAGTCACGATTTTGCAAACTTCCACCACATTTCCCTCTGCCCCTCCGGCCGCACCGGAATCCGGCTTCGACGCTTTCATCAAGGACATGCGCGGCGAGCTGGGACCCGACGCCGTCTCGATCGCAGGGGAAACCCTGGACCGCTACGGCGAACACACGCTGCCCAGCCCCGACAACCGCCCTGCCGCCGTGCTCTACCCGGCTTCGACCACCGAAGTGCAGCGCATCGTCCAGGCGGCGAACCGGCACAAGGTTCAGCTGTTTCCCATCAGCACCGGGCAGAACATCGGCCTGGGCAGCAAATCCCCCATGTGCCCGGGCCAGGTCGTGGTCGATCTAGGCCGCCACATGAACCGGGTGATCGAAGTCAACGAGGTCCTGGGCTATTGCGAAGTGGAGCCGGGCGTCAGTTTCCAATCTTTGTATGACGAACTGAACAAACGCGGCAGCCGCCTCATGATGTCCCCCACCGCCGGCCCGCCCCAAGGCAGCCTGCTGGGCAATGCCCTGGACAAGGGCGGCGGCGGTGGCGCGGCGGCAGATCATTTCGGCAGCGTCTGCGGCATGGAAGTAGTGCTCGGCAACGGCGACATCATCCGCACCGGCGACGGCAGCCTGCAAGCGGCCGAACACCTGAACTGGCATGTGTCCAAGTATAGCTTCGGGCCGGCACTCGACGGGCTGTTCACCCAATCCAACTACGGCATCGTGACGCGGGCCGGCATCTGGCTAATGCTGCGCCCTCCCCATATCGAACCATTCTTCTTCAGCGCAGCCGACGACGACGACCTGGACGAGGTAATCGAACTCGTGCGCCCGCTGAAGCAGACCAACTTCGTACCGACCCAGATCCGCGTGACCAATGATCTGTATCTGATCGCCGCGGCCGAAAGCAACCCCGAATACACCACCTCGGGCGGGCGCACACAGATCAGCGACGAAGCCCGGCGAGCCTTGCAGCACAAGCACGGCCTGGGGTCATGGAACATCTCCGGCGCCCTCTTCGGCGCCAGCAAGCAGGCCGTCGCCCCGCAGATCGACAGGCTGCGCGCCCACTTCGCGAAGTCCTCGAAGATCCGCTACATCCCGCCCGAAGAGGCGCAGGCCGTAGCGCCGCTTGACATTGCCCGCAAAAACTATCTGGGCATCCCCAGCGACGGCGAGTTGCGCATGCTCAACTGGCGTCCCGGCGGAGGCACGGCCTGGTTCCTTCCCGGCATGCCCATGAACGGGCTGATCGCCCACCAGATGCAGAAGCATGCGCGCGAAATCTGCCGTCAACATGGCCTGGAATATATGGTTTCCAATGTTTGCGGGCCGCGCTTCGCCCGCGGCGTGCATACACTGGTGTTCAATCGCAACGACCCGGACGAGGCGGCGCGCGCCGACCAATGCTATCGGGCGCTGGCCGCCAGTTATGCCGAAAGAGGCGTCTTCGTCGGCCGGGCGCCCACCATGTACCAGCAGTTCCATCAAGAGCAGCGCATGTCCGGCATCGTCCAAGCATGCGACGCAATCAAGCGTGCCCTGGACCCCAACGGCGTCATCGCGCCCGGCAAGTACGGCATACGCTAGACACCGGCGGCGCCACACCATCACATTCATCAGGAGGCAAACATATATGAAGCCCATCAAGAAGGCCGCAGCCGCGGCCCTGGCCCTATGCACAATTGCGGCCGCAAGCCTGTTCCCCGCAGCCACTGCGGCCGCGGCAGGCTATCCGGACAGGCCGGTGAAAATCGTCGTGGGCTTTCCTCCCGGCGGAGGTAACGACGTACTGGCCCGCCTGCTCGCCGAACGCCTGCAGGCGCAAATGGGCCAGCCCTTCGTTGTGGAAAACCGCCCCGGAGCCAACGGCTTCATCGCCTTCGACACGGTCAAGCGGGCCAAGCCCGACGGCTACACACTGCTGATTGGCCCCAGCAGCGGCATGACGGTCAACCCCGCCGTGTACAAGAAGCTGCCCTACGACCCGGTTGCTGATTTTTCCCCCGTCAGCATGATAGGCGGCTTCCCGCTCTTGATTGTCGTCAATCCGGCCACGCCCTATCGCAGCCTGGTGGATCTGGTCGGCGCCGCCAAGGCAAAGCCGGGAACCATAGACTACGGATCCGCCGCAACATCATTCCAGTTGGCAACGGAAATGTTCGCACAGCAGGCGCACCTGCGATTCAACCACATCCCCTATAAGGGCAGCGCCCAGGCGGTTCAGGCTGTGCTCGCCAACCAAGTGCCCATGACCTTCGGCGACAGCGCCGCTGTCATCCCGCAAATCCGCGCCGGCAAGTTGCGACCCCTGGCGGTCACCACCGGCAAGCGGATCGCCTCGCTGCCCCAGGTGCCCACCGTCGCCGAAGCGGGCGGGCCCGACTACCAGATGCTGCTGTGGTCTGGGCTCTTCGCACCCTCCGGCACCCCTGCCTCCATCGTGGCGGCGCTGCAGGCGGGAGTGCAACAAGCGCTACGCGACCCGAAAATGCAAGCCAGCCTCGACAAACTGGGCATCGAACCGATAGGCAGCAGCGCGGCAGAACTGGAGGCCACGATCAGAAGCCAGATCGCCCAATACACCGAGGTGGCGAAACAGGCGAACATCAGCATCCAGTAACTTGCCTGCGGAAAGGCCGTCGGTTTAAGCGGCCTGAGCACTTATCGCGGCAAAATCTTCGTCGGACAGCTCCACCGTGGCGGCCGCCACGTTCTGTTCCAGATGGGCGATCCGACTCGTGCCGGGAATGGGCAGTATCACGGGCGAACGCTTCAGCAGCCACGCCAGGGCAAGCTGCCCGTGCGTGATGCCCAGCCGCCGGGCAATTTGCGCGACCGCTGAATTGGGGCCGGGCAGCGCGCCCGCGGCGAGCGGATGCCAGGGAATGAAGCCTATGGCATGCTGTCCGCAGTAATCGAGTACGGCCTCGCTCTGCCGGTCGCTCAGGTTATAGCGGTTCTGCACGGTGGCGACCGGGAAATATTTTCGCGCCGCCTCAATCTGGGCCACACTCACTTCGCTCAGGCCCACGTGGCGTATCAGGCCTTCCTTGCGCATTTCGGAAATGACCTCGAACTGCTCGGCCTCGGGCACCTGGGGATCGATACGATGCAGCTGCCACAGGTCGATGCGCTCCAGCCCCAGCCGGCGCAGGCTCATCAGCGCGCACTGGCGCAGGTATTCGGGCCGGCCCAGCGGTTTCCAAATGTTAGGGCCATGGCGCGTCTGCCCGGCCTTGGTGGCGATCACCATGTCGGGGTACGGATGCAAGGCCTCGCGGATCAAATCTTCGCTGACATATGGACCGTAGCTGTCGGCCGTGTCGATGAAATTGACGCCCAGCTCCCGCGTCCGCGTCAGCGTGGCCCGTGCCTGCTTCAGATCGGTCGGCTCGCCCCATATGCCCTCGCCCGTGATGCGCATGGCCCCGTAGCCCAGGCGATTGACGGGCAGATCAGCGCCGATGAAAAATTGCCCCGACGCGGCCGCCGGTAGTTGCGTAGTCATGCCGATATTTCTCCTGGATGTTATTGAACGCCCGGAGCGTCTCCGTTCAGGAGACGCCGCTGAACGGCTTGCCAAATTTTGGCAAGATAGCTAGGATGGCATCATGAGCACTATGAATATTTCCCTGCCCGGCGCACTCAAGGCCTTTGTCGACGAGCAAGTCAGCCAGCGCGGCTATGGCACCAGCAGCGAATACATGCGAGAACTGATCCGGAAAGATCAAGACCGCCAGCATCTGCGCGGTCTGCTTCTGGCAGGAGCCGCTACAGCCCAAACGCCACCCGCCGATGAGGAATATTTTGCCGCGCTGCGGGCCCGCGTGCGCAATGCGCGGGAATGAGGCCCAAGCCCGTCATTCCCAGAGCCCTCGCCAGGCGGGATGTCGAGGATGCTCTGGATTACCTTCTCAATGTAGCATCTGAACGGGTAGCGCTGGGCTTTGTCGATTCGCTCGAACAGGCGTATGTGCGTATCTCCCGCCATCCGAACGCAGGTTCTCCCCGCTATGCCCACGAACTCGGCCTGGCGGACCTGCGCCATTGGCGCCTGAAACGCTATCCGTACCTCGTGTTCTATATCGAGCAGCCCGATCACATCGATGTCTGGCGTGTGCTGCACGGTATGCGGGACATTCCCGAATGGCTGGGGGGTGTGCCCGCGCCTGGCGAGCCGCCCAAAGACGAAGATGTCGATAAATAACCGCCGCAGATCGTGGACGGTTAAGAAAACCCCGGGCCGCCGGGTTCCACCGGTTGGCCGCTTCGCCCTTTCCACCCGGCTGCCGGCCCAGGCTAATCGTCGGCCTGGACTCGACCCACGAGCCCCGCAAATCTGCTAGAATGCTCGTCTTTCTGGGGACGTAGCTCAGCTGGGAGAGCGTCGCGTTCGCAATGCGAAGGTCGGGAGTTCGATCCTCCTCGTCTCCACCAGAATTCACGCCTGACTGCTCTCAGTCAGGCGTTTTGTTTTTATAGGCCGCATCCCTATCCGGGAGCGGGCTTGCCTGCCAGGCTTTTCTCACGCAGGCCACGCGCCAGTTTTCTCGCGGACTCGGCTTCATCGCGCAAGGCTTGCAATTCGTCGGGGCCGACTCTTTCCACATTGCAATAATCCAGCTTCCAGTCCGGATCGTCGCACCAGCGTTGCGGGTTCTGCACCGTCGTGCGCGGCCCGGGCGCGCTTTGCAGCACTTGCAGTGCAAGTGCCAGCGTCTGTCGCTGGGACTCGGCGTCGTGTGGCCTGCCGGCTGCATTGCCCAGGGGAAAATCGCTGAACAGGAAACGGGGCACGCCGCAGTACTCGACGACATCCTTGGCGCAGCCCATGATCACTGTGGCAATGCCATGGGCTTCCAGATGCCTGGCCACGAGGCTGACGGTCTGGTGGCAGACGGGGCAGTTGGGCACCAGGATGGCTGCGTCGACGCGATCCTCCCGGCAGCGCCGCAGAATCTCCGGGCAATCCACGGACTGTGTGTGCCGCTGGCTGCGATTCGTGGGCACGCCATGAAACCGGGCGGCGAGCCGCCCCAGCCGCCCTTCCTGCACCGCGGTGCGCAACGCCGCCAAGGGAAACCACGCCCGGGCATCTTCCATGCTGGTGTGCTTGCGATCGATCGCGACATGGGAAATGCGCAGGTCGGCATCGCGCTCGCCAGGCATTGAATACACCTCATAGAACTTTGCCGCCGCGTTGTACGGCGCCCCCGGCCCCTGCGGGCCCTTGCCTTCCTGGTACGGCGCGGCCGTCGTGATGAGTGTCACGGTAGCCTCGGACAATGGCTTGCCCAGCGCATGAAAGGGAACATCCGCATAGTGAGCCCAGGTGTAGGGGTTGTCATAACCCAGGGCCAGGTACCACTCGCGGGTTCGTCGCATGTACGCGATGGGCTGGTCGTGCACGGGGGCGAACCCGAGATCCTGCTGGCCACTGTTTGAGTTCACGGCTGTTTCCTACGATTGGACGGTTCAGAAATACTGGCGTGATCACGAGCGGATCGCAGCCACTCGGCAACGGGGTTCCCGGTCATGCAATAGCTGCGCCGCACAATGAACGCAGGCGGCGACCCCGACAGTATCATATGTGCAAATGCCTGGCTGCCGCGGCACAGCAGCTCCGGAGGTTCTATGGGTGCATCATTCACGGCATCATCCGCAGCGCAACCTCAGCTCATCCGCTGGCACTACCTCTGGTATGTCGCGGCAGCGCTTGCCGTGCTGGTCCTGGCAATTCTGTACGGAAACGTCTGGTTCCTCAACTGGGTGCACGTCATGAGCGGTGTGCTGTGGACAGGCATCGATCTGTTCATGGGGTTCGTCATCGGGCCGATCATCCGCAGCGTAGCCATCCCGGTGCGCAAAGAATTCATAATCCGGCTCACGCCGGTCACGCTATTCCTGCTGCCGACCTTGTCGGTCCTGACCGGCACCGCGGGCTGGTTCCTGGCGGTTCGGATGGGGTTCATCCAGTTGCCCTGGCCCCAGTTCGGCTGGATCGCGGCAGCCCTGGTCCTCATCACGCTCATGACCATCCAGGGACTGGGCTACCTCCTGCCCACCAGCGTGCGGGTCTGTCTCGAATTGCAAAAACCGAACCCCGACGGCCCGAAGATCGGCCGTATGATGAGCCGCTTCTACTATGTGGTGGCCAGCCAGGGGCTCATGCAGGTTGCCATCATCATCGTCATGGCAAGGCTCGCCACGGGCGTGTGACACAGGGAACTAGGCGTGCGCCGGGCGCCGCCGCGGACATGGAAGGCGGCGATGCCAAAATCGGCGAGGTATAAAGATGTTACCTGCGTACTTGGGTGAGTGTAGTAAATTTTCAGTCACTCAAACACTTAGGAAAACTCAAACATGCGCCAGGTTTTGATTATCATCGGCCTTGTCCTGCTCGTAGCGGGCATTTGGGTGGTAGCGGGCAACGGCAGCTACCATGACACCGAAACCGTCGTCAAGATTGGCTCGGCCGCCCTGAAAGCCACGCACGAGAAAGCCATCCCCCAATGGCTGGGCATTTCCGGCATCGTGGTGGGCGCCATTCTGGTCCTGGGCGGTTTCGCGGGCTGGTTCAAGCGTAAATAAAGGGGCGGCTTTGCCCAAGCCGGCGCGCGGAGCATGCGGGCCCGCGTGGCCGGATCCCAGAAGTGGCGCGAGGCAAGGCGATGGTCTTGGGCGCCGACACGGCGGACATGCCGCGCTGGCGCCTGAGCCAGCCGAAAAGCGGTGCCCACGCGGCCTCGGCCGGCAACCCATCACGCATAGCACAGCCCCCGGCACGACCAGCCCCGGGCACGCCGGGGCTGTGCAGCTCGCTAGGCTTCCTGCGGCTTCTCGTGGCGTATCGCCCACACGGCAATGATGGACACGAGGCACATGATGACCAGGTATGCCACGACATAGTTGGATTTACCGCCATTGAGCTGAGTCAGCCACGTGGCGATGAAGGGTGTCAGCCCGGCAATAGTCGCGCCATTGATTTCCCGCACGAACGCAATCCCGGTGTAGCGGTATCGAGTGGGAAACAAATTGGTCAGGAAAGCACCTTGCGAGCCCGCGACCGAACCGAATCCGATGCCGTAGCCGATCACCATCGCCACGCCCGCAAGCATGATGCTGCGAGAGTCCATGAGCCAGAACATGGGCGCCGCATACAACAAAATAAAAAGCGTCCCCAGCAGGTATACCTTGGCATGGCCATACCGGTCGGATATGGCGCCCATGATCGGAGTGCAAACGATGCCTGCAATGGCCGCGAGAATAAGCACGTTCAAGGCGTCCGCCCGCGGAAAACCCAGGCGGTTCACCATATAGGCCAGTGCGAAGGTGTTGAGCGTATAGGTTCCCGCATTGGCGCCGCACATGGCCAGGTATCCGCACAGCAGGGCCTTGGGCTGCTTGCGCAATACTTCGCCCAGAGGCAGCTTCGAAGCACGCTCGCGCTCTGCTGCGCGCGCGACCGCCACCCGGTATTCCGGGGTCTCTTCGAGGTGCATGCGTATATACAGGGCGACCACCACGAGCGCCGCCGATATCCAGAACGGCACGCGCCAGCCCCAGCTCATGAATGTATCTTGCGGCAATTGGGACACGAGTCGGAATGTCGTGGACGCAAGCAGCAAGCCGACCACAGTGGCCGAAAGCACGAACGCCGTGTAGTAGCCCTTCTTTTTCTCCGGCACGTATTCGGCCACGAGTATCAAGGCGCCCGCGTATTCGGCCCCTGCCCCCAAGCCCTGCAACAGGCGCAGGATGGCCAGCAGTATCGGAGCCAGGATGCCGATCTGCTGGAAGGTCGGCAGACTGCCGGTGATCACGGTAGCCAGGCCCATCAAGGCGATGGTGAAGACGAGCGCCGGCTTGCGCCCCTTCTTGTCGCCGAAGTGGGAAATGATGAGGCCTCCCAGCGGTCGCGCGAGAAAGCCCACGGCCAGGGTCAGAAACGAAGCCAGGGTGCCGGCAACGGGCGACAGTTCGGGGAAAAACAGCTTGTTGAACACCAGGCCCGATGCCACCGCGAACAAGACGAAGTCATACCACTCGATGACGGTGCCTATGATCGAGGCCCACAGGACTTGGCGAAGCTTCTTGGCGGAAACCTCGGGTATCGCGCCGCCGACAGGAACGGAACGGCCCTGCCCGCCGGCGCTTGCCATATTCGTCGCATATGGCGCTTCGTTGCTTGATGGCATGTTTGTCTCCCTTTATGAATTTCATGCGAAGAAACCCAGGCGCACTCCTTATGCACACGGGGGTATGTGATAGATGATGCGCAGGCCTCAGGCGCCAAGGTAGTCGTGCAGGATCACGCCCGGTACCAGCGTGAAATCCGCGCGCCAGTAAAAGGCGTTCAGCATTTCGACCACCGGCAGCCGATAGACGGGGGCCTGGATGTTCGGCCTCAGCTCCACCGTGCACGGCCCCTCCCAGCACTCATGCACGGTGACGTTCGTCAGCCGCCTGGATGTGATCTGGCGTATGGCCGGGGTGCCGTCGATATGATCGACAGCCTTCAGGTTGAAGTTGTTGCTGAAGTCGACGAGGCTGGACAGATGAGCGAGATCGCCGCGGTTCTGCTTGTAGGCCAGCGTGCCCGTAATAATATCTATGCCATTACGGCTGACCGTACCCACCCATGCATCGCCCCGGGCCGCAAGCGAAGGCACGCCCAGTTTCTTGGGCTGGCCATGCACCTCGCGCCCATGCGCCACCCCGGCATCGGAACTCAAGTACAGGTGGGATGAATATGCTCCTGCAGCATTCGCCGAGGGCAGCCGTGCCCCGAACATCACATTGGCCTCGCCATACGGCCCCAGCCAATCGGTATCGTTCATCTTGTAGATATGGATGAGCACCACATCGCCCGCAAGCTCCAACGGGGGCGGCAGCAGGCAGGCCATTTTCCGGGGGTCGGACCGATAAGTCAGCGTGAGAATCTCGGCATTGCGAAATTCAAACGGAAACGGCGGAATCGTGGGCGCGTCCAGCGGCGTCGAAAACCCGCTGGCGCAGATTTCCTCCTCGGTGATGCGGCGCTTGGCTTCGGTGTACTGCGGCATGGCTTTCTTCCCCTCGATGATGAGACGAACATTCGTGTGCGTGGCCATCCACGGTCGCGGTTCAGGCCCTCGGACTCGGCACGGGGCAACGCGGCCCCTCGCCCCTCAGTACGCGCGCAATGTCCTGCGCCGCAAGCTCTTGCAGCCTGACGATGGCGGCGTCGGAATACCACGCCGCGTGCGGAGTGAGAATGACATTGGGCGCATGGCGCAGAGGAGAGTCCGCCGGCAGGGGCTCGGTTTCGAAGACATCGAGCGCGGCGCCCCCCAGGCCGCCCGAACTCAGCGCGTCGGCCAGTGCGGTTTCATCCACCAGCTTGCCGCGCGCGGCATTGACAATGACGGCGTGCTTGCTCATGGTGGACAGAGTGCGCGCGTTGACGATATGGTCCGTTTGCGGCGTGGCCGGAGCATGCAGGGTCAGGACATCGGATTGCGCGAAAAGGGCTTCGACACTTACCTGCTTGGCTCCGAGCTCTTGCGCCCTGGCCGGATCCAGGTACGGATCGGACACCAGGAAACGGAACCCGAATGCCTTCAAGCGCTCGAGCACGCCACTGCCGATACGCCCCAGGCCTAGAAAACCTATGGCAACCTCGGAAAACGGCTTTATGGGCTGAGCCGTGCCTACGGCGGCCCAGGCCCCCGCGCGCACCGACGCATCGAGTTGAGGCAGCTTGCGCAAGGCGGCCAGAATGAGCGCCGCGACATGGTCGGCGACCTCGGCGGCGCAGTAATCGGGAATGTATCCCACCTGGATCCCGCAGCGCGCGGCAGCGGCGAGGTCTATATTGTCGTAGCCGATTCCGTACCGGATAACCGCTGCACCGGGCGCCATGCGCGCCAGCGCCGATTCGCCCATGGGAGCGAATTGCACGACTGCGACCCGTGCCCCCTCTACCGCCTCGGCGACCTCTTCCGCAGTCTTGCACTGGAAGAAAGCGAAGTCTGCGCCCAGCTCTTGCGCAGCGGCCCGCTCGCGCTCGACATCGGGAAAGTTATAGTCCGTAACGACGACGCGTGCTGCGGAGATACTCATTGCCATTGCCTCACCAGCGGTTCAAAGATTTTGTCGCGCATGTCGATCTCGAGCGTCGTGATCGCGGCGGCGTCATTCCCGCACAACCAGGCCACCACTTCCGCAACCTGCGCAGGCGAGCTCAGTTTTTCTCGGGGAATACGGCTGAGTTCGTTGATGCCCGACTCGCGTATATCGCCCTGTATCGCTGTATCGGTCGGCGCAACACCCAGGGAAAATACCTTCAGGCCCCGATCGCCATATTCGAGATCCACTGCACGGGCCAGCATGACGAGCGCAGCCTTGCTCGCACAATAGGCGCTCCACCCCTCCAGGGGCCGATACGCAGCTCCGGAACTGATGTTGATGAGTGTGCCCCGGCGCTCGATCAGCAACGGTAGAAACGCGTGCGTACAACGCATGGCCCCCGTAGCGTTGACGGCCAGCACCCTGCCCCACGCGCCGGGGTCGATATCGGCCACCTTGCCGATAGGCTGGATGATGCCGGCATTGTTGACCAGTACATCGACGGCGCCCCCGAGCTCGCGGCAGCGGCGTACTGCCGCGGCAATGCTCTCGGTGCTGGTGACATCAGCGGGAATAATGTCCAAGCGCGAGGCATGATCCGCCTGGATGCCGTCCAGGCCCGTAACCGGTGCATCGGGCTGCACAAGGGCCAGGACGCGCGCGCCCGATTGCAATAGACGCAACACGACCGCCGAGCCGATGCCCCGGCCGGCGCCTGTTACCGCCACTGTTTTGTTGTCCAAGTTCGCGACGTTCAAAGCCATCCCCTTCGCTTGCGTTTTACCGGGATCTAGCTGGCATTCGTGAGGCGGCCCGACGCTTCGGCCTCCTGGCGCTGCCGTATGGATTCCTGTGTGGATTCGAGCACGTTGCGCATGTGCTGCCGCATGGCCTCTTCGGCGGCGGCCTGGTCGTTTGCCGCCAGGGCCGCGACGATGGCCGCGTGGTCGAGCAGGCTCTGCGCGATGACTTGCGGCGACTCGGACGCAACCGTGCGAAATTCCAGCCCCAATGTATTGAGGCTGGTTGCGGCCCGGGCCAGAAACGGATTGGCCGCCATCGCATGGATACGTTCATGAAATGCGATGTCCAGTTTTCGATAGGCCTGCGGGTCGGTGACTGCCCCTTTCTGCAGCACAATCAGTTCTTGCAAGGCACGTACGTCATCCGGCGTGGCAGCGTGCGCCGCGCGCCCGGCAATGCCTCCCTCGATGAGTTGCCGGGCGTCGTAAAGCGTATCGACGGCGGTATCTTCAAGCGACAGGAAGAATTGCAGGGGGCCGAGCAAGGTCTCCGCACGCAGATTCGATACGTAGATGCCGCCGCCCTGCCGGGTGGTGAGCACGCCGAGCACGACCAGCGCCCGCACGGCTTCACGGATGGTCGGCCGGCTCACGCCGAACGATTGCGCCAGCTCCCGTTCGGGGGGAAGGTGGTCGCCCGGCTTGAGATTGCCGGCTTTCACCATGCCCAGCAATTGCGTCACGACTTGTTCCGAGACGGGCTCGCGGTCAAGGCTGGTGATTGTGAGTGAAGGGCGCGTCATGAATGCCGATTCCTACTTGTCTTGGAGGGTTTGCACAAGCCGACACCTTGCGAACCGCCTGGCCCCAGCGGCCTGCTACAGGCATGGCTATCAAAATTGGCCTGACAACCTAATAACCTTACTATTTGATGGCCAGATGATATACACTGTGCCATCGCTTCGTCAAGACTGTGAAAACCATGAAATTGGCTCACATCCAGAGTTACGTCCTGCGCTACCCCGACCCCAACGATCTCGATCAGCCGCGCATGACGGTTCTGGTGCGAGTCGAAACCACTAATGGAATCGTCGGCTGGGGGGAAGGCATCGCCATGTGGCCCGAAGCCTGCCGCGCAACCGCAACCCTTGTCGACGAGGGCCTTGCGCCCATGCTCATCGCCCGCGGCGAACTCACATGCGAGACAGCCTGGGAGGCCATGCGTTCGCATACCTGGTGGTATGGCGAGGGTGGAATCGCCTGCTTCGCCTATAGCGCCATCGACATCGCCTTGTGGGACATCCAGGGCAAGATCGAAAACAAGCCCTTGTGCGAACTGTTCGGCCGCGTGCACTCCAGGCTGCCCGCCAACGCGAGCTGCCATGTGAACAAGGGAAGTCTCTCGGCGTGTATCGATGAAGTGCTGGGATTCTTCGCCATGGGATACCGCAGCGTGAAGCTGGGCCTGGCAAAGAAATCCCTGTCCGGAGTAGGCCACGACCCCGACAGCAGCATCGCGCTCGTGGCCGGCATACGCCGTGCCGCCGGGCCGGATGTCGAAATCCTGGTCGATGCGGGCAACGGCACCCGCTGGAGCCGCCAGGCAGCCATCGATACGGTCCGTGCCATGGCGGAATACGATATAGGCTGGATCGAAGAACCCTTTTACCCGAACCGCATTGACGACTACCGTACGCTCAAGTCGGCCGTCGAAGTACCGATCGCCGCCGGCGAACGGGAATGGACGGTTGCCGCCTACGCAAACCTGATCGACACGGGCACGGTAGACATCGTGGGAGTCGATCCGGCGCGTGCGGAAGGTATTACAGGCTTTCGCAAAATCGATGCTCTGGTCGGCCGGGCGAAATTGACCATCAATGCCCACGCCTGGAGCACAGCCATCACCAGCGCCGCCAGCCTGCACCTGGCTGTGGCGTCGCACAATGCGCGATTGTTCGAACTCAAGCCCTTTCCTGTTTCGGTACAGCAAGAACTGGTACACGACCCCATAGCACAATGCGGCGGCGAGGTGGCGCCTCCCGCCGGAGCGGGGCTGGGCATCGAAGTCGATGAGGGCGTGGTCGGAAAACTGCTGTATCGAGGATAGTCGCGTACAGACTCGAGCAATTTTCCCGGCCGCCTGCACGATGGGCACACCCCCCGTCGCTCGCGCCTTCAATGCGCGGTCAGCGTCTTCTTGTTGCCCTCGCCGTCTATTGTTTCCAGCGCCACCGGACGGCGCCACACCAGGGCGATGTAGTCCAGCACCTTCTTTGCGCGCTCGAGGTCCAGGCCACGGCCGTCGGCGGCGTAGTCGTGGCGCAGCATCAGGCTGCCGTCATTGCTGAGCTCTACGGCCTGCACATGGGGCGCGGCAAAATTGAATTTGGGCGCGATCAATCGTTCGCGCAGGGTTTCGATGTCCACGTCCTCGATGTCGACCCGCATTCCGGTCGAGCCTTCACGATGCGAGCGGTAGCCGAGCAACTGCAGCTTTTCCGCCAGGGCCTCGTCCAGGTGATTGCGGATGAAGCTGAAGTCGTCTTCTTCGGCGCGTATGCGCAAGGCGCTGTCCAGGCCTTCGGTTTCGATGATGTATTCCCACATGGCGAAGCCGACATGGTAGGGGTTGATAGCCAGTGCCATGTCCTTGCCTGCGGCATAGGGGCGTATGACGTCGGAATGCGATTTGATGGCGTCCAGATAGATGTCGTCGGGCAGGAAATCGGCTTCGCGCAACAGGCGCGCATGCCAGTAGCTGGCCCAGCCTTCGTTCATGATCTGGCAGGCGAACACCGGGTAGAAGTAAAACGACTCCTCGCGCACGGCCAGGAAGATGTCGCGTTCCCAGCCTTCCATGTCGGGCGCATAACGCGCCATGAACCACAGCAGATCCGATTCGGGGTGCGGCGGCACGGGGGCCCGCTGGCCGCGGCGCGCCGCAGGCGCCGCTTCGCCGGGCAGCTCGGCATAGCGGGAAAGAAAGCCCGAGGGCCTGGGACCCGCCTTGGGCAAGATGTGGGTCGGATAGTCGCGCCGGTGTATGGCTTGGTCCACATCGATGTGCTGCTCCAGCGCCAGCGCCGCATCCAGTACCATTTCGACGCGCCGCTGGCCGTGCTCTTCTATCGCAGCCTGGATGTTGTGGGCTCTTTCCGCCGCCTCGGTCACGATGTGATAGCCCACCTGCTGCTGCATGCGCGCGAACAAGGCGTTGTTCTTGGAAAAATCGGCATGCCCGAGGACATGCGCCGTCACCAGCGTGTTTTGCGCCAACCCGTTGTCGGTGACGAGATAGGCGCGGTTGGGGTTGCCGGGAAACACCACCTCGAATATGTGTGAGCCGCCCATCCGGTGCTGCACCTGCTGATGGATGTAGCGTACCCCGAAAGACCAATGCGGCATGCGTATGGGCAGGCCGTACAC
Organism: Candidimonas humi; assembly: GCF_019166065.1. GTDB lineage: Bacteria > Pseudomonadota > Gammaproteobacteria > Burkholderiales > Burkholderiaceae_B > Candidimonas > Candidimonas humi. The sequence continues at coordinate 18,921 of NZ_JAHTBN010000012.1, forward strand.
GGCCACTTCCATCATGAAGGTATTGGGCACCAGTTCGAAATCGACCGGGTCGAAATCCAGCCCGTCGTGCCTGGCCAGCGCCTCGATCCTGGGCATGTAGTCCGAGAGGCGCTCCAGGCCATGCGCGTAGGCGGCTTGCATATCAGGCCTCCCTGCCCGTTTGCGCGTCGGCCTGGCGCTGGAAGAAGCGGCGTACCGCATTCCATACGTCGCTGCGTTCATGCACGGTATAGGTGCCGACGGGATAATTGCGCGATTCCAGCGAGCGGAACAGCCTGCCGATTTCGGAAAGCCCGGATTCATGCGGGTTTTGCGGGGTTTCCAAAAAGCCTATGAAGTTGGCGATGTCGCCCAGTTCGCACAGCAGGCTGTCGGCCAGGCTGCGGTCATCGGCAAAGTTCTCGCCGTCGGAGGCGTAAAACAGGTAATGGTTGTAGCGCCGCGCCGGGTAGCGCTGGGAAAAAATATCGAGCGCCAGCCTGAAGGCGCTGGAGGCCGTGGTGCCGCCGGTGGCGCTGACCTGGAAGAACTGCTCTTCGGTGAATTCCCAGGCGTCGCTGGTATGCGCGATAAAGACGATTTCCAGCGCATTGCCATATTGCCGGCGCAGGCCCTGTATCGCCCAGAAGAAGAAGGACTTGGCAAGCTTGCGCCGTTCCGCATCCATAGAGCCGGACACGTCCAGCACCAGCGCCACGATCGCATCGCTTGCGGGCCGCTGGCGCCGCGCCAGTTGCCGAAAGCGCAGGTCTTCGTCCGAGAACGGCGCCGCATCCTCGGGCAGTTGGGCATGCCGCCGCTTGATCGCCTCTTTCAGGGTCAGGCGGCGATCCAGGCGCGAATTGGGGCCGTGGCGGCTCCAGCCTTCGCGCACCAGGTCTTCGTCCCTGAGCGCATCGCTGCTGCGCGGCTTCAGGTCGGGCAGGTGCAGTTCCTCCCAGATCCAGTCGACGATGTCCTCGATCCTGAGCTCCAGCAGGAAACGCAGCTCGCCGCCGCCGCTGCCTCCCGCGCCGGCCTGGCCGGCTTCGCCCCCTTCTCCCTGGCCCTGGTGGTACGAATCGCCCGGCCGGCCGCCCCCCTGCCCTACGCCCGCCTGCTCATCGGGCGTGTTCAGGCGAAAACGATAGTGCTCCAGGAAATGCACCGGAATCTGCACGGTGTGGCTGGACGGACGGCTCAGGATGTCGGCGCCCGCGATCATCTCCGGCAGTTGCTCGCGCACCGCGTCCCGGACTTTTTCATTGTGCCTAAGCCAGTCCCGGGCGCCGCGCGAAAACAGCCTGTACCAGCGATGCGCGTGCGCCAGGTTGGACAATTGCTGGAATACCGGCCCCGTCATGATGATGGCCTCGCATATCCGGATTATTCCTGCGCCAGCAGCGTGGTCACGTAGTTCAGCGCTTCATGCGCGCTGTGCGCATCGTAGCCATAGTCGTCGACCAGGCGCGCCTCGACCGCGGAGATTTTTTCCATGGTCTCGGCGTCGGCGCGCGTGCTGGAAGTGACCAGGCGCAACACGTCGCGCCGCTCCTGGAACAGGTACTGCTTGATCGCCTCGCACAAACGGGCGTGTTCGGAAAGCGTGAACTTGGCGCCGCGCTTGTAGGTGCTCAGGGCCTTGCGCACGATCTCCTGGCGAAACGAGGTCTTGCCCGAATCGGAAATGCCTATCTTGGTTTCCACGCTGCGCAGGAAACGCTCGTCGGCATCGCGCTCTTCGCCGGTAATGGGATCGTCCACCTTGCGGTTCTCGAGCACCGCCTCGACTTCGTCCAGGTATTTTTCCAGCAGCTCTTGCGCTTCGTCCTGGAAGGACACGAACAGCGCCTTGTGCACGTCTTCCTTGACCCAGCGGTTATAGAACTCCTTGCGCGTGGTGACCAGGAAATCGATCCACTGTTTCTTCACCTTGGCGTCCATGCGCGCATCGGAGTCGATCGAGTCCTTGAGCGCCAGCATGACTTCCATGGCGGTCAGGCTCTTGCTTTCGGACTGGCTGATGGCGCTGGCCAGGGCATTGACGACAAAGCGCGGAGAAACGCCGTCCATGCCTTCGTCGGGCTGCTCGCGCACGATGCGCTCGGCTTCTGCGTCCGACACTCCTTCGACTTCTTCGTGCGCGTGGATGCGCAGCTTCTTGCTCAGGTCGAGATCCGGGCGCTCGGACGGCCGCAGGCGCGTCAGTATGGCAAACACCGCCGCCACCGCCAGCGCGTGCGGGTCCAGATGCACCTGCCGGAACGAAGGCGTAGCCGACGTCAGCTTGTGATAAATGCGCGCCTCGTCGGTATAGCACAAGGTGTATGGCACCTGCACGATGACCATGCGGTCGAGCAAGGCTTCATTTTCCTTTTCCTGCAGGAACCGGCGGAACTCGGCCATATTGGTGTGCGCGACTATGGTCTCGTCGATATAAATGAGCGGAAAGCGCGAAACCTTTACGACTTGTTCCTGGGTCAGGGTCAGCAGCAAGTACAGGAACTCGCGCTTGACCTTGAGGATTTCGATCATTTCCAGAAGCCCGCGGTTGCCTGCATAGACCGCGCCCGACCACGACCAGGCGCGCGGGTCGCCTTCGTCCCCGTATTCGGCCACCTTGGACAGATCGACCGACCCTACCAGGTCGGCGATATCGGCCGTGGTGGGATCGTGCGGCGCATAGGTGCCCACTGCGTGGCGGCCGGCCTCGTCGATGAAAACGCGATGCACCGGCACGCGGGCAAAATCGCCGCCGTATTTTTCATCGACCAGCGCGCGCGTGTATGGCGATAAGTCCCCGCTGATTTCGACCCCATAGGAATCCCTGAACTCCGCACGCTTGCCGTGCGGTATCAAAAGCAGCGGCGATTCCTGGATGGGGCTTTCCTGGATGGCATACAGCGCCCCCTCGTCGATGCGGCTATAGGCCTCCAGGCCGCGCTTGAGCAGTGTCACCAGGCTGGATTTGCCGCCGGACGGCGGGCCCAGCAGGAGCAGCAGGCGGCGTCCTACCTCGGACCCTTCGCTGGCCGCCTTGAAATAATTGGCAACGCGCTCCAGCGCCTGGTCGATTCCGAACAGATCGTCTTCGAATAATTTGTAGCGATTTGCGGTGTCGGCTTGCTTGGGGGCCTCGAGGCCGCGCCAGCAAATCATGTCCCAGATATATTGGTGGCTGGACCTGGCTGCGCGCGCAGGGTTATCGGCAACAATATCGCGCAGGTAGTCGTTGAAGCTGCCCGCCCAATGCTGGGCCTGCTGCTTGCGCGAATAGTCCGCCAGCGACTCGACAAACTCAGAACGATGTCGTTCTGTATCTTCGTTGCGATCGGTCATGGCTCTTCTCCAAGCGCGGAGTTGAGCCGCCTGCTGACCCTGGCCGTATGTGTATGAACCCGTGTCAGTGGGGGCTCAAGCTCGAAACGTCGATGTCTATGAAGTTGGACACCTGTTTACGCTCGAAGTTCAGAGAACGAGCCACTTCTTTGCTACACGCCGATACCCGGCCCGCTCATGCGGCCGGGCGGGCGCCGCGCTGCAGTGCAGCGTGCAGCATCAGGAATTTCCGGCAAGGGGGTTTCCCGCGGCACGGACGAACGTATTGCGCAGCGTCCCCAGGCCCGAAATATCGACATCTACTGTATCGCCGTGCGCGAGCTTCGGCGAATGGCCATCGGTGCCCATCCAGACGATGTCGCCGGGATACAGGGTCAGGTAGCGCGTCATGCGGCTGATGAATGTGGCAATGCCGAACAGCATGTCGCCAGTATTGAAATGGCTTTTCACCTGCCCATTGACCAGCACGCGGGTCTCGGCCCGAGCCGGATCGAACCCGGTTTCGATCCAGGGCCCCATGGGCTTGAACGTGTCGCAATTCTTGGCGCGCCAGAAAGTGCGGTCGGAACGCTGCCAGGCCCGTTCGCTGACATCATTGCCGATGGTGTAGCCAAAAATGCATTGCAGCGCCTCGGCCTCGGACACATTGCGCGCCTTCTTGCCGATTACGACCACCAGTTCGCCCTCGTACTCGATGTGCGTGGCATCTTCGGGGATGACGACGTTTTCTTCGTGGGCGATCAGGGCGTTGACGGCCCGGTATCCGATGTCGGCTTGCGGCGGGACATCGATCTTTCTTCCCGTAAGGGTTTCTTGCTCGCGTATGTGCGTGACGTAGTTCAGGCCCGCGGCATAAAAGGTGGGCGGAACCACCGGCACCTCGATCTTGACCTCGGAGAGCTTGTAGCTCGCGCTTGCAAGCTCGTGCCCGGCCCAGGGGATGCCGCGGATTTCATGGACCCGGTCGTCGTCATCGAGCCTGCCGTATGCCCGCCGGCCCGAGCCGGGAAGAGAAAAATTTATCCAGCGCATGGTTCCATCCTTTGTGGCAGGGGCCGCCCGCGATACGGCCCTGCCCCGATCTTACATCGCCCACAGGCGTTCATTCGGCGCGTATGTCGGCCTTTTTGATCAAATCGGCCCAGCGCTGCCTGTCCTGGCCCAGCCATTCCCTGTAGTCCTTCGAATCACGATACTTGATCTCGGCGCCCAGGGTCTTGAGCCTTTCCTGGACCTCGGGCTTGTCCAGGACGGTCTTGACCGAGTTTGCGAGCTTGGCGGTGATCGCCTCGGGTATATGGGCCGGACCGACGAACCCTATGGGCTGGGCGTAGTCCTCAAAGCCGGGGAACCCCAATTCGGACATCGTCGGCACCTTGGGATAATCGGGCAGGCGCTTGGCGGTGGTGGCGGCAAGAATGCGCAGCTTCCCGCTGGACACGAAATCCTTCAGGCCGACCATCGGATAGAACATGAAATCCACGCGGCCGGCCATGACGTCGGTCAGCGCAGGGCCATTGCCCTGGAAGGGGATGTGATTCATCTTCGTGCCGGAACGCTCTTCGAGCAAGGCCGCGGCCAAGTGCGCGGACCCGCCCACGCCCGCCGAACCGAAACTCACCTGCCCGGGCTGCTTCTTGGCTTTGTCCAGAAGTTGCTTCAGCGACTCGTAGGGCGAATGCCCGCCTACCACCAGCAATTGCGGCAGCACCGCGACCTGGGCGATTTGCGTGAAGTCCTTGATCGGGTCGTAGTGGATAAGGTGGGGCTTGATCAGCGGATTGACGTTGTGAGAAATGGTGTTCATCAATATCGTGTAGCCATCGGGCGCCGCACGCTGCACGTACTCGGTGGCGATATAGCCATTGGCCCCGGGCTTGTTCTCGACGACTATCGAACCGCCCAGATTGGTGGCCATTTCCTTGGCCAGCAGCCGAGCCAGCACATCGGTCGGGCCCCCGGCGCTGTAGCCCACGATCAGCCGGATGGGCCGGTCGGGATAATGGCCGGAAGCCGCCCAGGCCGAGCCCGGCATGGCCGCCGCGCCCGCGAGGCCTACGGCACATGCCGCGGCCAGGCGGATGGCAGCCTTGCGTTTGGATAGATTGATTTTCATGGTTTGTCTCCTTGAGGTGGTGGTAAAGATCGCCCTGTAGATCGGAATCTCCAGGGTCAATAAACAAGATCCGGCATGCGCCGTGCCGGACGCAGCAGTTCGGAGGAAAACCGGTCCGCGCGGGTTACGCCGCACAACTTCTGGGTACGCTGCAATTCGTCCTGCAGGATCTCCAAGGCCCGGCGGGCTCCGGATTCGCCCGCCGCAACCGCGCCGAACAGCGTCGCACGCCCCAGCAGCACCCCCTGGGCGCCGAGCGCCAGGGCCTTGGCCATGTCGCCGCCGCGGCGCACGCCGCCATCCACCAGCACCGGCAGGCGGCCCGCTACCGCCTGCAGCACCTCGGGCAAGGCGTCCAGCGTGGCGACCGCGCCGTCGAGCTGGCGCCCGCCGTGGTTGGATACGACGATTGCATCGACGCCCAGCGCCGCGAGCCGGGCCGCATCGTCGCCGCGGCAGACGCCCTTGACGATCAGCTTGCGGGGCCAGCGCTCGCGCACCTGCGCCAGGCGCTCGAAGTCGAAGCCGGGGTCGTAGCTTCTGCCCACGGACGACGCTATGGCGACCGCGCTCTTGGCCGCGAGCTCGAAGCCGCGCAGGTTCTCCATGACGGGCAGGCCGCGCGCGAGCATGTCCAGCGCCCAGCGCGGCCGGCTCGCGAAATCCAGCATATTGCGCGCGGAAAAGCGAAAAGGAATCGAGAAATGATTGCGTAAATCCCGTTCCCGCTTGCCGCCCACGGGCAGGTCCACCGTGATGACCAGCGCCTCGTAGTCGGCGGCCAGCGCCCGGCCGAGCAGCTTCCAGAAAAATTCGCGATTGTTGAGCACGTAGGCCTGGAACCAGTGGCGCCCGGGCGCCGCGCGGGCGATGGTCTCGATGGCGGTGGTCGCGCTGCTCGACAAGGTATACGGAATACCATAGTCGGCGGCGGCCTTGGCCAGCGCCAGATCGGCATCGCGCCGGCCGAAGCCGGCCGCCCCGGTCGGCGCGATGGCCGCGGGCATCCCAGCAGGCGCGCCCAGCAAATTGCACTCGGTGGAGACCTTGGCCACATCGACCAGGACATGCGGCGCGAACCGCAACGCCGCATAGGCGCCGCGGTTGTCCCGCAAGGTGCTTTCGTCTTCGGCGCCGCCGGCATAGAAGTCGTATACGGCCCGCGGCAGCCGGCGGCGCGCAAGCGCGCGCAGGTCGGCGATCGAGCAACAGTCCGCGACGCTGCGCGGCGCCGGGCGGCGCGATATGTTCACGCCGTCGCGGCCTCGGCGGGCTCGCTGTTGCCGCGCGGGCTGCCGTCCGCGTTGAAGAAACGCGTGGCCATCACTTGGCAGCGCTTGATCAGGCGCGGCTCGTCGGGACGATAATCGGGGATCGCATTATGGACGGTACCCATGTTGTCCCACATCAGGACATCGCGAGTCTGCCAGCGATGAGCGTAGCGGTATTGTTCCTGAGTCTGGTGCTTGAACAGGAAATCGAGGGTCTCGTCGCTTTCGGCCTGCTCGAGTTCATTGATGCGCATGGCGTAGCCCGGGTTGCAATACAGCACTTTACGCCCGGTGATCGGGTGCTTCAGGAACAGCGGGTGCGACACGGGAGGCTTTGCCGCGCGCTGGGCCGGCGTCAGCGGCGGACGCTGGCTGCCGCGCTCGCGGCGCATCATTTCCCAGAACTTGTTGAAGTCGTGCAGCACGGTCATGCCGTCCAAGCGCCGCTTCATGTCCTCGGGCAGGCCTTCGTAGGCCGCATGCATATTGCAGAATTCGGTGTTGCCCAAGGGCCGGCCGTCGCGGAAGGGAATCTTGATGCCATAGAGAATGTTCGTGAAAGCGATCATCTTGCTGTAGGACATGTCGGTGTGCCAATCCTGCCCCGCGTCCGAGAGGCCTATGGGCTTGCCGTTCTCGACGATGTTCGAGAGCACCATCACCTCGGGTAGCCCGGGTTCCTGGTAGGCCCCGGCGACATTGATTTCCAGATCGCCGAAGCGGCGCGCGAATTCACGCAGGTCGAGGGGGCTGAGCTGCTGGTCGGGATAGCTCAGCACCCCGTATTGCCCGAGAGCCTGCAGCAACTGCGCGAATTCGGCATCCGCCAGCGGCCGGGACAGGTCCAGCCCTTCGATGCGCGCGCCCAGCGTACGTCCGGTGGGAACAATCTTCAATGCCATGATGCAATCCTCGTAAGAAATATCGGCGGCCCATCCCTATAGGCCAATAGCACTGCAGCCTCAATAGGCCGCTTCGAGAATCCCGCGCAGTTCGTCGGCGCCGGCGACCTGGCGCGGGTTGTAGTAAAGGCCGCGCTCTCCCATGCCCTTGGCCGCGATACGGTCCAGGTCATGCTCGGCGACGCCGATATCGCGCAAGCGCATGGGCACGCCCGCGGACACTTGCAGCGCGCACAGTGCGTCCACCAGCGATTGCGGGCCATCTTCCAGCCCCAGCGCCGCCGCGGCGCGCGCCAGGGGACCGGCCGCGGCCGCCGCATTGAAAGCCACGCAATGCGGCAACATCACCGCATTGGCCTCGCCATGCGGCGCGCCCGTAACCGAGCCTATGACGTGGCACAAGGCGTGGTGCACACAGGTGCGCGCGTAGACCAGCACCAGGCCGGCCAGGTGCGCGGCATACAGCAACTGGCCCCGCGCCTGTTCGTCGTCGGGCCGCTGCCGCACGGCCGGTACGGCGTAGGCCAGGCGCGCCAACGCCTCGAGCGCGTAGGTCTCGGCGAGCGGCACGCGCTCGCGCGAATACAGGCCTTCGATGCAATGCGCCAGTGCATTCATGCCGGTGGAGCACATGAGGGCGGCCGGCACGCACAGATTGGCACTGGGGTCGAGCAACACGACACGAGCGGCCACCGCGGGATCGGAGAACAAGAGCTTGGCGCCGCTGGCGTCGCGCACTCCCAGGCTGGCCGTGACTTCGGCGCCCGAGGCAGTGCCTGGAATCGACACGATGGGCAGCTTGGGCTTGCGCAAGGCGGGCGCCACCAGCGTGGACGGCGGCGTGAAACGCACCGCGTGCCTGGCCAGCGGGCCGCCCTCCGCCATCACGATGGCGATGGCCTTCGCCGTATCGGCGGCGCTTCCGCCGCCGACGGCCACGAAGCCGTCGACCCCTGCTTCCAGGGCCTGGCGGGTAAGGTCCTCGACCAGTTCCACATTCGAATGCGCGGGAACGGGCCGGGTGTCCACCCACGCGACGCCCTCGAGCGACTGTTCGACGCGCGCATACATATCCGACCGGCGCGTACGCGCGCCCGCCAGCACCATGGGGCGCAGAATGCCCGCTTCCGCCAGTTCGGATCGCAGCGACGCAATTGCGTTACTGCCCATTACCAGCCTGCTTGCGGAATAGCGCTGCACGAACTGCGGCGGAAGCCGGGGCGGCTCGGTCGCCGTATGGGGTTCCTGCATCAATGTTTCCTGTTTGCGATCTGTCGGCCCAAGGCCCGGGCCGGATCCTGTTGAAAATTCTATTGCTGTTTTTGCGCCCTGTAGCCACCTAAATTACAATTTAAAGTTTCTATTCCAGAAACATTGAAAGCATGGACAAGCTTCAAAGCCTGCGAGTTTTCTGCGAGGTCGCCCGCTGCGGGAGCTTTGTCCGCGCGGCAATGCAAATGTCCCTGCCCAAGAGCACGGTCACCAAGCACATCGCCGCGCTCGAACGCGACATGGGCGCTCAGCTCCTGAAACGGAATCCGAAACAGGTCGCCCTTACCGAGGCGGGGGAACGAGTGCTGCAGGGCTCCAGGGACATGATCCAGAGCTACGAGGCCATGGAGTCGGCAGTACGCGACGCGGTCCAGTTGCCGCGCGGCGCGATACGCGTGGGCACGCCGCCCTCTTTCGGCGCCCACCATCTCGTGCAAGTGATCGCGGCGTTCACGCAGCGCTACCCGGATATCGAAGTAACCATAGTCCACGACGACGGGCGCTCGGACATTCTCGCCGAAGCCCTGGACCTGTCCATCCGCATCGCGCCCTCGTTGAAAGACGCGAGCTACGTGGCCCTGCCGCTGATGCTGGCGCCGCAGTTCGTGGTGGCCTCGCCGCAATACCTGAAAAAACACCGCCGCCCCGCGTACGTGGCGGACCTGGCGCAGCACAACTGCCTGATCCACACCATCAAGTCGCATTCGGGAATCTGGCGCTTCGAAGGCACGCCGCCGCAGGAAGTGCGCGTCAGGGGCACGATACGTTCCAACCTGGGCGATGCACTGAAACACGCCGCCCTGGACGGCGCAGGCGTGTCGATCCACCCCACCTATATGGTTGCCGACGACATCGCACAGGGCCTGCTGGAAATATTGCTGCCGAACGAGGTGCCGCAGGCTGTGGAGATCAATGTCGTGTTCTCCACCCGCCGCAATATGCCTGCGCGCGTCAGGCACCTGCTGGAATTTCTCAAGGAATGGGCCCATCGCCCGCCGCCCTGGGCCGCCCGCAAATGAGGCGGGACCTGATACCTGCAGCCGGGGCCGCAAGCCCGCCCCCGGAAATTTGCGGTGCGAGGCGCTAGGCGCCCGGCGCGGCCGCCTTGCGGGCCGCGCGTTCTTTTTCGATCCGCTCGGTGACATCGCGCGCCATGGCGACCGAACCCACCGGCGCCCCGCCGGCGTCCTTGACCAGGGCGAAGGTCATTTCCACATACAGCTTCTGGCCGCCCTTGCGCACCGCGCGCGTCAGCGTCGGATGCCCTTGCAGCTTGAGCCTGCCGCTATCCATGGCCGCGTCGAAACCGGCCCAATGGGCGGCGCGCAAATGCTCGGGAATGATCAGGTCGAGGTTTTTGCCCAGCGCCTCGTCGGCGCTGAAGCCGAACAGCCTGCCGGCTGCCTGGTTCCAGCGCGCGATGTTGCCGTTGCGGTCGGCGTAGATCAGGGCATCGGATACCTGCTCGATGATCCAGTCGGCCAGCGACGGATCCTCAGCGTCATCCATGGTGTTTTCTCCGTAAGGACAGGAACATGCCATGGCGCGGCCCACCGTCCGCGCCATTTTTCGTCCCCTGTTATACCGCCGACACTGCCGCCGCATCAACCGGGGAACGCGGCAGCGGCGCCGGACAGCCCGCCGACCAGCCGCGAGGCCGACAGCCGCCGCCCGGGCAGGGCTTACGCGGGCCTGTTCCCGTGATAGGCGTCCAGCAACAGCCTGTGTATGCCTGCACGCTGCGCGGCGTCGATCGGGCGCGGATTCCAATACGGCGCGCCCACGACCAGGTCCGCCGCCTTCGCCATATCCGCCTCGGTGATGTCGCCAATGTCCTTCAAGGCCACCGGCGCGCCATGGTCGCGCGCCAGGTCGAACAGGCCCGCGGCGGCGCTGGCCGAGCCTTCGATGCCGAGCGCGCGCCGGATGCGCTGCATCGCCTCGGGAGCGGCCTGCGCGTTGAAAGCGATGGCATGCGGCAGGACGACGGTGTGCGTCTCGGCATGCGGCAGGTTGAAGGTGCCGCCCAGCACATGGCACAGCTTGTGATGCAAGGCCATGCCCACATTGCCCAATACCGTGCCGCACAGCCAGGCCCCGTACAAGGCCGCGTCGCGCGCCTCGATCTCGCCGGGACGGCGCTGGATGGCCGGCAGCGCCTGCGCCAGCGCCCGTATCCCCTCTTCGGCCATCAGGCTCATGATTGGGTTGCCGTCGCGCGCATACAGGCCTTCCGCGGCGTGGGCAATGGCATTCATGCCGCTGGTGACGCTCAGGCCCGCGGGCAACCCCAGCGTCAGGTCGGGATCGTAGATGACCGTGCGCGGCAATACCCGCGCGTCCCTGCCGGTCTTCTTGGCGCCGGCTTCGGTAATGCCGTAGATGGGCGTCATCTCGCTGCCGGCATAGGTGGTGGGCACGGCCAGGATGGGCAGGCCGAGATCCAGGGCGACCGCCTTTGCAAGGCCTATGGTCGACCCGCCGCCCATCGCCAGCGTGCAATCCGCGTGCAGCCGGCGCGCTTCGTCGCCGGCCGCGCGCGCGATCTCGGCCGGCACATGCATGACGGCGCCGGCAAAAACCCCTGCCGCACGCGCACCCAGGCTGTCGGCGGCCGCCTGTGCCTGATCGCCGTGGCCCGGCGTGGACAGGACCAGCACGCGGCCAGCGCCCAGTAGTTCTATTTCCCGGCCCAGGGCGGCCAGCGATCCGCGCCCGAACACGACCCTGGACGGCAGGCTGCTATAGATGAACTCTTGCACATCAGCTCCCATCGACGGGGTTGAGCACGAAATCGTACTCGACCAGATAAGTGCCATCGGACTGCTGCTTCCAGTCCGCGATCAGCGACTGGCGCACCCCGAAGACGGCATCCGAATCCAGATAGCGGTCGTCGCTGCGAAACACATGGGTGATCAAGGTTTGGTAGCCGGGCGCCTCGATCATGAAATGCAGGTGGGCCGGCCGCCACGGATGGCGCCCGCTGGCGGCGAGCAGGTCGCCGACCGGGCCGTCGTGGGGAATGGCATAGGGAACCGCCAGGATGGAGCGGAAGTCATAGCGGCCTTGCTCATCCGTGTGCAGAATCCCGCGCGCCTGGGCATGGTCGATGTCCTCGTGCTGGACATCGTAGAGCCCGTCCTCGTCGGACTGCCATACGTCCATGCTGGCGCCCGCTATGGGCGAGCCGTCCAGCCCCCGCACCGTGCCGCGCACCAGGCAAGGTATGCCGTGCGCGCCGTTGGAGATGTCCGCGCCCAGTTCGTAATGCGGCGCGCCGTCCACGTGGAAAGGGCCGAACACCGTGGATTCCGTGCACTGGGCGGGCTTGTCGTTGTTCATGGCCACCGTGAGCATGGACAGCCCCAGTACATCCGACAGCAGGATGAATTCCTGGCGCCGGTCGTCGGTGATGTGGCCGCAGCGGGTCAGGAACTGGATGCCCTGGAACCATTCGTCTTCCGTCAAATGCACTTCGCGCGCGAAATCATGCAGGTGCCGGATCAGGCTGTCCATGATTTCCTTGAGACGCGGGTCCGCAGTATCGACGTGGCGAGCCAGGACGGCTTCGGTGATGGTTTCGTGATTCAGATTGCGCACAATGATCTTCCTTCGTGCCCGGCGGCCTTGCGCTGCCCATGAGAGAAATATAGTCCAAATGCGCTCATGCGGCGCCTGCGGCGCGAGCATGGCCGGGGCCGCCGCGGCCGCGCTCGCCGACCCGGCTATCGTCCAGGGGAACCGTCAGCGCGTCATAGGAAAACAGCCACTCGGAACGGCTCTTGCTCATGTTCTTCTGCTGGAAGGCGCGCCGCATTTCCTCTTCGTCTTCGATGCGGTACAGGTCGCGGTTGCCGGCCGATTCCAGCACCACCTTGGCGCTGCGGCTCATGCGGCTGTCCTGGTATACCTGCAGGGCGTCCGCCACGTCCGCATAGGCATCCAGGCAACGCGCCAGCACCGCCCCGTCCTCGATCGCCATGGCGGCCCCCGATGCCAGATAGGGCAAGGTCGGGTGCGCCGCATCGCCCAGCAGCGTCGCGCGTGCGGTGCTCCAGTTGTCCACCGGCGCACGGTCGTTCAAGGCATAGCGGTAGCAGCCGTCATGGTCGCTGGCATCGATGACCGTCTGGATGACGGGATGCCAGCCTTCGAAGTCGGCCTTGAGATCGGCCCACGGCCGCTTTTGCGTCCAGGATTCGTTTTCGGGGTAATCATGCTCCACCAGCCCCACGAAGTTCATCAGCTTGCCGCCGCGCAGGTAGTACATCACCGCGTGCTTCTTGGGCCCGCACCACACGGTCGACACGGTCTCCATGATGCCGGGCGGCAGGCTCGCGGTGGGAACGACGGCCCGCCAGGCAATGTCGCCGGTATAGCTGGCAGGCGTCGGGCCGAGGATTTGCGCACGGATGGCGGACTTGATGCCGTCCGCCCCCACCAGGACGTCGCCGGCCGCGCGACTGCCGTCGGCCAGGCGCAGCGCAACGCCATCGGCGCTTTCTTCGAAGCCCACGGCCTGCGCGCCCAGGGTGATGCAGTCCGGATCCTGCGACAGCACCGCCCGGGCCAGCAATTCGTGCAGGTCGGCGCGATGTATATGGAAATACGGCGCGCCGTTCAGCCGCTCGTGCGTTTCGCCCAGGGGGATGCGATACATCAGCTCGGCCGTGTCGAAGCGCCGGAACTCGAAGGCCTGGGGCCGCACCACGATAGACTCGAGCGCCTCTTTCAGCCCCAGGTCGTAGAGCACCTTCACGGCATTGGCGCTGGACTGTATGCCGGCCCCCACGTCGCCCAGGGCCGCGGCTTGTTCATATACCCGCACCGGGAAGCCGCGCTTGAGCAGGCTGGCTGCCGCGGTCAGGCCGCCGATGCCGGCGCCGGCGATGAGGATTCTGGGCTTGTCTTTCGTCTTCATTCCATCATTCCATTCAATTCGGGGTAATGCCCGCTTTCTTGATGACCTCGGTCCAGCGTGCGTAATCCGACGCTATGAGCGCGGCGAATTCTTTCGGGGTATCGGGCGCCACCGTCAGGCCCTGCTTGTCCAGGCTGGACTTTATTTCCGGCATGGCCAGGATCTGCTTGATCTCGCGATTGAGGCGGTCGACGATGCCCGCCGGCGTACGGGCCGGGGCCAGCATGCCGAACCACAGGCTGACGTCGGCGCCGTGCACGCCGCATTCGGCGAATGTGGGCACGTCGTCCATGACCGGGATCCTCTGCGGCTGGGCGGCGGCCAGCACGCGCAGCTTGCCCGACTGCTTCAGCGGCAAGGCAGTGTTGGCCGGGAGAATCATGGCCTGTACCTGGCCACCCAGCAGGTCGGTGATGGCGCCCGCCGAACCGCTATAGGGTATATGCATGATATCCGCCCCCGTATGCATCTTGAACAGCTCCATGGCCAGGTGCTGGGGGGTGCCGTTGCCGGGCGAGGCATAGGCGTACTTGCCGGGATGCGCCCGGAAGGCCGCCAGGGCTTCGGCCAGCGTATGGGCCGGGAAGCGCGGATTGACCGCAAACACCAGCGCACCGTCGGCAACGCGGCCTATGGGCGCGAAGCTGGTCAATGGGTCATAAGGCACGCTCTTGTGCAGCTTGGGGTTCATCACGAAGGTGACTACCGTCATCAATAATGTATAGCCGTTCGGGGCAGCATGGGCCACGTAGCCGGTGCCGATATTGCCGCTGGCGCCCGGCCGGTTTTCAACGATGATGGGCTGGCCCAGTTTCTGCGACAGCTTAGGGCCGATGATACGCGCCAGGGTGTCCATGCTGGTGCCCGCGGTATAAGGCACCACGATGGTGATGGGACGCGAGGGCCAGGAATCGGCCCGGGCCGGCGCGGTGCCGGCCAGCGCCAGCAGCGTCACGGCGGCGGCGCCCGCGACGCCGCGCAATCTGGCCAGAAGTTTGTCGAACGTCATGTTGGAGTCTCCTCGGAGTCAACGCTCCAGCGGGCCGCCGGCCAGCCAGGCGGCTCCCCGCCGGTACAGATTCTGTACGGCATCCCCCTGCAGCATGGGCATGTGCATATAGACCGAGTAGCCGATGCGGGTCTGGATATAGGCCAGGTGCCGGTAGCCTTGGGGCATGCGCGCCAATTCCTTCTGGTCCAGGACCAGCGTCGCGGCGGGATCGATCGGATCGATGCGGTCCTTCTCGTAGATGGGCTGGCGATGCAGCAATTTCCACTCGCCTTCGTGCCTGACCACGAAATCGTAGAAGCGGCCCGTACACAGCACATCGCATTCCACGCCCTCAACCGGCCCGCGCTGCGAAATCGTCATCTTGGTCTGCGCGATGGCCCGGTCTCCCGCAATATCCACCGCCGTGCCGCCCAGGAAATGCAGGATGCTCACCCCCTTGTCCCAGCCTTCGCGCGTGACGCGGATGAAATCGGCATAGGAGCCCTGGAACCAGGTGGCCATCATGTAGCCTTCGGGGTGCCAGACGCTGGCGAAGCGTTCCCAGTCGCCGGCATCGCGCCATACTGCCCAGCGCTCGATCATCTGGCGGATTTCCAGCTCGTCCTTCATGTTTTCATTCACTTGATGTGCTCCTGATTAAAAAGGGATATGCCTGTCGTTGCGCCGGCGGCAGGCCGGCGGCGTATTCATGAGGCCAGCCGCTGCCCGGCGGCTTCAGTTGGGTTCCACGCCCGCCTCGCGGGCCACGCGCTTCCACTGCGGGATTTCCTTGGCGATCAGCGCGGCGAACTCGGCCGGGGTATCGCTGGCGGGCGTAATCGACAAGGCCGCGATGCGCTTGCGCACGTCGGGCGCCTGTATGGCTTCGTGCACGGTGCGCGCCAGCTTCTGGATCACGGCGGGCGGCGTGCCCGCGGGCGCGAACAACCCGCTCCATAGCTCCACGTCCATGTCTATGCCCAATTCCTTCATGGTCGGCACGTCCGGCAGGTAGGGCGCGCGCCGCGCCGAAGTGACGGCCAGGGCGCGCACCCGGCCGCCCTTGACGCCCACCGTGGCCGGCCCTATGTCCACCAGCGTCATCGTGGCGTCGCCGGTGCCGACCGCGTTGATCGAGTTCATGCTTCCCTTGTAGGGTATGTGCACGAATTGCGTGCCGGTCTGCTTCTTGAACAGTTCCGTCATCAACTGGAACGAGGCCGAACTGGCGCTGTAGTTGGACTTGTCGGGATGGGCCTTGGAATAGGCCTCCAGCCCTGCAAGCGTGGCGGTCTGCTTGTTCGCCGCCTGGGTCAACAGGACCAGCGGAAAGATCCCCACTTGCGAGATGGGCGCAAGGTCTTTGTCTGGCGAATATGGCAGGGTCTTGTACAGCGCCGGATTGAATGAAATCGGCCCGCTGGCTCCCATCAGCAGCGTATAGCCGTCCGGCTTGGACTTGGCTACGTAGGTGGCGCCCACGATGGAAGAAATGCCGGGCTTGTTCTCGACAATGACGGACTGCTTGAGCAGGTCGGACATCTTGCCGGCCAGGATGCGCGCCAGGATGTCGTTGGCTCCGCCGGCGCTATAGCCGACCACGATGGTGATGGGATGCGACGGGTAGTCGCCCTGCGCGTGCGCCGCCCCCATGCCGCCCGCGCAGGCCAGCGCCAGCGCCAGCACGCCACGACGGCGCGTAAAGAAAGCAGATTGTTTCATGTGTTTTGTCTCCTCGAATATTGATATTGTTCGGCGGCCGCGGCGCCGTGTTCCGAATCTGTCACGGCTGCCGCAACTGCCAGGCACGCGCGGCTTCCAGCCCCTTCACCAGCCGGTAGACCGTGCGGCAGGCCGGCACCGGCACATTCAAACGATCTCCCTCGCGCACGAAGAATCCCGTCAGTTCGTCTATCTCGGTAGGCGCGCCATTCGCGATATCCAGCGCCATCGACCCGGCATGCCGGGTCACGGGCCGCAGGCCGGCGCGCGTTTCCTTGACGAACGCCATGGGGTCGAAGGCATAACGCCCGCCCAGGGCCCGGACCACCTGCGCGCACTCCCCGGCCATATCGTCCACCAGCGCGCAGACTTCGGGCGAGCCGTAACGTGCGGCGTTGACGCCCAGGAGCAGCGCACCGATGGGATTCATCACGGAATTGAAGACCAGCTTGGACCAGACCGCATCCATCGGGTCGGCCAGGGTACGCGTGGGCAGGCCGGCGTCGTTCAAGGCTTCGGCCAGCCGGGCGCAGTCGCCGACCGCACCGCGCGTGGGCCCCAGCCAAGTGGGATTGCCGCGGATGAGATGTTCGACGCGGCCGGGACCCAGGTAGCGGCCGGCGTCCAGCACGATGCCCCGCAATACCTTGCACGTGGAACCGGCCTCGAGAATCTCGCTATTGCCCATGCCGTTTTGCAGCGTGACCAATAGCGGCCCCTGAGCCAGCAGCGATTGCAGCCCGGCAAGGGCGCCGGCCGTGTGGCCCGACTTGACCAGGAACAATATCGTGTCGAAAACCTCGCCGTGCAGGGCTGCAGCGTCGGTCTCGGCGCGCAGGGCAGCCGCGCAGCCCTCGCCGCCCTCGAGGCGCAGGCCGTCGCGGCGTATCGCCGCCACGTGGGCGGCGTCTGTATCCAATACGGCCACATCCGCCACGCGGGCCAGGTGAGCCGCGAAGATGCCGCCCATCGCGCCGCAGCCCACCACCAGTATGCGAAGTCGATCGGCATTCATGCAAGGCCTCTCGCTCTAGACCTGCCCGATACGCACGTTGAGCAGCGCGGCCTGGCCGCGATCCAGCGCATCCAGGCAGCGCTGCACCGCCGCCGGGAGCTCGGCCGGATCAAGAACTTGTTCGCCATGTGCGCCGAAAGCCTGCGCCACCTCGTCGAAGCGGCGCCGCTCGCCTTCCAGGCGGGCCTGGAACTCGTTGCCGGCCATGGCCTCGCCGTCGGGATAGACGCGCAGCACGGCCTCTTTCACCGCCTGCCAGCCGCCATTGTCCAGCACCACGGTCAGGATGGGCAGCCGGTAATTCTGCGCCACCGCGTACACCGCGGTGGGCGCCGAAAAATGAAAACCGCCGTCGCCCACGATTTGCACGACACGGCTGCCCGGCCGGGCCAGTTTCGCGCCCAGCGCCACCCCGCCGCTATAGCCCAGGCCGCCGCCCGCGCAGCCCAGCAAGGTCAGCGGCTGCGTGCGGCGGATCTGGTTCAGCACTGCCAGCGAATTCCGGATAGCCTCATTGACGACGACATCGTCCTGCCGCAGCGCCGCGCCCAGCGTGGCGCACAAGTAATGCGGCGAGATCGCGCCCACCGCGCCCGGAGCCTCGGCGGCACGCACCATGGCCGCGCGGCGCGCCGCGTTGGGCTGCTCCCAGCCCGCGACACGCTGCGCCACGCGCGCCTCGAACTCCGGCGTCGCCAGTTGCTCGACCGCCGCCAGCACCTGTTCCAGCGCACGGCCGCAATCCGCCTGCAAGCGGGTATGCGTGGCGAACCCCCACATGGGAAAATCGCGCTTGACCGGATCTACATCGATATGCGTCCAATGCGTTTCGGCGCGGGCGCTGGCGAACTTGGGCAGCCAGGGCACGTCCACGTCCAGCAGCAGGCCCATGTCGGCATCGGCAAGCCCAGGCTTGGGATCGAAGCCGCCGAAGCAAGGCAAGTCGCGCGACACATTCAGGTATGTGGGCATGAATTCGTATACACGCACGCCGCAGCGTTGCGCCAGGGCCTCCAGCGCCTGCACCGCATGCGCCTTGCGCCCCAGGTAGGAGGTCACGGCTATGGGGTTGCGCGCATCGATCAAGCGGCGCGCAATCGCCTCCGCCTCGCGCGGATCGATGCCGCCCACGGCCACTTTGCCATAGCCTTCGGCCGGAAAGTCCCGCACCTGCGCAGGCCGCCATTCCTCGGCCAGGGTCTCGCGCGGCAGATTCACGTAGACCGGGCCCGGCGGGTCGCTGTGCATCACAGTATGGCCGCGCCGCAGCGCCTCCTTGGCCACCACGCCCGAAGGCAAGGTGTATTCCCATTTCACATAAGGCCGCACCAGGCTGGCAATGTCGAATGGGTCCTGCACGAAATGCACATAGTTGTCGCGCGAGCCGGGCAACTCGCCGCGCATGGTGTATGGCGCCTTGCCAGCGATCAGCATCACCGGCAGGCGGCCGCGAAACATATTGTGCATGCCCATGGCGGAATTCGCCGTACCGGCGTCGACATGCACCATCACGGCCTGGCCGCGTCCTGTCAGGGCGGCATAGCCGGCGGCCATGTGTATCGCCACGGTCTCGTGCGGGCACAGGACCATGCGCGACATGGGCCGGCCTTCGCGCTGCCAGCGGGCCATCTCCTCGATCAGCTCGACGTGGTCCGTGCCCAGGTTGGCAAAGATGTATTCGACGCCGACATCGTTCAGGCCTTCGAGAAAATAGTGTGCGGTGCTGCGCGGCTCATCGGACATGGCCGGAGCCGCGGCCGCCGCGGCGGGCGATGCTGCTTGGTTCATTGCGTCTCCAATCGCCGCGGTCTCGCGCCGCGGCCGTCATTGTGTAAGGAATGGCTAAGCCGATACCTCGTAGTAAAAATGCTTGGTTTCCAGGAAGTCGTTCAGGCCTTCCTGTCCGTGCAAGCGCCCGTAGCCACTGTCGGCATGGCCGCCGGTCTCGGCTTCGGCAAAGAGCTTGTTGTGGGTATTGGCCCAAACCGTGCCGAAGCGCATGCGGCCGGCCATGCGGCGGCTGCGCGCGGCGTCGGCCGTCCAGACGCTCGATGCCAGGCTGTAGCGCGTCGCGTTGGCGCGCGCGATGGCATCGTCCTCGTCGCGAAAACGTTCGACCACTATCAGCGGGCCGAACAGCTCGCGCTGTATGTACTCGGAGGACAAGTCCTCGATGGCTACCAGGCTGGGCTCGATGAATGCCCCTCGCGCCAGCTCGCCGCCGGGGATGCGCCCCTGCACCAGCACGTCACCGGCGCTGCCGGCGCGTTCGGCCAGGCCGGCGATGCGATCGCGATTTGCGGCATCGATCAGGCAGCCCATCTGCGATTGCGGATCGTTGCCCGGGCCTACGCGCACCGCGCGATAGGCCTCGGCCAGGCTGCGCGTGAAATCGGCGTATGCGCTGTCCTCGACCAGGACCCGGCTGATCGCCGTGCATTGCTGGCCGGCCTGGATCAGGCTGCCGGCCACGATGCCCGCGGCGCTGCGCCCGTGCGCCGCATCGGCGAACACCACGGCGGGAGACTTGCCGCCCAGCTCCAGGGACAGGCGCTTGAGCGTGCCGGCGCTGGCCTGCGCGATCCGCTTGCCCACGGCGGTGGAGCCGGTGAAACTCACCACGTCCACATCGGGCGAGGCGCAAAGCAGTTGGGACACCGTCGCGCCCGACTCGATCACCGAATTGACGATCCCGGCCGGGATGCGTTCGTCCTGGACCAGGCATTCAAGCGCCAGATTGTGCGCCAGCGCGGTCTGGAACGCCGGCTTGATGACTACGGCGCAGCCGGCCGCGAGCGCCGGCGCCAGGGATCGTACCAACAATATGATCGGGGCGTTCCAGGGAAGAATGATGGCGGCCACGCCGGCGGCCTCGCGCTCCAGGGACGAGTAGCAGCCGGGCTCGACCTCGGCTATGCGGCCGAACAGATTGCGCGCCAGGCCCGCGTAATAGCGCAATTCGGAAGCCGCCCCCAGGATCTCGCTCATGGCTTCCCTGCGCAATTTGCCGTTGAGGGTGACCAGCCAGTCGGCCACCTCGTCCTTGCGCGCTTCCAGCCGGTCGGCGAAACGCAGCAGGACGTCGGCACGCAGCCGCGGCGAGTGGCGCCACGCAGTCTGCCCGAAGGCGCGCCGCGCCGCGGCGACGGCGGCCTCGCCCTCGGCCGCGCCTGCGTCGGCATAGCGCGCGACCGCCAGGCCTGTAGCCGGATTGAAAGCATCGCCCACGGCAGCAGCGCCATCGACGGCGTCGACCCAATGGCCGTCTATGTAGTGGCTGGCGACGCGCATGAGGGATCTCCTGAAGTGTTCTTGTCTGTGGTCTCGTCTGCTGCAAGAACTCTAGAATCTATCCCTTGATTTGTCTAATATATATCTAATATCTATTGATTTTCATTGCTTATGAATCTGACGATCCGGCATTTCAAGGCTTTCCTGGCCATTGTGCAAACGCGCGGCTTCACGCGCGCGGCCGAACGCGTGCACATCAGCCAGCCCGGCCTGAGCCTCATGATGCAGGACATGGAAAACCAGCTTTCCTGCCGATTGTTCGAGCGCACCACCCGCTCGGTGCGCCTGACGGCGGCGGGCCAGCGCCTGGTGCCCGTGGCCCAGCAGGTCGTGGACGAAGTGGAAGCCATTGCTCCCGTCTTGAGCCAGCTTTCCGAAAAGCGCCGGCGCACCTTGCGGGTGGGCGTGCCGCCCATTTTCTCGGCCACCGTCATGCCCAAGGTATACATGAAGCTGCGGCAGACACAGCCCACTCTGGACCTGCACATCCACGACCTGCCCAAGCCCGAGGTGGAGCTCGGGGTCCGCAGCGGCGAGCTCGACTGCGGGCTGGGGGTCTTCCCGCGCCGTATTCCGGAAGTCTCGCGGCGCACGCTGTTCGAGTTCGATTTCATTTACCTCGAATCGCGCGCCGCGCCCTGGAGAGCAAAGACGCGCGGCAAGACAGCGCGGCAACTGCCCTGGAGCGAGCTGCCGGATGTCCCCTTCGTCGAAATGCAGCCCGACATGGAACTGCAGGAACAGGTCAATAAATGCCGGGCCGCCCGCGGCATGAAGCGATCGGACGGGATCAGGATGAACCGGCTCGAATCCCTGATCGGCATGGCGGCGGCCGGTGTCGGCCCCACCATCATTCCCTCGTTCGTCGCGCCGATAGGCATGGATGCGCAGATATCCACCGCGCTGCTTACCGAACCGGTGCTGTCGCTGGGTTTTCAGCTCATCATGAAGCGCGGCCGCGAACAGCCCGCCGTGCTGGAGGCATTCACGCAGGCGCTGCGCGAAGTCATCGCGGATCACAGGGAACGGATCTACCCCTACGCGGAACAAGGCTGAAACGGCGCGAACGCAGGCCTGGGGCGACGCGGGCCGAGGCGACGCGAGCCCGGTAGGCGCAGCGCCCGAATGGCGCCCGGTATGCCCTCTGCGCCTGGATAGCCTGCCCCCGCCACCTCTTGCCGGCTCGTAGGTGTCGTAGGTGTCGTAGGTGTCGCAGGTGTCGCAGGTGTCGCAGGTGTCGCAGCATCATGGCCCAATACAAAATATATTTCTTGGCACTTTCTGGACAGGCCATATGGCGGCATGATATGCCTGTGATGCCGGGCCCGGCGGCTTGCATACCTATATGCTTTGCCTGTTTGCGCCAGCCGGGCCGGCAACGACCGCAACGCGGGCTCCGCCAATATCGCGTGGCGCAGCGCAAAGCCCTATCAGAGGAATCCCGAGCATGACTGCACGCTTGAACTATTTCCAACAATCCCCCGAAGTCGCCGCGAAATACCGGGACTTCAGCAACTCGCTGAAGGACAGATCCATACCTGAAAAGCTGAAGGACCTCGTCTTCCTGCGCGCCTCGCAGATCAATGGCTGTGCGTTCTGCGTCGACATGCACGTCAAGGAAGCCAAGATCCACGGCGAACGCGAATTGCGGCTGCATCATGTCGCGGTGTGGCGCGAGTCGCCGCTGTTCGACGAACGCGAGCGCGCTGCGCTCGAATGGACGGAAATCGTCACCCGGCTGCCGCCCCACGGCATTTCCGACGAAAGCTATGCACAGATGCGCAAGGTGTATTCCGAGCAGGAAATCACCGACATCACGTTTCTCGTCATCGCCATCAATGGCTGGAACCGGCTTTCAATCGCTTTCAGCGCAGTCCCGGGCTCGGCCGACGCCGTCTACGGCCTGGACAAGGCCGGCCTGAACTGAACGGCCCGGGGCCGGCATCGGCCTCTCCTTCCGGACGCGCATGTCCGTTCCTCGGCCGACCGCGGCAAGCCGGCTCCGGTCGTGGCGGCTCCGGCCTCGGCCGAGGCCGTGCAGCATACAATAAAGGCTCCATCCACAGGCCCCGAAAATGCAGCCCAGCCTGCAGCGGGCGGAGCCAGACGCATGCACCAGCACAGCCATACCGGCGCAGAACACGAACACCGGCACGAGCACCAGTGCGAAGACGGCCACGTCCACGAGCCCGACAAGGGGCATGGCCACACCGAAACACCCGAGAGCGGCCACGATCATGCCCACGGCCATGACGGCCATGACGGCCATCATCACCATGGCCCGGGCGGCCACAGCCATGCCGCGGGCGTAGCCGACGAGCGCCGCGTGATCCTGGCCTTCGGCATCATCGTCGTATTCCTGGTGGTCGAGGTGATCGGCGGCCTGCTGTCCGGATCGCTGGCGCTGCTGGCCGACGCCGGCCACATGGCCAGCGACGCGGCCGCGCTGGGCTTCAGTTGGTTCGCCCTGCGCGTGGGCCGGCGCCAGGCCACCGAACAATTGTCGTACGGCTATCGCCGCATGGAGATCCTGGCCGCCTTCGTCAATGGCCTGGCGCTGTTCCTGATCGCGCTATGGATCGTGGCCGTGGCAATCGAACGTTTCCGTCAGCCAGTCGCCGTCATGGGCGGCCCCATGCTGGCAGTGGCATGCGCCGGCCTGGCCGCCAATATCGCGGCATTCATGGTGCTGCATGGCGGCAGCCACGACAGCCTCAATATGCGCAGCGCGCTGCTGCATGTGCTGGGCGACATGCTGGGCTCGGCGGCCGCCATCGTCGCAGCGCTGGTCATCATGGCCACGGGCTGGGTGCCCATAGACCCGATCCTGTCCATTTTCGTGGCGCTCATCGTGCTGCGCGGCGCCTGGCAGATCATCCGCTCTTCGGGCCACATCCTGCTCGAAGGCACGCCGGCTGGCATCAGCATAGCCGCCATCAAGGACGACCTGGAACAGAACGTCGTCCAGATCCGCAACGCACACCACATCCACGTCTGGTCCATTACCTCCGGCCAGCATCTGCTGACGGTGCACGTGGTGCCCAGCGGCCATGCACAGCCGCGCGAGGTCGTGGCCGCGGTCAAGCAGCGCGTGGCCGAACGCTACAACATCACGCATGTAACCGTGCAGATCGAAGAAGACGACTGCTGCGACGGCGGCGAAGCCGCGGGACGCTGCTGCGGATAACAAGAATGCGGGCGCGGCCGGCGCAGCACCCGGCGGCCCGGAAAAACGCACATCAAAGGGGCCGGCCGGCATGCCCTCACGGCTGCTGCAGCCACAGGCCCGCCGGCATCGGCCCGCCCCCGGCAAAAGGACTCTGCGCAGAACTCGGCACCGGACACAGATCGTTTCAAGAAACTATTTCCAAGCTGTGTCAGAGCAGCGATTTTTCCGCGCCGCCGGGTTCAAATAGTGCAGAGGCCGGTTGCGGCCTCGCGCAACATCAAGGAGAAACGCATGAGGCTAATCAACCTTGAACGGCTGGCAGCCGCTGCAGGCGCCTCGCTGGCAGTATCGACCTGTTTCGCCCAGGCCATCATCATTGCGCCGACGGCTCCGCCGCCGCCGCGCGTCGAGGTCGTGCCTGCGCCCCGGCCTGGCTATATATGGGATCAAGGCCGCTGGCGCTGGGCGCACGGACGCTATGTCTGGGTGCCGGGACACTGGCAGGGAGTCCGCCCCGGCCACCGCTGGATCCCGGGCCATTGGGTCCAGGGCCGTCGCGGCTGGCGCTGGATGGAAGGCCACTGGAGCCGGCGCTGAAGGCCGGGTGCTGCGCCGCTGCCCCGCACCCAGGCGCGCGGCGGCTCGCCGCCGCGGCCTCCCCAAGCACAAGGAGAATTACAATGAAGATAAGATCGACACTGAGCGCCGTGCTGCTTGCCGGCGCCTGTTCCACGCTGCTGTCGGCCTGCGTGGTCGAGCCCGCCCGGCCGCCGCGGCCGGCGCCCCGGGTGGAAGTGATGCCGCGCGCCCCCGCACCCGGCTACCATTGGGTCAAGGGCCACTACCGCTGGTATGGCAACCAGTGGGCGTGGGTGCCCGGGCATTGGGTCCGCAACTATTAACCTGCGGGCCGGCCGCGGCGGCGCCGGTCAATGGCTGATGTGCTCCAGCGCCCGGCCGCGGGTGCTCGGCCCCAGCAGGATCATCACGATGCCTACCAGCATCGAAATGCCGACGAAGGTCGCCACGCCCTGCACGCCGTAGCCATGCAGCAATATGCCGACCGCCAGGCCGGCGAAGGCCGCGGCCAGCCGGCTCCACGAATAGACGAAACCCACTGCGCGGGCGCGTACCCGCGTGGGGTACAGCTCGGCCTGATAATTGTGATAGGCGTACGACATGACATTGGCCGCCAGCGTGAACAACACGCCCAGCAGGATCAGCAGCCACGGCGCCGACGAGCGCGCGAACAACGCTATCACGATGGCCATGATCAACAGCCCCCCGATGATCTGCGTCTTGCGCTCGATGCGATCGGCGAACAGGGTTCCCAGCAAGGGGCCGAACGGATTGGCGATGGCGATGATGAAGGCGTATTCCAGGCTGTGCGTGACATGGATGCCGCGGCTGATCAATAGCGTCGGCACCCAGGCCGCGAAGCCATAGAAGCCGATGACCTGGGCCATGTTGAAAATGGACAGCAGCACCGTGCGCCCCAGATAGGGTGCGCGAAAGATTTCCGCAAGCGCGCCCTCTCCTTCTTTCTCGGGCCGCAGGGCCTGCGGCTGCGGCAGTGCCGTAAGGCCCTTCTCGGCCATGACTTTGCGCTCGATCTCGCTGACGATGCGGTCGGCTTGCGCGCCGCGCCCGTTGCGCGCCAGCCAGCGCGGGCTTTCGGGGATATGCCGGCGCAAGATCCAGACGATGATGGCGCCGACGGAACCGATCAGGATCAGCACCCGCCAGTACTCCAGGCCGAAGGGCCTGGTGCCTTTCATCACGAAAGCGAGAAAGGCGATGACGGGTACGACCGCGAATGTAATGAACTGATTGACGGCGTAGGCGCGGCCGCGCTCGGCGCTGGGAATCAGTTCCGAAATATAAGTATCGATGGTGACCAGTTCCACGCCTATGCCGATGCCGGCGATGATGCGCCAGACGTTCAGCGCGAAGCCCGAAGTCTGGAATGCCATGATGGCGGTGCAGATCATGTACCAGATCAGCGACCAGGTGAAGATCTGGCGCCGGCCGAAACGATCGGCCACATAGCCGAATATGAGCGTGCCCAGCCACAGCCCCGCAAACGTGGCGAATACGAAAGTGCCGAAACCGGCCACCGCGAGAGGCTCCAGGGACGCGAAGGCCCCGAGCGACTCGGGCTTGAACAGCCCCGACTGCACCATGCCGGGGGCCACGTAGCCGGTGAAGAACAAATCATAGAACTCGAACACGCCGCCCAGCGATATCAGTATCACCATGGTCCAGACCGTGCGCGACGGCGGCAGCCGGTCGAGTCTGGCCGCAATTTCCGCGGATTGTGGAACGTTCATGAATATCTCCTGCGCCTTCCGAATGATGAAGTCCGCCGGCGCTCACAACGCCGGCGCGAGGCAGGGACATATCTACCCGGGTAGATACGTCCGGCATGCCTGGGCGCCCGGCCCCAGCGGGCAAGACCGCCCGCAGCATGGTATAGCCGTCGCAGGACCTGCGTGGTGATGATTCGAGATGACTGGCCTCGCGGGCCGCGCGAGCCGCGTTGCGCGGGCATCGCTGTGTGTCATCGAACATGCGCCGCAATAGGCGGGCGCTCCTGCATCGGTGCGTTTAGCATAAGGCTAGTGCGGCCCATTTTCCAGCAGAATCCGCTGCTGCCGTCGCGCGCCGCGCACTTTGCCTCATGCCGCAGCTTGCGGGATGATGAAATTAAGCAATCTGTCAGTAAATGCGCGGCCTGCCGGCGTGCTCGCCCATGCAGGCATGCGACTGCCGTGGCCGGCCGCGGACCGCCATCGGACATCGAACCGGGCGCGCCGCCGCCCGAAGCGCCGGCGCCACAAAAAAAGAAGCCCCTGGTAAAGGGGCCAGATAGCGCTCTGCTCGCTTGCGCCGTGCAACAGGAACTCCCGGCCGCGCTGCGGCCGGGCTTATTCGTGGTCAGAATTGATGGCGGATGCCGACGCCGGCCGTGGCGGCCTTCATGCTGCCTTCGGGCTGGAACAGCACATGGTGTGCATACGAGGCCATGGCGTACAGGTCGGTACGCTTGGACAGCGAATAGTCGTAGCCCAGGCTGTAGACATGCTGCGTGTAGGAATCGTCGTTGGGATCGGCCATGGTCCACGACGCCATCAGCTTGCCATTCGACGTAACCGGAACGCTCGCGCCCACGGTGTACGAGTTCACGCGCAGGCCGCTGCGCGCCCACATATTGCTGGGCACGCTGTCGCCGATGTTCGGGCCGGAGAACCAGCCGTTGCGCGTCTGCCCATAAGCAGCGTACAGCTTGACCACGTCGAAGTCATAGCTCAGCGCCAGATCCAGGGAACGGACGTTGATGCCATGCTCGCCGATGACCGGGCCGTTATCGGCAGTCTTGAACTGGTCGTAGACCAGGGCGGCGCCCAGCGGACCATTGTCATAGCGCACGCCGGCGGTAAGCGCGCGGGTGTTGGGTTCCCCGTCGCCGCTATGGCGGAACTCTTGCGAGCCGGATGCGTTGAAGGAATAGCCTATGCCCGCCTGGAAGCCCGAGAAATTCGGCGTCTGGTACATGACCATATTGTCATAACGCAACTCGTTGGCCGAACTGAAGGCGGTGCCAACCGAAGCCTGGCCGTAGTTATATCCGAAGGGGCTGGCCACGTTGGCGAAATACTTCGAAGCGATGTTGGTCTGGCGGCCCAGATCGATGCGCCCCCAGGAATCGGAGCGCAGACCCACGGTCGCCTGCCGGCCGAAGAGCCGGTCGTCCTGCTGCGAGTAGCCGGTGCGCGCATCGAAACCGCTTTCGAGCTGGAACGTCGCCTGCAGGCCGTCGCCGAGATCCTCGGTTCCCTTCAAGCCCCACAAGCTGCCGCTCGCCAGCCCGTTGCTGAGGCCAAACCGGGAACGCTTGCCGCTGCCGCCGCGAACCTGCGTATAGCTTATGCCCTCATCGACCACGCCGTAGAGCGTTACCGAAGTTTCGGCGTAAGCCATTGCCGACATAGCAAATGCGCCACCGGCCAGAGCCAGCTTCAGCCATTTTTGTTCCATTGATATCCCCTTAGCGCCCATCGGATCCGCGGTTCCCGCCATCGGGTAGCCTGCGTCAGCCGACTCTACAATTAATACACATAAAGTTTATAAAGAGGCGGCGTCTGCGTATGTAAATAAATATACGGTGATGTATATAGATATTGGGGAAGCATCAAGCGGAGGGCTGCAGACAAGGCCGGAAAACCTTGCCAGGCGCAGCGCTGCGCCATGCCACGTCCCTGCCCTAGGCACCGGCTCGTTCGGGCGCGAGACCGCCTCTACAAGCCGCGAGGCATAGGCATCAGGCGAACGCGCACCGCAGCGCGCTCATGCCATTGTTACAGGCAACATGGTGGGACACTGCATTACCATTGGACACATCGGCTCAGCGGCTGGCCGCATCCAGCAAGGCCTGCTGTGCGGGGCCGAGTTCAAGGCTCACGGATCGCACCAGGCTTTCGAGCTGGCGTTGCGTAGTGGCGCTGGCAATCGGCGCAGTCACGCCGGGGCGCGCCATCACCCAGGCAAGCGCCACTTCGGCCATGCTGGCATCCAGGCTCTGGGCCGCCTGCTCGAGCGCTTCGAGGATACGTGCGCCGCGCGCGTCCAGGTACTTGGCCACGCGGGTTCCGCGCACGCTCTTGCTCAAATCGGCCTTGGACCGGTACTTGCCCGACAGAAAGCCCGAGGCCAGCGAATAGTAGGTGATGACGCCTATGTCTTCACGTATCGCGAGTTCGCTCAGCGCGCCGTCGAAAGCGGCCCTGTCATACAGGTTGTACTCGGGCTGCAGCACGTCGTAGCGTGGCAGGCCTTTGCTGCGCGCCACTTCCAGCGACTCGGCCAATTGCTCCGCGTTCAGGTTGGACGCTCCGATCGCGCGGACCTTGCCCTGCTCTTTCAGTTTTTGATACGCGCCCAGCGTTTCTTCGTACGGCGTCGCCGGGTCGAACCAGTGCGACAAATATAGATCGATGTGATCGGTCTGCAAGCGGCGCAGCGAATCTTCCACCGCCTGCATGATCCATCTTTCGGACAGGCCTTTCTTTTCCTTGCTGAACTCGGAACCGACCTTGGTGATGAGCGTGATCTTGTCGCGATTGGCCGGCCGCGCGGCCAGCCACTTGCCTATGATGGTTTCGGATTCCCCGCCTTTGTTGCCCGGCGCCCAGGCCGAGTAGATGTCGGCGGTGTCGATCGCATCGAGCCCAGCGTCCACCCAGGCATCGAGCAGGCCGAAGGAAGTCTTTTCATCCGCCGTCCAGCCGAACACATTACCGCCGAATACCAAGGGCGCGATTTCAAGACCGGTTCTGCCCAACATGCGTTTTTGCATCGATGCACCTCTGCTTTGCTACTGACAGGAATCCGGCGGCCGCCGGCCCGCAAAAGCAGCGCCGGCCAGAAGTATCCAAGCCGGCCGGCGCTGTTCTTTACATTTCTTTTATACCACCATGGCGACGACGGCCGCGGAGAGATAAACTTTGTAACTACGAATGCCGCTGCGCCATTGGTTTGAAATATTTTTGATGCTCAAATAGAGCCAAGGCAGGAACCGACCCGCCTTCCGCATGACGGATCTTCGGGCATCGTGACAACCCGCGGCGTCGCGGATCGTAGCACCACAAACAGCAGGAGCCTTTACATGAAAATGAAAAGCAAGATCCTTGTCTCCACCTTTGTAGCCGCCTGTCTTGCAGGCAGTTCCGCTCTGGCGCAAGGCTATGACCATCGTGGGCCCCAGCATTCGGCGCCGCCGGCCATACGTCACGCCCCGCCGCCACGCCATGCGGCACCCCCGCATCGCCCCCCTCATCCGGTCGAGCACCGGGGACGCGGAGCCGGCCCGCATCATAACTTCTACAAAGGCGATCGCCTGCCCTCCGAATACCGGAGCCGGCAATATGTCATAGACAACTGGCGCGCCCATCACCTCAGCGCACCTCCGCGCGGCTATTACTGGGTGCAAGCCGGGGGCGACTACGTGCTTGCCGCCATCGCCACTGGCCTCATCGCCCAGATCGTGCTGAGCAACTGATAGTCGCTGCAACAACAGCGCACATCACGCTGGAACCCGGCCCTCGCGGCCGGGTTTTTCTATTTCGGACCGCGCCGCACTGCGGCTGCTCTCGACGTCCGGAGGAAACAGGCTGAGCACTGTCCATCCCGCCTCGACGTCCGGCCTGCGTTCGGTGGTGTAGGGCTCGGCCAGCCCCTTGGGCGAGAGCGCGAACAAGGGCATGAGCCGCCCGCCGTAGCTCTCGCAGTATTGCTCGAATCCGAAAGCCTCGGTCAGGCTGGTCGCGCGTATGGCGCCGCCCTGGCCCAGCAGGCTCGCCAGCTTCCAGTAGGTAGCGTCTTCGGCAAACAGGCTGCGGCCGCGATGCGGAGACGCCACCTTGTGCTTGCGCGCGACATCGTCGCGGCGCGAACTGGGCAACACATAGACGCGATTCTTGCCGAACTCGTCGCGGTAGCGGGTGGTCACGAGCGCGTTGAAGTCGTCGCGCGGCCCCAGCGCCAGCATGCTGCCCAGGCCGGACAAGTCCAGGTTGCGCTGCGCGTGTTCGGACACCGGGCTGCCGTAATAGGTCGGCAGGCCTTGCATGCGCGCCCGGGCGATGGCGTCCCAATCGCTGCTGCACAGGCGCACCGGAACGCCCTCGGTTTGCAGGGCCAGGCCTATGGCCAGGGCCACCGGATTCGCGCCCACGATCAGGAAGCCCACCGGGTCGGGCTCGGCCACCCGTAGCGCCACGGCCATGGCCCTGGCGGTGGCGCTTTGCAGCACCACGGTGCCGATGATGACCACGAAAGTCAGCGGCAGCAATTGATCGGCATGCGGCAGGCCCAGATGCTGCAGTCGGATGGCGAACAGCGCCGACACCGCCGCGGCGACAATGCCGCGCGGCGCGATCCAGGCCAGCAGCGCCCGCTCGCGCCAGGGCAGCCCCGAGCCCCAGGTGGCGAACGCGACTTTCAGCGGCCTGGCCACGAACAACATCGCGGCCAGCACGGCCGGCCCGCGCCAGCCCAGTTGCAGCAAAGAACCCAGGTCCATGCGTGCGGCCAGGATGATGAACAGCGCCGACAGCAGCATGAGGCTAAGGGTTTCCTTGAACTCGAGGATTTCGTCGACCGGCAGGTCGGGCTGGTTGGCCATCCAGATGCCCATGATGGTCACGCTCAGCAGGCCCGATTCGGAATGCATGGCGTTGGACAAGGCAAAGACCGCGAACACCACAGCCAGCACGGTCACGTTCACCAGATAGTCGGCCAGCCAGTTGCGCCGCAGTACCTCGCCCAGGGCGATACCCGCGACCAGGCCCATACCGGCGCCGATGATCACGATTTCGCCGAACGTCAGCAGGGTATGCCCCCAGACCATGCCGCCCTGGATGGAGGCGATGAATTCATAAGTCAGCACCGCCAGCAGCGCACCCAGCGGATCGATGACTATGCCTTCCCAGCGCAGCGTGTTGGCCACGCGCGCCACCGGCCGCACGGTGCGCAACAGCGGCGCGATGACCGTGGGCCCGGTCACTACGGTAATGGCGCCGAACAGGAAGGAGAGCCGCCAGGGAAACCGCATGATCCAGTGCGCGGCCAGCGTGGTGACCAGCCAGGTGATCATCATGCCCGCCCCGACCAGCCTGCGCACTACCCTTTCAAGGCCGCGGATCTCGTGCAGTTGCAGAGTCAGGCTGCCTTCGAACAAGATGACCGCCACCGACAGGGAAATGAATGGAAAGAGCAGGTTTCCGAACAACGCGTCGGGATGCAGCCACCCCGCCACCGGCCCAAGCAGCAGGCCGGCTATCAGCAGGAACAAAATAGCCGGCAAGTGCACGCGCCATGCGGCCCATTGGCACAAGACTCCGACGATGCCGATACCGGCCAGGACGACGATATGATGCTCGGTCAAAATCAAAGCCCTCCCGGCGCAGCACGATACCGGCCCTCGGGAATGTGTGCATGCGCAGGGGCCGTTGCAGGGACATTATCCTCCTGCGCCTGCGCGGCGCCGTCTTTCGCATGGCGGCGAGGCAGCGCCCATGAGTCCCCGCGGCCTGGAACGGCCGCAATGCGCGAACCGGACGTTACCGGGAGTCATTCGAGTTACAGGCGCATCTCTTTGTTAAGTAGATGTTGCGCTTGCGGCCAGTACGCGGGCCCGTGCCTCCGTCTATGCCAAGGACGGGCCGCAAGCACGATAGCCCGTGCCGCGACCTGTTACATTTTGCCGCTCGCAGGCTTGACCCGGCAAATCGGCGCCAGTTAGTGTGGCCATGTCAAGACCAGGGAAACTCGAAACGAAGCACCCGTCCGCGCAGCTCAGGAACAATATCGCCAACCATCGGCGCCAATGCCGAACAAACCGGCGCCGGCATGTCGCAGACCGACATGTTCCCGACTAAAGGAGAATCATCATGCTGTACTATGCGGTCGTTTTCTTCATCATTGCCATCATCGCAGCCGTGCTGGGATTCGGCGGCATAGCGGCCGGCGCCGCTTCGATCGCCCAGATCCTGTTCTACATCTTTCTGGTGCTGGCCGTGCTCACCCTGCTACGCGGGCTGTTCCGCAAGTAAGGGGGGGCCGGGGCGCCGACGGGCGCAAGGCCGGGGCCTTGCAGCGCCCGCAAGCCGGCAACCGTCGACAAGCAGGCATGGGCCGCCTCGGCGCCCTTGACCTGCATATGGCCGCGGAAGAACGAGACATGCTCGGCCTGGGCATTGAAGTTCTGCGGCGTCAATACTGCCGATATCACCGGTACGCCGGTCGAAAGCTGGACCTGCATGAGGCCGTCTATGACCGCTTGCGCCACGAATTCGTGGCGATAAATGCCGCCGTCGACGACGAACCCGGCCGCCACTATCACATCGTAGCGCCCGCTGCGGGCCAGGTACTGGGCATGCAGCGGCAGCTCGAACGCGCCGGGAACCTCAAAGGCGTCGACGATGTCGTGCTGGCCGGCGCGCGCCCGCAACGTCGAACAGAAAGCCTCGCGGCATTCGTCCACGATGTCCCTATGCCAGCAGGATTGCACGAAGGCGACCCTGAGCGCGCCGCGCACGGCATCGCCCGCGGAGGGAACGGCTGCAGGGGAAATTTTCGGGGGATACATTCTGTGTAGCTCCTATTTATCAATGTCGCATAAATAGGGCGCAGAGCGATCGCGCGGGAGCCCGCCCGCATCGGCGCGGACACACAGCCGCAGACCCGCTCTCTTTCATCCGGACTATGACCGTCGGCCCCGGAATCGCACCGGATCTGCTGACCCCGCCGCCATGGCGACGGGCGCTCGCGGGCTGTGCGCGCATGCGCAATCACCGCCGGTGGGGACTTGCACCCCGCCCTGAGAACGTCGCGGCCGCTGACGGCCGCGTAAAAAAATATATCACGAACGCAGGCCACCGCGCAGCGGCGCGGGCTGGCGCATGTGTGCCGGGCCGGGCCCCGCTACTGTGCCGCGCCCCCAAATACGTGGCACGGGCGGTTGCGGCAGGCGCCGGAATGCTGCCCGCCTGCGGCCACACCAGGCCCGGCAGTACTCAACGCGCGTGGACGATGATCAGCCACAGTACGCCGTAGCGATCGGCCACCATGCCGAAGGACTCGGCAAAAAAGGTCGGCCCGAGCGGCATCGTGACCTGGCCGCCATCGGCCAGTGCGTCGAAAAAGCGCCGTGCTTCGGCCTGGCCGGCGGCCTCTATCGTTATTCCGAAACCGCGGAACTGAGGGCCGCCGTCTTCGTTGCCGTCGGATGCGAACAATACCGTGTCGCCGATGCGCACAGTGGCATGCATCACTTTTTCCAGGCGCCCGGCCATTGACGGGCATGCTGCGGAAGAAGAGCCCTGGCCGGCGTCGGCCGGCGCCGGCGCATCCTTGTAGCGCATGAGATCGACGATTTCGGCATCCAGCGCCTTGCCGTAGAAAGCCAGGGCCTCGTCGCAGCGGCCGTTGAAGAATAGATAAGGATGTAGCTGCATGGATTGCTCCTTGGGCGATAGATACGAAAACGGGAATTTCTTGCGGCAGGCCTCTTGCGGCAAGCCGCGATACGCAGTCCTTCCGGAGAGTGTTCCGGATATTTGTGTACGGCGTACACAATAAGATAGCAAATATTCTGTACAGCGTCCACATCTGTGTGGGCCGAGCGGCGGACAGGCGGGCTCCGAGCCGCGGCTCAGGCTTGGCTCGGCGTTATCGCCCCGGCGCCGCCTCGCGGCCCCGGAGCGGGGGTTCAGGACGCAAGCAGCTCGCTGAAGCGCTGCAGATCGACGTTGCCGCCGCTCAGGATGACGCCCACGCGCTTGCCGCGCAATTCCGCGCCCAGCCCGCGCGCGCCCGCATAGCCCAGGCAGCCGGTAGGTTCCACCATGATCTTCATGCGTGCCGCGAAGAATCGCATGGCTGCTACCAGATCGGCGTCGGAAGCCGTCACGATGTCCTGCACATCGCGGCGGATGATCGCAAAAGTGTGCTTGCCCAGATGTTGGGTCTGGGCGCCGTCGGCAATGGTGCGCGGCGTGTCGATGTGCACGATGGCACCGGATCGCAGGGATTGCTGGCCGTCGTTACCCGTCTCGGGCTCCACGCCGTACACCTTGCAGTCGGGCGACAAGGCGCGCGCCGCAAGCGCCGAGCCCGACAACAGGCCGCCGCCGCCCAGGGGCACGAACAAGTAGTCGAGCGTGCCCGCTTCCTGGAGCAGTTCGCGGGCGGCCGTGCCTTGCCCCGCAATGACGTCGGGGTGATCGTAGGGCGGGATCAAGGTCAGGCCCTTCTCTGCGGCCAGCGTTTGTGCGAGCTCTTCGCGGTCTTGCGTGTAGCGGTCGTAGAGCACCACATGGCCGCCGTAGCCTTTGGTCGCGGCCAGTTTGGCGGCCGGCGCATCCTGCGGCATCAGTATCGTGGCTTCTATGCCGAGCACGCGCGCCGCCAATGCCACGGCCTGCGCATGGTTGCCCGAGGAAAACGCCAGCACGCCGCGGCGCTTCTGCTCTGCGTTGAAACGCGACAGCGCGTTGAAGGCGCCGCGGAACTTGAAGGCGCCCATGCGCTGGAGGTTCTCGCACTTGAAGTACAACTCGGCGCCGAACTCCTGGTTGGCGGTGTGCGACACCAGCACGGGAGTGCGGTGCGCGTGGCCGCGCAGCCGCCCTGCGGCGGCGGCGACGTCTTCATAAGTCGGTGTCGGCTGGTCCATGGAAAGATCCACAAAAGAGATACGGGCTGAGTGATACGAGCTAAGTGATACGAGCTGAGTGATACGGACGAATTGATGTGTGCGTAGCAATGCAAGGGCATGCGGCGCTCATGTGCCGCATGCCGGGCGGGCAAGCCGGGCGCCGCATGGATACAGGCCCAGATCGGGGCTGCCCCCCGGCAAGGCCGGCAACCCGGGTTCAGAGATAGCGGCGGAACCAGTCCAGGGCCTTGGCCCAGCCGTCCTCGGCCTCGGCCTTGCGGAAGCTGGGGCGGTAGTCGCTGTAGAAGGCATGGCCGGCATCGGAATAAACCACGAAGCGCGAGGCCTTGGAAGCGGCCCCGCCGTGGGCCAGCACGGCCTCCATCTTGCGTATGTCTTCCACGGGAATGCTCGTGTCCTGCGCCCCGTACAGGCCCAGCACCGGCGCATGCAGGCTGGCGGCCACGTCGATCGGATTGCGCACCTGCAGCGGGCCATGCCCGGTGGTCAAGCGCCCATACCAGGCGACCCCCGCCTTGCATACGGGATTGTGTTCCGCATAGAGCCACACCAGGCGTCCGCCCCAACAGAAGCCCGTCACCCCCAGGCGCTTGGCATCGGCGCCTTGCGATTCGGCCCATTTGGCGCTGGCGTCCAGATCGGCCAGCACTTGTTCGTCAGGCACCTTGGCGACGATATTCTTCACCAGGCTGGGGATTTCGGTGTAGGCGCTGGCATCGCCCTGGCGCTGGTAGAGCTCGACCGCGACCGCGAAGTAGCCCTCGTGCGCGAAGCGCCGGCAGACGTCCTGGACATGCTCGTGCAAGCCGAAGATTTCCTGGATGACCAGCACCACCGGGCAATGCGCCCGGTCGGCCGGGGCGGCGAAATAGGCCTTGATCGTGCCGTCGAAAGTAGGCATGTCCACCAGGCCATGCTTGAGCCCTTCGGCCGAAGTATGCAAGGTGGTGTCGGCGGCTCCGGTGATGGGAGAAAAAGACATTTCAGCTCCTTGGAAGAATCGTGCACAAAGAATCGTGCACAAATTTTATATCGCCCGGGCGATGCGCTAGAATCAAAGAGCCATCCCATGTGCGCCGGCCGGGTGGCGGCGCCATGCTGCAAGCTGCCGCGCCGATCGCATGGCCTACGGCGCGGGCCTGCCTAAGCCATGAAAATCAAACTCACTTCCAGAAAGCTGCAGCTATGCTTCTTTCTGGCCATCTACGGACTGGTGTTCGGCCGCCCGCTGTGGCTCATGACCGAGGGCGGGGCCAGGCCCGCGCCCATGCTGTTCCTGATGGCCTGCTGCGCCGTCTGGTTCGCGCTGATCAGCCTGATAATGGATCAGGCCAAGAAAAGCGCGCGCAAAAAAAACCAGGAAAACATGTCGCGCCGGCCCGGCCCCCGCGAATAGGCCTGACGCCGGCCCTGCGCCAAGCCGCGGCCGCGGACCCGTCCCGCCGCAGCGCTATGGCCAGGGCCGCCCGAGCGGCCGCCGCCACGGGCGCGATTCCCTCAGTGCGCCTGTTCCCAGTTGGGGCCCACGCCGACCTCGGCAACCAGGGGCACGGCCAGGGTCGCCACGTTGCACATCAGCCCCGGCAGATTGCGCACCAGCAGTTCGACCTCGTCGGCCGGCGCATCGAACACCAGTTCATCATGCACCTGCATGACCATGAGCGTGCGCAAGTGTTCGGCGTCCAGCCAGTCCTGCACGGCCGACATCGCCATCTTGATCAGATCGGCCGCGGTGCCCTGCATGGGCGCGTTGATCGCCGCGCGCTGCGCCGCCGCGACGCGCGGGCCGCCGGCGCCGCGCAGTTCCGGAAACCAGAGGCGCCGGCCGAATACCGTCTCGACGTAGCCTTGTTCCTTGGCCCTGACGCGGATATCGGCCATGTACGAAGCGACCCCCGGATAACGCGCGAAATACCGGTCTATGTAGGACTTGGCGGCATCGCGCGTGATGCCCAGGGCCGAGGCCAGGCCGAATTCGCCCATGCCGTAGATCAGGCCGAAGTTGATGGCCTTGGCCGCGCGCCGCTGTTCCGCGGTGACCTCGGCCAGGGGCGTGCCGAACACTTCGGAAGCCGTGGCGCGATGGATGTCCTCGCCCTGGGCGAAGGCGCGCTGCAGGTTGGCGTCGCCCGAGACATGCGCCATGACCCGCAGTTCGATCTGCGAATAGTCGGCCGAGACGATCTGGCCGTCGGTGGCGATGAAGGCCGTGCGCACGCGCCGCCCTTCGGGCGTGCGCACCGGGATGTTCTGCAGATTGGGATCCGAGGAAGCCAGGCGCCCGGTGATCACCGCCGCCTGGGCATAGCGCGTATGCACGCGCCCCGTGGCCGGATTGATCATCTTGGGCAGTTTGTCGGTATAAGTGGATTTCAGCTTCGCCAGCCCGCGGTATTCCAGCAGCACTTGCGGCAAGGGGTAGTCCTGGGCCAGCCGGGTGAGCACGTCTTCGTCGGTCGAGGGCGCGCCGCCGGCAGTCTTGCGCACCACCGGCAGCTTCATGTTCTGGAACAGGATCTCGCCCAGTTGCTTGGGCGAATTGAGGTTGAACGGCTGCTGCGCCAGTTCGTAGGCCTTTTGCTCGAGCTGCAGCAACTGGCGCCCGATCTCGTGGCTTTGCATGGCCAGCGCATGCGCGTCGATGCGCACCCCATTGCGTTCTATGGTGGTGAGCACCGCGGAAGTGCGGATTTCGAGGTGGTAAATGGCCTCCAGGCCCGGCTCGGCCGCCAGCTTGGGGCGCAGGACCTTGTGCAGTTGCAGGGTGAAATCGGCGTCTTCGCTGGCGTAATAGCCGGCCTTGTCGATCTCGACTTCGTCGAAGCCGATCTGCTTGGCGCCCTTGCCGCACAGCTCTTCGTAGGTGATGCCGGTGCGGCCCAGCCAGCGTTCGGCCAGTTCCTGCAAATTGACGCGGCGATGCGATTCCAGCACGTAGGCCTGCAACATCGTATCTTCGTCTATACCTGCCAGCCGCACCCCTTCGTTCAGGAAGACGTGCGCGTCGTACTTGGCGTTGTGCAGCAGCTTGGAGGCCGCGGCATTTTCCAGCCAGGGGCGCAGGCGTTCCAGGACCTGGCCGATGGGCAGTTGATCCGGCTGTCCGGCGCCGCGGTGAGTCAGCGGAATATAGCAGGCACGGCCCGGTTCGACCGATAGCGAAATGCCCACCAGACGCGCCTGCATCGGGTCCAGGGAAGTGGTTTCGGTGTCCAGCGCCACCAGGGGCGCGGCCTCGATGCGGCGTAGCCATTCGTCGAACATCGACCAATCCAGCACCGTGTCGTAGTGCACCGCGCCGGGGCTGCCCGCGGGAGTGGCCGCGTCGGCCGGCACGGCGATGCGCGCGTCCTGCGCCGGGATGCGGCCCGGGTCGCCGGTCAATTCACGCAGCCAGGTGCGAAAGCCATAGCGATCGTACAGGTCGACCAGCGCCTCGCGATCGGCGGCGCGCGGCGCCAGTTCGGACAAATCGTGCGACACGCCCGGCACCTCGCAGTCCAGCTTGAGCTCGAGCAGGGTCCGCGTCATGTCGAAGTTGGGGATGGCGGCGCGCAGATTCTCGCCCGCCACGCCCTTGACGGCCTGCGCGTTGGTGACCAGGTTTTCCACCGACCCGTATTCGGCCAGCCACTTGGCCGCCGTCTTGGGACCGACCTTGGCCACCCCCGGAACGTTATCGATGCTGTCGCCGATGAGCATGAGATAATCGACGATCTGCGCCGGCGTCACGCCGAATTTCTTTATCACGCCGGCCACGTCCTGGCGTTCGCCGCTCATGGTATTGACCAGCTCGATATGGTCGTCGACGAGCTGCGCCAGGTCTTTGTCGCCGGTGGACACCACCGTGTACACGTCGGCGCGCTTGGCCCACTGCGCCAGGGTGCCTATGATGTCGTCGGCTTCGACCCCCGGCACCGCCAGCACCGGCCAGCCCAGGGCCGCCACAGCCTCGTGGATGGGCGCGATCTGCGCCGCCAGGTCGACGGGCATGGACGGGCGCTGCGCTTTGTACTCGGGGTAGATCTCGTTGCGGAAAGTGTTGCCTTTTGCATCAAAAACGCAGGCCGCATAATCCGCCTTGTAATCCTGCGACAGTCTTCGTAACATGGCTATGACGCCATACAGCGCACCGGTCGGCTCGCCTTTTGCATTGCGCAGATCGGGCATCGCGTGAAAAGCGCGATACAGGTAGCTGGAACCATCGACAAGCAACAAGGTTTTTTTCATGACAATAAATAAAACGGTCCGTACACCCGTGGATCGGCAGATTCCCCGAATTATGTCAGAGATGCAGGCTGCTGCCGACCGCCTGCACGACGTGGGCTGGGGCATAAGCATTTTCGGCAGCGCCCGCCTGCGTTCCGACTCGCCCTACTACGCCATGGCCCAGCAGGTCGGCGAACGCCTGGCCAAGGCGGGCCTGACGGTCATCGCCGGCGGCGGCCCCGGCATCATGGAGGCCGCCAACAAGGGCGCCTACGAAGCGGGCGGCACCAGCATAGGCCTGAACATCACGCTGCCGCACGAAACGGTGCACAACCCCTACCAGACCCATAGTCTGCACTTCGATTATTTCACCTCGCGCAAAGCCACTTTCTTCATGCACAGCGCCGCCTACATCGCGCTGCCCGGCGGCTTCGGCACGCTGGACGAGATCTTCGAAGTGCTGACCCTGGTGCAAACGGGCAAGGTGCCGCCGGCGCCCATCATCCTGATAGGCTCGGCCTACTGGAACGGGCTGATGGAATGGATCCGCGCGCAACTGCTGAGCCTGCACCTGATCGGCCCGCACGACATAGAGCTGCTCACCGTCACCGACGATATCGACGCCGCGGTCAGCCTGGTGCAGACCTTCTGCTCCGACTACGCAGACAAGCTCGACTGCGCCCCGGCGCTGCCGGAATAGCGCCGCGCCCGCCTGCCGCCT
The DNA here is from genome assembly GCF_019166065.1 of Candidimonas humi. Lineage (GTDB taxonomy): Bacteria > Pseudomonadota > Gammaproteobacteria > Burkholderiales > Burkholderiaceae_B > Candidimonas > Candidimonas humi. Next base: position 59,078 of record NZ_JAHTBN010000012.1, read on the forward strand.
TGCCTGCCCCGCCTCGCGGGGCGCCGGGCTTGCCGCGGCCCCACAGACGGCGACGGCTTGCGGCCGGGCATACAATGGCCCGGAAGACCTTTTTTCCCCAACCTTATCCGCGCTTCGAACCATGACTACCCCCACGCTACCGATACAACTGAAAGATCCCTCTCTGTTTCGCACGCTTTCCTATATCGACGGGCAATGGGTTGCCGCGGCCGACGGCTCCGCCTTCCCGGTCGACAACCCCGCCAACGGCGCCATCATCGCGCAGGTCGCGAACCTGGGCGCGGCCGAGGCCGAACAAGCCATACAGGCCGCCAACAAGGCCTATAAAGGCTGGCGCGCCCGCACCGGCAAGGACCGCGCCGCCCTGCTGCGCCGCTGGTTCGACCTGATCCTCGCAAACGCCGACGACCTGGCGCGGCTGATGACCCTGGAACAAGGCAAGCCCCTGGCCGAATCCCGCGGCGAAGTGGTCTACGGCGCCTCGTTCGTGGAATGGTTCGCCGAACAGGCCAAGCGCGTCAGCGGCGACATCCTGAACTCGCCCAGCGCCGCCAATCGCATGCTGGTGATGCGCGAGCCCATAGGCGTGTGCGGCGCCATCACGCCCTGGAACTTCCCCAATGCCATGATCACCCGCAAGGTGGCCCCGGCCCTGGCCGCCGGCTGCACCGTGGTGCTCAAGCCCGCCGAACAAACCCCTCTGTCGGCGCTGGCGCTGGCCGAGCTGGCCGAACGCGCCGGCATTCCCGCCGGGGTGCTGAACATCGTCACCGCCGACAGCGAACGCTCCATCGCTATCGGCAAGGCGCTGTGCGCCAGCCCCGTGGTCAAGAAAATGACCTTCACCGGCTCCACTCCCGTGGGGCGCATACTCATGCAGCAAAGCGCGCCCACGGTCAAGAAGATGTCGCTGGAGCTCGGCGGCCTGGCGCCGTTCATCGTGTTCGACGACGCCGACCTGGATGCCGCGGTCGACGGCGCGGTGGCCTCCAAGTATCGCAACGCCGGGCAGACCTGCGTGTGCACCAACCGCTTCTATGTGCACGAGGCGGTATACGACGAATTCGTGCGCAAGCTGGCCGCCAAGGTCGGCGGCAGCCTGAAGGTCGGCGACGGCTTTGCCGAGGGCGTCACCCAGGGCCCGCTGATCGACGACGCGGCCGTCGCCAAGGTGCGCGAGCACATCAAGGACGCCGTGGAGAAAGGCGCCAATGTGGTCGCCGGCGGCAAGCCCCATGCATTGGGCGGCCGCTATTTCGAGCCCACCATCCTGTCCGACGTGCGCGAAGACATGCTGTGCATGCGCGAGGAAACCTTCGGCCCGGTCGCGCCGGTGGTCAAGTTCACCGACGAAGCCCATGTCATCGAACTGGCCAACGACACCGAATACGGCCTGGCCTCGTACTTCTACAGCCGCGACATCGGCCGCATCTTCCGCATCGCCGAGGCGCTGGAATACGGCATGGTGGGTGTCAATACCGGGTTGATCTCCAACGAAGTGGCGCCCTTCGGCGGCGTCAAGCAGTCGGGGCTCGGGCGCGAGGGCTCGGTCTACGGCATGGACGACTTCATGGAAATGAAGTACGTCTGCCTGGGCGGCATACAGGGCTGATCACGGCTAGCCCCGGGCCGGCATGCCGCGCCCCGGGGCTAGCGCCCGCCCCAGGCGCAAGGGCCTCGGCCGCAGATGCTCCTGCGGCTTGCTGCCCGCCCCTGCCCCTCCTTATTTCTCTGCGCACTCCCGGCCTCATTTTCCTGGCCCGCCCCATTCGGGGTTTTCCCCCACCGCTCTGGCCCGCACGCTGCGCCATCCCTATGGCCGTGCCCCTGGTTCATACCCCCATAACAAGCCGCGCCCGAGCCGTTTTGCTGCAATGCAAAAACCATCTGGCCCAACTGGCTCTATCTAATAAAATCAACTGGACCTAGTCTCTTCCCCGGACTATAGGCACTATTTACTCACGCAGCGATACCAATAGCCAATAGGCAGCGCTCGCAGAAGCGCCTACCAACCGGATGGAGACTCAGCATGGAAATTTCATTTCGACGTGCCCGCAAACTGGCCCTGCTCGGGCTGGTATCCGGGGTCATGGGCTGGTCGGCGGCGGCACAAGCCGAGACCACGGTAGTGGTCGGATACCAGCAAATCGTCGGGCCCTACGTCAGCGCCATTGCCGACGGCAGTTTCGACAAGGCCGCCAAAGAGGCAGGCTACAAGATCGACTGGCGCCAGTTCAGTTCCGCCGGCGACATATCCAGCGCGCTGGCCTCGGGCTCCGTGCCGGTCGGCGTGCTGGGGTCCACCGGCATCACCGCGGCCACGACCCGCGGCGTCAATATCGAATTGTTCTGGATCCTGGACAACATCGGCCGCTCCGAAGCCCTGGTGGCCCGCAACGGCTCGGGCATTACCAAGCCGCAAGACCTGGTCGGCAAGAAAGTTGCGGTGCCCTTCGTGTCCACTTCGCACTTCCACCTGCTGGTCGGCCTGACCAAGCTCTGGAAGATCGACCCGCGCAAGGTCAATATCCTGAACATGCAGCCGCCGCAAATCGTCGCGGCCTGGCAGCGCGGCGACATCGATGCGGCCTATGTGTGGCCGCCAGCGCTGACCGAAATCGAGAAAACCGGCAAGGTCATCACCGATTCGGCCCGCATCGGCGCACAAAGCGTGCCGACCTTCGACGGCCTGGTGGCCGACAAGGACTGGGCGGCGAAGAACCCCAAGTTCATGGCTGCCTTCACCAAGGTGCTGGCCCAGGCTTATAGCGACTACAACGCCAAGAGCTCCAAGCTGACCGCCGATTCGCCCGATATCAAGGGCATCAGCAAGATGATAGGCGGCAAGCCCGACGACATCCTGTCGGCGCTCAAGCTGCTGATCTTCCCGGACGCGAAAGAGCAGGCTTCTCAGACCTGGCTGGGCGGCGGCAAGCAAGCCGGAGCAGTACGCGCCTTCACCGCCAGCGCGCAGTTCCTGAAGGACCAGCGCCAGATCGACCACGTGCTGCCCGACTACGCCCCTTACGTGACCGACCAGTACGCCAAGGCCGCGGGCAAATAGCCGCGACACCAGCCGCGCGGCCGGCGCAGCGCCGGCCGCCCTGCGCCCACATCGAGGAGCACGCAATGACCAAACCCATGGAAACCCTGTACGCCCGCAATGTCAGCGTCACCTACCCGGCCCTGCAGCACGGCGGCTCGGTGGTGGCGCTCAAGGACGTGAATCTGCAGATAAATTCGGGGGATTTCGTGGTGGCCCTGGGCGCCTCGGGCTGCGGCAAGACGACCCTGCTGAACCTGCTGGCCGGATTTCTCTCGCCCACACAGGGCGAGCTGATGCTGGGCGACCAGCCCATCGTCGGTCCGGGTTCGGACCGCGGCGTGGTGTTCCAGAAACACGCCCTGCTGCCCTGGCTCAATGTGCTGGAGAACACCGAATTCGGGCTGAAGCTGCAAGGCGTGGGCAAGGCCGAACGGCGCAATATTGCCTCGCGCAACCTGGAGTTGGTGGGCCTGAAGGACTTCCACCGCCACATGATCTACCAATTGTCGGGCGGCATGCAGCAGCGGGTGGGCATTGCCCGGGCGCTGACCTGCAACCCCGCCATGTTGCTCATGGACGAGCCCATGGCGGCGCTGGATGCGCTCACGCGCGAAACCATCCAGGAAATGCTGCTCGACGTCTGGCGCCATACCCACAAGATGTTCTTTTTCATCACCCACAGCGTGGAAGAAGCCCTGTTCCTGGGCTCACGGCTGATCGTTATGTCGCCGCGCCCGGGGCGCATCACGCACACCTACGAACTGGACTTCAATCAACGTTTCCTGGAGACCCGCGATGCCCGCGCCATCAAATCCAGCAAAGATTTCATCGCCATGCGCGAAACCGTCCTGGGCATTATTTACGGCGACGAACGCGCAGCGGAAGCCGCGGAGCCAGCCCATGCCTAAGTCGCGATTGTTCCTGGGCAAGCCCGCCACCCCGGGCAAGGTCTACGGCGCCCCGGGGGCCGGCCGCAGCGGTTTCATCAGCTTCATGACGGCCGTGGCGCTGATCGCCCTGTGGTTCGTGGTCACCCGCATGGGCCTGATCAAGCCCATCTTCCTGCCCTCGCCGGTGGCGGTCTACGACAAGTTCATCGAGGCCATGACCGAAGGCGTGGCCAATTCCACCCTGGCCCAGCACACCGGCGCGAGCCTGGCGCGGGTGATGGGGGCATTCTTCCTGGCCCTGGTGACGGCCGTGCCGATCGGCGTGCTGATGGGCGTGAACCGCATTGCGCGCGGGCTGTTCGACCCAATCATCGAGTTCTACCGGCCCCTGCCGCCCCTGGCCTACCTGCCCCTGGTCATCATCTGGTTCGGCATCGGCGAATTCCCCAAGATCTTCCTGATCTATCTCGCCATTTTCGCCCCCATGGCGATCGCCGCCCGGGCCGGCGTCAAGTCGGTGTCCATAGAACAGATCCATGCCGCCTACGCCATGGGCGCGAGCAGCACGCAAATCATCTGGCACGTCATCCTGAAGGCGGCCATGCCCGAGATCTTCACCGGCATGCGCATCGGCATCGGCGTGGGCTGGACCACGCTGGTGGCCGCCGAAATGGTGGCAGCTTCTCGCGGCCTGGGCTTCATGGTGCTCAACGCCGCCCAGTACCTGGCCAGCGATACCGTCATCATGGGCATCATCGTGATCGGCTTCTTCGCCTTTGCGTTCGACCTGCTGGTGCGCTATCTCGAACGCCTGCTCATTCCCTGGAAAGGCAAGGTATGAAACCATGACGGGCGGCGCCCGCCATACTCGATCCATCCATTGCCCGGTCCTTCGACCGGGCTTTTTTCACCGGGTTTTCTCGGGCCGGCGCCTTGGCGGACATCTGGTATCGTACGGAATCATGCCAAGCGGCCCGGGCCCGTCGAGCCGGCCGCCGGCGGCGACCCAGGAACCCAATCCCGGCCATGCAGCCCAGCACCGCCCCTCACCTGCCCGTACTGTGGTCCTCGCTGTTCGAACGCGTCAGCGACCCCAACCTCAGCCTGCAGGGCCGTATCCGGCAGATGCTGGTGTCGGCGATTCTGTCCGGACACTTGCCGCCCGGCACGCCGGTGCCCTCGAGCCGGCTGTTGTCGGACAGGCTCGGCATCGCCCGCAACACCGTGGTGTTCGCCTACCAGCAACTGGTTTCCGAGGGCTATCTGGTGTCGCGCGAGCGCAGCGGCCATTTCGTGGCCGACGACGTGCTGGCCGGACGCCTCGCTCCCTCCGGCAAGGACGAACCGGGCGCAAGCCCCCCCGCCGGGCCGAAGCCCAAGGCAGACTGGCACCGGCGCATGAGCTTCCATCCGTCCACCCAGCGCAATATCGTCAAGCCCGCCGACTGGCAGACGCTGCCATTTCCTTTCGTCTATGCCCAGTTCGACGCTACGCAGTTCCCCACCGCCGAATGGCGCGAATGCTGCACCAAGGCGCTGTCGGTGCTGGACATCCGCAGTTGGGCGCCCGACCTCATCATCCACGACGATCCGGCGCTGATCGAGGAAATCCGCACCCAAGTGCTGCCGCGCCGCGGCGTCTGGGCCGACAAAGAAGAAATCGTCATCACCGTGGGCGCCCAGCACGCGCTGTACCTGCTGGCCGACCTGCTGATCCAGAAGCACACCGTGGTGGGCATCGAAGACCCGGGCTACCCCGATGCCCGCAACACCTTCATCCACCGCACCGAGCGCCTGCTGCCGCTGGCCGTAGACGAACAAGGACTGCGGATCACGCCGCAGTTGCGCGACTGCGACTATATATTCGTGACGCCCAGCCACCAGTGTCCGACCACGGTGACGCTGCCTCTGGAGCGGCGCGAGGCGCTGCTGGACATCGCCGGCGAGGCCGACAGCGTCATCATCGAAGACGACTACGAAACCGAGAACCGCTACGACGACGAACCCACGCGGGCGCTCAAGAGCCTGGACAAGAACGGCAGGGTCATTTACGTGGGCAGCCTGTCCAAGAGCTTCGCGCCCGGCCTGCGCATAGGCTTCATCGTCGCGCCGGCCGAGCTGACGCACGAGCTGCGGGCGCTGCGCCGCCTGATGCTGCGCCATCCTTCGGCATACATACAGCGCGCCTTCGCGCTGTTCATCTCGCTGGGCCATCACCACGCGCTGCTGCGCAGGCTGTCGCTGATCTATCGGGAACGCGCGCAGGTGCTGACGCAGGCGCTGGGCGAGTTCCTGCCCGAGCTGCACCATCTGCCCCTGACCGGCGGTTCCTGGTGCTGGGTCGAATGCCCGCCGCAGGTCGATACCCAGAAGCTGGCCGATCACGCCCTGGCAGAGGGCGTGTTCATCGAGCCCGGACATGTGTTCTTCCACAATGTCGCGCAGGTGCGCAACAACTATATGCGGCTGGGCTTCAGCGCGCTGGACAGCAGGCGTATTCCGCCCGGGGTCGAGCGCCTGGCGCAGGTTTATCGCGGGTTGTACGGGAAGGGTTGAAGCTTCTTACGGATTTGTGGAATCGGGGGCCGCAATCTATATTGCGGAGGTCATTAATTCGGGAGGTCATGAGCTCTATCAATTTCTTAAGGCGCCGGGGCTGCCCTGCGGAGTTCCGATGCTCGGCAGACTCGCCTGCGCTTCGGACTCCTACGGGGTCCCCGGCTCGCAGCCAAGCATCCTGAGCGGTTTTCAAAACCATGCAAAGCCAGGAGCAAAGAACCAGGCACAAAGAACAAAGAACCCAATACAACAAAAGAACCGAACATAAACGCCGGCTCAGAATATCTCGTCGCGCAGGTAATAGTATTTGTAGAACATCGCCTGCCCCAGCCGGCGGAACGGCGCGAACAAATGGCCCGGCAGCGGCGAGTTGTAGATCGGCAAGTCCCAGTGCTTGCCGCCCTTGCCCACGATGCGCTCGGCCAGCCGGCGGCCGGCGTGCGAAGAAAACGACACGCCATTGCCCCCGTAGCCGAAAGCGTAGTAGATCTGCTGCGTCGGATCGGGCTGCGCGATGCGCGGCATCATGTCGTGGCTGACATCGACCCATCCCCACCACGAATACGCGATCGGGATATCGCGCAGCCGCGGGAACTTCCGGTACAGGCCGTCCTTGAGCAACTGCAGGTGGCGCGGATTGCGCGCGTCCGAACCCGTCACCGAGCTGCGGCTGCCGATCTGCATCGAGCCGTCGGGCAGCAGGCGGTAATAGAAGCGCAAAGTGCGCGTGTCCGTGATGAAGGTCGTGGTCTTGAGCCCCGCCTCCTCGCGCTCTTGCGCGGTCAGCGGCCTGGTCACCATGGAATTGGACAGGATCGGCATGATTTTGTTGCTCAGGCTGGGATGCAGGCCCTGGGGCGTATAGCCGCCCGTAGCCACGCCCACGCGGCGCGCACGCACCACGCCGCCGGGCGTGCGCAGATGATGCACGCCATTGATGGTTTCCCAGCCCAGCACCGGGCTGGCGGGATGGATCTTCACGCCCAGCGCCCGGGCCTTGCGGATGTAGCCGAAGGCCAGCTTCAGCGGATGCACGCCCACGCCATCGGGCTCGAGCAGCGCGCCGGCCGCCTCCATGTCGCGCACATAGTGTTCATGCAGCTCGGCGCGCGACAGCATACGCGTGTCGTAGCCGAACACTTCTTTCATGACACGCGCCTCGTTCTCGAGGAAAGCCATCTTCTTGGCGCGGTGCGCGGTGTACAGGTGGCCGCCCGGCTGGGCATCGCAGTCTATGCCGGCCACCATGCTCTTCCAGTATTCGAAGCCGCCGCGAATTTCCGCATCCAGGCGCTTGGCGGTTTCCAGGCCCCAGCGCTGTATCCACTGCGAGCGATACAGCCGCCCCGAAGCGTTCTGGCCCTGGCCGCCGTTGCGGCTGGTGCAGCCCCACGCCGTGTGGTTGGCTTCCAGCACTACCGCGCGCACGCCATGTTCCTGCGCCAGGTTCAAGGCAGTGGCCAGGCCCGTGAAACCCGATCCGATGATGGCCACGTCCACGTCGCAGTCGGCGCGTATGGGCCCGTCGTCCTGCGGCGCCGGCCCGGCGGTGCCGACCCAATAGGTCGGCGCATACGCCTGGCCCTGGCCTGTCTTGGAGACCAGGGGATCGTACAGGGGATCGTAGGCGCTTTCCTTGAACGTATCGGAAACTGCGCCGCTGACGGCTTCGGGACTGGCAGCCATGATGACTCCGCTAAGGGTTGCGACAGGACGAATTCGGGAAGGCGCGCCCTTGCGGCCGCGCCGGCGTAGGTTCAGGCACGGGCGGCGATCGGCGGGCGCTGCTTGCGAAATGCGTTCTTGCGCAGGATCTTGCCGTCGCGGAATACGAGCAGGTCGACCATATTGGCCTCGATGCGGGCGCCGTCGGCGGCCGTGCCGGTGAAGGTCGATTCCATGACGCCTTGGTCGCCCCTGACCCAGACGCGCGGATTGCGCCACTGGGCGTCGGGTATCGACAGCCAGGCCGACTCGAAGGCCTTGCGCACTGCTGCCGTACCTTCGTGGCGCGCACCGTACACCTCGGGGCCTGCCACGGCCTCGAACACGCATTGCTCGTGCATGCACGACATCAGGCCTTCGATATCGTGGCGATTCCAGGCTTCGCCGAATTTTTCCAGAAGGCGGACCAGATTTTCCTCGGACATTGCTCTATCTCCCTGTGTCTCGACTATGGGCTGCCGGCGCCGGCAGCCCATGCGCTCGCGCATCGCGCACATGCACGCCGGCCATGCATGCCGGCGGCCACGGCGCATCCATGCATCAGTAAGGTAGGAGATCGCCGATACAGGGTCTAGATCCAGAAGCGACGTTTCGCATGCGCCAGATGCGCGGCACGCCGGCGGCGCCGCGGCATGGCCTCGAGTCTGGTGCGGGCGGTGGCGCCGGCAGCGCGAAAAATTTCGGCGAATTTGTTTGACTTTTTTTTTGAAACCCCATAGAGTTCGCTAAAACACAAAATATCGGAACAAAACATACCGGTTTTTATTTAAATGTCCTGGCTGCAGCCGCACATGCGGGCGCCGGGCCTCACCGCCACAGGAAGATCAACATGAGCTCATCGACCACCACTCCCCCCGCCGGCCCCCAGAAGATGACGCCGTCCGAGGCCTTCGTCGAAACCCTGGCCGCCAATGGCGTGACCGAAATGTTCGGCATCATGGGTTCCGCGTTCATGGACGCGATGGACATCTTCGCCCCCGCGGGCATCAGGCTCATCCCCGTCGTGCACGAACAAGGCGCGGCCCACATGGCCGACGGGTACTCGCGGGTCAGCGGCCGCCACGGCGTAGTCATAGGCCAGAACGGCCCCGGCATCAGCAACTGCGTCACTGCCATCGCCGCCGCCTTCTGGGCGCATTCGCCGGTGGTCATCGTCACGCCCGAAGCCGGCACCATGGGCATAGGCCTGGGCGGCTTCCAGGAAGCAAAGCAGTTGCCCATGTTCCAGGAATTCACCAAATACCAGGGCCATGTCACGCACCCGGCGCGCATGGCCGAGTACACCGGCCGCTGCTTCGACCGCGCGATGTCCGAGATGGGCCCCACGCAACTGAACATCCCGCGCGACTATTTCTACGGCGAGATCACCGCCGAGATCCCGCAGCCGCACCGGCTGGAGCGCGGCCCCGGCGGCGAACACAGCCTGGACGAGGCCGCCGAACTACTCGCCAAGGCCAAGTTCCCGGTCATCATCTCGGGCGGCGGCGTCGTCATGGGCGATGCCGTCGAGGAATGCAAGGCGCTGGCCGAGCGGCTCGGCGCGCCGGTAGTCAACAGCTACCTGCACAACGATTCCTTCCCCGCCAGCCATCCGCTGTGGTGCGGCCCGCTGGGCTACCAGGGCTCCAAGGCGGCCATGAAGCTGATCTCCAAGGCCGACGTGGTGCTGGCGCTGGGCTCGCGCCTGGGGCCTTTCGGCACCCTGCCGCAGCACGGCATGGACTACTGGCCCAAGAACGCCAAGATCATCCAGATCGACGCCGACAACAAGATGCTGGGGCTGGTCAAGAAGATTACCGTGGGCATCTGCGGCGACGCGAAAGCCGCCGCCACGGCGCTGTCGCAGCGCCTTGCCGGCCGCACGCTGGCCTGCGACGCCACCAAGGAAGCGCGCGCCCGCGAGATCGCCGACGAAAAGACCGCCTGGGAAAAAGAACTGGACGAATGGACGCATGAGCGCGACCCCTTCAGCCTCGACATGATCGAAGAGCAGAAGAAAGAACCCGGCAACTACCTGCACCCGCGCCAGGTGCTGCGCGAACTGGAAAAAGCCATGCCGCCCGATGTCATGGTGTCCACCGATATCGGCAATATCAATTCGGTGGCCAACAGCTATCTGCGCTTCGAAAAACCCCGCAGCCTGTTCGCCGCCATGAGCTGGGGCAATTGCGGCTATGCCTTCCCGACCATCATAGGCGCCAAGGTCGCCGCGCCGCACCGCCCGGCAATTTCCTATGCGGGCGACGGCGCCTGGGGCATGAGCATGATGGAAACCATGACCTGCGTGCGCCACAACATCCCGGTCACCGCGGTGGTATTCCACAACCGCCAATGGGGCGCCGAGAAAAAGAACCAGGTGGATTTCTACAATCGCCGCTTCGTCGCAGGCGAACTCGACAACCAGAGCTTCGCCGGCATCGCCCGCGCCATGGGCGCCGAAGGGATCGTGGTGGACAAGCTCGAGGACGTGGGCCCCGCGCTGAAGAAAGCGATCGACATGCAGATGAACCAGGGCAAGACCACCATCGTGGAAATCATGTGCACGCGCGAACTGGGCGACCCGTTCCGCCGCGACGCACTGTCCAAGCCGGTGCGCCTGCTCGACAAATACAAGGACTACGTCTGAGGCCCGGGCCGCCCCGGCGGCCCGGAACATCCGATTTACATGGACGCCCCAAGGGACTCGCACGGCGGCGCATTCCCTGGCCGCAGGCTCCGGCCGGCCTACAAGCCGGCACTCCTGCAGCCTGACAAGCGCGCGCCGCATGCGCCCCGGGGACAGGGCCGGCCTCAACTTCGCTGCGCAGGCCGGCCCGGGCAGTCCATTTTTTTTCACGTGGCGCCAGCATCCGGCGGCAGCAAGCCGGAATGCCGGCGCCGGTTGCGCCGAGAACTGGCCTTGCCATGAATATCCTGGACACCATGCTGGAACAGGCGCGCCGCGCGCCGCAGCGGATCGTGCTGTGCGAAGGCGAAGACCCCCGGGTGCTGCGCGCGGCCGTGCGTGCGGCGCGCGACGCCATCGCCTTGCCGCGGATCGTGGGCAGCCGGCCGGCCATCGAGCACAATGCAGCCGCGCTCGGCCTGGACTTGCGCACGCTGCCTGTGCCCATCGAAGATCCCGCCGCATCGCCGTTGCGCGAGCAGGCCGTCGAACTGCTGCTGGAACTGCGCGCCAGGCGCTGCATGACGCCCGAACAAGCGCGCCAGGCGGCGCTCGACCCGCTGGTCTTCGCCACGCTGATGGTGCGCATGGGCCACGCCGACGGCTCGGTGGCGGGCGCCGTGCATACTACGGCCGATGTGGTGCGCAACGCCATCCAGCTCATAGGCATGCGCCCGGACACGCGCATCGTGTCGAGCTTCTTCATCATGCTGCGCGACCAGCCCTTTCATTCGCAGACACACGCCATGATTTTTTCCGATTGCGGCCTGGTGATCGATCCCGACCACGAGCAGCTCGCCGACATCGCCCTGGCGGCAGCCGAAAGCGCGCGCAGTCTCCTGGGCACCGAGCCCAGGGTCGCCATGCTGTCGTTTTCCACGCACGGCAGCGCCGGCCATCCGGACGCTCGAAAAGTCGACCAAGCCACGCGGCGGCTGCGCGAACGTGCGCCGCAACTGCACGTGGACGGAGAAGTGCAGCTCGACGCGGCCATCGTGCCGGACATCGCCGCGCGCAAGATTCCCGATTCGCAGATCCACGGGCAGGCCAATGTGCTGGTCTTTCCGAACCTGGACGCGGCCAATATCGGCTACAAGCTTACAGAAAGGCTGGGCGGCGCAACGGCCATCGGGCCGCTGCTGCAAGGCCTGAACAAGCCGGCCAACGACTTGTCGCGCGGCTGCAGCGAAGACGACGTCTACAACGTGATCGCGGTCACGGCGGTGCAGGCGCAGGCTGCGGCGATGGCGGCCTGCTCCTGACGCATAGCCGGGCGAGACTTCGTCCACAACGCAAGTCCGCCTCGGCTGCTTGGCGGGCCGGCCCGCACGCCTCGAGCTACCTGGTTCGCATCGGTCGCCTGCGCCGCGCGCGCCGCCCTGCTCCCGTCAAGAGAGCCGGCTGCCGCGCCGTGCCTGCATCAGCATCTGTGTGAAATCGTCGAATACCTTGTTGTCCAGCCTTTCGGACAAATCCACGGCCAGCGAGTCCGGGTAATAAGGGCTCAGGTCCAGCCCTACGCCCAGCCCGTAGATCTCGATGCCGCGCCGCAGTTGCTGGCCGACCACGGCCTTCAGATGATTGTCCAGGTAATAAACGTCATTGGCCAGATTGGTGGCGGTGTCCATGGGGCAACCGTCGGAGACTACCAGCAAGATGCGGCGCCGGCAGTCCTGTCGCGCCAGCCGGGCGCAGGCCCATTGCACGGCTTCGCCGTCCACTCCTTCGCGGAACAGGTCGGCTTTCAGCAAGGCCGCCAGCGGGCGTCGGGCGCGGCGCCACGATACGCCGGCTTCCTTGAATACGATATGGCGCAGTTCGCCAAGCCGGCCCGGATGCGATGCGCGGCCGGCCGCCAGCCAGTCCTGGCGCGCGCGGCCGCCGTTCCATGCCGCCGTGGTGAAACCCAGGATCTCGGTCGCCGTGCCGCCCTGCTCCAGCGCGCGCATCAGGATGTCGGCCAACACGGCCACGGACTCGATGCAGCGCTTCATGGAGCCGGAACAATCGATCAGCAGGCTCACCACGCAGTCCGACACGGGACGGTAGCGGTCGCGCCGGAACAGGCGCCGTTCGCTCGGCGAACTGATGAGCTGCGCCAGGCGGCGCCCGTCTATCACCCCTTCTTCTTCTCCGAAACGCCAGCCGTCGCGCTCCGGATGCGCCAGCGCGGCCTGCAGGCGGCGCGCCAGGCGGTTCACGTTCACGCCCTGGCACGCAATGCGCTGGTCCAGGCGTTCGCGGTATTCCGACAGCAACGCGGCACGCAATAATTCCTCGGCCGGCACCTGCTGGTCGTAGCGTCTGGTATACACCCGATACTGCCCGCGGCCGGCAAGGAATACGGCGCTTTCGCCGCTGTCGGCCGCAGCCAGGCCCTGGTCTTCGCCCTCGTCCTCGGCATCGAGCCAAAGATTGAAGGCATAGCGGCCGCGCGAGCCGGCCGTCTCGGGCTCGTCTTCATATACGCTCTGCACGCGCTGCGCGATGTCGCGCGCGACATCCAGCGCATGGGCCGCGAAACGCGCCTGGTCCGCACGCCAGCGCCGCATGCCGGCAAGCGCGACTCCCAGCGCAGGGCCCAATGCGGCGCGGGTCGGCTCCAGCAAGTCCTGGACGATCTCGGGCAGCTCGCACGCATTGAGCCGGCTCCAGACGATTTGCGACAGCGCGAACATCAGCATGCCCAGGCTGCTCTCGGTGGCGCCCGAGTCGAGGAAATCGCCGCTCCAGGCCCGGTAGTGGCGCTCGAGATTGTGCCGCAGCCCCGGCAGCGATTCGGGCGCGAGGGATTCGACGCGCAACTGCTCGAGCCAGTCGAACACCAGGCGCTGCACAGGCTCGTCCGGCGCCAGGCCGGCGTGCAGGTCCGCATCGGAATACATCAGGCGCAGCGCCATGGCGTCGGCCACGCTGCGATATTCGTCCAGGCCCGCGTCCAGCCCGGCAAGCCGGAGGTGCGGCGCGCGCGGCCGTACCGGCAGTTCGCCATCGAACAGGCCGCCGCCCTCGAAATGCAGGCGGCCATGTCCCGTCATGGAACGCAGCGTCGCGGCGCACAGTTCTTCCAGGCGCTGCCGGCGCGGCAAGCGCCGGCGCGCTTCGAGGCTCACGCGGCGCTCCGGCTGTCCTGCGCCTGCATGGCATGGGCGGCCGACTCGCGGATTTCATCGTCGAAGCAGCGCTGGTAGTATTCGGCCACCACAGGCCTTTCGGGCTCTTCGCATTTGTTCAGGAACGACAGCCTGAACGCCAGTTCCACGTCGCCGAATATGCGGCTGTTCTCGGCCCAGGTGATCACCGTGCGCGGCGACATCAGCGTGGACAGGTCGCCCAGCTCGAAACCCTTGCGGGTAAGCGCGGCGACTTGCACCATGGCCCCCACCAGCGCCCTGCCCGCGGGGGTCTCCAGTTCGGGCACCCGCGCCAGGACGATCGCGGCCTCCTCTGCCGCGCCCAGGTAGTCGAGCGTGGCGACGATGTTCCAGCGATCGATCTGCGCATGATTCAAGACCTGGGTGCCGTGGTACATGCCGTTGGGGTTGCCCTGGCCGACCGTGTTGGACGTAGCGAACAGGCGGAATTGCGGATGCGGCTGCAACACCCGGTTCTGGTCCAGCAGCGTGTAGCGACCCTCGCGCTCGAGTATGCGCTGGATCACGAACATCACGTCGGGCCGGCCCGCATCGTATTCGTCGAACACCAGGGCCACGGGCCGCTGCAGGGCCCACGGCACGATGCCTTCCTGGAATTCGGTGACCTGCAGGCCGTCGCGCACCACGATGGCGTCCTTGCCCACCAGGTCGAGGCGGCTGATGTGCCCGTCCAGGTTGACCCGCACGCAAGGCCAGTTCAGGCGCGCCGCGATCTGCTCTATGTGCGTGGACTTGCCGGTGCCGTGCAGCCCCTGCACCATGACGCGACGATTGCGCGCGAAGCCGGCCAATATGGCCAGCGTGACGTCGCGGTTGAAACGATAGGCGGGATCGATCTCGGGCACATGATCGTCGCGCTCGACGAAGGCGGGCACCTGCAAGGCAATATCCAGGCCGAACAGTTCTGCGGCGGAAACTGCGTGCATGGCGGGTGTGGACGAGGCGGGGTCGGACATGGAATGCTCCTGAAAATCTCACGAGCCAAGGGCAAGTCCGGCGGCGCCGTGTGTCGCGGCGCTCGGGCGCCACGACCTATGGCTAGAGCCCCTTGCCGTTGGCCACTTCTATGGCCGCCAGGGACTGCGCGGCGCGCTGCAGCGCAGGCAGGCATTGCAGCGATTTTTCCGGCGACATGCGCATGATGGGGGCCTGCAGGGCCACCGCCATGTTGGACTTGCCGCTGACCACCGGCACCAGCACCGCGACGCACAACAGGCCGGGCAGGAATTCCTCGTCGTCCACGGCGTAGCCATCGCGGCGCACGCGCTCGATCTCGCTATCGAGTTCGTCGTAGGTGACCAGCGTCTTGTCGGTGTACCTGGCCAGCGGAGCATGCACCAGCAGGCGGCGGCGCTGCAGCGGCGTCATTTGCGTCAGGAACAGCTTGCCGCTGGCCGAGCAATGCACAGGCACGCGCGAGCCCGGATGCAAGTAGAAACGCAGCGGGGCGACCGTCTCGACGCGATCCAGGTACAGCACTTCGCTGCCGGCGCAAGTCGTGATGTTGCAGCTTTCGCCGACTTCCTCGACCAATTGGCGCAATACCGTATGCCGCGCCCCATGCACCGTATTGTTCAGCAGCAGGTTCTCGGCCATGCGCCGCAGCCGCAAGCCCGTGCTGTACTGGCGCCCGTCGCCGTCGCGCTGGATCATGCCGGCGCCCTCGAGCTGCTGCAGCATGCGGTGCAGGGTGGGCTTGGGCAGGCCGAGCTCGTCGACCAGGCTCTGCAGGGAAAAGAACTGGTCCTTGCGCGCGATCACTTCCAGCAGCGCAAACAGCCGCATGGTGGGAGTGTTACCATCGATCTTGTTGTCGTCGATGATAGGCGAACGGGCGGTGTCCATAAATTTTATCTCGATTTTAGGAATGAATTGTACCGGTTTTTGAATTTATAATTGGCTATTGGGCATGCGGAGCCTAAATTTTACAAAAAGCCTCATAGCCTCTCGTTATCCTTATATGCCACGTCTTCCCCGCTAGCGGTCCGCGCCGCGGGGCGAAGCCCGCGGCAGGTGTGTCATAGATGAAAATTGGTGTTGCGGGGGCGGGTCTGCTGGGCCGCCTGCTTGCGTATCTGCTCTGCCGGCAAGGCCACGAAATCCATATCCACGATCCGGCCGCCGGGCCCCTGGCCCGCGGCGCCGCCGGCTGGACCGCGGCAGGCATGCTCAGTCCCACGGCCGAACTCGAATCGGCCGACCTGAACGTATTCCGGCACGGCCTGCGCTCGATCGAGTTGTGGGCCGACATCCTGCCGCGCCTGCAAGGGCCGGCCGACTTCCATCGCGCCGGCAGCCTGCTGCTGGCATACCGCCACGACATCGGCTCGGCCCAGCGGATGATAGGCCTGCTGCAGGAAAAAGCGCCTGAAGAACATCGGCCCCAGGCCCTGTCGCTGCGTGAACTGGCCGAGCTCGAGCCCGCCATCCAGGGGCCCTCGCAAGCCTGGCTGCTGCCGCACGAAGGGCATTTGAACACCGTGCAGGCCATGCAGGCGCTGCAGGCCTCGGCCGATGGCGCCCACTGGCACTGGAACAGCCCAGTGCAAAGCCTTGCGCCCCACACGCTGCAGGCGGGCGGCGAAACGCTGCGCTACGACTGGGTGTTCGACGTGCGCGGCACCGGCGCGCGCGGCGACGCCCCGCCGGGCCCTGCCAATATGGTGTCCTGCCGCAACGTGCGCGGCGTGCGCGGCGAGATCTTCTGGCTGCACGCGCCTGACGTACAATTGCAGCGGCCGGTGCGCCTGATGCATCCGCGCCACCGGGTCTACCTGGTTCCGCGCCGCGACGGCATCATCGTCGTCGGGGCTTCCGAGCTCGAAAGCGAAGACCGCTCGCCCGTGTCGCTGCGCAGCACGGTCGAACTGCTGGCGGCGGCCCACAGCGTGATACCCGGGCTGGCCGAGGCGCGCGTGGTGCACAACGAAACCAATCTGCGCCCCGCCCTGGCCGACAACCTGCCGCGCATCGAGCACGAAAAAGGCCTGACCCGCATCAATGGGCTGTTCCGCCATGGCTGGCTGATCGCGCCCTCGCTGACCGAGGAAGCCCTGGCTGCGCTGGACCTCGATGCCTGATCATTTTTGTACTATGCCCGGACCCACACCGCGATACAGACGGAAGCCATCGTGAACACCATAAGCATCACCGTCAATGGCGTCGAACACCGCATCGCCGAATCCTCGACGCTGCAGGACCTGCTCGACGCGCTGCGACCCGAGGCCGAACCCGGCGCGCCCATCGCCAGCGCCGTCAATGGCGCGCACGTCGCTAGGCAGGCCCGCGCCGCGCTGGTCCTGAAGGACCGCGACGCGGTCACCACATTCGAACCCATTACCGGAGGCTAGCCATGTCGTTCGCGATCGCTGGAGTGGAACTGTCCAGCCGCTTCTTTCTGGGCACTGCCGGCTATCCGTCGCCGCTGGTGCTGGAACAGGCCATACGCGCCTCGGGCGCCGAAGTGGTCACGGTAAGCCTCAAGCGCCAACTGGCCCAGGGCTGCGGCAAGCCCGTCTCCAATCCCCAAGGCCAGGGCTACTTCGAGATCATCCGCCAGAGCGGCGCGCGGCTGCTGCCCAACACCGCCGGCTGCCATACCGCCGCCGAAGCCGTCACGCTGGCGCAGATGGCGCGCGAGGTCTTCGATACGCACTGGATCAAACTGGAAGTCATCGGCGACACCTATACCCTGCAGCCCGACCCCTTCGAACTGGTCCATGCCGCCACCGAGCTGGTCAAGCAGGGCTTCGAGGTCTTTCCCTATTGCACCGACGACCTGGTCACCTGCAACCGCCTGCTCGATGCCGGCTGCCGGGTGCTCATGCCCTGGGGTGCGCCCATAGGCTCGGGACAGGGCCTGCTGAATCCCTACGCCTTGCGCACCTTGCGCGAGCGCATTCCCGACGTGCCGTTGATCGTCGACGCCGGCATAGGCTCGCCCATGGACGCGGTGCAGGCCATGGAGCTCGGTTTCGACGCGGTGCTGTTGAATTCGGCGGTGTCCAGCGCGCACGACCCGGTGCTCATGGCCGAGGCTTTCCGCCTGGCCATAGAGGCCGGCCGCAAGGCGCGGCAGGCCGGCATCATGGCCGAACAGGACATGGCAGTGGCAACCACGCCGGTCACGGGCCGGCCCTTCGTGCTGGCCTGATACGGGCACACGCCCGAAACGGCAAGGGCCTTGCCCTGCCGTATTATTCTTGCGGCCTGCGGCCTGGCGCCTCGTTCTCTCTTGATCGCGAAGCCGCATGAAGAAAAAGGCCGCGCCGACCGGCGCGGCCTTTTTCTTAGGCCATCTCGCGCGACATGCGCCGGCGCTCGTGTTCCTGCAAGTAGCGCTTGCGCAGACGGATCGACTTGGGTGTGACTTCGACCAACTCGTCGTCGGTGATGAATTCCACCGCGTATTCCAGCGTAAGCCGGATGGGCGGCACCAGGTCGATGTGCTCGTCCTTGCCCGAGGCGCGCACATTGGTCAGCTTCTTTTCCTTGATGGGGTTGACCACCAGGTCGTTGTCGCGGCTGTGGATGCCGATGATCATCCCTTCGTACAGCGGTTCGCCCGGCGACACGAACATGCGGCCGCGCTCCTGCAGCTTCCAGAGCGCATAGGCCACCGCGGCGCCGTCGTCCTGGCTGATCAGCACGCCGTTGCGACGCTCGCCCACCCCGCCTTCGCGCATGGGTGCGTACTCGTCGAAGATGTGGCTGGCCAGCCCGGTGCCGCGCGTCAGCGTCAGGAACTCACTCTGGAAACCGATCAGGCCGCGCGCGGGGATGCGGTATTCCAGGCGCGTGCGGCCGCGGCCGTCAGGCTGCATGTCCAGCAGGTCGCCCTTGCGCCGCCCCAGCTCTTCCATGACTGCGCCCTGGTGCCCGTCTTCCACATCCACCGTCAAGAGCTCGTAGGGCTCGAGGCGCACGCCGTTTTCTTCCTTGAACACCACGCGCGGGCGAGAAACCGCCAGCTCGTAGCCTTCGCGCCGCATGTTTTCCAGCAGAATCGTCAGATGCAGTTCACCGCGGCCCGAGACTTCGAAAATCGTATCGTCGTCCGTATCGCGCACCCGCAGCGCCACATTCGACTTCAGCTCGCGGTCGAGCCGGTCGCGCAACTGGCGGCTGGTCACGAACTTGCCCTCGCGGCCGGCCAGCGGCGAAGTATTCACCATGAAGTTCATGGTCAGCGTCGGCTCGTCGATGCGCAGCATCGGCAGCGGCTCGGCCTGCAATGGATCCATGACGGTGCAGCCGATGCCGATTTCCTCGATGCCGTTGATGAGCACGATATCGCCGGCCTGCGCCCCGTCGACCAGTTCGCGTTCCAGGCCCTTGAATTTCAGCACCTGGTTGACCCGCCCCTTGATGGGCTCGCCTTCGGGGCCGAACTTGACCAGCACGTCCTGGCCGGCGCGCAGCCGGCCGCGGTTGATGCGGCCCACGCCGATCTTGCCGACATAGCTGCTGTAGTCCAGCGAGACGATCTGCAACTGCAGCGCGCCGTCCGGATCGTCCTCGCGCTGCGGCACGTATTTCAAGACGGCGTCGAACAAGGGCCGCATGTCGCCGTCGCGCATGTCCGCGGTCAGGCCCGAATAGCCGGCCAGCCCCGAGGCGTAGATCACCGGGAAATCCAGTTGCTCTTCGGTAGCGCCCAGTTTGTCGAACAGGTCGAAGGTCGCGTTGATGACGTGATCCGGGCGCGCGCCGGGGCGGTCGATCTTGTTGATCACCACGATAGGCTTCAGGCCCAGCGCCAGCGCCTTGCGGGTGACGAAACGGGTCTGGGGCATGGGCCCTTCCACCGCGTCGACCAGCAGCAGCACGCCGTCCACCATGGACAGTACGCGCTCGACCTCGCCTCCGAAATCGGCGTGTCCCGGGGTATCGACGATGTTGATATGCGTGCCTTCGTATTCCACCGCGCAATTCTTGGCCAGGATGGTAATGCCGCGTTCTCTTTCGATATCGTTGGAATCCATGATGCGTTCGGAAACCTGCTGATTCTCGCGGAACGTGCCCGACTGGCGCAGCAACTGGTCGACCAGGGTGGTCTTGCCGTGGTCGACGTGAGCGATGATCGCCACATTGCGCAAAGCGCGATTCATAATTCGTCCTTTTGTGTAGAACCCGCGGGCATCAGACCCGCGGGCAAAGCATCCAATCCGATCAGGGCGTCCTGCGGCCGCGGCATGGCCTGCAGGGCTTCCAGCGTCACCGCGTCGGCCAGCGAGAACGGGCCGACGGCGGTGCGACGCAAGGCCGTCAGGTGCGCCCCGCAACCCAGTGCGCGACCGATATCCTGAGCCAGCGTGCGCACATACGTGCCCTTGCTGCAATGCACCGACAGCCGCGCCTGGCGCGGCGAAAAATCCAGAATGTCGAGCCGGTACAAGGTTACCCGGCGCGGCGCGCGTTCCAGTTCGATGCCCTGGCGCGCATATTCATACAAGGGCCGGCCGTCCCGCTTGAGAGCCGAATACATGGGAGGGATCTGTTCGATCTCGCCCATGAAGCCGGGCAGCACCCGCTCCAGGTCGGCCAACGCGACCGGCGCGGCGTCGGGCGGAGCCTGGAACACCACATGGCCGGTCAGGTCGCCCGAGTCGGTTTCTTCGCCGAAGCCCAGCGTGGCTTCGTAAATCTTGTCAGCCTGCAGCATGGCCGCCGATATCTTGGTGGCCCGCCCCATGCAACACACCAGCAGGCCGGTCGCGAACGGGTCCAGGGTGCCGGTGTGGCCGGCCTTGCGTGCGTCGACCGTGCGCTTGGCCCGCTGCAAGGCATGGTTGCTCGACAGCCCCTCGGGTTTGTCGAGCAACAGGACACCATCGAGCAATTGCCCGCGCCGCGTAGCCATCGTCTGTCTGCCTTGGAATGCGCGCCGGCCTTCAGCCGCGGCCCTCGGGATCCAGCCCCGAGGCATCGGCGGACGCATCCGGCCCGGCGCCGCTGTTGGCCTGGTCGATGAGCCGCGACAACGCAATGCCCTTGGCCAACTGCGCATCGTGCACGAAGCGCAGCGTCGGCACCGTATGGATATGCAGCAACTTGAACAGCAGCGAATGCAGGTAGCCCGCCTTCTCGTTGAGCGCGGCGGTGGCCTGCTCGGGTTCGGCGCCCATGACGGTGAAATACACCTTGGCATGGGCGTAATCGGCCGACAGGTCGACCCCGGTCAGGGTGACCAGCCCGGCGCGCGACATGTCGAGCTCGCGCTGGATCAGGCCGGCCAGGTCTTTCTGGATCTGGTCGGCCAGCCGCGTATTGCGGCCAGGATTCGGCTTGGACTTATGACGGCTCATGACTTATAGCGTACGGGCGACTTCCCGGATCTCGAAGACTTCGAGCTGGTCGCCCACCTCGATGTCGTTATTGCCCTTGAGCGTGATACCGCAGTCGAAGCCGGCCTTGACCTCCTTGACATCGTCCTTGAAGCGGCGCAGCGAATCGAGCCAGCCCGTCCAGTGCACGACATGGTTGCGCAGCAGGCGCACCTGGGCGTCGCGCCGCACCACGCCGTCCAGCACCATGCAGCCGGCCACGTTGCCGATGCGCGAAATGCTGTAGACCTCGCGGATCTCGACCATGCCGATGACCTCTTCCTTTTTCTCGGGGGCCAGCATACCCGACATGGCGTTGCGCACATCGTCCACGGCGTCGTAGATGATGTTGTAGTAGCGCAGGTCGATGCCGTTGTTCTCGGCCAGCTTCTTGGCGCTTTGCTCGGCGCGCACATTGAAGCCTATGATCACCGCGTTGGAGGCAATCGCCAGGTTGACGTCGCTCTCGGAAACGCCACCCACCGCGGCATGCACCACCTGCACGCGCACTTCGTCGGTGGACAGCTTGAGCAGCGAAGACACCAGCGCTTCCTGCGAACCCTGCACGTCGGTCTTGACGATCAGAGCCAGGGTCTGGACGCCCTCGCCGATGTTGTCGAACATCGATTCGAGCTTGGCGGCCTGCTGGCGAGCCAGCTTGACGTCGCGGAACTTGCCTTGGCGGAACAGCGCGATTTCGCGCGCCTTGCGTTCATCGGCCAGCGAGATCAGCTCGTCGCCGGCCGCGGGCACTTCGGTCAGGCCCTGGATCTCGACAGGCATCGAAGGCCCGGCGCTTGCCACCGGCTTGCCGTTCTCGTTGAGCATGGCACGCACGCGGCCGAAGCTGGCGCCCGCCAGCACGGCGTCGCCACGCGACAGCGTGCCGCTTTGCACCAGGATCGTGGCCACCGGGCCGCGCCCCTTGTCCAGCCGGGCCTCGATGACGATGCCCTTGGCAGGCGCGTCCACCGGAGCCTTGAGCTCGAGCATTTCGGCTTGCAGCAACACGTTTTCCAGCAGCGCGTCTATGCCTTCGCCGGTCTTGGCCGACACGGGCACGAAAGGCACGTCGCCGCCGTATTCTTCAGGCACGACTTCTTCGGCGACCAGTTCCTGCTTGACGCGGTCGAGGTTTGCATCGGGCTTGTCGATCTTGTTGATCGCCACCACCAGCGGCACGCCGGCGGCCTTGGCATGGTGTATGGCCTCTTTGGTCTGGGGCATGACGCCGTCGTCGGCGGCCACCACCAGGATCACGATATCGGTGGCCTTGGTGCCGCGCGCACGCATGGCCGTGAAGGCCTCGTGGCCCGGGGTATCCAGGAAGGTCACCATGCCGCGGCTGGTCTTGACGTTGTAGGCGCCGATGTGCTGCGTGATGCCGCCGGCCTCGCCGGAAGCCACCTTGGTGCGGCGGATGTAGTCCAGCAGAGAGGTCTTGCCGTGGTCGACGTGGCCCATGACGGTCACCACCGGCGCACGCGGCAAAGCCTCGGCTTCGGTCTGCTGTTCGACACTCTCGTCGAGGAAGGCCTCGGGATCGTCCAGCTTGGCGGCGATGGCGGTGTGGCCCAGCTCCTCGACGACGATCATCGCGGTTTCCTGGTCCAGCACCTGGTTGATGGTCACCATCTGCCCCAGCTTCATGAGATGCTTGATCACCTCGGCGGCCTTGACCGACATCTTGTGGGCCAGGTCGGCCACGGTGATCGTTTCGGGCACGTGGACTTCGCGGGCGATGAATTCGGCGACTTGCGGTTCTTTGCGTTCCGGCTGCGCATTGCGGCCGCGGCCGCCACGGCCGCCGCCCTTGCCGCTGGAAGCGCGCCAGCCGTCGCGGCCGGCGGGCCCGTCGGTCTTCTGCGCGGGTTTCTTGCGGCCGTTTTCGTCGGTCCAGGAAGACGAGACTTCGGACGCCTTGATGGTCTTCTTGACGCCCGTAGCGGCGCCGACCGGAGCCTTGGCATCCTTCTTGGCGGCCTTGCCGGCATTGGGCTTATGCAGCGTGCCGGAAATACCGCCGGCCTCGGGCTCGGGCGCCTTGAGCACCTTGCGCGGGCGGCTGAGCATTTCGCGCAGCGCGGCAGCTTCGGCTTCGGCCTTGCGGCGCGCACGTTCGCGGTCTGCCGTGCCGTCGGCAGCCGGCTTCTGGGCGGCCGCCTTCAGCGGAGCGCGCGCCGGCGCCGCAGGCGCATCGGCAGCGGGCTTGGCAGCCTCTTGTGCGGGCTGGGGAGTGTCTTGCGCCGCGGGAGCAGCTTCCGCGGCCGGCTCGGCCTCGGGCTCGGCGGCCGGCTCTTGCGGCTGCGCCGATGCAGCGGCGTCCTTGTCCTGGGCAGCGCTTTCGTCCTGCGCGGGGACGGCAGCCGTTTCCGGCGCCGGCTCTTGGGCCGGTTCCGGAGCACTGGCCGCGTCTGCGGGCGCCTCGGGCGCCGCAGGCGTCTCGGGGGCTTCCGGCACGGCCGCAGCCTCGGGGGCCTCGGCGGCGGCCGGCTGCTGCGCAGGAGCGTTCGCGGCGGAATCCGGATGCGCGGACTCGGCGGCCGAAGTCTCTTGCGGCTCGGCGGCCGCAGCGGCAGCGAGCTCGACCTCGGACTCGTCGGCCTGGGCCGCAGCCGCGCGGGCCTCGGCGGCCAGTTCGGACGGGTCGCGCTTGACGAACACGCGCTTCTTGCGCACCTCGACCTGGATCGTGCGCGAACGCCCCGACCCATCGGCCTGGCGGATTTCGGAAGTCTGGCGGCGCGTCAAGGTGATTTTCTTGCCCTCGGAACCGCCATGGGTACGCCGCAGGGACTCCAGCAATTTCGCCTTGTCCGTATCCGTGACGGTATCGTCGACCGACTTGAGTTCAACACCCGCCGAACGCAACTGCTCCAGCAGTACATTTGCAGGCATTTTCAGTTCGATGGCGAACTGGGCGACGGTGTTACTCGGCATTCGACTCTCTCTTACTTGCTACAGCCATTTCAATAAAAGCGACCTCTGGTATGCGGCCGGCGCTTCACGCCTGGTCATCGAACCAGTGCGCCCGGGCGCGCATGATCAGCTCGCTGGCGCTGTGTTCGTCCAGGCCGGTCATGTCCGACAGCTCGTCGGTTGCCAGTTCGGCCAGGTCGTCGCGCGTATAGATTTCTTTCTCGGCCAATTTAGCCGCCAATTCGGGGGTGACGCCCTCGACCTCGAGCAGATCCTGCGCCGTCTGCACGCGCTCTTCCTGGGCTATGGCCTCGGTGAGCAGCGCGTTGCGCGCACGCGTGCGCAACTCGTTGATCGTGTCTTCGTCGAAGGCTTCGATCTCGAGCAGTTCCTGCATGGGCACGTAGGCGATTTCCTCGAGCCCGGTGAAACCTTCGTCGATCAGGATGTCGGCGACTTCTTCGTCGACATCGAGCTTGCTGATGAAGGTCTGGCGCAGGCCGGCCCGCTCGGTTTCCTGGCGATTCTGGTTTTCCTCGGGCGTCATGATGTTGATCTGCCAGCCCGTGAGCTCGGAAGCCAGGCGCACGTTCTGGCCGCGCGCGCCGATGGCCTTGGGCAGGTTCTCGGCGTCGACCACCACGTCCATGGCATGCTTGTCCTCGTCGACCACGATGGATTCCACATGCGCGGGAGCCAGCGCGCCGATGACGAATTCGGCAGGGTCTTCGGCCCACAGCACGATATCGACCTGCTCTCCGCCGAGTTCGTTGCGCACGGCCGTGACGCGCGAACCGCGCATGCCCACGCAAGTACCTATGGGGTCGATGCGCTTGTCATAGGCAATCACGGCGATCTTGGCGCGCACGCCGGGATCGCGCGCCGCCGCCTTGATTTCCAGCAGGCCCTGTTCGATTTCGGGCACTTCGTTCTCGAAAAGCTGGCGGATGAATTCCGGCGCCGTGCGCGACAGGATCACCTGCTGGCCGCGCGCCGCATGATCCACCCGCAGCACCCAGGCGCGCACGCGATCGCCGATGCGCATGTTTTCCTTGGGGATCATTTCGCTGCGCGGCAGGCGGGCCTCGATCTTGCCGGTTTCGATGATGGCATCGCCCTTGTCCATGCGCTTGACGGTGCCCGAGACTATGGTTTCGCCGCGTTCGAGGAAGTCGTTGAGCACTTGCTCGCGCTCGGCGTCGCGGATCTTCTGCAAGATGGCCTGCTTGGCGGCCTGCGCGCCGATGCGGCCGAATTCCACCGGCTCGAGCGGTTCTTCGATGTATTCGCCCACCTCGATTCCCGGGGAAATTTCCTGGGCGTCGGAATAGAGTTCCTGCTGGTCGGGTTCTTGCAGCCCGGCATCGTCGGGCACCACCAGCCAGCGGCGGAAGCCTTCGTGCTCGCCACTATCGCGATCGATCGACACACGGATGTCGGCTTCTTCCTTGAAGCGCTTTTTCATGGCCGAGGCCAGCGCGTTTTCCAAGGCTCCGAAGACCACTTCACGCGGTACGTTTTTCTCGCGCGCCAGGGCGTCGACCAGTAGAAGAATTTCGCGACTCATCGCTTTTTTCCCTTGAAATCAAGAATGGGATTCAGTTTGGCTCGCTCTATGTCGTCCAGAGTGAAACCTAGCGTCGGCTCTACGCCTTGCCCGGCTTCGAGTTCCAGGCCGAGCACGGGCGCTTCTGCAGCGAGGATGTCCTCGGGCACACGCAACAGGCCGACGAATACTTTGCGGTTGTCCACGGCCGTGCGCAAGCGGATCTCGACGCGCTGGCCGGCGTAACGGGCGAAATCGGCGCGGTTCTTCAAGGGCCGGTCCACGCCCGGCGAACCCACTTCGAGACGCTTGTAATCGACGTTCTCGACTTCGAACACGCGCGACAACTGCTTGGAGACCTGCTCGCAATCTTCGATGCGCACGCCGTCTGGCCGGTCTATCGTGACGCGCAGCAAGCCCAGCGGCGCACGCTCGATGTCGACCAGTTCGAGATCGGTGCCCGCCAACGCTTCCCGTGTCAATGCGAATATATCTGCCATGAATATCAAAAAAAAATGGGCTGTACGCCCAGCCCACTATTGCCGCCCCGCCCGTGCCGCCGGACCAGCCGGAAGCCACGAAGAACGGCGCATTCGGAATGTGCCGCCATGCCGCAACGACGGAGCGCCATGGCGCTCCTGCCGTATCCACCTGCGTTGCGCACTGGCGTTGCCTCTGAATCCGGCAAGCCCGAAGCCGCTGGCGGACATGCGCGGTATCCGGGGCGCCTCGGGGCAATCCCGAGTTGCCTCGAAGACGCCGGCCACAAGAAGCCCAAACCCAATACCGCGCAATACATCCTGCGACATACCGCGCACCACCCACGGCGCCGTCAACCTATGGCGGCGCTCAATCGGTAAGCATAGCTCTATGAAACACAACATTTTAGCAGAAATTCAAGAAAATTCCTGCTAAGTCACGGTCTTACACATAAAAAGCAACAGCCCCCGCGCTTGCCGCCCAGGGGCCGTACGGCGCGCGGGCGCCGGGCGAGCCGGATCAGCGAGAGCCTCGGCCGCGCGCCCCCAGGAATCCCAGGTGTGACTCGTGCGCCGAAGCGCCGCGCGGCTGCCAGTCGTCGTCGCGCGGGCCCGATTTGCGCCCGCCCGCCGGTTTGCCGGCGGGTTTGGCCGCTTTTTTCGCGGGGCCGCGTCGCCCAGCGGGCTTGGCGGCCTGCGGCCCTTGTGCCGGACGCGCCGGCTTGCGCTTGCCGCCCTCGTTGCGTTTTCCGCCCTCGGCGCGCTTGCCCGCATTGGGGTGGCCGTTGGGCAGGCCGCCACTGAACATGAGACCGGTGCCGTAGGGATCGGAGGGATAGGATTCGAACGTCTGGGTCTTGGCCGCGCGGCCGCCCCCGGACAACTTGCCGCGGCGGCCCAGCTTGGCGCCGTTCATGCCGTTGCGCTCGAGCGTGCCGAAGCCCGGCGGCAAGGCGCTGTCATGCGAGGCCGGCTGGCGGGCGCGCCGTTCCGCGCCCTCTTGGTCGTCGTCGCGCAACAGGCCGAGCTGCACCATGAGCGCCTTGACCAAGGTGGCATCGAGCTCTTCCCAGCGGCCGCGGCGCAGGTTGCGCGGCAGCACCACTTCGCCGAAACGGGTACGGATCAGGCGGCTGACCGTCACGCCGGCCGCCTCGAACATGCGGCGCACCTCGCGGTTGCGCCCTTCGGTAAGGGTCACTCGATACCAGCGGTTGCTGCCTTCGCCCCCCAGGTATTCGAGCGAGCCGAACTGGGCCATGCCGTCTTCGAGCTCGATCCCCTTGAGCAGGCGCTGCTGCTGGGCCTCGTCGAGCTCGCCCAGGACGCGCACCGCATATTCGCGTTCGGCGCCGTAGCGCGGATGCATCAGGCGGTTGGCCAGGTCGCCGGAAGTCGTGAGGATCAACAGGCCCTCGGTATTCAGGTCGAGCCGGCCGACCGACAGCCATTTGCCGATGCGCACCTTGGGCAAGCGGGCGAAGACCGTGGCGCGTCCGCCGGGATCGTCATGGCTGACGATTTCGCCGGCAGGCTTGTGATACAGGATCACGCGCGGGGGCTTCTTGGCATTGGGCCGGGCCACCAGGCGGCCATTCACGCGCACCTGGTCGTTGGCGCCGACACGCTGCCCGATATGAGCAGGCTCGCCGTTGACCGAGACACGGCCGGCGACGATGAGTTCTTCCATTTCGCGGCGCGAGCCCACGCCGGCATCGGCCAGCACTTTGTGCAGCTTGGGGATGACGGCATCGCTATTGAGATACTTGCCCAGGCGTTGCGCCAGCTTGGCCGACTTGTCCAGGTAAGCCAGCGCATTGTCGGCTTCTTTGTCGCCGCCCTTGTCCGCAACCGCGCCATCGGCACGCGGCGTCTTGCGCGCGCGAGCGCTGCGGGGCGCCGTCTGGGCCTTGGGAGCCCGCGGCGCAGCGCCGGTGGGCTGGGCGGC
>NZ_JAHTBN010000013.1 GCF_019166065.1 Candidimonas humi
GGCCGATGGCGCCGGCAGGCGGGCCGGCCATGACGGGCCGCCCGCGGATCATGCGGATATGCCGGATTTTCCGCCGGATGAGCCTTCGCCGTTTTTTGATGGCATGCCGGACGACGGGGGCGGGGCCGGGTTCCGGCCAGCCGGCGCGCCTGAGGGCCGGGCGCGCCGCAGCCGCCAGCCGCGGGCGGTGGCGTCCATGGCCAAGCGGCTGTTGCGCCTGCTGCTGGCGCACCCGCGGCTGGTGGACAGCCTGGGCGACCAGCAGCTTGAAGTTCTGGAGCAGGGCCCCCATCTGGTACTTGTCAGGGAATTGATAGCCCTGGCCCATACCAGCGGGGCGCGCCACGTAGGGGCGCTGTTGCAGGCCGCCGACCCCGAGTCGGACTTGGCGGGCGTGCTGGCGTCGCTGTCGGCCGAACTGCTGGACCAGGACGATCTGCCCGACCCGCAGACCGAATGGAACGATGCGCTGCGCCGCATCGAGCTCGACGCGCTCAAGGCCGAGCAGTCGGCCCTGGTGCAGGGCGGGCTGGCCGGCGAGGCGGCGCGCAGCAGGTATCAAGAATTGACGCGGCGCATTACACTATTGAGTACCGTGTCCTTGCGTTGAGTTATTGTAAAATCAAGAGTTTTCGCGAAGTGTTTGTATAGTTTCGCAATATGGTGCCGCCAAGGCAGGTAGGCCGGCGCCCCGTTACGGGGCGGATTTCCGGTTTCCCATGTGCTTGCGGTCATTGCGCCCCGGTGCCGGTTACGCCCGATCGAAGTGTCCATCAGCCTTGCAGCCTTTGCGCCAAGGAATCTCATATCCCGGACTTCGACCACGGAACCGCCGCCCGGGCGGCTATGCGCGTCTTTGCGATGTATGTGAGTGACGGACTTTCAGTCGGAAAGAAAGCCGGATGCCAGGCCCGGGCGGCGTTTGCCGCGCGTCGAGGCCAGCCAAGGCTTGTAGTCTTTTTGACCGATGGTCCGTAGAAGTTCTGTCCAGCAACGTCCGGCCCTTGTCGGGCCGGCGGCGTTTGCGTCTACGGAAGCGACTATGACCCAATCTACTGGTAAAACCTCTTTGGCAGCGGACAAAGCCGCTGCGAAAAAAGCTCGGACCGCCGCGGCGGCCGCGCAGGCCGACAAGACGGCCGTCAAGGTGAAAGGGGAAGCCAAGGCCGAGCAGGCCAAGAAAGCGCCGGCCAGGAAGACGGCGAAAAAAGCCGTGGGCTCCGACGATGCGGCGCTCGAGAAGATTGCTGCCGCGGTCGAAGGCAAGAAAACCGCCAAGGCTGCGCGCCCGGCGCCAGGCGGCCGCCGCCCGGGCCGTCCGGCCAAGAACAACGCCAATGACGGCGCTGATTTCGTTGATGACGACGGCGACGGCGAAGCCGAGGTCATCCCCGATCTGAAGCCGCTGCCCAAGCGCGGCGGCAAGCGCGCCAAGGCCGAGAAGGACGCGCCGGCCCGCAGCCAGATGACGCCCGAAGAGCAGGAAGCGCGCCGCAACCGGCTCAAGGTGCTGATCAAGCTGGGCAAGGAGCGCGGCTATCTCACCTATGGCGAGATCAACGACCACCTGCCCGACGACCTGGTCGATGCCGAAGCCATAGACGGCATCATCAGCACGTTCAGCGACATGGGGATCTCGGTCTACGACCAGGCTCCCGATGCCGAAACGCTGCTGATGAGCGACAACGCGCCGGTGGCCTCCAACGACGACGACGTCGAGGACGAAGCCGAGGCGGCGCTGACCACCGTGGATTCCGATTTCGGCCGCACAACCGACCCGGTGCGCATGTACATGCGCGAAATGGGCACGGTCGAGCTGCTGACCCGCGAGGGCGAGATCGAGATCGCCAAGCGTATCGAAGATGGCCTGAAGCACATGGTCATGGCGATCGCGGCCTGCCCGACCACGGTCAACGAAATCCTCAATCACGTGCAGCGCGTGCGTGACGGCAGCGCGCAGATCGACGAAATCGTCGACGGCCTGATCGACCAGGAAGGCGAGGAATACGCCGGAGCTGGCGTCAGCGCCGACAGCGACGAAAACGAAGACGGCCCGGCCGGCGGCATGAGCAGCAAGCAGCTCGAAGACTTGCGCGTGCAGTCGCTGAAGAAGTTCGACCTGATCGCCTCCTGGTTCGACAAGATGCGCAAGGCCTTCGAGAAAGAAGGCTACGAGGCCCACGCGTACGCCGAAGCCCAGGAAGCCATCCTGAGCGAACTGATGGGCATACGCTTCACTGCCAAGATGGTCGAGCGCCTGGCGGACACCCTGCGCGAGCAGGTGGCCGAGGTGCGCAAGCTCGAACGCGCGGTGCTGCATACCTGCGTAGACCGCGCCGGCATGCCGCGCGCGCATTTCATCAAGTCCTTCCCGGGCAACGAGACCAATCTGGACTGGGTGCTGCAGGAAGTGGCCGCGGGGCACGATTATTCGGCCACGCTCGAGCGCCATATCCCGGCGGTGCAGGAACTGCAGCAGAAGCTCATCGACCTGCAGGTCAGCGTGGTGCTGCCGCTGAAAGACCTGAAAGACGTCAACAAGCGCATGGCGACCGGCGAGGCCAAGGCCCGCAAGGCCAAGCGCGAGATGACCGAGGCCAACCTGCGCCTGGTGATTTCCATCGCCAAGAAGTACACCAACCGCGGCCTGCAGTTCCTCGACCTGATCCAGGAAGGCAATATCGGCCTGATGAAGGCCGTGGACAAGTTCGAGTACCGGCGCGGCTACAAGTTCTCGACCTACGCCACCTGGTGGATACGGCAGGCCATCACGCGTTCCATTGCCGACCAGGCCCGCACCATCCGGATCCCGGTGCACATGATCGAAACGATCAACAAGATGAACCGCATCAACCGCCAGATCCTGCAGGAAACCGGCGCCGAGCCGGATCCAGCCACGCTGGCGCAGAAGATGGACATGCCCGAGGACAAGGTGCGCAAGATCCTCAAGATCGCCAAGGAGCCCATCTCGATGGAAACTCCCATCGGCGACGATGACGATTCGCACCTGGGCGATTTCATCGAGGACACCGGCACGCTGTCGCCCTCGGAATTCGCGCTGCATGGCTCGATGCGCGATGTGGTCAAGGAAGTGCTGGACTCGCTCACCCCGCGCGAGGCCAAGGTGCTGCGCATGCGCTTCGGCATCGAGATGAGCACCGACCAGACGCTGGAAGAGGTCGGCAAGCAGTTCGACGTCACGCGCGAGCGCATCCGCCAGATCGAGGCCAAGGCGCTGCGCAAGCTGCGCCACCCCAGCCGCGCCGACAAGCTCAAGAGCTTCCTCGAAGGGCAATAAGGCGCTGCGCGGGCGCCGCCCGCGCGGCGGCGACCCGGCGCGGTAGAATCCCAGGCAGTCACTTCCGTGGCTGCCTGGTTTTTTTTGCCCTTGCCGCATGAGCCCTGAACGGCCTGGTTTGGGGCATGGGCTTTGCCGGCGAACTGTCCGGCGCAAGGCTTTTCCAGGCGCCGATCCCGCAGCCGGAGTCCGCCATGAACACATCTGAATCCAGTCCCGAACGCGCCGCGTCCGATACCGCCGGGAGCGCGGCCGATGCCGTGCAGCGCATCGCCGGCCGCGTTGCCGACGTGGGCGGCATTCCCGTCAGCCGGCTGCTGCCCTCGCGCCAGCGCCGCCTGGTGGGCGCCTGGTGCTTTCTCGACCACGCCGGCCCGGCGCAGTTCGGGCCGGGCGAGGCGGGCATGCAGGTCGGGCCCCACCCGCATATAGGCCTGCAGACCTTTACCTGGATGATAGAGGGCGAGGTGCTGCATCGCGACAGCCTCGGCAACGAGCAGGTGATACGTCCAGGCCAGGTCAACCTGATGACGGCCGGACGAGGCATAGCCCATACCGAGCAGTCGCTGGCGGAGCCGCCGCGCCTGCATGCGGCGCAATTGTGGATCGCGCTGCCGCCCGAACAGGCCGCCGGCGAGCCGGGTTTCGAGCATTATCCCGAGTTGCCGCGCTGGACGGAGCAAGGCGTGCAGTGCACGCTGCTGGCCGGCGCGTTTGGCGGGCGCGAGGCGCCGGCGCGGATCTATTCGCCCCTGGTCGGCATCGAACTGCTGTCCGACGGCCCCGCCGCGCTGGAGCTGCCCCTGGATCGGGCCTTCGAATATGCCGTGTCGCCGCTGGTCGGCGGCGTGCAGGTCGAGGGGCAGGATTTCGGCGTGGGGGAGCTGGCCTATCTGGGTGCGGGCCGCGGCAGCGCGAGGCTGCGCCTGGACGGGCCGGCGCGAGTGCTGTTGCTGGGCGGCGTACCGGAGGCCAAAGAGGTATTCATCTGGTGGAATTTCGTGGGCCGCAGCAAGGCCGACATAGCCCGCGCGCAGCACGACTGGGAGCAGGGCGGCGCCGGACGCTACGGCAATATCCCCGTCGGCCCGGGGCCGCGCCTGGTGCCGCCGCCGCTGCCATGGCCGGGGCTGTGATGACGGGCGGCGATGCATGTCGGTGGCTCGCCCGAGGTTTTGATTGCTGCAGGTTTTCGTTTTCGGTTTTCATTGGGGACACACTATGAGCAAGCGTATCGCCGTCATCGTGGGCAGTCTGCGCAAGGACTCCATCAATCGCAAGGTGGCGCGAGCGCTGCAGCGGCTGGCGCCGCCTGCGCTGTCGCTGGAGCTGATCGATATAGGCGGCTTGGCGCTCTATAACCAGGACTTCGACCTGGAGCCTCCTGCGCCGGCCTATGCGGCGTTCCGCGAGCAGATCCGGCAAGCCGATGGCGTGATCTTCGTCACCCCCGAGCACAACCGCTCCATGCCGGCCGCCATGAAGAATGCGGTCGACATTGCGTCGCGCCCGCCCGGCCACAATGCATGGAGCGGCAAGCCCGGCGCCGTCATCAGCGCTTCTCCGGGCCTGCAAGGCGGTTTCGGGGCCAATCATCATCTGCGCCAGTCGCTGGCCTGCCTGGACGTGCTGTGCATGGCGCAGCCCGAGACCTACTTGAGCCAGGCGCCCAAGCTGTTCGACGAGGCCGGCGAGCCCAATGAAGAGGGCCGCAAGTACCTGAGCCGCTTCATCGACGCCTACGCCGGCTGGGTAGAGCGGCTGACGGCCTGAACCGTAACGGGATCCGCCCTGGACTCATTGCCGGACCTCGGCGTGGTGCCGGGCGATCAGGCGGGCCTGTTCGCGCATGGCGGCCAGGACTTCGGGCAGGCGTTGCGGGCCCAGGCGCTCGGCCATGGCCGTGATGGTGACGGCGGCCAGCGGCTCGCCGTCGACGGCTCGTATGGCAATGGATAGCGCCGAGGTGCCGGGCATGATGCCGGCGCGCACGTAGGCATATCCCAGGGCCCGAGCTTCCTGGACGCGGCGGCTCAGTTCCTGCGGGTCCAGATTGTGCGCGGCCAGGCGGCGGGCATTGCCGGCGATGATAGCCTCGCTCGCATCTTCGGGCAGGCACGACAGCAGCGCCACGCCCGAAACCCCTACGCCCAGGGGACGGCGCACACCCACCTCGATGGACAGCACCTGGATGGGATGGCCGCCGGTCTTGCGGCCTATGCAGATCGAATCGTGGCCGTGGCGCATGCTGAGGAATGCGGTGTCCCCGACCTGCTCGGCCAGCTTGCCCAGATAGGGGCCGGCGATGCTGGTCAGCGGGAAGCGCTTGGTCCTGGCGATGCCCAGCAGCGTGAGCTCGGGGCCGATGAGATAGCGCCGCGTATCGGCGTGCTGCTCGACGGCGCCTTCGGCCACCAGGGCCTTGAGGATGCGGTGTACCGTGGGCCGGTTCAGGCCCGACATGTGCACCAGGTCCGTCAGCCTGACGCCGCGCTCCTGGCCGCAAGCGAGCAGGCGCAGGATGGCCATGGTGCGGTGTACGGTCTGCGCGCCTTGCGAAGTATCGGGCTCGCCGGCGGCGGTGTCGTCCCGGCTCATGATTGTCCGGCCTGCTTGTCCATGGTCGCCTTGGGTGTCTGGGCTATCGGCGCCATGGCGATGATGTCTCCGAGTGTGGCGTAGTTCGGCCCGCCCAGCCGGCAGACCGGACGCAACTGGGCGGTATCGATCTTGCCGTTGTGCAGCAGGCCGTCGCGCACATGGAACAACAGGATTTCGCCGACATGGAATTCGGCGCCGGTGTCGCCGTAAGGCGTCACGGAATGCAGGCGGCATTCCATGCTGATCGGCGCTGCCATGAGCCGCGGCACTGCGACCGCCTGCCCGTCCGCGAGTTCCAGGTTCAGTAGCTGCGGTTCGCTGATTTCTGGCGGATGCTCCACGGCGCTCTGGTGTATGGCCTCGATCAGCGTGTCGTCGCCGATATTGACCACGAACTCGCCCGTTTCCTGTATGTGGCGCGCGGTGTCCTTGCGCACGCCGGCTTTGCGTCCGATGTTCACGCCTATCATCGGCGGCTTGTTGGAAACGATGGTGTAGCAACTGAATGGCGCCAGGTTGACCAGGCCGTTTGCCGACCGGGTGCTGATCCAGGCGATGGGCCGCGGCACCACGATGCCGGTCATGAGCTTGTAGGTCTGTTCAGGACTGATGTCCGCCGAGTGTATTTGCATTGCTTGGCCTCGCGGCTGCGTTACGGGACGGGCAGGGCTGCATGGGGACTGCGTGCCATGGCCTCTGTGGTTTCGCGTCCATATTGTGAATGGATTTGTTCGCGACGAATCTGAATTTTCCTTCAATCACCAGGAAATTTTCGAGATGGCGGCGAAGAGTTTTGAATATTAGTCCATATATCGAACTAATTTTGCAAATCGCGCTTGTTGACGCCTTGGTCGATTGATATCTTGTTTCCACCGCAACACAGACCAAGCCTAGGAGACAATCGTGAATAAATTCGTATGGTTTGCAGCCTCGCTGGCCCTGGCCTGCGGGGCCGGCGCGCAGGCCGCCCAATGGCCGAGCCAGCCGATAAAAATCGTCGTGCCGTACCCGCCGGGCGGCAATGTGGACGTGGCGGCCAGGATCATCGCGCCCGGCTTGCAGAAGGCCTTCGGCCAGCCCTTCATCGTCGAGAACAAGCCCGGCGCGGGGGGCATGATCGCCGGCGAGTACGTGGCGCGCTCGGCGCCGGACGGCTATACCTTGTTCATGGCCGCCAACGGGCCCTTGCTGTACAGCCCGCTGATCTTCGGCCGCAGC
This sequence comes from Candidimonas humi, assembly GCF_019166065.1. Lineage (GTDB taxonomy): Bacteria > Pseudomonadota > Gammaproteobacteria > Burkholderiales > Burkholderiaceae_B > Candidimonas > Candidimonas humi. The sequence continues at coordinate 7,118 of NZ_JAHTBN010000013.1, forward strand.
AATGCGTATCAATGGAACAAGAGCTTCGAGCCCATCAGTTCGGTGTCCTATACCCCGATGGTCCTGCAGGTGCGCCCGAGCCTGCCGGTCAAGTCCCTGGCCGACCTGATCGCGCTTGCGAAGAAAGAGCCGGGCAAGCTGAACATGGCTGCGCCGGGCGCGGGCACCAGCAATCATCTGGTCAGCGAGCTGCTGCAGTCGGTGACGGGCGCGCACTGGACCACGGTGCAGTACAAGGGCAATGCCCCGGCGCTGACCGACCTGCTCAGCGGCCAGGTGGATTTCGATTTCGACCAGGTGTCGGTGGCGCTGCCTTTCATCCGCAAGGGACAGTTGCGGCCGCTGGCGGTGACTACAGAAAAGCGCGTGAAGTCGCTGCCCGACGTGCCGACGATGGAAGAGGCGGGCGTGAAGAACATGGTGGCCACGACCTTCACCGGGTTGCTGGCGCCCAAGGGCACGCCCAAGGATATCGTGGATCGCCTGAGCGCGGCCCTGCACAAGATCCTGAAAGAGCCGGATGTGATCGACAAGTTCGACCACCTGGGCGCCGAGGCGCGCGCCGCCACACCCCAGGAATTCACCGCGTATCTGGCTGCTGAGGATGCGCGCTGGACGCCGGTCATCAAGCGCGCCCATATCCACGTCAATTGAATTCCATTCGCCAGGCAGGCACATCACCATGAAACGTACCAGTATCTACGCCGAGGGGTTCAGCCACAAGAATCCCATTCCGGCGGCATGCCGCATCGGACAGATGCTTTATTCCGGCAGCATACAGGGCACCGATTCCGCCACCGGCGCCTACGGCGCCACGCTGGCCGAGCAGTGCGAGCTGATGTTCGCCCATGTGCGGCGCATCATCGAGGCCGCCGGGGGCTCTCCGCGGGACATCATCAAGATGACGGTCTGGATGAACGACAGGACGCAGCGGGCGGCCCTGAACGTGCCCTGGCTGCGCATGTTCCCCGATCCGGCCGATCGGCCGGCGCGGCACACCATGCAGGCCAGCCTGGACGGCGGCAAGCTCATCGAATGCGACTTCATCGCCGTCATGGATACGGCGGCTTGAAGCAGCACATCAAATACGCAACCCGATCAAACCAAGCGAGACAGCATCATGCCGCAATATCTGCCCTTTGACCCGAATCCGCGGTCTCCCAGCCCGTTGCCGCCGCCGCACAGTTGCGACAGCCAGTTCCACGTATTCGGGCCGCGCGAGCGCTACCCGGTGCGTGCCGGCGCCGCCTACGAAATGCCGACGGCGACGATAGAGACCGCGCTGCGCCTGCACCGGACGCTGGGCATACAGCGCGGGGTGATCGTGCAGGCGACCACTTATGGCGCGGACCACCAAGTGGTGCTCGATGCACTGGCTGCCGCGGGGCCCGGCTATCGGGCATGCGCCAATGCGGTCGTGCTGCTCGAGCGCGACGATGCCTATCTGGACAAGCTGCACCGTGCCGGCGTCCGGGGCGCGCGCTTCAGCCGGCAGGGACTGGGCATCTCGATGTCGGCCGCCGATTTCGAGCGCGCCATCGGGCGCGTGCGGGAACTGGGCTGGTATGTGAAGTTCCAGCCCGAACCCGATGGCATCATGAATCAGGTGGCGCAGTTCGAAAAGCTCGACATGCCTGTGGTGATAGACCACATGGGCCGCGCCGATCCTTCCAAAGGCTCTGCGGATCCCACCCTGCGCAAAGTGCTGGAGCTGCTGGGCAGGGGCAATTTCTGGGTCATGCTGTCACTGAGCGAGAAGCTGTCGCGGCTAGGGTTTCCCTGGGACGACGTGGTGCCGCTGGCGCAGGCCTGCATCGAGGCCGCGCCGGACCGCGTCATCTGGGGCAGCGACTGGCCGCATCCCGTGTCGGTCAAGCAGCCGCCCAACGAGGGCGACCTGCTCGAACTGCTGTACCGGTACGCGGGCGACGCGGCCACGCTGCACAAGATCCTGGTCGACAATCCGGCCGCCTTGTTCGGGTTCGAAGCATGAAGCTGGTCTCCTTCGAAGCGCAAGGCGCGGAAAGCTTCGGCATCGTGCGCGATGGCGGCGTCATCGACCTGGGGCGCGGCCGGCTCGGGCCGGAGATCTCCAGCCTGCGCGAGGCGCTGGCCGCAGGCTGCGAGGCGCGCCTGCGCGAAATCGCCCGGCAGGCGCAGCCCGACCTGGACCTGGACGGGCTCAGGCTGTTGCCGCCCATACCTCGTCCCGAGAAGATCATCTGCGTGGGCGTGAACTATGGCAAGCGCAACGAGGAATACAAGGACGGTACGCCGCCGCCCAAGTACCCGAGCGTATTTCCGCGCTTCCCGGGCTCGCTGGTCGGGCATGGCGCGCCACTGCTGCGTCCGCCCGAATCGCAGCAACTGGACTATGAAGGCGAGATCGCCATTGTGATAGGCCGCCCCGGACGCCGTATCGCCGTGGCCGACGCGCATCGCCACATCGCGGGGCTGAGCTGCCTGAACGAGGGAACGGTGCGCGACTGGGTCAGGCACGGCAAGTTCAACGTCACGCAGGGCAAGAATTTCGACGCCAGCGGCTCGATGGGGCCCTGGCTGGTCACCGCCGACGAGTTCGACGGCTATGACAAGCTGGAGGTCATCACCCGCGTCAACGGCGAGCAGCGCCAGCGCGATACCACCGCCAATCTGATGTTCCCGTTCGATTTCCTGATCCACTACATTTCTACCTGGACGACACTGCAGTCGGGCGATGTGATTTCCACCGGCACGCCGATCGGCGCCGGGGTGCGTTTCGACCCGCCGCGTTTCCTGCAAGCCGGCGACCGGGTCGAGGTCGAGGTGCCTGGAATCGGCGTGCTGGCCAATGTCGTGGCCGACGAGCGCGAGGCCGATCATGCTTAGCGAGGCCGACCGCAAAACAGCGGCCGGCCTGCTGATCGAGGCACAGCGCAGCGTCACGCCCACGGAGCAGCTCGATATCAGGTTTCCGGGCATAGCGATCGCGGATTCCTACGCCATACAGCGCGAGACCCTGGCGGCCAGGCTGGCGCAAGGCGCCAGGCTGCGGGGCCACAAGATCGGCCTGACATCCAAGGCCATGCAGGCTACGGCCGGAATCTCCGAGCCGGACTACGGCTATTTGCTGGACGATATGTTCCATGCCGATGGCGAATCGATTGCGGTCGAGCGCTATATTGCGCCGCGCGTGGAGGTCGAGCTGGCCTTCGTGCTGTCGCGGCCGCTGCGGGGGCCCGGCGCCACTTTGTTCGATGTGCTCGACGCCACCGCCTATGTGCAGCCGGCGCTCGAATTGATCGACGGCCGCAGCCGCTACCCGCGCCGTATTGTGGACAACATCGCCGACAATGCCGCGGCGGCGGGAGTGGTGCTGGGCGGGCGCGTCATACGGCCGCTGGAGCTCGACCTGCGGCGGGTGGGGGCGCTGCTGTACCGCAATGCCGTAATAGAAGAATCGGGTGTGGCCGCGGCGGTGCTGGGGCATCCCGCCATGGGCGTCGCGTGGCTGGCCAACAAGCTGGCGCAGCACGGCACAGAGCTCGAGGCCGGGCATGTCATCCTGGCCGGCTCGTTCACGCGCACGGTGGCGGTGGCCGCCGGCGACACCATCCATGCCGACTACGGTGAACTGGGCGGCATAGCGGTGTATTTTTCCTGAGTCCGGCACCCCTGGCGGGCGCCGCGCGGCGGCCCGGCAGGATTTGCCACAGCCTGCCGCCACGGGCGAGGCCGCGGAACAGCCGTCCATGGCCGCGCTCGCGGCTGCCGGGACGCAGGGCCCGCAAATCCATAACTTCCCGCCGAAAAAGGCTTTATCATCTCGTTTTTCCACATTGTCTTGCCTATATAGGCGGGGGGCGCTGGCGATGGAATTCGAGCGTATGCTGCGTTGGGCGGCGGGGTTGGCCTTGGCGGCGCTGGCGGCGGGCGCCCAGGCCCAGCAGAAGGTGGTCAACGTCTATAACTGGGCCGAATACACTGCGCCCGACACGTTGTCGGGCTTCGAGAAGACCACCGGCATCAAGGTGCGCTACGACGTCTACGACAGCAACGACACGCTGCAGGCCAAGCTGCTGGCCGGGCATTCGGGCTATGACGTGGTGGTGCCGTCCACGCACTATGCCGCGCGCCAGATCGAGGGCGGCATCTTCCAGAAGCTGGACAAGTCGCAAATCCCCAACCTGAAATACCTGGACCCGGCCATCATGTCGCTGGTGGCCACGGTCGATCCGGGCAACCAGTACCTGGTGCCCTGGGGCTACGGCACCAACGGGCTGGGCTACAACATCACCAAGGTGCGCCAGATCCTGGGGCCCGATGCCAAGCTCGACAGCTGGGACACGCTGTTCGATCCCAAGAACGCGGCCAAGCTCAAGTCCTGCGGCATTTCCATGCTGGACGAGGCCGCCCAGGTGTTTCCGGCGGTGCTGCACTACCTGGGCAAGGATCCCAACAGCAGCAACCCGGCCGACTACCAGGCCGCCCTGGCAGTCCTGAAAAAAATCCGCCCCTACATCCGGCAGTTCAGTTCCTCGGGCTATATCGACGAGCTGGCCGGCGGCGACCTGTGCATGGTCTATGCCTATTCGGGCGACGTGATGATCGCCCGCCACCGGGCCCAGCAGGCGCACAAGCCCTACGAGATCAATTACTTCATTCCCAAGGGCGGCGCGCCGGCCTGGTTCGACACCATGGCGGTGCCCAAGGATGCGCCGCATCCGCAAGAGGCCTGGGCCTTCATCAATTACATCGAGACGCCGCAGGTGCACGCGGCCATCACCAACACCATGTTCTATCCGAACGCCAATAAAGAGGCGCGCAAGTACGTGATCAAAGAGGTGGCCGACAACCCCGAGATCTATCCGCCGCCCGAAGTGGCCAAGACGCTGTTCGTGATCAAGCCCCAGCCGTTCCAGATCCAGCGTCTGCAGACGCGGCTGTGGGCGGAACTGAAATCGGGCAGGTGAGCGCACCATGACGGATGGCCGCCAGATGCAGCAGGCCTGGTCCCAGGACCCGGACGAGTTCGTCCGGCTCGAAAACCTGGTCAAGATCTATGGCGATACGGTCGCGGTGCAGTCCGTGAGCCTGTCGGTGCGCCGCAACGAACTGTTCGCGCTGCTGGGCAGCTCGGGCTGCGGCAAGTCCACGCTGCTGCGCATGCTGGCGGGCTTCGAGCCCGCGACTTCCGGGCGCATCTATCTGGACGGCCAGGACATCACCGACCTGCCGCCTTACCGGCGGCCGGTCAACATGATGTTCCAGTCCTATGCCTTGTTCCCCCACATGACGGTGCAGGCCAACGTCGCTTTCGGCCTGAAGCAGGAAGGCGTGCCGCGCGCCGAGATCCACGACCGGGTCTTCGAGGCGCTGGATCTGGTGCAAATGGCCGGCTTCTCGCGGCGCAAGCCGCAACAATTGTCCGGCGGCCAGCAGCAGCGGGTGGCGCTGGCGCGCAGCCTGGTCAAGCGTCCCAAGCTGCTGCTGCTCGATGAGCCCATGTCGGCGCTGGACAAGCAGATCCGCCAGAAGACCCAGATCGAGCTCGTCAAGATCCTGGAGCAGGTGGGGGTGACCTGCATGCTGGTCACGCACGACCAGGAAGAGGCCATGACCATGGCGCATCGCCTGGCGGTCATGACCGAAGGGCAGATCGTGCAGTGCGGCACCCCGCAAGACGTCTACAGTTTCCCGAATTCGCGCTTCGTCGCGAGCTTCATCGGTTCGACCAATCTGTTTTCCGGCACCATCGTGGTCGACGAGCCGGACCATGTCGTGATCGAAAGCCCCGAGCTTGCCCGCCCCTTGTATGTCGACCACGGCGTGAGCGAACCGCTGGGCATGGAAGTCCATGTGTCGGTCCGTCCCGAGCGCATCCGCGTGTCGCGCGAGCAGCCCGAGGGCGATTCGAACTGGGCGCATGGACTGGTCGGGCACGTGGCCTGGATGGGCAGCTATGCGCTGTACCAGGTCAAGCTGGATTCGGGCCTGGCGGTGCACGCCAGCGTGCCGGCGCTGTCGCTGGCGCAGGCCGATGCGCCGGCGCTGGGCGACGAGGTGTATGTCGCCTGGTCGAGCGGCAGCGCCACGGTATTGCCCTCATGAAGCGCCTGGCGCGCCTGCGCTCGCTGGTTTCGGGGCGGACGCTGGCCATAGCCCCGCCGTTCTTCTGGCTGGCGCTGTTCCTGCTGCTGCCGTTCCTGATGGTCTTCAAGATCAGCTTCGCGGACCTGAAGTTCGGCATTCCTCCGTATACGCCGCTGCTCGAGCTGAAAGACCAGGCAGTGGCTTTCACGCTGCACCTGCGCGGCTACGCGCTGCTGTTTTCCGACAGCCTGTACCTTGCGACCTACCTGAGCTCGGTGAAGATCGCCGCTGTCACCACAGTGTGCTGCGCGCTGATCGGTTATCCCATGGCCTACGGCATCGCGCGCTCGGACCCGCGCGTGCGCAATGTGCTGCTGCTGGGCGTGATCCTGCCGTTCTGGACTTCGATGCTGCTGCGCGTGTATGCCTGGGTGGGCATCCTGCGCAACGACGGCCTGCTCAATCACCTGCTGCTGTGGCTGGGGGTGATCCACAAGCCGCTGGAAATCTACCGTACCGATATGGCGGTGTACATAGGCCTGGTCTATGCCTATCTGCCGTTCTTCATCCTGCCGCTGTACGCCAATTTGGTGAAGCTGGACCAGCGGCTGCTAGATGCGGCCTACGACCTGGGGGCACGGCCGTGGCGCGCGTTCCTGCAGATCACGCTGCCGCTGTCCATGCCGGGAGTCGTGGCCGGGGCCATGCTGGTGTTCATACCCGCGGTGGGGGAATACGTGATCCCCGAGATGCTGGGCGGCGCCAATACGCTGATGATGGGCCGCGTCATGTGGAACGAGTTCTTCAATAATGCCGACTGGCCGATGGCGGCGGCCGTGACCTGCGTCATGGTGCTGCTGCTGCTGGTGCCGCTGGCGCTGTTCCAGATCAACGAAATCAAGCAGCTCGAAGGGCCGCGCGGGAGGCCGCGATGAAACGCCGCGGGCATGCCTGGCGCGCCTTCAACCTGACGCTGGGCTATCTGTTCCTGTATGCGCCCATCGCGTGCCTGATGGTGTTCTCGTTCAACGCCTCGTCGCTGATGACGTCGTGGTCGGGCTTTTCGCTGAAGTGGTATCACCAGCTTGCCGGCGACCAGGCGCTGCTCAATGCCGCGTGGCTGTCGCTGCGCATCGCGCTGCTGACCGCCACCGCGGCCACCATCATAGGCACCTGGGCCGGCTATGTGCTGGTGCGCATGGGACGGTTCCGCGGCTTCGCGCGGTATATCGGCATGCTCAGCGCCCCTCTGGTGCTGCCCGAGGTCGTGCTCGGCATTTCGCTGCTGCTGCTGTTCGTCGAAACCAGCAAGACCCTGGGCTGGCCCGACGGCAACGGCATGTTCACCATCTGGGCCGGGCACACCACGCTGTGCGTGGCCTATGTGGCGGTGGTGATCCAGTCGCGCGTGCGCGATCTCGACCGCAGCCTGGAAGAGGCCGCGCTGGACCTGGGCGCGACGCCGCTCAAGGTGTTCTTCCTGATCACGCTGCCGCTGATCGCGCCGGCCCTGGCCGCGGGCTGGCTGCTGTCGTTCACCTTGTCGCTGGACGATGTGGTGATCGCCGCCTTTTTGTCGGGGCCGGGCTATACCACGCTGCCGCTGGAAATCTTCTCGCGGGTGCGCCTCGGGCTGCGCCCGGAAATCAATGCCTTGGCCACGCTGTTCATTCTGCTGGTAGGGATATTCGTCGTGCTGGCCAATATCCTGCAGCGGCGCCAGCGCAGTTGAGGGCAGCCGCGGCGCGCCGCGACACGGCGGGGCATATAATCCCTGGTTGCGCCTTGCATTGCGCCCCGGGGGTTTTTGCGATCCCCTCCCGACAGGATTCTTGCTGCTTCCACCGACCCGACAACGGCTGCCATGAGAAGAACCAGTATCAACGCCACGGCCTGCGCGGTAATGCTATTGCTGTGCCTGCGCGCCGCGCCGGCGCTGGCGGCCGCGCCGGACGTGCTGCTGGCCGACCAGACCTGGACCGAGCTGCGCGACCAGATCCGCGCCGGCAAGACCACCATCATCATTCCCGTGGGCGGCACCGAGCAAAGCGGCCCCTATGTGGCCCTGGGCAAGCACAATGCCCGCGCGCTGGCCCTGTCGCAACAAATTGCACGCGGCCTGGGCGACGCCTTCGTGGCGCCGGTCATCGCCTATGTGCCCGAAGGCGGCCTGCACCCGACCACCTCGCACATGCGCTTTCCCGGCACGATCACGATTCCCGACCAGGCGTTCGAGGCCATGCTGGCTTCCGCGGCCGACAGTTTCAAGGTGCACGGTTTTCGCAATATCGTGTTCCTGGGCGACCATGGCGGCTACCAGGCCGATCTGCGCCGCGTCGCGGCGCGCCTGAACAAGCAATGGGCCGGCTCGGGCGCGAGGGCGCTGGTGCCCGCCGCTTATTACCAGGCGAGTTCGAAAGGCTTCGACGAGCTGCTGCGCAAGCGCGGCTACCGCGACGACGAGATCGGCACCCACGCTGGCCTGGCGGATACCTCGCTGCTGCTTGCCGTGGCGCCCGGCATGGTGCGCACGGACCGGCTGAAGACGGCGCCGCGTCCCGGCGCGGCCGATGGCGTTTACGGCGGCGATCCGCGCCGCGCCAGCGCGCAGCTCGGGGAACTGGGGGTGCGGCTCATTGTCGAACGCACCATAGCCGAATTGCGCAAGGAAACCGCCAAACCATGAGCCCTAGCCCAAGCGCCAGTTTCCGCCCGATGGGCCGAACCCAGCTGTGCCCGGGCCTGTTCGACCCCGCGAGCGCCTTGAATATTGCTGCGGCGGCTCCAGCCGGCAGGCAGCAGTTCCATAGCGTTTTTTCCTGGCCCAGCTCTTGTGGGCCAATGTCATTCCGCCCTACGGCGCGCCCGCAAGCCGCGCCGGGTTCCCGACTTCATTCCATGGAATCCGCATCATGAAGCTACGATACGTCCAGACCGCCCTGTGTGCCGCCTTGGCGCTGGCCGGTTTGCATACTGCAAGGGCCGCCGACGGCGTGTCCGAGGGCGCTGCGGCAGCGGCAGCCACGGCGCAGGCCGCCCGGCCTGCGCAACAGGCGGCACCGGCCGCGGCGGCAGCCCCGGCTGCACCAGCTACAGCAGCTACGTCACCTACGTCAGCTACAGCGGCTGCGCCAGCCACACCTGTCGCGCCAGCCGTATCGGCAGCACCCGCAGCGCCAGCGGATCCGGCTGCCTCCCCGGCGGGGCAGGTGCCCGAGCCGTCCGGCCACGCAGGCCCGGGCGCCGCTGCGCAGGAAGCCGCGAGCCGCGTTGCCGGCGAGCGTATCGACACGGTGCCCGGCATGCCGCCCGTGGTCGATCCGCATAATCTCTACAGCGAAGCCGCCGCCGGCAAGCTCAGCCCGGCGGTGGCCGGCGCGCTGCCGCGCGTCTACGTGCCGAATGTGCGTTCCAACGATGTCTACGTCATCGACCCGGCCACCTACAAGGTAGTGGACAAGTTCAAGGTCGGGCTCAGCCCGCAGCACGTGGTGCCGTCCTGGGATTTGAAGACCCTCTGGGTGGCGAACAATGCCGAGGGCACCAACCGCGGCAGCCTCACCCCCATCGATCCGACCACGGGCAAGCCCGGTCCGGCGGTGCCCGTGGCCGATCCCTACAATATGTACTTCACGCCCGACGGCAAGTCGGCCATCGTGGTGGCCGAATCGCTCAAGCGCCTGGATTTCCGCGACCCGCACACCATGGCCCTGCAGTTCTCGGTGCCCGTTTCCGGTTGTGCCGGCGTCAACCATGCTGATTTCGCGATCGACGGCCGCTATGCCATCTTCACCTGCGAGTTCGACGGCAGCCTGGTCAAGATCGACATGGTCGACCACAAGGTGATGGGCTACCTGAAGCTGGCCAAGCGCAGCATGCCGCAGGACATCCGCATCTCGCCCGACGGCAAGGTGTTCTACGTGGCCGACATGATGGCCGATGGCGTGCACTTGATAGACGGCGACAGCTTCCGCAAGATCGGCTTCGTGCGTACGGGTGTCGGCACGCACGGCCTGTACCCCAGCCGCGACGCCACCAAGCTGTACATCTCGAATCGCGGCTCCAACATGGTCCACGGCCATACCAAGGGCAAGGGCAGCGTCTCGGTGCTGGATTTCGCCACCCGCAAGGTGATCGCCACCTGGCCGATTCCGGGCGGCGGCAGCCCCGACATGGGCAACGTCAGCGCCGACGGCAAGGTCCTGTGGCTGTCGGGACGCTTCGACGACGTGGTGTATGCCTTCGATACCACCACCGGCGCCGTGCGCAAGATCCGCGTCGGCATGGAGCCGCACGGCCTGACCGTCTGGCCTCAGCCGGGGCGTTATTCGCTGGGGCACACCGGCAATATGCGCTAATGCGGGTATACGCATACGCGTATACGCGGCCAGAGCCAAGTCGCGCCGCGCCTGTATCATGCCGCGCCGTGCCCGTCGAGCTCGAAGCCGATGGCCGGCACGGCGGGAGCAATTGACATGGATCGCATCCGCCTCGACAAATGGCTGTGGGCGGCCCGTTTCTACAAGACCCGCAGCCTGGCTGTACAAGAAATCGGCAAGGGCAGGGTGCTGGTCAACGAGCAGCCGGCCAAGCCGGCGCGCGAACTGACCGTCGGAGACCTGGTCAGCGTGCGCAAGGACGACCCGCCGCTCGAAGTGCGGGTGCGCGAGCTGAGCGGCGTGCGCGGGCCGGCCGTCGTGGCGCGCAGACTCTACGAAGAAACGCCCGAAAGCATGGCGGCGCGCGAACGGGCTGCGGAACTGCGCCGGCTGGCGCCGGAGCCGGCACTGGATATCGCAGCCGGCCGGCCGACCAAGCGCGACCGGCGCCGCATCGACATGTTGCGAGGCAAATGAGCGGAGGCCGGGGTTCCGAGGCTGGCGCCGCGGGACCTGAATCGATGAACCCGAATAAGCTGGCATTGGTGGTGATGGGTGTCTCGGGCTGCGGCAAGAGCAGCGTTGCGCAGGTAGTCGTCGAACGCCTGGGAGGCCGCCTGATAGAAGGCGACGAGTTTCATCCGCAAGCCAATATCGCCAAAATGCGGCGCGGCGAGGCGCTGACCGACGAGGACCGCGCCGCCTGGCTGGATCGTCTGGCTTCGGAGCTGAGCGATTGCGCGCGGCGCGGCGAGCTCGCGGTATTGGCCTGTTCGGCCCTGAAGCGCCGTTATCGCGACCGGCTGCGCGCCGCGGTGCCCGCGCTGGGCTTAGTGTTCCTGGATCTGCCCGAGCGCGTGGCATATGAAAGAGTAGCGCTGCGCACCGGCCATTTCATGCCCAGTTCTCTGGTGGCGGCCCAGTTCGCCGACCTGGAGCCGCCTGTGTCCGAGGGCCTGACGCTGACCGTCGATGCCATGTTGCCCGTGGCCGATATTGCCGATCTCACGCTGCGCTGGTATTGCCGCTCGGGCGGTTCGATCAAGAGCTGATGGCGGCGGCCCTCAGTCCATGACCGCCATGGCGTCGGTCAGCTCGCGCAGATCCGTGCAGGCATCGAGCCGCCAGAATATGTCGAGCAGCGCCTCGATTCTTTCCTCGGAAAGAATGCCTTTCGTGTTCTTGCGGAATTTCTGCTCGTGGTCGGAGCGCAGCATGGGGTGGGTCGGGAATCCTGGAGTGTCGTTGACCTGTGCGCTGTACGCCTGGCCATCGTCGCGCGTGACAGTGACTCTCGTAGGATAGTATTTGGGATAGAGCTCCGTCAGCGCCGGATCTTCGCTGACCGTCACATTCTTCAGGAAGGCGCGCAGGCGGGGATCGGACAGCGCTTCGTCGCTATAGCTGTCGTGGTCGATGTCGCCGGCGAAGATTGCCCTGGCCACGATATAAGGCAGGCTGTGGTCGGCGGTCTCGCTGTTTTGCGGCGCCCATTTCTGCGGGTCGCTGCCGGCGGTGTACTTGCCTGCTTGCGTGGTGTGGATCTCGACCCGCACGATGCGGTCCGCGCCGCCCGCCTGGCGTGCCGCGTCGAGGGCCGCCGGCACCGCGGTTTGTGCCATGCCCAGCGCCGGATACATTTTCACGGTGCAATCGTTGATGCGGAAGCGGCCCGCCCGTCCGCCGAATTGCGCAATGTCCATGGTGAATGGGCCGGACACGTGCTTGAAGAATCCCGCCTTGCCTTCGAATATAGGAGCGGGCCCCGTGACGCCCGCAGCCGCCAGTTGTGCTGCAAATACGGCATTGCGGGCCGCATTGCCGTCGGCCATGCCTTTCCAGTTGGACAGGGCCTGGACGCGAGTCTGATTGATGCTCAGATGGCCCGCCAGCGCGATGTTCACGGCTTCGGTCAGTTGCCTGAAGGGCAAGTTCATCAGCTTGCCTGCCGCCAAGGCCGCCGCAGGCAGGCTATAGCACGGGTGGTCCCAGCCGTTCGAACTGATGCTCGCCGCGTCGGCCAGCCTGCATACGATTTCGTAGGCCAGCACGATCGAAAGGATCAGTTCGCGCCCTGTCGCCGCCTGTGCCTGTGCCATCGCCAGGCACGCGGGGATATTGTCGCTCGGATGAGTGATTTCCTTGGCGGAATAAATATCGTTGTAGTCGAAGTGCCGTACCGCCGCGCCGTTGACGAATGCAGCCAGCTCCGGGCTGGTGCCCGAGCGCGTGCCGAACAGTATTGCGTTGCCTTTGCCATTGCCTAGGGCAAGACTGCGCGCCACGCGCACCGGCTCCTGATGAATCGCCGCCAGGCCGCAACCTAGCGCGTCGCACAATTGCCGTTTGACGGCTTCGATGGTGGCCGGGTCGAGATCTTCATATCTCAGCGTTTCGGCATATTCGGCCAACTGCTCGGCCAGCGTGTCGTGCATGAAAAGCTCCTGGTGTCGGGTTGCGTATATCGGAGGGCTGCAGCCGCGGCATGCGCTCGATGCCATCGCTGCTGGCGGGCGGATCGATGCGGCGGTGTCCCCGAGTGTAAGGTCGCGGGCCGCTTCCGTGTGCGTGGATCCGAACCTTCCGAAGATAGAAAATCTATAAGTCGGTGCGCAGTTGAAACGATGCACGCATTGAGAATCGGTTATGGCCGGGCGCGCGGCATCCGACGCTCGCATTTGCGGCAGGCCGATTTCGCGGGCCTTGAGTGCGGTGCCGGGGTATCCGAAATCATGCTTGCAAAGATAGACAATATCGCTTTTTATGAGAAATATTATTTGGATATGTTTGGTAAACCAATGCCTACAATGTAAGCGGCTTCCCTTTCAACCGGACAAAATGGACTGATCATGCCGAATCGTTTCCGTATCATTACCTTGGCTGTGGCGGCGCTATTGGGCGCTTCCGGATTGAGCGCGCCCGCGCTTGCCGCGGGCTATCCCGATCGGCCGATACAGATGATCGTGCCGTTTTCGGCGGGCGGCGGCGCCGACAATGCGGCGCGCATCATCGCGCCGGTATTGAGCCAGGAGCTGGGCGGCACTATCGTCATCAAGAACGAAGGCGGGGCATCCGGCGTGATCGGCGAAGGGGAGGCCGCGCGCGCTCCCAAGGACGGCTATACGCTGCTCTACGACGCATCGTCGTTTTCGATCAACCCTTTGATCTATTCGGTTCCGTTCGATCCGAACAAGGACTTCGAACCGATTTCGCAGACGGTCAGCGTGCCCAATGTGATGGTCGTTGCCGAAAACTCGCCCTATCACACCGTGGGGGAATACATAGCGGCGGCCAAGAAGGCGCCGGGCAAATTGAGTTTCGCTTCATATGGCGTCGGCAGCCTGGCCCAATTGATCGGGGAGTTGCTGAAGAAGGACGCCGGCATAAATATTCTGCACGTGCCCTACAAAGGAGGGGCGCCGGCGGAGGTCGACGTAATAGCCGGAAGGGTCGATACCTTTTTCGCCAATGCGGCCTCCAGCATCGGCGCTATCCGCGCCCATCGGCTCCGGGCACTGGCGGTCACCTCCACGGCCCGCATGAAAGAGCTGCCTGATGTGCCGACCATGGAAGAGGCTGCGGGTTTCAAGAATTTCAATGTACTGCAATGGAATGGCCTGTTTGCGCCTGCGGGCACGCCCCCGGAGGTGCTCGCCAAATTGCAGAAGGCAGTGCATGCGACGCTGCAGAATCCCGACGTGAGAGCCAAGCTCGCCAAGCTCGGGCTGGATACGGTCGGCAACACTTCGCAGCAGTTCAAGGTGATGATCAAGCAGGAAACGCAGCGCTGGGCCAGCTTGATAAAAGAGAATGGCATCAAGGTCCGCTAGGACCGGGGGCCGGGCATGCTTGCCCGCATATAGAGCCAAAGGCCGCCGCCAGCAGCGGCCGGCCTATTTCTTCAAATACCCTTCGAGCAGCGCCTTGCCGTCTATTTTGTGATTCACCGACATCGGGAATGAGTCCACCACCACGATTTCGGACGGCAGCATGTAGGAGGGCAGGCGGCGTTCCAGTGCGGGCTTCCAGCTAGCGGCGGGATAGGGCATCCAGGCGGATGCGGCTTCCTGTTCCGAGGCATGGCCGCCGCGAACCAGTTCCACGAAGCCTATCAGCCGCGCCACCGTGTTATCGGGGCGCCGCAGCGCCAGGCAGATGGCGTTCTTCACTTCGTCCAGGGCCTGCAGGGCCAGCGAGATCTCGGACAATTCGATGCGATAGCCGTTGAGCTTGATCTGGTCGTCGCGCCGGCCCAGGCACCACAGCAGGCCGTCGGCATCCAGCCGGCCCAGATCGCCGGTGCGCAAGCCGCGCCGCCCATTGGGATGGCGGAACATCCTGGCCTGGTTCAGCTCGGGCCGGTTCAGGTAGCCGCGCATGACATGGTCGCCGGCGATGCAGATCTCGTCGTCGTGGATTTCGATTTCGCAGTCGGGCTTGGCATAGCCCACCGGCAGCACGGGATGGGCGTCCAGCTCGGCCTGGTCGACTTCGATGAGTGTGGTGGCGACCGTGGCTTCGGTGGGGCCGTAGGTATTCAGGATGCGGGCTTGCGCAAAGCGCTGCTTGAGCCGCTTGCACAGCGAATGCGGCAATACCTCGCCGCAGAACAGGAAGGTATCGAGCGAGGGCAGGCCCGCCGCTGAGAATTCCTTGTTCAGCAATTGCTGATGGGCGAACGAGGGCGTGGAAACCCAGCAACTGATGCGCTCTTGCGCCAGGCGCCGCAGCCATGCCGGGTCCTGGATCTGTTCGCGCGAGTTGAGAACGCAGGCGCCGCCGCTGGACAGCGTGCCGAATACTTCGAACATGGACAAATCGAAGCTGAAGGGGGCCTGGTTCATGAAGACGGGCGTGGCGCCCAGCCGGAAGCTCGACTGCATCCATTGCGCCAGCAGGCGCACGCTTTCACGGCCTATTTGCACGCCCTTGGGCTCGCCCGTGCTGCCCGAGGTGAACAGCACGTAGGCCAGCCCTTTTTCGGCCAGGGGCGCCGCAGCGTGCCCGGTGCGCTCGAATTCGTGCGTGTCGGCGTGGTACAGCAAGGGCGCGCCGACGAGTTCGGCGATGCAGCGGCGCCGCTCTTCAGGGTAGATGGTGTCCACCGGCACGAAAGGCGCGCCGAGCATGAGACAGGCGGTCATGGCGACGAAAAAGGCCGCCTGCTTGTGGCCCGACAGCACGATCGGGACGTCCGGCCCCAGGCCCAGGTCTTGCGCGCGTTGCGCCCAGCATTGTGCTTCGGCCCGTAGTGCGTTCCAGTCCAGGCTGCGGTCGCTGCCGGCCACTGCGAGCCGCTCGCCGCCCAGGGCGGCATCGGCAAATTGCATCTCGTGCAGGTCGAAATACATGGGTTTCCTTTAGCCTTGCTTCTTCAGTGTAGGCGCATGCGGAGCCGCCCGGACGCCTGGCGGGCGGCGGCCCCGGCGAGCGCGGGGCGATCCGCGAGTGTGGAGCGCCTCATGTCAGACCGGGCTGCGGCCGCTGAACACATACAGCGCCAACATGGCCGAGGCGATGGTGAGCACCCTGCCCAGCAGGCGGGCAGGCCATGTAGCGAGCCACCGCTGCAGCGCCGGATGCTCGCGCGCGGCCAGCAGCAGCCGGTTGTGGATCACCGAGTAGCTGCCGAACATGATGCCGCTGACGATGTAATGCCATTGCAGGCCGTTCCATATGCCCATGCAGAACAGGGTGGCGAAGATGCCGATGTTCTGGGCGGCGAAGCGATGCCGCGAAAAGAAGCGATCCTTGGACAGTGCCTTGTAGATAGGCATGAAGACCACGTCGCGCAGCCATTCCGACAGGCTGATGTGCCAGCGGCGCCAGAAGTCCTGCGGGTTGCGGCTGAGGATGGGGTTGTTGAAGTTGGCCGGCAGGTTGACTCCGAACATCTTGCCCAGGCCCAATGCCATGTTCGAGTAGCCGGCAAAATCGAAATACAGGTAGACGCTGTAGAGCACGGTATTGAGCAGCACGCCGCGCAGGCTGTAGTCGTCGGCCGCCACCTGGGCCAGGCCGCCGATCCAGACCAAGTGGGCGATGGCGAATTTCTGGACCAGGCCCAGCAGCAGGGCTTCGTAGCCTGCGCGCCAATGGCCCATATTGACCTGGGCGTAGCCCTTGTTCAGGTCGGCCTGGAAATTGCGCCAGCGATACATGGGGCCGGCCAGCAGGGTCAGCGGAAAGAACAGGTAGGTAAGGTAATCGACCGGATGGATACGCTCGTTGCCGTGGGCGAACAACAGCACGTCCACCGCCCGGAAGGTCATGAACGACAGCCCCAGCATGCCCAGGAAGCCCAGCGCGTGCGTCTTGACCAGCAGCAGCGGCAGCATGGTCGCCACCACTGCCACGCGGGTGGCGATCAGCTTGCGGCGGCACAGCCACAAGGCCAGGGCGTGCACGGCAAACACGATCAGCGGCTGCAGCGGGTGGTTCTGGAAGACCAGCGCGGCGGTAATCAGGCCCAGGCAGGCCAGCACATAGCGCAGCGGCAGCCTGGCCCAGGCGGCCGCCCGTCCGGCCAGCGATACGCCCAGGCCGGCCAGCAGCGCATAAAGAAAGAAATCGAAGCTTGCGAACAGTTCCATGTGGGATGTGCCGGACCGCGGTTCAGAACTGCTGGTACTCGTACTCGACCTTGATCGGGCCGCCCAGGTCGGACGGGGCGCGGGCCTGCAGCAGGCACACCGCGATCAGGCCCAGGTACAGGCAGACGAGGAAGAGAAAGCGCTTCATGCCGGGCGTTGAGGCTTTGCGGCCCGCGGCCGCCGGGAAACGGAGCCGGCCGATGCTGCGGCACAGGGCCGCCGCGGCGCACGGTACGCGCAGGGAGTTTGCTTGGCGTTCATGGCGTGTGCGGCGCGAAATGCTGGTCTATGGCCTGGTCGGCCAGGGCCCAGCCCAGTTCCGCCAGGTGCATGTCGTCGTTGAAGATACCCGGTACCGGGCGTAGCGGATACATGTTCATGCACGACATGCCGTAGCGCCTGCACATCGCCATGATGCTGTGCACCGTGGGGATGAATCTTTCGGTGTCCAGCACCAGCTTGGAATTGAGCGGCTGCATGATGAAGAAGGCATGCACCTGCTTGTGCGCCAGGTATTCCATGAGCTGGGACAGGTCGGTGAATTCATGGGCTGCGATCGGGTCGCCGCGGGCGAATTCCTGGTGGGTGGGATCGGGAACCAGCGACAGGTGCGTGCGGTAGTACTGGTTGCGCACTGCGTACGGGTTGGCGCTGCTGAGCAGGCGGCCCGTGGCGCGCGCTTCGTCGAGCAGGCGCTGCCAGTCGGCTTGCGGCAGCGTGGGCGGAACGGGAAATACGGTGTGGCGCGTGGCCGCAAGGGCTGCCGGAGTCGGGTCGTAGGCCGGGCCGCTGATGATGGGCTTGCCGGTGATCCACATCTGCAGCTTGTCACGGAAGGTGGCCAGCCGGGCCTGCGCGAGCAGGCCGAGTATGCCCCAGGTTTCGTGGTGGCGCACCCAGTAGATCAGGTTGTCGCGGGCGGCGGGGCGGCTCCACAGGCTGTCGAGCACCGGGCCGGAAATATGTTCGGCAAAGGCGCTGGACGGCAGCTCGCCCTCGGCGGCGAACCATGCCGGCGAGAGCATGATGACCAGCTTGGTGCGCGGCGTGAAGCTGCCCGACAAGGACTGCAGCACGCGGAATATGCCGTAGGACTGCAGCTTGGCGTGTCCGTAGGCGAGCGTGGGCACGCCTAGTTCGGTGGGGAAAAAACGATAGGGTACGAAGCGCAGATCGTGGCTGGAGAGCTCCGACGAGCCCAGGATCACCAGCGTGCCGTCGGCCAGCGCTCGGCTCATGCGCGCGAAATTGACCGATTGCTCGTTCCAGTTGTCGCCCATATTGGGCAGGTAAATGCCCGCCCGCGCATCCAGGCCATCGGTCGCCCGGGGATGCAGGCTGTGCGTCAGATAAGGATTCAGGCCTAAGTAGGCCAGCAGGGCGATGCAGGCGGCGGTCAGTGCGGCGAGCAGGTGCTGGAGCGGACTCTTAAGTGTGCGCCGCCACATATAGGCAGATGCTTTGCACCGTTTCCAGGATTTCCGCGATTTCCGGGGCGGGGATGCCGCAACCGTATTTGTCTTCGATGGCCAGGGTAATGTCTACGGCGGCCATGGAATCGACCAATCCGGACTTGACCAGCGAGGCGTCGGCGGAGACGGGCTTGAGAATGACAGACTCGACGATGGCGAGGATTTCTGTTTCTAGGTTTTCAGCGACCAGCATACGAGGTCTACCTCTTCGGTCTGAGCCGAATAATGTGAGTAATGCTCAGGAAAAATACAACTGAGCATTATCTGCGCATGAAGCTGAATACTTGCTTAACACTATGAATTTACCGGCCCGAGCCGGGCCCGGTGTTGCGGGGCCGCTGCAGTTGCCCCGGGCCGTCGCGGATATGGCGCCGGTTCAGACGAATTTCATGCCCAGCAGGAACAGGGCGGCCGCCAGGATCATGGCCGCCGGCAGCGTCAAGACCCAGGCGAGCAGGATGTTGCGCACGGTCTTGCCCTGTACGCCGGTGCTGTTGGCCACCATGGTGCCGGCCACGCCCGAGGACAGCACGTGGGTGGTGGATACGGGCAGGCTGAAGAAATTGGCCAGGCCTATCGATGCCACCGCCGTCAATTGCGCCGACATGGCCTGGGAATAAGTGATGCTCTGCTTGCCGATCTTTTCGCCGACGGTCTGCACGATGCGGCGCCAGCCGACCATGGTGCCCAGGCCCAGCGCCAGGGCGACAGCGGCGATGACCCATACCGGCGCGTATTCGGTGGTGGCGGTCAGGTCTTTGCGCACGCGGGCCAGGTCGGCGCGTTCGGGCGTGGACAGGCCGGCCATGCTTTCGACGTTCTTGGCGGTGTTGTCCAGGCACAGCAAGTAGCGGCGTACCGCGATGCGTTTGTCGCCGGCCAGCGAGCGGTAATTGTCGACGCCGCTCAGGTCCTGCAGCAATATGGCGGTGGTGCGCGGGGTGTTGCGCGGATCGCAGGCCGGGGCGCCGGCGTCCGCGGCGGTCTGCCGCAGCAATTGCTGGCGCAGCGCCGGGTCGCTGCGTTCGAGTATCTGTTCCAGGTGGGTGGCGGCGTTGCGCGTGTAGTCGATGTCGTAGCTGGTGGCGTTCAGATTGAGCACGAACTGGGCCGGCACGATGCCGATCAGCACCAGCATGATCAGGCCTATGCCTTTTTGGCCGTCATTGGATCCGTGCACGTAGCTCAGCCCCAGGGCCGACAGCACCAGCACCAGCCGGTTCCAGAACGGCGGGTGCTTCTTGCCGTCGGTCTCGCGCCGTTGTTCCGGCGTCCTGTGCATCTTGGAGTCGGCCTTCCAGCGCCGCGCCGCCCATTGCAGTACGCCCGACAGGACGAAGCCCATGATCGGCGAGATCACCAGCGACAGCACGATTTCCAGGGCCTTAGCCCAGTTCACGCCGTCGGCCAGCGCCGTGTGCGTGAGCCAGGCATTGGCGATGCCCACGCCCAGTATCGAGCCGATCAGCGTATGCGAGCTGGAGGCGGGGATGCCGAAAAACCAGGTGCTGAGGTTCCAGGCGATGGCCGCGGCCAGCATCGAGAACACCATGATCAGGCCATGGCCGGTGTCGATGTGGACCAGCAGTTCCACCGGCAGCAGATGCACGATGGCGTAGGCCACTCCCACGCCGCCGGTGAGCACGCCGAGGAAGTTGAAGATGCCCGACAGGGACACGGCGAGGTGCGGGGCGATGGCCTTGGTGCAGATGGCCATGGCCACGGCGTTGGCCGTGTCGTGGAAGCCGTTGATGAATTCGAAGGCGAGCACGAACGCCAGCGCCAGCACGAGGCTGAAGCCTATCCAGAAGTGCAGGCCGGAGAAAATATCGAACATGAGGGAATGGCGGAAAAGGTGGCGCAATTATTGCAGATTTGCGGGCGGCGGACTGCGCGCCTGGCGATCGGACCGTGGTCGTGCGCGCCGGCGGCAGCGGTCCGAAGACCGGCGCGCACCCGCGGCGCCGGTCTTCGGTCTGGCTCAATGGGCGGGCTGGGGACGTTCGACCGGCACCCGTTCCTCGAGCGCCTCGTCCTTGACGAGCATGCTCAAGATGAAGGAGACGAAACCTATCCCCGACGCGACCGAAAAGATATTGCGGAAGGCTTCCTGGGCGCTGCCGGCCAGTTGGGCCTTGACCATCGCGTCCACGTGCACCTGGGCGTCGCCGATCAGGGCCTTGATGATTTCGGCGCCCGAGAACCCCGATGCCGAGGCCGGGGCGTCGGCCTGCAGGGCGGCCAGCAACAGCGCCATCAGCACCGCAATGCCCATGGCCGCGCCCAGCGAGCGGCAGAATGCCGAAACTGCAGTGGCGATGCCTACGTAGCGGTGTTCCACGGCATTTTGCACCGCGACTGTCGAGGTGGGCAGTTGCAGGCCTATGCCCAGCCCCGTGACCGCCATGCAGACCATGGTGGACACGGCCGAGCCCGGCGCCAGAAAGGCCAGCCCGAGTACCGCGATCGGCACCAGCAGGGCGCCGAACATTTGCAGATGCTTGTAGCGGCCCATGCGCGTCATCAGCCGCCCGCCTATGTATGCCCCCGTGGGCACCGCCAGACTCAGCGGCACCAGTTGCAGCGCCGAGCCGTCGGCGCCGGCCTTGGTGAGCATCTGCAGCCGCAACGGTATGAGCACCGACAGCGACACGATTTCGATGAAGGCGATGAACAATATGGCGCAAGACACATTGACCGTGCGGTTGCTGAACATGCCCAGCGGCACGATGGGCTCGGCCGCGCGCCGTTCCTGCCAGTAGAACGCCAACAGGGCGATCACGGTCACGCCGAAAAGCTTGCTGTTCAGGGTATCCAACCATCCTGCGCCCTGGCCGACCCGGGTGATGCCTATGAGCAGCGTGGCCAGCCCCACGATCAGCAATATCGCGCCCAGGAAATCGATGGGCCGCTTGACCTTGGGCACCGGCAGCAGCGCCAGCGCGCGCCGCGAGGACAGCAGGGCCACCAGCCCCAGGGGCAGGTTGATCCAGAACACCCAGCGCCAGGACAGATAGGTGGTGAGCAGGCCGCCGGCCAGCGGGCCGGTGACGCTGGCCACTGCGAAGGCCGCGCTGATGTAGCCCTGGTAGCGGCCGCGGTCGCGCGGCGCCACCACGTCGGCGATGATGGCCTGGGCCACGGAAATCAGGCCGCCGCCGCCCAGGCCTTGCAGGATGCGGGCGCCGACCAGGAAGGGCATGGTGGGCGCCATGGCCGACGCGACCGATGTCAGCAGGAATATCGTGATGGCCGAGGACAGCATCACGCGCCTTCCGTACAGGTCGCCGAGCTTGCCGTAGATGGGAGTGGCCACCGCCACCGCGATCAGGTAGCCCGACACCACCCAGGCCAGCAGGTCCACGCCCTGCAGGTCTGACGCCATCATGGGCAGCGATACCGATACGATGGTCTGGTCGAGTGCGCCCAGCAATATGGCGAGCATCAGGCCGATGATGACGGAGCGCACGTCCGAATGGGACAAGGTGGAGTACAGCGGAACTTCTCGTGTTTGCGGCATTGTCTGCGTGAACGGATGCGGGCCGCAGCGGTGCCGCGGCGGCTCAAGGGCCGGAAAGAGGAATACGGCGCATTGTACGTCCGCAAGGACAGGCGACGGGAATGGAGGCTGGCTCAGGAGGGCGGGAGGCGAGTTCCGCTGCCTGCGTGGCCGCCATGGGCCTCGCGCAGCGGGCGCAGCAAGTCCCTGAGCCCGTTGTGGTCCAGTTCGTACATCAGCGCCAGCATGCGGCCCAGCTCGCCCTTGGGAAAGCCATTGCGGGCGAACCAGCCCAGGTAATGGCCGGGCAGCTCGGCGAGCGGCCGGTCCTTGTATTTGCCATAAGGCATGACGTAGTTCGCCAGCCGTTGCAGGGCGTCGGAGTCCATGGTGCGAAAGTCCGGCATCCGGAAACCGCGTGCCGTCCGCCTGGGCCGCGCCGTTTCCGTGTATTGATCCAATTGACTGTCTATTCTAATTGCCCCCGGGCCTTGGCCAGTTCGTGCCTCGGCTGGTCCCAGCCCGAGTCCGGGACGAACTGGCCGGCCTGCGCCTGCACCTCGGCCAGCCGGCGGCATAGCGTTTCGGCAGGGCCCGCCGCGTCGTCGATGTGGATGCCGCGAGTCATGGTGATGTGGGCGCATTCGTAGCTGCCGCCGCCTGCCAGCAGGATCATGCGCGTGGGGGCCGCGTCGCCGGCCAGGGCGAGTAGTGCGGGGCTGACGCGTTCGGGCGTCATGACGGCTGCCGCGTCCTCCGGCAGCAGGCCCTCGGTCATTGCGGTCGCGGCGCTGGGGGCCAGGCAATTGACGCGGATGTCGTGCCTGGCGCCTTCCAGCGCCAGGGCCTGCATCAGGCCCACCAGCGCCATTTTGGCGGCGCCATAGTTCGACTGGCCGAAGTTGCCGTACAGGCCCGAAGACGAAGTCGTCATCACGATGCGCCCATAGTTCTGCGCCTGCATCCGCGGCCAGACCGCCTTGGCGGCATGCACGGAACCCATGACGTGCACGTCCAGCACCAGGCGGAAGTCGTCGAGCGGCATCTTGGCGAATGTGCGGTCGCGCAGGATGCCCGCATTGTTCACGAGGATGTCGATGCGCCCGAACTCGGCGATCGCGAGTTCGGCCATGGACTGCATGTCTTCGTAGCGTGTGACGTCGCCGGCGCAGGCGACGGCCTCGCCGCCCGCGAGGCGGATTTCATCGGCCACGGCCCGCGCCCCGGCGCCCAGGTCGTTGACCACCACGCGCGCGCCGTGGCGCGCGAGTTCCAGGGCGTGACTGCGGCCCAACCCGCCGCCGGCCCCCGTCACGATCGCTACCCGGGATTGCAATTGCTTGGACATGGTTTCGTTCCTCTGCATCGATGCCGGCGCGCCGCCCCGGAGAGTCTTAGGCCCTCTTCGGGGCGGCTAAGCTGGAAAGCGTGGCCGCGTTTGCTCTTCAACCCGTCCGCTTCACGGGCGGATAGCCGAACGTCCCTTGCAGGTGTGCACGGCCAGGTTGATAGAGCCTCAAGGTCAGGTAAAAGCCTTCTTCGGGCGGTGCGGGCAGCCAGTTTTTGCCCGGCCCCGGGTCGTCCGCCTGGATGGAGATGCTCAGGCCCCCGTCCGCATCGCGCAGCAAGCCCCGCGTCCGGTCGCCGATGGAGTGGCGGCCTATGGGGTTGTCCACCAGCAGGCAGTCGCGGCGGCGGTATAGCGTGATCGACCAGAATGCGCCTACGTCCGGTTCGCCGCCCGGGGGAAAGCGCAGCACATAGCGTCGCGCGCCGCTAAGCGCCGCGCCGTCGGCATCCACTTCGGCCATGATGTACATGGCCTCGTCGATGCCGAGCGTGCCGATCCAGTTGCGGGCCACGCGCGCGCGCGTCAGCAGGTCGTCGCCGAAGCTGTCGCGCACGGAAACGGCGGTGGTCCAGCCCCCGCCCAGCTCGGAAGAATGGGCGGTCTCGCGCAGTTCTGTGTAGACCTCGGCCAGCGCTTGCTGCAGATCCGCGGGCGCCGGCGGCCAGCCGGGCAGCGGGGCGGCCGGCGGATTGCGGGCCAGCATCGTTTCCAGGACACACAGGTATTCGTCCGCTTGCGGCGCATCGGCGTTGCGGCCGTCCAGCAGCGTGTCGATGCGCGACAGCGCCGGCGCGCCGTCCGGCCGCGAGATGGCGTAGCGGTCCTGCAGTGCATGCACCTGCGCCAGGTCCGCAGCATCGGCGTCGGCCAGGATGCGGCCGATGATCCACACGTCGTCGCCCGGCGCGGCAATGCGGTGCATGCCGGCCGGCGCTGATCCCGTCCAGCCGGGCCCATGGACGAACAGGCGTTGTGCGGCGCCGCCGGTGGTGCGCCGCCCCGCATAGGCCCAGGGATTGGTCCACGCGTCGAGAAAGCCCAGCACCCAGTAGCGTTCGCCCATTTCGGGCACGTCGATGAGCAGCGGCCCGGCCGACAGATCGAGCCAGGCATTGGTGAACAGCGTGTCGTTGTTCGGCGTGACGACTTCCTTGTCTTGCGGGCCGCGCAGGCGCCGGGTATGCGTGAACTGGTTGACCCAGCGCATCCTCGATGCGGGGCTGTCGCCGGCATATCCCTGCACCAGATGCCGGCGCGCGGTATTGGCCGCGCGCATGCGCGCCATTTCGAATAGCGGCAGGGTGGCGATCACGGCCAGGCGCGCGGCCGGTGGCGCCTGTGGAGGCCGCACCGCATGCGAGGCCTGCGCCGCCCGGGGCGATTGCAGAACTTGCGTATTCTGTTGCTCTTGCTTTTGTGGTGTCGTCCGTGGCGTTTGCGGCGCATGCGCCACCGCAGCCTGCGCCGCTGCGCGGGTCAGGACGACCGCGTCCAGCGCCAGCGCGCCCTGGCCGCGCGGCAGCACGACGAAGGGATTCAATTCCGCCGCCTCCAAGGTATCGCCGGCCGCGAGCGCGTAACGGGAAATATTGACGATAGCCTCGGCCAGAGCATCCTCGTCCGCGGGCGGCGCGCCGCGGAAACCGCGCAGCAGCGGAGCAGTCTTGAGTTCTTCGATCATTTCGCGCGCCTGCCGCGGGTCCACCGGCGCCAGGCGCAAGGCCACGTCGCCCATTAGTTCGGCCTGCACGCCGCCGGCCCCGAGCATTACCACCGCGCCCAGCGACGGGTCGCGGCGTACGCCGAGTATGAATTCCACGCCGCCGCGTATCATCGGCGCCACCAGCACGCCGTCCACGCGCGCGCCGGGCGCTGCAGATGCGGCGGCAGCGACGATGCGCTCATAGGCGCGGCCGGCCTCGCCGGCGTCGGGCACGCCCAGTATCACTGCGCCGATATCGCTTTTGTGCGTGATGTCGGGAGACAGCACTTTCATCGCCACCGGAAAACCGAGATCGCACGCCTGCACCACGGCTTCTTCCTGGTTGCGGGCGCGACGGGCGGGCACGACGGGTATGCCGAAGCCTTGCAGCAGGTCCATGGCGTCGGCCTCGTTATAGGGGCCGGGTCCGAGCCCGGCCGGCTCGATGGCTATGGGCGCCGCTGCCGGGCGCTGCAATTGGGCGCCGAGGAAATTGACCGCGGCCAGCACGCGTATGGCGCGCGCCGGGTCGGAAAAGCACAGGCAGCCCAGGGCTTCGAGCGCGCGCTGCTGCGAGGTGTCGGCAAGCATGCCGAACATCAGCAGCCGGCCGGGGAACTCGCGCCGCAGGTCCCGCGCCAGTTGCTGCTGTATGTCCCTCATGGCGGGCGTGCTGCCGAAAGCCGCGAGAAAGATGAGCAGGCTGCCGTGGCCGGCTTCGCCGAGCATGACGCGGGCCGCTGCCTCCAGCAGATCGGGCTCGGCCGTCACCTGTCCGGTCAGGTCGACGGGGTTGCGCGTGGAAGCGAAGGGCACGCGCGCCCGGATCCGTTCCTGCGCGGTCGCGGGCAGTTCGGCGACATCCAGGCCGGCCATGGCCGCATCGTCGGCCATCATGACGCCGACGCCGCCGGAGACGGTCAGCAGGCCGACTTTGGGATTGGCGGGCAGGCCCGAGACGGCCAGGCAATGGGCGATGTCGAAGAATTCCTCGATATTGTTTGCCCGCCAGGCGCCGTGCTGGCGAAACAGCGCGTCGTAGGCGGCGTCGTCGCCTGCCAGGGCGGCGGTATGCGAGGCGGCCGTTGCGGCGCCGAGCGTGGTCCTGCCTACTTTCACCAGCACCACGGGCTTGCCTGCGACGCGCGCCAGGTCCAGTGCCCGCCGCAGCCTGGCGCCGTCGCGGCAGCCTTCCAGGTAGGCCATGATGATGCGTGTCGCCGGATTGCGCGCCATCCAGGCGATGCATGCGGCAACGTCGATGTCCGATTCATTGCCGGTGCTGATCCAGGCCGACAGCCCGACGCCGCGCTGGCGCGCCATGGCGTATGCGTAGGCCCCGAAAGCGCCGCTCTGGCTGACGATGCCGACTGTGCCAGGCTGCGCGAGCCCGGTGGACACTACGGGGGAAAACGTTGCGTAGACCGAGCGTGCGGAGTTCATGAAGCCCAGGCAGTTCGGACCGAGCACCCGGATGCCGGCCGCGGCCGCCTTGTCCGCGAAGTCGCCTTGCGCCCGTGCGCCATGCTCGCCCATCTCGGCGTATCCGGCCGAGAACATCACGATGTTCTTCACGCCTGCGGCGATGGCATCGTCCAGCGCCGCCGGAGCCGCGGCGGCCGGGATTGCGAAGATGGCGAGGTCGATGGGCCGGGATATGGCTCGCAGCGAAACATGGGCGGGCAAGCCGGCGATTTCCCCGCCGCGCGGATTGACCGGGTAGATCTCGCCCGCGTAGCCGTGTTCGATCAGGTAGCGCAAGGGCGCTGCGCCGATCTTGCCGGCGCTTGCCGAGGCGCCGACGACGGCGATCGAGGCCGGCGACAGGAAGGAATCGAGATCGGGAAAATCTATGTCTGGATCTGTAGTGCTCATGGGCTGCGTGGCGAGGGTCGGCGGGAATATTCCCGATGCGTTGCGCCCGCGGCATCCGCATTGCGCGGCCGGCGGCATCGCCGTGTGCGGCGCTGTGTGCCGCGCCACTGCTTGTCGTCGCCGCGCCGTGGCGAATGCTCGAGGCTGGGTCGCCTACGATACCTGCCTGCTTTTTATCAGACAAGACGAGATTTCTGAGGAATTTATAAGCTGATCTTATTTGTTGGATATGCCTGCCGCCACAGCCTTGCGTGGGCCGCCGGGGCGCGGCGAAGCATCGCCGTTTGCGTCCGCAGCGGTCTCCAGCGTGTAGTCCAGGAAACTTTCCACCGCGGGCGACAGGCACGAGCGCTCGCGCGCAAAGATGGCGATGCGCCATGTCACGGTGGGTTGCAGCAGGGGGCGGAAGGCCAGCCCGAAGCCTTCAACCAGCGAACGCGCCATCGAAGGGCAGATCGCGTAGCCTGGCCTCACGCGCAGCATGGACAATGCCGTATTGACACGGTGCACCGCCATGATGTCCCTGGGGTGGTAGCGCGGCGGCACGTTGCTCAGCACATTCAGCGCCAGATTGGGCATGTAATTGATCAACTGCCGCTCGCGCAGGTCCTTCCACTTGACTGCTGCGCTTGCGGCCAGCGGGTCGTCGGGGCGCAGCGCCACCCATAAAGGGTCGATGCGGATCAGGTGCGCGTGCACGGCCTCGTCGGTCAACACGCCGGCCGGGCCGAAGCCGATGTCGGCGCTGCCGTCATGCAGGCCCGCCAGCACCCCTTCGATAGGCACGTCGTCGAAGCGGATGTCCACGCCCGGATGGCGCTGCCCGTAACCCGCGATCAGTTCGGGCAGCAGCGTGCAGGACAGGGTCTCGGGCGCGGCTACCCGCACCAGCCCGCGGCGCAGCTCCTTGAGGTTGGTGATGTTCTTGAGCGCCTCGTCGAGATCGGCGAGCACGCGCCGCACCATGGGCTCGAACGCGGCGCCGACCACGGACGCGCCCACGCTGCGCGTGTTGCGATCCAGCAGGCGCACCCCGAGCCGGCCTTCGAGTTCCTTGACCAGGCCGCTGAGCGCCGCCTGCGACAGATGCATGGCCTCGGCAGCCTCGGAAAAACTCCCGCGTTCGAGCACGGCCATGAATGCGCGCAATTGCCTGAGCGTGACTTCTGGTGTCATGGGTGTCCTCTGCATGTCGTCGGCCGACGGTTTCGGCCGAAAATCAATTTATAACCTGGTCTTCTAGATAATCAAGAAAATCAAGCTTGTTCGAATAGTTTGACACACTCTATCCTTCGTCCTGGATCTTTATTCTTATTCGAACTCAGGAGACATGCATGAACATGAACCGACGGACCCTGCTGGGCGTAGCCGCCGCGGGCATCTGCGCCGGCGCGATGCCGGATGTCTTTGCCCAGGGCGGCTGGCCCTCCCGCCCCGTGAAGCTCGTTTCCCCATATGGGGCGGGAGGGCCCAACGACCTGTCCGCGAGATTGATCGGGGCCTATCTGGAGCGCCGCCTGGGGCAGCCCTTCGTGGTCGAGAACAAGACCGGCGCGGGCACGCGCGTCGGCAATAATTACGTCGCGCATGCGCCCGCCGACGGCTACACCATCCTGTATGCCGCCGCGCCTTATTCGACGCTGGAGTCGCTGTACGGCAAGCTCAGCTACGATCCCCGCAAGGACTTGCAGCCTGTGGCCATGGCGATCACTGTGCCGCTGTTCCTGGTCGTCAACGCAAAGTCGCCGGCAAAAACGGCGCAGGAACTGATAGCCTACGGCAAGTCGCAGCCCAACGGCCTGACCTTCGGTTCGCCCGGCTATGGTTCGCTGCCGCATCTGGCGGCCGAACTGGTGCTGCGCGAATCGGGCTCCAAAGGCATCGTGGTGCAGTATCGCGGCGACGTCGCGGCATACACGGACCTGCTTGCGGGCGGACGCATCGATGCCACGCTCACGGCCATCACGGCGGCGCTGCCGCACATCCAGAGCGGCAGGCTGCGGGTGCTGGGGGTAGCCTCGACCGTGCGCAGCGCCATCTATCCGCAGGCGCATACGCTGCCCGAGCAAGGCTTTCCCAAGGTGGTCGCGGCGGGCTGGTATGGCTTCATGGCGCCGGCCGGCGTGCCGCAGGCTATCGTCGAACGCCTGGACAAGGAAATCAACGGCGCACTGCAGGACCCTCACATCAGGCAGAGGCTGCTGGCCCAGGGCATGGAGCCTCATCCCGGCAATGCGGCGGCATTCCGCAAGTTCATTGATGCCGAAATGGATAAATGGGGGCGCGTGATCCGCGCGGCAGGCATCAAGGGCCAGTAAGCCGGGACGCGGGAGCGCGGCGCAGCGTCCGCTGCCAGCGGCGGGGCGGCTTCAGGTGTTGTCGTCTTCGGCTTCGGCTTCGTATTCGAGGTCGGCGAACATCTCGCGCAGCGATCGCGGCCGGTCTTCGAGCGGCTTGAACGCTTCCATCTGGTGTTGCGCCGGCCCGCCGCCGCCCATGTCGCCATGCGAGGACAGATAGAAGGCAGTCATGCGGCGCTGATTGATCTGCCTGATGTATTGCATGATGTGCTTCATGGGCTGGGCTCTGATGATGGCGGGCTTGCGGCGCGCATGGTGCCTGGGCCACGGCCGCGGTTCATCTGTCGCGGCCTGCGGTCGGCTGCATATAGGTCTTGTTGTAGCCATGCACGCGCCCGGTCTCGATATCGAATCCGAGACGGTCGATCAGGGTTTCCAGGGCCTTGCCATACAAATGGAAATGCCGCACGGTCTCGTCGCCGTCGACGTGGATGCTGTGGATGTCGTCGGGCAGGAAGGTGATGGGCGAGCCCGGCTTGACCACGAATTCGCCGGCGTCTTCGAGCTGCGCATGTTCCGGGTCGCTGCCGTCGTCGGTGCGGCGGTACAACTGGTTGCGCTCTTCGCCGCTGAGGGCGGCAATCACCGCCCAGGTGCCGTGATTGTGCGGCTTGGCCGCCTTGCCCGGGTTGATCACGTTGATGTAGAGCGCACAGCTTTCGTCTTCCCGCTGCGCCAGCAGGTAGCGCGAGGAGGCCGCGGCTTGCTCGGGGGCCGGAAAGTCGCTCAGGGGAAACAGTTCCGGGTATTGCGCGAGCTGCTGCAGCTTGTCGCCTATGGCTTGCAGTGTGCCGCGGTCCGGCGCGGCATCGCCCAGCAGGGCGTGGATCTCGACCATGGTGGCTCGAACCCGGGCTTGTCTTTCGGCCTTGATGTCCATCGTTGCATCTCCTTGCAGGGAAGGGGCGGCTATAGCCATACGGTGGATTGTAGCCCCCCGGGGCCAGATGGCGGCCGCGGCGCGGACGGGGCTGTGGCGGCCGGTCTTGCCGCGGGCCGGCCCGGACGCCCGGCCCGCGTATCCGGGACTGCGCGGCTACGACTTCTTGCGCGGCAGCCAGCGCCAGAACACGGCCCCGGCGACGAAGCCTAGCAAGCCGGTGACCACGATGCCCAGCGCCAGCGAGGCGAGCGCCGTGATGGCCGACAGCAGGGCCGGCGCGCCACTGGCGCCGATGTCGGCGATCATCCGCCAGACGCCCAGGAACTGGGTGCGGCCCTCGCGCGGCGAGGCATCGGCGCCCAGCGTCATGACGATGCCCGAGCCTATGCCGTTGCCCAGGCCGATCGTCATCGAGACGATCACGAAGCTCCACAGGCCCGCGGTCGCGGGTATCAGCACCATCGACAGGCCCATGATCAGCACCGACGGCAGCGCCACCCAGAAGCGTCCGTGCCGGTCCATGGCCTTGCCGGAAGGGTAGAAGGCCAGCACGTCGATGGCTGCCACCACCCCGTAGATTATCGAGGTGGCCGTCGGGCTGATGCCCAAGTGGTCCGCCCAGAGCGGAATCACGATCTGGCGCGAGGCGCGCAGCGCGCTTACCAGCAGCACGCCGAAGCCTACGGTGCAATACACCTTCCAGTGGGCGCACAGGATATGGACGATCTTGGGCGGAGGCGGTGCCCCCGCGGCGCCGTGCTTGTGGTCTTCGAGGTCGGGAATCATGTAGGCCAGCACGCCCGAGGCGAATATCGCCACGATGCCCACCCAGTAGGCGCCGGCCAGTCCCATGATGTGCATGGCCGCGGCGCCGACGAAAGGGCCGACGAATACGCCGATGCGCCGGGTGCCGCCCAGCGTCGACATGGCGCGCGCGCGCATGTGCGGCGGCACGGCCTCGATCAGGTAGGTCTGCCGCGCCAGCAGCAGCACCGAGGTCGCCATGCCCACCATGAATACGCCTATCGCCAGCAGCCACACCTGGCCGGGGATCAGGCACAGGACCAGCGCCAGCACGCTCAGTGCCGCGGCCCAGACCATGGCCAGCCGTTCGCCGTAGCGGGCGATGAGCATGGCCGCGGGGATGTTGCTGACCAGGGATCCGATGCCGATCAGGCCCACGATCAGCCCGGCCAGGGCGACCGAGGCGCCTTCGTTGCGGGCGCTGAGCGCGATGATGGGAAGAATTGCGCCTTCTCCTATGCTGAACAGCAAGGCCGGGCCGAAGGCCGCGACGGCGATTTTTTTCAAACTGAAGCTGGTGTCGTTCATCTGGGCGGGACCGGGCTTGCGCGGTCCGGGCATGCATGGACGCCGAATGCCGGGGGCAGCGGGGCAGTCGGCTGGAGGGGCTCCATTGTGAGCCTTGTGGGGACGGCATGCAAATCGGCGGCGCGGCGGTCGGGCGTCCCGGCCGGCAGCCCGGGAGAGTCGCAATGATCCCCATAGGTGATTTGATATTGTTATCGGCCAGCGTCAATCGTCATCTTCCTCGATACACCTCCCCTGGTTAGGATGCGAAGGTCTGTACCCGTCCGGGGACGAGCGACATGGCCTATCCGAGAAATTGCCGGCATGCGGCGGCGTGGCCTGGGGAACTGGGGCCGGGCAATTTGCTCGCGCGCCCGTTGCGCTCATCGCGGCCGGACAGAAGCGCGCGTCCGATACACAACTTCATCCAGGCACAGCCACGACATGAACCTCACCAGCCCCACACCTCCAAGACGTCCCGCCCGCCTGATCGCGCTCGAAGAGCATTTCTTGCATGCCGGCGTGGCCGCCTCATACGACGAGGTCGACCGCGCACTGCTTTCCCCGTCGCGTGTACCCGGCCTGGATGAGCTGGGCGATGCGCGCATCCAGTCCATGGACGAGGCGGGCATCACCATGCAGGTGCTGTCGCACACCAAGCCGGGCGTGCAGGACATGACCGATGCGCGCCAGGCCGTGTTGCTGGCATGCGCCGCCAACGATTACCTGGCCGAGGCGGTAGCCCTGCACCCCGATCGCTTTGCCGGTTTCGCCACCCTGGCCACTTCCGAGCCGGCCGAGGCAGCGCGCGAACTAGAGCGTTCGGTGCGCCAGCTCGGCTTCAAGGGGGCGATGATAAACGGCCACACGCGCGGCGCCTATCTCGACCAGCAGCGCTTCTGGCCGATCTTCGAGGCCGCCGAGGCGCTGGACGTGCCCATCTACCTGCATCCGGCCAACCCCCATCCCGCGGTCTACGAGGCCTACTACAAGGACTATCCGTCGCTGGGCTATGCGCCTTGGGGCTATGCCGTGGAAACCGGCACGCATGTGCTGCGCCTGATCCTCAGCGGGGTGCTCGACCGTTATCCGCGGCTCCGGATGATCATCGGCCACATGGGCGAACTCCTGCCCTTCGCGCTGTGGCGCGCGGACGGCAGGCTCACGCCCAAGTATCCGCAGTTGAAGAAGTCGGTACGCGAATATTTCCTCGACCATTTCAGCGTGACTACGGCAGGCGTGTTCTCCACGCCCGAGCTCATGTGCACCGCAAGCATCGTGGGCTTCGACAACATGCTGTTCTCCGTCGACTACCCCTTCGAGTCGAATGTCGCGGCGTCCACCTGGTTCGAGTCCCTGCCCATTGCCGACACCGACCGCGCCAAGCTGGCCCATTTGAATGCCGAGCGCATCCTGAAATTGTGATCCCCAAGGAATATCAATGAAAATCCTGACTTCCCTGGCATGCGCTGCGGCTCTTCTGGCGGCGGCCTTTCCCGGCGCTGCCGGCGCGCGCGATGCCGCGGCCTTCCCGAACAAGCCGGTGACCTTGGTGGTGCCGTTTACGGCCAGCAGCGGCAGCGACATCATTGCGCGCATCATCGCCCCCAAGCTGGAGGCGCGCTGGGGCCAGCCGGTGATTGTCGTCAACAAGCCCGGCGCCAGCGGCGACATCGGCGCGCGCCAGGTTGCCGTCGCGGCGCCGGATGGCTACACGCTGCTGATGGCCATCAATACCTTCACGATGACGCCGTCCCTGTATCGCAAGCTTCCCTTCGACCCGATACGCAGCTTCGCGCCGGTGGCCAAGCTGGCCACCGCGGGCTTTACCTTTGCCGTCAATCCCAAGGTGCCGGCGCACGACGTGAAATCGCTGATCGCCTATGTGAAGACGCAGGACGGCCATGTCAACTACGCTACGCCCGGCACCGGTACGCCGCAGCATCTGGCCATGGAGCTGTTCAAGTCGCACTTGGGGCTGCAGATCGCGCACGTGCCTTATAAAGGAATTGCCGGGGCCTTGACTGGCCTGGTGGGCGGTGAAGTGCAGATGATGTTCACCACCGTGCACACCATGCTGCCCTTCTTGAAGGACAAGCGAGTGCGCCTGCTGGCTGTAAGCGGCGCGCAGCGCGACCCGCTGATCCCCGATGTGCCTACCTTCCGCGAGCAAGGCATCGATTTCATGGACGGGGTGGACGCCTGGTATGGCGTAATGGCGCCCGCCGGCACGCCACCGGCGATCGTCGAGCGCCTGAACGGGGATTTTGTCGCGGTCATGAGTTCCAGCCAGGTCAAGGCCCAGTTGGCTGACATGGGGCTGTCGGTGCACACCAGTTCTGCTGCCGAGTTCTCCAGCCTCATCAAGCACGACCTGGTGCGCTGGAAAAAAGTGGTCGAGACAGCCGGGATCACGGCCCAGTAAGAGTATCCGCAATATGTGCCGGGCAGACCAGGCATGAGCCCGCCATGCGTATGCCGTTCGCTACGGCCGGGCCGGCGGCTGCACCCGGCCGCTGGCGCGCCTGATCAGGGTACAGAAATAATCGGCCGCGGGCGTCAGGGGCATGCCGGCGCGCTGCACCAGGCAGATAGGCGGGGCGGGCAGGGACTCGCTGACATGTATCTGTTCCAGCACGTCTCTCCACAAGGGGACTTGCACCCATTGCACCGGCATCATCATCAGCAGATCGGAATAAGCCATCGACACCAGGAAGGTCAGCGAAGACTGCGCGCGCATCACCAGGCGCGGCGCCGGCAGGCCGTGCTTGGCGAACAGCGGACCCAGTTCTTCCTCGGCCTTGTGCGTTATGGATGTGGTGATCCATTCCGCATCGACCAGCTCGCGCAGCGAGCGGGCGTGGGCCAGCGGATGGCCCTTGCGCCCCAGGATGATGCGAGTGTTGTCGAACAGCTTTTCGCTGTGCAGCTCGACCGGCACCTGTGCGGGCAGGGGCCCGATGTAGCAGTCGATGGTGCCGTCCTTCAGCGCCGCCTCGACGTGCGGGAACACGGCATCGATGATGCGCAGGTCTACGCCCGGAAAGCGGGCGCGGAAAGGGCGCAGGGCCTCGGGCAGCAGCGTCAGGTGCGGCACGCTCGACAGGCAGATGGTGACGGTGCCGTGTGCCTCGCCGCGCAGTTGGCCGATTTCTTCCTTGGCCAGTTGCAGCTCGTTGCAGGCCGCATTGGCGCGGCGCAGGAATGTCCGGCCCATCTGGGTCAGTTGTACGCCCTTGTGGCTGCGTTCGAACAAGGGCACGCCCAGTTCTTTTTCCAGTTCGTGGATGCTGCGGGTGATGGCCGGCTGGGGGACGTCCAGATGGCGCGCTGCGGCGCGCAGGCTGCCGCGCTCGGCCACCGCGATGAAGTTTTTGACGGCGTTGAATTTCATGTGTGCTCGCGGGGCCCGCGCGCAACGGGCCGGGGCCGCTCTCCTCGTAGGTTTTTATTGCCGCCGTTTCGGAATTCCCGCAATTCCGGCGATTTGCTTGTGATTCATTTTTGGTATCAGGTGCGCAATATTGTACCCTTACTGAATCTCGTGGGGCTCCGTAGAATGCCTCGCAAATCCGGGTTGCGTCACATGGCGCGCAGTCTTGCAGGCGCCGGTGGCCCGCGAGGCCGATACGTTCTTGCGGCCGGCGGCTGCGATCGGGATTTCGTGCATCTCTTCAAGCCTATGGCGGCCAGGACGGCCCGCAGGAGCATCCATGTCCTCTGAGATTTCCGTTACTTCGCCGGGCCGCGCTCGTGTGCTGATCGTAGGGGCCGGCCCGGTGGGGCTGGCGTTGGCCATAGAACTGGGGCATCGCGGCATACCGTGCCTGCTGGTCGAGCGCAATGACCGGGTGGGCTACGCGCCGCGCGCCAAGACCACCAATGTGCGCACCCGCGAACATCTGCGCCGCTGGGGCATAGCAGACAGGCTGCGGGCTGCATCGCCCCTGGGCGTGGACTATCCCTCCAACGTGCTGTTCGTCACGCGGCTGGCCGGTGCCGAGCTGGCGCGCTTCGAGAACGCCTTTTACTGCGCGCCGGGGCGCAATCCCCTGTATTCGGAACACGCGCAATGGATTCCGCAGTATCGCGTGGAAGAGGTCATGCGCGAACACGCGCAATCGCTGCCGGGCGTGGAGTTGCGCTTCAATTGCGAATTCAAGTCGTTCGAGCAGGATGACCGCGGCGTGCGGGCCGTGCTGCTCGATCGCGTCAGCGGCGCCAGCAGCGAGGTGGCGGCGGATTTCCTGGTGGGCGCCGACGGAGCGCGCAGTTCGGTGCGCGCGGCCATTGGCGGCGCCATGCAGGGCGAGTACGGGCTTTCGCGCAACTACAACATCGTCTTTCGCGCGCCGGGGCTGGCCGCGGCGCATCGGCACGGGCCCGCCATCATGTACTGGCAAGTCAACAACGACGTCCCCAGCCTGATCGGCCCCATGGATCGGGGCGATAAATGGTTTTTCATGCCCACCAAGGTCCCCGAGAACATGAGCCGTGGCGAGCTGGACGCCGGTGCCTTGATCCGACGCGCCACCGGAATCGACTTGCCCTACGAGATCCTGAGCACCGACGAGTGGGTGGCCAGCCGGCTGATCTGCGACCGTTATCGCCGGCAGCGAGTGTTCCTGGCGGGAGATGCCTGCCACCTGCATCCGCCTTTCGGCGGCTATGGCATGAACATGGGCATCGCGGACGGCGTCGACCTGGGCTGGAAGCTGGCGGCGGTGCTGCAAGGCTGGGGCGGCCCGGCGCTGCTGGACAGCTACGAAGCCGAACGCCGCCCCGTGCACCTGCGGGTGCTGGACGAGTCGGTGGCCAACCATGCGGTGCTGGGCAACCAGCTCGTTGCCGCGGGCCTGGAGGCTGAAGGGCCCGAGGGCGACAGTGTGCGCCAGCAGGTCGGCGCGCGCATCGCCGCGGCCAAGCTGCGTGAATTTACCACTCTGGGCGTGGTGCTAGGCGACAGCTACGAGAACTCTCCGGTTGTCGCGGCCGAAGAGGGCGGTGCTTCATCAGCGGTGGATTTCATCAATTACGTGCCGTCGTCCAGGCCCGGCCGCCTGGCGCCGCATGCCTGGATGCACGACGGCAGTTCGCTGTACGACCATTTCGGCGCCGGCTTCACGCTGCTGGCCATGCCCGATGCGCCTTGCGCGGAGCTGGCCCTGGCGCGGCAGCACGCGGCCCTGCGCGGCGTGCCCCTGGATGTGGTGCAGCGTAGCGAGCCCGCATTGCCCGGCCTGTATGGTGCGCGCTATTCTCTGGTGCGCCCCGACCAGCACGTCGCCTGGCGCGGTCAGGCGTGGCCGGCGGCGGGCGAGGCCTTGTTCGACCGGGTCACCGGACGCGCTGCGCCGGCGCCCATGTGCGCCAGCACCAGGTCGGCCGTGGTCTGGTAGTGCCGTGTCAGCGCCTGGCAGGCCTGCTCGGCGTCGCCGGCCAGTATCGCGTCCACGATGTCCAGGTGCTCGCGCCGCACCTCGCTGCCGCGCCCGGGGCTGGCCACGGCCAGCGACAAGTAGCGATAGCGCGCGGTCTGGTCGCGCAACTGGGCCGAGAAGCGCTGCAGCCAGGCCGAGGCGCAGCCCTTCATCAGCGTGGCATGGAATTCGACGTGAGCCTTCTCCCAGTCCGGGCTCATATGCCTGTCCGTGCCGGGCACGGTGATGTCGATGCGCTTGAGACGGTGCAGGGCGGCGACCACCTCGGCTTCCCATGCCGGATCGGCGCGTGCGATCGCCTCGCGCAGGGCCAGTGATTCGATCTGCTGCCGCGCGAGCGTGATGTCGCGCAGGTCGTCTTCCGACAGTTCGGCCACTCGAAAACCCTTTTGATCCACAGCCACCACGAAGCCGCTGGCACACAGGCGCGACAGGGCCTCGCGCAAGGGTATGACACCGGCCCCGTAGCGGGCGGCGAGCTCTCTCAGGCGCAGCTTGGCGCCGGCTTCGAAGCGGCCGTTGATAAAGTCCTGGCGCAGGGCCTGCTCGAGTATCGAGGCCTGTGTCCGGCCGCCGGGTTCGACGCCGGCCTGCACTGCGGCGCCGCGCATTTCATTCATGGGCGGATTCCGTCCCGGCTTCGGTGTTGTGGATGAAATAGGGCGGCACGTCCGGGCCCCATTGATAAAGCGAATCTTCTGGCGGGTAGTCGCCGGCCGGCCAGTTGCTTCCGGCCGAGATGTAGTCGATGTCGGCCGAGTATTCGCAGAACGAACCCCAGGGGTCGAGCACGTAATGGAAGAAGTTCGAGCCCAGCACGTGGCGTCCGGTGCCCCAGCCTTTTTTGTAGCCGGCGGCGGCCATCTGCGAGGCCCCCTGGCCGACCTCGTCGACGCTGGCGACGTCCCATGAGGCGTGGTGCCAGCCGCGCGCGGGGCTCTTGGCGAAGGCCACCAGATGGTGATCGCAGCCGTGCGGCGCGTGCATGAAGGCGATGATGTCGGCGGAGCAGTCGGACAGGCGCAAGCCCAGCGCGTCCTGGTAAAAGCGCATTGCACGCGGTACGTCGGGCGTGAACAGCAGCACGTGCGAAAGCCGCCGCGGCCGCACTTGGCGCAGCAGCGAGCGGCAGCGCGCGCCGCGCGCGTCCGCCGGCACATGGATGTCGTCCAGCGGGCTCTTGGTGTCGGGCATGGTCTTGGAGCCCGGCTTGACCTGCAGCAGGTTGCCGTCGGGGTCGAAGAACCAGATGCC
This sequence comes from Candidimonas humi, assembly GCF_019166065.1. GTDB lineage: Bacteria > Pseudomonadota > Gammaproteobacteria > Burkholderiales > Burkholderiaceae_B > Candidimonas > Candidimonas humi. The sequence continues at coordinate 45,310 of NZ_JAHTBN010000013.1, forward strand.
CTCGTCATGGCCGGGGATGCCGGCGCCGGTATCGCCCCCAGCGCCGACATTGACATTGCTGGCATCGACCTTGTCATGGATGCCTGCATCGGCGCCGGCGCCATGCTGCGCGAGCATATTGCCGTCGGCCTGCCGTGCGCCGGCCGCGGCCAGTTGTGCGCGCATACGTTCCAGATCGGCAGCATGGCAATTGAAGCTCAGGTAGGCCAGCGCCTTGCGCGCGCCCGGCAGTATCCGAGCCCAGCGGTGGCCGTCGGCGGCCCGCAGCTCCAGGCCGCCGGCCGTGTCCGACACGTCCAGCCCGAAGGCTGTGAAGAACTGCCGGGCGACGGCGATGTCGGGCACCGTCAGCGCGTAATGGTCGATCGAATGCACGGCGGCATGCCGGGCTTGCGCATCGGTCGATGCCGCCGAGCCCGGCTGTGCTTGATTCGGGTCCATGGATGCGAGTCTCCTTCGTGGCTGCGGGCCAAGCCCACGCGCGGGCTGCAGATTGCTGCTCGTGAATTGCGAAGCGCAGCTTGCCTGGTGTTTGTTTCAACTACAGGCCGCGTACGGATGGGGGCGGCCACGCCGCGCCCCGATCATCCGCGGTCCCGGCTCAGGCCCGGCCTTGCGCGGCTTCGTCGACGATAGGGTTGCGCAGCGGAGCGAAGCCGGTGAGCGAGATTTCGCATACATCGCCGGCATGCATCAGCAGCTTGGGCTCGCGCGCCCAGCCGATGCCGCTGGGCGTGCCGGTGACTATGACGTCGCCCGGCTCGAGCGTGATGGCGTCGCTGAGGACGGAAATGAGAGTAGGGACGTCGAAGATCATGGTTTCGGTATTGGCCGACTGCACGACCTTGCCGTTCAGGCGGGTTTCCAGTTGCAGGCCGCGACCGCCCGGCGGAACTTCGCTCGGGGTCACCAGCTCGGGCCCGAAGCCGCCGGTGGCGTCGAAATTCTTGCCCACCGTCCATTGCGGCGTCAGGAACTGGTATTCGCGCACCGAGCCGTCGTTGAACAGGGCATAGCCGCCGACGCAGTCCAGCGCATCGGCCTTGGCGATGTGGCGCCCGCCTTTTTTCAGCACCACCGCCATTTCGCCTTCGTAGTCCAGGCTGTCGGAGGCCAGGGGCCGGATGATGGGCTGGCCATGGCCCACCAGGCTGGTGTGGTAGCGCGGGAAAATGGTGGGGTACGTGGGCTGCTCGTACTTGCTTTCCTTGGTGTGGTCGGCGTAGTTCAAGCCGATGCAGAAAATCTTGGTGGGGCGCTCCAGTACTGGCAGGAAAGTGATGTCGCTTTCCGCGACGAGCCGTCCGCCGGATTGCTTCGATGCATGGGTTTCCAGGTCTACGCCCTCGGCCAGCAGCGATTCCAGCGGCGCATCGCCCAGAATGCGGATTTTGTCGCCCTCGCGGGTTCCCAGATGTTTCTTGCCTTCGAAGATGAAACGTACGTAGCGCATGGGTGTTTACCTGTGTCTATGGATTGGATGGAAAGTGGGCGGGGCAGCGCTCGGCTGCCGCGGCGGCGGGTTCGAGCCCGGGCGCGTGCCCGGCGGCCTGCTGATATCGTCCGGAACATTCTAAGTAAAAAAATATACAAAAACAATATTTATATATTTATTTAACGGCCCTATCGAACCCTGGACGGGGCGGCCGCAGCCTGCGCTGGTGCTGCACGGCTTCGCGTTCCTTGCTAGAATGGCGAGCTCAGCGCGGAAAGGGTGCCCACGGGCTACGCCCATCCTGCGTTTGCCCCTCTAGCTCATGCTTGGTTAGAGCAGCGGACTCATAATCCGTTGGTGCCGTGTTCGACTCACGGGGGGGGCACCATATTTACTTAGCAATATCAGTATCTTGAAGCCGCCACTTGCGCGGCTTTTTTCTTGTTTGCTTGCTGCTGCTGCGGCCAGAATGCGACCGGCCGCGCGAGGCTGGCCAATCGCGGGCTGCCCATCCGGGGAAAAACGGTAAGCAAATCTTCAGCTCCCACGCTTGATGTATTGCGGCGTGTATCATGCGCGGAAAAGTGGGACGGAACACCTGCGCAAGACTGCCGGCATTGCCGGCAGGCATGGCATAGCGCCGCTCCCGCTCCGACACATGCCCTGCGCGGCGCCTGGCCGCGGCGGCACGCACTGGGGAAAGAACAAGATGCTGGGACTGCGCATGCTGGCTCGAACACCGCGTCGACCGCGGGCTTTTGGACTGTCGCCGCGGCGCGGAGGCGGGCACGGCGGCAAGAGCGCATGGGCGTCCCGCCTGCTGGCTTTCGGGCTGTTGTGGGCGGCTTCGGGCGCCTGGGCGGCTCAGGTCGCGCAGTTTTTTCCGCAGGGCACCGTGGCGCGGGTGGAAAGCGTCAAGGTCTCTTTCGATGCCCCGGTGGTGGCCTTCGGCAGCGCCCAGGCGCCCGCGCCCTTCGACCTGCAGTGCGACGATGCCTCGGTCGCCGGCAGCGGACGCTGGCTGGATGCGCGCCGCTGGACTTATGTCTTTACGCATCCGCCCGGCCCGGGCGTGCAATGCCAGGCCAAGTTGCGGCCCGATTTCCGCGCCCTGGACGGCAAGCCGCTGTCGGGCCGCACGCAGTTCTCTTTTGCCACCGGCGGCCCGGTGGTGCTGTCGGTGCGCCCCGACGCCAATGTCATCGACGAAGACCAGGTCTTCATCGTGCGCTTCAACGGCGCGGTCAAGCCCGAGTCGGTGCAGGCCGGCACATGGTGCCTGGCCCAGGGCCTGGGCGAGGCGATACCGGTGCGCCTGGTCGGCGGCGAGCAGCGCAAGACCATACTCAAGGCCGCCTATATAGACAAGGATTCATGGAACGACGCAGCCATACAGGTGCTGCAGTGCAAGCGGCGCCTGCCGCCGCAGGCCAAGTTCCAACTGCGCGTGGGGCCGGGCGTGCAGGCCGTGTCCGGCGTGGCCTCGACGCAGGCCGCGGTTTCCAACTATACGGTGCGCCCGCCGTTCAAGGCCACCTTCAGTTGCCAGCGCGAGAACGCCCGGGCGGCGTGCACGCCGGTATTGCCCATCAGCCTGGATTTCAATGCCAATCTCTCGTATGCCGATGCGCAGAAGATACGCCTGAAGACGCCCGCCGGCGAGCGCAGCCCCGTGCCCGACGAGCAGTCGGCGCACGAAGGCCTGACGATGGGCGTGCGCTTTGCCGGGCCGTTCCCGGAAAACGCGCAGATGAGCATCGAACTGCCGGCCGGTCTCAAGGACGACGCCGGGCGGCCGCTGTCCAATGCCTCCGAGTTTCCGCTGCAAGTGCGCACTGCGGCGTTTCCGCCGCTGGTGAAATTCGCGGCCGCGCCCTTTGGGGTGATCGAGCGCTTCGCCAATGCGCCGCAGGGCGGGTCGGACGACGACTATCCGGCGGCGGTGCCGCTGACGCTGCGCAGCGTCGAGCAGGACTTGGCTGCGCGCGACCTGAAGGTGCCGGCGGGAACGGTCAGCGATTACGAGCCGCAAAGCGACGTCGATGTGCTGCACTGGTATGCGCGCATGCGCCGCCTCAACGAGGCGAGCTGGTCCCCGGCGCAGTTGCGCGCCATTATGGCGGACCAGGAGCCGCAGCCCGATAAGGCTGCCTCGACCGACATGCGCGAACTGCCCGTGATAGAGGGCTTGCCGGGAGTGCGCACGCTGGCGCTGCCGCAGCCCGAGAAGGGCGCGACCCGGCCCTTCGAGGTAATAGGCGTGCCGGTCGCGCCAGGCTTCCATGTGCTGGAAGTGAAGTCGGCGCGGCTGGGCGCGGCACTGATCGCGCCCGAAAAGCCCATGTATGTGCGCACGTCCGCGCTGGTCACGAATCTGGCGGTGCACCTGAAACGCGGCCGTGACGATACCCTGGTGTGGGTCACCACGCTGGACCAGGGCAAAGTGGTGCCTGATGCCGCGGTCGCGGTGCGCGATTGTTCCGGCCATTTGCTGGCCGAGGGCAAGACCGATGCCCAAGGAGTGTGGCACGACCTGGAGGCGCTGCACGCCCAGAGCTACTGCCGCGACACCGGCCTGAGCGGCCTGTTCGTCACCGCCCGCATTCCGGCCGGCCACCCGCTGGCGCGCGGCAAGGCCGATTTCGCCTTCGTGTTTTCGGACTGGGATCAAGGCATCGAGTCGTGGCGTTTCAACGTGCCCACCGATACCAGCCCCAGGCCCACCGTGGCGGCGCATACCGTGTTCGACCGCACGCTGCTGCGGGTCGGCGAGACGGTGTCGATGAAGCATTTCATACGCGAGCTGACGCGCGGCGGCATGAAGGTGCCGGATGATGCCGATCTTCCAGATACTTTGTTGATACAGCATTCCGGATCCGGACAGGAATACCGGCAGAGCCTGCATTGGGTGCATACGCCCGGCGGGGGCGCCTACGCGCAATCCAGCTTCGCCATTCCTCCGGCCGCCAAGCAGGGCGAGTACGGCGTCAGCCTGGTGCGTTCGGGCAAGGGTCGCGGCGCGCAGTCGCGGCGCTGGTTCAGCGGCATGTTCCGGGTCGAGTCGTTCAAGCTGCCGGTGCTCACCGGTAGCCTGAAGATCAGCGACGACAAGGGCGCTACGACGCTGGTGGCGCCGTCGCGGCTGGCCGCCGATGTGCAATTGGCCTATGTATCAGGTGGCCCGGCGGGCCAACTTCCGGTCAGCCTGTCGGGCGTGGCGCGCTACAGATCCGTAAGCTTCCCGGGCTACGAAGACTATTCCTTCTACCCCCCGCGGCCGGTGTCCACGGCCGAGCAGAACGGCGAGCCGGATGCGGAATCGGCCGACGAGTCGCAAACCCTGTTCCTGAACAAGCGGCGGCTGGTGCTGGATGCGCAGGGAGGCGGGCGTCTGGACATCGATGCCTTGCCGGCGTTCGACCGTCCCAAGGATCTAGTGTTCGAGGCCAGTTTTGCCGACCCGAACGGTGAGATCCAGACCTTGTCGCAGACGGTGCCGGTATGGCCCGCCGCGGTGCTGGCAGGCATCCGGGCCGATGACTGGGTGCAGGCGGGCAAGCCCGTGGGCGTGCGCACCGTGGCGCTGGACACCGCCGGCCGGCCGCAGGCCGGCGCGGCGATCACCGTGCAGGCGCGGCGCATCATGACTTATTCGGCCCGCAAGCGCATGGTGGGCGGCTATTACAGCTATGACAATCACACCGAGGTGCAGCAACTGGGCACGGTGTGCCAGGGCAAGACCGACGCGCGCGGCGAGTTCCGCTGCTCGGCGCAGGTAAAGGGGCCGGGGTCTATCGAGCTGGTGGCCAGCGTGACCGACGCCCAGGGCAGGGTCGCGCGCGCCGGGGCCTCGACCTGGGTGCTGGGCGCCGACGAGCTCTGGTTCGGTGGCCAGAACGACGACCGTATCGACATCATTCCGGAAAAGAAAAGCTACCGGCCCGGGGAAACCGCGAGCTTCCAGGTGCGCATGCCGTTTCGTGAGGCCACGGCGCTGGTCGCGGTGGAACGCGAAGGCGTGCTGGACACGCGGGTAGTGCATCTGCAGGGCAATAATCCCACGGTCCGCTTGCCCGTGCAGGCGCAGTGGGGGCCGAATGTCTATGTGTCCGTGCTGGCGTTGCGCGGCCGCTTGCGCGAGGTGCCGTGGTATTCGTTCTTCACCTGGGGCTGGCGCCAGCCGCGGGCCTGGTATCGCCAGTACTCGCAGCACGACCGCGAGCCCTATCAACCGGCCACGGCCTTGATCGACTTGTCCAAGCCCGCGTTCCGCTACGGCCTGGCCGAGATCAAGGTGTCCGACAGCCGTGAACAACTGGTGGTCAAGGTAAGCACCGACAAGAAGACCTACCAGGTGCGCGGCAAGGCGCAGGTGTCTATACAGGTGAGCCTGCCCGACGGCAGCCCGGCGGCCAACGGCGAGGTGGCTTTTGCCGCCGTCGACCAGGCGCTGCTGGAACTGATGCCCAACGACAGTTGGGACCTGCTGGGCGCCATGCGCCGGCGGCGCAACTACGGCGTGCAGACCGCTACTGCGCAGATGCAGGTGGTCGGGCGGCGCCATTACGGCCGCAAGGCCTTGCCCGCTGGCGGTGGAGGCGGTAAGAGTCCGACACGCGAGTTGCTCAATACGCTGCTGCTCTGGAAGCCCGCAGTGCAACTGGACAAGGACGGCAAGGCCAGCATCACGGTGCCCCTGAACGATGCCATCACGCGCTTCAAGCTGGTGGCGGTGGCCGATTACGGCGCCGAGCGTTTCGGCACCGGCAGCGCCAGCATCGCCAGCACGCAGGACCTGCAGTTGATTCCGGGCCTGCCGGCGCTGGTGCGCGGCGGCGACCGCTACGAGGCCATGGTGACCGTGCGCAACACCACGACGCACGCGATGGACGTGGAGGTCCATGCGTCCTATGCGGGTGAACGGAACGCCGCTTCCGGCCCGGGCGCTTCGGCGGGCCAGCGGCCGCAAGCGGCCAAGGGCCAGGGTCAAGACACGGGCGCCGCGGCCGGCCAGTCGCTGCCCGCGCGCACTGTGCATGTGGCCGCAGGGGCTGCCGGCATCGTGCATTGGATGCTGCAGGCGCCGCCCGCGCGCGGCACGGGTGCTGCCGAGCAACTGCAATGGGATCTGCAAGCCCGCGAACTGGGCGCCGCGGCGCCGGCCCGCGATCATTTGCGCATCGCCCAGACACTGATCGCCGCCGTGCCTGTCACGGCCCAGCAAGCCACGCTGCTGGCCGTGGACGCGCAGCATCCGCCCGTGGCCCTGCCGGTGGCGGTGCCGCCCGGCGCCCTGACCAGCCCCGACGGCCGCGCGCTCGGCGGCCTCGACGTCACGCTGCAGTCCACGCTGGCCGGAGGCCTGCCCGGCGTGCGGCAATGGTTCGAACGCTATCCATACACCTGCCTGGAACAGCTCACTTCCACCGCGCTGGGCCTGCGCAGCGCGCAGCGCTGGCAGACCTTGCAGCAGCGGATCGCCAGCTATGTGGACGCGGATGGCCTGCTGAGCTATTTCCCCGGCATGCGCTACGGCAGCGAGGTGCTGACCGCCTACGTACTGTCGGCGACCAGCGAGGCGCAGGCGCTGGGCCTGCCCTATAAGCTGCCCGACAATGTCCTGCAGTCCATGCGCCAGGGCCTGTTGGCCTTTGTGCAAGGCAAGATACAGCGCCGTTCCTGGGCGCCGCAGCGCGATCTCGATGAACGCAAGCTGCTGGCGCTGGAAGCCCTGTCCCGCATCGGCGCGGTTACGCCCTCGCTGCTGGACAGCATCGCCATCGCGCCCGACCGTTGGCCGACCTCGGCGGTGATCGACTGGCTGGCGGTGCTGCAGCGGGTGCCCGCCATTCCCGGGCGCGCCGCCAAGCTGCAGAAAGCCACCCAGGTGCTGCGCGCGCGCCTGCTGGATCGCGGCACCGAGATGGTTTTCCCCAATGACCCGGACAACGACTGGTGGTGGCTGATGGTCAACCCCGAGGTCAACCTGGCCAAGCTGATGCTGACCGTCATCGGCCAGCCCGGCTGGGAACAAGACGTGCCGCGCATGGCGCAAGGGCTGCTGCATGCGCAGCACCGCGGCGCCTGGAGCACCACCACTGCCAATCTGCTCGGCAGCCTGGCCATCCAGAAGTTCGCGCAGCACTACGAGACCACGCCGGTCTCGGGCCGCGTCGGGGTGCGCATGACTACGCAGCCGGCCGGTGCGACGGTGGACTGGAATGCGTTGCCGGCCAAGGACGGCGTGCGTTCCAAAGAACTGCTCATACCCTGGGCCGCGGCCAGCGACAGCCTGTTGATAGAGCCGCAAGGCAAGGGCCAGGGCTGGGCCACCGTGCGCTCGATGGCCGCGGTGCCGGTCTCCAGGCCGCTGATGGCGGGCTTTGCCGTTACCCGCAAGGTCAGCGCAGTGTCGCAGGCCAAGCCGGGCGTCTGGTCGCGCGGCGACGTGTACCGGGTGCAGATCGAGGTCGTTGCCAAGACGCCCGGCACCTGGGTGGTGGTGAACGATCCGGTGCCGGCGGGAGCCACCATACTGGGCAGCGGCCTAGGACGCGACTCGGCGATTGCCGCGCAGCCTTCGGATGCGGCGGAACAAACGGCCGCGTGGCCCAGCTTCGTGGAGCGCGGTTTCGATTCCTATCGGGCCTATTACGAGTATCTGCCGCAAGGCAAGAGCCTGGTGGAATACACCGTGCGGCTCAATACTCCCGGGCAGTTCCAGTTGCCGCCCACGCGCGTCGAGGCGATGTACCAGCCCGATGTGTTCGGCGTGCTGCCCAATAATCGGCCGCTGGATGTGCAAGTCGGCGCCGATGATGCCCGGTGAAGTGCGATGACAGCCGCTGATGCGCCGCGCGGGCCGGCCGGGCGGCGGTCACGCAGGGTAGCGCTGCTTGCAGTGCTGCTAGTCACGCTGGCCGTGCTGGTCCTGGCCTTGGCGATGGGCTTGCGGGCCGCGGACCGCGACGGCGGCGCCGCGCTGCCCAGCTACCGGCAGGCCAGGCTCGATTACCGGGCTTCGGATGTACGCATCCTCGATCGCCACGGCGCCTTGCTGGAACGTGTGCGCCTTGATTACCGCGGCCGGCGCGGCGACTGGGTGGATCTGCGCGATATATCCCCGGCGCTGCAGCAAGCCGTGATTCTCTCGGAAGACCGGCGCTTTTACCAGCATGCGGGGGTGGACTGGATAGCGGCGGCCGCAGCGGCCTGGGGCAATCTCTGGCATACGCGGCGGCGCGGCGCGTCGACTCTTAGCATGCAACTGGTGGCCATGCTCGAGCCCGGCTATGGCCGCGGGCGCGAAGGGCGCAGTTTGAGGCAGAAGTTCGAGCAGGCCATGCAGGCGCGGCGGCTCGAGCGGCATTGGAGCAAGCCGCAGATCCTCGAGGCCTACCTCAACCTGGCGGCTTTCCGCGGCGAGCTGGTGGGCGTGGATGCCCTGTCGCGCGTGTTGTTCGGCAAGCATCCCAGCGGCTTGAACGCGCGCGAGGCTGCGCTGGCCGCGGTGCTGCTGCGCGGGCCCAATGCGTCGCCCGGCGTGCTGCGGCGGCGCGCCTGCCGCCTGCTCGGCGAAATGGGAGACGGCGGCGAATGCACCGGGCTCGCGGGTTTCGTGCGGCTCAGCCTGGAAAAGGCGGCGGGTCCGCTGGCCGACACCGACAGCCTGGCGCCGCAGTTTGCGCGCTGGCTGCTGCAGCGTCATCCGGCGGCGGCAGGGCAGTCGCTGGCCACGACCATAGATGGCGGCCTGCAGCGCTATGTGCTGGACAGCGTGGACCGCAATGTGCGCGCGCTGCGCGAGAGCAATGTGCGCGATGCCGCGGTGGTGGTGCTGGACAATCGCAGCGGCCAGGTGCTGGCCTACGTCGGTTCCAGCGGGCCCATGCTGTCGCTCACGCCGCAGGTGGACAACGCGCGTTCGCTGCGCCAGGCCGGCTCCACGCTCAAGCCCTTCCTGTACGCCCAGGCCCTGCAGCAGGAACGCCTGACCGCGGTGTCGCTGCTCGACGATGCGCCGCTGAACCTGCCCACGGGCGGCGGCTTGTATATCCCGCGCAATTACGACAACCAGTTTTCCGGCTGGGTCAGCGTGCGCACCGCGCTGGCCTCGTCGCTGAACATCCCCGCGGTGCGCACGCTGGTCATGGTCACGCCCGATGCCTTCCAGCAACGCCTGCTGCGTCTTGGCCTGCCGCTGGATCACAGTGGCGACTACTACGGCTACAGCCTGGCGCTGGGCAGCGCCGACGTCACCTTGCTGAGCCTGACCAATGCCTACCGGGCTCTGGCCAATGAAGGCCGCTATTCCGAGGCGCACGTGTTGCCCGGGACGCCGGCCGGGCCCTGGAGCCGCGTGTACACGCGCGCGGCGGCCTGGGTGGTGGGCGACATACTCTCGGACCGGCACGCGCGCGCCCGCACCTTCGGCATGGACAGCCCCCTGACCACGCCGTTCTGGACGGCAGTCAAGACCGGCACCAGCAAGGACATGCGCGACAACTGGACGGTAGGATGGTCGCGCCGCTATACAGTGGGAGTGTGGGTAGGCAACAGCCACGGCGACAGCATGCGCAAGGTCTCGGGCGTATCGGGCGCCGGCCCCATCTGGCACGATGTCATGGCGCGCCTGGAGTCCGGCGCCAGCGCCAGCGAGCCCGGCATGCCGCCGGAAGTGAGCCGGCGCCACGTCAGTTTCGACGGCGGTATAGAGCCCGATCGCAGCGACGTATTCATCGGCGACACCGCCATCGATCGCGTGAGGCTGCGGGCGCCGCTGGTGCGCGCCGAACCCGTGGCGCTGCGCATTGCCCAGCCGGTGGACGGCACCATCCTGGCGCTCGACCCGGACATCCCGCCGCTGAACCAGAAAGTCTGGCTGCGCGCCGCGGGCCTGTCCGGCCAGGCTGCGCAAAACGTGCGCTGGCAGGTGGACGGCAAAGATGTCGGAACCGGAGCCGAAACGCCCTGGGCGCCATGGCCCGGCCGGCATCGGGTGGAGCTATTGGACGGGAAGGGGCAACTGCGGGATAGCGCCGTCATCGAAGTGCGTGGCGCCGTGCTGAAACAGGCGGCCGCGCAGTGAGGCCGGCCACGTGCCGTGGCTATGGTGCGCGGGATTTGGGTTTTTGATTATCGGGCCGGCCCGTCAGGCCGGCCTTGCGCCGGAAAATTGCGTCGAAAAATCGATCGCCCAAAATAATCTGCTTGGGCCATAATGATTAAATAATGCGCCCTGATTATTTTTTAAATTCGCCGGGCTTTTAAATGACTGTTCGAGCCGAAGGAGGCAACTACTAAAGCAATCTTGCTCGAATGGCGATTATTCAAATGCTTTATTTTTAGCTGGTGCTGCCAGTTTCCTGAGCCTTGATCATGTGTTCGCCATGGGCGATGATCAGTCCGAACGCGACGGCGAAAACCAGTGTGATGATGGCCACGACCAGGCCGGCGGAAAATTTGGGTTTATTGTCAGCCACGAGGCTCTCCAGAAATCAAATGCCGAACAACTGTGCAATATGCCAGCGTACGGCTTACGTTGTCATGAAACATGGCGGATTTTGCGGATAAAACTTGTTGCTCGGGCAATGCCGCCATGCTGTTAAACTTGCCCATATTAATACCATCAGCCGTGCATTATGCACCACGAGGGAGCTCATGAAGACAATCCGCATGCTAGGCAGAATCGCCGTACCCGCCAGCCTGATGTTGCTGGCCGCTTGCCAAAATATGCCCCACAAGAATGTCAGTGCCAGCACGCCGGCGCAGTCCACGACTGCGTCGGCTGCCACGCCGTCCACGGCGACACCGTCATCGGCTCCCGGCACGACCGAACACCAGGGCACGCAGCAAGGGGCCTCCGTGGGCGTCTTCCTGGCCGATACCCAGTTGCAGCAGGGCTGGACCCCGGTCAAGCTTGCCGATGGCACCTTGTACGTCAATCCGCGGCCGGTGCTCACCCGGGTCGATCTCACCGGCATACGCGCCGGCGCCAACAAAGAAGGAACGGGGCTGCTGGCGCTCGAGCTGAACTCGGCCGCCAGGCAGAAAATCACCGATGTCACCACCCAGAATCCCAACAAGCGCCTGGTGTTGGTGGTGGGGCGCACCATGATGGCCGCGCCGGGCTATTCCCGTCCGGTCACGTCGCAAGAGCTGGTGTTCGCGGTCGGTTCCGAGCAGAACGCCACGGCCGCGGCCCGGGCCATTGCGGGAAACGATACCGGCTCGCAGCAAACGCCGGCGGCGTCTCCGGCGCCTGCGTCGTCGGCCCCTTCTTCTAGCACCGCCCAGCCTCGTTGATCCAGGCAAGACGACACGTCGCCAGGCAACCCAGCAGAGACCGACATCGTGGCCGATGACATGAATCCGAGTCCAGGGCGTGCCTGGCAGACTTCGGCTTACCAGGCCATGGGCGGGCTGCTGGCCCTGGGCTTCAAGTTCGTGGCCTGGCTCAACGGCCTGGGCGTGCTCCTGATCATTTTCTGCTCGCTGGGCCTGATCCAGACCGATCTCACGGCCGCCGAGCTGCGCCTGCCTCTGGTCGCTTTCACCGGCGGGCTGGCCTTGTGCGGGCTGGCCCTGTTCTGGTCCTATCTGGTGCAGGCCAGCCTCTTCAACCAGCTCGTCTCGGGCCATGCCCGGCGTACGCACTGGATTCCGCTGTCCTGCGCGATCATCGCCTATGCCCTGAGCCTGGTCGTGTTCATGGCGGGCTGCTGGTTCACGCTGGGCGTGTCCAGCCTGGCGGCGCATGCTTCCGATTCCGGCTACTCGCAGCCTTCCGAAGGCGATGGCGACAACGGTGGCGATGACGATGCCGCGCCGCAGGACCAATCCGGCGTGCCGCAGTTCGAAGTGCCGGAGCAGCGGCCGGCGTTGGCGCGCGCACCGCGGGCCTGATTACGCCGGCCTTCGATCCGGGCAGATGCTCCGATCAAGGGGCCCGTGATCCCGACCAGGGCGGCGCGGGCCGGCTGCACGGCTCTCGTGCGGCCCGCGAGCCAATGCAGGGATGATCTCCCAAAAGGGGCGCCCAAAGTTTTTGCCCGCCCGTCTACCCACCCGGCCTGTTTTCAAGCGGCGTTGGCTATATCCGGCTCGTGCTCGTCTCGGTACAAGCCGGGGGGGGGGGCGTCGCACCCTGTGGTTTTTTTGGCACCTGCCTCGATCTTGCTCGCAAATCGCTGCGCCTAGGAATAATATACGCACTGCGTATATCTCAATCCCAGCCCGGAGCCATCCATGTCTGTCTCGCAACAGGTCTTTTTACGCGACGCCATGCGCCGCCTGAACCTTACCCGTGATATTTTTGCCGCCCGCATCGGCGTCAAGCGCCGTGCCCTGGATACCTGGCTGCTACCGGAAGGTTCGCAGGAATTCCGCGCCATGCCCGAAGTGGTGACGCGCTTCGTGACGGAAATCGTCGAAAACGACACGCTGCTGCAAAAATATGCGCAAAGCGCACAATCCGGCCCGTTGCGCGACAGAATTGCCTACGAAGGCAAGCATCAGCTCTTGTCCGTGGACCAGTTTTCCCGCGAGTCCGTGGAAGAGCTATTCCGTGTCGCCGACCAGATGCAGCCCATAGCGCGGCGCCACAAGGTTTCGCGGGTGCTGGAAGGCGCTGTGCTGGGCAATCTGTTCTTCGAGGCCAGCACCCGTACCCGGGTCAGTTTCGGCGCGGCCTTCTGCCGCCTGGGCGGCTCGGTCTGCGACACCACCGGCTTTACCTTTTCTTCGATGGCCAAGGGCGAGTCCATCTACGACACCAGCCGCGTGATGAGCGGCTATGTAGATGCCATGGTGATCCGCCATCCCGAGAAGGGTTCGGTGGCCGAGTTTGCGCACGCCACCAATATTCCGGTGGTCAACGGCGGCGACGGCCCGGGCGAGCACCCCAGCCAGGCGCTGCTCGACCTCTACACCATCCTGACGGAGTTCTCGCGTCTGGGCAAGCTGCTGGACGGCGCGCACATCGCAATGGTGGGCGACCTGAAGTACGGCCGCACAGTGCATTCGCTCATCAAGCTGCTGGCGCTGTATCGCGGGCTGAAGTTCACGCTGATCTCGCCGCGCGGCCTGGAGATGCCCGAGTACATCCTGCAGCAGGCCGGCCGGCACGGCCACGTCATCGAGCAGACCAATTCGCTGGAACAGGGCCTGCCCGGCGTCGACGTGATCTACGCGACGCGAGTGCAGAAAGAACGTTTCGCTGCCGAAGAGCTGGAAGGCTATACGCCGGATTTCCAGGTCAACAAGGCCATCATCGACAAGTGCTGCGGCCCCGACGTGATCGTCATGCATCCGCTGCCGCGCGACAGCCGCGAGGGCGCCAACGACCTGAGTGTGGACTTGAACCACGATCCGCGCCTGGCGATCTTCCGCCAGACCGACAACGGCATACCGGTGCGCATGGCGATCTTTGCCGTGCTGCTGGGGGTCGAAGGCCTGGTGCAGCATTCGCTGCGCGATGTGACCTGGGCGCCGCCCTCGCACGTCGGCCCCGACGACAGCCCCTTCCACGGCCTGGACTAGGGGCCCGTACGCTTTTAAAGGGCAGGGCGCGGCTGCCTTGCGCAGCCCGCGTCGCCGCGTGCGGGCTTGCGGCCTCGGGACGGTGCAGCCCGCGCGCATAGTCCCGGACCGGCCCCGCAAACTTCGCGGGCACGGAAGATAAAGCGCAGCGCGCCTCGGCTGAAGTGCGGCGCGCTCGGGGCTTCAAACGGCCTTTTTCTCGCCTCCCAGCGCCTCTACCAGGGCGTCGAGCATGCGCGCGAGCTCTCCGGTCATCAGCGCCATGTCGGAATCGAACTGCTCGTCTTCGTTGCGGCCGGCGCTTTCCTGGTTTTCGCGCAGCACGTCCAGCGGAGTGATGCGCTTGATGTCCAGGCCGTCGGTCAGCACGAAGGAAACCCGGTCGGCCCAGGTCAGCGCCAGGCGCGTGCACTGCTTGCCCGCGCGCACATGCTTCTGCACTTCGTCGATGTCCATGCTCTGGCGCACATAGCGCACCGCGGCGCGGTTCTCGCTGGTGGAGCGCAGTTCCGTGTCCTGGTCTATGCTGAACCCGGCCGGTGCCTCGTCGCCGATCAGCCACTCGGTCATGGCCGAGGCCGGCGATTGCTCGACGTGCAGCAGCGCCACGGGGAAGGGATCCAGGGCCTTGGCCAGCATGCCCATGACCTCGTCGCACTTGGCCGCGGCCGCCGCATCCACCACCAGCCAACGATTCTGCGTGTCGATCCAGACCCGCGTGTCGCGGTAGATGCTGAAGGCGCGCGGAGTCAGCTCGTCCACGACCTGTTCCTTGATTTCCTTCATTTGCCGGCGGCCCGGCTTGTAGCCTTGCTGCTCTTCGATTTCCTGGGCGCGGGCGCGCGCCACCTGGTTGACCACCGTGGACGGCAGCAGCTTCTTCTCGGCGCGCAGGCTGAGCAGGTACTGGCCGTTGGCGGCATACACCAGGCCCGAGTTCTCGCGCGGTGCGATCCAGCCCAGGCTTTGCATTTCCTGGGCGTTGCCGGGTTGGAAGGCCTGCGTTTCGAGCGCGGCTTCGAGCGCTTCGGCTGTGCAGGACCAGGAGGGGGACAGACGGAATACTTTGAGATTTTTAAACCACATGACTCGTATATCTGAAGGGCGGCGAGCGCCGCATGCGGCGCCTTGCGCTTGCGGTCGCCGTCGCGGCGGCTGAGCGCCGCGGCTGCTGACCTTGCTGAAAAGGGAGCGCCGATTGTAGTGCCATTTGGCTCGGGATTCGGGCCTGCGGCCCAGGCGCGTGTCGTGCGGCCGGGGATGCCCCGCATGGCTGCCCTGATTTTTGTATGGAAGTTTTACGAAAAAAACGGCCCGGATTGCCGTGAGGCACCGGGCCGATACGGGAGCACACAATGTTGCGCCATAAAAAGGCTCGCGGGGAACGCAACATCAGTGATAGAAAACAGCTCGCGCAACTAAAGAAACAGGGGGATCAGTAGTTCTATAGTTTGGATTCGCAAGCTCTTTCTATGTCTAGGATTCTAGACATGTACTCTGACGTTCGCCTGAACCGAAAACCTTTGGCGCCAGACACTTATATGCACATTTATTGCATATATCGGGCAGCCGCCTGCAGCGGCTTGCGCGCGGCGGGAACACAAGGCCGAGACTTATGGCCGCGGGCCCCGAAGCCCGCACGGTAAAGCCACGAGAGCCTGAAGCACAAGAACGCGAAACAAGGCCGCGGAACCCGAAACGAGGCCTTGCGGATTATCCCTTTGTGATCTCTTTGTGCGCGCCGCACGTCAGGCGTTGATATCGGTGCCGCGCGTTTCCCGTACGAACAGGGTGCCCACCACCACCGCCAGCAGCGCGATCAGCACGGGGTACCACAGCCCGTCGTAGATATTGCCGGTGGCCGCGGCGATGGCGAAGGCCGCCGGCGGCACGAAGCCGCCGAACCAGCCGTTGCCTATGTGGTAGGGCAGGCTCATCGAGGTATAGCGGATGCGCGTGGGGAACATTTCCACCAGCGTCGCCGCGATCGGCCCATACACCATGGTCACCAGCACCACCAGCAGCGTCAGCAGCAGCACGATCATGATGTAGTTCATCTGCGTCGGGTCGGCCTTGGCCGGATAGCCGTGGTCGCGGATGGCCGCCGTCATGGTCTTTTGCAGGTCCGACATGCGCTGCGCGAATTCGGCCCGGCTCAGGCCCTTGCCCTCGAAGGACGTGAAGACGTCCTTGCCGATGCGCGCCCGCGCCACCGAGCCGGCGGGCGCCGCCTGGTTGGTGTAGTTGACCGAGTGGCCGGCCATGAAGGACTTCAGGATGTCGCAGGAACTGTTGAAGGACAGTATGCCTACCGGGTTGAACTGGAAGGAGCAGGCGGCGGGGTCGGCGATGATGGTGACGGGCGATTCCCGGTGGGCTTTCTCCAGCGCCGGGTTGGCGAAGTGCGTCAAGCCCTTGAACACGGGAAAATAGGCCAGCGCCGCGATCAGGCAGCCGGCCATGATGATGGGCTTGCGGCCGATGCGGTCCGACAGCGAGCCGAAGATCACGAAGCAGGGCGTGCCCAGCAGCAGGGCCAGGGCGATCATGATGTTGGCCGTGTTGGCCTCGACCCCCAGGATCTTGGTCAGGAAGAACAGGGCGTAGAACTGGCCCGTGTACCACACCACGGCCTCGCCCATGGTCAGGCCGAACAGGGCCAGCAGCACGATCTTCAGGTTGTTCCAGCGCGCAAAGGAATCGCGTATCGGCGCCTTGGAGCCGCGGCCGGCCGCCTGCATTTTCTTGAAGGCGGGCGATTCGTTCAGGCGCATGCGGATCCACACCGAGATACCCAGCAGCACCGAAGAAATCAGGAAGGGCGCGCGCCAGCCCCAGTCCAGGTAGGTCTCGTCGCCCAGCACGCTGCGTATGCCCAGCACCAGCAGCAGCGACAGGAACAGGCCCATGGTGGCCGTGGTCTGGATCCAGCTCGTGTAGAAGCCGCGGCGGTGCGGCGGGGAATGTTCGGCCACGTAGGTGGCCGCGCCGCCGTATTCGCCGCCCAGGGCCAGGCCCTGCAGCATGCGCAGCGCGATCAGGATGATGGGGGCGGCGATGCCGATCGAGCTGTAAGAGGGCAGCACCCCGACCATGAAGGTGGACATGCCCATGATCAGGATGGTGACCAGGAAAGTGTATTTGCGGCCCACCATGTCGCCCAGGCGGCCGAACAGCAGGGCGCCGAAGGGCCGCACCGCAAAGCCCGCCGCGAAGGCCAGCAGCGCGAAGACGAAGCCGGCGGTGGGGTTGACGCCCGAAAAGAAATGGGAGGCGATGATGGCGGCCTGCGAGCCGTACAGGAAAAAGTCGTACCACTCGAACACCGTGCCCAGGGAAGACGCAAAGACCACGCGGCGCTCGCCCGGCGTCATGGGCCGGTGCGCGGCGCTGCGTGCGTCGCTGCTAGCTGGCTTGGAATAGGCGAGGCCGGCCCGGTTCATGGTGGCGTGATCCGATGGGTTTCCTGTGCTGGGTGCGTCGTGCCGGGCGTTTGCGCCATGCGCATGCGGCCCGCTGCAGCCCGAAAGTTAGGCAATATTGCTGACGCCACGCTGACGCGGCGGCGCCGGGCTTGCACTGGCTTCGAGGCAAAGGCCGGCGCTGGCTGACGTACAGCTGGCGCCGGCCTCATGCCTCCAGGCCCGCCGCGTCGTCTCGGTATGGGTCGTCGTCCTCGTTTCCGGGGAATGTCACGCGCAGCCGCGTGCCGGGCAGGGCGGCGGGGCGCTGCGGCGCCAGGAACTCGATGCGCGCGCCGTGCTGCTCGGCGATTTCCTTGACGATGGACAGGCCCAGGCCGCTGCCGTCGGCATCGCTGCCCAGCACGCGGAAGAAGCGGTCGAAGACGCGTTCGCGGTTTTCGCCGGCGATGCCGGGGCCCGAGTCCTCTACCTCGATGTAGGGTGCGCCGGCATCGCTGCCCACGCGCACGCTGACCTGGCCGGGCGCCGGCGTGTACAAGAGGGCATTGTCGATCAGGTTGCCCAGCAGTTCGGCCAGCATCAGGGCGTCGCCATGCACCGAGACATCGTCGGGGGCGGGGTCGAAACCCAGGTCCAGCCCCTTGCGCATGGCCGCCGGCACCCATTCCAGCGTCTGCCGGCGCGCCAGTTCGTTCAGTTCGACGCTGTCGGCGCCGGCCCGTTCGGGCTGTTCGGCGCGCGCCAGCGCCAGCAACTGATTGACCAGGCGCGTCGCGCGTTCGGAGCCCCTGATCAGTTGGCGCAGGCTGGCGTCCAGGCTGTCGGTGTCGGGCGCGCGCAGCGCCAGCTCGGCCTGCGTGCGAATACCTGCCAGCGGCGTCTTGAGCTGGTGCGCGGCGTTGGCGACGAAACGCCGCTGTGTTTCGGTGCTGGCCGCCAGGCGCGCCAGCAGGTCGTTCATGGCGGCCACCAGCGGCATGATCTCGGCCGGCGCCAGTTCGTCGCTGATGGGCGAGAGATCGTTGGGCATGCGTTCGCGCAAGCGTTCCTGCATCAGGGACAGCGGCTCCAGGCCATGCGTCATGCCCAGCCCGGCCAGCAGCGCCGCCAGCGGCAGCACGATCAATTGCGGCGTGAGCATGCCGGTGAGGATTTCCTGCTGCAGCGTGGCGCGCAGTTCGTTGGTCTCGCTGACCACGGTCAGAAAGGCCTGGCCGGAAAGATCCTTGCCTCCCCACAGGTAGGCGATGCGCACACTGCGCCCGTCGGCGTGGGCGTTGCGGAAATGGACGTGGTCGGTATCGTAGGGCCAGTCCGGCGGCAGCGGAATATCGCGGCTGCCGGCCAGCCAGGTGCCGTTGGCATCCTGGATGCTCCAGTATGTGGGGTGCTCGTGGTCGCCGGTCAGGATGGTGTGGGCCGAGGGCGAAAGTTCCAGCCCTTGCGCGATGTGCTGCTGTTCGACCTCGTGCTTGAGCAGGCGCAGGTGGTCGGCCAGGGTACGGTCATAGGGCGCGTTGGCGATGTTCTGGGCGATGAAATAAGTGATGACGATGCCGATGGTCCAGAGCAGGAACAGCGGCCCGAACATCCACACCAGGATCTTGCTGAGCAGGGTCCGGTTGGCTTTTTTCCGGCGGCGTGCGGAACGGAAGGGAAACAAGGCGGGCCCTATGCGGCCAGCGTATTGCCCCGCGTCTCGGGTTCGAGGCAGTAGCCCAGCCCGCGCACGGTGACGATGCGCGCCCCGCTGGGCTCGAGTTTCTTGCGCAGGCGATGGATATAGACTTCGATGGCGTTGGTGGTGACTTCTTCGCCCCATTCGCACAGCAGGTCGACGAACTGGTTCTTGCTGATCATGCGGCCGCAGCGCGACAGGAAGATTTCGAGCAGGGTGGTCTCGCGCGCGGACAGTTCGAGGGGCTGGCCGTGGATGCAGGCGATGCGGCCGTTGAGGTCGAAAGTAAGCTGCTTGTGCTGCAATACCGTGGTGCTGGCGCCGGCGCTGCGGCGGGTCAGGGCGCGCACCCGGGCCTCGAGTTCGCTCAGGGCGAAGGGCTTGGCCATGTAGTCGTCGGCGCCGAGGTCCAGGCCCTGGACGCGCTGTTCGACGGCGTCGGCAGCGGTGAGGATCAGCACCGGTATCTGGCTGTTGCGCTGGCGCAGCAGGCGCAGCACCCCCAGGCCGGGCATGAGCGGCAAGCCGAGATCGAGGATGAGCAGGTCGAAGGACTGCAGTTGCAGGGCGGAATCGGCGGCGGAGCCGTCGTGCACCACGTCTACCACATAGCCGTCGCCGCGCAGCGAACGGGAAAGTCCATCGGCAAGAATACTGTCGTCCTCCGCGATTAGAATGCGCATGTCGCTGCCTTTCGGCCCCTCGTCTCCCTTTGTGATGGCCCATTCTGACAGCAGGGACGGACCCGACCAATAAGGGATAACGATAGATGGCGGCCGAATTTGCATATACTGTTTGTTTGTACAGTATAATTTGGTGTGATAATCATTGCCGGATACTCCGGATGCAATAATTCCGGGGCGGGCTCGGGGGGTTCCCAAGGGCCGCTCCCGCCACTTTTTCAAGCTTTCCAAGACTAGGATTCCCCACATGGACGACAAAACCAGCAAAGCCGCCGCCGCCGAACGCGCCAAGGCGCTTGCCGCCGCCTTATCGCAGATCGAAAAGCAGTTCGGCAAGGGCTCGGTCATGCGCTATGGCGACAACGAGGTCGAGCACGACATCCAGGTCGTATCCACCGGTTCGCTCGGGCTCGACATCGCCCTGGGGGTCGGCGGCCTGCCACGTGGCCGCGTCATCGAAATCTACGGCCCGGAATCCTCGGGCAAGACCACGCTCACGCTGCAGGTCATTGCCGAAATGCAGAAAATCGGCGGCACCTGCGCCTTCGTCGACGCCGAGCACGCGCTCGACGTGCAGTACGCCTCCAAGCTGGGCGTCAATCTCGCCGACCTGCTCATCTCCCAGCCCGACACCGGCGAACAGGCCCTCGAAATCACCGACGCCCTGGTGCGTTCCGGCTCGGTCGACCTCATCGTCATCGACTCGGTGGCAGCCCTGGTGCCCAAGGCCGAAATCGAAGGCGACATGGGCGACTCGCTGCCCGGCCTGCAGGCGCGGCTCATGAGCCAGGCGCTGCGCAAGCTCACCGCCACCATCAAGCGCACCAACTGCATGGTCATCTTCATCAACCAGATCCGCATGAAGATCGGCGTCATGTTCGGCAACCCCGAAACCACCACCGGCGGCAACGCGCTCAAGTTCTATTCCTCCGTGCGGCTCGACATCCGCCGCATCG
This sequence comes from Candidimonas humi, assembly GCF_019166065.1. Taxonomy (GTDB): domain Bacteria; phylum Pseudomonadota; class Gammaproteobacteria; order Burkholderiales; family Burkholderiaceae_B; genus Candidimonas; species Candidimonas humi. The sequence goes on from NZ_JAHTBN010000013.1 coordinate 66,027, forward strand.
GCTCCATCAAGAAGGGCGACGAAGTCGTGGGCAACGAAACCCGCGTCAAGGTGGTCAAGAACAAGGTGGCGCCTCCCTTCAAGCAGGCCGAATTCGACATCATGTACGGCAGCGGCATTTCGCGCGAAGGCGAAATCATCGACCTGGGCGTGCAGGCCAATATCGTCGACAAGGCCGGCGCCTGGTTCAGCTATTCCGGCAACCGCATCGGCCAGGGCAAGGACAACGTGCGCGAATACCTCAAAGAGCATCCCGAAATGGCCTTCGAGATCGAAAACCGCGTGCGCGAGCAACTGGGCGTAGTGGCCCGCGCCGCAAGCGCCCAGCAGCCCGAAGCCGAGGCCCAGGCCGGCGAATAGCCTCGCCCGCAAAGCCCTGCAAGGCTCCGGAAAGCCCCGCCCCATGCCGCGCGCGCCCGACGACGATCCCTTCGAGGCACCGGGGCCGTTTGCGCCGCAAGGGGCGGGGCAGGTGCCTGGCTCGTCGGGGCTGCGCCAGGCACGCCGGTCTGCGGGGGCGTCCGAGCCGTTCGGACAACTCGCGGACGATGCCGCCGACGCCCCTCCCGCGCTCAGCGGGCGCAGCCTGAAGGCGCGAGCCGTGGCTTATCTTTCCAGGCGCGAATACTCGCGCGCCGAACTGCGGCGCAAGCTCTTGCCCAAGGTGGCCGACGCTGCCGAACTCGACCTCGTGCTCGACGAACTCGAGCGCGAGCGCTGGCTGTCCGACGAACGCTACGCCCAGGCCCTGGTGCACCGCAAGGCGCCGCGCCAGGGCACGGCGCGCATCGTCCAGGAACTGCGCCGCCAGGGGGTGTCCGGCGCCAGCCTCGACGCCATGCGCACGCAGCTTCAAGACACCGAACTCGAACGTGCCCGCCAGGTCTGGCGCAAGAAGTTCGACAGCCCGCCGCAAGACGCGCGCGAATACGCGCGGCAATTCCGCTTCCTGGCCTCGCGCGGCTTTTCCGCCGAATGCCTGCGCCGCATCCTGGGCGAGCAGCACGACGCCGACGATTCTAGCGACTAGGGCCTGTTCACACTAAAAGGGGTGCCACACTGGCGGGCAGGGTGGCCACAAAACAACCCGCCCCTCGGCGTTGCTCATGCTCGCCGTGGAACCACCACGGCTGCGCTTCGCGCCTTGATGGACAGGTTGTTTTGTGACCATGCGGCACCCCTTTTAGTGTGAACAGGCCCTAATCTCCGCCGCCCGGGCGGCCGGTTCCTCGGCCAGGCCCTGCGCCCAGCACTGGGCATGGCGTACGGCCTCGCCCAGTACGATGATGGCGGGGCTGGCCAGGTCCTCGGTCTCGATGGTTTCGGCCAGGTGTTCCAGCGTGGTGCAGGCGTGCCGCTGCGTGTCGCAGGATACGTGCTGCACCACGGCCACGGGCAGCGTGGGGGCAAAACCCGCCGCCAGCCATTCCCGCACCAGCGCCCGCGGCTGGCTCATGCCCATGTAGCACACGATGCTCAGCCCGCTGCGCGCCAGCGCCTGCCAGTCGGGCCGGGCGCCGTCGACGGTATGGGCCGTCACCAGCGTGACGCCGCGCGCCACGCCGCGGTGGGTCAGCGGCAGGCCCAGCGCACCGGCCACGGCCAGGCCCGCGGTAATGCCGCTGACGCAGCGGGCCTCGATGCCGCGCTCGGCCAGCCAGGCGATTTCCTCGCCGGCGCGGCCGAAGACGAAGGGGTCCCCGCCCTTGACGCGGGCCACCGTGCGGCCCTGGCGCGCATGGCGCTCCATCAGGCGCAGGATGAATTCCTGCGGCGTGGACACGCAGCCGCCGCGCTTGCCGACCTCGATGATCCGCGTGCCGGGGCGCGCGAAATCCAGTACGTCGCGGCCCACCAGGTCGTCGACCAGCCATACGTCGCATTCCCGCAGCACGCGCAAGGCCTTGAGCGTCAGCAGCTCGGCATCGCCGGGGCCTGCACCCACCAGCCAGACGCGGCCCGCGGCGCCGGAGCCGGAGCCGGAACCAGAGCCGGAGCCGGCAATAGTATCGAGATAAGTTTTCATGCCGCGATTTCCCCCATGCCGTGTTCGCGCAACATGCGCTTGAGCTGCGGCACGCACGAGCCGCAAGCCGTTCCGCATTTCAGTCCCGACTGCAGATCTTCCAGCGTCTGGCCGGCCTGTATTGCCTGTGCGATCGCGTCCTCGCCCACGCCGTGGCAGGCACAGACGATGCGGGCGCGGGCCGCGGCGCGCATGCGTCCCATCAATGCGCGGCCAGGGTCTTCGGGCGCTTTGCCGTCCTCGGCCCAAGCGAGCAGCGCCGTTTGTGCGCGCAGGTCGCCGGCCAGCAGGAAAGCCTGCAACTGGCCGTCGCCGCGCCGCAGGCGCCGCAGCACGCCGCGGGCCGGATCGTCGAAGGCCATGTCGGGCCGCTCCAGTTCCAGGTCGGCCGCCAGACGTTCCAGGACGGCGGCCTGCGGCGCTTCGGGCGCAGCCAGGCGTAGCCGCACGCCTTCGCCGCCGATGGTGCTGGGCACCAATACGGCGTAGGGGAAAGCGCGCAGCCACGACGCCAGCCGCGGACGCAGCTCCGGTATGGCGCCGCGCATCCAGGCCGAGGCCTGCCACGCATAGTCCAGCGGCCGCACGCTTACCGCGCTGTGCTTGAGCTCGGGCTGGTGCGACAGCGGGTCGACGGCATCGTTGCCCAGCGCATTGACGCCGTCGCCCGCCATGTAGCCGCTGCCCCAGTGCATGGGCATGTAGACGTGTCCCGGCTTGAGAGCCGGGTCGGGCTGGGCGGGCGCGACCAGCGCGCCGCGTTCGGACTGCACCTCCACCAGTTGTTCGCCGGCGATCTTGAGCCTTTCCATGTCCTGCGGATGCAGGTGGATGCAGGGTTCTTCGACGTGGCGCGCAAGCTGCGGCACCAGGCCGCTGCGGCTCATGGTGTGCCATTGGTCGCGCAGGCGTCCGGTCGTCAGCCGCAAGGGACGGCGGGCGGTCGGGCGCTCGGCCACCGGCGTGTAGGCGACGTCCATGAAGCGCGCGCGTCCGTCGGACGTGGGGAACACGCCGTCGGCATACAGGCGCGGGCACGCTGCGCCTTGCGGCGCGAAAGGCCATTGCTGCGGGCCTTCGGAGTCCAGCAAGGCATGGCTGAGCGCGCTGTAGTCCAGGTCGCGGCCCGCGGTCAGGCGCGCGTGCTCGGCGAAGATCTCGGCCGCGCTCCGGTAGCGGAACAGCGGCGCCTTGGCCGGCGCAATCTCGGCGGCGAGACGGCGCGCCACCGCACAGGCCAGTTGCCAGTCGGGCCGGGCGTCGCCCGGCGGGCGCAGCGCCGTGCGCACACGGCTGACGCGGCGTTCCGAATTGGTCATGGTGCCGTCTTTTTCCGGCCAGGTGGCCGCCGGCAGCACCAGATCCGCATATTCCAGCGTCTCGGTATTCGCATAGGCTTCCTGCACGATCACGAACTCGGCCCGCCGCAAAGCCGCGCGCACCTTGGCCTGGTTGGGCAGGGACTGCGCCGGATTGGTACCGGCTATCCACAGCACTTTCACCTTGCCCTCCAGCACCGCGTCGAACATCTCGACGGCGGTCAGTCCGGGCGTGTCGGGCAGGCTGTCCACGCCCCAGGCGGCCGCGACCTGCGCGCGGTGCGCGGCGTCGCCGGGATCGCGATGGCCGGGCAGCAGGGTGGCCATGCCGCCCGCCTCGCGCCCGCCCATGGCGTTGGGCTGGCCGGTCAGCGAGAAGGGGCCGGCGCCGGGCTTGCCGATCTGGCCCGTGGCCAGATGCAGGTGGATGAGCGCGGCATTCTTCGCCGTGCCGCTGCTGGACTGGTTCAGCCCCATGGTATAGAGCGACAGGGCCGGCCCGTGGGAGCCGAACCAGCGCGCGCAGCGCACGATGTCTTCGGCCGGCACACCGCATATTTCCTGGGCCGCGCGCGGCGTGTATTCGTGCACGCGCCGCTTCAACGCCTCGAAGCCCTCGGTATGCCGGGCGATGTAGTCGCGGTCGACCAGGTCTTCCCAGATCAGCACATTGAGCATGGCGTGCATCAGCGCCACGTCGGTGCCGGCCGAGATCTGCAGGTGCAGGTCGGCGATCTCGCAGGTATCGGTGCGGCGCGGATCGACCACCACGATTTTCATGGACGGGTCGCGCGCCTTGGCGGCCTCCAGGCGCCGGAACAGCACCGGATGGGCATAGGCCATGTTCGAGCCCGCGATGAACACCATCTTCGCGTGATCCAGGTCTTCGTAGCAGGCCGGCGGCGCGTCGGCGCCGAGCGTGCGCACATAGCCCGACACCGCGCTGGACATGCACAGCCGTGAGTTGGTGTCGATGTTGTTGGTGCCGATCAATGCCCGCGCCAGCTTGTTGAAGACCGCGTAGTCCTCGGTCAGCAACTGCCCCGAAAGATACAGGCCGATGGCCTGCGGGCCATGCTGCCGCAGGGTTTGCGCCAGGCGCCGCGCGGCCGCGGAGAGCGCGCTGTGCAAGGCGATGGGGCGGCGTTCTTCCTCGCGGTTGCGCCGCAGTTGCGCTGTCAGGACGCGGCTGGCGTCGCGCCGCACCGTGGCCGCCAGGTTCATGCCCTTGGTGCAGAGCCGGCCGTGGCTGGAAGGATGGCTTTCGTCGCCGGCGACCTCGATGACACGTTCGCCCTGGGTGCGCACCTGCACGCCGCAGCCCGTGCCGCAATAGCAGCAGACGGATGCCACGGTGCGTACCGGCGGCGCAAGCGAGGGGCTGGAGACGTGCTTCATTGCGTGTTCCTGGCGTTATGTGGGGCGGGGAAACAGGACCGCGAGCCCGAGACGATATGCCGGCTCGGCGTCGCGGCCCGGCATGTCCGTCAGGCGCTGCCCGCGGCCTGCGGCGTTGCACATGGCTCGGGGCTCTGCGCCAGGCCCCGCCCCTGATCCGGGAGATCCAGGTAGACGGTGCCGTCCTCGACTTGGACCGCGATACGGTGCGAGCAGCCCTGGTCGGGCGCCTGGGCCTGGCCGTCGGCCAGGTCTATGGTCCAGCCGTGCAAGGGGCAGGTGACGGCGTGGCCGTGCACCAATCCGGCCGATAGCGGACCGCCCTTGTGCGGGCAGCGGTCCAGCAGGGCGAACACCTGGTCGTCCCAGGCGCGGAACACCGCGATGTCGTCGGCGCCGCCGCGCTTGACGACGCGCGATCCGGCGCGCGGAATGTCCTCGACGGCGCAGACCGGGGTCCAGGCGCGATCGGCGTGCTTGGCGTCCACGGCGCCGGCATTTGCCGGATTGATATGCATCGGGCTCGCATCCATTGGGCTTGCGCCGGCCCGGCCGGCGCCCGTCGCCGCGCCGCTGTTTGTCGTACTCGTATTCATCGTGTTCATATCCGTGTCGGCCTCATGCGCTCAGGGGTTCGAATTCGCGGCGTGCCGCGGGCTCTTGCACGCGCGCGGACCAGGGGTCGCGCTCGAAGGACAGTGCGAACTTGAGCCGTTCGTACAGGGCTGCGCGATTGGCGGCGTCATCGACCACGCGGGTCTTGGCGTGGTCCAGCCCGACGCGACCCAGGTAATGGCAGGTGCGCTCCAGGTAGAAGGCTTCCTCGCGATAGAGCTGCAAGAAGGCGCCGGCGTATTCCAGCACTTCCGCGGGGCTAGCGACCTTGGCGAAGAACTGCGCCACCTCGGTCTTGATGCCGCCGTTGCCGCCCACGTAGATTTCCCAGCCCGAATCCACCGCGATCACGCCCACGTCCTTGATGCCGGATTCGGCGCAGTTGCGCGGACAGCCCGAGACCGCGAGCTTGATCTTGTGCGGGCCGCTCATGCCCACCAGGTCTTTTTCCAGCGCTATGCCCATGGCCGTCGAATCCTGCGTGCCGAAGCGGCAGAACTCGCTGCCTACGCAGGTCTTGACGGTGCGCAAGCCTTTGCCGTAGGCATGGCCCGAGGGCATGTCCAGGTCTTTCCAGACGGCGGGCAGATCCTGCTTGCGCACGCCCAGCAAGTCGATGCGCTGGCCGCCGGTGACCTTGACCATGGGCACCTCGTATTTCTCCGCCACGTCGGCAATGCGGCGCAATTCGGCCGGCGTGGTGACGCCCCCCCACATGCGCGGCACCACCGAGTAGGTGCCGTCTTTCTGGATATTGGCGTGCATGCGCTCGTTGGCCAGGCGCGATTGCGCGTCGTCGCGGGCCTCGCCGGGCCAGGTGCAGGTTACGTAGTAATTCAATGCGGGCCGGCAAGTAGCGCAGCCGTCGCTGTTGCGCCATTCCAGGAATTCCATGGCCTGCGAGATCGAAGCCAGATGGTGGTCGCGGATGGCCTTGCGTACTTCGCCATGGGTGAAATCGGTGCAGCCGCAGAGCGGCTTTTCCGTGCGCGGCTTGATGTTGGCCGCGCCGCCCACGCAATTGATCAGTATCTGTTCGACCAGCCCGGTGCACGAGCCGCAGGAACTGGCCGCCTTGGTGTGCTTCTTGATCTCGTCGACCGTGAACAGGCCTTTTTCGCGTATCGCCTTGACGATAGTGCCTTTGCACACACCGTTGCAGCCGCAGACCTCGGTGGAGTCGGGCATGCCCACGACACTGTTCTGCCCGGCATGGCCGGTGTCGCCGGCCGAGCCTTCGCCATACATCAGGTGGTCGCGCATCTCGTCGATCGAGCGCGCCTCCTTGATCAGGCGGAAGTACCAGCCGCCGTCCACCGTGTCGCCATACAGGCAGGCGCCCACCAGCTTGTCGTCGCGGATCACGAGTTTCTTGTAGACACCGCCCATCGGGTCGGCCAGTGTGATTGCCTCGGTGTCGCCGCCGCCCACGAAGTCGCCTGCCGAGAACACGTCGATGCCGGTCACCTTGAGCTTGGTCGAGGTGACGCTGCCGGGATAGCGCGAAATGCCGAAGAAAGCCAGGTGATTGGCCGCGACCTTGGCTTGTTCGAACAGCGGCGCCACCAGGCCATAGGCCGTGCCGCGGTGGCTCACGCATTCGCCCACGGCATAGATGCTGGGGTCGTAGGTCTGCAAGGTATCGTTGACCACGATGCCGCGATTGGTGTGTATGCCGGCGCGTTCGGCCAGCTCGGTGTTGGGGCGTATGCCCACCGCCATCACGATCAGGTCGGCGGGTTTTTCTTCTCCGTCGGCAAAGCGGATGCCGCGCACCCGGCCGTCTTCCGTGCCCAGGATGGCTTCGGTCTGGCGTTCCATCAGGAATTCCAGGCCGCGCTGTTCCAGGCTCGCGCGCAGCAGCCCGGCGGCTTGCGTGTCCAGTTGCCGGTCCAGCAGGCTGGCGCCCAGGTGCACCACCGCCACCTCCATGCCGCGCGAAGCCAGGCCGTTGGCCGCTTCCAGGCCCAGCAGCCCGCCGCCTATGACGATGGCGCGACGCAGCGTGCCCGCGGCCTCTATCATCAGATTCACGTCGCGTATGTCGCGAAACGTCACCACGCCGCGCAGGTCGTGCCCGGGCACCGGCAGGATCACCGGATTCGAGCCCGTCGCCAGCAGCAGCCGGTCGTAGCGCAACGCGCTTCCGTCCTCGGCCACCACTTCCTTGCGCTGGCGGCGGATGTCGACGATGCGCGACTCGAGCCGCAGGTCGATGCCGTGCTCCCGGTACCAATCCAGGTCATTGAGGATGATGTCCTGCACCGTCTGTTCGCCGGTCAGTACCGGCGAGAGCAGGATGCGGTTGTAGTTCGGGTAGGGTTCCGCGCCGAATACCGTGATGTCGTAGAGATCGGGTGCCAGCTCCAGCAGTTCTTCCAGTGTCCTGGTGCCCGCCATGCCGTTGCCCACTACGACGAGTTTCCGTTTCTTCATCTGAATGCTCCGGTGTTCATGGGGCGTGCCCGCCGATGCGCGTTTCGCGCCGCGCGGCATACGCCTGTGATTAGGCATAAGCAAAACATGTGCCAGCTTTCGCTCTGCCGCTATGGCGCTGCTGGGGCCCGGTGGCATGCACAGCGGCGGTGCGCGGGCCTCTTGCCATGCACCGTTAGGGTGCCTGGACGGCGATGCCGGCATGGCACTGGCCTCCCGCATGCGAGCCGGCACGGACTTTGCTTGAGTCGAATAGAGAGATGTGGGCGCCGGCCTGGGCCATGCGTGCCGCAACTCCACATCCGCAAGTCTTGCGGATATATATGTTTCGTCGCGGCGCATCGGCAACTCCGCCGCGGCATGCCCGACAACACCAGGAGCCACAGATGCGCTTGTTTCCCATGTTCTGCGATGTGCGCGGGCGCGACGCGCTCGTAGTCGGCGGCGGGCCCGTAGCCTGGCGCAAAGCCGCGCTATTGCTGGAGGCGGGCGCGCGCGTGCACGTCGGCGCCCCGCAGCTTTGCGGGCAGTTGCAGGAACTGGCGGGATGCGGCGCGCTGCTGCACCTGCCGGGCGCCTATAGTGCCGGGTGGCTGGACGGCAAATGCCTGGTCATTGCGGCTACCGACGAACGCGCCGTGAATGCGCAGGTGGCGCGCGATGCAGGCGGCCGCGGCCTCTGGGTCAATGTGGTGGACGACGCCGAGCTGTCCAGCTTCCACGTGCCGGCCATCGTCGACCGCGCGCCGCTGACGCTGGCGATCTCTTCAGGCGGCACGGCCCCCGTGCTGGCGCGCCGCCTGCGCGAGAGGCTGGAAAGCCTGCTCGATCCGTCTTTGTCTTTGCTGGCGGAATTGGCGCAGCGCTACCGGCCGCGCATACGTGCCCGCTATCCCGATGTGGCGCAACGGCGCCGCTTCTATGAATGGATGTGCGACGGCCCGGTTGCAGCGATCGCGCAAGGGCAGGGGCTGGAACCCGCGCGAAGCTGCCTCGACCGGGCGCTGCAAGAGCCGCGGCCCCGCGGCCAGGGTACCGTCTGCTTCCTGGATGCAGGCGAAGGCGATCCGGAACTGCTGACCCTGAAGGGCTTGCGTGCACTGTCTTCGGCCGACCTGATCATCCACGAGCCCTTGCCCGACGCGTCCTTGCTGGCCATGGCGCGGCGCGATGCCGACCGTGAGGCCGTGGACGATCTGTACGCACCCGCAACGCAACCGGTCCTGGGGCTGGCCCTGGCGCGGGTCGAGTCGGGTGCACGTCTGGTATGTGTGTTCCGCAGCCGCCGCGAGGCGGCGCACCGCCTGCAACGGGAACTGGAAGCCCAGGGCTACGCCTGCTGCTGGATTCCGGCCGCAGGTGTTTCGGGTGTGGAGGAGGCGGCCGTTTCGGCGGTGCCGGGCTGAGCCAGCGCCAGGCTTTCGATGCGTTCCAGGTCCAGCGCCTGCAGCGCCTCGCGTATCTCGGCGAAGAACTCGGTGTATTGCGGGTAGTCCGTCGACATGCGAGCCAGCCAGTGCTCGATGTCGGTGATCTGGCCGTCGCGCGCCAGCATGGCCAGTTCCAGGCGGTCGTGAGGCGGCGGGGCGTCGCAAGGCACGGCGGGCGAGGCGGGGGTCGGCGATTGCGCCGTCAAGTCCGGCGGCGCCCAGTACAGGATGCGGTCGTCGGCGGCCGTCAGCCTTACTTCGAAGCGGAATGTGCTGCCCTGGTCGGGCGCGCTTTGCATGTGCAGGTCGCCGCCCATCGTACGTATGATGCTGCGTGCGATGAACAGGCCCAGGCCCACGCCCTCGGTGCGCGGCTGCCCTTGTTCGAAAGCCTTGAAGATCGATGCCTGCTTGCCCGGATCTATCCCTATGCCGGTGTCGCTGACCTCGAAGCCAAGCACCCAGGATGAGGCGGCCGAGCCGGCCCTGGCCGCGCTGACGCGCAGCGTGACGCTGCCGTTGCGGGTGAACTTGGCGGCGTTGGACAGCAGGTTCAGCAGCACTTGCCGCAGACGGCGCGCATCGAGCAGCACCGTGTACGGCAGCATGTCCTGGATCTCGGCCTGGAAACGATTGTGCTGGTATTGGCTGAGCGTGCGGCCCTGCCTGACTACGTCTTCCAGCAGGCCGGCCAATTCGACGGGCTCGCTGACCAGGTGCAGGGGCTTGAGTTCCGCCCTGGCGTAGTTCAGCAATTCGTCGATCAGGTCGAGCTGGTAATCGACATTGCGTTCTATGGCGCGCAGATAGGTTTGCTGTTCCGTGGCCGGGCTGCGGGCCAGCAGCCTGGCGTAGCCGACGACGGTGGCGAGAGGCGCGCGCAGGTCGTGGCCGATATAGCTGAGGATTTCGGTCTTCTGCCGGTTCTTGTCCTGGGCGTATTCCAGGGCCTTGTTCAGTGCCTGCGTCTGGATTTCCACTTCTTCGCTGAGGCGCTGGTTTTCCCGGGCCTGCCACTGCGCCAGGGCTTCGTTGGCGGCATTGCGCTGCTTGCCCATGAGCGTGATCCAGGCAGCAAGCAGCGCCAGGCTCAGGTAAAAGCCCAGCAGCATGGCGACGGGGTTCACGGCTATGCCCCCCAGGCTGCCCCGGTATACGAAATCGGGCAGCAAGCCCCAGGGCTCGAAGGCGCTGAGCGTCAGGTGCGCGGCCGCGTAGGCGGCGATCAGCAGTATCAGCCTGCGCGCCGGGATGCGCCGGCGCGCCAGGGCCACCACGAGCAGCACCATGCCCGCCGCGAATAGAGGCGTTGCAAATAAGGCAATCTGCCGCACCATATTGTATTGCCTACCCACCCCATTACGGCCATGCCCAGCTCGAATACGGTAAAGGCAATGAGCCAGCGGCGTCCCGGCAGGCGCACTTTTTCCTGGCGCGCCACTTCCAGCACGAACAGCAGGAATACGGCCAGGGACAGGCTGCCGAGCACATACAGGCTGCGATAGCTCCATTGCGTGCTGTCCGGCCATAGATACAAGTGGCCATAGCCGCGCCGCACCGCTTCGTAGCCGGCCACCAGCACGGCTTCTATGGCCAGCAGCAGGAAAGCAGGACTGCGCGAGAACAGGGCGATCATCAGCGCGCTCCAGCCCAGGGCCAGCAGGCCGCCGAACAGCAGGCTGTCCCAGCCTCGCATGTGGACCTCATGCGTGATATAGCCGTCGTTGGTATACAGCATCGGCTTGATGAGATGCGGCTGGGTCGTGACGACGCGGGTCAGTATGCGTATGCTTTCCCCGGGCGCGAGCACGAGTGCGGCAGACGGCAGGCGCGAGCGCAGGGCGGTGTGCCGCAAGGGGGAGGCCAGCCCGCCATGCAAATGCTGCCAGGCGCCTTGCGGCTTTTGCAGGTAGATGTCGATCTGCCGGAAGTTATATGGGCTGAGCACCAGGCGCAGGCGCTGCGTCTGGTTTTGGCGATTGGCCAGCGACAACTGCAGCCACCAGGCGGTATGCATGTCGGGGGAATGCAGCTTTTCCGTGCCGATGGGATGAAACCCCGATTCGGCATCGCCCGGCTCGGCCCGGGCCGGCAGCCCGGCGACCTGCTGCAGGGTCAGCTCGCCCGAGTCGTCTCGCAGCAGGCTGGCGTCGCGCCAGACGGGCAGGGGCCAGTGAGCATCCGGGCCTATTGCCGCCACCTGTCCCCATGCCGGAATGCCATGCAGCATAAAAATGTAAAGGCAGATCGACAGGCAGGCAGCCAGCCGGCGCGCGCCACGCGACGGCTGACTGCACTTTTGTGAATCAGCCGGGACTTGCATGACGGTGGGCGGGTAATGGGCGGTCATCTTCGCTTCTTGTTTAGTGATGACGGGCGTACGGCCGGCGACAAGGCGGCGGATAGCCCTTTATCTATATATATGAAGAAACATTTGAAGGCCATCTATCGCGGTGTAACATTCGTCGCTATTTTTATTACGGCATATTTTTCAATGTTTCAATTCTGTGATAAATGCAAATTCAGCGCCAGCCGCAATTTGTGCATATTGACGTTTCTTGACTAATTTTTTACACGTTTTGTCGCTGAATCAAAATAATTCTACGCTTTGGCAAACTACGGCAAGGTGTACGAATGCTACATTCAAAACTATAAGTTACATAAGTTACATGGCAATTACGTAACTGCCGGCTCGCAATTTTCCCTGATCACAGGCACTTATCGGCTCGCCATGGGCAGGCCGTGGGCGGCCTCGTACTGATCATTACTCAGGCAAAACTCACAGATGACGCTCATACGCTTTCCTCGTGCCCGCTCGAATCCCGATCGCCGTCCGACCCAGGCGTTTGCGCCCCGCAGCACCTTGCTGGCGCTGGAGCCTCGCACCCTGTACGACGGGGCCGCGGCGGTAGTCGCCGACAAGGTTGCGGCACATCCGCAGCACGGTTCTCAGGGCCAGCACGAGGGCCAGGCGGACCATGCGCAGGCCCGGGCGATTTCCGAGCCGGGCCGCGATGCCCAGCCGCACGAGCAGGCGCGTACCAACGAATTGCTGTTCGTCGACACTACCGTATCGGGCTGGCAGAACATCGTGGCCCAGGCGAAGCCCAACGTGCAGGTCATATTGCTCGACCCGGCGCGCGACCCCATAGACCAGATCGCCCAGACCATGAGCCACGAGGGCAAGGTCGATGCGATACACATTGTGTCTCACGGCGCCGACGGCACCCTGCAGATCGGCGGACGCAGCATCGATCTCACATCCCTGCAAGGCTATTCCACGCAGCTCGCCACCATAGGCGAGCATTTGACCACCGACGGCGACATCCTGCTGTACGGCTGCGACATCGGCGAGGGCGCCGCGGGGGCTCAGTTCGTGCAGGCGCTGGCGCGGGCCACCGGCGCCGACGTGGCGGCGTCCACCGACGCCACCGGCGCCGCCGCGCGCGGCGGCGACTGGACGCTGGAATACAGCACCGGGCAGATCGATGTCGCCGTCCTGCACGATGCCGCTTATACGGGGCTGCTGGACGCGCCTTCGGTTACGGGCACCATGAAGGATGCCAGCGTCGCCGAGCCCAGCTCGTTGAACGCCGACGGCGCTTCCACGCTGGGGCTTTCCGGCTGGACTATCGCCGACAGCGGCCAGGGTACCGGCACCGTCACGGTCGACGTGATCCTGTCCAATACCTCGGCCGGCTCGCTCGTGGACGCCAGCGGCCACAGCACGGCGGTATCCGGCGGCCTGGAATTCACCGGCAGCGCCGCCGCCGCCCAGGCCTGGGTGAATCAATTGAGCTTCACTGCAGCCGATACGGAACTGGGCAATACGGCCGCCAAAACCACCCTGACGGTCAAGGTCACCGACCAGGAAACCGTGCCCTTGTCCAGCCAGAAGTCCATCGACATCACGGTCACGCCTTCCAACGATCCGACTACCCTGGCCGACGGCCACCAGAACGTCGACGAAACCAATGCCGGCGACGGCAGCCTGAAGAACGTCACGGTCCTGACCACCGCGGCGCTGAATCCCTCCGACCCGGAGGTCAGCTTCGGCACCCAGAATCCCTCGCAGATCGTCTACCGCATCGACACCGATGCCAGCTATGGGTATCTGGTGCTGCACACGGGCGGTGCCGACGTGCGGCTGGGCGTGGGTTCCGTCTTCACCCAGGCCGACGTGATCGCCGGCAATGTGCGCTACGTGCATACCGAGACCGGCGCCAGCCAGGACGCCAGCGACAGCTTCACCGTTACGGCGAACGACGGCGCCACGCCTCAAAGCCAGTCGGCGCATGCCACCGTCACGCTCGATATCACCCCGGTCAACCAGGCCCCGTCGGTCAGCGGCACAGCGCAGGTCTACGAAGGCCAGAGCGGTTTCCAAGTGCTGGCCAACAGCGGCATCACTTTCGACACCGGGGGCGATCCCGGCGATGCCATCGCCTCGGTGACCATCGAGTCGCTGCCCACGCAAGGCACGCTGCTCTACAACGGCAATGCAGTGACTGTCGGCCAGGTCATTCTGTATGCGGATCTGGGCCTGCTCACTTACAACCACAACGGCAAGGATCCCGGCGACACTGATTCCACAGGTGCCAGCGATTCGTTCAAAATCGTCGTGACCGACACGGACAGCGGCGGTACGGATCCGGCTTCCAGCGCATCCACCGACATCAAGATCGCCATCCTTGCGGTCGACGACGATCCCACCTACGCCGGCGGCACCCGCGAAGCCACTGTCGCCAAGAACGGCCCGGACGGCACGCCGGGCGGCGGCGACGATTACCGTGTGGTGCTCGATACCGGCATGCTGTCGGCCGCCGACGTCGATTCTTCCGACGTCGCGGTCTCTTTTGTCGTCAGCCAGTTGCCCAGCTACGGCCAGATCGTACTGCTCGACGCCAGCGGCAACGTCACGCGCGTGCTGGCCGCCAACGACAGCTTCACCCTGGCCGACCTCAAGGACGGCCGCGTCGCTTTCGACCAGACGGGTGCGCCGCCCGAAGGCGACAGCCTGGTCGATGGTTTCAAGTTCCAGATCATCGACAATGCGGTCGCCGTGCACTGGGACGCCAACGGCAACCTGTATACGCGCGCCGGCGGGGTCTATGGCGCCGGCGGCGCCTCCGCCGCGCTCACCACCTTCGATTTCACGGTGAACCTCGTGCCGGGCTATGACGGCGGCGGCCCGGGCAGCGGGCCCGCCACGCCCGGCGTGAATACAGTCGTGACCCATGCCGGCACAGATCCCAATGATGTCGTGTTCGGCAACCTCACAGAGGGCGGCAGCCCGGTCACTATATCCGGGACGACGATGCTGAGCTATTCCGCCGACGGCGTGGACCCTTCGCAGATCGTCTATACCGTAACCGGCTTCAAGGTCGGCTCGGACCCTGCGGATTCCCTGAACGGCACCATGTACAAGGCCGGCGTGGCGCTGGGCCTGTACAGTACCTTCACCCAGCAGGATCTGGACGACGGCAAGATCACCTTCTAGCAAGACGGCAGCGAAGTCTTCCAATCCACGGTCAGCCTGCACGTCTCGGGCGGCATTCCCGGCATCGACAACGATGTCGATTTCACTTTCTACACCACGCCCACCAATGACGCGCCAGTTGCCGAGGGCGGCAAGACGATAGTCATCCAGGAAGGCACCGGCACGGCCGGCACGCAGCCCGGCACAGTGGCCATCACCGATGCCAACCTGAAGCTCAGCGACCCGGACGACGCCAACAGCGGCGCTGGCTACGAGAATCCGCCCTTCGTGGATGGGGATTACGCCGTCAATAACGGCACCAATGGCACCCATCCCCTGGAATTCGTCATTACTGACCTGCCCGATCACGGCACGCTGCAGTACTGGTCGGGCACCGCCTGGGTCGACATCACCGCCGACGATCTCTATACCGGCGGCTCGGTGGGTTCGGGCGTGCTGCGCCTGGATGCCTCCATTCTGGTGGGCGGAGACGGCCTGACCAAGGGCCTGCGCTACGTGAACGACGGCGGCGAGGTCAATTCCGACAGCTTCCAGGTCAGGGCCCTGGACAATCGCGATACGCTCAGCGATTCGGCCGCCACCGTCAACATCGTGATCACCCCGGTCAATGACGCGCCCCAAATCGCCCACCTGCCCACCGACTCCGATCCCACGCCCGGTGTCGATGCCCCGAATCATATCGGCGGCGATGCGGCCAACGATCCGGTAACGGTGCGCGAAGGCGGTGCGGTACAGATCACCAGCGACTACCTGCAGGCGTACGACCCCGACTCCACCGCCGAGCAGGTGCAATACACCATCACCCAGGCGCCGCAAGACGGTTATATCGCCATCTCGACCGACGGCGGCCATACGTTCCAGGAACTGGGCAAGGGCGCCTCGTTCAGCCAGGCGGACATCGCCGCCGGCCGCGTCTATTACGTCCACAACGGCGACGATCCGACCAGCGGCAGTTCGCAGGACAAATTCTTCTTCACGCTGGCCGACGGCGACAAGGAAGTCAAAGAAAACGAGTTCTGGATCAACGTTGCTTCGGCCAACGATGCGCCGACCGTTACCGCGCCCAGCGGGCCGGTGATCATCGACAGTTCCATTCCCGCCGACAACCCCGTCAAGGACAGCAGCGGCCATACCTTCACCGTGGGCGACGTGGACGTCGACAGCGGCTCTTCGCCCGATGCCGTCATGCAGGTCACCATACGGCTGCTCGACCAGGACGGCAAGCCCTTGTCCAGCAAGGCCGCCTATAGCGGCGTAACCATAGGCTATGCCGGCATCGACGGCATCAATATCTGGGCCGATGCCACCCACAACGGCAGCGGCGACTTCCTGGTGTTGAACGGCACCAAGGCCCAGATCAACGCGGCTCTGGCCGGCCTGACCCTGACTTTCGCCAGCGACCAGGACAACAACTACGAGGACAAGATCTACCAGGTCCAGGTAATCGCCGACGACCGGGTGCGCAACCCTGGCGGCGCGCTGATCGACGGCGACCCGGACGCCGGCGGCGTGCAGCCCGAAGCCAATGGCGGCACCGTCAACCAGGCGACAACCGTGGGCGGCGACCCCACCGCCGTGCCCGGCACCGTGCACAACTGGTACACCGACAGCGTGGCGTCGGACGATCCCAATATCGCCGCCAAGGCCGTGGTGGTGTGGGCCTCCAGCGTCAACGACATGCCCACCGTAACGCTGCGCGCCGCGCCCACCGACATCTACGAAGACACTGCCTACGAATTCAGCGCAGCCAAGAGCAACGCGGTCAGCATCGCCGATTCCGAGTCCTCGGCCTTCGGCAAGGCCGTGCAGGTCACTTTGCAGGTATCCAATGGCACGCTGACGTTCGGCTCCGCGGAATCGGGCGTCACCATCAGCGGCAGCGGCACAGGCACCGTGGTGCTGACCGGCAGCGCCGACCGCATCCAGGCCCAGCTCAATGACGGCTTCAGCTACAAGGGCAAGGCGGACTTCAACGGCGCCGACACGTTGAAGGTCACGGTCAACGAGTACCAGGCTGCCATCGGTGGCGACGTCGGCTCGGGCAGCGTAGTCAATCCCGACGTGTTCGAGAGCGTGGCGCTGAACTTGATACCGGTCAACGACGCGCCGACGGTCGCCACGCCTTCCGGCCCCATCGACGTAGGCACCAACACCGTCATCGACATCAGCGGCGTGTCCGTGGGCGACGGCCACGATATGGGGGCCGACGGCTCCGGCGTGCAGTCCGGCGAGCACGACTTCGTGCAGGTCACCGTGCGCCTGCTCGATGCCAGCGGCAATCCCGTCACCGACTACAGCGGCATCGTGCTGCAGGTCGGCGATACGGCCGGGGCTAGCCCCGTGGCCGGCGTCACTATCGACAGCTACAACGGCGAAGGCACGCCCCTGGTGTTGCGCGGTATCCTGGAGGACGTCAACAGCGCGCTGGCGCAACTGAAGATCAGTGTCACGGGCGACCGCAACGTCACCTACCAGTTGCAAGTGTTGGCCGACGATCGCATGCGCGCTCAGGACACCGGCGCCCTTGTCGACGCGAACGGCGATGGCGACGGCTCGCCGGCCTATGCCAATGGTGGCGGCGTCAACCAGCAGACTGGCTTGCCGGCGGTGCCGACCGACGATGCCTTCTTCGACGACCCGATCCATACCACGACGGCCACCGCCACGTCCCTGTACGACATCGTGGCCTCGACCGTGGCGCTGCATGTCTCGTCCACCAACGACGCGCCCACCATAGGCGATTTGTCTTCGGGCCTGACACTGGCCGAGGATGCCAGTGCCACGCCGGTCAAGTTGGCTGATGGCTCCTATATCAGCATCGGCGATACCGACGACTTCGGCTCGAATTTCACCGTCACGCTGACGGCCCACTATGGCACGCTCAGCGGTTTGTCCGCGGCCGGCCTTGTGTCGTTGACGGATACGGGTGCGGATGGCATCACGGTATACACCCTGGTCGGCACCAAGGGCGCCATCAACACAGCCCTGCAAAGCCTGCAGTTCAAACCCGCAGCCGATCTGAACGGCCCATCGGGCATCGCCAGCATCGACATATCGGTCACCGACACGGCGCTGCCGGGCTCTTCCGGCGGCGACCTGACCACCACCCGCACGCTGGAGATCGCCATCAATCCGGTGAACGACCAGCCCACGATCTCGAATGACGTCACCTTGCCGGCCTATACGGAAGATGTGACTGACCCGGCGGGCACGCGTATCAGCGACCTGGATTTCGGCTATTCCGACGCCACCGACAGGCAATCAGGCACAAGCAACGATGATGTCCAGGGCTACGACAATTCCACGCCGTTCACCTACATCGCCATTGTCGGCGCCACGAACTATACGGACGATCAGGGCAACTGGGAGATCTCTTCGGATGGCGGGGCACACTGGATAGTTCTTTCCGCCGACACCATCAATGCGCTCAACGCGGGCGGCAGCAACAGCGGCAAGGCTCTGGTGTTTTCCAGCGGCGACCTGATCCGTTTCGTGCCCAGCGCCAATTTCTTCGGCACTCCCGGTTCGCTCACGATTCTTGCCGGCGACGGCAGCGATACCGATGCTGATCATATTGCCGTCAGTACCAGCGCAGGCGATGCCAAGACCCTGGTCACCGGTGAAACGAACCGCTGGAGCTCGGCCACCGAGACTATCTCCACCACGGTAACCAATGTCAACGACCGGCCCACGGGCACGGACGCCTCGATCACCCAGAACGAGGGTGAAGGCGAGTCCGATTCCGATATCGTTTACAAGGTATCCGATCTGGATTTCGGCTACAGCGACGCCAGGGACAATCAGTCCGGCATTACCGGCGGCGGCAATGAGGCATCCGTCATCGGCGGCATCGCCATCGTAGGCAATACCGCCGATTCCGCTACCGAAGGCACCTGGCAGTACAGCACGGATTCAGGTGGTACTTGGAAAAACATTGATGGCACGGTCAGCAACAGTTCGGCCTTGCTGCTGTCCAATTCCGCCCTGCTTCGTTTCATACCGGTGGACGCCGATTACAACGGTGTTCCCACAGGCCTGAGTGTGCGCCTGTCCGATGTGGCGGTGGACAACGGTTCGGGGGTGGATATACGCGTAGATGCGCACGACGTAGGCGTGGACGACGCCAGTTCGCATTGGTCCGAGGTCGTGCAATTGAAGACTTCGGTAGTCAAGCAGAACGATGCGCCGGTGCTCATCGGCACCGCGGCCGACCCCACGGCTCCGGAGAATGACACCACCGGCAGCGACGTGTCGGTCGACGGCGTGCGCTTGTTCAACAATGACATCAGCCTGTCCGATATCGACCTGAGCACGACGGCAGGCCTGGGAGGCTCGGGCGCGGACAAGGTGTTCGGCGCCGGCACCATCCACGTCCAGATTACGAGCGGCAAGGACTCGGGCGACGTGCTCTACGTCGACCCGGATGTTTTGCCAGACTTGAGTATGGATGCGTCGAATGTTTCGGCCGGCACCGACGGCACGTTGACGATCACTCTGAGCAAAAGCACTACGCTGGCCGACGTCAAGACCCTGATCGAGGCCATTTACTACAAGAGCACCAGTGACAATCCCACGGCGAACAATACCAACGCCACGCGCGACTATAAAGTATGGGTTAGCGACGGCAAGAATCTCCAGGTGGAGGGTGGCACCAACATCGATGCCGGGGGACCGGGCTCGATGGACAGCGCAGCTATTACCGGCACTTTGAGGATTACTCCCGTCAACGATAAACCGGTGGTGGACCTGAACGGCAGCGGTACGGGCCGAGATTCCAGCTACACCTGGGTCGAGCCTTCCAATGCCCCCGACGTGGCCAAGGCCTTCATGCCCGGCGCCACGCTCAGCGACGTGGACAACGCCAACCTGACGCAGATGCAGCTCGTGGTCGGCGGCGCCGTGGACACCGGCTACGAAGACCTGATAGTGGGCGGCGTGACGTTCGACCTGAGCGCCGACAAGACTGCTAGCGCCGGCGGCTTCGACATCACCTATACCGCCGCCACGCACACCTTTGACATCACGCCCACGTCCGGCATCGCCACCGTGGCTTCGTTTCAGTCCCTGCTGCGGGGCGTGGAATACAACAACCGCACCGACAAGCCTACGGCCGGCGACCGCACCGTCACCGTCAAGGTTACCGATGCGGGCCTGGACGACGCGGCCAGCAACGGCGTGGGCGACAACCAGCTCGACAGCAATGTCGCCACGGCCATCGTCACTGTGCAGCCTTCCAACGACCAGCCTGTCATCAGCGGCCTGGACCCCGTCACCTACCACGAGAACGACATCAACGCAGCTCCGGCGGTGATCGACGCCGATATCGCGCTGACCGACATAGACAGCGAGAATTTCGACCATGGCGAGTTGAAGGTCACCGGCCTCGCGGCCGACGACCAGGTGGGCATTCTTTCCGACAGCACCGTGCGCCTCAGCGGCAGCACCGTGCAGTACTACGATGGGTCTGAGTGGGTCGACGTCGGCATCTACTCCAGTACTGCGGGCGCCGGCGGCAGCCTGACTATCAGCCTCAATTCCAACGTCACCCCCGAGATCGCACAGAGCCTGGTAGAGCACCTGACTTTCGCGAACTCCTCCGACGTCCCGGTCACGTCGCGCACATTGAGCATAAGCGTGACCGACGGAAACTCTTCTGGCAATGCGCAGGTCGCTACCGTGGTGGTAGGCATCACTCCCGACAACGATGCGCCCAGCATCGACGGCCTGGATGGAGTCAGCGAGCATGCGACCGCGACGGACAAGTACCTGCAGGGCGGTGATCCGGTGGTGATCGACGGCAATGTGTCGCTGGTGGATCCGGAGCTGGGCGCGCGCGACGACTGGAGCGGGGCGACGCTGACGATCAGCCGCCAGGGCGGCGCGTCGAGCGACGACCTGTTCGGCTCCTTGTATCTGGTGGGCGGCAACGTGACGGTGGGCGGCGAGACAATCGGTACGTATACCGATACGGGCGGTACGCTGGAAATCACCTTCGCCAGTGGGGCGACCACGGTGCTGG
>NZ_JAHTBN010000014.1 GCF_019166065.1 Candidimonas humi
GAGCAGTTCCGCTTTGCCTACAGCACCCTGCGTTTTGTGCAGTGCGTTGTGTGTGAAGCAGAGAAACGAGATTATGAAGGAGTTTTTTAAGCTTGTCAAACCGGAGAAGGAAGTTTTTAACGTACCGCTGAAGCTTCTTTCTCCCGCCCGATTCGCCTGGCCTGCGCATCCGGGTTAGCACGAACTCTCGTCCCGCTTACCCGCCCGCGCGGCCCGCCTTCGGCCTCGCCTTGCCGCCAGCTCATCAGGGTTAACCCGTGATGTCCCGCAGCGAAGGAGCCGAACTATAGCACACCTTTTTAGGAGCGGGCAAATCGACCCGCAGCCAGCCAAAACCCCGCCTCAAGACGGGCCCATCCGACCCCCGATCAGGCCTCTATCCGGGACTCCGTCCGACTACAACACGAGCGGAGAGCACGGGGTGCCTCCTGGAGGTGAGTGGGTCATCGAACCGGAAGGAGGCACCCCGTGCTAGGCCGCGCCTCAAGAACCAGCCCCAGGGACGAACCCAGGCCCAACGCCAAGCGCCGAACCAAGACACAACGCCCGGCCACGAACCAAACCCCCACCAACCAGCCCCCACCCGCCTACAAAACGAGCGGAGAGCATGGGGTGCCTCCTGGAGGTGAGTGGGTCATCGAACCGCAAGGAGGTACCCCGTGCTAGGCCGCGCCTAAAGAAACAAACCCCGCGACGCATCGTAGCCCAACGCAGAGCGACGAACCAAACCCCCGCCCGGCGGGCCCCACCCGCTACGCCTTGCCCAACAAACCCGCCAACATGAGACCCCACTCACAGCCGAGGTCCAGAATAGCCCCGTTTTGCCACTTGCGCCGCCAGGCCTCAAAATAGACTTTTGCAATCGACATCCCTGCCGAGCCAGTCGGCGGGCTCGTCATGGCCTGGCAACCCGAACTCCCGCGCGCAAGCGCCTGCGACAAGGACTCCGGCCGCGACAGCCCGCGGGCGACGACGCCGGGCCCCGCCGATCCCTGGCAGACCCAATTACAAAGACACTACATGTCCCAAGACATCCTCATCAATGTCACCCCCTTCGAAACCCGCGTGGCCCTGGTCGAACAGGGCGCGGTCCAGGAACTCCACATAGAGCGCAGCATCCAGCGCGGCCACGTAGGCAACCTGTATCTGGGCAAAGTCGTACGGGTGCTGCCCGGCATGCAGAGCGCCTTCATCGACATCGGGCTGGAGCGCGCAGCCTTCATCCACGTCGCCGACCTGCGCCAGAACCGCCACGAACGCAGCAGCGGCGGCACCATGACCCCCATCGAGAAGCTGCTGTTCGAAGGCCAATCCCTGATGGTGCAAGTCATCAAAGACCCGCTGGGCAGCAAGGGCGCGCGCCTGTCCACGCAAATCAGCATCGCCGGCCGCATGCTGGTGTACCTGCCCCACGACCCGCACATCGGCATTTCCCAGAAAATCGAGTCCGAACAGGAACGGCTGGCGCTGCGCGAGCGCGTCGCCAGCCTGCTGCCCGACGGCGAGAAAGGCGGCTTCATCGTCCGCACCCAGGCGAGCGACGCCAGCGACGAAGAGCTGCGCGCCGACCAGTCCTACCTGCTCACCCTGTGGACCAGCATCCAGGCCCAGGCCAAGACCCAGCCCACGCCGTCCGTGCTGCATACCGACCTGACGCTGGCGCAGCGGGTGCTGCGCGACATGGTGGGGCCGGACACCGGCACCATCCTGGTCGACTCGCGCACCACCACCCAGCAATTGATGGATTGGGCGCGCATCTACACCCCCTCGGTGCTGGGCCGCATCAAGCACTACAGCGGCGAACGCCCCCTGTTCGATACGGCCAACGTCGACGAGGAAATCGCCCGCGCGCTGTCGCGCCGCGTCGACCTGAAGTCCGGCGGCTACCTGATCATCGACCAGACCGAGGCCCTGACCACCGTCGACGTGAACACGGGCGGCTACGTGGGCGGGCGCAACTTCGACGACACCATATTCAAGACCAACCTCGAGGCCGCGCAGGCGCTGGCGCGCCAGTTGCGGCTACGCAACCTGGGCGGCATCATCATTCTCGATTTCATCGACATGGACGATCCCGAGCACCGCAACGCGGTGCTGACGGAACTGAACAAGGCGCTGAGCAAGGACCGCACCCGCATGACGGTCAGCGGCTTCAGCCAGCTCGGCCTGGTCGAGATGACGCGCAAGCGCACGCGCGATTCCCTGGCGCACCAGTTGTGCGAGCCCTGCCCCACCTGCCAGGCGCGCGGCAGCGTCAAGACTGCACGCACCCTGTGCTATGAAATATTGCGCGAAATACTGCGCGAGTCGCGCCAGTTCAACCCGCGGGAATTCCGCATCCTCGCCTCGCAGGCGATCGTCGACCTGTTCCTCGAAGAGGAAAGCCAGCACCTGGCCATGCTCGGCGACTTCATAGGCAAGCCCATATCGCTGGAAGTCGAACGCGTGTATTCGCAAGAGCAATACGACATCGTATTAATGTGATTTTCGGGGCTTGCTGATTTTCGGCGCTTGCATAGAGGCAGGCGCGCCAATAGACATACAGGGACATGCAGGCGGCGCATAGAGCGGGCGGCTCAAGCGGATAAGCGGCAGCGAGAGTGGCAAGAACAGAGGCAGCAAGGGCCCAAGAGCTCAGAGTGAATGCTTCATTTAAAACCGGCCTCCAGTTTCCAGCGCTTGGCGGCGTCGACATAGCGAATTTCTGCCGATCTATCGGGCGGGTCGAATGGGTCGATGGAATTCATGTAGGCCTCCCATGCCTCATACATATCCTTGAGCGCCGCTTTGGCAGTCTTCCTCCCGGAGCGTCGCATCATTGTCTCGTATCGAGTCCTGCCGGCCGCTAATTCTTTGTCGATGCATTCCGTTGTCCTTTGAATCTCGCCGGAGTAGCCGCTGCGTCTGGCCAGCCCCGCTGCCTTCGAACATAAAACGGGAGCGGAATTCATTTGCATGAGAAACCGTTGTTCGGCGCCTGGCTTGTTCTCTGCCGCTGCACTGCCAAGTGCCAGCAATCCAGCCGCCGCAACGAACACTACAAATGCCTTCATGCTGCCTCCTGATTATTATTTGCGAACAGGAGTGTACCGCCGCGACCGGCGAGGCCCGGGCATCACCCTCGGGCCAGCCTTGTCTTTTCGGTTGCGGAGCCGTCCGGCAACCGTAGCGCTACGCGCCGGGCCCGCGCTTACCACTGATACTTCAGCCCCGCCAGGACTACGCGCCCCTCGCCCCAGGTGCAGAAAGTGCTGGCGATGCACGATGCGACATACTTGCGATCGGCCAGGTTGCTGACATTGAGCGTGGCGGTCCAGCCGTTCAGCTTCGAGGACACGCGCCCCAGGTCGTAGCGCAGGGCCAGGTCGACCAAGGTCGCCGACGGAGTCATGAACGTATTGGTGGCGTCTCCGTACGAACCTTGCACATAACGCACGCCGGCGCCCATCTGCAGCCCCGCCAGCGGGCCCTTGCGCAAGGTGTAGTCGGCCCACAACGAACCCGCATTGCGCGGGATGCCGGGCGGCACCTTGTCCAGATTAGTGGTATTGCTGCGGGTATTGAGCAGATGCGTGTACGTGTAGCTGGCGATCAGTTGCAGGCTGTCGGTCAGGCTCGCGCGCCCCTCGAGCTCGAGGCCTTCGGAGCGCACCTGGCCCGTTTGCACGCTGAAGCCGACGTGCGAGGGATCGGAAGTCGACACATTGTCCTGGTCAATGCGGAACACCGACGCGGTGACGAAGCTGTCGTAGCCCTTGGGCTGGAATTTCACGCCCGCCTCGTACTGCTTCCCGGTGGTCGGCTTGAAGGCATTGCCGTTGAAATCGGTGCCGGTTTGCGGCTGGAACGAAGTCGAATAGCTGATATACGGCGCAATGCCGTTGTCGAACTGGTACACGCCGCCGACACGCCACGTAAAGGCGCTGTCGGACTGATGGGTGGACGACGAGCCCGGCTTGTAGGACTGCGAATCCTGGTCCGCCCAATCCTGGCGCAGGCCCAGCAGGAAAGACCAGCGGCCGATATCGATTTGGTCCTGCGCATACAGGCCAAGCTGCTTGACGGTCACTGCGCCCGAAGTGGCAAACATGAAGTCCGGGTTCGGGATCTGCTGGCCGTATACGGGATTGGCGACGCTCAGCGGCGGCGGGCTGGCAAGGCTGCCGTAGAAATCGTGGTCGTACTGGAAGTGCTGGTAGTCGAGCCCCAGCAGCAGCTTGTGCGCGACCGCGCCGGTGGCGAATGTGGCGATCGCCTGGTTGTCGATGGTATGGGAATTGACCATGCCGTCGTACAGGTATGGCGTGCGCAGCAAAGAAGTGCCGTCGGACGCATAGCCGTTGGATCCGACATATTTCGTCGTGTCGCTGTTATGCAGGAACCGGTAGCTCTGCTTGAACGACCAGACATCGTTGAGCCGGTGGCTCAGTATGTATCCCACGGATTCCTGGGTCTTGCGGAAGCTGTCGAAGCTGGGCTCGCCCGGGTCGAAGCTGCGCGGGATCGAGACCCGTCCGCCCAGCACCGTGCCCACGGCGGGAACCGAGTTGTAGCCGCCGGACTTCGGATCGGCCTGGTAGTTGGCGTAGACCGTCAGGCTGGTGTCGGACGTCGGGCGCCAGGTAAAGCTCGGGGCGATGGCGAAGCGCTGCTGCCTGACGTGATCGGTCTGGGTGCCGGCATCGAAACCGTCGCCGGTAATGCGGTAGAGCAGCTTGCCGTCCTGGTCCACGGGCCCGCTGAAATCGAAGAAACCCTGCGCCCTGCCATAGCTGCCGGTCTGGAAACCGATCTCGTGCAGCGGCCGTTCGGTAGGCAGCTTGCTTACCAGGTTCACCGTGCCGCCCGGCGAACCCTGGCCGTACAGCACCGATGCAGGGCCGTGCAGGAATTCCACGCGCTCGAGCAAATAAGGATCGTAGCTCGTCACGTTATACCCGAAGCCGCCCGCCGGCCCCGGCGTGCGCAGGCCGTTCCAGAATTCGTCGATGAGGAATCCGCGGGCATACAGATATTCGAGAGTGCTGTTATTCGTGCCGCGCTGTTCCGGCGCGATACCCGAGGTGTACCGCAAGGCCTGTGCGACGCTCTGGACGTTCTGCAGGTCCATTTGGTCGCGGGTCACGATCGAGACCGACTGCGGCGTCCTGATCAGGGGCGTGTCGGTCTTGGTGCCGGTCGCGCCGGCATGCGCCACATAGCCCGTGTCGCCGGCTTCCCGGCCGCCGCGCACCACCACCGCCGGCAGCTCCGACACCGCAGCGGACCCGCCGGCCGCGGCGCCCTGCCCCGCATCCGAAGCCGGCGCGGCCGCTTGCGCCCAGGCGGATTCGGCGCACAGCAGTGCAAGCGCAAGCGATATGGCTCGCGCCTGCGCGACTCTGCGAGGCACATGATGCCTGTGGACCATGCTGCTGCGACGCACGCCGATTTTTCCCCGATTCATATTTTCTTTCCCACTTTCTATTGATTTGCCAAGAAACTTGCCTGCGCCGAATCAGCGGCTGGTCGAACCGCGTCGGCCGCGCCCGGACACAGGGCGCAAGGCATACAGGGGCATGGGCTTGAGGCGGCAGCATCACTGGTTTCAAAAACAGTATTGATAATCATTGCTATTTTTTTTAACAACTAAGCTGGAGGCGAGATAGAATACGCCTGATGCTTTAGCGATGTCTCGCCATCCAGCTACTCAATACCGTCAAGATATGGCGGTATTACGCTTTTATTTTCATTAATTACGCAAATGAGCCAGATCTGGCACCGCCCTCCCGGCTTCAAGTACCGGCGCCTGTCGCGCCCCGTCATCGCCAGCGCCTATACCTACCAGGACGGCGACCTGGAGAGCTGGCATTCCCATCACCAGCCGCAGTTCGTCTTCACGACGCGCGGCGTGCTGCGCATTACCACTCCGGGCGGCGCCTGGACCCTGGGGCCGCGCCGCGGCCTATGGCTGCCCTCGCGCGTGGGGCACGAATTGCAGGCCATCGGCGAGATCGACTTGTACAGCGTCTACATCGAGGCCGAGATGTCGCCGTGGGAAGGAGATGAATGCCGCGTGCTGGTGATTTCGCCGCTGCTGCGCGAACTCGTGGCGGCCATGGAGGAAGACCGGCGGCTGGCCCGCGACCACCGCGCGGAATTGATCATTCCCCTGCTGCTGCGGGAAATGTGCGATGCGCCCCAGGCGCACGAGGGCAGCCTGCCCTTGCCGCAGGACCGCCGCCTGCAGCAGATCTGCGAACGCCTGATCGCGGAGCCCGGCAACAACGATACGCTGGACCAATGGGGCGAGCGCGTCGGCGCGAGCGAACGCACACTCGGGCGCCTCTTCAAGACGGAGACCGGGCTGGCTTTCGGGCAATGGCGGCTGCAGCTCAGGCTGGCGGAATCGGTATCGCGGCTGGCGCGAGGCATGACAGTGGCGACGATCGCCGCGGAGTTGGGCTACCGGAATTCCAGCGCCTTCATCGCCATGTTCAGGAAGGCGACCGGGCAAACCCCGCAGCGCTATCTCAAGAGCCCGCAAGACGAGCCGGCGTAAGGCCCCGCCCCTGGGCGTGAGCCAGGAAGCCGACGCAGATCAGTGCCCGGCGGGCCTGGGCGCGGCAGCGGGCTTGTCTTCGCACACGCCGGGCTTGATGATGGCGTCGAACATGCGGTCGATCCGGTGTTCGGTGCCGGCGTAATAGCTGTAGGCCGCGGCCTTTACCGGGCGATCCTGCAACAGGACCAGGCGGATGACCAGGGTGTGGTCCCAGCCGGCGCCGGGAAAATCTTTCTCGGTGACGATGGCGTAGCTGGCGTGGTTCGGATCGGCGGTGAAGGTGATGTCGCCGCCGCAGGCCCTTTGATGCTTGAACAGCGCCATCTGCACCGGAGCGAAGGTGTCGTAGGGTATGTTGCGCTGCAGGCGGAAATAGTCGCTGGTGAGCAGATCGTTCAGGTGCAGGCCCTCGGGCCCGCGCGCCGCGCAGCCGGCCAGCGCCAGCGCGGCGCCCAGCAACAAGGCGGAACGCTTCCAGGGCAAGGCTCTCAAGATATCTATTTTCATGTTCGGACGCCAGACGTAGTACGCATCATCGGAAGGCCGCCATACACGGCGACATTATGCATTCTCTTTGAACTGCATGCGATACAGCCATGCATACAAGCCATTGTTGGCCAGCAGGCTCTCGTGGCGGCCTTGCTCCACGATATGCCCGCCGTCGAGCACGACGATCTTGTCGGCTCTTTGCACCGTCGACAGGCGGTGCGCCACTACCAGCGTGGTGCGGCCCACCATGAGCCGGTCGAGCGAGGCCTGCACCTGCCATTCGGACTCGTTATCCAGCGCCGAAGTAGCCTCGTCCAGGATGAGAATGGGGGCATTCTTGATGAGGGCGCGGGCGATCGCCAGGCGCTGGCGCTGGCCCCCGGACAGCTTGCTGGCATTTTCCCCCACGGGGGTATCCAGGCCGTCGGGCAGGCTGTCGACAAAGGCATGCAGATTGGCGGCCTCGAGCGCCGCGTAGATTTCTTCCCTGCTGGCGTCATGCAGGGCGCCGTAGCCCACGTTCTCGGCAATGCTGCCCTCGAACAGCACCACATCCTGGCTGACCAGCGACAATTGCTGGCGCAAGCTGCGCAAAGTCAGTTCCTGGATGGGCTGGCCGTCTATCAGGACCTGCCCCTGCGATGGAATCACGAAGCGCGGCAACATATTGACCAGGGTAGTCTTGCCGCTGCCCGAGCGCCCCACCACGGCCACCGTCTGCCCCGGCTCGATCGTGAACGACACGTCGGACACGGTGTCGCCGGCAGCGTCGGCATAGCGATGCGTGACATTGCGGAATTCGACCCTGCCCTGCACCGGCCGGTCGAAGACCTTCGTGCCCGTGTCCGCTTCGGGTTCGTGGTCGATCAAGGTGAACACGCTTTCGGCGGAAACCAGCATGCGCTGCATGCGGCCGGCGACATTGGTCAGGCGCCGCACCGGATCGAAGATCTGCCCCAGGGCGGCCATGAAAGACGCGAAGCTGCCTACCGTCAGGGCGTGCATATTCGCCTGGTACAGCGCCACCGCGATGACCGCGGCCACCGACAAGGCGATCGAGAACTGGGCCAGCGGCGACATCGCGGCTTCCGCCGTGGCGGCGCGCATGGCAAAGCGCCGCAGCCGTCCGTTCACATACTCGAAACGGCCCGATTCCCTTTCGTAGCCGTCGAACAGCTTGATCACGCGCTGCCCGTCTATGCTTTCGCCCACTACCCGCGTCAGTTCGGCATTCATATTGACGGTGTCGCGGTTGATGCGGCGCAGGCGCCGGATGAAGGCCCGTGCGATCAGCGTGGAGATCGGCAGTATCACCACCACGATCAGCGTAAGCTGCCACGACATGTACACCAGCACGCACAGCAGCGCGATTACGACGAGGGTTTCGCGCGCCAGGACGGTGATCACATCGGTGGCGTAGGCGGTGACATTGCCGGCGTCGATGGTGAAGCGGTTCAGCAGCCGGCCCGAATCGCCGCGCCGGAATTCTTCGTCGGGCAGGCCCAGCAGGCGCTGGAACATTTCCGCGCGCAGCGCCAGCAGCATCTTGTTGGCAACCCAGGCCAGCAGGTAGTCGCTGCCGAAACTGCATATCCCGCGCAGCAGCACCAGCACGATCACGGCCAGCGGGATCGCCCAGACGTAATAGGGCTTGGCGCCGGTAAAGCCCTGGTCGAGCAGGGGCTTCATGATGACCGCCAGCGTGGGCTGGGTCGCGGCGGCCAAAGCCAGCAGCACGGCCGACACCACCACCGCCTTCCAGTAAGGCCCCAGGCGGACATAGATGCGCCGCCATATGTCGAGCGCAACGGGCCTGGAGTGCGATGGCGTGGACGGCGTGACGGGATCCAAAAATACCCTCTGCAAGCGTTGGAAAACTGCCTATTTTAACGTTGCGTGAAATCCGCCGATAATAAGGGCCGATTTCACGCACGAATGTCCCGATTCCCAGTCCCGATCCATGCCCATACTGTCCGCCATTTATGTACGCCTGCCCAACTGGATCGGAGACGTCTGCATGTGCCTGCCCAGCCTGCAGGCGCTGCTGAATACCGGCATACCGGTGGTGGCCTGCGCACGGCCCTGGGCGCGCGACCTGCTCTCGGCCTACGAACTGGCCGGATTCGTCGAAATGCATGGGCGCTGGCGCGAAGACCGCGCCGCCGTCGACGCCCACCGCAAGAAATCCCGCCACGTGCATACGCGCGGCCTGCTGCTGCCGGACTCCCTGTCCAGCGCCATGGTGTTCAAATTTGCGGGCGTGCCCAGCGCCGGGTATCGCGATGACGGGCGCAGCCTGATCCTGCGCTGGCCCCTGCGCAAGCCGCCGGCAACGCTGCATGCTGTCGAATCCTGGTATTACGCCACCTCCCAGGCGCTGGCCCGCTGGGGGCTGGCCGCCGTGCCGCCGCGGCCGGGCCCGCGCCTCGGCCTGAAGCTGTCCGCGCGCCACCTGGCCCAGGGACGCCAGGCCGTGGCCGATGCCGGCCTGGAGCCGGGCAAGTTCGTGCTGATCGCCCCGACCGCTACCGGGCTGCACCGCGGGCGGGTCAAGGTCTGGCCCTATTTCGACGCCTTGACGCGCAGCCTGCAGGAACTCGGGCACGTCGTGGCCATGTGCCCGCCGCCCTCGGAACTGGCCGAGGCCCGTAGCAACGCCCCTACCGCCCTGTGCCTGCCGTCGCTGCATCTGGGAGCGTTTGCTACACTCACATCTCTGGCCGGCCTGGTCGTCTGCAATGACTCCGGCGTATCCCATATCGCCGCGGCGGCCGATGCCCGGCAATTGACCCTGTTCGGCGTCACCGAGCGCACGCGCACCGGCCCCTGGTCGCCGCGCGCCACCTGCCTCGGCTCGTCGACCCGGTGGCCGACACTGGACCAGGTGCGAGACACGGCCAGCGAGCTCTTGCGCCAAGATCCCGACCAATAGCAATGTCAATTTTTTTTACCAATCTGGTCATCCCGTTGAATCTGTGCATCACCCTGCTGGTGCTGGCACTGGTCCTGTTCATGGCCAGGCGCCGCAGGACCGCACTCCTGCTGGCTGCTTGCGGCATATGCTGGGCGGTTTTCTGGTCGCTGCCCGCCACGTCGCTGTGGGCCGGAGGCAGGCTGGAACAGATCTACCCCCAGCAGTTGCCCTCCGATCTGCCGACGGCCGGCGCCATCGTCGTGCTGGGCGGCAATACGGCCAATAACCGGACCAACTGGTTCGAACCCTACGACAAGCAGACGGCGGCGCCGCGCGTGGACACCGCCGCCGTGCTGTACAAGGCCCAGCGCGCGCCGCTCATCGTGCTGTCCGGGGCCGCGCTGGAAGGCCACACCAGCGAGGCGCAGGTCATGGCCCGCACCCTGGAAGAACAAGGCATACCCAGGAGCGCCATGATCCTGGAGACCCGCAGCCGCAATACCCACGAAAACGGGCTGTATACCGCCGCCAAGCTCAAGGCCCTGCATATCACCCGCATCCTGCTGGTGACCTCGGCCCTGCACATGCCGCGCGCCATGGCGGTGTTTCGCAAGCAGGGCATTATCGCGACTGCGGCGCCGTCCGCGCCGCAGATCTTCGTGCCTACCGAATCGGGGTTCTCGTTCTGGCTGCCCAGCATGCGGGCGCTGGACGCCAGCCGCTCCATCATCAAGGAATACGCGGGCATGCTGGCGTACTGGATACGCGGCTGGATCTGAAGCCTGCAAATCCGCGTCAGGCGCGGACGGGACTCAGGCCTTCTCGGCCAATATTTCTTCGTACAGCCCGGCGTAGCGGCGCGCCGCCTCGGCCCAGCTATGCCGCGCCACCACCCTGGCGCCGCCTTGCACCAGGCTGGCGCGCAAGGCGCCGTCCGCGCCCACCTGAGCAATCGCCTGTGCCAGTTCCTGCGCGTCTTCGGGGTGCGACAGCACCAGGGCCTCGCGGCCGGCCTCGACGTATTGCGCGAAACCGCACCAGGGGCTGGGGCTGAGTATGACCGGCAGCCCGAAAGACATGGCCTCGAGCGGCGCCATGCCGAAGCTGTCGTTGAGGGTCGGATGCACATAGAGATCGGCCGCCCGGTAATAGGCGGCGACATCGGATGTCGTGTCCACCAGGCCGATGCGCGCCCGCAGCGCGTCGTCGGCATGTCCATCGAGAAATTCGCGCGCTACCGCCCTGCCGCCCACCACCAGCAGCTTGTAGTGCGGCGGCAGGCTCGCCAGCGCCTCGACCACGGTGGGCAAGCCCTTGCGCATGGGGTTGCGGGCCACCAGCAGGCAGACGCGATCGGTCTCGGACCAGCCCATTTCGCTGCGGGTACGCAAGCGTTGCGCCGGATCCGCCTCGGGGGGCAGGCTCACGCCGGGCGGGATCACCGGCGGCTGCAGCGCCTCGCCATAAGCCTGGCACAACTGTTGCGCGATCAGCCCCGATACAGCCACGGTGCGATGTCCCGGCCGCGGCGCGACGCGGCCGCGCTCCAGGGCCAGGTAGGTAAGCACCCGTGGGCTGACGGCGGCCAGCAGGCGCTTGTGCCACGGCAGGCGGCGCAGCTTCCAGTTGTAGCGCACCGGCGTGACGTGCACGACCTCGACGTCGCCGCAACTGCCGTTCACGTGCGAATGGACGATATCGTAGCGGCCGCGGGTCAGGCGCGCGGCGCGTCGCGCAAACCACAGCACGCGCAGCCAGCTCGGCCAGCCCGACCAGAACGCCAGCCGCACGAAAGGCAGGTCCAGTCCGCAGGCGCGATCGTAGCTGCGCGCATACACCGTGACATCGTGGTCGCGGGCAAGCTCTCGCATGAGCGCCACGCCATAGGCCTCGGCCCCGCCGTAGCGGTTGCCGAAGCGATCGACGACAAAGGCGATTTTCAGTCTGGGCATCGAGGTCAGGAGACGGAGCCGGCCGGGCGCGCGGGGTCTTGGGCCCGATCTTCTTCATGGCGCATGCTGCCCCAGAAAATGGCCAGGCTCACAAGAAAGAACAACACCCCATTGTTGCGCCCCAGAATTACCTGGGTCAAGCCGAAAATAAAGAACGAGACTACCACCGACGCGCCGCATACGGCCGGTATGCGCACGTTTCGGCCGGGATGCCGCAAGCGCCTGCAGAACCCCCCGAATGTATATGCATACAAGGCGAGCAGCACCAGCAGGCCGAACACGCCCTGGTGCAGACAGGCCTCTAGATAATTGTTGTGGGTATTGGCCAGCGTAGCCACGAACGGATCGACCTTGTTCTTGACGGTCTCGCGATGGACCTCGGCCTCATATTCGGCATAGTTCCAGCCCAGCACAGGTTTCTTCGGTATGTTTTCAATAGCCATGCGCCACATTTCGAGCCGTGCGCCGACAGAAGTGCCGGAATTACGGTCGCGCAGGTACATCTGGACCTCGTGCACCGCCTCGAAGCTGCGCTCTTTCAGGCCCTTGTCGGGCATCATGACGAATACCGCCGCAAGCAGGGCCACTACGGCAAGCCCGGCGCCCAGCAGCCGCCAAAGGTCGCGCCGCCGCCCGAATGCCACGCAGAATATCACCGCGACCGGCGGCACCGCGATCCAGGCGCCGCGCGTTTCCGAGGCCACGCAACTGTACAGGCCCGCGGCGACGCCCAGGCCCAGCATACAGGACCATGGCCACGTCCGGCCCGTGCCCGTAGCGGGGCGCGAGAACAAGGCCGCAACGCACAACATCGCCATCACCAGCCCGATATCGCCATACGGAATCGCGCTGGTGACGAACCCCGTGGCACGGTCCACGCCTTCCCAGTGGCGCTGCCACAAGGTGATGCCCACCGAGGCGATCGCACCCAGCGCCACCCCGGCCCATATCCAGGAACGGCGCGGCGGATGCTTCATGCACAGCCACATGATAGGGATCGCCATGACGTAGCGGCTGGACTGGTCTATGGTCTTGAGTTCGTCGCCATGCACCAGGAATATGGCTAGCGGGAGCAGCGTGTTGACCAACAATAGCCATGCCAGGACCCGGTCTTCGCGGCTCAGCCCCAAGGCCGGGCGCTGCGCACAGTACGCCAGCCCCGCCAGCAACAGCAAGGCCGCGCCATAGGAATAGCCCGAAGGCACGGCAAGCATCAGGCAGAAGAACAGGAACGCTCCCAACGAAGCCATCAATTCCAAGGGGCCGCCCACTGTATCCATTTTTTTCACCACTTCGCCGTATGCCTTGCAAACTGTCGTTCAATCCTGCCGCCGACGGTCTTCAAGGCGCGTCAGGCATTTCTGCAGGAAACGCAGTATATGCGTGGAACGCGCCACGGTGACGCGCGGGATGCCGTAGCGGTCGTCCGAGCGTCGCGCCAGCCCGCGCTGCGTGGTGGTGGCATTCAGGTAGCCCGCATTGCGCACCATGTCCCGCAGAGCCGGGGTTTCGTGGCCGTAAGGATAGCAAAACGCGCTCACCTCGACACCCGCCAGGTCTTCGAGCTGCGTCTTGGACTGGCGGATCTGCAGTTCGGCCAGCTCGGTGGAAATCCGCGGCAGATGGACGTGGTCCAGCGTGTGGGACCCTACTTCCTGCCCCGCCGCCGCCCAGCCGCGCATTTCCTCGAGCGACATGAGGGGTGACGGCGGCACGCCTTTTTCGGCGTCCCAGGCATTGCTGCCGCCAAGCTGGCGGACGACGAAATAATTGGTCGAGGTAAACCCCAGTTCGCCCAGCACCGGCAGCGCATTTTCGTAGACGTTGCGGTAGCCGTCGTCGAAGGTGATGCCAAACACCTTGCCCTGCCGCTCGCCGTCCAGATAAGGCTGCAGGTCGCGCATGGCCAGGCCGCGGTAGCCCAGGCGCCGCATCCACGACATCTGGCGGCGGAAATCGGCCGGATGCACGGTCAGGCCGCGATACGGCGTTCCCTTGGCCGCCGGCAGGCCGATCTGGTGATACATGAGTACAGGAATCATCGGCACATTATTCCATTTCTGCCTCTCCAGCGCTCGTCCGGGAGGGGGTGTGCGCCGCCTTGAGGAGGTTCTGGCATCCGGCGCAGCGATGCATGCGGAGCATGCCCGCGGCATGCCGCGGCCGGCCAGGCATCAGGGATGCTCTTTGTTCCCCGTCGCACCCTGCGACAGCAGCATCAGCTTGGCATAGCGGAAAAAACTGCCCGCCGCCGCCGCGCCGGCCAGGACCAACCCGCGGCGCCCGTCCAGGAAGCCGCGACGGATCAGGTAGATGCGCACGAAGGTCCAGAAGCCGTGCCCCACTGCGGCAAGCGCCCCGGCCCGCTTGCCGCGGCGATACATCATGGCCGCGGCATCGGTGGAATAGCGGTTGATCTTGGCGACCAGCGTCTCGAGGTCGGCATAGGGATAGTGGCGCAAGTGCCCGCGCAAGCGCCCGGCCTCGCCGTTCAACACCACGCGCTCGTGCACCGCGTCGTCGCTGAAACGCGCAGCGCCGCGCCGGAACAGGCGCAGCACGTAGTCCGGCCACCAGCCGCTATGGCGGATGGGGCTGCCGCAAAAGTCGGACAGTCGCGCGATTTCGTAGCCGTCCCTGGCGGGCGCGGCGACGACCCGGCGTATCTCGTCGGCCAGTTCCGGCGGGACGCGCTCGTCGGCATCCAGCGACAACACCCAGTCGCCGTCGGCAAGGTCCAGCGCACGGTTCTTCTGCGGACCGAAGCCCGGCCAGTCGGCCGTGTGGTGCACTTGCGCCCCGGCCTGGCGGGCCAGTTCCGGCGTGTCGTCGGTACTGCCCGAATCCAGCACCACGATCTGGTCGGCGAATGCGACCGACTCGAGGCAGGCAGCGATATGCGCCGCCTCGTTCTTGGTAATGACGATGACGGACAATCTGACGGCAGGCTCCTGGGCGGTCCGGCTCACTGATATACCCTCCTGTCGCTGCGCGACATCTTGTCCGTGGGACGGAACGCTCATGCGCGGTTGCGCCGGCGCTTTTTCCATGCCTTCCAGGCGTGGTAGCGCGGACCGAAAAAGGGGTGGCCGACCAGCGCCAGGCGGCGCAGCAGCCATGAGCCGCCGCGGTTGCTGACCGCGAAGCGATGTATGTGCAGCGGGTCGGTACCGGCGACGTTCTGGCCCAGGGCGTCCGTGGTGTACAGGTGGCGAAAGCCCGCGGCCTGCGCGATGCGCAGGTAGTCGGCGTCGAAGTAGCCCTGCGGCCAGCAGAGCTGGTCGCCGGCTGCGCCCATGTGCAGGTCGAGCGCCTGGCGCGACAGCGCCAGGTCGCGCTCGAGCATCTCGCACTTGCGCGCGGCATCGCCGGCATACAGCTTGTCCCAGCGGGTGTGCGTATGCGTGTGGCTGTAGATCTCGAAAGTGCCCGACGCGCGCATGGCCTGCAGCTCGCTCCAGCGCGCCATGACCTCGTCGTGGCGGCCCTCTTCGACCAGCCGCATGCAGGCGTGGTGATCCGGGCAATCGGGCACGCTGCCCTGCCCGGCGTGCGGCCGCGCCGCGCCCTCGCCTATCCAGCCCGTCACCACGAACAGCACCGCCTTCATGCCATGGCGCTGCAGCACCGGATAGGCGTGCACCCAGTTATCCAGGTAGCCGTCGTCGAAAGTGATCAGCACCGACTTGGTCGGCACCGGCTCGCCCCGCAGGTGGCCCAGGAACTCGCGCGTATCCAGCGAACGGTAGCCGGCGCGCGCCAGGCCGGCGATCTGCTGCTCGAAGACCTGCGGCGAGGCGGTGATCATGCCGGCCCGGGGCGTGACATGGTGGTACATCAGTACCGGGACGTTGTGCGCCTGTTTCATTTGCCTCGCTCCTGCAGCCAGCGCAGATAGACTTCCTCGGTGCGCTCGGCCAGGCGCTCCGGAGAGAACATGCCTTCGCCGCGCACCATGTCGCGCCCGGCCCTGCCCATGCTGCGCCGCAGCTCGGGATCGTCGATGAGGCGCTCCAGCGCTGCAGAGAGCGCCTCGCGGTCGTCCAGGGGCACCAGGAAGCCGGTCTGCCCGGCACGCATCATCTCGGATACACCGCCCACGTCGGTGCCGACGACCGGCAGTCCGCTGGCTTGCGCCTCGACGTAGACGGTGCCCGAAGCCTCCTGGCGCGTGGCCAGCGCAAAGATGTCGAAGCCCGCCAGCAGATTGGGCACATCGCGGCGCATGCCCATGAGATGGATGCGGCCCTGCATGCCGAGCTCGGCGATATAGGCCTGGGTCTGCTCGAACACGGGCGAGCCGCCGCCCACGAATACCAGATGCAGATGGGGCCGGGTGCGCATCAAGGGCAGCATCGCATCGATCAGTTCGCGATGCCCCTTGGTGGCGCGCATCACCGCCACGCAACCTACCACCACATCGCTATCGGCCAGCCCCAGTTCGTCGCGCAAGGTGGAATGCTCGACGGGAGGCGGCAAGGCGATGGGCGAATACACCGTGGCGATCCGCGCGGCGGGCACACCGCGTTCCATCAAGTGGCGGCGTACGTGATCGCTGACGGTAATGACGCAATGCGGCAGGCCGGTGTATGACCAGAGCGAGCCGACCCTGCTGGCCAGATGGCGCGTGCGCACAATGAGAGGGGTGCCGGCGAGCCTGCCCGCGGCCGCAGCGATGACCGTGTCGCGGCGGCTATGGGTGTTGAGCACGTCGTAGCGGCCGCGCCGCAACAGGGAACGGATGCTCAGCACGCCCTTGATGTAGTTGGGCACGCCGTCCATGGGCAGCGTATGCACCGCAAAGCCCGCGGCCGCAAGACGCGTCGCGAGCTGGGCGTCGGGCTGGCAGATCGCTTCGACCTCGTGGCCGCGCTCGCGCATGGCGTGCATTTCCTTGAAGATGCGCCCTTCCTGGCCGCCGAAACTGGTGGCCGCCTCGGAATGCACGATGCGCAAGGAGCGCATCAGTAGGCCACCTCGACGCTATCGCTCTGGACCCAGCCGCCGAGTTGTTCGAACAGGCCGTCGGCCATGCGCACCCGCCACTGGTCGCCCAGCCGCACGGTGCAGGCGTAGCCTTCGCGATGCAAGGCGATCTCGACAGGCACGCCCGTCGCGGGCGCAGCGGCGGCCGGGGCCGGGATGCCTCCGGGCCTGGCGGGCGCGCCATCGGCGCAGGCCGCGCGAAACGGATCCAGCACCTGGCGCAGGCGCGCCGCATCGGCGTTGCCGTTGAGCGTGATGCGCAGCGCCCGCGCGCGCGCCTCGCGCGCAAGCTGCAGGTCGTACAGGGATTCCGCCGAGACCCGCAGGCCGCCGGAATAATCGTCGTGGCTGACCTTGCCCTGGATGATGACCAGGCGGTCTTCCTTGAGGCGATTGCGGTGCAGTTCGTACAGTTCGTTGAAGATCGCCACCTCGACCTGGGCCGAGCCGTCGTCCAGCAGCGCATACAACATCTTGCCCCGGCGCGTCATCTTGGGCCGCACCGACGCCAGCACGCCGGCGAACCACTGCAGGTTGCGCGATGGCTGCAAGCGGGCCAGCGGCTGGGGAGCGAAGCGGCGCACCTCGTCGCGCCAGGCGTCGAACAGGTGGCCGCTGAAGTAAAAGCCCAGCGCCGATTTTTCTTCGGTCAGCCGGGTCTGCAAGTCCCAGGGCTGTACCTTGGCCAGTTCGCCCTGGACGATGTCGTTGCTGTTGTCGGCAAACAGCGAAACCTGGTTGGCGCTGCGCTCGGCCTGCTCGGCGGCTTCGATGGCGTTGCCCACGGTAGCCAGCAGTGCCGCGCGGTTTTCCTCGATGCTGTCGAAAGCGCCGGCGCGGATCAGCGCCTCGATGGTGCGGCGGTTGACGGTATGGCGATCGACCTTGCGGCAGAAATCGAACAGGCTGGTGTACGGACCCTGTTCTTCGCGGGCGCGGATGATTTCCTCGACCGCGGCCTGCCCGGTGCCCTTGACCGCACCCAGGCCATAGCGCATGGTGCGCGGCGGCCTGCCCTCTTTCGTATGGCTGTCGGCGACCGGCTCGAAACGGTAGGGCGAAGCGTTGACGTCCGGCGGCAGGACCTCGACCCCATTGGCCAGGGCGTCCTTCCAGAACACCTGCACCTTGTCGGTGTCGTCCATGTCCGAGGACAGGGTAGCGGCCAGGAATTCGGCAGGATGGTAGACCTTGAGCCAGGCCGTCTGGTAGGCGATCAGGGCATATGCTGCCGAATGGCTCTTGTTGAAGCCATAGCCCGCAAATTTTTCCATCAGGTCGAACAGCTTGACCGCCAACGCCGCGTCGTATCCTTTCTGCACCGCGCCCTTTTCGAAGATCTCGCGGTGCTTGGCCATTTCCTCGGCCTTCTTCTTGCCCATGGCGCGCCGCAGCAGGTCGGCGCCGCCCAGGGTATAGCCGCCGATGATCTGCGAGATCAGCATGACCTGTTCCTGGTACACGATCACGCCGTAGGTACTCTTGAGCACGGATTCGAGATCGGGGTGGAAGTAATCCACCTCGGCCCGGCCGTGCTTGCGATTGACGAAGTCGACCACCATGCCGGATTCCAGCGGCCCCGGCCGGTACAGCGCCAGCATGGCGATGATGTCTTCGAAAGTGTTGGGCCGCAGGTTCTTGAGCAGCTCTTTCATGCCGCGCGATTCCAGCTGGAACACGGCGGTGGTATTGGCTTCGCTGAGCAGCTTGTAGGCCTGCGGGTCGTCCAGCGGCAGCGCCATCACGTCGAAGTCGCGCAGGCTGGGATTGAAGCGGCGCACGAAGCGCACCGCCCAGTCGAGAATCGTCAGGTTGCGCAAGCCCAGGAAGTCGAACTTGACGAGGCCCGCAGCCTCGACATCGTCCTTGTCGAATTGCGACACGGCGTTGCTGTCGGAGCCGGGCTGGCAGTACAAGGGGCAGAAATCGGTCAGCTTGCCCGGCGCGATCAGCACGCCGCCGGCGTGCATGCCGATATTGCGGGTCAGGCCTTCCAGGGGCCGGGCCAGGTCGATCAGGGCCCGCACTTCTTCGTCCTGTTCGTAGCGTTCCTTGAAGGCGGGTTCGTTCTCCAGCGTGCGTTCCAGCGACCAGGGATCGGCGGGATTGAAGGGGATCAGCTTGGACAGGCCGTCGCACAGGCTGTAGGGCATCTCGAGCACCCGGCCGACGTCGCGCACCACGGCCTTGGCGCCGAGCGTGCCGAAGGTGGCGATCTGGCTGACCGCATCCTTGCCGTACTTCTGCTTGACGTAATCGATGACGCGTTCGCGGTTGTCCTGGCAGAAATCGATGTCGAAGTCGGGCATGGACACCCGCTCCGGATTCAGGAAACGTTCGAACAGCAGGTCATAGCGGATAGGGTCCAGGTCGGTGATGCCCAGCGAGAACGCCACCAGCGAGCCTGCGCCCGAGCCGCGCCCCGGCCCTACCGGCACGCCGTTGTGCTTGCCCCAGTTGATGAAATCGGCCACGATCAGGAAGTAGCCCGGAAAGCCCATGCTGACGATGGTCTTGCATTCCCATTCGAGGCGCTCCTGGTACTGGGCAAGCTTGGCCTGGCGTTCCGCTTCGTCGGGGAACAACTGCAGCATGCGCCGTTCCAGGCCTTCGCGCGCCAGCCGCACCATGTAGTCGTCGAGCGTCACCCCGTCGGGCGTGGGGAAATCGGGCAGGCGCGGCTTGCCGAGGTCCAGCGTCAGGTTGCAGCGCCGCGCGATTTCGACCGAATTGGCCAGGGCCGAAGGCACATCGGCAAAGCGCCGCGCCATTTCCTCGGAACTGAGCAGGTATTGTTCTTCGGTGAAGCGCCGCACGCGCTTGGCGTTGGCCAGTTGCTCGCCTTCGGCGATGCAGACGCGCGCTTCGTGGGCGCGGAAATCCTGTGCCTCGACGAACTGCACGGGATGGGTCGCCACGACCGGCAGCCGCAGCTCGGCGGCCAGGCGCAGCGCCGCCTGCACGTAGGCTTCATCGCCGTCGGCCCCCGCGCGCTGCAGTTCTATATAGTAGCGGCCGGGAAACTGTTCGGCCCAGCGGCGCGCCAGCGCCCTCGCCTCTTGTTCGCGGCCGGCCTCCAGCGCATGCCCGACGTCGCCCCCCCGGGCGCCCGACAGCACGATGAGTCCTTCCTTGCCTTCCAGCCATTCGCGGCGCACTTCCGCCCTGCCGCGATACTGATTGTCGAGCCAGGCCCGGGTCAGCAGGTCGCACAAATTCAGGTAGCCCCGGTGGTTGGTGACAAGCAGCAACAAGCGCGACGGTTTCTCGCGATCTTCGTCGTTCTGCAGCCAGATATCGCAGCCGGCAATGGGCTTGACGCCCTTGGAACGCGCGGCCTTGTAGATCTTGATGAGGCCGAAGATATTGGCAAGGTCGGTCAGGGCCACCGCCGGCTGGCCGAAGCCGGCCACGGCCTTGACCAGTTGCGGAATCTGCACGATGCCGTCGACCACCGAGAATTCGGAGTGGACACGCAGGTGAACAAAAGAATCGGGGAGAGTGGCTGTCGTCATGCGG
The DNA here is from genome assembly GCF_019166065.1 of Candidimonas humi. Lineage (GTDB taxonomy): Bacteria > Pseudomonadota > Gammaproteobacteria > Burkholderiales > Burkholderiaceae_B > Candidimonas > Candidimonas humi. The sequence continues at coordinate 20,405 of NZ_JAHTBN010000014.1, forward strand.
GGATTGTACTAAGAGAAACCCCGCCACAACCATGATCGCGGAGTGTCGATGGCCGCGCCCGGAATGCCGGCGGCGAGGGTCCGACCCTCGCGGGTTTCGCCGCTTCCCGAAGCATGAGGGCAGCCTTGCTGCGCCTGAAACAAATTGAAATCACGGCAAGGAGACAAACCCCGCGCGTTCGGCCAAAATATTGCCAGGTTTATTATGAAACGGGTAATCGACCTGCCATGAAATGGCTGCTTCCGGCGATCTGGATACTCGCCATCCTGTTCATTCATTTCCGCGGCAAAGTGCGTTTACCGCTAGGCCGCCAATTCCTGGACCATTCCATATTATTGGCGCCGCTGAACGCCTTGATGGTGCTGGCCTCGCGCGTTCCCACCACGCCCTATATCGCCTCCCGCAGCCTGCCCGGCCTGGACACCCTGGACGCCAACTGGGAAAGCATCCGCGACGAGGCCCTGAACCTGTCGCGCCTGCAACGCATCAAGGCTGCCGACAAACACGACGACATCGGCTTCAATTCTTTCTTCAAGTATGGCTGGAAGCGCTTCTACCTGAAATGGTATGACGTGCACCACCCGTCCGCGCAGGCGCTATGTCCGCGCACCGTGGCGCTGCTGGAAAGCATACCGGCGATCAAGGCCGCGATGTTCGCCGAGCTGCCGCCCGGCAGCCAGCTCAATCCGCACCGCGACCCTTATGCCGGTTCGCTGCGCTACCATCTCGGCCTGGCCACCCCCAACGACGACGGCTGCCATATCGACGTCGACGGCAAGCGCTACAGCTGGCGCGACGGGCGCAGCATCGTGTTCGACGAAACCTATGTGCACAGCGCGGCCAACGAAACCGGGGCCAACCGCATCATTCTGTTCTGCGACATCGAGCGGCCCCTACGCTGGCGCTGGGCCGAGCGCCTGAACCACTGGTTCGGCCGGGTGGCCATGTCGGCGGCCAGCTCTCCCAACGACGGCGGCGACCAGACCGGCGCGATCAACCGCCTGACCCACTGGCACTGGCAACTCGAGCAGAAGCGCCGCGCCTTCAAGCACTGGAACCGCCGGGCCTACAAGACCACCAAGTACGGCCTGATCCTGGCCGTGATCGCGGGCTTCGTGCTGCTCTGATCCCGCGCCGCACGCGGCCGGGCCGGCCCGCGGCAATGCCGCGACGGGCGTACACTTCCCGTCTGCGCCGCAGTCGGGCGCATTCAGGCTTCAATCACATAACAATCGTCATTTCTTCAAGCTTACCCGCCATGCTGAAACCTTTGAGTGGAATACGCGTGCTGGAACTGGGCCAGCTCATAGCGGGCCCGTTCGCAGCCAAGATGCTGGGCGAATTCGGCGCCGAAGTCATCAAGATCGAGCCGCCGGGCACCGGCGACCCCTTGCGCAAGTGGCGCATGCTGCACGAAGGCACATCGGTATGGTGGGCGGTGCAGTCGCGCAACAAGCAGTCGCTGGCGCTGGACTTGCGCCAGCCCGAAGGCCAGGACGTAGTGCGCCGCCTGGCGGCCGAAGCCGACATCCTGATCGAGAACTTTCGCCCCGGCACGCTGGAAGCATGGGGCCTGGGCTGGGAAGCCCTGCACCAGCTCAATCCGCGCCTGATCATGCTGCGCGTCTCGGGCTATGGCCAGACCGGCCCCTACCGCGATCGCCCGGGCTTCGGCGTAGTGGGCGAGGCCATGGGGGGCTTGCGCCACCTGAGCGGCGAACCGGGCCGCCCGCCGGTGCGCGTGGGGGTGTCCATAGGCGACTCGCTGTCCGCGCTGCATGGCGTGATCGGCGTGCTGCTGGCGCTGCGCCATCGGGAACAGAACGGCGGTGAAGGCCAGTGGGTCGACGTCGCGCTGTACGAATCGGTGTTCAACATGATGGAAAGCCTGCTGCCGGAATATTCGGTGTTCAAGGCCGTGCGCCAGCCCGCCGGCAGCAGCCTGCCGGGCATCACGCCCAGCAACGCCTATATGTGCGCCGACGGCAAGTACGCGCTGGTCGCAGGCAACGGCGACAGCATCTTCAAGCGGCTGATGTCCGTCATCGGGCGCGAGGACATGGCCGCCAACCCCGAATACGCCCACAACGACGGCCGCGCCCGGCACGCCCAGACCATAGACGCCGCCATCGGCGCCTGGACCCGCGGCCTGGGCCTGGACGAGGTGCTGGAAAAACTGCACGAGGCGCGTATCCCTGCGGGGCGAGTCTACGACATCGCCGACATCTGCGCAGACCCGCACTATCGGGCGCGCGACATGATCCTGCAGAGCCGGCTCGCCGACGGCACGCCGATCGAGCTGCCCGGCATCGTGCCCAAGCTGAGCGCCACGCCCGGCGAGGTGCGCAGCCCGGCACCCGGCCTGGGACAGGACACCGAGCGCGTGCTGGAAAGCCTGGGCATAGACGCCGCGACCCGCAAGGACTGGGAACGCCGCGGCATCATCCAGAACGGCGCCGCCCAAGAGAAATAGACCCATACCCCGGAGCCTGACGGCCTGGCGCGCGCAGGGCGCACGAAGCGCGCGCCCGCGGGCTGCACAAGTAGTGCGAGTGCGGCAAGACGCAGCGAGGCCGTCATCCCTGCTCGTGCCGGGCCGTTCAGCGGCGCAGAGCCTCCCAGGCCTTGACCAGCCGCTTCACGGATACCGGCATGGGCGTGCGCAGCTCCTGGGCGAACAAGGCCACGCGCAGTTCTTCGAGCATCCAGCGGAACTCGTCCAGGCGCGCGTCGGCCGCCCCCTTGAGCGCCGAGCGCGCCCGCTGATACTGGACCAGCAGCGGCGCCATCTCCGCCATCAGGCGCGCGTCGCGCGCGGGATCGGCGCGCAGCTTGTCGACGCGCGCCTGCGCGGCCTTGAGGTAGCGCGGATAGTGCACCAACTGGCCGTAGGCGGTGTCGCGCACGAACCACTTGCCCATCAGGCCGCCGAGCTGCTGCTGCAGGTCGGCGTAGGCCTGGGCATGGGGCTTGGCCTGAGGCAGCTTCTTCTGCAGCGCCGCCCATTCATTCAATATCTGGCCGGCCAGGCGGGCGATCTCCTGGGCCACCAGGCCCAGCCTGCCCTTGCCCTCGGCGCGGCGGGCCTCGAAGCTCGCCTCGTCCACCGGCCAGGGCTCGGCCAGGCAGGCCTGTTCCAGCGCGCAATCGATGATCTGGTCTTTCAGCTCTTCCTGGGTGCCCAGGCCCATGTACAGCATGCCGGTTGGAGTGCCCCCCTGTCGCTGACGCGACATCCCCCCCGAGGGCGGGCTCGCGCGCCCTCCGGGCGCCCGCGCGGGCGCGCTCGTGCGTGCCAACTCGGGCAGGCTTTTTTCGAGGAATTTCACCTGGTCGCGCAGGCCCAGGCGGAACAGGCGCAGCAGGCCGGCACGGTGCTGCTGGCGCGCCTGGGCCGGGTCGTCGAATACGTCCAGCTCGCAATGCGTGCCGCGATCCACCAGCGCCGGGTAGCCGATGAAAGACTGGCCCTTGCGCCGGATCTCCATGATCTCGGGCAAGGCGCCGAAGCTCCAGGACGTCAGGTTCTCGTGGGCCAGGGCTTGCGCCACCTGGTCGTCGCGCGCGGCGAATTTCTGGAACGAGGCCTGGGCCTGGCGGCCGTGCTCGGCCTTGAGCTGGTCGAGGTTGCGTCCGCCCGAGAGCATGCGGCCGTGTTCGTCGACCACCTTGAAATTCATGAACAAGTGCGGCGCCAGCGTTTCCAGCTTGAAGTCGCCGCGTACCGGGCGCACTTTCACGTGTTCCCACATATCGGCCGCCAGGGCCTCGAGCAGGCCCTGCTGCGGATCGGCGGCGCGCTCGAACCAGCGCTCGTAGAAGCCCGCAGCATAATCGGGCAGCGGCACGCAGTGGCGGCGCAGCTTCTGCGGCAGGGACTTGAGCAACTGCAGCACTTTTTCCTTGAGCATGCCCGGCACCAGCCACTCGCAGCGCTGCGGGTCGATCTGGTTCAGGGCGAACAAGGGCACCGTCAGCGTCACCCCGTCGCGCACCGAGCCCGGCTCGAAGTGGTAGTCCAGCGCCATCTGCACGCCCTGCCACTCGACCTTCTTGGGAAAGACGTCGGTGGTGACGCCGGCCGCCTCGTGGCGCATCAGCGCATCGCGCGTGAGCAGCAGCGCCTGCGCAGCCTGCCGGTCCAGGCCGCGCACCCATTTCTCCAGGGTCGCGGTCTGGCAGACATCGGCCGGAATCAGGCGCTCGTAGAACGCGTAGATCAGCGCATCGTCGACCAGTATGTCGGGGCGCCGCGCCTGGTGTTCGAGCTTCTCGATCGAGGCGATCAGGCGCCGGTTCTGGACCACGAAAGGCAGTTCGCTGTCGATGTCCCCCGGCACCAGGGCCTGGCGGATGAAAAGCTCGCGCGCTGCCGCCGGATCGATCTTGCCGTAGTGGACCCGGCGGCCGCTGTATACCGGCAGTCCATATAGCGTGGCGCGCTCGTTGGCAACGACCTGGCCGGCCTTTTTTTCCCAGCGCGGGTCCGACCAGCTGCGGCGCAGCAGATGGGCCCCGGCCCGCTCCAGCCATACCGGATCGATCTTCGCCACGCAGCGCGCATACAGGCGCGTGGTCTCGACCAGCTCGGCCGCGACGATCCAGCGCCCGGCTTTTTTCACTAGGCGCGAACCCGGATGTATATGAAAGCGGATGTCGCGCGCGCCCAGGTAGCCGGCGCCCTCCTCGCTTTTCAGGCCGATATTGCCGAGCAGCCCGGCCAGCAGCGCCATGTGGACCTGCTCGTAGGTAGCCGGCAACTGGTTGCTGCGCCAGCCCTGCTCGCCGGCCAGGGCCGCGAGCTGGGTGTGCACATCGTGCCATTCGCGCAGGCGCAGCGGCGACAGGAAATTCTGGCGCAACAGCGCCACCAGCTTGCGCTGCGAGGCCTTGTGCTCGACCTGCTCTTCGTACCAGCGCCACAGCTTGAGATAGGACAGGAATTCCGATTTGTCGTCCGCGAAGCGCGCCTGCGCGGCCTCGGCGGCATCGCGCTCCGCCGCGGGCCGGTCGCGCGGATCCTGCACCGACAAAGCGGCGGCGATCACCAGGATCTCCGCCAGGCACTGCTGGTCGCGGGCCGCCAGCACCATGCGCGCCACGCGCGGATCGACCGGCAGGCGCGCCAATTCCCGGCCCACCTCGGTCAGGCGGTTGGTCTCGTCCAGCGCGCCCAGTTCCTGCAGCACCTGGTAGCCGTCGGCGATGGCGCGGCCCGTGGGCGCATCGACGAAGGGGAAGCTCTCGATGTCGTCCAGCCGCAGCGCCTTCATCCGCAGGATCACCGAGGCCAGGGAAGAACGCAGCACCTCGGGGTCGGTATAGGCCGGCCGGGCACGGAAATCGGTCTCGTCATAGAGACGCACGCAGACGCCCGGGCCAATGCGGCCGCAACGCCCGGCGCGCTGATTGGCCGAGGCCTGGCTGACCGGCTCGATGCGCAACTGCTCGACTTTGTTGCGCCAGGAATAGCGCTTGATGCGCGCCAGGCCGCTGTCGACCACATAGCGTATGCCCGGCACCGTCAGGGAAGTCTCGGCCACATTGGTGGCCAGCACGATGCGCCGGCTATTGCCCTGCGGCCGGAAGATGCGTTCCTGTTCGGCCTGCGACAGGCGCGCATAAAGCGGCAGGATCTCGGCGCCGACGGGATGATGCTTGCGCAGCGCCTCGGCCGTCTCGCGGATCTCGCGCTCGCCGGGCAGGAACACCAGCACGTCGCCCGGGCCATGGCGCGCGCACTCGGCCACGCCGTCGACCACCGCGTCGATCAGATCGCGTTCCTCGTCTGCACGCGCGCCACGCCCCGGCTCGGGGGCCTCGGGCTCGTCCCGCGCCACAGGACGGTACAGGATGTCGACCGGATACAGGCGGCCGGACACCTCGACCACGGGCGCCGGCCGGCCCTTGCGCGCGAAATGGCGCGAGAAACGCTCGGCGTCTATGGTGGCCGAGGTGATGATGAGCTTCAGGTCGGGCCGCCGCGGCAACAACTGCAGCAGGAAGCCGAGCAGGAAATCGATGTTCAGGCTGCGCTCGTGCGCCTCGTCGATGATGATGGTGCCGTATCTGCGCAGCAGCGGATCGCGCTGCGATTCCGCCAGCAGGATGCCGTCGGTCATGAGCTTGATCGCGGCGGCCGGCCCGGTGCGGTCGCTGAAACGCACCTGGTAGCCCACCCAGTCGCCCAGTTCGGTGCCGAGTTCCTGCGCGATGCGCCGCGCCACCGAGGTCGCCGCCAGGCGCCGCGGCTGGGTATGGCCGATCATGCCGAACTCGGCGCGGCCCAGCTCCAGGCAGATCTTGGGCAACTGGGTGGTCTTGCCCGAGCCGGTCTCGCCGCAGACGATGACCACCTGGTGGCCGCGGATCGCCGCCGCAATATCGTCGCGGCGCGCGCTGACCGGCAGGTCATCCGGATAGGCGATGGCCGGCAGCGGGCGCGCCGCGGCCGCAGGCCTGGGGCGGGCCTGCGCGGGGCGGCGCGGCATATTCGCAACTGTTTTGGCGGGTGTTTTAACGGACTCTTGCATAAATCTTCTGTACCTGCAGCAGCAGTTATTATAATTTTGCGTCGACGTTCCCCACGTGGGACGCCCATATTCGCCCCATACCGCCAACCGGAAGACATGGCCACCAACGACGTAGACACCTTATCCGCGCAGGATGCGCCCGAATTCGCCCCCGCCCAGTTCGTGCGCTGGTTCCGCGAGGTGGCGCCATACGTGCACGATTTCCGGGGCAAGACCTTCGTCGTGGCTTTCGGCGGCGAACTCGTGGGCGACGGCGCGCTGAACAACCTGGTGCAGGACCTGTCGCTGCTGTCGGCGCTGGGCGTGCGGCTGGTGCTGGTGCACGGCTCGCGCCCGCAGGTCAACGAACAACTGCGCCTCAAGGGTTTCCAGATGCAGTTCGGGCGCGGCACCGAGCCCACCAGCGTCGAGGCGCTGGAATGCGCCAAGGAAGCCGCAGGCGAGATCCGCCTGGACATCGAGGCCGCCTTCAGCCAGGGCCTGCCCAACACCCCCATGTCGCATGCCCATATCCGCGTCATCTCGGGCAATTTCGTGACCGCCCGTCCGGTGGGCATCATCGACGGCGTCGACTACAAGCATACCGGCACCGTGCGCAAGCTCGACATGGACGCATTGCGCAACATCGTCAGCCAGGGCGCCGTGGTGCTGCTCTCGCCGCTGGGCTTCTCGCCCACCGGCGAGGCCTTCAACCTGGCCATGGAAGACCTGGCCACCAGCGTGGCCGTATCGATGCGCGCCGAAAAGCTGATCTTCCTGACCCAGGGCCGCACCGTGCGCGACCCCAGCGGCGAAGTGGACACCGAACTCGCCCGCGAAGACGCCGATGCGCTGCTGGCCACCGGCACGCTGGACGAGGACACGGCCTCGTTCCTGGCGCATGCCTCGCGTGCGGTCAAGCGCGGCGTGGCCCGCGCCCACCTGGTGCCCTACACGCTGGACGGCAGCATACTGCTGGAAATCTTCACCCACGACGGCGTGGGCACGATGGTGGTCGAAGACACGCTGGACGACCTGCGCCCGGCGACGGTCGACGACGTCGGCGCCATCGTCCAGTTGATCGAGCCGCTGGAAACCGACGGCACGCTGGTGCCGCGCGGGCGCGCGGTGATCGAGCGCGACGTCGAGAAATTCACCGTGCTCGAGCACGACGGCGTGATATACGGCTGCGTGGCCCTGATGCCCTACCTGGACGAAGGCATGGCCGAGATGGCCTGCCTGATCGTGCACCCCGAATGGCAGGGCTCGGGAGAAGGCGAGATGCTGCTGCGCCATATCGAATCCAAGGCGCGGGCCCTGGGCGCAAAGCGGCTGTTCGTGCTGACCACGCGCACCTCGCACTGGTTCATGAAGCGCGGCTTCGTGCAGGGCGGCATCTCCGACCTGCCGCGCGAACGCCAGGCGCACTACAACCGCTCACGCAACAGCCTGATCTTCATCAAGCGGCTGTAGCCGGCGGGCCGCGGCGGCCCGCACGCGGCGGGCTCGCGTCCTGGCGCTGCCGCCCCAAGGCAGCCTGCCGGGCGTCCGGCAGCCCGGGCGCCGGCGGTACAATGGATGCCATCGATCAATCCGCATCAAGGTGTACCGCCATGGCACGTATGGTTCAATGTGTAAAGCTCAAGCGCGAGGCCGAAGGGCTGGATTTCCCGCCCTATCCCGGCCCCTTGGGCACGCGTATCTGGCAAAGCATTTCCAAGCAGGCCTGGCAGGAATGGATAGGCATCCAGACGCGCCTGGTCAATGAAAACCGCCTCAACCTGGCCGACGCCCGCGCGCGCAAGTACCTGGCGCAACAAATGGAAAGTTTCCTGTTCGAGGATTCCGCGGTCGAAGCCCAGGGCTACGTCCCGCCCTCGAACTAGGGCCGGTACGCCCCAAGGCCTGCACGCGCCAGGCCCGTGTCCGGCCGGGCGCCCTGCCCGAGCAGAGCCGGCGGCCTTATGCCCCGCGCTTATGCCCCGCGCGCCTGGCGCTCGGCGTTCTCCAGGCCGGTATGGCGCACATCGGCGCCATGCACCATGTAGATCACCTGCTCGGCCATGTTCGTCGCGTGGTCGCCGATTCTTTCGAGAGAGCGGGCGATGAACACCAGGTCGAAGATCCCCGCGATGGCAGCCGCATCCTGCGTCGTCGCCATGCGTTCCGTGGCGTTGCGGCGAAAGGCCTTCCAGTCCTGGTCGACGTCCTTGTCGGCCCGCAGCACGGTGGTGGCCTTCGGCGCGTCCTGGCGCGCGAAAGCGTCCAGGGCGTCGCGCAGCATGCCCGTGACCCGCGTGGCCATGCGGTCCAGGCCGTCCAGCGGAACCGGCGGGCTGGCCGCCTCATGCACCCTGCGCGCCGTCTTGGCGATCTTCTTGGCCTCGTCGCCGCAGCGCTCCATATCGGTCAGCATCTTCGAGACGGACAGCAGCAGGCGCAGGTCTATCGCCGCCGGCTGCTGGCGCGCGATCAGCAGGCCTATGCGCTCGTCGATCCCGACTTCCAGCTGGTTCACTTCTTTCTCGCGGGCGCGTACGCGCTCGACCTGGTCCGCGCGGCCTTCGGCCAGCACCTGCATGCTTACCCTTACCATCGCTTCGACCACGCCCCCCATGCTCAAGAACAAAGTACGGATGGCTTCGAGATCGGCGTCGAATTGCTTATTTGTATGCTCGAACATGGGCGGCCCAGTCTAGTGTCGTGTTGCGGCAAGCCGCGGGCGCCGGGCATTGGCGCCGGCGAGCAGCGCGGCGCCGCCGCGGCCCGCGACGGGATACAAGACGGCAGGCTACACGCCGATTGTTACGGCTTCATGACGGGCGGCGCAGTTCGCGCACGCTTTGCTGCGTGGCCAGCAGGGCCACGTCGGCGCCGGCCAGGGCGAACAGGCCGCAAGTGACCACGCCCGGGACGTTGTTGAGCTCGGCTTCCATGGCGGCCGGGGCGGCGATCCGCAAGCCCGAGACGTCCAGGATCTGGCAGCCGTTGTCGGTGACGAATCCGGAACGCAGTTGCGGCCGCCCGCCCATGCCTTCGAGGCGCCGCGCCACGCTGGCGCGCGCCATGGGTATCACTTCCACCGGCAGGGGAAAGGCGCCGAGCTGTTCGACGAGCTTGGACTCGTCGACGATGCACACGAAGCGCTCGGCCACCGAGGCGACGATTTTTTCGCGCGTGAGCGCGCCGCCGCCGCCTTTGATCATGTTCAGGCCTGCGTCGATTTCGTCGGCCCCGTCGACGTACACGGGCATGCCGCGCACCTCGTTCAAGTCGAAGACCTCGATGCCGTGCCCGGCCAGGCGCGCGGCGCTGCGCTCGGAGCTGGCCACCGCGCCCTTGAAGCGCCCCCGATGCGGCGCCAGGGCGTCTATGAACAAGTCGGCGGTAGAGCCGGTGCCTACGCCCAGCACCACGTCCGCCCCCAACAAAGGCAGCACATACTCGACGGCCGCCGCGGCGACGCTCTGTTTCAGTTCTTGCTGGCTCAACATAGTGCTTTCCTTATCCAAATATCCGGTCGATATACGTGCCGGCAAGCGTCGCGAAGCCGGCACGCCGCGGCCATCGCCATGCGGGCAGCCAGGCATGGCGCCGTGACTGCCCGTTCGCACGAGCGCCGGCCTGTATCAGCCGAACAAGGCCGTGTATTTCTTGTCCGTGAAGCCCACCGCGACAGTGCCGTCGGGCATCAACGTCACGGGCCGGCGCACCAGCGCCGGGTATTCGGCGATGAGGGCCAGCCACTGCGCATCGTCGGCGGGCTGCTTGCGCTCGGGCGGCAGGTTGCGCCAGGTCATCGAAGCCCGGTTGACGAGCTTTTCCCAACCGCCCAGTTGCTGCGCCCACTTCTGCAGGCGTGCGGCCGCGATCGGGTGCTCGCGATAATCCACAAAGGTATGGGCCTGGCCGTGCTCGTCCAGCCAGGCTCTGGCCTTCTGGCAAGTGCTGCATTTCTCCAGGCCGTAGAGTTCCACGGATTTCATCGTATCTCCTGTGCGCCGCGCACCGCCCGCAACGCCATATCGCACGCGGCGGCGCCGGCTCATGGCGGCGAAAAATCACCGGGCATTTCGTATGCGCGCCGGCCTCGGACGGCCTGCGGCTACCCGCCGCAAGCCCGCATTATGCCTCACCCAATCGCAAGTATGCCTGCTCCAGGCCCTGCCAATAGGCCAGGCCGCGCTCTCCGGCCACCTTCAGCAGCGAGCGCCGCAAGCGCAGCAAGTTGCCCCGCCGCTGCCGCGGCGTCAGCACGCCGCGGCGGCCGCGATCGAAATCGATCAGCCAGGCCGTGCCTTGCCGGTCGAGCAGGATGTTGTAGGCATTCAGGTCGGCGTGCCAGACCCCGGCCTGGTGCATCGCATGGATGGCCGAGGCCACCGCCGCCTGGCTGGCGGCGCAATCCTCTGCGGCTCCATCGGGGGACCGCAGCGTCGCCGCCAGCGCCGTCACGCCGGGCAGGCGCTCGACCAGTATGGCGGCGCGGTAGCTCAGGCCGCGGCGCCACCACGCCGCTGCCAGCGGCACCGGCACGGGCAGGCCGCGCGCGTGCATGTAGCGCAGCAGTTCGAATTCCGCATAAGACCGGCTGCGCCGCGCGCCGGTCCACACATAGCGGTCGCGGCTGATATGCGCAATCAGGCCGCCGCGGCGGTAATGCCGGAGCACGGCCGCGCCGTATTCCCCTTGCGTGAACCAGGCCGCCTGGCGTCCGCCCACGCCCACCGGCACGGCATCGTTGGCCGGCGCCCGCGGGTCGAACAGGAAGCTGCCCGGATGGGCCAGCCGCTGCGGATCGTAGCGCATGGCGCCGCCGGGCAGGGCCAGTTCGGCGCAGGAATCTTGGGGCATCGACGAAGCTCCGTGCAAAGGAGGATTATCCCGGGCCCCGGACCTCAGGCCTTGATCAACAGCAGAAAGATTATCACCAGCAGCATCAGCGCGAATATCATCTTCAGCCGCGGCTCGGGCATCGCATAGGCGCAGCGCACCCCGTATGGCACGCAGCAGATGCTGCCCGCGGCCAGCGGCAGGCCGACCGGCCAGTGCGCCTGGCCGTGCGCCGTATAAGTGGCCAGCGCCACGATGATGCCCGGGACGATCATGCTCAGGGCCAGGGCCTGGGCGGAGGTCTGCGACAGGCGGAAATAAGTGGTCAGGAACGGCACCGCCAGCACAGAACCGCCCACGCCGAAAATGCCGCTGGCCAGGCCGGCCATCACACCCACCGCCGCAAACCAGCCCTTGTGGATCTGCGCCGGATCACGCGCGGGCGCAGGCTTCGCCGCGTTCTTGCCGGGCTTGGCCTTGCCTTTCCGGGGCCGGCTCTGGAAAAAATAAAAAATCGCGATGCAGAGGATGAAGGCCGCGTACACCCGGCGCAGCAGTATCGGGTCTATGCCCAGCGCGATCCGCGCGCCGATCCAGGTGAACACGATGGAACCCGCCGCGCCGGCCGCCGCCGCGTGCCAGTCTATGCGCGCGCGCTGGTTGTACTTGCGCACCGTCAGCAGCACGGCCGGCAGCACCATCACCAGCGCCGTGCCCTGCGCCGCCTGCTGCGGCATGTCCAGCACCAGCCCCAGCAAGGGAATGGCCAGCAAGCCGCCGCCTATGCCCAGCACCCCGCCCGTGAAACCGATCAGGGCTCCCGCCACCAGGCAACCCAGCCCGACTACGTACCACTCCACCTGCAAACTCCTTTCCTGCCCCGAAGCGGGCATTTCCCTGATCGTGTAAGTGAACCGTCCCTATTGCAGCCGGGCGATGGCCGCGTCCACCCGGTCGACCGCCCAGATCTCCAGGCCCTCGATGGCCTGCCGCGGCGCGTTGGCCTTGGGGATGAGCGCCGTAGAGAACCCCAGCTTGGCCGCCTCGCGCAGGCGTTCCTGGCCGCGCGGCGCGGGCCGGATCTCGCCGGCCAGGCCGACCTCGCCGAACACCACCAGGCCGCGGGGCAAAGGCCGGTTGCGCAGCGACGACATGATGGCCAGCAGCACCGCCAGGTCGGCCGCCGGCTCGGTGATCTTGACCCCGCCCACGGCATTGACGAACACGTCCTGGTCGAAGGTGACGACCCCGGCATGGCGGTGCAGCACCGCCAGCAGCATGGCCAGCCGAGTGCCTTCCAGCCCCAGCGACAGGCGCCGCGGATTGGGCGCATTGGCGCCGTCGACCAGGGCCTGGATCTCGACCAGCAGCGGCCGCGTGCCCTCTTGGGTGGCCATCACGCAAGAGCCGGAAACGCCCTGCTCATGCTGTGAGAGAAACAGCGCCGAGGGGTTGTTCACGCCGCGCAGCCCCTTGTCGGTCATGGCGAACACGCCCAGCTCGTTGACCGCCCCGTAGCGGTTCTTGAAGGCGCGCACCAGGCGGAACGCCGAATGCGTGTCGCCCTCGAAATACAGCACCGTATCGACGATATGCTCGAGCACCCGGGGGCCGGCCAGCGAGCCGTCCTTGGTGACGTGGCCGATCATCACGATAGCGATGCCGGTCTGCTTGGCCAGGCGGGTGAGCTGGGCGGCGCATTCGCGCACTTGCGAAACCGAACCCGGGGCGGCGCTCAGCTCGCCCGAGTACAAGGTCTGGATGGAATCGATCACGGCCACGCCGGGCCGGTGCTCGGTCAGCGCGGCGACAATGGCCTCGAGGCGGATCTCGGCCAGCAGGCTCACGCCGCTGGTGTCCAGGTCGAGGCGGCGGGCACGCAGGGCCACCTGCTCGGCGGATTCTTCGCCCGACACATACAGCACATTGACCGCGTGCGACAGCGACACCAGCGCCTGCAGCAGCAGCGTGGACTTGCCGATGCCCGGGTCGCCGCCGATCAGCACCACGCCCCCGGCCACCAGGCCGCCGCCCAGCACGCGGTCGAATTCCGCGATGCCCGAAGGCTGGCGCGGCTGCTCGCGAGCCTCGACCTGGGCCAGGTTCAGCACCGCGCTGGTGGCGCCGGCCAGCGGCGCGTAGCGGTGCGACCCCGGCTCGGATTCGACGGATTCCTGCAGGGAATTCCAGGCGCCGCAATGCGGGCACTTGCCCGCCCATTTCAGGCTGGATCCCCCGCACTCATTGCATATGTATGTGGTCTTGGTCTTGGCCATGCGACAGTGTAACCGGACGGGAATCCGGCCCGGGCAATGCCCCACCCGCCGCCGGCCGCCAGATGCTAGCGCCCGGCCAGGCTGCCGCCGCCGTCCACGCCCAGCACCTGGCCGGTGATATAGCCCGCTTCGTCGGACAGCAGGAAGGTGACGGCCGCCGCGACCTCGGCAGGCTGGCCCAGCCTGCCCATGGGAATGGAGGCCAGCGCCTTCTTCTCGCCCTCGCTGCCGACCGGCTGGTTGGCGCGGAACAGCTCGGTCTCGATCGGCCCCGGCGACACGGCGTTGACCGTGATGCCGTATTCGGCCAGCTCCAGCGCCCAGGTGCGCGTACAGCCTATGAGCGCGCTCTTGGCGGCCGAGTAGCTGGTGCGCCGCAGCGCGCCTTGCGTGGCGCGGCTGCAGATATTGACGATGCGGCCTTCTTTGCGCGCCTTCATGGACGGGACGAAAGCCTGCACCACCTGCACCGCGACGCGCACGTTCAAGTCCAGCACCTGATAGAGCGAAGCCAGGTCCACCTCGCCCAGCGCTTCGGGGCGCACTATCCCGACATTGTTGACGATCGCGTCCACCGGATATTTCTCGCGGATGACACGCAATATGTCTTCCGTTTCGCCGGCATTCTGCAGGTCGCAGGAATACAGGTAGCCCGGAAAATCGATTTCCTGGGTATGGCGCGCCAAACCCACCACATGGCAACCCATGTCGGCCAGGCGCCGGGTGATGGCCCAGCCTATGCCTTTGGTGGCTCCGGTAACCAGTACGCATTTGTCTTTCACGATTCGATTCCTCGACAGATCTATTCCGTATGCACTTGCACGGGCACCCGGGGCGCGAGCGCGCACAGCAGTTCGTAACCCACGGTACCCGAGGCCCGCGCCACGTCGTCGACCGAGGGGCCGCCCTCGCCCCACAACACGACCTCGGAGCCCACCGCCGCCCCCGGCACCGGGTCGAGATCGACCCCCAGCATATCCATGGAGATGCGCCCGAGGGTGCGCGTCATCACCCCGTCCACGCATATCGGCGTGCCGGTGGGCGCATGGCGCGGGTAGCCGTCGGCATAGCCGCAGGCGACCACGCCCACCCGGGTGTCGCGCGGCGCCGTGTAGGTATAGCCGTAGCCGACGCTGGCGCCGGCCTTCAATACATGCGTGTTGATCAGGCGGGAACGCAGCGTCATGACGGGCCGCAGCCCCAGGCTCGCCGCCGGCCGGTCGTCGAAAGGCGAGGCGCCATACAGGCAGATGCCGGGCCGCACCCATTGTTCGCCGCCCGGTACGCAGTGTGCCCACAGGCCTTCGGTAAGCGTCGCGGCCGAATTGCACAAGCTGGCCGAGCCGGGCAGGCCTTGCGTGGCCTCGCCGAACACGGCTATCTGCTGCGCCGTGGCCTGCGCATCGTCGTCGGCGCGCGCGAAATGCGTCATGCGGCCCAGCGCGCCCAGCACGCCGCGCTGCTGCAGGGCCTGGGCGCGGGCGTATGCCTGCCGGTAGGCGCCCGGCTGGAAGCCCAGGCGGTTCATGCCGCTGTCCAGCTTCACCATGGCATCCAGCGGCCGGCCGGGCCGTGCCTTTTCCAGCATGTCGAACTGTTCGGCGCAGTGCACGGTAACAGATATACGATGTTGATCCAGCACCCGGATATCGGCCGGCTCGAAAAACCCTTCCAGCAGCAGTATCGGCCCGTTCCAGCCCGCCTCGCGGCAGCGCACCGCTTCGTTCAGGTCGAGCATCGCCAGGCCGTCGGCCGCGCCGAAGCCCTGCACGGCATTGAGTATGCCGTGGCCGTAGGCATTGGCCTTGATCACCGCCCACACATGGGGCCGAGCCCGGTCGCCGGCGACCTGGGCGCTGTCCAGGCAGCGCCGGACCGCGAGCAGGTTGTGCCGCATGGCCGACAATGAAATGTGCGCCGAAATGGGGCGTGGCATGGATGATCCCGTAGTCTGCATGTG
This sequence comes from Candidimonas humi, assembly GCF_019166065.1. GTDB lineage: Bacteria > Pseudomonadota > Gammaproteobacteria > Burkholderiales > Burkholderiaceae_B > Candidimonas > Candidimonas humi. The sequence goes on from NZ_JAHTBN010000014.1 coordinate 35,986, forward strand.
CGCCGGCGCCGCCGCGCCGGCCTGCCCGGGCGTACCGGGCATGCCGAAGTCTAATCCAGTTCGCTCGGACAAGTTAAGAGGGAAGTAACAATAGTTGACCCTCTCGGGACACGCAAGCCCGGCCCGGATCCGGCGGGCCCTTAAAATGGAACCGCCTGCAACACCTTTTCGCGCTTTGCCCATGGCTGTCGATCATTACGAGAACTTCCCGGTCGCCTCGCTGCTGCTGCCCGCGCGCCTGCGACGGCCGGTCAGGGACATCTACCACTATGCCCGCAGCGCCGACGATATCGCCGACGAAGGCGAGGACGACGCCGCGACCCGCCTGCGCAAGCTGCAGGCCTATCGCCGTGCGCTGCAGGACATCGGCACGGGAACCCTGGCGCTGCCCGGCGACGATCCCCTGGCCACGGTATTCGTGCCCCTGGCCCGCAGCATCAAGGAATACCAATTGCCGCTGCAGTGTTTTTTCGACCTGCTCTCGGCCTTCGAGCAGGACGTGCGCGTGCATCGATACGATAGCGATACGCAGTTGCTGGACTACTGCTCGCGCTCGGCCAATCCGGTGGGCCGGCTCATGCTGCATCTGTACCGGGCCGTGTCGCCCGCCAACCTGCGCGAAGCCGACGCCCTGTGCTCCGGCCTGCAGCTCGTCAATTTCTGGCAGGACGTGGCCGTGGACTGGGCCAAGGGACGGGTCTACCTGCCGCAAGACGCGCTGCGCCGCCATGGGGTGGACGAAGGCCAGATCGCCCGCGGCGAGGCCGGCCCCGCGTGGCAAGAGCTGATGCGCGCCCAGGCCACGCAGGCGCGCGAGATGCTGCTGGCGGGCTTGCCGCTGGCCCGCCGCCTGCCGGGCCGCATCGGACTGGAATTGCGCATGGTGGCCCAGGGCGGCCTGCGCATCCTGGAACGGCTGGAACGGATACACTACGACGTATTCCGCCACCGGCCGACGCTGCGCAAAAGCGACTGGATCCTGTTGCTGTGGCGCGCCCTGCGCTGACGCGGCCGCGGGCGCGCGCAACGGTAGCCAGGCCCCACTTGCCCGGCCGCCGGGCGGCCCCACCCATGAACCCGCATTCCCTCCAAGCATGAGCCCCGACGAATACTGCCAGGACAAGGCCGCCCGCAGCGGCTCCAGCTTCTATTACGCCTTCCTGTTCCTGCCCCCCGAAAGGCGCAAGGCGATCACCGCCCTGTATGCCTTCTGCCGCGAGGTCGACGATGTGGTGGACGAATGCAGCGATCCGTCCGTGGCCCGCGTGAAACTGGCCTGGTGGCGCGCCGAGGTGGAAAAAATGTTCGCCGGCAAGGCCGAGCATCCGGTCACCCAGGCGCTGGCTCCGCATATCGCCTCTTGCGGGCTGGATGCCGCACGCCTGATCGAGATCGTCGACGGCATGGAAATGGACCTGGACCAGGCGCGCTATATGAACTGGGCGGAGCTGCGCAAATATTGCTGGCGCGTCGCGGGAGTGGTGGGCGAATTGTCGGCCGGCATCTTCGGCCATACGCAAGCCGAAACCTTGTCCTACGCGGGCACGCTAGGCCTGGCCTTCCAGCTCACCAATATCATCCGCGACGTGGGCGACGATGCGCGGCGCGGCCGCATCTACCTGCCCGTGGAAGATCTGGAAAAGCACAACGTCAAGGCCGCCGAAATTCTCAACGGCCAGTATTCCGAACGCTTCCGCGAACTGATGCGCTTCGAGACCGCGCGCGCCCGCGACTTGTACCGGCAAGCCGTGCAGGAACTGCCCGAGGCCGACCGCCGCGCGCAACGACCGGGGCTGATGATGGCCGCCATTTATCACGCGCTGCTCGGCGAAATCGAGCGCGACGGCTGGCACGTGCTGGAACAGCGCATTTCGCTCACGCCCATACGCAAGTTCTGGCTCGCCTGGAAAACCTGGGTGGGCGGCGGACGCGGAGTAATCCGGCGCCTGGCCCGATGAAAGCGGCGGTCGTGGGCGCCGGCTGGGCAGGCCTGGCGGCCGCCCTGCGGCTGCGCGACCTGGGCTGGGAAACCACGGTATTCGAGGCGGGCCGCACGCCCGGCGGCCGCGCCCGCAGCGTCGATTCGGCCGAACTGGGCATGCGCATCGACAATGGCCAGCACATCCTGTTGGGCGCCTATACAGAAACCCTGGCGCTGATGCGCGGGCTGGGCATAGATCCCGAACAACGTTTGCAGCGGCTCGGGCTGGGGCTGCGCTCGGCCGACGGCCGCTATCGCCTGCAGGCATGGCCATGGCTGCCGCGCCCCCTGCACCTGCTGGCCGGCATCGCCGCCGCCCGCGGCCTGGGCTGGCCGGACAGGCTGGCACTGGCCGGGCTGATGCGGCGCCTGCGGCGCCGGCAGTGGCGCACTCCGCCGGAAGCCACCGTCGAACAATGGCTGCAGGCCGAAGCCCAGCCCGGGCGGCTGGTGCGCCTGTTCTGGAGGCCGCTGTGCCTGGCCGCGCTGAACACCGCCCCGTCGCAGGCCTGCGCCCAGTTGCTGGCCCATGTGCTGCGCGACAGCCTGGGCGGCCCCAAGTCCGCCTCGGACCTGCTGCTGCCGCGCACCGGCCTGTCGGAGCTGTGGCCGGCGGATGCGGCCGCCCTGCTGGACATGCGCTATGGCCATGCCGTGCGCCGCCTGGCATACCTGCCCACCCATGTCGAGATCGACGGCATGGCCTTCGATGCCGCGATACTCGCGGTCAATGCCCCGGTGGCGCAGCGGCTGCTGCGGCAATGCCCGGCGGACGCCGCCGGCCCGGCATTCCTCGACAGGCTCGACGCGCTCGACTACCGCCCGATCGCCACCCTGACGCTGCGGCTGGCCAAGCCCTGGCGCCTGCCCTGGCCCATGCTGATGCTGGAGGACGACCCGGCCCGCGGCTGGCATGGCCAATGGCTGTTCGAACAACTCCCGGACCGCCCGGCGATCGCGGCTGGCCCAGGCCCGGCGGATAAGCCGGCTTGTCCGGAGGCCCCGCCCGCTGTCACCGTCGTGGTCAGCGACGCTCGCGCCGCGGCCCGGCTAAGCCGCAGCGACCTGAGCGCCGGCATCCTGGAACAGTTGCGCGCGCAGGCCGCCGCCCTGCCCCCCATGCCCGAGATCGTCGCCGGCGAATTGCTGGTGGACAAGCGCGCCACCTTCGCCGCCGTGCCGGGACTGGCACGCCCAGGCAACGCCACGCCCTGGCCGCGCGTCTGGGTGGCGGGGGACTGGACCGATACCGGCTACCCCGCGGTGCTGGAAGGTGCGGTGCGCAGCGGCCGGAGTGCCGCCACGGCAGCCGCCGCGTGGACAAGCGCGCGCGGAACGGGGTAGGATGAGCCGGGGCCACCGGAACCGCAATCACCAGGGCCAGCCACAAGTAATTCCATTTCTAAATCAATCGTGAACGCGAAAGCGAAGCGCAGACAGTACATCTAGTACGGCAAGCGAAGCTGCCAAAGTGCACGGTTGATTTAGAAATGGAATAAAACCAGGAAGAGACACCATGGGCAATATCTACGAACAAGACCTGGACAAGACGGCCGCCAACTACGCGGTGCTTACTCCCCTCACTTTCATCGAACGCGCCGCCGCCGTCTATCCCGAGCGCACCGCCGTCGTCCATGGCGCGCTGCGCCGCAACTGGAAACAGACCTACGAACGCGCGCGCCGCCTGGCCAGCGCCCTGCTTGCGCGCGGCATTGCCAAGGGCGACACGGTGGCTGCCATGCTGCCCAACATCCCCGAAATGGTCGAGGCGCATTTCGGCGTGCCCATGAGCGGCGCGGTGCTCAATACCCTGAACACCCGGCTGGACCCCGACACCATCGCCTTCATGCTCAATCACGGCCAGGCCAAGGCGCTGCTGGTGGACCGCGAATTCAGCGGGCTCGTCGCCACGGCGCTGCGCAAGGTCGACCACCCCGTGCTGGTGATCGACGTCGACGACCCCGAATACACCGGCGATGGAGGACGCATCGGCGAGCTCGACTACGAGACCCTGCTCGCCGGCGGCGACCCGCAGTACGCCTGGCAGCCGCCTGCGGACGAATGGGATGCCATCTGCCTGAACTACACCTCGGGCACCACCGGCAATCCCAAGGGGGTGGTCTACCACCACCGCGGCGCCTACACCAACGCCATCAGCAACATACTCGAATGGGACATGCCCAAGCACGCCGTCTATTTGTGGACGCTGCCCATGTTCCACTGCAACGGCTGGTGCTTTCCCTGGACGGTGGCGGCGCGCGCCGGCGTCAACGTCTGCCTGCGCAAGGTCGATCCCCAGGCCATCTTCGACCTGATCCGCAGCGCCGGGGTCACCCACTACTGCGGCGCACCCATCATACACACCCTGCTGGTCAACGCGCCCGAGGCCATGAAGCGCGGCATCACGCACAAGGTCCACGCCATGGTGGCGGGCGCCGCGCCGCCGGCAGCCATGATCGAGGGCATGGAGCAACTGGGCTTCGAACTCACGCACGTCTACGGCCTGACCGAAGTCTACGGCCCGGCCTCGGTATGCGCGCAGCATGAAGAGTGGGCGGCGCTGGACGTAGGCGAGCGCGCCCGCCTCAATGCGCGCCAGGGCGTGCGCTATCACCTGCAGGACGCCATCGCGGTGCTCGACCCTGAAACCATGCAGCCCGTGCCGGCCGACGGCGAGGCCATGGGCGAGATCATGTTCCGCGGCAACATCACCATGAAGGGCTACCTGAAGAATCCCGAGGCCACGCGCGAGGCCTTCCGCGGCGGCTGGTTCCACACCGGCGACCTAGCGGTGATGTATCCCGACGGCTACGTCAAGATCAAGGACCGCAGCAAAGACATCATCATCTCGGGGGGCGAGAACATCTCCAGCATCGAGCTCGAGGACGTCCTGTACCGCCATCCCGCGGTGCTCGCCGCGGCAGTGGTGGCCCGGCCCGATCCGAAATGGGGCGAGACGCCCTGCGCCTTCGTCGAGCTGAAGGCAGGCGCCGCGGCCACCGCGCAGGAACTCGAAGCCCATTGCCGCAAGCACTTGAGCGGCTTCAAAGTGCCGCGCCAGTTCGTCTTCGGCGAATTGCCCAAGACCTCCACCGGCAAGATCCAGAAGTTCGAGCTGCGCAAGCGCGCGGCGTCCACGGCGGCGATCGACGTTTAGGGTGGCTCCGAAAGAATGGCATGGCACCGGCCAGCCATGCCCGGCCCGGCCTCGTGCGTACGAGCCGCTGTCCGCATCCGCCGGCGGCCTGGACGCCCCGCCGCTTTTATAATGTGGGCCCCAGCAGTGCGCAAGGACGCGAGGCCCGCATGCACGAGTACACCGCCGAACTGATCTGGACGCGCGACGGCCAGGATTTCCTCGACAAGCGCTACAAGCGCCGCCACCTGCTGCGCTTCGACGGCGGCGCCGAAGTCCAGGCTTCGTCTTCGCCGCTGTCGGTGCCGCTGCCCTATTCCGACGCGGCCGCCGTCGATCCCGAAGAAATGCTGGTCGCCTCGCTTGCAAGCTGCCACATGCTGTGGTTCCTGGGCATCGCGGCGCAGCGCGGCTTCCGCGTCGACCGTTACGTCGATCATCCCGCGGCCGTCATGGAAAAGAACGAGCGCGGCAAACTGTACCTGTCGCGCGCCACTCTCCGGCCCGAGGTCATGTTCTCGGGGCCGCGCCTGCCGCGGCGCGAGGAAATCGACGCCATGCACCATCTTGCCCACGAAGAATGCTTCATCGCCAATTCCGTCAGGACGGAGGTGGCCTGCGTGCCGGTGCATGGCGACGACATCGCTGCGTAGCCGCGCGGCGGCCTATGGCTGCCTGGCGCTGAGCATGTCCCTGGTGGGCAGCTATGTGGCGCTGTCGCGCCCGCTGGCCGCCGCCATGCCCGTGTTCCTGCTGGCCTGGCTGCGCTTCGGCATAGGCGCGGTCGCCATGCTGCGCTGGCTGCGCAAGCCGGCCACCGAGGCGCCGCTGTCGACGCACACCCGCACGCTCATATTCCTCGAATCGTTCCTGGGCAACTTCCTGTTCACGCTCTGCATGGTGTACGGGGTAAGCCTGAGCTCGGCGGTGTCGGCCGGCGTCATCATGTCGGCGATCCCGGCCACGGTGGCGCTGATGAGCTGGCTGTTCCTGAAGGAACGCATAAGCCCGCGCACCCGGGCAGCCGTGGCCTGCGGCGTGCTGGGCATAGGCCTGTTGGCGCTGACCCGCGGCGGCGCCGACGGCACGGCCGCGGCGGCGGGCGCGACGACCGGCAATGTCCTGCTGGGCGATCTGCTGCTCTTCGGCGCCGTGCTGTGCGAGGCCTCTTATGCGGTGATCGGCAAGCGGCTGACGGCAGTACTCGGGCCCAAGCGCATCAGCGCGGTCATCAATCTGTGGGGCTTCACCCTGATGACGCCCTTCGGACTGTATAGTGCCAGCCGTTTCGACTTCCTGGCCGTCACCCCGGGCATCTGGCTGCTGCTCTTGTTCTATGGCCTGGCCGCCAGCGTCTGGACGGTATGGCTGTGGATGACCGGCCTGAAATCCGTGCCCGCCTCACAGGCCGGCGTATTCACCGTAATGCTGCCCATCAGCGCCGCCCTGGTCGGCATCCTGGTGCTGGGCGAGCCCCTGTCGGCCACGCAACTGCTGGCCTTCGCCATCGCGCTGGCCGGCCTGCTGCTGACCACCCTGCCGGGGCGCGGCAAGGCGGCCTGAGACGCCCGGTGTTTTGATTCACGGATTTGAGCGGCCGAGGCCGGCACGTCGCGGCCGACATGCGGCGGCGGCCGGATGCGAACACTGCGCGGACACACCGCAGCGCGGCGGCTGTGCCATATGGCACAATCGACCTCATTTCCCTTTTTCCATTTGCGGCCGGCTCACGCCCAGCCATGCGTGCTCGCCGCAAGCCGATCCTGCATCCGACGAGCACCGACATGAGCCACGACCCTATCGATCACGACCTCGAGCGCGGCCTGCGCAACCGCCGCGAAATCCTGGGCGAGGCCTGGGTCGAACGGTCGATCTCCAATGCCACCGACTTCAACGCCGAATTCCAGAATCTCATCACGCGCTTTGCCTGGCACGAGATCTGGAGCCGGCCCGGGCTGCCGGCCCAGACGCGGCGCTGCATCGTGCTGGCCATCACCGCGTCCATGGGCCGCTGGGAAGAATTCGAACTGCACGTGCGCGCCGGCCTGCAAAGCGGCGAGACCGGCCTCACGCCCGACGAGCTGAAAGAAGTGCTGATGCAGATCGGCGTCTATGCCGGCGTGCCGGCGGCCAACACGGCCTTCGCCCTGGCGCAGAAGATCCTGCGCGAACTCGGCCCGGCGCTGGGCTACGAGCTCGCGCCCGCATCCCCGCTGCAAGTCGACCACCCCGGGGTCGGCCGCATCGGCGCGACCCGTGCCCGGCCGTCATTGCACTACAGCCTGCGCGCGCCGCGCCGCGCCGACTCGCGGGGCGTGGTCGTGCTCAGCCATGCGCTGGGCTGCGACCTGGACATGTGGGATTTCCTCGCCAACCGGCTCTCGGCCGACTACACCGTGCTGAGCTACGACCACCGCGGCCACGGCGGCTCGGACGCGCCCGAAGGCCTGTACACCATGGCCGAGCTGGCCGAGGACGCCGCAGGGATGCTGCGCGAGCTGCAGACCGGGCCGGTGACCTGGATCGGGCTGTCCATGGGCGGCATGGTCGGCCAGGAACTTGCGCTGCGCCATCCCGACCTGGTGTCGGCACTGGTGATCGCTAACTCCACCTCGGGCTATCCCGAGGCGGCGCGCGCCGCCTGGCGCGAACGCATCGAAACCGTGCGCGCCCACGGCATAGAAGCCATCGCCGACGCCGTGATGGAACGCTACTTCCATGCGGGCTTCCGCCAATCGCATGCGGGCACGGTGGCGGCTTTCCGCCGCCGCCTGGTGAGCACGGACCGCACGGGCTACCTGGGCTGCTGCCATGCCGTGGGCACGGTGGACACTACCTCGCGCCTGCCGGGCATCCATGCCCCGACCCTGGTGATCGCCGGGGAACTGGACCAGGGCGCACCGGTGGCCATGTCCGAAACCATGGCGCAAGCCATACCCAATGCACGGCTGGCCGTCATAGCCGAGGCCTCGCACCTGGCCGTGGCCGAGCAGCCCGAGGCCTTCGCGGCCGAGGTCGAGGAATTCCTGGCCGGCTTGCGCCGCGAGTGACGCACGCCGCTGCCGCCTGGCCCGGGCCGGCCGGCAGCGCGGACGCGGCCCTTTCGAGGTCCAGCCGCAACATAGATCAGAGAGCCGCCCAAGCAGGCGGCGATCGGGCCTCAGCCGCGCGCGGCCTGCGGGCTGCGCGAGCGGATCACCGCCTCGGCCACCGCAGCAGGCGCCTCGGAATAATGGCGGAACTCCATGGTGTAGGTCGCGCGCCCCTGGGTCAGCGAGCGCAGCGCCGTGGAATAGCCGAACATCTCGGCCAGCGGCACCTCGGCGTGCACCGCCTTGCCGGCGCCGCCCGGGATGTCTTCCATGCCCTGGATCATGCCGCGGCGCGACGACAGGTCGCCGATGACGTCGCCCATTTTTTCCTCGGGCGTCTCGACTTCCACCGCCATCATGGGCTCGAGCAGCACCGGGCTGGCCTTGCGGCAGCCGTCGCGAAACGCCATGGCCGCGGCGATGCGGTAGGCGTTCTCGTTGGAATCGACATCGTGGTAAGAGCCGAAGATCAGCGTCGCCTTGACGTCGACTACCGGGTAACCTGCAATGATGCCGGTGTTCAGCGCCTCGACCACGCCCTTTTCCACCGCCGGAATGAATTCGCGCGGCACCACGCCGCCCTTGATGGCATCGACGAACTCGAAGCCCTTGCCCGCCGGCTGCGGCTCGATCTTCAGCACCACGTGGCCGTATTGGCCACGCCCGCCCGACTGCTTGATGAACTTGCCTTCGCTGGATTCGCAAACCTTGCGCACGGTCTCGCGGTAAGCGACCTGCGGCTTGCCCACAGTGGCCTCGACGCCGAACTCGCGCCGCATGCGCTCGACCAGCACCTCGAGGTGCAGCTCGCCCATGCCGGAAATAATGGTCTGGCCGGATTCCTCGTCGGTGTGCACGCGGAAGGACGGATCCTCCTCGGCCAGGCGCGACAGGGCGATGGACATTTTTTCCTGGTCGGCCTTGGTGCGCGGCTCTACCGCCTGCGAAATCACCGGTTCGGGGAACACCATGCGTTCCAGGGTAATGACATGCAGCGGATCGCATAGCGTCTCGCCGGTAGTGACGTCTTTCAGGCCCACCGCCGCGGCAATGTCGCCCGCGTAGACCTCGGTGATTTCGTTGCGATGGTTGGCATGCATCTGCAGCAGCCGCCCCACGCGCTCTTTCTTGTCCTCGACCGGGTTGTAGACCGAGTCGCCCGAGCGCATGACGCCCGAATACACACGGAAGAAGGTCAAGTGGCCCACGAAAGGGTCGCTCATGATCTTGAAGGCCAGCCCGGAAAAATACTCGTCGTCGCTGGCGCGGCGCTCGACCGGATTGTCGTGCGCATCATGGCCCTGCACCGGCGGGATGTCGGTGGGCGCGGGCAAGTAATCGATGACCGCATCCAGCAGCGCCTGCACGCCACGGTTCTTGAAAGCACTGCCGCACAGCATGGGCACGATCTCGCCGGCTATGGTGCGGCGGCGCAAGGCGCTGCGGATCTCGTCTTCGCTCAGCTCGATGCCGTCCAGGTATTGCTGCAAGTAGGATTCGTCGGCCTCGGCGGCCGCCTCGAGCATTGCCGCGCGGTGCTGCTGCGCCGATTCGCGCAGCGATTCCGGAATCTCGATGTAATCGAACTTGACGCCCTGCGTGGCGTCGTCCCAGACGATGGCCTTCATGCGGACCAGGTCGACCACGCCGTGGAAATTGTCCTCGGCGCCCAGCGGGATCTGCACCAGCACCGGATTGCCCTTGAGGCGCTCGCGGATCTGGCGCTGCACCCGGAAGAAATCGGCGCCGACGCGGTCCATCTTGTTGACGAAGGCCAGGCGCGGCACATTGTATTTATTGGCCTGGCGCCAGACGGTCTCGGATTGCGGCTGCACGCCGCCGACCGCGTCGTACACCATGCAGGCGCCGTCCAGCACGCGCATGGAACGTTCGACTTCTATGGTGAAGTCCACGTGCCCCGGTGTATCTATAATGTTGATACGGTGTTCGGGATAATTGCCGGCCATGCCCTTCCAGAAGCAAGTGGTGGCCGCCGAGGTGATGGTGATGCCGCGTTCCTGCTCTTGCTCCATCCAGTCCATGGTGGCCATGCCCTCGTGGACTTCTCCCATCTTGTGGCTGACCCCCGAATAAAAAAGAATGCGCTCGGTGGTCGTGGTCTTGCCCGCGTCGATATGGGCGCTGATACCGATATTGCGATAGCGTTCTATAGGGGTCTTGCGGCTCACGATATTTTCCTTGTGAGATGAGATAGGAACGGGTTCACCGTTCCGAGGACTTGCGCATCAGGGTGGTCTTGCCGAACAGGCTTTCCAGCAGGCTGACGGCCAGGCGCGCGGTTTCGTTGCGCACGTCCAGGGCCGGGTTCAGTTCCACCACGTCGAGCGAGCCGAGCCGGCCGGAATCGAACAGCATTTCCATGCACAACTGCGCCTCGCGATAGCTGGGGCCGCCACGCACCGGCGTGCCCACGCCCGGCGCGATGTCCGGGTCGAGAAAATCCACATCGAAACTGACGTGCAGATGCGTGTCCGGATTCAGGCCGCCCAGGGCCAGTTCCATGACTTGGCGCATGCCGACTTCGTCTATGGTGCGCATGTCGAAGACTTCGATGCCCACGTCGTGCACGAAGCGCTTCTCGCCTTCGTCGACGCTGCGTATGCCGATCTGTCGGACCTGCGAAGGTTCGAGCACCGGCGCCGCCGTGCCCAGCTCGGTGAGTTCGGCCGGGCCGTAGCCGCACAGGCAGGCCACCGGCATGCCGTGGATATTGCCGCTGGGCGTGAGCTGCGCGGTGTTGAAGTCGGCATGGGCATCGAGCCACAGCACCCTGAGCGGCCGGCCATTTGCGCGGCAGTGGCGCGCCACGGCGCTGATGGAGCCTATGCTCATGCTGTGGTCGCCGCCCAGCAGCAGCGGCAGCCTGCCGGCCGCCAGTTGTTCATAAGTGGCGGCGTGCACCAGCCTGGCCCACTGCGCGACCTCGGCCAAGTGGCGGAACCCGCGCACGGGCGGCAGGCACGGATTGGCCGGCCCGCCCACATTGCCGCAATCGACGACCTCCGCCCCCAGGCGTTGCAAGGCCTGCGCCAGCCCGGCCACGCGCAGCGCCTCGGGGCCCATGCTGGCTCCGCGGCAACTGGCGCCCACGTCGGTAGGCGCGCCGATCAGGCTGATCCGGGGCGGGTCGCTGCTCATTCCAACAATTCCTCCAGGGGTGCTTCGACCGGCTGCACGGACGCCGGCATGGCCAGGCAGGAGTACAGGTCCTTGGGATCGCCCATGTCCGGCACCAAGCGTACCGGGCGGCCTACGCCCAGCTCGCGCGCCAGATCGCGCATAAAGCGTAATGCGGAATAGTCTTCCAACGCAAATCCCACGGAATCGAACAGCGTGATCTGGCGCGCATCGGCGCGGCCCGGCTGCAGGCCCGCAAGTACGGTCCACAACTCGGTGACCGGAAACTCCGGCGACAGTTGCTGCAGCTCGCCCTCGGCTCGCGTCTGCGGCTCGAATTCCACGAACACCGGGCCGCGGCGCAAGGCGGCGGGCTCGAGTTCGGTCTTGCCCGGGCTGTCGCCGCCCACCGCGTTGACGTGCATGCCCGGCTCGAGCATGTCCGCCAGCAACACCTGGGCGTGGCCATTGTAGGCAGTGATGGTGGTGACGATATCCGCGCCGCTTACCGCCTCGCGCACCGAACCGCAAGCCCGCAAGCGCAGGCCGCTGCCCGCCAGATTGCGCTGCAGCTTGGCAGTGGCGGCCGGGTCGACGTCGTACAGGCGCAGCTCGCGCACGCCCAGCAAATGGCGGAAAGCCAGGGCCTGGAATTCGGACTGCGCGCCATTGCCTATCAGCGCCATGACGCGCGAATCGGGGCGCGCCAGGAAGCGCGCCGCCATGGCCGAGGTCGCGGCGGTGCGCAAGGCGGTAGTCAGCGTCAGTTCGCTCAGCAGCTCGGGCACGCCGGTACGCATCGGCGCCAGCACGCCGCAGGCGCTGACGGTGGGCAGGCCCAGGCGCGTGTTGCCGGGATGGCCGTTGACGTACTTGAAACTATAGGTCGAGGCATCGGCGATCGGCATCAGCTCGATGACGCCTTGCCGGCCGTACCTGGCGACGCGCGCCGACTTGTCGAACTCGTTCCAGCGCAGGAAATCGGCGCGCAGCGCCGCCTCCAGGCCCTTGAAGCAGAATTCCAGGCCCTTGAGGCGCACGATGGCGGCAACGTCGCCGGTGTCCAGGAACAAGGTTTGCAGGGGGGAATTCGATGGGGTCTGCTTCATGGCGGTCTCCTTGAGTAGCGAAAATTCTTGATTCCCGCTCAGTTTGGATCCGCCGCGTGGCAATGTAAATCGTCACTATTGTGCAGAATATGGCATTAAATTATCATTATCGTCATAGGATAATGACAAAATGACAATACGGAGCTCGATCTTCGTGGCCGGGCTCGCGGAATGCCCCGCTCCCGGCTTCCCATTTCGATTTTCAATCAAGCCATCGCGCTTACAGCCGAGTACCGAACATGGACGCCACAGACCAGGCATTGATATCGCTGCTGCGCAATAACGCGCGCAGCAGCGTAGCCACTCTGGCAAAGAAACTAGGGGTATCGCGCGGTACGGTCAACAACCGCATCGCCAAGCTCGAAGACGCCGGGGTGATCGCGGGCTATACGCTGCGCCTGCGCCCCGACGCCGAGCCGCAGGATATCCGCGCCTGGATGGGCATTGCGGTAGAAGGCAATGAAACCCGGATCGTCATCGCCAGCCTGCTGGGCGAGCCCGGGGTGGCGGCCCTGCACGACACCAACGGCCGCTGGGACCTGCTGGCCGAACTGCGCGCCGCGAACCTGGCGGAAATGTCCGAAGTGCTCGAACGCATCCGCCTGATACGCGGCATCAGCAGCAGCGAGACCAGCCTGCACCTGAAGACCTACCGGTTTTCCTGACAGGCCACAGCCCAGCCTGAGCCCGGCCCAAGCCCGGCAGGCGACCGCGGGCAGCGTGGCCGCCCGCGCCGCAGCGCTTATGCCGCCGCGTGGCTCTCGATGTATGCGCGCACCAGCGCCGCGTCACAGTCCATGACCTCGACGCGCTGGGGCAGATCGGCCAGGCCGCGCAGTTTTTCAGGGATGGGCGCGGGCTCGCCGATGGCCTCTTCGATGGTGGAGCCGAACTTGGCCGGCAGCGCAGTTTCCAGCACCAGCATGGGGATGCCGGGCTCGACGTGCGCGGCCGCCACCTTGACGCCATCGGCGGTGTGCGGGTCGATCAGCACGCCGCTGTCGCGATGGACATCGCGTATGGTCTGCAGGCGATCGGCGTGCGTGCTGACACCGCTGAGGAAGCCGTAGCGCTGCTCGAAGGAACCACGCAAGGCGCTCAGGTCGAACTCGCCCTTGTCGGCAAGTTGCTGCCACAGCTCGCGCACGCGCGCCGGGTCGCGCCCCACCAGGTCGTAGACGAAGCGCTCGAAGTTCGAGGCGCGCGAAATATCCATGGACGGGCTCGAGGTAGCGTGCGTCTGTTCGGCCGAACGCGGGCGGTACACGCCGGTGCGGAAGAATTCTTCGAGCACATTGTTCTCGTTGGTGGCCAGCACCAGCCGGCGGATGGGCAGGCCCATCTCGCGCGCGATGTGCCCCGACAGGATATTGCCGAAGTTGCCCGAGGGCACGGCAAACGAGACCGCCTCGCCGGCCTTGCGAGTGCTGCGCAGCCAGCCCCAGAAGTAGTACACCACTTGCGCCGCGATGCGCGCCCAGTTGATGGAATTGACTGCGCCCACGCGATGGGCCGACTTGAACTGCAGGTCGGAGGACAGCGCCTTGACGATGTCCTGGCATTCGTCGAACACGCCACGGATGGCCAGGTTGTGGATGTTGTCGTCCTGCAGGGTGTACATCTGGGCGCGCTGGAAGTCGCTCATGCGGCCATAGGGCGACAGCATGAACACCGAGACGCCGCGCTTGCCGCGCAAGGCGTATTCGGCGGCCGAGCCGGTATCGCCCGAGGTGGCCCCCAGGATGGTGATGGAAGTACGCCGCTTGCCCAGCACGTATTCGAAGATCTGGCCCAGGAACTGCATGGCCATGTCCTTGAACGCCAGCGTCGGCCCTTCGGACAGGCCGAGCAGCGTCAGGCCGCCGGAGAGCGGCTTGAGCGGCACGATGTCTTCGGCGCCGAAGACATCGCGGGAATATGCGGCGTGCGTGAGCTTGTTGAGATCGCCCTTGGAGATATCGGTAATGAAATACCCGAGCACCTCGGTGGCCAGCATGGCATAGCTCAGGCCGCGCCAGGATTCCAGCGTGTCGGCGCTGATCTTGGGCAGGAATTCGGGGACCGTCAGGCCGCCGTCGGGCGCCAGGCCTTCGAGCAGGATCTCGGAAAAAGCTTGCGACGGCATGCCGCCGCGGGTGGATACGTATTTCATGACAAGGGCTCCACGCGCAAGCGCGTAACGGGCGACTTCACGAAAGGCAGGGCCTGCACCCGCACGATCGCCTTGTCGACCGCGCCTTCGCGCGCCATATGCGACAAGAAGATGATGTCGGCGTCGTGTTCGCCGTGCGGTTCCTGGAACATGGAATCGATGGAAATGCCGCCGTCGGCCAGGATGCGCGCCAGGTCCGCCAGCACCCCCGGCTGGTCGTGCACACGCAGGCGCAAGTAGTAGGACGATTCGACCTCGGACATGGGCAGGATGGGCGTATCGGCCATGGATTCGGGCTGGAACGCCAGGTGCGGCACGCGGTGCTCGGGATCGGCCGCCTGCAGGCGCGTGACATCCACCAGGTCGGCCACCACCGCCGAGGCGGTGGGCAGCGCGCCCGCGCCCTGCCCGTAGTACAGCGTGGCGCCGACCATGTCGCCGCAGACCACCACGGCATTCATGGCGCCTTCCACATTGGCCAGCAGCCGCTCGGCCGGAATCAGCGTGGGGTGCACCCGCAGTTCTATGCCCTCGGGGCGGCGCTTGGTGATGCCCAGCAGCTTGATGCGGTAGCCCAGGCGTTCGGCATGCGCAATGTCTTCTTGCGCCAGGCCGGAAATGCCTTCCACGTGGGCCTTGTCGAACTGCACGGGGATGCCGAAGGCCAGCGAGGCCAGCAGCGTCAGCTTGTGGGCGGCGTCCACCCCTTCGATGTCGAAGGTGGGGTCGGCCTCGGCATAGCCCAGGCGCTGCGCGTCGGCCAGCGCTTCGCCGAACGACAGGCCGCGCGCGCGCATTTCGGAAAGAATGAAATTGGTGGTGCCGTTGATGATGCCGGCCAGCCACTGGATGCGGTTGGCGGTCAGGCCCTCGCGCATCGCCTTGATGATGGGAATGCCGCCGGCCACCGCGGCCTCGAAGGCGACCATCACGCCGCGGCGATGGGCCTCGGCGAAGATCTCGTTGCCGTGCTTGGCCAGCAGCGCCTTGTTGGCGGTGACCACGTGCTTGCCCTGGCGGATGGCTTCCAGCACCCATTCGCGCGCCACGGTGTCGCCGCCTATGAGCTCGGCCACGATGTCGATCTCGGGGTCGCGCACCACGTCCATGCCGTCGCGCGTCAGCCGCACTTCGTCGCCCACCAGATGGCGGGCCTTGTCCAGGTCGCGCACGGCCGCGGCCGCGACCTCGATGCGCCGCCCGGCGCGGCGCGCGATTTCCTCGGCATTGGCCGTCAGCACCTTCCAGGTGCCGCCGCCCACCACGCCCAGCCCGAGCAGGCCTACCTTGATGGGCTTCATTTGCTCAGGCCGTCCTTGCGAAACATTTCTTTGATGCCGCGGACCGCCTGGCGCGTGCGCTGCTCGTTCTCGATAAGGGCGAAGCGTACGTAGCCGTCGCCGTAGTCGCCGAAGCCTATGCCGGGCGACACCGCCACCTTGGCATCGGCCAGCACGCGCTTGGAGAATTCCAGCGAGCCCAGGCCCTGGTAGAACTCGGGGATGCGCGCCCAGATATACATGGAAGCCTTGGGAATGTCGACTTCCCAACCCGCCTCGTGCAGGCCCTTGGCCAGCACGTCGCGCCGGTTGCGATATTGCTCGACCACGTGCGCCACACAGTCCTGCGGGCCTTCCAGGGCGGCGATCGAGGCCACTTGTATAGGCGTGAAAGTGCCGTAGTCGTGATAGCTCTTGATGCGCGCCAGCGCATTGACCAGCTCGCGATTGCCCACCATGAAGCCCACGCGCCAGCCGGCCATGTTGTAGCTCTTGCTCATGGTGAAGAATTCCACCGCCACGTCGCGCGCGCCCTCGACCTGCATGATGGACGGGGCCACATAGCCATCGAAGGTGATGTCCGCGTAAGCGAGGTCGTGCACCACCAGGATGCCGTGCTCGCGCGCCAGCGCCACGATGCGCTCGAAGAAGGACAGGTCCACGCACTGCGCCGTGGGATTGCTGGGAAAGCCCAGGATCATCATCTTGGGCTTGGGTATGCTTTCCCGCACCGCGCGCTCGATTTCCTCGAAGAAATCGAGCCCCGGCGTCATGGGCACCGAGCGGATGTTGGCGCCGGCGATGACCGCGCCGTAGATGTGTATCGGATAGCTGGGATTGGGCACCAGCACCGTGTCGCCGCGATCCAGCGTCGCCAGCATCAAGTGCGCCAGCCCTTCTTTCGAGCCTATGGTGACGATGGCCTCGGAATCGGGATCGAACTGCACGCCGTAGCGGCGCTCGTACCAGCCCGAGATCGCCTTGCGCAGCCGCGGGATGCCCTTGGAAACCGAATAGCCGTGCGTGTCGGGCCGCCTGGCCGCCTCGACCAGCTTGTCGACGATGTGCTGGGGCGTGGGGCCGTCCGGATTGCCCATCGACATATCGATGATGTCCTCGCCGCGCCGCCGCGCCGCCATTTTCAGCTCGCCGGTAATATTGAAAACATAGGGCGGTAAACGCTCGATACGAGGAAAGTTCGTCATGAAGGGTCCTAGGGGTGAACGCGCGGGGCGCGGGCTCGATGTGTGCAGTGCAACAAAAACACTAATCTAGCCGAAGCGCAGGCCGGGGGCAAGCGAGCCGCGGGCAACAGGCCGGGGGGCGGGTCCCGGGCCACACGCCGCGGACAGCCCCTGGACCAGGCATCCCGGGCCATGCACACCGGGCTATGCGTCCCGACTACGCGTCTCGGAACAAATGGGCAAATAGTTTAATCCATACATAAAAACTGCAAAACCGGGAATATCGTCGACGGAACAGCCGATCAATTGCGCTATCATCGGAATGAATCTGGGAGCATTTTTGTGCAACTGCAGACCGAATCGAATCCCGCACTCAACACGGTAACCGCCTACGGGCGCGACTACATCGAAATAAACCAGGTCTCGTACGGACACGCCGTCTATTTCGGGCCGCAAGGCGACATCCACGCCTGGAACGTCGGAACCGCCGAAGACATCACCGCCGCGCAACTGCGCCTGGCGGCCGGCCTGGGCGCCGCCACCTCCGACCCACTCGATTTCCTGGACGCCGGCGCCGCGCCGGCCAAGCCTCCCGACGCCCCCGAAGTCGTGCTGGTGGGCACCGGGCTGAAACAACGGTTCCTGCCGCAACACGTCACCCGCGAACTCATCCGCCTGGGCATAGGCGTGGAAACCATGAGCACCCAGGCGGCAGCCCGCACCTATAACATCTTGATGGCCGAGGGCCGGCGCGTGGTCGCCGCCCTGCTGCCCTACGAGGAGAACGCTCCATGAGCACGACACGCCAAGCGGCCATAGGCAAGCCCCTGCCCTCTTTCAAGGCATCCAGCACCCAGGGCGAGATCAGCCCCGCGAGCCTGCACGGCAAGGCGGCAGTGCTGTATTTCTATCCCAAGGACAACACCCCGGGCTGCACCACCGAGGCCCAGGATTTCCGCGACAAGTACCGGGATTTCCTGGCCGCCAACTGCCAGGTGGTGGGCATTTCCCGCGACTCGCTCAAGTCGCACGCCAGCTTCACCGAGAAGCAGAACCTGCCCTTCCCGCTGATCTCGGACGACGACGAAGCGCTGTGCAGCACCTTCAATGTCATCAAGATGAAGAACATGTACGGCAAGCAGGTGCGCGGCATCGAGCGCAGCACGTTCCTGGTCGACGCCCACGGGGTGCTGATGCAGGAATGGCGCGGCCTGCGCGTGCCCGGCCACGTCAACGAAGTGCTGCAGGCAGTGCGCGGCATTTCCTGATCCGGCTGCCGACGCGCCCCGCCCCATATCCCGTACGCCTTATTCGACGCACATCCCGCAACACATCCCTTATCGCACCAGGAGCCGACACTCTATGCCGCTACCCAAGTTGCCCACCCGAATGGGAGTACTGCTTGCGCCCAGCAACGATGCCGAGCCGCAGGCCGACCCCATCGAGGTAGTAGCGCCGCCCATGCTGGCGGCGGTGCCCACGGCGCGCCGAACCGGCGCTGCCGAACCGTCGGCCGTCGCCACGCAACCGGCCTCGCCCGCCCCCGTCACGCAACTCAAGGTAAGCCGAAAAAAAACCCGCCTTCCGGTGGCCAAACGCAAGCTGTTCGTGCTCGACACCAACGTGCTGCTGCATGACCCCAACTCGCTGTACAAGTTCGAAGAACACGACATTTTCCTGCCCATGATCGTGCTCGAAGAGCTCGACCACCAGAAAAAAGGCATGTCCGAAGTCGCCCGCAACGCGCGCCAGGTCAGCCGCTCGCTCGACGGCCTGGCCGCCGGCGCCAAGGAACTGGACAAGGGCGTGCCGCTGGACGCGCTGGGCAACCAGGAAGCGCTGGGCACGCTGATGTTCCAGACCTCGGCCATGCAGGCGCACCTGCCCATCGAATTGCCCGCCGGCAAGGCCGACAACGTCATACTGAGCGTCGTGCACGCGCTGCAAGGCCGCTACGCCAAGCGCCAGATCATCCTGGTGTCCAAGGACATCAATATGCGCCTGAAGGCGCGCGCCCTGGGGCTGCAGGCCGAAGACTACTACAACGACCATGTGCTGGACGACTCCGACCTGCTCTACGACGGGGTCATGCCGCTGCCGGAAAACTTCTGGACCAAGCATGGCAAGGACGTGGAATCCTGGCAGCAAGGCGGCACCACCTACTACCGCATCAAGGGGCCGCTGTGCAGCGAATTCATCGTCAATGAATTCGTCTACTTCGAAGGCGAAATGCCGCTGTATGCGCAGGTCAAGGAAGTCAGCGGCAAGAGCGCGGTGCTGGCCACCCTGCGCGACTACAGCCACGGCAAGAACAATGTCTGGGGCATCACCGCGCGCAACCGCGAACAGAATTTCGCGCTGAACCTGCTGATGAACCCCGACTGCGACTTCGTCTCGCTGCTGGGCCAGGCCGGCACCGGCAAGACCCTGCTGGCGCTGGCCAGCGGCCTGACCCAGACCCTGGAAACCAAGCGCTACAACGAGATCATCATCACCCGCGCCACCGTGCCGGTGGGCGACGACATCGGCTTCCTGCCCGGCACCGAAGAAGAAAAGATGCTGCCCTGGATGGGCGCGCTCGAAGACAACCTGGAAGTGCTGCACCTGGGCGCCAACGGCAGCGATCTCACCGGCGCCGCCGCCGGCCCCGACTGGTCGAAGAACTCCACCATGGAACTGATACGTTCGCGCATCAAGGTCAAGTCCATGAACTTCATGCGCGGGCGCACCTTCCTGAACAAGTTCCTCATCATCGACGAGGCGCAGAACCTTACGCCCAAGCAGATGAAGACCCTGGTCACGCGCGCGGGCCCCGGCACCAAGATCGTCTGCCTGGGCAATATCGCCCAGATCGACACGCCCTACCTCACCGAGGGCAGCTCGGGCCTGACCTACGCGGTCGACCGCTTCAAGGGCTGGCCGCACGCCGGGCACATCACTCTGCAGCGCGGCGAACGCTCGCGCCTGGCGGATTACGCCAGCGAGGCCTTGTAGCGTGAAAACCAGGGCAAGCACGTGGTCACGGCCAACAAGGCGCTGCAGGCCAGGCACGGCAACGAGATCTTCGGCTCGAGGCGGCGCCCGCTAAAAAAGGCCCGGCACACGCGACGAGGCCCGCCATTCTTGGCGGGCCTCGTCGCAAGCGCCCGATCCGGCCGGTCCGCGTGGCGGAAAGAGATCGTCCCGAAAACCGGACGCGGCTCGATCCCCCGCCCGGCCGTCCTCAGTGCTTCGCCGGCGCCCGGCCCAGGACCTTCGCCCATTTGGCCGACTCGCCGGCCACGAAATTCCTGAACTCTTCGGCGGACATGGGCGAAGGCTCCGCCCCCAGGCTGAGCAACTCCGCACGCACCTTGGGCTCCGCGACGATGTGGTTGATGGCCGCGTTCAGCTCGCCCACGATCTGCGGCGGCGTGCCCTTGGGCGCGAACACGCCGTACCAGGCGCTGGCCGAGTAGCCGGGCACCCCGGCTTCCGCGATCGTCGGAATGTCCGGCAATGCCGCGGAACGCCGGGGATTGGCCACGGCAATCGGCCGCAGGCGGCCCTGTTTCACATAGGGCAGCACGGTAGCCATGTCGAAGGTCATGGAAACGCGGCCGCCCAGCAGATCCGCCATCGCCGGCGAAATCCCCTTGTAGGGGATGTGCTGTATTTTCAGCCCGGCCATGGACTTCAGCAGCTCCCCGGCCAGGTACTGCGAAGTGCCGACTCCGCCCGAGGCATAGGACAACGTGCCCGGGTGCGCCTTGGCATAGGCGATGAGCTCGCGCAGGTCGTGCACGGGCAGTTCGGGATTGACGACCAGCAACAGGGTGCCGGTGGCGCCCATCGCCACCGGCGCAAACGCCGTGCGGGGGTCGTAGTGCATGTCCTTGTAGAAAAATGGGTTGGTGGCATTGGTGCCTATCGACCCCATCAGCAAGGTCTGCCCGTCCGGCCGGCTGCGGGCGACATACTCGGCCCCGATATTGCCTCCGGCCCCCGGCTTGTTCTCGACGATGACGTTCCAGCCATGCTCGGCCGCCAGCCGGTTACCTATGGTGCGCGCCAGTATGTCGGTCAGGCCGCCGGCCTGGAACGGCACCACCATATGTATCGGGCCGCTCGGATAGGCTGTCTTCGCCGCGGCGGGCATGCCCGGGAGCCAGGCAAGGAGCGCCGCCAGCACCGCCGCCAGCCGCCTGGCTCCCGGGATTTGCAGATTATGGATATTCATGTTTCCTCCGTATGCGTAGGAGCCAGCCATGCGCCGGCCCATCAGTGCGTGCCGGCCAGGATCGCGCCGTCGCCGGACAGGCGGCTGCGCAACTGCGCCACATCGACGCGGCGCACGTCTCCTGCCCAATCGCCGCCGGCCAGCAGGGCCGCGGCGGTGCCCGCAGCCTGCCCCATGGCCATGCAGGGCCCCATGACGCGCACCGATCCATGCGCGGCGCGATCCGCCGAAATGCAGCGGCCCGCCAGGATCACATTGGACAGGCCGCGGGGAACCAGGCATCCCCAGGGCACGTCGTAAGATCCGCCATCGCGCACCGGAATGCGCACCTGGCCCGCGCCGGCCTGATGGATGTCGACGTGGTGGCTGCCTTTGCCTATGCCACGGTCGCTCTTGCCTGCTTGCAGGACGTCCTGTTCGGACAGGGTCTCTTCGCCGTGTATGCGGCGCGTCTCGCGTATCCCTATGCGCGGCGCCATTCCGGAAAACACCGCGCTTTCGAACCCCGGCACATTGCCGCGCATGAAGTCCACCCCCATTTCGATCTGGCCGGCCAGGGGCCCGAGCACGGCGCTCAAGGCGCCGGTCTCCAGCGCATTGACATTAGCCACCCGCGTCGAATTCAGGCACACCTCGCGGCGCGACGCCGAAGTGGGCTGGATCATGATGAGCGCGGTGGGATACATGGCCCCGCGCTCAATGGCCTGGGCCAGCAGAGGGCCGTCTCCCTTGATGAACACGGTCGGCTGACCCTGGCGCCGGACTTCCTGCGCGATCTGCGCATCGCTGCGTCCCCCACGGATCGCATCGCTTTCGCCCAGCGCGAAGTTCTCGGGAGCGCAGCACAGATAATCGAGCAGCGCGTCGGTATCGACGCCGCTCATGCGGAACATCATCGACAAAGGCTGAAATTCCCCGCCGGGCCCGCCCAGGTCGAAGCCGGCGCCGGCCAGCACTGCCAGGTCGCCGTCGCCGGACGCGTCGACGAAACAAGGCGCCGTCACACGCACGGTGCCGCTTTTGTTCAATAGCCGCACCGCCTGCACGCGCCCGTCATGCGACTGCGCCTCGTACATCATGCTGTGCAGCAGCAGCGACACGCCGTACTTGTCCAGCAAGCGCGCCACGGCCAGCTTCATGACCTCGGGGTCGAAACATACGTACCAGATCAGGCGCCAGTCGTTGAGCGGGCCGATATAGCCGCCCAGGCGCTCGCACTCGTCGAACAGTTCCCGACCCACGCCGCCGAGTATCCACTCGCCGCGGGCATTCAAGGCCCCATCCACCGCCATGCCGGTGAGCAGTTCTCCCCCCGGCATCGGGCCGGCATCCACCAGCACAGTGCGTGCGCCCGCTTTGGCCGCGGCAATGGCCGCGCACACCCCGGCGGCCCCGGCGCCTATCACCACCACATCGGCGGCGACTTCCCTGCTTTGACTACTAGTCATTGAATTTCCATAATATGAACATTTATCCTGACTGCCACAGGCAATGGTGGCCTAGTGTCGTGTCTCAGAAGTTCGTGCCCATAATGAAATTGATGGATTCGTGTGCAGGGCAAGGCGCAAACCGCAGCGATAGTCGTAACTATCGCGAGAATTTGCAACGCCGCTCTGCGCGCGAAGACATAATTTCATGGGTGCGAACTTCTGAGACACGGCACTAGACGCCTTTCCATGCGTCAATTATGAAATCCGGCAAGGCGGGTGGGCCGGCGAGCCCAGCACATATTTCCACTATATGAACAATCAGAAAATACCGCCAGACGCAGCCGGAGCGCAGCTGCTGCAACGCAGCTTCCTGGTTCTACGGGCCTTGTCGAGCCGCCAGGGCGGCTGGCGGCTGGGCGAACTCGCACAATACTGCGGCCTGCATCATTCCACCCTGCATCGCATCCTCGCGGCGCTGGGCCGCGAAGAAATAGTGGCACGTGATCCGCACACACGTCACTACATACTGGGCAGGCTGGCTTATGAGCTGGGCGTTGCCGCGCAGCCCCGCTACGATTGGCGCGCCATGGGCGCCCAGTCCCTGGACCGGCTGGCCCGGCATACCGGCGACACGATATTCCTGAACCTGCGCAGCCGCCACGAAACCGTGTGCATAGACCGCCGCGAAGGCCATTACCCGATCAAGGCCCTTACCGTGGAAGTCGGCGCGCGCCGCCCCTTGTGCGTATCGGCCGGCGGCGCGGCCATACTGGCGCGCCTGCCCGCCGAACAGGCGCAGGCCCTCATGCAGGCCAGCCAGCCTTATCTGGCGCGCTTCTCGGCCGAACGCATGGATGCCATCCTGCGGCTGCTCGAAACCTCGCGGCGCCTGGGCTACGGCTACAACCGCGACATGATCGTCCCACGTGTCAGCGCGGTAGGCGTGGCAGTCATGGATCCCGAGGGCACGCCGGTGGCGGCGTTGAGCATCGCGGCGATTTCTTCCCGGCTGTCGGGCGCGCGGCTGCGCGAGGTCGTCGACGCCATGCGCAGCGAGGCCCGCGAGCTCGAATTGCGCCTGTGCGACGGAAATCCGGGAACGGCGGCCGCCGCAGGCGTGCCGGGCGCCGACAGTGCACAAGCTCTAAAATAGCCATAACCTACTGGGCCCGCGCCCTGCCGCTTTCCCTCAGCCCAGCTACCCGGGCTGCGCTCTTCGAGCAAGCAGGCCTGCGGGCACTGCCCGCCACGGCGACGCCGGCAGCAAATCCGAGCCCTCCGGCACTGCCGAGACGGCTTTTTCCGAGTCTTGCATGAACCCGCACATTTCCGATCTACCCATAGGTATCACGCTGGGCGACGCCGCCGGCATCGGGCCTGAAATCATCGTCAAGCTGCATGCCGAAGGGCTGCCCGCGACGACCGTCGTATACGGCGATGCCGGCGCGCTGCGGACGGCCATTGCCCGCCTGGGCATGCAAGATCGGCTGCGCGTGCAGGAACTGGCCGCCGATGACGCGCCGCCCCCGCCCGATGCGGGCATCGTCGCGGTACGCAACCGCTGGCAAGCCCTGCCTGCGGACCTGGAACCGGGCAAGCTCAGCCCGCAAGCGGGCCGCGGAGCCTACGAGTACCTGTGCCACGCCATCGACGACGCCGGCGCCGGGCGGCTGCGCGCCATCGTCACCGCGCCGCTGAACAAGAAGGCCATGCAGGCAGGCGGCGCCGACTATCCAGGCCACACCGAGATCCTGGCCGAACGCACAGGCACGCAGCACTACGCGATGATGCTGGCCAACCCCGAATTGCGGGTGATACTGACCACCATACACATGGCCCTGGCCGAAGTGCCGCGCCACATCACCATAGAGAAAGAGCTGATCATACTGAGGCTGGCCGACCTGGCCTGCCGCCAGGCCGGCCTGGCAGCCCCGCGCGTGGCGGTGGCGGGCCTGAATCCGCATGCGGGCGAAGACGGCCGCTTCGGCCGCGAGGAAATCGAAACGATCGCGCCGGCCATTGCGCTAGCGCGCGCCGAAGGCATAGACGCCAGCGGCCCGTGGCCCGGCGACACAGTGTTCATGCGTGCCCGCCGCGGCGAATTCGACATCGTCGTCGCGCAGTACCACGACCAGGGCCTGATCCCGGTCAAATACATGGGCGTCGACCATGGCGTGAACGTCACGGTCGGCCTGCCATTCGTGCGCACCAGCGTCGACCACGGCACCGCCTTCGACATCGCCGGCCGCGGCATCGCCGACCCGCGCTCGCTGCGCGCCGCCTATGATATGGCGCTGGCCATGACGAGCCAACCGCGGCTTTAATGTGCTGGGTGGCGACGAGTCAAGATGCGGCGGGGCAACCGGCGTACCGCTCTCCGGATGGCACGGCCGGCTAGCCTCAGACTATGCATCCGGCGGGAATATGGACGGGCACCCGCCCATAGGCCAGGCTCGGGCTGGCGCACATTACTCGGCAGAGCTGGCTATCCGCCGCCTATGAATGCTTGCTATAGTCTTTGGAGTTCGAAGGATGCGATCCCCCTCGGGGCTCGCCGATTCATCGGGAAAACCGATCCTGTACATTGGACGCCAAGCACCTTGATCTCTACCTGCTGCGTTGCCTGACCACCTTGGTCAGCGAAGGGCATGTCACGCGCGCGGCTGCTCACATGGGTATGACGCAGCCCGCCATGAGCGCCGCGTTGGGCCGCCTGCGCACTCTGCTTGGCGACCCGCTGCTGGTGCGCACTGAAAAAGGCATGATACCTACCGCGCGTGCGCTCGAACTGGCCGCCTCGGTGCATCAGGGCCTGGAACTGATAGACCAGGCCCTCGCCCAGGATGCTCCTTTCGACTGCACGAGCTCGGCCATCCGGTTTGAAATCGCCGCCACAGAGTCGACTTCCTTCGTCCTGATGCCCGCGCTGATGGCGAGGCTGCGCAAAGTCGCGCCAGGCGTCAGCGTGCGCGTGCACGTTCCCGAACGCGCCCGCATGCGCAATGAACTCGAGGAGGGATATGCCGAACTCGTGGTCAGCTTCTTGCGTGCAGCGTCCGAAGACCTGCACTCATCGCTTTTGCTGCGCCAGCGGCTTGTAGTCATTGCTGCGGCCAACCATCCGGAAGTGCGCGGCTCGATCACGCTAGACCAGTATGCGCGTTGGCCCCACGCCTACTACACGCGCGGCCGCAGCCGAGGTGCGGCGGTCGAAACGGCAGTCGACGAGGCGCTCACGCGCGCGGGCAGCGCGCGGGTATGCGGCGCCTATTTGTCTTCGATTCTTGCCTCGACGGCGGTTGTTGCAACCTCCGACCTGCTGGCGACGGTTCCCGAGTACATAGCGCGCCATTTCGCGGCGACCCTGGGGCTGCAGGTATTACCGCCGCCATTACCGATGCGCAATGTCGATATTGCGATGTATTGGCACGAGCGCACGCATAAAAACCCCGCGCAGAAATGGCTGCGCGCAGTTTTGCGCGAAGCAGCCATGGAGCTGCAGTCTTCCGGCTAATGCTGCGGATAATATGCAAATACCCCACCCGCACCGTCGATCAAACGGCCCCGGGAGTTATCCGCACGTCAGGATAATGCCCTCTCGCGGCAGCCTTGCGTTACTCAATATCCCATAATTCAACGCACTCATTTATATCCGAGTATTGGCCGCGTATTTTATCGGCCCCTCGGGTTTCGCTGTATTGACATTGCGCGGCCTGCCGTCCGTGCTCGACCCCCATGCGAGCAACGGCAGTGGATATTCCACCGGTTTTTATCCAGAGCCTTATCCACACCTGGCCTTACCCTTATTGCTCTGGAGAGATGCAGACATATGGCTTTAGCGATGGCTATGGCCATAGCGGTGCTATATAGTGGGGTGCGTCGATTTAAAGGCTTTGCTGTGTAAGCAGCCCGATATAAAACGACGGCGTGACAGGGCTCACGCATATTTTCTTTCTGCATAGAGACATTTGCAGATTGCGAGCCGATAGCACTTGGCCCAACCTCTAGGGAAAGGCCGGCATATGACAATCTTGAATCATGGGTAATAAATGAAACCCGATCTCCAGATACAGGAATACCAGAGAGACTCTGAAATGCCGGCCAGCGGCATCACTGTCCTAGCAAATGAAAGCCTATATGCGCTTCAAAATGTCTTTGAGCTTGACGGGCGCGTCAGTTGCTACCCCGCGAATGCGAGCGGGTATTCAGTGGCCAACTGCTATTTGATCCGGGAGGGCGATCACGCGCTCATGCTGGATACTGGATACGTGGCCCACGAAAGAGAAATCCTCGCCCAGCTTGCCGCACTCCTGCAGCCCGAGACATTATTGTCAGTATTCCCCATGCGGCTCAATGAATACATGTCGGTTTGCAACGTCGAGTCGATTGCTGCGGAATTCAATGTTGTGCAATGCTATTCGGGAAACCCGGACGCCGCGAAATGGGTCGACTTCGGAGGCAAGTCAGACGGCGCCGGCCATGGCTCTTATACGCTCAAGACGACCCTGGTGGGGCGCGCCGAAACGCTTTATGTCGGCCATGGCAAGCAACGGCCCCTGGTCGCTTTCCAGGCCCCCATACGCCTGATCGGAACACGCTGGATGTACGACGAGACGACCCGCACATTATTTACCTCCGATATGTTCTCCCACGAGTGGAGCCAGAGCGCAGATGGGCCCTGGACGGCCGATGCATCGGACAGTTCGACGACAGCAGCCCTGATGCGCAGTTTTCTGCTGAATACCCGCTATTGGTGGCTGGAAGGCGGCGAAACCAGCTCGCTGCGCCGGAAATTGGGCGATGTATTCGATAAATACGATATCGAAACCATTGCTCCTGGATATGGACGGATTCTGTGCGGCAGGGAAATTGTCGAGCGTCAATACAAATTGATGGACGAGGTTCTTCGCAGCCTGGATAAAACCGTGGTCTCCCCGAAATACGTAAATCGCGACGACTTGAGATAAAAATGAGCGGACCCAAACAACTTCCTAGAGAAATCGCCAAGGGCGTATTCTGGCTCGGGGATTGCCTCGAGCAGCGTGCAAACGGCAAGATCTACCATACTTATAATGCCGCCTTCCTGATAGAGGGGTCGTCCGCCTGCATGCTGGTCGAGACGGGGCATCCCAAGGATTTCCCAATAATAAATCGCCAGCTGGAGGCGCTGCTTGCCAGCCGCCCGCCGCTCAAGTACTTGTTTGTGACCCATCAGGAGACACCGCACTCGGGTGGCTTGGGGCGAATTTTGCACAGATATCCCGGGGTGCTGCTGTGCGGGGATATCAGCGACTATCACTTGGCATTTCCGCAATATGTCGACCGGATGCGCTCCATGAGAGAAGGCGATGAGCTCGATCTCGGCGATAGATCGTTTGTTATTGTCGATTCGGTCATTCGCGACTTGCGCACCACTTGGTGGGGTTTCGATAAAAAGGAGCGTGTTTTATTTCCAGGCGATGGCTTTGCCTACAGCCATTACCATGAAGATGGCCATTGCGGCCTTTTCGCCGAAGAGGCGATATCTCTGGATCTTCCCGAGGTATCCGCCGTATTTGCGGACCGCGCGCTGTTCTGGACCAAATTTACAGACATGAATATCTATGTCGATCGGCTTCAGGCGCTTCTCGACAAGCTCGATGTGAAGGTTATCGCACCCACTCACGGCCTGCCCATACTGAATCCAAGCCAAACCGTACCCAAGGTAAAGGCCGGGCTGTTGTATGGCAGTTCGGTTCCGGAATCGGGCACTGAGACGGGTGTCGCTCCGCCGCCGGACACCGCCAAGACCGGCGCTCCGGCCGTGTGAAACAGCCTGCCGCGTCATGGCATGGGTCAATTCCCGATTTCAGATAGGTTTGCCCAAAAATAAAGAAACTAAAAAAACAGAGTGACTATTGGCTGCCAATCACTCTTTAACAAAATGGAGACTTTCATGAAAACAGCGGTCTTAAATAATTTTTCGAGGATGGGTAGCGGCAAGACTGTAGCCTCGGCAGCCAAACTGGCAGGCGGCGCCTCAAGCAAGTTAATGCACAGGTTGGGGCACGCGCTGCCAATCATTTTGTTTTCGGCAGCCTCCGTCTTGTGCGCGAAGGATGCTGCTGCAAAGGGCTACCCCGATCACCCCATCACGGTAGTCGTCCCGGACGGCGCCGGGGGCGGCATGGATTTGATCGGCAGGGTGGTGTCCTCCGAAATGGCCAATATCCTGCATCAGTCTATTCTCGTGATGGACAAGCCCGGCGCGAGCGGCAGTATCGGAGCGGTCCAGGTGGCCACCCAGCCGCCCGACGGCTATACGGTGCTGCTGGGACAAACGGCGCAGTTTGCGATTAATCCGCATTTATATGCGAAACTACCCTATGATCCCGTGAAGGGTTTCATACCGATCGTGATCCTCGCAGAGGCGCCTAACGTAATTACCGTTGGCGAAAAATCTCCCTATCACAATGTAAAGGGCCTGTTGGCCGCAGCGGCCAAGGCGAATACCCATGGCCACAAGCTGAATTTTGCGACCCCGGGTACCGGTACGGTATCGCACCTCACCGGAGAGCTGCTGCAGCATAGCGCGGGGGTGCAGCTTGCGCATATTCCATACAAGGGCGCTCAGGCGGCGATAACGGACACCATAGCCGGGCGAGTGGACATGCTGATGACATCAGTGCCTACATCGCTGGGTCAGATCAAGAGCGGCATGCTCCGCGCGATTGCCGTGACCGATGCAAAGCGCAACCCCGCCTTGCCCAATGTACCGACCATAGGCGAATCGGGATACCCCGGGTTCAATGCCGGTACATGGTACGGATTGTTCGTGCCTAGCAATACGCCGCAAAGTATTGTGCAGCGCCTGAATGCCGCCGCAAATAAGGCACTCAAGTCGCCCCACGTCATAAAGACGATTCATCTGGAAGGCGGCGAGGTGCTAGGCGGCACCAGCAGCGCCTTCGCCGCGTTGATCCGGGCCGATTCCGCGAAATGGGGCAAGGTAATTAAAGAGGCGCATATAAAAGTCCAGTAGGAAGCGCGACTTGAAGGCGCCACACACAAGCGCCAAGGCATCCTCCATAAATCCCCCGTGGCGGGCCCGGCAAATCAACCATTGAAACAGGGATAGCAGAGACAATGACACGTTTGACACTCAAGCAGGCCGACGCCATTGCCGGCGGTACTCTCGCCAAGGGGAAGGAGCTCGGCCTGGCGCCTCTGACTGTCGTGGTTCTGGATGCGGGCGGGCACGCCGTCGTACTCAAGCGCGACGATGGCTCCAGCATCATGCGCCCCGAGCTCGCGACGGCCAAGGCATGGGGAGCGCTGGGCATGGGATTCGGCGGCCGGGAACTGGCGCGCCGCGCAAACAAGGCGCCGGGCTTTTTTGCCGCGCTGAATTCCATCTCCGACGGACGGATGGCGCCTGTTCCCGGCAGTGCGCTGATTCGCGATGGCCAGGGCGAGGTCATCGGCGCGGTGGGGGTCTCGGGCGACACTTCCGAGAACGATGAGGCGTGCCTGGTGCCGGCTGTACTCGCGGCCGGGTTGACGCCCGACACCGGTGATCCCCTGTAGCCCTAGAAACCAGCAACCCGCCCCCGGGAAAGTGGGAAGGCGCCGACGACGCTGGCGCCGCCTTCGCATCGGCCGACAGGCTACGGCGCCCGCCGCGGCGGCGCGCAGCCCCTACATCACCGACGTGAAGTTCAAGAAGCGCGTGCTGGCGCCCTGGAAGGTCAGGCGCACGCTGCCGATGGGGCCGTTACGCTGCTTGCCGACGATGATCTCGGCCGTGCCCTTGTCGGGCGAGTCGGGGTTGTAGACTTCGTCGCGATAGATGAACAGGATCAAGTCGGCGTCCTGTTCGATGGCGCCCGATTCGCGCAGGTCGCTCATCACCGGGCGCTTGTTGGGGCGCTGTTCCAGGCTGCGATTGAGCTGCGAAAGCGCGATCAGCGGGCAGTTCAGTTCCTTGGCCAGCCCTTTCAGCGAACGGCTGATTTCCGAAATCTCGGTGGCGCGGTTCTCGCCGGCCGAGCTGGCCGACATGAGCTGCATATAGTCGATGATGATGAGCCCGAGCTGCCCGCACTGGCGCGCCAGGCGGCGCGAACGGGCCCGCACTTCCATGGAACTGAGCGCCGGGGTCTCGTCGATGTAGATCTGGGCTTCCTGCACCTGCTGCACCGCGTGGGTCAGGCGCGGCCAGTCGTCGGCGGTCAGCTTGCCGGTGCGCATGCGGTGCTGGTCTAGCATGCCGACCGAGCCCACCATGCGCATGGCCAGTTGCACGGCGCCCATTTCCATGGAAAACACGGCGACCGGCAGGCCCTGCTCGATGGCCACGTGTTCGCCGATATTCATGGAAAACGACGTCTTGCCCATGGACGGGCGCCCGGCCACGATGATCAGGTCGCCGGCCTGCAGGCCCGAGGTCATGCGGTCCAGGTCGGTGAAGCCGGTGGGCACGCCCGTGACGTCGGAATCGCCCTCGCGATGGTAGAGCTCATCGATGCGCTCGACCACCTGGGTCAGCAGCGGCTGTATGTCCTGAAAGCCCGACACGCCGCGCGAACCTTCCTGGGCGATCTGGAACACTCGCGACTCGGCCTCGTCCAGCAGTTGGCGCGCTTCCTTGCCTTGGGGGTTGAAGGCGGCCGCGGAAATTTCGTCGGCCACCGAGACCAGCTTGCGCAGCATCGAGCGCTCGCGCACGATCTCGGCGTAGCGCCGGATGTTGGCCGCGGACGGCGTGTTGTGCGCCAGCGCGTTCAGGTAGGCCAGGCCGCCCACTTCCTCGGCCTTGGCGGCGCTGGCCAGCGATTCATACACGGTAACCACGTCGGCCGGGCGCGCCAGGCCGATCAGGCGCGTGATGTGCTGCCAGATGATGCGATGGTCGTAGCGATAGAAATCTTCTTCGCCCAGGACGTCGGTGATGCGGTCCCAGGCGGCATTGTCCAGCAGCAGGCCGCCCAGCACGGACTGCTCGGCCTCGACCGAATGCGGCGGCACCCGCAAATAGTCCAGTTGCGGATCGCCGCCGAACGCAGCGCCGCCCGACGGCCCGCCGCCCGACCTATCTCCGCCCACCACCTTGCTGTCTGGCATCGCCACCTCGTTTGATACGTACAGGAATGAAAAAAGAAATAGCCGGCTTGCGCCGGCTATAGTGTAGCGGGATGCCCGGCGCTTGCACGCCGCCCCTGCCGGCTCAGGCCATTTCGCCTTGCACCACCAGGGTGATGTCGACCAGGACGTCGGCATGCAGGGCCACTTGCACGGGGTACTCGCCCACGGCCTTGAAGGCGCCGTTGGGCAGGCGCACCTGCGCTTTTTCCACCGACTCGAAGCCTTGCTTGTGCAGCGCGGCAGCGATGTCCATGTTGGTGACCGAGCCGAACAGGCGGCCGTCCACGCCCGACTTCTGGACGATGGTCAGCGTCAGGCCGGCGAGCTTTTCGCCCTGGGCTTGCGCCGCGGCCAGCTTCTCGGCCTGCACTTTCTCGAGCTCGGCGCGGCGCGCTTCGAATTCCTTCAAGGCGGCGTCGGTCGCACGGCGGGCGATCTTTTGCGGGATCAGGTAATTGCGGGCATAGCCGTCGCGCACGCGCACGACTTCGCCGAGGTTACCCAGGTTGACTACTTTTTCGAGCAGAATGACTTGCATGACGTAGGCCCCGGATCAGTTATGGTTGTCGGTGTAAGGCAGCAGGGCCAGGAAGCGCGCGCGCTTGATCGCGGTGTCGAGCTGGCGCTGGTAGTGGGCCTTGGTGCCGGTCAGGCGAGCGGGGATGATCTTGCCGTTTTCCTGGATGAAGTCGCGCAGCGTGTCCAGATCCTTGTAGTCGATTTCTTCGACGCCGGCCGCGGTGAAGCGGCAGAACTTGCGACGCTTGAACAAGGGGTTTTGCTGCGTGAATTTGCGCTTTTCTTTGCTTTTCTTGAAGAAAGCCATGATGTGCCTCTCGGTTTCAGGGGAGCTGTGCGGCTCCCTGGATATTTTCCATGCGGCGAACCGTCTTGCGGCCCGCCCCTAATCAAAACTCAAAACTGCCGTCCCGGCCTAGACCACGACCGCGGCCCCTCCGGCATACGTCCGGTTCGCCTGCTGGATATGCACCACCAGCCGGCTGGAACCTTTGCGGCTCGGCGCCAGGAAGCCCTCGATCGTCAGCGCGGCGCCCAGCGGAGTGTCCGCCAGCAGCAGCGCCACGTCGCCCAGGGCCACGGCGGGAACCGTCAGCTCGACCCGGCGCGGATGGCCGGCCTCCATGACTTCGGACTCGTGGTTCAGCAGCATCTCGATGGCCGGCAAGCCTGCCGGGGTATATCGTAGCGGCTGGACCTCCAGTGCCGTGGCGGTCATGGCGAACTGGTTCACGCTTGCGGTTCCGGGCGCGGCAGCGTGTGCCTCAGGCCGCCGGGGTAGCTTCCGACGACGCCTTGCGGGCCTCTTCGCGCTCGACCGACTTCATCATCAGCGACGGCGTCGTTTGAGCCTTCTTGGTCTTGATGACCAGGTGGCGCAGGACCGCGTCGTTGTAGCGGAACGAATGCTCGAGTTCGTCGAGGGTCGCTTGCGAGCACTCGATGTTCAGGCAGACATAATGGGCTTTGACTAGCTTCTGGATGGGATAGGCCAGTTGGCGGCGACCCCAGTCTTCGGTGCGATGCACCTGGCCGCCGCTGCCGGTGACCATGGTCTGATAGCGCTCGACCATCGCGGGCACCTGCTCGCTTTGATCGGGATGCACAATGAACACTACTTCGTAGTGGCGCATGAACTACACTCCTTGAGGATGTCTTCCGGATGCCGCTGCCCCGATCCATGCAGGCCGGTATTTACCGGATCCAGCAAGACAGAACGAAAACGGCGCCCGAAAGGGGCAGCCCGTCCCTCCGCGACATTGCAGGAAGAATCGAGCAAGA
Organism: Candidimonas humi; assembly: GCF_019166065.1. Lineage (GTDB taxonomy): Bacteria > Pseudomonadota > Gammaproteobacteria > Burkholderiales > Burkholderiaceae_B > Candidimonas > Candidimonas humi. Next base: position 69,630 of record NZ_JAHTBN010000014.1, read on the forward strand.
AACTGTCTATTCTAGCATGTTGGCGCGCAGCTGTCCCGGCGCGCGCCGGGCACGGCCTTGCCATTCGGCCGCATCAGGCTTACAGAGAGGCCCTGGCCGGGCGCGGCGGCCGGGCGGCCGCCGGCAAATAGGCGATGGCTCAGCCTTCCACCACGGCGTAGGCCGAGTGGTTGTGTATGGATTCGAAATTCTCGGCCTCGACACGGAAGCGCTGCACCCCGGCGACGTCCTGGACCTGGGCCGCGACATCGCGCACCAGGTCTTCGACGAATTTCGGATTCTCGTAGGCACGCTCGGTGACGAATTTTTCGTCGGTGCGCTTGAGCAGGCCCCACAGTTCGCTGGACCCCTGCTGCTCGATGCGGCGGATCAGGTCGTCGACATTGGCTCGGGCCGGGTCGTCGTAAGTGACATGCACGGTGACGTGCGAGCGCTGGTTGTGGGCGCCGTAGTCGGAGATGGCCTTGGAGCAAGGGCACAGGCTGGTGACCGGCACCAGCACGGCGAGTTCGAACGCGACGGTGTCGCCATCGGCGCGCGCGGTCCAGGTGAGCTCGTAGTCCATGAGGCTGGCGACGCCCGACACCGGCGCCGTCTTTTCGATGAAATACGGGAAGGACGCCGTGATGTCGCCCTTGGCGGCGTGCAGCAGCGGCAGCATTTCGCGCGCCATGTCGCAGAACAGCGCCGGCGTCATGGGCCGCGAGCGGTATTGCTCCAGCAGGGCCACGAAGCGCGACATGTGCGTGCCTTTTTCTTCGGCCGGCAGGGCCACCGTAAGCTCCCATTGCGCCACGGTGGGCATGGCCTGCCCGCCCGCGCCGGCCACCAGCATGGGGTGGCGCACACCGCGCACGCCCACTCGCTGGATGGGGATATGGCGGGTATCGACGCTGCTTTGCACGTCGGGCATGGCAACAAGAGGATCGGTCAGAGAATTCATGGATTTAAAACCCGGGGGACATGGCCGCTAGGCCCGCCCGAAAAAGACGAACTTTTGATTATGCAACAAACTGCGTCGAGTCGTCCATCAAAACCCCAGCGCAATCAATACATTACACCACAACCTGCCGCCACAGAGCGAGCTATAAGCTTATGGCCGCGTGCCGGCGCCCGGCCGGCCGTCGCTTTATTGCCGCGGCGCCAGGTCCGGGAAGCGCTCGCGCACCGAACGCTCGATGCCCGCCGCGTCCAGCCCCAGGCCGCGCAGCAGCGCGGCCTGCTCGCCGTGATCGATGAAAGCATCGGGCAAGCCCAACTGCTGCACCGGCAGGCACAACCCGTGTGCGCCCAGCAGCTCGGTGACCGCGCTGCCGGCACCGCCCATCACGCAGGCTTCTTCGACCGTGACAAGCGCGTCGTGCTCGGCCGCCAGCGACAGCACCAGGGCCTCGTCCAGGGGCTTGACGAAACGCATGTCGGCCAGCGTGGCGTCGAGCGCCTCGGCCGCCGCCAGCGCCGCCGGCACCAGGGTGCCGAAACCCAGGATGGCGATGCGGCGCCCCTGGCGGCGCAGCACCGCCTTGCCCAGGGGCACGGTTTCCAGGCCCGCCACGACTTCGGCCCCGCAGCCGGCGCCGCGCGGATAGCGCACCGAAGCCGGCCCCGGATGCTGGTAGCAGGTATTGAGCAGCAAACGCGCCTCGTTCTCGTCCGAAGGCGTGGCTACCACCATATTGGGGACACAGCGCAAGAATGCAATATCGTAATTGCCGGCATGCGTGGCGCCGTCGGCCCCTACCAGCCCCGCCCGGTCCAGCGCAAAAGTGACGTCCAGGTTCTGCAGGGCCACGTCGTGGATGAACTGGTCGTAGCCGCGCTGCATGAAGGTGGAATAAATCGCCACCACGGGCTTGCGGCCTTCGCAGGCCAGGCCTGCGGCAAAAGTCACCGCATGCTGTTCGGCGATGCCCACGTCGAAATAGCGGTCGGGAAAGCGCTGTTCGAACTCGACCAGGCCGCTGCCCTCGCGCATGGCGGGCGTGATGCCGTACAGGCGCTCGTCGGCCTGCCCCATGTCGCACAGCCAGCGGCCGAACACCTGGGTGAAGGTCTGGCGCGACGGTGTCTTGGGCTTTTGTATGCCGATGCTGGGATCGAACTTGCCGGGCCCGTGATAGAGCACCGGGTCGGCCTCGGCCAGCTTGTAGCCCTGGCCCTTGCGGGTGACCACATGCAGGAACTGCAGCCCGCCGAGCGCGCGCAGGTTTTCCAGCGTGGGCACCAGGGCGTCCAGATCGTGGCCGTCGAGGGGCCCCACGTAGTTGAAACCCAGCTCTTCGAAGAAGGTGGCCGGCGAGACCAAGCCCTTGGCGTGGCCTTCGACGCGGCGCGCGAATTCCAGCATGGGCGGCACGTGCTGCAGCACCGCGCGCCCCACGTTCTTGGCTGCGGCGTAGAAGCCGCCAGACAGCAGGCGCGCCAGGTAGCGGTTCAGCGCCCCGACCGGCGGCGAGATCGACATATCGTTGTCGTTGAGCACCACCAGCAGATTGACGCCGGGCGTGACGCCTGCGTTGTTCAGGGCCTCGAAGGCCATGCCCGCGGTCATGGCGCCGTCGCCGATCACGGCGATATGGTGCCGCTGCAGCCCCATGTTGCGCGAGGCCACTGCCATGCCCAGGGCCGCGGAGATCGAGGTCGACGAGTGCGCGGTGCCGAAGGCGTCGTATGCCGATTCGCTGCGCTTGGGAAAGCCCGATATGCCGCCCTGCTGGCGCAGCGTGGACATCTGCTCGCGCCGCCCGGTAAGTATCTTGTGCGGATAAGACTGGTGGCCCACGTCCCAGACGATGCGGTCGTCGGGCGTGTTGAAGACGTGGTGCAGGGCGATGGTCAGCTCGACCGTGCCGAGATTGGAGGACAAGTGCCCGCCCGTCTTGGAGACCGACTGCAGCACGAATTCGCGCAACTGGTCCGCCACGGCCTTGAGATCGCGCCTGCCCAGAGTGCGCAGATCGGAAGGAGACTGGATTTGGTCAAGCGTAACGTTAGTCATGGGCAATAAGCATATTCGCGGCAAGCGCCGTGTAGCGGTCTGCGGGCGGGGCGTACGCGGCCCGTGCCGGCACGGCCAGCGTCGGCGTAGCGGTTATTTTAGAACGTATGGCGCGCTGACGCGGGCGGCCGGCGTCAGCGGTCCCGGCCGACGATGAAATCCGCGATCTGGGCGAGCCGGCCGGCGGGCGCGCCCAGCGGCAGCAAGGCGGCATGGGCTTCGGCGCGCAGGCCTTCGAGCAGTTCGCGCGAGCCGTCCAGCCCCAGCAGCGACACATAGGTAGGCTTGTCGCTGGCGGCATCCTTGCCCGCCGTCTTGCCCAGCATGGCCGTGTCGGCGGTGACGTCCAGGATGTCGTCGACCACCTGGAAGGCCAGGCCCACGGCCGCTGCGTAAGATTCCAGGCTCGCGCGCACGGTGGAGCTGGCGCCGGCCACTATGCCGCCCAGCAACACGCTGGCGCCCAGCATGGCGCCCGTCTTCATGCTGTGCATGGTCTGCAGTTGCTCTGCCGAGAGCGTGCTGCCCACGCTGTCGCAATCTATGGCCTGGCCGCCTGCCATGCCGCTGCTGCCTGCGGAACTGGCCAGCACCTGCACCGCCTGCACGATCAGCGCCGGCGCGATCGGCATCTGCGCCAGCAATTCGAAAGCCAGGGGCTGCAGCGCATCGCCGGCCAGCATCGCCGTGGCCTCGTCGAACTGCACGTGCACCGTGGGACGGCCGCGCCGCAAGGTGTCGTCGTCCATGCACGGCAGATCGTCGTGCACCAGCGAATAGGCGTGGATGATCTCGACCGCCGCGGCGGCGTGGTCCAGGGCCATTTCTTGCGCCGTGGTGACGGTGCCGGCCTGCAGGCAGGCCTCGCCGGCCGCATAGGCCAGCATCGCGCGCACCCGCTTGCCGCCGCCCAGCACCGCGTAGCGCATGGCCTGGTGCAGCCTGCCTGGCACGGTTGCGGCATCGGGCAGCAAGCGCTCGAGCACGGTCTCGATATGGTGCACGCGGTCCGACAGCCACGCGGAAAACTCGATTTGCCTGGCGCCCATGTTATGGCTCGTCGGCGGGGTCGAGCGGGCGCAGCAAATTGCCCTGCAGCACCTTTACCTGCTGTTCGGCGGCGTCCAGCCGCTGCTGGCAGATGCGGGCAAGTTCCACCCCTTTTTCATAGGCCGCCAGCGACTGATCCAGCGCCAGCGTGCCGTTTTCCATCTGGGCCACCAGGGCCTCGAGCTGCGCCAGCGCGGTTTCGAAATCCTGAGGCAGGCTTTCCTCGGGCAGGCCGCCCTGCCCTTCGGACTGGGCGACTGCGCCCTTGCCGCTGCTCTTGTCTGCCATTGCGTTCATCCTGAAAATTCAGCGCGCGGCCATGCCGCGCCTCGTGTCGGAGTCGTATATGAGAATTGTAAGGGATGCGCCGCCGGGCCCGGCGCATCGGGGCGATAGGTCTTGTTTTTTAAGAAAAAATTTAGGGTACAATTTTCTGTTTCGGCTAATTTTCGACTAGCCGGCAATCCGTCTTTTCTTCGCACCTGGCTTACCTGCGCAAACGACGCGCGTCGTCGAGCGCTGCCCGGTTTTCATCCTTGCGGGGGGGAATTATGACCGACCTCGGTCACGTGGCGCATCTGGCGCCGGCAAACACACAGCTCCCGGTTGGCAGCTACTTCGACGAAGCCATATTCGCCAGGGAACAGGAACTCATCTTCAAGCAGTCTGCCCTGTATGTCGGGCACGAAAAACTCGTGCCCGAAAAAGGCGACTGGCGCACCCTGGCCCAGGAACAGGCCGGGCGCGTACTGGTGCGCGGCTCCCAGGGCGTGGAGCTGCTCTCGAACGTCTGCCGCCACCGGCAGGCCATCATGCTGGGCGGCACTACGGGCAATGTGACCGACCCGCGCGCCTCCTGCGGCAATCTGCGCGACACCGGCGGCAATATCGTCTGCCCGGTGCACCGCTGGACCTACGACCAGCAGGGGCAGCTCATCGGCGCGCCGCTGTTCGAGGACAAGCCCTGCTCCAGCCTGTCGCGCTTCGCATTGAACAATTGCCACGGGCTGCTGTTCGAAGGCCCGCGCAATCCGGCGCACGACCTGGCGGCGCTGTTCCAGCGCCCCGAATTCGATTTTTCGGACTACGTGCTCGATCACGTCGAAGTGCACCACTGCCACTACAACTGGAAGACCTTCATCGAGGTCTACCTGGAAGACTATCACGTGGGCCCATTCCATCCGGGCCTGGGGCAGTTCGTCACCTGCGACGACCTGAGCTGGGAATTCTCCGACTGGTACAGCGCCCAGCGCGTCGGCGTGCACAAGGCGCTTACCCAGCCGGGCTCCAAGGTGTACGGCGACTGGCACGACCGCCTGCTGGAATATCGCTCGGGCGATGCGCCCGAGTTCGGCGCGGTGTGGGTCACCTATTTCCCCACGCACATGATAGAGCTCTATCCGCACGTGCTGGTGCTGTCCACCCTGCACCCGGTAAGCCCGCAGGAAACGCTCAATATCGTCGAGTTCTACTACCCCGAGGACATCGCCGCCTTCGAACGCGAATTCGTGCAGGCGCAGCGCGCCGCCTACATGGAAACCGCCGTGGAAGACGACGAGATCGCCGAGCGCATGGATGCCGGCCGCAAGGCCCTGATGCTGCGCGGAGTCAATGAAAGCGGCCCCTACCAGTCGCCCATGGAAGACGGCATGCAGCACTTCCACGAGTGGTACCGGCGCCTGATGGATCAAGAAACCTAGGGCGCTTGCCCAGCCACGGCCCTCACGCCAGCCGTGGCTGCAGCCCGGCGGCCGGCCGGGCCTGTACAGCCCGTATCAACCGGGCTCACCGCCCTTGGCCACCGGCCGCGACGGGTCGGCGCACCATTCGCTCCAGGAACCCGGATACAGGGCCGAGCCGGCCATGCCTGCCAGTTCCATGGCGAACAGATTGTGGCAGGCCGTAATGCCCGAACCGCATTGGTGCACCACGCGATCGGCAGGCAAGCCCTGCAGCAGCGCAGAAAATTCGGCATTCAATTCCCGCGGCGCCTTGAAGCGCCCGTCGGCGCCGATATTCAGCCCATTGGGGCGGTTCAGGGCGCCGGGGATATGCCCCGCCACCGGGTCCATGGGCTCGACCTCGCCGGCATAGCGGTCCGCGGCACGCGCGTCCACCACGGTAAAGGCCTGCTTTTCCAGGTTTGCCGCCACGGCCTTTGCATCCACCGTCGGCATGTGCGGACGCTGCCCTGCGCCGGAATCGCCCTGCGCCGCAGCCGTCGCCGGCCGCAGTGCCGACGCGGGATCGCGCCCCGCCCCGCTTTCCTGCGCACCGCCGGCCGCCTGCCAAGCCTGCCAGCCGCCGTCCAGCACCGCCACGTGTTCGTGGCCCAGCCAGCGCAGCATCCACCACAGGTGCGCCGCGAACATGCCGCCGTGCGCGTCGTAGATGGCCACGCGAGTGTCGGGCGCGAGCCCGCAGGCCCGCATCAGCGCCGCGAAATCGGCCAGCGCCGGCAAGGGGTGGCGCCCATTGCTGCCGGTCTTGGGCGCCGACAACTGGGTTTCGTGGTCCAGGTAGACGGCGCCGGGCACATGGCCCTGCTCGTAGGCGCGCCGGCCGGCGGCGTGATCCCGCAGGTCGTGCCGCACGTCGAATACCAGCCAGCGCCCTAGCGGCAGCGCCTGCTTCAGGTCGTCGGCTTGAATGAGCAGATCGGACATATCGTGGTCTCCCGTTCCATATCGGTTATTCCGCCGCCGCGGCCGCGGCGGTGGCGGCAGTCGCCGCCTCGGTTTCGGCGTCCCGCACGATGCGGTCTTCGGTGAAGGTGCGCCAGATCGACAGCAGGCCCGAGGCGATGATCAGCGCGATCCCGCCCCAGGCGATGAGGTCCGGCCGGTCGCCCCAGAAGACGATGCCCAGTATGGCGGCAAAAATAATTGTCGTGTACTGCAGTGCGGCAGTCAGCAGCGCCGAACCCAGGCCGAAGGCCCGGGTCATGGCCAATTGCCCCACCATGCCGCTACTGCCCAGCGCCACCAGCGCCAGCCATGCCTTCAGGCTCAGCGGATTCCAGGCACCGAAGCCAAACCCCACCGCGCTGCTGATGCAGACGCAACTGGAAAAAATCAGCACCGTGCGCCATTCGGGCTCGCCCACCCTGCCCAGCTCGCGCAGCTGCATCATGGCCACGGCCGACATGGCCCCGGCTGCCAGGCCCAATGCCGCGGCCAGCATGTGGTCGTGCTCGATGCTGGGGCGCAGGATGCCCACCACCCCCAGAAAGCCGGCCACCACCGCCATGATGCGCACCGGGTCGCGCTGCGACCCGCCCCAGCCCAGCATCCAGCCGGCGATGAACAGGGGCGCGGTGTAGTTCAGGCTGATGGCAGTGGACAAGGGCAAGTGCGCCAGGGCGTAGAAGCCCAGCCACATGGAAGCCACCCCCGCGACGTTGCGCCACAGGTGCAAGCGCCAACTGCTGGGCGCCAGCGGCCGCCGGTAGTAGCGCGCCCACAACAGCAGGAACAACACGGAAGGGACGCCGCGAAACAACACCACCTGAGCCAGCGATGCCCCCAGATCCACCGAGACTTTGACGCAGGCTCCCATGATTGCAAACATGGCACAGGCCAATAACATCCAGAGAGACTGCATGGTTCAACCGGGCTCGAAATGGGGACGAAAAACAGCGCGAGGAAAAGCCGATACTATAACCTCGCGGGATGGATCATAATCCGTATCCGCTCCCTATGGCGGGACGGCAAGGACATCGGGCTGCGCGGGTCCGGTCGCGCCGGCTTTGAAATGCGGCAATCGCCCCCATATGGATATCGCAAAAACAATCGCCGTACAGAAATTTCGTATCTCAGGGGGATCCTGGCAATGAAACGCATCGTGTTATACCTGCTCACCAACCTGGCCGTGGTGCTGGTGCTAAGCGCCACCATGAGCGCGCTGGGCGTGGGCCGCTACCTTACCGCCAACGGGCTGGACCTCTCGCAACTGCTGGTGTTCGCGGCGCTGGTCGGGTTCGTGGGCTCTTTCGTCTCGCTGCTGCTCAGCAAGCCGATGGCCAAGGCCAGCACGGGTGCCCAGGTCATAGACCCGCAGGCCCCCGCCAATGCGCGCCAGGCCTGGCTGGTCGACACCGTTCACCAACTGGCCGATCGCGCCGGCATCGGCCGCCCCGAAGTCGCCGTCTACGAAGGCGCGCCCAACGCCTTCGCCACCGGCGCCTTCCGCAACGACGCGCTGGTGGCGGTATCCACCGGGCTGCTCGAAAGCATGAACGAAGAAGAAATCACCGCCGTGCTCGGCCACGAGGTCAGCCATATCGCCAACGGCGACATGGTGACCTTGACCCTGATCCAGGGCGTGGTCAACACCTTCGTGGTGTTCCTGGCGCGGGTGGTGGGCTATTTCGTCGACCGCGCCTTGCTCAAGAACGAGCGCGACGTGGGCGCCGGCTACTACATTACCGTGGTGGTCTGCGAACTCGTCTTCGGCATCCTGGCCTCGATCATCGTGGCCTGGTTCTCGCGCATGCGCGAATACCGCGCCGACGCCGGCTCGGCCAAGCTGCTGAGTTCGCGCGAGCCCATGATCCACGCCCTGGCCCGCCTGGGCGGCCTGGAGGCCGGCGAACTGCCCAAGACCTTCGAGGCATCGGGCATTGCCGGCGGCCAGGCGATCAGCGCCCTGTTCGCCTCGCACCCGCCCATCACAGCGCGCATAGCCGCCCTGCAGTCTGCGGCAATCGCCTGAGGCCGGGCAGACTTTCCTGCCAGGAGGGCATGCGCGCCCCTCCAAGGGTTTGCGCCCGAAGCCGAAGCAGGCTTCGGGCGCTTCGCTTCGTCTTGCCGGAGCAGACACCGCGCAACACCGCAATGGCTCGGCAAATCGCAGCCGCCGCGAGCTGCCTATCCCTCCTGGAGACGTCGGCAAGGCCCGCTCCCCAGCACACCCCTGGCAACTTACGCCAGCCCATGAGCCGGACATCTCCATTTGGGAGAAAACCGGACATAATGAGATGGTCAGCCCGCCCCTATCCGAAGTAGTACGCTGAATGGAGAAGAGTTTTTCTGGGAGACCTTCATGAACACCGTTACTTTGATTGGCATTGATCTGGGCAAGCGCAGCTTCC
>NZ_JAHTBN010000015.1 GCF_019166065.1 Candidimonas humi
TAGCGAGGTGGTCCCACGCCTTCCCATCCCGAACAGGATCGTGAAACGCCTTTGCGCCGATGATAGTGGACGTACGTCTGTGAAAGTAGGGCATCGTCAGGCTTTTATACTGCTGCGCCCCGAAGAGATCTCTCTTCGGGGCGTTCGCTTTTTATAGCGACCAAGTTTATGCGGCCTATGATCGACAACAGCCGATGCGCGATAGCGCTTCATCTCGGGTAGGCACCTGTACACGAACGCACAGCACGAATCCTCTGGGCGCCGGCGCAGGCATGGCTCGAATTCATAGTCTGTTGTGCCGCTGGATGTTTTTATAGCAGGACGGCCGCTGCTGCGGCCGTCTTGCTATGTGCAAACAGAATGCCCTGGGTTGCCCGGGCTCGTGTCTCAACCCGCCGTGATATGGGCGCTATCGATGATCTGCTTGTAGCGGGCCATCTCGGACGTGATGTAGGCGGTGAAGTCGGCCGAATTCTTGTACGCCGATTCGAAGCCCAGGGCGTTCAGCCGTTGCTGCATTGCAGGCGTATCCATGATGTGAGCCGCAGCGGCCTCCAGCCGCTTCAATACGGGCTCGGGCAGTCCGGCCGGCGTCCACAGGCCGTACCAGGAATAGAACTCGAAGTCCTTCATGCCGGCCTCGCGCATGGTGGGGACGTCCGGCAGCAGCGGGCTGCGGGCGCTGCCCGTTACCGCCAGGGCCCGCAGCTTGCCGGACTGCACCTGCGGCAGCGAGGACAGCATGGGATCCATGATGGCCGAGACCTGCCCGCCCACCAGGTCGGACAGCGCGGGCCCGGCGCCCTTGTAGAGCACGATGGGGACCTTGGCGATGCCGGCTTCGTGCAGGAACTGCGCCGCGGCCAGATGGCCTGCGGATCCGAAGCCGCTGGTGGCGAAGCTGTACTTGTCGGGGTCGGCCTTGAGCAGCTCGATGAATTGCTGGACAGTGTGGGCCGGCACTTTGGGGTTCACGCTGAAGATCAGCGCGCCTTGCGCCAGCATGCTGACGGCGGTGAAGTCCTTGACCGCGTCGAAGGTGATGGTCTTCTTGTACAGCAGCGGATTGATGGAGTGAATCGAGGCGTTGATGTAGAGCGTGTAGCCGTCCGGTTTGGCCCGCGCCACATAGGCCGCGCCTATCATGCCCGAGGCGCCGGGACGGTTTTCCACTACCACGGATGTATGCAGTTCGTCCTTGAGCTTGTCGGCGAACAGGCGCGCCACGCCATCGACGGAGCCGCCCGGCGGTTGGGGGACAATGATGGTGATCGGGCGTGTGGGGTAGTCGCCCTGGGCCAGGGCCGGCCTGGCCAGCACCGCGGCGCCGGCCAGGCCGGCCGCGCTTAGCGCGGTGTTCAAGAAACTGCGTCGGGTCAAGTGTCTCATCGGTTTCCTCATATTGGATGGGCCCGCTCCTCTCATGGAGGATGCGTGATTCGGGGTGCGCCTACACCGCAAGCAACTGCGGGTCCGCGTGTTTCAGGGTTTCGAATCCGTGCTCCAGGTCGGCGATCAAGTCGGCGGGATCCTCCAGGCCTATGTGCAGCCGCAAGGCCTGGCCTGTGTAGGGCCACTTTGCCGCGACGCGGTCGCCGGACGGATTGAAGGGGATGATCAGGCTTTCATAGCCGCCCCATGAGACACCGATGCCGAACAATTGCAGGCTGTCGATGAAGGCCTCCACGGCTGCCGGCGAAGCTGGCTTGAGCACCATGGCGAACAGCCCGCAAGCGCCCAGGAAATCGCGCTTCCACAACTCGTGGCCAGGGTGGCTGGGGAGTGCCGGATGCAGCACCTTTTCAACCTCGGGGCGGTTTTCCAGCCAGGTAGCGACTTCCACGCCCGCTTTCCAGTGTTGCCGCAGCCGCACGTTCATCGTGCGCACGCCTCGCAGCGCGAGATAAATATCGTCGGGGCCCGCGGTCTGGCCCAGGTCCTGGGTGGTGCGCTTGATGAGCGGCCAGGTTTCTTCGGTGCAAGTCACGATGCCCAGCATTGCGTCGGAGTGGCCGACGATGTACTTGGTGGCCGCCTGGATGGAGACATCGACGCCATGCTGGAAGGGCTTGAAGAACAGCGGCGTGCCCCATGTATTGTCCATCACCACTTTGGCGCCATGTCGGTGCGCGGCGGCGGCGATCGCGGGAATGTCCTGGATTTCGAACGTCTCGGACCCCGGCGACTCTACATAGATCACGCGTGTATTGGGCCGGATGTTGGCCTCGATGCCGGCGCCGACGGTGGGGTCGTAGATCGTTACCTCCACGCCGAAGCGGCCCAGCACCCGGGTGAGAAACCCGCGCGTAGGAGAATAGGCGCTGTCGGTAAGCAGGACGTGGTCGCCGGCCGACAGCAAGGATGTCAAGGCCGTGGCGCAGGCGGCCAGCCCCGAAGGATAGACCTGGGAACGGAACCCGCCCTCCAGTTCGGCCACCGCCTCTTCCAGCGCATGGTGGGTGGGCGTGCCGAAGCGGCCATAGGTGCTGGCACCGTGCTCGTCCGCGGCACGCCGTTTTTTCTTGTCTTCCCATTCCGCCATCGATTGATGCAGGATGGTCGAGCCTCGAAACACAGGCGTGTTTACAAGTCCCGAGTAGCGTTCCGGATGCCTGCCGGTAGTTACTAGCTTGGTTTGCTCTTTCATGCTGCCCGCTGTCCTTTCGATGATGCCTGCCGGCGCGGCGAGCGTGCCGGCAGAGGCGTTGTGCGCCGCCCGGAATAGGGTGGAGACAGCATAAAGTGTAGGGCTGGCAGCCCTTAAATTTTTTTTGTTTTTGGCGTGCCCTGGCCTGAAAAAAGAAAAATTATTTCCAGCGGCATACATGGCCATGCGGGCCATGGCGGCCAAGCGCCGCGTCGCCCGACACCGATGTGGCCGACGCCGTCTAGCGTGCGCCGAAGATATTCACCGGAAGCTTGAGATAGCTCACGCCATTGCTTTCGCTGGGGGGCAGACGGCCGCCGCGCATGTTCACCTGCACCGATGGAAACAACAACTTGGGCATCGCAAGCCCCGCATCGCGCTGCTTGCGCATTGCCGTAAATTCTTCTTCGACGACGCCTTCGTGGACATGCACGTTGCCGGTGCGTTGCGCGCCTATCGTGGTCTCCCAGGCATAGTGGTCGCGGCCGGGCGCCTTATAGTCGTGGCATAGAAACAGCCGTGCAGCATCGGGCAAGGACATCAGGCGCCGGATGGAGCGATAGAGCTGTCGCGCGTCTCCGCCCGGGAAGTCGCACCGGGCGGTGCCGTAATCGGGCATGAAGAGCGTGTCGCCGGCAAACACCGCATCGCCGATCACGTAGGCAAGGCATGCCGGAGTATGGCCGGGCACATGCAGGGCGATTCCCTGCAGCGAGCCAATGCGGAAACGCTCGCCATCGGAGAACAAGTGATCGAACTGGCTGCCGTCGCGCGCGAACTGGCTGCCCTCGTTGAATATCTTGCCGAAGTCCTGCTGTACGCGGCGGATTTCCCGGCCTATGGCCAGCCGGCCTCCGAGTTGCGCCTGCAGGTAGGGGGCCGCGGACAGATGGTCGGCGTGGGCGTGGGTCTCCAGCAGCCACTGGACTTCCAGGCCTTCGGATTCGACGCAGCCGACCAGCTCTTGCGCCGCAGCCGTCGAAGTGCCGCCGGATGCCGCATCGAAGTCCAGCACGCTATCCAGGATCGCGCATCGGTTCGACGCCGGATCGCGGACGACATAGCTTACCGTGCAGGTGGCGGTATCGAAGAATGCGTGTACGATCGGCCTGGCCGCGGCTTCTTGTCGAGCATCCTGGATGATTGCGCGGGCTGTGGCGCAGGCGGAATCCGGCGAATTCGCCATGGCGCTTCCTTTATATAACTTATATGAATAAGTATATTTCTTAAATACATTTTAAAGTGTAGAGCAAGCGCAGAGCCATGGCAATACGCGTCGCCTGCTTTGCCTGCGTTCATTCCACCGCCTTGACCATTTCCTCCAGCACTTTCTTGGCGTCGCCAAAGACCATCATGGTCTTGTCGAGATAGAACAGCTCGTTTTCCAGGCCCGCGTAGCCGGCCGCCATCGATCGCTTGTTGACTATGATGGCGCGCGCTTTGTACGCCTCGAGTATAGGCATGCCCGCGATCGGCGACTTCGGGTCGTTCTTGGCAGCGGGGTTGACCACGTCGTTCGCGCCCAGCACCAGCACGACATCGACCTGGCCGAATTCGGAGTTGATGTCGTCCATCTCGAACACTTGGTCGTAAGGCACTTCGGCCTCTGCCAGCAGCACGTTCATGTGTCCAGGCATACGTCCGGCCACAGGATGGATGGCGTACTTCACGTCCACGCCTTTTTCACTCAGCTTGGTGGTCAGTTCCTTGAGCGCGTGCTGGGCGCGCGCGACCGCCAGCCCATAGCCGGGGATGATCACCACCGTTTCGGCATTGGCCAGCATGAAGGCCGAGTCGTCAGGACTGCCGGACTTCACGCTGCGCTGCTGTTGCGGGTTCGCGTCCACGGAGCTCGCCGCATCGCTGCCGAAACCGCCCAGGATGACGTTGAAGAACGAGCGGTTCATGGCCTTGCACATGATGTAGGACAGGATTGCGCCCGATGACCCTACCAACGAGCCTGCAATGATCAGCATGGGATTGTTGAGCGAGAAGCCGATCCCGGCCGCCGCCCAGCCCGAATAACTGTTGAGCATGGATACCACCACCGGCATGTCGGCTCCGCCGATGGGAATGATGATGAGCACGCCCAGCACGAAGGCGAGGGCGGCCATGATCACATAAGGCGCCCATAGCTGGGTGGCGGCGAACGCTATTCCGCAAGCCAGCATGGCGATGGCCAGCAGCAGGTTGAGCATATGCTGCCCCGCGAAAACGACGGGAGCGCCGCGGAACACGCGCAGCTTGTAGCGGCCAGACAACTTGCCGAAGGCGATGACCGACCCCGAGAAGGTGATCGCGCCCACGAAGGTGCCGATGAACAGCTCGATGCGGTTGCCGGCAGGTATCGGCAGGCCCGCGGCGACAATGCCGAAGGCGTGCGGCTCGGCGACTGCCGCAACGGCGATGCATACCGCGGCCAGGCCGATCATGCTGTGCATGAAAGCGACCAGTTCGGGCATTTTTGTCATTTCCACCCGCCTGGCCATGATGGTGCCGGCCGTGCCGCCTATCAGCAGGCCCAGCATGACCCATCCCAGGCCCGTCACGGGTTCGCTGCCGAGCTTGATCGTCAGCGCCGCGGTAGTGAACATGGCAATGGCCATGCCTGTCATGCCGAAGGTATTGCCCGCGCGCGAAGTGGCGGGGTGGGACAAGCCCTTGAGCGCCTGGATGAAGCATACCGAGGCGACCAGGTACAGCAAGGTGACGAGGTTCAGCGAGAGCATCAGCGGGCCTCCTGTCGGGGCGACCCGGCGGCAGGCCTGGTTTTCTTGCGGAACATTTCCAGCATGCGGCGGGTGACGAGGAAGCCGCCGAAGATGTTCACTGCAGCCAGCGCCACGGCCAGCACGCCCATGGCCTTGCCCAGGCCCGTGTCGGTCAGCGCGGCCGCCAGCATCGCGCCGACGATAATGATGGCCGATATCGCGTTGGTGACCGCCATGAGCGGGGTATGCAGGGCCGGCGTCACGTTCCAGACCACGTGGTAGCCCACATAGATGGCCAAGACGAAGATGATGAGGTTGATGACGGTGTGGTCGATCAATTCCATTATTTTTTCCTCAGTACGTTGTGGGCATCGCACACCATGCAGGCGGCGACGATCTCGTCTTCCCGCTGGATGGCCGGGGCGCCATCCTTGCCGATCACCAGTTTCAGGAAGTCCAGCAGGTTGCGCGCATACAGAGCGGAGGCATCGGTAGGCACCTGCCCGGGCAGATTGGTGTAGCCGGCGATCTTGACGCCATGCGCCTCGATGACCTGGTCGGGACGTGACAAAGGGCAGTTGCCGCCTCGCTCGACCGCCATGTCGACGATGACCGAGCCTGGTTTCATGGAGGCTACCGTTGCTTCGCTCACCAGCACGGGGGCAGGGCGCCCGGGAATCAGCGCCGTCGTAATGACGATGTCCGCCTGCTTGCAGCGCTCGGCCACCAGCGCCGCTTGCCGGGCCATCCACGCCGCCGGCATGGGTCGCGCATAGCCGCCCGTGCCCTGGGCGATTTCACGTTCTTCTTCGGTCTCGAAGGGGACATCGATAAACCTGGCGCCCAGAGATTCGATTTGTTCTTTTGCCGCCGGGCGTACGTCCGAGGCTTCGACCACCGCGCCGAGCCGGCGGGCGGTC
Source organism: Candidimonas humi (assembly GCF_019166065.1). Taxonomy (GTDB): domain Bacteria; phylum Pseudomonadota; class Gammaproteobacteria; order Burkholderiales; family Burkholderiaceae_B; genus Candidimonas; species Candidimonas humi. Next base: position 6,279 of record NZ_JAHTBN010000015.1, read on the forward strand.
GCGATGGCTTGCAATCCCGCCACGCCTGCGCCCAGTACCACCACCCTTGCGGCTTTCACCGTGCCCGCGGCGGTCATCAGCATGGACATGAAACGGCCGTAGTGGCTGGCGGCGACGATCACGGCCTTGTAGCCGGCGATATTGGCTTGCGACGACAATACGTCCAGGCTTTGCGCTCGCGTGATGCGCGGTGCGGCCTCCAGTGCGAAGGCGGTGGTTCCGGTCCCGGCCAGCTTCTGCAGGCCGTCCAGGTCGAAGGGATCGAGCATGCCCAGCAGAATCTGGCCCTTGCGCAGCAGCGCCAGCTCGCTTTGCTGCGGCGCCCGGACTTTGAGTATCAGTTCCGCTAGTCCATAGACGCGCGTGGCGTCCTCCACCAGCGTGGCGCCGCTGGCGGCATAGGCTTCGTCGGTGAAGCTGGCTCTTCGTCCGGCGCCGGCTTGCAGCAGCACCTGGTTGGCGCCGCCCGCCGTCAGTTTTTTTACCGTCTCGGGCGTGGCGGCAACGCGCGTTTCGCCCGGCCGCGTTTCAGTCGGGGCTCCGACTTTCATGGAACTCTCCTGGTAAGGTGGCTTGCTACAGATAGTCCAGCGGCAACGCTGTCGTGTACTTGATTTCTTCCATGGCAAAGCTCGAACTGACGTCGAACAGTTCGGCGACCCGGATGAGTTTTTTGTAGACCCGGTCGAATCCTTCGATATCCGGAACCACGACTTTGAGCAAGTAGTCCGTGTCGCCGCTCAGGCGATAGAACTCCATCACCTCGGGTATGTCTTTCACGCCCGTCGCGAATGCATGAAACCATTGGAGATCGTGGCGGTTGGTCTTGATGGAGACAAATACCGTGATGCCCACGCCGGCCTTGCGGCTATCCAGGAGGCACACCTGTTTGCTGATGAGGCCCGATTCGAACATGCGCTGGATCCGTGTCCAGCAGGCGGTGGGAGAGAGATTGGCGTGCTCGGAAATCTCGTGGGCGGGCATGCGCGCATCTTTCTGCAGGAGCGCCAGAATAAGACGATCTATCTTGTCCATGCTGAGAAGTTCGTGCCTTCAGTGTCGGGGTTTGTTTTTCTTTTCCTGCCCGCCTTGTGCGCGGCTTTCATGATGGAAAACTTTATAGATGCTTCCTGCTTCCAACAAGAACCGTTTTTAGCGATCTGTGTTCTCATGAAGGCAACACAGAGCATTCTGGGTATGGATAAATATCAACGCAAAGGATAAAGTGGCGAGGGGCCGGCACGGCTTGCGCCGGCGGCGCGGCCCTCTCTTTTCCCTGCGTAGGTGAGCCATGCATGCCCTGTCCCCGTTCTTGCGATATTTCGAGGAAGTCGCCGTACAAGGCTCCGTGCGCCGCGCGGCGGAACGCCTGCACATAGCGCCTTCGGCCGTCACACGCCAGATAAAGGCATTCGAGGAAATGCTCGGCGTACCCTTGCTCGAGCGATTGCCTCGTGGAGTGCGCCTGACCGCAACCGGCGAACTCATGCTTGCCAGCATCCGGCGCCTGCACGGCGAGTTCGAGGAGGCCCTGGCCCAGGCCGACGCCTTGAAAGGCCTGCGCTGGGGCAAGGTCCGGATCGGCGTGTTGCAATACCTGAGCGAGCGCTTTATTCCGTCCTTCGTCGCCGCAACGAACAAGGCTCATCCAGGCATATCTTTTGCCGTCCATATCGCCAATTCGGATCAAATAGCTCATCTGGTGGAAACCGGGGAGCTGGATATCGGCCTATGCTGGGCGCCGCCGCCCACGGCGCTGCTTTCCCGGGTGAGCGCGGCCGCGGTCCCGATAGGCGCCGTGGTGCCGGCACGGCACATATTGGCGCAGAAGCGGCACGTCCATTTCCATGAATGCGCCGGCTATCCCCTGATACTTCCCACCACGGAAATGGAATTGCGGCGCATGCTGGACGGGCTGAACAACGGCATTTCCGGGCGCATCACGCCGCTGCTCGAGACCAATTCTATTTTTGCCATGCGCCAGTTGGTGCGGGACGGCTGCGGCGTGGCGATCATGACCCGGATGTCGGTCCTGGACGAAATCAAGCGCGGCGAACTGGTGCATGTCCCCTTGTCGGATCCGCATGCGCGATCGATGCAGCTTGCCCTGCTGGTCCGCGCCGGGCGCGAGCTGCCGGCGGCGGCTTCGCTATTGCTCGACAGGCTGCGGGCGAGTTTCGATACCTATGCCGGTATCGCGTAGCGGCGTCCGGATGAATCGCCGCTATGCGGCGTAGCGTTCCAGGGTCAGCCCCTCGATGTCTATTTCCGGCTTGCGGCCGCTGGCCAGGTCCGACACGACTCTGGCGGTGCCGCAGGCCTGTGTCCATCCATTGGAGCCGTGCCCGCTATTGAGCAGCAAGCCGTCCCAGCCGGCGGGGCCGAGTATCGGTGGCCCGTCCGGCGTCATCGGCCGCAAGCCGGCCCAGAAACTCGCATGCTCATAGTCGATGCCCGCCGGGAACAAGCCTCGCACCGTGCGGATCAGCAGGTCTTTGCGGGCAGCCTTCAAGGACAGGTCGTCGCCGATCAGCTCTGCCATGCCGGCTGCGCGGATCCTGTTGCCCAGCCGGGAAACCATGACTTTGCTGTGTTCGTCCATGACGGACATATTGGGCGCCTGTTCGCCTTGCGTCACGGCGGCCGTGATGGAATATCCCTTCAAGGGGTAGACGGGCAGCCTGATGCCCAGTGGCGCGAGGATCGCGGGGGCTTGATTGCCCATCGCTATCACCGTGATGTCCGCAGTCAGGGGCCCCGACGATGTTTCGGCGCCCGTTACGCGGCCTTGCGAGTAAAGCAGGTGATCCACTTTGGTCGCGTAGTGAAAACGCACGCCGCGGGTCTGCAGCCATGCAGCCAGGGCCTGGCAGAAAGCATGGCTGTCGCCCGAGGCATCGGCGGGCAGGTGCAGGGCTCCTGCGACAGCGACCCGGGCGTGCTTCAGCGCAGGCTCTACGGCAAGCGCAGCCTCGGGATCCAGCACCTTGTGGGGGATGCCTAGCTCCGCCAATGCATTTGCCGCGATATTGCCCAATTTGCATTCCGCATCTGTCTGGAACAATTGCAGCACGCCGCCCGCATGGAAGTCGAAAGCGATGGGCGTTTCGGCCATGAGTTCGCGCAGGCATGCGTAGCTATAGTGCGCCACCCGCTGCATGCGCAGCTTGTTGACGCGGAACCGGGCCGCATCGCACTCGCGGAACCACTTGCGCGCCCAGCCGAGCCTGCGCAATTCCGGCCAGAACGAAAAGCGCACCGGGGCGTTAGACTGCATGGCCATTTTCAACACCTTGGCCGGCATGCCGGGCGCGGCCCAAGGGCCTGCGAAGCTGGGGCAAAGCCCGCCGGCGTTGCCAAAACTTGTTTCCATGCCCGCGCCGGGGCGGCGCTCGACGACTTCGACTTCGTGGCCGTCGCGGGATAAATAATAGGCGGTCGCAGTGCCAACTACTCCCGCACCGAGGACGAGGATCTTCATGGATACAGGTCTTTTAATCTATTTATACATGGATGGAAGACCGCAGGCCTTTTGCGCAAGCGGGCCGTTCGCAATGGAATCGGGAACTGGTTTGCATTTGACGATATTTTTGGGGAGCCGCGGATTCGGCACGATGGCCCCAGCGGAATACACGGCCGCGAAACAGAACAGGTATTCAAGCGTATAAGAGAACGCAGTGAAAATTATTTCTTTGTGCTGTCGCGATTCGAATGCACGAGAAAGAATTTTCACTGCCGAGCGTCGCGCCGCGCCGCGTTTCGGGCAGCGTCGCGTAATTTCCGCGATTGCAGGCGGCGACCCGCCATCGGCCCGGAGTAGCGCTCGAGCCTACGAGAATGCATCCAGCCAGGCCCGCACCTTGGCGGATATCTCCATATTGTTCTTGTCCATCATCAGCATGTGGCTGTTGCCCTTCATGCCCGCCTCGGGCAGGGACAGCACCCGGACGCAAGGGAATTCGGCGGAAAACCGCATGATGCGGTCGCGCATGCGCGGCCAGCGGCCGTCGCCGTCGATGTAGTCGCCCAGCACGATGAGCGTCGGGGTCGTGTATCCCCGCCGGCGCGCTTCTTCCAGCGGCACGGAGGCCGGCTCCAGCGCGACCACCGCAGCAATGGCGTGGGGTGCCTCCATCGCCGACCGGAGGCCGAACATGCCTCCCTGGGAGTGGCAAACCACTATCGAGCGCTGTCCGATCCGCGCCAGCAGGGCGTGGTAGGCGGCCATGATTTGCTCGTCGGTATGGCTCCAGCGCGGCACGACCTGGCGCATGAACTGCGCGTAGTGATCCGCGGGGAACTGGGTGCCCGGAAATGCCATGGCGGGCAGGCTTTCCAGGGGCGTGTCCGAGGCGGCCCGGCCTATGCGGAATCTCGTGAACAGGCCGGCGGCCGACTGCGAAATCGGCACGGGCCAGATATCGGGAATCGGGGCATATCCCGACCTGCCGCGCTCTACGGCATCGCAGAGATACACATCCCGGCCATCGAGCAGGAAGTCTTCGACCCAGCCGCGGCGGCCGTCGGGCGTCGTTTCCCAGCATGCGCCCGTGAGGCCGCCGCCATGCCAGAACACGACCGGCGGCCGCTGCCCGTCGCCGCCGAGGAAGTATTGGGCATACATTTGCCCGACCACATAGTCGCCGTTGGGGTCCATGGTCACGGGCACGCCGCCCGCGGCGAGCATGGCCTGGATGGGCGGCTTGCCACGTAGCGATACTATTTCCCCGCCTATATGGAAGGAGCCTATTCCTCGCAAGCTGATACTGCGTTCCATCTAAATGCCAGCGCCTGTTCGATAAAAGTGGAGGTCATTCCACGGTGATGTGATTTTGCTTGATGAGTTCGGCGATATTGTGCGTTTCCTGTTGCAGGAACCCGGCCAGCGCCTCGGGTGTGCCGCCCGCGAGATCTACGCCCAGGCGGGCGAGCCTTTGTTTTACCTCGGGATCCTGCAGCGCATTATTGAATGCGGTGTTCAGCTTGCCGATGGCCGCCGGCGGAGTGCCCGCGGGCGCCAGCAGGCCGAACCAGGGGTTGACGACCATCTTGGGGTATCCGGCTTCGGCGAAGGTGGGGACATCCGGTATGGCCTTGGCTCTATGCTTGCCCGCCACGGCAATTGCCACGAGCCGGCCTTGCTTGATGTTGGCCAGCGAGGCGGGGAGATTGTCGAAATACATGTCGACCTGGCCGCCAAGCAGATCGCCGGCCACTTGGCCCGCGCCTTTGTAGGGAATGTGGGCGATATCCACTTTCGCCTCGCGCTTCAGGAGCTCCAGGGCGATGTGCGCCGAGCCGCCTATGCCCGACGAGGCGGCGTTCAGCTTGCCGGGATGCGTTTTCGCGTAGTCGACGAGCTGGGCGACGTTCCTGGCGGGAACCTTGGGGTTGACGACCAGGACGCTGGGCACGGTGCCGACCAGCATGACGGGCGCGAAATCCTTGGCGATGCTGTAGGGCGCGGGCTTGTACAGCGAGGGCGCTACGGCGCAGCTATAGGCGCACATCACCAGGGTATAGCCATCGGGATTGGTGCGCGACACGTATTGCACGCCGATGTTTCCGCCGGCCCCGCCTTTGTTGTCCACGAGTATCGCCTGATGCAGGCTGGCGCGCGCCTTCTCGGCCAGCACGCGGGCAATGATGTCGGGCGTGCCTCCCGCGGGAAAGGGCACCACTATGGTTATGGGCCGCTGGGGAAACGTGTCCACCGCGCGGGCCGGCGTTGCGGGCAGCGAAAAAACGGCGCCCATGGCGACGGCTGCATAGCCGCAGCATCGTTTCAAATCAAGAGTTCTCATGCTTTGCCTCCTGTGATTCTTGGTCATGAAGGGCATTCTAAATACCTCTGTTATATTTTAATAATGATTTGTTCAGATGATATACATATCAATAATGATATGAATAAAACGTCCGTAAAAAAGCATTCATGAACCATGCCGACTGACACGCCGCCGGACTTCCCCTTGCTGCGCGCTTGCAGCATGTCGCTGCTGCTGTGCTTCGATTCGCTCATGCATACCCGCAGCGTGACGGCCACCGCCCGGCAGATGAACAAGAGCCAGCCTGCGATCAGCCGCGATCTGGCACGCTTGCGCGCTTTGCTGAAAGACCCGATTTTCGTGGTGATCCGCAAGCATCTCGTGCCCACGGAACGCGCCCTGTCGCTGCATGCGCAAATGCGCGGCGCGCTGGCCGGGCTCGAGCAGGCCCTGGGCGCGGGGCAACCGTTTTCTCCCGGCGAGCTGTCCGGCGTCATCAATATAGGCGCGGCTGCTCATACCGAGCTATTGCTGGCCGCCCCATTGACCACCGTGCTGCAGCGCGAGGCGCCCCGGTTGACCGTGCGCTTCCTTCCGGTACACGGCGATTTTTCCCCCGACGATCTCGATTCGGGGCGCATGGACCTGGCCATAGGCCTGTTTCACTCATTGCCCGCCCGCTTTCCCAGCAAGGTGCTGTTCCGGGACGAAAGAGTGTGCGTCGTTTCCTCGCGCCATCCGCTGAGCCGGCGCCGCCAGCTCACCTTGAACGACCTGCAGCGGATGAAGTGGCTGGCTTTTTCCCACATGTATGGCAAAGAGACCAACTTCGACCGGGCCCTGCAGGGCAGCGGCCACGCCATGCGCTTCAGCGCCTATGTATCGAGCTTCGGCGTGGCCCCTTATTTCCTGATGGAAACGGACTACGGCACCACGATGCCGCGCGTGATCGCCGAAAAGCACTTGCCGTATTTCGACCTGAAGCTGCTGCGCCTACCGCCTGTACTGCGCGAAGCCCGCGTGGTCATGGTCTGGAGCGCCCAGAACGACAACTGCCGGCTCAATCAGTGGCTCAGGGCCACCATCGACGATCTTGCGAGCCGCCTGATTCCGGCGGGGCGTGCCGCCGGGGCTGCTTGAGCCGGGGTCCAGCCGTATATGGCGCTCTTGCCGGGCAGGAAATGCCCATGGCCGGCCGATGCCGGCCGGGTTAGGGAGTGCGGGCGGGCGGTCCGGATGCGCCGCCGTTCAAGCCGCGATGGCCTATTCGATGATATTGAACTGGTCCAGATACTTTTCGGACAGCGTCAGCCCCAGGCCGGGCTTGTGCTCGTCCAGGTCGATATAGCCGTTCTGCGGAGTCGGGTCGCCTTCGAAGATGTAATAGAACAGCTCGTTGCCGACCTCGACGTCGTGCACGGGGAAGAATTCCGACATGGGCGAGGCCAGGGTCGACATGGTCAGGTGATAGTTGTGCATCTGGCCCGCATGCGGGATGACCGGCACGGAATAGGCCTCGGCCAGGGCATTGACCTTGTGGGCCGCGGTAATGCCGCCGACGCGGTTGGTGTCGTACTGGATCACCGAGACGGCGCGCTTGTCCAGCAACTGGCGGAAGCCGTAGCTGGTGAATTCGTGCTCGCCGCCGGAGATCGGAATGCTGGTCAACTGGTTGAGCTCGGCGTAGCCGTCGATGTCGTCAGCGATGACGGGCTCTTCGAGCCAGCGCGGCTCGTAGCGCTCCAGCTTGGGCAGGATGCGCTTGGCGTATTCCAGGTTCCAGCCCATATAGCACTCGAGCATCAGGTCGACGTCATAGCCTATGACTTCGCGCACCGCCGCCACGCTGTCCAGGTTCTTGCGCACGCCCGCCGGGCCGTCCTTGGGGCCGTAGCCGAAGCGCATCTTCATGGCGCTGAAGCCCTGGTCCAGGTAGGACTGGGCCTCGCGCTGCATGTCGGCCAGGTCGGTGCGGTACAGCTTGGACGCATAGCAGGGGATCTTTTCCTTGGTGCGTCCGCCCAGCAGCTTGAAGACCGGGCGCCCGGTAGCCTTGCCCATCAGGTCCCACAAGGCGATGTCGATGGCCGATATCGCCGCCATGGCCACGCCCTTGCGGCCCCAGGCCAGGGTCGAGCGGTACATGCGCTGCCACAGGTATTCGTAGTCGAAGGGATCCTGGCCGATCACCAGCGGAGCCAGGTACTGGTCGATGATCTGCTTGGCGATGCGCGGCGCCAGGGCGACGTTGCCGATGCCGACCAGGCCGTCGTCGGTCTCGACTTCCACGACCGTCCAGCCGTGGAAGCGGAACGTGCCCATGGTGTCGCCGCGGCTCCACAGCATGTCCATGGCATTGGCGCAGAAGTGGGCCTGGGGGGGAACGGTGCGGCCCTTCCATTCAAAGACGCGGGCGCGTATGCGGGTGATTTTCATTGATTTCTCCGTACGGAAATAGAGGCTCGACAATTTGTGGGCGCGCACGGGGACACCGGCCGGTCCCGCCTGGGGCCGGCGCGTATGCTCGTGCGAGGTATGCTGCGGCCTGGCCGCGCTAGGCAGGCTGGTTCATATAGCTTTCACCCATGCGGCAGGCGATCAGGAAGGCGTTGCGGGTGGCATTGACATTGGCCAGGTTCTTGCCGGCGATGTCGTAGGCCGTGCCGTGCGCCGGAGTGGTGATGGGTATGGGCAGGCCGCCCTGGACGGTCACGCCCTTCTCGAAGCCCAGCAGCTTGATGGCGATCTGGCCCTGGTCGTGATACATGGTGACGATGGCGTCGTATTTGCCGTCGCGCGCCTTGATGAATATGGTGTCGGCCGGGAACGGGCCCTCGACCGGATACCCTTGTTCGCGCAGCGAGGCCACGGCGGGCCCGATGATGTCGATTTCTTCGCGCCCGCAGGAACCGCCATCCCCGCCGTGCGGGTTGAAGGCCGCGACGGCCACGCGCGGCTGCGCCACGCCTGCCGCCTTGAGCGAGTCGTAGATGAGCCGGCTGGCGTCTTCGATGCGCGTCTTGCTCAGGTACGAGGCCGCGTCCTTCAGCGGAATATGCGAGGACACGCGCGAGGTCCACAGGCCGTCCAGCGTGTTGAATTCGCAGAAGTAGGAGTCGACCTTGAGATAATCGGCGAAGTGATGCAGTTCGTCTTCGAACTTCATGCCCGATTGCTTCATCGCGTGCTTGTTCAGGGGCGCGAAGCAGATGGCGTCTATCTGGCGCGCCGTGACGGCGTCCATGCACAGGTTCAGGATCTTCAGCACCGAGGCGCCGCCGGCCGGGCCCGCCATGCCGGTCTCCACCTGTTCGGGGCGGACGCTGTCCACCGCCAGGAACAGCGGCATGCCGCAAGCTGCGCCGCGCGCCTCGGCGAACGAGGCGATGGGGCGGGTGGCGACTTGCAGGCCGGCAACCTTCTGCCCGGCTTCCCATAGCCACGGGTCGCCGATCAGCACGATGTTGGCGTGCTTGGCGGTTTCGGGGTCGCCCAGCAGCTTGGCAATCAGCTCGGGGCCGATGCCCGCGGGGTCGCCCAGGGTCAGGGCCACGGTAGGTTTGGATTGCTGCATAAGTTTTCTCTGTGTGTTTCGTATCGAGCGGGTCAGGCCCGTGCGCGCCGGAGCAGGCGCATGATCAGCGGCAGGCACGCCATCAGCAGGCCCAGGGTGGTCAAGGTGCCCGACAGGCCGTTGTGCCAGAAGATGCTCAGCTTGCCGCCCGAGAACAGCATGGACTGGCGGAAGGCGTCTTCGGCCTTGTCCCCCAGCACGGCGGCCAGCACCAGCGGCGCGATGGGGTAGCCGAGCTTCTTGAACATATAGCCGAACACGCCGAAGACCAGCATCAGGCCTACGTCGAACAGCGACTGGTTGACGGCATAGGCGCCCACGCCGCAGATAATGATGATGATGGGCGCCATGATGGAAAAGGGCACACGCAGTATCGACGCGAACAGGGGAACGGTGGACAGCACCACGATCAGGCCTACGACATTGCCCAGGTACATGCTGGCGATCAGCCCCCAGACGAAGTCTTTCTGCTCGACGAACAGGGTAGGCCCGGGCTGCAGGCCCCAGATCATCAGGCCGCCCAGCATCACGGCGGCGGTGGCCGAGCCGGGAACGCCCAGCGTGAGCATGGGCAGCAGGGCGCTGGTGCCGGCGGAATGGTCGGCGGATTCCGGGGCGATGACGCCCTCGAGCGAGCCCTTGCCGAAGTTTTCCGGTGTCCTGGACAGCCGCTTGGCGACGCTGTAGCTGAGGAACGACGCCGCGGTGGGGCCGCCGGGAGTGATGCCCATCCAGCAGCCTATGAGCACGCTGCGCAGCCAGGTAGCCCAGTAGCGCGGCAGTTGCTTCCAGGTCTGCCATACGACCCGCGGATTGATTTTCGTGTGCTCGCCCTTGAAGACCAGGCCTTCTTCGACGGTGCAGAGAATCTCGCCGATGCCGAACAGCCCTATGACCGCCACTTCGAAGCTGATGCCGCGCAGCAGCTCGGGCATGCCGAAGGTCAGGCGCAGGTTGCCGGACACCGTGTCCATGCCTACCGCGGCCAGGGCAAAGCCTATCATCATCGACGAGATGGTCTTGAGCGCCGGGCTGCGGTTCAGGCCTATGAAGCTGCCGAAGGCCAGCACATACACCGCGAAGAATTCCGGCGAGCTGAAGCTCATGGCGAACTTGGCGATGTAGCCGGAAAGAAAGGTGATGAGCAGCACGCCCACCAGCGCGCCCAGCAGCGCCGAGGTGAACGCCGCCGTCAGCGCCTCGCCGGCCCGTCCGAGGCGCGCCAGCGGATAGCCGTCGAAGGTCGTGGCCACGGATGACGGTTCGCCCGGGATGTTGAAGATCACCGAGGTGATCGAACCGCCGAAGAGCGCCCCCCAGTACATGCAGGACAGCAGGATGATGGCCGACACCGGCTGCATGCTGAAGGTGATGGGCAGCAGCAGCGTGACGCCGTTGGGCGCCCCCAGGCCCGGAAGCACGCCCACCAGGATGCCGAGCAGGATGCCGGCGACCATGATCATCAGGTGATACCAGGAAAGCACGACACCCATGCCGTGCATCAGCAGATCGAGTTGTTCCATGTCAGTTCCCCGGCGCTCAGGCTCCGAACCAGGCCGGGAACGGCCCCGCGTAGAGCGGAACCTGGAACCAGCGGGTAAAGATGAAATAGCAGGCGACCGGCACGGCCACCGAAATGACCACGGTCTTGATCCAGCCGTGGGCGGTGCCTTGTTCGGCCATGCGCCGCATGAACCAGGCGATCAGCAGCCCCGAGGCCACGTACATGCCCAGGTAGCGCATCAGCGCCGCATAGACGCAAATCGGGATGAAGACACCCAGCACGCGCCGCAGTTGGGGGCGGGTGGTCAGGTCGCCGCGGCCCTTGGACCATTTGGCCAGCGTGCCCAGGGCGGTGCCCAGGCTGGACAGGGCCAGCAGCAAGCCGATATAGAAGGGAAAGTATCCGGGCATCGGGCCCGCGTCATCCCAGCCTATGCCTTGCTGCAAGCTGCCGTACATCACGATGCAGCCCAGCAATACCAGCGACAGCGATGTCGCCAGGCCGCCTGCGCGCAGGCTCAGGCCCTTGCCTTCGGCGTCCCGCTCCTGCGCGGCGGGATCGGTGTCGTGTTCATTCATGTCGTTGGCAAAGCTAAGCGAAGTGTGCCGCCCGGGCCGGCCCGGGCGGCGGGAGTGTGCAGGCCTACTTGCGCAGCCAGCCGGCTGCCTTGAAGATGGGTTCGACACGGGCCAGGTCGGCCTGGATGTAGGCCTTGAACTGGTCGCCCGCCAGGAACGTGGGCACCAGGGCGCCGTGCGCGAGGTATTCCTTGAATTCGGGGGTCTGGGTCACTTTCTTCAGCAGGTCCACATAATATTGGCGTTGCGCGGCAGTGACGCCGCCGGGCATGAATACGGTGCGCGGGAAGCGATATTCGTCGATCTTGATGCCTTGCGAAACGCAGGTGGGCACGTCGGACCAGGCCATGGTGGCAGTGATCTTCTGGGTGTAGACCATGCGTTCCTTGCTGAACACGCACCAGGGCTTGACCTGGCCGGCACGCCATTGCGAGATGCTTTCGCTGGGGTTGTTGGTGTTCGAGGCAATGTGCCCGCCCGCCAGCTGGATGGAAGCCTCGCCGCCGCTCTTGAAGGGAATATAGACGAATTTGGTGCCCTCGACCTTGTTGATCAGCATGGTCAGGGTCTGGTCCACGTCCTTGGACTGGCTGCCGCCCATGGGGTACTTGGACGGGTTGGCCTTGACGGCGTCGATGTATTCCTTGACGTTCTTGAACGGCGAGTTCGCGGGGCCCCAGAGTATGAAGTCGTCCTGGGCCACGGCGGCGACGGGGGTCAGGTCGTCCCATTTGTATCCCAGCTTGGCGACCAGCGGCAGCAGGTATTCGTTATTGGTGCCGACGATGAGGGTGTTGGGGTCGCCATGGGCCATCTTGACGTCCAGGAAGCCTTCCGCGCCATTGCCGCCGCCCTTGTTCTGGACTACCGTGTGCACGTCCATCAGCTTGTGGCGGGTGATGATGGACTGGATCAGGCGGGCCAACTGGTCGGTGCCGCCGCCGGCGCCCGCCGCCACGATGATGTTCACGTTCTTGGTGGGTTTCCAGGCCTCGGCGGCATGGCTGGGCAGCGATGCCAGCGTCGCGCCGGCCGTGCAGGCACAGATGGCTGCGCCGCGGCGCAGCAGCTTGTTGGATAAGCGCATGGTGTTGTCCCCTGGTATGTGAAAAATAGGTGCTGTAATCCGGGCTGTAAGTATGGCGAAACTTGTGATAGCTTAATAATGAATTAATAAGATATAGTGATAATCTGAAGTGATACCAGAAGCGGGCATTCTATTCAATCGCCTCCGGATGCGGCAACTCGGCCTGCTGCTGGCCCTGGACGAGCACCGGTCCTTGCGCAAGGCGGCCAACGGGATAGGCCTGACCCAGCCGGCAGCCACCAAGATGCTGCACGAAATGGAGGCGGTCACCGGCCTGCGGCTGTTCGACCGCTACCGGCGAGGCGTGCGGCCTACCGTGTACGGTGAGGTCATGATCCGCTACGCGCGGGTGGTCTATTCCGACCTGGGCGGGGTGCGCGACGAGCTGCTGGCCATCGCCTCGGGCAATATCGGCAAGGTGCGCATCGGCGCCATCATGGCTCCGGCGCCGCAATTGCTGACCGACACGCTGCTCGAACTCAAGCGCAGCCACCCGCGGCTGGCGCCCAGCATCCAGATCGACACCAGCGACGTGCTGCTCACCGCGCTGCTGCAGGACCGGCTGGACGTGGCCATCGGCCGCGTTCCCGATACCTGGGACAGCAGCGAAATCCTGTTCGACCCCATCGCCGAAGAGGCGCTGTCCATCGTGGCCAGCCCCGATCATCCTGAAGCGCGCAACCGCAGGGCCACCCTGGCCGGCCTGTTCCAGTATCCCTGGATCCTGCAGGCTCATCCGAGCCCCATGCGCAAAGTGCTGGAGCTGGTGTTCATGGAGTCCGGCCTGGCCATGCCGGCCAATATCCTCGAGACCTCGTCCATGCTGCTGACCTCGTCGCTGCTGCGCAAATCGACCATGCTGGGCGTCATGCCCACCGAGGTCGCCGAGCATTACGCACAGCGCAATACGCTGGCTATCGTTCCCTTGAAGATCAAGCGGCGCATCGCGCCCTATGGCGTCATTACCCGCAAGGGCAGGATACTCAGTCCGGCCACCCAGGTGTTCATACGCGAGATCAAGGCGGCCATCGATCGCCAGCGCGCGGAACAGGGGCTGCAGGGCTGAGGCCGTTCCCGGGGCGGCGCTTTTGCGCCTGTCATTGTCGCCGGGCCCCCGGCGCTGCCGCCTTGCGGGGTATTCCAGAACGCGAACGCAGCATGGAAATTATTCACTGGACGCGGCAGGCATGCCACGCCACACTGGCTCGTCTGATTTTCCATTCGGAGCCTATCCATCATGAACCAGCCTGCCGGCACCCCGCGCTACAAGGGCGTGTATCCCGTCGTACCCACCATCTTCCATGAAGACGGCAGCCTAGACCTGGAAGGGCAGAAGCGCTGCGTGGACTTCATGATAGATGCAGGTTCGGACGGCCTGGGCATCCTGGCCAATTTCTCCGAACAATTCGCCCTGTCGGACCCGGAGCGCGCCGTGCTCACGGAAACGATACTCGCGCACGTCAAGGGCCGTGTGCCCGTCATCGTCACCACCTCGCACTACAGCACCGATATCTGCATTGCGCGCAATCGCCATGCCCTGGAACATGGCGCGGCCATGGTGATGCTGATGCCGCCTTATCATGGGGCGACCATACGCTGCGGCGAATCCCAGATCTACGAGTTCTACGCCCGCTTGTCCGACGCGGTCGACATTCCCATCATGATCCAGGACGCGCCCATGAGCGGCGCCAATATGCCGGCTGCGTTCCTGGCCAGGATGGCCAAGGAAATCGAGCAGGTCGCGTATTTCAAGATCGAAATGCCCGGCGCGGCGTCCAAGCTGCGCGAACTCATACGCCTGGGAGGCGACAGCATCGAAGGCCCCTGGGACGGCGAAGAGGCCATTACCTTGCTGCCCGACCTGGATGCGGGCGCGACCGGCGCCATGACCGGGGGTGGCTATCCGGACGGCATCAAGACCATCGTCGACAGTTATTTCGCGGGCGAGCGCGAGCGCGCCGTATCGCTCTACCAGCAGTGGCTGCCCCTGATCAATTACGAGAACCGCCAGGGCGGCATCCTGACCAGCAAGGCCTTGATGCAGGAAGGCGGCATCATAGACTGGGCGGGCGGGCGCCATCCGTTCCCCCCCATGTTGCCGGACGTCAGGGCCGGGCTGCTCGAAACGGCGCGCAGGCTCGATCCGCTGGTGCTGCGCTGGGGCAGGTAGCGGGCCGGCATCTTGCGCACGGCACGTCCTGCATGAAGGGTAGCGGCGCGGCGGGATGCTAGGGCGCCGCGGCCTGCGCGCCACGCTGCCCGGCGATGGCCTCGATGAGGGTCTTGGCGGCGCGGCCCAGGTTGCGCCGCTTGCGCGTGATGAGGCCGTAGGGCTGGGCATGCGAGCGCAGGGCGACGGGCAGGATGGACACCAGGCCCCGGCCGGAGAAAAAACGGGCGACGTCACTGGGAAGCAAGGCCAGCAGGTCGCTGCTGTCGTTCAATAGCGCGACGGTGATGAAGGTGGACGCGGTTTCTATCGGGGCGGGCGCGCTGTTGATGCCTGCGCGGCCCAGTTCCTGCCGCAGCAATATATTCAGCGGCGTGCGGCTCGGATAGCTGATCCAGCGCAGATGCGCCAGGTCTTCCAGCTTCAGGCGCTTCCTGCGTGCCAGCGGGTTGCCGCCGCCCGCCACGACCGAAATGCTTTCCTCGGCCAGATGCAGGTAATCGTAGTTGTCGGCGTCGGGGCTGACACTGGTCCTGCCTATGACCATGTCCAGCTTGTCGCTATTGAGCATGGACAGCATGATGGCGCTGGTGTTTTCGTGGATCTCGACCGCGATGTTCGGGTTTTCCTCGCATACCTGGGAAATGGCGTCCTTCAGCACTGTCGGGACGCCGCCCATGATCACGCCCACGCGCACCTTGCCGCCGCGGCCGTGGCGGATTTCGTCGAGCTCGTCGGACAGGGCGATGACGTCGCGGCATATGACGTGCGCATAATTGATGGCGCATTCGCCCAGCCGGTTCGGATACAGGCCGTCGCGGCGCCGTTCGAACAGCGGGTCGCCCAATATCGATTCCACCTCGCGCAGCGCCTTGCTGGCGGCCGATTGCGTCATGGCCAGTTCCGCGGCCGCCCGGCGCAGGGAGTTATGGCGCCCGATGGCGATCAGCAGGTTGAGCTGCCTGAGCCGGAGCCGCCCGAATAGCGCATTGAGGTTGTTGCCGGTCATGTCGTTTCCGTTGCCTGGGCCTAGGGTGGCCAGGGCAGCGAGTCGCAGGGAAAATCAGGCTTTGATTGTAGCGTTGCGTGCGCGCCGGCATAGGCTCGTGCCTGGCCCCGGCGCATGCCTGGCGGCGCATGATCGGCAGCCAGGGCCGTGATGGGGATTGTGTCTTGGCGACGCCCTCGCGGCGAGCGGCTTGTTGTTGATAAAGTTGATTAAATTATATAGAATTTGATCAAATATTTATGGATGAGACTCCGGCGGGCACCTATCATGGGGCTGATTCGGGAGGCCTCATCCGAGGCCGCATCGCAAAGGAAAATCGCCATGAGTGCTTATTTCGAAATTGAACAGACGGCGGACAGTGTCCGCAGCGGCCTGGGAGTGCGGGTGCACGGGCCGGCCCTGTCCGGTGATCTGCCGCCCCGGGCATTGGAAGAATTGCGCGGAATCTGCCTGGAGTTCCCGGTGACGGTGGTACCCGGCCAGGAGCTGGATGCGGCGGCTTTGCATGGGCTGGCCCGCAAATTCGGCAGGCTCGAAGCGCATACGGCGCAGCGCTACCACCATCCCGAATTCCGCGAATTATCCTATGTGGCAAATGTGGGCCGCGACGGCAGTGCGGATCAGTTTGGAAGCACCATACGGGCATCGGGCTGGCACTCGGACGGCAGTTTCCTGGACGAGCCTTTTTCCCAGGCCATGCTGTATGCGCTGGAAGTGCCGCAGAAAGGCGGCGCAACGTTCTTTGCCAATATGTACCTGGCCTACGAAAATTTGCCCGACGATCTGAAAAAGAGGGCGGACGGTGCGTCTGCGGTCCATGCGCTGGGCAGCGGGCCGGATGGGGCCGCCGCACCCTCGGCCAAACAGGCACAGGAGCACCCCGAGTTGTATCCCCATACTGTCAAGCCGGTAGTACGTGTGCATCCCGAGACGGGACGCAAGGTGCTTTTCGTCAATGCCATGCATACGTCCCATGTGCTCGGCATGGGGCGTTCCGAAAGCGACATCTTCCTCAGGGATCTGGTCGATTTCGGCACGCAGCCGGAATTCGTCTACAAGCACGAATGGAACGTGGGCGACCTGGTGATATGGGATGAGCGCTCCACCCTGCACCGGGCCGGCGGAGGAGTCGCGGCCGGCCAGCGGCGCGTGCTGCTGCGGGCGCTGTTCAAGGATGCCGCCTGAGCGCGGCCGGACCGGCACCGTGCCGGGCTTCGAGGCGCTGAGCGAACATTGCCGCTGCGCTCGCCGTGTGGCGGCATGGCTGAAGATTATCCATATGATCCACCAGGAGGAGCAACATGAGACTAAACAGGACACGTGCCTGTATTTTTATTTTCCTCGCCGGCTTGGCGGCCGGCGCTGCCCATGCAGACACCTATCCGTCGCATTCCATCCGCATGATCGTGCCGTCCACGTCCGGCGGCCTGCAGGATGTGCTGGCGCGCAAGATCGGCGAAGGGCTGACACGGCGTCTGGGCCAACCGGTGATCGTGGAGAATCATGCCGGCGCGAATGGCGCCATCGGCACCAATCTGATAGCCAAGGCTGTGCCCGATGGCTACACGATAGGCATGGCCACACCGGGTACGTTGTCCACCGATACGCTGCTGCAGCCCAATCTGCCTTATGATCCCGCCCGGGACATCCAGCCGCTTACCTTGGCCATACGCACCCCGGTGGTACTGGTTGTGAATGCGAAATTCCCTGCCAAATCAGTCAAAGACTTCGTCGCCTATGCCAAAGCCCATCCCAATACGGTAACCGTCGCCAATGGCGGGCTGGGTTCGTCGCAATTTGTCTCCGCCCGGTTATTCGAGAAGCTGGCCGGCGTCAAGCTGGTTGAGGTGGCCTACCAGGGAGGCGCAGCGGCCATGCCCGACTTGGTCAGCGGCAGGGTTTCAGCCTATTTGAACAGCCCCCTGGACATCATGCCATTTATCCGCAGCGGACAGTTGCGGGCGCTGGCCGTCGGCTCTCCGGAGCGCCTGGCTGCGCTTCCGCATGTACCGACTCTGCGAGAGGAAGGCATCGAGGGTTTCGATTTTTCCGCTTGGTATGGGCTGGTCGCTCCCAAGGGGATACCCGCGCCGGTATTGAAGACTTTGAATGAGAACATCGTTGCCATCATGAAGAGTCCCGACGTCAGGGCCATGATGGCCAAAATGGATTACGAGATCGTGGCGGACACCCCAGAACAGTTTCGCGATGAAATCAAAAAAGAGGTGGCGATAGACAGTTCCGTTCTGCAGAAGGCAGCCGCGCATCGCTGAGCCCCATGGGCCGGCGCCTCCAGGGACGCGCGGCGCAGCGCGTCGCGTTCAGGCCGTCTCGCTTTGCATCAACTTGAGAAATCCGTGCATGGAACGTTCGGCCGAGATGCGGGCAAGTTCGAAGGCTTTTGCCCCGTCTCGTTTACCAAGCGCGGCTATGATTTTGCGATGTATCTTGTTGGCATCCTGCATGCGCCCGTGAAAGCCGTAGCGGGCACGCAGCGAGTCGATGAGAATCCAGTTGCGCTCGAGCACATCGGCCGCCTCCTGATTGCGTGCGATGCCTATGATGGTTGCGTGAAAGACAGTGTTCAAGCGCCTGATCTCCGCGGCGTCGCCGGCTTCGGTAGCGGCTTCCAGGTGGTCTTGCACGGCGGCAATTTTGCCTATGTCCTCATTGGTGATGTAAAGCACGCACTTTTCATAGATCATGCGCAGCACCGCAATGCGCAAATCGTAGATATTCTCCAGGAAGGCGGGGTCCACCGCGCGCACGCTGGCGCCGCAGTGCGGTATCATCGTCACGAGGCCCTGGCCATGCAGTTCTCGCAGGGCGACCCGCAAGGGCATAGGGCCCACTCCGTAGCGGCGCGTAAGTTTCGCGATCGGCAGCCTGGTGCCCGGCGGCAGTTCTCCCGACAGAATGTCCTGCCGTAATCTGTCGCGTATTTTTACATCGGCGGTGCTGCCCATTGCCGTGGCTCTGCTCGGTGGGTGACGGGTTTCCGAATTCTACCAATTGCGCCAACCATACTGCACCCGCCACGCTGAAAGCGTAGCGGCGTTCCGACCGGTCCTTGCAGGAGTACCGCCGACATGGATGCAGACAAGCGCTCTCATGGCCTTTGGGAGGAGACCGCGCCGCCCGCGCCGGCCACTTCCGTGCTGGCCGCGGATGTGCGGGCCGAGGTGGCCATCGTCGGCGCGGGGTATACCGGGCTGTCGGCGGCGCTGCATCTGGCCGAACGGGGCATGGATTGCGTGGTGCTGGAAGCCCGGGACGCCGGCTTCGGCGGGTCGGGGCGCAATGTCGGGCTGGTCAATGCCGGCATGTGGGTGATGCCCGACGAGCTGCCGCGTATCTTGGGCCCGATCTACGGCTCGCGCCTGCTCGAGGTGCTGGGCGATGCTCCCGGGCTGGTCTACGACATCATCGGACGCTACGGCATCGCCTGCGTAGCGTCGCACCAGGGAACCTTGCACTGTGCCGCCGATGCGCGCGGGCTGGCCGAGATCCGGCGCCGCGCCGGGCAATGGAGCCGGCTGGGCGCGCCGGTGCGCCTCCTGGATGCCGCGGAAACGGCGCGTCGGGTAGGCACCGGCGCCTATCGCGGCGCGCTGCTCGACTTGCGCGCGGGCACCATACAGCCGCTGGCCTATGCCCGGGGATTGGCCGACGCCGCCTTGCGGCGCGGCGCCCGGATCCATACCGCGAGCCCCGTATCGTCCTGGCGCCGGGCGGGCGGGGATTGGCTGCTGGAGACGGCCGGCGGCGCCCGTGTCGCCGCGCGCCGCGTCCTGCTGGCGACCAATGCCTATACGGGCCGCAACGGCCAATGGCGTGCGCTGCGCGCAGAGCTTGCCGCGTTCCCTTATTTCAATCTCGCCACGGCGCCCTTGCGGCCGGACTTGAGCGCGGCCATCTTGCCGGGCGGCGAAGGCGCCTGGGACACCAACAGGGTGCTGTCGTCCATGCGCATGGACGCGGCGGGCCGCCTGGTGTTCGGCAGCGTCGGGGCGTTGCGCGGCGGCGGCATCGCGATTCATCGCAACTGGGCGCGCCGCCGCCTGCGGGCGCTGTTCCCGCAACTCGGCGCCGCGAACTTCGAGCACGAGTGGTTCGGTACTATAGGCATGACCGCCGACTGCCTGCCGCGGTTTCATGAGCTTGCCCCCAATGTGTTTGCTTTCGGCGGCTACAACGGGCGGGGCATAGGTACGGGCACTGCCATGGGCTTGTGGTTCGCACGCCTGGCGGCCGGCGAAGTGGCCAGGGACGAAATGCCGCTGCCGCTCACGCCTGTGCGGGCCATGCGCGGCAGTTGCTTGCGCGAGCTCGTCTATGCGCGCGGCGCCGATCTGGTGCACTATGCGGGGGCGCGTTTTTGACGGCGGCGGTCGACGCTAGGGATGCAACAGGAGCTTGAACCATGAAACTTGAACGCGACACGATAGAACTGACCCTGGCCGAGCTGGGCGTCGAGCGCGCGAGCCCGCAAGCAGCCGCGCTGCTTTCCTGCTCTCCGATCGACGGCAGTCCACTGGGTGCGGTGCGCACGCACGGCGCGGCCGAGGTCGATGCCATGGTCGAGACGGCGCGGCGCGCCTTTGCCGCCTGGCGATTGGTGCCTGCGCCGCGGCGCGGCGAACTGATCCGCCTGTACGCCGACGAGCTGCGCGCGCACAAAGAGGCGCTCGGGCGGCTGGTGTCGCTGGAGGCCGGCAAGATAATCAGCGAAGGGCAGGGCGAAGTGCAGGAAATGATCGACATCTGCGATTTCGCCGTTGGCCTGTCGCGCCAGTTGCATGGACTGACCATCGCGTCGGAACGGCCCGGCCACCGCATGATGGAGACCTGGCATCCGCTGGGCGTGGTGGGCGTGATCAGCGCGTTCAATTTCCCGGTGGCCGTGTGGTCGTGGAATTTCGCCTTGGCGATAGTCTGCGGCAATCCGGTGATATGGAAGCCTTCGGAAAAAACGCCGCTGGCCGCGCAGGCCTGCCTGGCGCTGTTCGGCCGCGCATTGCGCCGATATGGCGACGAGGCTCCCAACGGTCTCGCGCAAGTGGCACAGGGCGGCCGCGAGGCGGGCGAGGCGCTGGCGGGCAATGCCGGCGTGGCCTTGCTGTCGGCCACCGGCAGCACGCGCATGGGACGCGAGGTCGGCCCGCGGGTGGCGGCGCGTTTCGGCCGCTCGCTGCTGGAGCTCGGGGGCAACAATGCCGTCATCGTCGCCCCTACGGCCGACCTGGATCTGGCCTGCCGCGGCATTGTCTTTGCCGCCGTCGGCACCTGCGGCCAGCGCTGCACCACGACCCGCAGGCTGATCGTCCACGCGGACGTGCGCGAGACCTTGCTGGCCCGCCTGCGGCAGGCCTATGCGAACCTGCCCATCGGCAATCCGCTGGACCCGGCCACCTTGGTCGGGCCCTTGATCGACGCGGCGGCTTTCGACGCCATGCAGGCCACGCTGCGCGAGGCCGTCGCGCAGGGGGCGGCGGTGCATGGCGGCGGCCGGGTGCTGCAGCGGCAGGCTCCTGATGCCTACTATGTGGAGCCAGCCATCGCCATGATGCCCGCCCAGACCGATGTGGTCCGGCGCGAGGCCTTCGCACCCATACTCTATGTATTGACCTACCGCGACTACGACGAGGCGATCGCCCTGCACAACGACGTGCCCCATGGCCTGTCGTCGGCAATCTTCACCAATGACCTGCGCGAGGCTGAATCGTTCCTGTCGGCGGCGGGCTCGGACTGCGGCATCGCCAATGTGAACCTGGGCACGTCCGGCGCCGAGATCGGCGGTGCCTTCGGGGGCGACAAAGAAACCGGCGGGGGGCGCGAGTCGGGTTCGGACGCCTGGAAGAACTATATGCGCAGGGCGACCAATACCGTCAATTATTCGCGCCGGCTGCCGCTGGCGCAGGGCGTGAAGTTCGATATATAGACGGCGTCCTCGCGCGGTTTATCTGTCTTGCCGTCCGGGTTCGATTCTCAGTAGTTCATATCTGTCTTGCCGTCCAGGTTCGATTCTCAGTAGTTCATATCTGCCTTGCCGCCCCGGCGCGGCCTTCAGTAGTCCATGGCCGCCGGACCCACCGCCGACAGGGCCAGCGTTTCGATGCGCGGGAAGTCCAGCACCAGCAGTGCGGCCTTGATTTGTTCGATGTAGCCGGCCGAGTCGGGATGGTCGGCCACGGTCTGCTCGATCCAGTCCTCGATGGAACTGAGCTGTCCTTCGTGGGCCAGGATCGCCAGCTCCAGGCGCCTGCGCGCCGGGGGCAGCATGCCATCGGCGATTTGCGGGGTTTCTTCGGGAACGGGCGCTGGATGCGATGCCTCGGGCCGCCAGACTATGGTCTCGGGCCCGTCGGCGCTCACCCGGATATGGGCGCTGAAGCGGCTGCCGATGTCGGGGGCGCTCTCGAGCAGCAGTTCGCCGCCCATCTGCTCGACGATGTGCTTGGCGATGAACAAGCCCAGCCCCGTGCCACCCGAATGCGGATGCACCTGGGAAAACGGCTTGAACAGCCCCGCTTGCACACTGGGCTCCATGCCTATGCCCGAGTCGGCGACGGTGAAGTTCAGCGCCCATTGCCCTGTTTCGCGGCTGGCACGCACCTGCAGGCGGATTACGCCGTTATGGGTGAATTTCGCGGCGTTGGACAACAGGTTGTACAGGATCTGCTTGATACGCCGCACGTCTATGATGACATGCGCCGGCAGCTCGTCGGGGGCTTCGCAAATAAAGTGATTGTCCTGGTGGGCGCTCATGGCGACGCCATGCTGGTAAAGATCCTGCAGCAGGTCGGCCATATTGATGGAGCCGGGAGTGATCTGCAGCGGCTGCAATTCCCCCTTGGCGTATTCGAGCAGATCGTCGATGAGCGCAAGCTGGTAGTTGGCGCTGCGCTCGATAGTCCGGATGTAGGGAGCCTGGAGGGATGTCTGTGTCTCGCGCAGCAGCCTGGCGTAACTGACGATAGTGCCGAGCGGCGCGCGCAGATCGTGGCTGATGTAGCCCAGCATTTCCGTCTGCTGGCGGTTCTTGTCGTCGGCGTATTTCAGTGCGCTGTTCAGGGCCGTGGTCTGCAGTTCCACTTCGGCTTGCAGGCGATGGTGTTCGCTTTCGCGCAATTCTTCCAGCGCGCGGCGCGCTGATTGCCGCTGCTTGGCGACCTGCGTGATCCAGGAAGCCAGCAGCATGAAATTGATGGTGGTGCCCAGCAGGGAAATGGCGGGGTTGGTGGCCACGTTCTGGATGTCGAAACGGGCCAACAGACCGGCCAGCGCCCCGCTGCGTTCTATGACCCGTAGCGACATATGCAGCAGGAAGAACAAGGTGAACCAGAAAGTGAACTGGCCATAGGGTACCGAGCGCTTGACCAGGATGTAGGCCGCCACCATCAGGCTCGTGCCGATCAGCAGGCTGCTGAGCGCGACGACCATGCCCAGGGCGGGCGTGCCGCTGAACGCGCCGATGCAGGCGAATATGCCTTCCGCTATGGCCAGGCCCAGGAAGTAGCGTTTTGCGGGCAGTTCGACAGACTCCTGGCGGGCCAGCATATAGAAGAACAGCAGGAACGTGCATAGCGACAGGCAGCCCAGCACATTGCCCGCGCGCTCGGCCCATTCGGTGGCACCGGGCCAGAGGTACAGCTTGGCATATCCCCTGAGCGTGGCCTCGTACAACAGGGTGACCAGGCCTAGCAAGCCCAGGCAGGCGAAAGAACGGCTGGAAGAAAACAGCGCTATGAATAGCGCAGCGATGGCGAGTGCGCCGAATTCGCCCAGGAGGAAGCCGGTCCAGATCGAGGTCCATCCCTCTTGGCGCTGGAAGGCGGATTCGAGGTAGATGCGGGGCTGTATGCGCAGCGGGCGCGAACCCTCGACGCGAACGAAAATCCGCTGCAGCGCGTTGGGTGCGAGGCTGAATCCGAGCGTCGGCAGGCGCCCGGGCTGGCTCTGCGCCTCCAGGGGTACGTTTTCCCCCGACACGTAGTGTTGCCACTGCTCGCCGCGCTGCACATAGAAGTCGACCCACTGTAGGTTCGGCGGCCCCATGGCCAGGCGCAAGCGCAAGGGAAATATGTCGGCGTTGATGAGCGTGAATTCCAGCCACCATGCAGAGGTGGAGCGCCCGGGATGGAGCAGGGCAGCGGTGGCGTCGTGGAAGCGTTCGGGGTGCTGGATGGCCAGGTTCGAGATCTGCTGGATATCCATTGTGGCCGCGCGGTCTTCGTAGACGCGCACCTGATCCAGAGCGTCGGACGGCCATGGGTGCTGCAAGTCTATGGATAAAACCCCGGCTTGAGCGGTCGTAACCAAGAAAAAAATTAGTATGCTTATCAACGACCGTAGCATATTATTTAAAGGTTTTACCCGTTTATATATCGTAAACAGTGCATTACATTTGTGTATTAATGTAACAATCTGGCTCCTGTATTAAACGGGTTTGGCTGCAGATCATTGCCGGAAGCCGCATACAGCCGTGGAACACCGGCGGAATAAATATCCTGAAATACTTTGTATTTTTACGGAGTTTTGGCCAATTCCTTGAGTTAGTCAAACGCTTTATATACATTTCGGGAACGGGTCGAGTCGATTGCGACTAGACAGAACGACCTGATGCCTAGCATCATTGTTGTAAATTCATCACGGGTTCAGTCACATGTCAGTTTCCGCTCCTGCTGCGCCGCATGCCCATATTCTCATTGTGGATGATGGCCCCGATGAGCTGCGCCTGCTGGTCGAGACCCTGCGCCGTGCCAATTACCGGCTGAGCGTGGCCTTCGACGGCGCGCAAGGCTACGACCGGGCGATCGCCGGGCGGCCCGACCTTATCCTGATGGACGTGCGCATGCCGCGCATGGACGGGCATGCGACGTGCCGGCGCCTGAAGGCCAATCCGGCCACGGCGCATATCCCCGTGATATTCCTGAGTTCGGCGGCACAGGCCGGTGAACGCCTGGCGGGCCTGCAAAGCGGCGGGGTCGATTATGTAATCAAGCCGTATTCCGCCGAAGAAGTATTGGCGCGAGTGCAGATACACCTGGCGCTGGCCTCGGGCAACCCGGCTCCCAAGGCCGTGCAGGAAACGTTCAGCCTCGACGACGACGAAGTGCTGGTACAGGCGACCAAGCGTTATCTGGCCAATCATTTCACGGATACGCCCGCTCTGGAATCCGTGGCGCGGGCATTGGGCACCAGCGAAAAGCGCCTGTCCCATGCCTTTCGGCAGAGCCTGGGCATGACGGTGTTCGAATATTTCCGCGGCGAACGCATGGCCTATGCGCAGCGGCTGCTTGCCACGACTTCGCTGAGCATCGTGGCGATCGCCGATGCCGTGGGGTTTTCCAGCGCGGCCAATTTCTCGACCGCCTTTCGCGAGCACGCCGGCATGTCGCCTTCTACGTATCGCAGCAGCAAGCGCGGCCACGAGCCCGCTGCCGTCCAGGACCAGGGCGACTCGAGCGCGTCGCTGTCGGAATATTGATCAAGACTGCGCCGCCAGGCGCAGGATGCGCTGGCCGCGGCTCTTGAAGTCCGCCATCATCCTGGGCACGCTGTCGTCGCTGCCGCGCCAGTTGACGATGAAGCAGAAGCTGCTGCGCCTGCCGGGCTGTACCATCTGCCCCGCCACGCTGAAGCAGTGGAA
This sequence comes from Candidimonas humi, assembly GCF_019166065.1. GTDB lineage: Bacteria > Pseudomonadota > Gammaproteobacteria > Burkholderiales > Burkholderiaceae_B > Candidimonas > Candidimonas humi. Next base: position 31,618 of record NZ_JAHTBN010000015.1, read on the forward strand.
GTCCTCCCAGTCTATGCTGCCGCCCTTGCCGTAGGCCGGCGTGTCTTCCGGCGCCATCATGGGCATCGCATTGGCCATTGCCGATATGCGCTTGAATTCCTGCAGCGTTTCGGGCTTGCGGAACAGCTTGCCCGCCAGCACGTGCTCGTACCAGCCGCTCATCTCGGTCGCGGTGCTTTGCATGGTTTGCCGCTCGTTCATGGGGTCGCGCGGCTTGCCGGGCATGGAGCCGGTTGCCATTTTCTGCATGCCGTCCCACCCCAGGTCGGTGCCCTCCGGCGCCCCGGCCAGGTACGAGAAGAGCATGCGTGTCGAGTCCGGTATGCGTGTGTGTGCATATCCCAGTGATGCGATCAACTGGCGTACGCGATCCGGGCCGACCGCCTTCAGTATGGCGTCGGTGGCGGTATTGTCGCTGTGCGCGATCATGGCCTCGAGCAGGCTGGTGGCCGCGGTGGTTCCCTGCAGGTGCATGAAGACCGGGCTGCCCGGCGACCAGATTGCCGGGCCGACGTCCAGTTGAGTGCTTTCCGACAGGCGGCCGGCCTCGACCTCTTTCAGGTACTGGCCCAGCATGAAGGTCTTGACGGCGCTGCCTACGAACAAGGGCTTGTCGGCCAGCACGCGATAGGTCCGGGCCGCGTGGCTGTCGCGCACGGACAGGCAAACCGCGGCCTGGCCGGGCGAGAGACGGCCGAATTCCTCGGCCGCCACCTGCAAGGCCGAGGTCGCCTTGGCGGCGTGCGGCGTGCCGGCGCGGACATCGGCCAGGGGCACGGCCAGCGTTGCGGCGGCGCCGCGCAGCAGGGTTCTACGGTTCATTGTTGTCTCTCTCTCGTGTGGGTATGAAGGCGCCCGCCGCCGTTCTACAAGTTGGCCCGGAGCAGGCGGTGGGTCTCGAACAGGGGCAGCCCCATCACGCCGGTATAGCTGCCGGAAATATGCGCCACGAATATGGCCGCCATGCCCTGGATGCCGTATGCGCCGGCCTTGCCCAGCGGCTCGCCGCTGGCGCAGTAGGCGTCGATTTCTGCGTCCGACAGGGCACGGAAGCGCACCCGGGTTATCGACAGGTCTTCGTCGAGCCGGCCGCGCCAGTCGAGCACGATGGCGGTGCGCACTTCGTGGACGCTGTCGGACAGGCGCCGCAACATGTCTCGCGCGTGTTGCGCATCGGCCGGCTTGCCCAGGATGTCGCCGTCCAGGATGACGGTGGTGTCGGCCGCCAGTACCGGCCTGGGCGGCAGCGATTCCTGCCGTATCCAGTCGCGTGCGCGCAGCGCTTTTTCCCTGGCGGTGCGGCACACGTAATCGGCAGGGGATTCGTTTTCCAGCACCGGTTCGTCTTCGCCGGCCGGCGCGGGCACCCGCAGCACTTCGTGCGCGACATGGATCTGGTCCAGCAGTTCGCGTCGTCGCGGACTGGCCGAGGCAAGGTAGATGGGGGGAAACGACATAATGCCCGGGAGCGCTTCAGCGCACCTTGAGTATCTTCATGCCATTGGTGCCGCCGCTGTTGCTGTAGTAGTCGCCCTTGGTGAGGATGATCCAGTCGCCTTTTTTCAGCAGCGCCTGCTGCTTGAGCAGCTCGATGGCGGCGTCGCTGAGGTGCGCGGGATCGATCGAGGTCGGGTCGAAGGGAACCGTATAGACGCCGCGGAACAAGGCGGCGCGGCGCTGGGTCATGGGGTGTCGGGTGTAGCAGTAGATGGGCACGCCCGAACGGATGCGCGACATGATCAGCGGCGTATGCCCGCTTTCGGTGAGCGCGATGATGGCCTTGACGCCCGGGAAGTGGTTGGCGGCATACATGGCCGACAGGGCTATGGTTTCGTCGCAGCGGCTGAAGGTTTCGCCCAGCCGGTGCTTGGAATGCGTGGTGGTCGGCTCTTGTTCGGCCCCCAGGCAGATGCGCGCCATGGCCTGCACCGCCTCGACCGCGTACTGGCCGGAGGCGCTCTCGGCCGAGAGCATCACCGCGTCGGTGTAGTCGAGCACGGCATTGGCCACGTCGGAAACCTCGGCGCGCGTGGGCAGCGGGCTGCTGATCATGGATTCCATCATCTGCGTGGCCGTGATCACCAGCTTGTTGTGCGAGCGCGCGTGCTGGATGATGCGCTTCTGTATGCCCACCAGCCGCGCATCGCCGATTTCCACGCCCAGGTCGCCGCGCGCCACCATGACGCCGTCGCTGGCCTTGATCAGCGCATCCAGCGCACGGTCGTCGGCCACGGCCTCGGCGCGTTCGATCTTGGCGATCAGCCACGCCTGGCTGCCGGCGGCGCGCACCAGGCGGCGCGCCTCTTCGATGTCGCGCCCGTAGCGGGGGAAGGACACCGCCACGTAGTCGAGTTCCAGGTCGGCCGCGATCTGGATGTCCTGGCGGTCTTTGTCGGTGAGACTGGGGGCGGAGATGCCGCCGCCGCGCCGGTTGATGCCCTTGTTATTGGACAGAGGGCCGCCGACCGAGACGTGCGTATGCACCGCGTGTTCTTCGACCTCGTCGACGACCAGGACTACCCGGCCGTCGTCCAGCAGCAGTTCGTCGCCCGGATGGCAGTCATGCACCAGCGGCGGATAGTCTATGCCCACGATGCTGGCGGTGCCGGCATCCAGCGGATGCTGGTTGGACAGCGTGAATTCCTGGCCCGCCGTGAGAGTGACCTTGCCTTGCGTGAACCGGGCGATGCGTATCTTGGGGCCCTGCAGGTCGCCCATCAGGGCCACGTAGCGGCCGTGCCGGGCGGCGATGGCGCGCACGGTCTCGGCCCGCTGCCGATGGTCTTCGGCATTGCCGTGGGAAAAATTCAGGCGGGCCACATCCATGCCTGCCAGGATGAGCTGCTCGATTTTTTCCGGCGAGGAACTGGCCGGGCCCAGGGTGGCGACGATTTTCGTGCGGCGTTTGGACATGGTTTTTGGCCCGCAGGCAGGGTTGGTTGTGGCGGTTACGCGCGGTGGTAGGGATGATTGTTCATGATAGCCCAAGCGCGGTAGAGCTGTTCGGCCAGGATGACACGCACCATGGGATGGGGCAGGGTCAGCGAAGACAGGCGCAGCAGGCTTGCGCAGTGCTGTTTGAGCTGGGGGTCGAGGCCGTCGGGGCCGCCCACCAGAAAGACGACGTCGCGGCCCGAGGCCCGCCATTGTTCCAGTTCACGGGCCAGCTTTGCGGTAGTGAGATCGCGGCCGTGTTCGTCCAGGGCGATGCACAGCGCCTGCGGCGGCACGGCGGCCTGCAGGCGCCTGGCCTCGGCCTGCATCATCTGTTCGACTGTCTTGCCCGAGCTGCGCGGCTCGGGCTTGATTTCGCGCAGTTCCAGCGCGCAGTCCGGCGGCATGCGCCGCGCATAATCGTGCCAGGCCTCTTGCACCCATGCCGGCATGCGCACGCCCACGGCCAGCACGATCAGTTTCATGCGCGCTTCAGTCTTGTTCGAAGTCGTAGGAGGCGCCCAGGCTGGGCACGGTGGACTGCGGCAGCAGCTTCATGCGCACCGGCTTGCCGCCCCAGATTTCCTCGAGGTTGTAGTACTGGCGGATGGCTGGCTGCATGCAATGCACGACGATGTCGCCCAGGTCGACCAGCACCCATTCGCCGGCGTCTTCGCCTTCGCAGGCGACGATGGGGATCTTGAGTTCGCGCGCCTTGTCCAGCACGCTGCCGGCCAGCGCACGGGTCTGGCGGTTGGAGGTACCGCTGGCGATGACCACCCGGTCGAACAGGCTGGTGATGTGAGAAGTGTTGAATACCTTGATGTCTTGCGCCTTGACGTCCTCGAGGGCGTCCACGACGATGCGTTGAAGTTTTTGAATGTCCATGGACGGAACTATACCGTGAGTCAGGAAGTTTGAAACGAGCCGGTTCGATAGAGCCGGTGCTCGGCAATGTAGTGCGCCACCGCCGGGTCCAGCAGTCCTTGCGTGGACTGTCCCGCCGCCAGGCGGCGCCGTATGTCCGAGGCCGAGATGGCCATGGGCTCGAAGGGCAGCTCGACGATGGGCCGGCCCAGCACCTGCAGTACGTCGTTCAATTCCGGTGGAGCCAGGCTGTCGCTGCCGGGGCGCTGCGCCACGGCCAGGCGGACCCGCGCGACGATATCGGCCCAGCGGTGCCAGGAGCAGAAGTTGCGCAATTGGTCGCCGCCGAGGATCCAGTAGTATTCGGGGCCTTCGGGCAGGCCTTCGAGCGTGTCGATGGTGTAGGTCTTGCCGCCGCGTTCGATTTCCACCGGGTTGACATGCAGACGTGCCTGGCCGGCCACGGCCAGGCGCAGCATGTCCAGGCGCTGCTGCGCGCTGGCCGCCAGGGGAGGGCGCTGCCAGGGGTCGGCCGCCGGGATGAGCTGCAGTTCGTCCAGGCCAAGACACGCGCAGGCGGCCTGGGCCAGGGCTGTATGCGCCAGGTGGACGGGATCGAAACTGCCCCCCAGCAGGCCGATACGCCTCAGAGCCATTCGCGCGGCTTGAGGAAATCGTACAGCGCGGCTTCGGGGCTGCCCGGCTCGGGCGACCAGTCGTAGCGCCAGCTTGCCGTGGGCGGCATGGAGAGCAGGATGGATTCGGTGCGTCCGCCCGATTGCAGGCCGAACAAGGTGCCGCGGTCGAAGACCAGGTTGAATTCCACGTAGCGGCCGCGCCGGTAGGCCTGGAATTCACGCTCGCGCTCGCCGTAGGGCAGGGCGCGGCGCCGCTCCACGATGGGCATGTAGGCCTCGAGAAAGCAATCGCCCACCGAGCGCGCCAGCGCGAAACTGGTGTCGAAGTCGGGTTCGCTCAGGTCGTCGAAGAACAGCCCGCCCACGCCGCGCGTTTCGCCGCGATGCTTCAGGAAGAAATATTCGTCGCACCATTTCTTGTAGGCCGGGTACTTGTCGGCGCCGTAAGGCTGGACCGCCTCGCGGCAGACCTGGTGGAAATGGCGCGCGTCTTCCTCAAAAGGATAGTAGGGCGTCAGGTCGAGCCCGCCGCCGAACCAGAAGACGTCGCTAGCGCCGCTGTCGGGCGCCGCCGGGGCGACGAACAGCCGCACATTCATGTGGACGGTCGGCACGTAGGGGTTGCGCGGGTGCAGCACCATGGACACGCCCATCGCCTGCCAGGCGCGCCCGGCGAGTTCGCCACGATGGGCGCTGGCCGAAGGCGGCAGGGCGCTGCCCCGCACGTGGCTGAACAGTACGCCCGCCCGTTCGAACAGCGGGCCTCCCTCGAGCAGCCGCGACAGGCCGCCTCCGCCCTCGGTGCGGGTCCATTCGTCGGACCGGAACGGCGTGCCGTCCGCCTGTTCGAGCGCGGCCACGATGCGGGCCTGGAGATCCTGGAAGTAGGAGTGGGCGGACTGGACGGATACGGCCATGGGGCGTGGGGTTCCTTGTGGTTTGCGGGCGGCGCCTGCGTCAGGACGGGGCGGCGTCGCCGTGGGGCAGCGCGCGCCAGCCTATGTCGCCGCGATACTGGCGGCCTTCGAACTGGATTTTTTGCACCGTGGAATAGGCTGCAGCCTGGGCCCGCTTTACCGAGTCGCCCAGCGCGGTGACGCACAGCACGCGGCCGCCGGAAGTTTTCAGGGTGCCGTTGTCCATGCGGGTGCCGGCGTGGAACACCATGCATTCTTCGGTGTCCTCGGGCAGCGGCCCCAGCGCGTCGCCGGTGCGCGGCTCGGCGGGATAGTTGTGGGCCGCCAGCACCACGCCCAGCGCGGTGCGCCGGTCCCAGTCGATGTGCGCCTGGTCGAGCTTGCCGGCGACGGCCTTCTCGAACACGTCGAGCAGATCGTTCTTGATGCGCATCATGATGGGCTGGGTCTCGGGATCGCCCATGCGGCAATTGAATTCCAGCACCTTGAGCGGCCGGGTCGCATCGGGGCCGTCGCCTATCATCAGGCCCGCGTACAGGAAGCCGGTGTAGGGCTGGCCGTCCTTGGCCATGCCCTGCACGGCCGGCAGTATGACTTCGCGCATGATGCGGTTGTGCAGCGCGGGCGTGACGATGGGGGCGGGCGAATAAGCGCCCATGCCGCCGGTGTTCGGGCCCTGGTCGTGGTCTTTCAGGCGCTTGTGGTCCTGGCTGGTGGCCAGTGCCAGCACGTTGTTGCCGTCGCACATGACGATGAAGCTGGCTTCTTCGCCTTCCAGGCATTCTTCTATGACCACGCGGGCCCCGGCCTGCCCCAGCGAGCCGTCGCCCAGCATGGCGTCGATCGCCTGCTTGGCTTCTTCCTTGGTCGTGGCGACCACCACGCCCTTGCCGGCCGCCAGGCCGTCGGCCTTGACGACGATGGGCGCGCCCTGCTCGTCGACATAGGCCTTGGCCGCTTGCGGATCGGTGAAGGTGCGGTATGCGGCGGTGGGGATGCGGTGGCGCACCATGAAGTCTTTGGCGTAGTCCTTCGAGCTTTCGAGCTGGGCGGCGGCCTTGGTCGGCCCGAAGATCTTCAGGCCCTGGGCGCGGAAGGCGTCGACCACCCCGGCAGCCAGGGGCGCCTCGGGCCCGACCACGGTCAGCGCAACGCCTTCGCGGCGCGCGAAATCGATCAGTTCGTCTATCTGTGTCAGATCCACGTTCTGCAGCCGGCTGTTGCGGGCAGTGCCGCCGTTGCCCGGCGCCACATATACCTTGTGCACACGCGGAGACTGGGCCAGGCGCCAGGCCAGCGCGTGTTCGCGGCCGCCGCCGCCTATTACTAGAAGTTTCATGATGATGGAGTTTGGATACCGTTACTGTATGGCGAAGTCGGGAAACAAGGCTTGACGTGGATCAACCACCGGGCTCGCCGCTGCCGCTGGCAAGGGCGGGCGCGCTGCGCTAGACCGATTCGTCCAGGACCGCTGTGGTGTAGACCTCCTGGACGTCGTCCAGGCCTTCCAGGACGTCCAGCAGCTTCTGCATTTTGGCGGCGTCTTCGCCGACCAGTTCGGTTTCGTTCAGGGCCTTCATGATGACGCCCTGGACTTCGGGAGCCAGCCCGGCCGCCTCGAAGGCCGCCTTCACGGCGGAATAATCCGCGGGTTCGCAGACGACTTCGATCACGCCCTCGGCGTCGGACTGCACGTCTTCGGCCCCGGCCTCGAGCGCCGCTTCCATGACCTGCTCTTCGGAGGTGCCGGGTGCGAACAGGAATTGCCCGCAATGCTTGAACATGAACGCCACCGAGCCTTCCTGGCCCAGGTTGCCGCCGTTCTTGGACAGGGCGTGGCGCACTTCGGCCACGGTACGGATGCGGTTGTCGGTCATGCAGTCGACGAGCACGGCCGCGCCGCCCACGCCATAGCCTTCGTAGCGCACTTCTTCGTAGTTGGCCCCGTCGGCGCCGCCCGCGCCGCGCTGGATGGCGCGCTGGATGGTGTCTTTGGGCATGTTGGCGGCGGTGGCTTTGTCCCAGGCCAGGCGCAGGCGCGGATTGGCATCCGGGTCGGCGCCGCCGGCGCGCGCCGCCACTGTGATTTCCCGGATGATCTTAGTCCAGAGTTTGCCCCGTTTGGCGTCCTGGCGACCTTTGCGGTGCTGGATATTCGCCCATTTACTGTGTCCGGCCATGGAATGTCGTCGCGATGCTGATAAAAAAGGCAATTTTACCGCGAGCAGGCAGGCCGCGTACGCGGCGGCGGCCCCGGGGAACTACACTGGCGGGTCTGGGCCGCCCTTAGGCCCGCCGGCCTGGTGCCGATTCCGGGCGGGGGCGGCGGGGCTCGGGCCGCTTTGATCGGGCCGCCGTGTCGCGGCCGCAGAAGGAGAGAAAATGCTGCATCCCAATGTTGTTGTAAAAATCATACACAACCCTTGCTTGCGCGAGGCTGCTGCATGGAGGCGCCCGTGACCATGGACATCGTCATCGCCGGCAGCCCCGGCACGGACATGGGCGACTGGTGCGCGGCCTTCGCCGCCGCCATGCCGCAGGCGCGCTTCCATCCCTGGCGCGAGGACGGGCCTCCCCTGGGCGCGCGCTATGCCATCGTCTGGAAGCCTCCCGCGGCCCTGTTCGAGCGTGAGACGGGGCTGCGGGCCGTGTTCAACCTGGGGGCGGGCATCGACGCCTTGATGGGCATGCCGCAATTGCCGCCGCAGGTGGAGGTGCTGCGCCTGGAAGACGCCGGCATGGCCGTGCAGATGGTGGAATATGTCTTGTATGGCCTGTTGCGCGCGGCGCGCGGGTTCGACCGCTATGCGGCGCAACAGCGGGAAGCGCTTTGGGCGCCGCTGCCCGCGGTCGATCGCGCGAGCTGGCCGGTGGGCGTCATGGGCATAGGGGCGCTGGGCGCGCGTGTGGCACAGGCCGTCGCCGCCCTGGGCTATCCGGTGGCGGGCTGGGCCCGCGGCGCGCGCGAGCTGCCCGGCGTCGAGGTCTATGCGGGCGAGGCGCAGTTCCCCGGGTTCCTGGCGCGCAGCCGGGTGCTGGTCAATATGCTGCCCCTGACGCCGCAGACCCTGGGCATCCTGAATCGCGCCCATCTCGAGCGTCTGCGGCCGGGCGCTTATCTGATCAACGTGGCGCGCGGCGGCCACCTGGTCGAGGCGGACCTGCTGGCCTTGCTCGACGAGGGGCATATGGAGGGCGCCATGCTGGATGTCTTTCACGATGAGCCGCTGCCGCCGGGGCACCCGTTCTGGAGGCATCCGCGCGTGATCGTCACCCCGCATGTCGCGGCCGCGACGCTGCAGGCTGAGGCAGTGGCGCAGATCGCCGATAAAATACTCGCCATGGAAAGCGGCCGGCGCCCGGCCGCTGCGGTACGCGACCGCGGCTACTGAGGAAGCCGCGCCGGCACCGCTTCCGTCCGCGGGCCGCAGGGCCGGCCCGCCTCTTCAACCCGCGCAAGAGGAACGAGCGTGTCCAGGATACATAAAATCGCAGTGATCGCCGGCGACGGCATAGGCAAGGAAGTCATGCCCGAGGGCATCCGTGTGCTGGAGGCCGCGGCGCGGCGCTACGGCATCCGCTTCGAGTGGGACGAGCTGGACTGGAGTTGCGACTATTACGCCCGCCACGGCCGCATGATGCCGGCCGACTGGAAAGAGCGCATCGGCGGCCACGAGGCGATCTTCTTCGGCGCGATAGGCTGGCCGGAAGCCGTGCCCGACCATGTCGCCCTGTGGGAATCGCTGTTCAAGTTTCGCCGCGAATTCGACCAATACATCAATCTGCGCCCGGTGCGGCTGATGCCCGGCGTGACCTCGCCCCTGGCCGGGCGGCACCCCGGCGAGATCGATTTCTTCATCGTGCGCGAGAACACGGAAGGCGAATACTCCAACAGCGGCGGCCGCCTCTTCGAGGGCACCGAGCGCGAAGTGGTGATCCAGGAAAGCGTGTTCACCCGGGTCGGCGCCGACCGCGTCCTGAATTTCGCCTTCGAGCTGGCGCGCAAGCGCGGCAAGCACGTGACGGCAGCCACCAAGTCCAACGGCATCTCGATTTCCATGCCCTGGTGGGACGAGCGCGTGGCGGCCGCGGGCCAGCGTCATCCCGACGTGCGCTGGGACAAATACCACATCGACATCCTGTGCGCGCATTTCGTGCAGCATCCCGACTGGTTCGACGTGGTGGTGGCTTCCAATCTGTTCGGCGACATTTTGTCCGACCTGGGGCCGGCCTGCACCGGCACCATCGGCATTGCGCCCTCGGCCAATCTCAACCCGGAGCGCCGCTTCCCTTCGCTGTTCGAGCCGGTGCACGGTTCGGCGCCCGACATTGCCGGCCGCGGCGTGGCCAACCCCATAGGGCAGATCTGGAGCGGCGCCCTGATGCTGGACTTCCTGGGCTATCCCGAGGCCTCGCAAGGCGTCTTGCGGGCCATCGAGACGGTGCTGGAACACGGCCCGCGCACGGCCGACCTGAAGGGCAGCGCCAGCACCGTGGAAGTCGGCAAGGCGGTGGCCGAACAGGTCGAGCGCGCCTGACCCGCAGCGGTGGGTCGCGGCGGTGGGTGGGTGCGTCGCGGACTGCGGTTCTGTAGGCGCGGCCTAGAATGGGGTACCTCCTTCCGGTTCGATGACCCACTCACCTCCAGGAGGCACCCCATTCTCTCCGCTCGTTTCGTAGACGGTTGTGGGGCAGTGGGCCTTGGCCTTCGCCCGCTCCTCCGTGTCGCGGGTGCGAGCGGGCCGAGCCGCCGTGAAGAAAGAGTGTGCCGGCGCGACGGGCGTCCCGGTATTTACCGGCCTTGCGGCATTAAACTACGGTCGGAGCGATCAGCCCGACCTGCAGGCTCGTGGGTCGGTCTTTGTCCCATGCGCATCGGGCCGGCGCAAGTGCGCGGCCGGCGATATTCGTCGCTGTACCCAAAGAACCAATCAGTCAATCAGTTAGCCAGTCAATCACTCAAACATCCAGTCAAGGAGTCCATGTTGGAAATCCAATCAAAAGCCATACGCATCGAAGAACACGGCGGTCCCGAAGTGCTGCAACTGGTGACGGTGGCGGTGCCCGCACCGCAGAACAATGAGGTCACCATACGGCAGAAGGCGATAGGGCTGAATTTCATCGACACCTATTTCCGTACCGGCCTGTACAAGCAGCCGCTGCCGCACGGCCTGGGCTCCGAAGCGGCCGGCGTGGTCGAGGCGGTCGGCGCGGATGTGCGCCACCTGAAGGTCGGCGACCGGGTGGCGTACGGCCAGAGCCCCATCGGCGCCTACGCCGAAGTGCGCAACGTGCCCGCCCACCAAGTGGTCAAGATCCCGCGCGGCGTCAGCTTCGAAGAAGCCGCAGCGCTGATGCTGAAAGGGCTTACGGTCCAGTACCTGTTCCGCCAGACCTATCGCCTGCAAGGCAACGAGACGATCCTGTTCCATGCCGCCGCCGGCGGTGTGGGCCTGATCGCCTGCCAGTGGGCCAGGGCGCTGGGCGTCAAGCTGATCGGCACGGCCTCCAGCCCGGAAAAGGCGGCGCTGGCCAAGGAAAACGGCGCCTGGGAAGTCATCGACTACTCGCGCGAAAACGTGGTCGAGCGCGTGCTGGAACTGACCGGCGGCAAGAAGGTGCCGGTGGTCTATGACGGCGTGGGCAAGGACACCTGGCTCGCCTCGCTGGACTGCCTGCAGCCGCGCGGCCTGATGGTCAGCTTCGGCAATGCCTCGGGCCCCGTAGACGGCGTGAATCTCGGCATCCTGGCGGCCAAGGGTTCGCTGTACGTGACGCGCCCCACGCTGGGCACCCACGTGACGACATACGCCAAGCTCAAGGCTGCCGCCGACGAGCTCTTCGGCCTGGTCGCCAAGAAGCAGATCCAGGTGCGCATCGGCCAGCGCTTTTCCCTGGCCGACGCCGGCGCTGCGCACGTCGCGCTGACCGGCCGCAAGACCACCGGCGCCACGGTGTTCACGCTGGACTGATCGGGCAGAGGCCCGAGCCGGGGTCTGCCCCGGCCCGGGGCGCAAGCTTGGCCGGGCCGTTCCTGACGCCCCGGCTCCCGCCGGTCGCCACGGCTGCTTCCTGTCGCTTTTCCTTCGCGTTCCCGGGACCGCGGCCGGCCCCGGCATAGCCCGGGGACTGGCCTTGCTTCAGGCCTGTTCGGCGTGATAGCGCTGTACGCGCTCGACTTCGGCGCGCGAGCCCAGGACCACGCCTACGCGCTGGTGCAGCGCCTCGGGCTGGATGTCGAGTATGCGCCGCGAGCCGTCGGTGGCGGCGCCGCCGGCCTGCTCGACGATGAAGCTCATGGGGTTGGCTTCATACATGATGCGCAGCTTGCCGGCGCGCCCGGAAGGGCGTGCATCGCGCGGATACATGAAGATGCCGCCGCGGCTCAGGATGCGGTGCACATCGGCCACCATCGAGGCGATCCAGCGCATGTTGTAGTCCTTGCCGAGCGGGCCCGACTTGCCGGCCAGGCACTCGTCGATATAGCGCCTGACCGGGGCTTCCCAGTGGCGCATATTGGACATATTGATGGCGAACTCGCTGGTCTGCTCGGGGATGGTGATGTTGTCGTGGGTGAGCACCCATGAGCCCATTTCGCGGTCCAGCGTGAAGCCGACCACGCCCGCGCCCACCGTCAGCACCAGCATGCTTTGCGGGCCGTAGACGGCATAGCCGGCTGCGACCTGTTCTTTGCCGGCCTGCAGGAAATCCTTTTCGTCCACATCGCGGCCCGAGGCGTGATGCGGCGCGCGCAGCACCGAGAAAATCGTGCCTATCGACACATTGACGTCGATGTTCGAAGAGCCGTCCAGCGGATCGAACAACAGCAGGTATTCGCCCTTGGGGTAGCGGTTGGGGATGTGGTAGATGGTTTCCATCTCTTCGGAGGCCATGGCTGCCAGGTGGCCGCCCCATTCGTTGGCCTCGAGCAGGATTTCGTTGGACAGTACGTCCAGCTTCTTCTGCACTTCGCCTTGCACGTTTTCGGTGCCCAGGCTGCCCAGGACGCCGCCCAGGGCCCCCTTGCCCACGGCGTGCCCGATGGCCTTGCAGGCCCGCGCCACGGTTTCGATGAGCAGCCGCACTTCGGCCGACACGGCCTGTTTCTTGCGCTGCTGCTCGACGAGATATTGAGTAAGGGTAGTCTTGCGTTTCAAGTGTGGCTCCCGGTCAGATCTTCAATGCTTTGCTGATGATTTCGGATACGTTGCGCGACAGCGGGCTGTGCGACTGTATGGTTTCCAGCGCCTGGCGGATGGCGTCGCGGTTGGCCGGCACGTAGCGCGCCCAGTTGTCGAAAGCGCGCGCCAGCCGGGCGGCGATTTCGGGGTTGATGCGGTCCAGCGCCACCACCTGTTCGGCCCAGAACTGGTAGCCTTCGGGCGTGTGGGCGCCTTGCAGGTTGTTGATGCAGAACTGGAATATCAGCGAGCGGGCGCGGTTCGGGTTGCGCAGGGTGAACGCCGGATGCAGCATCAGGGCGCGCACCGTCTCGACGGTGGTGGTGGGCGCCGTGGCCTGCAGCGTGAACCAGCGGTCCACCACCAGCGGGTCCTGCTGCCATTGCTCGTAGAAGTGGCCCAGCGCCTGCGCGGCGGCCGGCGTATCGGAAAAATTGACCAGGGCCGACAGGCCGCCCATGCGGTCGGTCATGTTGGCGGCTTCGTAGTACTGGTCCAGCGCCAGTTTGGGGGCCTGCGTGTGGGCGCCGGCCATCAGGTAGCTGAGCGCCAAGTTCTTCAGTGCGCGGCGCCCGGACTGCAAGGCGTCGGGGCGGTATTCCTGCCGCTCGGCCTTGCACGCCTGGTAGACGCGCAGCCACGACTCGCCCAGTTCCACGCCCAGCACGCTGCGCAGCTCGGCGCGCGCGCGCGCCACGGCTTGCGGATCCATGGGCGAGGTGCGCTCGAGCAGGATTTTTTCCGCCGGCAGCGTCAAGGCCCGCGCCTGGTAGGCGGGGGTCAGGGTCCGGTCTTCGAGCAGTGTCCGCCAGACATGCACGAAGCCCGGATCGACCTGCGGCTGCTGCCCTGACTGGATCGCGCCTACCAGGGCCAACAACTGGCGCATGGCCAGCTCCTGGCCGGCTTCCCAGCGGGCGTAGGGGTCGGTATCGTGCCCCGCCAATAGCGCCAGTTCGGTGTCGCTATAGGGATATTCGACGATCACCGGCGCCGAGAAATTGCGCAGCAGCGACGGAACCGGGCGTTCCGGCACGCCGTCGAAGCTCCAGCTCTGGCGTTCGGCAACGAGTTCGAGTAGCACCGTGTCGCGCGTCTGGCCATCATGCGCCAGGGGCAGCGCCCGCCCGTCCTGGCCCAGCAGGCCGATGGCGAACGGGATGTGCAGCGGCGGCTTGGGCGCCGGCGGCGTCTGGAGTTTCTCGATGCCGGCCGGCTCGCAGTGCTGGCTCAGGGTGAGGGTGCAGCGGCCCTGCGCCTGGTCGTATTCCATCTCGACCCGGACGCGCGGCGTGCCTGCCTGCGAATACCAGCGGCGGAATACTTCGAAGTCCTTGCCGGGGTGCTGGCGCGTGTATACCGATTCCATGGCGGCGACGAAATCATCGCAGGTGACCGCCGAGCCGTCGTGGCGGTGGAAGTATTCCGCGAGCCCGGCGCGAAAACCTGCTTCGCCCAGCAGCGTGTGCTGCATGCGTATGACCTCGGCGCCTTTCTCGTATACGGTGGCGGTGTAGAAGTTGCCGATTTCCTGGTAGCTTTCCGGGCGTATCGGATGCGCCATCGGGCCGGCGTCCTCGGGAAACTGGGCGATGCGCAGGGTCGTGACATCGTCGATACGCTTGACGGCGCGCGCGCTGCGAGCTTCGGCCTCGGGCAGGTCGGCGGCCAGCATGTCGGCCGAGAATTCCTGGTCGCGGAATACCGTCAGGCCCTCTTTGAGCGACAACTGGAACCAGTCGCGGCAGGTCACCCTGTTGCCGGTCCAGTTGTGGAAGTATTCATGCCCGATCACGGCTTCGATGGCGCGGAAGCTGGCGTCGGTGGCGCTTTCCGGGTCGGCCAGCACATAGGCCGAATTGAAGATGTTCAGGCCCTTGTTTTCCATGGCGCCCATGTTGAAGTCGCGCGCGGCCACGACCATGAAGCGGTCCAGGTCGAGTTCCAGGCCGAAGCGTTGTTCGTCCCAGCGCACGGCACGGGCCAGCGATTCCAGCGCCCATTCGGTCTTGTCGCGAGAGTCGGGGTCGCTATAGACCTGCAGCAGGGCCTGGCGGCCGCTGCGGGTGCGGATCTGCTGTTCGCGGCAGGCGAAGCCGCCGGCCACCAGGGCGAACAGATAGCAGGGCTTGGGGTGCGGGTCTTCCCATACGGCTTCGTGGCGGCCGGCGTCCAGGTCTTTGCCGTGCAGCAGATTGCCGTTGGAGAGCAATAATGGGTAGCGGCTCTTGTCGGCGCGCAGCGTGACGCGGTAGCGCGACATGACGTCCGGGCGGTCGGGAAACCAGGTAATGCGCCGGAAGCCTTCCGCTTCGCATTGCGTGAACAGGCTGTCGCCCGACACATAAAGCCCCATGAGCGTGGAGTTTTCGGCCGGCTTGCAGACGCTGGTGATCTCGACCACGAACGCCGCCGAGCCCGGAAACAGGCGCAGGGTCTCGCTGCCCAGCTCGTATTGGTCGGCGTTCAGGACCTGGCCGTCGATGGAGACGGATACCAATTCGAGCTCGGAGCCGTCCAGCACCAGCGCCTGCTCGGGCGCGTCGGGCTTGCGCTGGAAATGCAGCCGGGAGCGGACCGTGGTTGCCGCGGCATCCAGATCGAACTCCAGTTCGACATTGGGCAGCAGATAGGGGTAGGGCTGATAGTCGAGCCGGGAAATTGTGACGGGGGTATCGGATCGCATGCTGGAATCTGGCTATGGCAATAAGCTATGGGAAATGGCCGGCACGGGATCGCCGTGCCGGGCGGCCCGCCTCGCGGCTGGAAGGGTTCCGGGCGCGCAAGGCCATATGTCTGATATTGCTGCTATTGTAGTGGCAGCCGCCTCGCGGCCATGCAACCTTTTCCGTCCGCGGATTGTCTCAAGATTGCAGGGCTCGTGTCCGCGGGCCAGGCGCGGGCGGGCGTCCGATCCCTCGGGCATGGCGAGGCCGGAGCCGGCAATGGCCGTGTCGGGCCGCCCCGGGGGCGCGCCGCCGGCGGGGTTGTCCGAGAGCAGAGAGGTAACGATATGTTGAATTTACTGGAATCCATCGCAGCCCTGAAAACAACGGGCCGTCGCGCGGTCCTGGTGCTGGGTGCGCTGCTGCTCAGCGGTTGCGTGTCCACGATTCCCGCGCGCGTCACGTCCTATCAGCGCTGGCCCGGAAATGTCCAGGGCCAGACCTATCGCATCGTTCCCGATGCGGCGCAAAGAAATAACCTGCAATACGAATCGTTCGCCGATATGCTGCGCGCCGCCATAGGGCCCACTGGCCTGGTGGAAGCGCATGGCAGCCGCGCCCGCTTCGATGTGGGCTTCACATATTCGAGTGCGCCGGTGCAGGCCTGGGTGCAGCGCGTTGCGCCTGCTCCTTATTATTATGCGCCGGGCTGGGGCGGCTATTATGGGCCCTGGGGCCCCGGCTATTATGGCGGGCCTGCGGTGGTCAATGTCCCGGTGCCGGCATTCCGCAATACGCTGACCGTTACCATCAAGGACGCGGACAATCACGGCGCCGAGGTCTATCGCAGCAGCGCCGTCAGCGTAAGCGGCGGAAACGACCTGCAGATGCTCATGCCTTATTTGGCGCGCGCGGTATTCGACGGCTTTCCCGGCAATAATGGAGAAGTGCGCGATATCAATTACCCGATGGGCGACTACTGAGGCGCGTTGATTGGCCTTGCGCGCCCCGCGCGGCGCGCAAGAAAGCCGTTAAAAAGAACAGCCGCCGCCCGCAAGGGGCGGCGGCTGTCTCGTAGCAAGCCCGAGCCGGGGACGGCCCGGCTTATTCGACCAGGAATTCGTCGCGCTTGCGGCCTTCGGCCTCGGCGGCGAGTATCCAGCGGGGCGACTTTCCGCGGCCGGTCCAGGTCTCGCCCGTATCGGGATGGCGATACTTGATTTGCACGGCTTTCTTGGCGGCGGGCTTGGCGCCAGCCTTGGCCCCGGCTCGACCGGATTTGGCGGGTTTCTTGCGACCGTATGCGTCGGCGATTTCCTGCGGCGAGATTTCATATTCGTGCATGGAGCGGATAATCGACTCGATTACCGGAGTGCGCCGCTTTAAATGCAGATCGTGAGCTTTTTTCTGTAGCTTCTGGATTTCTTTTTCGATTTTCGTTTTGAGGGTGGAGTATGAGTCGCGAGGCATTCTGTATTCCTGTGCGAAGAATCAGTTGATGTCGGTGAAAAAAACGGGCCCTGGTCTTGCTGCCCCTGGCGGCGCCTTGCTGCGCAGCCCCGCATGGATATATTCGGAAAATACCATGCCGGGGTATGCGCGCGGCTTGTGCCGGGAATCACCGGAACCACTGGGGCAGTATCGTCGGGCTCGAAAATTGATAATGAATTCATGTGCATGCAGATTTGCATTGCACCGAATTCTTATTTACGCCGTAAATGTTAGCATTAACTGATCGATTTTCCGATATTCCGGCGGGATTATTTTTGATTACATAATTCGCATAAACGTGTCCAAACGCGTATCCAGACTGCGGCCTCGGTGCGGCTCGGGCAGCGATATTCGGTTTCTGCCCGGGCCGGCATGCCTCGGCGGGAAATCGCGAAAAATCGGAAAGCGCGGCGTCTTGCGGCCGGCACATGCTTGTAAACTCTCGGTGTCGACCCCATATACGAATACATGACAGGGCCGCGCGGCGACTGGCCGAATCCAGCTTACTCCGAACCCAGCTTTCATTAACTTGAGAACGATATGACGACGATCAAACCCGAGTTTCGCGTGGCGGCCGTGCAAACCGTATCCGCCGCCGACTGGCCGAGCAACCGCGACCAGGCTGCCGGCCTGATCGAGCGTGCGGCGGGCGAGGGCGCGGAACTGATCGCCTTGCCCGAATATTTCTGCCTGATGGGGCGCCGCGACACCGACAAGGTGCATATAAAAGAGCAGCCCGGGCAAGGGCCGATCCAGGATTTCCTGCGGCAGCAGGCCGAGCGCCACCGCGTCTGGCTGGTGGGCGGCACACTGCCGCTCGCCAGCCCCGACGAAGATCGCATCTACAACACCAGCCTGGTGTATGGCCCGGATGGCGAATGCGTCGCGCGCTACGACAAGATCCATTTGTTCGGTTTTCGCAAGGGCGCCGAATCGTATGACGAATCGGTGTCCATCCGGCCCGGCTCCAATGCGCCGCAGTCTTTCGACACCCCTTGCGGCAAGGTGGGGCTGTCGATCTGCTACGACTTGCGTTTCCCCGAGCTGTACCGGGCCATGGGCGAGCTCAGCCTTATCCTGGTGCCGGCGGCCTTTACCTACACGACCGGTTCGGCCCACTGGGAAATCCTGCTCAAGGCCAGGGCGATAGAAAACCAATGTTATGTGCTGGCCGCGGCCCAGGGCGGCAAGCATGAAAATGGCCGGCGTACCTGGGGTCATTCTGTTCTAATAGACCCGTGGGGCGAAGTTCTTGCCGACTGCCCCGAAGGCCCGGGCGTGGCCGCGGGCGTCATAGACCAGCAGCGCCTGGCCGACGTGCGCGCCTCGCTGCCCGCCCTGAAACACCGCACCATGTGAAATATGGCAAAACCTGCAAGCCGTCGCATCATGAAACCTTCCGATCCCGCCATCAATGCGCTGGCCACCGCGCGTTCCGTCCTGCTCGAACCCTGGGGGCTGTCCGAATCCGACGCAGCCCGCGCCCTGGGTGAAATCTTCACCCACTCGGTCGATTATGCCGACCTGTATTTCCAGTACACGCGCAGCGAAGGCTGGAGCCTGGAAGAGGGCATGGTCAAGACGGGCAGCTTTTCCATAGGCCAGGGGGTCGGGGTGCGCGCGGTCAGCGGCGAGAAGACGGCGTTCGCCTATTCCGACGTATTGTCCGCCGATGCGCTGCTGTCGGCCGCGCGCACGGTGCGCAGCATCGGCCGCCAGGGCGGCGGGCGCCAGAAGGCGCTGGCGGTGCCGCCTCCGGCCGCGCATGGCCTGTATGCGCCGATCGATCCCTTGAGCACCCTGGAGGCGCCCGACAAGGTCGCCTTGCTGGAACGCATCGAGGCCATGGCGCGCAAGGCCGACCCGCGCATCATCCAGGTCATGGCCGGCCTGGGCGCCGAATACGACGTCATCCTGGTGGCCGGCAGCGACGGCCGCATGGTGGCCGACGTGCGGCCGCTGGTGCGCCTGTCCCTTACCGTGATCGCCGAGCAGAACGGCCGCCGCGAAATGGGCCACGGCGGCGGCGGCGGCCGGGTAGGGCTGGCCTACTTCACCGACGCCGTGCTGCGCTCTTATGTAGAGCGCGCCGCCCACGAAGCATTGGTCAATCTCGAGGCCCGGCCGGCTCCGGCCGGCGAAATGACCGTGGTGCTGGGTTCGGGCTGGCCCGGCATCCTGCTGCACGAGGCCGTGGGGCACGGCCTGGAGGGCGACTTCAACCGCAAGGGTTCGAGCGTATTCGCCGGCCGCATCGGGCAGCGCGTCGCCTCCAAGGGCGTGACCGTGATCGACGACGGCACCCTGGCCGATCGCCGCGGCTCGCTGAACATCGACGACGAGGGCAATCCGACCCAGCGCAACGTGCTGATCGAAGACGGCATCCTGCGCGGCTATATGCAGGATTCCACCAACGCGCGCCTGATGAAGACCTCGGTCACCGGCAATGGCCGGCGCGAATCCTTCGCGCACCTGCCCATGCCGCGCATGACCAATACCTACATGCTGGCGGGCAAAGAAGACCCGGCGGCCATCCTTTCCTCGGTCAAGAAGGGCCTGTATGCCGCCAATTTCGGCGGCGGCCAGGTGGACATCACCAGCGGCAAGTTCGTCTTTTCCGCGTCCGAGGCCTACATGATCGAAAACGGCAAGATCACCTATCCGGTCAAGGGCGCCACCTTGATCGGCAACGGCCCGGACGCCATGAACCGCGTCAGCATGATAGGCAACGACCTGCAACTGGATTCGGGCGTCGGCACTTGCGGCAAGGAAGGACAGAGCGTTCCGGTGGGCGTGGGCATGCCGACCGTGCGCATGGACGGCCTGACGGTGGGCGGCACGGCGCACGCCTGATTGTCGCCTTTGCGCCACGCCTGTTGCGTGGCCGGCCGCCTGCCGTTTGGCAGGCGGGGCCGTCTGTGCTAGGATTTACAGACCATGTACCGCGCTACCCAGTATTTCTTTTTTTATTTTTTTGCTTTTCCGAAACCGCTGGTGGAGGAAGGGAAGCGTCGTACCCGGTAAAAAAACCGAATTCCCCGAAAAAGCCGCCAGCGTCGCTAGGCGGCTTTTTTAATGCCGCCGTGTCCGGGCAAACAGCAAGAATGCCTGCGAGCGAACCGCCAGTGTGACGCCACACTCGACGGAATGGCCATCACCTTGGAGTCCAGCCGTGCTACACAATACCGACGATTTACGTATCCGCGAGATCAAGGAACTGAGCCCCCCGGCCCACGTCATGCGCGAATTCGCATGTACCACGAAAATCTCCGACACGGTATATCGGGCCCGGCGCGCCATACACAATGTGCTGCACGGGGCCGACGACCGGCTGGTGGTGATCATCGGGCCGTGTTCCATCCACAAGCCCGAGGCCGCGCTCGAATACGCCCAGCGCCTGAGCGAGCAGCGCGAGCGCCACAAAGGCGAACTGGAAATCATCATGCGCGTCTATTTCGAGAAGCCGCGCACGACGGTGGGCTGGAAAGGCCTGATCAACGACCCCATGCTCGACGGCAGCTTCAATATCAACCAGGGCCTGCGCACGGCGCGCGAGCTGCTGATCGACATCAACGACCTGGGCTTGCCCGCGGGCTGTGAATTCCTCGATATGATCACCCCTCAGTACATCGCCGACCTGGTGTCCTGGGGCGCCATCGGCGCGCGCACCACCGAAAGCCAGGTGCATCGCGAGCTGGCTTCCGGCCTGTCCTGCCCGGTGGGGTTCAAGAACGGCACCGACGGCAACGTGAAGATCGCGGTCGACGCCATCAAGGCGGCTTCGCAGCCGCACCATTTCCTGTCTGTCACCAAGGGCGGCCATTCGGCCATCGTATCGACCCTGGGCAACGAGGACTGCCATATCATCCTGCGCGGCGGCAAGGCCCCCAACTACGATGCCGCCAGCGTCGAGCAGGCCTGCCAGTTCCTGGTCAAGTCTTCCTTGCGGCCGCGGCTGATGATAGACGCCAGCCACGCCAACAGCAGCAAGGACTACCGCAAGCAGCCCGAGGTGGTGCAGGACATCGCCCACCAGCTCGAGCAGGGCGACGAGCGGATCTTCGGCGTCATGGTGGAAAGCCACCTTGTGGGCGGGCGCCAGGACCTGGTGCCGGGCCAGCCGCTGGTGTATGGCCAGAGCATCACCGACGGCTGCATCGACTGGGACACTTCGGTGCAGGTTCTGGATCGCCTGGCGGCCGCGGTCGCCAGCCGCCGCCAGGCGATCGCTGCTGCGGCCGTGGCCGGCGGCGACCTGGCCGCGTAGCGTCGCCGCATGGCTCGCGATGTACCGCCGGCGCCCGCCGCGGGCGGCGCCAGGCTGACGCCGCGACAACTGCGGTATTTCGTCGAGATCGTCAAGGCCGGCAGCCTGTCCGGCGCGTCCGGGCGTCTGGGCATCGCCCAGCCGGCGCTCAGCCAGCACATCGGCGCGATGGAAGAAGCCCTGGGGGCGCGCCTGTTCGAGCGCCACGCGCGCGGCATGAGGATCACGGCCGAAGGCCAGCGCCTGTACGGCCGGGCGCTGTCCATCCTGGACCAGCTCGGCGCGCTGCGCGAAGACGTGCGCGATGCGGCCGCCAATCCGCGCGGCCGGGTGCGCCTGGCGATCGCCGGGGCCTTGAGCACGGTGCTGGCCGCGCCATTGCTGCGCGCCGTGGGCGAGCGCTATCCCGATATCCGCCTCGATTTGATGGAGGGGCTGTCGCAGCGGGTGGCCGAACTGATCGAGTCGCGCGCGGTGGATCTGGCAATCTTCCCGGGCGCTGCCGACATGGAAGGCGTCACGGCGCGTCCCCTGTTCACCGAGAAACTTTATCTGTTCGGCGCCCCCGGCAGCCTGCCGGGGCGGGGCCGGACGCTGCGCTATGCCCGGGTCGCCGATTGCGCGCTGGTGGCTCCCGACCGCCGCCACGATTTGCGCAAGATGATGGAGCGCGAGGCGGTGGCGCAGGGCCTGAGCCTGAACGTGCGCTACGAGCTCAACAGCGCGCCCATGACCGTGGCCCTGGTCAGGGAAGGGCTGGCTTGCGCGGTGCTGCCGCGCAGCGCTTTCGGGGGCATGTTGCCGGCCTTGCCGGTGCAGTCCCGCCTGATCATCGAGCCGCAGCTCGACCGCGTGCAGTCGCTGGTCTGGTCGCATGACCGCCCGTTGGGCTCGGCCGCCAGCGCGCTGGTCGACCTGATCGCGGACGTCGTCGAGCAGGCCCTGGCCCGCCAAGACATATAAGTTTTTCTGAATACATCCCAGAAAAATATTGTATTTGTGCTGCCTCTCCCCGGTTTCCATAATAGAAGCGTGAAATGAACGCCGGAGGCCCTGTGCAGCAACAAAAAAACATGGTGATCGTCATGTCCGACGAGCACGACCCGAGGATGATGGGCTGTGCGGGGCATCCGTTCGTGCGCACGCCGGCGCTGGATGCGCTGGCCGCCGGCGGGGCGCGTTTCAGCAATGCTTATACCCCGAGCCCCATTTGCGTGCCGGCGCGCGCGGCATTCGCCACGGGCTGCCGCGTGCACCGCATCGGCTATTGGGACAATGCCATGGCCTACGACGGGGCGCAGCGCGGCTGGGGCCATGCGCTGCAGGAACGCGGCATCCGGGTCGAAAGCATAGGCAAGCTGCATTACCGCGCCGAGGAAGACCCGGCGGGTTTCGACGCGGAGCACATTCCCATGCATGTGGTGGGCGGCCACGGCATGGTCTGGGCTTCGATACGCGATCCCTATATATCGCGGCGCGACGGCCCGCGCATGCTGGGCGAACGTATCGGCCCGGGCGAATCGCCCTATACGGACTACGACCGCTCGGTGACCGGCATGGCGTGCGACTGGCTGCGGCAAGCCGCCCAGGACGGCGAGCCCTTCGTGTTGTATGTGGGCCTGGTGGCGCCGCATTTCCCGCTGATCGCGCCGCCGCAGTTCTATGCGCCCTACGATGCCATGGAACTGCCCGAGCCCAAGCTGCTGCCGCGCGACGGCTATGTGCGCCACCCCTGGGTGCAGGAATACGTGGACTTCATGGATTCCGAAAGCCGCTTCCGCAGCCCCGAAGAGCGCCGCATGGCTTTTGCCGCCTACTATGGGCTGTGCAGCTGGCTGGATCACAACGTCGGATGCATTGCCGACGCCGTGCGCCAGTCCGGGCTGGATGACAACACTTATATCGTATATACATCGGATCATGGTGAAAACCTGGGCGCGCGCGGTGTTTGGGGCAAATCGACCCTCTACCAGGAAAGCGTGTGCGTGCCCATGATTTTGTCCGGCCCGGGCATAGCGCCCGCGGTCTGCGATGCGCCGGTGGATCTGCTGGACCTGTATCCGACCATACTGCAGGCCGCCGGCGTCGCCACGCCGGCCTTGATGGAAGGTCGTCCCGGGCGTTCGCTGTTCGAGACGCTGGCCGACCCCGACCCGCAACGGCCGGTGTTCAGCGAATACCATGCCGCAGGCAGCAATAGCGCCGGCTACATGTTGCGCAAGGGGCGCTGGAAATACCACTACTACGTGCGCCACCGGCCCGAGCTGTTCGACCTGCAGGCCGACCCCGAGGAACTGCGCGACCTGGCCGGCGACCCGGCCTATGCCGCGGTGCAGGCCGAGATGCACGCCGCGCTGCTCGAGATTGTCGACCCCGAGGCGACCGACCGGCAAGCCAAGCGCGACCAGCGCGCCATGATAGAGCGGCTCGGCGGCCCGCAGCGGGCGGCGACCCTGGGGGCGCCGGGCGCCACGCCCGCCCCGCATACGCAAGGCGCCGCGGGCGCTTGAGCCCACGCTGCGCCGTCTTTCGGATACAGATCTGGATGGAGACCCGGACATGAATATCGCGCTACACCTGTTTTCGCGCCGCTGCCTGGCGCTGTTCTGCATGGCTTTTTTCGCATGCGGCGGCGCTGCGCGCGCCGAAGGCTATCCGTCCAGGCCCATACGCATGATCGTGCCGTACTCGGCCGGCGGCGGCATAGACGCCACCGCGCGCCTGTTCGCCAAGGGCATGGCGCAGCAACTGCATACGTCCATCGTCGTCGAGAACCGGCCGGGAGCGGGCGGCATGATAGGCGCGGAGGCCGTGGTGCGCGCCGCGCCCGACGGCTATACCGTGCTGTTCGCCGGCAATCCGGAGCTGGGCAGCAGCCCGCGCTTCTATGGCCGTGCGCCCTATGATCCCGTCAAGGACCTGCTTCCGGTCGCCCTGGTGGCCGAGTCTCCCACGGTCATCGTGGCCGCCTCGTCGCTGCAGGCCGCGACGCTGAAGGACGCCCTGGCCCTGGGCCGCCGCGATCCGGATCTGCTCACCGTGGCGACGGCGGGGGTCGGCACCACCCATCATTTCGCGCTGGAAGCGCTCAAGCACAAGAGCGGCGTGAATCTGCTGCATGTGCCATACAAAGGGGCTGCGCCCGCCACCATGGCCGTGCTCGGCGGCCAGACCAAGATGGCCATCGTCGGCCTGCCGCCCGCATTGCCGTACATCAAGTCCGGGCGCCTGCGCGCCTATGCCGTGCTGCAGCCCGAGCGTTCCGCTTTTCTGCCCGATGTGCCGACGATAGAGCAGGCCACCGGCCTGAAAGGCCTGGACTTCTTCGCCACCTGGTACGGGCTGGTGGTGCCGGCCCGCACCCCGGGCGCAGTAGTGGTGACCCTGGAAAAGGCCGCAAGAAGCGTGCTGGCCGAGCCGCAACTGGCCAGCGCGCTGGCCGCACAGGGCACGGAAGTCAAGCCGCTGTTCGGCGCGGATTTCGCGCAGCGCATCCGGCGCGAATGGGATCTGTACGGCGATCTGGCGCAGCAATACGGCATTACCTCCGAGCACGGAGCCAAATCCGGCGCGGCGCGCTAGCGGGGCCGCGCTCCGGCGCATGCCGGATGGAAGTGTTACATTCATCGACATAGGCGGCATCGCGTGGACGGTGCCTTGGAGCGGGCGCGGGCTTTGCGCCCGCCTGCGGCCAGGAGCGGCATACAAATGGACATACCCTATCTTTCCGGCGGCGAGCGCTGCGAGGTGCCGCAAGGCTTTCTGGATGCGCTGCGGGAACGCTTCGGCGCACGCTGTTCCAGCGCCCAGGCCGTGCGCGACCATCACGGGCGCGATGAATCGCCTTATCCCCCGATGCCGCCGGACGCCGTGGTGTATGCCGAGACCACCGAAGAGGTGGCCTGGGTGGCCCGGCTCTGCAACGAGCATCGCGTCCCGCTGATTCCCTACGGCGCGGGGTCTTCCATCGAAGGGCATCTGCTGGCGATCAGGGGCGGCATCAGCCTGGACCTTTCCGGCATGAACCGGGTGATCGCGGTCAATGCCGAAGACCTGACCGTCACCGTGCAGGCGGGGGTGACGCGCAAGCAGTTGAACGAAGAAATACGCGATACGGGGCTGTTCTTCCCGATCGATCCGGGCGCCGACGCGAGCCTGGGGGGCATGGCCGCCACCCGGGCCTCGGGCACCAATGCGGTGCGCTACGGCACCATGCGCGAGAACGTCATGAACCTGAAGGTCGTGACGGCCGACGGCCGCATCATCCAGACCGCCAATCGCGCCCGCAAGTCTTCGGCCGGCTACGACCTGACACGCATTTTCGTGGGCAGCGAAGGGACGCTGGGCATCATCACCGAGGTCACGGTACGCCTGTATCCGCAGCCCGAGGCGATCTCTGCCGCGATCTGCAATTTCCCCAGTCTCGACTCGGCGGTCAATAGCGTCATCGAGATCATACAGATGGGTATCCCGGTGGCGCGCGTGGAATTCCTGGACAGCGCGGCAGTCAGGGCCACCAATGCCTACAGCAAGCTCAGCCTGCGCGAGTCGCCGCTGCTGCTGTTCGAATTCCACGGCAGTCCCGCCGCCGTCAAAGAGCAGGCCGTGGCGGTGCAGGACATCACGCGCGAGCACGGCGGCATGGACTTCGACTGGGCCGAGCGGCCCGAGGACCGCAGCCGCCTCTGGACGGCACGCCACAATGCCTACTTCGCCGGGCTGCAACTGCGGCCCGGCTCGCGCGCCAGCACCACCGATGTGTGCGTGCCGATCTCGCGCCTGGCCGAGTGCGTCTCGGCCACCGCCCACGAACTGGACCAGGCCAGTTTTCCCTACATGATCGTGGGCCACGTGGGCGACGGCAATTTCCATGTGTTGATGCTGCTCGACCCCGACAGCCGCGAGCAATGGGAAGAATCCGAGCGGCTCAACCGGCGCCTGGCGCAGCGCGCCATCGACATGGACGGCACCTGCACGGGCGAGCACGGCATCGGCCTGCACAAGAAAGAGTTCATGCTTGCCGAGCACGGGCAGGACGCCCTGGACTTGATGCATGCCTTGAAGCATGCCTTCGATCCGCACAACATCCTGAACCCGGGCAAGATGCTGCCCTGAAGCCGGCGCGGCGTGATTGCGCGGCGATGCGGCGGGCGCTTTCCGGCGGCGCGCGAGCCGGACGATACCGCGTCCTGCACGCCTGCGCTTGCCGATTCTTAGGGTAGTCCCGATCATGTGTTTTCGGGGGGTTCGCGTTACATTCATGGCTAGAAGGAAGCCAATTACATGAACCAGAACCCGATGCCCCGGGTAGAGCAGCAGACACCGGATTTCCAGGGGCTCATTGCCAGGCTCAAGGCCGCCATCCCCGCACACTGCATCCTCTCCAGAATCGAGGACACCTGTCCCTACGAATGCGACGGGCTGTCCTTGTACCGTTGCCTGCCGCCGCTGGTGGTGCTGCCCGAAAACGAACAGCAGGTCATTGCCGTGATGCAGGCCTGCAAGGCCTTGAACATCCCCATCGTGGCGCGCGGCGCCGGCACCGGCCTTTCGGGCGGGGCCATGCCGCATGCGCAGGGCGTGGTGCTGGGCCTGTCCAAGCTCAATCGCATCATCGGCATCGACCCCGAATCGGCCACCGCCGTGGTGCAGCCGGGGGTGCGCAATCTCGCGATCTCCGAAGCCGCCGCGGCCCATGGCCTGTATTACGCGCCGGATCCCTCCAGCCAGATCGCCTGTTCGATCGGCGGCAATGTCGCCGAGAATTCCGGAGGCGTGCATTGCCTCAAGTACGGCCTGACGGTGCACAACATCTTGCGCGCGCGCGTGGTCACTATAGACGGCAATGTGCTGGAACTCGGCTCCGAGGCCCCGGATGCGCCGGGGCTGGACCTGCTCGCCGTGTTCATAGGTTCCGAGGGCATGCTCGGCGTGGTCACCGAGGTCACGGTCAAGCTGATCCCGCGCCCGGCCTGTGCACGGGTCGTCATGGCCAGCTTCGCCAGCGTCGAAGCCGCGGGGCAGGCGGTCACCAACATCATTGCCGCGGGCATTATTCCGGCCGGCCTCGAAATGATGGACAAGCGCGCCGTGCATATGGTGGAGCCCTTTGTATGCGCCGGCTACGACCTGGACGCCGCGGCGATCCTGTTGTGCGAGTCCGACGGCACGCAGGACGAGGTCGACGACGAGATCGAGCGCATGGAAGCGGTGTTCCGCGGCGCCGGCGCCACCCGCCTGCAAGTGTCGGCCTCCGAGGCCGAGCGCCTGAAGTTCTGGGCCGGGCGCAAGAATGCCTTTCCCGCCGCGGGCCGGATTTCGCCCGACTACTATTGCATGGACGGCACCATACCGCGCCGCCATCTGGCGCGCGTGCTCGGCGCCATCGAGCAGATGGAAGACGAATACGGCTTGCGCTGCGCCAACGTGTTCCACGCAGGCGACGGCAATCTGCATCCTTTGATCATGTTCGATTCCAACCAGCCGGCCGAGGTCGAGCGCGCCGAGAAATTCGGTGCCTCGATCCTCGAATTGTGCGTGCAGGTGGGCGGCACGGTCACCGGCGAGCACGGCATAGGCATCGAGAAGATCAACCAGATGTGCGTGCAGTTCAAGCCCGAAGAGCTCGGCGCTTTCTCCGCCGTCAAGGCGGCGTTCGATCCCTACGGGCTGCTCAACCCCGATAAAGTCATACCCACGCTGGCCCGCTGCGCCGAATACGGCAAGATGCACGTGCACGGCGGCGACATCAGCTTCCCCGAATTGCCTCGTTTTTGAGACCCCTATGGAGTTCGTTCTAGCAGAATTGAGCGATCAGGTCATGACTGCGCGTGCCGCGCAGCGGCCCTTGTCGATACGCGGAGGCGCCACCAAGCGCTTCTATGGTGAAGCCACCGATCTCGAAGACCTGCACAGCCATGCCGTGCTCGACATGTCGGGCCTGTGTGGCGTGGTGAATTACCAGCCGTCCGAACTGGTGATCACTGCCCGCGCCGGCACGCTGCTCTCGGATATCGAGCAGGTGCTCGACCAGGAAGGGCAGATGCTGGCTTTCGAGCCGCCGCGCCTGGGCGCGGCCTCGACCCTGGGCGGCTGCGTCGCCTCCGGGCTTTCGGGGCCCAGGCGCATGGCGGCGGGCAGCCTGCGCGATTTCGTGCTGGGCGCCAAGTTGCTCGATTCCACCGGCGTGGTGCTGGAATTCGGCGGCGAGGTCATGAAGAATGTCGCCGGCTACGATGTGTCGCGGCTGCTGGCGGGCTCCATGGGCGTGTTCGGCGCCCTGGTGGAAGTCTCGCTGAAGGTGGCCCCCAAGCCTTTCGAAGAGGCCACCCTGGTGCTGCAGGCCACGGAATCCGAGGCGCTGCGGCATTTCGGCCGCTGGCGTACGCAGCCTTTGCCCATATCGGCTACCTGCTGGGAAGACCCGGGCGAGGGCGGCCGCGTCTCGGTGCGCTTGTCCGGCAGCGGCTCGGCGGTGGCGGCGGGCGTGCGCCAAATAGGCGGGCAACGGCTGAACGAAGACGAGGCGCAGGCCTACTGGACCAGCTTGCGCGACCAGACGCATGCGTTTTTCCAGAGCCGCCCCTTGTGGCGCCTGGCCCTGCCGCCGCAGGCCGGGGCGCTGCAGGCCGGTCCCACCCTGATCGAATGGAACGGCGGGCAGCGCTGGCTGGCCGCCGATGCCGACCCGATCGAGCTGCGCCGGCGGGTGCAGGCGCTGGGCGGCCACGCCACGCTGTTCCGCTACGAATACAAGCCGGCAGGCGTGCCGGTGTTCCATCCGCTGGCCTCCGGCATCATGGACGTGTCGCGCCGGCTCAAGCAGGAATTCGATCCGGTGGGGATCTTCAACCCCAAGCGCCTGTTTCCCGATTTTTGAACGGGGTTGCCGCATTGATTACAAATCCGCATGAGCATGAGGTAGTGACGTGCAAACCAATCTAGCAGCCTGGGCGCGAGACAGCGAGCTGGGCAAGGAGGCCGAGGAAATCCTGCGCCGCTGTGTGCATTGCGGGTTCTGCACGGCCACCTGTCCTACTTATCAGGTGCTGGGCGACGAGCTCGACAGCCCGCGCGGGCGCATCTATCTGATCAAGCAGGTGCTGGAAGGCGTCGAGCCCACCTCGGCCACGCAGCAGCATCTGGATCGTTGCCTTACTTGCCGCAACTGCGAAACCACCTGTCCCTCGGGGGTGCAGTACGGGGCCCTGGTCGATATCGGCCGCAAGCTGGTGGACGAAAGAGTCGAGCGCCCCGTGGCTCAGCGCGCCACGCGCGCGCTGTTGCGCCGCACGCTGACTTCGTCGTTGTTCGCGCCCGCCTACAAGCTGGGCCGGGCGCTGCGTCCCGTCCTGCCGGCCGTGCTGCGCAACAAAATCGCCGCGGCGCGCCCGGCGGGCAAGCTGCCCGAAGGCGCCGGCTTGGCGCGCCAGGTGCTGATGCCGGCCGGTTGCGTGCAGCCGGCCATGATGCCTTCCATCGACGCCGCGACGGTGCGCGTGCTGCATGCCGTGGGCATAGGCACGATCACGGCCGCGGGGGCGGGTTGCTGCGGCGCCATCAATTTCCATCTCGATGCCCAGGACGACGCGCTGCGCCAGATGCGCGCCAATATAGACGCCTGGCTGCCGCTGCTCGACAGCGGTCGGGTGGAGGCCATCGTCATCAACGCCTCGGGCTGCGGCGCCATGATGCGCGAATATGCGCATCACCTGCGCTTCGATGCCGAATACGCCGCCAAGGCCCTGCGTTTCGTCGACAAGGTCAAGGATGTCGCCGAGATACTCGCGCCTCATGCGGCGGAACTCCGGTCCGCACTGGGCGATCTGCCCCAGCCGCTGGTATTCCATCCCCCTTGCACGCTGCAGCACTGGCAGGCCCTGCGCGGCGTTACCGAGCGCCTGCTCGGGGAGCTGGGCTTCGACTTGCAGCCGTTTGCCGAGTCGCATCTATGCTGCGGTTCGGCCGGCACCTATTCCGTAACCCAGCCCGAGCTGTCCAAGGCTTTGCGCGACCGCAAGCTGCAGGCGCTGCAGGCGGGCGGCCCGGCCGGCATCGTATCGTCCAATATGGGCTGCATCGGCCATCTGCAAAGCGGAACCGGCACGCCCGTCAGGCACTGGATCGAGACTGTGGACGCGGCCCTGAAAGGCTCGGCCTAGCCCGGTATGCCCAGGGCCGGATCTTGCGCGGTTCGGCCTGTTGATGTTCTGCCCTGGCCGACGGCGCCCGGCCGCCTTGCGGGGCGCGCTGGCTGGGTTTGCCGCCGCGGCTCGCCCCGCCGCGGCCCATTTCCCTGGCCTCAGGGGGCCGCCCAGGGCAGTTTTCCCGTTTCCGGCGGCGTTTCGGGCTTCCCGGGGTGTTTTCATATCAAAACGGGCGCTCCAGCAAAGTATTATTTCCGTTGAGCAAAGGTCGGCGACGGACGAGCTCGTTACATTGATGCATATTTCCAGCAGTTCCGGACCCTCGGCCCGGCTTTCGGCTTCCCTTGGGCCATAGTCTTCACAGGCTTGGTTCCGGGCATCAGGCCATACGAAGGGGCAGGAAGATGCACACACAATTGCCCAGCGATTTGTATTCCTCATCAGGCGCCGCCTACGGGCCGCATGTCCTGCTCATAGACGACGATCTCGAGGAATTGCGACCTTTGGTCGATGCCTTGTCGCGCCGCAACTTCCGTGTCAGCGTCGCGCGCGACGGCTTGCAGGGATATGGGCGCGCCACGGTCGGCATGCCCGATCTGGTGCTGCTCGAGGCCGGCATGGCCGGCATGAACAGCCTGGCGGTATGCCGGCGCCTGAAGGCCAATCCCCGTACCGCGGCGATTCCCGTGATTTTCCTCAGTTCGAACTCGGAACTCGAGCATCGCCTGGCCGGCCTGAGCACTGGAGCCGTCGACTACATCGTCAAGCCTTGCGCCCCGGAAGAGGTCATCGCCCGCATCGACATCCATCTCGAGCTGGCGCGCGGCTATCGCCGCGACGATCTGTCCGAGGCCGTGCAGAACCTCAGCGATGCCGAGGTCCTGGTGCGGTCCACCCAGCGTTACCTGTCGGACCGGCTGCGCGATACGCCCGCGGCCGATGTGCTGGCCCGCGCCTTGGGTACGACCGAGAAACGCCTGGTGCGCGCATTTCGCGAATGCCTGGGGCTGACCGTCTTCGAATACGTGCGCCACGAACGCATGCGCATGGCCAAGCGCCTGTTGGCGCAGACCTCCCTGCGCGTAGCGTCGATTGCCGACGAAATGGGTTTTTCCAGCGCCGCGAATTTCTCCACCGCGTTCCGCGAACATGCCGGCGTTTCGCCATCGGTGTTCCGGAAGAACTCGTCCCTGAGCCACCTGCCCGCCGTCGCCAGGCCCGGGCCGCAGCCGGATGCCCAAGGCGAAGAGCAGGGCGATTCCGCCGAGATGGCGCAAGCCTGATCCACGCCCGTGCGGGCGGCGCCGTGGGATTAAAATGCGCCCATGGCTAATTCATCCGCATCGAAAGGGCGCGTCGTGGTGGGCATGTCCGGGGGGGTCGATTCCTCGGTCGCCGCGTGGCTGCTGAAACAACAGGGCTACGAAGTGCTCGGCCTGTTCATGAAAAACTGGGAAGACGACGACGATTCCGAATATTGCTCGTCGCGCCAGGACTGGCTCGACGCGGCCAGCGTGGCCGACCTGGTGGGCGTGGACATCGAGGCGGTGAACTTCGCCGCCGAATACAAAGAACGCGTCTTTGCCGATTTCCTGCGCGAGTATTCGGCGGGGCGCACGCCCAACCCCGACGTGTTGTGCAATGCCGAGATCAAGTTCAAGGCCTTCCTCGACCACGCCATGACGCTGGGCGCCGACCTGATCGCCACCGGCCACTATGCCCGGGTGCGGGCACGCGAGCACCAGTCTGGCGCGCTGCGCTACGAACTGCTCAAGGCGCTGGATTCGACCAAGGATCAAAGCTATTTCCTGCACCGCCTGAATCAGGCGCAACTGGCCCGCACCCTGTTCCCGCTGGGCGAGCTGCACAAGACCGAGGTGCGGCGCATCGCCCGCGAACTGGGCCTGCCCAATGCCGCGAAAAAAGATTCCACCGGCATCTGCTTCATCGGCGAAAGGCCTTTCCGCGAATTCCTCGGCCGCTACCTGCCTACTCGGCCCGGCCTAATACGCAGCGACGCCGGCGATGTGCTGGGCGAGCATCACGGCCTGTCCTTCTACACGCTGGGCCAGCGCAAGGGCCTGGGCATAGGCGGGGTCAAGGGCCGCCAGCGCGACGACGGCACGGC
Organism: Candidimonas humi; assembly: GCF_019166065.1. Taxonomy (GTDB): domain Bacteria; phylum Pseudomonadota; class Gammaproteobacteria; order Burkholderiales; family Burkholderiaceae_B; genus Candidimonas; species Candidimonas humi. The sequence goes on from NZ_JAHTBN010000015.1 coordinate 63,853, forward strand.
CGACGCCTGGTACGTGGCGCGCAAAGATCTCGCCAGCAACACGCTGTACGTGACCCAGGGGCATGACCATCCCTGGCTGCTGGCGCGCAGCCTGTGCGCGGACGAGGCCAGCTGGGTGGCCGGCAGCGCGCCGCCGGCCGGCGCGTATGCGGCCAAGACACGTTACCGCCAGGCGGATGCCCCCTGTACTTTCAGGGACACGGAAGGCGGCGCCTTCGAGCTGGATTTCGAGCAGCCCCAATGGGCCGTCACGCCCGGCCAGTCGGCGGTGCTCTACGACGGCGACGTCTGCCTGGGCGGCGGCTTCATCGCGCTGCAGGAAGCACTTGCGCCAGTGGCGGCGTAAGCCGGGCGAAGAATCGGGGGGGAAAGAGGGAAACGCCGGCATTTGGTGCCGGCGGGGCTTCAGGCCTGGGGCGGCAGACTGGCGACGAAAGACGGGCGTTGCGCGAGCTTTTCTTCGAGCCGGGCCAGATGGCCGTACTGCTGGCGCCAGTTGAGGTCTTCGAAGCGCAGGTCCAGATACCCCAGCGCACAGCCTACGGCGATATCGGCCAGGCTGAAATTGATGCCCATGCAGAACGGCTGGGTATTCAGGCCCTGGTCCATGAAGCCGAGCGCCGCGGCGATTTTCTTGTGCTGGCGTTCTATCCAGGCTTCGCTGCGCAGTTCCGCGGGGCGCTGCCTGTTTTCCATGTTGATGGCGGTGGCCGCATCGAGCACCCCGTCGGCGATGGCTTCCCAGCATTTGGTCGCGGTGCGGTCACGCCCGGGCTGCGGAATCAGCCGGCCCACGGGCGACAGGGTGTCGAGATATTCGACGATGACGCGGGAATCGAACAAGCTGCCGCCGTCGTCCATGAGCAGGCAAGGCACCTTGCCCAGGGGATTGGATTCCTGAATGGTGGTTTCCTCGGCCCAGACGTTTTCCAGCACGAATTCGTAGTCGAGCTTTTTTTCCGCCATGACGACGCGCACTTTGCGTACGTACGGGCTAGTCAGGGAACCAATCAGTTTCATGGCAAAAAGAGGGTGGTTACAGGCGGAAAAAAGTATAGCAGGATAATCCCGCCGCTTAGCCGCACGGAAGGCTGGAATCGGGCCTTCCGGCGACATAAATCGTCAATATGTGGTTTATATGCGGCTCGCATCGCAGGCCGGTTCCGGGCCTGCGGCCGGGGCGCCGCGCCGCGGCATGCGCGGCGGCGGGCCCCGCGGCGGCAGCGCCGTGCGGGCGATGGGCCGGATGATAAAATTTGCACTCGAATTCAAGCCTTTACGTTACTACACTACGCGATTCTTACCCACGAGCCCCCCTGATGCAGATAGCCGAACAACCTAGTTATTTGAATGCTCTTTCGCCGCTGGACGGCCGTTACGCCGCCAAAGGGCTGCCGCTGCGGGGCCTGCTGTCGGAGGCTGCGTTCATGGCGCATCGCGTCGAGGTCGAGATCGCGTGGCTGGTCGGCTTGTCCGACGCCGGCCTGCCCGAACTGCCGCCTTTCTCGCAACAGGCGCGCGCCACGCTGCGCGAGCTGGTGCAAGGGTTTTCCGAGCGCGATGCCGCGCTCATCAAGGAAATCGAAAAAACCACCAATCACGACGTCAAGGCCGTCGAGTACTGGCTCAAGGAACGCGTGGCCGACAATCCCGAATTGTCGCGCGCCAGCGAGTTCATCCACTTCGCCTGCACGTCCGAAGACATCAACAACACTTCGCACGCGCTCATGCTGACGCGCGCGCGTTCGCAATTCATCGTGCCGCGCCTGAACGAAGTGTGCGGGCAGTTGCAGGCCTGCGCCCAGCGCTACGCCGAACAGCCGATGCTGTCGCGCACCCACGGCCAGCCCGCCAGCCCGACCACGCTGGGCAAGGAATTCGCCAATGTCGCGGCGCGCCTGCAGCGCGCCATCGACGCGATCGCCGCCGTGCAGCCCCTGGCCAAGCTCAATGGCGCCACCGGCAATTACAACGCACACATGGCCGCCTATCCGGAGATCGACTGGCCCGCCTTCAGCGCCAAGGTGCTCGAAGGGCTGGGGCTGGTGCAGAATCCCTACACCATACAGATCGAGCCGCACGACTGGATGGCGGCGCTGTTCGACGCGGTGGCGCGCGCCAATACCATCGTGCTGGACCTGGACCGCGACATCTGGGGCTACATCGCCCTGGGCTACTTCCGCCAGCGCCTCAAAGAAGGCGAAGTCGGGTCGTCCACCATGCCGCACAAGGTCAACCCCATCGACTTCGAGAATTCGGAAGGCAATCTCGGCCTGGCCAATGCGCTGCTGCGCCACCTGTCCGAAAAATTGCCGATATCGCGCTGGCAGCGCGACCTGACCGACTCCACGGTGCTGCGCAACCTGGGCGTGGCCTTCGGCTACTGCGCCGTGGCCTGGGACGCCTGCCTGCGCGGCATCGGCAAGCTGGAATTGAATGCGCAGGCCATCGACGCCGATATCGATGGCTGCTGGGAAGTGCTGGCCGAGCCCGTGCAGACGGTGATGCGCCGCTATGGCCTGCCGCAGCCTTACGAGCAGCTCAAGGCCCTGACACGCGGCAAGGGCATAGACCAGGAGGCCCTGCGCACCTTCATCGCCGGGCTGGATCTGCCGGCCGAGCCCAAGGCGCGCTTGCTCGCCATGACGCCGCGCTCGTATATAGGCCTGGCCGCCGGGCTGGCGCGCGGCATCGGCCAGTAGGGCATAGAAGACCGCGGGCGGCTCTGCGCCGCCCGCCCGTGCCCTTGCGCTTCAAGCGATACGGCACGCAGTCTCGAAAGACAGCCGCGGTAGCCGCGGATGCCGCGGCGGCCGCTGGCCATAACCCAGGTTGCACAAAAAGTTCACTTCGAAGCCCGGGGGCAGGAAGGCTGCGCGCACGGCTTGCGCGTCGAAGCCGCCCATGGGGCCGCAGTCCAGCCCGAGTGCGCGCGCCGCGGCAATGAAATAGCCGCCCTGCAGGCTGCCATTGCGCATGGCGGCTTCGCGCGCCTGTTCCTCCGTTGCGTTGAACCACGTCCTGGCCTCGGGCTGTTGCGGATAGAGGCGCGGCAGATGCTCGTGGAACTCCAGGTCGTAGGCGATGATGGCGGTTACCGGCGCCAGCCGCGTCTGTTCGCGGTTGCCCTCGGCCATCAGCGGCAGCAGCGATTGCTTGGCCTGGGCGCTGCATACGAAGACGATGCGTGCCGGCAGGCAATTCGCCGACGTGGGGCCCAGTGCCATCAATTCGTAGAGCTCGCGCAGCAAGGCCTGCGGCACCGGCCGCGGCTGCCACGCGGTGTAAGTGCGGGCCTCGCGGAACAGGCGGTCGATGCTGTATTCGTCCAGGCGTTCAGTGCCGGCGTCCGTGGCCGCGGCGAGTGTGGCGGCGGCCTTCATGCCCGCGCCTGCCGCGATTGCGGGCCGCGCAGCAGCTTGCCGGGCAGGGCCCCCGTGGCCTGCCCGCGCTCGAAGATCGGGGCGCCGTCGACCAGCGTGGCCACGTAGCCGTCGGCGCGCTGCACCAGCCGGCGCCCGCCTGCCGGCAGGTCGAATGCCATTTCGGGGCCATACAGCCGCAGGGCTTGCGGATCGATGATGTTGATGTCGGCCTTGTATCCGGCTTGCAGCAATCCCCGGTCGTCGAGCCCATAGACGCGGGCAGTATCCTGGGTCTGCCGCTTGACCACGTGTTCCAGCGGCAGGTGCGGGCCGCGCCTGCGGTCGCGGGTCCAGTAGCTCAGCATGAAGGTAGGCATGCTCACGTCGCAGATATAGCCGCAATGGGCGCCGCCATCGGACAGGCTGTTGACGGTGTTTGCATGCTGCAGCATCTGGTGCAAATGGTCCAGGTGCTGGTAGGAATAATTGAACGAGGGGTAATAGAGTATCGCCTTGCCGTCTTTTTCCAGCATCAGGTCGTAGATGATTTCCAGGGGCGGGCGGCCACTGCGCTGTGCCATCGCTGCGACGCTTTGTTCCGGCAAGGGCTCGTAGTCGGGGTCTTCGCCCAGCGGGTAGATCTTGTGGAAGCTGCCGAACAGCGTTTCGGCGCGCCGGTCGCGCAGGCCTACCTGTTCGTTCATGATCCGGTTGCGCACTTGCGGGTCGCGCAGTTGCGCCAGCAGTTGTTCGAAGGGCAGGTGCTGCAGCGCCTGGAAGCTGGGATGGTATATGAATGGATGCAGTGTGCTTTGCCACGAGAACAGTATGCCCAGCGGGCGGCCGCTGATCCCGCCCATCAGCGGAACATCCTCGTCGCGGGCGCGATCCAGCACCGACAGCAATTGCTTCCAGACATCCGGCGCCGGGTCCGTTTGCTGCAGATTGAACAGCACCGGCAGGCGGTTGTGGCGCGCCAATTGTTCGAGCCAGGGAATCTCCTGTTCCATCGCCGGATGATTGGCCGTCATCTGGAACACGCCATGGCCGACCTCGCCCAGCACGCTGCCCAGCGCCATCAGCTCGTCTTCGGTGGCGAAGGTGCCGGGCGGATATTTGCGTTCGTCGTACTTGTGCAGGAAGGTGCGGGCGGTGGAAAAGCCCAGCGCGCCGGCCCGTAGCGCATCGCGCACCAGTTCGCGCATCGCCACCAGGTCGGCGGGCGAGGCCTCGTCGTGATGTATGGCGCGATCCCCCATCACATAGGCGCGCACGGCCGAGTGCGGGATCTGTGCGCCGATATCCAGCGCCTTGGGCCGCCGGTCCAGCGCGTCGAGGTATTCGGGGAAAGTCTCCCAGTCCCACTGTATGCCCTCGGACAGCACGCTGCCGGGGATGTCTTCGACGCCTTCCATGACCTTGATCAACCATTCGCGGCGCTGCGGCTGCACGGGGGCGAAGCCGACCCCGCAATTGCCCATGATGGCGGTAGTGACGCCGTGCCACGTCGAGGGGCTGAGATAGGGATCCCAGGTGGCCTGGCCGTCGTAGTGGGTGTGGATGTCCACCCAGCCCGGCGTGGCCAGGCAGCCCTCGGCGTTCAGCTCGCGCCGGGCGGGGCCCGCCTTGCCGCCGGCCTGCACGATGCGTCCGTCCTCTATCGCCAGGTCGCCGGTATAGCCCGGCTGCCCGCTGCCGTCGACCAGGGTGGCGCCGCGTATGGCGAGGTCATGCATGAAACTTCTCCTGTTAGTCCAGAGTAATGTGTGCCTGCTCGATGACCTTGCCCCAGCGGACATAGTCCTGGTGCACGATATCGTTGAAGGCTTTGGGGCCGGCGCCGCTGACTTCGTTGCCGTTGGCTTCCACGAACTTGATTACGGCAGGCGTTTCCAGCGCCTTGCGGAACACCGTGGCGATGCGCTCGGCCAGCGCCGGCGGCATGTTGCCGGGGCCGAACAGGCCTTGCCAGCCGACGATGTCCAGGCCTTTTATGCCTTGCTCGTCGAAAGTCTGCAGCTTGGGCAATACCTTGAGGCGATGGGGCGTCGCGGTGCCCAGCAACTTGACCTTGCCGGCGCGGAAGTTCTCGACCGCGGTGGCCGTCCCGTCGAAATAGATCTGGACTTCTCCGGCGAGCAGGGCGCGGCTGGCGTCGGCCGTGCCTTTGTAGGGCACGTGCACGATGTCGATATGCGCGGCGCGCTTGAGAATCTCGCCGTTCAGGTGCGAGGTCGAGCCGATGCTGTAGGAGCCGAAGTTCAGTTTGCCCGGGTGCGCCTTGGCGTAGGCGATCATCTCGTGGGTCGTATTGAACGGCGCGTTCTTGTTCGCTTCGAGGATGGTTGCCGAGCGCACGAACTGCTCGATCGGGGTGAAGTCCTTGAACGGATCGTAGGGCAGCTTCTTGTACAGATGCGGGTTCTGCGTGTGGGTGACGACGATGGTGTAGAGCAGGGTGTTGCCGTCGGGCGCGCTGTGCGCCACGGTCTCGGCGCCGATGATGGTGCTGGCGCCCGGTTTGTTCTCGACGATCACGGACGCGCCGGTTTGCTGCGACACCGTCTGGGCCAGCATGCGCGCCAGCGTGTCCGAACCCGAACCCGCCGGGAAGGGCACGATGAGCCGCACCGGCTTGCCGGCTTGCGGCCATTGCACGGTTGCGGCCGAACAGGCCGCCGACAGCGCCAGGCCGCCCAGGCAGGCGAGTGCGCTGCGGCCCAGCGTTCTTCGGGTCAGTGTGCCCAGCGCCAGGAAAATCGAAGCGAGCCGCGACGGGTTCGTTGTCTTGTTTTGCATGGTCTCCTCCTTGGTGTGATGTTTGTAATCGACAGCGTTTGCAACTTTATGCTTGCCATGAACTCAAATCAAATGCATATTTATCCTGTATTCAATGAGAAAAACACATAATGCTCAGTCTGCGCGCCTTGAGGCATTTTTCCGTGCTCGTCGAAGAGCGCAACTATTCTCGTGCTGCATTGCGGCTGCACCTTACGCAGTCGGCGCTCAGCCGCAGCATCCAGTCGCTGGAAGACGAGCTCGGGCTGCAGTTGCTGGATCGCACCGCCACGGGCATGGAGCCGACGCAGACCGGCCGCATGGTGCTGGACTACGCCCATCGCATCCTGGGAGAAGAGCAAGCGCTGCGACGCGAATCCGAGCTGATCCGCGGCCATGATTCCGGCCGCGTGGCTTTCGGCGTGGGCGTATTCCCGGCCGCCGGGCTGCTGTCGCCTTTGCTGACCCGGGTGGCGTGCGAATATCCGGGCCTGAGCGTGCATGTGGAAATAGAAAGCTGGCAGCGCCTGTTCGACAAGCTGCGCCGCGACCGGCTGGATTTCGTGGTGGCCGTCACGCACAGCCTGCCGCCTTCGTCCGAATTCCGGGCGCGGCCGCTGCCGCCGCAGCATGGCGGCTTGTTCGTGCGCCGCGGTCATCCGCTGCTGCAGGCGCGCAAGCGCGAATTGCGCAGCCTGCTGGGCCAATACCGCCTTGCGGCCACGGACTTGCCGGCGCGGGCGCGCGAACATCTGGCGCGCATGTATCGTGTGCTCAGCCCCGAGCAACTGCCCATAGGGCTGGAATGCGATAGTGTTGCGACGCTGCGCGATGTGACGCTACACAGCGACGTGGTGCTGTTCAGCACCTACGAGGCCATACGCCACGAGATCGAGGCCGGGCTGCTGGCGGCCCTGCCCGTGGAGTATTCGACTTTCGGCGCCCTGACATACAGTATCATTCACCATGAACGGCGCAGCCTGTCGCCCGCCGCGGAAAAGCTCATAGAACTGATCCAGGAACTGTTGCCGCAAGGCGGTGCTGCCGCGCACAAGTCCGCACAGGCACGGCGGCGCAGCCCCGCCACGCGGCGTGCGCGCTCGCCCGCGTAGCCGGCATCTGGCGCAGTGGCATGGCCGCAAGGCGCATCGGCGCTTCGGATTTCCAAGCTTTTGAATGCCTCGTAACGGAGATTTGTCATGGTCCTGAAACACAAGCTGGTTCCACTCGCCGCGCTCATCCTGGCAGGGGCCTTGTCCGCGCCGGCCTCGGCACAGTTCGCAAAGGCCAAGGACGCCCAGGAATATCGCGAGGCCGCCATGACGCTCATGGGCTCGCATTTCGGGCGCATGCTGCCGGTGGTCAAGGGCCAGATTCCCTACGACAAAGAAAAGATCAAGGAAAACGTCGCCATACTCAACGTGCTGGCGACCTTGCCCTGGGCGGGCTTCGCGCCGGGTTCCGAGGGAGGCAAGGCCAAGGACGACGTCTGGCTGGACCCCGACGGCTTCAAGCAGGCGCAGAACAAATTCCACGCCAGCCTGAAAAAGCTCACTACGGCCGCCGATGCGGGCGACTACGATGCGTTCCGGGTGGCTTTCGGCGATGTCGCCAAGAGCTGCAAGTCCTGTCACGACTCCTACCGCCAGAAAAAGAAATAGTCGCGTTCCGGTCCGGTCCGGTCCGGGGCGCTGCCCGTCCCGTCTCCTGTGTACCCCGCCGTTCATCCAGGCGTGTAGGCGCGCCATCGGCCTGCACAGGCAGCAGGTGCGGGTGGCAAAGTACAAGAAGAAACAAATGCGGGCGCGAAGTCTCGACGGAGGCTTATTTGTCGCGCCACACCTCGGGGTCCAGTTGGCAAATCTCGATGATTTCCTGGACGAGCAGTCTTCTGGATTCGGGCAGGGACCGGATTTTCTCGATTATTTGCAGCTCTTCGGGTGTCGGAGTGATGGGCACAGGCTCCTGAAGCCGAATCGCGGCCTTGGGACGATCCGGGGTCCCATATAGCAGCCAAGAGGGCGACACATTCAGCCACGTCGACAAGGTCTTGAGCTTGTCCGGGGTCGGGCGGCTCCTGCCCGTCAGCCACTTATGGGCCGATTGCGTACTGATGGCCGTGCCGGAGTGTCTCAAGCTGAACTGCACCGCCAGATCGGCAGCCGTCTCGATCTTCTTCGGGCTGCGCTTGAGCGCCTGCCGCAACCGAGCCGCAAAGGCCAGCTTGTCGTCCATTTTTTGCATGGACGAAGTGTGGAAGAAAGAGCTGCTCGCGTGAAACCTGATGGTTTAATGCGTTAAACTATAAGTTCATTTTGTATCACTTACAAATAAACGCTCGTCAAAGGGCAAGAGCGTATCTGGGGCGATTTTCGCAGGTTTCGAGCAAAATCCGCCAGACAAATCGCCGGCGCAGCCCCAGAGTTTTCCTAAAAATAAAATGCATTTCCCGAGGGGCGCTCAGCCATGAATCTACCCGAGCTCGTCGCTCTGTTCTTCCATCCGCAGGGCAAGGGCGGAAAAACGATACTCGTGGACGTAGGCCCTCATTTGCTAGAGGCGGCCAAGCGGACGGGGGATTACGAGCTTCGGACGCTGGTTCCTCCCGCCAGTGTCCAGGCCTTGGCGGTCAACGGAGCACAGTTTCATTTATCCAGGCAGGGCGCCATCCACGTATGGTTGGCGGGCAAGCTGGTCGTGGCGGAAGCCGAAGCGGATTGTGTCCGCTATCGGGCGCGCAAGCTGGACCCTGCCGAACTGGAATATTTGAACGCCTACATGGTAGCCATCGGAAGGCGTTGGGACGATCCGGATCAACCGGGCATGCCCCAGGCCGTGGCTTCGTCCAAAGAAGCGCCTGCCTCGATACAAGACCGTCTTGTACAAGGGCTCTACAAGTTCGTGGCGCGCAGTCTATTGCGGCCATGATCGGGGCTTTGGCCGTCGTGGCCAAGGCTTGTGCGCTCAAGTAGGCGAAGCTCGCCGCGGCATGTTGCTGCGACGCTTTGCCGTTGAATATGGCCGCCGGGCTTTGATTTGCACTGAGGCGATGCGTTCTTAATGACGCGCGGCTTCCGTCAGGTGGTACTACGCCGCGGCAACTCCGTCACCGCAGGCGAGTGAAAGTCATCGCAGGCGAGTGAAATATTCGTCCAGTTCGCAGCGAGTAGTCACGGTCTCGTTCACGGGAGCCTGCGGGTCCGCATAGCCGATCGCCATGCCGCACACGATGCAGTCCCTTTCGCCCAGCCCCAGCGTGCGGCGTATCAGGCCGGGATAGGACGCCAGCGCGCCTATGCCGCAACTGGCCAGGCCTTCGGCCTGGGCCGCCAGCATCAGGCCGTACAGCGTCATGCCGAGATCCATGTAGCCGCCCGCCCCGAACTCGCGGTCTATCGTCACGATCAGCGCAACGGGCGCATCGAAGAAAAAGAAGTTGCGCTCGAATTGCCGGTCACGGCCTGCACGGTCCTCGCGCGCCACGCCCACGGCCCGATACAAGGCCTGGGCCGCCGCCACTTGGCGGCGCCGCAGGCTCATGGGCATGGGCTGGGGAAAATAACCATAGTCTTCGGGTTCCTGGCGCCCGTCGCGGCACGCTTCGACCAGGGCTGACGACAAGCGGCCGCGGATCCCGCCTTCGATCTGTATGAAACGGCCCGGCTGCAGGTTGGCCCCGCTGGGCGCACGCCGCGCAAGCTGCAACAGGCGCTCGAGTGTGCCGGCCGGCAGCGGCCGGTCCTGGAAGGCTCGCACCGACCTGCGATCGCCGGCCAGCGCCGCAAAATTGCAGGGCAGCACGGATTCGACGGGCTCCGGACGCAGGGGCAATGCCATTTGATGTAGATAAGCTCTGATATGGATAGGCTTGACGCGGGAAGCAAACCGCAGGGCGGAACAGGGAACCGCAGGAGAAAACATTCTACCTTGGTGCCGTTCGTGCGATGCGCCCATGCATCGGACTTCTGAAACAGCGGCGATCGACGGCCATTGCGGCCCGTCTGCAAGGCCGCCGGAACATTCTCGAAATTTACTATATAATGCACGTCTTGCCGCAGCCGGCCTCCTGTTCCAGGAAGCGCAGGCCAGGCTTTCGGGCTGTTAGCTCAGTTGGTAGAGCAGCGGACTCTTAATCCGTAGGTCGAGTGTTCGAGCCACTCACAGCCCACCATAGATATCAAGCACATACGCCAATCCTTCGGGGTTGGCGTTTTGCTGGCTCTTCCGGCTCTACCCCATAAACGGGGGATCAGGGCATTCATTACACTCGGTTAATCACCGGCTCTACCCCATAATCGGGGGATACGGGCATTCATCACACTCGGTTAATCACCCCGTTCCAACCGCACTGGGCCAAGACCCGCATGCGGTAATTCTCAAAATTCCTGAAGCCATACGCCCGGCGC
>NZ_JAHTBN010000016.1 GCF_019166065.1 Candidimonas humi
CCAGCAACGGATCACGGCCGCGCCGGATATGGGTGAAGTCGGCTTGCATCTGCTGACCAGGCGGCGTCTCAAAACGAACGACCGGCGAGTCGGCCGGCTGAGCGCGCAGGCCGTTGATGAAGACCTTAAGCTGGGTCAGACCGCCCAGATAACCCTGCTCTTGGATCTCCCGGTGCAACACCACAGCCGGGATCCAGTGCGGCCGCGCCGCCTCGACCCGACTCCGAAGGTAGTCCTTGTATGGGTCCAGCTTAGTCGGCCTGGCCTGCCGCGGCCCATACTGCTGTGTTTGCGCTTCGCGCAGGTACCGCCTGACGGTGTTACGTGAACACCCCATCTGTTTGGCTATCTCGCGGATGCCTACCCCGCGACGTGCCAATACCTTGATCTCCACTGCTTGCTCCTGAGTCAACATTGCGGCGGCCAAAGCCACCATCATTGCCCAGGTGGGTCACTTTTACTCCGACGCAGCGGGTCAGTATTACTCCGGCGCTAACACATCGCCACGCCCGTCAATTGATCGGGCTTGAACTTGGTGTGCTTGTACAGCGTAGGCGAGATACTTAGCGTTGTAGTTGTGGCGACCATTAAGGTATAGCCATCGGGCTTGCTATGGGCCACTTGCTGTGCCGCCAGTAGCGTCCCGGCGCCAGGCTTGTTTTCGACGATGAAGGATTGCTTGGTCTGTGCGGATAACTGGTCGGCAATGAGGCGCCCCAACTCGTCAGTGAGTCCTCCGGGCGGAAATGGCACTACGATGGTGACGGGCCGGCCTGGATAGTGTCTAACGGCACCGCGGGCTATCGGGCCGGCCAGCATGAAAACGCCTGCGCTGGCCAATAGGGTGCGCCGCGTAAATCGGACGGAAGGCATGGTCCGCCCCCTTAGCGTTCGAATTCGCGGATCGGGCGCGGACGCATGGAGTTCTGCAGTGCTTGCTCGCCATTCGGCAGCGGAGCGGTGGTCTCCGGCGTATAGGGCCCACTGACGCCAACGACGTCGTCCCCGGCCACCGTAATGCGCTCCATGGTGCGACGTTGCGGGTAGTAGTCGTGAGGTGCGTAATGTTGAACCGTGCGATTGTCCCACATTACTACGGTATCGGGCTCCCATTTGACGCGCAATTGGTATTCTGGAATAGCGGCTCGGCTATACAGGTAGTTGAGTATCATGTCGCTTTCATCGGTCTTCAGGTCTCGCAGCTTTACCGTGAATTGCGCGTTGACATTGAGGATCCTACGCTTCGTAACGGGGTGTACGCGCACGACTGGATGCCAGGGATTGGGATACTCGCGTTCGAGTTCGCGCAGTTTCTGTTGATGCTTCTCCGAAGTTGTGAATAGCGGCCTCCAGGGCTTGAAGTCATGCAAGGCTTCAAGGCTATGGATGTACCGCTTCATGCGTTCGGACAAACCGGTATACGCGGCGGCCATACTCGAAAATAGGGTATCGCCGCCATATTCCGGCACTACCTTGGCTCTCAGAATCGTGCCCATTGGCGGATTTTTGCGGAAGGTCTCGTCGGCATGCCATTGGTCAGTGAGTGCGGGAGGATTATCCGCGCTGTAGTCCAATACGATGACCTCGCGCTTATCGTCGAGGTTCGGGGAAAAGGGATGGATCGACAATTCGCCGAAGCGGCGTGCAAAGTCCATCTGCTGTTGCAACGTGATCTTCTGGTTGCGCATCACGATGACCCCGTGATCCATCAAGGCTTGGTGAATCACCGCGAATTCAGCTTCACTCTGAGGCCTGCTTAGCTCCACATTATGCAGGATGGCCCCGATATTGCCGTTGATACGCTCGATTTTGATGGTTGCTACCGAGGAGGGTTGGGTATTGGCAGGCATGATGATGTCTCCTTTTACGGCCAGTGCATGGCCGTGGGTGTGTTAATTCATTGCCATGTTAATTATCTGAATAGTATTTGATATTGTCAAGGAAATCGATGGTCAGATATATTTAATACTTGAGGGATCCACCTGTCCCCCTTTTTGTGCATAAGGGAACAACTGCCTCCATGTACCGGCTTCCGATCCTGGATGCCGTGCAAGCGGAGACGGCGACTTGCGGTGCGACCTCCGCAGCTCAGCTGCTCGACACTAGTGTGAAACACTATTACGATCATGCGTGCATTCGCTCTTCGCATGAGGGGCTGGAGGGCGGCGAAGTGGAAGCCTCGGACAGCGGGAGAGCACGCAGTCGCATGCCCATGGAGGGCGGATTATCTAAGAATAAGCACAAGGGGGAGAGCAACATGGCACCGATATTCATCGTCAAACTGCTGCGTTCGCGCGGCTTGTTCTACGTGGGCATGGCGATGCTCACGTTCATTTACTGGGCCAGCGGCTTCACCAAGCTGTTCGGCTTTACGCAAGCCCAGGCCGAGATGGCGCAGTTCGGGCTCCGGCCGCCGGCGGCCTATGCGGCGCTGGTGATCATCGTGCAACTGGGCGGCTCGGCGCTGGTGATCTTCGGGCGCCGCCTGGCCTGGCTGGGGGCGGGCATGCTGGTGGTGTTCACGCTGCTGACCATACCGATAGCGCACCAGTTCTGGAAGCTCGACGGCCTGGCGAGCTTCCTCGACATGATGCTGGTGTTCGAGCACTTCACTGTGATCGGCGGCCTGATTCTTGCCGCCGTGCTGGCCGAGATGAAATTCGGCCCCCACGCGCAGTCTTGACGCAGGCTCAGCGGCGCACAGTCCCGCGGCTTTTTTTCGCGGGCGTTGCCGTGGCCGCTTGCGCCTGCAGGCTGCGGCGCGCCGCAGCGATGTGCTTGCGCATCATGATCTCGGCCAGGTCGGGGTCGCGTTCCTCCAGCGCCTCGACGATGCGCATGTGTTCCAGCCACGCGCGCTGCGCGCGTTCCGGCATGCTGCGCTGGCGCTGGCGGCACATCTCGATCAGCGGCCCATAGTCGTCGCACAGGAACTTGACCAGGAACTCGTTGCGGCTGGCGCGCACGATGGTGGCGTGGAAATCGGTGTCCAGTTCCCGCGTCAGGTAGGCGACCGCGCCGATCTGTTCCGAGCGCGTCTTCTGCTGCATCAGTTGCGCGCGCAGCCGCCCGAGGTCCTCGTCGGAAATATGGCTTGCGGCTTCGCGGGCGGCCATGCCTTCGATGGCCTCGCGCAGCATGAATATCTGCTGGATCCGCTCGGGCGACAAGACCACTACCCGCGCGCCCAGGCGCGGCGCGCGAGTCACCAGCTTGCGTTCTTCCAGGCGGCGCATGGCCTCGCGCAGCGGGGCGCGGCTGATGCCGAGGCGGCGCGCGACCTCCGGTTCGCTGATCTTGGCGCCGGGCGCCAGTTCGCCCTGGACGATCGCGCGGCTCAGTTGCTCGAGCACATTGTCGGCCACCGGCTGCCAGTCGCCGGCGGCGCCGTCGCGGCCCGGCTCTTCGGTGTCCTGGCCCGGTTCAAGAGCGCTCATGCGCAGCTCCCGTGGCGTCGCGGCGGCCATCGCCCGCAGCCTGGCGGGCCGGTGCATCGTGCGTCCGCGCATTGGAGGCCTTTGTCGTTTGTGCTTCCGCCAGTCGGGCAGGCATGCGGCTGGCGGGAACCAGCACGCGGCCTTCCATGAGGCGCCGGGCGCTGCGATAGACCACCGCTTCCTCGACTTCGGACAGGCCGTCGTTCTGGCTCACCCGCGCCGCCACCCGCAGCCGTCCCGAGGGATGGCCGATCAGCAGATCTGCGCCGGCATCCGCGTCCAGGGTCGCCAGTTGCGCGGCGACCGAGCCCGGAATGCGCATGGCGCCGGCCAGGCACATGCCCCCGGTCAGCGGTATGGCGCGGTGCGGCTGGCCGGCCGAGAGCATGCGGGCCGTGATGTGCACGCTGCCGGCGGCCAGGGTCGAACCGTCCAGCGTGAGGCTGTCCTGCGCGGGGGACAGCAGGCAGACCTGCGGCAGGTTCTTCATGACGGTGCGCGCGGTTTCTTCTTTGTCGACCAGTCCCATGGCGAGGGCGGCAGCCACGCGCAGCGATTCGCATCGCTCGAGCAGGCCCGGATGCGCTTCCAGATCGGCGGGCAGTTCGGTGCCGCGCAGCCCGAAAGCGGCGGCGGCCACGAACACCACAGGATTGGCCAGATCGACCATGGAGGCTTCGACCGGGCCCAAGCCGGGCACGTCCAGGTGTTCCCGCACGTGGCCGGTGGGCAGCAGCCGGCCGGTGGCAGCGCCGCCAGGGCTCTGGAAAGCGAGGCGCACCGGCGCCGCGCTGCCGGCCACGCCTTCGAGGACGAAGTCGCCGTCGACCGCGGCGCGGCCGCCGCGCACCTCGAACTGGGCGACGATGATCTTGCCGGTATTGGTGTTATGGATGCGTACCGTGGCGCTGCCTTCGGCGGCGGCGACCATGCCCTCGTCGACCGCATAAGGGCCGATGGCCGAGGAAATATTGCCGCAATTGCCCTTGTACTGCACCACGGGGCTGTCGATCGCCACTTGCCCGAAGGTATAGTCCACGTCGGCATCGGGCCGGGCCGAAGGGCCGACGATGGCGATCTTGGACAGCGACGACAGGCCGCCGCCCATGCCGTCGAGCTGGCGGCCGTTGGGATCGGGGCTGCCCGTGGCGGCCAGGAAGATCGCGTCGCGTTCCTGCTGCGACGAGGGCAGGTCGCTTTCCTTGAAGATCAGCGCGCGGCTGGTGCCGCCGCGCATGTAGACGGCATCGATGGCGAGTTGTTCCATATGCGGTTTCCTTGTCGGTTCCGGGTTCCGGCCGCGCCTCAGCGGGCCGCCGCGACCGGCGCGTCTTGCGCCAGGCGCCGCAGCACGAAGGGCATCATGCCGCCCGAGGCCCACACTTGCAGTTCGTTGGCCGTGTCGATGCGGCATTGCAGATCGACGTTTTCGGTCTTGCCGTTGGCGCGGCGGATCTGCAGCCGCACGGTGGAGCCGGGCGCGACCTGCTCGGCCAGTCCCTCGATGTCGAAGGTCTCGCTGCCGTCCAGCCCCAGCGTGGCGCGCGTCGTGCCGGCCGCGAACTGCAGGGGCAGCACGCCCATCATGATCAGGTTGGAGCGGTGGATGCGCTCGAAGCTCTCGGCGATGACGGCGCGCACGCCCAGCAGCAGCGTGCCTTTGGCCGCCCAGTCGCGCGAGGAGCCGGTGCCGTATTCCTTGCCGGCCACGACCAGCAGCGGCACGCCCTGTCCGGCATAGCGTTCGGCCGCGTCGAACACCGACAGCACCGGGCCGTCGGGCAGGTGGCGCGTCATGCCGCCTTCCACGCCCGGCACCAGTTCGTTGCGCAGGCGGATATTGGCGAAGGTGCCGCGCACCATGATTTCGTGGTTGGAGCGGCGCGAGCCGTAGGCATTGAAGTCGCGGGGCTGCACGCCGCGTTCGCGCAGGAAACGTCCGGCGGGGGCATCCTGTGCAATATCGCCCACCGGCGAGATGTGGTCGGTGGTGGTGCTGTCGCCCAGCATCAGCAGCAGGCGCGCGCCGGCGATGTCGGCGGGTGGAACCGGGTCGGGCCGGTAATCGTCCAGATAGGGCGGGCGGCGAATATAAGTGCTGTCCGGATCCCAGGGGAATTGGGCGCAAGAGGCCGCTTCCAGCCGCTGCCATTGCTCGCTGCCCTGGAACAGGCCGGCGTAGCGGGAGAGGAACATGTCCGCGTCGATCAGGCTGGCGGCCAGCGCCTGGATTTCCGCGTCGTCCGGCCAGATGTCGCGCAGGTACACCGGCCGTCCGGCCTGGTCCGTGCCCAGGGGCTCGTGCTCGAGGTCCAGGGCCACGCTGCCGGCCAGGGCGTAGGCCACCACCAGGGGCGGCGACATCAGGTAATTGGCGCGCGCCAGCGGATGCACGCGGGCCTCGAAATTGCGATTGCCCGACAGCACGGCGCTGGCCACCAGTTCGCCCTCGCCGATCTGGCGTTCGATGTCCGGATCGAGACGGCCCGAATTGCCGCCGCAACTGGCGCAGCCAAAGCCCGCGACCTGGAAGCCCAGCGCGTCCAGGTCGCTCTGCAGGCCGCTGGCCTGCAGGTAGGCGGCCACCACTTGCGAGCCGGGCGTGAGCGAAGTCTTGACCCAGGGCTGGGCGCGCAGCCCGCGTTCTCGGGCCTTGCGGGCCAGCAGCCCGGCGGCCAGCATGACGCTGGGGTTGGATGTGTTGGTGCAACTGGTGATGGCGGCCAGCACCACCGCCCCGTCTTCCAGGCGCGGGCCGGACGCGGGGCGGGCCTGCTTGCCGAAGGACTGCTTGAAGTTGTCGGGCACGGCGCCCAGGTCGACCCGGTCTTGCGGGCGGCGCGGGCCGGCTACGCAGGGGCGAACGTCGTCCAGGTCGAATTCCAGCACGGCGCTGTACTCGGGCGCGGGCGTGCCGGCGTCGCGCCACAGGCCCTGGGCCTGGGCGTAGGCGCGCACCAGATCGATCTGCTGCGCCTCGCGGCCGGTGGTGGCGAGATAGCTCAGCGTCGCCGCGTCCACCGGGAAGAAGGCACAGGTCGAGCCATATTCGGGCGCCATATTGGCGATGGTGACGCGGTCGGTCACGGCCAGGCGGTCCAGCGCCGGGCCGTGGAATTCCACCAGCGAATCCACGACTTTGAAGGCGCGCAGGCGTTCGGTCAGGGTCAGTACCAGGTCGGTGGCGGTGACGCCGGCGCGCAGCGCGCCTTGCAGGCGCACGCCCACCACACGGCGCAGGGGCACGACCACCGGCAGGCCGAGCATGGCGGCTTCGGCCTCGATGCCGCCCACGCCCCAGCCCAGCACGCCTATGCCGTTGACCATGGTGCTGTGGCTGTCGGTGCCGACCATGGTGTCGGGAAACGCCACTTGTACGCCGTCCCGTTCTTCGACGCGCACCACCTTGGCAATGTGC
The DNA here is from genome assembly GCF_019166065.1 of Candidimonas humi. GTDB lineage: Bacteria > Pseudomonadota > Gammaproteobacteria > Burkholderiales > Burkholderiaceae_B > Candidimonas > Candidimonas humi. Next base: position 6,856 of record NZ_JAHTBN010000016.1, read on the forward strand.
TCGATATTGATCTGGTGCAGGATGCCGCTGCCGGGTGGTACCACGCGCAGGCCCGGCAAGGCCTGCGTGGCCCATTTGGCCAGCTTGTAGCGTTCGGCATTGCGTTCGAACTCGCGCTGCAGGTTGTAGGCCAGCGCGCCCGCATGGCCCGCCTGGTCGACGATGAGCGAATGGTCTATGACGAGGTCGACGGGGATCTGCGGGCTGATGCGGTCGGGCTTGCGTCCCAGCGCCGCCATGCCGTCGCGCAAGGCGGCGAGGTCGGCCAGCGTGGGGATGCCGGTGTAGTCCTGCATCAGCACGCGGGCCGGATGGAAGGGCACTTCTATGGTGTCGGGCGCGTCCGCGCGCCAGGCCAGTAGGCGCTGCAGGTCGGTGTTGGCCACGTCGTTGCGGCCGATATTGCGCAGCACGTTCTCGGCCAGCACGCGCAGGCAGTAGGGCAGGCGTGCGAGGTCGACGCGCCCCGCCTGTTGCAGGGCGGGCAGGCTGTAGAACTGATAGGACTGGTCTCCGACTGCCAGTTCGCGGCGGGCGTCGGTGGGGGCGTGCTCGGAATTCAAGTGAGGATCTCGCTGGTGGTTGCGAGCCGCCCGCAAGGGTGCTGACGGCTATTTTGTCGACATAATTCAAGTTTTATTGTATTCGAATTTTTTAAAACCCGAATTCTGTCGACAAAATATGCCGGCCCCCGGCTCCCGGATCCTGAACCCGGCCGCCGCCGGAGCGCGGCCAGGCTCAGGCGCCTGCCGCCTGCAGTTCTTTGTTCACCAGGGTCAGCAGCGGCAGGCCGGCGAAATGCCGCTCGGCGTTCTCGAGAAAACGCAGCACGGAGGCGTGGATAGCCTGCGGCGAGATGCCGCCCACGTGGGGAGTCAATATCGCGTTCTCGAATTCGAGCAGGGGAGCAGGCGGCGTGGGCTCGTTCTCGTAGACGTCGAGCGCCGCGGCCCAGATGCGCTGGTCGCGCAATGCGTCGGCCACCGCCAGTGTGTCGACGAGCGTGCCGCGCGAGATGTTCACCACGACGCCTTGCGGCCCCAGGGCATTGAGTACCGTCTTGTCCACGACATGGTAGGTTTCCTTGCCGCCGGGGGCGGAGATCACCAGGAAATCGCACCACGACGCCAGGCCCAGGATATCGTCGAACCAGAGATAGCCGGTTTCGTCGCGGCGTGTGCGGCTGTGGTAGCCGATCTGCATGTCGAAGGCCATGGCGCGCGTGGCTATCTTCTTGCCGATGGCGCCGAGGCCGAAGATCCCCATTTTGCGCCCCGACACGTGCGGCGGCCGCGGAATATCGTCGCGCCACAGGCCGCGGCGCACGCCATTGTTGAGAAACGGAAGCCGGCGGATCGCGGCCAGCAGTATGGTCATGGCATGGTCCGCCACGGCTTCGTCATTGGTGCCGGCGGCGTTGCATACGGGAATGCCGCGGGCGCTGGCGGCCTTCAGGTCGACATTCTCGTGGCCTACGCCCACGGTGCATATGAGTTCGAGTTTCGGCATGGCCGCGATCTCGGCGGCATACAGGCCGTTGGTGCCGTTGGTCAGGACCGTGCGTATTTCCGGGCCGCGCGCGGCGATCTGGGCGGCGCCGTTGCTGCGGTCCGCGCCCAGGTTTTCATTGGGCGCGTAGAGCATCTCGAAGCTTTCGGACACCAGTGCGCGGTGTTCTTCGGACAGGAAAACCAGAACCAGGAGCAGGGGTTTCATCTTGCGAAATAGCGTATGTGGAATGTGAATGGAGAAGGCTGTCGTCGATATGAAAAATACAAGGGCATCGGCCCGCGCAGCGAGCCGTGCCTCGTCATGGCATTGTAGAAACCTTGGGCCCGCTTTGTCTCCAGGCTTTGCCGGCAGCCGGCGCCGGCCCGCGGGCTTCGGCCCCGTTCAGTTCACTTTTGCGCCCGAAATCTTGACCATCTTGCCCCATTTGTCGATCTCGCTGCCCAGCAGCTTCTTGAAGTCCGCCGGCGAACTGCCCACGGGAATGGTTCCTTGCTCGGCGAGAATCTTGCGCACCTGTGGATCCTGGGTGATTTTATGCACGGCGGCCGCGATCTTCTCGACCACCGCCGGCGGCGTGCCGGCCGGCGCGAACACGCCGTTCCACAGCGTCACGTCGTAACCGGGCAGGACTTCGTCCACGGCGGGCACCTCGGGCAGACGGGTGGATCGCTGCTTGGTGGTAACCGCAAGCGCCCGCAGTTTCCCGCCCTGGATGTAGGGCAAGACCTCCACCAGCGGCGCGAACACCGCCTGGATCCTGCCCGCCAGCAGGTCGAGATTGGCAGGCGCTCCGCCTTTGTAGGGCACATGCATCATCGCCCCGCCCGCCATATGGTTGAACAGTGCGCCCGACAAGTGCTGCGAACTGCCGTTGCCGGCAGATCCGTAATCGACAGGGCCTTTCTTTTGCTGCACGTAGCTGACGAATTCCTTGAGTGTCTTGGCGGGAAACTGCGTGTTGACCACCAATACGTTCGGAATCAGCGCGACTTGGGACACCGGCACCAGATCCTTGCGCAGGTCGAATCCCATGTTCTTGTACAGCGACACGTTGGTGGCGATCGTGCTGGTGGCCAGCAGCAGCGTGTAGCCGTCGGGACGGGCCTTCGCCACGAAGGCGCTGCCGATATTGCCGCCTGCGCCCGCCCGGTTGTCGACAACTACCTGTTCCCCGAGTTCCTGGCCGAGCTTCTGCGCAAGCAGGCGGCCGGTGGAGTCGGTGCTGCCGCCGGCGGCAAATGGAATCACCAGCGTCAGCGGGTGGTCGGGCCACGCCGCTGCGTGGGCCGCGCCGGTGGACAACAGCAGGCCTGCCAGCAGGCCCTTCAATAGCGAGGACAGCTTCATCGTTTTGTCTCCTTTTCTGCCCAAGGGTGTAAGCCTTGCGCCGCCCGTCCCTTGTCGCCGGGCGGCGCCGGTATTTGCGTCGCCCGCTTCAGCGCTGGCCGTCGCCGACCTTGATCTCGTCGACGCGCAGGCCGCCCAGCCGCTCGTGGACCCGGGTCCCGGTCGACATTGCCAGCGCATACAAGAGTTCGTCGGGGCGAGGGCCGTCGATCACGCCCACGTCTATCGTGCTGAAATGGCTGCGCACGTAGCACGCCTCGATGTGATGCAGGGGGATCTGCAGCCGCGTGCCGGCGGAGGCGACCACTTTGGCGGCCGGCACGATGGATTTCGCCTTGGGCAGGTGCTTGCGCATCGGGTAGCCGCCGCCTATATGCCAGATTGCCCCATGCTCCAGTTCGCCGTTCAGCCCGACGATGGCGCCCTTGCCGTAGGCCTGGATCTTGTCGGCGCCTCCCAGCGCATCGATCAGCTCGGGAACGATTTCCATGGCCATTTCCGTGGAATCCTTGACCAGTTCCGACAGGTCTTCGACGTATTTGCCCGCGTACGGGTTTTGAATCACCACGGCGATAGACCCCGCCTTGATGGGCTCGCTGCGCGCCGGGCCCCCTTCGTGATAGATGCTTTCGATATTGAGCAGCTTCTTGCGGATTTTGATCAGGGACATGAAATGCTCCAGTAAAGACGATTGACGGAATAAGGAGAAAGAGTTGCCTTGCAGGGCCGAAGAGCCCCGGCGATGGCTGCTTGAGTCTCGGGACGCAGGCACGCCGGACCGCGCTTCGGGCCGGCGCCGCGTTCCGGCCGGCTATGCCGGGCGGTTTCGCGTCGCGTGGTTCGCGGGTGCAGGGCGTTCAGGCAGCGCGCGGCCCGGTCAGGCCGGTTTTTCCCCGAACTGGGCTCCGGCCCATTGCTCGATATGGCGGATGGTGTAGACGTTGTCCTTGTTCCCGTCGCCCTGGGTGATGGCAAAGGCGAGGAACTGGCGCGCCGCTGGGTTTACCTGCATGGGCACCCCGAGCTTGATGGCCTCGTCCAGGCACATGGCCACGTCCTTGTGCAGCAGTTCCGTGGTGAACCGGGTCGGGAAACTGCGATCCAGCACGCATTGGGGAATGCGTTCGAGCGTGGCGAACGAGCGGCCGCTCGATACATTGATCACGTCCAGCATGGTCTTGGCGTCCAGGCCGGCCTTGGCGCCGTATACCAGGGCTTCGCAGCTTGCGATCATGCTGGTGGCGTAAAGCGTGTTGTTGATGATCTTCATCGTCTGGCCCAGGCTGGGGTCGGCGCCCAGGTAGAAGATGTTCTTGCCGAGTATGCGCAACAGCGGCTCTACGGTGCGGAAGGCTGCTTCGGGGCCCGCCGGCATCACGGACAGCGTGCCTTTCTCGGCCGCGACCGTGCCGCCGCTGACCGGCGCGCCGATCAGCGCGATGCCGCGCCCATGCAGCAGGGCGTCGACTTCCTGCGTGACCGAAGGCCCGGTAGTGGACAGGTCCACCACGATTTTCACGGCGCTGCCTTGCGCCACTTCCGCGGCCACATCGGCGACGATGCGGGGCATGGGCAGGCACAGCAGCACTATCTCGACCTGCGATGCGAGTTCGCGTGCGCTCGCCGCGATGCTTGCGCCTTTTTCGGCCAGGCGCTGTTGCGCGGCCGCGCTGCGGTCATGCACCAGCAACTCGTGCCCGTGGGCCAATAGGCGTGTCCCGAAATGCTGGCCGATATTGCCGGCGCCGATCAATCCAATCTTCATTGCGTAAGCCACCTCCAGAGGGCCGATGACGCATCGTTCGACGATGCACGGTTGTCGATTCGCATGCTAAGGCGTGCGAGGACCGACCGTCCATTGCCGATTTGAAGATCGGTTATGCCTTCATGTTAAGTGCCGGCCTGCCGGGTTCGCGCCTGCCGGACCCGGCGCTCCCCGTCCTGTTGCGCCTGCTGGATCAGGACTTCGATGAACTTGTCGGCATGGGTGTGGCCGTTGTCGAACCTGGAGCGCACGATGCTGGGCGTCAGCTTGATTTCTTCGCGCAGCGGCAGCACGCGCAGGTCTTCCCAGGCCAGGCCGTCCACCGTGAACTCGTCCACCATGGCGATGCCCGCGCCGGCGCGAACTAGAGAACAGGCCACGTCGGTCTGGTGAATGTCGACGCGCGTCTTGATCGACACATTGGCTTTTTTGAAGGCGGTGGCCACCAACTGGCCGAAGGCGATGCCCGGGTCGTGCGCGATGATGGGGTAGCGCGACAGGTCCTCGATGCTTACGCTTTTCTTGCGGCATAGTTCGTGGCCCTTGGGAACCACGCACACCATGCGCCCCTCGTCGAAAGGGAACGCGACGAGATTGGAATGTTCCAGCGGCAGCACCGAGACGGCCAGGTCGACCTTGTTGCTGAGCACTTCCTGGGCCATGTCGGCCAGCAGCGTCGAATGGAAATGCATGCGTATCTTCGGGTAGCGCTGCTGGAACTGCGTGATGGCGCGCGACACCAGGCCCTTGCTCAGGCATGGGCTTGCCGATACGCGCAACACGCCCGAGGGGCCGGCGGCGAGATTGCGGGAAAACTCGTCGACGCGCAAGGCGTGTTGGTAGAAGTCCTCGACTTCCTGGAACAAGGCTTCGCCTTCGGGAGTCGGGACCAGCTTGCCCTTGACCCGGTTGAACAGCTTCAGGCCCAGGGTCTGCTCGGTGTGCGCGACGATGCGGCTGATGGCCGGCTGCGAGGTGAACAGCAGCTTGGAGGCGCCATTGATGGAGCCGGTCAGCATGACGGCGCGGAAGACCTCCATCTGGCGCAGTCGGAATTTCATCGGGTTCCCCAATAGGTGTTCGGGCGTCTCAACGCGCGGCATCGCGCAACTGCTTGCGGATGATCTTGCCCGTGGCGGTCATGGGCAGCGAGTCCACGAAGCTGACCTGGCGCGGATATTCATGCGCCGCGGCCCGGCGCCGGACGTGCTCCTGGATATCGCGTACCAGTTCGTCGTCGCCGCGGTAGCCTTCGTTGAGCACGATGTAGGCCTTGACGATCTCGGTGCGCTGCGGGTCGGGCACGCCGACCACGGCCGCCATCTTCACAGCCGGGTGGCCCAGCAGGCAGTCCTCGATGGGGCCCGGCCCGATGCGGTAGCCGGCGCTGGTGATGACATCGTCGTTGCGGCCCACGAAGCGGAGGAACCCGGCCTCGTCGCGCATGCCGCGATCGCCCGTGATCAGGAAGCTGCCGGCGAATTTCTCGCGCGTGGCGCCAGGGTTGTTCCAGTAATTCAGGAACATCACCGGGTCGGGGGCGCGGACCCCGATATTGCCTTCGGCGCCGTCCGGTACTGGTTGGCCGTCGTCGTCGACGATCTCCACCGCGTGGCCGGGCACGGCCTTGCCCATGGACCCGATCAGCGGGGGAAACAGCGCCGAGCAGGACGAGACGATCATATTGCACTCGGTCTGCCCATAGAATTCATTGATGGTCAGGCCCAGGTTGCGACGGCCCCATTCGATCAGCTCCAGGCCCAGCGATTCGCCGCCGCTGGCCACCGATACCAGTTTCAGCGGCCAGCGTGCGCCGGGGTTTTCTATGCCGCGCAGCATCTTCAGCGCGGTGGGCGGCAGGAAAGTGTGCGTGACGCCGTGGCGCGACATCAGTTCGTAGGCGGCCTGCGCATCGAATTTGCCGAAGCGGCGCGCCAGCACGGGCACCCCGTGATGCCAGGACGGCAGCAATACGTCGAGCAGGCCGCCGATCCAGGCCCAATCGGCGGGGGTCCACATCAGCGCTGCCCGGTCGGGAAAGAAATTGTGCGACATCTCCACGCCCGGCAAATGGCCCAGGAGCACGCGATGGGCATGCAGCGCGCCCTTGGGCTTGCCGGTGGTGCCCGAGGTGTAGATGATGACGGCCGGGTCGTCGGCCCGCGTGCGCACGGGCGTGAAATCGGGCGACTGGCGTTCGAGTTCCGGCCAGAAGGGCAGGAAGCCGTCGTCGGCCTGCTGCGCATCGATATCGAAGAGGGTCCGCAGCTCGGGCAGGCCGGCACGGATGTCCGCCAGTTTTGTGCGGCCCTCGGTATGAATGATCAGGGCGCGGGCTTGCGAGTCGGCCAGGCGGAACTGCAGGGCCTCGGTGCCGAACAGAGTGAACAGGGGCACGGCGATGGCGCCGAGCTTGTAGATGGCCAGGTGGGTGATGGCGGTTTCGGGGGCCTGGGGCAGGAAAATGCCGACGCGGTCGCCCTGGCCTACGCCATGCGTGCGCAGCGCGTTGGCGAACTGGTCCGACAGGCGCTTGAGCTGGTCGAAGCTGTAGTGCGTTTGTTCCCCCGGCGATTTTTCGCTGATCAGCGCCAGGCGGCCCGAGCCGTCGGCCCATTTGTCGCAGGCATCCACGCCGATGTTGTAGTGTTCCGGTATAGCCCAGGAGAAGGCCTCGCGGGTGGCTTCATAGGTGGCTCGGGCTTGCAGCATGGTCGGGTCTCCTCGGTGTTTTCCGCCTTGCAGCGCTTGGCGGATGCTGTCCGGTTATTCGTGTCGTGCTCGGCGTATGTTTCGTTCTTGCTTTGCCTGCGCGTCCTCGCGTGCGCCGCTGCCGGATTTCATTGTATGTAAGTCTGGCTTGCGGCGGGGTCGCGGCCGTTTGCCGAGTTTTCGCGGGCCTTTCGCCGGCAGCTCGGCTGCACGCCGTGGCTTGCCTGCCGCCTCTTGCCGGGCGCTACGCTCAATCGGCGCCCAGCACCGTATTGGAAAAATCGCAATGCTGGGCGGCGATTTCCACGATATTCGTATGGAAGTCGTCGTCGACCTGCTTTTTGAAATAGGCCGAATACAGGATGCGCGGCGCGGCCTTGGCCGTCTGCAGCCTGACCAGGCGCCGGGCGCCGACCATGGGCATGAAGTATTCCTGGGGTATGCAACTGATGCCTATGCCCGACATGCTCAAGCTGGCGGTGGCGATCAGGTTGTTGATGGTGAAGATATTGCTGGCCGCCTTGTACGGCAACAGCCAGGTGTCGTAGATCTCGCTCAATGCCGATTCGTTGCTTTGCCGGATCAGCGGCATCTCGGCGATTTCGCGGGCGCTGTAGACGCGGGCGGGATCCAGCGACTTGCCGCCCACCCACATCAGGTCCAGGTAGCGCAGCGGGATTTCCTGGAAATCGTTGGACATCGAGCGGGTCTGCATGAAGGCCACGTCGATCTTGCCGGCCGCCAGCATCTGCCGCAGCTCGCCCGACATGCCGATCACCGCGTCGACGTGGATTTCGGGATAGCGGCTCTTCAGATGATCGATGAGGTTGGGCAGCCAGGTGATGGCGGTGATTTCCGTGACGCCCAGCGCCAGCTTCTTGTGGGTGCGCGCGCGGTGCTTGAAGTCGCGCGCCAGGCGCTCGCGGTGCGACAGCAGTTCTTCGGCGATGTGGAAGACTTCCTGCCCTTGCGGGCTCAATGTCTTGTGCCGGCCGTCGCGTACGAAAAAGGGAACATCGAAGATGCTTTCGAGTTGCTGCACCCGCTTGGTGACGGCCGACTGCGTGGTGAACAGCTTCTGCGCGGCCGCCGAGAAGGTGCCGAGCTTGACCACCCAATAGAGCGCTTCGAGCTGCTTGTACGTGAACATGGGTGTGGCGGTGTCCGCAATATATTCTTTAATGGAATATATAAATTGTAATTTAATTAATTTTACGGAATAGGTAGCTTGTCCAACAATACGCACTTCGGCGAAACACGGGCCACGGGCCCCATTGGCGTTGCGTCTGGCCCATGCGCGGGCCAGGCGGGGCGGAACACGGGGGCGCCCATCGGCCGCTTTCTTTAGATCAGGCAGGATAGATAGTGAATTTTGCAGAATTGTTTTCCGGCGTCGCGACATCGCTCATCAGCGACAATATGGATCGCCTGCGCGGCACGCACGCCTTGAAACCCATGCACGGCGAAGGCCAGTTGGTGGGCAGGGCGCTGCCCGTCAAGGTGGCCCCCGGCGATAACCTATATATCCATCTGGCGCTGCGGCAAGTCCGGGCCGGCGATGTGCTGGTGATCGACGGCGGCGGCTGCGTCGATCGCGCCCTGATCGGGGAAATCATGATGTCGGTGGCGCGCATGCGCGGCGCTGTGGGCTATGTCATCGACGGCGCGGTGCGCGATGTCTCGGCATTCGCCGAACACCGGTTTCCCTGCTTTGCCCGCGGCGTCACGCACAAGGGGCCCTACAAGAACGGCCCGGGGGTCATAGGCGAGCCGGTGGCTATAGACGGCGTGGTGGTGTCCGCGGGCGACATCGTCGTCGGCGACTGCGACGGCGTGGTGTTCGTGCCGGCCGCGCAGGCCGAGCGGGTCAGCGGCCTGGCTCGCGCCAAGATGCGCGACGAACAGGCTGTCCTGGCCGGCATCGCCCGCGGCGAATACGACGATAGCTGGATAGACGCGGCCTTGGCGCACTGAAAAAACCGGATTCATAAAGCACAGGGTATGCGTACCCGGGAAGGAAAGAAAATGTCGTTTACCAGGAAACATATGATGGCCGGCGTTCTGGCCGGCGCATTGGCAGGGGGCTGCGGCATGGCCCAGGCTGCCGCATTCCCCGACCATGCCATCCAGTTGGTGGTGCCGTGGGCGCCGGGCGGGGCGACCGACGTCATCGGCCGCTTCATTGCCAAAGGCCTGAGCGAGCGCGTCGGCCAGGCGGTGGTCGTCAACAACAAGGCCGGCGCCGGCGGCAATATCGGCACTGCCTCGTTCGTGCGCGAGAAGCCCGACGGCTATACGCTGCTGGTGGTGACGAGCTCGACCAATGCCGCCAATCCGCACCTGTATTCGCGCCTGGGCTTCGACCCGAAAAAGAGCTTCGCGCCGGTGGCCTACATCGGCTCGATCCCCAATGTGCTGGAGGTGCCGAAATCCTCGCCCTTCAACAACCTGGCCGAATTCCTGCACTACGCCAAGAAGAATCCCGGCAAGCTGAACTACGGCTCGGCCGGCGTCGGTTCTTCGCAGCACCTGGCCTCGTCGCTGCTGGTGCACCTGACCGGCATCCAGGTCACGCACATTCCCTACAAGGGCAGCGGCCCCGCGGTCAGCGACCTGTTGAGCAAGCACCTCGATTTCATGATCGACACCGGCTCGATCACGCAGGTGCAGGCCGGAGCCCTGAAGGCCCTGGCCGTGGCGTCCAAGACGCGCCTGACCGAACTGCCCAATGTGCCCACCTTCGCCGAAGCCGGCGTGCCGGGCATGTACGCGTCGGCCTGGTACGGCATCGCCGCGCCCGCTGGCACGCCGGCGCCTGTGGTGGCCGAATTGAACAAGCAGATCAACCTGGTGCTGGCCGATCCCGACATCCACAAGAAGCTCGAAGCCATGGGCGTGCAGGTCGGGCCCGCCGAGAGCCCTGAACAGTTCGCCAAATTCATGTCCGAGGAAGTGGACCGCTACGGCGAACTGGTGAAGCTGTCCGGCGCGAAGATGGAGTAGGGCGGCGGGCGCCGGCCCGTGCCTCCCGGCCGGGCCGGTTGGGGATGTGCCCGGTGCCGGCTCAAGCCGTGCCCGCCGCCGGAAACACCCGGCCCTGCAGCACGCGCAGGAACAGCGGGCCGCCCTTGTCGATTTCCAGGGCATCGTAGTCGCGGCGCGGGATTTCGACGTGTATGGGATTGTCGCCGGCCTGCTGCGGCATGCGCACCTCCAGGCGCACCAGCGCGCCCAGCGGCAACATGTGCTCGACTTCCACCGCGGGCAGGCCGGGTTCGGGACTGCGCGTCAGTTGTATGTCGTGCGGGCGCACAAAGGCCGATACCGGCTCCGGGCCGCCGGGGGGGCGCACCGGCAATTGCCAGTGGCCGAGGTCGATATCGTTTCCTCGCGCGCGTCCCCGGAAGATATTGACGTTGCCGATGAAGCGCGAGACGAAGGGTGTGGCCGGCCGGTCGTAGACCTCGGAGGGAGAGCCTGCCTGCTCGATGCGGCCCTTGTTCATGACCACCACCCGGTTCGCCACTTCCATGGCTTCCTCCTGGTCGTGGGTGACGAAGACGCTGGTGACATCCAGATTGCGGTGCAGGTCGCGCAGCCAGCGGCGCAGGTCCTTGCGCACATTGGCGTCCAGCGCGCCGAAAGGCTCGTCCAGCAGCAGCACGCGCGGCTCCACCGCCAGGGCGCGGGCCAACGCGATGCGCTGGCGCTGGCCGCCGGAGAGCTGGTCGGGATAGCGGTCGGCCAGCCATCCCAGTTGCACCAGGTCCAGCAGTTGCGTCACTTTGCTGCGAATGGCGGCCGGGTCGGGCCGTCGGCGCCGCGGGCGGGCCCGCAAGCCGAAGGCGACATTCTCGAACACCGTCATATGGCGGAACAGGGCATAGTGCTGGAACACAAAGCCTATGCCGCGATTGCGCACGTGCTCGGCGGTCTTGTCCTCGCCGTGGATGGCGACGGTGCCGCTGTCGGGCTGCTCCAGGCCGGCAATGATGCGCAGCAGCGTGGTCTTGCCGCAGCCCGAGGGGCCGAGCAGCGCGACCAGCTCGCCTTCGGGAATGTCCAGGTCGATGCGGTCCAGCGCGGCGTAGTCGCCGTAGCGTTTGCCGACGTTGCGGATTTCTATGCTCATGGTGTTCTCGCGATATTTGATGGGGCTCCCCGGGGCTTTGGGCCTCGGGTATATGGCTGCCCGGGCCATGGCTAGGGTTGCGGCTGCACCTGTGCTCGAGCTTGATGCAATTGCCCGGCCCGCGCCCGGGTCTGGGCACCGCGGGCGCGTCCGCGCCGCGCCTGCTGCCATTCCAGTGCCGTCTTGGCCAGCAGCGTGACGATGGCCAGCAGCGCCAACAGGGATGCGATCGCGAAGGCGCCGGTGAAGTCGTATTCGTTGTAGGTCTGCTCGATTTGCAGAGGCAGGGTGTTGGTCTGGCCGCGGATGTGGCCTGACACCACGGACACCGCGCCGAATTCGCCCATGGCGCGCGCATTGCACAGCAGCACGCCATAGAGCAGGCCCCATTTGATATTGGGCAGCGTCACCTTCAGGAACATCGTCCAGCCGCTGGCGCCGAGGCTGAGCGCAGCCTCTTCTTCTTCCCGGCCTTGCTCCTGCATCAGGGGTATCAGTTCCCGCGCCACGAAGGGAAAGGTCACGAACAGCGTGGCCAGCACAATGCCGGGCGTGGCGAACAGCACATGGATGCCGTGCCGGTCCAGCCAGGGGCCGAACCAGCCTTGCGCGCCGAAGATCAGCACATAGATCAGGCCGGAGATCACGGGGGAAATGGAAAAGGGCAGGTCGATCAGTGTCATCAGCAGGCTGCGGCCGCGAAAGCGGAAACGCGCGACGGCCCACGCGGCGGCGATGCCGAAACAGGTATTGAGCGGCACCACGATGGCCGCCACCAGCAGCGTCAGGCGCAGCGCCGACAGGGCGTCCGGATCGGCCAGGGCCGCGAAGTAGGCGGCGGCGCCTTGTTCGAAGGCCTGCTCCAGTACGGCCAGCAGCGGCAGCACCAGGAACAGCAGCAGCACGCCCACGGCGACCGCAATCAGGATGCGAGCGGGCCAGCGGGACTGCCCGGCGCCCGTGGCGGCGCGGGTTGCGGCGGATGTTTTCATGGGCGCTCTTCCTTGCCCGTGTTGCGGCGCGCCCAGGCCTGCAGCAGATTGATCAGCAGCAGCAGGGTGAACGACACGGCCAGCATGGCCAGCGCGATGGCAGTTGCGCTGCCGTAGTCGAATTGCTGCAATTGGGTGACGATCAGCAAGGGCACGATTTCCGAATGCATGGGCATATTGCCGGCGATGAATATGACCGAGCCGTATTCCCCCACGCCGCGCGCGAACGCCAGCGCGAAGCCGGTCAACAGCGCCGGCAGGATGTTCGGCAGGACCACCCGCAGGAATGTGTGGCCGCGCCCCGCGCCCAGGCTGGCGGCGGCTTCTTCCTGGGCGGGATCCAGCTCCTGCAGCATGGGCTGCACGGTGCGCACCACGAATGGCAGCCCGATGAAGATCAGCGCCGCCACGATGCCCAGGGGAGTAAAGGCGATCTTGATGCCCCAGGGGGCGAACCACCGGCCCAGCCAGCCATTGGGAGCGTAAAGCGTGGTGAGGACGATGCCTGCGACGGCGGTGGGCAGCGCGAACGGCAGGTCGATGAGCGCGTCCAGGATCTTCCTGCCGGGAAAATCCTGGCGCACCATGACCCAGGCCACGAGCAGGCCCAGCGCGGCGGCAATCAGCGCCGCGGCGAATGCGCAGCCCAGGCTGACGCGGAAGGCCGCCAGCACTCGAGGCGAATCCAGCAGCGCCAGGATGCGCGCGGGCGTCAACTGCAATGCCTTCAGCGCCAGCGCCGATAGGGGTATGAGCACCACCAGGCTCAGGTAGACCAGCGTGCAGCCGAGCGCGGGGCCGAAGCCCGGCAGCACCGAGCAGGTGCCCCGGCGCCTGGCCGGCGCCGCAGGAACGGCCCGTCGCAAGACCGGGGCGGGCAGTGCAGGATTCGACTTCATTTCAGGTAGATCTGGTCGAAGATCCCGCCATCGGCGAAATGCGTCTTCTGTACTTGGCGCCAGTCGCCGAACACGTCCTGCAGCTTGAACAGCGGCACTTTGGGAAGCAGGGCCAGGTCCTTGGCGTCGGCATATTCGGGGTGCAGCGGCCGGTAGTAGTTGGCGGCGGCGATTTTCTGGCCTGCGGGGCTGTACAGGTATTCCAGGTAGGCGCGCGCCACCTTGCCCGCCCCGTGCTTGTCGGCATTGCCGTCGACCACGGCGACCGGCGGCTCGGCCAGGATGCTGATCGAGGGTACGACAATGTCGAAATCGCCCTTGAGCCGGTATTTCGCCAGCAGCGCCTCATTTTCCCAGGACAGCAGCACATCGCCGATGCCGCGCTTGACGAAAGTATTGGTCGAGCCGCGTGCTCCCGAGTCGAGCACGGGCACGTTCTTGTACAGGCGGCCGACGAATTCCTTGGCTTTTTCCTGGGCGGCGGCGACCCGTTGGCCGGCCGCCGGGTCCTTCAGCAGCGCCAGGTCGCCCAGTTGTTGCTTCAGTTCGTAGCCCCAGGCCGCCAGGTAGTTCCAGCGCGCGCCTCCCGAAGTCTTGGGATTGGGCGCGATGACCTGCACGCCCTTGCGCACCAGGTCGTCCCAGTCGCGTATGTGCTTGGGGTTGCCCTTGCGCACCAGGAACACGATGGTCGATGTGTAGGGAGCGCTGTTGTCGGGCAGGCGGCTTTGCCAGTTCTTGGGTATCTTGCCCGTCTTGTCGGTGATGGCGTCGATGTCATAGGCCAGCGCCAGGGTCACTACGTCCGCGGCCAGCCCGTCTATCACCGCACGCGACTGGCTGCCCGAGCCGCCGTTGGAGGTCTTGATGGTCACGGTTTCGCCGGTGGCCTGCTTCCAGTGTGCGGCAAACACCGGGTTGTAGGCGGCATACAGTTCCCGGGTCGGGTCGTACGAGACATTGAGCAGCGTGGTGTCGGCGTGGGCGCCGCCCAGGCCGGCCAGCGAGAGCGCAGCGCCGATCAGGAAATGCGCAAGAGCCCTGCGGCGCGCGGCAACGGGCGCCCGGTCGGGAGTGTAGCTGTGGTGCATGGAGCCTCCGGTGGGAAGTGGGAACTTCGGCTTCCGGTGGTCCAGTCAGCAGAATAAATAGAGTCGGATATTGGGCGGCCTTGCGGCTGCAAAGAGATCAGTTGCGTGGCCTGGTGTCGGCCACGCGCAGTTTTTCCTTCTTTTCCAGTTGTACCAATTTGCCCTGGTGAAAAGTCAGTTCGACGGTACCGTAATGCAGCGGCCCGACGAGTTGCTGCAGCAGCGCAAGCAACTCGTCGAAACGGGCGGAATCATAGATATCGGAAGGAATGGACATATTCTTCTGGCATCGGAACAGTACGGTGCGGCAAAGCCCGCTGCGTGCGCAAGCCCTGCATGAAGAATTCTAAGGTGCGGTGAATCAAACTTATAGGAATATTTAGCGATTTCAATATTTGCGATATCTATATGTATCTACAGCTATCGAGCCGTACGCGATGCATGAAGTCGCTGGAAGAGTCGCTTGCGGTTGTTGTGTGTCAGAAACCGTAGAGCTTTGCGGGGTTGTCCACCAGGATCCGGCGCCGCAGCTCCGGCTCGGGCGCCCAGTCCTGCAAGAAGTCGAGCAGCGCCGCGTCGTCGGGCATGCGGCGGCTTTCCAGCGTTGCCATGACATGAGGCCAGTCGCTGCCCCACAGCAATCGTTCGGGAGCAAGGGATACCCATGATCTGGCCAGGACATGCAATTCCGCCTCGGCGGGCGAGCCCACCAGCCGCACCGCGGTGGCCAGCGACAGCTTGAGCCAGGTGTTGCCTCTGTCCAGCAGGGACTGCATGACGGCGTACGCGGGATGGCTGCGGCCTCCGGATTGCGGCAGCCTGGCCATGTGGTCCAGGACGACGGGTATGGGCAGGTCGCGCAAATGAGGCTCGCCGTCGATCAACTGGTCCGCGTCCAGCATGATCTGCGCATGCCAGCCAAAAGGCGCGACCCGCTCGGCGATCGATCTCAAGGTGTCGATGCGGTTGGTCTTGCTGCGGTACAGATTGAAGCGAAAGCCCCTGGCGCCATGCGCATGCAGGCGGGACACCTCGGCCGCCGGCGTGTCCTCGCCTAGTGTCACCACGCAACGGGCTTGCGGCCCCAGCGCGGCTGTCGCTCCGATGGTGCACCGGTTATCCAGGCCGTACATGGACGGCGCCACGACGACTGCTCGCGAAGTGCCCAAGCGCTTCTGCAGCAGCTTGTAGTCTTCGACCCCTGCTCGAGGTACGGCAGGCGCGCCCTCTGCAAATGGATGGCGGCCGTCGAAGATGTGCATGTGGCAGTCGCAGGCGTCTGCCGGGACGGCCAGCCGGGGCGTGCCGGTCCCGCCGGAAAAGGGAACGGAGTTCAAACCGGAATCTCTCCCGCTATGCCGGCGCGGTGCAGTCGCCGGGGAATATCCCCATAGTCCGTCACCGCCAGGTGCTGGGTTGCGCAATTGTCCCAAACTAGCAGGTCTCCGCGCCGCCAGGAATGGCTGTATCGGTATTGTTCCTGGGTGATGTGCCGGCACAGGCGCTGCAGCGTGGCTGCGCTTTCTTCGGCCGGCATATCCACGATCTCCCTCGTATGCCCTTCGGTGACATACAGGCAGCGTTTGCCGGTACGCGGGTGAGTCCGGACGACGGGGTGCCGCACATCCTGGATGTCGGCGCTTTTTGCGGCGTTGCGAGGCGAGGCCCGGAAATTTCCGGCCTGTTTCTTGTCCATGTTGTAGCCGAGGCTGTGCACCGCCTGCCTGCCTTGCAGTGCGCGTTTTTCTGCGTCGCTCAGGTCCTCGTAGGCGGCGACCGTACTGGTGAACAGCGTGTTGCCCAGGGGCTGGCCGTCCCGTTCGGGGATTTCCAGTCCGTACAGAACGGTGTACATGTCCGGCCTGGGCAGGTATGAGCCGTCCGTGTGCCACAGCGCGCCGGCGTCCATGAGGCCTATGGGCTTGCCATGTTCCACGATGTTCGAGACTACCGTGAGCTCTTGCGCGCCGGCAACCGCCAGTTCCTTGAAAAAGGACACGCGAAGCTTGCCCAGCGCCGCGGCGAAGCCGACCTGGTCCTGCGGCGTCAGGTGTTGATCGCGCAATACGACCACCCCGTATTCGTCCAGCGCCCGGCGTATGAATTCGCCCTCGGCGTCGCTGATACCGCCCGCAGCGTCGATGCCGATGATTTCGGCGCCGATAGGGCCCGGCATCGGTATGGCGCCGGGGGCCTGGGCGAGTTTCCGGTTCGTAGTGTCGGTGTCGTTCATTGTCGGTCTCCATTCGTTCTGCGTGGCGCTGCTCGGCCTGGGTAACCCGCAATCGCGGTACTGCTCAAGAGCACCCGGGCGGCTCTGCGGCTACAGGGGTCGAGAAAATGATAGCCCTTGGGTTTGCGCAATGTGCGCTGAAAATGTGGATTCAAAAATAATATTTAGCGGGCTGTGCGGGGGCGACTTTGCAATACGATGGCTGTGTATCGTGGCAGAGGACCGAGTATGGATGCAGCGTCGCACGACAGAAAACCCTCCAGGCTCAAGGCCGGAGAATATTGCCCGGATGGCAGGGGACCGCTGGACGGGATCCGAGTGCTGGATCTTTCGCGCCTGTTCGCGGGCAATTCCCTGAGCCAGACTCTGGCCGATTTCGGCGCCGAAGTCATCAAGGTCGAGCCCCACGATGGCGATACGCTGCGAGGCTGGCGCACGGCCGGAGTGCAAACCAACTGGAAGTTGTACTGCAGAAACAAGAAGAGCGTGGCCATCAAGTTCCGCGATGCGCGCGCTCTGGAACTCTTGCTGGACATGGTGAAAACGGCCGACGTCTTCATCGAAAGTTTCAGGCCGGGCACACTGGAGAAAATGGGTCTGGCTCCGCAGGTTTTGCTCGAAGCCAACCCCAGGCTTGTCGTGGTACGAATTTCGGGGTGGGGGCAAGAGGGCCCTTATAGCCGCCGTCCGGGTTTCGGCACGCTGATCGAAGGCATGGCCGGGTTCGCGTCTCTTAATGGTTTTCCAGACAGGGAACCGGTTCTGCCGCCCATGTATCTGGCCGACGCGTTCGCGGGCAGCTACGGGGCCACGGCAGTCCTGATCGCCCTGAGATCTATCGAAATGGGAGGCGGTGCTGGGCAAGTCATAGACGTGCCTCTGCTCGACCCCTTATTCCACGTGCTGGGGCCGCAGGCCGCCAACTACAGGCTGACCGGCAGGGTCAAGCCGCGGGCCGGCAGCCGCTCTACCAATTCGGGCCCGCGCAATGTCTATCTCACGCGTGACGGGCTTTATGTCTCTTTGTCCGCGTCGACCCAGAAAATGGCGGAACGAGTGTTCTGCTCGATCGGCCGACCCGAACTGGCTGCCGATCCCCGCTATGCGACGAATGCGGAGCGAGTGCGGCACGCGGCCGAGCTGGATGCCATCATCGGTGAATTCATCGCGCAGCGCACCCAGGCCGAAAACGTGGCTTTCTTCGAAGCGGCGGAAGTCACTATCGGGCCCGTCTACGATATTTCGCAGATCGTCGACGATCCGCATTTCATCGAGCGCGAGATCCTGGCCGATTATCCGGACGAAGAAATGGGGGCGTTTCCCATGCATCACGTCGTGCCGCGCCTGTCGCGTACACCTGGAAGCATTCGCACGCCGGCCCCTCGCCTGGGAGAACACAATCGACAGGTATTGGCCGAAATCGGTATCGACGATGCGCGCTACCAGGCCCTGCTCGACAGCGGCGTGGTGGTCGAGGACAAGGACGAGCCGTGAGTCCCGGGCCAGGCGTCGCGCACCGGCCTTCATCGCCAGGCCGCGATGATTTTTTCGGCGCGCCCGATGAAATCGAGTATGAGTTCTTCCCGAGGACATGCCCGCTGCCAGACCATGCCGATGCGCCGTGGCTCGGAGGGCATGGGCAGTGCATGCTTGACGAGATTGAGCCCCGGAGGCGCGGGATACATGGAGTCGGGAATCAGCGACACGCCCAGGCCGCGATCCACCATGATGGCGATGGCCACCAGGGACGAAAGCTCGAATCGTTCTTTGGGGGCGATCCCGGCTTCGCGCAGGTAGTTGTCGGCCAGCCGGCCGCCCCAGGTCTGGCGGTTGTATCGGATGAAGGGTTCCCGGCACAGCAGCAGGTGCGGATCATGGGCAGCCATGTAGCCGGGAGCGAGCAGAATCAGCGGTTCGGCCACCAGCAGTTTCCAGTTCAGCCTCTTGGGAAGCTCGAACTGGGGAAGCGGGACGATGGCGCAGTCGATATCGCTGGCCTGCACGTGTTCCAGCAGATGCTCGGCGACACCGGTCTCGATGAATACATTGAGCTGCGGCCGCGCCCGTGTCAGCGCGGCCAGGGTATCGGGAACAAAGGATTGCAGGGTAGTGTTGATGGTGCCCAGCCGCAGTTCGCGCGCCTGTTCGGAATCGACGGCGGCGGACCGGATCGCGTTGACATTCTGCTGCAGTGCCCGCGCGAGGTCGAGGATGCGGCGTCCGGATTCCGTGGGAACGACGGTTCGTCCCGCGCGCGTCGTCAACTGTACACCCAGTTCTTTTTCCAGCGCGCGTACTTGCTGGGACAGCGCGGTCGGAGACAGATTGGCGCGTCGGGCCGCTTCGGCAATGGAGCCGGTTTCGACGACGGAGAGGAAATTGACGAGAAAGTTTGTGTCCATTGTCGCGATAGAGTGGGGCGGCGCCATGCCGGTGGTGTTTGGATGAGCGTGCTGCGGCTGCGGAAAATCCAGTGTCCCGTTTGAATAATTTTTATGTTGAGTGGCCCATAGATTAACCAAACAAGGTTCCGGTGTCCCGGATTGGAGTTCCGTGCGACGAACTTCCAGCCCGAGGCCTTGGGCCTTTATATATGTTGACCCGGCGCGAGGCGGCAAGTCGATGGGGCCCGTCGGCCCGCATGAGCGTTACACCTGACGGAGGAAATAATGGAACCGAGAAAAACAAGTGCTTTCTACATGCATGCCCGGCCGTGGGCCAAGCGTGCCATGGCAGTGGCCATGGGCGTGTCCGCCTTGGCAATGATGCCGTCCCTGGCACAGGCCGCGGCCCGCTACCCTAGCCGCCCCGTGACGATCGTCGTGCCGTTCACGGCGGGAGGGTTCAGCGATACCGTCGCGCGCCTGTTGGCCAAGGGGCTGGGCGACAAATGGGGCCAGTCGGTCATCGTCGATAACCGGCCGGGGGCGGGCGGAGACATCGCGGCGGCGTATGCGGCGAAAATGCCGGCCGACGGCTATACCTTGTTCCTGGCCAATGTGGCGACCAATGCCATCAACCCTGGCATCCACAAGCGCCTGGCATTCGATGTGAAAAAAGACTTCACGCCCGTCGCACTGGTCGTCAAGACGGCCAACCTGCTGCTGGTGGCAGCCAATTCGCCGTTCAAGAGCGTTTCGGACCTGGTTGCCGCGGCCAAGGCCAAGCCTGGAACCATCAATTTCGGAACGGCGGGGGTCGGAACCAGCGGCCACATGGCGGGGGAATTGTTCAACAGCGTAGCGGGTATAAAAATGCTCGCCGTTCCCTACAAGGGAACCCCCCAGGCGTTCACCGACCTGATGAACGGGAATCTGCAGCTTCAGATCGACAACATTATTTCGCTCTCGCCGCAAGTGAAGGCGGGGCGCGCGCGAGCGCTTGCCGTCACCAGCATGGAGCGTTCGCCCCTGCTGCCGGATGTCCCGACCCTGGACGAGTCGGGATTCAAGGGGTTCGAGGCCACTTCCTGGTTCGGCATTGCCGTTCCGAGCGGCGTTCCCAAAGAGCTTGTCGCGCAGTTGAACCGCGATATCAATAGCGTCACGGCGGCGCCCGATTTCAAGGCCAAGCTGGTGGGAGGCGAAGTCGTGGAAGAAACCCCCGAGGCGTTCAAGCAGTTCCAGGACAAAGAGCTGGAAAAATGGAGCCATCTGGCCAAGGCGATCCATCTACAGCTCGATTGAGCCAGGCCGCGCAAGACATATGCCCAGCGCGCGGCCACCGGTCCGCGCATTTGCCCGGCGATGCGCGTCCGGGCTTGCGGGGCCGGGCAGTCCGGGGCGCGCCGTCTCGAGCAGGGCGCGCGCGGGCGGCAACAGGTGCTTTATCGCTTTATCGATATGAACCATAGAGGCAATAAATGACGGGATTCCCGACGACTGGCCGGGGCAGGGCGGATCTGCCTGCCTGGCGCTCTATTTTGTATGTTCCTGCCAATGTGCCTCGGTATCTGGCCAAGGCTGCCGAGGCTGGGCCGGATGCGGTGCAACTGGATCTGGAGGACAGCATCGCTCCCGCCGAGAAAGAGCGGGCGCGCGAGGCGGTCGGCCAGGCGGCGCGCCAGTTGCGCGCGAAGGGAATAGATGTGTCCGTGCGCATCAACCAGCCGCTCTCGCTTGCCGTCAGGGACGTCGAAGCGGTAGTCGGACCCGACGTGGGAACGATAGCGCTCACCAAGGTGGGAGGCCGCTCGCATGTGCGGCTCTTCGACGAACTCGTCAGCGAATGCGAGTCCCGCCGCCAGCTCGCACTGGGGCATACGCGTTTCATCATCGCGATAGAAACACCCGAGGCATTCGAGGACATGCTTGAAATCGCCAAAGCCTCGCCGCGTGCAGTGGCAATGATACTGGGCGCTGAAGACCTGGCGCTGGAATGGGGGTGCGAGCCGATCGAAGATGTGATGCGCATGCCCAAGCAGCGGCTGATTGCCGCGGCCCGGGCGGCGGGAATATTGCCCCTGGGCATGCTGGGGTCTATCACCGATTTCCGCGACATGGAGGCTTTTCGTGCCATGGTCCGCCGATCGCGCCAGTTCGGCTTCGAGGGGGCGACTTGCATTCATCCGAGCCAGGTGGCCGTGCTCAATGACGAATACATGCCCAGCCAGGAGCAACTGGATTCGGCCCGCAATATCGTGGCCCTTGATGCCGAGGCGTCTGCGCAGGGGCGCGGCGCATTCCAGGTCGGCGGCCGCATGATCGATGCCCCGATCGTGCAGCGCGCGCGCCGCTTGCTGGCGCGTGCTGGGCGGCTCCAGGAAGGCCACGGCGCCGCATAGCGGGCCCCCGGCGGGGCGAGGCCGGGGCCGCTATCCGGCGCAGCAGGGGGCTTTTTTACTCGTCCACGTCCCGCTGCACCAGGTACAGCAGCACCAGGATGAACATGACGAAGCAGTGAAAGGCGCTGTCCAGGCCGTTCCATTCCTTGGACATCCACATGCCGAACCATTCTCCGCCTATGGACATGAAGCCTACCTGCCAGGTGATAAAGCCCAGCGAGAGGCCGGCCACGGCCATGGGCTTGGCGCGGTTGAAGCGCTCGGCAGGCGCCCGCAGCGCTTTCAGCAGCCGGACGCAGCCGATCCAGCAGAGCGCCGCGGTCAGTGTTTCGCAGGCGATAATGAGCACGTAGCCTGCGTGGTGCATGAAGGGCGCATCGATGGCCCGGTACTTGATGCTGGAATCCGGAAAGATGGTGTCCATCATGAACACGTGCTGCACGAAGGCGAAATTGGTGCCGTAATCGGTGATGTTGCCGAAAGCCACCAGCGTGGCATACAGTGCCATGGCGGCAACGAACAGGATCTTCGAGTAGCGCAGGGTCAAGGCCGGCTCCTGGGTAAGGTGACTGTCTCTGTCTTTGCGTAGCTATTGAATGGCGGGGCGCCGCATGGCCGACGCTGCAGCGTCGGGGCGCAGCCCGTCCTGACGTTGCGACGGTCTTGCGGGTTCAGGGCGGCGCAAGCTGCCGGATTTATAGTAACTGTTCTCATTCATATTGTTCGGGATATTCATCATGTCTTCCCCCCGTTTTCCGAGCCGCCTCGTGGCTGCTTGCGTCCTGCCCCTGGCGATGCTTGCGGCGCCCGCCGCTTTTGCCCATGCGCATCTTAAATCACAAGTGCCTGCCGCCGATAGCGTGGCGGCCGCGGCTCCCAAGACGATCGAGCTGCATTTTTCCGAAGGCGTGGAGCCGGCTTTCACCGGCATTTCCATGCAAGGCCCCGGCGCCGCGGTAAAGCTGGGCAAGCCCGCGGTGGACGCCCACGACAAGGCCGTGCTGCGGGTGCCCGTGCAGGGGGCCATGCCCGCCGGGCGCTATGTGGTGAACTGGCACGCGGTGGCCGTCGACGGCCACAAGACCAAAGGGCAATACTCTTTCAGCGTGAAGTAGGGCCGGCGGGCGTTTCATGAGCCTTGCCTCGGTCTACATAGCCACTCGCTTTGTCCATTTCGTCGCGCTCTATGTGCTGCTGGGCACGGGCATCTACGTCGAGTGCCTGACGCCGCGCGCTGCGCGGGCCTGGTCGCGCGCGCGCAGCGAGCCGATGCTGCGGGCCTGCGCGCTGGCGGCCTGTGTTTGCGCCGCCGGCTTGCTATGCCTGGAGGCCGGCCAGATGGGCAATGGCTGGTCCGACGTGCGCGACCCGTCCACCTGGCTGGAAGTGCTGGGCACTGCCTACGGGCGAGTGTGGCGCTGGCAGCTTGGCTTGTCCGTGGCGGCGGCGTTGTGCGCGTTGGCGGGGACGGAGCGGCCCTGGCGCCGGCCCGCATTGCTGTGGCTGGCTGCCGCCATGCTGGCTTGCATGGCTTTTGTCGGGCATGCCGCCAGCCATACCGGCGAGCGGGCGGTGCTGGCGGGCATCGTGCAGCTTGCGCACCTGTATGCCGGAGCATACTGGCTGGGCGGCTTGCCCATATTGTGGCTGACGCTCGAAGGTCTGCATGATGGCCGGCGCGCCGATGTGGTGCGCACCCATATGCGCTATTCGACGTTCGGGCATGTGGCCGTGGCCGTGGTGATCGCCAGCGGTGCGATCAATATCGGCCTGGTGCTGGGCACTTGGCCCTGGCATTGGGCGTCTCTGTATCAGCGCCTGCTGTCGCTGAAGATGATGCTGGTCGCGTTGATGGCGATGGCTGCGATCGTGAATCGCTACGTGCTGGTGCCGCGCATGCGCCGCGAATCCGCGGCCGGCTTCATCTGGTTCGGCCGGCTGGCGCTGGCCGAAATCGTGCTGGGCTTGCTGGTACTGGCTTTGGTGAGCTGGTTCGCCACGCTCGAGCCCGCATAGCGTGGCGCGCTGCGGGATTTTCGGGACGGCCGCGTAGCGGCCGTCGCCGAAGCCCACGGGGCCTTGCCTGTTATTTCAAGGTGGAAAGATAGGCGATCAAGTCCTTGCGCTCGTTGGCGTCGGGCATGCCCGAGAAAGGCATGCGCGTGCCCGGCACCACGGCCTGGGGATTGGCGATGAACTTGTCCAGCGTCGCGGCGTCCCAGGTCAGGCCGCTGCGCTTCATCGGGCCGGAGAAGCGGTAGCCGGCCACTTCGCCGGCCTTGGTGCCGTATATGCCGGCCAGGCTGGGGCCGATGCCTTGCTGGCCTTTGGTGACGCTATGGCAGGCCAGGCAGACCTGGAAGGCTTGCTTGCCGCGCTGGATTTGCGCGGCATCGGGCGCGGCGTCCTGGGCCAGCGCCATGCTGCTTGCGGCGCACAGGGCCATGCCTGCCAGGATGCTGCGCTTCAGGGTTCTGTGGTTCATGTCGGATTCCTTGTAAGTGTTGCGGGTTCGAGCTTGCAGGGGCCGGCCGAGTAGGGTGGGCGCGCCTGCCGCGGCTTGCGCTGCAGGCGCGCCCGTCCGCGGACGGGCTTATACGTGCAGCAGTGCGCCCGGATTCTTGAGGTACTGGTTCTTGATCGCGTCTGCCGCCATGTAGGCCAGCGCACCCACCGGCCCGGTGGGGTTGTAGGCCGAATTGTGCGGGAACAGCGAGGCTCCGGTAATGAACAGATTGTGCACGCCCCAGACTTGGCCGTACTTGTTGGTCACGCTGGTCGAGGGGTCGGTGCCCATGATGGTGCCGCCGGTGTTGTGCGTGCTCTGGTAGGGCACCACCGACCACGACATGCGCGTCTTGGCCTCGTTCAGGTGTGTCGGATTGGCCGTGCGAGCGAGTTCGTTGATGATCTTCGCCGCGTGTCCCGAGATGCGTTGCTCGTTGCCCTTGTAGTCGAAGGTCATGCGCATCAGCGGTTCGCCGAACTGGTTCTTGTAGGTGGGATCCAGGTCGAGGTAGTTGTAGCGGTTGGCCATCACGCTGCCCGACGAGCCTATGGACATGGAGCGCAGGTACCACTTGCGCACTGCAGCCTTCCATTCCTTGCCCCATGCCGGAGTGCCCGCGGGTACCGGGTGGTATTCGATGGGGCGGCCGTGGTACATGCCGCCGGTGACGATATAGCCGCCGACGAAGTTGGGCTCGGTGCGGTCGAAATCCCAGTTGGAATGGAAATCGTCGATTACGCTGGACAGCCCGCCCGTGGACATGAAGGGGTTGAAGATGTGGCCCTCTTCGAAGAACAGGGTGGCGCCGGCGCCCGTCTGGTAGCAGTAGTTCTTGCCCACCACGCCCTTGCCGGTGCGCGGGTCATAGGGTTTGCCGATGCGCGACAGCAGCAGCATGTGCACGTTGTTCAGCGCGTATGCTGCCAGGATCACCAGCTTGGCGGGCTGGAAGAACTGCTCGCCGGTATTGACGTTGGTGTAGGTGACCCCCGTGGCAACCTTGCCGCTCTTGTCGGTATTGATGCGGTTGACCCAGGCGTGGGTGCGCAGTTCGAAGGTCTTCTGCTTCCTGGCCATGGGGATGACGGTGATCAGCGGGCTGCCCTTGGCATTGGATTCGCAGCCGTAGCGCTCGCAGAAACCGCAGTACTGGCACTGGCCGAAAGTCATGCCGTCCGGGTTGGTATAAGGCTTGGACGTGTTGGACGTCGGCATGGGGAAGGGGTGATAGCCCTTGTTCTTCGCCAGGTCGGTAAAGACCTCGGCCGCATAGCTGCGCTGCAGCGGCGGACAGGGGTAGTTGTCCGTGCGCTCGCTCTCGAAGGGGTTGCCGCCCGCCACGGTCTTGCCGTTGAGCCGGCCCGCCTGGCCGGAGATGCCCGCCGTCTTCTCGAACTTGTCGTAATAGGGTTCCAGTTCTTTATAGGTCACGCCCCAGTCCTGGATGGTCATGTCGGCGGGAATGAATTTCTTGCCGTACTTTTGTTCGTACATGGAACGGACCTGCAGGTCGTGGTCGGTCCAGCGCCAAGTATGGCCGTTCCAGTGATCGCCCGCGCCGCCCAGGCCCTGGCCGGGCAGGAACGAACCCAGGCGCCGCATCGGCAGTGCTTCCTGCTTGACGTCGTTGCGTATGGTGAGCGTGTCCACCTTGGTGTTCATCATCATTACGTGGCGCTTGCTGTGGCTTAGCTCGTCGCGCACGTGCGGCACCGAGAAATCCTCGGCCGGCGAGCGGTCGGCACCGCGCTCCAGCCCCACCACAGTATGGCCCGCTTCGGCCAGTTCCTTGGCCAGGATACCGCCGGTCCAGCCCATCCCGATGATTACGACGTCGACTTCTTTCAATTTTTTGGCCATGTCGGGCTCCTCAGGCAAGATCAGCAATGCTCAATGGCTTGGTGGGATAGGGCTTGTTCCGGTAGTTGACGATGTCCAGCGCGTGCGTGGCCACCACACCCGGGAACCCTATGGCCTTCCAGGCCGCCTTGTCTTTGTTGCCGCCGTAGATCGGATCTGCGAAGGTGCCTTCCACGACCATTTGCAGCAGGAGAGCGAAGAATTCCTTGGAGGGCGGCCCGTCCTTCAGTTCCATGGAGCCGGCCTGCAGGCTCTTGAGCACTTCCTCGCGCTGCGCTTCGGTGAGCTGGTCGAAGCTCTTGCCGTATTTTTCGGTACAGGCGGCGTTCGCCGTGCGGATGCCGGTCCGGGCGAGCTGGGCCGGAGTCATCGGCAATTGGTACCCCTGGTTCGGCGTGCCTTGCTTCCACGGGCCATTGGTGTACAGCCTGTCGCCCTTGCCCCAGTCCTGGGCCAGCGCGCGGTCGATGAACGTATGCAGGCCGAGATCCATGCCGCCGGGGAAGTCGCCGTCCGCGGGGCTCATGTGGTCAACCAGGGTTTCGACGAAAGCCTGTTCTTCGGGAGTCAGGAATACATAGCCGGCGGGGACTTCGGCGGCAGCCGGCGCGGGAGCCGGTCCGGGCGGCGCAGCCGTATTCGCGGCTTGCTGTGCCAAGCCCGCCAGGGGCAGGGCGACGCTGGCCGCGGCCGTACCTCCGATGACGGTTCCGCGCAGGAATGTGCGTCGGCTTTCCTTGAATTCGTCCATCAGTTTCTCCTCGAAGTACATCTCCCGCCGAAAGGGGCGGGCGCCCTGTAACGGCCTGTTACTCGAAAGACAATAACAGGCAGATTGTTGATTTTGAGGTGATGAAACTTACATATTCATTAATAGAAAGTATATTTCCATTAATGGGAAGAAAGATAGAGGGAGGCCCACGGCCGCAAGCGCTTGCCGGAGCCGCGTGGATTGGAAAGCCTGGCTGTCGATGATCGGTCGTAGGGGATCGTGCAGGCTTGCTCGGATCGAGTCGCCTTGCGCGGCGGAATTACACGACACTCGATACATCGATGATGTACATGTCGCGATCGAGTTCGTGCATGGAGTCTATGCACACCGCTCGCCCGTCGGCTCGCCAGCGCGGGTGCAGGTCGCACCGGTTCTCTTTGGAGAGCTTGGGATCCGCATAGAACGATCCGAGCTCGTGCCGATTTCCGGTCTCCATGTCGAACAAGAAGAGCACGCGTTCGTGTGTAGTACTGTCAGGGTACGTGTCGCTCAGCAGCCAGCGCGGATTGACCGGAGAATAGGTCATGTGCCCATTCTCGGTAAGCACCCCTCGGCCTACGGCAGTCACTTTGCCGCTGTCCCGGTCCTCGTATAGGTGGTAGTGGATTCCGCCGTCGTGCGGACCCCAGACGATGATCTCGGTGTCATTGCGCCATAGTGGGTGCGAAATCTGCCACTCGGATTTCTCGTAGTCGAAGGTTCCGACCGCCCCTGGATCGAAGTCGTCCTCTAATTGCGGCAGGGGATGATCCGAGCATTCGAGCAGCCGCAAGCCGGAACCGTCCGGATTCATGGTGATCAGGCGGTGCAGGAAGCAGGTCTCGTCTTCGACCCGTTCCGTCCAGCGGTGCAGGAAAAGAATTCTGTCCGAGGATGGATTCACTTCGATATGACTGACCCAGTGGATCGCCTTGCGCATCGAGTTCCGGGGATGGAAGTTTGCCAGATCGGCGTAGCTGACGAGCAGGCGGTACTCTCCCGTGGCCAGTTCGACCCGGTAGATGCCATCATCGGGGGGGCAATTATCGAGAACGGGCTTGTAGCGGTCACAACTGTAGCCGATAGTCTCGTGGGTAACATAGAGCCGGCGATAATCAATGCTCAGCGCATATTCTCCGTCGGGCGCGGCGACGTAGATCGGGATCGGCAACTGTCGGCGGCCGCCCGTATCGATATCCACGATCTCCGAAGCAAAGTACGGATAGCGCGCATCCGCGTCGTCGGTACGTATGTTGTAGATAGCCTGCGACTGGCCGCCCATCCCGACCCATTGCAACTGGCATCCCATTTGCCAGTTCCAGGCTGTCGTCCGGCCAATGGGTTTGAATCCCGAATCGCCTTCGAGGTCGAAGTAGCCGACATTGGCTGCCAGGTCCGGCGTCAGGTAGGCGTCGCGCCAGGGAACCTGGTTGCCCAGGAGGCGCGTGCCGGCACGATTCCAGTTGGACTTGTCGTAGTATCCGAAAAAATAATGCTTGTCGTCCCGCCCCATGCGGCGGATGGGAAAATCGGTGCTGTGGCTCATATTTGCTCGGTAGCGTTGGGAAGATCGACAATGAGATTGCCGGCGGAATCCAGGGTTGCGGCTGCGCCCACCGGAACAATGAGCGTGGACGAAGCATCTTCGATGACGGCCGGCCCTGTGATCGAACTGCCTTCCTGCATGGCTTCCCGCGCCAGGACAGGCGCCGAACCCCACGCATCTTCCGACGCGATCCATACTGACCGCTCTTTGCTCGATTGCTTCCAGGTCTGTTTTCCGGCCTCCAGGTTGAGCGGGCGATCGGCGCGTTGCTCGATTGCGGCAACACGTAGATTCATCAGTTCTATGTGGTGTACGGGAGGAACCTGGCCGAAGACACGGCCATATGCCTGCGCAAACGCCGAGCGTATCTGTTGGGGGGTGTCCGCTGTGTATGGGCCCTCTGGCAGGCGCGTCAGCAGCTCGAATCCCTGGCCGACAAAGCGTATATCGGCGCTGCGTTCGTAGGCGAAGGTTCCGCCGTCTACCAGGGTGATGTTCATTACTTTGGCCGCATCGGCTTCCAGCTTTCGGAACATGCCTTCGAGGTCGTCGACGGATACTGCGTCCAGTTCGCGTGCGAGCGTGACGGATCGGTCGACGCGTGCGGGTGCAATCAGCAGGCCCAGCGCGGATGCGACGCCGGCTCCCGGAGGGCAGATCAGCCGGCCTATGCCAAGGCGTCGGGCAAGATCGCAGCCGTGCAGCGGGCCGCCGCCGCCGGTCACCAGCAGTGCGAACTTGTGGGCGTCGAAACCTCGTTCGGCCACGTGCACACGCGCTGCGGCGGCCATGTTTTCGTTGACGACGGACAGCACGCCGTCCGAGGCCTGTTCGGCTTCCATCTCTATGACGTCGCTCACGGAGCGCACGGCGGTCTGTGCCGCGTCGGTGCTGAGCTTCATCGTGCCCCCGGCGAATGTGTCGGGGTCCAGATGCCCCAATAACAAGTTTGCGTCGGTTACCGTCGGCTGAGTGCCGCCGCGCTGATAGCATGCGGGTCCGGGCTTCGAACTGGCGCTTTTGGGGCCGACCTTGAGCAGCTTCATGCTGTCCAGATGCGCGATGCTGCCGCCGCCGGCGCCGATCTCGATCAGCTCCACCGTTGCGATGTTGACCGGCAGCCCGCTGCCCGCCGCGAAACGCTTTTCGCGCCCGGCTTCGAAACTATGGGCGAGAATGGGCGTATTGCTTTCGACGATGGCCAGCTTGGCGGTCGTTCCGCCCATGTCGAAAGCCAGCACGTCCGCCATATGCGAGCGCTTGCTGAAGTAGGCGGCGGCAATGGCTCCCGCCGCCGGGCCGGACTCCAGGAGTTGCACCGGGAATTTTCGGGCTTCGCCGACATGCGCCAAACCGCCGTTGGACAACATCATCAGCAGAGGGCAGCGTATATCCAGGGTCTTGAGCCGGGCCTCGAGGCTTTCCAGATACTGGTCGGCGATCGGCCGCACATAAGCATTCGCGGCGGTGGTGGACGTGCGCTCGTACTCGCGGATCTGCGGCGAAACTTCGCTGGAGATCGACACGTACAGATCGGGAAAGGCCTGCTCGATAAGGTCTCGCGCATGGCGCTCGTGGACAGGGTTTGCGTGGGCATGCAGGAAGACGACAGCAAGCGACTGAATGCCTTGGCCGACCAGTTGCCGAGCCGCATCCAGGACGCTCTTGTCGTCCAGCGGCGTGTCGACCGTGCCATCGACACGGATACGTTCGCGGGCCTCGAGGCGTGCTTCGCGTGGAATCAGGGGCCGCGGTAATTCGAGGAAAAGATCGTACAGGTCGTACTTGTATTCCCGACGCATTTCCAGGGTGTCGCGAAATCCTTCCGTGGTGATCAGGCCGGTCGGCACGCCTCGCCGTTCTATCAGGGCATTGGTGAATAGCGTCGTGGCGTGAACCACGCGTACGACTTGATTGCCGCTGATACCTTCCCGCTCCAGCAAGATCTGTATCCCGCGGATGGCGCCGTCCGTCGGCTCCTCGGGCGTGGTCAATTCCTTATGGCTGAATACGCGGGCGTCGTCGTGGCCGTAAACGACGATATCGGTGAAAGTGCCGCCGATGTCGATACCAAGGGAGTATTTAGCTTGCGTCATTTTGTGTATCCACGGATCAGGTCTTGTTGTTTTTGCTCCGGAGAGCGATGGGCGGGATCGCCGTAGCCCCCGCCGCCAGGCGTGCGTAGCAGGACTTTCGAGCCGCGCTTGATAATGTGCTGGGCCTTCGGATTTACTTTGACTCCATCGATCTGGATCTCGCCTGGCGCGCCCGGCGAGCCGCCGCTCATTCCGGGGGCGGCGGATTCTTCGCGAGTGCGCTCCGCCATGAAAGAAATGGTGGCGGGGTGGTCCGACAGGCTTTCCAGCAGCATCTCCTGGCCGAGGCCGCCCCGGTATGCCCCGTTGGCCTGGTTCGTTTGGCGGAATCGGCGGCAATGGACTTTCAGGGGGGCCACCTGCTCAATGATCTCGACTGGGGTGGAGGAGATATTGCTCGGCCAGGATAGAACGTCGACGCCGTCGCTCCGGGCGCTTGCGCCGTATCCGCCGTTCAGGAAGAACAAGTTCGCAAAGCCGCGGCCGTCCGGCCTGACTCCCGCCATGTTCACGCACCACAGAGGCGAGCCGGCGGTGGCGACCACTTTTTCCGGCACGACCTGCGCCAAGGCTTGAACCACCATCGCCGGCAAGAAGTGCCCGATCAGCGCGCGAGCGCCGCCGGCCGCCGGCGGCGTCGAGTTCAGGATGCTTCCCAGAGGGGCGCTTATCTTGAGCGGAACCAGGGCGCCGTCGTTATTCGGGATATCGGGGCACAGGACCGCCTTCAGCCCATACGATGTGTAGGCTGTCGTATAGGCCAGGCAGACATTGATCGATTTCTGGACTTGGCCATCGGTGCCTTCGAAGTCCACTTCGACTTCGTCGCCGCGAATGGTAAGCGCCATTTTGAGGCGTATGGGCTGGTCGATGCCGTCGCTGATCGCATCGGCGCAGTAGGTTCCATCAGGAATCGCCGAGATGGCCTTGCGCATTGCCTGCTCGCTGCGGCCGCGCAGCTCCGCGGACAGCTCCTCCAGGGTGACCAGGCCGTATTCGGCCATGAGCTCACGGACGTTGCGCTCCATGAGCGCCAGGCCGGTAAACTGGGCGTACAAGTCGCCCATCATCTGGTCCGGTACGCGTACATTTTTTCGAAGAATCTGTTCGAGCGTCTCGTCCATCTTGCCCGCGCGCATGACTTTCATTACCGGGATCTGCAGGCCTTCTTCGAAGACCGAGGTCGCGTCTGCCGAACGAACGCGCCCGCCTATGTCCGGAGCGTGGGCTACCGACCCGGCCCAGCCGACAAGCCTGCCGTTCGAGAAAATGGGTTTTCCTACCGTAATGTCGGGAAGATGTCCGGTGCCAAGCCAGGGATCATTGGTGATGATGATGTCGCCATCCTGTAGCTGGTCTTCGGGAAAGCGTTCCAGGAAATAACGGATCGTGCGTGGCGCGGTCCCGATGAACGATGGGATGCCGTTCGATGCCTGCGCTATGGAATAGCCCTGGGCGTCGGTGATGACGCAGGCGAAGTCGTTCGACTCTCGGACGATGGATGAAAAAGACGTGCGGACAAGGGATGCTGCGGCCTCGTCCACTGTGGAGATCAGGCGGCGCCACAGGAGTTCGAGCGTGACGCTATTGAGTTTGGATGTCTTCATTGGGATGCTGGTTCCGGCGTGGTGTGCTTCATTGGGAAGGCCGTTCAATTCAAAGGACTCGGCCTGTCCGCCGCATGATTTCAAGTCCTCGAAATCTCGCATGGGAAAGTCTAGGATTCGCCGGGTATTTGGACAAATACTTTGTTTTTCATCAGCTATTCATTATTGATATAGGCTGGCGACTGATGGAAGCATGAGAGATCCGACGGGGTTCCGTCGATCGGGAAGCCAGGTTCACTGGCTGGGGGCTGCGTGATAGTTATGCCTGCGGCGCGAGTGCCGGTCTTGTGCAGACCGTGGGCGCCCCGGATGGCGCCCAACGAGGCCCTTGGTTCGATTCCGTGGGCTTAATCGTCGCCGTTCATGACGCTGCGCAAGATCCGCAGGAAGCGTTCCACCAGTTCGGATGCCGGTGCGAATTTCGCGAGCATGGCATAGGTGCGGACGGGCAGTTTCGGCGTATAGCGCTTGATGGCGACACTGTCACGGAATAGCTGGGCCACATAGGGATTGACGATGCCCACGCCCAGGCCTTGCGCCGCGAATGCGCAGATCGTGGCAGAGTAAATGGTCTCGATATTCGCGTGCCGTTCGAGTCCGTACGCGGCAAACGCTTTGTCGATTTCCTGCTGGAGCACGTCGTGCGCGGGCAGGCTGATCATGGTCTGGCCTTGAAGATCCGCGATGCGCACGACTTTGCGTGAGCTCAGGGCATGATCGGGCGCGCAGACCAGTACCGCTTCGCATTGATGAATCTCGTGCGACAGGAATTCGGCGCCTCCAAATGCCATATTCGTAATCGCTATGTCGAACATACCCTGCCGTAGTCCGTCTTCAATCAAGCGGCTGCTGGGGGTCTGTACATTGAGGTGCACCTGCGGCCGGTCGTGCATGAACCGGCTGAGCACTTTGGGGAGAATCCCTTGGGCCAGGGACGGCGTCGAGGCGATGCGGAATACGCCGGCCCCGGACGCACGCAGGGCTGTGGCGGTTTGTTCGATTCTTTCCAGTCCTTGATAGTGAAGCTGGATTGTTTCGAACAACTGGCGGCCCTCGCGCGTGAGTTGCAGGCGCCCGCGGTCGTTGGTGAACAGCTTCAGCCCGCTTGCGTTTTGCGCCTGGTGGATCAACCTGCTGATCGACGGCTGCGTCGTGTAAAGCATGCGTGCGGCCGCGACCGTCGTGCCGGTGAGGACGACTGCTCGAAAGGCCTCTATTTGATTGAAAGACAGGGGTCTGGGCATATGTCTTCGCGAGGCTGGCCTATATCAGTGGCGTATATCCTATCAAAGAGAAAGCATTTGTCCAAATACCAGGGGCATTCCTAGAATGACGCTGTCCCACTCACCTCCGAGGAGAACCCCATGGCCCTTTCCCGACGTGCGGCCTGCGCCATGTTGCTGCTTACCCCAGCCGCATTGAGAACAACATCAGCGTTCGCTGCTCCAAACGTACCCTCCGGCGTCATCAAGATCATCGCTCCCTTCGTGCCGGGCGGCACGGCGGACGTCCTGGCGCGCGCGATCGCCACGCGTCTTGGCCAGATGTATAAGCAGTCCGTGATTGTCCAGAACATACCGGGTTCGGGTGGAAATATCGGGGCGCAAGTAGCGGCGGACGCGAAACCGAACGGAAGCACGCTATTGCTGGGAACTATCGGCATTCACGCCGCGTACTCCATATACAGGCACTTGCCCTATAACCCGCCCAAGGACTTGCAGCCTGTAGTGGTGCTGGGTGGCGTGCCCTGTGTGATTGCGGTAAATCTCAAGCGTCCCTTTCAAACCCTGAAGCAGCTTGTGGACTACGCGCGCACGAATCCCAGGAAATTGACATTCGGGTCTGCGGGCTATGGCTCGTCGACTCACATGGTGGGGGAATTGTTCCAGCAGGCCGCGGGCATTCAACTGACGCACATTCCCTATAAGGGCAGCGCCGCTTCCATGAGCGATTTGATAGGCGGCCAGATCGACATGATGTTCGAATTGATCACGACGGCGGGTCCCATCGTGAAAGCGGGGCAGATCCGTGGCCTCGCTGTTACCAGTAAAGACCGCAGCCCCGTGTTGCCCGATATCCCTACCGTGTCGGAATTGCTGGTGCCTGGCTTCGATGCGTCGGGCTGGTTCACGATAGCCACCAGTTCGAAGGTGCCGGAAGCAACGGTGAAGCAATTGAATAAGGACATCAACAGCATTCTGCGCCTGCCGGAACTTCAGGCTACCTGGACCAATCTCGCCTTGAATATCATGGGCGGAAGCCCGGAGGATGGTCGGCAGTTCTTCGCCAGTGAAACAAAAAAGTGGTCGAAAGTCATCGAGACCGCTCATCTGTCTTTAGGGTGATTTGCGCAATGAACAGCATCGGGCCGATACCGTCGTGATGCTGCTTGAGTGCCTGGGCTGACGACGAAGCAGCCTTTCATCGCGGAGATAAAAACAAGCGCCCCATTATTGGGGTGCTTGTTTTTTGAGACGCCTGTTTTTGTACTGCGCTTGTAAATTGCAGCGGCCTTACGCTTCCGTGGCCGGCGCCAGCACTGCCACCGCGTCGGCCGCTACCACGCCCTGGCCGCGCGCCTTGACGAACAGCGGGTTGATCTCCGCTTCCTGCAGGCGCGGCCCCAGCGCGTGCACCATGGTGGAGAAGGCCACGATGGCCGAGATTGCCGCCTCGGTGTCGCGCGGCGGTGCGCCGCGGTAGCCGTCGAGCAGCGGCCAGAATTTCAAGGCACGCAGCATGGCTTCGGCCTCGGCCCGATCCAGCGGGCGCTGCAAGGGCTGCATGGCCAGCACCGTGTCCTGCAGCAGTTCGGCCTGGGTGCCGCCGGTGCCCAGCAGGATGGCCGTGCCCAGCGGGTCGCGGGCCAGGCCCAGGATCAGTTCATGGCCGCCGGATACCATTTCCTGCACCAGGAAGGCCTCGGGCTTGGAACCGGTACGGGCCTGCACGGCCTGCGCCATGGAGCGGGCCGCGTCCGCCATGGTGGCGGCATCCAGGCCCAGCGCGACTCCGCCTACGTCGCTCTTGTGCGTGATGTCGCGCGACAGCAGCTTGAGCGCCACGCGGCCGCCGAGCTCGCGCGCCGCGCGTTCGGCGTCTTCCGCCGTGGCGGCGACGATTTCCCGCGTGGCGGGAATGCCATAGGCGGCGAACAAGCGCTTGGCCTGGGCTTCGTCCAGAGACCCATCCGGAAGGCCGGACAGGGGATCCGCCGGCGGCGGAGCCTGGCGTGCCGTTTCCGCCTGGGGCTGCGCCGCCACCCGGCCGCTGGCCCACAGCGCCTGGAATACCGCGGCGCAGGCTTCGGGGGAGGCGTAGGCGGGGATGCCGCGCCGGTTCAGTTGCGCCAGGATGTGCGGCGCATCCGGGCTGACATACGTGAGCACCGGCTTGCCGCTGATGTGCAGGCAGTCTTCGATGGCGCTGGCCATCAATGTGGGCCTGGCAAGCGCCGAGGAACCGACGATGATGACCACGCCGTCGTAGCCTTCGCTTTTCATCAGGCTGGTGATGGCGCTGCGCAGCAGCTTCGGGTCCAGGCCGGCCAGGGTCACGTCGATGGGGTTGCGGTCCAGCACGGTAGGAGTGGCGCCCTGTACGGCGCGCAGTTCCTGTGCGGTGGCCTCGTCGGGCACGGGCGTGTCGAAGCCGGCCAGCCCGAGACTGTCGGCCACCAGCGTGCCGGCGCCGCCCGTGGATGTCAGGATGGCGATGCGCTGGCCGCGCAATGCGCGCCGAGTTGCCAGGCCTTGCGGCACGCCGAGCAGCTCGGCGAATTCGCGCACGCGCAGCACGCCGGTTTCGGCAAACAGTGCATCGTACATGCGGTCCGAACCCGCCATGGCGCCCGTGTGCGACACGGCGGAGCGCGCTCCGGATTCCGAGCGTCCGACCTTGAAGGCGACGATGGGCTTGCCCGCGGCCCGCGCGCGCAGCGCGGCGCGGCGGAAGGCTGCGGGATGGCGCAGGCTTTCCAGGTAAAGCGCAATGACATGCGTGGCTTCGTCGTCGACCAGGGCGTCGACGAAGTCGGCGACGTCCAGGTCGGCCTCGTTGCCGGTGGCGACCAGTTTGGAAAAGCCTATGCCCTGTGCGGCGGCGCGCGACAGCAGCGAGCCGAGTATGCCGCCGCTTTGCGAGACCAGCGCGATGCTGCCTTGCGGCGGGGCGTCGGCTTCCAGGGCGCTGCTGGCCGACAGGGTGATGCCGTCGGTCACGTTGACCAGGCCTATGGTGTTGGGGCCGAGCAGCCGCATCGCGCCCGCGGCCTGCCGGAGCTCGTCTTGCAGGTTTGCGCCCTGTGCGCCGAGCTCGGCGTAGCCGCTGGCCAGCACGATGGCGCTGCCCGTGCCGATCGCGGCGAGTTCGCGCACCGCGGGCACGGCCTTTGCCGCGCCGAGCATGACGATGGCCGCGTCGGGAGCCTCGGGCAGCGAGGCGATGTCGGGGTAGGAGGCCAGGCCGGCGATCTCGCGGGCCGTGGGGTTGACCGGATAGATGCGGCCGGCGTAGCCGTGCTTGAGCAGATAGGCAACCGGCTTGCCGGCCGTCTTGGACAGGTCGGACGAAGCGCCTATGACCGCGATGCTTTGCGGTTTGATCAGGCGGGATATGGCATTCATGCTCAGCGGCTCCGGCTCTTGCGGTTCAGGAACGCCGTCACCGATTGCTGGTGCTCGGTCGTGGTGTAGCAGATGGCCTGGGCCTGGCTGCCCTGGGCGAAGACGGTGTGGGCGTCGAGTTCGAAGCTCTGGTTCAGGGTGGCCTTGCCCAGCGCGATGGCGGTGCCCGAGCCGACGGTGAACTGCCGGGCCAGGCTGCGCGCCTCGGCGAGCAGGCCATCAGGGGCGGCGAGCCGGTCGGCCGCGCCGATGCGCAAGGCCTCTTGCGCGTCTATGGTCTGGCCGGAAAAAATCAATTCCTTGGCCTTCACCAGCCCGACCCGGCGCGGCAGGAAGTACATGCCGCCGCCATCGGGGATCAGGCCGCGCAGCACATAGCTCCAGGCAAAGCTGGCTTGTTCGCTGGCAACCACGAAATCGCAGGCCATGGCAATGTCGGCGCCCAGGCCGGCGGCCGACCCGTTTACGGCGGCCACTACCGGCTTGGGCAGGTTGTGCAGAAAGGCCACGACCTGGTGGGTGCGCTGCTGGCGGCTCCAGCCGTTGAAGGCCACTTCCCCGGCCGGGGCTTGCGCGCGTTCCTGCATGGCGGCGATGTCGCCGCCGGCGCAGAAGGCCTGGCCCGTGCCGGTCAGGATCACGGCCTTGACGGCCTTGTCGGCGGCTGCCGACTGCAGCATGGCTAGAAGTGCTTCGCGCATGCTGTCGTCCAGCGCATTGCGTTTTTCGGGACGGTTCAGGGTGACGATAGCCAGGTCTTGTTCGATTTCCAGGCGGATGAGGTCGGATGTGCTCATGGATATTTCAACTCTGTGTCGGTAAGAAAAGCTCCCGTGCCGTGCCGCGGGCCCCGCGTCCCGCATGCCGCACGGCTTTGCCGGACACGGCGCGGCCCGCGGAGGCTGCGCCGTGCCCAGTCTTGTGCCGGAAGGGCGTCGATGGGGCCGGACTCAATCCAGCGTGATGTGGGCGTCGCTCACGACCTGGCGCCAGAGTTTTTCTTCTTTCTGGATGTAGTCCTGCAGGTCTTGCGGCTTGCCGGTGTGCGGGTTCAGGCCCTCGATGGCGATGCGTTGCTGGAACGGCTTGGCGCGTATCGCCAGTTCGGTGGCATCGTGCAGCTTGGCGATCACGTCGGCGGGCGTGCCGGCCGGCGCGAGCAGCCCGTACCAGCTTTCGGCCTCATAGTCGGGCAGGCCCGATTCGGCGATGGTGGGCACATCCGGGAAAGCGAAAGAGCGCTGCTTGGACGTGACGGCGATGGCGCGCAACTGGCCGCTCTTGACGTATTGCGCGACGCTGGCCGCGGTGCTGAACACCATATTGATCTGGCCGCCGAGCAGGTCGGTGATGGCCGGGCTGCTGCCCTTGTAGGGCACATGCGTCATCTTCACCTTGGCCAGGTCTTCGAACAGGGCGCCGCACAGATGCGCCGAGGTGCCGGTGCCGTACGAGCCGAAGGTCAGCTTGTCCGGGTTGGCCTTGGCGTAGGCGATGATGTCCTTGACCGTCTTGAAGGGGCTGTGGCTATTGACCACCAGCACATTCGGAGAGGTGCCTATGAGCGCAACCGGCGTGAAATCCTTGTCGGGATCGAAGGGCAGGTGCTTGTAGAGGGCGGGGTTGACCGCGTGTGCGAAGGTGGCCATCACCAGGGTATAGCCGTCGGGCTTGCTCTTGGCGACGTAGCCGGTGCCGATCACGGTGCCCGCGCCGGGCTTGTTCAGCACCAGCACGCTTTGCTTCAGGGCCTTGGACATGCCGTCGGCGATGGTGCGCGAGATCTGGTCGGTGCCGCCGCCAGGTGAAAACGGCACCACGATATCTATGGGCCGATCGGGGAATGCCGCGCTGGCGGGGGCGGCGGACACGGCTGCGGCGCATAGTGCGGCAGCCAGGAAAAGCGTCTTGAATTTCATGGGGGCTCCTTTGGGTTCAGACGAGATTGGTGGGTTTGCCGGAAGCAAAGTTGTTGATGTTGTCGAAGGCGATGCCGAAGTAGTTTTCGTAGTTGTCGCGTTCCACGTAACCCAGGTGCGGTGTGCACAGGGCATTGGGCAGGTCCAGCAGGGGATTGCGATGGCCGGGCGCGGGCGGCTCTTCCTCGTATACGTCGACCGCCGCATAGCCGGGGGCGCCCGCGCGCAGCGCGGATTCCAGCGCGCCCGGGGCAATCAGTTCGGCGCGGCTGGTGTTGACCAGCAAGGCATTGCGGCCCATGCGCGCGAGATCCTCCGGCGTTACGATGCCGCGCGTGCGGTCGCTCAGGCGGATATGCAGGCTCAGCACGTCGCTGCCGGTGAAGAACTCTGCGCGCGAGGGGGCTGCTTCGATGCCGTCGGCCCGCGCGCGCGCCAGGGCGTCGGGGCTGCCCCAGGTCCAGACGCGCATGCCGAAGGCCTTGCCGTAGCCAGCGACCTGTTTGCCGATGCGCCCGTAGCTCCAGACCCCCAGCCGCTGGCCCTTGAGTTCTTGGCCCAGGCTGCCTTGCCACAGCCCCTGGCGCAGGCGCAGGGCCTCGTCCACGAGGTGGCGGCGGCTGGCCAGGACCAGAGCCCAGGCAAGTTCCGCCGTGGCCGCGCCGGAGCCCGAACCCTGCGCCACCGCGATCCCCAGGCGGCGGCAGGCTTCCAGGTCGATATGCCCGGCGACCTTGCCGATCTGGCTGATCAGCTTCAATCCGGGCAGCCGTTCGAGCAGGCTGGCGCTCAAGGCCGTGCGTTCGCGTGTCAGCACGATGGCCTCGGCCTGCGCGAAGCGCCGCGCGAGCTCGTCCTCGTCCTTGCAGGCGTCGTGGAATATCGTCACCTGGTGGCTGGCCAGCCGCGCGTAGCAGTCCAGGCCGCGCACGCAATCCTGGTAATCGTCGGGTATCACTATGTGCATCGAATCGCTCCCGCGTTCAGGAAATCTTCAAGCCGAGCTTGTTGATGACACTGCTCCAACTGCGTAGATCTGCGCGAATCAATGCATTGAATTCCTGCGGCGTGTTGCCGCCGGGCTCGATGCCCAGGGAATGAAATGTCTTGAGCACGCCTGGGTCGCGCAGCGCGTCGCGCGTGGCCCGATAGAGCGTGTCGATGATGGGCGCCGGCGTGCCCGAGCGCGCCAGCAAACCATACCAAGCATGGATATCGAAGCCCGGATAGCCTTGCTCGGCGATGGTCGGGACGTCGGGCAGGACCATGGATCGCTTGGCGGGCGCAACCGCCAGCGCCCGCAGTTTTTTCGCCTGCAGCAGCGGGATGGCCGTGGTGGTGTCCAGGAACATGGTCTGTATCTGGCCCGACAACAGGTCTTGCACTGCCGGCCCCGAGCCGCGGTAGGGTACGTGGGTGAGCGCGATCCCGGCGCGGTCCTTGAACATTTCCATAGCCAGGTTGCCCGACGAACCGTTGCCGGAAGAGCCGTAGGCATAGGGGTGCGGGCTGGCCTTGGCCATGGCCACGAATTCCTTTAGATCTTTGGCGGCGAAATCGGCCTTGACCACCATGACGTGCGCGATATAGCCCACGACCGTTATCCCGGTGAAGTCGTGCTCCATGTCGAAAGGAAAGTCGGAGCGCAGCGCCGGGTTGGTGACCGCCTGGATCGAAGGAAAGGCGAGCGTGTAGCCGTCGGCGGCCGCATTGCGCGTTTCGCCCAGGGCAATGGCGCCGCCTCCGCCCGGCTTGTTGTAGACAATCACGGGCTGCTTCAGGTCCAGGCCCAGCGGCTTGCCGATGGTGCGGGCCATGAGATCGGTGGGGCCGCCCGGAGAGAAGGGCACGATGACCTTGATCGGCGCGTCGGGATAGCCCTTGTCCGCTGCGGCCCGAGCGGCTGCGGCGGGCAGCAGCGGTACTGCCATGGCTGCGGCCGCTTGCCGCAGGAACTGTCGTCTTGGTATTTGTATTTGTTTGTGATCCATGTTTGGCTGTCTCTGGAGTGGTGCATGCCGAGTATGTGCACGCCGGGCCAGTGTACGCATGCCGGGCGGCCAAGGCACCCCGCCATTTTCATCTAGTGGAAATGTATACTGGGGCCTCGCGGCGGTGGCCTTGCCGGCCGCTGGAGCCCTGCCATGACTGGTCTGTCCCCGACCAACCGTTCTCTTATCCGTGGCCTGCAATTGTTGCGGGCATTCCGGCCCGGCTCGGAATCGCTGGGCAATGGCGAACTGGCCGAGGCCACGGGCTTGCCGCGCGCCACCGTCAGCCGCCTGGCACAGACGCTGGTGGCCGAAGGTTTCCTGCTGCACGATGCGGCGCGCCGTACCTATAGCCTGGGCGCGCCGCTGCTGGGACTGGCCTTTTCCATGCGCAGCAGTTCGCGCGTGCTGCACTTGGCGGCGCCCTTGATGGAAGAGATGGCGCGGCGCGAACGCATCAATGTGGGAATCG
This sequence comes from Candidimonas humi, assembly GCF_019166065.1. Classification (GTDB taxonomy): domain Bacteria; phylum Pseudomonadota; class Gammaproteobacteria; order Burkholderiales; family Burkholderiaceae_B; genus Candidimonas; species Candidimonas humi. The sequence continues at coordinate 47,698 of NZ_JAHTBN010000016.1, forward strand.
CCCTGGCCGATCGCGATGAAATGGTGTACCTGGAATCCCTGCGCCTGAGCCGGCGCAAGTCGCTGCGCACCATCATGCCGGGCCAGCGCATACCCATGGAGTCCACGTCGCTGGGCCGGGCATGGCTGTCCACGCTCGACAATGCGCAGCGCGAACCCTTGTACCGTGGCTTCCGGAACAAACATCCGCGGCAGTGGATGACGCTGGAACACGAATTGGCCCAGGCCATCTCGGACGTGCATTCCAAGGGCTATTGCGCGGCGTCCTGGCTGCCGAACGTGGTGGCAGTAGCCTGCCCGCTGGTGTTTGCGGGAGGGCCGGCCTACGCGCTCAATGCCAGCGTGACTACTGATGAGCCTTTTGGCGAAGTGGCCTCCGTGCTGGTCGGGCCATTACTGGGGCTGGCCGAGAGTATCCGCGTCGAGGCCGGCCGTGAAGGAGGCTGGTAGCCACGCGCGTCGGCTTGGGTGCGTTCCGGCCAAGTTGCGAGGCATGGCCAGTTATTGGAAGGGTGGCCATCGCCGGGAGATGTGGCTATCAGGCGAAGCGCGTTCGTGCATGCCCGCGCCATTCCACCAGGGCGATGACGATGCCGCTGGCGCAGATCACGGCGATTCCGAGCCAGCTCAATGCGTCCGGGAACTGGCCCCAGATCAGCCAGCCCAGGGCCGCGGCGCTGACGATCTGGAAATACAGGAAAGGAGCCAGCATCGAGGCGGGGGCGTGCCGGTAGGCCTGGATCTGCAGCAGGTGGCCGAGGCAGCCCCAGAAGCCCGTGCCGATCAGCACGGCCCATTGGCCGGGCGTCAGCCTGGCCAGCACCGGCCACGCTGCGGGCAGGATGAAGGGCAGCGCCAGCGTCAGGCAGATGCTGCCCACGGCGCCGCTCCAGATCAGGGTCGTGTATGGGTCTTCGCCCGCCAGGCGGCGGGTGACGATGTACTGGGCGGCGAAGATGAAAGCCGTGAGCAGGCCGAACGCGGTGCCCACGGGGTCGAGCCCCGCGCCCGGGCGGATCACGATCAGCACCCCCGCAAAGCCCGCGGCCGCCGCCAGCCAGCGCGACAATCGCGCCGGCTCGCGCAATACCCACGGGGCCACGGCCAGGATGATGAGCGGGGCCAGGAAGTTGATGGCGGTGGCTTCGGCCTGGGGCAGGTGGCGCAGCGTCATGAACGAGGAGAGCGTGGCGGCGAGCATCACCGCCCCGCGCAGGATCTGGTCGCGCATGCGCGCGCTGTGCAGCGCCGGCAGGCCGCGTGCCGGCAGCACCAGCGCCAGCACCAGGCCCAGATGCACCACATAGCGGAACCAGCACAAGGCCAGCAGCGAGACGCCGGCCGCGCCCATGACCCATTTGCCGCTGGCGTCCAGGCCCGACAGCGCCCAGGTCGAAAGAATCAGCACCAGGATGCCCGCCAGCGGGCGCGCCGCGGCGGACCGATCCGCCGGGCGCACGGATGCGGCGGCGCGCGGCGTGCGCGCTGCCGCGATGGATGAGCCCGGTTGCGCTCGTGACATCTGCTGGAACCCCTCGCTGCGGCTCGCGTCGGGCGCGAACCTCCGGCATGGCCTGTATGATCGATAATTGGATTTTCGGGCAATCATACTTCAGGCAATTTTCCGGACATTCGACTGGGAGTCACGGCATGGAAAGCAAGATCGCTATCGTCACCGGCGGCAGCCGGGGGCTGGGTCGGAATACCGCGCTGGCGCTGGCGCGCCAGGGCGTGGACGTCATTCTCACGTACCGCAGCAACCGGGCCGAGGCCCAGGCCGTGGCGCAGCAGATAGAACAGGCCGGGCGGCAAGCGGTGACGCTGCAGCTCGACGTGGCGCGCAGCGACGGCTTCGACGCGTTCGTCGCGCAAGTCGCCGGCGCCCTGAAGCAGCACTGGCAGCGCGATAGTTTCGATTTCCTGGTGAACAACGCGGGCATAGGCATACACGCCGCGTTTGCCGAGACCACCGAAGCGCAGTTCGATGAACTGGTGAACATACATCTCAAGGGTCCGTTCTTCCTGACCCAGAAGCTGCTGCCCCTGATCGCCGACGGCGGACGTATCGTCAACCTGTCTTCGGGCCTGGCGCGGTTCTCGCTGCCGGGGTACGCCGCCTATGCGGCCATGAAGGGCGGGGTCGAAGTGCTGACCCGCTACATGGCCAAGGAACTGGGCGCGCGCGGCATTGCCGTCAATACGGTGGCGCCGGGCGCGATCGCCACGGATTTCGGCGGCGGCGTGGTGCGCGACAACGAGCAGGTGAACCGCGGCATTGCGGCCAACACGGCCCTGGGGCGCGTCGGCCAGGCCGACGACATCGGCGGCGCCATCGCCGCCTTGCTGCGCGACGAGAACCGCTGGATCAATGCCCAGCGTATCGAGATCTCCGGCGGCATGTTCCTGTAGGCCGCCCCGCAGGGCCGCCGCCGCGGCGCCGGCGCCGCGCCTCTGTCGGAGGCGGGCCGGCCTTAGTGGTCGTGATGCAGGTAGGCGGCCTGGCGCGGCAGGCGCAGGCTGACCAGGAAGGCAACGACCATCATGGCCGTCACGTACCAGTAGAAGCTGGTTTCGTGGCCCAGCGTTTTCAGGCCCAGGGCCACGTATTCGGCCGATCCGCCGAAGATGGCATTGGCCACCGCATAGGCGAAGCCCACGCCCAGGGCGCGGATCTCGGGCGGGAACATTTCCGATTTCACGATGCCGCTGATGGACGTGTAGAAGCTGACGATGGCCAGCGCCACGATGATCAGTAGCGCAGCCAGGTAGGGGTTGGTCACGTGGTGCAGGGTGGTCAGGATGGGCACCGTGCACAGCGCGCCCAGGCCGCCGAACAGCAGCATGTTGTTGCGTCGGCCGATACGGTCGGACAAGGCGCCGAAAGCGGGCTGCAGGCACATGTAGACGAACAGGCAGAAGGTCATCACATAGCTGGCGGTCTTGACCGGCATGCCGGCCGAATTCACCAGGTATTTCTGCATGTAGGTGGTGAAGGTATAGAAGATCAGCGAACCGCCGGCGGTAAAGCCCAGCACCGTGAAGAACGCCGCCTTGTGGTCGCGGAACAGCGCGGTAAGCGTGCCGGCTTCGCTGTTGGCGCGGGTCTCCGCCGTGGATGTTTCGTGCAGCGTGCTACGCAGCAGCAGCGCGACGACCGCGGTGATGGCCCCGACCACGAAGGGGATGCGCCAGCCCCAATCGCGCAACTGGTCGACAGTGAGGAATTGCTGCAATATGACCACGACCAGCACCGCCAGCAACTGCCCGCCGATCAGCGTCACATACTGGAACGACGAAAAGAAGCCGCGCTGGCCGCGCAGCGCGACCTCGCTCATGTAGGTGGCCGTGGTGCCGTATTCGCCGCCGACCGACAGGCCCTGAACCAGGCGCGCCAGCAATAGCAGGGCGGGGGCCCAGGCTCCGATGCTGGCGTAGGTCGGCATGAATGCCACCACCAGCGAGCCGCCGCACATCATCACGACGGAAATCAGCAGCGATATCTTGCGGCCGTGCTTGTCGGCGATACGCCCGAACAGCCAGCCGCCTATGGGCCGCATCAGGAACCCGGCGGCGAACACGCCGGCGGTGTTCAGCAGTTGCACCGTGGGGTCGGACTTGGGAAAGAACGCGTGCGCGAAGTAGATGGCGCAGAACGCGTAGATATAGAAATCGAACCATTCGACCAGGTTGCCCGACGAGGCGGCGACGATGGCGAATACGCGCTTGCGTTTTTCTTCCGAGGTGTAGTGGGGGGCCGCGACGGCGGCGCCAGGCGAGTTGACTTGAGTATTCATATTTGCTTGCTTCATCCTTGTATTGCTGCTGCCCGGTCGCCGCCCAACGCCGAAAACGCCCATGGGGCGTAGCGGTTGTTGCTGCTTGCGGAAACGGGATCCTGGGCGATGCGCCGGACTTCCCGCCAGGGTTCGGCCGATTGGCCGGAAGCGGGCGGTTGCAGAGACGAACGGCGGCCTGCAGGTTTGTGCGCCATGACTGAATAGCCGGCGGATAGGCCGGCAGCGTGGCTAGACCACGACATTATACGTGTTCGGAGCCATATGCCGCCCGAACAAGGGAACGGGGGCGGGCTCGCCCTGTGGCGGCGGCCCTGTCCGGACATGCCATACGGAAGCTCGTATGACCCATATGCACGACGGTATGGCTGGCCTGCGTTCGCGCCTGTGATCAACCCGTAACGATGTCGCGGCCGTGCCACGCAACACGCGCCACGCTTGCATTTCCGCGGCTGTCGCCATATATTTTATGATTAAAATATATCGATATAAAACTTACCCAAGCTCCGATTCACCGGACGTAGTGGGCACAAACCGGAGGCACCGTGGCAATTTCCAATAGCGATCTCAGAGTATCCAGCCGTACCACCTGGGTCGTCCTGCTCTTATGTTGGGGCGCGATCCTGTCCGAGGGCTACGACGTAGGCGTCATGGGCGCCATTCTGCCGGTGCTCTCCGGCGACAAGGGCTGGGCATTGACGCCGGTGCAACTGGGTTGGCTGGGCAGCCTGGCCCTGATAGGCATGTTGTTCGGCGCGGCGCTGGTCGGCACGCTCAGCGACCAGTACGGGCGGCGTCGCATGTATTTCCTGTGCATTGCGCTGTTCTCGTGCTCGATGATCGTATGCGCGCTGGCACCCAATCCCGAGGTCTTCGGCGCGGCTCGCCTGGTGGGTGGCCTGGGGCTGGGCGGGATCATCCCGGTGGCCGCGGCCATGACCATAGAATATTCCCCGCCCGAGCGGCGCAGCGAAAATTACGGCCTGATGTATTCCGGCTATTCGCTGGGCATTCTGGCTGCAGCGCTGGTGTCCATTCCTCTGCTGCAGCATGCAAGCTGGCATGCTGTGCTGGGCCTGGGCGCGGTGCCGCTGCTGATCCTGCCGCTTATCGCCCGCTACCTGCCCGAATCCGTCGAATACCTGGAATCCAAGGGGCGCGGCGCTGACGCGCGTGCCTGGGCCCTGAAACTGGGCGCCACCGAAGAAGACTACCTGCGTTTCCAGGCCCATACCTTGAATCGCAAGAAGGGGCAGGATGCCGCCGCGGCCAAGTCGGTCGGCGAGTTGGTCGCCGAAGTATTCGGCGCCCATAATCTGCGCGCCACCATCTGCTTCTGGCTGGCCCTGTTCCTGGGCCTGCTCATGGTGTATGGCCTGACCACCTGGCTGCCGCAGATCATGCGCAAATCCGGCTACAACCTCAGTTCCAGCCTGTTGTTCCTGGCAGTTTTCAGTCTTACGTCCGCCATAGGCGGCGTGGTGGCCGGCAAGGTCGCCGACCGCCTGGGGGCCTTGCGCACGGTGGCCTGGTGCTATCTGATAGGCGCAGTCGGCATTGCCTTGCTGGGGTTCAAGGGCCCGGCCTTCACCACCTATGTGCTGATTGGTGTGGCCGGTTTCGGCAGCATCTCCGCTTCCTTGATCCTGACCGGCCTGGTGGCCGACTACTATGCATCGTGGGCGCGCGCCAGCGCCACGGGTTGGGCCCTGGCCTTCGCCCGGGTCGGCGCCATGTGCGGCCCCCTGCTGGGGGGCTATCTGGCCAGCATGGCCATTCCGCCGCAGTGGCACTTCTTCGTTTTCGCCGCGACCGCAGTCCTGGCCTTCGTGCTGGTAATGCTGGTGCCGCCGAAGCAGGCCCGTACGCCAGGGCTGGGCAACGCGGCCGTCGAGGCAGCGGAATAGGCGTACAGTGCTTGTTCAGGCTTGCCCGGTCGGGCGCTCGGGCGTGGCCGACCGGGCCAGGCAACGGCAAGGAATGGCCGGGCAGGGCGCCTGGAGCGCCCGGGAAGCCTGATGGCGCCAGGTTCCCGCCGCGCGTCTCAGTACGTGCCGGGGTACGCCCCGCCATCCAGGAGTATGTTCTGGCCCGTCAGGTACGTGGCCTGCATACTGCATAGAAAGGCGCAGACTTCACCGAATTCTGCGGCCGTGCCGAAGCGGCGCGCCGGGATGCCGTTCTCGCGCGATTCTCGCATCGCATCGACTGTGCGGCCGGATTTCCTGGCGCCGACCTCCATCGAGTGCCGCAGTCGGTCGGTATCGAACGCGCCCGGCAATAGGTTGTTGATCGTGACGCCCCGGGCCGCGATGGAGCTGCGCGCCACGCCTGCTACAAAACCCGTCAGCCCGCTGCGCGCGCCGTTGGACAGGCCCAGTATGTCGATCGGCGCCTTGACCGAGCTCGAGGTGATGTTCACGATGCGCCCATAGCCGCGCTCGGCCATGCCGTCGACGGTGGCCTTGATCAGTTCGATGGGCGTAAGCATGTTGGCGTCGAGCGCCGCCACCCATGCCTTGCGGTCCCAATCGCGGAAATCGCCCGGCGGCGGGCCGCCCGCGTTGGTGACGACGATATCGAAGTCCTTCTGCTCGGCAAAGACGGCGGCACGGCCTTCCGCTGTAGTGATGTCGGCCGCTACGTGCTTGACGCCGGGCGTGACGCCGCCCGCGGCGGCGGCCGTTTCCCGCAGCGACTTTGCGGCGGCCTGCAGCGCCTCGGCGCCCCGCGCGACGATGACGACATTTACGCCTTCGCGCACCAGCGCCTGCGCGCAGCCGTAGCCCAGCCCCTTGCTGGCGCCGCAAACCAGGGCCGTCCTGCCCGCAATTCCGAGATCCATGTGGTTTTCTCCTTGTCGATGTGGGTGAGTGTACCGGCGGCAATGGCGCCGGGTGTCCCGAGGATGCCGATCGTAGATCTTAATCGTAATCCTTGCGGGGCACTGCTCTCTATGCGGCGAGGAGAATTGACCGGATGCCGGCGAACGAGAATAGGCCGGAGTTGCTCAGGTCCTAGACGTAGCAGGGCCCATCTATCAGCGGATGCCTGGCTATGAAATCCAGGTCCAGTTCCAGGCCGATCCCCTTGCCGGCAGCGGGCTGGACGCAGCCTTGGTCGTCCAGTTCATAGGGGCGTACGGCGCTTAGCTGGTCGCGGAAGGGATTCAGGGTCGTGACATCCGCTTCGAAATATCCGGCGTTGTCCACGGCGCACAGGAAATGGATCGAGTTGGACATGTTGATGGCTGTGGCGGATGTGTGCGGATTGACCGATATCCTCTTGGCGCTTGCCATGGCCGCGATGCGCATGGATTCGCTCAAGCCCCCGGTCTTCGAGAGATCGGGCTGCACGAAGGCGACCGTCCTGGAGTTGAGCAGAGGTTCGAATTCGTAGCGGGTGTAATGGTTCTCTCCGGCGGCCAGCGGCACGGTGGCGAACCGGGCGCACATATCGTATGAGTATTGATCATGGGCGGGAAAGGGTTCTTCCAGCCAGCCAACGCGCAGTTCCTGGTAAGCGGGCATGACTTCGCGCGCCTGTTCGAGGCTGTAGGCGGTGTTCGCGTCCAGCAGCAGTTCTACCGCATCGCCCACGGCCTTGCGTACCGCCGTCACCCGTTCTATATCGCGTCTTGGCGTGTCGCCCATACGCAGCTTCAGCGCCTTGTACCCGGCGCCCACGTGCTGGAGAGCTTCCTCGGCAAGGCTTGCCGGCGCTTGCCAGCCCAATGATATTCCTCCGGCATAAGCCTTGACCGGCCTGGCCGAACCTCCCAGCAGTTCGCACAAGGGCTGTCCCGAAACCTGGCAGCGTATGTCCCACAGCGCCAGATCGACGCCGCTCCAGGCCAGTGCGGCCGCGGCGCCCATCCCGTGGCTGGCGATCTGCATCTTGTATATCCTGCTGCCCACCGACACGGTGTCCAAGGGGTTCATGCCGACGACCAGCTCTTTTATCGTGGTTTCCAGCAGCCTGGCGATCGCGCCCGGGCAGCGCCCGTGGTGAGCTTCGCCCCAGCCGGTGAGGCCGTCGTCCGTTTGCACTTTGACTAATACGGCATCCCTCTTGACGCTGCGCCCGATGCCGAGCGTCACGGAGTGCTCGGGAGGCACGGGAAAGGAAATCGGCACGGCAACGATATCGGTGATTTTCATGATGGGTCTCGGGATTCGAAAACTTCCGGGTTGACCAGGAATCGGGATGTCCGATGCTGGAGCAGAGCAAGCAGTTCGTGCACGGCCCCCATGCTCATGCGGCGCATGCTTTGCTCCGTAGTTCCGGCGATATGGGATGTCAGGGTCAGGTTCGGGCACTGCAGCAGAGGATCGTTCGCGGGCAGGGGCTGCGTGTCGTATACGTCCAGCACGGCCGCTGCCAGTTCGCGGCGGCGAAGCGCCTCGATCAGCGCCGGCGTATCGATGACGGGCCCCCTGGAAACATTGATGAGCAGGGCCGTGCTCTTCATGAGCTTCAATGCCGCTGCGTCGACCAGTCCGCGTGTTTCGGGGGTCAGGGGGCAACTGAGCACCACTATGTCGGATTGCGCGAACAGCGTGGGCTTGTCCACCGGCCGTACGGGCGGGGCGACCGCGGCCGGGCGGCGGGCAAGCCCGAGCACGTTCATGCCCAGCATGGATGCGAGCGTTCCGAGCCGTCCTCCGATTGCGCCCACTCCCACTATGCCCAGTGTCAGGCTTTCCAGTTCGCCGCAGCTTCCACCCAACTGCTTTCCGGCGTCCCAGCCCCGGCCGCGGAAGGCCGAGTCGATGCGAGCGAGAGGGCGCACATGGCCGAGCATGGCCGCCAGGCAGTATTCCGCTACCGCGGTGGTGTTGGCGCCGGGGACGTTGGCGACGGGAATCCCCTTGGCCGTGGCCCGGGCCACGGGAATCATGTCCAGGCCTACCCCGTGCCGCACCACGGCTTTGAGCCGGGGCGTGAAGTCGAAAATGTCGTCGGGAAGTTTGGTGCGGACGATGAGGCCGTCCGCATCGCCGGCCAAGTCGCGCAGCCGTCCCGCGTCGCCGCTGTCGGAAACGACAACGCTCGCGAACTGCTCCAGATGGGCCAGCCCGTCCGGGTGTATGGGATTGGTCAAGAGTACCTTGGGTTTCATGGCGTCACTGTTGTGCACTTGGCTACTGGGTTGGCTAATTGCCCGATGCCCGGGATTCGAACGACGACCTGGTCTCCGTGCTTCAGCCATTTTGCAGGCTGGTGCGAGGCCGCAACGCCGGCGGGAGTGCCCGTGGCGATGATGTCTCCGGGATCCAGGGGCATCTTGGAAGACATGTACGAAATCAGCTCGGGGATCCTGAAAAGCATAAGGGATGTGGAGGATCGCTGCAGGGTCTCTCCGTTCAAGTCCAGGGATATGTCCAGCGCGTGGGGGTCGGCCACTTCGTCCTTGTGCACGATGGTGGCGCCGAACGGGCCGCTGGCGGCCTGGTTTTTCCCCCTGACGAAGTTCTTGTCGGCCCTGACGAATTCGCTCACGCTGACATCATTGAACAGTCCGTAGCCGAACACATGGTCCATTGCCTGTTCCGCCGTGATATTCAAGGCCTGTTTCCCGATGACCACCGCAAGCTCCGCCTCGTAGGTGATTTCTGTCGCAGTCCGCGGCAGGAGTATAGGATCTCCGTCCCGGATGAGGGTATGCGCGGACTTGATGAAAATGACGGGTTCCGAGGGGTAGGGCTGGCGCTTTTCGTCCAGGGCGTCCGTGTAGTTGAAGGCCGCTCCGATGATTTTCCCCGTGTCGGGGTTCGCCAGTCTGCCTGTGACTGTCGAACGATCGAGCAAGGCGTTCTCTTTCCCATCGATTGCCCTGAGCGCATCGGCCAGGGCCGGCGTGTAGGCCTGCACAAATGCGCGCAAGGATGTGCCGGCCGGGCCCAGCAGCGGTGCAAGCGCCGGATGAGACAAGTCGAGAATGGCGTCTTTAGGCAGCCAGCCGTCCGACAATCCGAGTGCCGGCGAACCCGATCGGTTCGTAAAGGTGATGAGCCGCATGACGATTCACGCTATCCGGTATTTTTCGATGACGCGGCGTTCGATTTCTATGCCCAGGCCCGGCCCGTCCGGCACTGCGATGACGCCCTTGTGTTGCGTAATGGGCGTGGTGGACAGCTCGTCCCTGAACGGGTTTTCGCATTGCTCGAACTCGAACATCGGCGGAGTGGGGCGAAAACTGGGAGGCTGGTCGGGCAGGGCCGCCAGGAAATGCAGCGTAGCGGCTATCCCGATGACCGAACCCCAGGCATGCGGCACGCACTCCACCCCGTGGGCGTTGGCCAGCGCGGCGATCTTCCGGCATTCGCTGATGCCGCCGGCCGCGCAGACATCGGGCTGCACGATGTCCATGGCTTTGCGCGCGACGATGTCGCGGAACCCCCAGCGGGTGAATTCGTTTTCGCCGCCCGCCACGGCGATGTCGAGCGCGCGCGTGACTTCTACATAGCCGTCCAGGTCTTCGGGGGAAATGGGCTCTTCGAACCATTCGACATCGAGTCGCTCGAGTTCGCGGCCCATGCGGATCGCCGCGGGTACCGACAGGCAGTGATTCGCGTCGACCATGAGACGGACGCCGTCGCCGATGGCCTTGCGCACGGCCGCCACGCGTTCTATATCCGCCTTTATCGAGCCCAGCCCTATCTTCATCTTGATGGCCGTGAATCCGTCGCGCACATAGTCCGCGGCTTCTTCGACCGCCTCTTCGACCACGCGGTCCATATCGATGAAATACAGGCCCGTGGCGTACGCGGTGACACTGGTTCTATGCGCGCCGCCTATCAGCTTGTGTATGGGCTGCCCGCATTTTTTTCCGATGATGTCCCACAGCGCGATATCTATTCCGCTCAAGGCGGAGATGGACATGCCCTTGTTGCCGTAGTCCTTGATCCTGTTGTAGAGATCTTCCCATATGACCTCTACGTCGAATGGGTCCCGATCGATGATTCTTGCCGCATATTGAGACTCGATGTAGGCCTTGGCCACCTGGGCGGGGCCATAGCATTCGCCCCAGCCCACGACGCCATCGGCGGTCTCGATTTCCACCAGGCACGAGCCGCGGGTCTTGTATATCCATCCCCTGGATGACGTAAATGGCCTTGCTATGGGCGCGCTGACGACATGGCAGGTGACTTTCTTTATCTGATCCATTTTTTCTCACTTGATCTTGAATACTTTCGACCCCACGGTGTCGAGGGTGCCTTGAACCGCGAATATCTCTTTTTGCAAGGCGTCTCCGGTAAGAGGGCTGACCACGAATCCGTTTCTCTCGGCGAATTCCGCGAATTCCTTGCTGTCTATGGCCTTGGAAAAGATGGAAATCAATTTCTTTTCTTCTGCCGGCCGCAGCCCTTTGGGGGCGACGACGTAGGCCATCTGTACCAGAGGGCCATACGGATAGACGTCGTAGCCAAGCTCTTTGAAGGTGGGCAGGTCCGGAAATACCTGCAGGCGCTGCTGGGAGAACGTGGCGACGGCTTTTACCAGGCCGCTCTTGATCTGGCCCAGACTCTCGGACGGCTTCAGGACGGCCGCGTCGATCTGCTTGCCGGCAAGGCCCGCTATGACCTGGGATCCACCGGTATAGGGCACGTTGATATAGCTCACTCCCGCCATTCTTGCCGTCATCTCGGCAAAGATGTGATTGATGTTGTGTGTTCCCGGCGTTCCTATGCTGACCTTGCCGGGGTTCTTCCGCATGTAGTCCAGAAATTGCGGCAGCGTCTTGTACGGCTTGTCCTTCGGTATGAGCAGTATCAGCGGATCGACCGACACCCGGGCGATGGACGTGAATTCATCGTTGCGCAGCGTCGTCAGTTTCATCGCGATCTGCGCCAGGGTGGAGCTGGTGCCCATGGCCAGGGTATAGCCGTCCGGGGCCGAGCGCGCGGCCTTGCCCATGCCGATGGATCCGGTTGCGCCGGGCGCGTTTTCGACGACGACCGTGACGCCTTGTCCGGCTATGAGTTTTTGCAGTTCCCTGGCCGCGATGTCATTGGATCCGCCGGCATTCCAGGGCACGATCAGGCGGATGGGGTGATCGGGGTACGAGGAGCCGGCCGCCTTCGCGATCATGGGCGATGCGAAGGAGCAGCAGAGGGCGCAAAGCGCCATGGTCTTCATCAGCGTGAATTTCACATGAGTCTCCTTGTGGATTTGCTTGTGTGGATCGAATACTATCATTCGTTATAACAAACAACAATAGCTTTGATGGTAAATTCAATCCGCGTATCCGACTGTTCATTGTTACTTCCGAGGCCGAATTTGGATCTTGCTGCGACCGCGCTGAAACCGGCCCAAAGGCTTACTCTTTGGGACCAAGCCTATAGCGAGCTCAAGAAAGCCTTGCTGGTCGGCAAGTTCCAGCCCGGTCAAAGGCTCTTGCTGCGGGACCTGGCCGTAGAATTGAACATCAGCCCGACCCCGGTCAGGGATGCCATCAACCGTCTGGTTGCCGAGCGGGTGCTGGAGCGAGGGGTGGGAGGACAAAAGGGCGGCGCGACGGTTCCTCTCATCGGGAAAGAACAGTTTTCCCAGTTCATTGTGATACGCAGCCTGCTCGAATCCCGACTGGCAGCCGATGCCGTGGCCCGATGTTCCGCGGACGACATCAAGGGGCTGCAATCGACCTTGAAGGAAATGCAGAAGTACGCCGCGGAGCGCAAATCGGATCTATATCTGGAGGCGCACCGCAGGTTTCACTTCTCTATATATTCTCTGTCGACCATGAACATCATTTTCGACGCGGTCGAAAACCTGTGGCTGCGCTGCGGGCCGATGCTGAACATGGTATTCCCGGAATACATGCATCAGGTCAGGAAGACGGACTTCCACTCTGCCGCCGTGTCGGCGCTCAAGCGCCGGGACGTACAAGGGGTAGCCGATGCGATCCAAAGCGATATCGAACAGGCAGGCCGCTATATATGCAATATTCTGGAAAACCTTGAACAGGGCCGAAGCTTGCCGCGCTAGCGGGCCTCGTTCGACAAGTGCCCCCGGCGTTGCGGTATCGCGGCAGGCAGCCGGTCGGGGAATTTGCCGCAGCGTTCCATGTCCATGTCCCACGCCCTGAACCTTCCCGCCTACTTCGCCCGCATCGGCTATCCCGGAGGCGAGGCCGCGCCCACGATGCCGGTGCTGCGCTCGATCGTCCTGCATCATGCGCAGGCGATCGCCTTCGAGAACCTGAACCCGCTGCTTGGCCTGCCGGTCAGCCTGGATGCTGCCGATATCGAGCGCAAGCTGGTGTTCCAGGGGCGCGGCGGCTATTGCTTCGAGCACAATCTGCTGCTGGGGCAAGCGCTGCGCCGGATCGGTTTCGAAGTCACCGACCTGGCCGCGCGCGTGTTGTGGTCGCATCCGGAAGACGCCCATACGGCGCGTACCCATATGCTGATGGTCGTGGATCTGGACGATGCGCGCTGGGTAGTGGACGTGGGTTTTGGCGGGCAGACCCTGACCGGGGTGCTGGAGCTGCGTCCCGATGTGCCGCAGGCGACTCCGCATGGCGATTTTCGCCTGCTGTGCCAGGATGGCCTGTGGCGCATGCAGAGCCGGGCACAAGACCAATGGCGCACGCTGTACCGCTATGACCTGACGCCGCAATATCACGTGGACTACGAGGTATCCAATTATTATGTGTCCACGCATCCGCGCTCGCTGTTCACGCAGAACCTGATGGTGGCGCGGCCGACGCCGCAAGGCCGCCGGGCGCTGCAGAATCGCGATTACACGTTTTATCCGCTGCCGGGACAGGGCGAGCCGCAGCGCCGCACCCTGGCGGGCGGCGCCGAGATCCTGCGCGTGCTGGCCGAGGACTTCGGCCTGGACGTCTCGGGGCTGCCCGGCCTGGCCGCGCGGCTCGACAGGCTGTGAAGCGGGCCGCCGCGGCAAGCGGGGTTCGTTGTTCCTGATCCGCAGGCTGGCAGGGCTGGCGCCGGCCTGCAAGTCATGTGCGCGGTTCGTGCCGCGCAAGCGCCGCCAGGCGGGTCAGCGCCTGCTAAGCCACCGGCGCTTCAGCATCCGCCGATGTTCAAGACCCCGAGTCGCGCAGCTTGGCGAAGGCCTGGTCGAGCCGGGCGTGGGCGTCGGCCAGCCGCTTGCGGGTCTGGCTCATCCAGTCTTCATCGGCCTTGAGCGTGGCCTGGGCCTCGCCCAGCATGCGCCGCACTTCGGGCGGCTGGGGCCCGCCTATGCCCACCCGGGTGTTGACCATGTACACGGGCGACAGGGTCTGGCGGAATTCGGCTTCGCTCATGGGCAGCTTGGTGCTGTCGGGCAGCTTGAAGTTCTGGATGGCCTGGGCGTAGAGTTCCACCGCCTTGGCGTAGGGGAAGTCCTTGGGCTTGTAGCCGTTGGCCCGCGCATAAGTGACGATGGCCGAGGCGAAGTGATGCCCCACGCGGAACGGGATCTTGTCTTCGCGCTGCAGGGTTTCGGCCAGCTCCATGGACGTGGTCCAGTCGTCTTCGAGCTCTTCCAGCGAGCGCTTGGGATTGACGGTGAGCGCGTCCATCACCACGTCCATGTCCTTGATCATCTGCATGGCCTGGGGGAAGAAGCCGATCTGCGCCCAGGGATCCTTGTAGTCGGTCATGCCGGTGGTGACGTTGTGCGCGCGGAAGACCACGGTCTGCGCCAGGCCCACGACGTTGGAGGCGGCTTCGCGGGTGCGCATGAGGATGCCGGGGTTGCGCTTCTGCGGCATGGCGCTGCTGGTGTAGGTGGCGCCTTCGTTCAGCAGCATCCAGGGCCGCGTCTGGTGGTACTGGCTGGTGATGTCGCCCACCATGGCGCCCAGGCGTATGGCGGTGGAAGCAACAATGCTGGTGGCTTCGAGCGAGATGTCGGAAGGCGAGACCTGGCTGGAATCCATGGAGTTTTCGATGATGCCGTCGAAGCCGAGCAGGTCGGCCATTCTCTTGCGGTTCAGAGGCCAACTGGAATTCGCCAGCACGGCGGTGCCCATGGCGCTGCGGTTCAGCCGCTTGTAGAGTTCGTGTATGCGCTGCGCGTCGCGGTCGAACGAGGCCTCGTAGGCGAGCAGATAGTGGGCGTAGGTGATGGGCATGGCCTGCACGCCGTTGGTGTAGGCAGGGATATAGGTCTCGACATTCTTGGCCGCGGTGGCCAGGATGCGGCGGCGCAGGCCGTCCAGGGCGTCGGAATAATCCAGCAGCTCGGTGCGCAGCTTGGCCATGCGGAAGGTGGCGTACATGTCCTGCCGGCTGCGGCCCGTGTGCACCAGCGAGGCGTCGGGCCCGATGTCTTCGGCAATGATGTTTTCGATCTTCAGCACGTCCTTGGGCCGCTTGCCGCCGGGCTTGGCGGCCTGGTCTATCACGTACTGCACGCCCTTGGCGATCTTGCGGCCCATTTCCGGGGTGATGATTTTCTGCTCGGTCAGCATGACCGCCGAGGCGCGGTTGATCTGGTTCAGCCAGTAGAACTGGTCCTGGTCCCGGTCGGTCGGGCTGGTGGCCAGGCCTGCGCCTACGCGGATGCCGCCCATGACTCCCGCCTTGGCGGCTTCCTGGTGGCATTGTTCGGTAGTGCTGCATGGCGCGTGGCCCGTATCTGCGGCCACGGCCGCAGCCGGCGCGCCCAGTAGGGCGCAGATGAGCACTGCGGTCTTGCGGTGCATGATTCTTGTCTCCTGGCTGTGGCCCGGTCGCGGCGCAGCATTATTCCGTGCCGCGGCCCGGTATGTGGCGATCAATCAGCGGAAATCATAGAGCCTGGCAGGATTGTCGACCAGTATGCGCGCCCGCGTGTCCGGATCGGGCGCCCACAAGGCCAACTGGTTGCGCAATGCGCCGGTGTCGGGCATGCGGGGCACGGCCACGTGGGGCCAGTCGCTGCCCCAGAGCATGCGGTCGGGCGCGGTTTCCACCAGTGCCTGCGCCCAGGGCACCACGTCGCGGAACTGCGGGAAATCCTGGCTGATGCGATAGGCGCCCGACAGCTTCACCCACCAGCCGTGGTCGCGCACCAGATGCTGCAAGGCCTGGAAGCCCGGATGCGCGGTGCCCAGGGACACGGGCATGTGGCCCATGTGGTCGACCACGCCCGGCACCGGCAGTTTCTGCATGCGCGGCATCATCCCGGGCAAGTCGCGGATGTCCATCAGGAACTGCATGTGCCAGCCCATGTCGGCGATGCGGTGCGCCAGCTTTTCCATGGCATCGAAATTAGTGCCGCCGCCGAACAGCACGTTCAGGCGCAGGCCGCGCACGCCGGCATCGTGCATATCGCGCAACTGGCGTTCGCCGACGTCGCCGCGCACCACGCCCACGCCACGCAATTGCCGCGGGTGGCGTTTCAGCACTTCGAGCATGTAGCGATTGTCGTCGCCGTACACGCTGATCTGCACCAGCACGCCGCGCTGCATGCCGGTTGAGGCCAGCATGGCCAGGTATTTTTCTTCAGTGGCGGGGGGCGGCGTGTAGCTGCGTTCGGCCGCCATCGGGTAGCCAGGGTCCGCCGCCACTACGTGCGCATGCGTGTCGCAGGCGCCGTCGGGAATCGGGAATGAGGCGGGCTGTACTATGTCCAGCGGCGCCAGGCAGAGGGCGTGGGCGGGGTTCCCTGTTGCGTCCGGATCTTGCATGAGGCTGTCGTCCCTTGGGTTGCGGATGATTCCGGCGCCAGGCCGGCAACGCTGTATGTCAACGCCGTATCTTATTAGATATTGGAGATCAGGCGTACAGCGTGTCGGCCTGCGCCAGGCGCGCCAGCCAGCCGCGGCCGGACAGGGCGCGTGGCCGGAACCCGTCCCGGGCACGCGCGGGTTTGCGATTGAAAGAGAACGAGGCGCGTGGCCGCAGCCGATGCTGTGCGGCAAGCCGCAGCGAGGCTATCGTCTTTTTGATCGCGACGCCGTATCAGGCCCGTACCTCCTGCCGCTGGAACACCACGTAGGCCGCGGCGAACAGCAGGATGCAGCCGGCCACCAGGCCCACCACTTGCGGCCAGACGATCGCCAGGCTTTGCCCCAGCGGCAGCGGCGCGCCGAGCACCGCGCCTTCCAGTTGGTCGAGGAACACCGGGCCGATGGCGCGCGTCATGGGGCTGAGGATCGCGATGACGGATTCGCCGAACAACTGCGTGGGCGAGATCCGCTGCAGCGCCTGCTGCCATTCCAGGGTGTGCAGGCTGGGCTGGCCCGACAGCAGCGACATCATGTCGGGCGGCGCGATGACTTGCGCCAGCGCGGGCGCCAGCATGGGCCAGAGCAGGGCGAGGAACAGCCACAGGCCCAGCGCCACCAGTGCCGAGGTGGCGGCCGAGCGGAATATGGCCGAGAACAGGATGGCCACGGCCAGCCACACGCCCGCGTAGATCAGCGCCACCACCAGGAACACCAGCGAACGGCCGACCTCCTCGCCGCTGGGCGGCACGCCCAGCAGGATCAGCCCCAGCCCGATCACCAGCAGCCACAGGCAGATCAGGCAGATCGCCAGCGTCGCCAGCCCGGCCAGGAATTTGCCCAGCAGCAGGGCGTCGCGGTAGATCGGCTGGGACAGGATGCGGCTCATGGTGCGCCGGCTGTATTCGCCATTGATGGCGTCGAAGCCCAGGCCTATGGCCACCAGCGGGATCAGGAATCCCAATATGGAGGCGAAGGAGGGCAGCGGCGCCTGGGTGTCGGTGAACAGGCGCAGGAACACGAACGGGTCTTCGGCGGTAGTGCTGCGTATGCTTTGCAGCGCGCCGTACAGCGCCGCCGCGGCCGTCAATATCACCAGCCATTCCAGCACGCGCATGCGGGCGCTGCTGAAGTGGTCCGACAGTTCCTTGAGCGTGACCGCCGACAGGCCTTGCCATGGAGAGCCTTCACGTTGCATGAGCGGGTTCCTCCTGTCTCTTGCCCGACTGGAAATAGCTGTTGTAGATCGCGTCCAGGCTGGGTTCGGTCACCGACAACTGGCGCAGCGCGGCGCCGGCCTCGACGGCCGCGCGCGCGGCGTCGGCGCGCACGTCGCGATTGGCGCGCAGCAGGTATGTATCGGCGGCCAGGGCCTGGACGCCGCTTACGCCCGGCACGCCGCGCAGGTGTTCCTGCAGCGGCGGCCCGGACGCTTCCAGCCGTACTTCGAAGCCGTCGCCCAGCACCTGGCCGGCGAGCTCGCGCACGCTGCCGATCAGCGCAATGCGGCCGCGGTGGAACAAGGCCACCCGATCGCAGATGCGCTGCATGTGATCCAGCAGGTGCGAAGAGAGCAGTATCGTCACGCCGTCGGACTTGAGTTCGCGGATCAGATCCAGGAATTCTTCCGTGGCCTGCGGGTCCAGACCCGAAGTCGGTTCGTCCAGGATGGCGACGCGCGCCTGTTTCATGATGACTTCGGCCAGGCCCAGGCGCCGGCGCATGCCGTGCGAATATGCACCGGTGCGCTTGCCGGCGGCCTCGGCCAGCCGTACTTTTTCCAGCGCCTGCATGATGCGCGCCTTGCGTTCGACCGCGGGAATGCCGATCAGGCGCGCGGTATAGGTCAAGTTCTCGAAGCCGCTAAGGTGGTCGTAGAAGCCCACCGAATCCGGCAGATAGCCCAGGCGGCGCTTGATGGTAAGCGGTTCGCGCCAGGGGTCGTGGCCCAGCACGCGTACCTTGCCGGCGCTGGCCTCGGTCAGGCCCAGCAGCATCAGGATGGTGGTGGTCTTGCCCGCGCCGTTGGGGCCGAGCAGGCCGAAGATCTCGCTCTGCCCGACCTCGAACGACACGCCGTCCACGGCTGTCGTGGCCCCATAGCGCTTGACGAGGGAGGCCGCCTCGATGACCGGCGCGTCCATCAGCGCCTTCCGTACCTGGCTACCGCGCCAACCAGGATCAGGATGGCGATGGCGATCAAGACGGCGCCGACGATGCCCCACAGGCTCGACGTAGTGACGGACACGCGCAGGTCGCCGCTGGCCGACTGGCCTTGCGAGGCGCCTTGCAGGTTGACCATATAGTCGCCCGCCAGCGATTTGTCCGAAGGCGTGATGTGCGCCTGCACCTCGGTGTGCTGGCCGGGAGGGATTTGCTCGACCGTCTTGGGCTGGAAGTCCACGCGCCAGCCCGAGGGCGCAGTGGCGCTCAGCTTGATGTTTTGCGCGGGGGCGCTGCCGTCATTGGTCAGCACCACGGGGAAAGTCGAGGCCTTGCCGGCTTCGGCGCCGGTGCTCATCAGGCCGTTGCGCCCGGCCAGGGTCAGGTGCGGCTGGCCGACGATATCGAGCTTCAGCTTGGCGGTGGCCGTGGTGTCGCCGGCGGCCACGGTGACCGTGATGGGATAGTTGCCCGGGGTCACCATGCCGGGCGGGCGCACGCTCAGCTTGATGTCCTTGGAGGCGCCCGCCTTGATGGGCACCGAGCTCAGTTGCTGGCTGCCGTAGCTTTCCGTGAATGTAGTGTCGAAGTACTTGGGCGCCTGGGCGTTCATGCTCACCAGCAAGTCCTTGCCGCTATCGTTCTTGATGGTGAACTGGTAGTCGAACGAAGAACTGGGGCCGCCCTTGAGCTCGGGCAGCTTGGCCTCCAGGCTGAGCTTGGACGGCAACTGGTCGGCCAGCGCCACGTCGATAGGCAGGCTCAGCTTCTGTCCGCCGCCGTCGGCCAGCACGGTCAGCGTATGTGTTTCCTTGGCCGCGTCGGCCGGCACCTTCACCTGTAGCTGCAGCGACACGTTGGAATCGGTGCCGGGCATGGCCGCGCCCACCGGCTGGCCGCCGCCCAGCAGCGTGGCCTTCCAGCCCTTGGGCACGCCGTCGATATGCAGCGCCATGCGCGCCGGCGCCATGCCGCGATTGTCCAGTTCCAGGGAAACCGTGGAGGTGCTGCCGGGCCGCAGCGTGACGGAAGGGTAGTCGGTCAGCAGGTAGAAGCCCTGGACCTTGGTGCTGCCTTCGGCCAGTGCGGCCGAGGCCAGGAACAGGCTCAGCAGAGCCGTCAAGAATAGGGAAAGTAAGCTGCGCATGGCGAGGTTCCATCTCCAGTTCTCGGCACGGCATCCGTCCGGACTGGAGGCTGTCGCGCCATTCTTTTTCAGGGACTCTGAACGCCATGTCCGAGGTTCGCCGCCGCGAGCGCGCAGCACACCCCCGCCTGCGGGTTTTGCCGCAGGTCATGGGCGCCGCAAGGCCCGCAAGAGCAGGGAATCAAAGCGTCATTGGCTCAAGTGACAGAAAAAATTGCCGGTTTGTTTCAGGATTTATTGTTTCTGTGTGTAACATCGAGGCGGGACGAAAGCGCGCGCAAAGGCGCGGAAGGCGGCGGCCCTTGCGCTATGATGTGCGCTATAAATCAATCGCAACGGCAGCGGCAACGCAGCATTCGAAACAAGAAGGAGACTAGGTCGTGGACGACTTCATGCGAGCCGCCATCGAAGAAGCGCGGCAAGGCCTGGCCGAAGGCGGCATTCCCATCGGGTCGGTCATTGTGCATCGCGGGCATATCATCGGCCGCGGCCACAACCGGCGCGTACAGCAGGGCAGCGCCATCCTGCACGGCGAGATGGATGCATTCGAAAATGCCGGGCGCCAGCCTGCCAGCGTCTATGCCGAATCGGTGCTCTACACGACCCTGTCGCCTTGCGCCATGTGCAGCGGCGCCATTCTGCTCTACAAGATCCCGCGCATCATCGTCGGCGAAAACCGCACGTTCATGGGCGAAGAAGATTTGCTGCGCGCCCGCGGCGTGCAGGTCGATGTCTTGCAGGACGAGGACTGCATTGCGATGATGCGCGAATTCATTGCGGCGCGCCCCAAGCTGTGGAACGAAGACATCGGTACTTGATTTGATGCGCGGCATCCCGCCTTCATATCAAAATCTTCTATATATAAATTATTAAATAATCTAAAAGCATATGATCCGGGCCGGGGCAAGTCTGAGACAATAAAGGTCTTCATCCGCTTTTCCCCCTGGACATCATGAAATCCCTGATTTCTTCATTGCTCGCCGTGCTCGCGGTGGGCTTGTCTGCGCCCGCGTGGGCCGCGCAGCCGCTGCTTACGCCCGCCGAACTGAGCGGCATACGCCAGAACCCGGACGTGCGCGTCATCGACATACGCTCGCCCAAGGAGTACGCCGCCGGCCATATCCCCGGCGCGGTGTCGGCCCCCTATGGGAAGTGGCGCGGTCCCGCCGACGATCCCGGCAAGCTGCCCCCCGAAGACAAACTGGTGGCGCTGGTGCGCAGCCTCGGGCTGGACACGAATACGCACGCCGTAGTGGTTTCTTCGGGCGCCAATTCCACAGATTTCGGCGGCTCGGCGCGCGTCTACTGGACGCTCAAGTACCTGGGCCTGACCAATCTTTCCATCCTGAATGGCGGCCTGAAAGCCTGGGCCGGCGCGGGGCTGGCCGAAGATCGCAATGTGCCCAGCGTCGCGTCCACGCAGTACGTGGCGCACCTCGACCAAAGCCTGATCGCCACCACGCAGCAGGTGGCCGCCCAGGTCAATAACCAGCAGACCCGCCTCATCGACGCGCGGCCGCGCAAGTTCTACCTGGGCGACGCCAAGGCGCCCACCGCGCTGGTCCCGGGCACGATCAAGGGCGCCGTCAACCTGGAAAACGACAAGTGGTTCAAGCCGGGCACGTCCATCTTCGTCGACCCCGAAAAGGCGCGCCAGATCGCGGCGGCGGAACTGGCCCATCCGGCCCAGGAAACCATTTCCTTCTGCAATACCGGCCACTGGGCTGCCACCGACTGGTTCGCCCTGTCGGAAGTCGTTGGCGTCAAGAACGTGCGGCTCTATCCGGCTTCCCTGGCCGAATGGACGCATGATTCCGCCTTGCCGATGCAGAACGTGCCCAGCCGCGGCAAGCAGATTCTCATGAAACTCAAGGGCCTGGTAAGTTGAGCAGCGCAGCAGTTGCGGCTGCGGCCCCCGCCCAAGCGGCCGCGCAAGCCACGTCCCACAAGGGTGGCGGCGGGATTCGCCGCCTGCTCCTGGCCCTGGCCGTGCTGGCCTTCGTGGTCATGCTGGCCTGGTTCGTGGCCCTGCGCCAGGCCTTGTTGTTCCTGGTTGGGTTAGGCATGGGCGCGGTGCTGGCCGGGGCACGTTTCGGCTTCACCACCGGCTGGCGTAATTTCATCGAACGGCGCGATCCCAGCGGCATACTGGCGCAGTTGCTGCTGCTGGCGCTGGCGGCCGTGGTGTGCATGCCCATGCTGGCCGCTTATCCCGGCGATCTGATGGCGGCGCTCGGGCCGCCCAGCTTCAGCCTGCTGATAGGCGCCTTCGTGTTCGGCGCCGCCATGCAGGTGGCCGACGGTTGCGGCTCCGGCACGCTCTACAAGGCGGGCCTGGGCATACCGCTGAATACGGTGATCCTGCCGGTGTTCGCCATCGGCAGCTTTCTTGGCTCGGCCACGCTGGACCGCTGGCTGTCCCTGGGGGCATTGTCGCCCTACGGCCTGGTTGAGCATTTCGGCGCCGGCGAGGCGCTGGGCCTGACCCTGCTGGGCCTGGCCATATTGGCGGCGCTGGTGTTGTGGCGTTCCGACCGGGCGGCGCCGCGCATCAGCCGCAAGCTGCTGATCGGCGCGGTATTGCTGGCGATACTGGCTTCCCTGAACCTGGCGATTGCCGGCCAGCCTTGGGGCATCGTCTACGGTTTCGGGCTGTGGGCCGCCAAGCTGGCCACAGTCGCGGGCGTGTTCGATCCGACTGCCAACCATTTCTGGAGCGAGGCGGTGAACATGAAGACGCTGCACCAGTCGGTCTTCCTGGACGTCACCTCCATTACCGACATCGGCATACTGGCCGGCGCCTTGTGGATTGCAATGGGCAAGCCGCGCTCGCAGTCCAAGCCCCTGACGGGCAAGCAGTGGGTGGTGGGTGTCGTCGCCGGCCTGTTGCTCGGCTATAGCTCGCGCCTGGCCTTCGGCTGCAATATCGGCGCCATGGTCAGCGGCATTTCCACCGGCAGCGTGCACGGCTGGATCTGGGTCGCCATGGCATTCCTGGGTTCGCTCGTCGGCGTGCGCATACGGCGTCACTATGCATTCTGAAAAAAGGACGACATAGTGAAAAATCCTTTGCTCACCACTATCTTCTGGCTTGCCTTGCTGGCTTTCTTCGCCTGGGACTGGGCGTGCAGCGGGCCTGTCGACGTGCGCCAGGAACCCCCGCTGATCGCGCTGGGTTCCGGCCAGGCCCCCAGCGGCGGACACTGCGCCGCGACGTACTGACCAAGCTGCAGCGCCGCGCCCTTGCGGCGAGGCACGGGCCGGCAAGGCCAGGCCTTGCCGGGCTCAGACGCTGAGCGCCGATGCCTTTGGCACTCAGCGTCTTCATTCCTGGCCGACGTGCTCCCGCCTGTCGACCGATGTCGCCGTCAGCAGCGCCGCGGCCGCGGCCACGGCGCCTATCAGGAACACCACGGCGTAGCCCCAGCGGTCGGCGAACCAGCCGGCCAGCGGGCCCGTGCCGGCGTAGGCGAGATCCTGGAACGCCGCGAACCCGCCCATGGCCGTGGCACGCAGGTGGGGCGGCACGCGCCGCACGACTTCCGCACCCATGGACGGATACACCAGCGAGCAGCCGCAGCCCGTCAGCACTGCTCCCGCCAGGGCCCACGCCGGCGCGGGCGCCTGCCAAAGCAGGACCTGTCCGACGGCTTCCACCAGCAGGGAAACCAGGGCTACGGGACGCCCGCCGAGGCGGTCCGGCAGGTGCCCGAAGAACAGCCGCACCACGACGAATCCGACCGAAAACCCGCTCAGGCCTATCCACGCGCTGGGCCAGCCGCGGTCGATGTAGTACAGCGAAAGAAATGCGCCGATGGCCGCAAAGCCCACGCCTTGCAAGCCGACCACCGCGCCCGGGCGGCCAATGCGGCCCAGCAGGCCCCAGAACGATTCGCGTTTGCCGGGCTGGCCGGAGATCGCCGGCAGGCAGCGGACCATGACCAGTCCTACCAAAGGCAGTGCGGCGCTGGCCAGCATCACGCCGCCGAATCCCCAGCGGTGATAGAGCGCCAGGCCGATGGGCGCGCCCACGGCGAACGAGCCGTACATGCCCATGCCCATCAGCGCCAGGAAGCGGCCCGCCTGCTGCGGCCCCGAAAGCGCCACGCCCCAGCCGAGCATGCCCACCACCGCCAGGCTTTCGCCCAGCCCCAGGGCCAGGCGGCCCAGCAGCAGCACGGCATAGGCGATATGCGGCGGCAGCACGTGCCAGACCGCCAGCATGCAAAGCAGGCTGGCCAGCGTATAGACCAGCAGGCCGATAGTCATGACCGACTTGCCGCCGCGCTGGTCGGACAGGCGGCCCGAGCGCGTGCGCGTGGCGATAGTAGAAACAAAGGCGATACCGACCGCCAGGCCTCCGGCCAGGTTGTTGAATTTCAGGCCGTCGGTCACGTAGATCGAAACCACCGGCAGCGACATGGCCACGCTCAGGTAGGAAAGAAACAGCGCGAACGTCAGCCACCACAAATGCAGGCGGTGTGTGGAGTATGTGGAAGTATTCATGAAACGAGCAGTCCTCGATGCGTAAGGGCAGAAGAGGCCGCTAAACGGAGGCAGGCACAACAACGCGCCCGCCGATACCGATCATCGGCGCGGAGCGCGTTGTTTGACGTGAAACGCTTACGGTCGGAGCGAGCGCTGCGCCGTTGCAGCGGCGGGCTCGTCAAACGGCGTCATTTTTACAAAAGGCCGCGAGCGCGTCAAACCAGGGCTCGTGCCGATGCCTTTCAGCATTAGTGGCTGTACCAGTATTCAGGTACGTACCCATGCTGGCGCCAGTACCAGGGCGGCGTGCAGCATGGCCGCCCGGGATGCCATGCGATTGCCGCAAGGCCGTTCGGCACTGCCGAATGGCGGCGCCTGGCCGGCGGCAAAGCGTAAACGCCGTGCCGGCAGCCCTTTACCGCGGCCAGGCCGCGATGATCTTGTCGGCCATCGCGCGCAGCTTGGCGGCATCTTCCATCTGCGCGGCGTGCGGGCGCAGCGGTTCGCCGTTCTGCCGCGGCACCACATGCACGTGCACGTGCGGCACGGTCTGGCCCGCGGCGCGGCCATTGAACTGCGCAACCAGGATGCCTTCGGAGCCCAGCGCCGCCTTGACCGCGATGGCGGCCTTGCGAGCGCTGCGCATGCAGGCGGCGGCGGCCTGCTCGGACAATTCGAAGATTTCGGCCGCGGGCTCCTTGGTAAGCACCAGTACGTGGCCGTCGGCCTGCGGCATCACGTCCATGATGACGAGTGTGTGATCGTCTTCATATACCTTGGTGCAAGGCGCTTCGCCGCGCAGGATCTTGGCGAAGATATTCTGGGAGTCGTAGCTCATGGCGATTCGTTTTAAGGGCGTAAGTAAGAAAAGAGTAGGGTGCCGGCGGCTGGAACGGGACGGCGCATGCGATTTTTCTGGCTGCTCGCACGGCGAGCATGCCGTTACGGCACATAGTATAGCGGCGGCGTCGCAGGGCGGCGCGAGGCCCTGCGCGGACCTGTGCCGGGGTCTCTTGCGGCCGATGCCGGGGCCCTCCGTTCGCACCCGAAACAAGCGGCCTGCCGGGCGATGGCGGGCGGTGTTGTTGGGCGGTGTTGTTGTTACCCAACTCAATATGGCGGCCCAGTCCGGATACCCGGACCAAACGGGTTATAAAGCCATATAAATGTTAGAATGTAAAGTCACTTTGGGGTCGATCCGGTTTCGACGTGGGTCGCGAAACAGAGCAGGGCATGTCGAGCACCAGTAAGCTCGTAAATCCACTGGAAACTTACAAACGCCAACGACGAGCGTTTCGCTCTAGCCGCTTAAGCGGTGAGCCACTGCACTGATTTGTCTTTGGGTCAGGTGGGGCAACCCACAGCAGTGTCATCTACAAAGAATCGGGCCTTGCCAGGTCACTGGGCCAGGTCTTAAATCAAAGTGAATCGCCAAGGAAGGGCCTGTCGGTCGGCACGCGCCAAGGTTAAAACTTAAAATTGATCGAATAAACATGTAGAACTGCCTGCAGAGGGCTTGCGGACGGGGGTTCAATTCCCCCCGACTCCACCAACCCATACTTCAAACCCGCAAGAGCCTCGAGTTCTGCGGGTTTTTTCTTGCATCGGCCGTACGGCGACAAACTGCATTCATCGGCCTCACCAGGACGCAGGGCGGAGCCTACGATGGGAACGAGGCGCCGGGGGCCGCGCCTTGGGCGACCAACCTGGGTGTCGAGTGGGATATGCCCGGCGTAGCCGGCTTGACGCTTGGCTCTACCCCATAATCGGGGGATACGGGCATTCATCACACTCGGTTAATCACCCCGTTCCAACCGCACTGGGCCAAGACCCGCATGCGGTAATTCTCAAAATTCCTGAAGCCATACGCCCGGCGCGAGAGCATTTCCATCTTCGTGTGGAAGCCTTCGGTGAT
>NZ_JAHTBN010000017.1 GCF_019166065.1 Candidimonas humi
GCGCCGGGCGTATGGCTTCAGGAATTTTGAGAATTACCGCATGCGGGTCTTGGCCCAGTGCGGTTGGAACGGGGTGATTAACCGAGTGTGATGAATGCCCGTATCCCCCGATTATGGGGTAGAGCCATGAATGCCCGTATCCCCCGATTATGGGGTAGAGCCGATATCTCTTAGGAATTCTTGGTGGCGCATCCCTGATTCGAACAGGGGACCTGCGGATTATGATTCCGTCGCTCTAACCGGCTGAGCTAATGCGCCAAAGCGCGACACTATAGCATAATTTGGCCGCGCTGTGCCGCGCCTGCATGGGACCGCGCTCTCGGGCGATCAATGCTTGATTCTCAAGCAGCTTACACACTCACGCCGGCGGTCTTGATCACCCGGCCCCACTTGACGCTTTCCTCTTGTATTCTCCGGCCATAGCTGGCCGAGCCTCCCATCAGGGCCTCGGCGCCCTCGACCACCAGCCTGGACTGGAATTCGGGCGTGGCGGCCACATCCAGGATTTTCCGCTCGAGGTCGGCAACCACATCGGCCCCTACGGATTTCGGGGCGAGGATGCCGTAAGTCAGCGTGCTCTCGAAACCCTTGAGCTCGGGCACTCCCGATTCACCCATGGTCGGAACGTCCGGCAGCAAGTTCATGCGCTTCGGACTGGTCACGGCCAGCGCACGCAGCTTTCCGCCCTTGACCATGGCCATGGCCGCGGGGATGACGCTGAAGCAGAAATCCACCTGCCCGCCGGCGACATCCGTCAAGGCGGGCGCGGTTCCTTTATACGGGACATGTAGCGCCTTGGCGCCCAGGACCTGGAGCAGCATCTCTCCGGTCAGGTGGCCGCCCGTACCGGTGCCGCTGGAAGCAAAATTCATATCGCCCCCTTTGCGGCGCAGGGTATCGGACAGTTGCTGGACGCTGCGGATGGGGGATTTTTCCGGCACGACCAGAAGCAAGGATGAAGACGCAAACATGGCCACAGGCTGCAAATCGGTAGAGGCATCGAACTTCAGGTTCTTGTACAGCACGGGGTTGATCGACACGGTGCCGGTGTGCCCCAGCAGGAACATATTGCTTCGGGCCGATGCATGCACCACTTGCTCGGTGCCCAGGTTGCCGCCAGCCCCCGGCTTGTTTTCGACAATCACGTCCATCTTGAACATCTCGCCCAGGCTGTGCGCCATTTGCCGGCCCAGGACGTCATTGCCGCCCCCCGGAGCGAAAGGCACGATGAGGCGCATGACGGGGTTGCCGCGCTGTGCCCAGGCCGGGGCAGCCGCCACAGCGGCGAGGCCCAGCGCGGCAGCCAGCGCGCGGCGGCGGGACGGAAACGGGACGGCGGAACGAGCCATAGGGTCACCTCTGAGCTGTATCAGCTATATACGTTGTCGACATCGAGGCATTATCACCCAATCCGAAGCAGCGGCCGCCGCCCGGGCACGCATGCAGGAGCCCCTATTTCGCGGGATCCTTGCTGCGCTTGCGCGCGCCGATGCTGCTTTGCGTTTTATAAGTGACGCCGTGCTGCGCCAGGTATTCGCGTATCAACTGCCGCACTACTTGCGACGGCGTCAGGTCTTGCGCCTGGCACAGTTTTTCGAATACTTCTTTTTTTACGGGATCTACCAGAACCGTCAATCGGGCGCTCTTTGTTTCCATGGCTTTATCGGGCTATATGTTAATAGAATTATAATGATCGAATCGCCCGGCGCAAGTCTTCGTGCCGGCAGACTCGCGCCGCAGGCCCGCGCGGCCTGATACCCGCTACGCACTCCCCGCTCTCCAATATTCCCCCCAACCGACTCCCACGCCGGCACGGCAGCACTCGCGCCCGAGAGTTGCAGCCCCGTCAATAATCCACTCCAGGTCCGTGTACGGGACGCCTGCCGGCATGCACAAAAAATATAATGATATGATAATGTTCTTATCATATTCCACCCATACTCTACCAATCTCATGCACCTATGAAGCCGCGCATGTCCAAGGGACTCATCGGCGGGCGATTGGAGCGGATCCACTCGTGCCCTAAGCGTGGGCAAGGGGAAACACCGCGATGAGGAAGCCGCCGCGATGACGCACTTTCCGGTCATGCAAGCCGTGCTGCTCGCGGTCGCGGGCTGGCTCGTCGTCGCGTTGCTGGGACTGGCGGCGCTGCGCCGCACGCGCCTGGTGGCGCACGTGCTGTTTCCACTGGGTGCGGCCTGCGGGCTGGCGCTGTGCGTGCTGGGCCTGGCCGGAATATTCGGCCCCACGCAGCGCATGGTGCTGCCGCTGGGCCTGCCGGGGCTGCCATTCCACCTGCGCCTCGACAGCCTGTCGGCCTACTTTCTCGCGGTGCTAGGCATGGTCGGCACCGGCGTCAGCATTTTCTCGGCGGGCTATTTCCGCAAAGGCGAGGGCACGCCCGCGGGGCTGCTGTGCTTCGAATACCATGTCTGCCTGGCCAGCATGGCCCTGGTGCTGCTGGCCGACGATGCATACAGCTTCATGGTCTGCTGGGAAACCATGACGATATCGGCGGTCTTCCTGGTAATGGCCAATCATCGCAGCGCCGAGACTCGCCGTGCCGCCTTCCTGTATTTCCTGATCTCGCATGTCGGCGCGCTGGCGCTGCTATTGTGCTTCGGCCTGCTGCAGGCGCATTCGGGCGATTACACCTTCGACGCCTTGCGCGCGCAGCACTTGCAAGCCTCGTGGGCCTCGGCCGCGTTCCTGCTGGCTCTGTTCGGCTTCGGCACCAAGGCGGGCCTGTTTCCCCTGCACGTCTGGCTGCCCGAAGCGCATCCCGCCGCCCCCTCGCCGGTATCGGCGGTGCTCAGCGGCTTCGTCCTGAAGACCGCGCTGTACGGCATGCTGCGCGTGGCGTTCGACCTGCTGCACGTGCAACTGTGGTGGTGGGGCGTGGTCGCGCTGGTGCTGGGGCTGGCCACCGCCCTGCTGGGGGTCGTGTTCAGCACCATCCAGACGGACATGAAGCGGCTGCTGGCCTATTCGTCGGTCGACAATATCGGGCTGATGTTCGTCAGCCTCGGGCTGGCGCTGCTGTTTCGCGCCTACGGCATGAACACCTTGTCGGCCCTGGCCATGACAGTGCTGCTTTACCAAGTGGCCAGCCACGCGGCCTTCAAGAGCCTGCTGTTCATTGCCACCGGCTCGGTGCTGCACGCCACGGGCGAGCGCAACCTGGGGCGCCTGGGCGGCTTGATCCGCTACATGCCATGGGTCGCCTGGGCCGCGCTGGTCGGGGCGCTGGCCAGCGCCGGACTGCCGCCGCTCAGCGGCTTCGTATCCGAATGGCTGCTGCTGCAAAGCTTCCTGTTCACCACCGGCCTGCCGAATACTTTCCTGAACATGGCGGTGCCGCTGGTGGCCGCGGTGATCGCGCTGGTGGCGGCCCTGGCGGGCTATGCCATGGTCAAGTTCTTCGGCATCGTGTTCCTGGGCCAGCCGCGCGAGGCCCGGCTTGCACAGGCCCGCGACGCGGGCCGCTGGGAACGCGCCGGCTTCGCCTGGTTCGCGGCCTTGTGCGCACTGCTCGGCCTGCTGCCCGCGACTTTCATCGGCCTGCTGGACCGCGTGACGCATTTGCTGGTAGGTGCAGGCATGGGCCAGACAGCGGCCGAACGCGGCTGGCTGATGCTGGCGCCGCTGAATCCCGGGCGGGCCAGCTATATGCCGACGGTATTCTTGCTGTTCTTGCTGGCCTGCGCCGCGCTCACCTGGGCGGTCATGCACCGCAAGGGCCATGCGGCGCAACGCCGTGCAGCGCCCTGGGCCTGCGGCTATCCGGATTTCAACGCACGCATGCAAGACACGGCCGAAGGTTTCGGCCAACCGATACGCCGGGTATTCGAGCCGCTGTTCGGCATCCGTCGCCACCTGCCCTCCCCGTTCGACACGCAGCCCGAATACCGTGTCGAAGTGACCGACCGCAGCTGGCCGCTGTTCTATGACCCGATCGTGCGGCTGACGGCGCGCGCGGCGGCCTGGGTAGGCAAGCTGCAGGCCGGCCGCATCGCCGTGTATCTTGCCTATAGTTTCGCGGTCCTGGTCGCGCTGTTGCTGTGGGTGCGGCACTAGGGCCTGTTCACACTAAAAGGGGTACCACATGGTCACAAAACAAGCTGTCCATCAAGGCGCGAAGCGCAGCCGTGGTGGTTCCACGGCGAGCATGAGCAACGCCGAGGGGCGGGTTGTTTTGTGGCCACCCTGCGGGCTGGCGGGCAGAAGCACGCCATGCGTCGTTGCGGACTCGTTGCGTGGGGCGGCCACGCGGCCTCGCCCGCGCCTAGCCTGGCGGGCTTCTGCCCGCCAGTGTGGCACCCCTTTTAGTGTGAACAGGCCCTAATGGCCTCCGTCTACGCCTGGGTCTCGCAGGCCCTGGAGATCCTGCTGGCGCTGGCCGCGGCGCCGCTATTGACCGGCTGGGTCAACATCTGCCGCGCGCGCCTGCAGAATCGAGGCGCGCCCAGCATCTGGCAGCCCTACCGCATGCTGCGCAAGCTGTTCCGCAAGGAATCGGTGCTGGCCGAACACGCCAGTCCGATCTTCCGCGCCGTCCCTTATGTCGTGTGGTCGTGCATGCTGCTGGCGTGCGCGATCATACCCATGCTGTCGACCGACCTACCGCTGTCGCCCGCCGCCGACACCATTGCGCTGGTGGGCCTGTTCGCCGTGGCTCGCGTGGCCATTTCTCTGGCGGCCATGGACGTAGGCACGGCCTTCGGCATGCTGGGCGCCAGGCGCGAGATGCTGGTCGGCTTCCTGGCCGAGCCGGCGCTGCTGATGGTGCTGTTCTCGGCATCGCTGATCACGCAATCGACGCAACTGGCGCACATCGTCGCAGCGTTGAGCCATAGCGAACTGGCCATCTACCCCAGCCTGGCCTTCGCCGGCATCGCCTTCACCATGGTGTCGCTGGCCGAGAACGCGCGCATGCCGGTCGACAACCCGTCCACGCATCTCGAACTGACCATGATCCACGAAGCGCTGCTGCTCGAATATTCGGGCAGGCACCTGGCTCTGCTGGAATGGGCCGCCAGCCTGAAGCTCTATGCGTATTCCTGCATAGGCCTGGCGCTGTTCGTGCCCTGGGGCATCGCCCAGGCCCGCGACCCGTCCGCCATGCTGATGGCGCTGCCGCTGCTGTGCCTGAAGCTGCTGGCGGGCGGAGCCGCGCTGGCCCTGATCGAAACGCTGAACGCGAAGTTGCGGCTGTTCCGCGTCCCCGAGTTTCTCACCACGGCGTTCCTGCTGGCGGTGATCGGCATGCTCACCCACTTCCTGCTGGGGGCCTGAATGCACGGCTATACGACCCAGATCATCAACCTGCTGGCCGCCATCCTGCTGATGCTGTCGTTCGCAATGCTGGGACAGCGCCGCACTTTGTCCTTGATCCATCTCTATACCCTGCAAGGCCTGGCCTTGGCCGGTGCCAGCCTGGTGCTGGGCCATGCCTCGGGCGATCCGCAGCTGTACCTGTCGGCGCTGCTGACCCTGGCGCTCAAGGTCGGCTTGATTCCCTGGATCCTCTATAAGCTGGTGCGCCGGCTCGATTTGCGCGGCGACGTCGAGCCGCTGCTGAACATTCCGGCCACGCTGCTGCTGGGCATCGTGCTGGTGATCGTGGCGTTCAACGTCGCCGCGCCGGTCAGCGAGCTGTCTACGTCCGTGGCGCGCGCCGCGCTGGGCATCGCGCTCGCCTGCGTGCTGCTGTCGTTCATGATGATGATCACGCGCTCCCGCGCAGTGCCGCAGGTGATCGGCTTCCTGTCCATGGAAAATGGGCTGCTGTTCGCCGCCTCGGCCGCCACCAACGGCATGCCCATGGCCGTCGAGCTCGGCATAGGCCTGGATGTGCTGGTCGGCATCCTGATATTGGGCGTGTTCATGTTCCAGATCCGCGAACAATTCGACAGCCTGGATATCCGCCATCTCGAGAAGCTCAAAGATGATTGAAGCAAGCGCCCTGCTCCTGGTCCTGGGCGTCCCGCTGGCTGCGGGCGCATGCCTCGCGCTGGCGGGCCATCGCCGCCGCGCGCCGGAATTCAATATCGCATGCAGCTTCCTGACCCTGTGCGCGGCGCTGCTGCTGGCGGCGCAGACCGCGCGGCACGGCCCCGCGCTCGCGCTGGACGGGCTGTTCTTCATCGATCCGCTCAATGTGTTCCTGGTCTGCCTGACCGCCTTCGTGGGCTGGACCACCGCGCTCTTCTCGCGGCCCTACATGCGCATCGAACACGATCGCGGCCGCATGACCCTGCCGCGCATGCGCCTGTACCACAGCATGTACCAGTTGTTCCTCTTCGCCATGCTGCTGGCCCTGCTCACCAACAACCTGGGCATACTCTGGGTGGCGATGGAAGCGGCCACCCTGGCCACCGTGCTGCTGGTAAGCGTGTATCGCAGCCCCGCCAGCCTGGAAGCCGCCTGGAAGTACTTCATACTGTGCGGGGTCGGCATCGCGCAGGCGTTGTTCGGCACCATCCTGCTGTACCTGGCGGCGGGCAAGCAGCTCTCGGGCGCGGACGCGCTGCTGTGGACCAGCCTGGACGCCGTCAAGATCCATCTGGATCCGACGATCATGTCGCTGGCCTTCGTGTTCCTGCTGGTGGGCTACGGCACCAAGGTGGGCCTGGTGCCCCTGCACAACTGGCTGCCCGACGCCCACGCCGAGGGCCCCACGCCCATCTCGGCCGTGCTGTCCGGCCTGCTGCTCAATGTCGCCCTGTATGCGGTGCTGCGCTGCAAGGTCCTGGCCGACGGCGCCCTGGGCAACGGCCTGCCGGGCCGCTTGCTGATAGGCTTCGGGCTGCTGTCGGTGCTGGTCGCCACCTTGTCGCTGTTCCGCCAGAAGGACGTCAAGCGCCTCTTCTCGTACTCGTCGATCGAACACATGGGCCTCATCACCTTCGCCTTCGGGCTGGGCGGCCCTGCCGCGACCTTTGCCGGACTGCTGCACATGACCGTGCACTCCCTGGTCAAGTCGGCCATCTTCTTCACCGTCGGCCACGCCGCCCAGAAAGCGGGCAGCCAGGCCATCGCCCACATACGCGGCCTGCTGCGCATAAGCCCCACGGTCGGCTGGGGCATGGTACTGGGCACGCTGGCTATCCTGGGCCTGCCGCCCTTCGGCGTGTTCGCCAGCGAATTCCTGATCCTGACCACGACCATGAACACCCTGCCATGGGTCACGCCATTGCTGCTGTGCGCACTGGCGGTGGCCTTCGCCGCGATTTTCCTGCCCGTGCAGGCCATGGTCTTCGGCGACACGACACTCAAGCCCCTGGAGCACAGGCCGGCGCTGCTGCCGGTGTTCATCCACCTGGGCCTGGGCCTGGTGTTGGGGCTTTATATCCCGCCCCAATTGGCGGCATGGTATACGCAGGCCGCGGCCATGGTCGCGGGCGGCAATTAGGAGTCCGGCAGCATGCGCATCGCAGCCCTCGACCTATCCGGCAACACTCCCCTGGCGGCCGGCAGCGGCAACGCCGCGGTCGTGGCGCAGGTCGACGACGAGCGCTGGCTGGAAATAGCACGCGTAGCCCGCGCCGCGGACGACCGCCTGCTGTCGCTATGGGGCGCCGAATCGGCCGAGGGCGCATGCACGATACATGCCGCCTACGCCATGGAAGACGGGTTGCTCTGGCTGCAGTTGCCTACGGCCCGCGAGACCGGCTATCCCGATTTGTCGGCCGTATTTCCCTGCGCGGCGCGCATGCAGCGCGCCGTCGCCGACCTGCTGGGCCTGCCGGCCGCCGGCGCGGCCGACACGCGGCCGTGGTTGAATCACGGCGGCTGGCCCGCGCACTACCATCCGCTGGGCCGGGCCGCGAGCGGCACCGAGCGCTTCGGCCGCGGCACGGGCGATTACCCCTTCGTGCGCGTGGCTGGTGAAGGCGTGCACGAGGTCGCCGTGGGGCCGATACACGCGGGCATCATCGAGCCCGGCCATTTCCGTTTTTCGGTCGTCGGCGAGAAGGTCTTGCGCCTGGAAAAGCGGCTGGGCTATGCGCACCGCGGCATCGAAAAGCTCTACGCCGGCATGCCGCTGCAGCAAGGCCAGCGCCTGGCCGGCCGCAGCGCCGGCGACAGCACCGTGGCCTACACCTGGGCCTATTGCATGGCCGCCGAGCAGGCGCTCGGCGTGACAGTGCCGCCCCGGGCGCTATGGCTGCGCGCGCTGCTGCTGGAGCGCGAGCGCGTGGCCAACCATCTCGGAGACCTGGGCGCCCTGGGCAACGACGCAGGCCTGGGCTACGGGCTGGCACGCTTCTCGCGCCTGAAGGAAGACTGGCTGCGCCTGCACGACCGGATATTCGGCCACCGCTACCTGATGGACCTGGTAGTGGCCGGCGGCGTGGCTGCCGATATCAACGGCGAGCATGCCGGCGCGCTACGCGAACAATGCAGGCGGATCGTCAAGCAGGTGCGCGAGCTGCACAAGCTGTATGACGAACATCCCGGCCTGCAGGATCGCTACGGCGGCACGGGCATACTGACGCCCGAGGTCGCGGCGTACTTCAGCGTCTGCGGCCTGGCTGCCCGGGCCTGCGGCCGGCCCGTCGACATCCGCATCGACCACCCCTGCCCGCCCTACCGCGACCTGGCCGTGCCGGCCGTAACCGATACGCGCGGCGACGTGGCCGCGCGCGTCGCCGTGCGCTTTGGCGAAATCTATGCCAGCCTGGACCTGATCGTATCCATGCTGGATGCCTTGCCCGACGGCGCGCTCGCCGCCCCGCTGCCGGCCGCCGGGGCTCCCGCCCGAGGGCTCGGCTGGATAGAGGGCTGGCGCGGCGACGTGCTGGTGGCGCTGCAGCTAGGCGCCGACGGGCGCATCGAGCGCTGCCACTGCCATGATCCGTCCTGGCAGAACTGGCCCGCGGTGGAACATGCGGCCATCGGCAACATCATTGCCGACTTTCCGCTGATCAATAAATCGTTCAACCTGAATTACGCGGGGCATGATCTCTGATGTGGCAGATGCTGAAACAACTCGTGACCACGGACACGCCCAGGGAGGTGCCGCACCGGCCCACCCAAGCCGATATACCTGGCGTGGCGCAGGGGCCGGCGAAGCAAATCGGCCCGGGCGCAGCGGCTCCGGCGCAGGCACCCAAGGCCGAAACCAAGTCCGAAGGCATCCGGCGCGACACGGGCCACGGCATCCGCCAGGAAATACTCGACACCCTGGGCCGCGCCCTGTGCATACGCGTGATCGACTCGGGCTCGTGCAACGGCTGCGAACTGGAGATCAACGCGCTCAGCAACCCCTACTACAACATCGAGGGCCTGGGCATAAAGCTGGTCGCCAGCCCGCGCCACGCCGACATGCTGCTGATCACCGGGCCGCTGACAGTCAATATGCGAGACGCCGTGCTGCGCGCCTACGAGGCGGCCCCGCACCCCAAGCTGGTGGTCGCCGCGGGCGCCTGCGCCTGCACAGGAAGCATGTTCAAGGACAGCTACGCAGTATGCGGCCCCTTGTCGAAACTGCTGCCGGTGGACGTGACCATACCCGGCTGCCCGCCGCGCCCGGCCGAGCTGCTGCAAGGCATATTGACGGCGCTGCAGGGCGGACGCCTGTAAGCAGGCATTTCGGAATGAGGGCCACAGCTTGCCGGCCCATAAACGCGAAGGCCCCGCCTTTTGGCGGGGCCCTACTGCCGGTGTGGCAGTAACACCGCAGGACGCGGTGCCAGAGGAGCCGCTCCTCGGGAGCGGCTGAGCTGCCACTGTGGGGCAGTGAGGTTAAGATAACGCCAACAAGCCCGGCTCGCAACTCCGGACAAACACTAGTATCAATGTCCTGTGCGCTTGTGAAAATTACACTGGGCTTGCACAGGGCCGGCCCGGCGGCACATCGCCACGCGAGCAGGAAAAACGTCGAAAGATAAAATTTTCCAAGCCAATTGAAAGAAGATAAGCCAATATTTCCCATGAAAACATGGCTGCGCCGCGCAGCGGCGGCACTGTGCGGGCTCGCGCTTGCGGCCATGGCCTTGTCGCTGGCGGCCTGCTCCGGCCCGTCGGCCGGCGGCCCCGACTCGGCCTCGCGGTCGGGCGTGCAATTCTACGGAACCATAGATACCGGCGTCGGCTACGAGAAGACCACGAACTGAGAGAACCCGGCCATGCCCCGCAAGCGTATCGCTCGCGGGACACAGCCAGGCCCGGACGCTCAGACCTTCACGCCCAGGTATTTCTCGATCACGCTGCTTTCCTGCTGCAGTTGATCGGGAGTCCCCTCGTACACCATATGGCCGTTATTGATGATGTAGCAGCGATGGGCGAAGGACAAGGCGGCGCGCACGTTCTGCTCGACGATGACGATGGTGTGGCCATCGTCGGCCAGCTTGCGGCAGACCTGCATCAAGTCGCGCACGATCAGCGGCGCCAGGCCTTCGAAGGGCTCGTCCAGCAGGATGATGCCGGCATTGCGGATCATCGCCCGGGCGATGGCCACCATCTGCTGCTCGCCCCCCGAAAGCTGCTTGCCCCGATGGCGCCGGCGTTCGCCCAGCCGCGGGAAAGCCTCGTATACGGCGTCGATCGGCATAGGGTTCTCGGCCGACATTGCCGCCAGCAGCAGGTTCTCGTGCACCGAAATCGAACCGAAGACGCGCCGTTCCTCGGGAACCAGCTGTATGCCTCGGCGCGCCAGTTCGTGCGGCGCAAGATTCTGTACCTCGACCCCTTTGTGGCGAATGATGCCGGTCTTGGGCTTGACGACCCCCATCAAGGATTTCAGGGTCGTGCTCTTGCCCGCGCCATTGCGGCCCAACAGGGCGACCACCTCTTTTTCCTCGACGCGCATGGACACATCGAAGAGGATGTGGGAATCCCCGTAGTAACTGTTGATTTTCTCGACCTCAAGCAGACTCATGCTCGTCCATTCCTCCGAGGTATGCTGCCTGAACTGCGGGATCGGCGCGGATTTCGTCCGGAGTGCCTTCCGCCAGCTTGCGGCCTTCATATAGTACGGTTATGCGTTCGGCCAGCTCGAACATTGCGTCCATGTCGTGCTCGACAATGACCATGCTGCGGCCCTTGCGTATCGACTTGAGCAGCGCCACCACGTGCACGCGCTCTTCGGGCCCGAGGCCAGCCAGCGGTTCGTCGAACAGCAGCACATTGGCGCCGGTGGCCAGGGCCAGCCCGATTTCCAGCCGGCGCTTCTCGCCGTAGGGCAGTTCGGACACCAGCGCGTCGGCGCGGTGCGTGAGCCCCACCAGATCGATGGCGGCGTCGACCTGCTCGTCGAGTTCGGGCACGCGATGCAGGCCGCGCAGCATGTCGGACTTGAAATTGCCGCGGCTGCGCGCCAGTACCGGGATGATGGTGTTCTGCCGCACCGTCAGGTGTTCGAACAACTGGTTGATCTGATAGCTCTTGCTCATGCCCATCTGGCACACGGCCGTCACGCCGATGCCGGTGATCTCGTCGCCGCGCAGGAATACCTGGCCGCGCGTGGTGGGCAGTTCGCCGGCCAGCATGCCGAAGAACGTCGACTTGCCGGCGCCGTTGGGGCCGATCACGCCGCGCATTTCGCCTTCGGACAGCGAGAAGTCGACATCGCTGACGGCGGTCAGGCCGCCGTACTGCTTGGTGATGCCGCGCGCCTCGAGCACTGCCTTGCCCTCGCCCACCGGCTTGGCCGGCACCAGCTTCAGGTTGGCGCGGGCGTCGCCGTGCAGCTCGGGCTGTTCATCGTGGCTGCGCGACTTCTTGAACCACTGCACCCAGCCGGCGATGATCGCGCCGGCCACGCCGTGCCGGAACAAGGTGATGAGCAGCACGAATATCACGCCCAGGATCAGCTTCCAGTAGGCGCCTATGCCGGCGATATTCTGCAGGCCCTGGTACAGGCCCAGCCAGATGCCCGCGCCCAGCAAGGGCCCCAGCAGCGTGCCGGCCCCGCCTATCACCGTTTGGATCACCAGCTGCGCCGAAGTATCCAGCGCGAAGGCGTCGGGCGGCATATAGGCCTGGAAAATGCCCAGCAGGCCGCCGGCCAGGCCGCCGTATGCCGCGGCAATGACGAAGACGCACAGCTTGTAGTGGTGGGCCGAATGGCCCAGCGCCACCGTGCGCCGGGGATTGCCCCGGATGGCTTTGAGCACCGCGCCGAAAGGCGAGCGCACGATACGCCGCGCCACGAGGTAGCCCACGTAGAAGAACACCGCCACGAAGCAGTACATGGGCCAGCCGCTGGATATATGCAGCGTGATGAAGCCCAGGTTGATGACCGGAGGCGGCACGCCTGCGATGCCGTTCTCGCCGCCCGTGTAGGCCTTGAAGGAAGAGTTCTCGAGGAAATAGAACATCTCGCCGAAGGCCAGGGTGCTCATGGCGAAGTAGATGCCGGTGCGGCGCAGGGTCAGGTAGCCGATGACCAGGCCGGCCACGGTGGCGACCAGGGTGCCCACCAGCAGCGCCAGCAGAATATGCGAAGTGGTGCTGGTAAGCATGTAGGCGGTGACGAAACCGCCCGTGCCGTAGAAGGCCGCCTGGCCGAAGGACAGCAGGCCGGTATAGCCGAACAGCAGGTCGAAGCCCAGGCCGAACAGGCCCCAGATCAGCACCCGTGTCAGAAGATCGGCATCTATGTGCAGGGCCGGGGCCACGAAGGGGGCCACGATCAGGCACAGGCCCACCACCATTTCGGGCACTTGCCTGCGCAGCACCCCGCCGGGACGATTGTGCGCGCTCATTCGCGGCCCTCCTGTCCCATGATGCCTTGGGGCCGGAAGATCAGCACCAGGGCCATTGCAACGAACAGCATCACATCTGAATATGCGGGATCGAACATGGAGGTAAGGCTGAGGATTTCGCCCGCGATGATGCCGCCGATGATGGCGCCGGGAAAGGACCCGACCCCGCCGAGGACCACCACGACGAATGAATCTACCAGCACCCGGAAGCCCATGTCGGGCGCCAGGGTGACAATGGGCGCATCGATCACGCCCGCGTATCCGGCGGCCATCGCGCCGATGCCGAATACCAGGAGGAAGATGCGCTTGACGTTGATGCCCAGTATGTTGACCATGAGGGAATCTTCGATCCCCGCGCGCACGATCAGCCCCAGGCTAGTGCGGTACAGCACGAGATACAGCACCACCAGGGTGCCCGCCGAAATCAGCAGCGCCTGCAGGCGGTACAGCGGATAGATCAGCGAACCTATGTGCACGATGCCCTGGCCCCAGGCGGGCGTCGGCACCGACAGGCTGACGCCGCCGAAGATGCCGCGCACGATCTCGACCAGGATGATGCCTATGCCGAACGTGACGAGGATCTGGTCTTCGGGCGGGCGGGAATAATACAAACGCACCAGGCCGCGCTCGACGACCAGTCCGATGACCAGCGCGACGAGGGCGCCCACCACGATGGCCAGCACGAACGAATTGCTGGCGCCGTACACGACATAGCCGGCATACGCCCCCACCACGAAAAATGCCCCGTGAGCAAAATTGACTACGCCAAGCGTGCCGTAGATGATGGTCAAGCCAGTACTGATAAGCGCCAGCAACAGGCCCGCGGCGAGCCCATTGAATAGCTGCGATAAAAACAACGACATGCTTGGCATGCAGTTCCCCCTTCTTCCTTCTTGTATCTTGCGAGATTTCTCAGGCCGGGGCCCGGCCGTGCACGCAGGGTTGCCCCTGGGCGCACGAACGGGCCCCGCGGGCCCGGGGCGTCAGGCCGGACCCATCTTGCAACCCAGCAAGCCGACCGGGGGCAGATAGTCGGCGCCATTGATGACGTCGACGATATCGAACAGATCGGCCTTGTTCTTCATGTCGGCCGGCTTCTTGCCGCGCACAATGGGGAAATTCACCACGCCCTGGTGGTCTGCGCCGCGGAACCACACATCGCCCACCGGCCCCTGGCGTTTTTCACCCTTCTCGTAGGCCTTGATGACCTCGGGCGTGTAGAAGGTTCCGGCGCGTTCGATGGCGTCGGCCCACAGCGCAGTGTTGAGGTACGCGATATAGGCGGAGTCGTGCGGCTTCTCGTTGAATTTCTTCTCGAAGGCAGCGACGAAGTCCTTGGCGATCGGGTAGCGGTCTTCCAGCGTCCACCAGAAGCCCATCGAGCCGTACACGCCCTGCATCACCTCGGCGCCCACTTCTTCGCCCAGGAACGGGGACATATAGGGCACCACCAGCTTCATCTTGTCGAGAATGCCGAACTGCTTGGCCTGCTTGACCGAGTTGGCGGCGTCCGCGCCGTAGTCGATCACCACCAGGGTGTCGGCGCCGCTGTTGGCGATGTTGATCAGGTACGAGCTGTAGTCCTTGGCGCCCAGCGGATGGACCTGCTGGCCGACGGTCGTCCAGCCTTCCTTCTCGGTGAATTCCTTCATCGAGTCGTAGGTGGTGTGGCCG
This sequence comes from Candidimonas humi, assembly GCF_019166065.1. GTDB lineage: Bacteria > Pseudomonadota > Gammaproteobacteria > Burkholderiales > Burkholderiaceae_B > Candidimonas > Candidimonas humi. Next base: position 14,388 of record NZ_JAHTBN010000017.1, read on the forward strand.
TAGGTATAGTCGGGCACCAGGTAGACCGCCTTGCGGTTCTTGCCCAGCGACTTGGCCAGCACCGGCGAGATCGCCTTGGCCGCCATGTAGGCGAAATAGCACAGGCGGAAGCCGTAGCGCTGGCAATCGACGCCGGTGGTTTCGTTCGAGCCGCTGATGGCCGCCAGGTACAGGGTTTTTTCGCGGTTGCAGACCTTTTGCAGGGCGATGGCCACGGCGCTGCTGACGCTGCCCGAGATCATCATGGCCTTGTTTTCGTGGATGAAGCGGGTGGCCGCCTGCACCGCCGAGTTGGGCTTGGTCTCGGCGTCGATGACGCCGACTTTCACGGTCTTGCCCAGAATGCCCTTCTTGGTCAGAGGGGAGATCTTCTTGATTTCGGCAGCGCCGGCATTGAGTTGCTCGACGGCCAGTTCATAGCCCTTGCGTTCGTCCGCGCCTTCGGCCGAATACGGGCCGGTCAGGTCGACGGTGAGACCGATGAACACAGAGTCGCCGCTGACGCCCGCGGGATAATTACCCACGGCCGGATATTTATCGGCCGCCATGGCCACGCCCGACAGCCCCGGCAGCAGCGCGCCGCCCGCGGCGGCGCCCAACCCTACCTTGAGTACTGTACGGCGGTCTACGCCGGCCGCTTGCTTGGTCCCCTCGTTACTGTCAGCCATCCTTTTCTCCTTTGGGTGTGAATACACGATTCAATTGCTCTTGGCAGAATGCGGGCGCGAAGGCCGGCACAGGGACGGTGCCGCCCTGCCGCGCTACGCTTACGCCCGCCAGGACGGCTCGCCCGATCGGCCCGATCAGGACCGTCCATCAAGCGCATTTCCGTCCGGCGTATATGTACACAGAGCGTCTTACGTGAATCTTACATATGGTCGCAATCTCGGCGCGCCGGAAGCCCCGGCGGGCCGCCACCCCGCAAGGCGCTTGACGGGCGGGCGCTTGCCCGCACCCCGTAGGGGATTTCCCTGAAATACGGGATTGATAACGCTTCGGGCCGCATATTGCGGGCCTGCTGCGCCGCGGCACATGCGTCCAGATCCACGCCCCGCAGCGGCCGCCGCAGCCGCATATTTCAGGTAGGAAATCGAGGGCAGATCAAAGTTCAATTTGTCACATCAAGGCGTGAAATTGTCTGCTACCCTAACCTTACTTCGCGCATGCGGCGGCACCTTGAAACAGCCCCGCCGCGGCGTGGTCCCGGGATGCGCATCAAGCCCCCCCCGCAAGCCGAATAAGCATAGAACGGATCGCCATTTAGGCAAGCCGCCATCCCAATATAAACTGGCTGGACACATCCGCCCGCATACTTTCGAAGCGGGCAGCAATTCGCATCATGCCGCCGCCAGCGGCATCTCTCGACAGGCCCGAAACGGGCCTCAATGGACGACCCCGTGCGACGACGCAGCGGGATCTCGTCCGACCACCCGCCAAGCCGTCCCAAGACCGGCACGATACATAAGGAGAACTGCCATGAACGACATCGTCGATACCTTTTCGGCCCAGGCGCTGAAAATCGCGGCTCAATACGAAGGCGGCCAGGTTGCCTTCGCCGACCTGACCGGGCTCGCGGACGAATTTGCCGCGAAGCTTACCGAACAGCTCTCGGATCTGCCGGAATCGCAACGCCCGCCCGTCACCGCAGCACTGGAAAGCCGGCTCGACGAGCGCGTCAAGGAACTGGACCCGGACAGCCGCGGCGCCCAGGCCCTGGGCGAGCTCTTGCAGTCGCTGAACCGCACGCCCATATATTGATTGAAGCGTCGCCCTCGGGCGCCTGAAACCCAGGCGCCCGTCACCCCACCGGCGCTGCGGCCGCAGCGCCTTTCTGCGCCTCGCCCTGCGCATTCCCTCTCCCCTCCTACCGCACCGTCCGCCCGCCGCGGCAAATAAGCCGGCGCCGCTCCCGCCATCGCGAACGGCGATGGACTCCATCGCGGAAATGCCCTTATGAGGCGCCGACGATCCCGCTAGACTTTTCCATGTGCCTCGCCACGCTTGCCGCTGCGGCTTTCCCGGCGGGACGAGGTTCAATTGCTGCGCCCCCGAGTCCGAAGAACGGCAGCACACAACGGAGACAAACCCATGAGCCAGTCCATACGCCGCCGCCTGCTCGGCGCGGCCCTTGCCATCGCCTGCGCAGGCGGCATCGGCCAGGCGCGCGCCGCATATCCCGACCACCCCATACGCCTGATCGTGCCCAGTTCGCCCGGTTCCACGCTCGACCTGGTGGCGCGCACCTACGCGCCCACCCTGAGCGCCGGACTCGGGCAGCCCATCGTCATCGAGAACAAAGCGGGGGCCTCGGGCATTACCGGCACGCGCGAGGTGGCGACCGCCAGCCCCGACGGCTACACCCTGGGCATGGTGTCATCCAACCATGCGGTCAATCCCAGCCTGCACAAGCACCTGCCCTATGATTCGATCAAGGGCATCACACCCATCAGCATCATCGGCTCTACGCCGCTGGTACTGGTCGTGCCCGGCAAGTCCCCGTACAAGACCGTAGACGATCTGATCGCCGCCGTCCGGGCGCATCCCGGCAAGATCAACTACGGCTCGGCGGGCACCGGCACCGCCCTGCACCTGGCCGCCCTGCTGTTCGCCTCGAAGGCCGATCTGGACATGGTGCATATCCCGTACAAGGGCGGCAATCCCCTGATCACCGACCTGATCTCGGGCCAGATCGATTTCGCCTTCCTGGGCACACCTTCAGTCATCGCCCAGGTCAAGGCCGGGACGCTGCGGGCGCTGGCCGTGACCACGCTGCATCGCTCGGAGCTCCTGCCCGGGGTTCCTACTTTGAACGAGTCGGGCCTGAAAGGCTACGACTACGATCCATGGATCGCGCTGATCGGGCCGCCCGGACTCGCACCCGCCCTGACCCACAAGCTGCAGCAACACCTGCACCAGGCCTTGAGCCGCAAGGATGTGCAGAAACAATTCGACGTCCAGGGCTTCGTCGCCACGGGCGGCACGCCAGGCCAGGCCCTGGCGACGTTCAAGCGGGACATCGAATCCAGCGCCGCCTTGCTGAAAGCCGCCCACGTCAAGACACTGGACTGAGCCGACACCCCCACGCCAGGCGCCTATACTGGCGGCTTGTCCCGCTAGATCCGGCCCATGGATGGCCGCAGAGGAAAGCCACGGTGTGGAAAGTCGACCCCATGTCGCTGCGCCTGTTCGTCGCCGTATGCGAACAGGGCAGCATCGCCCAGGCCGCGCAGCGCGAGGCCATGTCGGCCGCGGCCATCAGCAAGCGCATTGCCGACATCGAGAAAGACATAGGCACCCCGCTGCTGTCGCGCAGCCAGCGCGGCGTGACGCCCACCGCCGCGGGACAGGTGCTGCTGCGCAGCGCCCGCAGCCTGATCAGCCAGATCAACAAGCTGCAATGCGAATTGAGCGAATATGCCAGCGGCATCCAGGGCCATGTCCGGCTGCTGGCCAATGTATCGGCCATCAGCGAATTCGTGCCCGAAGAGCTGACCGCTTTCTTCAAGAAATACGAACGCATCCGGGTCGACCTCGAAGAACGCGTGAGCCCCGAAATCGCCCAGGGAGTGGCGGACGGCGCCGCGGATCTGGGCATCTGCCGGGATTTCGTACCCACGGAAGGCCTGCAGGTGATTCCCTATCGTACGGATCACTTCGCAGTCGTGGTGCACGATACCCATCCGCTGGCCGGACGCGCCTGCCTGCGCTTCGACGAAACCTTGCACTATGACCAGATAGGCCTGTCGCCCAATGCCTCGATCAATGTGCTGATGACGCGGATCGCGGCGGAAAAAGGCGTGGAATTGCGCTACCGCACCCACATCACAACCTTCGACGCGGCCTGCCGCTTCGTGCAGGCGGGCCTGGCCGTAGCCGTACTGCCTATCGAGGTGGCATGCCGCTACACCACAAGCTACGGGCTGAAAGCCATACCGCTGGAAGATGCCTGGGCGACGCGCCGCTTCATCATCTGCTGCCGCCAATCCGACAGCCTGTCGATCCCGGCGCAACGCCTGCTCGACCACCTGATCGAACGCATGCCTGCCACGCCGGCCGCCCGGCCCGCCCACACAAAGAAATAGCCTCGGCAGACTGGCTCACGTGCCAAGACGGCCCGGCGCCATCGCCGATCGCGATGGACTCCATCGCCGGCAAACGCTTATGCCCGGCCTCGCGCGCCGCTAGACTGTATGCCATACCCGATACACCGAGGAGCGCCACCATGGCCCAGAACAGACCTTGCGTCGTCGTCCAGGAAGTAGGATTGCGCGACGGCCTGCAAAGCATTGCACAGACGCTGCCCACGGCAGACAAGCTGCGCTGGATCGACGCGGCCTATGCAGCCGGCGTGCGCCACATGGAGGTAGCCTCGTTCGTGCCCGCCCGCCTGCTGCCCCAGATGGCCGACGCCGTCCCCGTCGTGGCCCACGCGAAAACCCTGCCCGGGCTCGTCGTAACCGCGCTCGCGCCCAATCTGCGCGGAGCTGCCGATGCCCTGCAAGCGGGCGCCGACCGCATCGTGGCCCCGATCTCCGTCAGCCGCGCGCACAGCCAGGCCAACGTGCGCCGCGCGCCCGAAGAAATGGTTGCCGAATTCGGCAGGATGCGCGCGCACCTTGCGGGCAGCCCGACGCAACTGATCGCGGGACTGTCGACCGTATTCGGTTGCACACTGCAAGGCGCGGTGCCGCAGGCCGACGTATGCCGCATCGTGGCCGCTTGCCTGGACGCCGGGGCTGACACCATCGCCCTGGCCGACACCACGGGGCACGCCACACCGCTGCAAGTGGGCCGGGTCATCGAAGCCGTGCGCGAAATCGCCGGCGAGCGGCTCACGGCCATGCATTTTCACGACACTCGCGGCATGGGCCTGGCCAACACGGTCGTGGCGCTGGAGCACGGCATCCGCGAATTCGACGCCACCCTGGCCGGCCTGGGAGGCTGCCCGCACGCTCCGGGCGCCACCGGCAACGTCGCGGCCGAAGACCTGGTCTTCATGCTCGAGAACATGGGCTACGATACCGGTATCGACCTGGCCCGGCTCGTGGCCGTGCGCGACATCCCGGCCCGCGCCCTGCCGCAAGAACCCCTGTACGGCAGCATCGCGCGCGCCGGCATACCCGCAACCTATCCCTACCAGCCCTGAGGCTGCCGCATACATCATGGAATACGCTTCCCCGCAAGACGACACCCCCGACGACCTTCCCCTGCAAGGCATACGCGTAGTGGAAATGACCCACATGGTCATGGGCCCGACCTGCGGCATGATATTGGGCGACCTGGGCGCCGAGGTCATCAAGGTCGAGCCCCCGGGCGGCGATCGCACACGCACGCTGCTGGGCGCGGGCTCGGGTTTTTTCCGCACCTTCAATCGCAACAAGAAAAGCGTCGCCCTCGACCTCGAAAAGCCCGCGGGCATCGAGGCGCTGAACAAGCTCATCGAGACCGCCGACGTCTTCGTCGAGAACTTCAAGCCGGGGCGCATGGCCTCGCTGGGGCTGGATTACGCGACGCTCAAGCAGCGCAACCCGGGCCTTATCTATGTGTCACACAAAGGCTTCCTGCAAGGCCCGTACGAAAAGCGCCTGGCGCTGGACGAGGTGGTGCAGATGATGGCCGGCCTGGCCTACATGACGGGCCCGGTGGGCCGGCCGCTGCGCGCAGGCAGTTCGGTCAACGACATCATGGGCGGCATGTTCGGCGCCCTGGGCGTAATCGCCGCGCTATTCCAGCGCACCCGCAGCCACAAAGGGCGCGAAGTGCAAAGCGCGCTGTTCGAGAACTGCGTGCTGCTGTCGGCCCAGCATATGCAGCAGTACGTCGTCACCGGGCAGGCGGCGCGGCCCATGCCCGAGCGCATCAGCGCCTGGGGCATCTACGACATCTTCGAGCTGGCCGGCGGCGAGCAAATGTTCATTGCCGCTACGGGCGATGCGCAATGGCGCACCCTGTGCGACATCATCGGCCGCGCCGATCTGCTCGCCGACCCGCGGCTGGCCAGCAATAACGACCGGGTGCTGGCGCGCGACTGGCTCATACCGGAATTGCGCAACACTTTGCAGGGTTTCGACGCGGCCGCGCTGGCCCGGGTCTTCGAGGAAAAAAGCATCCCCTTCGCGCCCATCACCCGGCCCGAGCAACTGTTCGACGACCCGCACCTGATCGCCAGCGGCGGGCTGGGCCGGCAGGAACTCGAAGACGGCACCGACACCCCCATTCCCCTGCTGCCGATTTCGCTGGACGGGACGCGCCTGCAGCCGCGCATGCCTATCCCGCACATCGGCGAGCATACGGCCGAAGTCCTGCGCGAGCTGGGCTACACCGAAGCGCAGATACACGAACTGGAGCCGGCGGCCGGCTAGCGCATTTTCGGTCCAGATAGTTACAGTCTTCGAAGCACTGCATGTGGCGGAGCGGCGGGAAGGCGGTAAATATTTGCTTCAGACTTGCTTCAACCCGACGCCAGTGAGGGCGCGGACCGCGCCGGAGTCGGCCTGCGCCGGCAACACGGAAAAGGCCCGGTCACGGGCAAGCGCGGTTCGGCCCCTCAGACAGCAGGCCCTTCGGACTCTGCAACATCCAGTCTATGGGCAACACCGAGACGACCGTGGGCCGCGCGCTGCTGCCCCTCGATCGCTACAGCATCCAGTCTATGGGCAACACGGAAAGCGTGGACACGCCCAGCCGCAGCCAGAAGCTCGTGCCTGGCTCGGTGTCGTAGACAATGATCTTCTTGCCTTTGTGTTCGACCCATTGCAGCTTGCCCTGGGGGCTGAGCCGCACCCGGTAGGCGCGCACCAGGACGCTGCCGCCCAGCGCTTCCGGAATGGCGCGCGCCATGTCGGCGCTGTCGATTACGAAACCCATTTCCGTATTCAGCTTGGCCGAACGCGGATCGAAATTGAACGACCCTATGAATATGCGCGAGCGATCGACGGATATGGTCTTGGCATGCAGGCTGGAGGCCGACCGGCCGGTCAAGTTCCGGTAGCGCGGCTGCGGGCCCGAGAACTCGCGCTTCATTTCGTATATCTTCACCCCGGCGCGCAATAGCGGCTTGCGCCACTTGGCATAGCCGGCATGGACCACCGCCACGTCGGTGGCTTCCAGGGAATTGGTCAGGATCGTGACCTTCACTCCCTTGCGCGCCAGATCCTCGAAATAGCGCGCGCCTCCGGCCGTAGGCACGAAATACGGCGATACGAGCTGCATTTCGTGTTTCGGCGTACCCAGGATGCTGTCGAGCTTGGCCGGCATCATTTCGTCGGCGGGAGCCTGCCCCAGGCCCTTGGCCGGATCGTCGCTGACCATGTGCGTTACCGCCCATTCGAAAGGCGGATGGTGGCTGCGCAACTCTTCGGGCAAGGGCAGATGCGCCAAGGTCCTCAGATATGCGCGCCCCACCGGCTCCTTGCGCAACTGCGCGGCATGGGCCGCCAGCACCGCCGCCGCGCCCGGCGCCGCCGGAGGCAAGATGCGGCCGACCGGATAGGCCGACGCGCTGGCCCAGTACCGATCGAAATCATGCGACACCGCCTTGACCACCGGCCCTATGGCCATGACATCCAGGTCGACGAACAGGAAATCCTGCCCGGCGCCGAAATATTCGTCGCCGATATTGCGCCCGCCTATGATGGTGGCCTGGTTGTCAGCCGTGAACGACTTGTTGTGCATGCGCCGGTTCAGGCGGCTGAAATCGGTCAGGTAATCCAGGAAACGCCAATGGCGATGCAGGAAAGGATTGAACAGCCGTACCTGGATATTGGGCTGGGCGGCCAACGCCGCCAGGATGCCGTCGAGATTGCCGGCCTCGTTGTCGTCCAGCAGCAGCCGTACCCGCACCCCGCGCTGCGCAGCGCGGCGCAGGGCGTCGAACAGCATGATGCCGGCAATATCGTCGTGCCAGATGTAATACTGCACGTCCAGCGAACGTTGCGCCATTTGCGCCAGCCACAGGCGCGTGGCGAATGCGGCCGGCCCGTCGGCCAGCGCGATTACCCCCGACTTGCCGGGATGCTGCCGTGCCAGCGGAACGAATTCCCGGCCCAGGGCCGTGTCCTGGGTGTGCTGCAGCGCCACCGACTGGCTGCGGCCCTGCAGAGTGGGCAACTGGGCGCAACCGGCCAACAAAAACACCCACAACAGGCAAGCCCCGCGCACGGTCCGCAGCAGGAGCCCCGCCCAGGCCAAGCCGGTTGCCCCGCGCGGCACTGCCGGACGGCAAAGATCCGCAGCCGGAGATATCCCGCTCATGCTCTTACACGCTCATGCGGCCACACCCTATGCAATCTGCGCGTCCGCCACCCTGGAGCAGGCGGCGTCCGTGCGGCTCAGCCTCGATCCGCCTTGCGTGTGCCCACCGCGACGGGATCGCTGGCCGGAAAGGTTTCTTCCAGCCCTTCGTCCAGACTACCCTGCTCGCCGCCGGTGGCCGGTGGGGCGTAGCCTGCCTTGGCATCGCGCCTGGCTTGCCTGGTGACGATCTGCACGGGATCGCTGGCGGGAAACGTATCGTCCAGCGCTTCGTCGAGACGATCCTCGAGCCCGTCTTCATGGGCCGGGAAAGGAGTGCTGTTCGCTGCATCCTCGGCTTTTCGATTCATGTTTCGTTCCTCCGTTAGTTGGCCGGCGCAAGCACAGGCCCGCACACGGGCCCGCAATATGCTGCACGCCAGCGGGGCTCGGCCCCGCGACGGGCTCACGCTTGCACACATTAGCTACTATATCCGCATCTACCGGCTTGTATCACCTTATCCCGCCCCGGCCACGCCTCTCTCCTGCAATAGCAACAGGATGTTCTGCCCGAAAATGGCGCGCGCCGTCGCGGCCCTGCCGGCGCCGCTACAATGCCCGCATGAAAATGCGCCTCCTGCTGCTGAGCCTCCTGGCCATGATCGCCTACTGGTACTGGGTCGGCCGCAGGGCCCGGCCCGCCACCTGGCGCGACTACCTGCATCGCGCCTATCGCAGCGTGGCGGTGGGTATCGGCGCCTATTTCCTGTTGCTTCTGGTCATGCTGCTTTACCTGTTTGCAAGCGGCTCCTGACCTGGTCCGTACCCCCGCCCCGGACGCCTCGTCCCAGGCCCGCCCCAGGGGCCGTATCACGTTCGAAATCCTGCCGCCGCATGGTCGCCAAGGGGCGCTTGCGCGAAGCAGAAAAATGAAATGTAATACCCTTTACATGTACTTGCGAGAAATGCAAGTGCAGCGTAACAATACAGTTGCTTGTCGACGCAATATTTCAGCTGAGCAAAATGCGCTGTCATCTCTTCTTTGGCATCAAATTGCTGGCCACAGGCGCATTGCTGGCCTGGTGCCAGAGCACGGTGGCATCTCCGGCCGAATGGCCGGTATCCCCATCGCGGCTGGTACTGTCATCGTCCTACGGGACACTGCGCGTCAAGACCACCGATTACATCTACGAATCGCACCTGCTGCTCGACGGCAAAGAAGTGCAGCCGAACATGGTGGGCTTGCTGAACATCCCCTATGCCTTTGCGCTGCCGGGCAAGCTTTCGGCCCTGATATCCGTGAACACCGGCAGCAGCCTCTGCCCCGTGCAGTATCGCTGGGTGACGCTATACAAGGGGGGCTATAACGTTTCCAAGCCCTTCGGCTCTTGTTCCAGCCAGATCAGGGTATCGGCGATCGGCCGCAGGTTCGAGCTTGCCACGCCCAGCAACGTCACGCCCAACAAGGTCGACGTCTACGTCTACGACGGCCGCAACATCAAGCAGCGCGTGCGCTGAGGCCGGCCGCTACAATACCGGGGTCTGCTCCTTCCCCGGCCGCGCATACCCATGGAAAAACACGGCATCGCCACAATACGCGTATGGGACCTGCCTACACGCCTGTTCCATTGGGCCCTGGTGGCCTGCGTGCTGGGCTCTTTCATAACCGTCAAGCTGGGCGGCCTGTGGATGACCTGGCACGTGCGTTTCGGCCTGACCATACTGGGGCTCATTGTTTTCCGCATCATCTGGGGGTTCTGCGGGCCGCGCTACGCAAGGTTCGCGCAATTCGTCCGCGGCCCGCGCTACGTACTGGATTATCTGCGCGGACGCCGCCTGCATTACGCGGGCCATAATCCCCTGGGCGCCCTGTCGGTGCTGGCCCTGCTGGCATCCTTCGGCTTCCAGGCGTTCAGCGGCCTGTTCGCCAACGACGACGTGATGACGACCGGGCCCCTGGCCTACCTGAGCGATTCGCTGTCCGACACCATGACCGGCCTGCACGACATCAACCAATGGATCATGGTCGCCCTGGTATGCGTGCATGTGGGCGCCATAATCTGGTATCGCCGCGTGCGCGGCATAAGGCTGGTCGGGCCCATGCTCAGCGGCGATGCGCCGATCGCAGCCTACGCCCTGGCCGAACACCCCGCGGCGGACGACTCCTGGCGCTACAGGCTGAGCGCGCTGCTGCTTTGCGCAGCCATCGCCGCGCTCATCTGGTGGCTGCAAGGCCTGGCTCCCGTTGCGGATTTTTCCTAGATAGCGACAGCGTTGCGGTTCCGCGAGGCAACGACAGGCATGGACGGGCAGCGGATATTCAAATAGCCCCAGCTGCGGCCATGGCTAGTGCTGCCGTCGCTAGCGTTCCAAGGCATCCGGCCCGCGACCGGGCCAAGTACCCCCGAAACGGCTATCCGCCAGATTCGTTGGCTATCGGCTGCTAAGCCGGCGTGCCGCTGTATGGCTCAGTCGGCACGAGCGCCAGCAGATTCTCCACTGCGGGTGCCAGTGGGCCGGACCGGTAAGCGACGCCCAAGGTGGCCCGCAAGTCCGTCTCTTTCAGCGGTACATAGCGCACATCGTCTATGCGCGCATGCTGCATGCAGGCCGGAACAATAGTTACGCCCAACGAACTGGCGACCAAATTGATGGTGGACGAAATTTGCGGTGCGTGCTGAACGACTCTGGGGCTGAATCCCAGCGTTTCGCAGGCGGTAACTATCATGTCCGACAAACCGAAGCGCGTGGCGCGCGGGTAGAGCACAAAAGGCTCGTCCTTGAGCTGTTCCAGCCCCAGGGACTTGCGCCGCGCCAGCCTATGCTTGCGCGGCAATGCCACGACCATAGGCTCGGTGGAAATGAGGCTGAAGTGCACGTCCTCGTCCATGCCGATCGGAAGCCTGACGAACGCGATGTCTATGCGCCCCTGGCGCAGCAACTGCACGAGATGCACGGACCGATGTTCCTCCAGCGTAATGTCGACGCGGGGATAGCGGTCGCGATAACGCCGCAACGCCGTGGTGACTTCTGTACAGAACGAGGCCGACTCGGTGAACCCTACCCCGACGCGCCCCACCAGCCCTTGCGCGCTTTGCCGACATCGCGTTGCAGCCTTGCCCACGCGGTCCAGAATTTCCCTGGCGTCTTCCAGAAGCACACTACCCGCCTCGGTCAAGCGTACGTTGCCGGGCAGCCGATCGAACAGGCGCACGCCCAGTTCGCGCTCCAGCATTTTTATTTGATAGGTCAGCGGCGGCTGCGCGATGCCGATACGCTGTGCCGCTCTCGTGAAATGCAGTTCTTCCGCTGTCACGACGAAGTATCGAAGATGGCGTAAATCCATAGGGTTGCCCCGCCATACAAATTATGTATTGTGAATGAGCTGTCAATATATTAGACAGGCAAAAACTTTGTGTCTAGACTGCGTTTCCATCACAAGAGGAGACATCAAATGAAAAACCGATCGATCGACGCAGCAGGCCGGAACCCCGTCATCGCGCAGGGCGTCGTGCCACGCCGACGGGCCATCCTGCAAGCGGCAGCCGCGGCGCTGACACTACCCGTGCAACCCCTGCTGTGGCAGCAAGCCGTCGCGGCGGAAACCTATCCGTCCCGACCCATACGCTTCGTCGTCGGTTTTCCCCCGGGGCAGACGACCGACATCATCGCTCGCGCTTATGCCGCAGCCATGAGCGGTATCCTGAAGACCCCCATCATCGTCGACAACAAAGCCGGTGCCAATGGGATATTGGCGGCACAAGTCGTGAAAGCGGCCGATCCGGACGGCTACACGCTGTTGTTCGGGACATCCGGCCAGATGGTGATCAATCCGGCGCTGTATGCCCATTTGAGCTACGACACGGCAAAAGACTTCGTGCCGGTAGCGCCGATCGCGCGCGGCCGCCTGTTCCTCGTAGTCAATAACGACTTGCCGGTACACTCGCTGCGTGATCTGCTGGCTTATGCCAAGGCGCACCCCGGAAAGCTGCGTTTCGGGTCCGGCGGAGTCGGGATCACATCGCACCTGGCGATGGAAATGCTGAAATCCGCCACCGGCCTGGATGCTTCCCACATTCCCTACAAAGGCTCGCCCGCAGCTCTGAATGCGCTGATCCGTGGAGATGTGCAGACCATGTTCGACTCGGGCGGATCGCTGCTGCCCCTGGTCAACTCAGGCAAGATACGCGCCATTGCCGTCTCGACCCTGGATCGATATCCGGGGCTTCCGAAACTGCCCACCGTGGCCGAACAAGGCGAGGCCGGCTTCCAGGTATACGCCTGGAATGCCGTGCTCGCCCCGCGTGGAACGTCCCCAGCGGTCGTGGACAAACTGCGCGGCGCATTCGCAGAAGCGGGCAAGGCCGGCGTGGTGCAAGCATCGCTGAAAGCTGCCGCGCACGACCTGCTCCCGGTGAATGCCGCCGACTTGGGCAAGTTCATCCAAACCGAAATCGCTCGCTGGCACCAGGCGGTAGCCGCGGCGGGCATCAAACCCGAATAAATCCATGAACCCAGTTGCTCATTCATCCATTGCTTCAAAACCTTACGACCAGGGCCAGCCCTGCGCGGAGGGCGACGCAGAGCCCACGCGCCGCCTGGCCACATTCGCCGCAGGCTTGAACTTCGAAGATATTCCGGCCTGGCTGGTAGAACGCATTCGCCTGCATGTCCTGGACGGCATCGGCGTATGCCTGCATGGCGCCCGCCTGCCCTGGACGAGATACGTTGCGGACATGGTCCTCGGCGAAGGCGGAAACCCGGTGGCCTCCCTATGGGGATACGGTGGCGAAACGCGCGCACGAACCTCGGTGACCCAGGCAGTGCTGGTCAATTGCACCGCTGGCCATGCATTCGAGATGGACGATATCCACAAAGAATCTGTTCTTCATCCAAACTCATTGGCCGTGCCGGTAGCCTTCGCATTGGCGCAGGCCTTGCCGGGCATAACCGGGCGCGATATCACGACCGCCATCGTCTCCGGTTATGAAGTCGGCGCCCGGGTGGGCAACGCCGCTACGACAGCCCTGTTCCTGAACGGCTTTCATCCGCAAGGCGTCACAGGCACATTCGTCGCCGCCGCGACGGCGGGACGCTTGCTGGGGCTGGATCCACAGGCCATGCAGCATGCGCTGGGCATCGCCGGCTCCATGGGGGCCGGCCTGATGGCCGCCCAGGAGGGCGCCATGGTCAAGCGCCTGCACGCGGGCCGTGCCGGACAGAGCGGCGTCTATGCGGCTTTACTGGCAAAGCGAGGATTCACCGGCATTGAAAACATTCTGGAAGCCGACTATGGCGGCTTCCTCAGCGCCTTCGCGCGCACCCCGCATATGGAGCGCCTGCTCGAGGGCCTGGGCACGCAATGGGAGGCCGGCAAGGTCGGCTTCAAGATGTACCCCAATGTCACGAGCATGCACGCGGCGCTGGATGCCTTTCGCCAGCTCCAACTGGAACACGGGCTGCAAGCCGCAGATATCGACCGTATTGCGGTAGGATGCGGACATATGACCTATGTGCACGTTGCATGGCCTTACCGGCCCACCAGCGTCACGGCGGCTCAAATGAATCTGTTTTACGGGCTCGCGGTCATGGCGTTGCGCGGCAGCTTGACGGTCGACGACTATGATGCGGATCACATAGACGCCCCGGACGTGATGGAGTTCATGCAGCGCATTCACCCTTTCGAAGACGAACGCATCGAGAATCGCGGCCCTGCCTTCCGCCACGCCGCCACGGTGCGCGTCCACACGCGTTCGGGTATGGTGTTGTCCAAAGATGTCTGGGAACGCCGCGGCAGCCCGGAAAATCCGGTGAGCAGCCAGGAAGTAGAGGAAAAATTCTTCGCCAACGTGGCACATCGAATTCCCGACGGCGCGGCGCGACGCATTACTGCCCTTGCCGGACGGCTCGACTCGCTGGCGGCGATCGACGAGCTCACCTCTCTGCTATAAGTTCTCCCGGGAATGACGATATGACACGAAATCCGGCACGGACCATGCGGGCCATCACCATCGAAGGCTACGGCGGTCCCGAAGCCGTCCGGCTGCGCCGCGACGCCCCGGTCCCCGTGGCCCGCGCCGGAGAGGTGCTGGTAAAAGTGGCCTGCGCCGGGATCAATTTCATGGACATCCATACCCGGCAGGGGAAATATATCGACTCGCGCATCTATGCGGTGCGGGCGCCCTGCACGCTGGGCATGGAAGGCGCGGGAGTGATCGTGGAAACCGGGCCCGGCGTGACGCGCCTGGCCGTCGGGCAACGGGTCGCCTGGTGCATCGCTTGGGGCGGCTTCGCCGAATATGTCGCCATCCCCGCGCGCCTGGCCGCCAGCATTCCGGACGAGATCGGCTTCGACACTGCGGCTTCGGCGATGTTCCCGGGATGCACGGCGCATTACCTGATCCATGACGTTGCCGAACTGACAGCCGACAGCACCTGCCTGATTCATGCGGCCTCGGGCGGCATCGGGCAGATCCTGATCCAGATGGCCAGACGTATCGGTGCCACCGTCTACGCCACGGCCAGCACCGGGGAAAAGCGCGCCATCGCGCTGCGGCGCGGCGCGCACGCCGCCCTGCCCTATGACGACGGGGGCTTTGCCGAAAAAGTGCGAGCGCTTACCGGCGGCAAAGGCGTCGATGTCGTGTTCGACTCATTGGGCAAGGCTACCCTGCGCGACAGCATGCGCGCCACCCGCACCCGCGGCCTGCTGATCAACTACGGCAACGTGTCGGGCTCGGTCAAGGATCTCGATCCGTACGAACTGGGCGAAGCGGGCTCGCTGTTCCTGACGCGGCCGCGCCTGGCCGATCACATGGCCGATGCCGAGTCCGTGCAAAGACGCGCGGACGCAGTGTTCGGCGCGATTCTCGACGGCAGCCTGGAAATCGAAATCGCGGAACGCTGCGCCCTCGAGGATATCGCCGCGGTTCATGCGCGCATCGAGGCGCGAGAACAAATCGGCAAGGCCGTGGCCTGGCTTTGATCCCCGATTCAAGCCTCGGATACAGACTGCACGGCCCGTTCGTCCACCCCCAGCTGTTGCCGCAGGCCTTCCCACCCCGCCGGGGTCACCTGCACCAAGCGCGAAGAGCGCGAGCGGCGTAGCCAGCCGCTGCGGCACATGGCAGCCATGAATTGCACCCCGAGCGGGCCGGCCAGGTGATGCGAGCGTTCGGTCCAATCCAGGCACTGCCGGGCAATGCCGCGCCGTGTCGGTTTCAGGCTGGACACATCCACGCCCACGGAGCCGAACCAGGCGCGGCCTCGGTCGGTCACCTCGTACAGCTTGTCCTCGCCCGGAACCAGGTAGCGATGCTCGACCAGGGCGCGCGTCACCGCCACGCCCAGGCGCCCCGCCAGATGGTCGTAGCAGCAGCGCGCCTCGTGTAGTTCCCGTGCCTGGCGGCTCAGGGGCTTGCGGCGCACGGCGGGCCTGATCGAGGCCAGTTGCTCCAGGGCCTGAGCGATCTGCGGGCCCGCCAGCCGGTAATAGCGGTGACGCCCTTCTTTTTCGCAAAGGACCATGCCGCCGTCCATGAGCTTGGACAGATGCGCGCTGGCAGTCTGCGCCGTGACGCCGGCCGAGTAGGCCAGCTCGCCCGCCGGGCGCGCGCGGCCGTCCATCAGGGACAGCAGCATCGCTGCGCGGGTGGGGTCGGCGATCAGGAACGCCACGGAAGATATATTGGGCAGGCTGTCCATGTTCTGGGCTCCGTATCGGCTGTAAATCAGCCATCTGTATCTTACGCCGCGGTGGGCGCCGAATGCTTCGACACGCGGCGAAGCATCGCCGCGGCAAGCCGGCATACAGTGGCGCCATGAACTCGCAAGACACCTGTACGCCCGACACCCCCGCCGCCACGCTCGGCACACCTTCCGGCCGGGAGCCGGGCTCCGGCATCCACCCCGTCCACCCGGCGCGAGAATCTCGAATCCTGGTGCTCGCGGCACTCTGCCTGGCCGTGCTGGTCGCCCAGATCGACACCGCGGTCGTCAACCTGGGGATGAACCCCATGGCGGTGTATTTCAAGGTCGACGTGCGAGCCATGCAGTGGGTGGCCGACGCCTACAACCTGGTCTATGCCGTGATGCTGCTGACGGGCGGCCTGCTGGCCGACCTGTATGGCCGCAGGAAGGTATTCGTGGCGGGCGCAGCCCTGTTCACGGCGGCATCGGTGCTGTGCGGCTGCGCCACAAGCATGGCTCCGCTCGTGGCCGGCCGGGCCCTGGCCGGCATGGGGGCGGCGCTGATGATTCCAGCCTCGCTGGCCATCTTGCGCGTCGTATGGCACGACGAAACCGAACGGGCGCGGGCGCTGGGCATCTGGTCGGGATGCAACGGGCTGGCTTTCGCGATAGCGCCCGCGCTGGGCGGCCTGGCGATCGCCTGGATGGGATGGCGCAGCATCTTTTTTCTGGTCGTTCCGGTGGGCACCGGCGCCATTGCATTGGCGCTGCGCGCCGTGCCCGAGTCATCCGCTCCGCAGGGCCGGCGTTTCGACCTTGCCGCACAGATGCTAAGTGCGGCAGCGCTCGGCATGCTGGCCCTGTCCGCCATCGAGGCTAGCCACAACCGTGCGCTGGCCTGGGGCTCATTGGCAATATCGGTGCTGGCCGGCGCATGCTTCATCCGCGTCGAGGCCACGCGCGGCGCGTCGGCCATGGTGCCGCTGCGCATATTCCGCCAACCGGTATTTCGCGGCGCGATCGCGGCGACCTCGGGCATGACATTCGGCATGTATGGCTTGCTGTTCCTGCTGCCCATGACCTGGCAGGCCACGCACACGCTGGACGCCATGCAGGCCGGGCTGGCGTTGATGCCCATGGCCCTGGCTTTCGTGCTGGTCTCTTCCTGGACGGGGAGACTGGCGGAAATCATAGGCACACATATTCTTACCTGCGGCGGAGTAGCGATCATCGGTGCCGGGCTGTTGGCCGTCGGAGCCAGCGCGGGCAGCTCGTCCGTGCTGCTTGCCCAGGCCGGCCTGCTGATGGCCGGCATAGGCATGGGGCTGGCGACCGGCCCGCTGATGGGCGCGGCCATCGGCGCAGTTCCGGCCGCGCAATCCGGGATTGCCTCGGCGCTGATCAATGTGGCCAGGATGGCTGGCGCCACGCTAGGCGTGGCCGTGCTGGGCGCGATCTATGCGGCCGCGGCCGATGCGACACAAGGGCTGCGGCTGGCGATGTATGTGGGCGGCTGCGCACAGCTCGCCTGCGCCCTGGCGGCATGGCCGGCCATCCGCGCCGGCCGCTAGTGCCGTGTCTCAGAAGTTCGCACCCATGAAATTGCGCCTTCGCGCGCAGGCCGGCGTTGCAAGCCTTGCAGGCCGCGCTGGGCCAGAGGCCCAGCCCTGCGCCAGGCACGGGCAGTCCGCAGGGACTGTCCGTGTCCGGGCTCAGCCTCGCGATAGTTACGACTATCGCTGTGGTTTGCGCCTTGCCCTGCACACGAATCCGTCAATTTCATTATGAGCACGAACTTCTGAGACACGACACTGCCCGGGGAAAGGATTTCCCGGCCTCGGGCGCCCCCGAGGAGCCCTTGCAACGTCACAGGGCCTGCAAAAACTGCGGCATCCAGTGCACGATCAGGGACAAAACGCCGCCGGCGATGGCCGCTGCGGCGTCCAGCAGGTCGACCTTGCGATGCATCACCCCATCGTGAACTTCTTTCAGGATGGCCGCCATCACTACGACACCAAAGGCCACGGCCGGGCCTTCCGGCATGAGGTAAGCGGACAACAGGGCGCCGGCCAGGAAATGCGCGAGCTTGACGATATGGGTAGCCAAGAAGCTACGAACGCGAGCGAGCCAAACCATGAGTATGCTGATTCCTTCTGCGCAATTCGACTGGTTGTTCGCCCGGGCGTCTGCAAGCAGAGATAAAAAGTCTCGAAACTGAGTGGAAAATGAGTCAGTCCAGCACTAAAAATATCTAAATATTACAGCACCGGGAGACTCGATTATAAGGGCGGAGTCCCGCCCTGCATCCACCGCCAGTGCCGGTATCAGTATGGGGGCCGGTCCATGACCGGTTTGAAGTAGCGGCCCCGATGAACACCGATGGCCGCCCCGCCATCGAAAACGGCGTAGGCCGCAGGCGCGCTATTTGGGGTTTCCTTCGTGACCTATTGCGCCGATTAACCCGTTGACAATGCGTGCGGCCTCGATGTCAGTGCCGGTTGTCATATTGATGATTCCATCAGAGATAGGGGCGCCGATACGCGGCTCCGCTACCAGCTTGCCATCTACAGTTATCAACAGCCAGCGCCCACCGTTGAACTGCGTAAGTTGGGCCAACCGCTGCGTACCCTGCCGGTTGAACTCGATGTGGACATATGCTTGCCCCTCGGAGGTCTTCATGGATTCGGCCAGAGCAAGATCGGCCCCAGTCAATACGGGGGGCGGGAAATAATACAAGACATACTTGCCTATGGGCAGCGGCAGCAGATTTTGTCCCGGCTGGGACTGCGCCAGGCGAAACTCCACTATCGTGGGCACTGTTGGCTTGGAGGCTGGCGCAGGCACAGGAGCTTGCGTCGGAGCCTGCATTGGTGGTGGCACTGGAGTCGGTGTCAAGGCCGCCCCTGGCGTCAGGGTCTGGACTGGTGCCAGGGCTAGAGTCGGCGCCGGCACCAATGTAGGCACCGATGCCGGTACCGGTGCTACTGGGGGTGCCGGTGCCGGCGTCGTAGTCAATGCCGGCTCCAAAGTTGAGGCCGACGTCACAGCCAGTGTCGGTGCCGGCACCAATGTGGTCGTCAATGCCGGCACCGGTACTACTGTAGGTGCCGATGCCGGCGTCATAGCCAATGCCGGCTCCAAAGTCGAAGCCGGCGTCACAGCCAGTGTCGGCGCCGGCACCAATGTAGGCGTCGATGCCGGCACCGGTGCTACTGTGGGTGACGGTGGCGGCGTCATAGCCAATGCCGGCTCCAAAGTCGAGGCCGGCGTCACAGCCAGTGTCGGCGCCGGCATCAATGTAGGCGTCGATGCCGGCACCGGTGCTACTGGGGGTGCCGGTGCCTGCGTCGTAGTCAATGCCGGCTCCAAGGTTGGGGTCGGCGTCACAGCCAGCGTCGGCGCCGGCACCAATGTCGGTGTCGAAGCCGGCAACGGTGCCAGTGGGGATGCCGGTGCCGGTGTCATGGCCAATACCGGCTCCAAAGTTGAGGCCGACGTCAAAGCCAGTGTCGGTGCCGGCACCAATGTGGGGGTCGGCGTTGATGCCGGTGTCGAGGCTGGCGTGGGCGCTGGGGCGGGGGCGGATGCTGAGGTCAAGTCCGATGCCGGCTCCAAGACTGGAGTCGGCGTCACAGCCAATGTCGGTGCCGGCACCAATGTTGGTGCAGATGCAGGAACTGGTGCAAATGTAGGAGCCAAGGTCGATGCTGACTCCGTAGTAGGAGTCGACGTCAGGGCCGATGCCGGCGCAGGCACCGGTGTTTGCCCCGGCGCCGATTCCGGTGTCGGCACAGGCGCCGATGCCAGCGCTGGAGTCGCAGTGGAACTCGATGCCGGCGCCGAAGCTTGGGTCGGAATCCCGGCAGTGGTTGACGCGGAATTTTGGGCCGAGGCCACAGCGGAGGCCGGCGTGGAATTTTGGGCCGGGACCATGGCGGAGGCTGATGCGGGATTTTGAACCGGGACCGTCACTGGCTCAGGCTTTTGGATCGACGCCGCGGCGTCGGCTGGCGCAGGCTTTTGGATCGGCGCCATGGCGGCGGGCGGCGCAGCGTTTTTGACCGGTGCCGCAGCGGCATTCGATTCAGGGGTTCGACCCGAAACCACCGTGGCGGCAGCCGGTACCGGGCTACCGATCATTGTCGAATCGGCCGAGGATATATCGGTCGGCACGTTCTGACACGCCGCCAGCAGGACGGCAGGCAGAGCGACGAGCAATATTCGCCTCATGTCAGACCCCTTTTCGAATGATCCTCCGCGAGAGAATAAACCGAATGAGGGAGATCATGAGCATCTGTCGACAGCTACAAGCGCAATCGATGCTTCCCAGCCACACCAGCGATACCCAAGTCGGGGCGCCCAGGCTTCCTGCCTGGGCAATCCTCCGGACTACTTTCCAGCGATCGTCTTGACGGCCCGTACAGCTTCCTGATCGGATTTGACGCCGATATCCAGCACACCCGACTGGATCGGCTGACTGATCGCATAAACCGATTCCAGCGAATTGTTCAGCGTCAGCACCAGCAGCCTGCCACGATACTGCTTGGTCAGGGCCGCCAGCTTCTGCGCCCCCAGAGCTGAAAACGTGAAACGGAGATAAGGGTGGCCGTCAGCCGTGCGCCGAGGCTCGACACCGGACAGATCGGCCCGGGTCAGCACCGGCTGCGGGTTGTACCAGAGCGAGCCATCGGGGAACTTGAGCTCGGACAGGCCGGCGGCCTTGGCCCGCTGGGCCAGCCGGAAATCCACGCGGGTCTGCTGAGCAGCGGGCGCGGCCGCTTGTTGCTGCACGGATTTCTGCGCCATTGCAGGCGGCTGCGTCAGTTGCTGCGACACTGGCGGCGGCGGCGTCAACGCAGAAGACTGGGTAGGCATCTGCTGGCAGCCCGCCAGGAAGGCAGCTCCAGCCATCATCCCCGAAACAACATAAATACGCTTCATACCACTAGTCTCCAAAACGTCAATGAGATCCCGAGGCGACAATTTCAACGCGCCTGTTGGGAGCCAGGCAGGCAATCAGCTCGCTCTGCTTACCGTTATTGCATTGCACCAGCGGGGCGCTCTCGCCCTTGCCGACAGCGCTCACACGGCCGGGCTCAACACCGTCGTTCACCAATGTCAGACGAACCGTATCGGCGCGCCGTTGCGACAGCGCCTGGTTGTATGGCTCGGAGCCCAGCCGGTCCGTATAGCCTACAACCGTCACCGAGGCATCGTTCCGCTGCCTGAGCTGGTTGGCAATCCGATCGACCGCCACGCGTCCCTTCGTCGTGAGCACGGCGCTGTCAAAGCCGAACAACACATCGCTGCTCAAGGCAAACGTTGCCGGTGCAGCAGGCTTCTGGCCGTTCAGAACGTCCGCGCAAGCGGCCGGCTTCCATAGAAAACTGCGTGCCAGCATGTCTTTGTCATACAAGATCTTGTATTGGCAAGTCTCATCGCCGTTGGAAGTCCTGAAGTGAAACAGATAGTCCCATTCACGCACGCCCGCAAAGCCCTCGCTGAAATGCGGACGCCCCAGCAGGCTGTAGATCTGGTCCTTGGTCATGCCGTTGCCTACGAGGCGCAGGCTGTCCAGATTGGGATAGGACCCATTGGTAAACGATGCATGGGCCGGGTCGGGCCAGACGGGTTTGTCCGTTGTGCCCTGGCCGGTAACCTGGCTCAGATTGCCGCAGGCGGACAGAGCCAGAATGGCCAGCAGGCTCCCGGCGCGCAGGGAGAAATCTTTCAAGGTATGTAACATGGAATTCATCCTAGGTTCGAGATATTGCGGCCTTACCATTGATAGCCCACGCCAACAGAACCGCCGTAGTCGCCGCGGGACGAGCCGCTGGCGGTTGCCTTGAGCACCCAATTGCCGTTATCGGTTACCCGCGACAAGCCCATGGCATAGCCGCTCTCGCCGCGCCACGTGCCGCCGGCAATACTGAACATGCTCTTGCCAGGCAGGTAGGCTTGAGGCAGGCCTGCCGTGGCAATGGCGGCGGCAATACCGGCGCTGGCCACGCGATCATTCCTGTTGATCTCGTTCTGCATGGTGTTCATGCCATTGGCTACGTTGGTGGCCAGATTGTTCAACTGGTTCACATTGACCGCGTCCGTGCCATTGACCCCGGGAGCCACATTCGTGATCGGCTGGTTGTTCATGTCAATGCCATTCTGGTTGATCGTCGGACCATCCTGAATGATCACCGCATTGGCATTGAGCGTGTCGGTTTTCACATTGTTGGCGGTGACGTTGGTCGCCGTGACGTTGGTTGCCGTCACATTGGTCGCTGTGACGCTATTGACGCTGATGTCCTGGGCCAGGCCGATAGTGATGCTGGCGTCGCCCGACCCCGATGCCGCAGGCGCCTTGTCGACGGTAATGTTGTTGCCCGCGACGAAAGTGACGGTATTGCCGTTATGAATCTCGGTCGCGCCTGTGGATCCGCCGCTGCCGCCGGAGCTCCCACTGCCGCTCGAGCCTCCCGTGCCCCCAGTACCGCCCGTGCCGGAGGTCGGGCCGGAGGCATCGACATTCCAGTGCAGGCTGTCGAGCACGTCGGACAAGCTGGCATACTGGTTGCCGCCATAGTTGATGACATTGCTCTTGCCATCGCTGGACAGCCCGATGTTCAGGGTATTGCCCATCATGCCCAACTGGTCTTCCGTCGCGGCCTGGCCCGACACGATGTTACTAGGATCGAAGACCTTGTTCTGCAGGCCACCGATCGTGCCCGTCGACCCGTTGACGATCACCGGATAAGCGCCGCCCACCGACACCTGGGTCGGCGCGATGCTGGTGGTATATGTGCCATCGGTCACTCCGACATTGCCCGCCGCTACCGTCGTGGTATTCGTACCATCCGTCACTACCGTGCCCGCCGCAGTAGTCGCCGTCGTGTTGCCCGCGCCGTCATCGATCGTCAACCCATTGTTGTCGATCGTGCTGTTGCCTATGGCCAGGCTGCCATCGGGCCCCAGATTCAGATTCTGCGCCAGCTTGATCGCCAAGGTGTCGGTTCCATCGGCCACCACGCCGATATTGTTGTCACTCAGCTTGCTGGTGTCGGCCCCGCCCTTCACATTGAGCGTCTGGCCCAGGTCCCGATGCACATTCGTGCCGCTGTCCCCGGCAAAGCCCAGGCCCTTGGTCGTGATATCGCTGCTGACCTGGCCCAACTGGTCTTCCGTAGCCGCCTGCCCGCTGGTGAAGTTGTCGGGATCGAAAGTCTTGTTGGTCAGCCCATTGACCGTGCCGGTAGCTCCATTGACGGTTACAGGGTGAGCTCCACCTACCGCTACCTGCGTCGGCGCGATGGTAGTGGTATTCGTGCCATCGCTCACGCCTACATTGCCCGCCGTCACCGTCGTGGTGCCGGCAGAGCCCGTCACCGTCGTGCCTGTCGCCGTAGTCGTCGTCTTGTTGCCCGACCCGTCGGTCATCGTTGTGCCTGTCGCCGTGGTCATCGTCGTATTGCCCGATCCGTCAGCCACTGTCGTGCCCATGGCCGTAGTCGTCGTCTTGTTGCCCGACCCGTCGGCGACCGACAGCCCGGTATTGTCGATCGTGCTGTTGCCTACGGCCAGGCTGCCGTCAGCCCCCAGATTCAGGTTCTGCGCCAACTTGATCGACAGCGTGCCGGTGGTGTTGTCGGCCACCACTCCGATATTGCCATCTGTCAGCTTGCTCGGGTCGGCCCCGCCCTTCACATTGAGCGTCTGGCCCAGATCCCGATGCACATTCGCGCCGCTATCCCCGGCAAAGTCCAGCCCCTTGGTCGAGATACCGCTGCTGACCTGGCTCAGTTGATCTTCCGTGGCCGCCTGCCCACTGGTGAAGTTGTCGGGATCGAAGGTCTTGTTGGTCAGCCCGTTGATCGTGCCGGAGGTCCCGTTGACGACTATGGGATTAGCGCCACCCACCGCCACCTGCGTGGGCAGGATGTTGGTGGTGTACGTACCATCGCCCACACCCACATTACCCGCCGCCACGGTCGTAGTGCCGGCAGCGCCCGTCACCGTCGTGCCAGTTGCCGTGGTCGTCGTCTTGTTGCCCGATCCGTCGACGACAGACAGCCCGGTGTTATTCACCGTCGTGTCTCCCATGGCGACGCTGCCCGATGCCCCCAGGTCCAGGTTGTTGGCCATCATGATCTCCATGTCGCCATCGCCGACGACATCGGTGCGGATATTGCCCGAGGACGCCGACGCGCCACTGGCCAATGAGCCGTGGATGCTCATCGTATCGCCCAGTGTGCGGGTGGTCTGTCCCACATCGCCCTTGAACGTGAGCGGCTTGCTGGCCAGTGAGTTCAACTGGCTAACATTCACCGCGTCGGTATCGGCCGAGCCCGCCGCAACGTTCGTAATCTTGTTGCCGCCGAAGTTCACGGCGGTGTTCGGGTTGACGACCAAGCTATTGCTGATGGCCGCGCCGCCATTCAGATTCGACATACCGGTAACGGTCGTACTGCCGCCCACCGTCAGGTTATTGGCGATGTTTACATTGTTGGCCAGGCCGAATTTGACCTGTTGCGAATTGGTCCCGCTGGTCTTGGTGACCACGATGTTATTGTCCGTGGCCGGCGACATATCCACCGAGCCGCCCGGCGCCACGGTCGCGCTATTCGTGCCATTGGCGGTCAGGTTCCAGCCCTGGCCTACATAGCTCAGAGCATCCTGAACATTGTTGTAGGTGTTGCTGTTGACGGTCAGGCTGGCCGTCACCTTGTGGGTGCCGGGGTCGTATGCCGAAGCCCCGCCCAAAGCCGTCGCTACGCTCTGGCCCGCGGTATCCAGGTCATTGCCCAGCGCAGTCACCGCGGCATTGGTGCCGAAAAGCTGGCTGCCGTTGATGGCATCGGTGCTGGCGGCGCTGACCCGCCCGGCCGCGACGTTGGTTATGGTGCGCTTGTCGCTGTCTGTTCCGACACTGACAGTGCCGACCGGGCTTGTGCCCGCAAAGTTGTACGTCACCTTGTCGACAGTGGCGCTGCTCGTGCCGACGGCCGCAGCCGTCAACGCGCCGTCGCCCAGCGCGACGGAACGTGCATTCAAGGCCTGAGCCCCCGTGCCGAACGCTGCCGCATTGACAGCCGTTGCGCTGGCCCCCGAACCTACCGCCAGGGACTGCACGGCCGTGGCCTGGGACCCGTCGCCAAATGCCGCGGCAGATTGCGCGTGGGCCGCGGCCCCTACGCCAACCGCCATGGCATTGACATCATCCGCCACCGCAGAATTGCCGATGGCGATACCGTTGACATTCTTTGCCTTTTCTTCATCGCTTTGGGGATTGGCAATCCCCGATCTGGCATTGGTGCCCAGGGCTATCCCGTCCGAGCCATAGCTGCCTGCACCTGTGCCGCTGGCCTGCGCATTAACGCCTGCAGCATTTGCGTTGGTGCCGCGTGCCTGAGAGCTCACACCCGAAGCATAGGCTCCAGTGCCGCTGGCTTGTGCATTCGTGGCGCTGGCCGTGCTGTCCGTTCCGGAGGCCTGAGAGCTTGCACCGATCGCCAGCGCCTCGAAGCCCTGCGCCACCGACTTGACCCCTCCCGCACGCGACGACGGTCCGATCGCAACCGCGTCGTCGGCCGTCGCCGCGGCCCCCGTCCCGATGGCAATGGCATTATCGACGGATGCACCCACGGCTTGCGCCTCCGTCAAGGCGCCGGACCCCATCGCAATGGAGTTATCGCCGTTGCTGTTCGCATTTTGTCCTATGGCGACCCCAGCCTGGCCATATGCGTTGCTATTGCTGCCCAACACCGTGGCGCTATCCGCATAGGCACGTGACTTGTATCCGATCGCAAGCGCCTGGTCCGCGTTCACCACGGCGGCGGAATTTCCAAGGGCCAATGCAGACTGGCCCTGCGCCGAAGCAGCCGGGCCAATAGCGAGCGCATTCGCACCGGAAGCACCGTCATTGCCCTTATTGGCCGGATCGCTGGCCGGGTCGACGCTGAAGTATTTCACTCCATTCGCAACGATCGCCGCATTCATTTGCTGCAGATTGACTGCGTCGGTGGCCAATACGGCATTGTCGACGTTGCTGATTCCCCCATGAGCGTTGTATGTGACGGCGTCGGCCGGCAATATATCAACCGTGCCGCTGGAAATGGCGCCTATGGCTTCCGCCACGGTACCGAAACTGTGTGAAGTTCCACCGCTGTCCTTGAGCGTGATCGCGCTATAGCTGCCATCGGGGTTCAGCGCCACCCCGCCGCCAATCAAAGTGGCGACACTCGTCTGCGCGCCTTGCAATTGCCGGACGTTGACGGCATCGTAGGGGTTCGAACCATCTGCTACATTCACGACCCGCCGCCGCACGCCCGCCGAGGTAGACCCCACCGACACCACGCCGGACGTCTGCGGCGCACTCCCGGTCAGATATCCCGAACCGTCCGCGTCGCTGCTTACGGCCGCGGAATTCAAGCCCAGCGCAATATTGCCGGCATCTGCCGCTGCGCCCATCCCGATAGCGACGCCATTCGTGGCAGCCTGCGCACTCGTACCCATCGCTACGGCAGAATCGGCGGCGCTGGCTTGATAACCCACCGCGGCGGCATCCTTGCCAGCCTTGGTCAAACCGCCAAGGGCAACGGCATGGGCCACTTCGCCCGCTCCCTGATTGGCCTCATAGCCCATGGAGACGTTGTATGCGCCGCTCAGGTCCGCCCCCGCCGAGGTCCCGATCGCAATGCTGCCGGTACTGGGGACCGCAGAGTTCACCGTAGCGTTCGAGCCGGCGCCCACGCCGATCGCGACCGTCTCGTTGCCGTACACGTTCTGGCCCGAATTCTGGCCGATGGCGATCTGGGAATGCCGGTTGCCACCCGGGTCTGCGGCCGTGCCGACGCCTGCTCCACTGCCCAGGGAAATACTGTCCGTCGGAGCAGCGCTGGCGCCGGTCCCCATCGCGATGGCAGAGTTGCCCGCCGAAGAGGATCCAATTGCGATGCCCGCCATATTCGCGGAAGACTGGCCGATTGCCACGGCTCCTGTTCCGGCTGCGTTTGCCTGCGCCCCCAGAGCCGTGGCCTGGGCGGCGCTCGCGGTAGCGTCCGTACCCAATGCCACAGCATCACTGCTGTAGTTGCCGGTAACCAGCGCCCCCTGGCCGATCGCTTGCGAACCCGACACCAAATCGGAATCCACCTGCGCCCCGTCACCGATCGCGGTAGTTTGCTTGCCCAAGGCCTGGGCATTTCGCCCTATGGCGATCGAAGCCTCGCCTTGTGCAGCGGCGCTCGACCCCAAGGCCGTGGCAGCGTCGCCCTGTGCAGCGGCGTTCAAGCCGATAGCTGCAGAATCGTCGCCCTGCGCAATCGCATTGGGGCCAATGGCCGTCGAGTCGGTTCCGTTCGCCTATGAATCCGCCTGAGTGGATTTCACATGGAAGTACTTGATGCCTGTCCCTTGCGTGTATAGATTGTTCTGGAGCGTGCTCAGATTGTCTTGGAGCGTGTACAACTGGCCGCCGTTGACGGCATCCGTGCTGCTCGAGGACACCGTTCCAGCCGCGACGTTCGTGACCTTCTGTCCGGCCATGCTGGCACCCTGGAAGGTGGGCGTACTCACCGTCGAGATGGTCAGGTCGGTGCCGCTACGTGTAATGGCGATGTTCTGGCCATTCTTGAACTGCACAGTCCCATTGGACGCGACCGGCGTGGCGGCATCCCCATTTGCCTGGACGCTCCAGCCCTTATAAGTCCCGCCGATGGCAGTATCGAGCTGAGATTTATTGACAGCGTCCGTCCCGGCGGACCCTGCCGCCACATTCGTGATTGGCTTGCCGGCGGCGTCGATTCCATCGGCCGTGACACTCGGGCCGCCCGTGATGGCCAGCCCGTTGCTGGTCAGCGCGCTGCTGCCAACCGTGAGCCCGCTGTTGTTCAGCATGCTGTTGCCGATCGTCAGGCTGCCGGCCGAGCCCAGGTCTATATCCTGTGCCAGCGTGATCTGTACGGTATTGCCCGTAATAGCCGTCACTACATTGTTCGGTGTACCGCTTATAGTTACGGCCTGACCAAGGCTGACGTCCGTACTTCCGGTATCGGCGTTGAATGTAATGGCATCGTCGGCAGCGGTCGAAGTCACGCTGAAACCAGCCAGGCCGACCCCTGCAAGCACAATGCTCGCAATCGCCAAGCGCCCCGTCGACTGCCCAGAACGCTTGCCGCGCGCCTTGGTGTTTTCCGAAACTGCAACAAACGTCCGCGACTGCTCATTCCAAACAGTCTTGTAAATCCGATTCATCACATCTCCCAGCAAACCTGTTAATTCGCATTGCCTCCTGCCACCGTTTCTCATAAGGGAAAAAGGTGTTCAGGAATAAGAAAATTCGCTAGGGCAATATAGGTTGATGGGGTTTGAAACAGATAGACGAAAAGCGATAACAATCAGTGCAAAAAATGCACAGCATGCCGAATTGACAGTGCTTGACGCGAACGCGTCGTCGGCACACCGTATATCGCCTATTGCGAATCCGTGGATTGAAGATCGGCGCTCAGCTGCAGTGTGCGATAAGCGCCCGGCGTGATGCCATAGTTGCGCTTGAACAGGCGGCCGAAAGAACTGGTATCGGCGAAACCACAGCGCCATGAAATATCCGAAATCGATGCACTGACTTCGGCTCTGCTGCCAAGCAGCCGAACCGCATGCTCCAGGCGCGTATGCTGAAGATAAGCCAGGAATTTGCGCCCTTCGGAATAGGTGGAAAAAAGTTTATGCACATAGCGCAGCGACACCCCGAAAGCCTGGGCCATGTGAGCAGCAGTCAACTGCGGATCATCATGATGATCACGTATCCACAGCAGCATGAGGTTGTAGAGGTTTATCCGGGCCTGCTCCGTATGCGTACCGGCCTCCATGTCGCTCTCCCCGCCTGCAGACTCGTGCAGCAACATCTGCACCAGCATGAAGACCAGGTTCCTGGTGAACATGGCACGCAACACCGGGTGCTTGCCGATAGAACACATCAGTTTCGAGCTGACTCCGGCCAAGAGCCCGGAAAGCGGCTTGGCCCACTCCTTTTCGGAAGAAAAGCAATGTCCCGCATGGGCCTCGAACACCGTGCGCCAGTCGCGCAGCAGGAAATCCGACATGGCCAGAATCGTGAAATCCACGCGCGAGTCGGACCGTTCGTACGGCTGGCGGGTATCGATAAGTATGAGGTCGCCCGGTTTCAAATCCGAGTGATAACGGCAATGCTCGATATGCGTCGCTACATTTGCCCGCATCAACAACCAGTCGGGGGTCTCACCGGTGTCGCAGGCAAGCTCTTGCACGCCCCTGGCCGAGCCGCAACTGTCGCCATTGGCAAACACCATGCAGGCATTGTCGAGCCCATGAAGTTCGATGCGCCCGATATAATCCGATTGATGAGTAGACCACATGGCCATGGCCATGAGCCGGCGTGCGAGGAAATCGCGCCAGAACTGAAACCGCCTTGTTGATACGACATCCCGGGTATCAAGAATTATCGGCTCATCTGGGACTCTCAAAAACCGCTCTCCTTGCCCTGTTCACCCACCCATAAGTGCTTCGCAACTTCGAAAGTCCCGCCCGAGGCAGATCGGACATAGATAGATGGGCCAGGAACCAAGTAGCGGCATAAGCACTGCCATTGTCTTTACGACGGCCCCATTCCTATAGACAATTCATGCAATTGAACCATGCAAAAAATGCACAATGTAATGAATTGACATTACTTGATGTTCAACCGTTCGTGACGCGCCGCGACCCGGCCGCCTTGCCAGAGACAGGAAACTTTATTAATAGAGAGCGGCTGCCATGCCCCCAATGAAACAGCCGGGGAGGCGCTGCAAAATGACAGCGCATTCATGCAAGCGGAAGCGCCGGCTGCATGGGGTGATGCAGCGGCGTGCGCCGCCCAAATACTAACGGCCGGGCGGAGCCGCCATAACTTATGGCAGCTCCGCCCGGCCGTTTGCGCGCGCTTGCTGCCGCCTGGCAGCAACGGCAATCAGGTCAAGCGATTGCGGACAATGCCGGACGGCGCGTAACCTTGCGCAATTCGCTGCCCAAGTACAAGGCAATGGCCCGCATCCCTGAAACGCCGGCCTCTTCTTCGGCGGCGCTGTTGTAGTTGGTATTGGTATTTACATCGTAGGTATAGAGCTCGCCGCGCTCGTCGGTGATGAACTCGATGCCCGAAATGCCTATGCCGTTGGCACGGATGAAGCGGCTGTAGGCATCAATGATGGGATGCTTGAAGTCTTCGATGATGCGAAAGCGCGGTGCGGGGCTGGCCGGTGCGGGCGTTTCCCCCACGGGGCAGAACTGGTCGCCCACCTGGCAGACATCCGCGGGGCAAAGCTCGAAACCCAGCGATGTGTCGACCCGCACTGCATACAGGAAATCGCCGCCTATGAATTCGACCCGGGTAATGAAGGGTTCGGGGGCACGGATGTATTCCTGCACCAGCGTGATGCCGTCCACGGAATCGTCGAACTCCGTGCCGCGCACATAGTCTTCCAGGGCCTGCACATTATGGAACAGGCGCACGCCCAGCCCTTTGCCGGCGCGGTTGTGCTTGGTGATAAAAGAACCGACGGAGCCGGACAGCTTGCGCGCGGCCGCGACGATGTTGTCGGCGCCTATGGCGGCTATGCTGCGGGGCGTGCGGATGCCGAAGTTCGACAAGGCGGCGTATTGCGCGATCTTGCTGACTTCCAGTTGCAGCGCCCGGCTATTGTTGATGACGCGCCGGTCGTGGGCTTCGAGCCAGGACAGCACGCCCGCGGTGTATTCCGGGGCATAGCGGTGGCCGCGCGTATGCGAAGATGCGCTCATGCGGTTGTAGAACACGCCCTCGGGCGGTTCGCTGTCCAGATCCAGCAGGCCTTCGTGCAGAAACCATTCTTCGTAGGGAAGATCGAATTCGGCAAAAGCCTCGCGCAGGGGTTCGACCCAGGCGTCGTTTTCGTGGATGACATGGATTTTCGACATGGCGACTTGCTCCGGATGGCGGGTCCCTGCGGGCACAGCCGCCCTTCGGTCACGCCATTGTTTTCAGCTTAACGGCCCAATGACGGACTGGGAACGAATCAATATGCATATTCTTATCAAGAATGGTTCTATGGGCCGCACCCGCTGGCGGCCTGTCGATATATAGCCGCCCGCCTCCCCTGCCGGGCGGGCAGCGGCGTGGCGGATCGGCCACACCCTATGTCGCCCGGCTCGTCTGCCCATCGGTTTCTCTTGCCATGTCAGTACCCTTGCGGAGAATCTTGCCGATAGCATTGATAATATCGAACGATCGCTCTAAAATCTGGCGAACAAGCACTATCCATGCAGCACAACAAATAGAAAAGCGAAGGACGAGACATGTCTGATTTATTCAGCCTGGCCGGCAAGACTGCCTTGGTGACCGGCGCCTCGGGCGGCCTCGGCGCCCATTTCTGCCGCACACTGGGCAAGGCCGGCGCCGCAGTGGTGCTTGCGGGCCGGCGCATCGAGCCGCTGCAGCGGCTGGCCGACGAACTGCGGGAATCGGGGGTGGCCGCGCATCCGCTCAGCCTGGATGTCACCGACCCCGAATCGGTACGGGCCGGCTTCGAACAGGCCCAGACCCTGTGCGGCCCGATCGATATAGCGATCTGCAATGCGGGCATCACCGTCACCAAGGACGCCCTCGCCCTTGCCTCCTCGGAATGGGACCAGGTTCTCGACGTCAACCTGAAAGGCTGCTGGCTGGTGGCCAGCGAAGCAGCGCGGCGCCTGATCGCGGCCGGCCGGCCCGGTTCCATCATCAATGTCTCTTCCATATTGGGCCACAGGGTCGCCGGCAAGGTGCTGCCTTATACCGTGTCGAAGGCCGGGCTCGAACAAATGACCCGCGCCCTGGGGCTAGAGTGGGCGCGCCATGGCATCCGCGTCAATGCGATCGCGCCGGGCTATGTAGAAACGGACCTGAACCGCGAGTTCTTCGCTTCCGAGGCGGGGGCCGCCATGATCCGCCGCATTCCGCAGCGCCGGCTGGGCCGCGCGTCCGACCTGGACGGCGCGCTGCTGCTGCTGGCTTCGGACGCCTCGGCCTACATGACCGGCAGCTCCATCGTCGTCGATGGCGGCCATCTGCAGTCCACGCTCTGACGGCGCGCCACTCGCCGCAACCTCACCCACCACCATTACGCACGGGAACACCGGAACATGGATTTCACACTATCCGAGCAAGGCGAATCGTACCGCCGGCGCATTCGAGAATTCGTAGAAGCCGAGCTCATCGGGCTGGAAAACGATCCGGCTTCCTACGACGAGCACGAGAATATTGCCGAGCCGCTGCTGCAGGCGCTGCGCGAGAAAGCCCGGGCGCAGGGGCTATGGTGCCTGCAGATGCCGCGCGAACGCGGCGGCCAGGGTCTGCGCATCAGCGAGATGGCGGCCTGCTACGAAGAAATGAACCGTTCCATCTTTGGACCGGTGGTCTTCAATTCCGCCGCGCCCGACGACGGCAATATGATGGTGCTGGAAAAAGTCGCCACCTCCGCCCAGAAAGAGCGCTGGCTGCAGCCCATCATCGACGGCAAGGTGCGTTCGTCCTTCGCCATGACCGAGCCCGCCCCGGGATCTGGATCCGACCCGTCCATGATGCTCACCCGCGCGCAACGCCAAGGCGGCGACTGGGTGGTAAGCGGAACCAAGCATTTCATTACCGGCGCAGGCGTGGCCGCGCACTTCATACTGATCGCCCGCACCTCGGACGACAGCCGCAAGGGGCTTACGGCTTTTCTGTTCCACCGCGACGACCCCGGTTGGGAGATCGTGCGCCGCATTCCCATCATGGGCCCCGAAGAGCACGGCGGGCACTGCGAACTGCGCTTCGACGGCCTGCGCATCCCCGACGAGAACCGCCTGATGGAAGTGGGCGACGGCCTGAAGCTGACCCAGATCCGCCTGGGGCCCGCGCGGCTCACCCACTGCATGCGCTGGCTCGGCCTGGCCAAGCGCTCGCTGGAAATCGCCGGCGAATACGTATCGCGGCGCGAATCCTTCGGGCAGCGCCTGGCCGAGCGCGAGGGCGTGCAATGGCTGCTGGGCGAAGCGGCGATGGCCATACAAGTCGGGCGCCTGCTGACCATGCACGCCGCCTGGCAACTGGACCAGGGCAGCTACGCGCGCAAGGAAGTCTCCATGGCCAAGGTCGCGGTTTCCGAGACGCTGCACAAGGCAGTGGATACCGCCATCCAGCTATGCGGCGCGCGCGGCTATTCCAAGGACACGCGGCTGGAATGGATCTATCGCTACGCCCGCCAGGCGCGGCTGGTCGACGGCGCTTCCGAAGTCCACAAGATGGTGCTGTCGCGCAATCTGCTGGCCGAAGGAAGCGACTTCTGGCATTGGGGGTAGAAACATGTCGGCACCAGCCAGCCACCCCGCGCCGCAAGAGGCTCCCGAGACCGCCCTGGCGGAATTCATCAGGCAGCGCACCGGCGCGCGCCGGGCCAGCGTACTGGAATTCCGGCGCCTGTCGGGCGGCGCCATACAGGACAATCATGCTCTGGCCCTGTCGCTGGAAGGCGGCGACAGCCCGGGGCGGCTGGAAGTCGTGGTGCGCAGCGACGCCCCTTCGCGCATCGCCGCCAGCCTCGACCGTGCCCAGGAATTCCATGTGCTCGCCGCCGCCTTCGAGGCGGGAGTCACCGTGCCGCGGCCGCTGTGGCTATGCACCGATACATCAGTGATCGGCCGGGTCTTCAGCGTCATGAGCCTGATGCCCGGCTCGGCCTCGCCGGCGCGGCTGCTGCGCGGCGCCATAGGCCCCGACCGGGCGCGCGCCCTGACCCGCCGCCTCGGCGCGGAACTGGCGCGACTGCACACGATCCGCCCGCCGCGCGCCGATCTCGGTTTCCTGCCGGTGCCGGACGGCCCCGCCGCCCATAGCCGGCTGCGCGGCTATCGCGAGGCGCTGGCGCAAATTCCCGATTCGCGCCCCGTGCTCGAATGGGCCTTGAACTGGCTCGAGGACCACGCGCCGGCCGATGCGGGCCTGGCATTGTGCCACTGCGATTTCCGCACCGGCAATTACCTGGTTCAGGATGGACGGCTCACCGCCGTGCTGGATTGGGAATTCGCCGCCTGGAGCGACCCTTATGAAGACCTGGGATGGCTGTGTTCGCGCAGCTGGCGCTTCGGCGTCGCCGAAAAAGAGGTCGGAGGCCTGGGCGACAAACAAGACCTGTACGCAGGTTACGCCGAACACGCGGGCACGGAAGTCGATCCGGCCAAGGTGCTGTACTGGGAAATCATGGCCATGGTGCGCTGGGCGATCATCGCCCTGCAACAGGCGCAGCGCCATTTGTCGGGAGAACAGCATTCGCTCGAGCTGGCACTGACCGGGCGCATGCTGCCGGAAATCGAATTCGACCTGCTGCGGCAGGTCTGCGACATGGAGAACGACGATGCTCGATCTGCCCCGCGGCCCTGAACTGCTGGACACGGCCAGGCGCGGCCTGCTGGAGGAAATCCTGCCCGCCCTGCCGCCCGAACAGGCTTATACCGTGCGCATGATCGCCAAGGCCATGGCCATCGCCGCACGCGAACTGGAACTCGGCGCCGGCGCCGCAAGAGACGGCGCGCGCTCGATTGCAGAATTCCTGGGCGAAGAAGGCGCTACGCGGATCGGCGCTGCTACGTCCCCGGCGGGCGCCGAGACGGCCGCCGGCGACCGCGCCGACCGGGCGCAAGCCCTGCTCGCCGAATGCATACGCAAGCGCGCCATCGCGCCCGAACGCGAAGGCCAATTACGCGCATTGCTGCTGCAGCTTACTCGTGCCAAACTGGCAGTCAGCAACCCGAAATATCTGTCCCGCGAACGAGCTTGAAAGCCATCCGGCAGCGCAAGCCCAAGGCCGGGTACGGGCACAAGAACACACGAGACATACATAAACAACGCAGACAAAGGCAGGCATAGAAATGGCGAACCAATTCCAGCACGGGCTCGGCAAGCGGCCCGCCAATTACTCCGCCCTGACGCCGACCAGCTTCCTGAAGCGCTCGGCCTGGATCTTCCCCGACAAGATCGCGGTAATCGATGACGACACCAGCCTTAGCTACCGCCAATTCTACGAGCGCTGCCGCCGCATGGCCTGCACCCTGGAAGAAATCGGCATCGGCGCGGGCAACACGGTTTCCATACTGTGCCAGAACAGCCATGAACTGCTGGAAAGCCATTACTCCGTCCCCATGACGGGTGCGGTGCTCAACGCCCTGAACACGCGCCTGGACGCGGCCACGCTGCGCTTCATACTGCAGCACGGCGAGGCGCGCCTGCTGTTCTACGACACCGAATTCGAACAGCTCGTGGCGGAAGTCGTGGCAGGCATGGATACGCCGCCGCTGCTGGCCTGCATAGAACACGTCGCGCCATCGCGTCCGGGTTTCGCCGCCCTTTCCTACGAAGACATGATAGAAGCCGGAGACCCGGGCTACGAATGGAAAAAGGTCGATGACGAATGGGACGCCATCAGCCTGAACTACACCTCGGGCACCACCGGCAACCCCAAGGGGGTCGTGTACCATCATCGCGGCGCCTACCTGGCGGCCATGAGCAACGCCATGGCCTTCAATATGAATCCCGACACCGTATACCTGTGGACGCTGCCCATGTTCCATTGCAACGGCTGGGGTTATACCTGGGCGATCACCGCCATCGGCGGCACGCATGTGTGCCTGCGCAAGGTCCAGCCCGACGCGGTACTGGAACGCATCCGCAACCATGGCGTCAGCCACATGTGCGGTGCGCCCGTTGTGCTGAACATGCTGCTCAACGACTTCGAGACCCGCGGCATCGAACTGGATCGCCCGGTGCAATTCGCCCTGGGCGGCGCCGCGCCTCCAAGCCCCGTGGTCAGGCGTGCGCAAAAAACAGGTTTCGACATCACGCACCTGTATGGCCTTACCGAAACCTACGGGCCCGCGGCGCTGTGCGTGCGCCAGGATGCGTGGCGCGATCTCGACCCCGACGCCCTGGCGCAAAAGATGGCGCGCCAGGGCGTAGCCAGCTTCGCCATCGACGAGATGCAGGTGCTGGCCATGGACGGCAGCGCCGTCGTGCCGGCCGACGGCAGCACACTGGGCGAACTGGTGCTGCGCGGCAACACGCTGATGAAGGGCTACTTGAAGAACGAAAAAAGCACCGAAGAAGCCTTCAGGGACGGCTGGTTCCACAGCGGCGACCTGGCCGTGATGCATCCGGACGGCTATGCGGAAATCAAAGACCGCGCCAAGGACATCATCATCTCGGGCGGCGAGAACATCTCGAGCCAGGAAGTCGAAGAAGTCCTGTATCGCCACCCCATGGTCTACGAAGCCGCCGTCGTGGCGCTGTCCGATGCGCACTGGGGAGAAGTCCCCTGCGCTTTCGTATGCCTCAAGCCCAATGCAGGGCCGATCAGCGAACAGGACATCATCGACTTTTGCCGGGCCGGCATGGCCGCATTCAAGATACCCAAGAAAGTGGTGTTCGGCGAACTGCCCAAGACATCCACCGGAAAAATACGCAAGAACCTGCTGCGCGACCAACTGAAGCCGTCCTGAATGAAGCCGTCCTGAAACCCGAAGGCATCGCGCCGGCCGCGGGCGGCGCCCGCGGCACACCAATTATTTTCGAACTCTCTTACTTCATACATGCAAAAAATCCACGTCATCGCCCGCAAGGAAGACTTCGATGCCGCCCGGGCGCCCGGCAAGATCGCCGTGGTGCTGGACATCATCTTCGCCACCACCACCATCATCACTGCCTTGCAGCACGGCGCGCGCGCCGTCATCCCCGCCGGCAACCAGGACCAGGCTTGCGAACTCGCCGCCGCCAGACCCGACGGCAGTTATGTACTGGCCGGCGAATACCGGGCCGAGACGCTGGCCGGCTTCCAGCCCTACAACCCTCTTGCCATGCAAGGCCTGGACCTGAAGGGCCGTGATCTCATCTATTCCACCACCAACGGCACGGTGGCCCTGCGTGCGGCCAGCGCCTGCCAGCGCGTGTTCGCGGGCGCCTTGCTCAATGCCAGCGCCGTGGCCCGCCACGTGGCGCAGAACTACACCGAACAAACCATCTTGCTGGTATGCGCCGGCTCGCGCGGCATGTATTCGCTGGAAGACCATTACGGCGCGGGCTGCTTTGTGCAACTGCTGCGCGAATACGCCGGCGCCGAACGCGTCGCCCTGACCGATGCGGCCATTGCAGCCTTGCGCCTGTTCGAGCAGAACGATGCGGTCGAAACGCTGGCCGCGTCGCGCATCGGCCGGCGCATGGTCGCCAAATCCATGCTGGCCGATGTCCGGTACAGCGCCGGCATAGACACCTGCCCTTTCGTGGCCGAACTGGTCGATGGCAAGGTGGTCCGTGCCTGAATCATCCGCCTCTTCGACGAGCGGCCCGGCGCGCGCGGCGGCCCCGGGCGCCGTGGCCGAACCGCCACGGGGTAGCGCGGGCTCGGCGAAGCCCAGCCACCCGGGGCCCAGCCTGGTCGGCCATGGTCCCGCCGACCCTGCCGAGTTCGACGCATTCAAGCTCGAACTAAGCTTGTCCCGGCAGGAGATCTACCGCGAACTGTACCTGCAGAACAAAGACCTGGTCCGCATCAAGAAAGAGCACGTGGCCGTCAAGAACCTGGCGCGCATCATAGAATCCACGCTGCGGCTGGCCAATTCCAAGGGCTTTCACGCCATGTCCCTGCGCGACCTGTGCGCCGATTCGGGCATGAGCGTGGGAGGCCTGTATGCCTACATCAAGAACAAGGACGACCTGATCCACCTGATCCAGAGCCACGGCTTCATACTCACGCGGCGCACGCTGCTGGCCCATACCGAAGGCATAGCGTCCCCGCGGGAAAAACTGTACGCAGCGATCAAGTCCCACATCTACCTGAGCGAACTGATGCAGTCCTGGTTCAGTTTTTCGTTCATGGAAGCCAAGAGCCTGCCCAAAAAAGAAAAACAGGAAGCCATCGCCGCCGAGCTCGAGATCGAGAACATCATTTGCGGCATCATCGAACAAGGCATCGCGTCCGGCACCTTCCGCCCCGCCAACGCGCGGCTGCTGTCCTCCGCCACCAAGGCCCTGATGCAGGACTGGTACCTGAAACGGCGCAAGTACCGCAACCAGAACATACACGTAAGCCAATACGCCGCATTCGTACGCGACATGCTGGAAAGCTGCCTGCTGCCGGAAAGCTGAACTTGGCTTGCGGCGGCGCGCTGCAGCAGTTCAGCAAACCGCCACATGGCTGTCGCGGCGCACATCGCGTGCTCCGACATAACAGCCGTCACTGCGGCGCAGCAGTATCTGCATGCCGCCGAAATCCCAGGTGCTGGTCTGCTGCTCCGTAATCTCGTGGCCGAGGTCGGCCAATGCACGCGCGGTGTCCTGGCGAAAGCCCGGCTCCAGCACAACCCGCCGTCCATTGCCTACTTTGAATCGCGGCGCATCGACCACGGCTTGCGGATGCTGGCCATAGGCGGCCAGTCTGACCGCCAACTGGACATGCCCCTGTGGTTGGAAGATGCCGCCGGTCGCCCCGAAAGCGGCCGCGGACCCGTCCGCGAGCTCGAGAAACCCAGGCAATATGGTGTGCAAGGGCCGGACTCCGGGCGCCAGCCGCGCGGGCGAACGGGGGTCCAGGGAAAAACAGGCGCCGCGATTCTGCAGGGCAATCCCCGTGCCCGGCACCACCACTCCGGATCCGAAGCCCATGTAATTGGACTGGATGAAAGACACCATCATGCCCGATGCATCGCCCGCAGCCAGATATACGGTGCCCGACATGGCCGGCAAGATCCTGCCCGGATCCGCCGCAACTAGCGGGTCTA
Organism: Candidimonas humi; assembly: GCF_019166065.1. Taxonomy (GTDB): domain Bacteria; phylum Pseudomonadota; class Gammaproteobacteria; order Burkholderiales; family Burkholderiaceae_B; genus Candidimonas; species Candidimonas humi. The sequence continues at coordinate 53,133 of NZ_JAHTBN010000017.1, forward strand.
TACGTCCGGCGTCCTCTTCGACGTATTCCTGCGACATGAGCGCATCGACACCCATATCCATATTGCGCGGGTCGCCCACGCGATTTCCCAGGCGGGCGAATGCCCGCTTCAGGGCTTCGATCTGCAAGTGCAGGCTCGGCGCCGAATCGGCCGGATGACGGTCCACGTCCAGCCGATCCAGGATCGCCAGCGCATACAGGGCGACCACGCCCAGGCCATTGGGCGGCATTTCATACAGCGTCGCGTCCCGATAAGGCCCGCGCAGCACGTCGGTCCAGTCGGCCCGGTGGGCGGCCAGATCGTCTTGCGAGAGCGTGGCGCCGCAAGCCGCGGCGTGGGCGGCCAATAACTGTGCGCTGCGTCCGGTATAGAGGTCCGCGCCGCCGCTGGCGGCGATCCGCTGCAAGGTCTCGGCCAATTCGGGCTGTGCGAACAAGGCGCCGGCCTGCGGCGCGGCACCGCCGGGCAGGAATACGCGGCGAAACTCCGCTTCCCCGCCCAATACCTTTGCCTGCTCGGCCCATTTGCGGGCCACGCCCGGCGTGACGCGGAACCCGTGCTGGGCATAATGCAGGGCCGGCCCCAGCAGTTCGGCGAAAGGCAGCGAGCCATGGCGGGCCGACAAGGCCGCCCAGGCGGACACGGCGCCCGGCGTAGTCACGCTGTCCCATCCCCGTTGCGGCATGTTCTCGCCGTGCCTGGCGCGCATCTCGGCGAGATCGGCGCGCAGACTGGCGCGGCCAGTGGCATTCAGGCCATATAGCCGGTCGCCTCGCCGGACAATGGCATAGGCGTCGCCACCGATCCCGTTATTGGTTGGCTCGACGACGGCAATAGTTGCGGCGGCCGCGATCGCGGCATCCACTGCGTTGCCGCCCTGCTCCAACATGCGCAGGCCCGCCTGTGCGGCCAGCGGCTGCGAAGCAATCACCATGCGCTCGCCGAGCACGGGCTTGAGCGCGACGGGATACGGGCACGTGTCGTACTGCTGCCGGGCCGCAGCTTTTGCGCCGATTTCGTTCAACCGCGACATACCCATGCCGGCCGCGGCCGCGCCAACATCCGACACTTCGAAGCTTGCCGCGCTCATGGTTTTTGCGCCAGACCCGCCTGCTGCACTACCCGGCGCCACTTGCCTACTTCCTGGTTCACGAAAGCGGCAAAACGGGGCGCGGGCTGGGGTTCGGGCGTGATACCCAAGCGTTCGAACTGCTGCTTGACATCGGGCATGGCCAGGATCGCCTCGATCTTCCGGCTGAGCAAGGCCGTCACGTCCGCGGGCATGCCGGCCGGCCCGAAAATTCCGAACCATGCGGTGACTTGGTAGTCGTGCACGCCCAGCTCGGCCAGCGTAGGCAGTTTGGGCAAGAATGGGCTGCGCCGCGCGCCGGTGGTGGCCAGTGCGTCGACCGTGCCGGCATGTATGTGGGCGATCGAGGTCGGCACCAGGTCGAACATGGCGTCCACCTGCCCGCCCAGCAAGGCATTCATGGCCGGTGCGCTGCCGCGAAAGGGTATATGAGTCAGCCGTATCCCGGCTTGCTGGCTCAACAGCACGCCGGCCAAGTGATTCGACGTCCCCAGGCCGGCCGAGCCGTACGAGATCGAGCCCGGTTTGGATTTGGCCAATTTCAGGAATTGGGCGAAATCCTTGATGTGCAGCGTGGGCCGAGTAAGCAATACGAACGGCATGGAGGCCAGCCGCGCCACCGGGGTGAAACTCTTGACAGGATCGTAGCCCGCCTGGGGATTGACCGCGGGAGTCATGGCATTGGAGCTGACGGTTCCCATCAGCAGCGTATAGCCGTCCGGCGGCGCATTGGCCACATAGCGCGCGCCTATGAGCGTGCCCGCGCCAGGCCGATTGTCGACGATCACGGCTTGGCCGAGCTGCTCTTGCAAGGCCTTGCCCATCACTCTGCCCAGTATGTCGGCCGAGCCGCCGGGCGGATAGGGAACCACCAGATGCACGGGATGCGAGGGATAGCCCGCCGCCCATGCGCCACCCATGGGCGCCACACACAGCATCACCGTACAGGCCCAAAAACACACTGCTAGCCGCTTGATCATGGCACGTCTCCTCGCCTTGGCAGCAAGTAAAAAACCAGACCGGAGCCGGAGTCAGGCCGACGCCATCGTATTCTTGTCGAGCTCGGGAATCGCCGGAATCTCTATGTCGTAGACGGAAACGTCGGCGCGGATCTCGTCCAGCGAACGCCGGATGATGCCGATTTCTTCGTCGGGATGCGTGGCTCCCAGGCCATAGTCGGCTGCGAGCGCGCGGTTGCGGCCGGCGCGGCGGCGCTCGTCATCGGGAAGATTCACGACCGAATACACGCCGTTGAGCAGCGAGCCCTGGAGTTTTTTCGCGAACTGCCGCCCCAGCAGCGCCTTCTCGTCGGCGCCCAGGGTTTCGAAGAAATGCCGCATGATGATGCGGCCGAACTGTATGTGCCTGGCCTCGTCGCGCAGGATGAGCTTGCAGGCAAGCTGGATCGACGCATACCGGGCATTCTCGTAGCGTGCCTGCAATAGTTCGCCCGACAGCTTCTCGAATAGCGTGTTGACCGCGAGACTGCCGAAAAACGACATGGCCTTCTCGGCGCCCTCTTCGTGAAAGCGGGGGATGATGGACTTGAAGTATTCTGCGCGCGGCGTGGGCTGGTAGCCGCCCAGCGCCTGGGCGACATGAAAGGATGCCTCGTGATGGCGCAGCTCTTCGGCGATGAAGTTCACGACATGCTGCTTCACCTCGAAGGGTTGATGGCCGAAGATCGCCTCGCGCAGCCGCTCGGCCCCGTAGGGAATGGCGCCATGCTCCATCCACGCGCGCAGGCTCCACCATTCCGCGCCTGCTGCGCGCACTTCGGCGGGAATCTCGGCCTGCTCGATGTCGGAATGATCGATGCTGCGCGGATCCCAAGCCAATTCACGCGCCTGCTCGCACAGCTTCCAGATGTCCGGGAATTCCAATTCCGAGACGACCGGATAAGGGTTGGGAACTGGGGTCAATTCTTCCAGCAAGGATGGCTGCATTGCTGTCTCCTGTCGAATTGTCGTCGCCATGGCCGCAAAACCTGCGGGACTGCGGGACTGCGGGACTGCGGGACTGCGAATTCAGTATAGGAAGTGCCGCGCAATATTTCCAATACTATTCATGCGACTTCGTAATACTATTAATGAATCAAGAATCGGCGCCCGGCGCGTGGCCCATCGATCCGGCTATTCCCGGACAAACGCAATCGGCACGGAGCCCAACGGCATGATCGACATCAGGCAACTGCAGCAATTCGTGATGGTCGCCACCGAACTGAATTTCGGCCGGGCCGCGCGCCGGCTGCATATGTCCCAGCCGCCGCTGAGCATGGCCATACGCCGGCTGGAGCAAAGCGTGGGCGCGAAGCTGCTGGATCGCACTCGCCACTATGTGCGCCTGACTCCGGCGGGGGAAATATTTCTCGAAGAAGCGCGGCGCACCATCGCACAGGCGCAATTCGCGATCGAAGCGGCCCAGGGCGTAGAGCGCGGCCTGACCGGGGTGCTGCGCCTGTCCTTTGTGCCCAGCGCCGCGCTGGATTTCCTGCCCGGCGTATTGCAGCGCTTCCAGGCGGCCTATCCCAGCTTGCGCCTGGTGCTCACGGCCGAAACCACTCGCAAGGAAATCGAAGCGCTGCATGCCCAGTCGGTGGATGCGGCGATCATCGTGCCGCCGCTGGCGGACACGACCGGCCTGGACATCACGGTGCTGCGTACGGCGACCATGGTATTGGCGGTCCCGGGCAACCATCGCCTGGCGGGCCGCAAGAGCATTGCGCTCTCCGCCCTGCCGCGCGAAGCCTTCATTTCCTTTCCCTTCGCCGAAGGCCGCGGGTTCGCCGGCGCCGTGCTGGCCGCCTGCCACGCGGCCGGTTTCACCCCACGCATCGTGCAGGAAGCCTCGCAAATGCTGACCGTGCTCACGCTGGTGGCCAGCGGGCTGGGCGTGGCCGTGGTGCCCGGAGCCATGAAAACCATACACCTGAACAACGTCAGCTTCGTGGAAATTTCCAATGCGCGCAAACTGCTGCGCTACGACCTGGCCCTGGCATCGTCCAGCAACCGGCGCAACGCCATGATCCAGGCTTTCGTGGACGTGGCCAGGCGAGGCCGGTAAAGCAGACGACACGGGCGCCGGGTACGGACAAGGCAGCCGCCGCGCACCCGGCCACGACACAAGCAGCCGCGGGCTCCCCGAGTCAGCGCCGAGGCGCTGCCTATACGCCCGCCACTCGACGCGCCAGCTCGAGCCCGGTGGCCCGGGTTCCAAGGCGGCCGCAAACGTCGCGCGTGGCCTCCCCCGCTTCGATGGCCTGGGCCACGCCCTCGGATATGGCCTTGCCGGCCTCCAGGAAGCGCGAATCGCCCACGCGCTGGCCATGCCAGCCCAGCAGCATCGCGGCCGACAGCACCAGGGAAAACGGATTGGCAATGTCCTGCCCCGCGATATCGGGGGCCGATCCATGCGCGGCCTGGGCCATCGCATAGCGCGAGCCCGCATTCAGCGAGCCGCCCAGGCCCAGGCTGCCGGACAGTTCCGCGGTCAAGTCCGACAGAATATCGCCGAACATATTGGTCGTGACGATCACGTCGAAGCGCTGCGGCGCGCGCACCACGTGCGCCATCATCGCGTCGACGATGATTTCGTCGATGCTCACCTCGGGGAATTCCTTGCCTACTTCGTGGCAGATATCTATGAACATGCCGTCGGCGATCTTCAGCACGTTGGCCTTGTGCACGATAGTCACGTGACGCTTGCGCATCATGGCCAGCTCGAAGGCGGAACGGGCGATGCGTTCGCAGCATTGCCGTGTGATGCGCCGCAGCGATATCGCCACATCGGGCGTGATCAGCATTTCGCTGGAGCCCGACTCGATGTTGCGATCGGCATAAAAACCTTCGGTGTTCTCGCGCACCACGACGAGATCGAATTCGCCCAGCCGCGCCGGCATGCCCTTATAGGTGCGCGCGGGCCGGATGTTCGCGTAAAGATCGAGTTCCTTGCGGAAAAACTTCGACGGATTGATCTCGCCCTTGGACTCGTCCTTGAAGTCATATGTGGCCATGGGGCCGAGCACCAGGCCGTCGGCCGCCTTTACCTTGTCCAGCAAGGCATCGGTGACGGTGGCGCCATGCAGCCTGAGGCTTTCATGCCCGGCGGCCTCGCGCTCGAGTTGCAGATCCAGCCCGTAGCAGCTGGATGCCGCTTCCAGCACTCCGACGGTGGCGCCGGTAATTTCGGCGCCAATACCGTCGCCGGGCAGAACTATTATCTTCATCGAAAGTTACCTCGTTGCAATGGGTTGCGGCGGTCAGCCTATGGTGATGCCTGTCGTTTTCAGCAGGCTGCGGTATTTGAGGGCTTCGGCCCGGACGAACTGGGCAAATTGCTCGGGCGTATTGGCTTTCACGACGGCGCCGTCGGCCTCGAAACGCGTACGGATCGCAGGCCTGGCCAACAACGTGTTGATGTCGCGATTGAGCTGCCCGACGATAGGCGCGGGGGTGGCTGCGGGCGCGAAGTAGCCGCCCCACAGGCTGTAGTTGAAGCCCTTGAGCACGGTTTCGTCTATGGTCGGCACATCCGGCAGCGCGGGCATGCGCTGCGTCGATGCGACGGCCAGGGCCCTGACGGAGCCCGACTTGATGTGTCCCATCGCCGCCGATGCGCTGGAAAAGAAAAAACCGACCTGGCCGCTGATGACATCCGTCATGGCCTGGCCGGCGCCTTTGTAGGGGACATGAATCATGTCGCAGTGGGTACCCAGGGCCAGGGCCGCGGCCGCGAGATGCCCGGGAGTCGCCGTCCCCGACGAGGCGTAGGCCACCTGCCTGGGCTTGCCGGCAGCCAACGCAAGCAGGTCATGTACGGTCTTGAAAGGCGACTTCGCAGACGTAATCATCACCAGCGGCGAATCGCCCACCAGCGCTATCGGGGCAAGATCCTTGAGCGGGTCATAGCCGGCGTTCTTGTTGGCCGAGGGAATGATGGCAATCTCGCCCGTCTGGCCCAGCAGCAGGTTCAGGCCGTCGGGTTTTTCGCGCACGATGTAGCGGGTGCCCAGCATGCCCGTGGCGCCCGGGCGGTTCTCCACGACGACGGTTTGCTTGAGCAGGTTTCCCAAGGGGTCGGACAGCACGCGGGCGAAGAGGTCGCCCTGGCCTCCCGGCGCGTAGGGCACGACCACATTGACGGCATGGGCCGGGTATGCCTGCGCCGCCAAAGCGCCGCGCTGTCCGGCTGCCAGCAACACGGCGCCGCATCCGGCGGTCAAAAGATTTCGGCGGCCGATATGCACGCTCCCGCCCCATCCGGCATCGGCCGTGCGATTCTTCATAACGCTGGATTCCATGCTCGCTCCTGGTTTCATGCCGCACCTGGCTCAGGTGCCGCGGACGGCCCGCGCTCGCCGCGCGGCGCCCGTCTTCGGCGAGGGATGCGTGCCGGGTGCGCTCGCCCGCTCCCTGAGAATCTTCAGCCGCTCGAGAAAGGCCTGGCGGATGTGATGCCTGGCCGCCTTGGCCGCGGCCTCCGGATCGCGCGCACGAATGGCCGCGACAATGGCGCGATGCTCGTCGATCGCGGCATCGGAACGCTGCGGGTTCTGCAGCGTGCTGCGGCCCAGCAAGTACGTGGTCTCGGTTACCGCCTTCAGGGACCGTATCAAGTGCTGATTGTGGGCGGCGCCATAGATGGCATCGTGAAACGCGAGATTCGCGGCCACCGGGTCCGCGCCGCGGCGCGACTCCTCGGCCAATATGGATTCCATATTGTCGATCTCGGCGTCCGTGGCATGGCGCGCGGCGAATTCCGCCGCGGCGGCCTCCAGTATTTCGCGCATGGAATACAACTCGGCGACGCCCTGCTGGTCGATTCGGGTGACAACCAGGCCGCGGCGCGGCTCGTGTGTCAGCAAGCGCTCGTCTTCGAGCCGCTTGAGCGCTTCGCGCACCGGCGTGCGCCCCATGCCCAGCAGATTCGCGACTTCGATCTCGCGCAACCTGTCATCATGAGAAAAAAAACCGCCAAGGATTTTTTGCTTGATGTCGTTGTAGGCGGCAAAGAACTGCGTGTTGTGCTTGGATACGGGCATGGCGGACGTTGTGCAGGGAAACTTCACGCAATCGGCACTACGGGCTGGCGTTCTGCGGCCGGCCCAGGCAACGGCGGCAATGCCGATTCAATTCAAATATCGGCCACGAAAATCAGCGACGCCATGCACGGCCTGCTTGACCACCGCATGCATGCCCGTCCGCCTGGTTCAATATATTTTTGCATACATAAATATATTGAACAAGACCGGCTGCGACATCCAGGCCCAGTACCAACCATGCCGACAGTACCTGCAGCATCGGGATTTCGGGGCCGGGCGCACCGGCCGGCCAGAATCACGACTCAAGGCGCCCGGCAGGAAGCAAGAACTCCTGGGGCGGCAAAGGGATAGGGGGACTTGCAGGCCGGTCGACACGGAATGCCGATCGATGTGGACAGGGCCGGGCTCCGAATGCCCGGACTGAAAATGTATGGAACAGCGGGCCAGGCACGGCGCGGCCCAGGTCGCCCGTCGGTGCCGCCCGCGAAAAAAGCTCAGCCGCAGTGAATAGAACTGAGCACGCCGTGCTCGTCGACGATGAGATCCAGGCGGGACGGGTTGTAACCCGTGGTCATCAACTGCCCGGGCTTGACGATCTGCAACACCGAACTGCCCGAGCGCGTACGCGCCTGCTCGGCCAGGGACTGCGAGAATTTGCTGCCGACCAAGGACTGCACCACGTCGTCATTGCAAACACCGGGCTGGTTGCCCATGCCGCCGCTGTCCATCCCCATGGCGGTATCGCCGCCCGAGCCGGTCAGCGCGGCATCCGGCGAGGCGGCCCCCGGGACGTGCAATCCCGTGGAAGCGCAGGCCGCTTGCATGCCCAATACCGCAATACAAAACAGCTTCCTGATCATGTAGGCTCCTTACTCTTACTGTTAGGCACGTGTACCTGCATATGATAGATCAGGCGGCCGGATCCGGGCCGCAATGCTGTCTAAACCCAACAGCGCCAGCAGGCGGCTGCGCGCGGCCAGCCGCTATGGCCCGCCGCCCATGCCCGCCCTCTTGCGGCCCGAGCTGCAGCCCAGGGCCCGGCGGCCCCGGGGGTTCGTGTCATAATGAAACAGACGGATTCTTGCGCCGGGGAAAGCACCCGGCGCAAGGCCAACCCGTTGCCATCGCGAGAACTCCCAGTACTGCCATGCCTGCGAAGACGCGAACTCACGGCGCGGATTTTTGCGCCCTGATGCGCGAGGCTCATACCATGCATGCTCCGGACACGCCCCGGATCGATATCGAGGACGTCACACTGTTGCGCGGTTCCGCCACCGTGCTCCGGGGGCTGTCGCTGTCGCTGACCGAACCGCGCATAGGGCTGATCGGCGACAACGGCGCGGGCAAGAGCAGCCTGTTCCGGCTGATCTGCGGCCTGGACGCCGCGGCCAGCGGCTCGGTCTCGGTCTGCGGTTGCGATGTGCGCACCGCGCGTGCACGCTTGCCGGGCCTGGTAGGAATGATGTTCCAGGCGCCCGACGACCAGATCGTCTTTCCCACGGTGGTCGAGGAACTGGCCTTCAGCCTGTCGCCCCGGAAGCTCCCGCGGCGCGAGGCGCGGGAACGGGCCCGCGAATTCCTGGCCGCCCGGGGCCTGGAAAATTGGGCCGATCGCGCCATCGAAAGCCTCAGCCAGGGCCAGCGCCAGCACGTCTGCCTGCTGGCCATGCTGATCGCCGCGCCGCGCGTGCTGCTGCTGGACGAGCCCTATTCCAGCCTCGACCTGCCCGGCCAGATCCGCCTTGCCGCCGAGCTTGCTCGGGCCGAACAGCAGATTCTCATATCCACACATGTGCTGGAACATGTGCGCGACTTCGAGCGGGTGATCTGGATGGAACGCGGGCTGGTGCGCGCGGACGGCCCGGGCGCGCAAGTGTGCGCCGACTACGAGGCCGACGTACTCCGGCGCACGGCAGATGTTTCCGCGCTCCGCCCTCATCCGGCTTTGCAGGCTTGCCGTGCGTAGCCTCTACAGCGACCGCCGAACCTGGCTGCATGCGGTTCCGGCAGGCCTGAAACTGCTGGTGATCGCCACCCTGGGCACGGCCTTCTTCATTTCCGGCAAGCTTCCGGTATTGGTCGCCGGCACGGCGGTGGTGGGCGCCGCATTCGCCTCGCTGGGCCGTTCGGTACGGCCGGCGCTGCGGCTGGTCGCCTCGATCGCCGCCGCATCGGCGCTGGTTGCTGTATTCCATGTGCTGGCCGGGCACCCCGAATTGGGCGCCGCCAGCGTGCTACGATTGATGAGCGCATCCCTGCTGGGCGTGATGCTGACGCTGACCACCCGCTACGACGAACTGCTGGATGTCATCGAAACCCTGCTGCGTCCGTTCGGCCGCATGGGGTTCCGCACCGGCCGACTGGCCCTGGGCATAGGACTGATGCTCCGTTATACGGAGCATTTCTTCGTTCAATGGCGGCGCATGGACGACGCTTACCGCGCCCGTTCCGGCAAATCCGGCGGCTTCGCCCTGCTGGCGCCGCTGACGGTGCGCATGCTGCTGACCGCCCGCCGCGTGGCCGATGCCCTGGCCGTTCGCCTGGGCGGCTGATTTTGCCTTGCTTCCGAATTGCCATTCCTACTCAAGTCCAATCATGACTACAGCCACGCCTTCCCGATCCCTTTCCCTGGTGGCCCTGTTCGCCGCGCTGATGGCCGTATTCGGCCTGATACCCAAGATCGACCTGCCCTTCGGCGTGCCCATCACCATCCAGACCTTGGGCGTGATGCTGGCCGGATGCCTGCTGGCGCCGCGCCAGGCTTTCCAGGCGCTGCTGCTGTTCCTGGGCGCAGTGGCCTTGGGCCTGCCGCTGCTCTCTGGGGGCCGGGGCGGCCTGGGGGTATTCGTGGCGCCCTCGGGCGGCTTTCTGATCGGCATGCTGTTCGGCGCGATGGCCACTAGCTGGATCATGCGCGCCCTGCCGGGCAAAGGCCTGCGCCTGCTGGCACTGCGCGCCTTCGCGGCCAGCGTGGTGGGCGGCATCGTCGTGGAATACGCCTTCGGCATCGCGGGCCTGGTCGTGCTGGCGCGGCTTACGCCGTGGCAGGCGGCAGTCGCCTCCCTGGCCTTCGTGCCCGGCGACCTGATCAAGTGCGTGCTCTGCACCCTGGTGGTCCATACCGTGGCGCGCAGCATTCCGGATTGGGGGCTCGAGGGCCGGATCGCGGCTTGAAAAACATGCCGGAATTCGCGACCGTCGATGCGCCGGTGGCGCATTGGGCGCGTTGCCGCCCCGATGCCATCGCCATCGACGATGGCCGCCGGCCCATGAACTTCGCGCAACTGGACCAGGCCGTGCGCGCACGCGCCGCAGCCTTGGCGCAGTCCAGCGCACCGGCCGTGGTCTGGGTCGATGAACATGCCGATCTGCCGGCACGCGTGGCCGATTTCCTGGGCATCGTCGCCAGCGGCCGCTGCGCCGCGGTGGGCGACCCGGACTGGCCCGGCGTCGTGCGCCGCCAGGTGCTCGCCTCCATCCCGCAAGACACTGCGGCGCCACCCTCTCCCGGCCCAGCCACGCCCTTTTATATCGGATTCACCTCGGGCAGCACCGGGCTGCCCAAGGGCTTTCGCCGTACCCACCGATCCTGGACCGAAAGCTTTCGCGCCTGCCTGGACGCGTTCGGGCCTGGCGCCGCCACGCGCGTGCTGGCGCCCGGGCGCTGCTCGCACTCGCTGTTCCTGTTCGGCATGCTCCTGGGGCTATGGACCGGCGCCGGAGTCCTGGTGCAGGAACAATTTTCCGCCGCCCGCGCGCTGGACAGCCTGGAACAGGGAGCCGCCTCGTGCCTGATGGCGGTGCCCAGCCAACTGCTGGTCATGCTGGAACTGGCCGCGCGACGCAAGCGCGCGCCCATCCATGGCGTCAGCCAGGTCATCATCAGCGGCGCGCGCTGGATGCGCCACCGTACCGTCGAACTGCGCGCCCTGTTCCCGCAAGCTCGGATCGTCGAGTTCTACGGCGCCTCGGAAACCAGTTTCATCGCCTGGACAGACGCAGATCCGGGCCTGCCCGCCGAAGCCGTGGGCCGGCCTTTCGCCAAGGTCGAGATCGACGTGCGCGGCGCCCAAGGCCCGGGAACGCCGGGCCTGATCTATGTGCGCAGCCCCATGCTATTCATGGATTACGTGGGCGGCGGGGACGACGGCACCGCGGCCCTGCGCAAAGGCGACTGGATGTCGGTGCGCGACATGGGATACCTGGACGAGCAAGGCCGGCTGTGCCTGGCCGGCAGGCAGAAACGCATGATCGTCACCCAGGGCAAGAACCTCTTCCCTGAAGAAGTCGAGACCGTCCTGGCCGCACATCCCGGCGTGGCCGCAGCGTCCGTGCATGGCGTGCCTGACGAGTTGCGCGGCATGCAGGTCGTGGCCGTCGTCCTGGCCAACGACGGCGCGCAATTGCGCGCGGCGGAGCTGGCCGCGTGGTGCCGGGCCAGGCTGGAGCCCTACAAGGCGCCGCGACGCTATTTCCTGTGCCAGCACTGGCCCCTGACTGTCAGTTCCAAGACGAATCACGCAGCCCTGGCCGCCGCCCTTGCGGCAGCGACAACGGCCGAGGCCGCGGACAGCGGCGAGCCGCGCCTGCGGGTACTGCCATGAGCGCGCGGCCCGATCCCCGCATCGTGGGCTGGGCGCGCAGTGCCGTGGCGCCCAAAGGCGGCGCGTTCAAGGCCCTGCAGCCGCATGAAATCGCTGCACCGGTGCTGCGGGAACTGCTCGCCCGCTGCGGCATCGAGCCCGAAGCCGTAGACGCCGTAGTGGCCGGCAACGCGCTGGGCGCGGGCGGCAACCCCGCGCGCATGCTGGGCCTGGCCGCGGGACTGCCCGAGCGCTGCGCCGCATACTCTATAGATACCCAATGCTGCGCCGGCCTGGACGCCGTGACGCTGGCCGCGGGTTTGCTGGCCAGCGGCAACGCCTCCGTAGCGATCGCCGGCGGCGTCGAGGCCTGGAGCCGCGCCCCCATACGCCAACACCGGCCCTTGCGACCGGGAGATCCGGCCCTGGCCTACGAACGTCCCGCCTTTGCTCCCGATCCCGCGCGCGATCCGGACATGCTGCAGTCGGCCGCACGCTATGCCGCGAACCATCGTTACACGCGCAGCGCCCAGGACGCCTATGCGATCTCCAGCCATGCCCGGGCCCTGGCGGCCCGCGATGAACTGGCCCGTGAAATCGTTCCCGTGGCCGGCCTGGACCATGACGCTTATCCACGCGAGATCACACCCGAACGCGCCGCCCGGATGCCGGCCGCAGTCACGGCCGACGCATCCGCCGAATGGTCGCTGAGCCCGCTGTCCATCGCCCCCAAGGCCGACGGCGCCGCCTTCGTGCTGCTGGCCACCGCGCAAGCCTGCCGGCGCCTGGGCCTGCGCCCGCGAGCGGCCTGGATGGGCTCCACCTCGCTGGGATCGGCCCCCGAGACACCCCTGCTTGCCGCCGCGCAAGCCGCGCGCACACTGCTGCAGCGGCTGGGCCTGGACATCGAGCAATGCGCAGCCATCGAACTGCACGACGCCTTCGCCGTGCAGGCGCTGAGTTTCTGCGATGCCTTCGCCCTGGATCCGCAACGGCTCGCGCGCCGCGGCAGCGGCCTGGCGCGCGGCCACCCCATCGGCGCCTCGGCCGCGATCGCGCTGGTGCGCCTGCTCGCAGACCTGGATGCCGATGCAAGCCCAGGCGCGCTAGGCCTCGCGGCTGTGGCAGGCGCGGGCGGCATAGGCGCAGCCGCGGTCGTCGAGAAGCTGTAGCCGCCGGGCGCAGCCCAGGCTACGGCGCCTGCGCGATCCAATCTTGCCTCGGGCTGACACTGTCTCGTATGGGGCAAGCAAGGCTCCCCGCTCTTCTATGAGAGGCCCCCGGCGGGGTGCACCATCCAATAATGGCCGGGCTCGATTCCCGACAGCGATGCCAAATAAAAAAAAGCCGCCCCAGTCTTAATGGGAACGGCTCTCTTTTGACTAGCTAGCTGCTAGACGTATATCAGATAACTTGTATCTGCGTTGCGCACGGGCCTTTCTGGCCAACCCCGGCAACGAACGAAACTCGTTGGTTCTCTTCCAGGTTTTTATGGCCAGAGCCCTGAATTTCGCTGTAATGCGCAAAGAGGTCCTTGCCACCCGACTCAGGCATGATAAAGCCGAAGCCTTTTTCGCTGTTGAACCACTTCACGATACCGATTTCTGTCTTCAATGTATGTCCTAGGTAAAAGGGAAGAATATCCCCGAGTTCAGTATGGGGGTTCTCGCCGCGAATAACCAGCACTGTTACCAAATAACGCACGACTGCATGGAGATGAAGTAACGAGCGCCTGGATATCACGGACACCTTCCGGCTTGGTGGCGTGCTGAGGTTACGTTATATGCGAGCCATCAAGGTATTTGTGCGCGGACAATTTTGGGAAGCTGGTGCCGTTACGCAGAAGTACCGGTAAGCCAGAAGGCACCCCCTCCTTAGCCATATCGCTAGCCATAGGCTCTTCCTCATGAACGGGGGACAAGCGGTATTCATTAAACTTGTTTTTGCGAAGAACGAGCTTAATGGAGCGAATACCGATGTCCCCAGTAGATTCTATCTTAGGAATCCGAGATGTATTCATAG
>NZ_JAHTBN010000018.1 GCF_019166065.1 Candidimonas humi
CGGCTCCGGCTGCCGCCGCGGCGGGCGCCGCGGCCGTGGCTGCGGCTTGGGCGGCAGGCGCAACGGCCGACGCGGCGTCTCCTGCCTGGGCCAGCACTTGCATGGCGCTATGAAGTAAATCGAACATGCTCGTTCCTATTTGCTGTCAGTCTGAGTCTATAAGACGAAATCAAAGGGGATATCGGCCATGGCGGCATAAGCCACGCCGTTTTCCGTATAAGGCTTGAAGCGCGCCGAGCGCGCCGCGTCCAGCGCCGCGTCGTCGAGCCGCTCGAAGCCCGAAGAGCTGCGCACGGTCGCCTTGGTAACATCGCCCTTCGGCGAAATCACCACGCGTATCACCACCCTGCCCTGCTCGCCACGGCGCTCGGACAGGCGCGGGTAAACCGGCACCGGCCTGCGGCCCAGGTAATCGATGTGGCCGATCAGCCTGGGGCGATTGGGGTCTACCGGCTGCGCCGGCGCCTTGGGCGCCTGATGCTCGTCGGCGTGGCCGGAAGGCGCAGTTGCCGCCACCGGCTCGGGCGCGGGCTTGACCGGCCGGGGCCGGGGCTTGGGCCGCGGCTTGTGCACCGGCTTGGGTTTCGGCTTGGGCTTGGGTTTCGGCTTGGGCTTGGGTTTTGGTTCGGGCTTGGGTTCGGGCTTGGGCTCGACATGTTCTTCGGCTGGCTGCTCGACCAGGGGCGGCGTTTGCTCTTCAGGAGGCGGCGGCGGCTCTTCGACCGGATCGGGCGGGGTTTCTTCCTGCACCGGTTCGGGCTCGGGCTCCGGCGGCTGCACGGCTTGCGGCGTAGGAGTCGGGCTGGGCGCGGTATCGACGGGGTCGGGGGCGATCTCGACGAAGCGCAACTCGGCCGAATCCGCCGGCTCGATCTCGGGCTTGACGGTCGAGGCGCTGAGTATGCCCGCCAGCACGGCAACGTGTAATCCGAGTACCAGGAAAGCCGCCGTGATCTTGATCATTACCGGGCGGTTTTTGGGGGGGACTCGCAGGCGCGACATGAATCCGGTTGACACTAGAAAGGGTTACGCACGGGCCTTGCACCGCCGCGCATGGCGCAGCCGGGGTCTAGACCCTGTCACAGGGAAGACAAGGATGTTAACAAAAATAGGAATTATTCGCAATAATAGGCATGGCCGGCGCTACCGATGCATGGCCTGCGCATGCACAAAAACGCGCAACTATGTAAGCGCCGCTACAAGCGCTTCGTCCAACTCGCGGCCATTGCTTCGCAGGCGATCGTGACACGCAAACGAGACCGGGCCGCGCGAGTGCGTGGCCCGTCATATCCCCGGAACGGGCGCCCCCAAATGTCAAGGCGCCACAGTGGCGGCGAGCTGGCCGCTGCGCTTCAAGGCGTCGGCGACAAAGCCGCTGGCCTTCATTTCCTTGATGAAAGACTGCAGATATTCCAGGCCCACGGTGCGGCCCTTGGGCGTGCCCATGGCCTGCTCGATGGCGGTGAAGCGATCGCGCATGACGCGCAGGCCGGCATGCGTCGCGGCATAGGCCTCGAGCGGCTGGCGGACGCCGGCGGCGGCGTCCAGGGACTGGTCGACGAAATAGTCGATGGCGTCCGCCGAGGTCGGCGCCCGCACAAGTTCCGCATGCTGCAGGCTGCGGCTCAGGTAGAGATCATAGGCGGCGCCCTTGCCCACCGCCACCCGCACGCCCTCGCGGTCTACGTCGCCGACCTGCGCGAACGGCGAATCGCTACGCACCATGTACGTGCCTTCGATGATCACGTAAGGCGCGGTGAACTGCACTTTTTCCGCGCGCACCGGGTCGATGGCCAGGAAAGCAACGTCCCAGGTGTCCTGGTCGGCCACCGCGAACACCTTGCCGGCGGCATCGAAGGTGACGAACTCGATGTCGCGCCCCAGTCTGCGCGCCAGCTCGCGAGCCAGGTCGGCCGAGATGCCCGCCGGCTCGCCGCTGTCGGGATGGCGTTGCGCCAGCACCGTGTTGCCGAAATTGATCGCGGCGCGCAGCACGCCGTGCGGCGCGAGATCGCGCGCAATGTCTTCGAGCTTGGAATTCATAGCAGGTCCATGAGTGAAAAACGCCGGCGTGCGACTGGGCCGGGCCTGAAGGCCATGGCAGTTGCCGCCACCCCTGAAGATGAAAGAGACTTGTTTCACGCTAAGGCATGGCGGGCCGGCTGCAAGGCCGCCCCGCTGCCGAAACATGCTAACAGATCCGCCGTAGTGCTTGCGACACGGACGGCGGCGCCAGCCGATGCGCGCCGCCGGGGTATGCGGCAAGCGCCGCGAGGCGCTGCAAAACCCGTGGCGGCGGCCCGCCTCATTCGCCGACGGTAATGCCGGTATCGTGGATGATGCGGGCGAATTTCGCCGACTCGCTGTCGCGGAATGCCGCGAATTCCTGGGGACTCATGGGCGCGGGGATTGCACCTTGCAGTTCCAGGGTCTTCACGAACTCGGGGTCGCGCAGGATCTTCACCGTCGCAGCGTTGAGGGTGTCGACGATCGCCTTGGGCGTGCCGCCCGGCGCAAACAAGCCGAACCAGTTGACCAGGTCGTAGCCGGCGAATTGCGGGGTGGCGGTCAGCGGCGGCACTTTCGGAAACGCCGCCATGGGCGTGGTGGACGTCACGGCAATGGGCCGCACCTTCCCGCCCTGGATGTAGGGCTGCAGCGCCGCGCCACTGGCGAACGTCATGCTCACGTGCTGCGCGGCCACGTCGGCGATCTGCTGCGCAGCGCCCTTATAGGGAATGTGGCGGATGTGCGTGCCGGCCATCTTGTTGAAGAGCTCGCCCGACAGGTTCTGGATATTGCCCACGCCGCTCGACGAATAGGTCATGGTCCCCGGATGGGCCTTGGCGTACTGCACCAGCTCCGCGGCATTTTTCGCGGGGATCGCGGGATTGACCACCAGCAGGTTGGGAATCCGGGCGATCAAAGAAATCGGCGCCAGGTCCTTGGCCGGATCGTAGGCCATGTTCTTGTACAGATGCGGGTTGATGGCGGTTTCGCCGGAACTGGCCAGCAATATGGTCAGCCCGTCGGGCTTGGAATGCGCCACATAGCCGGCGCCTATCATGGCGCTGGCGCCTGGCTTGTTCTCGACGATGACGGGCTGCTTGAGAGCCTCGTTCAACTTCTTGGCGAATATGCGCCCGACGATGTCCACTCCGCCCCCGGCGGAAAAAGGCACCACGAGGCGGATCGGCGCGTCCGGATATGGAGCAGCCGAGGCGGCGGTTCCCGCCAGGCCCAGGGCGGCCGCGCATGCGCCCGCCGACAGTATGCGGCGCAGGCCGCCATGCTTGGAAAATTGCATCATGTTTGTCTCCTTGAAATTGACCGGCCCTAGCGGATGTGCGATCAACGATCGGCAATCGATAAAGCGGCGATGAGTGAATGAGAAGTAGCTATTCAAGTGATAGGCAATGGGTAATCCGATTCCAATGCACAAACCGGGCGGCCAAGGCCATACACCGGCGGTGGCAAATGCAGCAAAAAACGGACAGGCCCTGGCCGGCCACGCGACAGCGCCCGGGACGACGCCGCGTCAAGGCGCCGCAAGGCCCGGCCCGCGCACCTGCTTGAAAACCACACTGACCGGGCTGCCCACCGGCACGATCGGCGCGGCCAGGCTCAAGCCGCCCGAACCCGGGTCCATGTCGAAAACGGCAATCCCGTCGCTGTCCTCGTGGGCCACGAAGAGGCGGCGCCCGTCCGGGTCCAGGGTGATGAAACGCGGCGTCTTGCCCAGGGCGTCATGCACGCCCTGGAAATCCAGCCACCCGCTATCGGGGTCGATGGCATACACGGCGATACTGTCCAGGCCGCGGTTGCTGGCATAGAGAAACCGGCCGGCCGGATCGACCACAATGCCCGAAGCGCGGCTGTTGCCGGTATAGCTCTGCGGCAGCGTCGGGACGATCTGCAGCGGCTCCAGCCGCGGCTCCTCGGGCTCGTAGCGGTACAGCGTCACGGTGGAATCCAACTCATTGACCACATAGGCCGCCGGCAGCCGCGGATGAAACACCAGGTTGCGCGGCCCCGAATTTTCCCTGCACACGGCATGGGAAGCCGGGCGCAGACGGCCGTTCTCGAAAGCCAGGCAGAACACCCGGTCCAGCCCCTTGTCCGGCACCAGCACGTACCGCCCCGAAGGATCGAAGGGATTGAAATGCGGCTTGGAATGCGGCTGCTCGACGCGATGGGGTCCGGGCGGCCCATCCATGCGCAGCGTCTGCGCCACGGGGCCGATACGGCCCTCGGGCGAGACGGGCAGCACCGCCAGCGTGCAGGACAAATGATTCGACACCACCAGGAAGCGCTCGCCGGGATCCAGGGCCAGATGCACGGGATTTTCACCCCCCGTGTCCTGCGTGCCTGCAAGAGCTATGCGGCCGTCCTCGCCTATATCGAAAGAGCTGACGTATCGGCTGTCGCCGTGCACCGTGTACAAGTGGCGCTGCGAGCGGTCTATGGCCAGGAACGAAGGATTGACCAGCCCGCCATGTTCCTGCAGCAGCGTCAGCGCCGCGCCGTCGGGGTCGTAGCGAAACACGCTGATACCCTTGCCCCGGGCGTTGCGCTCGCGTGTCGTGCGGCTGCCCACATAGACAAAATACGAAGTCGCGGCACCCGCGGACGGGCCTGGCTGCCGCGGCGCGACATCCTCTTCGGGCATGGGGGTGTGGCCGCCGGACGGCCGCGCGCCCACACTCATCGGGCTGATCCTTTCACAGCACGCCCACCGGCCCCGCCCGCATCGGCCATCTTGCGCACCACGTAAGGCAGCACGCCGCCATGGCATAGATACAGGATTTCCTGCCCCGAATCGACGCGCAGGCTCAGGCCCAGCTCTGTGCTGCGCCCCTGGGCGTCGCGTATGCGCAGCGTCACGCGATTGAGGCCCACGGAGATATGCTCCAACCCTTCGAAGTCCAGTTCTTCGTCGCCGCGCAGCCGCAGCGCGCCATAGTCGAAGCCGGCCGGGAACTCCAGCGGATATATCCCCATGCCTATCAGGTTGCTGCGATGTATGCGCTCGAAGCTGAGCGCGATCACGGCCTTGACCCCCAGCAAGGCCTGCGCCTTGGCTGCCCAATCGCGGCTGGAGCCCGCACCGTAGTTGATGCCGCCCATGACGACGAGATCGACGCCGCGCTCGATATAGGAACGCGACGCATCGTAGACCGGCAGCACCTCGGTGCGATCGGCATTCCAGGCATGGCCGCCGCTGCCCACGTGCTGCGTGCCCTCTATCAGATTGCGCACCGCGACATTGGTAAAAGCGCCGCGCAGCATCACCTCGTGATTGCTGCGGCGGGTGGAGTATTGATTCAGGTCTTCCTCGCGCTCGTCGCGCTCCAGCAGCCACTGGCCCGCCAGGCTCGTATCGGGGATCGCGCCCGCGGGGGAAATATGGTCGGTCGTGACGTTGTCGCCGAGCTGCATCAGGACGCGCGCCGCGCGGATCGCGCCGCGCGCTGGCGCCTGCGCGGACACCGATTCCAGATAGCCCGGGCGCCGCAAGTAGGTCGAGCGCGGGTCCCAGGCATACAGCGTGCCCTGCGGCGCCGCCAGCTTCGCCCAATGCAGCGTGCCGTCCCATGCGCTGCGGGCGCGCGCCTGGAAGTCTTCGGTGCGCACGCAGCGCGCCGCCAGCTCGCGCACCTCGGAGTCCGACGGCATCAAGTCGCGCAAATAGACGTCCCTGCCTGCCGCGTCGTGCGCAATGGGCTCGGCGCCGATGTCTATGTCTATCGTTCCCGCCAGGGCATAGGCCACCACCAGCGCCGGCGAGGCCAGATAGCCGGCCGGCACCTTGGGATTGACGCGCCCGGCAAAATTGCGGTTGCCCGACAGCACCGCCACCCCCTTGAAGCCCCGGTCGGCCAGGCTCTCCATGCGCGGCTCGAGCCGCCCCGAATTGCCGATACAGGTCATGCAGCCGAAGCCCGTGAGATCAAAGCCGATGGCGGCCAGGTCGTCGAGCAGCCCCGCCGCGCGCAGGTAATCGGCAACCACTTGGGAACCCGGCGACAGCGAGGTCTTGACCCATGGCTTGGGATGCAGCCCCAGGCCGCGGGCCTTGCGCGCCAGCAGGCCGGCCTGGATCATCACGTCCGGATTGGCGGTATTGGTGCAACTGGTGATGGCGGCGATCACCACGGCCCCTTCGCGGGGCTCTTCTGCAGCCGGCGCACAGGCTTGCGCCGCAGCCCCTGTTGCCGCCGCGGCCGCCACTCCCACGGCAGAGGCCGCTCCTGCTGCTGAATCCACTCCTGCTGCTGAGGCCGCTCCTGCTGCTGAGGCCACTCCTGCTGCTGAAGCCACTCCCACTGAAGAGGCGCTTGCCGCCGCGGGCGGCTCCGCCCCCCGGCTCGAAGCATCGTCTGCCTGCACCTGCTCGAAGAACGAATTGCGCGCCTGCGCCAGGCTGCGCCGCTGGTGCGGCTGGAAAGGGCCGGCCACGCTGGGCTCGACGCCGGCGAGATCCAGTTCGAGCACCTCGTCGAAACTCGGCTCGGGCATGTCATCGCGGCGCCAGAGCTGCTGCGCCTGCAAATAGCGCCCTACTTTTTCCAGGTGTTCCTGGCCGCGCCCCGTCAGGCGCAAATAGCGATGCGTTTCATCGTCGTAGGGGAAGAACACCACGGTCGCGCCATATTCGGGCGCCATATTCGATACCGTGCCGCGCGCGCCCCAGCCCAGCGTCGAGACGCCGGGGCCGAAGAACTCGACGAACTTTCCGACCACGCCGCGCTCGCGCAACAGCTCGGCCAAGCGCAGTGCCAGATCGGTGGCCGTCGCACCGGGGCGCAGGCGATTGCTCAGGCGCACGCCCAGCGTGCGCGGAAACGGAATGGGCACAGGCTCGCCGACCAGAGCGGCCTGCCCTTCCAGCCCGCCCACGCCCCAGGCCAGCACCCCTATGGCATTGATCATGGGGGTATGGCTGTCGGTGGCCACCATATCGTCCGGATGCAGCAATACGCCGCCGCCGGGCATGGCGGCCTCGCACACCACTTGCGCCACCACTTCCATATTCATCTGGTGGATGATGCCGGTGCCGGGCGGAATCACCTTGAAATTGTCCAGGCTGTTCTGCGCCCAGCGTATGAACTGGTAGCGTTCGGCGTTGCGGCGGAAATCGATATCCAGATTGCGCTGCAGCGCGTCGGGCCGGGCATATTCTTCAACGATCACCGAATGGTCTATGGCCAGCACGGCGGGAATCACGGGATTGACGCGCGCCGGGTCGCCGCCCAGGGCATGCACCGCATCACGCATCCCGGCAAAGTCGGCCAGCGCCGGCAGACAGGTGGTGTCGTGCATCATCAGGCGGTTGGGATAGAACGGCACCTCGCAGTCCGGCCCTTCGCCCGTGGCCCGCGCAAGCACCGGGTCCAGCGCTTGCGGCGCGCAGCGCGCCACATTTTCGATCAGCAAGCGCAAGGAAAACGGCAGCCGCGCCAGGCGCTGCGCGCCGACGACCTTCAGCAGATCGACATATTGACAGGTGTCCGAGCCGACGACGAGCGAGCTCAGGTGCTGCGGCAGAGGTTTGATATCCATGATCGCCCTTGGCATTTCCAATCCGGAAATACGCCGCCGGGAATGCCGCGCACTTCCATCTGCAGCAATGCTAACGACGCCGCCGGCCAGCGACAATTGGTCATTTGCCACTGCTGCGTTCTCTTTTGGCGAACACGCGAAGAGAGACGAGGGACGAGACTGGCGTTTATTGCCGGTGCCTCGGCGCGCGGCGGCCAAGGGCCGTGCATGGAAAAGCCGCGCATGAAAAAAGCACTTGAAGGAAAGTCTTCAAGTGCTTCATCGACTGCGGAAATTCTGGTGGGTGCTACAGGGGTCGAACCTGTGACCTACGCCTTGTAAGGGCGCCGCTCTACCAACTGAGCTAAGCACCCCTTAGTATCTCGTGTGCCGGGGCCGCCAGATTTCCCGCTAAATGCGAGGGGCTGATTATAGCCAGTCGCAGATGCCCGCGCAAATAGCGCGGGCACGAGGTCGCGTTCTTAGTTGACGGCGTCCTTCAGGGCCTTGCCGGGACGGAACTTGGGCACCTTGGCCTTCTTGATCTTGATGGCTTCGCCAGTGCGAGGATTGCGGCCGGTACGGGCAGCACGCTCGGACACGGCGAAAGTGCCGAACCCAACCAGGGTCACCGAACCTTTCTTCTTGAGGGTGGTCTTGACGGCGCCGATGAATGCGTCGAGCGCGCGGCCGGCATCAGCCTTGGACAGGTCGGCTTTGCTGGAAATGTGTTCGATGAGTTCAGTTTTATTCATTAAGGTTCACCCCTAGAAATTATTAAAACCAGACGCCCCCGGCGACGGAGTGCAGTCTGGCGCTTTATGGAATAGACCGGCAGCGAACGCGACCTGCCGGACTGCCTATAACTGTCAATGGCTTTCGTGCAAAAGAAGCAAGCAAGACTGCGCTCCGTTTGCTAACGCGTATTAAGCCTTTTTAAGAAATGGCTGTCAAGCAAAATACCCCCCAAGACCCGCATCATTGCTAGCTTTTTTGTTTCCGACTGACAACAATGTCAAATTTCTTCAAGAGCATCGCTTGCGGACGCCCGCCATGCACCACACCGGAGCGGCAAAACATATAAGCCCGAATGCCGCTCGCGGCCGCCTGTTGTATCCTTTCGGAAGCCCATCTTTCGACCCTGCCCGGGCATTCCAGCCGCGATGAAATACGACCTGACGACGCTGGCCATCCTGCTCGCAGTGGCCGAAGAAAAGAACCTCACGCGGGCCGCAAGGCGCCGCCACCTCGCCGTGTCAGCGGTAAGCAAACGCATCAAAGAACTGGAAGAACAAGTCGGCGCGCCCTTGCTGGCGCGCAATTCACGCGGGGTGGAACTGACCCCGGCCGGGCAGTCCATGGTGTTCCACGCAAGACAGTTGCAGGCCGTGCTGGCGCATATGGAAAACGAGCTGGCCGACTACGGCGGCGGCATCAAGGGCCATGTGCGCATACACGCCATCACCTCCGCCATCGCCCAGTTCCTGCCCGGGGACATTGCGCGCTTCGTCAAGGCCTATCCGCTGATCCGCTTCGATATCGAGGAACGCGTGGGTTCGGCCGTGGTACAAGCCGTGTGCGACGGCAGCGCCGACCTGGGCATCTTCGCCCAGCAGACGCCTGCACAGGGGCTGGAAGTGTTTCCGTATCGGCGCGACGAACTCGTCGCACTGGTGGGCCGCGGGCATGCACTTGCCCGCAAGGGCCGCGTGACCTTCGACGAAATCCTGGAGCACGAATTCGTCGGCCCGCACGTAGACAGCTCGGTGCATACGCTGCTGACGACCGAGGCCGCGCGCCGCGGGCGCAACCTGGCCTTCAAGATCCGCATCAGCAGTTTCGAGAGCATGTGCCAGATGGTCGAGGCTGGCCTGGGGCTGGCACTGATGCCGCGCATGCTTGCGCAGCCGCATCTGAAAGGCACGGGCCTGAAGGCGCTGACGCTGGCCGAGCCTTGGGCCCGGCGGGATCTCTTGATGGGGGTGCGCAGCCTGCGCGACGCCACGCCCACGGTCAAGACCCTGCTCGACAGCCTGAGCGGACGCGGCCCGGCCGACTGACCGCAGCCCCGCCGGCTATTCCATGGCCTGCAGCATGTCGCCGACGATGTCCTGCGTGTCTTCGATGCCTACCGACACCCGGAGCTGATTGTCGGAAATGCCCATGAGCGCACGCCGTTCGGGCCCCATCTCGTAATAAATAGTATGAGCCACAGGCAGCACCAGGCTGCGCGTGTCGCCCAGGTGGGTCGCCAGTACGAACACGCGCAGCCGGTCCAGGAATTCGAACACGTCCAGCTCGTCGGTCAGCTCGACCCCCAGCAGCGCGCCGTAGCGGCCGCCGAACAATTGCTTGGCGCGCTCGTGCTGCGGGTGGCCGGGCAGGCCGGGGTAATGGACTCGCGCCACCTTGGGATGGGCCTGCAGGGCCTGCGCCAGGGCCAGCGCATTGGCGCAGCACTTGTCCATGCGCAAGGCCAG
The DNA here is from genome assembly GCF_019166065.1 of Candidimonas humi. Lineage (GTDB taxonomy): Bacteria > Pseudomonadota > Gammaproteobacteria > Burkholderiales > Burkholderiaceae_B > Candidimonas > Candidimonas humi. Next base: position 10,023 of record NZ_JAHTBN010000018.1, read on the forward strand.
CGTCTCGGCGCCGGCCGCGACGCGATGCGCCGCATCGGCCGACAGCGTGCCGCCCATGTCGCGCAGCCCTTTCTTCTTGATCTGCAGCAAGCCCCAGCCGGCCGGATCGCCCTTGCGGTAGGGTTCGGCGATATTGCCGTAGCCCGACCAATCGTACAGCCCGGTGCTGGTGACGGCGCCGCCCAGCGCATTAGCGTGGCCGCCGATATGCTTGGACAGGGAATTGACCACCAGCGATGCGCCGACGTCGATGCCGCGGCACAGCCACGGGGTGGTCAGGGTGTTGTCGAGCACATACACCAGGTTCTTTTCTTTGCACCACTGGCCGATGGCGGCGATGTCGGCCACCTGCGTGCCGGGGTTGGCGATCGTCTCGGTGAAGACCATGCGGGTCTCGGGACGCCAGGCGCGCCGCACCGCATCGATGTCGGTCGCGTCGACCAGCGTCACCTCGACGCCCAGGCCTGCCAGGGTGCCCAGCAGGCTGTTGGTGTTGCCGAATATATATTGGCTGGAAATCAGGTGGTCGCCGGCGCGCAGCAGCGTAAAGAATGTCGCAGTGAGCGCGGCCATGCCGGTGGCAAAGCTTACCGTGCCCTGCCCGCCTTCCATCTGCGTCACCTTGGCCTCGAGCGCCCCGGTGGTGGGCGTGCCCTGCCGCGCGTAAGTGAAGCCGGACTTGCCCTGGAACACCGCCGCCAGTTCGCGCGAACTGGAGAAGGCATATTGCGAAGAGGGGTGTATGGGCTTGTGCACCGCCCCGTGCTCGACCTGCGAACGCCGGTCGGAATGCAGGATAGTCGTAGTAAAACCGTTCTTGTCGGCCATGATCGCCATGTTTGTTGTCGCTGGAAACAAGCAGGAATCATACTACTACGGCCATCTGCCGCGCCGCGGCGGCAACGCGGGACGGCAACACCGCGGCCGGCATGACCGACGGCCCCTCAGCGGCGCTGGCGCACCGCTTCGTACAAGCACACGGCGCTGGCCACGCTGACGTTCAGGCTCTCGACCGAGCCCAGCATGGGGATGGTGACACGCTGGTCGCACAGCTCGGCGGTGAGACGCCGCATGCCCTCGCCTTCGGCCCCCATCACCCAGGCCAGGGGCCGGCGCGCATCCACGTCGTACAGCCCCTCGGCCGCCTGGTCGTCGGTGCCCACCAGCCAGATGCCGCGCTCTTTCAGGCCGCGCAGCGTACGCGCCAGGTTGGTGACCATGATGTAGGGCACGGTCTGGGCCGCGCCGCAAGCCACGCGCTGCACCGTGGCATTCAGGCCGACGGCACGATCGCGCGGCGCCAGCACGGCATGCACGCCCGCAGCGTCGGCCGTGCGCAGGCAAGCCCCCAGGTTGTGAGGATCCGTAACCCCGTCCAGCACCAGCAGCAGCGGCGGCTCGTCGCGGTCTTCCAGCAAGTCCAGCACTTCGTCGACGTCCACGGCCAGGGCTTGCGCATCGGCCAGGCCGACCACGCCCTGGTGGCGCAAGCCGTGCGCCAGGCCGTCGAGCCGCTCGGCCGCCACCGGATGCACGCGCACGCCCGCGGCCTGGGCCTGCTGGATGAAGGCCTGCATGCGCTTGTCGCGGCGCGACGCCTCGACGTACAGTTCTTTGAGCGTCGCGGGCGCGTGGCGCAGGCGCGCGGTCACCGCATGAAAACCCGCCAGGACCTGATGTGATGACATGTTCGTTCCTCGAAGACCCCGCCGGCCCCGAAAACCGGTCCGGTCGCCTTTACCCATGGAGAGACTTATAATGCCACTGTCTGCAGCGGCATGTCGCCGGCAAACCAGACGGGCGAAAAACAAAAAACCCCGCAAATCGACGATTTACGAGGTTTCATGTTTGAAGCTGTTGGTGCCCAGGAGAGGACTCGAACCTCCACACCTTGCGGCACATGGACCTGAACCATGCGCGTCTACCAATTCCGCCACCTGGGCCAACTATGCTTCGATGCGTACTGCTTTTTGCGAAGGCGCAATCATACTAGATTTTTGCCTGCCCCGCTCGGGCTTCGGGTTTGCGCCCTGCCCGCCTGCGGATTTGCACATACAGCTGCAGAGCATCCGGTACATCTTTCTGGTACAACCCTGCCTGATGGCAAAGCGCCCATAATTTGTTCCTTACTTCTCTTCTTTACTTCTATTTACTGCCTCTTGGCTGCAGGGCTCTTTTTTGTTGAGCCGATTCGCTAAGAGGCGCTAGTATATCCTACTTTTTCACCCAACGGAAACCCTCTTTTGACCAAACGATCCAAGAACGAAAGCAACAAAAACGAGATCTCTAAAGGTGGCCCCGAACTGCCTAACGACTACGATCCGGACGTCCCGAGCCGGGAGTCCATACTCAAACAGATGCGGGCCTCGGCCCGGCCCATGGCCGTGAACGAACTCGCGGCCGAGCTCGGGGCCGATGTCCCTATTTCCAACGGCTTCGAACGCCGCCTGAAGGCCATGGAACGCGACGGGCAATTATTCGTCAATCCCCAGGGACGCCTGGCCCTGAACGGCAAGCTGGATTTCATCGCCGGACGCGTGCAAGGGCACCGCGACGGCTTCGGCTTCCTGCTGCGCGACGACGGCGGCCCCGACCTGTTCCTGTCGCCGCGCGAAATGCTCAAGGTACTGCACGGCGACCGCGTGCTGGCCAAGCCCGACGGCGAATACCGCGGCAAGCCCGAGGCCACCATTGTCGAGGTGGTGGAACGCCGCACCGACAAGCTGGTCGGGCGCTTTCTCAAAGAGCGCGGGGCGCTCATCGTCGCCCCCGAAGACCAACGCATCAAACACGACATCCTGATTCCCGTGGCCGACACCGCCGGCGCGGAAAACGGCCAGGTGGTCACGGTGCAGATCGTGCAGCAGCCCACCCGGCACACGCAGCCCATAGGCCGCGTGGTCGAGGTGCTGGGCGAGATCGACGACCCCGGCATGGAAATCGAAATCGCGGTGCGCAAATTCGACGTGCCGCTGGATTTCTCCGACGCGGCGCTGAAACAGGCAGCCGCCCTGCCCGCAACCGTGCGCCCCGGCGAAATCAAGGGCCGCGTCGACTTGCGCGACGTGCCTTTCGTCACGATAGACGGCGAAGACGCGCGCGACTTCGACGACGCGGTTTTCTGCATGCCGGTGGACGCCGGCACCGCCAAGCGCAAGAAGCAGGCCTGGCGCCTGCTGGTGGCTATCGCCGATGTAAGCCATTATGTGCGGCCCGGCGACTCCCTGAACGACGACGCGCTGGAGCGCGGCACCAGCGTCTACTTCCCGCGCCGGGTCATCCCCATGCTGCCCGAGTCGCTGTCCAACGGCATTTGTTCGCTCAACCCCAAGGTCGACCGCCTGGTTATGGTTTGCGACATGGTGGTGCAGGCCAGCGGCGCCAAGGCGGGCACGATCAGCGCCTACCAGTTCTACGATGCCGTCATCCACTCGCACGCCCGCACCACCTATACCGATGTGTGGGCCGCCCTGCAACAGCCCACGGGGCCCGCGGCGCAGTCGCTGCGCGACGTGCTGCCGCATCTGCAGAACCTGTACGAGCTGTACCAGTTGTTCGCGCAGGCACGCGTCAAGCGCGGCGCCATCGACTTCGACACGGTAGAAACCAAGATCATCTGCAACCCCTTGGGCCGCATAGAAAAAATCGTTCCGTATGCGCGCAACGACGCGCACAAGCTCATAGAAGAATGCATGCTGGCGGCCAACACCTGCGCGGCCGACTTCATCGTGCGCAACAAGCGCCAGGGGCTGTACCGCATCCACGAGGGGCCGACCCCCGAAAAACTCAAGGCGTTGCGCGAATACCTGCGCAATCTCGGCCTGAGCCTGGGCGGCGGCGACGAGCCCGGCACGCAAGACTACGCGCGTCTCATCCAGGAGGCCGGCAAGCGGCCCGACTTCGAGATCCTGCAAACCATGTGCCTGCGCTCGCTGCAGCAGGCCATCTACAGCCCCGAGCCTCTCGGGCACTTCGGCCTGGCCTACGAGCACTACACGCACTTCACCTCGCCCATACGCCGCTATCCCGACCTGCTTACGCACCGCGTCATCAAGTCGATACTGGCCGGCAAGCACTACGTGCCGCAAATCGACGATGTGCCGGCGGCCGCGGCGCTGCCGCGCGGCGAACGCGAGCATGCCGTATGGGAAAAACTGGGGGTGCTGCTGTCGGCGCGCGAACGCCGCGCCGACGACGCCTCGCGCGACGTCGAAGCCTGGCTCAAATGCTGGTTCATGAAAGAGCGCGTGGGCGAAGTCTTCAGCGGGCGCGTCACCGGCGTGGCCAGCTTCGGCGTGTTCATCACGCTGGACACCTTGCACGTGGAAGGCATGGTGCACGTTTCCGAGCTGGGGTCCGACTACTTCCAGTTCAACGAGGCCATGCACGAACTGCGCGGCGAGCGTACCGGCATCCGCTACCGCCTGACCGACGCGGTCCAGGTGCAGGTCTCGCGCGTCGACCTCGAAGCGCGCCGCATCGAGTTCCGGCTGGTCAAGGGCACGGGCTTCAAAGAACTACAGAAATCCGTGGCGAGCACCGAAGCGACGCCCCCGCGGCGCGTCAAGCGCGCGGCCTCGGCCAAGCCCGAGGCGCTCAAGGGCACGACCTCGCGCGAGCGCCGCGCGGCGGCCAAGCGCGGCGCCAAGGCCACGACAGGCGCACGCAAGTCGGGACGCGCCCGCCGCTGAGTCAGGCCGACAAGGCCTTGGACATGGAGACGTGTTCGATGCCGGCCTCCATATAGGTGTCGCCCTGCGCGACGAAGCCATGGGCTTCGTAGAAAGCGCGGGCGTGCACCTGGGCCGACAGGACTACCTGCGGATACTGGCGCGCGCGGGCCTCGTCCACCAGCGCCATCAGGATCCGCGAGCCCACGCCGCGGCCGCGGTACGGGGCCCGCACCGCCATGCGCCCGATATGGGCGTCGCGCAGCAGCCTGCCGGTGCCTATGGGCACGTCCTGCCCGTCGTAGGCCACCGCATGCAGGCTGGAGTCATCTTCGGCGTCAGCCTCGATCTCGGGCGGCACATGCTGCTCGTCCACGAAGACCTCATAGCGCACCGCCAAGGCATCCTGCCGGCACGCGGACCAGTCCCCCAGCCGCACGCTGATCCGCGGCTGCCCGTTCTGTTTGCTGTGTTCGTTCTTGTCCACGCGAATACTCCAGACATGCCGCCTGCTTCGCGGCGGCGCAAGCCCATGGGAGGCAGGTGACGCGCTTGCGGATGCGGCAGCAGGGCCGCAGCAGGCGCGCCGGACGCCGTCAACCGGCCAGCTTCAGGCCGATGATGCCCACAACAATGCAGGCCACGCTGGCTAGCCTGGGCAGGCTGGCCGAATCGCCGAACAGCACGATGCCCAGGATCACCGTGCCCACCGCCCCGATGCCGACCCATACCGCATAGGCCGAACCCACCGGCAGCGACCTCAGCGCCACCCCCAGCATGACCACGCTCAGTGTCATGCTGGCCACGGTCCACAATGTCGGCCACAGGCGCGTGAAGCCCTCGGTATACTTCAGGCCGATGGCCCAACCCACTTCTAATAATCCGGCAATCACCAGTACCAGCCAGGCCATACCGCACTCCTTTTCCGTATAGCGGGGCCGTCCCCAGTGACATGAATCGGAAGCCGCGCCGCCCGCAACAGGGGCGAGGCTTCCCGGCAGCGGGGTCGTCCCCGCTGTCCGAAGGCTTCCGATTCTACTACTATCGATTTCCGGCCCCCGCCACCTTTATTGCCGATTGCGCCCGTACAGATTCCATGTCCCCGTTCCCCGACGCCGCCAGCCTCTCCGCAGCCGCCGCGCTGGCGATATTCGCCGCCACGCTGTTCCTGGTGGTGCGCCGGCCGCGGGGGCTGGACATCGGCTGGAGCGCACTGCTGGGCGCCGCGCTATGCCTGGTCCTGGGGCTGGTGCACGCGGCCGACGTGCTGCGCATCTGGCATATCGTCTGGAATGCCACCGCCACCCTCATCGCCATCATCATCACCAATTCGCTGCTGGACGAGGCGGGCTTCTTCAAGTGGCTGGCGCGGCACGTGGCACGCTGGGGCGGCGGGCGCGGGCGCAGGCTGTTCGTCATGATCGTGCTGTTCGGAGCCTGCGTCTCGGGCCTGCTCACCAATGACGGCGCAGCCCTGATACTTACCCCCATCGTGGTCGAGATCCTGGTGGCCCTGGGCCTGACCGGCGCGAGCCTGTTCGCCTTCGTGCTGGCCGCCGGCTTCATAGCCGATACCGCCAGCCTGCCGCTGACCGTCTCCAACCTGGTGAATATTCTTTCCGCGGATTTTTTCGGCATGGGCTTCGACAGCTACGCCGCAGTGATGGTGCCGGTGGACCTGGTGTCCATCGCCGCGAGCCTGGCGGTACTGCTGCTGTATTTCGGCAAGCTGGTGCCGCGCCGCTACGAACTCGCCAAGCTGCCCGACCCGGCCGGCGCGATCCGCGACCGCCGCACTTTCCACCTGGGCTGGATCATGCTGCTGGCGACGCTGGCGGGCTTCTTCTTCCTGGGCCGCCTGCACGTGCCCACCAGCGCCGTGGCCGGCGCCGCCGCCCTGGTGCTGCTGCTCGCGGCGGGACGCGGGCGGGCCATCAGCACCCGGCGCCTGATGCGCCGCGCGCCCTGGAACATCGTGTTCTTTTCGCTGGGCATGTATCTGATCGTGCTCGCCCTGCGCAACGCCGGGCTGCTGGGCTGGCTCTCCGCCCTGTTCCAGTGGCTGGCCAATGCGGGCCTGTGGACCGCCACGCTGGGAACGGGGCTGGCCGCCGCGTTTTTGTCGTCGATTACCAACAATCTGCCGGGCGTGCTGCTGGGCATGCTGTCGATACAGGATGCCCACGCCCCGGAACTGGTGCGCCAGGCCATGGTATATGCCAATGTCATAGGCAGCGACCTGGGGCCCAAGATAACGCCGATCGGCAGCCTGGCCACCCTGTTGTGGCTGCATGTGCTGCAGGGGCGCGGCATACGCATAGGCTGGGGCGAGTATTTCCGCACCGGCATCGTGCTTACACTGCCGGTGCTGCTGTGCACGCTGGCGGCGCTTGCGGCCTGGCTGCAAATTACTCATTAGACCGCTCGCGTATCCTTATATATTATTTAGGCATAAGTGAATATCTATATATTCCTTTTAGAATAAGCCCCCAGCCGCTAGACTTTGGCCTGCACTCCGTTCGCCCGCTATACATCCATTCCAGAAAGAATTTCCATGAATACCCTGGTTTCCGCTCTGAACCCCGCCCGCAGCCGCGCCTCGGCCCCGCGCATCAACTACATGCCGCTGCTGGTGTCGCTGGTTTTACTGGCCGTGGGCGCCAACTATCTTGCGCAACAGGCGGGATGGCGCCAGGGCTCGCTGTGGATCATCGGCGCGCTGCTGGGCGTAACCCTCTATCACGCGTCTTTCGGGTTCACCCAGGCCTGGCGGGTCTTCGTGGCCGACGGCCGCGGCGCCGGCCTGCGCGCGCAGATGATCATGCTGGCCCTGGGCGTGGTGTTGTTTTTTCCCGCACTGTCGCAAGGCAGCCTGTGGGGCGAGCACGTATCGGGCATCGTGGCGCCGGCCAGCCTGTCGGTCGTCATAGGCGCCTTCATCTTCGGCATCGGCATGCAATTGGGCGGCGGCTGTGCCTCGGGCACCCTGTTCGCGGTGGGCGGGGGCAGTACACGCATGATCCTCACCCTGGCCGGCTTCGTGGCGGGCTCGGTGCTGGCCACGATCAACTTCACCTGGTGGGCGACGCTGCCGTCGCTGCCGCCCACCTCGCTGGTCAAGCAATGGGGCTGGCCCACGGCGCTGGTCGCCAATCTCGCGGTATTCGCCCTTATCTACTGGCTTACCACCGTCATCGAAAAACGCCGCCACGGCAAGCTCGTCGCAGCCGCCGACATCGGCGCCGGCAAGCCCGCCCTGTTGCAAGCCATACGCGGCCCCTGGCCGCTGGTCTGGGGCGCAATCGCGCTGGCGCTGCTGAATTTCGCCACCCTCGCCGTGTCGGGCCGCCCCTGGGGCATTACCTCGGCCTTCACCCTGTGGGGCGCCAAGGCCCTGGACGCAGCCGGCACCGACGTCGCCTTCTGGCAATACTGGGCCAACGACCAGGACACCTTGTTCGCGCCGCTCAGCCACGACGTCACCACGGTCATGGACATCGGCATCATGCTGGGCGCGCTGGTGGCGGCGTCCCTGGCCGGGCGTTTCGCTCCGGTATGGAAGATCCCGCTGCGCTCGCTGCTGGCCGCGGCAGTAGGCGGCGTCATGCTGGGCTTCGGCGCCAGGCTGGCCTGGGGCTGCAATATCGGCGCCTATTTCAGCGGCATGGTGTCGGGCAGCCTGCACGCATGGATCTGGCTGCCCAGCGCCTTCGCCGGCAGCGCCCTGGGTGTGCTGCTGCGCCCGCTGTTCGGGCTGTCGGTCGAGAAGACCACACAAGCTTCGGGATGCTGAACACCGACAAGCCGTAGGGCGCCCGCGGTCCGGCGCCTAGCGGCGATATTGCCGCTGCAGTTCGTCGAACGACACCAGCCTGCCCGCCAGGGCGCTGGCCGCGACGGTGGGCGGGCTGGCCAGCCACACCTGCCCCGGCCCCGAACGGCCCGGGAAATTGCGATTGATGGCGCTGACGGTCACCTGCCCGGCGCGCTCCGACGAGCCCGGCCCGCAATTGGCGCAGGCCCCGCATGAAGGCTCCAGGATGCGGGCTCCCACGGCGGCGAACACGCGGTCATAGCCGCGCCCGATGCAATAGTCGCGCACGGCGGTCGTGCCGTATTGCAGATACAAAGTGACCGACTCAGGTACGCGCAGGCCCTGCTCCACCCCCCAGGCCAGCACAGCGTAATACTGGTCGAAATCTTCGCGCTTGCCGGCGGTGCAAGATCCTCCATAGGCGATATCGATGGCGACGCGCTGCGCCAGGCTGTCCAGCGCAACGCCGTTGCCGGGGTCCCCGGGACGGGCGACCATGGGCGCAAGGCGGCCGCAGTCCACGCGCAGCACCGCCGCGTAGCGGGCGCCGGGGTCGCTACGCATCCAGGGTTCGAGGCGGAAATCGATGCCGCGGCGTTCGCGCAGAAAACGCAGGGTTTCCTGGTCCGGCGCCACGATCCCGGTCAGGCCGCCGAGCTCGGCCGTCATATTGGTCAGGGTGGCGCGCTCGTCGGTGGGCAACTGCGCCAGGGCCTCGCCGCTGAATTCGAAGACCTTGCCGATGCCCGCGCCGCCGCGGATCTCGGGCTGCGCCAGCAATTCCAGGGCAATATCCTTGGCGGTGACGCCCGCCGGCAGCCTGCCCTGCAAGTCCACGAGTATGGATTCGGGCAGCGTCATGCGCACCGCCCCCGTGACGAAGGCATTGGCCATGTCCGTGGTTCCCACCCCGAAGGCCGCGCAGCCCAGCGCGCCGCTATGGGGCGTATGGGAATCGGTGCCGACCACGACCTGCCCGGGCAGCGCATAGTGCTCGCTCATCATGGCGTGCGATATGCCGGCCACATTGCTGCCGTCGTCCCGCGCCGCCTCGGCTTCGCTCAGCGTACGGTGCGAACGCAAGCCATAGAGCTCTACGCAATCGCGATGCGCCTGGCGCAGGCGCAGGATATTCGGCACGAGGCCGCGCGCCACATGCATGGGGCTGGACTCGATATACGAGGTATGGTCCTCGAAGGCGAGGATGGATTCCCGATCCAGCAAAGGCGCCGGCACGCCGCAGGCGGCATGCAGCATATGCGCGCACATGCCCGTATAGTATTCGTGGATGAAGCGCCAGTCGGCCCGCACGAACACGCCATCACCGGGGTCTTGCGCATGCCGCGTGTATTCGGTGTGCAGCAGGTGGCGGGCGATGATTTTTTCGAACAAGGTCTTGGGCGGATTCCCGGCGGAATGGCCCGGCCGGCAAGCCGCGCCGGATTGCGCATCATCGGGCCCGGGCCGTCCGTTCGAAGCATCCTCATCCGCCATCGCAGCCCCAGCCGGCTCGGCCGGCTCGCTGCGCGCCAGCCGCAGCCCGGCCATGTGCAGGCGGCCGAAACGCAGCAGGCCGCCGCTGCCCAGTATCCCGGCGGCCAAAGCCTGCCTGCCGGCGAGCAGTTCTTCCAGCGGTATGGTCTCACCCTTCTGTATGCGCGCTATCAGGCCGAAATCGGTCGATGTGATCAGGCCGATATTGTCGGCATTCTGGCGGTACAGACGCTCGAAGCTCTCGGCGATGACCAGCCGGATGCCCGCCAGTTTCTCGGCGGCCGGGCTGTGCTCGCGCGACGAACCTTTGCCGTAGCGCTTGCCGCCGACGGTGACGCCGAACTTCCCCGCCCTGACGGCATCCGGCCCTATGGGGGTTTCCCCGCCCGCCCGCAGGCCGGTATAGGGATAGCGGCCCAGTTGCTCGTCGTAATGAGCCAGGGCCGACATGGGGGTGATCTCGTCCGTCGAAATATCGTCGCGCAAGACGCCGGCGCTGGAAAGGTCGAGATCTCGCCCTTCGAGCTGCAGCTTGATCAGGGCCGGGTCTTCGGCCAGGAAGAGGATGCGCCCGAAGGGCGCGGAATTTTGCACAATGGATTCCATCGGGAAATTGTGTCGCGAATCCCAGGTTCCCGGCAAGTGTTCAACCGCGCAATCCGGTATCGCAAACGGCGATGAGGCAGGGACTAGGCGGCTACTTTTTCAGCGCCTCGATCAATTCCTGCACCGCCCTGTGGCGCGGCGATTTGCGCAAGGCATAGATGCGAAGCTCGCGCGCCGCCCAGGCCTCTGCAAGCGGGCGGCGCGAGAACTTGCGCGCGCCGGCATAAGCGGTCGCGGCGCTCTGCGGCATGATGGCGATGCCGAGCCCGGCCTCGATCATGCGGCAGGCAATATCGAAACTGCTAACCACGACCTGCGGCGTATAGTCGCTCGAGAGCCTCGCCGCCTGGCCGCGCAGCAAACTATCCAGCGCGCCGCCCGAATGCACCCATATCAGCGGATACTGCATCGCATCGGCAAAGCGCAGCTTTTTCATCCCGCCCAGCGGATGCGCATTGAGCATCACGACAATCAGCGGGTCCTCGGCAAATGGCCACGACTCCAGCCCCGGCGGCGCATCCATCTTGACGCAAACGCCCACATCCGCCTCGTCGTCCAGGCAGGCCCGTATCACTTCGCGGGTGTCGCGCTCCGATATGGCAATCTGCACCGCCGGATAAGCAGTGCCGAAGGCGTGCAGGCGTTCCGGCAGGAAACCGATCAATGAAGACATGTTGGCGCACAGCCGGACCATGCCATTGACCTGGCCGTCCAGCCCCTGCACGTCGCGCGCCAGCGCCTGCAGGTCTTTGTCGATCCGGCAGCCTCGCTCCTGCACCAGGGCCCCGGCAAGCGTGAGTTCTATGCCCTTGGGCGAGCGGACCAGCAGCTTGACGCCCAGCGCGCTCTCCAGCTCGGCGATGCGCCGGCTGAGCGCCGACGCGGCGATATGCTCGCGAGCCGCCGCGCGCGAAATCGAACCTTCGGCCACGACCGCGACGAACAGACGCAAGCTGTAGGGATCGATGCGACGAATCATGGTTCCGATTGCATATCGCCAGGGGTTCAGGCTTTCTGCAGTGTAACCCTGCCGGGCCCTGCACCATCGCCATCGCCATCGGCGATATGGGGCATCGCGGATTAACTCTACGGAACCTGGCCCGGCGCCTCTTAGAATCCACGCCAGGCAAGGGAATGCCGACGTCGGCGCCCGGCCGTGTCGACGGATGCGGGCGACGTGCTTCGACAAAATACAAGTGACTCGTGGAGACAAGACAAAATGAAATCGATCTACCGAATTTTCACGGCCTGCGCACTGGCCTTGACTGGCGGCACCGCCTGTATTCCCGCACAGGCGGCGGACGCATACCCGAACCACCCCGTGCGCCTGATCGTAACCAGCGCCCCCGGCTCGGGGCTGGATCTGGTGGCGCGGGCCATCGCCCCGGACATGGGCAAGAAACTGAAGCAATCTTTCGTCGTCGAGAACAAGGCCGGAGCCGCCGGCATTCCGGGAACCCGGGAAATCGTGGCATCCGCGCCCGACGGCTACACCCTGGGCCTGGTATCGTCCAACCACGCCATCAACCCAAGCATGCATCCTGACTTGCCCTATGACACGGTCAAGGACATCACCGCCATCACGCTCATCGGCGCCGTGCCGCTGGTGCTGGCCGTACCTGCGAACTCGCCCTATAAAACCGTGCAAGACCTGATCGGCGCAGCACGGGCCCACCCGGACAAGATCAACTTCGGCTCCGCCGGCCTGGGCAGCGCACTCGATGTCGCCGGCCTGATGCTGGAAAAAATGGCGCGCATCAAATTCATGCACATCCCCTACCGCGGCGGCAATCCCTTGATGACAGACTTGATGTCGGGACAGGTGGCGACCGCCTTCCTGGCCGTATCAACGGCCGAAGCCCAGATCAAGGCCGGCACCATACGCGCCCTGGCCGTCAGTTCCGCCCGGCGCATTCCGTCCCTGCCCGCCGTCCCCACGCTGGCCGAATCCGGCGTGGCCGGCTATCACTATGCGGCCTGGATCGGCCTGATCGGCCCGGCGAAACTGCCCGCGCATGTGGCCGGCCTGTTGCAGAAGACCGTACACGAGGTAATCGCGCTTCCAGACGTGCGGCAGCAGTTTGCAGTCCAGGGCTTCGACCCCAGCGGCACCTCGTCCGCCGAATTCCTGGAAACGCTCGAGCGGGAAATCGCCTCGACACGGGAACTCATGGGCAAGCACTAGCCTGTTGTTTGCCCCCTGCCGTGTTTCTGAAGTAAGGTGCAGGGCGAACGAACAACAAGGACGCCAGCATGAGCCGCCTGTTCACCCGCCACACCGTCTTCCACCTCGTCATACTGCTTACGGCAGCCACATTGGTCCTGGCGCTGGCCGTCAATGCCTGGTGGCTGGTCGGCACCCTGATCTTCGGCGCCCTGGCGCTGGTGGGCGTGATCGACCAGATCCAGGCCCGCCACACAATACGCCGCAACTATCCCGTCATCGGCAACCTGCGCTTCATATTCGAATCCATCCGTCCCGAAATACGCCAATACTTTTTTGAAGACGACACGCAGCAGTTGCCCTTCTCGCGGGCCGACCGCTCGCTGGTGTACCAGCGCGCCAAGCACGAGATCGACAAGCGCCCTTTCGGCACGCAGCGCGACGTCTACGGCACCGACTACGAGTGGATCAACCACTCCATGGATCCAGCCCACCCCGCCGACAGCGACTTCCGCATTACCGTGGGCGGCCCCGACTGCACGCAGCCCGTATCGCTGTCGGTGCTGAACATCTCGGCCATGAGCTTCGGCGCCCTGTCGGCCAATGCCGTCATGGCCTTGAATAAAGGCGCCCTGATGGGCAACTTCGCGCACGACACCGGTGAAGGCGGCATCAGCAGCTATCACCTGACCCACGGCGGCTCGCTGATCTGGAACATCGGCTCGGGCTATTTCGGTTGCCGCGACGCCGACGGCCATTTTTCGGAAGAAGCCTTCGTCGAACGCGCCACCCAGCCCAGCGTCAAAATGATAGAGATCAAGCTCTCGCAAGGCGCCAAGCCCGGCCACGGCGGCATACTGCCGGGGCCCAAGGTCACCCCCGAAATCGCCGCCGCGCGCGGCGTTCCCGCCTGGCAGGATTGCAATTCCCCTTCCAAGCACAGCGCCTTCGGCAACCCCATCGAGCTGATGCGCTTCGTCGCCCGGCTGCGCCGGCTGTCCGGCGGCAAGCCAGTGGGCATGAAGCTTTGCGTGGGCCATCCCTGGGAATGGTTCGGCATCGCCAAGGCCATGCTCAAGACCGGCATCACGCCCGACTTCATCGTCGTCGACGGCGCCGAAGGCGGCACCGGCGCTGCGCCCATAGAATTCGTCGACCATGTCGGCACGCCGCTGCGCGAAGGCCTGCGCCTGGTGCACAACACGCTGGTGGGCATAGGCCTGCGCGATCGCATCAAGCTGGGCGCTTCGGGCAAGATCATCAGCGCCTTCGACATGGCCCGCACCATGGCCATGGGCGCCGATTGGTGCAACAGCGCCCGCGCCTTCATGTTCGCCATAGGCTGTATCCAGGCGCAGGTCTGCCACACCGGCAAATGCCCAACCGGCGTCACCACGCAAGACCCCAAACGCCAGGCCGGCCTGGTGGTGGCCGACAAATCGGTGCGTGTAATGCAATTCCACCACAACACCCTCGACGCCCTGGCCGAGCTGCTCGGCGCAGCCGGCCTCACGCACCCCGGCGAACTGCGCCCGCACCATGTCGCCCGCCGCATCGCCAACGGCGAAGTACGCGTGCTGTCGGCGCTGTTTCCCGATCTGGAAAAAGGCGAACTGCTCGCCGGCAAGTTCCGCCAGACCATCTTCAGGGTGGCCTGGCCCATGGCCCAGGCCGAATCCTTCGCCCCCACCCACAGCCTGAGCGCGGCATTGTCCGGCAATACCGCCACCCTGGTGCCGCCCGCCGAAACGCCGGCGGCCTGAGCCTGCGAGGCACAGCCGCAGGGCGGCAAGCAAAAAGGCCAACCCCGAGGGGCTGGCCTCAGAGTGTTGATAAACCCCTGTGCTTTGGGCAGGGGTTTATCGTTTTTTGGCGTGATGCGTAGAGGCGGTTTTTTCCGGGCTCGGCGCAAAGATGGGCCAGCTCAGGCCGCCGTTAGGTGGAAATACCCTTCTTGCTTGGCTAGTATGCACATATAATGTATTGTGAAAACTGCGCATGTTCGCACTATTGAAAGGGAGATTATCATGCTGACCGTCAACCGACCTCGCAGTGCTCCCAGGCGTGCCACGAATGTGTCACTGCCCGAAGACCTACTTTCCGAGGCGAAGGCCTTGCACATCAATATCTCGCAGGCCGCCGAAGCTGGTGTTGCCCAGGCCATCGCACGCACACGCAGCGAGCGCTGGCTTGCCGAGAACCAGGAAGCCATCGAAAGCTCCAACGCTTTTGTTGAAAAATACGGCCTTCCCCTGGCGAAGTACCGGATGTTCTGATGAGCCGCTACGACGTTTACGCGAACCCGTCAGGCCATGGGTATCTACTTGATGTCCAGGCGGACATCTTGCAGCCGCTAAATACAAGGGCTGTTGTGCCGTTGGTTCCCCTGAGTGCAGGGCCCAAGTCGGCGAAGACACTTAATCCTGTTTTTGACATAGATGGTGAGCCACACGCGATGGTGACGCAGTACATCGCTGCAGTTCCGGTCAGCGAGCTACAGAACCCCGTATGCAGTCTCCGACAGTTGCACGACGATATCGTGGGTGCCATTGACTTTTTGTTTCATGGATTCTGACTTGTCGAGAGTCGGAGGTCATGCGTGTTATCGATATTCATGCTCTGATCCCCTGTTCGTGAGGTAGAGCCGCGAAACACAGTAACAGGGCGGCAAGCAAAAAAGGCCAACCCCGAGGGGCTGGCCTTTTTTGCCTGATATCTCTGGTGGCGCATCCCTGAGATTTCACCAAAAAAATAAAATCTCTTTGCCATCAACACCTTAGCCTCGGTGCGAGTCGGATTGACAAAAAATACTGACACACCAAGGTACCACGTTCACCACCAAAACAAAAGCCTATCACAGCAACGCTAACCCGTTAGGGTAAGGGGCACCGTCCCCTTTTACTCTTCCGAAGGATAACCAGCGACGAGATTAAACATTTCCCATTGACTTCAAAACAATGTCACGTAATGCGTTAAGCATTTCTTTCTTTGGTTTGCCTTTTGAAGAATTAAACGCTTGTGCAATTCTATCTTTATTGTGAAATCTTTGATCAGGTGACTTCATAACATCAGCAGTAAATTCCTCTATGCTGTTGTATGTGTCAGGAACAACATTTTTTTGTTCTTGTATTGGTTTATGTTCTTTATCATTAGGATCTACATTTCTTTGTTCAGTGTTCAATAGTTCTTGTACAATTTTATCAACCTTCTGCTCGATCTCACCATCTTCACGCCATTTCTTTGACGCTAAACTAAGCATACGCCCATTAGTAATTTGATCTCCTTTTAGATCCAATATTCTATTAACTTCATCAGCAACACCGTCCCAAGTAAACCCTAATTTTTTCAGTGCAAGAATATAAACACAGTTTATGTCAAGCACACTTTTTTTGCTGTTCCTTTGATTGTCTAATGATGCTTTTAATTCGATCATCCATTGAGCGTGTGTAGTTTCTTTTGTAGTTCTTTGTGTAGTGCTTTTGTTTATTGTTTTATTGTTCATAAATCATTCCTTTGTAGTTTATATAATAAACATAGCGCACATAAAAACAATGTCAACATTTGCCAGATTTAATTATTGAATACCCCGTTACTCCAATAGGTTGTTGACATTCAAAATCTATCAATTATGATTAAAATAAGAATCTAAGCAAGACCACTCCTTATATACCCACTTCGGGGTATAACGGAGGCTTGTAAGGGCTAAGCCCTTAACCCTTATGGGGCGAGCCCCAAACCCCCTGAAAAACCTTGCTTACCTTCTTCTAAAAAAATAATTAGAGAGGAAGAAATGAGGAATCATAATAAGAAAAAACATCTCTGGGTTTCAGAGGAACAAGATAGAAAATTAACCAAGCTAAAAAATGAACTTGGCTTAAATGCCAGTGATGTTTTTAGAATGGCTATCGATAAAGATTATCCCTATATAAATCTCTACTATGTGATTTCAGCAGAGTTAAAAAAGCAGGGAACGAATCTGAACCAAATAGCAAAGCGAGCTAACACAAATAGAAAAATAGATAAACAGGTCTTGAAAGAAATTCAAGAGATAAAAACCAATCAACAAGCCATTCTAAAAACTTTAAGGAGTGGTTATGATAATTAAAATTTTTTCCACCAAAGGAGGTGCGACATCAGCAGTAAATTATTTTCTTTCGAAGAAAGATCATAAAGGTAATTTGCGTGAAGTTAAGCCAGAGATTTTAAGAGGTGATGCACAATACACAAAAGACCTTGATGGTTTAACAAAAAAGTATGCTCATCAAATCGTTTCAGGTGTTATTTCTTTTAGAGATAATGAAACATTAACACCAGAACAAAAAGAAAAATTATTAGACGATTTTGAGGATACTTTCATCGGTTCAGAAATGAAAGAAAAAGTGAACTCCTTTTTTGTAGAGCATTACGATAAAGGTAATTTAGAAATTCACTTTGTGATCAACCGTGTTGCCATAATGGAAAATGGTAAGCACAAACACTTCAATCCATTTCCACCAGGTCACGAGAAATTGAAGGATGCTTTTGTATCACTGAAAAATGAAGAATATGGTTTTGAGCAGATAGAAGAAAAAGCCATTCTCAAAACTAAATACACAGGCGCAGAAAGAAAAGCAATCAGATCAGGAAAACACAATTTTGAAAACCTAAAAACAAAATTCGAGCTTGATAAAGCGATGAGAGAGATGGTTAAAAGTGGTGAGGTAAAGAACAGAGAAGAACTAATAGACATTCTGAAAAGTAGTGGGCACACTCTTTCCAGAATTGGTGATGACTATATAAGCATTAAGAATGACAATGGTAGAAATATGAGGTTCCGAGGTGGGATCTATGCTCATAACGAGGGCAAAGACTATCAGGACATCATCGACCTATTCAAAGAAAAAAGCAAAACTAAAATATATTGTAGAAAAACTACTTTGCAGACTTACCATGAGGAAATGTCAAAGCGTGTTTCTTTTAACTCAAAACGCTATCAGGTAGAAGATGATCCTTTAGGTTATGAACCAGTATCTATAGTGAAGGTAGATAATAGATCCTCACCCATATCGAACCAAAAAGTATCTGACAGCAAGATCGAGTTTGAACTACATTCAAAACTGACAAATAAAAATCATTCAATAAGCGATGCTTCACCTGTATTTAAAAGTTCAGCAAAGGAAAGGTTGAGTGATGCCTTAGCAGAATTAGCCAACGCACGTACACCCAGTGAAACAGCTAAAGCACAAAAGGCTGTAGCTATGGCTAAAGCATTAGTGGAAAGAGAAAATGCAGAGAATAAATTAAGATTAGATAGAATCTATCAACCCATAACACCTAAACTGCATTAAGGGCCTTGCCCTTAATAAGCCCATTCCGAGTCATATAAGAAAACCAGCTTTTAGCTGGCTTCCTTATATGACTCGGTTTTTTTAAGGAAAAATTGTTAGTTGGAATTTCAGTATCAATACTTACTTTGTCCGGGCGCCTTGTTCTCAGATTTAGGAATAGATATTTCTGAAGGTATTACACCATTGAATATATCCTGAACTGCACGGTCGTCTAAACCAAAAGTTTTCACTCCTGTAGAAACAAGTGTTGGTAAGGATATGAATAATGCTGAAACTATACAAGCTCGAATAAAAGGCATTGCTTTTGCACTTCCTGCCATTTTATCCCCACTTTTATCCCCTAAGTTTGATCCTAGTTGAATTAGATAACTGGTCATTGTATATATCCCTATTAGATAGCAAACATACTTCATAAATATAGGTATAGTAAGTAAATTCCCAATTATTTTTCCGTTCACTATGTCGTCGATTTTACAGTTTCTACCTGTGTTGAGCTCGCAAGCTGCTGCGGATAAGGGGATTGACAGAATAAAATAAATTATGCTGATTCTTAGTATAGTTAATTTTCTTCTCATTATTGTTCCTCAAATAGTAATCGCTGTATTTATTGCTTCAATAACAGCTATCGAAGATAGCCAAGATATTGTTATGTTCAGTAATAGATAAGATTTATTTTTATTTTTGATTGTGTTGCTTGTGACGGTAAAAATTAAGCCAGCAATTATGCAGAACGGAAGATAAGATATTATTGATTGAAAGGATATTGTGTGATTTTCGATAAATATAAGTTTCACTGATTCTGCTACTGATATGCAGTAAGCAATCCAGACTAATGTATTTTCTAATATTTTATGGAGATAGGTATTGTCGGTTTTCATATTTCACCTTGTTTTTATTTTAAGTTTATTGAAAACAAGTCATTTGTCAAACATATTTTTCAAGTTTGACAACTACAGAAAATCAATTATAAATAAAACAGAAAAGAAAAAAGCCCAATCGTAAGATTGAGCTTTTTAGAAACGGTTGAAGATTCGGACCCTTTAACCAGAAAGTGATAATATTATTAACCAAAATAATCTAAATGTCAATAGTCTGGTAAATCAAAAATCTTCAATCTAATAAAAACAATTAGAAATTGGAGATTTTATGATTGAACAGTTTATAGATAGCCTACCAGAAAAAGTAAGATGCACAGATAGCTTTGAAAATGGAACAAAGCACAGGAAGAAAGATAAAGCCTTATCTTTTCCCTACATTGAACACAATCAGCTATACAAGAAATATATTGCCATTGATATAGACACACCTGGAAGTGCTTTTTTATGGGAAAAGCACGGACTACCACCACCAACCTTTATTGTCGTAAATCCAAAGAACAGCCATTGCCATTACTTATGGCAATTGAGGACACCAGTGATTTACACAGAAGGTGGAAGAAGGAAACCACAGCAGTTCTATGAGAACGTGGATTGTAGCCTCACCAGGTCGCTACCAGGTGCAGATCCAGCCTATGTAGGTAAGTTCATAAAGAACCCGTTGTCGGCCTTCTGGAAGACCATACGCCACAATGCAGAATATGACCTTGAGGACTTTCAGGAGTATATCGATACAACACCCATCAGAAAACGTCAGAACCTTGTGTGGGACGCTTTAGGAAGGAACAACACTCTGTTTAACAATCTTCGTTTTTGGGCTTACCCCACAGTCAAAAAGTACCTAAATAATCACGCAGGCTTCATATCAGCAGTTGAAGAACAAGCATTTGAAATCAACAGCCAATTCATTTCACGATCTGATAAAGGTTCATTGCTTCATAAAGAAGTACTTTCCACTGCAACTTCTGTAAGTAGCTACACTTGGAGGAACAGGTATGGGGATTTTAGACGTAAAGGAATTATGCAACTTCCAGAAGATATGCCACAAAAGCAAAAAGAATCTTTGGGAGCTTGCTACACCAATAAAGTAAGAAGCCAAACAGTTAAAGAAAAAATTGTTCAAGCTGTAGCAGAGCTAAAGGCACAAGGAACACCAGTTACTCAAACCTCTGTTTCTATTCGTGCTGAAATTTCGCTACCTACGATAAAAAGAAACTGGAATGAATTGGCACAGCAGTTCAATTTATACGCTTAAGTACTTAGTTGCGATTTTCTACTTTGGTATCACACGGGGTATATCAGATAATTACCCTTATCGGGTGGGTGCAAACCTAATCCCGTAAGGGCATCATATAAAAAAATTGATGCGTAGTACATCAGAAAATATAGTTGATCCGTTAGGAATGAGCGATAGCGAATAAAATTGGCGAAATTAGATTTTGGTGTGTTGTTCAGCTATTTTCAGTAAATTTGAACTCAATGCTGTAATTCATCAGTTTCAGAGTCGGTACAACTCTTGCAGCGGCTTTAGCTCTACGATCAAAATCATGGGCAACGAGAATACCTCTAACTTGTTTGGCGCTTTCTTCTTCTTGTAAATCACCCATATAGCCGAGTATCTGACCGATAGCGCGACTGTCAGCCTTTCCAGCTTTCAACTCAATGACAACAATTCCGTTATCATCTTCACAAGTTATATCAATTAGACCAGAATCAACAGCACGTTCGACACCATCATCAATAATTTTCAGACCAGAATCAAGCAAGGCAATGTTTTGCCTTAAAGCAACTTGCATATCACGTTCTAAAGTGAATCTTTGTTGTGTGGATTCTTGAGATGTTTGTGGAGTATCGGAAATGTCATTGATAGCTTCCGATCTTACTGATTCAGCTTTGAATCCGTCATCCATCAAAAATTTCCTGTATCGAACTACCGCATTTTTGTAGGATTGAAGATTGTTTCGAATATTACCTTCAAACTGAATTTTAGAGGGGTTCGGTTTATTTTGTCTTTCGTCTTTTGTCGAGTATTCCAAATCGTCAATAATGCTTTGGAGAGTTCCGTTCTGGAAATGTTCATCGAGATTCCCGTAATACTCCTCCACTTTTTGGACCCGATATAATTGTGCAGTTCTCGTGCCGTCTGAATATTTTTGTTCAGTAAGCCAATTAATATAATCGTTTCGCATAAAATCTCAACAAATTGTTACGTTATAAGAAATAAAAATGGCCCCCAATGGAGCCTATTTATTTAAACAGCAAAATCTTCTTTGCTTTTTCCTTCTGCAATGGCGTCTTTAATCCATTGTGGTTGACGTCCCATACCAGACCACGTTTCACCATTGTTATTTTTGTAGCGAACAACAGCAGGTGTAGAAGGTCCAACTTTTTTGGAAGCCTTTTTACCTGAAACAGCAAAGCCCAAATCAGAAGCAGTAATGCCATATTCCTGCATCTTGGTTTTTATGTCTGCTACAACTTCAGCAATTTCTTTCTTCCTTGCTTCTTCAGCCTGTTGCATCAGTGCTTCGGCTTGGGCTTTCAATTCAAGATAAGTTGCCATTCTATTTCCTATGGAGGTGGACATTGACAGCAGAACGATAGCACAAATGAAGATCAATAGAAATGCTGAATTGGAAATTCAAGCTTATCAATGACTTCCTTCAATACCTTCATCGGTTTATGGTGCTGATAATTTGTGAAGTGGGGAGATGAGAAATCAACTTTGGATTGTTCATAGTGCCCCACAATGGACATTATCAATGCTGGATGAACACCCATATTGGTAAGCCGATTGATGAATGTATGCCTGAATGAGTGAAAAACTTTCCTATCGTCTTTGATCCCAATCTTATCTAACCATAAACCAAATTTTCGGGAAGTGTTTTTAGAGTAACCATTTTTGGTTTCTACCAAATGAGGAAACAGCATTGTCTCCTTTTTCTCTTTCAAACTCTTCACATAGTCCAAGAATTTAGATTGAACTAAATTTTTATGTAGCGGAACTTTTCTAATTGAATTTGCGTTTTTGGCACGTTCAATGTCAAATACCCAAATCCCATCCTCTTCATAAACCTGTTCTAAACGCAGGCTTGCTAATTCTTCCAATCGGGCACCTGTATAAAGACCCATAATCGGTAGCCAATAGTAATCAGATTTTGTCATAAAATCTTTATAGCCAACCTCCTCAAAGATTGATTTCAAATCGTCATCGCTAAATTCCTTATAGGAACGCGTCATTTGTTTAATCTTTGATTTAGTAGAAACCTTTACTTTTTCAAAGGGATTCTCAGAAAAGTAAAGATTGTTATTTATGGCATACAGAAAGAGCATACGCAAATAGGACATTTTAGAGTTAATGACACTAACCCCTGTACCATTTGCTAAAAGCCTGTTTTTATAAGTCACAGCTTCATTAGCTGTATATTCATTTATGTCTTTATCAGAAAAGAACAGGATGAACTCTTCATAGACCCTGTTTTTGTCATAAATGGTTTTTGGCACATTCTCTATTTTCGCTTCATTCAAATAGAGTTTTGCAACTTCGGATAGAAGTTCACTTTTTTGTTGAATTACTGTTGGTTCAGGTTGTGGTGCAGGCGTACCAGAAACATTAGGATTGCCAGTAGCAATAAGGTTCTGCACCTGGCTACCACTGAAGTTGGCTAACTGTTCAGCAGAAACCCCCAACTTTGATAGCAGGCTATCAATCAAACTTTCATCGCCTGGTTTGATATCAGAGAATTTGATACCAGTTGTTAGCGCCGGAGTAATACTGACCCGCTGCGTCGGAGTAAAAGTGACCCACCTGGGCAATGATGGTGGCTTTGGCCGCCGCAATGTTGACTCAGGAGCAAGCAGTGGAGATCAAGGTATTGGCACG
>NZ_JAHTBN010000019.1 GCF_019166065.1 Candidimonas humi
CGGCTCAAGGACAAACGCAAAGCGGGACAGGTAAAGATCAAACCGTAGTACCCAGGATGCCAGGGTGGGTCAGATTTACTCCGACGTTTCCGACGAAATGTGGGTCAGTTTTCAACCGACGTTGACAGCGATGCTGGGCAACGTAACGCTGATACTCGTCACAAGGCCTGACTTCCCAGCCCGAACTCCGGCTCAACTAGTCTCGCTGATCAAAAAACATCCCGGCAAATACACTTTTGCCTCCCCGGGCAATGGCACTGGTCACCACTTGATGATGGAGCTGCTCAAAGCACATGAAAAGCTCAATATGCAGCACATTCCATTCCAGGGCTCGGTGGCCGCCATGACTTCGCTCATGTCCGGCAACGTCGATTTCATGTTCTTGGACGCATCTATCGCCACCCCCCAGATTTTGGCGGGAAAGCTCAAAGCGCTCGCCATCAGCGGTTCCGAGCCTCTGGATACCTTGCCCAAGGTTCCATCCATCATGAACACATTTCCCTTTATGAACCTGGATATCTGGCAAAGCATCATGGCGCCGGCCGGCACGCCCAAAGACGACATCGAACTGCTCAACCGGGACATCAACGCATCGCTGCGGCAACCCGCATTCCGAAAAAAGCTCGCCGACATAGGGCTGCTAGCGCGACCTATGGAAGTATCGGCCCTAAACAATTTCCTGACAAAAGACGAAGCTAGTTGGGGCGGAATCATCAAAGAATCAGGCTCGCAGGTGGATTGAGCCAAGCGCGAAACCCTTTTGGCTGGCAGCGGCCTCACATCTTAGCGAGTCCGCGCCCGCTGAAGGGGCTCGCGAGCACGAGCCAGCTATCGGCCTGAGCGGAGGGCCTGATCTTCGAGCAGCATGAGTTCGGCATTGTGTATCAAAGCCTCCATCATCGTATTGAGCACGCGTAGCTGTCCCGGCTCCAGAACTGCCGTCAGCCTGGCATTGCGGTCGACCGCGACCTGCAGCACGCGGCGAGCCAAAAGGCGGCCCTCCACGGTCAATTCGACCGCACGCGCACGCGCATCATGCGAACTCGGCTCGCGAAGCGCAAGGCCTCTCTCGACCAAAGCCCCCACCAGCCTCGAGGCAAGCCCATAATCCAGTCCCGTTTCCTGTACCAGATCACCCATGGAAGGGGGATGCTCTCCGTGCGACATGACAGCCGCCAATACTCGCCATTCATTCAGCTTGAGGCCGAAATCTCGGCCATAAACCAAAGTGGAAGCTCGGGTGTACAGCACGTTGAACCGTCGCACCTGAAAACTGAACAGTTCCCCCAATACGAGCGCCGCAGGCTCGGACTCCAATTCCTCATTCACCCCTCGACTCCAGATCATGAATATCGGCGCAGTGTATTGCACAAATCCCCATACGAGAATCCTGGCATCCAGCCGCAGCCCCACAGTGCCTAGCCGTAGGCCCGCAAACGCTCCAGATCGAGCAGAGTGATGTCCCTGCCCTGCACCTCGATCAGCCCGGCCGTCGACAAATCGTGCAGGATTCTGGAAAAGTGCTCCGGCGTCAGGTTCAGGCGCGAGGCGAGCACTGCCTTGCTCACGTCCAGGCTCACGCGCGGCCCTTGTTCCAGGGCCTGCGCGCGCAGCAGATAGCCTATTACCCGCTGCGCGCCGGAACGCAGCGAATAGGCTTCGACATCGGCGACCAGGCCCTGCAGGCGCCGGCTCAGGCCCGCCAGCATCTTGCGCGCAAAGCGCCCGTCGCGCTCCAGGCCGTCGAACACCGTGGCCTGCGGCACGAACAACAACAGCGTATCGGCCAGTGCCTGTGCCGAGACGATATACGGCTTGCCCAGGAACATCAGCGCCTCGCCAAAACTGTCGCCGGGGCCTGCGATGCGGACCACCTTTTCGTCGCCCTCGGGCGAGGCCACCGCGAGCTTGACCTGGCCATACACCACGCAGTGAAAACCGGTGCACGGATCGCCGCGGCGGAACACCACACCGCCGCGCGCCACCTCCACTTCCGAGACCGATTGCGCGACCTGCGCCAGCTCGTCCTGGGAAAACTCGTCGAATAGCGGCAGGCGGCCCAGCAGTTGCGGGATTCTGGACTTGAGTACGGTCATAAGCACGCCAAAAATAAAAAGGCCTGGGATGGATGGCTGTAGCGCCAGGGGCATTCGGGCCGACGATACGATGTGAAAAACACGGGAACAAATTGCCGAATTGCGGCTCGAATAAGAAGTTTTTCGCGGTACCCGCCAGCCCCGGATAGCGCGGTGTCGGCTGGCCGAACCAAGGCCGGGCGAGACACCGCGAAAGCCGAAAAGCGGCTGAATTGTCCGCGACCGCAGCAATTACGGTAACAAATTGCTGGCATTTTTGACTAGCATACCCATACGGGCGTCGCAGAGTAGGAAAATGTTTCTACGCTGGCTAAACAGACGCGGACGGGCAACCGGCCGCGCGCAAACGGCTCTATACTTGTCTCATAGTAGCTTCGAGGTTCAACAACACACAGAGGTGAAAATATGGCTTTTCGTATATCGAAATTTACGTGTCAGACCCTGGCTGCCGGCCTGTTGAGCGCTGGACTGTTTTCCTCGGTAGCCATAGCCGCGGGACCCAACAGAAACGCCGACCTGCGTGCCCAATACCAATCCGACGTCGCCTTCTGCAAGAGCAGCGCCACTACCGAAAGCCGCGCCACCTGCATGAAAGAAGCCGGGGCCGCCTACGAGGAAGCCAAGCGCAATCGCCTGACGGCCGGCGCCCACGACTACCAGCAGGACGCCACCAATCGCTGCAAGTCCCTGCCCGCCGGCCAGCAGCAGGATTGCATGATACAAATGTCCGGGCAGAACACTGTAACCAAGGGCAGTGTCGAAAGCGGCGGCATTCTCAGGGAAACCACCATCACCGTTCCCGCCAGCAACTGATCCAGCTGCGTACACGCGGGCGCCGATCGATCGGCGCCCCGTCCATCGAGTACACCGCCTCGCATCGCTGCGAGGCGTTTTTATTTCTGCGCGGTATTTCTGCCTGCGAGGTATTTCTGCGCGGGGAAAATTCCATGCACGGAAAAACCTGTACGGCGAGGGCCCGGCGCCGCCCAGGTTCCGCCCAGGTTCCGCCCAGGTTCCGCGCCAGGCCAGGGCGGCCGCGCCGGCGACGAACAGTCGCGGGACCGTGCTATATCTATCGTATCATTGAACCCCTTCCCTTCAGATTCGTGTAAGCCTAGATGCCGCTGATGCTCATACTGGCGCTGCCCCTGGCCGGCAGCCTCGTGCTCGCCGTGCTGCCGCGCGACGCCCGCAGGCTGCAGGCATGGCTGACGGGCCTGGTGGCGCTGGCCTGCGCGGCGCTGCTAATCGCCCAGTGGCCCGCAGTCTCCCGCGGCATCGTGGTGCACGCCGCCATCCCCTGGGCGCCCGAACTGGGCCTGGACCTGGCGCTGCGCCTGGACGGCTATGCATGGCTGTTCGCGCTGCTGGTGACGATCATGGGCGCACTCGTCACCTTGTATGCCCGCTACTATCTGTCCGAGCAGGACCCCACCGCGCGATTCTTTTCCTTCTTCCTGCTGTTCATGGGCTCCATGCTGGGCGTGGTGCTGTCGGGCAATCTGGTGCAACTGGTCGTTTTCTGGGAAATGACCAGCCTGTCATCGTTCATGCTGATCGCCTTCTGGCACCACCGCATCGATGCGCGCCGCGGCGCCCGCATGGCCTTCACCGTCACCGCGGCCGGCGGCCTGTGCCTGCTGGCGGGAGTGCTGATGCTGGGCCACGTCGTCGGCAGCTACGACCTCGACCGCGTGCTCGCCTCGGGCGACCTGGTACGCCATCATCCCTGGTATCCCGCCATCGTCACGCTGATCGCCCTGGGCGCGCTCAGCAAGAGCGCGCAGTTTCCGTTCCAGTTCTGGCTGCCGCAGGCCATGGCGGCGCCCACCCCCGTGTCGGCCTACCTGCATTCGGCCACCATGGTCAAGGCAGGCGTGTTCCTGCTGGCGCGCCTGTGGCCGGTGCTGTCCGGCAGCGAGCTATGGTTCTGGATCGTCGGCGGCGCGGGCCTGTGCTCACTGGTGCTGGGCGCCTACGCGGCGATGTTCCAGCAGGACATGAAGGGCGTGCTGGCCCAGTCCACCATCAGCCACCTGGGCCTGATCACCCTGCTGCTGGGCATGAACAGCCGGCTGGCGCTGGTAGCCGCCGTGTTCCATATGATCAACCACGCGACCTTCAAGGCATCGCTTTTCATGGCGGCGGGCATCGTCGACCACGAAACCGGCACGCGCGACATCAACCGCCTTTCGGGGCTGCGCCACAGCATGCCGCTGACTACCGTGCTGGCGACCGTGGCGGCCGCCGCCATGGCGGGTGTGCCGCTGCTCAACGGCTTCATCTCGAAAGAAATGTTTTTCGCCGAGACCGTCTTCATCAGCGGCGACTGGCTGCGCCTGTACGGCCTGCCCATCTTCGCGGTGCTGGCGGGGGCCTTCAGCGTGGCGTATTCGCTGCGCTTCATCCTGCAGGTATTTTTCGGGCCGCCCGCCCGCGACCTGCCACGCCCGCCGCACGAACCCCCATTCTGGATGCTGCTGCCCAGCGCGGTCCTGGTGCTGGCCTGCCTGGTGGTGGGCATATTGCCGGGGCACACTGTTGAGATCCTGCTCGAGGCGGCTACCGGTTCCATCCTGGGCGCCGCCGAACCCAACTACGACTTGGCCGTGTGGCATGGCCTGAACCTGCCGCTGGCCATGAGCCTGGTGGCGCTGGCCGGCGGCGTGGCGCTGTACTGGGCGCTGCGCGGAAGCTGGCGTTCCAGGCCGGGTTACGTTCCCTTGCTCGACTTGATCCAGGGCCGGCGCGCCTACGAAGGGTTCATGGAAGCGCTGGACGAACTGGCGCGGCGCGGCCTGGAATACGGCAGCTCGCCGCGCCTGCAGCCCCAATTGCTGCTGGCCCTGCTCGCCACCATGGCTGCTGCCCTGCTGCCGCTGCGCCACGGTTCCTGGTTCGGGCCGCAGGCGTCCACCCCCGTCGACCCCTGGTTCGTGCTGCTGTGGGTCGCAGGGGTAGCCTGCGCGATCGGCGCAGCGGTGCAGGCCAAGTATCATCGGCCGGCAGCCCTGCTGCTGACCGGCGCGGCAGGCCTCGTCACCAGCCTGACTTTCGTCTGGTATTCCGCGCCCGACCTGGCCCTGACCCAGCTCGCCGTCGAAGTCGTGACGGTAGTGTTGATCCTGCTCGGCCTGCGCTGGCTGCCGCGGCGCGTACGCACCGAAGGCGCCGCGGCAGCGTCGGCCGCCACCGACGCGGTGGCGCGCCGCATCCGCGACCTGGTCGTGGCCATACTGGCCGGCGCAGGGCTGGCGGCCCTGGCCTATGCGGTCATGACGCGTCCGGCGGGCAGCAACGCTTCCGCCTTCTTTCTTGAAAAAGCGCTGCCGGAAGGCGGCGGCACCAATGTGGTCAACGTCATATTGGTCGACTTCCGCGGTTTCGATACCCTGGGCGAAATCACTGTGCTGTGCATCGTCGCGCTCAGCGTCTATGCGCTGCTGCGGCGTTTCAGGCCGCCCCCGGAAAGCCTGGAGATCCCCGCTGCGCGACGCGGCTCGGCCGATGACGCCCTGCCGCCGGATCCAGCGGCACTGCTGCCCGCCGGCCCCATGATGGTGCCGGCCGTGCTGCTGCGCCTGCTGCTGCCGGCAGCCGCCCTGATCTCGTTTTTCTTCCTGCTGCGCGGCCACAACCTGCCGGGCGGCGGCTTCGTGGGCGGCCTGATCATGGCCACCGCCATCATCCTCCAATACATGGCGGGCGGCGTCATCTGGGTCGAATCGCGGCGGCGCCTGCACCCTCAATACTGGATGAGCGCCGGGCTGCTGCTGGCCGGCGCCGCCGCCGTGTCGGCCTGGTGGTCTTCGCGGCCGCTGCTGTCGGCGGGCTACTGGCGCCTGCACCTGTCCCTGCTGGGCGAAGTGGACGTGCCTTCGGTGCTGGTCTTCGATCTCGGCGTGTACATGCTGGTGATCGGCTCCACCATCCTCATGCTGCTGGTACTGGCGCACCAGTCGCTGCGCCTGTATCGCCAACCGGGCGGCTCGGCCGCCCAGCCGCAACGCGGAGGCCGTTAATGGAAATCGTCGTCGCTATCGCCATAGGGCTGCTTGCCGCCTCCGGAATCTGGCTGCTGCTGCGTCCGCGCACCTTCCAGGTCATCATGGGCCTGTCGCTGCTGTCGTACGCGGTCAACCTGTTCATATTCGGCATGGGGCGCCTAGCCGAGGCCAAAGTGCCGGTCATCGATCCAACCAAAGGCGCCGATCCTGCCCGCTACGCCGACCCGCTGCCGCAGGCCCTGATCCTCACGGCCATCGTCATCGGCTTCGCCACCACCGCCCTGTTCCTGGTCGTGCTGCTGGCCTCGCGCGGCCTGAGCGGCACCGACCACGTCGACGGCAAGGAGCAGCCATGAGCATGCCCGCACAGATGCCCGGCGGATGCGCCCCCTCTCTTGGAGAGGGTGTCGCGCAGCGACAGATGGGCCATCGCATGGTCGCGCCCGCGCAGCCGCCCGGAGGGCACACTCCTTCCCACGGGAAGGTTGTCGCGCAGCGACAAGCAGGCTGCCGCCCGCTAGCGCCCGCGCGGCTGGTACTCAATAACAGGAGGGCCGGCCCATGATCTGGTGGTCGCACCTGCCCGTGCTGCCGATCATCGTGCCGCTGGTCGCGGGCGCAGCCATGCTGCTGCTCAAAGACACGCGGCGCCGTGCGCGCCTTGCGCTGGGGCTGGCCTCGGCCCTGATCCAGTTGCTGGTGGCGGTGCAGTTGCTGCGGCTGGCCGCCGGCTGGGCGCCGCATTCCTGGCCCGGCGGCATCAGCGTGTACCTGCTGGGCGACTGGCCGGCGCAGGCCGGCATCGTCATCGTGGCCGACCGCCTGGCCGCGGTGATGCTCACGCTCTGCGCCCTGCTGGGCTGCACCACCCTGATTTATGCCAGCGCCCGCTGGGACCGGGAAGGCGCGCACTTCCATCCCCTGTTCCAGTTCCTCATGATGGGCATCAACGGCGCATTCCTGACCGGCGACCTGTTCAATCTGTTCGTCTTCTTCGAGGTGCTGCTGGCGGCTTCGTACGGCCTGGTACTGCACGGATCGGGCCAGGCGCGCGTCACCGCCGGCCTGCACTACATCGCCATCAACCTACTCGCCTCCTTCATCCTGCTGGTGGCCATCGCCTTGATCTACGGCGTCACCGGCACGCTGAACATGGCCGACATGGCCGTCGTGGCAGGCCGGCTCACCGGCGCCGACCGCCACTTGTTCGAGGCGGCCGCGGCCATGCTGGGCGTGGCTTTTCTCATCAAGGCCGGGGCCTGGCCGCTGAACTTCTGGTTGCCGGCCGCCTATGGCGAAGCCTGCGCGCCGGTGGCCGCGGTGTTCGCCATCATGACCAAGGTGGGCGTGTATGCGCTGCTGCGCATCGGCTCGCTGCTGCTGCCCACCGGGGCGCCGGCCGCCTTCGGCGGCGCCTGGATGTTCCCGGCAGGCCTGCTCACGCTGCTGTTCGGCATGTTCGGGCTGCTCGCCGCCCACCGCAGCGAGCGCATCGCTGCCTACTGCATCATCGTTTCCTCGGGCACATTGCTCGCCGCGCTCGGCATGCCGGGCGTCACC
Organism: Candidimonas humi; assembly: GCF_019166065.1. Classification (GTDB taxonomy): domain Bacteria; phylum Pseudomonadota; class Gammaproteobacteria; order Burkholderiales; family Burkholderiaceae_B; genus Candidimonas; species Candidimonas humi. The sequence goes on from NZ_JAHTBN010000019.1 coordinate 7,664, forward strand.
CTTACCGGACCGGCACTGTTCTACCTGGTCAGCTCGGTGCTGGCCACCGGCGCCTTTTTCATGCTGATCGAAATGATCGGCCGCACCCAGTCCTTCGGCGCGGAAATGCTGGCCACCAGCCAGGAAGCCTTCGGCCTGGAAGACCCCGCCTCCGGCCGCAGCGACGATGTCGTCGGCGTGGCGATCCCGGCGGCCATGGCGTTCCTGGGGCTGGCGTTCATGGGCTGCGCACTGGTCATCGCCGGCCTGCCGCCACTGTCGGGATTCCTGGCCAAGTTCTCGCTGCTGTCGGCCGCCTTGCAGTTTTCGGCATCGGCGCCTCAGGAGTTTCCCGTCGATGCCTGGCTGCTGCTGGGTGCGGTACTGGCCTCGAGCCTGGCCGCGATCATCGCGCTGGGCCGCGCCGGGATGCACATGTTCTGGAACCAGGAAGACACCGTAGTGCCGCGCCTGCGGGTGAGCGAAGCTGCCCCCGTGGCGATCCTGCTGGCGGCCTGCATTGCGCTGGCCGTCTGGGCCGGCCCGGTACAGCGCATGCTGGACGACACCGCCACTTCGCTGGACCAGCCGGCCGCCTATATCGATGCCGTGCTCACGCAGGCCAGCGCCCACAGAGGCTCGCCATGAAGCGCCTCATCTCGTCCCTGGCCCTGCCGGCCATGCTCACGCTGCTGTGGCTGGTGCTCAACAACACCGTGGAGCCGGGCCAGATCCTGCTGGGCGCCGTGCTGTCGGTAGCGCTGGTGCGCGCCGGAGCCGCGCTGCGGCCGCTGCACTCGCACCTGCGCAAGCCATGGAAAATCGCGCGGCTGCTGTGCATGGTGGCGCTGGACGTGGCACGCTCCAACCTGGCGGTCGGCCGCTTGATCTGGTCGCGCAGGGCGCGGCCCACCCCGGGCTTCATCCGCATCCCCCTGGATCTGCGCAACCCGCACGGCCTGGCCTTCCTCGCCTGCATCGTCACCTATACCCCGGGCACAGTCTGGACCGAGCTATGCGAAGACGGAGCGCTGACGCTGCACGTGCTCGACCTGGATGAAGAGTCGCACTGGATAAATCTTATTAAACAACGCTATGAGCGCCCCCTGATGGAGATTTTCGAATGAATGCGATACTGCTTTGGGCCGGCAGCTTTGCGCTGGGCTGCCTGGCGCTGGGCGCGGCCTGCGCCGCCCTGCGCCTGCTGCGCGGCCCTACCCCCCAGGACCGCGTGCTGGGCCTGGACGCCATGTACATCAACGGCATGCTCATCATCCTGGTGCTGGGCATACGCGACGGCACGAGCCTGTATTTCGAGATTGCGCTGCTGATCGCCCTGTTCGGCTTCGTGGGCTCGGCCGCCATGGCCAAATTCCTGTTGCGCGGCGAGGTGATCGAGCCATGAACGCACCCGCCCGACTGTTCAAAAAATACCCATCCTTCGAAAAATACCTGTCCCTCGAAGAATACCCATCTTATCCAGGAATGACGACGCGCAGCGCCGGGAGAGCGCACCATGAATGAATTACCGCTGTGGGCCAGCCTGCCCGCCGCCCTGCTGCTGGTGGCCGGCGGCCTGCTGGCCCTGACCGGCTCGCTGGGCTTGCTGAAGTTCAAAAATTTCTACGCCCGCATCCATGCGCCCACGCTGGGCAGCACCCTGGGCGCGGTGGCCGTGCTGCTCGCATCGCTGCTGATTTCATCGGCGCGCGCCGGACACCTGGTTCTCAATGAACTGTTGCTGGTGCCGCTGCTGTTCATCTCGGCGCCCGTCACCGCCATGCTGCTCATGCAGGCGGCCCGCAAGCGCGACGCCCGGCACGCAGAGCCTCCGTCCCCGTCTGCCTGATACGCATCTGCAATCAAAAAGATAAAAATTCATACCAGGGATTCTTATCTCTTTGAAAGCCTATTGGTATGAGAAGAGGCCCGAGCCTCGGAGCCTGCAGCCGCCGGGAGCATAGCGGCGCCTTGGTTCCGATGCCGCCAGGCCCCGTGCTCGAGCCTCCCGGCCTATAGTTCCAGTTGCATGCCCATTTCCACCACGCGGTTCGGCGGGATCTTGTAGAACCGCGTGCTGCGCGTGGCGTTGCGCGCCATGAAGGCGAACAGGCTGCGCCGCCAGCGCATGCGCAGGGGCAGCCTGCGCACCACGATTACCGTCTGGCGCGACAGGAAGTACGAGGTCTGCATCGGGTCGAGGTTGAGTTCCGGATGCGCGTGGCCGATCTGCTCCAGCAGTTGCGGCACATTGGGCTCTTGCTTGAAGCCCCAGGTGGCCACCGCCTGCCAACTCGAGCGGCTCAGGCGTTCCAGCTCGAAGCGTTCGTCGAACGGCACATAGGGCACGTCGCTGCTGCGCACGTGCAGGAACAGCACCTGTTCGTGCAACACCTTGTTGTGCTTGAGATTGTGCAGCAGCGCCGGCGGCACCGTATCGACGATCATGCTCATGAAGACCGCCGTGCCTTCGACCCGAGTGGGAGGATATTGCTCCAGCGCCTCCATGAAGGACTTCAGGGGCTGGTGGTCCCCCGCCAGCGTGTCGTGGATCTGTTCCCGGCCCCGCTTCCAGGTCAGCATCAGCGTCAGGATGCTCAGGCCAACGACCAGGGGCAGCCAGCCGCCTTCCACGATCTTCAGCGCGTTCGACGAAAACAGCAGAATGTCCGTCACCAGGAACAGCGTCAGCAGCAGCATCCACAAGACGCGCCGGGCGCCGGTCGAACGTCCGGGCAGCACGGTGAAGGCCAGCATGGAAGTCATCAGCATGGTGCCCGTGACGGCAAACCCATAGGCATGCGCCAGCCGCTCGGACGACTGGAATGCCAGCACCAGGATCAGCACCGCCACGAACAGCAGCATGTTCACCCGCGGCAGGTAGATCTGCCCTTCTTCCCGCGCGGAAGTATGCAGGATAGTCATGCGCGGCCAGAAGCCCAGTTGCACGGCCTGGCGCGTCACCGAGAAAGCCCCCGAGATCACGGACTGCGAGGCAATCACGGTGGCGGCGGTGGCCAGGGCAACCAGGGGCGCCAGGGCCCACGAAGGCGCCAGCAGGAAGAACGGATTGGAAATCGCCGTCGGGTCGGCCAGCAGCAATGCCCCCTGCCCGAAGTAGCAGAGCACCAGGGCCGGCAGCACCAGGCCGAACCAGGCGCGCTGTATGGCCGGGCGGCCATAGTGGCCCATGTCGGCGTAGAGCGCCTCGGCGCCGGTCAGCGCCAGCACTACGGCGCCCAGCAGCAGGAAGGTGCCCCAGGGGGCGTCGGCGATGAAGCTCAACGCCCACATGGGATTCAAGGCCAGCAGGATGCTCGGCATCTGCACGATGCGCCAAGCCCCCAGCAGGCCTATGGCCACGAACCACACCAGCATGATGGGGCCGAATAGCTTGCCCACCGCGCCCGTGCCTCGCGACTGGATCATGAAAAGCGCCGCCAGCACCACCACCGACAAGGGCACGATCAAGTGGTCCAGCGTGTGCGAGACCACGCCCACCCCCTCGATGGCCGAGAGCACCGAAATCGCCGGGGTGATCATGCTGTCGCCATAGAAGAGCGAGGCGCCGATCAGTGCCAGCACCGTCAGCACCCACCGGATGCGGCCCTTCTTGCCGCGCACGGCCAGCTCCATCAAGGCCAGCGTACCGCCCTCGCCGCGGTTGTCGGCGCGCAGTATCAACATCACATATTTCACCGAGGCGATCAGTATCAGCAGCCAGAACAGGATCGACAGCACGCCCAGCACGTGTTCCTGGTCCAGGACGTGGAATTCCGACAGCGAGGCCCGTATCGTGTACAGCGGACTGGTGCCGATGTCGCCGTACACCACCCCCAGCGCTCCCAGCAGTACGGTAAACCCCGGGGGCTTGCCATCTTTTGCAGCATCATGCGTCACGATTCGTACCCTTGTAATCCGATTATTCCTGCCGGCTCAGTTTGGCGCCCATGCGCGGGCCCGGAAAGACGATGGCGATGCGCGTGCCGGGAAAGGCCGGCCGGCTCGTCAGGCTCCACCAGGCGCCATGGGCTCGAGCGATCTCGCGCACGATGGCCAGGCCCAGGCCCGAACCTCCGGCGTTGGCCCGCGGAGACCGATAGAAGGCCTCGAAGACCCGCTCGCTGTCGGCCGAGTCGATACCCGGCCCGTCGTCTTCCACGGCCAGCGACGGGGGGTTTGCCCCCACGATCAGCCGTATGTTCTTCGCGCCCGCGCCATAGCGCAGCGCATTGTCGACCAGGTTGCTGAGCATTTCCTCGAGCAGCAGGGGATCGGCGTCCACCCATACCGGATCGTCCGGCGCCACCATGTGCAATTGCACACCCGCCGTCCGGGCCGAAGGTATCCACTCGGCGCCGCTGATGCGCGCCCACTCGCAGAGGTCCAGGCGCTCGAAGCTGTCCTGCGGCTGCGTGGAAGAATCGACGCGCGCCAGCACCAGCAGTTGCTGGCCCAGGCGGATCATGCGGTCGGTCACGCTCTTGATACGCTCGGCGCGCGGCCGCACGTCGTCGGGCAACTGGCGCGCAAGCATCAATTCCGATTCCAGCTTGAGCCCGCTCAAGGGGGTGCGCAACTGGTGGGCGGCGTGGCCGATGAAGCGCTTCTGCGCCTGCATCGAATCGTCCAGGCGCACCAGCAGATCGTTGAAGTGCGTGACCACCGGGGAAATTTCCGTGGGCAGCCCGGATGGATCGAGCGGCTGCAGGTCGTCGATGGAGCGCTGGCTGATTTCCTCGGACAGGCGATTGATCGACTCCAGCCCCGAGCGTACGCCCGAAATCAGCACCCAGGCAAATAGCAGCACCAGCAGCACCTGGCTCAGGATCATCAACCAGAAGATGTCTTCCAGCAGCCATGCATCGAGGCTGATCTGGCGGGTGATGGCCCAAATGGCGATCAGGTCGAGCAGCACCAGCAGGATCACCGCGGGCAGCAGGCGCATCACCAGGTGCCGGGCCAGGGAGCCCTGGGGCATCAGTGCGGCCAGGCTGCCCGGCGAGAACCGGGATCGGAGAGGGCGGGCGGTGGACGTGCTGTTGGACATGATGAGGGTGCCGCGCGCTCCAGGCCCTAGGGCCCGTTCATACTGAAAACGCGCCGGGGCTCTGGGCCGGAATTCGGGGCGCGGCATGCGCGCGCGGCGCGGCCGCGCAGGAATCGTGCCGTCTCAGGCGGCACTTTCTACGTCTAGCAGGTAGCCGAAGCCGCGCACCGTCTGTATGCCGGCCCCAGTGCCTTCGAGGCGCTTGCGCAAGCGGTATACATAGACCTCGACGGCGTTTTCACTGAAATCCGCATCCCAGGCGGACAGGGAATTGACGATCTGGCGCTTGGTGACCACGCGCCCGGCGCGCCCCATGAGCATTTCGAGCACGGACAGTTCGCGCACCGACAGCGCCAGGCGCTCGCCGTGCACGCGCACTTCGCGCCCTACGGTGTCGAACACCAGCGGGCCGGCCTCGATGAAAGGCTGGGCCTGCCCCGCCCTGCGCCGGGCAAATGCCCGCACCCGGGCCGCCAGTTCAGGCAGTTCGAAGGGCTTGGTAACATAATCGTCGGCGCCGGCGTCCAGGCCCGCCACCCGGTCTTCCACCCCATCGCGCGCGGTAAGGATCAGGACCGGAATCTGCTGGCCGTTGGCGCGCAGTTGACGCAGGACATCCAGCCCGCTCATGCCGGGCAGGTTCAGATCGAGCAGCAGCAGGTCGTAGGCCTGGCCGGCCACGGCGCCCAGCACCTGGTCGCCTTCCTGCAGCCAATCCACTGCATAACCCTGTTCCACGAGGAATTCCTGCAGCGCATGGCCCAGCGTGGTGTCGTCTTCGATTACTAGAACTCGCATGCCGTGATTCTATATCGAACCGGAATCTTTTGGGCGAACGCCGCCCCGGCGGCGGGGCGGCATGGCAATACGCGGGGCGGCGGCGCCGCTGGCCGGCTGCGGACCATGCGGCCGCAGGCTATTGGGCCGCGGGCGCGGCCGGCGCAGCAGGCGCCCCCGACACGGCGGGCAGCGGCCGCGTCATGAAGCCCAGGTGCTTGATGCCCGCCACGCGGGCCTGGCCCATGATCTTGGCCAGCACTTCGTAGCGGGTATTGAGATCGGCCCGGATCTGCAACTGCGGCTGCGGGTCGAGCCGGGCCTGTTCCTGGAAACGGCCCTGCAGCGCGTCCATGGAGACCGGCTGGTCGTCCCAGAAGAGCTGGCCCTGGGCATCGACCGCGAGGTCTATGGCCTTGGGCTGCTCTTTGACTTGCTCGGCGCTCGCCTGCGGCAGGTTGACCTTGATCGAATGGCTCAACAAAGGGGCGGTGATGATGAATATCACCAGCAACACCAGCATGACGTCGATCAGCGGCACCATGTTGATTTCGGAGACCGTATGGCTGGCCCCTTTGCTGTCGAAGCTGCCGAATGCCATGGCTTACTCTCCCTTTGCGGAGGACAGCCGGCGCACCTTGGTTTCGCCGACATCCACCTGCTGCCCGGTGGACAGGAAGGTGAACAAATCATGAGCAAAAGCGTCCAGGCGCGCCAGGTAGACGCGATTGCCGCGCACAAAGCCGTTGTAGGCCAGCACGGCGGGAATCGCCACCGCCAGCCCCAAGCCGGTCATGATCAAGGCCTCGCCCACGGGCCCGGCGATGCGGTTGATGGTGACACCGTCGGACAGGCCGATGCCCACCAAGGCATGATAAACGCCCCAGACCGTGCCGAACAGGCCCACGAAAGGCGCGGTCGAGCCGATGGAGGCCAGCACCGTCAGCCCGTTTTCGAGCTTGGCGGTTTCCTCGTCTATGACTTTGCGTATGGTGCGGGTGACGAATGCCCCGGTGGACCCTTTTTCTTCCAGCTTGAGCGCGCCGTACTTGGCGTGATGGTTGCGGGCGTGGATGGCGTGGCTCGCCAGATGGGCGAAGGGCTCGTTGGCGCCATGAGTGCTGATTTCATTCTCGACCTGCTCGAGCGAACTGGCGCTCCAGAATTCGTGCAGGAATTTCTTGGAACGATGGCGGATGCGCAGGCCCAGCAGCGACTTGGCGAAGATCAGGTACCAACTGATCAGCGACATGAACAGCAGGATGCCGAACAGCGACTTGCCGACCGCGTCGCTATGCTCGACGAAATGCAATATTCCGGTGCTTTGCGCCAGCGCGGCGGCTCCGGTGGCGGCACCCACGGCGGGGGCGGCTGCGGCGGCAACGGGAGCCGCGGCAGCGCCTACGGCCGGGGCGGCTCCGGCAAAC
>NZ_JAHTBN010000001.1 GCF_019166065.1 Candidimonas humi
ACCTGAGTTCGGACACGGACCTGTCGGCCGACTCCATCGATGGCAAGTTCCATATTGACTACGTGGCCACGACGCATACCTTCACCATCACGGCCATCCCCGCGACGGAGACCGATCCGGGCGTGGCCACGAAGGCGGACTTCGAGTCGCTGCTGCAGGGCGTGCAGTACAACAACCGCAGCGATGATCCGACAGCGGGGAACCGGACGGTGACGGTGACGGTGACCGATGCGGGTGCCGACGAGGCGGGCGGGTCGCCCGAGCAGACGAGTGTGGCCGCGGAGGCGACGATCACGGTGCAGCCGACGAACGACACGCCCAGCATCGACGGCCTGGATGGAGTCAGCGAGCATGCGACCGCGACGGACAAGTACCTGCAGGGCGGTGATCCGGTGGTGATCGACGGCAATGTGTCGCTGGCGGATCCGGAGCTGGGCGCCCGTAACGACTGGAGCGGGGCGACGCTGACGATCAGCCGCCAGGGCGGCGCGTCGAGCGATGACCTGTTCGGTGTGGACGGCTCGTCCGTGCAATTCTCGGGCGGATCGAGCGGCGACCTGATCGTGGACGGCACGACGATCGGTACGTATTCCAACGAGAACGGCACGTTGCAGTTCACCTTCAACAGTGCGGCGACCACGGCGCTGGTGAACGAGGCGGCGCGGTCGATTACGTACAGCAATGCAGTCACGCAGCCGGGTGCACTGGTTAACGATCAGAGCGACTATACAGTGACGCTGGACTGGGTATTGAACGACCAGAACAGCAATACCGATGGCGGCGGCGGCACGGCGGGCGCCGGCCAGGACCAGGGCCGGGGTGGCGAGCTGCAGACGACGCAGTCGATCGAGCTGTACATCAACCGGCGGCCGGTGGCCAGGAACGACAGCTATACGGTGGACCAGGACGCTGGCACGATGTTGTTGGGCGACGCGCGGGACAACGACAGCGACCAGGACAATGACGACCTGCATACTGTGGAAGATCCGATCAGGGGCGACCATGGCGGCTTGTTCGACATCGATACCGACGGCAAGGTGACCTTCGATCCGAATGGCGACTTTGCGGACCTGCACGCGGGCCAGACGCGCGACACGTCGTTCACCTACACGCTCAGCGATGGCCATGGCGGTTTCGATACGGCGACGGTGACGGTGACAGTGACGGGTACCAATGACGCCCCCACAGCCATAGGCAAACTCGACCATGTCGAACAGAACGACAGCACGGTTGTGGACATTCCGACCCAGTTGAAGTTCGCAGACGTGGACAATGGCAATGTCTTCACCTACACCGCCACCGGCCTGCCTCCCGGGCTGTCCATCGACAAGAGCACCGGCGAGATCACCGGCACGCTGGCGCACGATGCCAGCCAGGGCGGCGACCACGGCCTGTACACCGTCGTCGTGACGGCGACCGATGACGGCGGCCTGCCGGTATCGCAGACCTTCACCTTCCAGGTGCTGAATCCGCCTCCCGAGGCGCATCCGGATACCGGCGCGGTGGACGCCGACAGCACGCTGTCGGTGGGCGGCGCGCAAGGCACCATCCATGGCGCCCCGGGCCGCGATACCGACGTCGACGGCGACCCGCTCACGGTAATCGGCGTGCGCACCGGCGCTGCCGGCGACGTACCCTCGGTGGGCACCGCCAATGTCGGCACCGCGCTGGTGGGGCAGTACGGCACGCTGACGCTCAATGCGGACGGCAGCTACACCTATGTGGCCGACCAGCCCGGCGCCAAGGCCTTGAAGGCCCATACGACCGCGGTGGATGTCTTCAGCTACGCCATCAGCGACGGCAACGGCGGCGTGTCCTACAGCACGTTGAGCGTCTCGGTCACGGGCATTGTGCGGGCCCTGCCGCAGCCGCCGGCGCCGCCCGACTACACGCCCATCATCGAAGCCTCGGAGCGGCCCTCCAGCCATTCCGACAAGCTGATCACCGACCCGCCGCACATATGGGAAGACGCCTACCACGAGAACCGCGTCACCAATCTGAGCATGCCCATGCACCCGATCGTGTATGTGGAGGTGACGGTGCAGGCCGAGCAGGACCGGCGCGACAGCGACGATGCCAGCGCCGACGGCGTGGACCTGGACCTGGTACTGCCGATCGAGGCCGAGCTCAGTTCCTGGACGCCGGGCCTGGGCCAGGACCAGACGATATACGTCAGGCACGCGGTGGAGCGGGCCGAGCGCGAGCGCTTGATCCTGCAGGGCAGGGCATTGGGCCGAGACGGGCGCACTTCGTTGTCGGCCGACAACTTGTTGCCGAACCACGGCATTTTCGCCAGCAACAAGGCTTTGCAGTGGCTGGCGCGCTCCGGCCATGACAGGGACGCGCAGCATGGCGCGGACAGCCATGGCCATCAAGCCCAAGGCCATGCCCAAGGCCATGCCCAAGGCCAAGACCCAGGCCAAGACCCAGGCCAGGGCCGCGGCGATGCAGGCCGCACGCGCGGGGCCAGTGCATTTTCCGAGCAACTGCGGCGCATGGGCCGCAACGTTTCGGCCGATAGCGATACCGGGCATTCGGGGCAGCCGGCCCATCCTTTCGTTCGAGTCGCGAAATCCAACCCTTCCATCATTACTGAGTGATCATGCAACGATATTTCAAGATAGGCACGCTTTCCGCCTTGGCCATTGCGCTGACGGGTTGCGCCTCGCTGCAGCCGCAGCCTTTCACCCAGAAAGAAATCAAGGAACGCGTCGCGGCCGACCGGGCCGAGATGTACGCCAACCAGGAACCCGTGGCCGGCCCGATCAGCTTCGACGAAGCGGCGGCGCGGGCCTTGAAGTACAACCTGGACTATCGGCTCAAGCTGATGGAAAACGCCCTGGCCAAGGGGCTGATGGACGTCTCGCGCTGGGATCTGATGCCGCGCCTGCTGGTGGGCGCGGGATACAGCACGCGCAACAACGATTCGGGCGGCAAGTCCATCAACATCCAGACCGGCGAGGAATCGCTGGCGCCTTCCACTTCGGAACAGCGCGACCACACGATGGCCAACTTGAGCCTGTCGTGGAATCTGCTGGATTTCGGCGTCTCGTACTATCGCGCCAAGCAAAAGGCCGACCAGTACCTGATGGCCCAGGAACGCCAGCGCAAGGTCATCCAGAACGTGCTGCAGGACACCCGCAATGCTTATTGGCGCGCGCTGGGCGCGCAGAAACTGATTGCGCGGGTGGACAAGCTGATCGACCGCGTCAACGGCGCCCTGGAACGCTCGCGCAAGGCCGAGAAGCAGGGCCTGCTGCCGCAGCCGGTGGCGCTGGGCTACCAGCGCGCGCTGCTGGACGCGGTGGCGCTGCTGTCGCAGCGCCGCCAGGAACTCGAACTGGCGCGCAGCGAACTGGCCGCCCTGATGACATTGCCGCCGGGCACGCGCTTCACGCTGAAGGACGAGGCCATGCCGCCGCTGCCGCAAGTGCCGCACGACGTATCGCGGCTCGAGGACATTGCCCTGCAGCGCCGCCCCGAACTCATGGAAGAATGGTATCGCAAGCGCGTCACCACCAACGACGTGAAAGCGGCCATGATCCAGGCGCTGCCCGGCGTGCAGCTCGATTTCCTGAACCTGCAATACGACAGCAACAAGTATCTGTACAACAATTCCTGGTCGCAATCGGGCATACAGATATCGTGGAACTTGTTCAGGCTGGCCAGCCTGCCGACCCTGAAGCGCGCCCATGACGCCCAGGCCAAGACCGACGACTACCGCCGCATGGCGCTGAGCATGGCCATCCTGACCCAGGTGCGCATCGGCGTGCAGCGCTATGCGCTGGCCAAGGCCGACCTGAAGCTGGCCCAGGAATCGGCGCGCGTCGACGAGGGCCTGTATCACTATGCCAAGGCCGCCGAGACCAGCCGGGTCGATTCGGGGCTGGAGGTGATCCGCGCGGAAGCTCGCGAGCTGCTGACCGAATACCAGCAATATGCCAGCTATTCCAACGCCCAGTCGGCCTGGGGCCGCCTCTACAACTCCATAGGCCTGGACGTGCTGCCCGACCAGATCGCCAGCCTGGACGTCCATTCCCTGGCTCGCGCCATAGGCAAGACCACGTCCGAATGGGAACACAAGACCTTCTACGCCGAGGCGGAGCAGGGCGGCGCAGCGGCTTCGGTCGGGACTGCCGCGCCTGGCATGCCGGCGGCCGCCGCCGCAACGGCGCCGGCCGCGGCAGCCCGCTCGAACAAGATATCGCTGGCCGCCAAGGCCCCGAGGTTGAATTGATGAATCGCAATTGCAATATGCGCGCGAGGCATGGCCATATGCTGCCGCGCGCCTTGAGCGCGCTGGCGCTGTGCCTTGCCACGGCTTATGCGCAGGCCGCCGCGCCGCTGGGCGACGCAGGCGCCATGCCGAGCCATGCGCCCGTCCGGGCCGCGACGACTGCGGCGGCCGCCCCCGCGCCTGTCGCCATGATAGCGGCGGCCGATGCGGCCCCCGCGCATCCCTATGCGCAAGCGCATTCCATGGCGCAGATGAATCCCGACGTGGTGCGGGCGCTCATCGCCGCCGACCAGGAAACCACGCTGGCCGCTCCCATGGCGGGGCGCATCACCGAGCTGCACATGAGCCTGGGCAGCTCCTTCGCCGCGGGCGACACGCTGCTGGCCTTCGACTGCGCGGAAAGCCTGGCACGGGCCAAGATTGCGCGCGCCGAGCTCAAGGGCGCGCGCGAGAATTACCAGGCCAAGTCGCGCCTGCGCGCCCTCAAGGCAGCGGGCGACGTCGAGGTCAACCTGGCCTCGGCCAGTGTCGACAAGGGCGTGGGCCAGCTCGAGCTGAGCCAGGCCCAGGCCGAGGAATGCGCGGTCAAGGCGCCGTTCGACGGCCGGGTCGCGCGCCTGCACGTCAAGCAATACCAGGGCGTGAACCTGGGCGCGCCGCTGGCCGACATCATCAGCGACGGCCCGCTGAAGCTGCGCATCAATGCGCCTTCGCGCTGGCTCAAGACCCTCAAGCCGGGCATGGCCTTCCAGGTGACGGTGGATGAAACCGGGCGCAGCTATCCGGCCAAGGTCTCGGCCATAGGCGCGCGCGTGGACGCGGCCGCCCAGGCCGTGGAAATCGAAGGCCGTTTCGACGGCAGCTTTCCCGAATTGCTGGCAGGCATGAGCGGAACCGTGCATTTCCCGGAAATTCAATGACCGCAGCCGTAGCAAGCAACGCCGCGTCCATGGCGGCGTTGAACGCAGAAGTACGAAGCCGCTCGGCGCAGACCATCCAGTCCCTGGCCTTCACCATCGTTAACGAAACCTGGCAGGCCATGCCTTATCGCCAGGCGCTGGCTTTTCGCCAGACGGCGCGCGGGATGGACCTGATGGCGGTATCGGGGCTGGCCTCGATTGCCGAGGACACGCCGTTTACGGTCTGGTTCACGCGCCTGATGCGCGTCTTGTGGCGCGAGGCGGGCGAGTCGCTGTACCTGGTGGACCTGCGCCGCATCGAGCAGGAAGGCAGCGCGCCCGAAAGCCTGCCGGGCCTGGTGCCGGACATCATCAGCGGCTGGGACGAGTGGTGGCCGCCCTATATGCTGGTGGTGCCCTTGTTTCGCGACGGGGAGCGCCAGGGCGTGGTCGTATTCATGCTGGAAGAGGCGCCGGCGGGCGCCACGCTGCAGACGATAGGGCGGCTGCAATCGACCTGGTCATATTGCGCCTGGGCGCTGACGCATGCTCGCCGCACGCCGCTCGCGCGCCGGTTGCCGCGCGGCCGCAAGCTGTGGATCGCCGCGGCGCTGGTCGCGGCCGTGCTGGCCGTGCCCACCCGCCAGGCGGCCCTGGCGCCGGCCGAGATCGTGGCGCTGGACGGCCTGGCCGTGGCCGCGCCGCTGGACGGCGTGATCAAGACCTTCTATATCAAGCCCAACCAGCAGGTCAAGGCGGGCCAGCGCTTGTTCTCGCTGGATGACACCACGCTGCGCAACCGGCGCGAAGTTGCCGCGCGGGCGCTGGAAGTCGCCGCCGCCGAGCTGCTGTCGGCGCAGCAGCGCGCCTTCGGCGACGAAAAGGCGCGCAGCGAAGTTGCCGTCCTGCAAGGCCGCATCGCCGAGAAGCGCGCCGAGCTGCAGGCGGTGCAGGACCAGCTCAAGCGCATCGACGTGGTGGCACCGCGCGACGGCATCGCCGTCTTCGGCGACGTCAACGACTGGCAGGGCAAGCCCGTCGCCACGGGCGAACGCATCATGCAACTGGCCGACCCCAAGGATGCAGGCGTGATGTTGTACATGCCGGTGGCCGATGCCATCGCGCTGGACCGCGGCGCTCGCATCCGCATGTTCCTGCAGGTGGCGCCGCTGCATCCCATCGAGGCGCGGTTGACCCAGACCAGCTACCAGGCGGTGCTGTCGCCTGACGGCGTCGCCTCGTATCGCCTGCGCGGCACCATAGACCAGGGCGGCGAACGCCTGGCGCGCATAGGCCTGAAAGGCACCGCCAAGGTATACGGCGAGCGCGTGCCGCTGATCTATTACCTGCTGCGCCGGCCCCTGGCTTCGGCGCGCCAATGGAGCGGGCTGTGACGGCCCATACGCTGGCGCTGCTCGAGCCGCAGGGCTTGCCCTTGCCGGAAGGCCTGCCCGAAGCTCTACCGCAACACGTGGGCCAGGCAGGGCAGGCGCAGCCCCTGCCGGCGCTGCGCGAGGATCTCATGCTGTTTCCCGCGGCGGACAATCGCGACGGCTCGCCGGCGTGGATGATCCACGATCCGGTGGTGAACCGCTTCTACCGCATCGGCTGGCTGGAATTCGAGATGCTGTCGCGCTGGCAGGATTCGGGCGCGGCACTGCTGGCCCAGCTTCATGCCGAGACTCCCATGGCAGCCGACGCGCAATCGCTGGCAGCCCTGTTGCAGTTCCTGGAGCAGAATTTCCTGCTGCGCGCCGCGACGCCGCAGGCCAGCACGAGGCTGGCGTCGTTGGCCGAGAGCCGCAGCCGGCGCGACCTGCGCTGGCTGCTGCATCATTATCTTTATATCCGCATCCCGCTGGTGCGCCCCGACCGCTGGCTGGCCGCGGCGCTGCCCTATGTCAGCTTCATCTACACGCGCGCCTTTGCGGTGCTCATGCTGGTGCTGACCGTCGCCGGGCTGGTGCTGGCGTCGCGCCAGTGGGACGAATTCCTGGTCAGCTTCCAGGACAGCTTCACGCCGTCGGGGGTGCTGGCCTATATGGCGGCGCTGGCCTGCGTCAAGATCATGCACGAGCTGGGCCACGCCTTCACCGCCACCCGCTACGGGGTGCGCGTGGCCCACATGGGGCTGGCGCTGGTGGTGATGTTCCCGATGCTGTACACCGACACGTCCGAGTCCTGGAAACTGACCGATCACCGCAAGCGCCTGGCCATCGTCGCTGCCGGCATGACGACCGAAATCGGCATTGCCGCGCTGTCCACCCTGTGCTGGAGCCTGGTCGACGACGGCGTCCTGCGTTCGGCCTTTTTCTTCCTGGCCACGACTTCCTGGGTCTTGTCGCTGGCCATCAACGCCAGTCCCTTCATGCGGTTCGACGGCTATTTCGTGCTGTCAGACTTGCTGGACATCCCCAACCTGCACATGCGCTGCTTTGCCTATGGCCGGCGCTTCCTGCGCAACCATCTGCTGGGCTGGAACGAGCCCCGGCCGGAAGTGCTGCCGCAGCGCACGGAACGTTTCCTGACGGTGTTCGCCTTCGTGGTCTGGCTGTATCGCCTGACGGTGTTCGCCGGCATCGCGGTCGGCGTCTATCTGTATTTCTTCAAGGCGCTGGGAATATTCCTGTTCTGCGTCGAAATTTCCTGGTTCATACTCTTGCCCATTTATTCCGAACTCCGAATATGGTGGCGCCGGCGCGGCGAGATCGCTTTGCGCAGGCGCCTGGTTGTGCTGGGCCTGCTGCTGGCGGCAGGGGCGTTCGTGTTCGTGCCCCTGCATCACGGCGTGCATGCGCCGGGCTGGATCCGCGCCGGTTCCACCCAATCCCTGTATGCGCCGTTTCCGGCCCGCGTCAGCCACATTCATCCTGCCGGCCCGGTACATGCCGGCGAGGTGCTGCTGACGCTGGAGTCGCCCGATACCCGGGCCAAGCGCGCCCAGGCCGAGGCGGCCGGCGCCACCATCTGGTCGCAGTTGCAGCGCGCCGATGCGCTGGAGCAGGGCACCGCGCAGCGCGGCCTGCTGGGCAGCCGGCTGCGCCAGGAACAGGCCGAGGCGCAGGGCGCCGCCCAGGAGGTCGAGCGCCTGGAACTGGTGGCGCCGTTTTCCGGCACGCTGACCGACCTCGACCCGCTGGTACATGAAGGCGTCTGGGTCGACACCCGCCAGGAACTGGGCATGCTGGTGTCCGGCCACAGCTGGTACGCCGAAGCCTTCGTCGACCAGGACGGCCTGCAGCATGTGCGGATCGGCGATCCGGCCCGCGTATACGTGCCCGACAGCTTCGAGCCCTTGCCGGCGCGGGTGGTCGAGATCGATTCGGCGCGTACCGTAACCTTGCCCAATCCGATGCTGGACGCCGCCCACGGCGGCAGCATCCGCGTCAGCACCGCCGACAACAAGCACGAAGTCGAGCACGCGCTGTACCGGGTGCGCATGAGGCTGGAATCCGCGCCGGGCTCGTGGCGCGCCGAGTCGGCCAAGATCGTGATCGAGGGCGGCCGCTATTCGCTGGGCGCCCACTGGCTGCGCGCCCTGGCCGGCGCCCTGATACGCCAGAGCGGGTTCTAGCGGCCTGTCGCACAAATAAACTTCATATAAGACGCACTTCATAGCCACGGATAGGAGTATTGCCATGGGCGAAGTTGGCGCGGGGCTCGGAGCAACAGATTGGGTTGGAGCTGGTAGCGTGATCTCGGCGTACCGCGCAGGTGGTAGTGGGCGTCGATAATTTCTGTGGTGACGTGCGTGCGGTACGGGAGTGCTTGTAGCGGGTAGTCAATGGGGATTAGATCGCGAGCGGCACCTTGGGCTATATGCTGTCGTATGGCGTGACGATAAGCTTGCCCATATCGGGCCCAACGCCCTAATTGGCGGCGACGCGGCTGTCTATGCGAACTATGCCAGAACTCGTGGTCCGGCGATTCCATGGCCTTGATAGTGTGTGTTTTATATGTCCAATAACGGTACGGTGGGTGCATCGACGGGTTAGAATTGATGCAATGCTCGAGAGCGAATGCCATGCCCGCCAAAGCCATAGTAAAAACTTCCAAAACAGCCGTGCCCAAAGCGGCGAAAAAAACACCGCAACAGCGTACGGCCGTGCGCATCTTGACTATACAAGAGCGTATTGACGACATGCGTGCTTTCGGGCGGGAGCAAAGTAGTTCCAAAGCGGCCGCCTTGTCTTTCCTGCAGCGTGCTGGCATCGTCACGCCGACCGGAAAGCTGGCTAAGCCCTTCCGTGCTGCTTGATGCCTGCCGTTTGGTCTGCCTATGAGTACCAGCCCAGCTTCGTTCTCGGCTTTCATGGCTGCGACGAAAGCGTTGGCGAGAAGATTCTTCGCGGTCGGGAACCTCATTTGAAGCCTTCGGAACAAAAATACGACTGGCTCGGCCATGGCATTTACTTCTGGGAAGGCAACCCCGGCCGCGCGTTGGATTGCGCGGTAATGAATACCCTGCATGCCTATCGGGACTCACGTAAAGAACCGGCTTACGATTCGGTTCGCGGCCCCTTTCTTGAGGGTAATCCGATCTATCCTGTTGCGGGTTTCCGTAGCGAAAACCACATCCAGCTATGCGTGCTTAATACAGAGTGCATCAAGGGCTACTTCCGGCCATTGCGTGCCGAGGTTGGAACTCTCGCTGCATAGTGCCGCACGCCTGTGGCGTCTTTGGAATATGGCGTGGCTCGCGGATATGGTCTGCGTCCCGACCCTAGGCCGCCTTGATGCCGTCGAGCGTCTTGAAGCAGGTTTCGCGCGCCTGGTCCAGGAAGGCGTGGATATAGCTCGCTTGCGCGTCTTCGACGCGCATGGCGGCATGCAGGGTGCGCCAGACGCCGGTCTCGCCCAGGTGGCAGGTGCGCAGCCAGCCCTGGTTCAGGTATTCGGTCAGGGCCCAGTTGGGCAGGGCGGCCACGCCCCGCTGGCTGGCCACCAGTTGCACGATCATCGGAGTGAGTTCGGCCTTGCGGATCGCCGCCGGCTCGACGCCGGCCGGATCCAGGAAAGCCGTATAGACGTCCAGGCGCTGCTTGTCGACGGGGTAGGTGATCAGCACCTGGTCGGCGAGCTGGCGAGGCTCTATATAGGCATACTGCGACAGCGGATTGGCCGACGACACGGCCAGCACCAGTTCATAGCTGAACAAGGGCAGGTACTGCACCGCCTCCATGGGCACGGGGTCGGACGTTATCACCAGGTCCAGATCACCGCGCAGCAGCGCCGGCAGGGGCGCAAACGAGAATGCTGCCGAGAGGTCCAGCGCCACGTCCGGCCAGTTCTGGCGAAAGGCGTCCAGGGCTGGCATCAGCCACTGGAAGCAGGAATGGCAGTCTATGGCCAGGTGCAGCCGCCCGGTGCGTCCCGCCGCCAGGCGCTGCAGCTCGCGTTCCGTAGCCTTGACGCGCGGCAATACCTCGTCGGCCAGGGCGACGATGCGCAGGCCCGCCGTGCTCAGCCGGGCCGGCCGGGTGCGCCGGTTCAGCAGGGGGGTCTTCAGGCGTACTTCCAGGTCGCGCAACTGGTGCGAAAGAGCCGACTGCGTGACGTGCAAGTGCTCGGCGGCCTCTTGCAGGCTGCCGGTATCGCGTATGGCGCTGAGAGTTTCGAGATGGCGGATTTCCAGCATGGCGGGTACGGAAAGAGATGTTATTTGCTTATTTTATATGAATAATTCTCAAGTTATACATGCGTGATTTGATTTTGCTGCGTTGCTTCATAGTGGGACAATAATTAATGTGAATCAGACTAATTGAAGCAGAGATTTAAAATGAGTATTTTTCATAATTTAGGCTTTCCGCGCATCGGCGTCCAGCGCGAACTGAAATGGGCGCAGGAAGCATACTGGGCCGGCCGGCAGGACGCCGCCGCCCTGGCCGAAACCGGCAAAACCTTGCGCGCGCGCCACTGGGCGCTGCAGGCGCAGGCCGGCACGGCCTTCGTGCCCGTGGGCGATTTCGCCTGGTACGACCACATCCTGGAATGGACTACGCTGCTGGGCGCCGTGCCGGCGCGCTTCGGCCAGCCGGACGACCAGTCGGTCAGTCTGGACACGCTATTCAGGATGGCGCGCGGTCGCGCGCCCACCGGCAGGCCGGCCGCCGCTTGCGAAATGACCAAGTGGTTCGACACCAACTACCACTACATCGTGCCCGAGCTGGTGCCCGGGCAGCAATACCGTGTTGCCCGCGAAGACCTGTTCGACCAGACGCGCGAGGCCCTGGAACTGGGCTATCGCCCCAAGGTGGTGATCCCCGGCCCCCTGACCTGGCTGTGGCTGGGCAAGGGCGATGCGTATAACGGCGGCGCGTCCGACGAGGGCAAGCTGCAATTGCTGGAAAACCTCCTGCCCGTTTATGAGCAAGTGCTGCAGCGCCTGCAGGGCCTGGGTGTGGAATGGGTGCAGATCGACGAGCCTGTACTGGTGCTGGACCTGCCCGAGGCATGGCGCCGCGCCTACGCCGGCGTGTACGGCCGGCTGGCCGCGGCCGGCCCCAAGGTGTTGCTGGCTACTTATTTCGGCGCGCTGGGCGACAACCTGGCGGTGCTGCGCGAACTGCCCGTGCACGGCGTGCATATCGATTTGGTGCGTGCCCCGCAACAACTCGAGCCGGTGCTGCGTGTGTTGCGCGCCGACCAAGTGCTGTCCGCGGGCATCGTTAACGGCCGCAACATCTGGCGCACCGACCTGGACGCCGCGCGCGAACTGCTGGCGCCGGTCCAGGCGCAACTGGGCGATCGCCTCTGGCTGGCCCCCTCGTGCTCGCTGCTGCACGTGCCGGTCGATCTCGCCGGCGAAACCGAACTGGACGCCGAACTGAAGAGCTGGCTGTCGTTTGCGACCCAGAAGCTGGACGAACTGCGCTGGCTGGCGGGGTCGCTGGGCGGCGAGCCCAATGCCGACACGCAGGCCGCGCTGGAAAATCAGCGCCGGGCCTTGCAGGAACGCCGCGCTTCGCCGCGCATCCACAATGCCGCGGTACAACAGCGGCTGAAGGGTTCCGACGGCCTGAGCCGCGAGCGCACGCCCTTTGCCCAGCGCATCGTGCGCCAGCAGGATGTGCTGAAGCTGCCGCCGTACCCCACCACCACCATCGGCTCCTTTCCGCAAACCGCCGAGATCCGCGCCCTGCGCCGCGAGTGGAAGGCCGGGACGCTGAGCGACGCGGCCTATGAAAAGGCCATACGCGCCGAGATCGAGCAAGTCGTCCGCTTCCAGGAACGCATAGGCCTGGACGTGCTGGTGCACGGCGAGCCCGAGCGCAACGATATGGTCGAGTACTTCGGCGAGTTGCTGGCTGGCTTCGCCTTCACCCGCAACGGCTGGGTGCAAAGCTACGGCTCGCGCTGCGTCAAGCCGCCGGTCATCTTCGGCGACGTGGCCCGCCCGATCCCCATGACCGTGGCCTGGGCCGCATACGCCCAGTCGCTGACCGGCAAGCCCGTCAAGGGCATGCTGACCGGCCCGGTCACTATCCTGCAGTGGTCTTTCGTGCGCGACGACCAGCCGCGCAGCACGACCTGCCGCCAGCTCGCACTGGCCCTGCGCGACGAAGTGGTCGACCTGGAAACTGCCGGCATCGGCGTCATCCAGATCGACGAACCGGCGTTCCGCGAGGGGCTGCCGCTGCGCCGCGCGGACTGGGCCGAGTACCTGGACTGGGCGGTCGACAGTTTCCGCCTGTCCACGGCCGGCGTGCGCGACGAAACGCAGATTCACACCCATATGTGCTATTCCGAGTTCAACGACATCATCGACTCGATCGCCGCGATGGATGCGGATGTGATCACCATCGAGACCTCGCGCTCGAACATGGAACTGCTGGGCGCTTTCGAGGATTTCCGCTATCCCAACGACATCGGCCCGGGCGTCTATGACATCCACTCGCCGAACGTGCCCAGCGTGGACTGGATGGTGGACCTGATGCACAAGGCTGCGTCGCGGCTGCCCGCCGAGCGCCTCTGGGTGAACCCCGACTGCGGGCTCAAGACCCGGGCCTGGCCGGAAACCGAGGCGGCGCTCGTCGCCATGGTGGACGCCGCGCAGGCGCTGCGCAAGGCCGCCTGAGCAAGCGTGCCGCAGCCGGCCGCCGTGTCGGCCGGCTGCGATCCTCATCGGCATGCGGCCCCGTGGGGCGCGGCATGCCGTTGCGGCTGACGGCATATACGTTATATATGGGCGCGGCATATGCATCTGGTGATATATGCGCTGGATGATATATGCCGCGCCCATTCTGCATTGTGGCCGTCTTCTTGACGTCGCGCCAGCGCCCGGCGCCGCGGCCCTGGCCCCGCAAGGGCGCGAGAGGCTGCGTTATACTTGCAAGGTTTATCGTCCAGCTGTTTAACTTCATACATGCCCCTGCCGCCTTCCAATGTCTCGCGCGAGCCGTTGCATACGCGTTCCATACGTGTAGACTCATACGCCCGGGAAGACGGCCAATGGGATCTCGAAGCCGAACTCATCGACACCAAGGGCTACGATTTCCCGCGGCACAGCGGCGCGATCCACAAGGCCGGTACACCTGTGCACCATATGCATCTGCGCGTCACCATCGACGACCAGTTCACCATCACGGCGGCGGCCGCCGCCTACGATGCGGCACCCTACGATTCCAACTGCAGCGCCATCGCTCCCGACTATGAGGCGCTGGTGGGCATGAATCTGCTGCGCAGTTTCCGGCAAACCGTCAAAGATCGCTTCGCGCGCACTGCGGGCTGCACGCACATGACCGAGCTTTCCTATGTGCTGCCGACGGTGGCGGTGCAGACCATGTCCAATCGCCGGCGCCTGGAAAGGCTGGCCTCGGCCACGCCCAAGAAACCCTTCCAGCTCGACGGCTGTCATGCGCTGCGCACGGACGGCTCGGTCGCCCAAGAGTTCTATCCCCAGTGGTATGTAGCCCCTGGGGCCAGGGAGAAGCACGAATAACCCCGCTCCGGCCCGGCGCGTCATGGTGCCGGCGGCCTTAGGCTAGGCACGGGCATTTTTTTTCATCTTTACGTACTGACAGGTCATAAATGAAAATTCACGAGTATCAAGGCAAGGAACTGCTGAAGAAATTTGGCGTCACCGTGCCGCGCGGTTTTCCTGCATTTTCCGTGGAAGAGGCCGTTGCCGCGGCCGAGAAGCTGGGCGGCCCGGTCTGGGTGGTCAAGGCGCAGATCCACGCCGGTGGCCGGGGCAAGGGCGGCGGCGTGAAGCTGGCGCGCTCCATCGATGAAGTGCGCAAACTGGCTTCCGAGATCCTGGGCATGCAGCTCGTCACGCATCAGACCGGCCCCGAAGGCCAGAAGGTGCGCCGCCTGCTGGTCGAAGAGGGCGCCGACATCAAGAAGGAATACTACGTCGGCATCGTCACCGACCGCGCCTCGCAGCGCGTGTGCGTGATGGCCTCCAGCGAAGGCGGCATGGAAATCGAAGAAGTCGCCGACAAGACGCCCGAGAAGATCCTCAAGGTGTTTGTCGACCCTCTCGTCGGGCTGACCGATGCCGACGCCACCAAGCTGGCCCAGGGCATAGGCGTTCCGGCCGCTTCGGTGGGCAAGGCCGCGGCCGAGTTCCAGAAGCTCTACAAGGCCTATTGGGAAACCGATGCGTCCCTGGCCGAGATCAACCCGCTGATCCTGACCGGCTCGGGCGACATCATTGCGCTGGACGCCAAGTTCAACTTCGATTCGAACGCGCTGTTCCGCCACCCCGAGATCGTGGCTTATCGCGACCTCGACGAAGAAGACCCCGCCGAGATCGAAGCCAGCAAGTACGACCTGGCCTATATCCAGCTCGACGGCAATATCGGCTGCCTGGTCAACGGCGCCGGCCTGGCCATGGCCACCATGGACACCATCAAGCTGTTCGGCGGCGAGCCGGCCAACTTCCTGGACGTGGGCGGCGGCGCGACGGCCGAGAAGGTCACCGAGGCTTTCAAGATCATGCTGGCCAATGACAGCGTCAAGGCGATCCTGGTCAATATCTTCGGCGGCATCATGCGCTGCGACGTGATCGCCGAGGGCGTGATCGCGGCCTGCAAGGCCGTCAACCTGAATGTGCCGCTGGTCGTGCGCATGAAGGGCACCAATGAAGAGCTTGGCAAGAAGATGCTGGCCGATTCGGGCCTGCCCATCATCAGCGCCGACACCATGGCCGAAGCCGCGACCCGCGTCGTGGCCGCCGTGAAGTAAGAATATTGCCGAGGATTTGTAAATGTCGATTCTGATCAACAAAGATACCAAAGTCATCACGCAGGGCATCACCGGCAAGACCGGCCAGTTCCACACTCGCATGTGCCGCGAGTATGCCAACGGCCGCGCGGCTTTCGTGGCCGGCGTGCACCCCAAGAAGGCAGGCGAGAACTTCGAGGGCATTCCTATCTACGCCTCGGTCAAGGACGCCAAGGCCGAGACCGGCGCGACGGTTTCCGTGATCTACGTGCCGCCCGCGGGCGCGGCCGATGCGATCTGGGAAGCGGTCGAGGCCGATCTGGACCTGGTCATCTGCATCACGGAAGGTATTCCCGTGCGCGACATGCTGGTGGTGCGCAATCGCATGCGCGACGAAAATCGCAAGACGCTGCTGCTGGGGCCGAACTGCCCGGGGCTGATTACTCCCGACGAAATCAAGATCGGCATCATGCCGGGGCATATTCACCGCAAGGGCCGCATCGGTGTGGTGAGCCGCTCGGGCACGCTGACCTATGAGGCGGTGGCGCAGGTCACCGAACTCGGGCTGGGCCAGTCCAGCGCGGTGGGCATCGGCGGCGACCCGATCAATGGCTTGAAGCACATCGATATTCTGCAGATGTTCAACGACGATCCGGACACCGACGCGGTGATCATGATCGGCGAGATCGGCGGGCCGGACGAGGTGAATGCGGCGCGCTGGGCCAAGGACAATATGAAGAAGCCGGTGGTGGGCTTTATCGCGGGCGTCACGGCGCCTCCGGGCAAGCGCATGGGCCACGCGGGCGCGCTGATTTCGGGCGGCGCCGATACGGCGGATGCCAAGCTGGAAATCATGGAAGCCTGCGGGATCAAGACTACGCGCAATCCGTCGGAGATGGGGAAGTTGTTGAAGTCGGTGCTGTAGTTGGTGGTATGTGCCGGCCCTGCGGGCCGGCGCTTGCCGGAACGGTCCGTCCTGGTGGCGGGCCGTTTGTTTTTGGGGCGTTCTTTTGAGGGCCTTTGTGCGTCGCAGGTTGCGGTTCTTTAGGCGCGGCCTAGAACGGGGTACCTCCCTCCGGTGCGGTACCCCACGCACCTCCGGGAGGCATCCCGTTCTCTCCGCTGGTTTTGTAGACGGGTGGGGGGTGTGGGGCCTTGGTGCGTCGGAGGCTTGGTTCTTTCGGCCGCGGCCTAGAACGGGGTACCTCCCTCCGGCGCGGTACCCCACGCACCTCCGGGAGGTACCCCGTTCTCTCCGCTGGTTTTGTAGACGGATGGGGGATGCGCGGGGCGGGTTGGTGTTTGTCCGGGATATCGGGGGAAACCCGGTGTTTTGTGGAAAATGAAAGATTGCTTACGTACAACTGACTATAATGCCGGGTGTGCCGCAGTTTGGCCGCCGGCAGGAATGGCTTCGAATCATGCGCCCGAGTCCGATGCGCCCGCAGGGGGACGCAGCGGCCGGGCGGCTTTGTTGGGGGTGTGCCGGGGACGTCGGGGCTTGTCGCCGCTTAGCGTATCTAGGGTGGCACTTATGCATAAAGGGAATGGGGAATGAACGTTGGTTCGATGGAATTCTGGCTCGCACTGCTGGAGATTATTTGGGTAAACATATTGCTGTCGGGGGATAACGCGGTGGTGATTGCGCTGGCGGCGCGTTCTTTGCCGCCGCAGCAGCAACGCACGGCGATCGTTGCCGGTTCGGCCGGGGCTATTGTGTTGCGGATCGTCCTGACGCTGGTGGCGGCCGAGCTGTTGCTGCTGCCGTGGCTGAAGACGGTCGGGGCCTTGCTGCTGGTGTACATAGGGGTCAGCCTGTTGTTGCCCGAGAAGGACGGCGACGGGACGGAAAAACAGTACAACAGCCTCTGGGCGGCGATACGCACCATCCTGGTGGCCGACCTGGTCATGAGCCTGGACAATGTGGTGGCGGTGGCCGCCGCGGCCCATGGCAATGTGCCGCTGCTGATCATCGGCCTGGCCATCAGTATTCCGCTGGTCATTTTCGGCAGCACGCTGCTGCTCAAGGTCATCGAGCGTCTTCCCGTTATTGTGTGGCTGGGTGCTGCGCTGCTGGGTTTCATTGCGGGCGAGATGCTGGTCAGCGATCCGGCCCTGGGCGGCGTGTTCGACGGGTTCGCGGCGTCGCTGCATGCGTCCAGCCACCAGTTGGCCCTGGCTATCGGCCTGGTGGGCGCCTTGCTGGTGCTGGCTATAGGGTGGATTTTTACACATAGAAACAAAACTGAATAGAAACTGAATTAAAATCTGGGGCAGTCGTCACGCCTCGGCGCATGCGGTGCGCCGGGGCGTTTTCGTGTACGGCGCCGATAAAAGGCGCAGATATTTACGGGCATTCCAGATGATCGAGTTTTTCCAGAATTTGCATTGGGCGGCAATTTTCCAGATCGTCATGATCGACATCCTGCTGGGCGGCGACAATGCCGTGGTCATTGCGCTGGCTTGCCGCAAGCTGCAGCCCCGTCAGCGTATGCAGGGCATTTTGTGGGGTACGGCCGGGGCCATCGGCTTGCGCGTGGTGCTGATCGCGTTCGCCCTGGTGCTGCTGGATATTCCCATGCTCAAGGTGGTGGGCGGCCTGCTGCTGGTCTGGATCGGCGTCAAGCTGCTGATCCCCGAGCAGGGCGAGCACGGCAATGTGCAGGCCGGCTCTTCGGTATGGTCGGCGGTGCGCACCATCCTGGTGGCCGACCTGGTCATGAGCCTGGACAACGTTATTGCGATCGCCGGCGCGGCGGAAAATTCCGGCCCGGGGCATCAGCTCGGCTATGTGATATTTGGCCTGCTGGTCAGCGTGCCCATCATCATCTGGGGCAGCACCCTGGTGCTCAAGCTCATAGACCGCTATCCGCTGGTGGTCGCTTTCGGCGCGGCCCTGCTGGGCTGGATTGCCGGCGGCATGGTCGTGTCCGATGTTCTTGTCATAGATCATATCGGCCAGGTTTCGGCTCCGGTTAAAATTGCGGCAGAGGCGGCTGGCGCCATCCTGGTGTTGTTGCTGGGCAAGTGGTGCGCCGGCCGCAAAGTCGCCGCAAAGGAAACCGCCCATGGGTCTGTTTAAATCCTCCGACCGCAAGAAGCACGAGTCGGGTCTGTCGCTGCTGCAAGGCCTGTTGATCCTTGCCATCCTGGGCATAATCGCCACGGTGATCGTGACCAAGCTGGCGGGATGACGCCATGCAGGACAGCGCTCCCGAAAAGCTCATCATTGCCACACGCGCCAGCCGGCTTGCCCTCTGGCAAGCCGAGCACGTGCGCGAGCGCCTGCGGGCGCTGTATCCGTCCTGCCGCGTCGAACTGCTGGAACTGACCACGCGCGGCGACCAGATTCTCGACCGCACGCTGTCCAAGGTGGGCGGCAAGGGCCTGTTCGTCAAAGAACTGGAAACGGCGCTGCTCGACGGGCGGGCCGATCTGGCCGTGCATTCGCTCAAGGACGTGCCGGTCGATCTGCACGAGCCCTTCGAGCTCTCCGTCATCCTCGAGCGCGACGATCCGCGCGATGCCTTCGTGTCGGGCCGCCACGCGGCTCTGGACGATCTGCCTCCGGGGGCCGTGGTCGGCACCTCCAGCTTGCGCCGCGAGGCGCAGTTGCGCCTCGCTTATCCGCAATTGCAGGTACGGCCGCTGCGCGGCAATCTCGATACCCGCTTGGCCAAGCTCGATCGCGGCGACTATGACGCGATCATCCTGGCTGCGGCCGGTCTGAAGCGGCTGGGGCTGGAATCGCGCATCCGCGCGCGCCTGTCGCCGGAACAAAGCCTGCCCGCGGCAGGGCAAGGGGCGCTGGGCATCGAAACGCTGGCCGCGCGCGCCGATCTGCGCGCCTGGCTCTCCCCGCTGGCAAGCGCCGACACCACCGCCTGCGCGCTGGCCGAACGCGCGGTCTCGCGTATGCTGGGCGGCTCGTGCCAGGTGCCGCTGGCGGCCTACGCCGGTATCGAAGACGGCCAGATGCATGTGCGCGCCCTGGTGGCGCATCCCGATGGTTCGGGCGTGATCCGCGCCGAAGCCCGCGGGCCTATGGCATCGGCCGTGCAATTGGGTGAAACAGCGGCCCGCGGGCTGCTCGACAAGGGCGCGGCAGCCATTCTGGCCGCGCTGCAGGACCCGGCGCCGACCGTCTGATGCGGGCGGGTGCATTAGGCGCGGCCAGCGCGTTGTGGCGACCGGGCGCGTGGCCGCGGACGCTACAATCGCTGCGGCGAGGCGCGGCAGCGCGCCTGTCGCTACGCATCTGAGCCGGGGCGGGGCGGCCATCCCATGAATGCTTATGTCGTACTGACGCGCCCGGCCGGCCGCAACGATGCGCTGGCCGGCCTTTGCGCCCGGGCCGGGCTTGACGCCCTGGTGCTGCCGGCGCTCGAAGTCGGGCCCTTGCCTGCGCCTGCGGCGGGCTGGCCGGCGCCCGAAGACCACGATCTGGCGGTATTCGTCAGCGGCGCTGCCGCGCGCTATTACATGGATGCCCTGCGTGCGCTGCGCGGCGAGTTTCGCTGGCCGGCAGGCTGCCGCGCCGCCGCCGTGGGAGCCGCGACTGCGCGGGCGCTGGCCGCCACCGGGGTTCTCGATCTGGCCGATGTCGTGCACCCTGATGCCTCGGGCCCCCAGGATTCCGAAGCCCTGTGGGGGCTATTGCAAGGGCATGCGTGGCGGCGTGCCTTGATATTACGCGGACAGTCCGGGCGGGAATGGCTGGGTGACAGGCTGGAGCAGGCCGGCGCCGAGGTGTTTCGTTGCGCCTTGTACCGGCGTGTCGCGGCTTCCTGGACCGCGGCGCAGGCCGAGGCGCTGCGCGGGCGCCTGGCGGCCGGCGCCGCGCCGATTTGCGTCTTTACCAGCGCCGAAGGCGTGCAGGCCTTCGCCTCGAATATCGCGCGTGCGGGGCTGTCGCGGTTTTGGGAGCGGGCCCGTTATGTGGCCATCCACGAGCGGGTCGCGCAGCAATTGCGCGCCAGCCTGGCACAGGCGAGTGGCACCGCGCCCGATCCAATGGTAAAAATATGCCCACCGGACGACGATGCCGTTTTCGAGGCCGTTTTATCGATCGCCACGCCGCAAGGAATACAATCCTCTCCATGACCGAAAATAGAACCGAGATCAATCCGTCCGGCACTCCGGCCCCCAGCGACAACAAGCCCACCCCCGACAAGAAGCCGGCCGCCGCGCGGCCGGCGGGGTCCGTGCGCAGCGCGGCCCGCACCGGCCTGCGCGTGGCGCTGGCCATCGTGATCATCGTGGCGATCGGGCTGGGCGCCGGCCTCTGGTACCAGCAGCGCGTATTCAAGCGCGTCGGCGCGCAGCTCGAAAGCCGCGTGGCCGATGCTTCCAGCATCGCCAGCCAGGCGCGCGAACAGGCGCAGCAGGCCGTGTCCCTGGCCCAGACGCAGACCCGGCAGCTCGAGGCCTTGCAAGCGTCGCTCGACCAGACGCAGGCCCGCTACCAGAGCCTGGAACAGGCCTTCCAGACGCTGACCGACAGCGGCTCGGAACTGACCCTCATCAACGATGTCGACCATCTGGTCAATATCGCGCACCAGCAGCTCGCGCTGGGCGGCAACGTGGCCAATGCCATCGTCGCGCTGGAAACCGCACAGGCCCAGTTGGCGCGCGCCAACCGGCCGAACCTGGCTTCGCTGCAGCAAACGATCAATGGCGATCTCGACCGCCTGCGCACGGTAGCCACGACAGACGTGCCCATGCTGTCGCACCAGCTCGATACGCTCGAGAGTCTGATCGCCACTGCGCCCTTGCTGGTTCCCGATGCCGCAGCGCCCGGCTTGCCGGCGGCCGACGCGCAGCCGCAGGGCGGGTCTTCCGCGGGCGCCGCGGACACAACATCCGGCG
Source organism: Candidimonas humi (assembly GCF_019166065.1). Classification (GTDB taxonomy): domain Bacteria; phylum Pseudomonadota; class Gammaproteobacteria; order Burkholderiales; family Burkholderiaceae_B; genus Candidimonas; species Candidimonas humi. The sequence continues at coordinate 21,175 of NZ_JAHTBN010000001.1, forward strand.
AGCCTGCCGCCGACGTCTGGTGGCGCCGCGCGGCCGACAGCGTCTACACCTGGTCGTCCAGGGCCTGGGCGTCGCTGCGCCACGATTTGGGGCAGTTCATCAGCGTCAGGCGCGCCGCCGATCCGGCTGCGCTGCTGATGTCGCCGGACCAGGCCACCCAGTTGCGCCAGAACCTGCGGCTGCGGGCCATGACCGCGCAGCTTGCCTTGCTTATGCGCCAGCCCGGGGTCTGGAAGACCGAAACCCGTGCGCTGGAACAGGCGCTGGCCACCCGCTACGACGGGCAGGCCGACCAGACCCGGCAGGCGCTCAAGATCGCGCGCGGCCTGGCCGATACCGCCATCGACGTGAAGCTGCCGACGGTGGACAACAGCCTGCAGGCCCTGCAGACCTTGCGCGATGCCCAGGCCAAGCAGGCCGCGAAGCAGTCGCAGCGGGCCGCGGCGCCCGATGGCGCCGCCGCGCAGCCGCAGCCCGGCCATCCGCAGGAATAAGCCATGCGGACCTGGTTCTGGACTTTCCTGGTATTGGCCCTGGCGGTTGGCCTGGCCCTGGCGCTGCACGATCATGGCGGCAATGTACTCATCATCGCCCAGCCCTGGCGCATCGAACTGTCGCTGACGCTGGCGGTATTGCTGGTGCTGGCGGGTTTCTGCGTCGTCTACGTCGCGTTGCGGCTGCTGGCATGGCTGACTTCCGGCCCCGAACGCCTGCGCACCTGGCGCGGCGCGCGCGCGCAGAAGCGCGATCACGACCTGCTCGAGACCGGCTGGGTCAGCCTGCTGGAAGGGCGCTATTCGCAGGCCGAGAAAGACTTCGCCAAGATACTGTCGCAGTCGCGCTCATCCGGGCGCAAGGTGCTGGCGGCGCTGGCGGCGGCGCGCGCGGCGCATCGCATGGGCGAGTTCGGCCGGCGCGACCAGGCGCTGGAACTTGCACGCGAAAACGCCGGCTCCGAACCGCGCCTGAAAGAGGCGGCGGCGACCGTGGCGGCCGAAATGTACCTGGACCAGCGTCGGCCCAAAGAAGCGCTGGCGTTGCTGCAGCCCTTGCAGGACGCCAGCTCGCGCTACTTCCATGCCACTTATCTGCTGCTGCGCGCGCACGCGCAGTTGCACAATTACGATCGCGTCTTCGCGCTGACGCGCCTGCTGCAGCGGCGCGGCGCCATCAACAAGACGGAAGCCCTGGGCTACATCGAAACCTCCGTCGCGGCGCGCCTGCACCAGGAAGGCATGCCGGCCTACAAGGCCATATGGGGCGAACTGAAGTCCGATGAGCGCGTGCTGCCCGAAATCGCGCTGGCCGCCGCCTCCATCCAAGAGGCCGACGGCCATGCCGACGAGGCCTCGCGCATACTCGAAGCGGCCATAGGCGCGAGTTTCGACCCGCGCCTCTTGAGCGCCTATTCGCAGTGCCCGCCTGAACAGGTGGCGCACCGCCTGAGCAAGGCCGAGGTATGGCTCAAGAGCCGGCCCGACGATTCGGCCCTGCTGGCCGCCCTCGGCAATCTGTGCCTGACCGGCCAGCTATGGGGGCAGGGCGAACGCTATCTGCTGCGCAGCATGAAGATCCGCAGCGACGTGCGCATCCACGCGCTGCTGGGCAATTTGTACGACCGCCTCGGCCGCAGCGCAGATGCCATGAAGCACTGGCGCCTGGCCTCGGGCGTGGCCGGCGTGCTGCCGGTATTGCCCGCCAATCGGGCGCTGCCCGCGGCCGACATGCGCGGCGACCCGACCCTGATCGATTTTGCTGCCGTGCCCGACAGCGAGCCGTCGCCCGCGCCGGACGAGATCCCGCAGGCAGCCAGCGCCGCCGGCTATGTGCATCTCGATATCGAGGCCTGGGAAACCCCCAGGATGGAAGAGCCGGCCGCGCCGGCCGAGCCCCCGGCCGCCGGCGAACCGGGCCTGGACGAATATTTCGACAGCGCGCCGATACCGGGCGTGGATTTGTCCCAGACCTCGGATCGGCCTTCCAGAGGCCCGGAACGGCGCTGATTCGTTTTCCTTTTCACACCTAGGTTAAATCACCATCATGAGTCTAGACCGCGTACCCGCCGGCGCCAAGCTGCCGGACGAATTCAACGTCATCATCGAGATCCCCATGAATGCGGCTCCCATCAAATACGAGGTCGACAAGGCTTCGGGGACCCTGTTCGTGGACCGCTTCATGGTGACGGCCATGCACTATCCCTGCAACTACGGCTACATACCCGAAACGATTTCCGACGACGGCGATCCGGTGGATGTGCTGGTGCTGGCGCCGCTGCCCGTGCACAATGGCTCGGTGATACGTTGCCGCCCGGTGGGCATGCTGCAAATGGACGACGAAGCCGGCGGCGACGCCAAGCTGCTGGCCGTGCCGGTCGACAAGCTCTGGCCCGGTTACCGCGACGTTCAGAAACCTGAAGACTTGCCCGAAGTAGAATTGGCTCGCATCCAACACTTTTTCGAACACTATAAAGAGCTGGAAAAAGGCAAATGGGTGAAGGTCAAGGGCTGGGAAGGCCCCGAAGCTGCCCGCAAGGAAATCCTGGCCAGCGCCGCGCGCTACACCCAGGGCGTCAAGTAAGCAAAGCTTATTCATAGACAAGATACTCTACAAAGGAAATCGAGGAAAAAATGGATTACATCGTTCCCGCCCAGCCCCTGGCCGCCATTCCCGTGGTCGGCTCGGCCGCCGTATTTCCCGTGCGCCGCATCTACTGCGTGGGCCGCAACTACGTCGAGCATGCCAAGGAAATGGGTTTCACCGGCCGCGAAGACCCGTTCTTCTTCAACAAGCCCGCCGATGCGCTGATCAATGTGGCCGACGGCCAGACGGGCACCATGCCCTATCCGGCCAAGACCTCCAACCTGCACTACGAGATCGAGCTCGTGGTGGCGCTGGACAAGGGCGGCCGCGACCTGACTCTGGAACAAGCCGCCGAATGCGTCTGGGGCTATGCCATCGGCCTGGACATGACGCGCCGCGACCTGCAATCCGAGGCCAAGAAGCTGGGCCGGCCCTGGGAAGTGGGCAAGGCCTTCGACCAATCGGCTCCTATCGGCCCGCTGCATCCGCGCAGCAAGGTCGGCACGCTGGACAAGGGCGAGATTTCCCTGACCGTCAATGGCGCCACCAAGCAGTCCAGCGACCTGTCCCGCATGATCTGGAACATCGCCGAATCGATCGCTTACTTGTCGGGCTTGTTCGAGCTGAAGGCCGGCGATATCATTTTCACGGGCACGCCTGAAGGGGTGGGTCCGGTCGTCGCGGGCGACACCATGGTCGGCGCCATCGCCGGCCTGGGCGAGCTCAAGGTGGCTGTCAAATAAAACCAAGGAGACGCTGATGCGCAAGGTTCTTCTGTCACTGCTCATGCTCGCCTGCATGGGCCTGGCTGCCTGCTCCAACACGGTAGCCGGCGCCGGCCAGGACATTACCAATGCCGGCCATGCCATCTCCAAGTCGGCCCAGTAGGCCTGCTCGGCGCGAGGCCCGCGTGCCGGGCGCCGCGTTTGCGGCACTGGTGCCTGGGTGAAAGAACCCCTGCCGCAATACGCGGCAGGGGTTCTTTTTTACCGCCGGGCCGCCCCAAGGCAAAAAGCACCCCCTTGGGGGATGAGCCCGGACACAGCACAGCCCCTGCGGGCTGTGCTGTGCCTGGCGAATCCGAGCGGCCTGCAAGGCGCGAGGTGGACAGCAAGCCGAAGGCGCAGCGCGGGGGCCCCTTCTTGCCGCTGTCCGCCGCAAGGCAGGCTTCGGGGCCGGTTTCGGCATGCTGCCCATCGGCACCTTGCGCGTGCGTATCGCCTCGCAGGTTCGGGCGGCGGCTACGGTGCGAGCCCAGGTCGGGTTTTATTTCGTGTTTTTTATTTTCTGTTTTTATTATTTTGTCGCCACGGCCGCCGGCTTGGCAGGCACAATAAAGGCTGTAACCTCAACCTGAAGGAGACGATGATGCGATTCAAAATCCTGCTGCCGCTGTTGGCGGTGATGTGCCTGGGCATGGCCGGTTGCTCCAATACCTTCCGCGGCGCCGGCGAAGACGCGTCCAATGTCGGCCACGTCGTCAAGAAGGGCGCGGCCAGCGCCGACCGCAAGATCCAGGACACTGTCGGCGACGGGCAGCCCGCGCCGGCGCAGACTCCCGCCCACTCGAACTGATACGAAAAAACAAAGGCCGCAAGAGCCGGGGGCTTTCCCGGTTCTTGCGGCCTTTGGCTTGCCTGGCCGGCGGGCCATCCGCCTGCGCGGACGGCCTGCTTCTAGTGTTGCCGTCTACTTGTTGACCAGCTTCGAGGGCATGGCCAGGGTGACGAGCGCGCCCAGCACCATGAAGGCCGCCAGCACGTCGATGCCGCTATTGGTGGACTGGGTCACGTCCTTCAGGTAGCCGATCAGGGATGGCCCGAAGAAGCCCGCCAGGTTGCCCAGCGAATTGATCATGGCGATGCCAGCCGCGGCCGCCGTGCCGCTGAGGATGGCGGTGGGCAGGCTCCAGAACAAGGGCAGCACGATCATGATGCCCATGGTGGCGAAGGTGAGGGCCACCATCGCCAGAGTCGTATTGCCGCTCCATATAGTGCTGAGATACAGGCCCGCCGCCCCGATCAGGGCGGGGACTGCGATGTGCCAGCGGCGCTCGCGCTTGATGTCGGAACGCCAGCCCACCAGCACCATGGCGATCACTGCAAAGCCGTACGGAATGGCGGTAAGCAGGCCTATGGTCAGCGAATCCTTGATGCCCGTGGTCTTGATGATGGTCGGCAGCCAGAAGCTCACGCCGTACAGGCCGATCACGAACGAGAAGTAGATCAGGCTCATGGCCCACATGCGGCCGTTGCTGAACACTTTGCGCAGCGGCAGGTCGTGCTTCTCGGCGGTGTCGGCGGCGATATTGCGTTCGAGCAGTTGTTTTTCCTCGGCGCTCAGCCACTTGGCATTGTGGATGCGGTCGTCCAGGTAGAACAGCACGATGATCCCGATGACGATGGAAGGTATGGCTTCCAGCAGGAACAGCCACTGCCAGCCGGCAAGGCCATGCGCGCCGCTGAGGTCTTCGAGGATCCAGCCCGACACGGGGCCGCCGATGAAGCCCGACAAGGCCACCGCCGTCATGAACCAGGCCGTCATGCTGCCGCGGCGTTCCGACGGGTACCAGTAGGTCAGGTACAGGATGATGCCGGGGAAGAAGCCGGCCTCGGCCACGCCCAGCAGGAAGCGCATCACGTAGAACATGGTCGGCGTGGTGACGAACATCGTCAGGCCCGAGATAATGCCCCAGGTGATCATGATGCGGGCGATCCAGATGCGCGCCCCGACTTTATGCAGGATGACGTTGCTGGGCACTTCGAACAGGAAATAGCCGAAGAAGAAAATGCCTGCGCCCAGGCCATAGACGGTGTCGCTGAGCTTCAGGTCGTTGAGCATCTGCAGCTTGGCGAAGCCGACGTTGACGCGATCGAGATAGGCGACGATATAGCAGATCAGCAGGAACGGTATCAGCCGCCAGCCCACTTTGCGATAAGCGGCCTGTTCAAGCGACGAGGACGAGCCGCTCGTGGCGGCGCCCGGCTGTAGGGTAGAGGGTTGCATCTGGTCTCCTGAGTGTTTGTAAGAGGGCTACTCGTTAAGGCGCCGTTGTTGTTATATAGCGAGCCGATCTTGCCGCCCTGGGCCTTGGGCTGGCGATAGGTGAACGGGCCCAATTATTTCAGACATCGGGCCCGTCGTCGACACGAGTGTATCCCTTGGTATCCCGGGCCGCCAGCGTTTGGGGCCGGGGCATGCGAGGGGTGTGGCTGGATACAGACAGCCGCGGCCTTGCGTAGCCCGGCCGCGCCGCCGGCTTGCGCCGTAGCGGCGGCGGGACGGCGGCGGGGCGGCCGGCCTGCGGCCTCGCATATACGTCGCATATACGGCTTGCGGCTGTGCCCGGGTTTCAGGTCACCGCGGAGCGCCTGGCGCCGGCATCGTAGGCCTTGCGCAGCAGGATGTCGGCGAGCGTGTCCACCGCGTCCCAGACGTCGGCGTAGCTCAGGTACAGCGGGGTGAAGCCGAAGCGCATGATGCCGGGTTCGCGATAGTCGCCGATGACGCCGCGCGCGATCAGCGCCTGCATCACCGCGTAGCCCTGCGGATGCGTGAAGCTGACATGGCTGCCCCGCAAGGCGTGCTCTCTCGGCGTATCCAGCGTCAGGCCCTGGCCGGCGCAGCGGTCTTCGACCAGGCGGATGAAGAGGTCGGTCATGGCCAGGGATTTGCGGCGCAGCGCTGCCATGTCGGTGCGGGCGTACATGTCCAGGCCCGGCTCGACCATCGCCAGCGAGGTAATCGGCTGCGTGCCGCACAGGGCGCGGGCGATGCCGGGGTGGGGCGCGAATTCCGGGCTCATGGCGAAGGGATTGGCATGGCCCCACCAGCCCGAGAGCGGATGGCCGAAGCGGGCCTGGTGGCGCTTGGGCACCCAGATGAAGGCCGGCGCGCCGGGCCCGCCGTTCAAATACTTGTAGGTGCAGCCGACGGCGAAGTCGGCGTTCGAGCGTTCCAGCTCCACGGGCAGGGCGCCGGCCGAATGCGCCAGGTCCCAGACGATCAGCGCGCCCTGATCGTGGGCATGCGCGGTCAGGCCGGGCATGTCCAGCAGGCGGCCGCTGCGGTAATTGACGTGGGTCAGCATGACGACGGCGACGCCGGCATTTATTGCCTGCGGCAGGTCTTCGGGCGAGTCCACCAGCCGCAGCTCGTAGCCGCGATCCAGCCATTGCGCCAGGCCCTGCGCGATGTAGACATCGGTGGGGAAGTTGCTGCGTTCGCTGACGATCACGCGGCGCGCGGCCGTGGCGGGGTTTTCCGCCTGCATGTGCAGGGCCGCGGCGAGCGCCTTGAAGAGATTGATGGAAGTGGTGTCGGTGACCACGACTTCGCCGGCTTGTGCGCCAATCAGCGGCGCCAGCTTGTCGCCGAGCCGGCCCGGCAGTTCGAACCATCCCGCGGTGTTCCAGCTGCGTATCAGGTCTTCCCCCCATTCCTGCTCGACCACCTGGCGCGCGCGCTGCAGTGCGGCCTTGGGGCGCGCGCCCAGCGAATTGCCGTCCAGGTAGACGACCCCCGCGGGCAGCGCGAATTCGTTCTTGAACTGGGCCAGCTCGTCGGCTTGGTCCATGGCGAGGCAGTCGTCGCGAGTGGTCATGAGGGCTCCGTAGAATTGAAGGGGAACATGCCCGGCCGGTCTTTGCGGGCCGGCCATGCCGGCCGGATATGCCTGCATGGCAGAGTATCCGCGAAGCCCGCTGCAGGGCGGGCGAGGCCTCGCGCAGGGCTCCGGCAGGCAAAAGATAAAAAATTATAGGCTGCGGGCCCTCGTTTTTTATTGCGTATCGAGGCGGCGGATTTCCATTTCCTGATGCCTTGCGGGGGAGCGCCGCAAGAATCCTGCGTGTGGTGTTTTGCATGCCGGCTTTTTGTGCGCTGTCGCTATGCATGCTGCCGTTTTGCAGGCCGTCGTTGCGCAAGCGGTCGATCCGTTGGCGGCGGCCGTCGATTCTCGGCCATTCCGCGCGGGACTATCTTGCGGATATTCCACAGCATGCCACGCCCCGCGTCGCTGGTCGCGGCGGCCGGCATCGCGGAATTGGCCAGCTCGGCTTCTGCGAATTGTGGGCGGCGCCATGCCGGCCCAAACTGGAGCCCATCCATCCACTACAGCGAGACGGTCATGCGGCGATCGACACGGCGCTCATTTTCAAGGCAATGCGGCCAGGGCATGACCGAATACATCATCGTCGTGGCGCTGGTGGCCGTGGCCGCAATCGCCGTCTACCAGTTGTTCGGCCAAGTGATCCGCTCGCAGACCGCGGCCATGGCCAAGGAACTGGCCGGCGAAGACGGCACCGAACTGTCCCGCATGGCGCAGTCCGCCGCTGAATCGGCCGCAGCGCAAGCCGCGGCCAAGTCGCTGAAATCTTTCACCGGCAATGCCGCGGGGGCGACCCAATGAAGCCGGAATTCCGCACACGTGCACAGCATCCGCAGTCGGGCCAGGCCCTGGTGCTGGGCATGCTGCTGGCGGCCCTGGCCTCGCTGGCGCTGCTGCGCTACTTCGCCGCGGGCCAGGTCGCCGGCGCCAAGGCGCGCCAGACCCACGCACTGGATGCCGCCGCGTACAGCGGGGCCCTGGTGCAGGCCAGGGCGATGAACATGCTGGCCTATCTGAATCGCGCCCAGATCGGGCACCAGATTGCCATGGCGCATCTCGTCACGCTCGGCTCCTGGGCCCTGTTTGCCGATGCCCAGGCGCGGCAAGCCGGCAGGGGCAATCCGCCGGCCTATCTTATTGCCATGCTCTTCGGCGCGGCACATGGCGCGAGCTATCAGTCCGCCAGGGCAGCCGCGGGGCAGGCGGCCGCCCTGGCTAATGTCGATGGGGAACTGGCCGCCGCCTATGCCGCGCATGACGACGTCGTGCAGCGTGTTTTCGATGCCGTGCAGCACGAGGTCGTGGCCGGGCTGCCGGGTGCGCGCCTGGCAGCCATGCAGCAAGTGCTGGCGCGCAATTATCCGGAATGGGGCGATCGGTCACATTCTGCCGATGCTTCTGGCATCGCGGAAGCCGTCGGTGTTTCGGGTACATCGGGTGCATCAGGTACATCGAGCATGTCCGGCGCGTCCGGCGCGCCGGGCGGCTCGGAGCAGGCCGAGGCTGGCGGCCGGTTCGACATTTCTGTGCGTGATGACACCTGGCCGGGCTACTTGCAGCTATATGCCGGGCACCGCGGGCTGCACGGTTTCGTGCAGGATGTGGCGCGGCTATACAGTTTCCTGGATCCGCGCGACCACACTTTGCAAAGCCCCTGGATCGTCGATGAACGTTGTCCCTGGCTGCGCCATGAACTGCGGCGTCGCGGCGTCACCGAAATCGATGCCGTCGGGCGCTGGCAGTCCATAGACACCGAGTCCTTTCATGCCTTGCGTTCCAATCGCTGGATAGGCTGCTACTATCGCGAATATCCGATGGGCTGGGGCTGGGTGCCCAGCGCGCCGGGCCAGGCTCCAAGCTCGATCTATGTAGAAGACCCGCCCGATGATTTTTCGGCCCAGGACTTCTGGCGCTGGGTCAGTGAGGCCACCAATTGGGACATCCATGCGGGCGACGCCAATCCGCTGGCCAATTCGCGTGCCGTGGCGGGCCGCCAGCGCTGGCGCGGAGGCGGCCTGCCTACCTATTTCGATGTGGCGCAGCCCGGCGGTTCGGGTGTATTCGGCTTCACCGTCGAATTCCGCCACCCCGGTCCCGAAGGCGTACGGCTTACCAGCCGCAGCGCCGCCCAGACTTTTTTCGCCCGTCCGCAGCCTCGCACTGACGGCTACGACGAAAGCCCCAATCTGTTCCATCCTTATTGGCAGGCCAGGCTGGCGTGGCCCGACGCCTCCGCTTCCGCACAGGTGCGCCCATGACCGTCCCTTGCCTCATGCCAGCGCTGCGTCCTTTCCCGGCTGGTGCCGGGCATATCCCCGAGCGTATCCCCGAGCATATCCCCGAGCATATCCATTACGCACGCATGTGCGCTGCGTATCCGCCTATGTTTACGGTGCATGCCGATGGCCCGCGCATCTGCATGCCGCACGGCAACGACACAGGTTTCCACGATGAGCATCCCCAGCGCGGCCAGGCCGCGGCGGAAGCGCTGCTGGTGCTGCTGTTGCTGGGGGCTCTCTGGGTGGGTACGGCGTGGCTGCTGCGTTGGCAGGACGTTGCCCTGCAGGCCCAGCATGCCAGCCGTTATGCCGCCTTCGCGGCAACCCGCGATTCCGCCGCCCGGCCGCTGGAAGAAATCCGCGGCGGGCATTTTTCCGGCCCGGCTCATTTATGGCGCGACCGGCGTGGCGCCAGCCTCCTGAGCGCCGGGCTGTCCGAGATATCGCTGCAAGTCGAGCGCGGGCAAGCGCTGGGCCCGCAGGCCCAACCAGGCGGGCTGCATGTCGATGCCCGCGACTTGCGGCAGGGCTGGGGCGTCGGGGACACCGGCATGGTTACGGCACACCTCGCCGTCGACGCTTTCGCCGGCGAGCAGGCATTGCCAGCCAGCGGATTGGCGCAGTTCGACGTATGGCGGCCCGGGATACGCCGCCACACCGCGATTCTCGCGGGGGCCGGGCATGCTGCGTCCGATGCGCAGGCGCAGCAGCGCGTTGCGGGTTCGGGCCTGGGCTGGGCCGATGCCGCCGATCGCTCCTACGCACTGGGACGCCGCGTGCAATCATGGGCCGGCGGCCTGGATCGCCCTTGGGGGCGCGCCGAGCCTGTTTTCGATTGGCTCGGCCCCTGGGCCGGCCGCGTGCCCGGCCAGCATGTGTCGGATACGCTGGGGCCGCAACGCATTCAGGATATTGGCGGAGCTAGCCATGCGGGCGACTGAACCGTGTATGGCTGCGGCCCATGCTTGCGTCCGCCGGCCCACGCGCGGCGGGGCGCTGTGGCTCTTGCATCCAGTTCATTTGCCGGCCAAGGCCTGCGCCGCGCTCCTGGCATGGCTGGCGTATTGCGGCGTGCCGGCGGCGAGCACGCTTGCCCCGGATCTCGCCCTGTCGCGCATCCCGCGCATAAGCTGGCAGCCGCCGCAGACGATACACGGCTTTGGCTTGCCGATGACGTGGCGCGGCATGCGTTCCAGCCTGGATTTGCCGCAGGCTGCGCGGGCGCTGGCCGAGCATGCCGGCGTATTCCAGCAGATGCTGGTCTTTCCGCAACGGGTAGTGCTGTCGGGAACCTACAAAACCACGCATTGGGTGGCCGAACTGGTGGCCGAAGGGCGGGGCAGCGCCGGGGTGGTCTCCAGCCTGCCGGTGGATGTCTCCGGCCTGCGGCGTGCCCTGGATACGCGCGATGCGCTGCGCATGGACTGGATGCCGCCCCAGGCCCATCTGCGCGCCAGCCATGAGTCCGGCGAGCCCGGCAAGCGCGTACGGCAGCAGATCTATGCCGCCCCCTGGCCGCCGGCCGAACTGCGCGCGCGAGTGGAAGAACGGCTGCGGACGCGCGGGTGGCTGCGCGCCCCTGTCGGCGATATCCCCAAGCCCACGCGCCGGGAAACCGTGCGCGCCTGGCACAAGAATGGCCACGGCCTGCTGCTGACCTTCGTGCCTCTGGCCGGAGGCAGCGCGGTGTATGTGCGCCTCGATGCGGATCCCTAGCCTGTATGCGTAGCCCTGTATGCATAACCATTACGGCGGCCCGGTTCCGGCAGATTCCGAGCCCGGCGCCGGTTTGTACCAGTGGTTCATTGTCCGCGTGCCCTGATCCGGAGGACTCTTCATGCGCCTGCCCATACCCAATCGCAGCGTTGCCCTGCTGGCGATAGCCGTGCTGGCCGGCTTGTTCGCGGCCTGGACGGCCCGCAAGTATCTGCAGGACCGCGCGCGCCAGCTCGAGGCCGATGCCCGCGTGCCCATGGTAGAGCGTGTGGTGGCTGCGGACGACTTGCCTCTAGGCACGAAACTGAGCGCCGAGCATTTCGCCGTGCGCAAGGTGCCGGCCGCCACGGCGTCCAGCGACAGCATGCCGCCATCGCGATTCCAGGAACTGGTGGGCGGCGTGCTGCTTTCCTCGTTGAAGGCCGGAGACCCGATCCTGCCGGTGCATACCGCCAGGACACGCAGGGCTCCGTTCTCGGGCCAGATCGGCGCCGGGCGCCGCGCCATGACCATTCCCGTGGACATCATCAACTCGGTGTCGGGCCTGCTCGAACCCGGCGACTTGATCGATCTGTACGTATCGTTCGAATACCAGCGCCGCCGCATTACGGCGCCGCTGCTGCAAGGCGTGCTGGTGCTGGCCACGGGCCACTCCACCCGCGCCTCGGGCGAAGCCGGGGCCGAGCGGGCCGGCGGGTACACCACGGTCACGCTCGATACCTCGCCGGAAGACGCCATCAAGCTCGTGGCTGCGCGCCAGGGTGGCACCATAACCGCCCTGTTGCGCCACCCGGACGACGGGCGGCCCGACCAGCGCGCCGTGCGCGGCGATCTTGCAACCCTGCTGGGCGTGGCCGAGTCCAAGCCCGAGCGCGCCAAGGGCAAGGTACAAGTCATCTACGGCAATCGTACGCTGCGCGGCATACCCGGCCTGGCCGCTATTGCCGCGCAGGCGGCCGGGCAGGGCGCTGCCCGCGGGGTTTTCGATCTGCCATATACGCCCGAGCTTGCCAGCGCCTGGATGCGCGAAGCCGGCCTGTCGGAGCCCCGCCATGCGGCGCCTGCGCGGCCTTGAGGCCCCGGCGTACGCCGCGGGCGTGGGCCGCGTCAGGCGGGCGAGCCGCCATGCGTGCGCATATCCGGCGACGCATGGATATACGCCGCGTGCGCGTGGCTGGTGGCGCCGCATGGCCGCGCTGCTGGGCGGCCTGTCGGTGTGCTTCGCCGTGCCGCGCGCATTTGCGGCACCCGTAGAAACTCCGCTCGAAATGCAGGTGGGCGAGGTAAAGGTTCTGGCCCAGCCGCAGGTGGCGCGCGTCGCCGTCGGCGATGGGCAGGTGCTCAATGCACAGGCTGTCGACGACAAGGAAGTGATCGTGTTCGCCCGCCACGCCGGCTCGACCTCGCTGCAAGTCTGGGATGCGCAAGGGCAGCGCCGCCGCTATCGGGTCGAGGTCGCGCCCGAAGGGACGCGCCGTGTCCTGGCCGAATTGCGCAAGATGCTCGAACGCATGCCCGCCGTGCGCGTCTCGACGATCGGCGACAAGCTGGTGGCCGAGGGCGACGATCTTTCCGATGGCGACCGCGAGCGCGTGGCGGCCCTGGCCAAGCGCTATCCGCAATTGCTGGATTTCACCGGCCAGGTGGGCTGGGACCGCATGGTGCTGCTCGACGTGCAAGTGGTGGAAGTGCCGCGTTCGCGCCTGCAGGAACTCGGCGTGCGCTGGAACGCCGCCAGCGATGGCGGCGTGAATGCCGGCATGGCCTGGGACGGCGGCTCGTCGCGATTCGGGGCGCGCCCCGGCGAATCCGTGTTCGACGCCGCCTTCCCGGCGCGCGTGGCGGCCGGCTATTTCGGCATCAACGCGGTGCTGTCCGCGCAGATCCGCGCCATGGCGCAAGACGGCACGGCCGTCGTCCTTGCCCAGCCGCAGTTGCTGGCGCGTAGCGGCGCCACGGCCGAATTCCTGGCGGGCGGCGAGGTTCCGTATTCCACGGTCGAAGCCAATGGCGGCACCAATACGGCGTTCAAGCCCTATGGGGTGTCCCTGCGCATCACTCCGAAAATAGAGCGCAGCGGCGCGGTGCGCTCGCGCATCGAAGTCGAAGTAAGCTCGGTCGACCAGTCTTTGTCCGTGTCCAACGGGCCTGCGCTCAAGACCCGCCGTGCCGTCACCGAGTTCAATGTGCGTTCCGGCCAGACCCTGGTGCTGGCCGGCTTCCTGTCGCGCGAAGCCTCGCGCAATATCGACAAGCTGCCTTTGCTGGGCGATGTGCCGGTACTGGGCGAGCTGTTCAAGTCGACGCGCCGGCAGCGCACCGATACCGAACTGGCCATTTTCGTCACTCCGGTCGTGGTCGCGCCCGACGATCCCGCCCTGATGCGCCGGGTCGAGCGGGGCCGCGCCTTGCTCGATCGCAGCTTTCCGCAAGCGCCTTTGATGAATACGCCGCTGCGCACGGTAAGTGCGCATCCCGGCGCGCCGCGCTTGCCGCCGCCCTTGCCCGCGCCGGCAGGCGGTTGGGACCCCCGCCACGGCAAGGGTTCGCAATGGTCGCAGTCCTTGCCGGGCGCCTCGGCGACGGCATATGCCGCGTCCGTCGAGCCTGCGCCGCCCTGGGGGCCGGGCCGCCTCGGCGCCAATCTGCACGACTTCAAGGAATAGGGCCCGCCCGCCTTTAAAAGGGGCCCGCTTTTTAGGGTGTACGAACCCTGGGGAACCAAGCATGCTCGATGTACTGCTGCGCTTCGAAGACGGAACCATGCGCGATGCGTCCTGGCCCTTGCCCCTGGAGATAGGGCGCGATCCCGACGCGGGGCTGCGGCTCAAGTCGTGGCGGGTGGCCCGGCGCCATGCAAGACTGGAACATCGCGAGGCCGGCGTGTTCCTCGAAGACCATGGCTCGCTTTGGGGCACCTTCGTCAATAGCCATCGCGTGTCCCAATATGGGCCTTTGCGCGTGGGCGACGAAATCGTCGTGGGGCCGTGCCTGATATGTCTGCGCCGCGTACTGGAGCCCGCACCGTCGGTGGAGGCGAGCGCTGCGGCTCTGGACGTTTGTGTAGACGACTCCGGCCGCGATCGAAACCTTGCGGGCAGCAGCGGCCCCGGCCCGGCATCTTCCGGTCCGGCCGATACCCGCAGGCGCGACACCACTGCCGGCGCGCTCGACCACAAACGCGAGGCATTGCCGCCTGGTATGGAAGCACATGCAGGTCCTGCGGCCAGCGCCGGCGAGGCCGAGCTTCCGGCCGAGGTTTGCCCTCGCGCCCTCGTGCCGGCCGCTGCGGATGCCGGCGATCTATTGCTGTTGCGCCGGCGCCTGCACCAGAATTTGCTCGATGCCCTGGACTTGCGCCGCCGCGACGTCTCCAGCATGAGCGACGCCGCCTTGCGCAGCGAGGCCATGGCCGCCATGGGCGATATTCTTTCCAAGGATACGCAGTTGCCGGCAGGGCTGGACAGCGAGGCGCTGGCGCTCGCGGTGGTCGACGAAGCAGTGGGCCTGGGCGTGCTCGAGCCCTTGCTGGCCGACGCTTCCATCACGGAAATCATGGTCAATCGGCACGACGAGATCTATGTCGAGGCGCGCGGCCGCCTGCGCCGCCTGGAGGGCGGGTTCAGCAGCGAGCAGGCGGTGTTGGGCGTCATCGAGCGCATCGTCTCGCCGCTGGGGCGGCGCATCGACGAGAGTTCGCCCATGGTCGATGCGCGTTTACGCGACGGCTCGCGGGTCAATGCCGTCATTCCACCACTGGCCTTGCGCGGCGCATGCCTGACCATACGCAAGTTCCCGCAGCGGCGTTTGGCCATGGACGACTTGCTGCGCGCCGGCGCGCTGGATGCCTGCATGGCCGAGTTCCTGCGGTTCTGCGTACACCAGCGCAAGAACATCATCGTGTCCGGCGGCACGGGCTCCGGCAAGACCACGCTGCTCAACGTCTTGTCGAATTGTATTCCCGAAGGCGAACGCATCGTCACCATCGAGGATGCGGCCGAGCTGCGGCTCGACCATGCCCACCTGGTGGCCCTCGAGGCGCGGCCGCCCAACCTGGAGGGCAGGGGCAGGGTGGACATCCGCGACCTGGTGCGCAATGCGCTGCGCATGCGGCCCGACCGCATTGTGGTCGGCGAGTGCCGCGCCGGCGAAGCATTCGACATGCTGGCGGCCATGAACACTGGCCACGAGGGCTCGCTTACCACGCTGCACGCCAACAGCCCGCGCGATGCCCTGGCGCGCCTCGAAACCATGATACTGATGGCGGGCATGGATTTGCCGCTGCCGGCCATACGCGACCACGTGGCCTCCAGCATCGACATCATCGTGCAGCAGGCCAGGCTGGCCGACGGGCGCCGCCTCATTGCCTCTATTGCCGAGGTGACCGGCGTCGAAAGCGGCCGCATCCAGACCCAGGAACTGTTTCGCTACCAGGATCACCCCGAACGCGCATTTCTGGGCTGCGGGGTCTTGCCCGAGTTCGCCTCTGCCCGCCCGCAAGGCGCCCAGGGCCTGGATCCCGCCTTGTTCAATCAGTGCAACCCGCCGGCGACGGGCGAATTCGATGCCGCTGCCGGCGGGCGGCCGGCCACGGCGACGGGGGCGGCATGATATTTCTGTTCATCGCCTGCGTCACGATACTTGCCGGCCTGGCGTGCTGGCTGTTGCAAGGCTGGATCGGCGCCGCCTACCGGCGTTATCGCAACGCATTCAGCCGGCAGGTGACGGCGGGCATGAGCGAGTTCTTCCTGTTTGTCGATCCGGCCCAGTTGTGGCTGGCCAATCTGTGCGGCTGCGCGGCCCTGGCCTTATTCTGCTACCTGGCTTCGGGGATGGCCTGGCTGGCCATGGCCCTCGGGGCAATGGCGCTGCTGGTGCCGCAATACCTGGTTGCGGCGATGCGCCGGCGCCGCCTGCGGCGCTTCGACGAACAATTGCCCGACATGCTGCGCACCCTGGCTTCGGCCCTGCGCGCCGGATCGGGCCTGCAGCCCGCATTGCGCCACATCGTCGAAAGGGCGGCGCCTCCGCTGTCCCAGGAATTCGGCCTGATGCTGCGCCAGCAGCGCATGGGCGTGCCGCTGGAACAAGCCCTGCTGGCGCTCTACCGGCGCATGCCCACTGAAGCGGCCGGGCTGGCGGTGTCGGCACTGAATATTTCCTTGCATACGGGCGGAAACCTGGCCGAGACCCTGGAGCGCATCGCGGACACCTTGCGCGCGCGCCTGCACCTGCTCGGCCGCATCCACGCGCTGACCGCCCAGGGCAGGCTGCAGGCATGGGTCATGGCCGGCATGCCGGGCGCCTTGGCACTGGCCCTGCAGTATGTGGATCCGGCCTCCATGCATTACTTGTGGCACACCCCCGCGGGCTGGGCGGCACTGGGATTGATCGTCGTGCTCGAAGCGGCCGGGGTCATGTTCATACGGCGCATCGTGGCCATCGATGTCTGATCATTGCTAAGTCGGCCGAGCGCCTGGTCTGCTTTGCTTGCCGCGCTGAGTATGCCGTCCGCGCTGCGCTTGCTCGTTCATGGCCGATTTAAAAAGGGAATGGCAGCAGGGAATAAGCCATCCAAGGTTCGGAGGATCGCATGTGGTTCTGGCTGGCCTGCCTCGCGGCGGGGATTTCGTTGTGCAGCCTGTGCTGGCTGGTCGTAATGCCCTGGGCCGCCCGGGGCGGTTCCGCGGCAGCGGCTGTGGATTTCCGGGTGCCCGCGGCATTGCGCTGGGCCTGGCCGTGGGTAGCGGCGTGCGCGGCCGCCAGCCGGCCCTTCATACCCTGGAACTTGCGTGCCTCGCTGGCCACGCGCCTGCTGCGCGCCGGGCTGCCTGCGTCCTGGCAGGCCGAGCATTTCATCGCCTTGCAAATTCTGGCCGCCATTGTGCTGGCGGCGGCGCCGATACTGGCGATGTTTCTCGGCGCCATGTCCGTCGGCACGGCCGCTGCGTTCGTCCCGGCAGCGGCGGCGGGCGGGCTGTGTTGGCCAGCCTATTGGCTGCGCGGCCGCGCCGCGGCGCGACGCCGCATCATGCTCAAGGAATTCCCGTTTCTGCTGGACATCGGCACCTTGTGCGTAGAGGCAGGGCTGAATCTGCACGGCGCCCTGCAGCAGGCAGCGGCCCATGGGCCGCCGGGCCCCTTGCGCGACGAATTGCGCCATGCGCTGGCCGACATGCGCGCCGGCAAGGCCCGGTCCGAGGCGCTGCAGGGGCTGGCTTCGCGCTGCGGCCTGGACGCAGTCTTCGGCCTGGTCGCAGCCATTGCACAAGCCGATCAGCTCGGCATGAGCCTGGCGCCGATATTGCGGGCCCAGGCCGACCAGCGCCGCGGCGAACGCTTCCTGCGGGCGGAGAAACTGGCGCTGGAGGCCCCGGTAAAAATGCTGTTCCCCATGGTGTTCTGCATTTTCCCCTGTACCTTCCTGATCATAGGGCTGCCGATAGCGGCCAGGCTGCTGGGCCTGGCGTCATGACGGCCCCGCGGTCGGCCTTCAGGCTGTATGTGGCGCGCAGCCCCTGGCAGCGTCTGCTCGGGATGCATGCCTACGCATTTCCCGCCGACGGCTGGGCATTGTGGCTGGACCCCTGCAGGGCCGTCCACACCTTTGGGCTGGCGCGCCCCATAGACCTGTTGTTCCTGGACAGCCGCCTGCGGGTGTCGAGGCGTATCGACAGCCTGGCGCCGGGCCGTGTCGCATGGTGCCGCGCGGCGCGCTCGGTGCTGGAGCTGCCGGCGGGCTATTGCGCGGCGTGGCCCGGCCACGCGCAGTTGGCGCGCGAGGCTATGTCGCGCTGGGATAGTTCTTGCCGAACACGCTGACGTATGCGGGGTAGAAACTGCAATACAGCAATGCCGCGACGATAAGATTGAGCGGGGTCAGCAGGATTTGCGCCAAGCTCGTGTCCATGCCCATGTCGGTCATCAAATTGCCCAGCAGTTGCACCGCCAGGAACACGGCTCCCCAGCTCAGGCCATACACCAGGAACGGCCATTTGTTGCGCCAGCAGGCCACCATCGAGAAGAACAGCGCCTGGGAAAGCTTGATGCGATGCCAGCCGACCAGGGCCGGCGCATGCCAGAACAGGGCCGAGATCAGCACGTACAGCAGCCCGAAGGTAATGAAAGGCCCGCGCACGGCCTGCATCAGCGCGAGTTCGTCGATGGGGCCGCTGGAGCCGACCGCGTTCATGATGCTGCTCATGAAAGGCAGGGTGGAAACGAAGCCGCCCGCCAGGCAGCAGGCCAGGTAGGCAAAGCCCAGGCGGACCAGGCGCTTGCGCACGTCGGGTTTGCGCAGGGGCTCCAGCCACATATGTATCAGCATCGGGTCGCCGTCGCTGATGTGGCGGCAGGCGCACAGCGACATGAAGGTCAGCAGCGGCATGGCGGTGATCAGCGCCATCTGGCCCAACAGCGGGATCATGTAGGCCAAGGTGATGAGGAACCCGGTCATCAGGCTCCAGAAGAACATGGGCATGGGCTGGCGCTTGAAGATCCCGGCCCCGTCCTGTATCCATTGCCATCCGGCTCTGACGGGGAGTATGGCTGCTTGCATGGTGTGTTCGGTTTCCGGTGATGTCAGGGTAGGGCGAGGGCCACCGCCTTGCGGCGTTCCCGCAGCACGCGCTCGAAATGGCGCGGGTCGTGCGGCTTCAGGGTCTGGGCCGGGCGCGGCAGGTAGAAGTCGTATAGGCGCGATAGCCAGAAGCGCAGGGCGGCCGCCTGCAGCACAGTCATCCAGGCGCGACGCTCGGCCTCGGTGAAGGGTCGTACCTGCGCGTAGGCGCCCAGCCATGCGCGCAGTTTTTCGAGATCGAAAACGCCGGTGGCCTGCTCGATGCACCAGTCGTTCACGCTGACTGCCACATCGAACAGCCAGGTGTCCCAGCCGGCGAAATAAAAATCGATGATACCGCCCATGCGCGGCATTTCGAAGGTGCCGTCGAACAGCACATTGTCGCGAAACAGGTCGCAGTGCGCCGGGCCCGAGGGCAATTCGGGATAGATGTCGCCGGCCGCGAAGGAAATTTGTTCATCCAGGGTCTGGCGCAGCAGGCTGGCCTGCTCCGGGTTCAGGAACGGCAGCACTTGCGGCGTAGTGTCGCGCCACCACGGCAGCCCGCGCAGGTTCGGCTGCCGGATCGTGAACGATTTTCCCGCCAGGTGCGCCTGCGCCAGGGTCTGCCCGGCCAGCGCGCAGTGGGCCGGGCCGGGGGCTGGCTCGTAGCCGCCGCTCAGGCGGGTGACGATGATGGCGGGCTTGTCGTGCAGCGAGGTCAGGCGCGAGCCGTCGCGCAGCGTTTGCGGCTGCGGCACGGGAATATCGTGCTCGGCCAGGTGATGCATCAGTTCGATATAGAACGGCAGTTGCTGCGCGGTCAGCACCTCGAAGATCGTCAGCACGTATTCGCCGTGCGTCGTGGTGAGGAAGAAGTTCGTGTTCTCGATGCCGGCGGTGATGCCGCGCAGGCTGACCAGGTCGCCCAGCGTGTATCGCTCGAGCAATTTGCGCGCGTCGTCATCGCTGACAGAGGTGAATACGGCCATGGGACGGGTTCCGGGAACTATGAAAAAATGCCCCGACAAAGGGGGGCGTTTGATTTTAGACTAGTCTGGTGCCGGGCGTGGCGGCGCCTGCCGCAATGCCGCGAGGGGCTTTTGCGTAAAATACTGGCGCCCGGAATTTTCCGTTTGAACGAGGGGTGCATGCAGCACCAAGGATTTTCAATGCACGATGTGGCGCAGGACCCGGCCCGCGAGGCGGGCGCCGGGGCGTCGGCTTCACCCTGGCGCCTGTGCGTGGCGCCCATGATCGATGTCACTGACCGCCACTGCCGCTACTTCCATCGCCTGCTGGCGCCGGGAGCGCGCCTGTATACCGAGATGATCACCACCGGCGCGCTGCTGCACGGCGACGTGGCGCGCCATCTGGATTTCGACCCGGCCGAGCAGCCGCTAGCCCTGCAGTTGGGCGGCAGCGAGCCCGAACTGCTGGCGCATTGCGCGCGCCTGGGCGAGCAGTGGGGCTATGACGAAATCAATCTGAATTGCGGCTGTCCGTCGGAACGCGTGCAGCGCGGCGCCTTCGGCGCCTGCCTGATGGCCGAGCCGCGCCTGGTCGCCGATTGCGTCAAGGCCATGCAGGACGCGGTTTCTGTGCCGGTCACGGTCAAGCACCGGCTGGGCCTGGACTACGATGATTCCTACGGTTTCGTGCGCGACTTCGTCGGGACGCTGCATGCTGCGGGCTGCCGCGTGTTCATCGTGCACGCGCGCAATGCCGTGCTCAAGGGCCTGTCGCCCAAGGACAACCGCGAAAAGCCGCCGCTGCGCTATGACGACGCCTTGCAACTGAAGCGCGACTTCCCCGACTGCGACATCGTGCTCAACGGCGGCATCGTCGAGGCGCCGCAGGCGCTGGCATTGCTGCGCGATTTCGACGGCGTGATGCTGGGGCGTGCCGCCTGGCACAATCCGGGCATCCTGACGCAGCTCACACGTCTCATCGAGCCCCAGGCGCCGCTGCTGGAGCCGGCCCAGGTGGTGCATGCGATCAGCGCCTATGCGGCGCGCGAAGTGGCCAAGGGCGTGCCCCTGCGCATCGTGGTGCGGCCCTTGCTGGGCTGGGTCAATGGGCGCAAAGGCGCGCGCCACTGGCGCCGCAGCTTGTCGGATCCGAACTTGCTGGAAAGCAACGACGCGCAATTGATTGAGCGGGCCTGGTCGGACTTGCTGTTGCACAGCGCCTGAACCCGAGGCCCGCCGCGTATGCCGGTCGCTGCGGGGCGATCATGCACTTGTGCCGAGCCGGCGTGCGCAGCGCGGTTTGGCGGCGCTGCGGAATCCCTCATCCGGCCGGCCAGGCTCGCCTGGCCTTCGAGGTGGACGGCCCTAGCGGGCCGCCCGGGGCGGCGATAACGACGATAAACAACAATAAGCCGCAATAAATCGCGATAAGCGGCGGTCTCAGGCCTGCGCGGACTCGGAATCGCCCGGCCAGTCGCGGATGTAGGCCTTGAGCATATTGTTTTCGAACTGCTGGGCCGCGACGATGGCCTGCGCCATGTCGTAGAAGGAGATCACGCCCAGCAGCATGGGGCCGTCCATGACGGGGATATAGCGCGCATGCTTTTCGAGCATCAGGCGCTGCACCTCGTCGGCATCGGTATTGGGCGAGACGCTCAGCGGCGCGTCGTCCATGATGCTGCGTATGGTGTTAGAACCTGTATTGCCGCCATTGCCGTGCAAGTGGCGGATGATTTCCCGGAACGTGAGCATGCCCACGAGCTGGCCGTGTTCCATGATGACCAGCGAGCCGATGTCCTGCTCGCTCATGGTTTCCAGGGCCTGGATGATGGGTATGTCGGGCGTGGCGGTGTAAAGCGCGTTGCCCTTGACGCGCAGAATTTCACTGACTTTCAACATGGCTGCCTCCCGCTCGGCGATTGCCGTACGTCTATTTTGCATCATAAACCATACCGAAAGGTAGCGACGCCGGCTTTTCCGTACATTGTGTTTCCGCGAGATCTCGCTGCGAGGGGGCGCCATGGTCAAGCGCAAACGAGCGGAGGAGGAGGCGGACAACGCAGAGGTCGGGTGACGCAGAGGCCAGGCAATGCAGAAGGGCCGGGAAACGTAGCAGCCAGGAAACGTAGGGGTCGGGCAACGCAGGGGCTACCAACACCCTGGCCGGGCAGCGCAAAAACCAATCGACGCGAAGGCCAGCAACACTGCAGCCGCCCGGCCCATCCGTCACGAATCCTGAAGACGTGTTGACAGTTCGCGTCCTAGTGATCGCCAGAATTGTTAACTACTATTGCAAGGCTGAATCGCCTGACAAAAGAGCGAATAGGGCGGCCGATGATGCATGGGCCGCGCACTAGATCACAAGGAGACTTCGATGTATGACTGTATTCCGGCGCGTCGCCTGCCGGCGAGCAAAACCCGCCCCTTCGGGGCGATGTTGCGGGCGGCTGTGTTGTTGTGCGCCGCAACAATCGTCGCGCCGGCTCCCGCCTCCGCAGCCGATTATCCCAGCAATCCCGTGCACCTGATCGTTCCCTTCGCGCCGGGAGGCGCAGTCGATGGCATAGGCCGCCTGACCGCCCAGGCCTTGGCCAAGGAACTGGGCCAGCAGGTAGTGGTAGAAAACAAGCCCGGCGCGGGCGGCGTCATCGGCATCACCGCTGCGGCGCATGCGGCGCCCGATGGCTACACCGTGCTGATGGGCAATATCGCCCTGGCCTCGGCTCCGGCGCTCTACGACAAGCTGACTTTCAATCCTGCCAAGGACTTCGCCGGCATAGCAACCATAGGAAAAGGGCCTTATGTGCTGGTCGTGCCCGCGAAGTTTCCGGCGCACACGCTCAAGCAGCTCATCCAGTTGGCCAAGGAACACCCGGGCAAATACAACTTTGCTTCGGCGGGAACGGGATCCGCCATCCATCTGGCCGGCGAGCTGTTCAAGAGCATGGCCCAGATAAATATTGTGCACGTGCCTTTCAAAGGGGCGGGGCCCGCCGCTACGGCGCTGCTGGGCGGCCAGGTGCAAATGATGTTCGGCTCGCTTATGGAAATGATGCCCTTGATCCAGTCCGGAAAAGTGCGCGCGCTTGGCGTCAGTTCCTTGCAACGCACCAAGTACGCGCCCAAGATCCCCACTATTGCGGAGTCCGGCCTGCCCGGCTTCGAAGTCACCGGCTGGTACGGCTTGTTCGTGCCCGCGGCTACGCCGCCGGCGATCGTCGCCAAGCTCAGCAGCGCGGCCAATCGCGCACTGAAGGCCTCTTTCCTCCAGGAGCAGCTTCCCCATTACAAATTGGACCCGGTAGGCGGCACCCCCGCGCAGACCGACAAGTTTTTGGGTTCGGAAATCGCTAAATGGACCAAGGTCGTCCACGATGCGCATATCAAGGCGAATTGAGGCATGACGCAGGACACACGAAAAATGGCGGCAGCAGCGGAAACAGACAAAGTCACGGTCGCATTGGCACAGCACCTGGCGGGCTTCCGATACGAGGACCTTCCTGCCGAGGTGGTCAGCGCGGCGCGCAGGGGCGTGCTCGACTGGCTGGGTTGCGCCTTGGCGGGCAGCCGCCATTCCACGCTGGACATCCTGGTGTCCACCATGCACGAGCTGGACACGCAATCGGGGTTCAACCTGATAGGCCGCAATGACCAGAGCGGCCTGCTCAGCGCGGCCCTGATCAACGGCCAGATGGGCCATGTGCTCGATTACGACGACACGCACATGGCCGGCGTGGTGCTGCATGCCAGTTCGCCCGTGCTTGCCGCGCTCCTGGCGCTGGCCCAGATGTCGGGGGCCAGCGGGACAGACCTCATCGCCGCATATGTCGCAGGCTTCGAGGCCGGAGTGCGGATCGGGCAGGCCAGCCCGGGACATCACAAAGGCGGCTGGCATCTCACCGGAACCCTGGGAACCCTCGCAGCCGGCGCCGCTTGCGCAAAGCTGCTGCGCCTCGATCCGCAGCAATTCGTGCATGCCCTCGGAATCGCCGGGACGCAGGCCGCCGGCATGCAGCAGAACCGCGGGACGATGA
Organism: Candidimonas humi; assembly: GCF_019166065.1. Lineage (GTDB taxonomy): Bacteria > Pseudomonadota > Gammaproteobacteria > Burkholderiales > Burkholderiaceae_B > Candidimonas > Candidimonas humi. The sequence continues at coordinate 44,922 of NZ_JAHTBN010000001.1, forward strand.
GCAAGTCGTTCCATGCGGGCAAGGCCGCCTCCAACGGGATTCTGGCCGCCAAGCTGGCGCAGCGCAACTTCGACAGTTCCGACGAAATCATCGAAGGCTCGCGCGGTTTTTGCCGGATATATAGCGAAACCGCCGTGCCGCAGGCCGTGCTCGACGAGCTGGGCCAGCGTTGGGAAATCGTGCGCAACGGCCACAAGCCCTATGCCTGCGGCGTGGTCCTGCATCCCGCCATCGATGCGCTGATAGGCTTGCGCAAACAGGCCGGGCTCGATCCCGCGCAGGTGAGCGAGGTCGAATTGCGCGTCCATCCGCTGGTGTTGTCGATCACCGGCGTCGTCGAGCCCCAGACCGGGCTGAAGTCCAAGTTCAGCATCTATCATTGCGCCGCCGTGGCGCTGCGCGACGGCGCCGCCGGAGTGGCGCAGTACACCGACCAGCGTGCGCGCGACCCCGAAATCATAGCCTTGCGCCAGAAGGTGAAGGTGCACGCAGACGACACCCTCGACAACGACGAGGCATATGCCCGAGTCGTGGCGGGCGGCCGCGAGCACACGATTCACATCGACCATGCCGCGGGCACGGTGGCCAATCCGATGTCCGACGATGCGATTCGCGAGAAATTCATGGCCAATGCCGTGCCGGTCGTCGGTGCGGACCGCGCCGAGCGCATTTGCGCCTGGGTGGCGGAACTGGAAAAGCAAACGGATGTGCGGGCGTTGATGGACCTGTGCGCGTAAATCGGAGAACCAGAGAGCAGGCATGAACAAGTTCTTATTCGATCTCATTGCACTATCTGCCGGAGCCGCGCCATGATGACGTCCGAAAATGCGGCCAGGCCGTCGCCCATGCCCGAACTGGCGGCATATATTGCCGGTGCCTTGCACCGGCCGCTGCCTGCGGAGGTGCAGGAAAAAGCGCGCTTTCAACTGCTCGATACCCTGGCCGCCATGGTGTCCGGGTCGCGCCTGCCGCCCGGGCGCAAGGCCATCGAATACCTGAAGGTCCTGGGCAAGAGCGACCAGGCCTGCGTGGCGGGCACCAGTTTCTTGGCCACGGCCATCGACGCCGCCCTGGTCAATGGCATGTTGGCGCATGCCGATGAAACGGACGATTCCCATGCCGAGTCGCTGACGCATCCGGGCTGCGGCATAGTGCCGGCGGCGCTTGCCGCTGCCGACCTGTATGAACGCAGCGGCGCAGAACTGCTGCGCGCTATCGTCCTGGGCTATGACGTGTGCTGCCGCATGTCTCTGGCCCTGGGGGCTTATGAATTCCGCGCTGCCGGGCATTCGTCGCATACCTTCGGGCCGAATTTCGGCGCCGCGGCCGCTGCCGGCGCATTGGCGGGCGTGAACGAGACGCAGGCCAGGTATGTGTTGTCCTACGCCGCCCAGCAGGCCTCGGGGGTGTCCTGCTGGATGCGCGACAAGGACCATATCGAGAAGGCATTCGATTTCGGCGGCATGGCGGCGCGTAACGGCGTGACGGCCGCGCTGATGGTGTCCAGCGGATTCACCGGCGTGGACGATGTGTTTTCCGGAGAACGCTGTTTCTTCGATGCGTACGGCAATGATGCCGATCGCGATATCCTGATCCGCGGCCTGGGCAGCCGCTACGAGATCCTGGAGACCAGCATCAAGCGATGGACTGTGGGCTCGCCCATACAGGCGCCCCTGGATGCGCTGCACGCCTTGCTGGCCGCGCATGAATTTTCCCCCGCGGACGTGGCCGGCATCACCGTGCGCATCCCGCACGAATCCCTGACCATCGTCAACGACAGGGACATGCCCGAAATCTGCCTGCAGCACCTGATAGCGGTGATGCTGCTCGACGGTACGCTGGGCTTCGCCACGGCGCACGACCGCGGCCGCATGGCGGACCCTGCAGTGCGGGCGCTGCGCAGTCGTGTGCGTCTGTTCGGCGACGATGAGCTGTCGCGCGCCATGCCGGTGCGGCAGGGCATCGTCGAATTGAAGCTGAACGATGGCCGGGCCGTGACGCATCACACGCAGGCCGTGCGCGGCACTCCGCCCAATCCCATGAGTCCCGAAGAGGTCCGGCAAAAGGCCTCGGACCTGATGGCGCCGGTGCTGGGTGCCGAGGGCGCCCTGGCCTTGTGCGACGCGGTGTGGCGTTTGGCGGAACTGGACAACGTCAGAAAGCTGCGGCCCCTGATGCAGGCGTGATTCCGCAGTCGCAGGCGCGTGGCGTTTGCGGCGCTTTCCTTAGGGCGTTACCGATCAGAGGCCCGGAAGGCGCGCGTGCGCGGGCGTCGGCCTGTCCGGGTTCGTGCCAGCGGGTTCGTATCGGCGCATTCGTGCCGGCGAATTCGTGTCAGGCAGCGGCTTCGGGGTTCGGCGCGCCGGCAGCCGGTGCGAAGATATCTTCCAGGCAGGGATCAGCCGACTCGGCCACGCTGCCGGCCAGGGCCTGCTGCAGCCGTGGATGCAAGTCCAGGCCGCTATGCGCGCGGTCGATCAGCAGCGCGTCGACTACCGGGCCGACCAGCGCCTGCCTGGGGTCGCAGGCCAGCATCCAGCGGCTGCTCTTGTCGCGTGTCTGCGCCACGTAGCCCAACTGCGTCAGTGCGTCCAGCACCGGCAGCAATTCTTCTTGCGTGACGTGCAGGTGATTGCCGAGGAACTGCGCGCTGCGTCCGGGTTCGGTGGCGTCGCGGGCGGCATGCAGCAAGGCCAGGACCCCCATGGCGTTCATGAAGGGCGAGCCGGGGGCGGGGTGTTCGGCCCAGCGCCGCAGGCGCAGCAGCGGCAGGGTCGCGGCGAAGGCGGCGCCGAACAGCACCGCCAGCCATGACAGGTAGATCCAGAGCAGGAAGATCGGCACCGTGGCGAAGGCGCCGTAGATCACGGTATAAGAGGGGAAGCGCGTCAGGTAGTAGGCGAAGCCGGCCTTCATGATTTCCAGCGCGATGGCGGTGCCGAAGCCGCCGGCCATGGCGTCCTTCCAGCGCACCTCGCGGTTCGGGACCATGCAGAACAGCACCGTGAAGCCCAGGCCGGTGGCGATCACCGGTACGAAGGACAGGGCCACGCTCACCACCGCCGGCACTTCGGCCACCCGCCCGAGCGACTCGCGCGTCAGGAACGATGTGGCCCAGAGGCTTGCGCCCACCAGCACCGGCCCCAGGGAAATAATGGCCCAGTACATCAGGATGCGCTGCCCCAGCGGACGCTGGTTCTTGACGTTCCAGATATTGTTCAGCGCCCGGTCTATGGTCATGATCAGCGAGATCGAGGTCACGATCAGGAACACGCCGCCGATCGCCGTCAGGCGCGAAGCCTGGGCGGCGAACATGTTCAGGTATTTCATGATCGTGTCCGACACGGTGGCGGGCATCAGGTTATTGGCCAGGAAGTCTTCCAGGGCCTGGCGGAAATCGGAGAACAGCGGGAATGCGGTAAACAGCGACAGCACCACCGCCAGCATGGGCACGATGGCCAGCACAGTGGTGAAGGTGAGGCTGGACGCAGTCTGGGTGAGGTTCTGGTCGTCGGCGCGGCGCGCGGCGTAGCGCAGCACCTTGGCGACCCGGTGGCGCCAGGGCAAGTCGCGCAAGCCCAGCCTGGGCCTGTCGTCGTGGACCGGGATCCAGGGCGCGGCGGTATCGAGCGCGGCGGCGTCGGGCGCGGGGCCGGCCCCGCGCGCCGCCTTGTCCGAGCCGGCCGCAACTGCGGGCGATGCTTCGGTATGGGCTTGCGGTGTCGGGGCATTCGTCATGTACCGGTCTCCTGTTTGCCGTCGCCATGCGGCCGATCATGGCGGCGGCGCAGGTGCGCCGCCAGCGTCGCGGGGCATCGCGGCTCGCGGGCCAGGCGCGCCCGCGCATGCATCGAGATTCTGTGCCCGCATTCGAGGGATAATACCAGCATGAATCCACAACCAAGTTCCAAATTGTGGCTGGGCGCGGTGCTCAGCCTGGTCGCCCTGATCGTCCTGTGCCTGGCGTGGGAATTGCGCGTGGCGCCGCTGCGCCCGGGCGGCTCGCTGCTGGCGCTCAAGGCGCTGCCGCTGCTGCTGCCGCTGCGCGGCGTGCTCAAGGGGCGCATCTACACCACGCAGTGGGCCAGCATGCTGATCTTGCTGTACTTGATGGAAGGCGCGGTGCGGGCCTATTCCGATCCGGCCCCGCTGTCGGCCGCCATGGCCTGGATCGAAATCGTGCTGTCGGCAATCTTCTATCTGTGCGCCATTTTCTACGTGCGCCCGGCCAAGCAGGCGGCCAAGGCCCGCGGCGCCGCCCAGGGCGGGCACACGTCATGATCCCCGGGGGTTTGTCTATGGGCTTCGATTCGATAGACCGGCTCGAGGTCGATAATTCCTACGCCGATCTGCCGCCGGTTTTCTACACGCGGCTCGCGCCGCAGCCGTTGACGCAGCCGCGGCTGCTGCATGCCAATGCCGACGTTGCGGCCCTGCTGGATCTGGCGCCGGAGGCGCTGCGGCGTCCGGAATTTCTCGAGGTCTGCGCGGGCCAGCGCCCGCTGCAGGGCGGCAAGACCCTGGCCGCCGTGTACAGCGGCCATCAGTTCGGCGTATGGGCCGGCCAGCTCGGCGACGGCCGCGCCCATCTGCTGGGCGAGGTGCGCACCGCCCACGGGCCTATGGAATTGCAGCTCAAGGGTTCGGGCCGCACGCCGTATTCCCGCATGGGCGACGGCCGCGCGGTGCTGCGCTCGTCGGTGCGCGAATACCTGGCGGGCGAGGCCATGGCGGGGCTGGGCATACCCACCACTCGCGCGCTGGCGCTGGTGGTGTCCGACGATCCGGTCTATCGCGAAACCGTGGAGACCGCGGCCGTCATCACCCGCGTCGCGCCCAGCTTCGTGCGTTTCGGTTCGTTCGAGCATTGGCACGATGCTCCCCAGAACCTGCGGGCGTTGCTGGACTACGTCATCGCCCATTTCTATCCGGAATGCCTGGGCGCGGAAGGCGAGGGCGGCCCGCATGCCCCGGCGCTGCGCATGCTCGGGACCGTCGTGCGTCGCACCGCCGAACTGGTCGCCGCGTGGCAGACCGTGGGCTTCTGCCACGGGGTCATGAACACCGACAATATGTCCATCCTGGGGCTGACCCTGGACTACGGCCCCTACGGGTTCATGGACGCCTTCCAGGTCCGCCATGTCTGCAATCATTCCGATACCCAGGGGCGCTACGCCTGGAATGCCCAGCCGGCGGTGGCGCACTGGAACCTGTACCGCCTGGCCAACAGCCTGCTGGCCCTGGGCATCGAGCCCGAGGCGCTCAAGCAGGAATTGCAGCAGTTCGAGGACGCCTTCCTGCAGGCCTACCGTCGGCGCATGCTCGACAAGTTCGGCCTGCGCCAGTGGCAGGACGGCGACGCGGAGCTGATCGACGGCTGGTGGCGGTTGCTGCACGAGAATCGCGCCGACTTCACCCTGAGCTTTCGCAAACTGGCCGGCGCGCAGCGCGATGCCGTGCCGTTCCTGGATTTGTTCATCGACCGCGAGGCCGCCCAGGCCTGGCTGTCGCGCTATCTCGACCGCGCCGGGGGCGAGGGCGGCACGGCGGCGGAGCGCGAGATGGCCATGGACCGGGTCAATCCCTTGTACGTGTTGCGCAACCACCTGGCGGAACAGGCCATACGCGCCGCCAAGCAGGGCGACGCCGGCGAGATCGAGACCTTGCTGATGCTGCTGCGCGACCCCTGCACACCGCGTGCCGGCTACGAACAGTACGCCGCGCTGCCGCCCGATTGGGCGAACGGGCTGGAGCTGAGCTGTTCTTCCTGACCGCGCCACCGGTCGCCCCAACGGCGTGGCGCCGGGTAATATGGGCCGCGCGTTGGTGGATTCAGCCACGCGCCGCCCTGCGCTGCTGCGGGCGCCAGGCGCCGGGCGCCCGCAGCAGCGCAGGGCGCACAAATAGCTCGAGGCTCGCCGGGTGATGCCGGCCCCGAGTGATGCCATAATGCGGCTTGCGGCGTCGTCATGTCGTCGCCGCTATCGTTATCCTGTCGCCGCTCGTCCATCCCATTCTTCGATCCCGCGCACCATGTCCGGCAATACCCTAGGCAAGATCTTCTGTGTCACCAATTTCGGCGAGTCGCACGGCCCGGCCATCGGCGCGGTCGTCGACGGCTGCCCGCCGGGGCTGGAGTTATCCGAAGCCGACATCCAGGCCGAGCTCGACCGGCGCCGTCCGGGCACCTCGCGCCACGTGACCCAGCGCCAGGAAACCGACCAGGTCGAGATCCTGTCCGGCGTCTACCAGGGGCGAACCACCGGCACGCCGATAGCCTTGCTCATCCGCAACGTCGATGCGCGCAGCAAGGACTACAGCAAGATCGCCGAGACCTTCCGGCCCGGGCATGCCGACTACACCTACACCCGCAAATACGGCGATCGCGATCCTCGCGGCGGCGGACGTTCCTCGGCGCGGCTGACCGCGCCCAGCGTGGCCGCCGGCGCAATCGCCAAGAAATGGCTGGCGCGCGAGCACGGCATCCGGATACGCGGCTACATGAGCCAGCTCGGCCCCATTTCCATTCCCTTCGAGTCCTGGGACGAAGTCGCGCGCAATCCCTTTTATGCGCCCAGCGCCGCCGTAGTGCCCGAACTCGAGGCCTATATGGACCAGTTGCGCCGCGATGGCGATTCCATAGGCGCGCGCATCGAGGTCGTGGCGGAAAATCCGCCGGTGGGCTGGGGCGAGCCCTTGTACGACCGGCTCGACGCCGACATCGCTCACGTCATGATGGGCCTGAACGCCGTCAAGGGCGTGTCGATAGGGGCGGGTTTCGGCTGCGTCACCCAGCGCGGCTCCGAGCACGGCGACGAACTGACGCCCCAAGGCTTCGTCGGCAACAATGCCGGCGGGGTGCTGGGCGGCATATCCACGGGCCAGCCGATCACGGTGTCGCTGGCCATCAAGCCTACGTCCAGCATCCGCGTCGAGCGCCGTTCTATCGACCGGGAGGGCAATCCTGTGCAGGTGCAGACTCTGGGGCGCCACGACCCGTGCGTGGGCATACGGGCCACGCCCATCGTCGAGGCCTTGCTGGCCATCGTGCTGATGGATCACGCGCTGCGCCATCGCGCGCAGTGCGGCTGAGGCAGGGCAAGGGATCACTGGGTGCCCAATAAAGCCTTGCTTTTCTATTGATCCCTGCGGGTCTTCCGGCTTGCCACCGAGCAGGCCAATAGACAGGTTTTCAAACCCGCCGCATGCCGCGGCGTGAGCCGGGGACCCCGTAGGAGTCCGAAGCGCAGGCGAGTCTGCCGAGCATCGGAACTCCGCAGGGCAGCCCCGGCGGCTTTAAAACTCGAACTTTTCCGTGACGCTTTCGCCAAAAGCATCCTTACCCACAGCGTAAGAGTAAGATAGCATTATTTATACCAGTATAAGATCTATGCTTGTACTAGGTTGTGGCGATGGCATAATAAGTTCATAAATAAATCAGTTACGAACTTCTTCAATCACGTCATCTAGCTGCGAGCTCGCTATGGCCCAAACTCTTTACGACAAACTCTGGGACGCCCACGTGGTGCACCAAGAGCCGGACGGCACCTGTCTGCTGTACATCGACCGCCACCTGGTGCACGAAGTCACCAGCCCGCAGGCCTTCGAGGGCCTGGCGCTGGCCGGGCGCAAGCCCTGGCGCATCTCGGCCAACCTGGCCGTGGCCGACCATAACGTGCCGACCACGGCGCGCGACGAAGGCATCCAGGATCCGGTATCGCGGCTGCAGGTCGATACGCTCGACCAGAACTGCGACAAGTACGGCATCACCGAATTCCGCATGAACGACCTGCGCCAGGGCATCGTGCACATCATCGGGCCGGAGCAGGGCGCTACCCTGCCGGGCATGACCGTGGTCTGCGGCGATTCCCACACCAGCACGCACGGCGCGCTGGGCACCCTGGCCTTCGGCATAGGCACTTCCGAAGTCGAGCACGTGCTGGCCACCCAGACCCTGCTCATGAAGAAGAACAAGAGCATGCTGATCCGCGTCGAGGGCGAGCTGCCCGTGGGCTGCACCGCCAAGGACGTGGTGCTGCACATCATCGGCAAGATCGGCACGGCCGGCGGCACCGGCCACGCCATCGAGTTCGCCGGCAGCACCATCCGCGCGCTGTCGGTCGAAGGCCGCATGACGATATGCAATATGGCCATCGAGGCCGGCGCGCGCTCGGGCATGGTGGCTGTGGATGCCAAGACCATGGAATATTTCCGCGGCCGTCCCTACGCGCCCACCGGCGTGCTGTGGGACCAGGCCGTCAAGTACTGGAGCACGCTGCATTCCGACGAAGGCGCCAAGTTCGATCGCGTGGTCGAGATCGATGCGCGCCAGATCGTGCCGCAAGTCACCTGGGGCACTTCGCCGGAGATGGTGTTGCCGGTGGATGCGCGCGTGCCCGATCCCGACAAGGAAAAAGACGATGTGCGCCGCAACGGCATGGAACGCGCGCTGCAGTACATGGGCCTGAAGCCCAACACGCCGCTGGTCGACATCCGCGTCGACAAGGTCTTCATCGGGTCCTGTACCAATGCGCGCATCGAAGACCTGCGCGCCGCGGCGCAGGTGGCGCGCGGCAAGCACGTGGCCTCCAACGTCAAGCTGGCCATGGTGGTGCCGGGCTCGGGCCTGGTGAAGAAGCAGGCTGAACAAGAAGGGCTGGACAAGATTTTCGTGGCCGCCGGCTTCGAATGGCGCGAGCCGGGCTGCTCGATGTGCCTGGCCATGAATGCCGACCGCCTGGAACCCGGCGAACGCTGCGCGTCCACCTCGAACCGCAATTTCGAGGGCCGCCAGGGGCAGGGCGGGCGTACCCATCTGGTCAGTCCCGCCATGGCCGCCGCGGCGGCGCTGGCCGGCCATTTCGTCGATGTCAGGAATTTTCGCTAAGGGCGTTTCGGTGTGACGGGTTTGCGATCAACGATACGGAAAAGCGCCGGACCGCGGGCAGCACTAGCGGTACGGCGCGGCGCAGCAAGGCCGGCGTCTTTTTGATCCCGAACCCATCCGCATAAACAGGCCCCAGCTTCAAGGAAACCATCATGCAGGCATTTACCACGCACAAGGGCATCGTCGCTCCGCTCGATCGCGAGAACGTCGATACCGATCTGATCATCCCCAAGCAGTTCCTGAAGTCCATCAAGCGCTCGGGCTTCGGCCCGAACCTGTTCGACGAACTGCGCTATCTCGACCATGGCGAACCCGGCATGGACAACAGCAAGCGGCCGCTCAACCCGGACTTCGTGCTGAACCAGCCGCGCTACAAGGGCGCCTCGATACTGCTGGCGCGCAAGAATTTCGGCTGCGGCTCGAGCCGCGAGCACGCGCCCTGGGCGCTGGAACAATACGGCTTTCGCGCCATCATTGCTCCGTCGTATGCCGATATTTTCTTCAATAACAGCTTCAAGAACGGCCTGCTGCCCATCATCCTGTCCGAGCTCGAAGTCGCGCGCCTGTTCGACGAGGTCAAGGCCTTCGTCGGCTACCAGTTGCGCGTCGATCTCGAACGCCAGGTCGTGATCGCTCAGGACGGGCGCGAGATCGGCTTCGATATCGATCCGTTCCGCAAGCACTGCCTGGTCAACGGGCTGGACGATATCGGCCTGACGCTGCAGAAAGCCGACCAGATCCGCGCCTTTGAAGCCGCGCACCTGGCTCGCTATCCCTGGCTGGAAGCGCGTCCGCTGGCCGGGCGCTGATCGGCGCGGCAAGCCGCGGGCCGGGCTGCAAGACTTGCGGCCAGGTTCGTGGCCACAGCCTGTCGCAGCCCGGGTGGCGGCTGGCGCTATCGGCACGCCGTGGTTTGCAGATTGCCGGCCGCAAGTCGGCCGCATCAGCGTGATCGAAGGCGGCGCCCTCGGCCGCGCCGCGCTTGTCGCCGTGCCTGCGCCAGTTGCGGGAATCGCACAGCTTGCAGGTTTTTCGCTGCACGACGGCCGGCCGGGCTTGGCTAGCCGCCGTGTTTCCCTTTATAAAGTAATGTTACGGCGCCCTGCGTCGCGGCGCGGGCGCAGCCGTGTTTTTCAGGATGGATCATGACTCACAGAATCGCTGTATTGCCGGGTGACGGCATCGGACCGGAAATCGTCGAGCAGGCGCTGCGCGTGCTCGGCGCCCTGGGCATGGATCTCGAAACGCGTACCGCCGCCGTGGGCGGGGCCGCTTTTGATGAATTCGAGCACCCGCTGCCGCCGGCCACCCTGGAACTGGCCAAGAATTCCGCCGCCGTGCTGTTCGGCGCCGTGGGCGACTGGAAATACGACAGCCTGCCGCGCGAATTCCGCCCCGAGCAGGCCATCCTGGGCCTGCGCAAGGCGCTGGGCCTGTTCGCCAATCTGCGGCCGGCCATACTTTATCCGCAACTGGCCAATGCCTCGTCGCTCAAGCCTGAAGTCGTGTCGGGCCTGGACATCCTGATCGTGCGCGAACTGACCGGCGACATTTATTTCGGCCAGCCGCGCGGCGTGCGCGAAGTGGAAGCCGGCCCCTTCAAGGGCGAGCGCCAGGGCTTCGACACCATGCACTATGCCGAGACCGAAGTGCGCCGCATCGCGCGGGTGGGCTTCGAGGCCGCCCGCAAGCGCGGCCGCAAGCTGTGCAGCGTCGACAAGTCCAATGTGCTCGAGACCTCCCAGTTCTGGCGCGACCTCGTGGTCGAGGTGGCGCGCGACTACCCCGACGTGCAGCTCTCGCATATGTATGTCGACAATGCCGCCATGCAACTGGTGCGCGCGCCCAAGGAATTCGACGTCATCGTCACCGGCAACCTGTTCGGCGACATCCTGTCCGACGAAGCCGCCATGCTGACCGGTTCCATCGGCATGCTGCCCTCGGCCTCGCTGAATGCCTCGAACCAGGGCCTGTACGAACCCAGCCACGGGTCGGCGCCGGACATCGCCGGCAAGAACATCGCCAATCCGCTGGCCACCATCCTGTCGGCGGCCATGATGCTGCGTTATTCGCTCGACGCCGGCGCACAGGCCGATCGCATCGAGGCCGCCGTGCAGTCGGTACTCGAGCAAGGCCTGCGCACGGCCGACATCTACGAGGACGGCGCGCGCAAGGTGTCGACCTCCGAGATGGGCGATGCGGTGCTGAAAGCATTAAAATGATGCGGTAATGCCTGATTTTCAAAGATTTTTCCAGAAAGTTCCTTTTTCAAGCGATTCAAGATGAAGCAAGCGGTTGGTTTGGTCGGCTGGCGCGGCATGGTGGGCTCGGTGCTCATGCAGCGCATGCGCGACGAGAATGATTTTTCCCTGTTCGAGCCGGTGTTCTTTTCCACCAGCAATGCCGGCGGCCCGGCCCCGAAATGGGCCGAGGGCGCGCCTGCGCTGCAGGACGCCCACGACATCGAGGCGCTCAAGAAGCTGCCCATCATCGTGACCGCGCAAGGCGGCGACTACACCACCGCGATCTACCCCAAGCTGCGCGCCGCCGGCTGGAACGGCATCTGGATCGATGCCGCCAGCACCCTGCGCATGAAAGACGATGCCATCATCGTGCTCGATCCCGTGAATCGTCCCGTGATCGACGCCGCCATGGGCCGCGGCATCAAGAACTTCATCGGCGGCAACTGCACGGTCAGCTGCATGCTGATGGGCCTGGCGGGCCTGTTCAATAACGACCTGGTGCAGTGGATGACCTGCATGACCTACCAGGCTGCCTCGGGCGGCGGCGCGCAGCATATGCGCGAACTGCTGACCCAGTTCGGGCTGCTCAACGGCGCGGTCAAGACGCTGCTGGACGACCCCGCCTCGGCCATCCTGGAAATCGACCGCGGCGTGCTGCGGGCGCAGCAGGACGACGCGCTGCCCCACGAGCATTTCGGCGTGCCGCTGGGCGGCAGCCTGATCCCCTGGATCGACAAAGACCTGGGCAACGGCATGTCGCGCGAAGAATGGAAGGGCGAGGTCGAAACCAACAAGATCCTCGGCCGCGGGCAGGCTTTCGGTACGCCGGCCACCCCCATCGACAGCCTGTGCGTGCGTATCGGCGCGATGCGCTGCCACAGCCAGGCCTTGACCATCAAGCTCACGCGCGACGTTCCCATCGACGAGATCGAAGGCATGGTGCGCGAGGGTTCCAAGTGGGCCAAGGTCATCCCCAACGAGCGCGAAGCTACCATGAAGGATCTCACCCCGGTTGCCGTTACCGGCACCCTCGACATTCCGGTGGGGCGCATGCGCAAGATGTCCGTGGGGCCTGAATACCTCAGCGCCTTCACGGTCGGCGATCAACTATTGTGGGGCGCGGCCGAGCCGCTGCGCCGCATGTTGCGTATCGTGCTGGGCGAGCTCTGAACATGCCGGCGACCCGCGTGGCCGTATCGACCAGGCAGTGGCGTGCCATCCCGCTGGCTGCGGCCCTGTCGGCCGCCGCTTTGTCCTGCAATGTCGATGCTGCCTCGCTGGGGCACACGCGCATCGTGTCCGCGCCGGGGCAGCCCCTGCGCATCGATGTACCCATTGTCCGCCTGTCGGCCGAAGAACTGCGCACGCTGCAAGTTGCGCTGGCTCCGGCCGCGTCATGGGCGCAGGCGGGCCTGACGCCGCCCGCGGAACTGTCCAGTTTGCGGCTGGGCATGGATGACGGCCCGCAACCGGGCATGCGCATTGTCCACGTCACGTCCAGCCAGGCCTTCGACAGGCCCGTGGCCGACCTGCTGCTCGAGGTGCGAACCTCTTCAGGCCGCCAGCAGTACCAGGTCAGCGTATTGGCGCCGGCGCCGCGCGCGGCTGCCGCCAGAGGCGCCGCCGGCAGGGCCGCCGATGGCTCGCGCATAGGCAAGCCCGGCCAGGGCCACGCGGCGGCCGTGCGTATTCCTGTGCACAATGGCGATTACCTGTTCACGCTGGCGCGCCGCCATGCGGTGCCGGGCGTGACCGTCTACCAGATGATGGTGGGGCTGCTGCGCGCCAATCCGCAGGCCTTCATTCACGCCAACATGAATCTGGTCAAGGCGGGCGCAACCCTGCGTGTGCCGGATGTCTCCATGCTGACCTCGGTCAGCGACCGCGAGGCGCGCCGCATTTTCGAAGAGCAGGCACTGGAATTCGCGCGCTACCGCCAGCGGCTGGCTGCCGCCGGCGTCGCCGCCGTACCCGCTGCGGCCGCCGATCGCGGCCAGGTCACCGCTGCGGCTTCGGCCTCGGGCAAGCCCCAGTCGGCAAGTCCGCGCGACCGGCTGAAACTTTCCAGCGGCGCGGCGGACGACGCGCGGGCCGACGATGCGGTCGCGCTGCGCAAGGGGATCGCCGATTCCCAGCACAGGATTTCCGAACTCGAAGGCAATATCGGCGCGCTGGGCCAGGCCCTGCATGGGCAGCAAGGGGCCGCGGGCGCCGGCCATGGGGCTTCCGCGGGTACTGCCGAGGGCGGTGCGTTGCGGGCCTCCGCCGCGGGCGCCGCCGGTGCGGGCCTGTCGACAGGGTCTGCAGGTAATGGCTCCGGGACGTCGGCAGGCTCTGGGGTGTCGGCCGCAGGCCCCGATGGCCGCCAGGGCGATACTGCGGCGGGCGGCGCCATGCTGGCGCAGTCCGGACAAGCTGCAAACGGCGGCGATGCTGCCGCACAACAAGGCCACGCTGGCGCAGCGGGCGTGGCGGGACAGGCCGGAACCGGCACGCAGCCGGGGCAGGCCGGCGCTGTGGGACAATCGGGCCAGGAAGCCGGCGCGGCTGGCGCATCGGGCAGCGGCGCTGCCGGCGCAGGGCAGGCCGGCGCCGGATCGAGTTCGAGCGCCAGCGGCGCGTCTTCCGCGGCTTCCGCCGGCTCCGGCGCTGCCGGGGCTGCCGCGGCTTCGTCGGGCTCCGGTACCGCCGGAACCTCCGGCTCGGCTTCTTCGGGTTCCAATGCCGCCGGGGCCGCTTCCGGCTCCGCTGCGCATCCCGGCGGGCAAGCAGGCGCTGCCGATGCCGGCGCGGCCGGCTCCGCTACGCAACAGACTTCGGACAAGGCAGGATTATCGGTGTCGTGGATTCAGGAACATATGCTCGGCGTCATCACGGGATTGCTGGCGCTCATCGTATTGATCATCGCGTGGCTGCTGCGCCGGGCCAATATCGCCCGCGACGATGACGGCGACGACCAGCCCTCGGCCATCACCGAAGCGATGGTCCAGGCAAAGCTCGACAAGATCAATCTCGATCTGAGCCAGGCGCCAAGCGACGAGCCCCCGGCCACGAAGACCTGAGCCGCGGAGCCGACATGACCCGCATGGCATTGGGCGTCAGCTACGACGGCGCCTCGTGGCACGGCTGGCAGACACAGCCCGGCGGGCAGACCGTGCAGGATGCGCTGGAAGCTGCGCTGTCGGAGTTCCTGGCCGAGCCTGCATCCACTATCTGTGCCGGGCGCACCGACACGGGTGTACACGCGCTGGGCCAGGTGGTGCACCTGGATACCGTGGCACAGCGGCGCGACGAATCCTGGGTGCGCGGCTTGAACGCGCTGCTTCCGAGCAGCATTGCCGTGCAATGGGCGCAAGTCGTGCCAGACGATTTCCATGCACGGTTTTCCGCGCTGTCCCGCAGCTACATCTACATATTGCGCAATGCCCGAGTGCGCTCGCCGCTGGCGCACGGCCGGGTAGGCTGGGTCGCGCGGCCGCTGGCCATGGAGCCCATGGCGCAAGCCGCGGCGCATCTGCTCGGCGAGCATGATTTCAGCAGCTTCCGTTCTTCGCAATGCCAGGCCGCCAGCCCGGTGCGCACACTGCACGCATTGGACATCGAGCGGCGGGGCGATTATTTCATCTTCACGCTCAGGGCCAACGCGTTCCTGCATCACATGGTGCGCAACTTGATCGGCGCACTCGTCTATATCGGCCTGGGCAGGCAGCCGGCCGATTGGATGCTGGACCTGCTTGCGCAGAAAGACAGGCGCCTGGCGGCGCCCACCTTCGCCCCCGACGGCCTGTATTTCGCACAGGTGGAATACCCAGCCCGCCATGGCCTGCCCGCAAGCAGCGCGCAAGACGCGCTGGCTCGCATTCCTGCGTGGTAAGGCTCGATATTTCTTCGGCCGCTATGGCCTTTGGCACACCGGGCCGCACCGGCCTCCCGACCTCATCAGTTGCATCGGCCGCAGCAACCGCACCAGCCGCGTCGGCCTCCCGGCCGGCCTGGGCATGAGTATGCATCGCAGCGGTGCCAGGCCACACGACGATATAGTGCGCAAGCCCGACCGCTCGGGGCTGGTAATATAGGTGGGCCCGATACTCCGGCGGCCTATAGGCTGCATCGCCCGCCGCGCGCCTTCGGCGCCTTTTCTTACGTATTCTTTTCTCTTCGTCTCGCCAGGAATTCATGTCGTATCCCCGTACCCGGGTCAAGATTTGCGGGCTCACGCGACCGCAGGACATCATGGCCGCCGCGCGCGCCGGCGCCGACGCCGTGGGCTTCGTGTTTTATCCGCAAAGCTCGCGCCTGCTCGGCCTGGAACAGGCGCGCAGCCTGCGCGCAGCCGTGCCGGCCTTCGTAGACGTGGTGGCCTTGTTCGTCAATGCGCCGAGCCAGGACGTGCAGGCCGTGATCGACCAGGTGCGTCCCGGGCTGCTGCAATTCCATGGCGACGAATCGCCCGAATACTGCGCAAGCTTCGGTCATCCCTATATGCGCGCCTTTCGCCTGGGGGCTCCCGGCCTGGACACGCCGCCGGCGGTGCTGTCGGCCGTGCGCCAGCATGGCGCCGCGGCCGCGTGGCTGTTCGACAGCTACAGCCAGGGCTACGGCGGTAGCGGCAAGACCTTCGACCTGTCCCTGCTCGATGCCGTGCGGCATGCGCCCGATTGCCGGCCAGTGGTGCTTGCGGGCGGCTTGAACGCCGAGACGGTGGCCGCCTCGATCCGCGAATTGCACCCATACGCCGTCGACGTCAGCAGCGGCGTGGAGTCGGCCCCGGGCATCAAATCCGAAGAAAAAATCGAAGCCTTCATGCGCGCCGTGGCCCAGGGCGATGGCGCCCGGGCCGACGGATAACGACTATGGATAAGCCCCATGGGCGCCCGCCATATCGGGCTCGTCCATGAGGCGAATTTGCAATCAGGGCGGGTTTGCAGGCAAAGCGGATTCACGATCGGAGCAACGCTGTATTCTTAGCACTACGTGCTATGCGCCAACCCGCAGCACGCCAGAAAGAGGTATCGCACCATGAATGCCCCCGCACACACCGCTTATCTGCACGCCCAACAGTTCGCCGCGCTCACCCCCGGGCCCAGGCTGATCGTGACAGGGGCGGTGCACGGCAACGAGACCTGCGGCACCCAGGCGATCCGGCGTACGCTGGACGACATCCAGAGCGGGCGGCTGCAACTCGAACGCGGCCTGCTGACTTTGCTGCCAGTCACCAATCCCTATGCCTACGCCAAGAAAGAGCGGCAGGGCGATCGCAACCTGAACCGCAATTTGCGCCCCGGCAATCCCTCGGGCGATTACGAAGACCGGGTCGCAGACGTATTGTGCCCCTGGCTGGACGCGCACGAAGTGCTGCTCGACCTGCATTCCTTCCATACCGGCGGCCAGGCGTTTGCCATGCTCGGCCCGCGCGACAATGCCGGCCAGCTCGAGCCTTTTTCCCATGAACGCCAGGAAGAGCGCCTGGTCGCGCATCTGGGCGCGCGCTGCGTGGTGGAAGGCTGGATGCAGGCCTACGAGCGCGGCGTGCAGCGCCGCCGCCGCGAACGCCCCGATGCGCCCGCCGAGCTGCTGGATGCGGCGTATGGCGTGGGCACCGCCGAATACATGCGCAGCCGTGGCGGCTACGGCGTCACCCTCGAATGCGGCCAGCACGAAGATCCGCATGCGCCCGAGGTCGCCTACCGTGCCATCCGCCAGACCCTGGCCTTGCTGGGCATGGCGCGCATTCCGCTGCAGCCGCCGCCGCCGGAATTCACCGTGTACCACCTGGAAGATGTCGTGGACATGGATCATGCCGGCGACACCCTGGTGAAGCCCTGGGCGAGCTTCGATCCGGTGGCGCAGGGCGAGCCCATAGGCCGGCGCCACGACGGCACGCTGGTGCGTGCCGAACGCGACGGCTTCGTCGTATTTCCCAACCCGCGCGCGCTGCCGGGCAACGAGTGGTTTTATTTCGCGGTGCGCAGCGACCGCACATTGAATATCGAATGAGCCGGCCCGCGATGCGGGTACCCAAGGAACGAGTCATGTCAGCACGTAAATACTTCCTCTCCGTCTTTGCAGGCATATCCATGCTGGCCGCGGCTTGCGGCAGCGCCGCGGCGGCGGACAGCACCGCGAATACGGCCGCGAGCGCTGCGGCGGCTGCGAACCAGCCTGCGGAAAAATCCGCCGACAAAACCGCAAATGCGAATTACCCCGCCGTGATCCGCTCGCTGCAGCAGCAGGGGCTGGGCGATGTCCAGGAATTCAAGGCCGGGCCGGGCTTGCGCGGCTTCGCCGGCATGGCGGGCGAGGATCCCACCACTGTCTACGTCATGCCGGACGGCAACGCCATCGTGGGCACACGCATCAGCCCGGACGGCCGCGTCGTCGACGAAGCGCTGGTGCAGAAACTGATGGCCAAGCCCATGAGCGATGCCCTCTGGGACAAACTGGCGTCTTCCACGTGGATACGCGACGGCAAGGCCGATGCGCCCCGGATCGTGTACATGTTCAGCGACCCGAACTGCCCCTATTGCCACCGCTTCTGGGCGGCAGCCCGCCCATGGGTGGATGCCGGCAAGGTGCAGTTGCGCAACCTGCTGGTGGGCGTCATCAAGCCCGACAGCAGCACCAAGGCCGCCGCCATCCTCGGCGCCTCGGACCGGACCGCCGCCCTGGAACAAAACGAGCGCAATTTCGAGAAGGGCGGTATCACCCCAGCGGCCAGCGTGCCGCCCGACGTCCGCAAGATCCTGGGCAGCAACCAGGCATTCATGGTCGAACTGGGTTTCCAGGGCACGCCCGGCATCGTCTACCAGGACGAAAACGGCCTCGCGCAGCGCCTGACCGGCATGCCCCAGCCCGAAGACCTGGGCAAGATCCTGGGGCCGCGCTGAGCGGCACAAAGAGGGCCAGGGGGCGCCGGGCCTATTCCGCTTTGATGCCTCCTCGTTGAATGACCCGCTTCCATTTTGCGACTTCGCTGCGGATGCGGCTGCTGAATTCGGCCGGCATGCTTCCCACGGCGTCGAAACCCATGCCGGTCAGTTTCTCGTGCAACTGTCCGGTGTGAGCCGATTGCCCGACTGTTCGGGACAACTTGTCGATAATGTCGGCGCTCACGCCTGCGGGCGCGATCAGCCCGAATATGGGCGAAATATCGACTCCGGGCAAGCCCAGTTCGCTGAATGTCGGTACGTTTGGCAAGAGGCGTGTGCGATGTGCGCTGGTGACGGCCAGGGCCCTGAGGCGCCCGGCCTTGATGTATGGCGCCAGGGTGGGCACTGTTGCAAAAGCACATGCCACCTGGCCGCCCAGCAGATCGCTGATTACCGTGCCGCCTCCTCTATACGGTATGTGCTGTATGTCGATGCCGGCCTCTTGCCGCAACTGCTCGCCTGCGAGATGCGGCCCGCTGCCTATGCCCGCCGACCCGAAGGTCAGCTTTCCGGGCTGTGCCTTGGCCAATGCGATGAACGATTCAAGATCCTTTGCCTTCACTGAAGGGTGAACCACCAGAACGAAGGGAGCCGTTGCTATCAACGAAATCGGGGCAAAATCCTTCAGCGTATCGTAGGGCAGTTGCGAGCCCCTCAGCCCGGGGTTGATGGTGAAAGTCGAATCGACCATGCCTATCGTATAGCCGTCGGGACTTGATGTGGCCAGCGCTCGGGTGCCTATTATGGTGCCGCCGCCGCCGCGATTCTCTACGACGAACGGCTGTCCGAACGCCTTGGCGCATACCTCGGCCGCCAAGCGTCCGATCGTATCGGTTGCCGCGCCCGGCGGATAGGGGACATAGAAATGTACGGGCCTGTCGGGGTAACTGGCGGGGCCCGCCCATGTCGTGCGGGGCGCCAGGGATATGCCGAACAGCAGGGGCCATGTCCGGGCCATGAATGATCTGCGTGATGTGTCCATGCTTGTCTCCAGTTGTGAAATCGATAAGGAATGTTGTGCCGGGTTCTTCCTGTCATCGCTCGGATTGCGCCCGCCTCGGTACTCTCAATGCTCAATGGCGGAAATTCCCCTGCGCCAGATCGGGTTCGGGGTCGGCCCCCAGTCCGGGAGTATCCGGTACATGCACCCAGCCCTTTTCGACCGGGACGGTGCTGGCGTAGGGTACGTGCGCAAGCTCGACATAGAGCCGTTCCAGCGACGCCTCGGCCTGCTGGGCGGCAAGAAGGTGCAGGCTGGCCAGATAGCCGGGCCCGAAAAATGCAGTTTGCGGCGCGCAGATGACCGGTGTGCCGCGGCATTGGCTTGCGATATCCCATGCTGCAGTCAGTCCGAGCTTTATGACGCTCGGCTGCACATAGCGCACGGCGCGTTCTTCCACCAATCGGCCCAGGGCATAGGCGCTGCTGGCGTTTTCTCCGGAAGCTAGCGCCACGCCGCAGGTATGGCTGAGCAGGCCGAGAGCCCGGCCATCTTCGGGCGGCCACAGTGGCTCCTCGATCCAGTGCGGTTTGTATTCCGCCATCGAGGCAATGGCGGCCGGCGCCTCGCTGGGCAGCCAGGCGCAATTGGTGTCTACCATGATGGGGATGGATGAGCCTGCCGCACGCCTGGCAGCCTCCAACGCACCCGCGGTTCGCTCATGCAGCTTCAATTCGGTATAGCCATCGTGCAGTGCCCGTGCTGTCACCTGCTCGAGAAGCTGAGCGTTGCCGTAATACTGGAGCAGCGAAGCGTATGCCGGTATCCGGCTTCTGCGCTTGCCGCCCAGAAGCTCATACAGAGGCGCTTGAGCGCGTTTGGCCCGCAAATCCCACAAGGCGATGTCGAGACCGGCGAGTGCGTGGACGACGGGCCCCGATCGGCCCAGATTGTGCAATGTGCGTTGCAGCGTCGGCATTAGTGCCATGTCGTCGGCGTCTTTTCCTTCGGCCAGCGGTGCGACGAGTGTTTCGAAAATTGCCATCAGCGCTTGTGGCTCGACGCAGTATGACTCCCCCCAGGCTACGGTGCCGTCGCCGGCTTCGACGCGCACCAGTGCGCTGTCCAGTTTGTCGCGCGGGCGGCCGGCGAAAAGAGGCGGGGGGCTCCAGTGGTGAAAGGGCAGGCGCATCGGTATGCACTTTATGGACACGATGGAATTTGCGGTCATGGCAATGAGCTGGATTTTTGGAAAGCGTCGTGCTTGGCGCCCTAAATGCTGTAGGAATACATATATATGGTCAAATAGATAGATCGCATCAATTCATACAAATTTGATATGTTTAGCCGACGCGAATTGGCGCTGCTGGGCGCGATGTACAGGCATGGCACGGTGACGGCTGCCGCGGCGGCCGTCGCCATGACTCAACCCGCAGCCAGTGCGTTGCTGCGCAATCTGGAGGTCCGCCTGGGTTTCGGCTTGTTCAGCCGCGAGCACCGCCGTTTGCGTTTGACCAGCCAGGGCAGGGCGTTGATCCCGGAGGTGCTGAATGCGCTTGCGGCCATCGAGGCCGCCGACCGGCTTGCCAGCGATATTTGTCGGGGCGCACAAGCGCGTATCGCAGTAGGGGCCGTAGCGATCGCCGCAGCGAGCCTGCTGCCGCCCGCGCTGTCCCGCACGCGCCAGGCCTATCCGAACGTAGCGCTCGCCGTGCGAGCGGGCACGTCACTGGATATCATCGAGATGGCGGTGGACCATCGGATCGACCTGGGTATCATCGTGGGCGCTCCGGCCGACAAGCTCCGGGTGGCGTCGCTCGAGCTGGCGGCCTTGAGCCTGTTTGCCGTGATGCGTCGGGATCATCCCTGGGCCGACCGGCGCGAGCTTACGCTGGGCGCCGTCGCGGCAACGAATCCCATCGTGCTGGCTACGGCATTGCCCGCAGGGCTGGCGACCCGGAGCGCGATTGAGAGCTTGGGTTTGGCATACAGCCCGATGACCGAGGTCGCGCAGTCTTCCGCTGCCTGCGCTCTGGCCGAAGAGGGGCTGGGTATCGCTATTGTGGAAGGCCTGGGAGCGCGTTATGCGCAGCGCCATGGCTTGTGCGCGCGCCACTTGCTTGCCGTCGAGGACCTGACCTTGGCGCTGGTGTGGCCCAAGGACAGTGTCATGAGCCAGATTGCCGAACTGTTCAAGGAAAACCTGGTTGCAGAAGCCGCAAGATGGCATCTTCCACCCATGGGCGCGCAATCTATGGGATAGGGTGTGTGTTCGAGAGTCTGGGCCTGAACCGGCCAGATGGGTCTTGGGGGATTTTGGAAGGGATGTGGTAGGCAGTACTGGATTCGAACCAGCGACCTCTACGATGTCAACGTAGCGCTCTAACCAACTGAGCTAACCGCCTGAAAAGAACGAAATTCTAGCGTATTTTTCAAAGCCTTGTCAAAAGCGATCGAAGCCCATCGATCTGGCCCGGCGGCACGGTGCTGCGCTTGGCGCACGCCCCGTATTTGGGTACATTCAAAACCTTGCGGGAAATAATTACTGGGTACCGGGATCGCTCCGCCATGGAAGTGCTTGCGTTCGACCATCTAGTCCTGATGCTGCGTGATCGGCTCGAGGCTGTTGCGCCTTCGTTCGAAGAAGATGGATATTGCCTGACCGATCTGGCGACCCATAATCTGGGCTCCATCAACCGGCTCATCATGCTGCGCGACAGCTATATCGAATTGCTGGGCTGGCCACAGGGGCGGCCGCCCGTCCGCAAAGAAATCGCGGATTCGCCGGCGGGGCTGGACGCGCTGGTGTTTCGCAGCACCGATGCGCAGCAAACCTACGAACATTTAAAACGACTGCAATTCGATGTAAACCCGGTCCAGCACCTCGAGCGTCCGATCATGATCGATGGGAAGAGCCATCAGGTCTGTTTTGAAACTGTCCGTTTTGCGACGCAGCCGATCCCCGGATTCCGTGTGTATTTTTGCCAGCATCTGACGCCTGAATACGTATGGATGGATCATCTCTTGCGGCATGCGAATGGCGCCTGGACGCTCGATGCTATTGAGGTCCGGGCCAGGCATCCCGAAATCGTCGCGCAGATGCTGGCCAGTTTGACGCATGCAGACGTGCTCGGCACGGATGCGCAGGCGTGCCGCGTCGCGCTGCCGAATCTTCATATCGATGTCGTGCCTGATGCCACGGTCGCCAATCCCGCTATAGCCGCGGCCGTCCTGGCCGATGATCGGGGCAAGCGCTGGCTGTTCGATACCAAGCTGCACTGAAGGCGCGGTTCCCTTATCCCCGTATGCGGGACGGCGCCGGCCATGCGCGCGGGCTTTTCCGTTTTTGATTTATTCGTGGCACACCCAAGTACAAAAGGAAGAAACATGATCGGGACTTTTCATTATTTTCAGCCCCTGAGGGGGGGCATTCTGAAACTGGGCGCGGCCTGCCTGCTGGCTGCCGGGCTGGCGGGGACGGCTCATGCCGATGGCGTGCCGATCAAGCTGGTTGTGCCGTTCGCGCCGGGCGGCAGTACCGACATCGCTTCGCGCATCATCCAGCCCAAGCTGGCGGCTTTGCTCGGGCGCACCGTCATCGTAGAAAACAAGCCTGGCGCGGCGACCCAGATCGCCTCGCAATACGTGGCGCGTTCCAAGCCGGATGGCAATACGCTATTGGTCAGTTTCGACTCGCACTCCATCAACCCCATCGTGCGCCATGACTTGCCCTATGACACGTTCAAGGATTTTCGCGGCATTGCCCTGGCGCTGCGTTTCCCTCTGGTGATCGCTGCGTCTCCGTCCACGCCGGGCAAAGACCTGAAGGCATTCCTGCAGGCCGCCCGGGAACATCCCGGCAAATATAGCTATGCGTCGACTGGCACCGGATCGTTGAATTACCTCAGCATCGAGGACCTCAAGCGCCGCGCCAAGGTGGATATTCTGCATGTGCCGTTTGGCGGCGGCGGCGCGGCTGTGCAGGCAGTGCTCGGCAATGTCGTCAACCTCACGACGCTCAGCTATGCCGCGCTCAAGGCGCATATCGCTTCCGGCGCAGTCAAGGCGCTGGCCGTCACCGGCGACAAGCGCCTGGCCGATCTGCCCAATACCCCCACCGTGGCCGAGTCCGGCTTCCCGGGCTATAACGCTTATTCGTGGATCGGCATTTTCGCGCCGTCCGGAACGCCCGATGGCGTTGCGAAGACGCTGACGCAGGCATTCCAGCAAGCCTTGTCCGACAAGGAAGTCAAAGGCAAGCTGGAAGACCTCGGTTTCGAGGTGATGGCCGAGGACGGGGCCAGCGCCGATCGCTACGCGCTCGAGCAGTTCCAGCGCTGGAACACTTTTGTCAAGGAAAACGGGATTTCGTTGACGAACTGAGCGTAGGGCCTGTTCACACGAAATGGGGCGCCGCACTGGCGCTACGGCGCCAGAAACTCCAGAATGGTTTCCAGCGCTGCGTTGCGGCTGTCGCGCCGTGTGACGGCGTAGACGTCGGCCTGCAGGCCTGCTGCATCCAGGGGGCGGAAAGCCACGCCGTCCCGGCAATAAGAGCGGGTCGAGGCGGGCACCAGCGCAATCCCCAGGCCGGCCTGCACCAGGCTGAGTTGCGTAGGAACCTCGACCACCGTATGTCTCACCTGCGGGGTGAAGTCCTGCGCGGCGCAGGCCCGGTACACGCGCGCCGCGAACGACGATGATTCGCGCTCCAGCATGATGAAGGATTCTGCGGCCAGCGCCGCCAATGCCACGCCGCTCGCGGCTGCCGCCAGTGCATGTGCAGCCGGCAGCGCGACCACGACCGGGTCGGGCCATAGCAGGCGGCTGCGCAGTGTGTCGTCGTCCACTTGCTGGCGCGAGATGCTCAGGTCGATGCGGCTTTCGCGCAGGGCTTCGATCTGGCGGCTGGGCGACAGCTCGCGGATGGCAACGACGATATCTGGGCGCGCCTGCGCCAGAAGCCCAAGGCGCTGCGGCAGGGGCCCCAGGAAATGCGAGCCCGACACGCCGAGCTCGACTCGGCCGGCGAACCCGTCGTGTATCTGGCGCGCATGATGCTGCGCTTCGTCCAGCCGCTGCAGCAGCAGCCGCGTTTCCTGCAGGAAGGCGGCGCCGGCGTCGGTCAAGCCGACCCTGCGGCTGTTGCGATGCAAGAGCTGCACGCCCAGTTCCTGCTCGAGCTGCGCGATTTGCGCGCTGAGCGGGGGCTGCGAGATGTGCAGGCGGTCGGCCGCGCGGGTGAAATTCAATTCTTCGGCGAGGACCGCGAAGTAGCGTAGCTGGCGTAGTTCCATACGGATATCCCTAGGCGGTGGCCGGCCGTGGGCGCGGGTAGCCGCGCCGGGCCCGGCCCGCCCAAGTATAGGGCAAAGCTCGATCTCGATACGTAATCGGTATTGGTTCGTGGCGCCGCGATGCGCCATGATGATGGCTCTTGTATCGAGAGGCTCACCATGCCGGAAAACCCCGCCCGCAGCTATCGCATCGGCCAGATCGTTCCCAGTTCGAACACGACCATGGAGACCGAGATTCCCTTCATGCTCGACAGCCGCCGCGAGCTGTTTCCCGAGTGTTTCACCTATCATTCCAGCCGCATGCGCATGAAGAAGGTGACGGCCGAGGAACTGCGCCAGATGGATGCCGAGTCCGACCGCTGCGCGCTGGAGCTGTCCGATGCGCGCGTGGACGTGCTCGGCTATGCCTGCCTGGTGGCCATCATGAGCCAGGGCCCGGGCTATCACCGGCAGTCGGAAAAGCGCCTGCATGAAGTCACGGCATCCAATGGCGCCGCGGCGCCGGTGGTCTCCAGCGCCGGGGCATTGGTGCAGGGCCTGCATGCGCTGGGCGCGAAGAAGGTTTCGGTGCTGACGCCTTATATGAAGCCGCTGACCGGCCTGGTGGTCGACTATATACAAAGCGAAGGTATAGAAGTACGCGACAGCCTGTCGCTGGAAATTCCCGACAACCTGGAAGTAGGGCGCCAGGATCCGCTGGCGCCGGCCGAGCATGTCAAGCGCCTGGACACGCGGGGCGTGGACGCGGTGGTGCTGTCGGCCTGCGTGCAGATGCCCTCGCTGCAGTCGGTGCAGGAGGTCGAGGACAGGCTCGGCCTGCCGGTGGTCACGGCGGCAGTGGCCACCGTTTATCGCATGCTCAAGGAACTCGGCTTGAAAGCCGAGGCGCCGCGGGCGGGCAGCCTGCTGTCCGGGCGCTACTGAAACCGTGCCCGCGGCCGGCCGGGACAGGGCCGCCCGGGTTCCGTAGCGCGTCCTGTAAACCCGGGGGCACATGCTTCAATGCGGGCCAGCAGGGATGGCGCCGGCGCCGTCCGCGGGCCCCGAAACCCAGGGGAGCCTGGGCTATACTGCGCCTGTTTCCATTGACAGACGCGACGGCTTTTGGACTACGCGCAAATTCCCGTATCTACGGCGGCCTGGGGCCTGAACGGCATCCTGGTGGTGAACGTCAAGGCCTACGCCGACCGGCGTGCCCATATCGAGGGCGAGCTGGCGCGCTTCGGCCTGCACGGCGAGCTGGTGCTCGAGCACGACGCCGACGAAATCACTCCCGAAATCGACAGCCTTTATTACCGGCCCGAGGCTGGCGAGCGCTTGACGAAAGGGCACAAATCCTGCGGGCTCAAGCACGTCGCCATCATGCAGCGCATCGTCGCGCGCGGCTGGCGCCATTGCCTGGTCCTGGAGGACGATGCCGTGCTGCTGCCGGGCTTTCGCCGGGGCGTGGACGCGGCGCTGCGCGAACTCGACCGAGACTACTCGGGCGCGGCCACGGTCTGCTATATAGGCTGCGGCGGCAACTGGTATACGCCGCGCAGCCAGCGCCGGCCCGGACAGTCCCTGTATCCGGCGACCAAGGGGCGCCTCGCGGATTCCTACATCATAGGCGCCGATGCGGCGCGGCTGCGGCTGGACTGGATCGCCCGCAACAAGATGCGCGGCGCCATCGACAATGAATTCGATCGCATGGACACCGAGCTGGGGATCCGCATGCTGTGGCTCGAGCCCACCGTGGTGGAGCAGGGCACCAAGCTGGGCAGGTTCGGCTCGACTCTCGAGGGCCGCTGGCCGGCGCCGATCCAGGGGGCCCTGCATCGGCTCGAACGTTTCCGGCGCAAGTACCTGTACCAGCTTTGGCGCTGAATGGCCGCCGGCGCCGCTACGGTTGCCCGTTTATTGCGTTTTATGCAACAGCCCGGGCGGAAATGCGGCCGCAGACGCGGTTTTATCGGGTATTCCGGCCGGAATGTCTTCGGACAGTGTTACACTCATAAGCAATTTCCTGTTTCCGATTTTCCGTACCCGAAGCCCGACATGACATCGACCGCGTTGCGAACTACTAGCTGGAACCGCTGAAATCGCCGCGTTTTTCGTCTGTCCTTCGTACGTTATCGAGACATCCACAAGACGCGGCCGGTGCCGCGTTTTTGCTGTCTGCCGCCCCAAAGTTAAAAATTGCCCCTTTTCTACCGGGCGGCGGCCTGTTGTGGCACGGGAAGGGTTTTGCTGTCGGCGAGCCCGAGGCATAGCGGCCTTGGGGGCTGCAGGCCGGCGCGACCGGCGGTATCGGGGCATTTTTTCGTTTCATCAGGATAATCTATGGTTCACATCACCCTGCCCGACGGCTCGCAGCGCGAGTTTCCCGGCCCCGTCTCCGTCAGCGAAGTCGCCCAGTCCATAGGCGCCGGGCTGGGGCGCGCGGCGCTGGCGGGCAAGGTCACTCTGCCGGGTGCGCAGCCGCGGCTGGTGGACACCAGTTTCGTCATCGGGCAGGACGCCAGCCTGGCGATCGTCACGGCCAAGGACAAGGAAGGCCTGGACTTGATCCGCCATTCCACGGCGCACCTGCTGGCCTATGCCGTCAAGTCGCTGTTTCCCGACGCCCAGGTCACGATCGGCCCGGTCATCGAGAACGGCTTCTATTACGACTTTTCCTACAAGCGCCCGTTTACGCCCGAAGACCTGCAGGCCATCGAAAAGAAGATGGCCGAGCTGGCCAAGAAGGACGAACCGGTCTCGCGCGAGGAATGGCTGCGCGACGACGCCGTCAAGTTCTTCAAGGGCATAGGCGAGGACTACAAGGCCGAGATCATCGCCTCGATTCCTTCCAACGAGCCCATCAGCCTGTACCGCGAAGGCGACTTCATCGACTTGTGCCGCGGCCCCCACGTGCCGTCCACGGGCCGGCTCACGGTGTTCAAGCTCATGAAGGTGGCCGGCGCCTATTGGCGCGGCGACAGCAAGAACGAGATGCTGCAGCGTATCTACGGCACCGCGTGGGCGACCAAGGAAGAGCAGGCCGCGTACCTGACCATGCTCGAAGAGGCCGAAAAACGCGACCATCGCAAGCTGGGGCGTGAACTCGACCTGTTCCATTTCCAGGACGAGGCCCCGGGCCTGATCTTCTGGCACCCCAAGGGCTGGGTCATCTGGCAGCAGGTCGAGCAGTACATGCGCAAGGTCTACCAGGACAACGGCTACCAGGAAGTCAAGGCGCCGCAGATCCTGGACCTTTCACTGTGGAAGAAGACCGGCCACTGGGACAACTACGCCGAGAACATGTTCACGACGGAGTCCGAGAACCGCGTCTATGGCCTCAAGCCCATGAATTGCCCGGGCCATGTGCAGATTTTCAACGCCGGCCTGCATTCGTACCGCGAGCTGCCGATACGCTATGGCGAATTCGGCCAGTGCCATCGCAACGAGCCGTCCGGTTCGCTGCACGGGCTGATGCGAGTGCGCGGCTTCACGCAGGACGATGGCCATATTTTCTGTACCGAAGACCAGTTGCAGGACGAGTGCGCCGCGTTCACGGCCCTGCTGCAGAAAGTCTATGCAGACTTCGGTTTTACCGAGATTCTCTACAAGGTGGCCACGCGCCCCGACAAGCGCATCGGCGCCGATGAAGTCTGGGACAAGGCCGAGAGCGCCCTGATGGAAAGCCTGGCGCGCACCCATTGCGACTTCGAAGTCTCGCCGGGCGAGGGCGCTTTCTACGGGCCCAAGATCGAATACACGCTCAAAGACGCGATCGGTCGGCAATGGCAGTGCGGCACGATCCAGGTGGATTTTTCCATGCCGGCGCGTCTGGGCGCCGAATATGTGGATACCGACGACCAGCGCCGCACCCCCGTGATGCTGCACCGGGCCATCCTCGGCTCGCTCGAGCGTTTCATCGGCATGCTGATCGAGAATCACGCCGGGGCGATGCCGCCCTGGCTGGCGCCGGAGCATGCAGTGGTCTGCTGCATTTCGGAGCCCTCTGCGGAGTATGCCGAAGAAGTCACTCTAAGCCTGAAAAAACAAGGGTTTAGAGTCAGTTCCGATTTGCGTGGTGAAAAAATCACCCGTAAAATTCGTGAGCATAGTATGCAAAAAGTACCTTACATTCTCGTTGTAGGCGACAAGGAACGCGAAACCGCCAAGGTGGCGGTGCGCGGCCGCGGCGGCGCCGACCTGGGGGTCATGTCCCTGGCCGACTTCGCCAGCCGCTTGCGGCAGGACATCGACAGCCGGCGCGACGCCGGACAGGCCGCGCAGGCCTGATTTTCAACAACTCCAAGGAGTCTTAGACATCGCTACCGACAAAGCTCATCGCATCAATGGGGAAATCCGCGTTCCTGAAGTGCGGCTCATTGGTGTGGACGGCGAGCAGCTGGGCATAATCAAAACCCCGGACGCGCTCCGTTTATCCGAACAGAACGACGTGGACCTCGTCGAAATCGCGCCCAACGCCGCTCCTCCCGTTTGCCGCCTGATGGACTACGGCAAATTCAAATACCAAGAACAAAAGCGGCAGCAGGAAGCCCGCGCCAAGCAGAAGATCATCCAGGTCAAGGAAGTCAAGTTCCGCCCCGGCACTGACGAGGGCGACTACCAGGTAAAGCTGCGCAATCTGCGCCGCTTCATCGAAGAAGGCGACAAGGCCAAGGTCACGCTGCGTTTCCGCGGCCGCGAAATGGCGCACCAGGAACTCGGCATGCGGGTGCTCGAGCGAGTGCGCGACGACCTAGCCGAGATCTGCTTGGTGGAAGCCATGCCCAAGCTGGAAGGCCGCCAGATGGTCATGGTGCTGGCGCCGCGCAAGAAGGCGCCCGTCAAGCAGGATTCCGCCGCCTGAGTTTTCTTTCATCCCAGCCCGCCCGCCGGCGGCCTCGCGCAGGTGCACCATGCATGTGTTGTTCGTGATCGACCCCTTGCCTTTGCTGAAGGCGTACAAGGATTCTTCCGTAGCCATGATGCGGGCTTTGCAGGCCCGTGGCCATGAACTGAGCGTGGCCTTGATGCGCGACCTGTACATCGACGAGGGCGTGGTCAAGGTGCGCGGCACCCGCATTTCGGTGGACGAAGGCGCCGACCTGCACGGCCATGCATGGTGGCGGGAACACGGCGAAGCTGCCGATGCGGCCCTGGCCGCGTACGGCGCCGTCGTCATGCGCAAGGATCCGCCCTTCGACATGGAATACGTGTACGCCACGCACCTGTTCGACTACGCGCAGGCACAAGGGGCGCGCATCTTCAATTCGGGCTCGGCGATACGCAATCATCCCGAGAAACTCGCCATCACCGAGTTCGCGGGCTTTACCTCGCCCACGCTGGTGTCTTCGGATATGGCGCGGCTGCGCGCTTTCCATGCGCACTACAAGGATGTCATCGTCAAGCCGCTGGACGGCATGGGCGGCACCGGCATTTTCCGCTTGCGCCAGCCCGAGGCCAATCTCGGCTCCATCCTGGAAACGCTCACGGCCAACGGCACTCGCACCATCATGGCGCAGCGCTATATCCCCGAGATCGTCGACGGCGACAAGCGCATCCTCATCATAGGCGGCGAGCCGGTGCCTTACGCCCTGGCGCGCATCCCGATGGCCGGCGAGACCCGCGGCAACCTGGCTGCCGGCGGCCGTGGCGTGGCGCGCCCGCTCACAGCGCGCGATCGCGAAATCGCCGGGGCGCTCGGGCCCAAGCTCGTGGAACGCGGCCTGCTGCTGGTCGGCCTGGACGTCATCGGCGATTATTTGACCGAAGTCAATGTCACCAGCCCGACCTGTTTCGTGGAAATCACCGAGCAGACGGACTTCGATGTGGCCGCCCGCTTTGCCCAGGCGCTGGAGCGCGCCGCGGAGGGTTGAGCGGATGGCTGCTATCGTGCTGGTTATGCATGCGCCGCTGGCTACGGCGTTTGCGGAGTGCGCCCGCCATGTGCTGGGCAGCGCGCCGGCGCTGCAAGTATTCGATGTGCAGCCCGAGGGCAATCCCGACGAACTCGTGCCGCGCCTGGCCGATCTGCTGGCGCAGGCTCGTAGCGCCGGGGAAGAAACCCTGATTCTTTGCGATATCTACGGCGCGACGCCGTTCAATATCGCCAAACGCGCGCTTGCCCAGGACGCCCGGCAGGGCGGCCAAAGCCGGCTCTTGACCGGCACGAATTTGTGCATGGTATTGAAAGCCCTCACCGAAAAGCAGAAAATGCCCGAGCAGCTGAGCCAGCAGGTGCGCCAGGGCGCACTCAAGGGTATCGTCGACACCGGCCCCGCCGATACCGATGGCGATGTCTGTGCCTGAACCCACCCGAGCCGTCACGCTTTTTTTCGACTCCTGATCCTTATGCCGACCATAGACATCGTAATAAGCAACAAACTGGGCCTGCACGCGCGTGCCGCGGCGAAGCTGACGCAGCTCGCTAGCAGGTTCAAGGCCGACATCTTCGTGGCGCGCGGCGCCCAGCGCGTCAACGCCAAGAGCATCATGGGCGTCATGATGCTGGCGGCGGGCCAGGGCGTCACCGTCAAGGTGGATGCCGAGGGCGAAGACGCCGAGCAGGCCTTGCAAGACATCCGTTTGCTGTTCGAAAATAAATTCGGCGAACAGGAATAGCGTAGACGCAAAAGTAAAACAGGCGCCGGCAGGCGTCGCCACCGACAGGCCCACCCATGACTCCAGCAAGCTCGGCACCCGGCATCAATCACGGTTCCATGTTGTGCATGCAGGGCCAGGGGGTGGTCAAGGGTTTCGCCATAGGCCGCGCCGTGGTGATGGGCGCAGCCACGCTGGAAGTGGCGCACTACCGCATCCAGCCCGACGACGTGCAGTCCGAGTGCGAGCGCCTGGAAGCGGCCGTGGCCGCGGCCGCCGAAGAACTGAACAATATGGCCAGCAGCCTGCCGGCCGATGCGCCGCGCGAACTGGCGGCCCTGTTGACCGTGCACGGCATGCTGCTGGTCGACCCCATGCTGCTGCAGCAGACCTGCGACCTGATCGCCGAGCGCCAGTACAACGCCGAATGGGCCCTGGCCACGCAAGGGCAGATCCTGGGCGAGCAGTTCGCCGCCATGGAGGATGAATACCTGCGCGAACGTGGCGCCGACGTGCGCCAGGTCATCGAGCGGGTGCTGCGCATGTTGTCGGGCTCCATGACGCTGCTGCCGCTGCTGGACGCCGACCATGCCGACGAGTCCCTGATCGTGGTCGCGCGCGACATCTCGCCGGCCGACATGCTGCGTCTGCGGGGCGCGCGTTTCGGCGCGTTTCTCACCGACCTGGGCGGCCCGACCTCGCATACCGCGATCGTGGCGCGCAGCATGAATGTGCCTGCGGTGGTGGGCCTGGGCCATGTACGCTCGCTGGTGCGCGACGGCGACATGCTGATCGCCGACGGGTCCACGGGCGCGGTGCTCATCAATCCGTCGGAACAGGTGCTGGACGAATACCATCGGCGCCAGCAGGCCTACGCCGACGAGCGCGCCGCCCTGACGGTGCTGCGCGACGCTCAGGCGGTGACGCTGGACGGCGTAGCCATCCGTCTGGAAGCCAATATCGAGCTGCCCGAAGAGGCGGCCGTCGCCATGGCGGCCGGCGCCGACGGCATCGGCCTGTTCCGCAGCGAATTCCTGTTCATGGGGCGCCCCGACTTGCCGGGCGAAGAAGAACAGTACCAGGCCTATTCCACGGTGGTGCGCACCATGCAGGGCCGGCCGGTCACTATCCGCACACTCGACCTCGGGGCCGACAAGACGCTGGACGGCGAGGTCACGGTGGCCACCAATCCGGCCCTGGGCTTGCGCGCCATACGCTATTGCCTGGCCAATCCCGAATTGTTCGCCGTGCAGCTCAAGGCGCTGCTGCGCGCTTCCCGGCATGGTCCGGTGCGCATCCTGATCCCCATGATCTCGCACATGCACGAGGTGCTTGCCACGCGCCAGGCGATCGCCGCCGCGCGCGCCGAACTCGATGCACGCGGCGAAAAGTACAGCGGCAAGATCGAACTGGGGGCCATGGTCGAAATTCCCGCCATCGCCATTGCCATCGAACCCTTCGTGGCCGATCTGGATTTCTTATCCATAGGCACCAATGACCTGATCCAGTACACCCTGGCGATCGACCGCGGCGACAATGACGTGGCCGATCTGTACGACCCCTTGCATCCGGCCGTGCTGCGCCTGATCGCCAATACCATCAATGCCGGCGAGCGTGCGGGCAAGCCCGTCTCGGTGTGCGGCGAAATGGCGGGCGATGCGCGCGTCACGCGCATGCTGCTCGGCCTGGGTCTGAAGGAATTCTCCATGCATCCGCAGCAGCTGCTGGACGTCAAGAAGGAAGTCCGGCTGGCCCACACCAATGCGTTGCGCGTCAAGGTGGCCTCGGCATTGAACCGGGCGGAGCCCATAGACCTGGCCGCGCTGGCGGCCTGATCGGGGACAGGGGATAGGGCCGACCCGGGGCTCCGGGCCGGCGGTACTGCAGGCTTAGCGGTGGTAGGCCGATTCGCCATGCGAGGGAATGTCCAGGCCTTCGCGTTCCACATCAGGTGCCACGCGCAGGCCGCCGCACAGCTTGTCGGCGATGAAGTAGCCGATCAGCGCCACGATGCCTGACCAGATCACGGTGCACGCCACGCCTTCGAACTGCACCCATAGCTGATGCGGGACTTCGGCCATGGTCTTCAGCCCCGGCCCGCCCAGCGGCTGGGCGTTGAACAGGCCCGTGAGCATGGCGCCGACAATGCCGCCCAGGCCGTGGATGCCGAACACGTCCAGCGTATCGTCGGCGCCCAGCATGCGCTTCAAGCCATTGACGCCCCATACGCAGACCGCGCCCGTCAGCAGGCCGATGGCCAGCGCGCCGCCGGGCCCCACCAGCCCCGCGGCCGGTGTGATGCCCACCAGTCCGGCCACCATGCCCGAGATGCCACCCAGCAGCGAGGGCTTGCCCTTGTACATCCATTCGACTCCCGTCCATGCCAGCACGGCCGCCGCCGTGGCCAGCAGGGTGTTGAAGAAGGCCAGCGCCGCGGTTTCATTGGCGCCCAGCGCCGAGCCCGCATTGAAGCCGAACCAGCCCACCCATAGCAGGCAGGCGCCTATCATGGCCATGGGCAGGTTATGGGGCTGCATCGATTCCTTGCGGTAGCCAATGCGTGCGCCCAGGTAGTAGGCGCCGACCAGGCCGGCGATACCGGCATTGATGTGCACCACGGTGCCGCCGGCGAAGTCCAGGGCGCCTTTTTTGAACAGCCAGCCGTCGGACGCCCAGACCATATGTGCGATCGGCACATAGGCCAGGGTCATCCAGACCACTGTGAACACCAGCACCGCCGAATAGCGGATGCGTTCGGCGAAACCGCCGATCAGCAGCGCGCAGGTGATGCCGGCGAACGTGGCCTGGAACGAGGCGAAGGTGAGTTCGGGGATGCTCGCGCTCATGGCGAATTTCTGTGTTGCCAGGTCCAGCATGCCGCTGAAGAACAGGCGCGAGACGCCGCCTATCACCGGGCTGCCTTGCGTGAACGCCAGGCTGTAGCCGTAGATGAACCAGAGCACGATGGCGATGCAAAATACCGACAGCACCTGCACCAGAATAGAGAGCACGTTCTTGCTGCGCACCAGCCCGCCGTAGAAGAGGGCGAGGCCGGGAGTGACCATGAGCAGTACGAGCAGCGTCGACACGCTGACCCACACCATATCCGCTTTGTCCATGTAAAGCTCCTGAGGTGAATGACGAATGTCGAGTCGCAGAATCAGAGGGCTTGATCGCCCGACTCTCCGGTGCGGATGCGTATCGCCTGGTCTATCGGGGTGACGAAGATCTTTCCGTCGCCGATTTTGCCGGTGTGGGCCGAGGCGCACAGGCTTTCGACGGCGCGTTCGACCATATCGTCGGCCAGCGCCATTTCCAGCCGCAGCTTGGGCAGGAAGTCGACGGTGTATTCGGCGCCGCGATAGAGTTCGGTATGGCCTTTCTGGCGGCCGAAGCCCTTGACCTCGGTGACGGTCATGCCTTGTATGCCGAGTTCCGACAGGGCGGCGCGGACTTCGTCCAGCTTGAAGGGTTTGATGATGGCGGTGATCAGTTTCATCTCGGGTTTCCTGAAAAAACATGAGGTCGATCACACAGAAGCAAAACCCGTGCCAGATTTTCCAGGCAGAGCCTGAGCCGGGATCGCGCGTGTAGGGAGGGGCGCAGCGGGGGCGTGTGCGTACTGCGCCTGCCGGGCTTGGATCGTGGGCGGGGCGAGCCCCGGCGTGGTGCCCAGAGCCATATGGCGGCGCGTTATGCCCGTTTCTGGTGCATGATCGGCGCCCCGGCGCACCATCGTGGCCCGGGAATCGCGCCTGCAACGTTGCGTACATGCCTACAAAACGCCGGCGAATAAGTAACAAGAGCTTGGTGTCGCGCCGGTTTTGTTTCGTGGTGTGTATGCGGCCCGGTGGCCGGCGGCACCGCAAAGCGGGGCGCGGCGGGGCCTGCAAGCCACATTGCAGTCGATCGCCGATTTCTCTTGAAATCATGAATTACATCGGGGTATTGGGCATACGGCCGCGGGTGCATAGAATCAAATTAAGCCACTTGTAAGACAAGACTGCATCGAGCCGGTGGCCCTGCAGGTGCCGGCCCGACCCGGAATTTTCAACAAGAGAGGAACTACGCCATGAAACAAACCCGTATGCATCTGGCCATCCTGGCCGCCGGAGCTTGCCTGAGCCTGCTGGCCGCATGCTCCAAGAGCGACGACAAGGGCGCGCCCGATACCACGGCGCCTCCCGCCGAGGCCCCGGGGGCTCCGGGCGCGGCTCCGGCCGCACCGGGGGCTGCGCCCGGATCGGCGCCTACTCCCGAGCCTGGGGCGGGTTCGCAGAGCACGCCGGCCCCGTCCAGCGGAGCCGCCGACGAAAGCGCGTCCGACAAGGCCAAGGATCTCGGCAACAAGATTGCCGACAAGGCCGGCGAAATCAAGGACAGTGCTGTCGACAAGGCCGGCGAAGTGGGCGATGCGATCAAGCGCGGCGCCGCCAGCGCCGATCACAAGATCCAGGATTCCGTCGGCAATGGACAATCCACGCCGCCGTCCAGCCCGGGGAATTGATGCCCGGGCGGCGAGCCTGATTCTGCTTCTGTCTCCTTGTTTGGGCCGGGCTTCGCTCGGCCCTATTTTTTATTACACTGGCATTGTTGTAGTTCGCCTTATGTCCCCGGAGCCCGCCATGACCATCCGC
The DNA here is from genome assembly GCF_019166065.1 of Candidimonas humi. Taxonomy (GTDB): domain Bacteria; phylum Pseudomonadota; class Gammaproteobacteria; order Burkholderiales; family Burkholderiaceae_B; genus Candidimonas; species Candidimonas humi. The sequence goes on from NZ_JAHTBN010000001.1 coordinate 80,431, forward strand.
CCAGACTGGTTCGAAGAATTCCAGAAAAACATGTCCGATCTGATCGCTCGCAGCCCGGCGGCCGATATCGAGCGCAACGTAAAGGCCATGATGGCGCAGACCTTCTCGCGTCTCGACCTGATCACTCGCGAAGAATTCGACGTGCAGGCCGGCTTGCTGCAAAAGGCGCTGGCGCGCATCGACGCGCTGGAGTCCCGCATCAAGGCGCTCGAAGGCGAGCCTCCCGCACCCGAGCCCGAGTCACAGCACGGTGCGTAGCCGCCAGAGCTCGGGAAACAGCACCACGTCCAGCATCTTGCGCAGGTAGGAAACCCCCTCGGTGCCGCCTGTGCCGCGCTTGAAACCTATGATGCGCTCTACCGTGGTCACGTGGCGGAAGCGCCATTGCCGGAACGAATCCTCGATGTCTACGAGCTTTTCCCCCAGTTCATAGAGTTCCCAGTGGCCCTGCGGGTCGCGATAGACTTCCAGCCAGGCGGCCTCGACCGACGCGTCGAATTCGGTGCGTTCCGTCACGGGACGCTGCAGGCGGGCGGGATCTATAGGCAGCCCCCGGCGTGCCAGCAGGCGTACGGCGCCTTCGTACAGCGAGGGGGTTTCCAGCGCTTGCCGGACCTCGGCCAGGCGCGCCGGGTTGTGGGCATGCGGGCGCAGCAGCGCGGCGTTCTTGTTGCCCAGTATGAATTCGATTTCCCGATACTGATAGGACTGGAAGCCCGACGAATGGCCCAGGTACGGGCGCATGGCCGTGTATTCCGGCGGGGTCATGGTGGCCAGCACAGTCCAGGCCTGCACCAGTTGGTCCATGATGCGCGAGACCCGCGTCAGCATCTTGAACGAGGGGCCGAGTTGCTCGGCGTCGATGTGCTGGCGGGCGGCGCGCAGTTCGTGCAGCATGAGCTTCATCCAGAGTTCGGTCGTCTGGTGCTGGATGATGAACAGCATTTCATTGTGTTCGGGCGACAGCGGATGCTGGGCATCCAGCAGTTGGTCCAGGGCCAAGTAGTCGCCGTAGCTCATGTCCTTGGAAAAATCCATGCTGGCGTCGTGCCATCCGGCGCCTTGCTGCGGATCGGAAGTCATGTCGGGTTACTCCTAGTGTGGGGAAGAGGGCGCCGTGCCGCGCCGCTGCGAATCAGGAATATGGTATAGAAGAAGCCGGTGCATGAGCATGCAAAATGACGCCGTGCGCAAGCCCCATAATCAATAAAATGCCGATACGGGTGCTGGGCGCGCAATAAAATGCCCCCGCGCTTTGCCTTCGGCTTGCTGCTCACCCGCGGCCTGCACGCTGCTCGGATTCGCCAGGCACGGCACAATCCGCAGGGTCTGTGTCGTGTCCGGGCTTATTGTCGAGGGGGCGCTTTTTGCCTTGGGACGGCCCGGTGGATAGAAAAGACGAAAATGGAACTGGACGCGATCAATCTACGTATTCTGGCCTGCCTGCAAGAGAACGGCCGCATCAGCAACCAGGATCTGGCCGACAAGGTGGCGCTGTCGCCCTCGGCCTGCCTGCGCCGCCTCAAGGCCCTGGAGGCCAGCGGCATCATCCTGGGCTATGAGGCGCGCCTGGACACCGAAAAGCTCGGCGTCGAGATCGAGGCCTTCGTGCAGGTGTCGATGCGCGAAGAAGAAGAGGGCTGGCACGACCGTTTCGTGGCCGAGGTCGGCCTGTGGCCCGAAGTCTGCGCCATCTATGTGGTCACCGGCGAAAGCAACTACATACTGCGCGTGCAGGCGGCAAGCCTGAAGGACTATACGGATTTCATCGTCAACAGGCTGCACCGCACCCATGGCGTCACCGACATACGCTCCAACATGATCCTGCAGAAGCTGAAAGAAGTTCCTGCGGGCCTGCCGGGCAGGCGCCCGGCGCGGCGCTGAGCGCCATTCGCTCAATATGCGCCGCGGCAAGCGGCGCCGGCATGGCGGCGCCGGCATAGCGGTACTGGCGAGGCGGTACTGGCTAGTAGCGATACTGGAAAAACGGCTCTGGGATAGCGATGCTGGCATATGGCGGCGCCGGGCAATTACAATGCGGGTTCCTTATTTCCGCATGCGCCCGCGACCATGACCACGATCGGATCTCCGCTGTTTCCCAATGCCACCAGGGTAATGCTGCTTGGTTCGGGCGAACTGGGCAAGGAAGTCATCATTGCCCTGCAGCGCCTGGGCGTCGAAACCATCGCGGTCGACCGCTACGAGAATTCGCCGGGCCAGCAAGTCGCGCACCATGCGCGCACCATCGCGATGAGCGATCCCGATCAATTGAAGGCGCTGATCGAGGCCGAACGGCCCGACATCGTAGTGCCCGAAATCGAAGCCATCGCCACGCAGGCGCTGGTTGAACTGGAAGACGCAGGCGTGGCCCGCGTCATTCCCACGGCCCGTGCGGCGCGCCTGACCATGGATCGCGAGGGCATACGGCGCCTGGCGTCCGAGACCCTGGGCCTGCCCACCAGCCCCTATGCCTTCTGCGATTCCTTGCAGGCCATGCAGGACGCCATCGACGGGGGCATCGGCTATCCCTGCGTGGTCAAGCCGGTGATGAGCAGCTCGGGCAAGGGGCAGAGCAAGGTCGACGGCCCCGAGCAGGTGCGCCAGGCCTGGGACTATGCCATGGCCGGCGGCCGTGTCAGCCACGGCCGGGTCATAGTCGAAGGCTTCATCGACTTCGACTATGAAATCACTTTGCTCACTGTGCGTGCCCGTGGCGCGGACGGCGCGATCCAGACGCATTTTTGCGAACCTATCGGCCATCTGCAATCGGCCGGCGACTATATCGAGAGCTGGCAGCCTCATCCCATGAGCCCCGCGGCCCTGGAAGAGGCGCGCCGCATTGCCAAGGCCGTGACCGACGACCTGGGAGGGCAGGGCGTGTTCGGTGTCGAGTTGTTCGTGAAGAACGACAAGGTGTGGTTCAGCGAAGTAAGCCCGCGTCCGCACGATACCGGCCTGGTGACCATGGCCTCGCAATGGCAGAGCGAATTCGAACTGCACGCCCGCGCCATACTCGGGCTGCCGGTCAGCACGGCGCTGCGCAGCCCCGGCGCCAGCGCCGTCATCTATGGCGGCGTCGATGCCCGGGGCATCAGCTTCGACGGCGTGGCGCAAGCGCTGAGCATCCCGCAGACCGACCTGCGCCTGTTCGGCAAGCCGGAAAGCTATACGCATCGCCGCATGGGTGTGGCGGTGGCTTATGGGGACAATGTGGCGGATGCGCGCGAGCGTGCAAAGGCCGTGGCATCTCTTGTCCAGCCGCGGCGCGCGTGACGCGGGGCGCCCTTGCCAGGCCTTGCCTTGCGCCGATATTCCACGGATATTCCCGCAAAAACTTTCTGCAAGCTGAACAAAGAGCGGCTCTTGCAGCGGCATGGCGGCCGGCATGCGCCGCGGCGGCGCTCGGCTTGACTTACTGCGCTTGCCGCTCTCATACTTGCCCCCACACGCTCTCGATTCCGGGGTGCTGCAGGGCCTCCGCCAAGTAAGGCAGGCCATGGCGCCGGCGTCGTAGAAGTCCTTAGTCTTAGTCCTGAAGGAGATCTTCCTTGAAAAAATCAATCACCACTCTGATGGCTGGCCTGCTGTTTTCGGCCTGCGCGTTCACGGCCAGCGCGGCTTCCGGCGGCAAGCTCACCATACTGGTCGGGGCGGACACCACCTTCCCGCCATTCGAAACGGAAGTCAACGGCAAGGTCTCGGGCTTCGACATCGACATGATCCAGGCCATCGCCAAGGCCGAGAACATGCAGGTCACCTTGAAGACCATGCCGTTCAACGGCTTGATCCCCAGTCTGCAGGCTGGCTCGATCGACGCCGCGGTGGCCGGCATCACCATCAAGAAAAGCCGCATGCAGAACGTCGATTTCAGCGATGCCTATTACAAGTCGGGTCTGTCCGTGCTGGTCAAGGCCGATTCCAAGATCAAGAGCTTCGCCGATCTCAAGGGCCATGTCGTGGCCACCAAGAAAGCCACGTCTTCGGTCGACTACATGACCGAGCACGGCATCGACTCGCGCTACATCAAGCAGTTCCAGGACATCGATGTGGCCTACCAGGCGCTCATGACCGGCGGCGCCGATGCGGTGGTCTTCGACAATCCCGTCAACGTCAATTTCAAGACATCCCACAAGAACGTGAAGATCGTCGGCGACCTGCTGACGGGCGAATACTACGGCATCGCCATCACCAAGAAAAAGCCTGAACTCGTCGACAAGATCAACGCCGGCCTGGCCAAGATCAAGAAGAGCGGCGAGTATCACCAGTTGTTCGTGAAGTATTTCGGCGGCGATACCCGCGGCGCCGTCAAGGGTGTCGAGAAGCCCGACAGCGTGGCGGTATCGGGCTGATCTTGTACATGCGTCCGGCCTAGGGCTTGTTCACGCTGAAAGGGACACCCCTTTTAGTGTGAACAAGCCCTGGTGCCGGGCCCGCCGAACCGGCCTCGCCGCCGCGGCAGCGAGGCCGACCAGACTGAACAAGAAGGCTTATGAATACAATCTGGCAGAATTTACCCGTCATCCTGGATGGCCTGCGACTGACGATCCAGTATTCGATCGTGGCCATCATCCTCATGGTCATCATCGGCCTCATCGCGGCGCTGATGCGCCTGTCCAAGTCGGCGGTCCTGCGCTGGATCGCGACGGCCTATGTCGAGATCTTCCGTTCCACTCCCTTGCTGGTCCAGTTGTTCTTCATCGTGCTGGGGCTGCCCGCCATCCTGCCGGTGAACCAGTGGTTCGGGCAACTGACCTATCCGATCCTCGCGGCCGCGGTAACGCTGGGCCTGAACGAAGGCGCCTACGTCACGGAAATCATCCGCGCCGGCATCCTGGGCGTGGATCGCGGCCAGAAAGAAGCCGCTGCCAGCATCGCGATGACGAACTTCCAGACCATGCGCTACATCGTGCTGCCCCAGGCGTTCAAGCGCATGATTCCGCCGCTGGTCAACCAGGCGGCGCAAACCATCAAGGACACCTCGCTGCTGGCGCCCGTCGGCATCATCGAGCTGGTCTACAAGGGCGAGGTCGTGATCTCGGCCACTTTCGCTTCGTTCTCGATCTGGGGACTTATCGCCGTCCTGTACTTCATCATCATCTTCGCCGTATCGAAGTGCGCGTCCTACCTCGAGAGGAGGCTTCAAGTTGATAAACGTTAAAGATCTGCACAAATCCTTTGACCAGCACGAGATCCTCAAAGGGATCACGAACCATGTGGACGAAAAGGAAGTTGTCGTGGTCATCGGCCCTTCGGGCAGCGGCAAGAGCACGTTCCTGCGCTGCTTGAACGGCCTCGAGACGGTGACCAGCGGCGATATCGAGATCGCCGGCATGAGCCTCACCGATCCCAAGACCAACATCCACCAGTTGCGCCAGCACGTGGGCATGGTGTTCCAGCAATTCAATCTGTTCAAGCACCTGACCATACTCGAGAACATCACCATAGGCCCGCGCAAGGTCAAGAAGATAGGGCTCGAAGACAGCAACCGGATCGCCCGCGAACTTCTCGCCAAGGTGGGCCTGTCGGGCAAGGAAAGCAGCTATCCCGACCAGCTCTCCGGCGGCCAGCAGCAGCGCGTGGCCATTGCCCGGGCGCTGGCCATGGGGCCGAAAGTGATGCTGTTCGACGAGCCCACTTCGGCGCTCGACCCCGAGATGGTGGGCGAGGTCCTGCAGGTCATGAAGGCGCTGGCTGTCGAAGGCATGACGATGGTGGTGGTCACGCACGAAATGGGTTTTGCGCGCGAAGTCGGGCATCGCGTCATCTTCATGGACGACGGCTACATCGTCGAAGAGGGCAAGCCGCAAGACATATTCTCCAATCCGCAAATGGACCGCACCAAGAACTTCCTGGCAAAGGTACTTTAGTGCGCAGGTGCTTTGGTATTCCGTACCACCAGGCCCCAGAAGTGTCGGGGCCGGGAGCCTTCTGCCTGAAGACCGCCTGAAAATCGGCTGGATTTCCGTGGGCTGAGGCTTTGGGCAGGCCGGTGACGCAAAGGCTGCGGCTTGTCTCGTAATGGATCGAAACGGCTAGTCGTAACTGATAGTAATGTGGAGCCGCCCCCAGCGCCACGTCCCTATGCCCGCCAAACCCTTGCCACGCCTGGGAGTCGCCCAGCATAGCCATGGCGGCCATGACGTTTTTTCATGCAACGACCCTAGTTGTGTGCGTAACAAAGCGCCTGTTATTCTGCTCAAGCTCCGTTGGTGAGCTGGGAACCTCTCGGGCATCGGCGGCGTCGATATCTCTTTCGGGGTCGTTATGAGCGAAACTCAGCCGGCACAGGCAAGGCGTTTCCCACTGGGCCGCATCCTGCTTGCAATAGCGGCAGTAGCGCTGATCGTGCTGGCGATCGCACATTTGCGCGGTTCTGGAAAAGGCAGGCGCGGCGCGCCGCCACAGGTGGTGTCGGCGGCCGCTGCGGCCGTGGGTGACATGCCCGAGATCATCAGCGCGTTGGGCACAGTGACTCCAGTGGCCACTGTCACCGTGCTACCGCAGCTCAGTGGCTATCTGACGGCCGTGGGCTACCAGGAAGGGCAGGACGTGGCCAAAGGGCAGTTTCTTGCCCAGATCGACCCGCGCCCATATGAAATTGGCAAGCGGCAGGCCCAGGCCCAGCAGGGTAAAGACCAGGCTGCGCTGGCCCAGGCCCGTTCCGATTTGGCCCGTTATGCGTTGCTGAATCGGCAGAAATCGATCGCTGAGCAAACCTATACCGACCAGCGCTACGCGGTGCAGCAGGACGAGGCTGCGGTCAAGGCGGACCAGGCCAGCATTGCTCAGTACGAGCTGGATCTGGACTATTGCCACATCACCGCGCCGGTATCCGGGCGGGTTGGCCTGCGGTTGGTCGACCCTGGCAACTATGTCACCGCTTCGACGCAGCCGGGCATCGTGGTCATTACCACCATGAAGCCGACCACGGTGGAATTCACTGTTGCGCAGAATCAGCTTGCCAAGGTACTGCGACGCGTTAATTCGGGCGCCAAGCTGCCGGTCACGGTGTACGACAGCGAGAACAGCCGCCAGCTCGCCAGCGGCACCCTGTACGCGATCAGCAACCAGATGGCCACCAGCACTGGTACCGTGACTCTGCGGGCGACTTTCGCCAACGACGACGAGGTTTTGTTTCCCAACGAGTTCGTCAATGCCAGGTTGTTGGTGGATACCTTGCACAATGCAGTGCTGGTGCCGACTGCCGCGGTGCAGAGCGGTGCCCCCGGTGACTATGTCTACCTGGTCAATGCGGGGCAGACTGTGTCGGTGCACAAAGTGACCCTGGGCCCGAGCGACGGCAAGCATACCGTCATCCTTTCGGGCCTGTCGGCAGGTGACGTCGTGGTTACCGATGGACTGGACCGGCTGAGCGATGGCGCCAGGATCAAGGTTGCCCAGTCGGCATCATCCGCGCCCGGCGCGCCGGGCGCCGCTTCGGCCTCGGCATCCGCAGCGCCCAAGTCTACTGCCGCCAAGACCGCTGTGCCCGCGGCCGCGAAGGGCGAAGCGCATGTCGCGGCGCCCGGTGCCAGGGCCACAGCGTCGTAGACAGCAGGCGTGCAAGCCATGAACATATCCCGTCCGTTCATCCTGAGGCCGGTCGCGACACTGCTGCTGATGATAGCGCTGGTGCTGGTGGGGTTGGTCGTGCTGCGATTCCTGCCGATCTCTTCGCTGCCCGACGTGGACTATCCGACCATACAGGTGCAGACCTTCTACCCGGGTGCCAGCCCCAGCGTCATGGCGACCACGGTCACGGCGCCGCTGGAGGTGCAACTGGGCGAGATCCCAGGCCTGCAGCAGATGACTTCCTACAGTTCGGACGGGGCTTCGGTCATCACCCTGCAGTTCAACCTCTCACTGAACCTGGATATTGCCGAGCAGGATGTCCAGCAGGCCATCAATGCGGCCAACAGCTTCTTGCCCAGCGGCTTGCCGGCGCCGCCTACCTACGCGAAGGTCAACCCCGCCGACCAGCCCATCCTTACACTGGCGGTGACGTCCAGGTCGATGTCGCTGACCCAGTTGCAAGACGCTGCCAACAACCGCCTGGCGACCAAGATTTCCGAGGTGCCAGGTGTGGGCCTGGTGTCGTCGGCCGGAGGCAATGTGCCGGCGATACGGGTCGAAGCATCCCCCCAGAAGCTGGCCGCCTATGGGCTGAACATGGACGACCTGCGCTCGTTGCTGGGAGTGGTCAACATCAGCCAGCCCAAGGGGAATTTCGATGGCCCCGAACTCGACTACACCATCAACGATAATGATCAGATCACTAGCCCCGAGCAGTATCTGAACACGGTCATCGCCTACCAGAACGGTGCGCCGGTGTTCATGCGAGACGTCGCCACCATTACCGAGGCCGCGCAGAATGTCGATCAGGGTGCCTGGTACAACCATACGCCGGCCATCGTGCTCAACGTGCAGCGCCAGCCGGGCGCGAATGTCATTGCCACAGTCGACCAGATCATGAAAGAGCTGCCAGTGCTCAAGGCCACATTGCCTGCGGGCATGCAGGTCGCCGTGGTCTCCGACAGTACTGGCGTGATTCGTTCTTCGGTGTCGGATGCCGCTTTCGAGCTGGTGCTGGCGGTAGCTCTGGTGGTGATGGTGATCTTCGTGTTTCTGCGCAATCTGCCGGCCACCGTCATCCCCAGCATTTCCGTGCCAGTATCGCTGATCGGCACCTTGGCGCTGATGTACGAACTGGATTATTCGATCGACAACTTGTCGCTGATGGCGCTGATCATCGCCACGGGTTTTGTGGTGGACGACTCGATTGTCATGATCGAGAACATCGTGCGCTACCTGGAGGCAGGGAAGACTCCCTTGCAGGCAGCGCTGGAAGGAGCGGGGCAGATAGGTTTCACCATTTTGTCGCTGACCGTCTCGCTGATCGCGGTGCTGATTCCTTTGCTGTTCATGGGGGGCGTGATCGGCCGCTTGTTCAGCGAATTCGCCGTCACGCTCGCGATTACCATCGTTATTTCAGCGGTGGTGTCGCTGACGCTTGTGCCAATGCTATGCGCTCGCCTGCTGCGGGCACAGGCGCAGCGCAGCCCAAGCCGTTTCGAGCGTGCCAGCGAAAGGCTGTTTGACAAGGCTTTGGCAGCCTATGAGCGCGGGCTGCGCTGGGTGTTGGACCACCAGACGCTGACGCTGCTGGTGGCCTCCGCCACCGTGGCTCTTACGGCAGTCCTGTACATCACCATTCCCAAGGGCTTGTTTCCCGTGCAGGACGTTGGCGTGATCCAGGGCATCAGCGTGGCCGACAATTCGGTGTCCTATAAGACCATGGCGCAACGCCAGTCGGCGCTGTCCGATGCCATACTTAAGGATGCCGATGTGGTGTCGCTGACGTCGTATGTAGGCATAGACGGGACCAACGCAACGTTGAACAAGGGGCGCTTCTTGATCAACTTGCGGCCGCGCGACCAGCGTTCCTCCACCGCCTTGCAGATCGTGCGGCGCCTGCAGAAGGAAGTCGCGGGGGTGCCCGGGATCAAGCTGTACATGCAGCCCGAGCAGGACCTGACTCTGGACACCACGGTTTCGCCGAATCAATACCAATTCGTGCTGCGCGGGCCTAGCCAACAAGCGTTCGAGCAGTATGTGCCAGCGCTGGTCGAGCGGATGAAGCAGATCTCTTCCATTACCGATGTGACCAGCGACCTGGATAGCGACGGCCTGAGCATCAACGTCGAGGTCAATCGCCAATTGGCGGCGCGCTACGGCATTACTCCTGCGACCATCGACAATGCGCTCTATGACGCCCTGGGTCAGCGTATCGTCTCGACCATCTTCGAGCAGGCCAACCAGTACCGGGTGGTTCTGGTCGCCCAACCCAAGTCGCTGCCGACAATACAGTCTCTGGGCACGCTGTATTTGCCCAGCCAGACCAGCAGCAGCGGCCAAGTACCGCTGTCCCAGATCGCCACCATCAAAATCGTCAAGACTCCACTGCAGATCAGCCATCTGGCTCAGTTCCCGGCCGTCACGGTGTCGTTCAATCTGGCCCAGGGTGCGTCCCTGAGCACGGCCGTGCGCGACATCCAGCAGGCTCAGCAGGCTGTGCATCTGCCAGCGTCGATCACATCCACGTTCCAGGGTGCCGCCCAGGCGTACAAGGATTCGCTGTCTAGCGAGATATATTTGCTGATCGCTGCGCTGGTGGCTGTGTATATCGTGCTGGGCGTGCTCTATGAAAGCTTCATTCATCCGGTGACGATCCTGTCGACGCTGCCCTCTGCAGGCATAGGCGCGTTGTTGGCGTTGATGATCGCCGGCAGCGACCTGGACGTGATCGGCATCATCGGCATCGTCTTACTGATCGGCATTGTCAAGAAGAACGCGATCATGATCGTGGACTTCGCGCTCGAGGCCGAGCGCGAACACGGCAAGCCGCCCCGCGAGGCAATCTTCGAAGCGTCGCTGTTGCGCTTCAGGCCCATCCTGATGACGACCCTGGCGGCCATGTTGGGCGCTTTGCCGATGCTGATGGGAACGGGAACCGGCTCGGAACTGCGCAGGCCGCTGGGCCTGGCCATCATCGGTGGCTTGACTCTGAGCCAGATGTTGACGCTGTTCACCACGCCGGTGATCTACTTGTTCTTCGACCGGGTCGCTCGGCGCCTGCGAAGGCGTGGGCGTGATGCGCCGGCGGAGATCGTGCCGTGAACATTCCGGGACTGTTCATCCGGCGGCCAGTGGCGACCACTCTGTTGGCAATTGCCATTGTATTGTCCGGGATGCTGGCCTATTTTCATCTGCCGGTCGCGCCGCTGCCCAATGTGTCGTATCCGGTCATCGTAGTACGGGCCAGTATGGCCGGCGCCAGCCCCGACGTCATGGCCACCACCGTGGCCGAGCCCCTGGAACGGCGCCTGGGCACCATCTCCGACGTCAATGAAATGACCTCGATCAGTAGCGTGGGAACCGCCATGATCGTGATCCAGTTCGGCTTGAGCCGCAATATCAATGGCGCGGCGCGAGACGTGGAGGCGGCGATCCAGGCGGCCCGCGCGGACCTGCCTACTACGCTGCGCGGCAACCCCAGTTACCGCGAATACAATCCGGCAGATTCTCCCGTCATGGTCCTGGCCCTGACCTCCGACACCCTGACCAAGGCCCAGCTCTATGATTCCGCCGATTCGGTCATTCAACAGCAACTGTCGCAGATCAACGGGGTAGGGGAGATTACTCTGGGCGGCGGCGCTCTGCCTTCGGTGCGGGTCGAACTTCAGCCGGGCAAGCTAAATAGCTACGGCATCGGCTTCGAGGATGTGCGCGCGGCGATCAGTGCGGCCAATGCCGACAGCGCGAAAGGGCATATCGACCAGGATGGCATACGCTACGACGTGGTATCCAACGACCAGATCAGTAAGGCCGCGCCATACCGGGACCTGGTCATCGCCTACCGCAACGGTGCCCCGGTGCTCCTGCGCGATGTCGCCGACGTTCAGGATTCCAATGAAAATATCCGTAACGCGGGCTTGTACAACGGCAAGTCGGCGGTGTTGGTAATCGTCTACCCGAGGCCGGGCAGCAATGTGGTTGATACCGTCGCGCAGATCCGCAAGGTGCTGCCCTCGATCGAGGCGACGCTGCCCAATGGCATCCACGTAGGTGTGGCAATGGACCATTCCGAATCGGTGCATGCATCGGTGCAGGACACCGAACGCACCTTGTTCCTCGCCGTGCTGCTGGTGGTCGGCGTAGTCTTCGTGTTCCTGCGTTCGCCGCGGGCCACCCTGGTGCCGGCGGTGGCGCTGCCACTGTCCATCGTGGGAACATTCGGGCCGATGTACCTGCTGGGCTATAGCGTGGACAACCTTTCTCTCATGGCCCTGACCATAGGCACCGGCTTCGTGGTTGACGACGCGGTGGTGGTGCTGGAGAACGTCACCCGGCATATCGAAGCGGGCCTGAGCCCGCTGGATGCCGCCTTGCAGGGTAGTGCGGAAGTCGCCTTCACGGTCATTTCCATGAGCCTGTCGCTGATCGCCGTATTCCTGCCCATTTTGCTGATGCCGGGCATCGTAGGGCTGCTGTTCCATGAGTTCGCGGTGACATTGTCCATCGCCATCCTGATCTCCCTGGTAATTTCGCTGACGGTCACGCCTGTCATGTGCGCCTATGTGCTACGCGGCCACCATGCCGAAAAGCCGCAGGGCCGCTGGGCCATGTACTTGGAGGCGCTGTTCGAACGCTTCAAGCGTTTCTACTCCCGCACGCTTTATTTGGTACTCGACCACGCGCGGACTGTGATCCTGACGCTCATCGCCCTGCTGGTGCTGAATGTCTTCCTGTTCAAGCTGGTCCCTACGACCTTTTTTCCGGAGCAGGACACTGGCATCCTCATCGGGCACATCATCGCCGACCAGAGCATTTCCTTTCCGGCGATGGAGAAAAAGCTCGCGCAACTGCAGGCGATCGTGCAAGAGGATCCGGCGGTCGCTTCGGTGGCCGGCTTCACCGGTGGGCGGTCGTTGAATTCGGCCACAGTGTTCATCGAACTCAAACCGCTGGCGCGGCGCAAGATCTCTGCTGCCCAAGTGGTCAACCGGCTGAGGCCGAAGCTGAACCGAGTGTCGGGCGCGCGGCTGTTCCTGCAGGCGCAGCAGGACTTGAGGATAGGAGGGCGCCAGTCGGCGTCGGAATACCAGTACACACTCACCAGCGACGACCCTCAGGCCTTGTATACCTGGACTCCGAAGCTGGTGACCGCGCTGGGCAAGTATTCGTCGCAGATACAAGATGTGAACACGGACTTGCAGCAGCATGGCCTGCAGACGTACATCACGATCGACCGCAGCACCGCGGCGCGCTACGGCTTCCAGCCGAACCAGATAGATACGGCGTTGTACGACGCTTTCGGGCAGCGCACCGTGACCACTATCTACAATCCTCTCAACCAATATTTCGTGGTAATGGAGGTGGCTCCGCCATATTGGCAGTATCCGCAAGGGCTGGACCGGGTCTATTTCAGTCGCGCGGCCGGCAATCCGACCGGCACCCAGCAGACGCGCATGCCCGGAGGAACCGTTTCGGGAGTCGTACTGTCGAGCGCTACAGGCCCGTCGCAGTCGGCCGCATCGGGCTCCAGCATGCTCAATGCCGATGCCCAGGCGAACCGTCTCACCAACAGCATTTCCAACAGCAAGGGCGGCAGCTCCAGTGGCAGCGCCGACAGCACGGCAGCCGAGACCATGGTGCCGCTGTCGGCACTGGCCAGCTATACCAACAGCCATACGGCCACTCAAGTCAATCACCAGAGCGGCCTGGTCGCTGCGACCGTTTCGTTCAATCTGCCGATCGGCGGTTCGCTCAGCCAGGCCGCCGTCGCGATCGGCAAGGCCGCGCAGGACATCCACATGCCGGCTTCCGTCCATGGTGCCTTCGCTGGGGCGGCGCGGGCGTATTCGCAATCCATGGGCACCGTTCCGCTGCTGGTACTGGCTGCTCTGACTGTGGTCTATATCGTGCTCGGCATCCTCTATGAGAATACGATTCACCCGATCACCATCCTGTCGACACTGCCCTCAGCTGGAATCGGCGCTACGCTGGCCTTGCTGCTGTTCGACACGCCGTTCTCGGTGATTGCCATGATAGGTATCATTCTACTGATCGGGATCGTCAAGAAGAATGGCATCATGATGGTCGACGTCGCCGTCCGGCTGCAGCGCGATCGGGGGCTGGATGCCAGGCAGGCGATCCATGAGGCCGCCGTGCTGCGCCTGCGGCCGATCATGATGACTACAGCGGCTGCGGTGCTGGGCGCAATGCCTCTGGCGGTAGGCATAGGGCAGGGGGCGTCGCTGCGCCAGCCACTGGGCATCACGGTGATGGGCGGCCTGGTCCTGAGCCAGGTTTTCACCCTGTACACTACACCGGTGATCTACCTGTACCTGGATCGGCTGCGCGCCAGGCTGACGGTGTGGTCGTCCAGCTTGCCCTGGAATCGGAGCCCTGACACCCAGGCATGAAAATGGATTGCAGCGGACTGGCCGGCTCACTGCAGGATCCGAGCTAAACTCATGATCAATCCCATGAACCAGCCCGGAATGGATTCCCTCCCGATGTCCTCGATACGTCAGGCGCTGCCGCTTTCGATGCGTATCGATCTGGCGGAACTCGAAACCTTCATCGCCGTTGCGCAGCTGGGCAGCTTCAGCCTGGCCGCGCAACATTTGCACATCACCCAGCCTTCGGTGACGAGCCGCATCCAGCGGCTCGAGGCGGTGCTGGATACGAAGTTGTTGATCCGTACCACGCGCACGGTGCAGACGACGCCGCAAGGGGCGCTGCTGCTGCGCGAGGCGACCCAGGTGCTGCACGGCCTGCAGAGCCTGGTCGAAAACTTCCACCAGCAGGCCCAGGCCTCGCGCAGCCGCGTGGCGGTGGCCGCGACTCCGATGCTGGCGGCCGAAGTCTTGCCGCTCATCATTCATTCGTACTGCCAGAAATATACTGACGTGCAGATCGAGCTGCGCGACCTGCGCTATCGCGATGCATTGAATGCACTGTTGTCGGGAGAGGCGGACGTGGCGGTGCTGGCCTTGCAGGAACACGATCGGCGGTTCCGCTTCCAGCCCGTGCGGGAAGACGACATGGTGCTGGTCGTGCCTTCCGATCACGCCCTGGCGCATGCCAGCAGCGTCAGCCCCGACGCGATGGCCGCGTATCCGCTGGTTGTCCTGCAGCATTACGAGCCCATGCTGGCGCGCATTGCCGAGGACATCGGCCGCCGCGGCCTGGCTCTGCCGCCCGCCCAGACCGCCGGCAATCTCAACACCATCATCGGCATGCTCGACGCACGCCTGGGCATGACCTTGCTGCCGCGCTCCATGACGCGGCGCCCGCGGCAGGAAGGACATGTCGTCGTGGAAATCGAGGGCATCCGCCTGAGCCGCAGCTTTGGCATCGCGACCTTGCGCAATGCAGCCTTGAGCTCGACGGTGCAAAGCTTCTGCCGCTATTTGCAGCAGGCGTTTCCCGAGGCATCGAGCCTGGGTTGAAGGGCTGCGCGGCGCCGCGAACGTCGCCGGCGCCACTCCGATCGTCTTGCGCCATTCCGATCGCATTTTCCATCCATGGCTTGCCCTTTCCGGGCGTCCGTATTCCGGCCTTCGAAGGCGGCTCCGGGGCTGCGCCGGGCGCAAGGCAAAACATGGCCTCTGCGCCTGCGTTACATGGCTTTGCCGGCTTGCGGCGCCGCCGGCCATTAATAGGCACCATCAATAAATAGATTGGCATTCACAATTTCTCTAAGGTCTGTCCGGCTCCTAGAATTTCCTCATCCGCGGCACATGCAAGCTGCCGCGATGGAGAGCAAAATGCAGAGCGTGCCGACTCAGTCGAAATTGGATCCGCGGGATCTCCGCAACGTGATGGGAACCTTTCTGACGGGTGTGACCGTGGTGACGACCCGTGACGCACAGGGCCGCAACTATGGCGTCACGGCCAATTCGTTCAGTTCGGTATCGCTCGACCCTCCGCTCATCCTCTGGAGCCAGTCGCTCACGTCTAAGAGCCACCCCGCGTTCCGCGACAGCGACTACTTCGTGATCAACATCATGGCCGACAACCAGATCTCGGTGTCGAACCATTTCGCCAAATCGGGCGAAGACAAGTTCAGCGGCATGAGCTTCAGCGAGGGCATAGGCGGCGCGCCCGTGATCGACGAGTGCGCGGCGCACCTGGAATGCCGGAAGGTCGCCACCTATCCGGGCGGCGATCATGTGGTGTTTCTCGGGCGGGTGGAAAATATGCGCCATCGTCCGGAGTCCAAGCCGCTGGCTTTCGGCAGGGGGCGCTATATGGTGGCCTATGCCCACGACCTCGGCCCCGTGTCGCTGGAACTGGGCGGCTCGAATCTCGCCGATATCGAGGCCATACGCGTGGCCACGGCGGCGCTCCCCGAAATCTGCGAGCGGGTCGGCCAGCACACTCTGTGCCTGGCCGTATGGGGCAACCGCGGTCCCACGGCGATCCGCTGGGAGCCTTCGAGCAACCCTGTCAGCGAGAATTTGCGTACCGGCTATGTCATGAGCATCGTCAGGTCGGCCACGGGCAGGGCGTTCACCGCCTTCTTGCCGCCGAGCGTGAGTTCGGCGCTGGTGGAAGAAGACCTGCGCCTGTCGCGCCGGGACGATGACGACGACATGGCCCGCAAGCTGCGCTTCGAGGCCCACGTCGAAGAGGCGCGCCGGCATGGGCTGGCCAGGGCGACCGAACCCGGGGCGTCGCCCGTGCACCAGGTTGCCGTCAATGCCTTCAGCGCGCCGGTTTTCAATGCCGAAGGCCGCATGGTCCTGGCGCTGTCGCTGACTTCCAGGGCCAGCCGCCTGGACCCCGATTGGGACGGCGCCGTGCCGCAGGCGCTGGCGGCCGCGGCGGCACAGCTTTCGCAGCGCCTGGGCTACCGGCCGCCACAGCAAGCCGCGCAGGCCTGAGGCGGTGCCGCAAGCCGGGTTTGCCGACAAAACATGGGGCTTCCGGGTTTCCGGATTCCCACGGCGATTTTCACTACCACAAACCATCTACCCACTACTACAGCTATCTACCGATTACAGGAGACATGATGATAAACAGACGCGATTTCGCCAAGACCTTGGCCGCCGCTCCTTTGGCGCTTGCCCCGTTCATGCGGGCGCGGGCCCAGGGAGGCCCGTATCCGAGCCGGCCTATACAACTGGTAGTCGGCTTTCCTCCGGGACAGGCCTCCGATACCGTGGCTCGCCTGATCGCCAAGAGCATGAGCGATGTGCTCAAGCAGCCCATCTTCATCAACAACAAGGTGGGGGCGGCCGGCATCGTCGCCAATGTGTTCGTCAAGAATTCCCCGGCCGACGGCTACACCTTGCTGCTGAGTTCGTCGGGGCCGCTGGCCATCAACCCCGCGCTCTACCAGAAGCTGCCCTACAACCCTGCCAAGGACTATGAGGCCGTGGCCCTGCTGGATACCAGCGTGGAGTTCCTGAGCACCGCCCGCAATATGCCTGTGAACAATCTGCAGGAGATGATCGCCTATGTGAAGGAGCGTCCCGGCAAGGTTTCCTACGGATCCAGCGGCTACGGCACGACGGCGCACATCATGATGGAAATGCTGAAAAAGGCCACCGGCATGCAGATCACCCATGTGCCTTACAAGGGCTCCGCGCCAATGGTGATAGACCTGATGGCCGAACGCGTGCAGTTCGCGTTCGACACCTCGTCTTCGATATTGCCGCAAGTAAAGGCCGGCAAGCTCAAGACGCTGGGCGTGAGCAGCGGCGAGCGCGACCCCGTGGTGCCCGACGTGCCGACGATCGCCGAGCAGGGCGTGCCGGGCTTCGACGCTGCCGCGTGGTCGGGGATTCTTGCGCCGGCCGGCACGCCCGCGGCCGTCATCGAGAAACTCAACGCCGCGGCCAACCATGCCTTGGGCACGCCCGAAGTCAAGCGCCACTACGCGCTGCTCGGTTCCTTGATCGATGGAGGCAGCGCCGATCACTTCGCCCAGTTCCTGAAGAAAGAGCAGGTGAAGTGGGGCCGCGCGGTCAAGGACTCGGGCGCGCACATGGACTGACCGCCAGGCGTGCCGCTCATCATTTCATCGCAAAAGGAAGCAACAATGTCCACACCCAGCCGCCAAATGAGCCTGATCGCGTTCATGCAGGCCCAGAATTGCTCCAACTATGTAGGCTCCTGGCGGCACCCGTCGTCCATGAGCGATTTCATGTCGCCGGCCTATTACCAGCGCATTGCCCGCACGCTGGAAGATGCCAAGTTCGACATGGCCTTTTTCGACGATCGCCTGGCGATGCCCGACATCTATGGCAAGGACCACCGCGACACCGTCGCCAACGGCATCCGCGCGGTCAAGCTCGATCCCTCCGTGGTGCTCATGACCATGGCCGCCGCCACTTCTCGGCTGGGCCTGGGGGCGACGTATTCCACCACGTACTACGAGCCCTATCATGTCGCGCGGCTGTTCGCCACGCTGGACCTGATGACCGGCGGGCGCGTGGCCTGGAACGTGGTGACCTCGCTGAACAATTCCGAAGCCGAGAATTTCGGCTACGAAGAGCACCTGGAACACGACCTGCGCTACGACCGGGCCGACGAGTTCATGGAAGTGGTGACCGGCCACTGGGACAGTTGGGAAGACGATGCCTTGCTGCTGGACAAGACGGGCGAGGGCAGGTTTGCCGATCCCGACAAAGTGCACCGCCTGGATCATGTGGGGAACTATTTCCGCTCCAAGGGGCCCTTGACCGTGCCGCGTTCCGCGCAAGGCCATCCCGTGCTGCTGCAGGCGGGGCAGAGCGGCCGGGGCATGGCTTTCGCCGCGCGCTGGGCGGAACTGGTGTTCGCCTCGTATCCCTCGCTGGAGGCCGGGCGCAAGCAGTACGAGTTTCTCAAATCCGCCATCGCCAAGGCGGGGCGCAACCCCGACACCGTGAAGGTAGCCCCGGCCGTCAAGGTCATCGTTGCCGACACCGCGGAACAGGCGCGTGAGCAATACGAGCTGACCGCCGCCCTCGCCAAGCCGATCGATTCGCTGGCCCTGCTGTGCGAAGTGCTCAATGTCGATTTTTCGGCGCGGCCCTACGACCTGCCATTCACAGACGAGGAATTGGCTGCCGTATCGTGGCAGAGCCTGAGGGACAAGGTCATCGCCAAGACCGGCAAGAAGAATCCTTCGGTGCGCGACTTCGTCGAGGGCTCGGGGCGCGGCACCTTGAAGGAGGGCCCCACCTTCGTCGGCACCGCTTCCCAGGTGGCCGACGAGATGCAGGAATGGTTCGAGCACGCCTGCGACGGCTTCGTCGTGTCGGCGACTCGCGTGCCCGGTTCGTACGAGGACTTCGCGCGCCTCGTGGTGCCGGAGCTACAGCGGCGCGGCCTGTTCCGGCGCGAGTATCCGGGCAACACCTTGCGCGACACCCTGGGGGTCTCACGGCCCGCCGTGCACGCCTGGCGCCCGAACGCCGGCAGCCGGAGAGCCGCATGAAGACCGAACTCAAGATCCTGACGCCTCAGGGCATGCTCGGTTACGGCATTCCCGAGGAGCATTTCTGGCGCGGTGTCGAGCGTG
Source organism: Candidimonas humi (assembly GCF_019166065.1). Classification (GTDB taxonomy): domain Bacteria; phylum Pseudomonadota; class Gammaproteobacteria; order Burkholderiales; family Burkholderiaceae_B; genus Candidimonas; species Candidimonas humi. The sequence continues at coordinate 99,512 of NZ_JAHTBN010000001.1, forward strand.
GAGTGGACGCCATGATCGTCGACTCGGGCTCTACCGATCCCGGGCCGTATTTGCTGGGCCTGGGCAAGACGCTAGTGACCCGGGAGGCATATGTCCGCGATCTTTCCCTGATACTCAGCGCAGCGGCCCGGCACAAGATCCGCTTGTTCGTCAGTTCCGCCGGCGGCCCGGGCATAGACCGGCACGTCGACGAGATGATAGAACTCATCGGCCAGATTTCCCGTGAAAACGGCTACCGCTTCAAGCTTGCCGCCATCTACTCCAATATCGACAAGACGCTGCTGCACCAGCGCCTGGACGAAGGCCGCGTGACCGAATGCGGTCCGTCCGGCGACCTGACGCACGAGGCCATAGACCAGGCGGTGAACCTGGTGGCGCAGATGGGGGGCGAGCCCTATGCCAGGCTACTCACCGAGCATCCCGACGTCGATATTGTCGTCAGCGGCCGTTCCTACGACCCTTCGCCGTATGCCGGCCTGTGCAGCCTGCATGGCATAGACCCCGGCGTTTATTGGCATATGGGCAAGATCGTCGAGTGCGGCGCCAATTGCGCCGAACCCAAGGGGCGCGTGATCCTGGCCACGATCCGCCGGGACAGTTTCGATCTCGAACCCATGAATCCCGCGGAACGCTGCACGCCGGCGTCGGTGGCCGCCCACACGCTTTATGAAAAGACCCGGCCCGACATGCTGTACGGCCCCGGCGGGGTGCTGGACCTGCGCGGCGCCCGCTACGAGGCGCTGGACGAGCGCCGGGTCCGCGTCAGCGGCAGCGTCTTCACTCCCTCGCAGCAATACAGCATCAAGGTGGAAGGGGCGGCAGTCTCAGGCTACCGCACGATCTTCGTGGGCGGTGTGCGCGACCCCATATTGATAGGCCAGATCGACACATTCCTGGACGGCGTGCGCAAGCGCGCCGAGGCGACCTATCCCGAGCTGGCTGCGGGCCAGGCCCAACTGGTCTTCCACGTATACGGCAGGAACGGCGTCATGGGAGACCTCGAACCGCTCAAGCACGTCGTGCCGCACGAGATCGGCCTGCTGGGCGAGGTGACGGCGCCGACGCAGGATCTGGCGAATGCCATCTGCAGCAGCGTACGCATCTCCGTGCTGCACATGCCGTACCCGGGGCAGCTCGCCACCGCGGGCAATTTCGCCATTCCCCTGAATCCCCCCGAAAACCCCATCGGCCCGGTATGCAAATTCACGGTCTATCACCTGATGGAAATCGACGATCCGGCCGGGTTCTTTCCCGTACGCCACCTGGAGATCTGAGCATGCCCGAAGCTTCATTGAGACAACTCGCCAAAGTGGTGCGCAGCAAAAATTCAGGACCTTTCGAAATCACTTTCGACGTCATATTCGATCGCAAGGATGTCTACGAGCGGGTCAGGGACAGCGACGTGTTGCAGGCCGAGCGCCTGGCGCAGATCTACGGTGTCGGCGTCAATGACGTCATCACCTGCATGTTCTTCGAGCCGGCGCTGGCCTTCAAGCTGACCCTGCGCCGCACCTGGGGCCAGGGCACGACGGGGGAACGCGACACCTTCGGCGCGCAGCAGCACGCGCCTTTGCTGGACATCCGGATTCCCTGAGGCTCTCGCAGCGCGGGCCGCCCGCCCGGGGTTCGGCTCGAGGGCCGCGATTCCGTGCCGGCATCTGTCCGTGCTTTGCATGTACGCCGAAATCCCCGCGTTTTCCGCGGGCCATGTTTTCAAATTCCAGATAGTGAGTGCATCATGACCTCGATCGCAGTACCCAAGCAGATACAAGACGCTGCCTTGACCGAATCCGCCACGCTGGCCGAATTTGCCCTGAACCTGGATCTCGCCCAGGTGCCGCAGGCGGTGCGCACGCTGGCCAAGGAACATTTTCTGGACGCCCTGGGCATTGCCTTGGCATCCACACGCTTCGATTTCGGCCGCGCCATACTCCAGGGCACACGCGAACTGGGGCAGGGCGCGCAAGCCACCGCCATAGGCAGCGGGGAACGCCTGCCGGCCACCTCCGCCGCCCTGGTCAACGGCGTGCTGGCCCACGGCCTGGATTTCGACGACACGCACATCGGCGCCATCTACCACGCCACGGCGCCGGCGCTGGCCGCCGTGCTGGCCGCCGGCGAAGCGGGCGGGGCGAGCGGCGCCGAAGTACTGACCGCCTTCATCGCGGCGCTGGAAATCGGCTGCCGCCTGGCCACCGTGGGCGCGGGCGATTTCCATGACCGCGCCTTCCATCCGACGTCCTTGTGCGGCACTTTCGCCGCCGCGGCCGCCGCGGGCCGGCTGCAGAAGGCCGACCAGCAGGCCCTGGTCTGGGCCTTGGGGCTGTGCGGCAGCCAGGCCGCCGGCATATTGGAACGGGGCACCTCCTGGCTCAAGCGCCTGCATCCCGGCTGGGCGGCGCATTGCGGCCTGTCCGCCGTGGCCCTGGCACGAGCCGGCTTCAGCGGGCCGGATACCGTGCTCGAAGGCCGCCGGGGGTTTTACGCCTCGCACATCCAGCGCATCCCCGAAGGCGATGCGCTGCCCACCGCGCAACTGGGCCAGGCCTGGCAGACGCTGGGCATCGCGCTCAAGCCCTATCCCTGCTGCCATTTCATTCATGCCTTCGTCGACGCCGCGCTGGAACTGCGCGGCCAGTTCGCCCTGGAAGACATCGAGCGCATCGACTGCCTGCTGAGCGCCGGCCTGCACAAGATGGTCGCCGAACCGCGTGCACGCTGCATCCGCCCCGTGACTCCGTACCAGGCATTGTTCAGCGTGCAGTATGTGGTGTCGGTCGCGCTGGTGCGCGGCCGCGTGGACCTCGCCACCTTCTATGACGAAGCGCTGGACGCGCCGGAAGTGCTGGCCGTTGCCGACAAGGCGTATTGCCTGCCCGATCCCGCCAGCGATTATCCCGTCCACTTCCCCGGAGAAGTCATCGTGCACCTGAAGGACGGCCGCCGTTACGCCTGCCGCAAGGCGACCAGCCTCGGCACCCCCGAAACGCCTTTGTCCCGGGCCGCCATCGAAGAAAAATTCATGAAGAACGCCACGCGCGCGATTCCCGCGGAACAAGCGCGGGCCTTGATGGCACAGGTCCTGGATATCGAGAACCAGGCGTCGCTGGCCGGCATCATGGCGCTGTGCCGGGTGCAGGAATAAAGGCATAGGGGACAGGCGCCCGGTGATCCGCGCCTGGCCATGACGCGTGCTTGAGTAGAACCCTCGTGGGACAAATCGGATACACGGCGCAGCACGTGCCGCGTGATCCGCGTGATACTTGGCCTTCCGGCATGCGAGACAGACTCGCGTGCGGCATTGGAAGGAGGGCGGATGTCCCTGGCGGTATTGGCCAGCCGGGCCTTGTACGGACTGGAGGCATTGCCGGTACGGGTCGAGGTCCACGTAGGACCCGGCTTGCCGGCGTTCAACGTAGTTGGCCTGCCCGACGCCGGCGTGCGCGAAAGCCGCGAGCGCGTGCGTTCGGCCATCATCAGCAGCGGCCTGGAATTCCCGGCCGGGCGTATCACCGCGAATCTGGCGCCGGCCGACCTGCCCAAGGAATCCGGGCGCTTCGACTTGCCTATTGCATTGGGCGTGCTGCTGGCCTCGGGCCAGGTGCAGGTGCCTGGGCGTCGCCGCGGCAGCAGCGGCGAGCCCGACCTGGCCGGCTATGTCTTCGCCGGCGAATTGTCCTTGACGGGAGCCGTGGTGGCGGTAGGGGCGCCGCTGGCCATCGCCTTGGCGGTGGCGCGCAGCGACCCGGCCTTGCGGCTGGTGCTGCCCGCCGCCAGCGCAGGCGCCGCCGCGCGCGTTCCCGGGCTTACTGTGATGGCCGCACGCACTCTGCAAGAGGTCGTTGCGCATTTCTCGGAACGGGCCCAGTTGCCCCGTGCAGAGCCCGAGATCCCGCCGCCGGCCGAAGAAAGCGACGCGTGCCTGTCCGAGGTGCGTGGCCAGCCCATGGCGCGCCGCGTACTGGAAGTCGCCGCCGCGGGCGGCCACAGCCTGCTGATGTCGGGGCCGCCGGGTGCGGGCAAAAGCATGCTGGCGTATCGTCTGCCGGGCCTGTTGCCGCGGCTGGCCGATACCCAGGCGCTGGAAGTCGCGGCCCTGGCCGGCATTGCCGGGGCTGCCCAATCGGTCAGCGACGCGCCGCCTTTTCGGGCTCCGCACCATTCGGCCTCCGCGCCGGCAATCGTCGGCGGAGGCATGCACCCCAAGCCGGGCGAGATCAGCATGGCCCATCACGGCGTATTGTTCCTGGACGAGCTGCCCGAATTCGAGCGCCGGGTGCTCGAATCCCTGCGCGAGCCCATGGAGACCGGCAGGGTGGCTATCGCCCGGGCCTCGCGCACCCTGGCTTTTCCCGCATCGTTTCAATTGATCGCCGCCATGAATCCATGTCCTTGCGGCTGGCTCGGGCATGCCACCATGCGCTGCTCCTGCAGCCTCGATCGCATCGAGAAATACCGCGGCAAATTGTCGGGACCGCTCCTCGACCGCATCGACCTGCAGATCGCCTTGCCGCCTGCCGACGCGGCCTGGATGGACGCGCCGCCCGGCGAGGCAACGGCTCTGGTGCGCGCCAGGGTGGAACTATGCCGCAGGCGCCAACTGGACCGGCAGGGCTATCCCAATGCACGCCTCGGCGTCACCGACCTGGATCGCTATTGTGTGCTGGATGCCGCCGCGCGCAAGCTGCTGGGCCAGGCCATGTCGCGCTGGAGCTGGTCGGCGCGCGTGGCGCACCGCGTGCTGCGCGTGGCGCGCACGCTGGCCGATATGCAGGGGGAAGACGCCATAGGCGCGGCGCATATCGGCGAGGCCATACAGTACCGGCAGCCCTGGAGCAGGGCGCCGCGGGGCGCATAGGCATGGATTAGCTGTTCCAGCCTGCCCGGCACATGGCCGCGCTAATTGTGCGAGTATTGCAGCCGTACGATAGGATATATTCCAGTTAGGCATCTAAATTATTCTAAATTCGCATGGAATTTTCGCACAACGATATTGAGGCGTTCATTGAAATCGCCCGTAGCGGCAGCATTACCCGCGCGGCGGAGAATATCGGCATTACACAGCCGTCTGTTTCCAAAGCGCTGCGTCGCTTGGAAGATGCCGTGGGCTTGCCGCTTATTGAACGTGGAATGCGTGGCGCCCGCTTGACTACGGAAGGACAACTGTTTTTGGAGTCGGCAAAGCGCTTCGAGTCCCGGCATTTCGAGTTGGTGCGCATGGCGTCGGAATTGCGCTCTCGCCATTCTGGCCTGCTGCGTGTCGGTGTTACGAGTCCGGCAAGCGACAGCATCCTGGTGCAGTCGATGTCCGAATTGATACGCCGGCGCCCTGGAATGAGATTGCAATTGCGTATCGGCAAGTCAGATGAATTGAATTCCGCGGTGGAAGACGGCCTCCTGGATCTTGCCGTTGTGCCGTCTTATCCGGAACAGACCTGGAGTTGTGCGCAGACGGCCTTGAGCAGCGAAGATGTGCATATCGTGGCCCGGAATAATCACCCTCTAGCGAAGCTGCCTACGGCGACGCTGCAGGATCTGACGCCATATGGCTGGGTCATGCCTTCGGCGCAGAGCGCGGGCGCCCGGTTTTTGCACCAAGTGTTCGAGTACCACGGTGTTTCGTCGCTGAAGGTAGTGCTGGAAACAGAGTATGTTTCCGAAGCAGTAATGGGTACGATCGCGCAAACAGATTTACTCGCGATGGTCCCCAGCGCCATGCTGCGATCCTGGATAGGCGTTATTGTCCCGCTGACGATTCCCCAGATACGGATTCAGCGCACTCAAGTATTGCTGTCGCGCCCACAGGCGACTTGGTCTCCCTTGATGAGTGACATGAGAGATTTGCTGCTGATGCATCGCCCCTCGTCTCGTCCTTGATTACCCTAAATATTCCGAAATGGCATGAAATTGAATGCTAATTGGAATGTCTAAGGGGGGATTTCGACATTAATCTGACTGCTCCTTTCAATAGCAGGATGCAGTCATGTCACCCGTAAATATCGTACTCGTCGTTGCCGATAACCTGGGCTGGGGCGAGCTCGGGTGTTATGGCGGCGGCGCCTTGCGCGGGGCTCCGACGCCGCGTATCGACAATCTGGCGCGCGAAGGGCTGCTGCTGCAAAACTTCAATGTTGAGAGCGATTGCGTTCCCACGCGTTCGGCATTGATGACCGGGCGCCATCCGATACGCACGGGCAGCCTGCAGTCCGTGCCGCCTGGCTTGCCCCAAGGCTTGACCCGTTGGGAAAAAACATTGCCCCAACTGTTGTCGGCCCGAGGATATGCCTGCGCTCATTACGGCAAATGGCATCTGGGGGACATTCCGGGGCGCTATCCTTCCGACCGCGGGTTTGACGAATGGTACGGCATCCCAAGAACTACCGATGAAAGCCAGTTCACGTCTAGCGTGGGTTTTGACCCGAGCGCAGCACAACTGCCCTATATCATGCGAGGGTCTGCCGGCCAGCCTAGCGAGCAGGTCAAGCTGTATGACTTGCAGTCGCGCCGTCATATCGATGAAGAACTGGTGCGCAAGAGCTGTGAGTTCATGAGCCGCCATGCGGGCTCCAAACGCCCGTTCTTTCTTTATCTGCCGCTCGTCCATCTGCATTTCCCTACGCTGCCGCACCCGGATTTCGACGGGCGCACCGGCAGCGGCGATTTCGCCGATTCGATGGCCGAAATGGATCATCGCGTGGGTCAGGTGCTCGACGAAATCGACCGTCTCGGCATCGCGGAAAACACCTTGTTTATATTCTGCAGCGACAACGGCCCGGAATTCCGGGCTCCTTACCGTGGGACGGCGGGCCCATGGCGCGGAACCTACCACACGGCCATGGAGGGAAGCCTGCGCGTGCCGTTTATCGCCCGCTGGCCGGGACGCATTACTCCCGGGCGAGTCAGTAATGAGATCGTGCATGTGACGGACATTTTCTCGACATTGGCGCATGTCGGTGGCGCTCAGCTGCCGGCGGACCGGCCCATAGACGGAGTCGACCAGAGCTCCTTTCTCTTCGATAACGCAAGCAAGTCAGCGCGCGAAGGTTTTGTCTTCTACATCAAGAAGGAAATGCGGGCGCTCAAGTGGCGGGATTGGAAGCTGCATTTTTATTGGGAGCCGGAGGTCAATGAAGGCAAGGGCAAGCTGGAGTCTCCCTATTTGTTCAATCTGACCCGCGACCCCAAGGAAGAAACAGATGTACTGGTCTACAACACGTGGGTGCTTGGCCCCATGTTGCGCATGGTCCAGGCATTCAATGAGAGCGTGGAAGCCTTCCCCAATACCAAACCGGGGGCAAGAGATCCCGTATGAATACGCCGCGCCGATGGATCATTTCTTCAAACCCACAATGCGAGAAAAATATGCGTGATTTCAAGTCGCGTCTGCGGCACTCTATCCAATGCGTCGTGTTGGCTGTGACCGCTCTTGTCCTTGTCGCTCCAGACTGTGTCGCCGCCTCGTCGAGCAATGACTACCCCGTCAAGCCCATTACGTGGGTGGTTGGCTGGCCGCCTGGCGGAAGCGCCGATTTGGCAACACGGCTGGTCGCGCGGCAACTGGAGAAGGCGCTGCATCAAACGGTCGTGATTGAGAATAAGCCCGGCGCTTCGGGCGTCATTGCGCTTAATCAGCTTGCCAGATCTGCGGCGGACGGCTACACCATAGCCACTGTGCCGGGTCCCGTCCTCAGTGCCACGCCCGCACCGGAGTTCGGCAAAGAGCTGGTCGGCGTGGCGATGTTGGGCAAAGGCCCCGCTGTGCTGTTCGGCACCACGGCCAAGCCGATGCCCGCGACGCTTCCCGATCTGATCGCAATACTCAAGTCTCAGCCGGGCAAGTTCAGTTTTGCGTCATCCGGCACCGGCACCGCTCAACATCTGGCCGGCGAATTGTTCGAAAAAATGACCGGTACACAAATGAACCATATCCCGTACAAAGGTGGCTCACAAGCGGTGACCGATGTAATAGGGGGCCAGGTGCAGTTGGGGTTCCTCGGCATTACTGCAGTGCTGCCCCACATTCTTGACGGCAAGTTGCGTGCTTATGCCGTCACCACGGCCAAACGCTCTTCGAATCTGCCCGACACGCCGGCCCTGGCTGAAACGCTGCCTGGTTTCGAGGCCACTCAATGGTTTACTGTTGCGGCGCCTGCGGGTACTCCTGCCGATCGGATACTGAAGATCAATGACGCCATTAATGACATTCTGAAAACGCCGGAAGTTATAGCGGGCTTTAATCGGATAGGCATGGTTCCCGAGCGCCTCGGTCCGGCGCAGACCACCCAGTTTGTCGTGCGCGACCTAAAACGTTGGGAAGCGCTGGCGCGCGAAAGAAATCTGCCCATAGGCCATTGAGCCGGCCGGCAACCAAGGAGAAAGTCAGTATGATCACTACAGGGTTTCAAGGCTTTCCTATTCCCGAGCGCCAGAACAAGCCCCGCACCAGAGGCTTGTCGATGATGATCGACTGGGGTATGGGAATACATCGGCAATCCGACACGGTGGCGTCCGCCGGAGAATATATAGACTTTGCCAAGATCGCAGCTGGCATTGCTCGATTCATGCCCTCCGATCTGCTTTCGGAAAAGCTTGCAAACTATGCAAAGCATGGGATTTCCACATCGCCTGGCGGCCTGTTTGCAGAGCTGGCATTGAAAATGGGCCGCTACGAACAATTCGTCGAAGACGTGATTGCTACAGGCTTCACGGGCATCGAGGTCTCCGACAACTTGCTTAAACTTTCCTCCCGGGAGAAAAGCGACGCGATCGGCCTGGCGAAGAAAAAAGGGTTGAAGGTCTTCGGAGAAGTAGGGCGCAAGGAAGGGGCACTGGATGACGACACCTTGATCCATGATGTCGAAGTGTGCCTGGATGCGGGTTCCGACTGGGTCTTTCTCGAAGCCTCCGAGCTTTTTGCGGGCAATGAGGTACGTGGTGCACTCATCGCTGAGCTGGGCAGGCGTTTTCCCGTTGATAAACTCATCTATGAGCTTCCGGTCGTTGTGATTCCCGGCATTACCCGGGATTACAAGCACAAGATTTGCGCGTGGCTGGTCAAGGAGCTGGGCACCGAAGTCAATCTCGCGAACATCGAGTGGGACGAGATGTACATCACGGAATTGGTGCGGCGCGGCTTTGCCGGCGACACTTCGCACCCTCGAGGTGCTTATCGGCTCGCTGGCTTCGAGCCCGGAGATCATTAGCCAATTGTTCCGAAAGCCCGTTTCCCGGGCGTCCGCGTAGGGATGCGATATTGCGCCCTTTGGGTAAATGGCGTGTTTTCAGGTGTCATGATGTCCCGAGCTTCGCGTCTGCAGTGAGCGCTCGGCGCCTTGCACGTGGGCGAGCATTACGGCTTGTGCGCGGTCTGGGCGGCGTTCGCGGATGCTGTCCAGGATCATTTGATGCATTGCGGTAGACACAATCTGCATTTCCGCATTGGCCTGGCTTTGCCGCGCATTCATCATCACAGCGAGCACGCCGCGCAGTTGCTCGCGCAGTCCTTGCAGTATCCGATTGTGCGACGCCTGTACCAGGCCGGCATGGAATTCGAGATTCAGGTCCAGATATTCGCTGGACGTGGTCGACGGGTCGCGCATGCGGCTCACCAGCGTCTCGAGTGCCTGAATGTCTTCGGGAGTTGCCCGCTTTGCCGCCAGGGCCGCGGCTTCGACTTCGAACATCCTGCGGATGTCGAGCAGGTCGTCGATGAGGAAGCCGACGGTACCAGTGCTGCCCATCATGTAAAGCAGGCGCTGATCAAGCAGGTCCCATCGGTCCGTCTCGTTGACGTATGTGCCCGCGCCGTGCCGGACGTCGACCAAACCCACCGCAGCCAGGACCTGGATGGCTTCCCTGATGACGGTGCGGCTGACTCCGAACCTGGTGCACAATTCAGCGTCTTTGGGCAGCGCCGTGCCGGGCGGCAGGGTTCGGTCCAGAATCTGGACGGCGATCTGCTCGAATACGTCTTCGTGTAGGCGCCGCTTATGTTTGGATGGTGATTCGGTCATGGGCAGGTCATGGGCGATGGCCTCGACATTATAAAAGAAGCGGCTTCGGAAAGAGCCCCGGCATCATGGCCGAAGCCCCGCTCGCCTGCCCGGCTCAAAGCAGTGGAATGCCGGTTTCCTTGATCAGGTGGGCCCAAGTCTTTGTGTCCTGTTCGACCCACTTGCCCAATTCTTGCGGAGTGGTCGGCGTTACGATATAGCCGCCAGTGGCCTCGAGTTTCGTTTTGACATCGGGGTCTTTCAGCGCTGCGACGATGACTTCGTTGAGCTTTTTTACTATGGCATCGGACGTTCCGGCGGGGGCGAAAATTGCGTTCCAGCCGGTCGGGATCGTGTAGGACTTCACTGTCTCGCCGATACGCGGGACGTCCGGCAGCAAGCTGATCCGATTGGCGCCGACGAAACCGATGGGCTTGATGTTGCCTTGTTTCAATTGCGGCAAGGCGGTAGGCAGGTTAAGCGACATCAGGTCCACCTGTCCTCCGAGCAAGTCCGTCAATCCGGGCGGTTCGCCGCGATACGGTACCGTGATCATCTTGATGCCTGCGTCGATTTGCAGCGCTTCGCTCGCCACGCGCGAGGTCGTGCTTCCCACGGCTATGCGCAGCATCCCCGGCTTGCTCTTGGCCAGTGCTATCAGTTCCTTGGCATTGTTGGCCGGCAGTGTTTTGCGCGCGACGATTATTGCGGGAATTACGCCTGTCATCGTGATGGGTTTGAAATCCTTTTGCGCGTTGTAGGGCAAGGTCTTGTATAGGCTCGGGTTGATGGCGTTGGTCGAATTCGTGCCCAGCAACAATGTGTACCCGTCGGGTTTGGCATGCGCAGCGATGGTTGTGCCGACAATACCTCCGGCTCCCCCTTTGTTTTCGACCACGACGGTTTGTCCCAGGTCCTGAGTCATTTTCGCTGCGATCAGCCGTATCGAAAGATCAGAAATCGAGCCGGGTGGGAATGGAACGATGATGGTGACCGGCCGGGCCGGATAGTCCGCCGCGGATGCAGGGCCAGCCGCCAGTGCGACCATGCTCAGCAAGGTGGCCGAAGCCAAACGTTTCAGAAAAGGGTGCATGCCATATCTCCTTTGTGGGGGGGGAATCAATCGCGACGATCTGCGACGCCTTATAGCTACTCGAATGAAGTAGTATCTTATCAATATAGAAATAGTATGTCTATAAGGAATATTATTGGAAATTCGTGTTAATTCGCCAAAATATAAATTTTTATCTTGATAGATATAATATGTCTATATAAAATTCATAGTACTATTTGCAACGATTACAACGAGGAATCCATGAGCCTACTGACACGCAACGCCCGAGGCGTCTATCCCATCGCCGTAACTCCCTTTGCAGATAGCGGCGCCATCGACTACGCAAGCGTGGACCGGCTGCTCGATTTCTATCTGGAGTGCGGGGCCCCCGGCGTCACGCTCCTGGGCGTGCTGGGCGAAGCGAACAAGCTGTCGGAAGAGGAATCGCTGGAACTGACGCGACATGCTCTGCGCCGCATCGGAGGGCGGGGCGATATCGTCGTCGGCACCAACCACACAGGATTCGAGAATTTCCACCGATTCGTATCCAAAGTCATGGAAGCTGGCGCGTCGGCTGTCATGGTCGCGCCCGCCCGAGGCCTCGCGACGGAGGAGCAGGTCTGCAACTTTTTCGGTGAGTTGGTCGGCACTATCGGAACTGGCGTGCCCCTGGTTCTTCAGGACTATCCGCAGAACACCGGTGTATATCTATCAGTGGACACCATGGAGCGCCTGGTCAAGGAATTCGACAGTATCAAGGTGATCAAGCACGAGGAGGGTTCGGCGCTGCGCAAAGTCACGCGTCTGCGCGCCCAGGAACAGGCCGGCCGTCGCGAGCGTGTCAGCATTTTGGTGGGCAATAGCGGCATTCATCTGCCGCAGGAGCTGCATCGCGGCGTCGATGGCGCGAATACCGGCGTGGCATTCCCGGAGATGCTCGTCGAGGTGTGCGAACGCTTTTCCAGTGGGAAGCCCGAAGAGGGGGAAGATCTGTATGACTTGTTCTTACCCCTTATCCGGCACGAGCAGCAGCCCGGTATCGGCTTGGTAATACGCAAGGAAATCTTCCGCCGTCGCGGCCTGATCGATTCCGCTCGCGTGCGCTCACCGGGGCCGCGGCTTAACGGCGACGATCATGCCGAACTCGGTCGCCTGCTGGCGCGGCTGGATCGCAAGCTGCGCGACAGCGGCGAACAGCAAATCATATCTTCTTATCCCGTGCAGGCCTTGGATTCTGTTCGAGCCTGAGCACACAAGGAAAATCATGGACTATGGAATTCATGGGCGCACTGCGCTCGTACTTGGCGCGGGCGGTGGGCTCGGCTCCGCGGTTTGTCTGGCGCTCGCGCGAGAGGGCGTGAATATTGCCGCGGCCGACGTCAATGCCGATGCGCTCCAAGCCACCCGGGAAAAGCTGGCCGGCCTGGGTGTGAAGGTATTGGCGCGCGAATGGGATCTCGCTGACATAGGCAGCCAACGCGGGCATCTCGACGCAATCGAACGGGAAATCGGCTCCATCGATATTTTGTTCAACAATACAGGAGGCCCCGCTCCTTCTCCGGCATACCAGTTCGATGCCGCTACACTTGCGGGGCAGTTCCAGTCGATGGTTGCATCCGTCATGGCGTTGACCAGCCTCGTACTGCCGGGAATGCGCGAACGCAAGTGGGGCCGGATTATTACCAGCGCGTCCTCGGGCGTAGTGGCCCCGATTCCGAATTTGGCTGTTTCGAACTCGCTGCGATTGGCCCTGGTTGGTTGGGCCAAGACTCTGGCCAGGGAGGTGGCTGCCGACGGCGTGACCGTCAATATCGCCATTCCGGGGCGGATAGCAACTGCCCGAGTCAAGTTCCTGGACGAATCCAAGGCCACGCGCCAGGGTGTATCCGTGGAGAATGTCACTGCGGAAAGTTTGGCCAGCATACCGATGGCGCGTTATGGAGAGCCCGGCGAATACGCGAATGCCATCGCGTTTCTTGCCAGTGCAGGGGCGTCGTATGTCACCGGTAGCCAGATCCGCGTCGATGGCGGCCTGCTGTCCAACATTTGAATTGCTTTCATCACCATGCTTATACCCACTCTCGCTGATGTCGGCGCTGCGGCATCCCGTTTGGCCGGCGTTGCGCATCGTACGCCCGTCTTGCAGTCGCGTACGGCCAATGCACGCCTCGGTGCAGAAATTTTTTTCAAACCGGAAAATCTCCAACGCATGGGGGCCTTCAAGTTTCGTGGCGCGTATAACGCCATTTCGCAACTCACGGACGCTCAACGCCGCGCAGGTGTTGTGACATATTCGTCGGGAAACCATGCGCAGGCCACTGCGCTGAGCGCGCGCCTGCTGGGTGCGCCGGCGGTCATCTTGATGCCGCACGACTCGGCCAAGTCGAAAGTGGAGGCGACCCGCGGGTATGGTGCGGAAGTGATTTTCTACAATCGCTTCGACACTGACCGGGATGCCCTGGGGGCTGCCGTTGCGCGCGAACGAGGCTTGACCATGGTACCGCCGTATGACGACCCCCATATCGTGGCGGGGCAAGGAACGGCGGCTCAGGAATTGATGCAGGATGTGCCTGGCCTGGATCTGGTCGTGGCCAGCCTGGGCGGTGGCGGGCTGCTTTCGGGAACGGCTGTTGCCGTGCATGGCATGGCGCCGAAAGCGCAGGTTATCGGGGTGGAGCCGACAACGGGCGACGATGGGCTTCAGTCGCTGAGGGCTGGCCGTGTGATACGTATCCCGCCGCCTCAGGGCTTGCCCGAAGGCGCATTGGCGACGCATCTCGGGGCTTTGAATTTCGAGATCATCAAGCAGCATGTCGCCGATATCGCGACCGTCTCGGACGAAGACATCGTTGAGGCCATGAAGTTTTATGTCCAGCGCATGAAGCTGGTCGTGGAGCCGACGGGTGCCATGCCCTTGGCTGCCTTGTTCAACGGTTCGATCGATGTGCGCGGCAAGCGCGTAGGCATCATCATCAGCGGGGGGAACGTGGATCTCGAACGATTGGCTGCGCTTATTGCCGCGCCCGGCACAGGCAGCGCTCGATAGATTGTTTACAAAGGACTTGCAATGCAATCACCGTTTCTGCACATCCCTGGCACGCCGCTGGACCCCATCATGGCGCTGTTCGAGGCATACAACCACGACTCGCGCCCCGAAAAACTCAATCTCGTCGTCGGCGTGTATACCGACGAGAATGGCAGCATTCCGATATTGGACTCGGTGCGCAGCGCCGAGCAGGAGTGGTTCGCACAAGGCAAACCGAAGAACTATCGGCCCATCGAAGGCACTCCCGGATTCCGTCGAAGTGTTCAAGATTTGTTGTTCGGCGAAGACAGTGAAGTCATCACCGACCAGCGTGCCGCTACGCTCCAGAGCGTAGGAGGGACGGGCGGCCTGAAGATCGGAGCCGATTTATTGAAAAAAGTCCTGCCCGACGCGGTCGTGGCCGTGAGCGACCCGAGTTGGGAGAATCATCGCGCCTTGTTCGAAGCCGCCGGGTTCAAAGTCGTGTCCTACCCTTATCACGATCCGCAGTCTCATGGCGTGCGATTCGATTCCATGTGCGCCTTCTTGCGAACGCTGCCCGCAGGTTCCATAGTCGTTTTGCATGCTTGCTGCCATAATCCCACGGGTAGTGATCTGAGCCCCGATCAGTGGCGCATGCTAGTGGATTTGACGGGTGAAAACGATCTTTTCCCCTTCATCGATATCGCGTATCAGGGGTTCGGCCGCGGCTTGGCCGAAGACGCGCTGGCGGTACGCCTTTTTGCGCAGGCTCACAGGGATTTCCTTATTGCGAGCTCGTTTTCCAAGTCGTTTTCCCTGTATGGGGAACGTATCGGTGCGGCGACCATCGTGTGTGGCGATCCGGCTGTCGTTTCGAGGGTAGAGGGGCTGGCCAAACGGCTGGTGCGAACGAATTATTCCAATCCTCCCACACATGGCGCCGCCATCGTAGAGACTGTTCTTCGCACTCCATCGCTGCGTTCGTTGTGGGAATCGGAGCTCGGTCATATGCGTACGCGCATCCGGCGCATGCGCGAGCAGCTTGCCGATGCACTGGATCGCAACGATTTGGGCGGGTCTTTTCAGTTCATCAAGGCCCAGAACGGCATGTTTTCCTATTCGGGGCTGTCTGCCGAACATGCCAAGACGTTGCGCGACGATTTCGGTATCTATGTCTTGGACACCGGCCGCATTTGCGTTGCCGCGCTCAACGATGGAAACCTGGATCGCGTCGTCCGGGCGATTACGCACGTAGTGAAACGATAAGCGGGGGGATACGACCATGGCGGTAGAAAAGCTTGTCGTCCGTTTCGATCATTGGGTCGATCCGATATTCGATCGTACTCTGAGTCAGGCATCCGGTATCTCGCTTGAAGTATTGTCCCGAGACACTTCCGATGCCGCCATGCGGCGGCTGGCTGCTGCGCATGTCTATCAGATTTCGCCGGCGGTCAATGAGCTGCCCTTGCCGTGGCGGGCCAACAAGGAATTGCTCGCGCAGTGCCCGAACCTGCTGTGCGTGTCATCGGGTGGAGCGGGGCATGACACCGTGGATGTAGACGCATGTACGCGTGCCGGCATCGCCGTGGTGAATCAGGTTGGGGGAAACGCCGCATCTGTGGCCGAATATGCCATCGGGATGATGCTCGCGGTTTCGCGCCGCATAGCCGAATCCGATCGCAAGCTGCGATCCAGGCGCGGATACACAAGAGAAGATCTCATGGGGCACGAAATTACCGGGAAGACATTGGGCCTGGTGGGAATCGGGCACACGGGGCGCGCCGTGGCCGGACTCGCGCGGGCTTTCCGGATGCGTGTGCTGGCCTATGATCCGCTGCTTTCCTCCGAGGAAATCAGTGCGCGCGGCGCTGAAAGCGCCGATCTGCCCGCCTTGTTGGGGCAATCCGACATCGTATCCTTGCATTGCCCCTTGGATTCCAGTACCCGTAGCCTGATGGACGCCGAGGCCTACGCGAAAATGAAAAAAGGCGCGATTTTCATCAGCACGGCGCGAGGGGGCATACATGACGAGCTGGCGCTTCGTGCAGCGTTGGCCGATGGCCATCTGGCAGGGGCGGGACTGGATGTTTGGGAGTCCGAGCCGCCCGCGCTCGATCATCCGTTGCTCGCCTTGGACAATGTGGTCGCCGGCTTTCATACTGCCGGTGTCTCGCACGAAGGGCGCAGAAATGTCGCGGCCATGGCGGCTGATCAGATTTTGGCGTTCTTGCGCGGCGAAACTCCGCCCCGACTGGTGAACCCTGATGTCTGGCCTGTTTTACAGGCTCGGTTCGCTCGCCTCCTGGGCATGCAGATTGCCGGGAATACGTGAGGTAAATCGGATGAAATTCGTCTCCGAATCCGAGTCCGCCTCCATTGTCGACCACGCATTGGCCTACGAGGCCGTGCGCCAGGCATTCATTGCGGCCGTCGATCCCGGCAGCCGTGTTTTTCCTGCCGTCATCGCCCACGGATCCGACAGGGCCAACCGGTTTTCCCTGAAGGCGGGCGTTACGTCGGCGTTGGCAGGCGTAAAAATGGGCTTTAATTGGCCTGCGAATAAACTGCGTTCGATGCCAAGCCACAATTCGATCATCGTCATTCTCGATCAGGAAGTGGGCAAGATCGAGGCGGTCATTGAAGCCGGTGTGGCGAATGCCTATCGAACCAGCGCCGCCAATGCCGTGGCTACCGATGTTCTGGCCCGCCCCGATGCCCATACCCTGGCAATATTCGGCGCAGGAAATCAGGCTGGCTACGAGTGTGCGGCGATCGCGCGTATCCGTCCCATCACACAGGTGCTTGTCGTGAACCGGGATGAATCCAGGGGGCAGGCTTTCGCAGAGCGCCTGCGACGCGACGGCATGAACGCCAGCGTTGTACCGACGCAGCACGCTTGCGAAGTTGCGGACATCATAGTAACTGCGACGGCTTCACAGATTCCCTTGTTCGATGCCGGATGGGTGCGCCCAGGCACTCATGTGTCCGCCATGGGCGCCGATTCCAAAGGCAAGCAGGAATTGCCGGTCTCCCTGCTGCTGCGCAGCCGCTTGTTTTGCGATCTTCCCGAACAGTCCCTGCGCATCGGGGAGTTCCAGCATATTTCCGATGCCGCGTCGGCGGCCGTGCAGTCCGTGACTGCGATCGGCTCGATACTCATGGGGGCCGCTGCCGGGCGAAACAGTGCGTCAGAAATCACGGTCTTCGACAGTTCGGGGATCGCTCTTCAGGATTTGTTCATCGGAAGGTGCATTCTCGAGGCGCTTAGGGCGCGAGAGAGTTAGGCGGCTTGTGGAGGGCTGCCCTCGCACAGAGGAAGGCGGGGCGGGCAAGGGCTGCCGGGCGCAGCTTGGCTGGCAGCGTGGAAGCCTGCCCGCTCAGCCACTGTCGCGTTCGATGATGGAAAAACCCAGGTCTACGACAGGCTCGGCCACCGGCTTGCCGGCGAGCTTTTCCATCAGCATGTCGGCCGATCGGCGGCCGATTTCCACGCTGTCGATTTGCACTGTCGTCAGTGCAGGGTCGATGTCCACCGCGAAGTCCAGGTCGCCGAAGCCGAGTACCGCGACGTCTTCGGGTACGCGCAGGCCGCGCTGCTTGAGCTCGGTGATGGCGCCCAGCGCTACCAAGTCCGATGCGCAGAAGATGACGTCGAGTTTCGGGTGCAGCGCCAGCAATTCGGCCGTGCCTGCGCGTCCGTGGCGCAGGCGCGTGGGTGCATCGATTTGCGCCGCGGGTATCCCGGTGTGCCCATGCCGGGCAGCAGCCTTGGCAAAGCCGCGGGCCCGCAGGGCGCTGCGCGGTTCCGAGGCGACGATCATCGCCGCTTGCCGATAGCCCTTGCGGTGAACGTAGTTCGCCATTGCCGCCCCCGCGGCTTCGTGGGAAAAACCGACCAGCATGTCCACGGGCGTGCGCGTCTTGTCCCAGGCTTCTACTACCGGTATGCCGATGGCCTGCAGCCGCCTGCGCATCGGGGCGGAGCGGATGGCGCCCATCAGCACGATGCCATCGACGCGGCGGCTCACGACGGCATCGATAAGCGCATTCTCGGTGTCCTGTTGGTAGCCGCGCTGGCCCAGCATGACTTGATAGCCCGCCGCCGCCAGGGTCTCCGTCAGCGATTGCACGGCCAGCATGAAGGATGAGCCTGAAGAAATGGTGGGGACCAGGCAGGCGATGACCCGGCTGCGCGATGATTTCAGGCCGCCTGCAAGCAGGTTGGGCACATAGCCGGTCTGGCTGACGGCCTGCTGGACCTTGAGCCGGGTCCGCTCGGCGACAATCGTGGGGTTGCCGAGCGCCCGCGATGCGGTAATTGTAGATACGCCGGCCACCCTGGCCACATCGGCCAGAGTGGCCTTGCCCGGTGTGGCCGGAATGGGTGGCGATGTACGGGCTGGCTTGGGATCCTTTGCCTGCATCGGTGCTTGTTATGAGTGTGGCGTATGTGCCGCCGAGGCCTCGGGTGTGCGGGGAACAGGCTCTTGTATGGCTCTCGCCTTATCCGCTTTCCGCAAGCGCCGCGCCAAAGGAGGTCGGACGGCAAACGTAGGCCGATAGCATAGCAGATTGCATCCTGCCGGCGACCGGCCGAGTCGCTAGTTCAGGTGGATTCCGGCGTCCTTTACGACCTTGGCCCAACGCGCGGTTTCTGAATGCTGCCATGCATCGGCGTCTTGCCACGAGTTTGCCACGACCTCATAGCCCTGTTTTTCCAGGACAGCCTTGGATTTCGGAGCGACCAGCGCGGTGCGCAGCGCTTTCGACAGCCGTTCGACGACAGGGGTCGGGGTGGCCTTGGGCACAGCGATGCTTTGCCACGAATAGACCACCATGTCGGATATGCCGGCTTCCTGCATGGTCGGCACATCGGGGATAGATGCGATGCGATGTTCGCTGGTGACAGCCAATGCGCGCAACTGGCCGGCCCGGATGTACGGGAGGACCGCGCCCAGGTTCATGAACATGACTTTGATCTGGCCGCTCAGCGTGTCCGAAATGGCGGCGCCTCCGCCGCGGTAGGGCACGTCGACGCCGGGGCTGTGGGTGCGTAGCCGGAACAGGGCCGCGGACAATTGCTCGGAAGCGCCCATGCCGGAGCAGGCGTAGGACATGCTTTCGGGGTGCTGTTTGGCATAAGCCAATAAGCCGGCTACGTCGTGCACGTCCAGCTTGGGATTGACCACCAGGACGTTGGGTGTGCGCACTGCTTCGGTCAGGTAGCGGAAATCGCGCGTGGGGTCATAGGCCAGTTTTTTGTAGATCGAGGGATTGATGGCGTAGGTGCCTATCGAGCCGACCATCATGGTGTAGCCGTCGGGCTTTGCACGCTTGAGTTCGGCGGCGCCGATGCCGCCATTGGCGCCCGGCTTGTTTTCGATGATAACGGTTTGCCCCAATTCTTGTGTCAGCGCGGGCTGGATGGCGCGCGCCGTGATGTCCGACGAGCCGCCAGGTACAAAGGGCACGATCAGGTTCAGGGGTCTATTGGGGAAGGTGGCGGTGTAACCCGCGCAGCTCCAAAGTATTGTTGCCATCGCGCAGCTGCGGCTCAATCTGCGAGACCAATTCATGGTTTTCTCCTCTCTGATAGGTGGGATGGGCTTCGCCCTTGTCATGCTGAAAGCCTATGTTCGGGGCTTGAAGCCGTCATATGACAACGATGTCATTTTTAAATGATATCGTTGTCATAAACGCCTTGCAAGAACTTCTCGATAGATCCGATGCATGTACGGGCATAGCGATGCTTGGCTGCCAGACATGGTGGCGGCCATGCACGGCAGACCGGAAGTGTGTGGGCGAGGGCTATTTGCTCTCGGGGCTGCCCCAGCGAGGCGCGGCCTCGTTGGCCAACCCCTGGCTGCGTTGCAGGGCGCTGAGCATGCGCGCCAGCGCCCCCTGCAAATGGGTGCGTATGGCGGCTTCGGCGCGCTTGCCGTCGCGCTTGGCGTAGGCGGCGAGAATCTCGGCGTGTTCGTTGACGGCATCGTCCGAGCCTATCGTGCCGGCGTCGCGAAACAAGGACATGCGTGCTCCCGCGAGCACGGCATGCATGGACTTGTAGCTTGCCGACAGGACTTCGTTGCGCGCGCTGTCGACTATGGTCTGGTGGAACTGGCTGTCCAGGGCGGTGTATTCGCGGTATTCGCGAAAACGCGTCCCCAGCTTGCGCATGGAGCGCATGGATTTTTCGATCTTTTCCAGGGCGGCTCGCACGTCGGGTGCCCCTGCGGCCGCGCCGACATTGGCGCAATAGCCTTCGGTAACTGCGCGATATTCCATCAGGTCGCGCAGGAATTGCGGTGTCGGGCTGGGCGTGACCGAATAGCCGGTATTGGTGGCCGATACCACCAGGCGTTCGGCCTCCAGCCGCGCCAATGCTTCGCGTATGGGCGAAGAGCTGACACTCAATTGGCGCGACAGTGCATCGATGTTCAGGCGTGCGCCGGGCTCCAGCCGTTGATCCAGGATTTGTTCCTTGATCGCCGCATAGGCGCGCTCGGTCAGTGAGACCTTCTTGGGTGAAGTGCCGGACGGCTGCGGGCGGGAAGTGGTGCTCATGTCGATGGCCTATAGCGCCGTGGATATTGTCTCGAATGCGAATTTTAGCAACAGAATATCATCCACGATATAAAATAAATCGTGCATGATTTATTGACACAACGTGCACGAAGAACCTAGAATCCATCCTGTCCCGAATCGAATCAGGCATCAGCCCCGACCATGACCTGCGGCACAGAACAAGATTTGCGTATTCCGGCCACTGCCTTGAGCGCCTACGCGGCCGAATTGTTGCGGCGCGCCGGCATGACAGCCCAACAGGCGGCGGCCGTCGCCGGGCGTCTGGTGGAGAGCGATCTGCTGGGGCATCGCACGCACGGTGTGGCCATGCTGCCCACGTATCTTGAGCGTCTCGCCGACGGCCGCATCCGGACCGCCGGCAGCATAGACGTGCTCAATGACGACGGCGCCAATTTCACCTGGCAGGCCAATCGCCTGCCTGGGGCCTGGGTGGTGGACCGCGCCGTATCGCAGGCGATTGAGCGCAGCCGCAATCATGCAGTGGTGACGGCCAGCATCGCGGAATGCACGCACATCGGGGCCCTGCAAGCCTATTTCGACGAAATCGCGGAATGCAAGTTGATGGCGCTGATGATGGTCACCGATCCCGGCGTTGCTTCTGTCGCTCCTTTCGGAGGCGCCGACCCGGTATTGACCAGCAATCCGCTGGGCGCCTGCATTCCTACTCACGGCCAGCCCATATTGATCGATCAATCGACTTCGGTCACCAGCAATGCATCCGTGAGGCAATACGAGCTTGCCGGCAAGAAGCTGCCTGGCAAGTGGCTGCTGGATTGCGAAGGCGTGGCGACCGATGATCCCGGGGCGCTGGCTGGAGAGCCTCCCGGCACCATCATGCCCATAGGCGGAGAAGACTTCGGCTACAAGGGCTTTGCGTTCGGCCTCCTGGTCGAGACTTTCGCATTGGCCCTCTGCGGGTTCGGCCGCAGCCAGCCGCGCGTGCGCGGCGGCCAGGGGGTGTTCCTGCAGTTGCTGGATCCGGATCGTTTCTGCGGGCGCCAACGCTTTCTGGACGAGACCACGGCGCTGGCTCGGCAGTGCAAGGCCAGCCGGCCCGCGCGCGGCAGCGATGGCGTACGGCTGCCCGGAGAGCGCGCCTTGATGCTGAAACACGAGCAACAGATCTCGGGGGTTGCTTTGTCGGCGGCCAGAGTGCGTCAGGTCGACGATTGGGCCGAGCGCCTGTCGGCCCCCCATTTGGCCAGCCTGGCCTGTACTCGAACTTGAATGTAGCCCGGCTGCGCATCTCTTCTACTTCTCACTCATAGGCTTATTTCGCCATGTCTCTTATCGATCGTATCGACATCACGACCTTCAAACTGGAATGCTCCAATTTTGCCAAGGATTATCACTATCCTATCTCCGGCTCGCTGGTCTACCAGCCCGGCGTGACCTCGGAGCGCAAAGGGCTGCTGGTCCAGGTGCATACCGAGGACGGCCTGGCCGGCGAGTTCGCGGACTTCACGCTGACAGGCGCACCCGAGCAGGCTGTGGAAGCAGCCCGTTCCGCCGTCGGCCAGCATTGGCACGAGCGCGAGCTGATCTATCGCAAGGCTCGCCGCGCTTCCCGCCCGGCGCATAGCTATGGCCTGTCCTTTATCGATGTCGCGCTTTGGGACTTGGCCGGCAAGGCTCACAAGGCGCCGCTCTATCAATTGCTGGGCGGCCACCGGACGGAGATCCCGGCTTATTTCTCTTGCCACAATGGCGATCGCAAAGGCAATCTGTCCAGCAAGGAAGATGTCGTGGCTTTCGCCCGTCCTTTGCTGGAGCTGGGCTTCGGCGGGTTCAAGATGCACAGTTGGCACGAGGGAAACAAATGGGAAGAGGCCGAGAATGTGGCATACATGCGCAAAGAGCTTGGCGATCGCGTAGAACTGATGCTGGATCCGGCTTGTGTGTTCGATTCCCTGGCGGACGCCGTCTTTGTGGGCAAAGCCTGCGAGGCGGCCGGCTTCAAGTGGTACGAGGATCCGCTGCGCCCCCTGGGCATCGGCATCTACGCCCACCGCAAGCTGTGCGAGGCCCTGGACATTCCCGTGCTGCAGACCGAACACGTGGCCGGCCCTGAAGCCAAGGCGGATTTCCTGCTCAATGGCGGCACCGACCTGCTACGCGTGGACGTGCACTACGACCTGGGCGTTACCGGCGCGCTCAAGACCATACGCTTTGCCGAATCGCTGGGGGTGAACGTGGAGGCCCACGGCCCCAGCCCGGTGCACCGCCACCTGATCGCGGCGATGCAAAACACGGCCTGGTACGAGGTGGCGAATATATCTCCGGCCATGGACGACCCTTCGCCTCTTATCTATACCTGCGGCTATAGCGACAACTACCGCTCTATCGGCAAGAACGGCACTCTCAAGGTTCCGCAACTGCCTGGCGTCGGCGTCGAATACGACCACGACCTCATACAGAAGAACAAGATCGCCACCGTCTCTGTGCGTAACGAGGGCTGAGCCTCGGGTGCGCATGAGCGCAATGCGCCGTGCCGGGCCTGGCCGGTATTCCCGCCAGCCTGGCAGCGCATTTTCATCAAAGATATGAGATCGCGCCGCGGTATGTGACATGGCTTGGCGGTTTCATTCTTGACGGGCAAGACTCGGGCGCCGAAGTAGGCGCAGCCGGGATTGATTTGCCCGGGAACTGGATATCAACCAACCATAGTTCGAGGAGATCATCATGAGAGACAAGCCTGTCAGCCGTCGTTCCGTCTTGAAAGCGGGGGCTTCCGCCATCGCGCTGCCATTTTTCGGCCTGTCGCTGCTGGAATCCGACGCGCATGCGGCATCGGGCACCGGCAAGGTGTCGGTGGTAAATGGCATCGCAACCGGGGCCGATGTCGCAGAGGCCGAAAGAGAAGGGGCACTGACGATATACACGCACGACAATATCGCAGGGATGTCCGGCATATGCGCGGATTTCCAAAAACTGTTCCCGAAGATCGACACCAAGTACGTCAGCCTTCAGACCGGCAATCTGTATACCAGGCTGCTTGCGGAACGGCAGGCGTCCCGGTATCTGGCGGACATCGTGCAGTTCTCGGATATCGGCGTAGCCATGGATTTTCAAAAACGCGGCGGCTACGAGGAATACCATTCCCCGCAGGACAAGAACTACAAGCCGCAGTATTTGAGCGACCCCGCAGGCTATTATTTCTGGATAGGCGTGTCGGTTGCGGGGATCGCATACAACAGCAAATTGGTATCGGCCGATGAGGCGCCCCGTGACTGGCCCGATCTGATAAACCCCAAGTGGAAAGACCGGATCAGTTTCAAGCTGACTTCATCGGGAGACCAGTTCCTCGAGTGGTATATGCTGCGGCAACTCTATGGAGACAAATTCTGGCAGTCCATTTCGGAATTGAAGATAAAGGGATTCAATTCCTTCGTCCAGCTCTTCGATCGTCTCTCGCGCGGCGACGACTTGATATGCGGGATAGCCGATTGGCAGGGGTATGAGCCCTATCATCTCAAGAATGCGCCCGTGAATTTCGTCATTCCCAAGAGCGGCGTCACCGCGATCCAGTTTCTTAATGGAATAGCGAGCAAGGCGCCGCACCCGCAGGCGGCGCGGCTGTTCTCCGACTGGGTGCGTTCCGATGTCGGCCAGGCTTCGTACCAGACCAATCCTCATATGTTCTATCTGTCCGTGCGAAACAATATGAAGAGGCCGGCCGGCGCGCCGAATCTGGACGAGATCCCGGTGCTCGTGCCGAAAGACGTGCAGAAGTTCGTTGCAAGCAGATCGACTTACAACAAGGAATGGAATGCCATGCTGGGCCTTATCTGAGCCCTGCGCGAAGGGGGGTTATGGATCGAGCGCCGAGCCCGTTTGCAAGGATGATGCTTTGGGCATAGCACAGCGCGATTTGCTCTATGATGCGCATGTATCCGTCGTTTTGCTTGCAAGGAACCCTACGCATGATCCATGTCATCGCCACCATCACCGCCAAACCAGGCCAGCGCGAGGCTGTGCTGGCCCTGTTCAAGAAGAATGTCCCTGCCGTGCTGGCCGAAAAAGGCTGCATCAGCTACGAGGCGGTAATCGATGTGCCGGGGTTCGGCGGTCCGCAGACAGACCTGGGTCCGGATACTTTTGCAGTGGTCGAGCGCTGGGAAAGCCCCGAGGCGCTGAAGGCCCACGCGGCTTCTCCGCACATGGCCGAATATGGGCGCAACACCAAAGAAATGCTGGCGCGGCGGGTGATCAACGTGCTGCAGGCCTGCTAGAAGCCCCAGTCAGCCAGTCCGCCAGCCGGCGCCCCCAGGCCGCAACGCGTCCGCACCGGTAGGTACGGGCGCCCGGCGGCAGAGCGCTAGGGCAGCTCTATGCCTTCTTGTTCCAGCGCGCGCTTTACCGCGGGCCGCGCACCCATGCGCCGGGCGTGCTCCGTCCATACGGGAAAATCGCGCGCCATGTCGTAGCCCAGGCGGGACCCGCGTCCCCAGTTCCAGAACACGAACATATAGGCATCGGCGACGCTGTAGTGCTCGCCGGCAACCCAGGCCGATTTCGCCGCGGCGAGCTTGGCCTCGACCATGCCCCAGGTTTCGCGGCATGATGCCCTGGCTTTTGCCTTGATGTCCTCGATGGCGGCTTCGCTGCTCGCGTAGCGTTCGGGGCGCGACACGTGGGCGTAGCTGACATGTATGCCCGACGAGCCCCAGGCCAGCCATTCCGCGCAGCGCGCCGCAGCTTGCGGGTCGCCGGGCCATAGCTTTGCGGCGGGGAAGCGCTGAGCCAGGTAGTAGAGGATGGCGGGGTTTTCCGTCAGGACGAAGTCGCCGTCGGCGATGACGGGCACGCGCCCCTTGGGATTGATGGCCAGGTATTCGGGACGGCGCTGGGCGCCCTCGGCCAGGGCGACCCGCACGGGCTCGAACGGGGCGCCGGTTTCTTCCAGCACGATGTGCGATGCCAGCGAGCACGCGCCGGGAGAATAAAAGAGCTTGATTTCTGGGGTGTTCATGTAGAGTCTCCTTGGAATTATCGGGACGGCTGCCTGGCCGGGGGTGGTACCGCGGCCGGCGCGGTGATGTGGCGGCCTGCCGACATGCTGCCCCGGCAGGCGCTGCGTGCGCCGCAGCCGGGGCGTCGCACATCTGCGATTGCAGTGGCCGGCCTGCGGCGTTTCGGTTTACTGCAGCGTGATGTGCGCTTCTTTGATGATGCGCGCGTTGCTGGCCGATTGGCGTTCGATTTCCTGCCTGAAGGATTCGGGCGTGCCGCCGGTGGCGACGTTGTCGCTGTGTTGCAGGATGCCGGCGATCTTGGGGTCTTTCAAGGCCTTGTTGACCGCGGCGTTCATGCGCTGCAGGATGGGCGCGGGCAGGCCGGCCGGGGCGAAGATGCCGAACAGCGAGGACAGGTTGGCGCCGGGGTAGCCCAGTTCTGCGAAGGTAGGAATGGTGGGGTATTCGGCCAGGCGCTGCGGCGCGGCCACGGCCAGCGGACGCAGCTTGCCGGCCTTGATCTGCGGCGCCAGCATCGGGGCGGAATTGACCGACAGCACATCGAACTGCGAGCCCAGGGCGTCTTGCATCTGCTGGCCGGCGCCCTTGTAGGGCACGTCGAGAATCTTGACATTGGCCTTGCGCATGACTTGTTCGGCCATGATGTGGCCGACCGAGCCTTTGCCGGAGGTGGCCCACGAGACCATGCCGGGCTTGCGGCGTGCGAAGTCGATCAGGGCGGGGAAGTCCTTCACGTCTTTCATGTCGGCGGCCTGGGTGGCCAGCAGCACGACCGGGGAATACATGACGCTGACGACAGGCAGGATGTCCTTCTCGGGATCGAAGGGCGGCTTCATCAGGTGCGGGTTGAGGGCCAGCGGGCTGATGGAGGAAAAGCCGAAGGTATAGCCGTCCGGGGCGGCCTTGGCGACCACGTCCATGCCTATGGTGCCGGCTGCGCCGCCGCGGTTTTCCACGACCACCGGCACACCGAGGTCGCCGGTGAGTTTCTCGGCCAGGGCCCGGGTAACCGTATCGCTGACGCCGCCGGCCGGATAGGCCACGATCATGTGTATGGGATGGCGGCCGGGCCAGGAGGCCGCGTCGGCGGCGCAGGCCTGGAAGCCGGCCACGGCAGCGGCGCAAAACAGGGTGGTTGCAGCGATGCGTGCTAGGGGCATGGTGGGGGTTCCGTTGGTTTTGATCCCGGCAATTTTACGCGCAGAAGTGCCGGTGACGTGCTGTGCGCGTTCAAGTCGAGTGTGATGGGCGGGCCCGGCCAACGCAGGGATGCTGCGGACGGGCACTCCCCGCTTCAGGTCGCATGGGGCACGCCCGACGCCAGCTTGGTCGAGGAGAAGGCTGCACATATGTCGAAGCACCTGAAGGGTCAGGATGCTTTCTCGAGCCATGGCGATGCTCGGGCCCGCAGCGGGGCCCGGCGCATCCGGCGGCCGCCGATGCGACCCCTTGCATATAGGCTGCCCGAATGTGCGCCTTTATTGCCGAGGGATATGATATTTTTTTATGAGCCCCGCGTATTCCTTGACCTGTTTGAGGAAGAAGGCGTCGAACTGTTTTGCATCCAAAGGAGCAGGCTCCATACCTAATCCGAGTATTGCCTGCTTTACCTGCGGCTCGGCCAAAGCCTTCATCAGCGCGTTGCTCAACTTATCCACCACGGCCTGCGGCGTTCCCTTCGGTGCGGCGACGGCCCACCACGACCCCAATCCCTCATCTTTCAATCCCGATTCCAACAGCGTGGGAACGTCGGGAAGCTGGGTCATGCGCGTACGGCCGGAAACCGCCAGCGGACGCAATTTTCCGCTTTTCAGGAATCCGAATACTTCCGCCGGCACTGTCATGAAGAAAGTGGTTCGTCCGGCGATCAGGTCGGTTAATGCGGGAGGGCCGCCTTTATAGGGCACATGAACAGCCTGGAAATCGCCGTCGCTGGTGATGATTTCCCCATTCAGGTGTTGGTTGGAACCGTAGCCGGTCGACGCGAACGAAACCTGCTTGGGATTACTGCGGCCATAATCGATCAGGTCTTTCAGGGAATGAAAAGGCGACTTGCTATTGACCACCAGAACGGACGGAGCCTGAGCCACCCGCGCCACGCGGACGAAGTCATGCACCGCGTCGAAGCCCGTGTTCTTGAACAAAGTCCGGTTCACCGCCAGTGAGCCGGACGCCATCAACAAAGTATAGCCATCGCCGGGCGAATGGGCCACATAGCCCGCTCCGAGATTGGAAGCCGCGCCTGGCTTGTTTTCTACGACTACTGATTGCTTGAGTTCCTCGCCGAGAATTTTGGCGGTTTCTCTGCCGATGATGTCCACGCCGCCGCCCGCAGTAAACGGGACAATCAGGTGGATGGGATGATCGGGATATGCTGCCAGCGCATTTGCGCATGCCGCCATGGCGACGAGTGCCAGCGCCAACCCCTTTTTTATTTGCTTGGGCATTCTATATGTCTCCAGTTAATTATTTATCCGGATTTTTATCTGCTGCTGCGATAATGCAATTGCCACAATAGCATACCGTAGTATACTATTTTCGGCAGAAAATGATTCGAAGAGTCGTGTGGCGAGTCGCAGGCGGCTGGCTGGCGCGTACCGGTATCCACCAAAACAGGGCAACGGCTCCAGCCGGCCTTTTGCTGTTCTTTTTGAGGAGGTCGCAATGATTTACGCGGCGAATAGCGAGAAAACGCTGGCGGAAAAATTCCTGACGCTGTCCGGCTCGGGACACAAGCATTACAGGACCGACTTTCTGGGCCGCAAGGGCGATCCCAGGATCAAAGGCAAGCCGCAGGCCTACCTGCTCGATCTAAACGCAGACGAAGTGCTGCCGCCGCATTTCCATATCATCGATCAGTTTCAGGTATTTTTCCGTGGCAATGGCACGCTCGGGCGCAATGCCGACGTGCTGCAGCCGGTCAGCATCCACTATGCGGACCATCATACGGGTTACGGTCCCATCATCGCCGGCCGGGAAGGCTTTTCTTATTTCACCTTACGCCCCGAGGCCGACCCAGGCGCCGTCTACCTGCACAAGGAAGGCTATCGCGAAAAGCTCGAGCCCAGCCGCAAGCGTCATCATCTCGTTCAGACCCGAATCAACGCCGAACCCGCCGTGATCCATAGTGGCGTCACACAGGAATGCCTCGTTGAAAAGGGCCAGAAAAACGATGCCGGCATCACTATGCTGCGCATGGGCGCCGATGCCCACGCAGTTGCACCCGACCCGGCGCGTAGCGGCGGGCAGTATTACCTGGTTCTCAGCGGCACACTTCTGCATGACGGTCAGCCCTATCCGCCGTTGTCCGTCCTTTTCGTCGATGCCGCCGAGCCGGCGTTTGAGGTGCGGGCGGGGCGTCAGGGGCTGGAAGCCGCAGTCATGCAGTTTCCCGATTGGTCAGAAGAGTGACAGGCCTTCGGTCATCGCCATCGGAGCAACATTGCCGCGGCGGACAATAGTGGCAAACCTGGGGCCACACGAGCCTTCACGCGCCGATTCGCGCCCATGAGATACGCATCTAACGCCGTCCGGCGGGATCCATGATGGCAAATATGCCGCTGGCCCGCAGGACCTTGTCGTCTCCTACGTAGACGGAGCATTCGGCAAATGCCATGCGCTTGCCCGCCCGTTGCACGTTGACGATGGCGCGCGCCCAGTCGCCGACTTTCGCCGGTTTCAGGAAGTCGGTAGTGAGGGTCACGGTGACCAGGCCGACGGGCTGGTCGTAGCATTCGATGATGGCATCGCCCAGGGCGCTGTCGGCCAGCGTGACCAGCAGGCCGCCGTGCGAGATGCCGCGCAGGTTGCGGTGCTTGTCCAGGATGCGCAGCGCCATTTCGGTGCGCACGCCATTTTCTTTCTTTTCGTAAAAGGGGCCGCACAGGTCGGTGAATTCGCTCGGCCTGTGCACCTGGGTATAGCCGGAAGGTATGTCCATTGTCTGTCGAAAAGGCGGCAAGCCGCGATGTTGCGAAGCTGTGAAGCATAGCGCATCCGGCCTCGATGGCAAAAAGGGATGTCCCCGGCGCGGACGCGAGCCGGCCCGCACTCATGGGCCAGGAAGGCCTGGCGGCCTGTCCCGGCAGGGCGCGTCGACGGCCTGTCCGCAGTGAGGACAGGCCGGCCCCGTGGCTACTTTACTTGCAGCGTGATGCCCGAGGCCTTGATCTGCTTGGACCAGAATTCGCGCTCGCGGGTTGCATAGCTGTGGAATTCATCGGGGCTCATGTGCATGGCCTGCAGGCCCAGCATGTCGTGCACCTGGTTCTGGAAGCCGGGCGCCGCCAGGCCGGCATTGATGGCCTTGTTCAGCTTCAGCACGATGTCCTTGGGCATGCCCGGAGGGCCGACAATGCCGGTCCAGGCGTTCGAAGACAGGCCCTTGACGCCGGCTTCCTCGATGGTCGGCACATCGGGCAGGATGTCCATGCGCTTGGGCGTGATGGTCGCCAGGATGCGCACCCTGTGGCTCTTGTAGAAGGGCATGATCGTGGCGATGTCGGTGATGTCCATCGAGATCTGCTTGCTGACCAGGCCCTGCGCCGCCGGCGCGCCGCCCTTGTAGGGCACGTGGGTGATCTTCAGGCCTTCCAGACGCGCGAACAGATCCAGCGTCAAGTGGTGCGGGGTGCCCACGCCCGGCGAACCGCAAGTCACCAGGCCCGGATGCGCTCGCGCATCCTTGATGAGGTCGGCCAGGGTCTTGTAGGGCGAACTGGCCTCGACGGCGATGACCAGCGGGAAGATGCCCAGGCCCGAGATGTAGGTGAACTTCTTGGGATCATAGGGCAGCGAGGCATACAGCGAGGGGTTGTAGGCCAGCGCCGTGGCATCCATGGTGCCTATGGTGTAGCCGTCGGGCTTGGCGTTGAGGATGGCATTGGCGCCGATGATGGTGCCCGCGCCGGGCTTGTTCTCGACGATGATGCTCTGGCCCAGCTTGGTGGAAATTTCCTTGCCCAGCAGGCGCACCACGAAGTCTATGCCGCCGCCGGCGGAATAGGGCACGATCCAGGCGATGGAATGGGAAGGCCAGTCGTTGGCGGCGGCCGGTGCGGCGGCCGCGGCGGCCATGGCCATGACGGCCAGGTATTTGCGCAGGTGCTTGAACATGAGTCTCCTCGTCGGTGTGGTGCTTATGTCGTTGGTGGATGCTTCGGTATTGTCCGGTGCGCGGTTCAGGCCTTTGCGCCGGGCGGTCTTTCGGGCCAGGGCACACGCACCAGCTCGGAGATGTCCGCCGGGCCCAGGCCTTGCCGCGCTGCCGTGCGATAGCTGTCCAGCGCCGCGCGCAGCCCGCGCATGTCGGTGCCGGTTTCCTGCGCCAGCACCGCGATGTTCTCGACGTCCTTGAGCATCGTGGCCACGGCCCCCAGGGGCTGGGCTATGGGCGCCGTCATGCGCGGCACGAAGATCTGCAGCAGCGCGGAGTCGGCCCAGCCGCCGGCCAGGGCGGTGTTCAGGACCGATGGATCCATACCGCTGTGCGCGGCCAGTGCCACGGCTTCGGCGATGGCGTTGATGGTGCTGGCGACAATAGTCTGGTTGCACAGCTTTGCGGTCTGGCCGGCGCCGCTGTTTCCGACGCGCGTGACGCGCGCGGCATAGGCGCGTATCCATGGCTCGACGTGCTGCAGTGCGTCCGCCGGGCCGCCGGCCATGACCGACAGCGTGCCGGCGGCTGCGCCCGCCACGCCGCCCGAGACGGGGGCATCGATCCAGGTCCGGCCCGAGCCCTCGCGCAGGCGCGCCGCATAGTCGCGCGTGGCCGCGGGCGAAATGCTGGAATGATCGACCAGCAAACCGCCTTCGACCAGGTGTATGCCTTGGGGCCCGAATACCGTGGCTTCGACGGCGTCCTGGTCGGTCAGGCACAGGAAGACCGCCGCCGCGCCGGCAGCGGCTTCGGCCGGGGTGGCGACGGCTTGCGCGCCGTCGGCGGCCAGCGCCCGCGCCTTGTCGGGGCTGCGGTTCCAGACGCGCACCTGATGTCCGGCGGCCAGCAGGCGCCTGATCATGGGCGTGCCCATCAAGCCCGCGCCGCAGAATCCCAGCACCGCGCGCCCGGCCTGTTGCGCCCGTGCCGCTTGCGCCGCAGTCATTCGCCCTCCGGCGTTTCGTAGGGCCATTGCAGATTGCCTGAATGCGTCACCGCGCCTTCGTGCGCCGGACGCACCAGCGCGGCGTACTTTTCCAGTGCGCCGGCCAGGCGGGGCTGCGGGGCGGGGACGTGGCTGGCGCGGCGCGCCGCCAGTTCGGCATCGCTCAGGTCTACATGCAGGGTGCCGGCCTCGGCGTCGATGTGAATCATGTCGCCGTCGCGCAGCAGTGCGATCGGGCCGCCCGCGGCGGCTTCGGGGCCGATATAGCCTATGCACAGGCCGCGGGTGGCGCCCGAAAAGCGGCCGTCGGTCAGCAGCGCCACTTTTTCGCCCATGCCCTGGCCGTACAGCGCGGCCGTGACGCTGAGCATTTCACGCATGCCCGGGCCGCCCTTGGGGCCTTCGTTGCGGATGATCAGCGCCTCGCCGGGCCGGTAGCTGCGCTGCGACACGACGTGCATGCAGGCTTCTTCGTTTTCGAAGACACGCGCAGGCCCGGAAAACTTCAGCGATTTCAGCCCGGCGATCTTCAGCAGCGCGCCGTCGGGGCACAGATTGCCCTTGAGCACGGTCACGCCTCCGGTGGGATGAATGGCGCGCGAGCAGGGGCGCAGCACCTCGCCGTCGGGCTCGGGCACATCGGCCAGGGCCTCGGCCAGGCTGCGGCCGTCCAGCGTCAGCACGCTGCCGTCCACATAGCCGCCGTCCAGCAGCGCCTTGAGCACTGCCGGCACGCCGCCCGCCTCGTGCAGGTCGCGCGCCAGGTAGCGGCCGCCGGGCTGCAGGTCGCCGATGAGCGGAGTGCGGCGGAATACCGCGGCGACGTCGTCCAGCGTGTAGCGGATCCCGGCCTCGTGCGCAATGGCCGGCACGTGCAGGGCGGCGTTGGTCGAGCCGCCCGTGGCCGCCACCGCCGCGCAGGCATTGTCCAGGCTGGCGCGCGTGACCAGGTCGCGCGGCAGCGGGCCGCCTTTTTCCAGGCAGCGCATGACATGCTCGCCGGCGCGGTAGGCGATGGCCAGGCGCTCGCTGTAGACCGCCGGCATCATGGCCGAGCCCAGCGGCGACAGGCCCAGGGCCTCGGCCACCATGGCCATGGTGTTGGCCGTGAACTGGCCCGGACAGGAGCCGACCGAGGGTATGCAAGTGCGTTCCATGGACTGCAGGTCGGCCAGCGGCATCTGGCCGTTTTGCACGCGGCCCACGGCCTCGATGGTGTCGAGTATGGTGGCCTGGGCGCCCAGGCCGCGGCCCGGCAGCGTCGCGCCGCCGTACATGAATACCCCTGGCACATTGACGCGCAGCAGGGCCATCATCATGGCCGGCAGCGTCTTGTCGCAGCCCGCGAAGGCGATCAGCCCGTCGTAGCCGTGGGCACGCACCGCCAGTTCGACGCTGTCGGCGATGGTTTCGCGCGACACCAGGCTCATGCGCATGCCGCCGTGGTTCATCGAGGTGCCGTCCGAAATCGAGATCGTCGAGAAACTTACCGGGACCCCGCCGCCCGCAGCCACCCCGAGCCGTGCGCGATCGGCCAGCGGCGCCAGGCCCATGGAGCAGGGCGTGTTCTCGCCCTGGGTGCTGACGATGCCCACCATGGATTTTTCCAATGCGGCATCGTCCAGGCCCGTGGCGCGCAGGAAGGCGCGGTTCGGCGTATGGGTAAGCCCTTGGGTGACGATGCGGGAGCGGTGCTTGTGCAGGGACATGGCGGGGATCCGGTGTGGCGTTTGATGGACGATGGAGAGTCGGGATGGCTTGGTGTTTTCGGTCTTGCAGCTAATAAGAATGACGTTTTCAGGCGTGCAGGTATTGGGTATGCAGTTTTGGGGCGTATCGTTCTCAGGCGTGTAGGTTCAGGCGTATGTCGGGCTGCGTTGGCGCCGCTGCCGCGCCGGAGCGGGCTCGGATGCGACGCCATGGGCGAGCAGCAGGTCGAACGACCAGCAGATATCGCGCTCGAGCGCATCACGCGCTGCGCGGGCATCGCGCCGTTCGATGGCCTCGACGATGGCGGCATGCAATTCGACCGGCGGGCGCTCGTCCGGACGCATCAGCGCCCGGGCCGCGCGCAGGCAGGGGCCGGACTGCAGCCACAGGTTTTCTATCATCGCCAGCAGCGATTCCGAACCGCCGGCCCGATAGATCGTGAAATGAAAAGCCTGGTTGCTGGCGACCCATACCGACAGCGCGTCGGGGTGCGCAAGAGACTGCCCGATGCGGCGCGCCAGCCGGCGCAAGTCGGCGATTTCCGCCGTACCCATGCGTTCGACCGCCCATTCGGTGACGGCACCTTCCACCAGCACTCGGGCGCGCCGTATGTCGTGCAGGCGTTCTTCCGAAAGAACCGGCACGCGCATGGAGCGGCTTTTCATGGGTTCCAGCGCGCGCTGCGCGGCCAGGCGGCGCAGCGCCTCGCGCACCGGCATAGCGCTGGTGCCGAAGGCATCGGCCAGTTCCTGGATGCCCAGTACCGATCCGGCAGCGTAATCGCCGCGCATCAGATGGTCGCGCAGGCGCTGGTAGACCGCGAGGTTTACGGCCACGTGTTCTACGGGGGAGGGTTCGAATCTGCCGTTCGTCGATGCCATTGCCGTGCCGCAAGCCGCTGCCGGGGCGCATGCGCCTGCCGGTGCCGCAGCGAAAATCCTATCTTTGATCAAAGATCTGCAAGAGTAGGGGCAGTATAGGAATGAATACCCGCAAGGGCGTATCCGGAATTTCCCGTAGCCCTCGCTTACGTCTGCGACGAACGCATCCTTAGAGAGTTTCGACTGGCCCGACATCGCGCCTGATCCTTACACTGCCAACTGTTTTTCAGGGTTGGGCTTGGAATGGCTATATTGGGAAACGCGTTGGAAGGCATACGCGTATTGGATCTGTCCCGCATTCTCGCGGGCCCGTGGTGCACGCAAAACCTGGCCGATCTCGGCGCCGAAGTCATCAAGGTGGAGCGTCCGAACGGCGGCGACGATACTCGCGGCTGGGGACCTCCGTACATTGAATCGGGCGACGGCGCACACAGGATGTCCGCCTATTTCAGTTGCTGCAATCGCAACAAGAAGTCCGTGTGCCTCGACTTCAAGCTGGACGAGGACAAGAGCCGGCTGATGCAAATGGTGCGCGACGCCGATGTGCTGGTGGAGAACTACCGCGTCGGCACGCTGGCGCGCCATGGCCTGGACTACGACAGCCTCAAGGCGATCAATCCGGGGCTTATCTACTTGTCCATCACGGGTTATGGCCAGACGGGGCCGAAAGCCTCCAGGCCGGGCTACGACTATATATTCCAGGGATTGGGCGGCCTGATGAGCTATACCGGCAGGGCCGACGACGAAGACGGGGCCGGGCCGCTGCGCGCCGGAGTCGCCGTGGTCGACATCGCGACGGGCATGTATGCGACATCCGCGCTGCTGGCCGCGCTGTTCCAGCGCGGGCGCACGGGCAAGGGGTCGTACCTGGACATTGCCTTGCTGGACGTGGCTCTCGCCATGAATGCCAACCAGGGCGCCAATTACCTGGTGTCGGGCGAAAACCCGAAGCGTACCGGCAACGCCCATCCGAACCTGGCTCCGTACGAAGTGTTCCGTGCGCAGGACGGCTATTTCATCCTCGCCATAGGCAACGACACGCAGTTCCAGCGTTTCTGCGCGCTGTGCGACCGGCCTGAACTGGCGCAAGACGAGCGCTTTGCCAGCAATAGCGCCCGGATATCGAATCTGGGCTCGCTGCGCAAGATCCTGGCAGCGCTGATCGAGCAGCATCCCCGCGCGCACTGGACCCGGGCATTGGATCGACTGGGTATTTCCTGGGGATCGGTCAACACCCTGGAGGAAGCCTTCGAGGACGAGCAGGTTCGCCACCGCGGCATGCTGCGCTATGCGAGCCATCCCGTGCTGGGCGAAGTGGCCCTGGTCGCCAATCCCATGCTGGCGGCAGAAGGCCAGCATCGTTTCGCCGCCCCGCCTTTGCTGGGCGAGCACACAGCTGGAGTATTGCAGGACGGCTGAGCCTGCTTGCCGTATGTCCGTGTGTCCTGTTTTCCGTTTTGTCATTGCATATATCGATCGAGGAGACCTTCATGCATCGTAGAAAATTGTCCCTGCTCATTGCCGCGGCCGGCATGCTTGCCAGTTCCCTGGCTGCGGCGGCTTATCCCGACCACGCCATCAAATTGATTGTCCCCTATGCGCCGGGCGGGACGACCGATCTCATCGCCCGCATCGTGGCGCCGCGCATGGGCGCGGCGCTGGGGCAGTCGATCGTCATCGAGAACAAACCCGGCGCGGGTGGCGCGATCGGCAGCGCCTATGCCGCGCGCCAGGCGCCCGACGGCTACACGATCGTCATGGCGGTGGAAAGTTCGCACGCCGTCAATCCCAGCGTGCACAGCCATCCCACGTATGATCCGGTGAAGGATTTTTCCCCGATCAGCAATCTTGCGAATGTGCTGGGGGTGCTGGATGTGAATGGCAAGTCCAGCATCAAGACGTTTGCGCAATTGATCGAGCAGCTCAAGGCCGACCCCGGCAAGTTCTCGTACGGCTCGTCGGGCAACGGCGGCTATAGCCACTTGTTCGGCCAGCGCTTCATCGCTTCCACTGGCACGCACATGCTGCACGTGCCCTATAAAGGCCTGGGGCCTGCGCTGACGGCATTGCTTTCCGACCAGATCCAGGTCGTGTTCGACAATCTTCCGTCATCGGCGGGCCAGATCGCCAGCGGCAGCCTGCGGGCCCTGGCCGTTGCCGCGCCCCAGCGAGTCAAGTCCATGCCCGACGTGCCCACCTATGCCGAGGTGGGCTATCCTGAACTGAATACGCCGTCCTGGTTCGGCCTGGCCGCGCCCAAGGGCCTGCCCGCAGCCAAGCTGGAAGTGCTCAACCAGGCTGTAAAGACCGCGCTCGCCGATCCGGAGGTCGTTGCGCAGATCGATCGCCAGGGCGCTGTGGTGGACTACACCAGCCCGGAAGAATTCGCGAAAGTCATACGTGAGTCCAATGAGCGCTGGCAAGGCGTGGTCAAGGCCATCAACTTCCAGAAAATGTAAGGGGTATCGGCATGTCGGAACAGAACTGGAGCCAGCACGCGCAGCTGGACGTGGATGGCCGCGGCGTTGCCACGCTATGCATACGCAACGCCAAAAGCCTCAATATATTGAGTACGCCCGTGGTGCAGGCGCTGACGCAGGCCCTGGAGTCGGCCTCGGCCAGGGCGGACATCCGCGTGCTGGTGCTGCGCGGCGAAGGCGACAAGGCCTTTGTCGCCGGGGCGGACATCAAGGAAATGGCCGCGTTCGACCAGCGCGGCGCCGAGGCGTTCATCGAGCGGCTGCGCATTCTGTGCGAACGCTGCCGCCAATTGCGCGTCCCGGTCATAGCGCGTATTCCCGGATGGTGCCTGGGCGGCGGCCTCGAGTTCGCCTTGGCCTGCGACCTGCGCATTGCCGCGGATACGGCCAATTTCGGCATGCCCGAGGTCAAGGTGGGCATACCGTCGGTCATTTATGCCGCGCTGATGCCGCGCCTGATCGGCAAGGCCAGGGCCACCTGGATGCTGCTTACCGGAGAAATCGTCGACGCCGCGCAGGCCGAGTCGTTCGGGCTGGTCGACCGGGTCGTGCCGCTGGCGCAGCTCGATGCCGAGGTCGATCGTGTCGCGGCCCTGTTGGCGGGCCTGGGCCCCCAGGTAGTGGCCCAGCAGAAGCGCATGATGCGCCAATGGGAAGACGAGCCGCTGCAAACATCCATCGCCGACAGCGTGCGCGAGTTCGGCGCGGCCTTCAACACGGGCGAGCCGCAGGAATTCATGGGCAAATTCATACAGGCCAAGCAGGGCCGGGACCGCGCCTGAGGCGGGCGAGGGCCGCGGCCTCGGCGCGGCCCCGCTTGCACCGCTCTTCGCCGCTGGCTATGCTAGCGGCCATGTCGCCATGGACCGGGGGAAGCGGTGCGCTACGAACTGAAAGACCTGCGCCTGTTCCGCGCCATCGAAGAAACGGGCAATCTGTCCGCGGGGGCCGCGGCCATGCACATGACCGCTTCGTCGGCAAGCTACCGCTTGAAGAACCTGGAATATGCGGTGGGCAGGCCCTTGTTCACGCGCACGCCCCGGGGCATGACGCTGACGCCGGCCGGCGAAGTGCTGTCGCGCCATGCGCGCACGGTGCTCGACGATGTGCAATCGATGCATGACGAACTCCTGGGCCTGGCTTCCAACCTCAAGGGCAGTATCCGCCTGCTCGCCAACAGCAGTTCGCTGAACAGTTTCATTATTCCGAGCCTGGCGCGGTTCCTGAGCGCCAATTCCAGAGTCAATGTCGACCTGAAAGAACAGGAAAGCAGTGTCATCCCGCAATCGATCCTCAACGACGAGGCCGACATAGGCGTGGCGGCAGCCTCGTCCGAGTCCGACGAGCTCGAATCGCAGCTATACGCGCAGGACACGCTGATCTGCGCGGTGCACCCGGATCATCCGCTGGCCACGCAACAGCGCGTGCCGTTCGCGCGCTTGCTGGATTACGACTTCGTGTCCATGGACCGCAACAGCAGCAATTTCCTGTTCCTGGCCGGGCAGGCGCGAGCAGAGAGCAGGCCGCTGAATGTACGCATCCACGCCCATGATTTTCGATCGGTGCTGTACCTGGTGCAGGCCGAGGTCGGCATTGCCCTGGTGCCCGCCAGCATTGCGCACGAATATGCCCGGGACAAGCGCGTGGTGCCGGTCGCCATCGCCGCGCCGTGGGCTACGCGTAATCTATATATGATCACTCGCAGGCAATCGGGGCGCAGCAAGCTCATCCATGAGTTTGCCGACATTCTCATGCATGACCCTCAAGTGGTTGCCAGCCGGGCGAGCATGGATGATTGTAGCTTTCAGATACATTCTTGACCGCTACGCCACAAGAGGCGGCTTTCGATGGACAAGAAGAGAAAAACCGTCATATAATCAAGAGCTTTTCTGGCGGGCGACAGGTTTATGCCTTGTTAGGTTGGCTTTCTGCTACTGCTACTTCTTTTTAAGGTAGTAGCTGGCTCCTATATAGATCAGGCACTGCCTTTGCCGTGCGGATGGCTACGCGGGCCCTTGCGGGTTTCTGGGCCTCGGCGCGTAAGCTTTCCCGTAGGCTGCCCACCCGGAAAATAAAACAAGCGAAGCTGGGTCTTACAAGTATTGCCGGTATCGGCTGGCAGTCACCTCTCTTCGCACATCAGTGAGCTATGTCATGCCCAAGATGAAAACCAAGAAAAGCGCTGCGAAGCGCTTTCAGGTCCGCGGCAGCGGGTCGATCAAGCGGGGTCAGGCGTTCAAGCGCCACATCCTGACCAAGAAAACCACCAAGAACAAGCGCCATCTGCGCGGTTCTGCCGCGGTGCACGAGACGAATGTCGCCTCGGTCAAGGCAATGATGCCTTTCGCTTGATTATCGGAGATCTGCCATGCCTCGAGTAAAACGCGGCGTTACCGCCCGCGCCCGCCATAAAAAAGTCATCAAGGCCGCCAAGGGCTACCGCGGCCGCCGCGGCAATGTGTTCCGCATTGCCAAGCAAGCGGTCATGCG
The DNA here is from genome assembly GCF_019166065.1 of Candidimonas humi. GTDB lineage: Bacteria > Pseudomonadota > Gammaproteobacteria > Burkholderiales > Burkholderiaceae_B > Candidimonas > Candidimonas humi. The sequence continues at coordinate 138,791 of NZ_JAHTBN010000001.1, forward strand.
CGCCGGGCAATATGCCTACCGCGACCGCCGCAACAAGAAGCGCACCTTCCGCGCTTTGTGGATCACGCGTATCAACGCGGCTTGCCGTGAACTCGGCATTACCTACAGCGTGTTCATCGCCGGCACCAAGAAAGCCTCGATCGAACTGGATCGCAAGGTGCTTGCCGATATGGCCGTGAACGACAAGGCGGGCTTTGCCGCCGTCGTCGCCCAAGCCAGGTCCGCGTTGGCCGCCTGATCGGTTTCGATCCTGTAGTGTTTGCGAACGGGGCTCTGTCGGGCTCCGTTTGCATTTGGAAAAGCGATAAACATGACTTCTCCGGATGACGGCCTGATCGATCAGGCAAAAGAACAGTTTGCGCAGGCCCCCGACGCGGCGGCGCTGGAAAACGCCAAGGCCAGGTTCCTGGGCAAGCAGGGCGCGCTGACGGCGCTGCTCAAGGGCCTGGCGCAACTGGATCCGGAACGCAAGCGCGCGGAAGGCACGCGCATCAATCTGCTCAAGCAGCAGATAGAAGGCCTGCTCAATGATCGCCGCGCGCAACTGGCGCAGGCCGATCTCGATCGCCGCCTGGCCGAGGAAACCATAGACGTGAGCCTGCCCGGGCGCGGCCGCGGCGCCGGCGGCATCCATCCGGTGATCCGCACCTGGCAGCGCGTGGAGGCGATTTTCCGTTCGATCGGCTTCGACGTGGCCGATGGCCCCGAGATCGAAAACGACTGGACCAATTTCACTGCGCTGAACAATCCGGAGAATCACCCGGCGCGTTCGATGCAGGACACGTTCTATATAGACATGCAGGACGCCGGCGGCCTGCCGCTGCTGCTGCGCACGCACACCAGCCCGATGCAGGTGCGCTATGCTCGCATGCACCAGCCGCCCATCAAGGTCATTGCGCCGGGGCGCACCTATCGCGTCGACAGCGACGCCACTCATTCGCCCATGTTCCACCAGGTCGAGGGCCTGTGGATCGCCGAAGACATTTCCTTCGCGGATCTCAAGGGCGTCTATACCAATTTCCTGCGGGCGTTCTTCGAGACCGACGATCTTTCGGTGCGCTTCCGCCCGTCCTTCTTCCCGTTCACGGAACCTTCCGCCGAAATCGACATGATGTTCACGTCGGGGCCGAACCGCGGCCGCTGGCTCGAGATATCGGGCTCGGGCCAGGTGCACCCCCAGGTCGTGAAGAATTTCGGCCTCGATCCCGAGCGCTACATCGGCTTTGCCTTTGGCTCGGGCCTCGAGCGCCTGACCATGCTGCGCTACGGCGTGAACGACCTGCGCCAGTTCTTCGAGGGCGATCTGCGCTTTTTGCGCCAGTTCAACAGCTAGCGCCAGTCCATGCCTCGAGGGGCGCGTGGCCGGCGGCAAAAAAGCCGGCCATCGTGGCGCGAAGCGCCGGCCTCGATGCCCCGGAAAGCCGCAACGTAACGTCAACCGAATCCAGATCCTTCCATCATGCAATTTCCCGAATCCTGGCTGCGTACTTTCTCCAACCCCGATATCGACACCGAAGAGCTGTCGCAGCGCCTGACCATGGCCGGCCTGGAGGTCGAAGAAACGCGGCCGGTCGCGCCGCCGTTTTCGGGCGTGGTGGTGGCGCACATCGTGGCGATCGAGCCGCATCCGAATGCCGACAAGCTGCGCGTGTGCCGGGTCGATGACGGGTCGGGCGAGCCGCTGCAGATCGTCTGCGGCGCGCCGAACGCGGCGGCCGGCCTGAAGGTGCCGCTGGCGCGCATCGGCGCCGTGCTGCCGGGCGGGATGCGCATAGGCAAGGCGAAGATGCGCGGCGTCGAGTCGCTGGGCATGCTGTGCTCGGCGCGCGAACTGGGGCTGTCGCAGGACCACGCCGGCCTGCTGGTGCTGGATGATGCGGCACAAGCCGGCCAGCCGCTGCGCGAGGCGCTGGACCTCGATGATACGCTGTTCACCCTGAAGCTGACCCCCAACCGCGCGGATTGCCTGTCCATACTCGGCGTGGCGCGCGAAGTGTCGGCACTGACCGGCGCCGCGTTGACGCCGCCGGCCATAACGCCCGCGCCCGTGGCGCTGTCCGACCGCCTGCCCGTGACGGTACAGGCGCCCGATCTGTGCGGCCGCTTTGCCGGGCGCATCATACGCGGCGTGAATGCGCGCGCGGCCACGCCCGACTGGATCAAGTCCCGCCTGGAGCGCGCCGGCCAGCGCTCGATCTCGGCGCTGGTGGATATTTCCAACTACATCATGCTGGAGCTGGGGCGGCCCACCCACGTATTCGACCTGAAGCGTATCCAGGGCGGCCTGACCGTGCGCTGGGCGCGCCAGGGCGAGTCGCTCGAGCTGCTCAATGGCCAGACCGTCGAGCTGGCGCCCGACGTGGGCGTGATCGTCGCCGGCGACGCGGTCGAGAGCATGGCGGGGATCATGGGCGGCGAAGCGACCGCGGTCACGCTGGACACCACCGATATTTATCTCGAGGCGGCGTTCTGGTGGCCCGAGGCGATCATGGGCCGCGCCCGCCGCTACAAGTTCAGTTCCGAGGCCAGCCACCGCTTCGAGCGCGGCGTCGATTTCGAATCGGTGGTCGAGCACCTCGAGCGCATGACCGGCCTGATCCTGGAAATCTGCGGCGGCAGCGCGGGCCCCGTGGACGACCAGGTAATAGACCTGCCGCGCCGCGACCCGGTCGCCATGCGCCTCGAGCGCTGCCACCGCGTGCTGGGCGTGCCGGTGCCGCGCGACGAGATCGCCGGCATATTCCAGCGCCTGGGCCTGCCGTGCCGCATCGAGGGCGACACTTTCCTGGTCACGCCGCCTTCCTATCGCTACGACCTGTTCATCGAGGAAGACCTCATCGAGGAAGTGGCGCGCATCTATGGTTTCGAGCGGATCCCCGATCTGCCGCCGCTGGCCCGCGCCGAAATGCGCAGCGAGCCCGAGACGCTGCGCGGCCCGCACGCGCTGCGCAACACCATGGCTGCGCTGGACTACCAGGAAGTCATCAATTTTTCGTTCGTCGAGCAGGCCTGGGAACACGACTACGCCGGCAATGACGATCCGATCCGCCTGCTCAATCCCATCGCCAGCCAATTGGCCGTCATGCGCTCGAGCCTGATCGCCGGCCTGGTGGCCAATATCCGGCATAACGCCAACCGCAAGCAAAGCCGGGTCCGGGTCTTCGAGCTGGGCCGGACCTATGCGCGCGACGCCTCCGTGACCGATGGCGACCTGAGCGTGGCCGGGGTCAGCCAGCCCATGCGCCTGGCCGGCGCGGCCTGGGGGCCGGCGCTCGAAGAGCAGTGGGGCGCGGCATCGCGCGCCGTGGATTTCTATGACGTCAAAAAGGACGTAGAAACGCTGCTGGGCTCGCAGGCCGAGGCGCTGCGCTGCGTGGCGGCCCCGCATCCTGCGCTGCACCCCGGGCGTTCGGCGCGCCTGGAACTGCGCGGCGAGCACATAGGCTGGCTGGGCGAACTGCATCCGAGGCTGGTGCAGCAGGCCGAGCTGAACCGGGCGCCGGTAGTCTTCGAGGTCAATGTAGCGTCGGTCTCGACGGCGGCGATGCCGCGGTCCGGCGAGCTGTCGCGCCAGCCCGTGGTGATACGCGACCTGGCCGTATGGGTCGCGCCGCAGGTCGACTATCAAAGCCTGCTCGACACGCTTGCCCGCGCCATCGCTTCCGATGTTAAGCTATCCATCGTCCGCGATGTCCGCCTGTTCGATGTGTGGCGCGACGCGACGGCAGGGGCGGCCTCGGAAAAGAGCATGGCATTTCGCTTTTGGTTACAAGATCCCGAGGTCACGCTGGACGATGCCACTGTCGAACAGTGTATAAATCGGCTATTAGAGGCGCTCGTCAGCGCTCATGGGGTGCGCTTGCGCGCATAAGGAGTGGACCGATGAACCAGGAAGAATCCCGTACCCTGACCAAGGCCGAGCTGGCCGAACTGCTGTTCGACCGGGTCGGGCTGAACAAGCGCGAAGCCAAAGACATTGTCGATACGTTCTTCGAAGAAATCCGCGAATCCCTGGCGCGCGGGGTGGAAGTGAAGCTCTCGGGCTTCGGCAATTTCCAGGTGCGCGACAAGCCGCCGCGTCCGGGCCGCAACCCCAAGACCGGCGAGGTGATCCCGATCGCCGCCCGGCGCGTGGTAACTTTCCACGCCAGCCAGAAACTCAAGGGGGTGGTCGAGCAATCGGCCGAGGCTGCGGGCGAATAATTCCGCAACTGGAATAAATTCGCGCCACGTCCAGCCTATCGTGGCGGCGCAGTCCCGATAGTTTTCTCTTTTTTCGCGTACCCAAGCAACTGACATAGAATCCGCTCATGAGTCCGACCGAAGCCCCAGTCACCTTGCCGCCGATTCCGGCCAAGCGCTATTTCACGATCGGCGAAGTCAGCGAGCTGTGCTGCGTCAAGCCCCATGTATTGCGCTACTGGGAACAGGAATTCACCCAGCTCAAGCCGGTCAAGCGGCGCGGCAACCGTCGCTACTACCAGCATCACGAAGTGCTGCTGATCCGCCGCATACGCGACCTGCTCTACGAACAGGGCTTTACCATCAGCGGCGCGCGCAACCGCCTGGGCGACGCGCGTGAAACGCCGCACGATCAGGATGCCGCGGTGCGCCTGAGCGGCCCGGAATTCCAGGCCCTGCGCGCCGACCTCGTCGCCGCCAGCGACTTGCTGGCCGAAGCCATAGCGGCAGCGCCCGACGGCGCAGCCTGAAGTGGGGCCGGCCCCGCGCCCCGACAGCCTCAGGCAGGCCGCGCTGGCGGCCCTGGCGATCTCCGATCCGCAGGCCAAACTGGCAGCCCTCGGCGCCCTGGACGACAATCTCGATGCGGGCGCCGTGGCCGTTCTTGCCGAGCCGGCGGGCTTGCCCGGAAGGCCGGACAAACCCGAACTGGTAGCGCCCCAGCGCCTGCGCAAGCGCGCCGCGGGCACCCCTGCCGGCCTTGCCGCGCTCATACATTCCCTGGCCCATATCGAATTCAACGCCATCAATCTGGCCCTGGACGCGGCCTGGCGCTTTGCCGGCATGCCGGCGCAGTATTACCGCGACTGGGCCCGCGTGGCGCGCGAAGAGGGCGAGCACTTCGGCCTGCTGGCGGCCCACCTGCGCAGCCTGGGCCATGAGTACGGCGATTTCCCGGCGCACGACGGCTTGTGGGAAATGGCCGAGCGCACCCGCGGCGATGCGCTCGCACGCATGGCCCTGGTGCCGCGCACGCTGGAGGCGCGCGGGCTGGACGCCTCGCCCGTGGTGCGCGGCAAGCTCGCGGCGGTGGGCGACGCGCGCGGCGCGGCTATCGTCGACATCATCCTCAGGGATGAAATCGGCCATGTGGCCATTGGCAACCGGTGGTATCGTTATCTTTGCGAGCAGCAGGGCCTGGACCCTTATCAAGGCTATCAAGAACTGGCTGCCGCATATCGCGCTCCGCGCCTGCGTGGACCTTTCAATTTCGAGGCTCGACGGGCCGCCGGATTCAGCGACCGGGAATTGGAGGCCCTGCAGGATGACGCTGTCGATATTTGACATATTCAAGATAGGCATCGGGCCGTCCAGCTCGCATACGGTCGGCCCGATGCGAGCGGCGCGCAATTTCGCCCGCAGCCTGCAGCAGGCGGGCCAGTTGCCGCAGGCACGGGCGCTGCGTGTCGAACTCTACGGTTCGCTTGCCGCCACGGGGCGCGGCCATGGCACCGACCGCGGCATCATGCTGGGCCTGATGGGCGAAGCGCCCGACACGGTAGATCCCGAGCGCATCGGCAGCCTGATCGACGGCGTACGCCAGGCGCGCGAATTGCGGCTGTGGAACTCCCATCCTGTGGCCTTCGATCCGGACAAGGATTTTTCCTACCATCTCAAGCCCATGACGGAGCATCCCAACGGCATGCGCTTCAGCGCATTCGACGCCCAGGGGCAATTGCTGCGCACCGAACGCTACCTGTCGATAGGCGGTGGCTTCATCCAGGGCCTGGACGCGGCCCAGGCCGACGAGCACCGGCCGGCTGGCGCACCGGTGCCGTATCCATTCGAGAACGGCGCCCAGCTCATGGGGCACTGCGATCGCAGCGGCCTGTCGATCGCGGCTTTGATGCGCGCCAATGAATGCGTGCGTATGCCGCAAGACGAACTCGAGGCCGGCGTGCTGCGCATCGCGCGCACCATGAATGCCTGTGTGGATCGCGGTTGCGGATTGGGCGAAGAGCCTCTGGATGACATGTTGCCCGGGCCGCTGAAGGTGCGGCGCCGGGCCCCGGCCCTGTATCGCGAGCTGCGCCAGGGCTCGGCCCGCAAGGACCCGCTGCACACCATGGATTGGGTCAATGTGTATGCCATGGCCGTCAACGAAGAGAACGCCGCCGGGGGCAGGGTGGTCACGGCCCCCACCAACGGCGCGGCCGGCTTGCTGCCGGCCGTCCTGCGCTATTACCAGGTATTCGTGCCGGGCAGCAGCGATGCCGGCCTGGTGGATTTTCTGCTGACCGCGGCCGCGATCGCGTTCTTGTACAAGCGCAATGCCTCGATTTCCGGCGCCGAGGTCGGCTGCCAGGGCGAGGTCGGGGTGGCCTGTTCCATGGCCGCCGCCGGCCTGGCGGCAGTATCGGGCGGCACGCCGCATCAGGTGGAAAACGCCGCCGAAATCGGCATGGAGCACAATCTCGGGCTGACCTGCGACCCCATAGGCGGGCTGGTGCAGATTCCCTGCATCGAGCGCAATGCGATGGGCGCAGTCAAGGCCATCAACGCCGCAAGACTGGCCCTGCAGGGCGATGGCACGCACCACGTATCGCTGGACGCCGTCATCGAGACCATGCGCCAGACCGGCGCCGACATGCGCAGCAAGTACAAGGAAACCTCGCGCGGCGGCTTGGCCGTGAACGTGGTGCTCTGCTAGGAACTGTTCGCGTTGAAGATGGTGTAGCCCCTGCGTGCCTGCCCGGGCGCGCGGACGAGGCGCGGCCGAGCCTCATGCGCGACCGCACAAGTGGCCCGGTAAGGGGAGGCCCTGCAAGGGCGCAGGGCGACTCCGTTGTGCACACAGCTTCGCGGCGGGTCAGGGCGCCAGCGCTATCATCCGGCCGATGAACAGCACGGGGCCCGTGGGCCCTGCGGGAGAGCCGCCTTGCGGTTCGAGCGTGATCTCGAAGATCTGGCCCGGCACGATGTCGCCGACGTTGGCCGCGGCGATCTTCGTCGTCTGGTTCGGGTCGATCACCCCCAGCGACCGGGGCGTATCGCTTTCGGTGGGGTGCGTCCAGAGCTGCGCGGACGAGGCCTCGGGGATGTCGCTGTGCACCAGCGGCTTGAACAGCAGATCGTGCTTGGCGTCGAAGGTGACGGTCCAGGCCGGCGTGGAACTTTGTCCGGGGGCCTGCAGGATCGCCAGTTGCGGCGGCAAGGCCTGGGGCGGCGAGGCCGCGGGCGCCTGCGCCAGGGCCTGGGGCTCTGCAGCCTGCACGGCCGTGGTCTTCGAGGGCGATTTATGCGCAAGGGCCAGGCCGATGGCCACGATGGCCAGGCACAGGCTGACGATGCGCCACAGCCATACGCTGCTCCAGATTCCGCCCGCGGCGGGAGCGCCTTCCGCCCGCGGGCGTGCGCTGCGGCGTTCGCGCTGGGCTCGAGGCGCCTGCAGGCCCAGGCGGGCCTGGATATGCTGCAGCATTTGCTCAGAGGGTTCCAGCGGAGGCAGTTTGTCGACCAGCCTCAGGAAACGATTTTCCCATTGCAGGGCGGTGACCGCTGCGCCTTTTTCGGCGCCCAGCAAGGCATGGGCACGGGCGGTGTCCTGCTGGTCGAGCAGGCCCAGGGTGTATTCGGCTATCAGCAGATCCTGATCGGCTGCCAGTTCGGTGCTCATGCTTGCGCGGTCTCCTGCAGCGCGCGCAGTCCCGCGCGGACTTGCGCCTTGACCTGGGTCACGGGCACGGCCAGGCGGGCCGCGATCTGTTCGTAGGTCAGGCCATTATAGAAAGCCATCATGATGGGGCGGCGCTGCTCGTCGTCGAGCGCCGCCAGGCGTCGCGCCACTTCGTCCTGTTCCGTGTCGGCCACGGCCAGATCGTCGGGCAGGGTGTCGATCCATGCGTCGTCCGCGCCGCCGGGGCGGCCGGGCTGGCGCAATTGCTGCAGGATGCGATAGCGCAGAATGCTGTAGATCCAGGCGCGTGCGGCGCCCATGGCGGGGTCGTAGCTGCCGGCGTTCCTCCAGATCAGCACGAAGGAATCGCGCACCAGTTCTTCCGCGTCGCTGCGCCGCGAGAGCATCTTGGCCGCCAGTGCCAGCATGCGCGGGGATTCCTGCCGGAAAAGCTCCTGGAACGCAGCCTGGTCGCCTCCAGCGCAGGCGGCCAGCGCGGCTTCGTAGTCGAACGACGGGTCGGACATCGATACTCCGGTTTAGCAGTCGGGATTTCTTGCGGGAGTATTGTATAGGGAGTCCAAGCGGGCAAAAGTTCCGTGGCTGAGGCGCCACGGTAACAAGGTATTGCCATGGTTCGCGGAAGTGTGTCGCGCCTATGTTCGGCGGGCGCTGGTGCGAGCGGACTGCCGCAGGCGCAGCGACGCTTTGGCCTTAGCCAGCGGTGATATGGGCTTCGCGCACGACGACCGGCCAGCGTTCGAGGCTAGATTCGATCAGTGCGCCGAAAGCCTGTGCCGTGCTCGCCTGAGGATCCAGGCCGAGCACGGCGAATTTCTGGCGCACGTCCGGCATGGCCAGCACCTGGGCCAGGCCACGGTTCCATTTCGCTATGATGGCCGGATCGGTTCCGGAGGGCGCAACGAAGCCTTCCCATTCGCGCAATTCCACGCCCTGCAGGCCTAGTTCAGCAAGCGTCGGAACCTGGGGCATGGCAGCAAGCCGTTTCGGACCCGTGACGGCCAGGGCCCGGATCTTGCCGTCCTTGATGTTCTCCGCGGCTACCGAAGTAGTCACGAACATCATGTCGACTTGGCCGCCGAGCAGCCCCGACAGGGCTTCGGATGGTCCACGGTAGGGTATGTGGCGCAAGGAAAGCCCAAGTTTCTGGCGTACGATCTCGGCGATCAGATGCGAAGGCGAGCCGGTGCCGCCGGAGCCAAAGGTAAGACTGTCGGGGTGGGCACGCGCTGCCGCGACGATATCCTTCAGCGTATGGTAGGGGCTGTTGGCAGGCACGCATAGCACGTTGTAGGCCCACACTGCCTGGCCTATGGGAGCGAGATCTTTTGCAGTGTCATAGGTCAGCTTGCCCATCAGGCTGGGCAAGACGGTATGCGTCATGTACATGAGGCCCACGGTATAGCCATCGGGCTTGGCCCGCGCTACTTCGGCCATTCCTATCGCGCCGGTGGCGCCCGGCTTGTTTTCCACAATTACGGGGGCGTTCCACAGCTTGCCCAGTTTCTGCGCCACGATGCGCGCAATGATGTCGGGCGGGCTGCCGGCGGTAAGGGTGACGACCAGGCGGATCGGTCGATCCGGATAGGGTCGTGCGGCCGCAGTATGAGGGGCGGCGCCTATTGTGAGCGCGGCGGCCGCGGCCAAGGTCTTCAGCCAGGTCTTCATGCTTGTCTCCTGTTGCCAGTTTATTTGTCGATTACTCGCAAGGGTTGCGGCTCGCTATGAGGCGGCCGACCCTTGTTTGCCCGCGGCGATTTATTCGTGGCGCGCCGGCCGTCGGGCTGTGACTTACCAGACTCCGATATGCACGGCCTGCTGCTCCTGGGCGTGGTAGGCGTGGGCCTGCTCCAGTCCGATAGTGGGATGGCGCTTGCGCTGGAACATCCATTCGAACAGCCTGTCCTTCATTTCCGCACGCTGGCCCTGCAGGCCGGGGTCGCGACCCCGGTCCTCGAATTCCTGCGGGTCATTGCGCAGGTCGAACAGATGTGGCGGCAGACCGTCGTAGTGCACATATTTCCAGCGGCCGTCGTACACCACCATCGCGTGGCACTGGTCGACTGTGCGCGCCAACGGCACGCGCACGCTGTCGCGGAAGCCGAAATTGAATTCGCTGAATGCGGCCGTGCGCCAGGGCGTGTCCTGGCAGCCATGCAGCATGGGCAGCAGCGAACGGCCTTCGATAATGTGGGCGGGAATAGGCAAGCCTAGCGCGTCAAGTATGGTGGGTACGATGTCTATGGCCTCGACCAGCGATCGTTCTGTGCTGCCGCGACGCGCATCCGCCTGCGGCGTGGGGTCATAGACGATCAGCGGAACGCGGGCGACAGTGTCATGGAACAGTTCTTTTTCACCGAGCCAATGGTCGCCCAGGTAGTCACCGTGGTCGCTGGCGAAGACGATGAGGGTATCGTCCAGACGTCCGTGGCGGCGCAGGAAGTCGAACAGCCGGCCCAGGTGGTCATCGATCTGGCGCACCAGCCCCATGTAGGCGGGAATGACGCGTCGGCGCACGGCGTCGTTGCAGAAACTGCGGCTGACATCCCACTGGCGATAGCCGTCGGTCACGGGATGGGAGTCGTCGAGTTCGCGCTGCGAGCGCTGCGGCGGCAGCACGTCCTGCGGGCCATACATGCCGTGGTATGGCGCCGGCGCCATATAGGGCCAATGCGGCTTGATGTACGACAGATGCAGGCACCAGGGCTGTTCGCCGCGTGCACGGATGAAATCCATGGCGCGGTCGGTCATGAAGGCGGTCTCGGAGTCGGCCTCGGCAATGCGCGCCGGGCGGTCCGCGTGGCGCATGTGCCAGCCCGATAGCAGCTCGCCATCGTCGCCCATGGCCGAATTGGCCTGTTCGTGCCAGAGATTGGCGCCGGCATAGCCCTTGGCCCGTAAGTACATGTCATACTGGTTCAAGCCCTGGGGGCCATCGAACGGCCAGATGCCGTCGTCGCGCACATAAGGTTCGAATCCTCCTTGCGCGGCCAGCACGCCCTGCATGCTGTCGGTCTTTACACCCAGTCTCGCCAGGCCCTGGGTGTCGCCTTCGACGTGCGTCTTGCCCACCACGGCACAGCGGATGCCTGCCGGGCGCAGGTAGTCGCCCAGGCCTTGCTCCGTGGCGCGCAGGGGTACGAAATTGAAGATCGACCCGTGGCTGGAAACATAGCGCCCGGTGTAGATCGACATGCGCGAAGGGCCGCAAACCGCTCCCTGGACATAGGCCTGGTCGAAGCGCACGCCGCGCCCCGCCAGCCAGTCTATGTTCGGAGTGCGTAGCGTCGGGTGCCCGTAGCACGAAAGATAGTCGCGCCGCAACTGGTCGCACATGATGAACAGCACGTTGCGCGGCCGCTTGGGGTGCGCGGGCCGGCCGCCTTCGGGAGCCGCGTTGCGGGCGATGGAATCCGGCGATGTATGCATGATGCCGGTCTCCTCAGTTTGCGTGGGAGTGCTGGTCCCAGGGCAAGGTGACGCGCTGGCCGAACTCGGTTTCCACGTCTACCGGCGCCATGCTGAGCGCAGCCACGATGTTCATGGGTACTGTGCCGGTATTGCAGATCTGGTGCACCTGGTTCGGCAGGAAGGTCAGGGTACAGTTGGGGCCGAATGGAGTGGTCACTCCATCGACGACGCACTGGCCGCTGCCGCTGAGCACCACGATGGCCTCCTCGCAGTCGTGGCGGTGCACCGGAGTGGCGCCGCCGGGTTCTATGGTCTGCATCCACATTTCCATCTGGCGCATATGGTCGCGGGGGCCGGCTACTGTCTTGTGCTCGATGCCGGGGATTTGAAAGGAGGGCAAGGCGTTGATATCGATGACTGGCATGGCATACTCCACGAGAAAGGGGCAGACGAGATGGTTACTGTGGAGTCATGTTAATGTTCTGGCCTACAGTGAAAAGGGCGGTTTGGGGTTGTCCCCATACCTTTCCGATATGGGTTGCGGGAGAGAGCGCCTCGTGCACCCGGCACCGGCCACTCGGCACCCAACAGGGACGGAGACGGACTTGCGATTCTCTCAATTGCGCAACCTGCTGGCCTTGACCGAGCATGCCAGCCTGGGTTCGGCGGCACAGGCTCTGGGCATTGCTCAGCCGGTCCTCACGCGCAGCATCCAGCAACTAGAGGCGGAACTGGGCGTCAAGCTGGTGCAGCGCAGCGCTCGCGGCACACGCCTGACCGAGGACGGCGAGCGCCTGGCGTTGCGGGCGCGCAAGATCGAGGCCGAAATGCTGCGGGCCCACGAAGAAATCGAGCAGCGTCGCGGCAGTCCGGTGGGCCAGGTGGGGCTGGGCGTGTCGCCGGTGGCGCTGGTGCTGCTGTTGCCCAAGGCCATGGCGCTGTTTCGCCGCGAATATCCGCGGGTGCGCGTCAATATCGCCGATGGCTTGTTCCCCCAGGTGTTCGGCAAGCTGGACGAAGGCGTGCTGGATTTCGCGATTGGGCCATTGCCGGGCGCAAGTGTGCCGGCGCCGTACCAGGCGGAGCTGCTGTTCAATGGCGAAATGGGCGTGGTGGCGCGCGCCGGGCATCCTTTACGGCGAGCGCGCAGCCTGGCCGATCTGGCCTCGGCCGGCTGGCTGCGCTGCGGGCCGGAGCAGGGGCCGGGAGATATCCTGGATGCGTCGTTTTCGGCGCTGGGCCTGGCGGCGCCACAGCCGCTCATGCATTGCGAGTCGGCCATTTCGGCGCTGGAATTCGTCGCCGAGTCCGACCTGCTTGCCCTGCTGCCGCGACGCCTGCTGGAGGTCAGTCACATGCGCCATGCGGTCGTTCTGGTATCGGTGCGCGAGCAGATAGCTCCGGCTGCGGTGCATATATTCCGTCGCAAGGATCTGCTACCCACGCCCGCCGCGCAGGCCTTGCAGGCCGCGATTCGACTGTGCGCCCGGGCCTTGTAAACCTCGAACGCATCCAGGCACGCCCGCCATGCATCCAGGCATATTCTGCTGCCTGGAAACCCGGCAAAATATCCGAAATGTCCAGATAATAAGTATCCAGATAAATCAGACAACAGACAGACATCGATGAGATTCACCCATACCGGCCCGGCGCCGGCGCATCGCAACGACTGGCAGACCATTCGTTCGCTTTTGCCTTTCCTGTGGCAGTCCAAGCTGCGCGTGCTGCTCGCCCTGGGCTGCCTGATTGCCGCCAAGGTGGCCAGCGTGGTGCTGCCCATCTACTTGAAGCGCATCGTCGACGCCCTGAGCGTGCCGGCCACGCTGCTGGTGCTGCCGCTGGCGGCCTTGCTGGGCTATGGCTTCGCACGGCTGGCCGGCAGCATATTCGGCGAACTGCGCGACGCCTTGTTCGCGCGCGTCACGCAAGGCGCCATACGCAGTGTCGCGACCAAGGTGTTCCAGCACTTGCTGGCGCTGTCGCTGCGGTTTCACATGCAGCGCCAGACCGGCGGCCTGAGCCGCGACATCGAACGCGGCACCAAGGGCATAGGCTTTTTGCTGAACTTCACGGTTTTCAACATCCTGCCGACGCTGCTCGAGATAGGCATGGTGACGGGCATACTGCTGTGGCGCTATGCCTGGCCGTTCGCGGTGGTGACGCTGGGTACCATTGTCTGTTACATCGCTTTCACGCTGTTGGTGACCGAAAAGCGCATGGTGTACCGGCGCAGCATGAACGACCTGGACAGCAAGGCCAACAGCAAGGCGATCGACGCGCTGATCAATTACGAAACCGTCAAGTACTTCGGCAACGAGGGCTACGAACTGGACCGCTATGACCGCAACCTGGGCAAGTGGGTCGATTCGGCGGTGCGCAACCAGGTGTCGCTGAATTTCCTGAACATGGGGCAGGGCACCATCATCACCATCGGCATTACGCTGCTGCTGTGGCTGGCGGCGCGCGGCGTGGTACATGGCGGCATGACGGTGGGCGACGTGGTGCTGGTGTCGGCCTACCTGACGCAATTGTATGCGCCCTTGAATTTCCTGGGCTTCGTGTATCGCGAGATCAAGCATGCGCTGGCCGACATGGAACGCATGTTCGGCCTGCTCGAGCAGGACCAGGAAGTGGCCGACAGGCCGCAGGCGAGCGCGCTGGACACCACGCGCGCCAGTGTCGAATTCGAACATGTCGATTTCGGCTACGACAGCCGGCGCCGGATATTGCACGACGTCAGCTTCACCATCCCGGCCGGCCATACGCTGGCGGTGGTCGGGGCGTCGGGGGCGGGCAAGTCGACCCTGTCGCGCCTGCTGTTTCGTTTCTACGATGCGCAGGGCGGCACGATACGCGTCAACGGCGTGGACGTGCGCGACCTGACACAGGCCAGCCTGCGCTGGCATATCGGCATCGTGCCCCAGGACACGGTGCTGTTCAACGACACCATTTTCTACAACATCGCCTATGGCGACACCGGAGCTAGCCGCGACGATGTCATCCAGGCGGCCAAGTCGGCGCGCATCCACGATTTCGTGATGAGCCTGCCCGACCAGTACGAGACCCAGGTGGGCGAGCGCGGGCTGAAGCTGTCGGGCGGGGAAAAACAGCGCGTGGCGATCGCCCGCACGCTGCTGAAAAACCCGCCGATCCTGATCTTCGACGAGGCCACCAGCGCCCTGGACAGTCGCACCGAGCGGGCCATACAGGAAGAACTGGAGCAGATTTCGCGCGACCGCACCACGCTCATCATCGCCCACCGGCTGTCGACGATCGCCCATGCCGACCAGATCCTGGTGCTGGAGCACGGCCGCGTCGTCGAGCGCGGCACGCATGCGGGCCTTCTGGCGGCGGGCGGCCGCTATGCGCAGATGTGGCGGCTGCAGCAGTCCGGCGGTGACCGGCCCGGCGATGGCGAGGGGCAGGAGCTGGCCGCGATGCATGAATGAAGGCGCTGTTGCCGTGGCGGCAGTCTCGGATGAATGAGGGTGCTGTCGTTGCGGCGGCAGTCTCGGCTTTTTAATGTCGGGTGGGGTGGGCCGCGGGGCGACGGGCCGGTGCATTCAGTCGAATCCGTCCCTATTTAATGCCACGGAAACTCCCGAAGAACTATGCGCCGCCCCGCGCCGTCTTGCTGCGGGGCAACATCCCTGCCAATGGCAGGGTATTTCCCGACAGGCGGGCGGTTTCTTGGCTAAAATAGGACTAAAGAAGTCCTGTTTAGCCGGCTGCGGCGACCCCGGAGGCCCTCAATATGTTGCGTATCAGTAAAATCGTCGATTACGGCACGCTTGTGCTTACGCACATGGCTGCCTGTCCCGATCGCATGTTCAGCGTGGCCGATCTGGCCTCTACGCTGGGGCTGGGGCAGCCCACGGTCAGCAAGGTGCTCAAGGCGCTGGCGCGCAGCGAACTGGTCAAGAGCAGCCGTGGCGCGCATGGCGGCTATGTGCTGAGCCGGCCGCCCGAGCGCATCAGCATCGCGCAATTGGTCGATGCGCTGGAAGACCAGCCTTTCGGCCTGACCGAATGCAGCGCCACGCCGGGCGTATGCAGCTTCGAGGCCGCCTGCCAGATCCGCAGCAATTGGCAGCATATCAACGCCATCGTGCGCCGCACGCTGGAAGAGGTCAGCGTGGCCGATATGCTGCATCCGCTGCCTGTCGATTATCCCGGGCATGGCCTGGCGCTGCCGCAAGCGGCGCCGGGCGCATGTGATGTATCCCATTCATGGAGTTTGAGTAAATGAGTCCAGTCACCGAAAAGATCGACTCTTTTCTAGACCGGGAGTACGAGGCCGGTTTCGTCACCGAGCTCGAGTCCGACACCGTGCCCAAGGGGCTGTCGGAAGACACCATACGCCTGATCTCGGCCAAGAAGGGCGAGCCCGAATTCATGCTCGAGTGGCGTCTGGCCGCCTACCGGCACTGGCTCACCATGCGCTTGCCGGAATGGGCCCGGGTCAAGTACCCGGCGGTGGATTTCCAGGACATCATCTATTATTCCGCGCCCAAGCAGAAGAAAGACGGTCCCAAGAGCCTGGACGAGGTCGATCCCGAACTGCTGCGCACCTATGAAAAACTGGGCGTGCCCTTGCACGAGCGTGCGCGCCTGGCCGGGGTGGCGGTGGACGCGGTGTTCGATTCGGTGTCCGTGGCCACCACCTTCCAGAAGCAGCTCGCCGAACACGGGGTGATCTTCTGTTCGTTTTCCGAGGCGGTCAGGAATCATCCCGACTTGGTGCGCAAGTACCTGGGCAGCGTGGTGCCGCCCAACGACAATTTCTACGCTGCGCTGAATTCCGCGGTGTTTTCCGACGGTTCGTTCGTGTACATACCCAAAGGGGTGCGATGTCCGATGGAATTGTCCACGTATTTCCGCATCAATGCGCAGAATTCGGGACAGTTCGAACGCACCCTGATCATCGCCGACGAAGGCGCCTCGGTCAGCTACCTCGAGGGCTGTACGGCGCCCATGCGCGACGAGAACCAGCTGCATGCGGCCGTGGTCGAACTGATCGCGCTGGACGATGCGCGCATCAAGTATTCGACGGTCCAGAACTGGTATCCGGGCGACAAGGAAGGCAAGGGCGGCATCTACAACTTCGTCACCAAGCGCGGCGACTGCCGCGGCCCGCGTTCGCGCATTTCCTGGACGCAAGTGGAAACCGGCTCGGCCATCACCTGGAAGTATCCCAGTGTGGTGCTGCACGGCGACGATTCCGTGGGCGAGTTCTATTCGGTGGCGCTGACCAACAACTACCAGCAGGCCGATACCGGCTCGAAGATGATCCACATGGGGCGCAACACGCGCAGCACCATATTGTCCAAGGGCATCTCGGCCGGACGCGGTAGCAATGTGTTCCGCGGCCTGGTGCGCATGACGCCCAAGGCCGAGGGCGCGCGCAACTTCACCCAGTGCGACTCGCTGCTCATCGGCAAGACCTGTGCGGCCCATACCTTCCCCACCATCGAGGTGCGCAACCCCAGCGCCCAGGTAGAGCACGAGGCCACCACCTCGCGCATCGGCGAAGAGCAATTGTTCTACGCCATGCAGCGCGGCCTGTCGGCCGAAGACGCGGTGTCGATGATCGTCAATGGATTCTGCAAGGAAGTATTCAAGGAACTGCCGATGGAGTTTGCGGTAGAAGCACAGAAATTGCTGGGCGTGAGCCTGGAAGGCAGCGTAGGCTAGGAGAAAAAATGCTGGATATCAAGAATTTGCACGCTTCGGTCGAAGACAAGAAGATCCTGCGTGGGTTGAACCTGAGCATCGGGCAGGGTGAAGTGCATGCGATCATGGGCCCCAACGGCTCGGGCAAGAGCACGCTGGCGCAAGTGCTGGCCGGGCGCGAAGACTATCGCGTCGAGGAAGGCAGCGTCGACTGGGACGGCCAGGACCTGCTGGCCATGCCGGCCGAAGAACGCGCCCGCGCCGGGCTGTTCCTGGCCTTCCAGTACCCGGTCGAGATACCAGGCGTCTCCAATGCCTATTTCCTGAAGTCGGCCGTCAATGCTGTGCGGCGCCATCGCGGCCTGCCGGAGCTGGACGCCATGGACTTCATCAAGCGCGTCAAGAGCGAGATGAAGGCGGTGGACATGCGCGAGGAATTTCTCTATCGCTCGGTCAACGAAGGTTTCTCGGGCGGCGAGAAAAAGCGCAACGAAGTGCTGCAGATGGCGCTGCTCGAACCGCGCCTGGCGATCCTGGACGAGACCGACTCGGGCCTGGACATCGACGCGCTGCGCATCGTGGCCGATGGCGTGAACCGCTTGCGCTCGCCCGAGCGCTCGCTGGTCGTCATTACCCACTACCAGCGTTTGCTGGACTACATCGTGCCCGATTTCGTGCATGTGCTGGCGCATGGGCGCATCGTGCGCTCGGGTGGCCGGGAACTGGCGCTCGAACTCGAAGAGCGCGGCTATGGCTGGATCGAGGAAGAACTGGCGGCAGCGGCGCGGCAAGGGGCGGCGTCATGAGTGGCGTGCAGCAACAAGATGCTGCGGCGGCGCAGGCCGTGCAGCGCTGGACGCAGGAATTTTCCCGGCGCGGCGCCAGCCTGCCCGGCGCGCGTGCGCCCTGGCTGGCCGAAGTCCGCCGGCAGGCCATCGAGCGTTTCGCCGGCCTGGGCTGGCCCGGCACCGGCCTGGAAGACTGGCACCATACTTCGCTGGCCGTATTGCAGCAGCAGGAATTTCCCGATTCGGGCGCTGCGGCCGATGAATCCCTGGCCCTGGCCGAGCCGCTGCTGGGCAGCCTGGCGGGCCATGTCCTGGTGTTCGTGGACGGCCGCTACGACGCGGGCCTGTCGCGCGTAGGCGACTTGCCGGCCGGCGTGCGCGTCGAATCGCTTGCCGCGGTGCTGGAAGCCGACCCTGAACTCGTGCGGCCTTATTTCGGCACGGCGGAAGACGGCGCGACCACTGCGGCCCTGAACCTGGCGTTGTCCGCCGACGGGGCCTATGTGCACCTGGGGCGCGGCGCGGCGCTCGAAGAGCCCGTGCACCTGGTGTTCATCGCCGCCGCACGCGGCGCGAGCTTCCCGCGCAATGTGATCGTGGCCGAGGCCGGCGCGCAGGCGACCATCGTCGAACACTATCTCGGCGCCGACGGCCCCACGACTTTCACCAATACCGTGACGCGCGGCCATCTCGACCGCGATTCCCGCATTACCCACTGCAAGCTGCAGGAAGAATCCGCGCAGGCCTTCCATTTGGCGGACACCGACGTGCTGCAGCAGCGCGGCTCTACCTTCGTCTCGCATGCTTTGTCGCTCGGCGCGCGCCTGGCGCGCAACGACATCGCCACGCGCTTCGCGGGCGAAGGCTGTGAAACCCTGTTCAATGGCTTGTACTACGCCGATGCGCGCCGCCATGTGGATCATCACACCCGCATCGATCACGCCACCCCGCGCTGCAATAGCCGTGAATACTATCGCGGCATTCTCGACGGCGCGGCGCGCGGCGTGTTCGCCGGACGCATCCTGGTGGCAGAGGGCGCCGACCGCACCGATGCCGTGCAGCGGTCCGACAGCCTGCTGCTGTCCAAGCTGGCGCAGGCCGACACGCGTCCCGAACTGGAAATCTACGCCGACGACGTCAAGTGCGCCCACGGCGCCACGGTGGGCCAGATCGACGAGACGGGCCTGTTCTACCTGCGTTCCCGCGGCCTCGATCCGGCCCATGCGCGCAACCTGCTGATCTACGCGTTCGCCGCCGAAACCCTGCAGCGCATCGAGCTCGAACCGCTGCGCCGCCGCGCCTCGGCCGCAGTTCGCCGGCGCCTGCCGGGCGGTGCCGCGCTGGAGGAATTGGCATGAACGTGCAAGTGCAGTTGCAGAACAAGCTGGCCGCCTCGGCGGCCGGCGCGCCCGGCCTTGTCGACCAAGGGCTGCAGTGGGCCGCCGACTTTCCCATACTCGACCGCCCCATACGCGGGCGGCGCCTGGTCTATCTGGACAATGGCGCCACCACGCAGAAGCCGCGCACGGTAATCGACGCCGAAAGCCGTTATTACCTGGAAGACAACGCCAATATCCATCGCGGCGTGCACTGGCTGTCGCAGCATGCGACCGATCTGTACGAAGCCGGCCGCGAGCGCGTGCGCGGCTTGCTGAACGCGGCGCGCAGCGATGAAATCGTCTTTACCCGCGGCACCACCGAAGCCATCAACCTGGTGGCGCAGAGTTGGGGGCCGGCGAACCTACAGGCCGGCGACGAAATCCTGCTGACCGCCATGGAGCATCACTCCAACATCGTTCCCTGGCAGATGCTGGCCGCGCGCACGGGAGCCGTCATCAAGGTCGTGCCCATCAGCGACAGCGGCGAACTGGACATGGACGCTTTCCACAGCCTGCTCGGTGCGCGCACCCGCTTGGTGGCCTCGGCCCATGTCTCCAATGCCCTGGGCACTATCAATCCGGTGGACGAGATCGTGCGCGCCGCGCATGCGGCAGGCGCGCTGGTGCTGCTGGACGGCGCCCAGGCCGTGGCCCACCAGGCGGTGGACGTGCAGGCGCTGGGTTGCGATTTCTATGCGTTCTCGGGACACAAGCTGTACGGCCCCACCGGCATAGGCGCGCTGTACGGACGCCACGAGTTGTTGCAGGCCATGCCGCCCTGGCAGGGTGGCGGCGACATGATACGCACCGTGGCGTTCGAAGGCAGCACGTATGCCGACGTGCCGCAACGTTTCGAGGCCGGCACGCCCAATATCGCCGGCGTGGTCGGGCTGGATGCCGCGATCGCCTACGTGCAGCACGTGGGCCTGGATGCGATCGAGGCCCACGAACAGGAATTGCTGGCCTACGGCACCGAGGCACTCTCGGACATCAAGGGCTTGCGGCTGATAGGCACTGCCCGCCACAAGGCCGCCATCCTGTCCTTCGTGGTCGAAGGCATACATCCGCACGACCTCGGCACCATCCTGGACATGGAAGGCGTGGCGATACGCGCCGGCCACCATTGCGCCATGCCGCTGATGACGCGCTACGGCATACCCGGTACCGCGCGGGCCTCGCTCGCGCTGTACAACCGGCCGGCCGACATCGACGCGCTGGCGGCCGCGGTGCGCAAGGCCATCGATCTTTTCAATGGGGGTAGCAAGGCATGAGCACGCACGCGCGGCCGCCCGGAGGGCGTGCGACTCCTCCCGCGGGGAGGATGTCGCGCAGCGACAGGAGGGTACATCAATGAGCGAGTACGGCGGCGATCTGCGCGAGCTCTACCAGGAAGTGATCTTCGATCACAACCGCCAGCCGCGTAATTTTCACCCCATGCCCGAGGCCAACCACCATGCCGACGGCCACAACCCGCTGTGCGGCGACCAGCTTACCGTGTACCTGCGCGTGGAAGACGGCGTGGTGGCCGACGTCAGTTTCGTGGGCCACGGCTGCGCCATATCCACGGCTTCGGCCTCGCTCATGACCGAGGCGGTCAAGGGCAAGCCGGTCGGCGAGATCGAGGCGCTGTTCCAGGATTTCCATGCCATGCTCACCGGCCCCGATCACCCCGGGCGCGATTTCGGCAAGCTCGAAGTGCTGTCCGGCGTGAAGGAATTTCCCGCCCGGGTGAAGTGCGCCACGCTGGCCTGGCATACCCTGCACAATGCCTTGGTCGACGCCGCGGATACCGCCAACACGGAATGACGCAACGGGGCTGCGGCGCGGCCGGGCGATTGGCCATGGCGGCGCGGCGGCCAGTGACGCAAGAGGCGACGTAGCGGCGCGATGGCGCGGCTACGTAGCAAGGCAACAATGAAGTAATGCAGCAATGACGAGGCAATGATGATAGGTCGCACATACGACGTGGAACTCACCCGCGACTGTCCGGCGGTCCAGGTGCCCTGGGGTTCGCCGGTGACGCTGGATGCCGGCAGCCCGGCGCAGATCACCCAGCACCTGGGCGGCAGCTACACAGTCATGGTCGGGGGCAATCTGTACCGCATCCAGGATCGCGATGCCGATGCGCTGGGGCTGGAGCCCGAAGAAACCGAGCAAGCCGCCGCGCCCGAAGGCCCGGCCACCGCCGAATCGGTGGAACAATCGGCCTGGGAGCTGCTGGCGACCTGCTACGACCCCGAAATCCCCATCGACATCGTCAACCTCGGGCTGGTCTATGGCTGTACCGTCAGCCCCCTGGAAGAGCCGGGCCATTTCCGGATAGAGGTCAACATGACGCTCACGGCACCCGGTTGCGGCATGGGAACCCTGATAGCCGACGAGGCGCGCGCCAAGCTGCTCTCGATACATGGCGTGGACGATGCCGAGGTGCAACTGGTGTGGGATCCCCCATGGAGCCGCGAGATGATCAGCGAGGCGGCACGGCTCGAAATGGGAATGATGTAGGGCATGGCTACGCGTCGCAACGAGTTCGACCAGCCGGTAGGTAGCGCCGTCGAGGGCTGGTCGCCGCGCGGATTGCCGCCGCGCAGCGCCATCGACGGCCGCTACTGCCGCCTGGAACCGCTGGATATGCGCCATGCGGCGGATCTGTACGAGGCCTACAGCAGCGCCGCCGACGGGCGCGACTGGACATATCTGTCGACGGGGCCTTATGCCGCCTTCCAGGACTACCGAGGCTGGCTCGAGCATGCCGCCACGCTGAACGACCCGCTGCACCACGCCATTATCGATCTCGGCACGGGCAAGGCCGTCGGCACGCTCGCGCTGATGCGCATCGACCGCGCCAACGGCGCGATCGAGGTGGGCCATGTGGCGTATTCGCCGCGCGTCAAGCGCACTCCTGCGGGCACCGAAGCCCAGTTCCTGCTGATGCGCCGAGCTTTCGACGAGCTGGGCTATCGCCGCTACGAATGGAAATGCGACAGCCTGAACGCCGCCTCGCGCGCCGCGGCGCTGCGCTACGGCTTCCGGTTCGAAGGCATATTCCGCCAGGCGGTCGTGTACAAGGGCCGCAGCCGGGATACTGCGTGGTTTTCGATCCTCGACAGTGAATGGCCGGCGATAAAGCACGGCTTCGAGCAGTGGCTGGACCCGCGGAACTTCGACGCCTCGGGTGTCCAGCGCCGCAAGCTCGCAGATCTGATCAAGCGCTGAATTTCAGCGGCGGGGCGATCAGGGCTTGCCTTGCGTCGGCTGGCCGGCGAAGGCTCGGGGGATCGGACTGCGTCAGCGCAGCAGCTTGCCGCCTTTCCATATTTTCCCTTCGACCAGTTGTTTCAGGATCGCCTGGCATAGCTGCATCACGATCGTGGTTGCGGGCGAGGCGGGCAGCGTGTCGCTGGTGCACAGGAACAATTCCCGGGTGAAGCCGCCGGCGATGCGGTGGATGGCGATCTCCTCTCTCCTGATTTCATCGTGGGCGGCAGAGTAGGGCAGGATGGTGGCGGCCAACCCCTCCTTGACGGCCGGTATCAGAATAGCCGATGTGCTGGCTTCCCCGTACAGGTTGTATACCAGGTGGTCCTTCAGAAAGGCGTGTTCCACGCGCGAGCGCAAAGTGTTGGGCATGCTGGGAAGGATAAGGGGCAGGGCGGCTATCTTCGACAGCGCGATCCTGCGCCCCGTGAGCCGAGTTGCCGGGTGGGCCATCAGATACAGCTCTTCCTGCAGCAGCGGAATGAAATTGACGCCTTTGGGTTTCTGCGGATCCGGCACGACCGAGAAATCCACACGCCCCTGGGTCACCAATGACAGCAGATCGGCACTGGGAACATCGACGATCTCCAGCACGATGGACGGATGGCGTTCCTTGACCTGCTTCATCAGGCGCAATGCCAGGATCTTGGCGGTGCTGGAGGGCATGGCGACTGAGACGTTGCCGGTGACGGCTCCCTCTTTGCGCGAGAGCAGGATGCGCGTGTTCTCGACTTGCCGCAATATGGTGCGCGCATGCCGATACAGCAGTTCTCCTTCCGGCGTGGGCAGGATGCCGCGCGAACTGCGATGCAAGAGGCGGGCGTCCAGGCTTTGCTCGAGCAATAGTATCTGCTGGCTGAGAGCCGGCTGTGCAATGTGCAGCGCCTCGGCGGCGCGCGTCATGTTCTGCGCTTCGACGATTTTGACGAAATATTTCAGCTGCCTGATATTCATGTCGGTATACACGATCGGCTGCAATGCGGCCGCTGCGGCTCTGTCGCGGGAGCTCGCCCGCGCCTTCGCACATCATAAGAAAATCTTATTGGGCGCTTCTTAAATAGTATTTCAATCCGTGCAGGTGTTTGCCTAGAATCCGGAAATATTCCCGCAGGCTCGATACGAACAGGAGACAGAGCGATGCAGCGGCCGCTTTCCGGTGTGAAGGTCCTGGATTTGACGCGGGCTCTGGCTGGCCCGTTTTGCTCGTTGATACTGGCCGACCTGGGGGCCGAGGTCATCAAGGTCGAACCGACTCCGAACGGAGACATGATACGCCAGTGGGGGCCGTTCGATCAGGGCATAAGCGTTTATTATCTCAGTGCCAACCGCAACAAAAAAGGCATGGGAGTGGACTTCCGCCATCCCGACGGCGCGGCCCTGCTGCGGGACATGGCGCTGAAGTCGGATGTGCTGGTCGAGAATTTCAAGGCGGGCACGGCTGCTGCCATGGGTTTGGGCTACGAGCAGCTCGCGGCGAGCCACCCGGGCCTCATATATGCCTCGATTTCAGGTTTCGGCAGCCGCGGCCCGGCGCGCGACTGGGCGGGGTTCGACCAGATCGCCCAAGGCTATTCCGGCCTCATGAGCCTGACCGGGACGGAGGAGTCCGGGCCGGTGCGCGTAGGCACGGCAATCGGCGACCTCACCGCCGGGATGTGGGCGGCCATGGGCGTACTCGCCGCGTATGTCGAAAAGCAGCGCAGCGGCGCCGGGCAGCATGTCGAAACCTCCCTGCTGGCAGGGCTGATGGGGCTGCTGAGCGTGCAGGGCCAGCGCTACCTCAGCAAGGGCGAGGTGCCGCAGCCTTGCGGCAATGTGCATCCGGTCATTGCCCCGTACGGCACATTCGAGACGGCCGATGGCCCGCTGAACCTGGCGCCGGCCACGCAGGACATGTGGCTGCGGCTGTGCGGCCTGCTGGAGTTGCCGGGCCTGGCGGAGGACGAGCGCTTCCGCACCAATGCGGACCGGATTGCGCATCGCATGGAGCTCAAGCAGTTGTTGGAGTCGAGCCTGCGCCGCAAGACGCGGATGCAATGGACTCCGCTGATGATAGAAGCGGGCATCCCCGCCGGCCCCATCAACAGGCTGGACGATGTATTTCATGATGCCCAAGTCCAGGCTTGCGGCCTGGTGGAAAGCGTCAGCCATCCACTGCTGGGAGAGCTGAGGCAGGTAGGATTGCCCATTTCCATGAGCGGCGCGCCGGATGGCTCGGTGCGTTCCGCGCCACCGCTGTTCGGGCAGCACACGGTGGAGGTCCTGGCCGACTTCGGATGGGACCAGGCCGCGATAGACGATCTGATTTCGAGAAAAGTGGTGTTCCAGAGCGCATGAACGCCGCGGCCCGGCCGTCTGGATGGCCTTCATGCGCAATTCGATGCCGGCTCAAATTTTTGGGCGGCCCATATAAAAGGAGACAGGCATGAGGTACGGAAAACTTATGTGGCTGGCGGCGGCATTGCTGAGCGGGGCCGCCGTGCATGCCGAAACGTTGAAGCTGACACATCAGTGGCCGCAAGGGGACGGCCGCGACAGAGGGGCGCGGCTGTTCGTCCAGGAAGTCGTCAAGCACGACCCCTCGTTCAAGTTCCGCATTTATCCCGGCGCTTCCCTTATCAGCAATCCGCTCAAGCAGATCGACGCGCTGGCTTCGGGCTCGATAGACCTGTCGATATTTCCCTTGATCTATGGTGTAGGCAAAGCGCCGGAATTTTCCATTACGATTTTGCCCGGAGCCATCAACAGCGTGCAGGACGCCATGCGTTTCAAGGGCACGGCCTATGAAAAGCGGCTGCAGGCCGTAGCCGAGAAGCAGGGCTTCCATATCCTGACCTGGTGGTGGACCGAAGGCGGCATAGCCGACAGGGTGAGGCCCATTACCACGCCGGACAGCGTCAAGGGGCTGAAGTTCCGCGGCGCCGACCGCACCATAGACACCATGCTGAAGCAAGCTGGCGCCTCGGTATTCTCGATGCCTTCGACCGAACTTTACAACGCCATGCAGACCGGGGTGCTCGATGGCCTGATGACCTCGTACGAAACGTTCATGAGCATGCGCTTGTATGAACAGTCGAAGTACGCCACGCTAGGGGGAAAATACACGATATTCGTGGTGTTCCAGCCCTTGGTGATTTCAACCAAGGCCTGGAACCGCCTGACGGCGCAACAGAAGAAGATATTCGAAGCCGCCGCCGACGCGACTCAGGCCAGCTTCAATGCGGAGCAGGATCGCATCAAGGCCGAAGTCGTCAAGAAATTCGAGTCCGCGGGCGTGAAGGTGCATCAGATGACGCAGCCGGAATATCAACAATGGCTCGCGCTGGCCAAAAAGACGGCCTGGCCGGAATATGCCAGCATCAGTCCGCAGGCCAAGGGTCTGCTGCAGGCCGTGCAGGAATTGAACAAGCAGTAAACGATGAACCGTCTTGCGTAGGCATGGCGGAGCTTCTCGCCTTCGTCGCCTGTCGCAACTGCCGCCGCCGCAAGCCGGCGGCTGGCTTGCGGCGGCGCACGGGGCGACCATGGCGATGTGCGGCACAGAGATCCCACATCTTGGCGGAAGGAGGCCTACGATGCGCAGTTTCGAGCGTTGTGTCGACGCCATCAGCGTCGCGCTGGCGGTGCTGGCGGCGATTCTGCTGCTGGCAGCCACCGTCATCATCACCTGGATGGTGGTCGAGCGCAGCCTGGGTATGCAGAATTCGTGGGAACTGGAAATATCCATAGAGCTGATGATCGCAGCCATTTTTCTGGGCTCCCCCTACACGCTTTCTACCGGCGGCCATGTGCGCATGGACCTGCTCGATGCCGTGCTCCCGCAGTCCTGGCGCAGCCCTCTGGCGTTGGCCGCGAAATGCGCGGGTTTCCTTGCCTGCATCTATCTCGGCTGGAAGGGGCTGGGCCTGGCCATACATGCCTATGACACCGGCGAGCGGGCATTGGGCGTCTGGCAGCCTCTGGTGTGGCCGAAATACGCCACGATACCGCTGGGCATGTTAATGACGGCGCTGCAGTATCTGGTACAGATACGCCGCGAACATTGCGCGGGCGGCAAGACCGGCGAACCGCAAGAGCGCCGCGCAATGCAGAGCGAGCCTCAGGGCAGCGGGGAGGCATGATGTCCGAGCTCGAAATAGGTGGCCTGCTGTTCGTCGTGACCTTTCTGGTGTTGTTTTCGGGCATTCCGATCGCTTTCGGGCTGATCCTGGTGTCGCTGGGGTTCCTGCTGGCCTTTGGGGATGATGGCGGCCTGAGCGCCGTCCCCAGCACCTTTGTCGGCGAGCTGTCGAATTTCGCGCTGCTGACGATCCCGCTGTTTGTGCTGCTGGGGTGCGCCATCGGCGCTTCGCGGGCGGGCAAAGATCTATACGATTCGCTGCATCGCTGGCTGTACCGCGTGCCCGGCGGCCTGGTCATAGCCAATATCATCGGTTGCGGCCTGTTTGCGGCCATGTGCGGATCCAGCCCCGCCACGGCCGCGGCTATAGGCAAGGTGGGCGTGCCCGAGATGATCCGGCGCCATGTCCCCCCTCGCTTGGCCACGGGATCGATTGCCGCGGGCGGCACCCTGGGCATCCTCATACCGCCTTCGCTTACTTTCATCGTCTACGGCATTGTTACGCAGACTTCGATTGCCCGGCTGTTCCTGGCCGGCGTCGTGCCGGGGCTCGTGCTGGTCGTGCTGTTTGCCGTGTATGCGTGGCTACGCACGCGCCTGCAGGCTCCATCGGCCATGGCCGCCGCCGCTGCGGCCACCGAGCGCTACAGCTTTGCACAGAAGATGTCCGGCCTGGTGCGCATCGCGCCGTTCCTGTGCATTATCGTGGCCGTGACCGTGGTCATGTACGGTGGGCTGGCGACCCCTTCCGAGGTCGCCGCCATCGCGGCCTTTCTTGCATTGGCCATGGTGGCGCTGGTGTATCGCACCTATCGCCCGCGCGAAGTGTGGGTGATCATGCGCGACGCGATCAGGGAATCTTGCATGATCCTGATGATCGTCGCCGCGGCGGCCGTCTATGCGTACATGATGTCGTACCTGTATATTACGCAGAGCGTTGCCGAATGGATGTTCAGCTGGAATTTGAGCAATTGGGAGCTGATCCTGATTCTCAATGTGTTTTTGCTGATCGCCGGCTTCTTCCTGCCGGCGGTCTCCATCATCCTGATGAGCATGCCCGTGATCCTGCCCGTGCTCGCACACAACCACGTGGACCTGATCTGGTTCGCGGTCATCCTGACCATCAATCTCGAAGTCGGCCTGATTCATCCGCCGCTGGGCCTGAACCTGTTCGTAATACGCGGCGTGGCGCCGGAGGTGGCGCTGCGCGACATCATGCTGGGGACGCTGCCTTTCGTGGCCATCCTGTTGCTGTTCATCGTGATACTGGTTTTTTTCCCGGAAATCGCTACCTGGCTGCCCAATACCTTGATGGGGCCGGGAAAATGAATCGCGGATGCGGTAGAGTCGCGTTTATGGCGCCACGCCGGCGCACTGTCGGAGAGATTCAATGGATATGATCGTCGACCGCGAGCCGGACCTGAGCATCGTCGGGTCCGTGGCCACGTTGACGCTATGCCGGCCCAGCCAGCACAACCGTATCGCGCCCGAGGACTGCGCCGTCATAGACGGCCTGCTGGCGCGCGCCGCGGCGACGCCGGAGCTGCGCGTGCTGGTGATTACCGGCACGGGTGCCAAGACCTTCAGCTCGGGCTATACGCTGGGAGCCATCCTGGACCAGCTCGACAAGCGTTTCGAGGACATGCTCGACCGCCTCGAACGTTTTCCGCTGCCCACGGTGTGCGCGATGAACGGCAGCGTGTACGGGGGCGCAACGGATCTGGCGCTGTGCTGCGACTTGCGCATCGGGGTGCGGGGCAGCCGCATGCTGATGCCGGCCAGCCGTTTCGGGCTGCACTATTATCCCGGGGGCCTGCGCCGCTACGTGGGGACGCTGGGGCTGGCGGCGGCCAAGAAACTGTTCATGACCGCACGCGCGATTGCGGACGAAGAGATGCTGCGCATCGGCTTTCTGAGCGATCTGGTCGAGCCGGCCGCCCTGCAGGACACGGTGGACGCCTATGTGCAGGATCTCCTGGCCTGCGCGCCCGGGGTGCTGTCCACCATCAAGGCGGACTTGATGGATACGGCCTACGGCACGGCGATTCCGGAAGTGCTGCGCGCCCATTATCAAGAGTCGCTCGCCTCGCCGGAACTGGCGCGGCGCCTGGCGGCGATGGGGGCGGGCAAGGCCGCCGGCTGAATTGGCGCCGTCGCGCTGGTTGCTCTAGACGAAGTCGTCACCGTTGGCCGGGGTGAGCCTGCGAGTTTCACCGAGGCGGCCGGCCAATTGCTGCAGGATGGCGCGGCGCGGCGCCTCCAGGCCCGGGGCGCATCAGCTGGCGCCGTTGCGCCTCGAACGCCGCGGCTTCTTCCGTCAGCCAGGCCCGGAATTCCATCGCGTAATACTTATCGGCCGTTGCCTCGGAATGGATCAGGTAGAACGCGTCGGGGATCTTGACGCGCTCCGCGAAGGGCGCGGCCAGCGCGCCGGACTCGAGATCCTCGACCACTAGCGCGTGTTGCGCAATGGCGATGCCATAGCCTTCCTTGGCGAATTGATAGGCCAGGCTGACACTGCCGAAGCGGATGCCTTCCTGTGTATCGTCGCGCTCCGCCCGCATGGCCCGCAGCCAGGTCTTCCAGTAGTCCGGGTGCACCATGGAGTGCAGCAGGGTGTAGCGGTGCAGATCGTCGTAGCTGGCCAGCGGATGATCCGCCAGAAAGGCCGGGCTGCACACGGGGACCAACTCTATGTCGATCAGCTTGCGGCTGGACAGGTTCGGCCAGTTGCCCCGGCCTATGCGTATTGCCACGTCGGCGTTGTTCAGGCGATAGTCGACCGGGGCCAGCGTGGTCGAGAACGTCACATG
Organism: Candidimonas humi; assembly: GCF_019166065.1. Taxonomy (GTDB): domain Bacteria; phylum Pseudomonadota; class Gammaproteobacteria; order Burkholderiales; family Burkholderiaceae_B; genus Candidimonas; species Candidimonas humi. The sequence continues at coordinate 168,112 of NZ_JAHTBN010000001.1, forward strand.
GCATTCCGGGAATTTCACTTGAAATTTCATCAATCGAGGAATGAGCCAGCGCAGGGAAAAAGTCATGGGGCACCAGATGTGCAGGGAATTCATCAGGTTGCGCTGGCGTATGGCCCCCGTGGCGGTGGATAGCTGCAGCAGGGGCTCCGAAATCTGCTCCCAGTAATCTTTTCCGCTGGCCGTGAGCCTCACCTCGCGATGCAGCCGGTGAAACAAGGGAATACCGAGGTGCGCCTCGAGCAGGGCGATTTGCCGGCTGACAGCGCCCGCCGTCAGCGACAGCTCGATCGCGGCCTGCTTGAAGCTTTCATGGCGCGCGGCGATCTCGAATACCTTGATCGCATACAAAGGCGGCGTATTCATGGTGGAAGCCTTCGCTCACTTTACAAATACTCAATCTAGCGCGAGTTTATATCGTTTGACCCTGGCGTTGGCGGTCTCCCATAATTTCCTCCAATCCGTGCCCGCTCAATGACTAAGGAAAGAATGGCGATGAAGAACAAGCCCCTCACCGGCAAGATCGATGCGAGCCGCATCAAAATGATGGAAGTCCCGCGCCCCGGCCGGGAGCTCATCGAAGGTTTCAAGGCCCTTGGGGACGCGTCGAGCGTGGTGAGCGATGTGCTGGACGAGCTGGGGATCACCGGCGCCCTGGGCGCCTCGCTCTACAGGCCCACTATTGCGGGGCGCTGTATCGTCGGGCCCGCACTCACCGTGCGCAACATCGTGCAGCGTGAGCATCCATACGAAACCGCGCGCAACAAGGTCAATAAAATGGCCGAGTTCGAGGCTCACAACCTGGCCTTGCCCGGGGATGTCGTGGTCATCGATGGGGTGGCGGGCATATCGAACATGGGCGGCATTTCCGCGCAGACCGGCAAGCGCCAGGGCGAGGCCGGTGCGATCATATCGGGTGCGATTCGCGACGTGGGGCATTCCCGCTCCGTGGATTATCCGGTCTGGGCGACGGAAATCACGCCGGTAACCGGCAAGTGGCGCATCGAGACCGTGGAAATCAACGGCGACATCGACATGAGCGGCATCCGTGTTTCGCCGGGCGACATCGTCATCGCCGACGACACCGGTGTCTGCTTCATCCCTATAGCCAGGGCGGCCGAAGTCCTGCGCGCCGCAAGCAAGAAGGCACGGCTCGAAGAGGAGAAGTGCCGGGTGATCGACACGGGGATCCCGGTATACGAAGTCACCCGATTCCAGACGGATACCTCCCACGCGAAATAAGCAGGCCGGCGAGTCTCCGACGTTCGCCAGGAGCACGAAATGCATGTATGGAAAACGGCCCGCCTCGGGTGTGTGTCTTGCCTCGCATTCACGGCGCTGGCATGGAACGGTCCGGCCGCATCGGCAAGCGCGCAGGCCTACCCCAGCCACATGATCAAGTTCGTGGTCCCGTTTCCCCCCGGAGGCGGCACCGACACACTGGCCCGCTACGCCGCGCAGGCCCTGGAAAAAGAACTGAAACAGACCGTAGTGGTCGAGAACAAGCCCGGAGCGGGCACGGTGATCGGCACCGCCTACGTCGCCCATGCGCCCGCCGACGGCTACACCATATTGGTCGGCGCCATCAACACCGCCACCAATCGTTACCTGTACAAGAAACTGTCCTATGATCCCGATGCGATCATGCCTCTGGGCGGACTGGCTTATTCCCCGTCGATTGTCGTCACCAGCGAAAAAAAGCGCTTCCATGACGTGAAAGGCCTGGTCGCCTATTCCAAGGCACACCCGGGCAAGCTGAATTTCGCGTCATACGGCATAGGCAGCAGCCCGCATCTGGGAACCGAGCTATTGATCCAGGCGACGGGGCTGGATGCCACTCACGTGCCATATCAGGGCGGCGGGCCGGCCCAAGCTTCGGTGCTTGCCGGCCAGACCGACTTTCTCATGTCGAGTATCCTGCCGGTGCTGTCGTTGATCCAGAGCGGCAGGCTGGTCGGGCTGGGCGTGGCCGCCGACGAACGCCTGAAATCCTTGCCGAAGGTGCCTACGCTGAAAGAGCAGGGCATAGACCTGGCAACCGGCACCTGGTTCGGGTTTTTCATTAGATCGGACACCCCCGGGCCGATTGTGCACAAGCTCGATGCGGCGCTGTCTGCGGTGATGAGCCGGCCGGCCATGCGCGACTTCATCGAGAAAGAGGGCGCCCAACCCATGGCGGGCGGACGCAAGGCCTTCATGGAATTCGTGGGCAAGGAAGACCAGCGCTGGAAGAAGGTCATCCAGTCGGGGAAAATCAGCGTGGAATGAGGCCCGCGGGCGCCGGGAGATCAATACTTCCGGCCTAGCCTTAGATCAGGGTCGGAGGCATCGCGGGGCCTGCGTCCGTGGGCATGTGCCGGTTCGTTGCGAAGCGTGGGGGGCGTATCGGCCAGCCGTCATCCGTGAGGATGCATCGATTCAGTCGGGGAGTCGAATCTGTCCGGCCACAACAAGCCCGTATCCGGGCGCACTGATCGAGGAAGACAAATGAAACACATGTTTATCAAGGCCGTCATGTCGGCCTGCCTGCTTGCTTCGGGTTTCGTCGCCGCCCACGCGGCGGCCTCCGGCTCCTATCCCGACAGGCCCATCAAGATTGTCGTGGGCTTCGTGCCGGGAGGCCCCACCGACCTCTATGCGAGGATCGCCGCGCATGGGCTGGAGCAAATACTCGGGCAGCAGTTCGTCGTCGAGAACCTGGCCGGGGCGAGCGGCGCGATCGCGGCGGCGACGGTAGCCAAATCCAAGCCGGACGGCTATACCTTGCTCGTGAATGTCGTGTCGGACATCATTACTCCTCTTGCCAAGAAAAATCCCGGGTACAACCTCGAGAAGAACTTCTCGCCCATAGGCCTGATCGCCGATGCCCCGAACGTCCTGGTGGTGAATCGGGGCGTGCCTGTGGATACGCTGAAGGGCCTGATCGATTACGCGCGCCGGCATCCCCATACGATCAATTACGGCTCCGCGGGCACGGGGACAGTAAGCCATCTGGCAGGCGCGCTATTGGCCTCCGCAGCCGGCATCGACATTACGCATGTGCCGTACAAGGGGACCAACGGCGCGCAAATGGATCTGCTCGCCGGGCGGGTTTCGATGATGTTCGACAATTTGACCAATGGCCTGGCCAACGCGAAGGCGGGCAAGGTCAAGGCCTTGGCCGTCACTTCGCCGCAGCGCTGGCCAGGCGCCAAGGATCTGCCGACCATGGCCGAGCTCGGGTTCCCCGGCGTGACCATAAGTTCGGTGTTCGGGCTGATGGCCCCCGCCGGAACCCCGAAGCCGGTCGTCGAGAAACTCTCGCGCGCCCTTGCCAAGGTGCTGCAGAACAAGGCCTACCGGGAAAAAATCGTTCAGTCCGGGGCGCAGCCCGGCGCGCTGGATGCGAAGGAATACGGGGAATACATCGCCAAGGAGTCGCGGCGCTGGAAACTGTTCTTGCAGAAACACCCCGGCATTATTCCCGCTGAATAAGCTCCGTCTGCGTGTCGAGCATCCAGGGCCGCCGCCGTACCGGTCAAAGGTTGAAACAAGGGTTTCCCCTAGTTACTTTTTGCTCATTTAGGCGGAAACTTTCCGATACGCAGCCACATCGGGCTGATTGTGCGACGGCGGGGCAATCCAGCTCCCATCTCGCAAAGGAAGGTCGCCATGGATCGTACCCAACTTCCCGGCCGGGCTGTACGCGCGGCGAAACGGGGCTCCGCGGTTTGCGCTGTCTTGGCCATGGCCGCCGGCTTGGCGTTCGCCGGCGCCGCGATGGCGGATTCCTCCGGAATCGCTTCCTATGCTCCCATAAGCGGCTTCACCCCCGTCGGTTCTTATGGCCAGGGGCTGGCGACCGACAATCAGAAGTGGCCCTCGACTTTCGGCACCGGCATGCCCTCGTCGTCCCAAAGCGGCTCAAGCCAGGCCGTCGCCCTGCAGACCCTGGACAATAGCGCGTTGGCGCGCAATATAGACGTCGGCCTGAATGCGGGCACGACCGCCGCCATTACTGGCAACGCAAGCAACTTCGTCTCCTCCACGGGCAGCCTGAACAGTACCTCCCAGTCGTCCAACCTCGTCCTGGTCGGTAAATAGCGCCGGCTCGCCTGCCGTGCGGATGGGCGCAGGCCCGCCCGCTGCGCAGTGCATGTCCGGCGCAAGCTGCACGAGCATCGCGTCACCCCCCGGAACCGGATCGCCGTCCCGCTACGCCATGGGAGCATTCCGCGATGCCATGATGTGGGCCTATAACTGTGGGCCTATATCGCGGCCGGAGTCAGGCAGGATCGCGAATGATGGGGCAGGTCATGCAGTGGCCACCGCCTCGTCCACGGCCCAATTCCGCGCCGACTATGGACACCACTTCGATACCGGCCTTGCGCAACAGCGTATTGGTATACACATTACGGTCATAGGCCATGACAACGCCCGGAGACAGACAGACAAGATTGGCTCCGCTGTCCCACTGCGTGCGCTCGCGTAGATACGCATTCCCGCCTGTTTCTATGACACGCATTTTTTTTATGCCCAGCGCCCCGCCGATCACCTCTACGAGCGATCCCTTTTCCCGATGGAGTTCCAGTGCCCCGGGCTTGCTGCCGGGCCGATAGGAAAAAGCCTGAATACCGTTGGCGATGTCGGGATAGATCAGCACACAATCGCGATCGGCAAACGTCAGCACGGTATCTAGGTGCATGGCCGCGCGCAGCTTCGGCATCGCAGCCACAATCACGCGATCGACAACTTCCTGGGCGAACAGGGAAGCGGCCAGCTGGCTGATGGCCTGCCGGGACGTACGTTCGCTCATGCCTATCATCACGGTACGGTTGCCGATGGGCATGACATCTCCGCCCTCCAGCGTGGCAAGCCCGTGATCTTGGGTCGGATCGCCCCACCAGACCCGTGTCTTCCCGGCAAAATCCGGGTGAAAGCGATAGATCGCGGCGGCCAGGATGGTTTCTTCATGGCGCGCCGGCCAGTAGAGCGGATTGAGCGTGACCCCGCCGTAGATCCAGCAGGTCGTATCGCGCGTATACAAGGTGTTTGGCAGCGGCGGCAGCAGGTATTCCGTAACGCCCGCGGCATCCCGTATGAGGGCCAGCTGTTCGCCGCCGATGTCCTCGGGAAATTCCTCGGTCGAAAGGCCGCCGATCAGTGTTTCGGCAAGCTTGCGCGGCGGCAGGCCGTCGAGATAGCCGCGAATCTCGTCCAGCAAGCCCAGGCCCAGCTGATTCGCCACCACCTGGTTGTCCAGGATCCACTTTTTCGCTTCGGGTCGCGTCACGGTTTCGGTCAGCAGATTGTGCATTTCCACGACCTCCACGCCGCGGTCACGCATCTTGTTCATGAAGTCGAAGTGGTCGCGCTTGGCATTATCGACCCACAGCACATCGTCGAAAAGCAAAGCATCGCAATTGGAAGGGGTCAGCCGTTCATGGGCTTTTCCGGGTGCGCAGACCAGTACTTTGCGCAATGTGCCCACTTCGGAATGAACTCCCAGTTCAGTGTTGTTAGCCATTATTTTCCCTTGGATGTCAGATAATGATCCAGCCTTGGTGCAGGCCGGCAACAGCAGCGAGGCAACCGACGAGAGCCACCGCAAATACGACGATTTCCCAGCTCTTGAACAGCTTCCGGCCCCGTTCGCGGCGGGCCCAGTAGTACAAAGCCGTGCCCGGTGCATAGAGCAGTGCCGACAGCAATACGAACTTCAGTCCGCCTGCATAGACCAGGAATGCGGTATAGAGCACTGCGATCCCCGCGACAACCAGGTCTCGGGTGCGGCCGTTGCCGTTTTCGTAAGTTTCTCCGCGCCTGGCGAGCATGAATCCGAACGCCGCCACCAGGAAATAAGGAATCAACGACACGGCACTGGTCAGATTGAGCATCAGCGAAAAGGCATCCGACGACCAGTAGGTGCTGATGACGAAAAGCTGGACAACGATATTGGTAAGCCACAGCGCGGCGGCCGGCACGCCGTTCTTGTTCTCGCTGGCGAAGATGCGCGGCATGTCTTCGTTTTTCGAGGCGGCGAACAGGACTTCGGCGCAAATCAGCGACCATGCGAGGTAGGCGCCGAGGACCGATATAAGCAGTCCTACGCTGATGAAAACGGCGCCCCAATGGCCGACTGCCGACTCCAGCACGCCCGCCATGGACGGCTGGCGCAGCGCGGCAATTTCGCTTTGGTGCATGACCGCGTATGGCAGCAGAGTCACCAACACCATCAGGCAAAGCGCTGTCATGAAGCCGATCAGTGTCGCCACGCCGACGTGCGATCGCTTGATCGCGAAGCGGGAATAGACGCTGGCGCCTTCGATCCCCAGGAATACGAAAACCGTGACCAGCATGGTTCGTCGAACCTGCGCAAAAATACCCTCCGTCCCGAAATCTCCCCACAAGTTCGTCCGGAACAGATCCAGCTTGAAGGCGACAATGAGCATGACGATGAACGCCAGGATAGGAATGATCTTGGCCACCGTGACCACGGCGTTGATAAATGCGGCCTGTTGCACGCCTCGCAGGATCAGGAAGTGGAATAGCCAGATCCCGATTGATGCGGCGAGGATGGCGGGCAAGGTGTTGCCGTTGCCGAATACAGGAAAAAAGGCGCCTAGCGTGGACTTGATCAGCACCCAATACGAAACATTGCCTATGCAGCTTCCAAGCCAGTACCCGAACGCGGACAGGAACCCCAAATAGTCTCCGAATCCCGCCTTGGCATAAGCAAAAATGCCGGCGTCCAGGTCGGGCTTTCTTTGGGCCAGGCTTTGAAAAACCCGGGCCAGCGTGTACATGCCGGCTCCTGCGATGGCCCAGGCAATAATTGCACCGATGACGCCCGTCGCATTGCTAAAAGTCCTCGGCAGCGAAAAAATCCCCGCTCCGATCATCGAACCGACCACCATCCCGGTCAATGACAACAAGCCCAGCTTCTTTTCCTCGCCATTCTGCATTGCTCGCCTCCGATGAAATATTACGTGTTCACATGAGAGAACTTCCTGCTTTTGGATCTTCTCGATTCGGCGAGCCCGGGTCGACGGCACCCGGGTCGTGCGATCGTTGCAGCCCTTGGCTTGTCCAGATCGATGTGGCCGCGATCAGGATGGGCACGCCGATGAAAGTTCCGGGAATGCCCCAAACAAGCCCCCAGAAGAACACCGCCACCATCACGGCCAGCGGGGAAAGGGAAAAGGCGCTACCGGCGAGGCGGGGCTCCAGGTAGCAACCGTAAGCGATCTGGATGACATTCAGGATCAGAAGCACGATGACCGCGGCGTTCAGGGATCCGAATTGCACGAACGCGAAGAAGGACGGGAAAAGCGTGGCCAGCAAAGGGCCGAGAAACGGGATGTAGTTCAGCAAAAACGCCAAGGCTCCCCAGGCCGTGGCCAGCTCCAGTCCCGCGTACATTGCGAACAACCAGACCGTCAGGCCGGTCAACAGACTCGCGACGGTGCGGATCAGCATATAACGCCGCAACTTGGCGGATATTTGCTCGGTTACGTCCGCCCAGTGGTCCGGGTGGCGCGTGATGCGGCGTATGCGCGATGGCACTTCGTCCAGCTCGAAGACTCCAAGCGTGACGAACAGAAATGACAGGAATATGAGGCCGGCCGTGCTGTTGATGCGGACCAGCAGTTCCTGGAGCGCTCGCAAGACCCAGGTCACGTTGAAGCCATCCTGGAACAAGGTCAGCACCAGCGTGAATCGCGGATCCAGGTCAGCCAGCTCGATATTGAACAGACGCTGCAGCCGCGCCGAATTGGCGATTGTCCATTGCGCTACCACGGTGAGCCCCCAGGCCGCCAGGCTCAAGAACAATATCGCCACGCCGATAGTGATGACGAGCGTCAATATACCGGCTGCCATGCCTCCCAGGGCACGCCGCAAAGCGCGTTCCAGCGGCGCCACGAGCGCCAGGATGAACAGGGCGAATGCCAATGGCACCAACACTGCGCTGGCCAGGTACATCAGGCCCAGTGTCAGAAGGGCTGCGATCCAGCACAAGTAGGCGGCAGGCCATATTGTCCCACCCGGCCCCTCGAGGGGGAGCCTCATCTCGGAATTACTCCATCGATGCGTTGGATCAGATAAGGCTGGATGTCATCGAGGCGGGTGCCTGTCGGCGCGAGCAAGAATACGGCCGCAATCGGCCCAAGGGCGCGCAGGACACTTATGGTATGGCTGCATCTAGTACATTGCGTACTGTGTTCCTCGATACCATCGGAGCCCATGGCCTTTCTCCTCCTGGCGCAGCATAGAATGGAACATCACTCTGCAATACCGGATTCCGCAGCTATGGGCATCTGAAGCTTGCTATTGGCGAGGCCGTGCCGCGCATCCCGGAAACACATCATCCCAATGCCCCGAGCCGGTCCGAAACGCGATGGCGGGCCGGCTCGTTGAATTCGCGGATTTCGCTGGCGCTGTATATCGATTGGCTGTGCCACGTCCAGCCCGCCAGGTAAAAAATATTGTTTCTATTCGAGCAAAAACCCGGCTCACTTTATGGCTCTGTTACATGAGCACAGGCTCCGGTAGCCTCAACCGTCGCAAAGCAAGGACAAACGACGCGGAACCAGTTCTATCCAAGAATCGGGGCCAATAAAACCAAGCTCCGGTGTACGACGTCACTTCAAAATTGATATCACAATTCAGATCTGTCTAGCCCAGAGGCCCGACCGGACATCAGTCTTCCCTCTGTGCCTTGAAATACAGGCGAATTCTCTTATATGGAACGTAGTGGATACCCGTGATAGTACCACTCTTCGAAGTGAAGGCCGGGGCGCTCGAGCATAGATTCAAGGGACGGCCCCGCCGAGGCCAATCCCATCAAAGACAAGGGCTTGCAGACCGAAATCTGCAAGCCCTTGGTTTTTCTGGTCGGGACGGCGGGATTCGAACTCGCGACCCCTTGCACCCCATGCAAGTGCGCTACCAGGCTGCGCTACGCCCCGATACCGGACGCCTCGCGGCCCCCGGTTTTGCTTTCCGCGGGCCTTGCCCCCGGTCAGCGAAAGCCGAGATTCTAGCATAAATATTTTGCAGCAGTTTGGGCCGGGAAGAGGCCGCCCGTAACGGGGCTTGCATGGGGTGCAAGAGGCCGCAAGTGCCGTCGATATGTTCCGTCATCGAAGCTTTTGCTTGCATTTTCAATGGCTTTCCCTGCGTTTCCGGCCGTCGTGGCTTTGGTATAAGGATAGGTTTAGCAGCTTTATATCGAGGCCCTGAATATGTCCATGCGAACCTTGTGCCGTTGCGGCGCCGCGTTGTTTCTTGCCATGCTCGCCGCCGGGTGCAGCAGTACTTCGTCGGGCAGCCACCGGGATACGCTGCTGGGCAACCAGTGCAAGTGGAATCCCCGGAGTTGCGATTATTCGGGGCCCTACGATCCCGGAGAGCGGGCTTATGCCGAGAAAGAGGCGGCGCGCCTGAATGAGGCCGAAACCGATAGGTTGCGCCATATCAATCTATCGGGGAAATAAATCCGCGCAGGCACTGTGCCCTCTGTGGCGTGCCCCGTCGAATCGGCCGATAATTTCACATTTGGCTTTCGGTAAATCTCGCATTCCGCACATTTGGTTTTAGGTAAATCTCGCTGCGTGGCCGTGCCGCCCGTCGTTGCCGTGACGCGGGCGCGTGTCGCGGCCTTGTGTCTCGTCCAGCCGGCATCTGGCAGGTTCATGAGCCCGGATTCGATGGATGCACCAGCCGGGCCAGGCACGAGCCCCAGCGAGAGCGGACGGCCATGGCGCGGCTTGTCGACGCCATGCAGGTCGCGCAGGCGCCGAATCCGGGCATGCGAAAACAAACAGGACACTGGATTCAGTCGTGACCAAGAACAAGAAGAATTTCGAGGCGCTGTTGGCCTCTATCCGCGCCTGCAGGGTATGCCGCGATCAGCCGCGCTACGGCGGCCCGCTGCCGCATGAACCGCGGCCTGTGATCCAGGTGTCGGAAACGGCGCGTATCTGCATCGCCAGCCAGGCCCCGGGCGCACGCGTGCATGCAAGCGGCCGCCCGTTCAATGACCGGTCCGGAGTCCGATTGAGGCAGTGGCTGGATATTGAAGAGGGCGACTTCTACGACGCGTCGCGCGTCGCGATCGTTCCCATGGGTTTCTGTTTCCCCGGCAACAAGCACGACGGCAGCGACCTGCCGCCGCGGCGGGAATGCGCGGAAATCTGGCGGGAACAGTTGTTCGCGCAACTGCCGAACTTGACGCTGTTGCTGCTGATAGGCGGCTACGCGCAACGCTGGCATCTCGAACGGCTGGTTCCTGGCCTGCCCAAGCGGGACGTTACGGAAACGGTGCGTTCGTGGCGCGAATTGCGCCGCACGCTGCCGGCGCTGCATGTGTTTCCCTTGCCGCATCCTTCATGGCACAACCAGAATTGGCTCAAGCGCAATCCATGGTTCGAGGCCGAGGTGCTGCCGGTATTGCGGGCGGATGTGCGCAACGCGCTAGCCTGATCGGGTACTGCCGCTGCAAGCCGATAGGCCTCGCGCCGGCGCCATGCATACCGGCGCATGCGCCGGATCCTACACGATAGGCGCCGGCTCGAGCCCTTTCTCGTCGAGGATGGAGGCACCTTCCCAGTCTCCGCTGCGGATCAGGCCGTGCGCCACCTCCCTGAGCACGACGCGGGTGGCCAGGGCGGCGGGAGACAACTCGTCGTCGGGGTGGCTGGTCAGGATGCTGCAGCGGTACAGCGATTTATCGGCGATGGGCACCAGCACGATGCGTTCGTCGTTCGTGACCGATACCGCCGAGCTGGGATGGATCGTAGCGCCCATGCCGGTCTGCACCGCGCCCATCAGGGTGTTCAGCCCGTCGATTTCCGACACCACATTGGGTACGGTGTTGCGCCGCTTGAAGGCGTTCATGATGATGCTGACCAGGGTGTGCCGGCCGCTGGGCAGGATCAGCGGCAGCTTGGACAGGTGCTCCAGGCGCGTGCTGCGCCCGCGCGGCATGCCGGGCAGGTCGCTGCGACCGATGACGTACAGGTATTCCTTGAGCAGCGGCCTGACGTGCATGCGCGGGTCTTCGCCCATGTCGAAGCGCAGGCTCAGGTCGAGCCGGCGGGCGTCGAGCAGCACGGTCAGGTAGGCCGAGAGGCCCTCGACGATATTCACCCGTATCTTGGGATAGCGTTCGCGCATGGCGCGGATCAGGGGCAGCGCCAGGCGCAGCGCGGAGGTAGGCGCCATGCCGATTCTCACCGCGCCCGACAGCCTGCCTTCCTGCGCCGCGTTGGCGGCGATCTCGACCTGGCGCAGCACGGTCTGCGCGTGTTGCCAGAACTCGATGCCCGCGCCGGTGGGCACGACGCCGGTGGACAGGCGCTGCAGCAATCGGGTCGAGAGTTCGCTCTCGAGGCGGCTGATCTGCTGGCTGAGGGTCGAGGTGGTCACGTCCAGCTCGAGCGCCGCGCGCCCCATGCTGCCCAGTTCGACGACCCGCACGAAATAGCGTAATTGCCTGAGTTCCATTGCTTGGATTGATACCTCATAGTGCGGTCTTTTATACGCTCGGTCCGATGGCCTTCGCCGGCCTGGGCGCGCACGGCGGGCCTGGGCCCGAGGGTGGCAAGTCTTTAATTTTATTAAACCCCTCTTGTGCCGTGCTGTCTAGCGCCTGGCTCGAAGAGGGCATAGAGTTTCGAGATCGAGGTCCGCCGCCCTGGTGCGGCAGCGGTTTCGCGCGGCTTGCCCGGTACGGGGGGGCCGTACGCCCATTCAGGCAACAATTGCAGAGGTAAGCCATGGCCGATCAGGCATTGAAGATATCTTCCATGAAGGACAAGTGTTCCCCCGAGGAATGGCAGCGGCGCGTCGATCTGGCCGCCTGTTATCGGCTGGTGTACATGTACGGCATGTCGGACATGATCGCCAATCATATTTCGTGCAATGTGCCGGGCGAGGACGGGGCTTTCCTCATCAATGCCTACGGCATGATGTACGAGGAAATCACGGCTTCCAGCCTGATCAAGGTGGATCTCAGCGGCAAGATCCTGTCCCAGCCCGACTTCGGCTCCCTGAACTACGGGGTCAACAAGGCGGGTTACGTCATTCATAGCGCCATCCACGAAGCGCGCCACGACGTGGCCTGCGTCATCCACATCCACAGCTGGCCCACCATGGCGGTGTCGGCGCTGGAATGCGGCCTGCTGCCCATCACGCAGACGTCCATGCGCTTCCTGAAGATCGGCTATCACGATTACGTAGGCGTGGTGCTCAACGAATCCGAGAAAGAATCCCTGGTGCGCGACCTGGGCGACAGCGAGGCCTTGATCCTGCGCAACCACGGCGCCATCACGGTGGGCAAGAGCATCGGTGAAGCATTCAACTGGATGCACCGGCTGGAACTGGCCTGCCGCACGCAGCTCGCCGCGATGGCCTGCAATACGCCGCTGTCCAAAGTCAGCCCGGAAGTGCTGCAGGACACCTGGAACAATTATCAACCCGGCACCCGCCGGCCTTACGGGCTGATGGAATGGCCCGCGCTGCTCAGGAAGCTCGATCGCATCGACCCTTCCTATCGCGACTGACGTTCCGTGCGCCGGCCGCCTGGCCGGGCATCGGGCGTATTTTGCGGCCTGCGTCCGCCCGGGCGCTGCGCCGCTACCCGCTGTTCATAACTCTTAGATAACGCTCCAAGGAGAACCCCATGTCCACCAACAAGATTTTCAAGCTGTCCCTGCTATGCGCCGCCATGGCGGCCAGCTCCGCAGCGCTGGCCGCCTATCCCGACCGGACCATCACGATGATCGTGCCCTTCGCCCCAGGCGGCAATCTCGACATCACTGCGCGCGCCATCGCCCCGGCCCTGTCCAAGGCGCTGGGTGGCGAATCGGTCGTGGTAGAAAACAAGCCCGGCGCCGGCGGCTCCATCGGTGCGGGCTATGTGGCGCGCACCAAGCCGGACGGCTATACGCTGCTGGTGACCACGCCCAACGCGATCGCCGTCACGCCGTACATGACCAAGACGCCATATAGCCTCAAGAGCTTCCGCGCCGTCGGGCTGGTGGCCTATACGCCGCTGATCATCGACGTCAATGGCAAGAGCAAGTTCAAGACCATCCAGGACCTGATGAAATACGCCTGCGCCAATCCCGGCAAGGTGACGGTGGGCCACTCGGGCATCGGCACTACCAACTACATCGGCCTGATCCGCCTCGAAGAGGCCTCGAATTGCAAGTTCTCGGCCATCCCCTACAAGGGATCGGGCCCCGCTCTGGTGGATCTGCTGGGCAATCAGATCGACGTGGTTGTCGACCAGCTCAGCAGCTCGGCGCCGCAGGTCCATTCCGGCAACCTCAAGGCCCTGGCGGTGATGACGGCCAACCGGGTGCCCGACCTGCCCAATGTGCCGACGTTGCAGGAAGCCGGCGTCAAGGGTGTGGATGCTTCCACCAGCACCGGCCTGCTGGTGCCCGAGAAGACCCCCGACGATGTCGTGAATACGCTCAACAAGGCCCTGCAGAAAGTGGCGCAGGACCCGTCGGTGCGCAATGTGCTCGGCAAGGTGGGCAGCTCGGCCATTTCGTCCACGCCCGAGAAATTCATGAGCATGATCGACGATGAAAGCAAGATCGCCGGCAAGCTCAGCGCCGAAGGCAAACTCAAAAAGTAGGAGATGGCGGTAGATATGTCGAATGCTTGCTGCGCGCCTCTGGACGCATTCCAGAAACTGACTTTCGCGATGCCTGCGAATGCGTGCGATTCCCACGCGCACATATTCGGGCCCTATGATCGCTATCCGCTGGCCGAAGAGCGCAGCTACACGCCGGCGGAAAACGACGTCGGGCGCTTCCTCTGGCATCTGGACAGGCTGGGAATGGCGCGCGGCGTGCTGGTCACGGCCAGCGCCTGCGGCACCGACAACAGCTCGGTGCTGGATGCGCTGGGCAAGCATCCGCAGCGCTTGCGCGCCGTGGCGGTCTGCGACGGCAGCACCGACCGCGCCACGCTGGCGGCCTGGCGCGAGGCCGGGGTGGCGGGCCTGCGCTTCAATCTGTACCGGCTCAATGGCCGTTCGGTATACAAGAACGGCGTGGGCTTCGAGGCGTTGCAGGCGCTGGCGCCGGTCATGCGCGAGCTCGGCCTGCACGCGCAGATATGGGTGCATGCGCCGGACCTGCCCGACCTGGCGCCGGAACTCGAACAGCTCGGCATCCCCCTGGTGGTGGACCACATGGGCCGGATGAATACCGAACTGGGCGTGGACAATCCGGGCTTCAAGAAACTGTGCGCCATGCTGGCCGACGGAACGGCATGGACCAAGATATCGGGGGCCGACCGCAACACCAAGCGCAGGGGCGATTACAGCGATGTCGATGCCTATGCGCTGAGCCTGCTGCGGGCCAACCCCGAGCATGTCGTGTGGGGCAGCGACTGGCCGCACATCAATTATTTCGACCCGGGCCATGTGCCCGACGATGGCGTGCTGCTCAATACCCTGCGGCGCTGGGTGCCCGACGATGCGCTGCTGCAGCGCGTGCTGGTGGACAACCCTGCGACCCTGTACGGCTTCGAGAAATAGTCGGCGGCGCACTTTTTTTGCGTTGCAGCATAGCGTACACTCGGTACCGTGATCTCGACACGGAAGTGAAGCTATGATCGATTTATTCAAGCCCGTGCAGTTCGGGGCGACCCAGCTGAATAACCGCATCGTCATGTCGCCGCTGACGCGCACCCGCGCGTCGGCCGGCCGCGTGCCCAACGACTTGATGATGGAATATTATCGCCAGCGCGCCGGCGCCGGCCTGATCCTGTCCGAGGCGACCTCGGTGTCCGCCCAAGGTGTGGGCTACCCCGACACCCCGGGCATCTGGTCCGCCGAGCAGGTGCAGGGCTGGCGCCGCATCACGCAGGCGGTGCACGAGCGCGGGGGCAAGATGTTCCTGCAACTCTGGCACGTGGGGCGGGTGTCCGATCCCGTCTTCCTCGACGGCGATCTGCCGGTGGCGCCCAGCGCTATACCCTGCGGCGGCCATGTCGCCTTGTTGCGTCCCAGGATCGACTACGTGACGCCGCGGGCGCTGGAACTCGCCGAACTGCCCGGCATCGTCGCCGATTTCGAGCGCGGCGCGCGCAATGCGCTCGAGGCGGGCTTCGACGGCGTCGAAGTCCACGGCGCCAATGGGTATCTGCTCGACCAGTTCCTGCAGGATGGCGCCAACAAGCGTCTCGATGCGTATGGCGGGCCTGTACAGAACCGCGCTCGTTTGTTGCTGGAAGTCGTCGATGCCTGCATCGGGGTATGGGGCGCGGATCGCGTGGGCGTGCACTTGTCGCCCCGGGGCGGTGCGCATTCGATTTCCGATTCCAACCCGGCCGCTGTGTTCGGCCAGGTGGCTGCCGAACTGGGCCGGCGTAGCGTGGCCTTTCTATGCATACGCGAAGCGCTGGGCCCCGATAGCCTGCTGCCCCTGGTCAAGCGCGCGTTCGGCGGTCCGGTCATCGCCAATGAAGGCTTCGACCTGGACAGCGCGCAGCAGGTCGTGGATCGCGGCGATGCCGATGCGGTGGCTTTCGGCAAGCTCTATATCGCCAACCCGGACCTGGCGCAGAGGCTGCGTGGTGATCGCCCCTTGAATCAGTGGGACGCCGGCACTTTCTACGCCTCGGGTCCCCATGGGTATACGGATTACCCGAGCCTGGAATCCGAACAGGATGCCGCCGAGCTGGAGACTTGCAACGGCTGAGCAGGCAGCGGGGCCCCGTAGCCGCGGCGGCCCCGTAGAATACGAACAAACAGCGCGTGCGCGCAGGCCTCAAGGAGCCAGAATGAAAGTTTGGATTTGCGGCTTGCTGGCCGCGGGATTGCTGTCGGGTTGCGCGATCGGCATACAGGGAAATTCCCCCACGATTTCCTATACGGTGCCGCGGGATTACCTGACGGTATACCACCGTGCGGAAGACCAGGCGCAGAAGTGCCTGCGCGGCCAGAACGCCTATAACGTGCGGGGCAAGCTGGATCGTGCCTCGCGTTCGGGCAGCGTCGACGTGCTTGCGCCCCTGGGCGACAGCACGGTGGCGCGCACCCAGTTCCAGGCGCTGGATGCCGGGCATACGCGCGTGATCCAGACCGTTTGGGGGCGTTCCATATGGGATGCCAAGGCGCTGCGGGCCATGCGCGAATCCGTGTTCATGGATACCTCGGTCTGCACCGCGTATCTTTGATCAGGTCTTGATCGGGGATGCCAGCCCGGGCCGAAGGCCGGGCAGGCGCCCCTGGCGGGACACCGGCATCGTGTCGGGATGGCCTGGCGCGGGCTGGCGCCCTCAGGATCAGGCCAGCCTGGCCTTGACTTGGGCCGAAACGGCGGCCATGTCGGCACGGCCGGCCAGTCGCGTTTTCAGCAGGCCCATGATCTTGCCCATGGCAGGACCGCCGCTCAGGCCTTGAGCGGCGATCTCGGCCATGGCCGCCTGGATGGCGGCATCGACCTCTTCGGCGCTGGCGGCCTGGGGCAGGAATTCCTGCAGCACGGCCAGTTCGGCCTGTTCCTGCGCGGCGGTTTCGGCACGGCCGGCCTGCTCGAAGGCGGCAATCGATTCGCGCCGCTGTTTGACCTGTTTCTCGATGATGGCGGTGACGGCGGCGTCATCGAGTTCGAGGCGCTCGTCGACTTCTTTCTGCTTGACGGCAGCCAGCAGGAAACGCAGCGTGCCCAGCCGCGCGGTATCCTTGGCGCGCATGGCGTTCTTGACGGCCTCGGCCAGCCGAGGCTTGAGCGTGTTGCTCATGTTTTATTTCCCATAGTCCGGTGCGGGTTTGCGATGGCGGCGGCAGTTGCCCTGGATAAAACCTGGCCGCGCCTTGCCGGCGCGGCGCGCTTGTTGCGGCGCCTGGAAACCCGCATGCATGTTCCGGCGCCGGCCGATTGCGCGGCGTCGTGCTACCGGCATTTTACCGTGCGCCGCGCGGGCGCCGGGCAGCGATGTAAATCGCCTGCGCCCTGCCCGTTCGACAGTGAAAGCCGCGGGCGCTCTTCAATGGAAATCGCGGCTGGGGACTTCCAGGCCGCCCAGCAGCTGGCTGAGATCCACCAGGCGGTGGGCGATCAGGTGCGCGACCTCGTGGCGCCGCTGCCAGACGCCGTAGACCCCCAGCAGGCGGGCGTGCACGAGTTCGGCGCGCTGGCGCTCGACCAGCTCGGGCCGCACTATCAGATTGACCGCCCCGGTTTCGTCCTCGATGCTGACGAAGACAATGCCCTTGGCGGTCAGGGGGCGCTGGCGCATGGTGACCAGCCCGCAGGCCCGCGCCAGGCGCCGGTCTGGATAGCCGGCGAGATCGGCAGCGCAGGCGAAGCGCCGCGCCTGCAATACCGGGCGCAGCAGCGCCACGGGATGGCGGCCCAGCGTCAGCCCGGTGGCGCGGTAGTCGGCCAGCACGGCCTGGCCTTCGGTGGGGGCGGGCAGCACGGGCTGTTCCGCCTCGACAATGGGGGCGGGGCGCAGCATGTCCCTGAACGGAATGCTTGCCGCCTGCCAGTGGGCCTGGCGCCTATGGCCGCTGAGCGAGCGCAACGCGTCGGCGGCAGCCAGCGCATCCATGTCGTGGCGTTCCAGGCCGGCGCGCAGCGCCAGGTCATGCGTATCGGCATAAGGCCTTGCGCGCCGGGCTGCCTCGATGCGTTGCGCCGCCTGGGACGACAAGCCCTTGACCTGGTTCAGCCCCAGCCGCACTTGGGGACGGGGCACGGCCGGGTCGGGATCGTAAGGCCCCAGATTGCCGGCGGACTGCGCTTGCGCAGTGGGAGCAGGCGGGCCGCCCGGTGTTGCGCGGCCAGGCGCATGCCTGTCCGGTGCAGGCCCATTCGGCGCGTGCCATTCGAAGCCGGCTTCCCAGTTGCTGGCGGCGACGTCCACCGGCAGCACTCGCACGCCGTGCCTGCGGGCGTCCTGCACCAGTTGGCGCGGGGAATAAAAACCCATGGGCTGTGAATTCAGCAAGGCGGCCAGAAAGGCCTCGGGCTCGTGCCGCTTGAGCCAGGCGCTGATGTAGGCCAGGATGGCGAAGCTGGCCGCGTGGCTTTCGGGGAAGCCATATTCGCCGAAGCCTTCCAGTTGCTTGAAGATGCGTTCGGGGAAATCTTCGCCGTAGCCGTTGCTCTTCATTCCTTCTATCAATTTGTCGTGGAACTTGTGGATGCCGCCCTTGCGGCGCCAGGCTGCCATGGAGCGGCGCAGCTCGTCGGCCTCGTCGTCGCTGAAACCCGCGGCTTCCTTGGCGATCTGCATGGCCTGTTCCTGGAAGATGGGTATGCCCAGGGTGCGCCCGAGTATGCCTTCCAGGCCGGGCGGACAGACGTCGGCCTGGAATGTCTCGCGCTGCTGCAGGTAGGGATGCACCATGCCGCCCTGGATGGGGCCGGGCCGCACGATGGCCACTTGCACCACCAGGTCGTAGAAGGTCTTGGGCTTCAGGCGCGGCAGCATGCTCATCTGCGCCCGCGATTCGATCTGGAACACGCCTATGGTGTCGGCGCGCTGGATCATCTTGTAGACCTCGGCATCGTCGCGCGGTATGGCCTGCATGGGCATCGGCTCTTGCCGGCACCAGTGGGTCAGGGCCAGGGCGCGGCGCAGCGCTGAGAGCATGCCCAGGGACAGCACGTCGACCTTGAGCAGGCCCAGGGCGTCGAGATCGTCCTTGTCCCACTGGACCACGCGGCGCTCGGGCATAGCCGCGTTTTCGATGGGCACCAGGCGCGTGAGCTTGCTGCGCGCGATGACGAAGCCCCCGGGGTGCTGCGACAAATGGCGCGGAAAGCCGATCAGGTGCTCGGTCAGCCAGACCCAGGACTGGATCGTGGGGGATTGCGGATCCAGGCCTTGCGCGGCAGCCTTGGCCAGCAGGGCCTGCTTGCCGTCCCAATACTGGCAGGAGCGCACCACGCGTTCTATGAGTTCCAGGTCCAGCCCCAGCGCCTTGCCGGTGTCGCGCAAGGCGCTGCGCAGCCGGTAGGTGATGGCGACCGCGGCCAGCGCGGTACGGTGGCGGCCGTATTTTTCGTAGATGTACTGGATGATTTCTTCGCGTCGCTGGTGTTCGAAGTCTACGTCGATATCGGGCGGCTCGTTGCGCTTGCGGCTGATGAAGCGCGCGAACAGCAGCTTGGTCTGGGTGGGGTCGACCTCGGTGATGCCCAGGCAGTAGCACACGGCCGAGTTGGCCGCCGAGCCGCGGCCCTGGCACAGTATGCCCAGTTCGCGGGCTTGCCGCACGATGTCGTAGACGGTCAGGAAATAGGGTTCGTATTCCAGTTCGGCAATGATGGCCAGTTCGTCTTCGAGCTGTTTGCCGACTGCGTGGGGAATGCCGCCGGGGTAGCGCCGCCGGGCGCCGGCATAGGTTTGTTCGCGCAGGTAGGTCTGGACGCTGTGGCCGGCCGGCACGATTTCTTCCGGGTATTCGTAGCGGATGTCGTCCAGGTTCAAAGTGCAGCGTGCGCTGATTTCCATGGTTGCCCGCAGGGCGTCCACGGGAAAGAGCAGGGCCAGGCGCTCCAGCGGCCGCAAGTGCTGCTCGGCGTTGGCCTTGAGCGCATAGCCGCATTCGCTGATGGGACGCTTGAGGCGGATGGCCGTCAGGGTATCGTGCAGCGACTGGCGCGAGCGCTGGTGCATTTCCACGCCGCCCAGCGCGGCCAGGGGGATGCTCAGCCGCTGCGACCAGGCCCGCAGCGCGGCATCGGGACGCGTGTCGCCGGCCCGATAGTGCCGGCTCAGCCCCAGCCACAAGCGGCCGGCGTAGGCTGCGCGCAGCGCTTCCAGTTGCGCTTGCCAGGCCTGTTGCCGCGACATGTCGCCGGGCTTGAAGATGACCAGGCAGTCCGGCAGATGGCGCAGGTGTTCCCAGCCGCGTGGAGGCGAAAGCATGTCGGACGCTTCCAGGCGGTAGCTGCCTTTGGCGCAACGCGAGCGTGCCAGGGTGATCAGCTCGGACAGGTTGCCGTAGCCCTCCAGCGTGCGGGCCAGGACGATGAGCTCGGCGGGGCCGTCGTCCAGGACGAACCGGCTGCCGACGAGCAGCTTGATGCCGGATTCCTTGGCCGCGACGTGCGCCCGCACGATGCCGGCCAGCGAGCATTCGTCGGCCAGGGCCAGGGCCCGGTAGCGCAGCGCAGCGGCTTGCTCTACCAGTTCATGGGGATGCGAGGCGCCGCGCAGGAACGAGAAGTTCGACAGGCAGTCGAGCTCGGCGTAGCCGGGCAGCGCCAGGCCGGGCATGGCACAGTCGGCGCGCATGGCGGATGAGTCGGGCGAGGCTGGCGGATCAGGCGAGGCGGGAGACATGGCGGGCAAAAGTAGCGGGAAAGTAGCGGGAAAGTAGCGGGAAAGTAGCGGGACGGCGACGGAAGATATGGCGGGCGCGGCCTGTGCCGCGGATCAGGCGAACAGGCCGTGCAGGAACCAGCGCGGCTGGCCGGGCTTGTGGTCCAGGTAGATCCAGTAGCGTGCCGCGGAGGCGTCCTGGGCCACGAAGTAGTCGCGCGAGACATGCCCGGCATCGTCCCACCAGCCGGCCTCTATGCGTTCGGGCCCGCGCACCAGCCGCAGCGCCGCACCCTGGTAGCAGGGGCGGTCGTTGCGGGTTTCGAGGGGAATGGCGGCGCGCAGCAGCCAGAAGGGCCTGTCTGTGCCGGGAAAGCGGCCTGCTGCCTGGCCGTCGGGCGTGTCGGATGCGCCGGCCGCGTCGACGGTGGGCGCGTCTGCTGCTTCTTGAGGCCGCGCGGCGCCGCGGCCGGGATAGGAATCCGGTGTCAGGGGTTCCCACAGATTGGCGTGTTCGGGCCGGTGGTCGGCGCGCGGGCGGGGCTGCCACAGGCCTTGCGGCCCCAGGCGGACGCGCAGCACGTCCAGCAGGCGGCCTTCGCGGGAAGCCCACTGTGTTGGTTCGATGAACAGGCCCTGGCTCTGTCCGGGCCTGGCTTCGATGCGATCGACGGAGAGTTCCAGCGCAATGGCGGGAGCTTCCAGGCTCATGCCGCGCAGGCGTTCGTCCAGGACCGCCAGGAAATCGCCAGCCTGCCATGCGGCCTGCGAGAAGGCCAGGCCCAGGGCGGTGGGAGGCCTGGCGTGGCGGCCTTTTTCGTGATGCAGCAGGAAGTCGAGCCTGTCGGTGGCGCCGTGCCGCGCCTGCAGCCAGCCGCACAGCAGTTCGATGAGCCGGACCGCCGCATGCCGCAGGCCGGCGACGTGCTCGATGCGCTCGATGAAATCGTGGCGCTGCGCGAATCGCGGCGGCGCCTCGAACCATACGAAGTGCTCGTCGGCGTCGCCATAGGCCGCATCCAGGCTGCGAACCACGGCGGGCGCGCTGCGGCGCTGCAGGCCCTTGCGAGGCAGGCAGCGCAACTGGCCCAGCGTGCTGCAGCCTATGTCGTCGAACCAGGCGGCATGGGTCTCGCCGGCGGGCAGCGAGGCGGCAGGCAATTCGTCCAGCAAGCGCCGCAGCGTATCCGTGCAGAGCGTGCGGCGCCGCACGCCCGTACCTGCGCGCCAGGCCAGCATGCAGGCGCCGGCGGCGGTGGGGGCCATGCCCAGGCGGGCCCTGGCCTGCAGCGCGGCGAGACTGGCGGCGAGCCTGCGCCCGAGGGCGCGCGGGCCGCCGAACAGGCGCAGGCTGGCGCCGACATCCAGCACCAGGGTGTGCGCGTCGAAATAGGCCAGGCGCGGCGTGTATTGCAGCATGGCGAGCGCCAGTTGCCGCAAGCAGGCGTCTTCGGCCTGCGGGTCTTCTTCGCGCAGGATGATGCCCGGCGCCAGGCCCAGCGCGCTGCCGCGGCGCATGCCCGGACGCAGCCCCAGGGCCAGGGCGGCCGGCGTGCAGGCGCAGACCCGGCCCTGGCGCAGGACCGCCGCCTGCGGCGCCTCAGCCGACCAGTTCGGGAACAGGGCGTCCAGGCTGTGCGTGGGCAGGTAGAGGCTGATCCAGAGCTGCATGGGACGAGGCGGCGTCGCTGCGGGAACGCATGCCGCCGAAGGACAGGACGATGGGATGCGGGCAGGCCGGCCCGTGCCGCTTGACGATGGTCAGGGATAGCCCTTGCGGCGCGGGGGCCAGTTGCAGGCGCAGCGGCGCGGAGCTGGGCTGGTGCGCGGCTTCGACCGGCCGGAACAGGGCGCACAGCGTGTCGCTGCCCTGTGCCAGCCACTGCAGGCGCCGCAATGCGGGGGAACGTATATGGCCGGCCCAGAGCAGCACGGCGGCGCAAGCCTGGTGCCGCAGTATCTGTTCGACGGCCCACAGGCCGTCGGCGGCCGTGGCGGGGCAGACCCAGAGCAGGCGCCGTTCTTGCAGGCGCCAGCGCTGCCAGCAGGCAATGTCGGGTACATGGGGCGGATCGACCAGTACGATGCGCCGGCAGGGTTCCAGCCGCTGCAGGGCGGGACGCAGCAGCTGGACTTCGCCTATGCCGGGCCGGCAGGGCATGAGTTCGACCAAGGCGCCCAGGGGCCAGCCGCCGCCGGGCAGTTCGCGGTCGAGCTCGGTGTAGCCGGTGGAGAGGGTGGCCTGCCGCCCCTGCGCGAGTTGCGAACCCCGCCACAAGGCGGGGTGGATGCGCTCGGGATGCAGCAGGGCGGGGGAACGCGGGGGCTTCATGGTCTGCCTGGTGCTTATGTTTCGGCTTATGTTCCGGCTATTTTACTGTATAAAAAAACAGTATTGTAGGGGGCATGGCAGGATTGATGTAAGTGTGTATCATCGAAATACGAGCTTGCGCGCGCCGGTGCGCGCCGCAATCCTGCAACGCGACACACCACAGCACCTCTATGCCGATCACGACACCCGCAGCCCCCGAACCCTTGACCCTGTTTCCCGAGCAAGGCGCCCCGCAGCAGCTTTTCGTGCTGGTGCACGACGAGGCGGCCGGCCCGCAGCAACTGCTGCCGCTGGCGCAGGCCTGCAAGAAGACATTCGTCAATGCGCTGGTGGTACTGCCGTATGGCCCGGTCCGCGATGAAAACGGCCAGTACGGCTGGCTGGAACCCGACCCCGATGCCCAGGGCGAAGCGAAGCTGCCCGAACGCGTGGCGCGCGCATTGCCCGCATTGACGGAACTCGTACGGGGCCTGCAGGCCCGCTACGAATTGTCCGGCGAGCAAACCGCCCTGGCGGGCTTCGGCGTAGGGGCGATGCTGGTGCTGGAAGCCTGCTCGGCCCAGCCCGGCCTGGCCGGACGGGCCCTGGCTTTTTCCGGGCGTTACGCCCGCCTGCCGCTAGAGGCGCCGCCGGTCACTACCTTGCACCTGCTGCACGGCGCCGCCGACCGGGTCATCCCCGCCGATCGGGCGCGCGAAGCGCACGCCCACCTGGCTGAACTGCGCGGCGATGCAACCCTGGACATCGCCTCGACCGTCGGCCATGAATTGCACGAAGCCCTGATCCAGCAGGCCCTGCACCGCCTGCAGACCTGCCTGCCCCTGAGAAGCTGGGAAGCGGCGCTGGGCGAACTGAGCCGGCAAGCGCAAGAGCAGGACGATGATGCCGATACGGGCGCAGCGGCATCCGGCGGCTCCGCGTCGGACGATACGCCCTCGGGCACGCCGCCGGACCGTGGCGGCAAGCCTACCTTGCACTGAGGCCGTAAAGGCCCGGCCGCAAGCCTGGTTCCTTACGGGGCATGCCCGCCCGGGCCATTTCCGCCCGGGTCACTTCCATTCGAAGACGGCGCGCGCCGTGCCCTGGTCGTGCACCTGTACGCTGCGCGATTGGGTCTGGCCCTTGTAGGTGGCGAACACTTTGTAGTCGCCGGCGGGCAGGCGCACCAGGAAATAAGGCCCCTGGGACGCGGCGTTCAGCACGCTGGCGTCGTGGCTGTCGCGTATGACCACCTGCACCTCGGCCACATAGGCGGCATTGCCGTCGACATTGCTGGCGAATGTCAGCGCCAGCGGGAACTGGGTGGCGGCTTCTTTGAAGGACGCGGATTCGTCGCTGCCTATGCCGCCGCTGACGTATTCCACCGAGCCTTGGTGTTGAAGGGGCGGCAGCGCGGCATAGGCCTGCGCGCCCGCCAGCACGCCGGCCAGCAGCATTGCCGCCCACGCCAGTTTCGGCGCGGCGCGGCGGCGTGCGCCAGTGGAAGAATGCACAGTGCTTGTGGAAATTTTCTGCATGTTTTTCTCCTGGAGGACTGGCTTTCGATCTACCGATTTTATTCCTGCAGCGGCCGATACGCTTTTTTACGATCGTCCCTGGGGGCGTACGCAAGGCAGCGCCATGTCGTGAAAGGCGAGACTGTGAAAGCGGATGTCACGGAAAAAGCAGCGCCATAGAACCAATGGCACCACAAAAAACAGTGTCGCGACGCGGCCTGTAAAAACAGGGCGTAAAACTAAAAACAGGCAGCAAGACCGAAACCCGCTGCGACCACGATAAACACGAAAGCCGTGTCTATTGGATGATCAGGCGCGGCTCGAGTTCCGCGTCGTGCGCGTGTAGGGCCAGTCATGGCGCTCGATCGCAATGCCTTGCGGATCGTATGTGGTTTCGCTCAGGATGCAGTGGCCGTCGGCGCGCATGGCCACTACGGTGGAGCAGCGCGTGCCGTAGTCGGGGCTGACGATGAAGGGACTGCTCAGCAGCCGTTCGCGCTCGAGCGGAATGCCGGTGCGCGGCAGCGTGTGGTCTTCGGCCGGCGTGCGATCGCGCAAGATCTCGAATACCGGCGTAAGCGAACGATCGAGCCCGGACGGGTCCAGGGCATCCAGGGCGGCGCGCAGCCGCCGCGACTTGGGCCAGGGCGTATCCAGCAAATGGTTGGACAGCACATAGCGGCCGGCGGCCAAGCTGCGCACCTGGCCCGCGGGGTCGCGGTTGCCGAGATAATACGCACCCTCGGCATCGCCCACGATCAGATTGAAGCCGTTATAAGCGGCGGCGCTTGCGTGTACCTGCCGGATGTAGGCGCCGGCGTCCAGGCCGCCCGAGAGGAAATCGCTGACCAGCGCGCCGCGCGACGGCGCCGCGGGCAACTGTCCGGCAGCCGGGTCGCGATAGTTGGTGATCAGTGCATAGCGGCCGTCGCGGCGCACCCCGAGCCAGGTGCCGCCGGCGCGCACGTCGGTGCCGGCGATGATGTCGGGTTGTTGCGGCCATGGCGCGGCCGCGAGGGCGGGGCGTGCGTGGAATTCGTCGCGATTGGCGGCGACCAGCACCGGCCAGTCGCGATGCGCGCCCAGCGCCAGATAGGCTATGCACATGCGGCGCGTACCGGCAAGGCGGGGCGCGGGCCCGCGCCTTACATCATGGCCAGGTTGGTTTCGCGCTCGACCAGGTTGCGCACCCGCACGGCGTCACCGACGCGGGAATAGCGCCCGACCGAGTTCAGCAGCACGATGGCGACTTCGCGGCGGTCGATGCGGGTGAGCATGACCAGGCATTCGCCGGACTCGTTGATGAAGCCGGTCTTGGAGATCTGGATGTCCCACTTGTGGTTGCGCACCAGCCCGTTGGTGTTGTTGAACGCCAGGCGGCGGCCGCGCCCGATGTCGACTTCGTAGTGGTCGGCGGTGGTGTAGCGATGGATCAGCGGTTGCTTGCTGACGGCCACCAGCAGCTTGACCAGGTCGCGCGGGGTCGAAACATTATCGCTGGACAGGCCCGTGGGTTCGAGGAAATGCGTCTTGCGCATGCCCAGGGCGCGAGCCTTGTCGTTCATGGCGCGCACGAAGGCGCGCACGCCGCCCGGATAGTTGCGGGCCAGCGCATGCGCTGCCCGGTTCTCGGATGACATCAGCGCCAGGTGCAGCATGTCGGTGCGGCTCAGGCGGGCGCCCACGACCAGGCGCGAACGCGAATGGCGCAGGTGGTCGACGTCGTCTTCGGTGATGGTAAGCATCTCGTCCATGGGCTGCTTGGCCTCGGTGACGATCAGCGCGGTCATGAGCTTGGAGATCGAGGCGATGGGGCGGACTTCATCGCTGTTCTTGTTGTAGAGCACCGTGGAATTTTCGAGGTCCTGGACGTAGGCGACTTCAGACTTCAGGGATGCGTGGGCGGCCAGCGATTCGATGCTGCGGCGCGCGGCGGTGTCGCGGCTGTCGTAGGAAACCTTGCGCACGCCGGATTCGTGGCCGCGCCGCACATTGGTGCGATGGATGACATGATGGCGATGCACCACCTTGCGGGCGTGATGGACTTTCTTGGCCTTGGTTTGCACATGCGACGCCGGCCCGGCAGCCTGAGCCGCCGTAGGCATGGCAAGGCTGAAAGACAATGCCGCGGCGGGCAACAGGGCCAATAGAATCTTGTGTTTCAAGAAGTGTCGCATGATGATCGCTGGGCGGTTGGGCATCGAGATTCGCGTCGCTCTGGTGGGCGAGCGTAGTGGAGCAGATAATATCAGAGAAAAACAAAAAAGTACCAGTATTATTAGCTAGTTACATCATTTATTTAAGTTGGATTTTAAGTGGAGGCGGGGATTTGTCCGCCCGCTGTCTATTTTCCTGTTGATAGATACAGTGTTTTGCCGCAAGCAAGCGCAAATGTCGATGCGCAAGGCCGCCATGTCGATTATTCGACAAAAATTGTCAATTCGGCTGCGGCGCATGTCCTGATTCCGCATTGCGACATTACCATGTCAGGCCGTGGGCGCGCATCGGTATGAGCATCAGTTGCGTCCGCAAGCGGGTGGCGGCCCGCGAGGGCCGATGCGCCTGGATCGGCATCGCTTGCCGGGGCCGCCCGGTTCTTTCTTGCAATGATCGTAGAACTGAAGAACAGGAGAAAGTCATGCCATTGTCCAAACGCGCCCTGGCGGAATTGATCGGAACCTTCTGGCTGGTATTCGGCGGCTGCGGCAGCGCCGTGCTGGCCGCGGGCTTTCCGCAATTCGGCATAGGCTTCGCGGGAGTCGCCCTGGCGTTCGGGCTGACCTTGCTGACCATGGCTTTCGCCATCGGCCATATTTCGGGCTGCCACTTGAATCCGGCAGTTTCCATAGGCCTGGCCGCGGGCGGGCGCTTTCCCGCTCGCGAGCTGCCGGCCTATATCGTTGCGCAAGTGATAGGCGCCATCATCGCGGCCTCGGTGCTGTATGTCATCGCCAGCGGCAAGGCCGGATTCAGCCTGTCGGCGGGCCTGGCCTCGAATGGCTACGGCGCGCACTCGCCGGGCGGATACCCCTTGCTGTCCTGCGCAGTGATAGAAGTGGTGATGACCGCGGCATTCCTGTTCGTGATCATGGGCGCCACCGACAAGCGGGCGCCGGCGGCCCTGGCGCCGATCGCGATCGGCCTGTGCCTAACCTTGATCCACCTGGTCACCATCCCGGTAACCAATACCTCGGTCAACCCGGCGCGCAGCACGGGGCCAGCCTTGCTCGTCGGCGATTGGGCCCTGTCGCAGCTATGGCTGTTCTGGGTCGCGCCCATCGTGGGCGGCATCATCGGCGCGCTGATCTACCGTTGCGTGGCTGGCGAGCCGCCGCGCGACTGAGTGTTCTATAGTACGGTCATTCGACTGCGGCCGCGGCCGCCAACGGAGTGATCGATATGGGCGAGAATCGGGCAGCCGCAAGCGGCCTGTTTGCGGGCGAAGACAAGCTCAAGCGCTGCATCTGGTGCCAGGCGAGCGAGGCCTATCGCCATTACCACGACCATGAGTGGGGCTTTCCCGTCATCGACGAGACGCGGCTGTTCGAGAAGATCTGCCTGGAAGGTTTCCAGGCAGGCCTCAGTTGGAGCACCATCCTGCACAAGCGCCCGGCGTTTCGCGAGGCTTTCGCCGGCTTCGACATGGAACGCGTGGCGCGCTTCGGCGCGCGCGACGTGCAGCGCCTGATGGACAATGCCGGCATCGTGCGCCATCGCGGCAAGATCGATTCGGCGATCAATAACGCAAAACGGGCGATCGAGCTGCGCGAGCAGTACGGCTCGCTGGCGGCCTACTTGTGGCGCTACGAACCCGAACGCGCATCGCGCCCGAAACGCATCACCTACGAGGCGCTGCGTACCATGACGACGTCGCCCGAATCGGTGGCCCTGTCCAAAGACTTGAAAAAACGCGGCTGGACCTTCGTGGGCCCCACCACCATGTATGCGCTGATGCAGGCCATGGGGCTGGTCAACGATCACGTCGACGGTTGCCACGCCCGCAAGCAGGCGCTGGCGGCCCGCGTCGACTTGCAGGTTCCGGTTTGATGCGGGCCCGGTTTTTGCGGGCCCGGCTTACGCGGATGTGACCCCGGACGGCGATGCCCGGGGATCCGTATCCGCGCGGCGCCTTTATTTTTCTTCGAGCTTGGGCAGCGGGGCGTTGCCGGCGGAACTGAGCAGGCCGCTGCGCGCGTAAGTCATCAGCTTCTCGCGCGTGTCGACGATGTCCAGCGTGCGCATGGTGAGCTGGCCGATGCGGTCTAGCGGCGAGAACGCCGATTCGCCTTTTTCCATGGTGAGCCGCTCGGGCTTGTAGGTCAGGTTGGGCGAGGTGGTGTCGAGGATCGAATAGTCGTTGCCGCGGCGCAGTTCCAGCGTGACTTCGCCGGTGACGGCGCGCGCCACCCAGCGCTGCGCGGTTTCGCGCAGCATCAGCGCCTGCGGGTCGAACCAGCGGCCCTGGTAGAGCAGCCGGCCCAGGTGGCGGCCATTGTCGCGGTACTGCTGGATGGTATCTTCATTGTGGATACCAGTGACCAGGCGTTCGTAGGCGGCGAACAGCAGCGCCAGCCCCGGGGCTTCGTAGATGCCGCGGCTCTTGGCTTCGATGATGCGGTTCTCGATCTGGTCGCTCATGCCCAGTCCGTGGCGCCCGCCGATGCGGTTGGCTTCGAGTATGAGTTCGACGGCGTCGGTGTATTCCACTCCATTGAGAGCCACCGGGCGGCCTTCTTCGAAGCGGACCCGGACTTCTTCGGGCTTGACGGCGACGTCTTCGCGCCAGAAAGCCACGCCCATGATGGGCTGCACGATCTTGATGCCGCGGTTCAGGTGCTCGAGATCCTTGGCCTCGTGCGTGGCCCCCAGCATATTGGAATCGGTCGAGTAGGCCTTTTCCGCCGACATGCGATAGTCGAAGCCGGCCTGGCGCATGAATTCGGACATTTCCGCGCGTCCGCCCAGCTCATCGATGAAGGCCTGGTCGAGCCAGGGCTTGTAGATCTGCAGGTTCGGGTTGGTGAGCAGGCCGTAGCGGTGGAAGCGCTCGATGTCGTTGCCCTTGAAGGTGCTGCCGTCGCCCCAGATATTGACGTCGTCTTCCTTCATGGCGGCCACCAGCATCGTGCCGGTCACGGCCCGCCCCAGCGGCGTGGTGTTGAAGTAAGTGATGCCGGCGGTGGAAATATGGAAGGCCCCGGACTGCAGCGCGGCAATGCCCTCGGCCGCCAGTTGCTGGCGGCAATCGACCAGGCGCGCCTTTTCCGCGCCGTATTCGCGGGCGCGGCGAGGGATGTCTTCGTAGTCGGGCTCGTCGGGCTGGCCGAGATTGGCGGTGTAGGCGTAGGGAATCGCGCCTTTCTGGCGCATCCAGAGCAGGGCCGCACTGGTGTCCAGGCCGCCGGAAAAGGCAATGCCGACGCGCTTGCCGGTGGGGATATGCTGCAGAATGTGGGTCATCGGTATGGATTTGAAGAATATGGGTCGTGGACGGACGCCGCAGTGTCGCCCGGCGCAGGGCGGCATCTCGGCGCCAGCCCGTCATTGTACGCGGTCGCCGTGCGGCCCGCAGGGCGGCGCGAACTCAGAATGCGCTTTCGGCCAGGTTTTTCTCTTCGAGTATGTCGCGCAAGGTATTGGACCGCGAGTGCCCCCCGAAGCAGCAGTCTGCGGCTTCGTCGGCCAGCCCGCAGCCGCCCAGCAGCGGGCAGCGGCCGAAAAGCTCCGCCAGCCAGTCCACGAACACACGCACTTTGGGCGACAAATGCCGGTTGCGCAGGTAGACCACTGAAATAGGCATGGGCGCGGGCACGCATGCCGGCAGCACCTCGCGCAGCGCGCCCGATTCCAGGTGCGGCAGCACCATGTAGCGCGCCACCTGGATCAGCCCGAAGCCCTGCAAGGCGCAGGCCACGTAGGCTTCCGCGTCGTTGACCGAGACGGTGCTGGACATGGCCACATCGGTGGCGGCGCCGTCGATCATGAAACTCCAGTCGATATTGCGCCCAGTGCGGCTGGAAAAATAGTTCACCGCGTAATGGTTCTGCAGGTCTTCCAGGCTTGCGGGTTCGCCATGCCTTTCCAGATAGGACGGCGCCGCGCAAGTGACGCTGGAGAAAGTGCCTATGCGCTTGGCCACCATGCTGGAGTCCTGCAGGGCGCCCACGCGTATCGCGCAGTCCACCGCTTCCTGCACCAGGTCCACGGGACGGTCGCCCAGGCCTATGGCCAGTTCGATGTCCGGGTAGCGGCTGTGGAACTCGCATAGCGCGGGAATCAGGACCAGCCTGCCTATGGACGAAGGCGCATCGATGCGCAGGCGCCCCTTGGGGCCGCGGGTCACGTCCTGGAAGGCCGCTTCCGCTTCTTCCAGGTCGGCCAGGATGGCGGCGCAGCGTTCGTAATAGGCGGCGCCGTCCGGCGTCAGGCTGAGCCGGCGGGTGCTGCGGTTCAAGAGCCGCACTTGCAGGCGGCGCTCCAGCCTCTGGATGGCGTTGGTCACGGTTGCGCGGGGCAGGCCCAGGCTGTCGGCGGCCTTGGTAAAGCTGTTGGCATCGACGACGCGCATGAAGACTTGCATGGCTTGGAAGCGGTCCATGGATGGATTCCCGGAGGCGTGTCGGGCGCAGCGCGGCCGTGCTGGACGGAAGCTGCGCCGGACGGATTGTTCATTCTGGATGAATAGTGTTCGCAAATAATAGATATTTATCTGGATTCAATCAACATTAATAATGCATACCTTTCGGACGATTCCGCCGGCGCCCGCGATGGCTGCCCGCGGCGACTGGCCCTGGGGAGGGCCGCGCCGCGTGGGCTGGAACTTGTCGGCCCGTCGAGGCCCGCGCCCTCAGGGGTGGCCTGACGACACGGCCGGCGGATACGCGAATCACAATATCCAAGAGGGATTCCATGCATTTCCCATACAAACGATCGGCCTTTGCGGCCATCGCCCTGTTGGCCGCCATGGGCGGCGGGTTTGCCGCCCTGCATTCCGACGCGAGCCAGGCAAAGGCCGGCGCCGCGTCACAGGCTCCTGCCGTCCCGGTCGACGCGGCCGCGGCGCTCGGCCGCGACATAACCGACTGGCATGAATATTCCGGCCGGCTCGAAGCCGTGAACCGGGTCGAGATCCGGCCGCTGGTGTCCGGCACCTTGATCGCCGTGCACTTCAAGGACGGCAGCCTGGTGCACAAGGGCGACGAACTGTTCACCATCGATCCGCGCCCCTATGCTGCCGCAGTGGATCGCGCACGCGCCCAATTGGCGGCGGCGCGCGCCCGGGCCGCCTATGCGGATTCCGACCTGGCCCGCGGCCGGCGCCTGCTGGCCGACAACGCCATCGCGCGGCGCGATTTCGACGAGAAGCGCAACGTCCAGCGCGTGGCCGCGGCCGATCTGCAGGCGGCGCAGGCCGCGCTGGAATCCGCGCAGCTCGACCTGGAACACACGCGCATCGTCGCGCCGATTTCGGGCCGGGTCTCGCGCGCCGAAATTACCCCGGGCAATGTGGTGTCGGCCGACGCAGGCTCCAGGCCGCTGACTACCCTGGTGTCGGTGGCGCGCATGTATGCCTCGTTCAATGTGGACGAGCAAAGTTTCCTGCAGTTCGTCGCACCGGCCCACGGGGCGCAGTTGCCGGTGTACCTGGGCCTGGCCGACGAGCGCGGCTATCCGCGCAAGGGCCGGCTGGAATCCGTGGACAACCGGCTGGATACCGCTAGCGGCACCATACGCGTAAGGGCGGTGTTCGACAACGCCGACGGCGCACTCGTGCCCGGGCTGTATGCCCGCATCCGGCTGGGCGGCGGCGTCCCGCACCCGGCGGTGCTGGTCGACGAAAAAGCGGTGGGCACCGACCAGGACAAGCGCTATGTGATCGTCATCGATGCCGCGGGCCGCGCCCATTATCGCGGCGTGCGCATAGGAAGCGCCTACGAGGGCTACCGGGTCGTCGAAAGCGGCCTGAAACCGGGCGAGCGCATCGTCGTCGACGGCCTGCAGCGCGTGCGCCCCGGCGACAG
Organism: Candidimonas humi; assembly: GCF_019166065.1. Taxonomy (GTDB): domain Bacteria; phylum Pseudomonadota; class Gammaproteobacteria; order Burkholderiales; family Burkholderiaceae_B; genus Candidimonas; species Candidimonas humi. The sequence goes on from NZ_JAHTBN010000001.1 coordinate 200,244, forward strand.
GCTGAATGCCAGGACGGTCTCCATGCAAGGGGCCGACGCGAACCTGGCGGCGGCCGAGCCTGCGGGCGCCGGCAAATCCTGAGCGCGCCGCGCCGGCCCGGACGCTGACTCGACTGCCGCAACGCGGCGCTCGGGGCCTGGCCGGCCGCCCGAGGGCCCCGCGTGTCCCCGGGACAAGCCGGGCGCCGGGCCGCGCAGGCCGCGGCAAGCTGGTGCGCCAAGATGGGCGCGGCCCTCCGCTTGCGCCACACATCAATCGGAAACTCCATGAATATCTCGAAATTCTTCATCGACAGGCCCATATTCGCCGGCGTGCTGTCGATCCTGATCCTGCTGGCCGGCGCGCTGGCGATGTTCCGCCTGCCGATATCGGAATACCCCGAGGTCGTGCCGCCTTCGGTGGTGGTGCGTGCGCAATACCCGGGGGCCAATCCCAAGGTCATCGCCGAAACGGTCGCCGCGCCGCTGGAAGAAGCTATCAATGGCGTGGAAGACATGCTGTACATGCAATCCCAGGCCAATAGCGACGGCAATCTGACCTTGACGGTGAATTTCCGCCTGGGCGTGGACCCCGACAAGGCCCAGCAACTGGTGCAGAATCGCGTGGCGCAGGCGCTGCCGCGCCTGCCCGAGGACGTGCAGCGCCTCGGCGTCACGACGGTCAAGAGTTCGCCCACGCTGACCATGGTGGTGCACTTGATCTCGCCCGACAATCGCTATGACATGACGTACCTGCGCAATTATGCGGTGCTGAATGTGAAAGACCGGCTGGCGCGCATCCCCGGCGTGGGCGAAGTGCAGCTCTGGGGCGCGGGCGACTATGCCATGCGCGTCTGGCTCGATCCGCACAAGGTGGCGCAGCGCGGCCTGACGGCGGCCGACGTGGTGGCGGCCATACGCGAGCAGAACGTGCAGGTAGCCGCCGGCGTGATCGGCGCGGCGCCCAGTTCGCCCGACGTGCCCATGCAGTTGTCCGTCAATGCCCAGGGACGCCTGCACACTGCGGAAGACTTCGCCAATATCGTGCTCAAGACTTCGGACGATGGCGCGGTGACCCGGCTGGGCGACGTGGCGCGCGTGGAATTGGCGGCTTCGGAATACGGGCTGCGTTCGCTGCTGGACAACAAGCCGGCGGTGGCGCTGGGCATCATGCAGTCGCCGGGCGCCAATGCGCTGGCGGTTTCCGACCAGGTCCGGGCGGCCATGAAAGAACTGTCCGCCGACTTCCCGGGCTCGGTGCAGTACCGCATTGTCTATGATCCGACGCAGTTCGTGCGTTCCAGCATCAAGGCAGTGGTCGAGACGCTGCTGGAAGCCATCGCCCTGGTGGTGCTGGTGGTGATCGTGTTCCTGCAGACCTGGCGCGCCTCCATCATCCCGCTGCTGGCGGTGCCGGTCTCCATCATCGGCACTTTCTCCCTGCTGCTGGCCTTCGGCTACACCATCAATGCGCTGTCGCTGTTCGGGCTGGTGCTGGCCATAGGCATCGTGGTCGACGATGCCATCGTGGTGGTGGAAAACGTCGAACGCAACATCGCCGCCGGCCTCGCGCCGCGCGCGGCTACCTATCGCGCCATGCGCGAAGTCAGCGGCCCCATCATCGCCATCGCGCTGACGCTGGTGGCGGTGTTCGTGCCCATGGCTTTCATTACCGGCCTGAGCGGGCAGTTCTTCAAGCAGTTCGCCATGACGATCGCCATTTCGACGGTGATCTCGGCCTTCAATTCGCTGACGCTGTCGCCGGCCCTGGCGGCGCTGCTGCTCAAGGGGCACGATGCGAAGCCCGATGCGCTGACCCGTGTCATGAACCGCGTGCTCGGCGGCTTCTTCGCGCGCTTCAACCGGTTTTTCGGCTGGTCCTCGCGGCGCTATTCCACGGGCGTGTCGGGAGTGATCGCGCGCAAGGCATCCTCCATGGGGGTGTACCTGCTGCTCCTGGCGCTTACGGCGGGCGTGTCCTATATCGTTCCGGGCGGCTTCGTGCCGGCGCAGGACAAGCAATACCTGATCGCCTTCGCCCAGTTGCCCAGCGGCGCATCGCTGGACCGCACGGAATCGGTGATACGCAGCATGAGCGACATAGGCCTGAAGCAGCCCGGCGTCGAAGACGCGGTGGCATTTCCCGGCCTGTCCATCAACGGCTTTACCAACAGTTCCAGCGCCGGCATCGTGTTTTTCACGCTCAAGCCCTTCGGCCAGCGCCGTGGCGCCGACTTGTCCGCGCAGGCCATCACCGCCGCGCTCAACCAGAAGTTCGCCGCCATCAAATCGTCCTTCATCGCCGTCTTTCCGCCGCCGCCGGTCATGGGGCTGGGCACCATGGGCGGCTTCAAGCTGGAACTGGAGGACAGGGGTGCGCTGGGCTACAACCAGCTCTATGCCGCGACCCAGGCCTTCCTGGCCCAGGCGCGCAAGACGCCGGAACTCGGCCCGGCGTTTTCCAGCTACGAGGTTAATGTGCCGCAACTGGACGTAGACCTGGATCGCGTCAAGGCCAAGCAACTGGGCATACCCGTTACCGATGTGTTCGACACGATGCAGATCTACCTCGGATCGCTGTACGTGAACGACTTCAACCGCTTCGGCCGCGTGTACCAGGTGCGGGTGCAGGCCGATGCGCCGTTCCGCGCGCGACCCGAGGACATCCTGCAGCTTAAGACCCGCAACAGGGCCGGCGACATGGTGCCGCTGTCGACGCTGGTGAAGGTCGAGCCCGGCCATGGGCCCGAGATGGTGGTGCGCTACAACGGCTACACGGCGGCCGACATCAACGGCGGCCCGGCGCCCGGCTATTCGTCGGACCAGGCGCAGGCCGCCGCCGAGCGCATCGCCGCGCAAACCCTGCCGCGCGGTGTCAAGTTCGAATGGACGGACCTGACCTATCAGCAGATCCTGGTGGGCAATGCCGGCGTCTGGGTGTTTCCCATCAGTGTGCTGCTGGTGTTCCTGGTGCTGGCCGCCTTGTATGAAAGCCTGGCGCTGCCGCTGGCGGTGATCATGATCGTGCCCATGGGCGTGCTGGCCGCGCTGACCGGCGTCTGGCTGACGCGCGGCGACAACAACATCTTCACCCAGATCGGCCTGATGGTGCTGGTGGGCCTGGCTTGCAAGAACGCCATCCTGATCGTGGAGTTCGCCCGCGAACTGGAACTGCAAGGCAGCAGCGCGGTAAAGGCGGCGATCGAGGCATGCCGCCTGCGCTTGCGGCCCATCCTGATGACGTCGATCGCCTTCATCATGGGCGTGGTGCCCCTGGTCACCGCCAGCGGCGCGGGGTCCGAAATGCGCCATGCCATGGGCGTGGCGGTGTTCTTCGGCATGCTCGGGGTGACGTTCTTCGGGCTCTTCCTGACGCCGGTGTTCTATGTGCTGCTGCGCGCGCTGGGCAAGCGCAGCCTGCATTCGGCCGCGCGACACGAGGCCCCGGCGCCGCTGGGCGCGGCCGCGGGCGAGGCGCAAGACGCGCCTTCCGCCTGACACGTACCGCACTCTCTGGAATTTCTATGTGGAACTTTGAAAAATTTATCGGCAAGGCCGGCAGGCTGTCGGCCGGCATGATCCTGGCGCTATTGGCCGCCTGCGCCACGCAGCCGCGCTACCAGAAGCCGGCGGTGGACACGCCGCCGGCCTTCAAGGAGGCTTTCATGCCGGCGCAGGCGGCCCGGCAATGGAAGGCCGCGCAGCCCGCGGAAGCCCTGGCGCGCGGGCAGTGGTGGAAGATATTCGGCGATGCGCGGCTCGATGCGCTCGAGCAACAGGCCATGGCGGGCAACCACGACGTGCAGGCCGCGGCCGCGAGGCTCGGCCAGGCGCGCGCCATGTTGCGCGGCTCGCGTTCGGCGCTGCTGCCGCAGGTCGACGCGGGCTTCGGGCCGACCCGCCAGCGCGCGTCCAATGCGTCCCAGGGCTTGCCGCAGGACGCGCCCAATGCGCCCTTTACCTTGTGGCGCACGCAACTGGGCATTTCGTACGAAGCCGATTTGTTCGGCCGGGTGTCCTCGTCCGTGGATGCCGCGACTGCCGACGCGCAGCGTAGCGCGGCCCTGTACCGCTCCGTCCTGCTTGCGCTGCAGGCCGACGTGGCGCAGGCCTATTACCGCATACGCGAGCTGGACGCCGAGCAGGCGCTCTACCACGAGACCGTGGGCTTGCGCGAACATGCCTTGCAACTGATGCAGCGCCGCTACGCGGACGGCGACATCGGCCGGCTGGACGTGGCGCGGGCCGAATCCGAGCTGGCTTCGACGCAGTCCGATTCCCTGGGCATCGCGCGGCGCCGCGCCGCCGCCGAGCATGCGCTGGCGATACTGCTGGGCAAGGCGCCCGCGGAATTTTCCATGGCGGCGCAGCCCTTGCAGCGTGTGGCGGTGGATATCCCCGCAGGCCTGCCGTCGTCGCTGCTGGAACGGCGTCCGGACATCGCCGCGGCCGAGCGCGCCATGGCCGCGGCCAATGCCCGCGTGGGCGCGGCCCGCGCGGCATTCTTCCCGCGGCTGGACCTGACCGGCGCGCTGGGCTATGAATCCGCGCAGTTGAGCGATGTGTTCCTGTGGTCCAGCCGTACCTTCCTGGTCGGGCCGCTGGTGGGCACCATGCTGTCGCTGCCGATATTCGACGGCGGCAGGCGCCAGGCGGGCCTGGATCGCGCCCGTGCCCAATACCAGGAAGACGTGGCCGACTATCGCCAGAAAGTGCTGGTGGCTTTCAGGGAAGTGGAAGACAGCCTTGCCAACCTGCGCATCCTAGGCCAGCAGACCCAGGTGCAGGACAGGGCGCTGCAGGCCTCCGCGTACGCCGCCCGCCTGCTGCACGTGCAATACCGGGAAGGCTCCATCAATTACCTGGACGTGATCGACGGCGACCGTGTCCTGCTGCAGCAGCGCCGCACGGCCGTGCAGCTGGACGGCGAGCGTGCCGCTGCAGCGGTGAGCCTGGTACGTGCGCTGGGCGGAGGCTGGGGCCGGCCGCAAGCGGCCGCGCGGGATCAGGCTCCGCCGTCCGTGGCCAGCCTGTCCATGGACGCCACCCGCCACCACTGAGGCAGCAACTCGCGCACCTCGCTGCGCTCGTAGCGGTCGTCGATCAGGTACAGCACGCCGCGGTCGTCCTGGCCGCGGATGACGCGGCCCGCGGCCTGCACCACTTTGCGCAGGCCGGGATACAGATAGGCGTAGTCGTAGCCGCGGCCGAAGGCGGCGTCCATGCGCCGCATGATTTCTTCGTTGACGGGATTGATCTGCGGCAGCCCGAGCGTGGCGACGAAGGCGCCGATCAGGCGCCGCCCGGGCAGGTCCACGCCTTCGGCGAAGGCGCCGCCCAGCACCGCGAAGCCTATGCCGCTGCCGTGCTCGGTGAAATTTTCCAGGAAGGCGTGGCGCTCGGCTTCGTTCATCGAAGGCGCCTGCACCCAGACGGGAATGTCGGGGTGCAACTGGCGGAACATATCTGCGAGCTGCCCGAGATAATCGAAGCTGCTGGCGAAAGCCAGGTAGTTGCCGGGCCGCGCCCGGTATTGTTGTGCCACCAGCTGGGCCATCGGCGCGAGCGAGGCCCGGCGATGCTTGTAGCGCGTAGAGATATGCCGGGCTACATAAACCTGCAACTGCTCGGCCTTGAACGGCGATTCCACGCCGGCCCAGGCGGCCTGGGCGGGCAGCCCCAGGGTGTCCACGTAGTAATTCCAGGGAGCCAGCGTGGCCGAGAACAGCGTGCAGGTATGCGCCGCGGCGTAGCGCTCGGCCAGGAACGGGGCGGGGATGAGATTCCTGATGCACAGCGTCGATAGCCCGCGCGCGCCGCCCGCCGCGGGCGCTTCGGCCAGGCTCGTGTCCAGCACCGAATGGGCGCGATCGTAGAGTTCGGCCATTTGCAGGAAATGCAAGGCATCGAAATAGAAGCGCAGCAGCGCGCCGTCGGCGCTGCGCGGGTTCGCTTCCTGGTCGTCGGACAGCACGCCGACGGCGCGCTGCAGGGCGGCGATGAGGGCTTCGGGCAGTTCGTCGCGCGTCTCGTAAGCCTGGGCCTGGTCCGCGACCAGTGCGCTCCAGCGGCGCGCCACGGCGTCCAGCGCGCTCCTGGCTTCGGCGGGCGCTTCGCGGCGCGCCGCCGACAACTGGGATCGGTGCAGTTGCGCCGTGTACATGCCGCGCGCGCGATCGAGCAGATTGTGGGCTTCGTCCACCAATACCCCGACACGCCATTCATGGTCTTGCGCCAGGCGATACAAGGGCGCGTGCAGGTCGAAGTAATAATTGAAGTCGCCTACCGCCACATCGCACCAGCGCATCAAGTCCTGCCCCAGGTAATAAGGGCACACTTGATGTCGGGCCGCAACTGCGCGCAGGGCAGGGCGGTCGAGCTGGGCTCCGTGCAGCGCTTCTGCCCGGGCTGCGGGCAGGCGATCGTAGAAGCCCTGGGCCAGCGGGCAGGACTCGCCGTGGCAGGCCTTGTCGGGATGTTCGCAGGCCTTGTCGCGCGCCTGCAGTTCGAGCACCCGCAAGGCGCCGGGCGCGGCCTGGGCCGCCGCGATCCGTTGCAGCGCCTGCAGCGCCGGCGCGCGCCCCGGCGTCTTGGCCGTCAGGAAGTAGATCTTGTCCAGGCCCTGGGCCGGCATGGCCTTCAGCAGCGGAAACAAGGTGCCAATGGTCTTGCCGATGCCGGTCGGGGCCTGCGCGCCCAGGCACAGCCCCTTGCGCGCGGCGTTGTAGACGGCCACGGCCAGCGGCCGCTGGCCGGGCCGGAAGCCGGGGTAGGGGAATTGCAGTTGCGCCAGGGCCGCGTCGCGCCGCGCGCGGTGCGCCAGTTCCTGTTCGGACCATGCCAGGAAGCTCGCGCACAGCGCCTCGAAGCGCAGGCGCAGGTCCGCCGCGTCGTGGGTCTCGGCAAGCACGGTTTCCCGTTGCGTGCCGATGTCGAGATAGACCAGCGCCACTTCGATCCGCGCCAGCCCCCGTTGCCGGCACATCAGGTGCGCATAGGTAAGCGCCTGGGCCCAGTGCAGGTGACGGTGGTTTTCGGGCATGCGCCGCAGCTCGCCGCGGTAGGTCTTGATTTCTTCGAGGCGATTGCGCGCCGGATCGTAGCCGTCGGCGCGGCCGCGCACCCGCAGATGGCGGTACTCGCCGTCGAGGGCCACTTCGGCCTGGTAGCCGGCGCCGCGCTGCGACCTGACCCAGGCATGGCCGGCAATGCCTTCGCGGGCGCTGGGCGCCGGCGTGAAGCGCAGGTCGAGGTCGCCGCGGCGCGCGCCGAATTCGCACAGGGCGCGCACGGCGATGGTGTAGACACTTGCAGAGTCGCCGGGCCGTTCATCTACCAGGGCATTCATGTTGCCGCGGCTTCCCATTGCACGTGGCACACCGCCACCGGCATGCCGTGCTCGATGCAGTCTTCGAGCCAGCGGCGCTGATTGTCCTGGACCCGGTCGCCCGGCCCCTTGACCTCGACCAGGCGGTAGCCGCGGGCTTCCGGCCAGAACTGGATCAAATCGGGCAGGCCCGAGCGGTTGCCGGCCGGGTCGGCCAGCAGGCGTTCGAACCAGCGCCGCAGGTGCGCCGGCGGAATACATTCCAGGGCAAGTTCCAGCAGTGTCTCGTCCAGGGCCTGCCAGGCGACGAACTGGGACTGCAGGCCGGTCTTCTCGCGGAAATTGCGCAGGATGGCGCGCTTGTATGCGCCGTCGTCCAGGCGCGCCAGGCATGCGTCGAACAAGGCCTGGCGCCGCTTGCGGAAATCCGGGCTGCGCAGGTCCGCCGGCCCGCTCTGGAACGGATGGAAGAATGCCCCCGGTATTGCGGCATACAGCGCGTCCCAGCACAACAGGCCGAACAGCGCGTTGATCAAGGTGTTCTCGACGTAATAGGCCGGGCCGCCGTCTTGTTCCAGATGGGCTCTGGCCGCTTCTTCCACCCAGCCCGGCGCCGGCGGCAGGCACAGATGCATGACGGGAATGGCGCCTGCCTTGCGCACCGGCGTCGCGGGCCGGCCCAGATTGCGCCGCAGCCTGGGCCCGATGCGCCGCAAGGCCTGCAGTTCCGCCTCGCCGGCGCGCCCTTGCTCGACAATGGCTTCGAGCCAGCGCAGCGCGGCGCGTTCGCGCTCCAGGCGTTCCAGCACGCGGATGGCGCGCACCCGGCATGCGCCGGGACCGCCGCGCCGGTAGGCTGCGAGAGCCGTGGGCAGTTCGCCCGATCTTTCGAGCTGCCTGCCGATATGTTCCAGCAGCCGCACGCGCCGGCGTTCGACCCATTCATTGGCGTAGGGCCGCGGCGCAATCGAGGGCAGCAGGGCGGCGGCCGGTACGCCGGCTTCCAGCCGTGCGCCGCAGTCGTGCAGGAACAGATAATCGTCGATATCGGCGCGGCGCTGGAAGGCGCGCGCCGACGGCGCGAAATCGACTTTTTCGTAGCGATACATGCCGAGATCGGCGAGCACGAATTCGGTCCAGTCCTGGCGCAGGTTGCCGAAGAACATCAGGCGCACGCGTTCGCACAACGGCATGACTCGCAGTTCATAGACGCGGCCCGCGGCCTCGGGGTGCCAGGCGGACAAGGCTTGCGCTTGTTCGCGGCCCGGCAGCAGGGCTGCCAGCAGTTCGACCTTGCGGCAGGCCGCCGCCGCGGGCCTGCCGAACATTTGTGCCAGTTCCGCCTTGCCGTACAGGGCGAAGAGCTGTTCGAGATCGAGCAGGGGGTCGGCTGCGACCCAGCCGCGTTCGGCCAGGGCGGCCGCGGCCGCATCGGGGCAGCCGATTTCCGGGTAGCGCAGCTTGTCGCTGCGAAACAATGTGCCCTTGCGCACGACCATGCGCACGAGCAGCGCCCGCGACGCGCGCGGCAGCGTGGGGAATTCGTCGATGAAGCCCAGTTCCGCGGCGTCGAGCAGGTCGGCGCTGCGCGTGCGCACCCAGTCGAGCGCCGTCTCGAAGTTGGTGAGGTAGTAGTAGGGATCTTCCAGGACCCGCTTCATGGTTGCTGATTGGGCTTCGAGGCTGTCATGGCCATATCGGCATGGCGCGATGGCTGTGCCGATAGGCGCGGCAGCGCAAATAGGGCGATGGAACGTGGCGGCAAATGCATGGCCTGCCTGGGGATCCCGTGCGGCATGCGTAGCGGAAACCCGCCTGGCGACATACTGTACATCAATACAGTATGCGATGCACATTTACATGCATTTACAATGCATCGCACGCGGGCCGCCCGCACACCTCCTGGAATCCACGATGCTCATTTCGAAACTGCCGTACCGGTTCATGTTCGTCCTTGCCGTGCTGCTGTTCTCGGGAGCTTCCTGGCTCGGCCTGCCCAGGCCGGCGGCCGCGGCCGAGCTGCTCGATCGCACGCCGCGCATCGCCGTGATCTCGGCCTTCGAGCCCGAACTGGCCTTGCTGCTGAAAAAAGTGCATGCGCCGCACAGGTATTCGGCCAATGGCGTGCAGTTCACCACCGGCACGCTGCAGGGCAAGCCCGTGGTGCTGTTTCTCAGCGGCATCAGCATGACCAATGCCGCCATGACCACGCAGCTCGCGCTGGATCGCTTCCGCATCAGCCATATTGTCTTCAGCGGCATCGCCGGCGGCGTCAATCCCGACCTGCACATTGGCGATGTCACCGTGGCGCAGCGCTGGGGCCAGTACCTGGAGCTGGTGATGGCGCGCGAAACCGGGCCGGGCGTATTCAGCCCGCCGCCCGGCAAGGATTCCCTGAAGCTGCCTCATTTCGGCATGATGTTCGTCCGGCCCGTACGGGTGCGGTCGGCCGCGCATCCGCAACTGGAAAGCAAGTTCTGGTTCGATGTGGATCCGCACATGCTGGCGGTGGCGCGCGGCCTGGGCAAGGTACACCTGGGCGCCTGCGACCACGCCGGCAAGTGCCTGAACCGGCCGCCCGAACTGGTGGTGGGCGGCAGCGGTGTCTCGGGCTCGGCCTTTGTGGACAATGCGGCGTTTCGCCGCTACGTATACGATACTTTCCATGCCAATGTGCTGGACATGGAAAGCGCGGCCTGCGCGGCGGTAGCCTACAGCAACGGGGTGCCGTTCATCGCCTTCCGTTCGCTCAGCGACCTGGCCGGAGGCGGCGAAGGCGTGAACGAAATGCATACCTTCCTGAGCATCGCGGCGGACAATTCCGCCAAAGTGCTGCTGGCTTTCCTGGCCGCGTGGCACTGATTTACGTATCCTGAACGCAGGCCTGCGGGCCGGGCAAGCAGGCCACCGTCCATTCCACGAGGCGCTCGATGAACGACATTGCAGCAGAACTGATCCGCCGCCTCGGCCTGCAGCCGCATCCCGAGGGCGGCCATTATCGCGAGACCTATCGCAGCGCGCAGCAGGTGCTGCGCACCGCCGCCGGCCCTGCACGCAGCGCCGGCACGGCCATCTATTACCTGTTGCATGCGGGGGCTTATTCCGCCTGGCACCGCATCGCCTCGGACGAAATCTGGCATTTCCACGCGGGCTGCGACTTGCACGTGCACGTCCTGCGGGCTGGGGCGGGCCTGGCCAGCCATAGGCTGGGCGATGCCTTGCGCGATCCGGCGGCGTCTTACCAGGTGGTGGTGCCGGCCGGCAGTTGGTTCGCCGCGGAACTGCTCGAACCCCAGGGCTATGCGCTGGTGGGCTGTACGGTGGCGCCAGGCTTCGAATTCAGCGAGTTCGAGCTGGCCGAGGTAGCCGCGCTGCTGGCCGATCATCCCGATCACGCGGACTTGATTCGCAGGCTTGCGCCGCAGCACTGAGCCTGCGCCGTTGCGGCCGGCGCGCGCCCCGGCCTTACTTGCCGAACAGGCGCGCGATGCCTCCCACCAGGTGCGCGGTCATGGCGTCGCGGGCCGCCGCGGGGTCGCCCGAGGCGATCGCCTGCTCGATGGCGGCATGTTCGCGATATACATCCTGCATGCGCAGCGCCAGCGGCCGGTCCGACAACTGGCGTATCAGCCCGATGCTGAATCGGGTCTGCTCGGCCAGCGCTTCCATGGTCATGGAAAAAAAGCGGTTGCCGCTGGCCTGGGCTATGGCGGCGTGGAAGGCGATGTCTTCTTCGATGCCGTCGCCGCCGGCCGCCATGGCGGATTCCAGCCGGCGGCGGCGCCGGCCGATTTCGGCGAGGCTTTCGCGATCGTGGTGCACGGCGGCGCGCGCCGCCATTTCCCCTTCCAGGCTGCTGCGGAATTCGAGAAAGCTGCGCACGTCGGGAATGCTGGTCAGCGGCCCGAAGCTGACTTTCGGCGTCGTTGCGGCCGAGCTGTCGGCGACATAATTCCCCGCGCCTTTGCGCGTGGAAATCCGCCCCTCGGCGCGCAGCCGGGCCAGGGCCTGCCTGAGCACCGGCCGTGAGACGCGCAAGCGCTGCGACAGCTCGTTTTCGGACGGCAGCCGCGATTGCGGCGGCAGCTCTCCGGAACCCAGCAATGCCGTCAGTTCTTCGTAGACCACATCGCCCAATAGGCGTTCTGCGCGAGGATTGTTCATGGGGCGTAAGTGTGAGGCAAGTTTCGGGGCATGAGCAAGCCGGGCCGGCTTAGCATGTAAAATCAGTAAATCATAAAATTAATAATACAAGAATTTGATTGACAGATTTTACACGGCTGAGCAGAATACCGTGCATTCGCATTCGTCAACCAAGCTCGTGGGGCCTCCTTCTTATGTCACGCATCACCGCAATACGCAGCATACGCATTGCCGAACGACCCAATCTCATCTGGGTGGAAATAGAAACCGAAGACGGGCTGACCGGCCTGGGGGAATCCTTTCGCGGCGCACAGGCGGTGGAGGCCGTGCTGCACGAGCAGGTGGCGCCCTGGCTGCTGGGGCGCGACGCCCGGCACATCGAGGCAGTCTCGAACCATCTCATGAATCCCTATCTGGGCTTCGACGGCACGGGCGCGGAAATCCGCGCAGCCAGCGCCGTGGACATTGCTCTCTGGGACCTGGCCGGACAGCGCCAGGGCGTGCCCGTGCATGTGGCGCTGGGCGGCGGTGTGCGCGACAGCATCCGCGTCTATAACACCTGCGCCGGCTATGCCTACAACACCGCGGGCGTCAACCGGCGCCATGCGACGTCCGGCGATGCCATGGCGGGCCCCTACGACGACCAGGTGGCCTTCATGACGGACGCCGGCCGCCTGGCGGAAAGCCTGCTGGACGAGGGCTATGCGGCCATGAAGATCTGGCCCTTCGACAGCTATGCGGCGGCCAGCGGCGGCCATCTGATCACGCTGGCCGACCTGAAGGCGGGGCTCGAGCCTTTCCGCAAGGTGCGCCAGGCGGTGGGCGATCGCATCGAAGTCATGTGCGAGCTGCATAGCCTCTGGGATGCGCCGGCCGCGGCGCGCATCTGCCAGGCGCTGGAAGACTATGGCGTGTTCTGGGCCGAAGACCCGATATCCAAAATGGGCGATGCCGTCGCGCTGGCCGACTTGCGCGCCCGCACCCGTACGCCGATCTGCGGCAGCGAGACCCTGGGCGGCGCCCGCTCGTTCCGCGAGCACCTGGCCGCCGGCGCCCTGGATATCGTCATGCTCGACCTGGCCTGGTGTGGCGGCCTGACCGAAGGGCGCAAGATCGCGGCCCTGGCGCAGACCTATGCCAGGCCCATCGCGCCGCACGACTGCACCGGCCCGGTAACGCTGATGGCCGGCCTGCAACTGGCCCTGCATGCACCCAATGCCATATTCCAGGAGGTGGTGCGAGCGACGCTGGCGAGCTGGTACCGCGACCTGGTCACCGGCCTGCCCGAGGTGCGCGAGGGCATGGCCCAGGCGCCCACCGCGGCGGGACTGGGCATGGCCCTGGCGCCCGACGTGCACCGGCGGCCCGACGCCACGCTGCGAGTGAGCGGGGCGGCGCGATAGTCTGCCGCCGATCGGCGCGCCGCCCGCCATGCGCTGCCGGCGAGGCCGCTATACCAGTGTTGCCGAAAGAGCGGCCCCGGGCAGAATCCGGGTCGAACTCGATTGACAGATTCCATCTTCATGCCCGAGAATTCAGCTCGGCCAAATTCTTAAAATCTGACGTCGTACAACTTGGAAAATATTTAATGAATACCAAGTAGATATTTAGAGTTGTGTAGTCAGAACATATCGTATTTCACATTTTTACTGCCATGGAGGACACATGTCCAAGTTCAAGATCCTGATGGGCGCCGCACTGCTGGCGGCCGGCGTCGCGACCGCCCAGGCCGCGCCTTACCCGAACCATGCCGTCACGATTGTCGTGCCGTTCCCGGCCGGCGGGTCCACCGACTATGCAGGGCGGCTCGCGGCCGACATTCTGTCCAAGCAACTGGGCGGCAATTTCATCGTCCAGAACAAGCCCGGAGCCACCGGCTCCATAGGCGCGGCTGAAGTCAAGCGGGCCGCGCCCGACGGCTACACCTTGCTGGTGTCTTCGCCCGCCGTGTTCTCCATCAACCAGTACCTGTTCAAGAGCCTGCAATACGATCCGGTCAAGGACTTCGATCCCATCACCATCCTGGTGCGCGCGCCCAACGTGCTGGTGGCCAATCCCAAGGCCCCGGCGCTGGACGTGCCCAGCCTCATCAAGGCGCTTAAAGAGCATCCCGGCACCTTGACTTTCGCCTCTTCGGGCAATGGCGCCACCGATCACCTGACGGCCGAGCTTTTCTGGCAGAAGACCGGCACCAAGGGCCTGCATGTGCCTTACAAGGGCGGTGCGCCCGCCATCGCCGACCTGATGGGCGGCCAGGTGCAGTATTCCTTCCAGAACGTCAATGCCGTGATAGGCCAGATTCGCGCCGGCAAGCTCAAGGCGCTGGCCGTGACGGCCGACGAGCGCTCGCCTGTGCTGCCCGACGTGCCCACCATGGCCGAAGCAGGCGTTCCGGGCCTGGCGGTCTATTCCTGGCAGGCCGCCGTGGCCCCGCATGGGATACCCGCCGATATCCAGGCCAAGCTCAACCAGGCGCTCGCCAAAGGCCTGCAGCAGCCGGACGTCAAGGCCAAGCTCGAGCACCTGGGCTTCCAGGTCGTGGGCGACACGCCCGAGCAGTTCCGCCAGTTCCAGTTGCAGGAAATGGCGCGCTGGAAGAAGGTCATAGAAACCGCGCACATCAGCATCAACTGATAGCAAGGCCCGGCGCGGCCCCAGCGGCAAGCCCAGGGTCGCAGGGCCTTGCCGCGTCCGGAGCCGCGGGCAAGCAAGCCCCGGCCGCCGTGCATCGCACCCCAAAAGCTGGACGCCGGTCCAGCCCTTGGGGTGTTTTTCATGGCTTGCGCATCAATCGATCAGCTTGCCCTCGGCATCGTAAAAAGGATACCTGCCGCCGTAGTCTTCGACGTATACGGTGTGGGTTACCCAGCGGCCCTGCACGCGGGCGTGCATATGCAGCGCGGGCGGCTCCATGATGAAGGCGCTGGGGCCGTCTGGCACGAGGTCGTAGGCCACCTGGTGGGCCGGGGAAGGGCAGATGCTGGCCACGGTGTGCGCATAGCGCATCGTCACCGAGCGATGCACGTGGCCGCAGATCAGGCGCTCGACGTTGTCGTAGCCCGACAGCAGCGCTTCCAGGCGCTGTGCGTCGGCCGGCGCCAGCGCCTGCCTGTCCATGTGATCGATGCCGCAGGAAAACGGCGGATGGTGCATGCCTATCATCACGGTCTTGCCGCGCCGCGCCTCGAGCTGCGCAGCCAGCCACGACAAGCGTTCGCCGTCGAGGCGGCCGCCGCTATTGGGCAGGTCTTGCGTGTCCAGCGCCAGCAGGCTGATTTCGTCGAAGTCGATGGCGTACTGCACATAGCCCGGGCCGCTGCCCAGGTAGGTATGCTCCGGAAAGGCTGCGCGCAGGTTCTCGCGATGGTCGTGGTTGCCCACCATCAGGTAGTAGGGCATTTCCAGCAGCGACAGTTCGCGGCGCAGCGAGGCATATTCCTGCGGTGCGCCGAAATCGGCGAGGTCGCCGGTGATGACCAGCGCATGCGGGCGCGGTGCCAGCGCGTTGAGCTTGGCCACGCAGCGGCGCAGATAGGCCGTGGTGTCGACTTTCTTGTAGGCCAGCAGGCCCGGCCTCTTGATGTGCAGATCGCTGATCTGCGCTAGCAGCATGCTCATTGATGTACCTTTCCGTCGCGTTGCGGCATTTTTTCCGGGTGCGGGGCGCGCGGCCTCATTGCCCGCCCACGATCAGCAGGCGCTCGGCGGGGATGCGCACGCCCACTTCCTCGCCCGGCTGCAAGGTGCTGCGGCTGGGGGCTTCCACGCAGACGCGCGTCTCGGACAGGCCGTCCAGGTAGACGCGGCTGCGGTCGCCCAGGAACTGCACACTGGCCACCGTGCCCCGCAGATCGGCCTCGGCCGCGGGCAGCAGGCTGGCGTCCTCGGGCCTGAAGTGGATTTCCGCGAGGCCCGCGGCGCCTTGCGGGCAGGGCAGCCTGCCGCCCCGCACATGGAATTCGCCGTCGCGGAATTCGCCGCGCAGGCTGTTGAGCGAGCCCAGGAACTGCGCCACGTGGCGGCTGCCCGGGTGGAAATAGATTTCGTGCGGCGTGCCAGCCTGTTCGATGCGGCCGTTGCTCATGACCACGACGCGGTCGCCCAGCACCATGGCCTCGGCCTGGTCGTGGGTGACGTACACCGTGGTCACGCCCAGGTTCTTCAGCAGCAGGTCCATGTCGGTGCGCAGCGTCTCGCGCAGCTTGGCGTCCAGCGCCGTGAGCGGCTCGTCCAGCAGCAGCACGCGCGGTTCCGGGGCCAGGGCGCGAGCCAGCGCCACGCGCTGCTTCTGGCCGCCCGACAATTGCGAGATCTGCTTGTCGCCGTGTTCGGTGAGGTGCACCAGTTCCAGCAGCTCGTCGACCCGCTGGCGGCGTTCGCGGACGGGCGTCTTCTTGATCTTCAGGCCGTAGCCGATGTTGTCGCGCACGCTGAAATTGGGAAACAGCGCATAGTTCTGGAACACCATGCCGACGCGCCGCTCTTCGATGGGCTTGGCGGTGACGTCCTCGTCGCCGAAGTACACGCGGCCGCCCGGATCGGGGCGTTCCAGGCCGGCGATCAGGCGCAGGGTCGTGGTCTTGCCGCAGCCCGAGGGGCCGAGCAGCACCACGGTCTCGCCGGCGCCTATGCTCAGGCTGGTGGGCTGCAGCACCCGGGCGTTCGAGCCGTAGGTCTTGGCGCAGTCTTCCAGCCTTATGGGGATCGAGTTCAGCTTCATTGGCGATGTGTTCTTGATGCGTTCAGGGCTTGCGGCGCTGCGAGCGGTCCATGGCCTGCAGCGCCAGCAGCAAGGGTATGACGATGACGAAGAAAATCGTCGTGTAGGCGCTGCCCACCTCGATGCGCAGCGACGCATAGGCATCGGCCAGCCCCACCGGCAGGGTCTTGGTTTCCGGCGTATGCAGCATCCAGGTCAGGTTGAATTCGCCCAGCGACAGGGTCACCACCATCAGGGCCCCGGCCGTGATGCCGGAACGGATGTTGGGGATCACCACGGTCGTGAAGCGCTGCACGAAGCGCGCGCCCAGGCTGGCCGCGCCTTCTTCGAGCAGGCGGATGTTCTGGCCGGCACAGGCGGCGGCCACCGAGCGCACCATGAAGGGCAGGGTGAACACCACGTGGCCGACGATGATGAACCAGAGGCTGACGCGGAAGTCGCGCAGGCCGCCGTAGACGCTGATGATGGCCAGGGCGCTGGCCAGGCCGGGCAGGGCGATGGGCAGGGTGATCAGTTCTTCGATCAGGCGCGCGGCGCGGCTCTGCCAGCGCGACAGCACATAGCCGGCCGGCACCCCGACCAAGGTCACGACGACCAGGGTGCACGCGGCCACCAGCAGCGAATTGACGATGGCGCCGTGGTAGTCGGTAAGAACCTGAATCACCCACTTCAAGGTCAGCCCCGCCTTGATGCCCCGGAAATAATTGACCGAGAAGCCGGTCAGCGCCGAGGCGATCACCGGCACGAACAGGAACGCGCATAGCGCCAGCGTAACGACAAGCTGCGCGGCGAACAGCAGGCGCTTGCGCAGCTTCATCAGCCCCCCGCCGCCATGGTGGCCGGGCCGGCCGCGTTGCGCGCCAGCATGAGTATGGCCCAGGTGACCACGCCGAGAATCACGCTCAGCGCCGCGGCCGTGACCAGATTGGCATTGAGCGTGAACTCGGTGTAGATCGTCATGGGCAGCACATTGATGTCGGTGGCCAGCGTGAAGGCCGTGCCGAAGGCGCCGATGGAAGTGGCGAAGCAGATGGCCCCCGAGGCGATCAGCGAGGGCGCGAGCGCGGGCAGGGTGACGTCGCGCATCACCGCCCAGGACCCGGCGCCCAGCGAGCGCGCGGCCTCGGCCACCGACTTGTCCAGCGATTGCGCGGCGGCCATCACCGCCAGCACGATCTTGGGTATGGAAAAGTACAGGTAGCCCAGGAACAGGCCCGACATGGAATAGGCGAACACCAGCTTGTGGCCGAACAGCGCCTGGCTGGCGCTGCCGATCAGGCCCTGGCGCCCGGCCAGCATGATCACCATGAAGCCCACCACCACGCCGGGGAAGGCCAGCGGCAGCGTCAGCAGCGACACCAGCAGCCGCTTGCCGGGAAATTCGTGCTCCGTCAGGAACAGCCCGGCGATGACCGACAGCACGATGGTGGCGGCGGTCACCACCAGCGACAGCAGCACCGTCTGCCACAGACTGCTGAGATAGCGCGCATCGGTGAGTATGGCCGCGTAGGTGGCCAGGAAATGCCCGCCCGCGCTGATGCGCACCAGCACCGCGATGGGTATCAGCCAGAACGCGGCGAACAGGCTCAGTGCGGGCAGCAGCAGCGCCAGGCGCCACTGGGCGGGCAGGGTCAGGTCACGCATGGGGCGGCCGGCTTGCGCGTCAGTGGACTTGGTCCAGGTACAGGCGCTGGAAGGGCTCCTGCTGCTTGGCGACCTCCGCGTAGTTCACCGTCTTGGCGCGCGCATAGTCCGAGGCCGGCAGGAACTTGGCCGCGATGTCGGCGGGGATCTTCACATTGCGCACCGGCTTCAGGAACGCATTGGCCCAATGCGCCTGGCCCTTGTCCGACAGCAGGTAGTCCAGCACCTTGTGGGCGTTTTCCGGATGGGGCGCGCCCTTGACCATGGCCATCACGTACGGGAACGAGACCGTGCCTTCCTTGGGAATCACGAAGGCGATATTGGCGTGGTCCTTGTACTTGCCGCGGTAGGCATTGAAGTCGAAGTCGATCAGGATGGGAATCTCGCCCGAGAGCACGCGCGCATAGGCGGTCTGCTTGGGGATGATGGCCTGGTTCTGCTTGAGCTTCTTGAAGTAGTCGATGACCGGCTTGAAGTTGGACAGCGAGCCGCCCAGCGACTGGTTGATGGCGATGGCCGCGGCATAGCCGACGAAGGCGCTGCTGGGATCCAGGCAGCCCACCATGCCCTTGTACTCGGGCTTGAGCAGGTCGGCCCAGGATTGCGGCACCGGCTTGCCTTCGAGCGCGTCCTTGTTGATGAACAGCCCGACGGTGCCGGAATGGATCGCGAACCAGTGGCCGTTGGGGTCTTTCAGGTCGGCGGGGATTTCGTCCCAGTGCTTGGGCTTGTAGGTGCCCAGCACGTCGTACTTCATGGCCTCGATGGCCGAGGTGATGCCGAGGTAGACCACGTCGGCCACCGGGCTTTTCTTCTCGGCGATGATCTGGGCCAGCGACTGCCCGGAATTCTTGTTGTCCAGCGGCACGGTGATGCCGATGTCGCGCTTGATGTTCTTGACCTGGCCGGCCCAGTCGGCCCATTCGGGGGGACAGTTGTAGCAGATGGCCATTTCGTCGGCCCGGGCCGCGCCCGCGGCCAGGCAGGCCGCCATCGCGAACAGGCCGATCAGCCCACGCAGTAATGTCTTCATGTCTCGATTCCTTTGAAGTGGAGCGGGCGCCCGGCGGTGGATGCCAGGCCGTCGCCTGCCGCCGGCCCGCCCTGGTCAGTGAGCCGCAAAGGGTGGGCCACCCCTTGTGGAAGGCCAGAAGCTTCCCACGGACTCGTGACGCTTTTGTGACCGGCTTGCGCCATTTTTTTTCCGTATGGTTGAAAACGTTTTCATATGGCCCGGATGAAGTGTATATCAAGCCCCGGAGGATTCATCCCTAGGGAAACTACCGAGGCCAGGTGTCGGGAAGCACGCGGCGCCTTGCGTCTCGCTCCTGTACAGGTCCAGGGGTTCCGGACGGCTCTCGTGAATTCGGCATTGCCGGCGCGCGCACGGCCCCGGCTGGCACCGCTTAGGCGCGTCGGCCGCTGGCCTGCGAGGCGGCCCGTCGCGGCATCGGTAAAGATTGAGTACAGCTTGCGGCGGCGCGGGGCGGCAATCGGTCTTAAAATGGCCTATTTCGCCGCCGCGTCCGCCATGGCCCATGGGCCGGGCGCCACGCAGGCCGGCGGCGGCGCGGCCCGGTGCCGCGCCGCCTTGCTACAGATTCCATCCATCGATACCACGGAGAATCCTGTCCATGAATGCCGCAGCCGCTGTAGGAACCCCTGTTGCCCTGAATGCCCCCGATTGGGTGCGCCATGCGCGCCTCAAAGAATGGGTGGCGAGCATCGCCGCGCTGACCCGCCCCGACCGCATCGAGTGGTGCGATGGTTCCCAGGAAGAATACGACCGGCTGTGCGCCGCCATGGTCGAGGCCGGCACCTTGCGCCGCCTGAGTCCGGCCAAGCGGCCCAATTCCTACCTGGCCTGGTCCGACCCGGCCGACGTGGCGCGCGTCGAAGACCGCACCTTTATCTGCTCGGAAAAGCAGGCCGACGCCGGCCCCACCAACAACTGGGTCGCGCCGGCCGAAATGCGCCAGACCCTGAACGGCCTGTTCGACGGCTGCATGCGCGGGCGCACGATGTACGTCATCCCGTTTTCCATGGGCCCGCTGGGCTCGCCCATCGCCCACATCGGCGTGGAACTCAGCGATTCGCCCTATGTAGTGGCCAATATGCGCATCATGACCCGCATGGGCCGCAAGGTCTACGACGTGCTGGGCGCCGACGGCGAGTTCGTGCCCTGCGTGCACAGCGTGGGCAAGCCGCTGGCCGCGGGCGAGGCCGACGTGGCCTGGCCTTGCAACACCACCAAATACATCGTGCACTTTCCCGAAAGCCGCCAGATCTGGTCCTTCGGCTCGGGCTACGGCGGCAACGCGCTGCTGGGCAAGAAATGCTTCGCCTTGCGCATCGCCTCTACCATGGGCCGCGACGAGGGCTGGATGGCCGAGCACATGCTGGTGCTGGGCGTTACTTCGCCCGAAGGCAAGAAAATGCACGTGGCCGCCGCTTTCCCCTCGGCTTGCGGCAAGACCAATTTCGCGATGATGATCCCGCCGCAGTCGCTGGCCGGCTGGAAGGTCACCACCATCGGCGACGACATCGCCTGGATCAAGCCGGGTGCCGACGGCAAGCTCTACGCCATCAACCCCGAGGCCGGCTATTTCGGCGTGGCGCCGGGCACCAGCGAGAAAACCAACTACAACTGCATGGCCTCGCTGCGCGAGAACGTGATATTTACCAACGTAGCCCTGACCGACGACGGCGACGTCTGGTGGGAAGGCATGGGCCCCGCGCCCGAGCATTGCACGGACTGGCAGGGCAATGACTGGACACCTGGCTGCGGGCGCAAGGCGGCCCACCCCAATGCGCGCTTTACCGTGGCCGCGGTGCAGAACCCGGCCATAGACCCGGAATGGGACAACCCCGCCGGCGTGGCGATCGACGCCTTCATCGTCGGCGGCCGGCGTTCCGACACGGTGCCGCTGGTAACCGAGGCGCGCAATTGGGCCGAAGGCGTGTACATGGCGGCCACGCTGGGTTCCGAGACCACCGCGGCCGCTGCCGGCGCGCAAGGCGTGGTGCGCCGCGACCCGTTCGCCATGCTGCCTTTCTGCGGCTACAACATGAGCTCTTATTTCGCCCATTGGCTGAAGCTGGGGGAACAGTTGCGCAAGGCCGGCGCCAAGCTGCCGCGCTTTTTCTGCGTCAACTGGTTCCAGGTCGACGACCAGGGCAAATTCATCTGGCCCGGTTTCGGCGAGAACATGCGCGTGTTGAAGTGGATGCTCGATCGCATCGAAGGCAGCGTGCAGGGCCAGGAAAACCTCATCGGCATTTCGCCGCGCTATGAAGACATCGCCTGGGAAGGCCTGGATTTCAGCGCCGGCGATTTCGCCCGCATCACGGCCATCGATGCCGCGGACTGGCGCAAAGAGCTCGGCCTGCACGCCGAACTCTTCGATCGCCTGAAAGACCGCCTGCCCGCCGAGCTGCTCAGCCACCAGCGCGGCCTGCTGCAACGCTTGCAGGCCTGATCGAGGGCGGCGCGGGCATGCCGCCCGCGCCAGCCGTCCGTTCCGGGCCTTCGCTTGCAAGGGCCCGGGGCTCGAGGGCGCGGAGCCCGTCCGGAATGCGAGACCCAGTCCATGGGCACGCCCCGGGCTGCAGGCCATAGACAGGCCGGGGCCGCAGGCTCCCTATAATAAAAACTTTCCCAGCCTAGTAGCGCATGGCCATCATTCCGTCCCGCCTTCCAGATTCACCATCTTCCGATACCGCCGCCGCTTCCGTGCAGACCGAGCTCGTGGCGGTGCTGGTGGCAGTCAATGGCGGCCAGCCCAGGGTGCTGACGCGCGGCCGCCTGGACCTGCTGCCCGCCGGGCCGTTCCAGTCCGGCCACCGTTCCTTGCAGGCCGGCCTGCGCGCCTGGGTCGAGACCCAGACGCACCATCCGCTGGGCTATGTCGAACAGCTCTACACTTTCGCCGACGGCGACCGCGCCAATTGGCAGGGCCAGCGCATCATCTCCGTCAGCTACCTGGGCCTGACCCGCGAGGGGGCGGGTTCGGATGACGTCCAATGGCAGGACTGGTACCGCTATTTCCCCTGGGAAGACTGGCGCGAGGGCTGTCCCGCCATGCTGGGCGATTACATACTGCCGGCGCTGCAGCGCTGGTGCGCGGCGCAGCCCGACGCGGCGCTGCACCGCGAGCGGCGCCAGCGCGTGGATTTCACTTTCGGCTCAGACGAAGCCTCGTGGAACGAAGAGCTGGTGCTGCAACGCTACGAGTTGCTGTTCGAGGCCGGGCTGGTGCAGGAAGCCGCCCGTAGGACCCAGGCCGGGCGGCCAGGCTCCGTGGCGCAAGAGGCCATCGAGCAGGCGGATACCGGAATATCGAGCACTGCCGCGCAGGCGTACACAGTGGCGTCGGCCGCGGCGGCGCAGGCGACCTGCGCGGCGCCAAGCGCGCCTGCGGCGATGCAGGCATTGGTTCCCGGCGCCGCCATGCAGCATGACCATCGGCGCATCCTGGCCACCGCCATGGCGCGCTTGCGCGCCAAGATCCGCTACCGGCCGGTGGTGTTCGAATTGATGCCGCCCGAATTCACCTTGCTGCAACTGCAGCAGGCCTTCGAGGCCGTCGCCGGCCGCAGCCTGCACAAACAGAACTTCCGCCGCCTCATCGCCCAGCAGTCGTTGGTCGAGGACACCGGCCGCATGACCCGGGGCGCCGCGGGCCGCCCCGCCAAGCTGTTCCAGTTCCGGGGCGACGTGGTGCTGGAACGCGCCATCTCGGGCAGCAAGCTGCCGCTGTCCAGGTAGCGGGCCCCGGATCGGATAGTCGATTTGGCATCGGGAGATCTGTCCCAAGTCGGCTGGCCGACCGTGCTTTTGGGCACCTCTATATCTGGCCACCCCTATATCTGCTCGTCTCTACAATCGGGCGTCCTTACATCTAGTTCTCCCGCCCGCCTCGCACTGGATCTGCTCGGTGCCAGGCCGCTGGTCTCTCTCCGGAATTCCGCGTAGTCGACCCACGATCACCCCACCAAGCCGATATTTGGCGAGGTATCGCCTCTGCTGGGTTTTGTTGCCATTTTGTGTATTTTTAATTACAACTTGCAATTTATAGTATTGCTTCTATCATTGTCCTTGAACTTTTTGCTATATGCCGTAGTTCTGGCTAACAGCAAACTTCTGGCAATAAATAGATTTTCGCTGCATTACATACGGTTACGGAAGAAGGGCTGAAGCCCGCGAGGGTCGATACGCTGCGCATCCAGCAACTGCATGGCAGCCGTAACCCCGCGTAGAGTCAAGGAGACTCGATGTCCAAGTCCGTATCTGCCGTCCGCGGAGCGCATGCGCGCTCGCTCTCCAAGTCTTCTTCATTTCGTTCCACCGCTACAAGCGCTATCCGTGCCGCCAAGGCAAGTACGCCGGTGCGCTGGAAGCTGGCGGCTTGTACGTTTGCCGTGCTGGGCGTGTTGTCTCAGCCCGTTTGGGCTGATGGCGGTAGTGGTTCGTCAAGTGCCATCGGGATTGAGGGAGGGGCGGGCGGCATGGCTACCAACCCTGACGGTACAAACGGTACTCCCGATCAACTCACTAGCCCAGCTCCTGCTGGCGGCGGTGGTGGTGGCGGTGGTGGTGTCAGCCTAACAACCGGTGTGGCAGGTAAAGGGGGGGACGGTGGCGGTTCGCCCGCCAACGAGAGCGTCGGGACCAGCGGCGGTACAGCGGGGACAGTGACTGATACGACGACATCGAACAACAATGGGCACATTATTGGTGGGGCTGGCGGTACGCCTTTGGATGGCGTAGGTGGCGGTGGAGCAGGGGGAGGCGGTGGCGGTGGCTTTGGGCTGGTTCTTGGTGTCTCGGGCAATAATAGCGGCATTATTGACGGAGGCGCTGGCGGAAGCGGTGGCAACTCTCCCCTACAGTCCGGCGGCGCGGGCGGCGGTGGTGAAGGGGGAGGCGGCTTATTGTTTATCGTGAATGGTACTTATGGCAATGCTGCTGGTGGTACTTTGGCCGGTGGCGTGGGTGGAGCGGGCGGCAATGGCGGCCTTGTGGACGGCGGCATGGGAGGTTCCGGCGGCGCTGGCGCCGTCTCCACCAGCGGAGGCATGCTTAGCAACGCCGGCACGATAACTGGGGGGGCGGGCGGCCTAGGCGGGTCGATTACTTCCGGAGGAAGCGGGAGCGGAGGCGCCGGTGGAGCGGGTGGCGCTGGCCTGATAGGTTCGGACCTGACGATCATCAATATCGGCGGCACGATCACCGGTGGCGCTGGTGGCAACGGCGGTACTGGCGAAGATATCGCCACTTCGGGAGCAAACGGTGCCGGAGGTGTCGGCATCATCGGGTCGAATTTATATATTGTCAATGGCGCCGTGGCTGGCGTCGCCAATGGCACTATCACCGGCGGCGCGTCGGGTGGCGGAGGCCAGGCCGATGCCATCCAATTTACGGGCGGCGACAATACGCTCGAACTTCGTGCCGGAGGCTACATCAACGGCGTGGTGGACGCCAGAGGCGGAGACCACAACACGCTGATCTTGAGCGGCGACTACAACAGCACTTTCAATGCCTCATCGATTGGAGAGGACGGCCAGTACTGGGGGTTCGATTCTTTCGAAAAAACAGGGACAAGCGATTGGACCTTGCTCGGCAGCACCTCGGCGGTCACGCCCTGGGTGGTGAGCGGGGGTTCTTTGTACATCGGAGAGGACGGCAGCTTGGGCGCCACTTCGGGCGGTTTGACACTCAATGGCGGCATGCTGGCGACGACCGCAGGTTTTGCTACCAGTCGGGCGATCACGCTGGACGGAGTAGGGGGCACGATCCAGGCCGGCATCGATTCTTCGCCCCTGGAGCTCAATGGCCTGATCCAGGGCCCGGGCAGTTTGACCTTGACGGGCAATGGCTTGGTCGAGATCAATCACGCCAATACCTATTCGGGCGGCACGAATGTGTACGCCGACGTGGACGTGCGCACCACGGGGGCATTGGGCACCGGCCCGGTGGCCGTAGTGGGCGGTATGGACAGCGGCTCGGAAGATCCGATCCTGACCTTCGAGAACGGCGCCAGCGCCGGCAGCCTGTCGATCACCAATAGCGTGAGCGCGGTCACCGGCTTTGCGGACACCGCTACGGCGGGCAATGCCGCGATCATCAATACCCAAGGCGGCGTGACGGCCTTCTACGACACGGCCAGTGGCGGGTCCGCCTCGATCATCAACCAGAATATCGGCGCAACAGCCTTTGCCGAAAACGCCAGCGCCGGCAGCGCGACGATCACCAACCAGGATCATGGCGCGCTGCTGATCCTGGATCGGGCCACGGCCGCGGGCGCCAAGGTGATCAACCAGGCGGGCGGCGTCGTGGACATCAGCTACACGGACACCGGCACGAGCATCGGCTCGCTGTCGGGGGCGGGCGATGTCTACCTGGGCGGCAAGCAACTCAGCCTGGGGGCCTTGGGGGGCAACGACACGATCTCCGGCGTCATCTCCGACGGCAGCCTTTTGGCCAACACGGATGCCACGCTGGGCGACGTGGCGAATGCGACGGGCATTACCCATGCGGGGACACAGGCGGACATGGGCGGCAGCCTGGTGAAAGTGGGTACTGGAACGCTGATCCTGAACGGCGCGAACACATATACCGGCGGCACCACGGTGGATGCCGGTACGCTGGCAGTGGGCGATGCGGATCATGCTTCGGCCAGCATCCTGGGCGATGTGCAGGTCAACGCGGCGGGCACGCTGCGCGGCCACGGCAGCATCGCGGGCAATGTGAACAGCATCGGCACAGTCTGGCCGGGAGGGTCGATCGGCACGCTGACGATAGGCGGCAACTACACGCAGTCGCCCAGCGGCACGCTGCAGGTGGAAGTCAGCCCGACGGCGGCTTCGCAACTGAAGGTGGGTGGCACGGCCACCCTGGCCGGCACGCTGAGCCTGCTGTATGCGCCGGGCACCTACACCACCAAGACCTACACCCTGGTCAGCGCGGGCTCGGTCAATGGGGCCTTTTCCACGGTGACGGGCAACGCCCCCACCGGCGTGACGCAAGGCATCACCTATGCGTCGAATGCCGTCGGCCTGAGCTTGACCGGCTCGGGCTCGGTGCAGCCGGTAGTAGTGGCCCCGACGCAGGCGACCATCTTCGGTGCCGTAGGTTCCTCGGCGCTGCGCGCCGGGCAGGGCGCCAATGAGGTATTGCTGGATCGGCTGGCCGGCCCTTGCGGCGTGGCCGCGAGCAGCGCTGCGTCGCGGGGCGCGGCCGGTGGGAGTTCGGCGGGCACATCATCCATGGCCAGCGGCCAAGCAGCGGGCGCATCAGGCGCGTCCGGCGCCTCAGGCTCCGCCGCGCAATCCCTGTCCTGCCCGCGCCAAGGCAACGGCCTGTGGATCCAGGCGCAGGGCACGGACACCCGCATCGACGGCAACCACGGTGCGCCGGATTCACGCGACCGCCGCTACGGCTTCCTGACCGGCGTCGATCACCAATGGAAGGGCTGGACGGTCGGCGTAGCCGGCGGCTACAGCCATGCCGACGTGACCGAGTCGGGCAATGGTTCCAAGGGTACGCTCGATACCCTGCGCATTGCCGGCTATGGCGCAAAGAACCTGGGCGCCTACACCCTGGCTGGGACCTTGGGCTACGCCTATGACTTCTCCTCGACCACGCGTTCGTTCGGGGCGCTGGGCAGTGCGAAGGGCGATGGTCACGGCCAGGAATTCACTGCCGGCCTGCAGGCCAGCCGTCCCTGGTCGCTGGGCCCGGTGGTGCTGACGCCGCGAGTCGGGGTGCGCTACGCCTATCTCGACGGCCTGGGTACCGATGAGACCGGCCCGACGGCGCAGAACCTGGGCGTGGCGAACCAGCACCTGCAAAGCCTGCAGCCCTACGTGGGCGTGACGCTGGACTATCCCTTTACCTTGCGCAACAGCGACAGGCCGGCGTCGGTGCAACTGCGCGCGGGCTATGCCTACGAGACGCAGAGCGCGGGTCGCAACGTCTCGGTGACGGCGGCTGACGGCACGGGCTTCGTGATTGCGGGTACGCGCGACACGCGCGGGCTGGTGACGGCGGGGCTGGGGGCGACGCTGCCGGTGGGCAAATCGACCAGCGCTTATGTGCGCTACGACAGCGTGCTGCACATGGGCAACGTGAATGCCCAGTCGCTGCAGGCGGGAGTCGACTACCGGTTCTGAGGCCGGGCGGTGGCCGGCGGCAGCCGGCCACCAGGCTTTATTCGTTGCGGCTCTTGCATGTAAGCAAGGGGCTGTAAAGCAGACTTGCCTTCGTGCTCGATGCCGTATTGCGCGATGCCGGTACCGCTATTGCGGTCAATCGCCATTCTTACGCAAGATGAATTGCCTGCCTCGAGTTCAGGCGGAATTCGTGATTTGGCGCAGGCGCGCTTTATTCAATTTGCCGGTTGCCCCCTTGGGCAGTTCTTTCAGTATCACGAAGCGTTCAGGGATCTGCCAGCGCGGGAAACGCGCTTCGAGAAAGGCGGCAAAATCGGGCTGCGGCTGATCCCAGTTGTCTACCAGCGATACAAAGGCGAGCGGACGTTCCTGCCAAACCGGGTCGGGTATCCCGATCACGGCGACTTCATGGACCGCGGGATGTTCCGCCATCGCCGACTCCAGATCCAGGCTTGAAATCCATTCTCCGCCGGATTTGATAAGGTCTTTGGAGCGGTCGACGATTTTCACATAGCCGTCGGGGCTGATGTTGGCGATATCGCCTGTTTTCAGCCATCGACGGCCTTGAGAATCGACGTCGAAACAATTTTCCCCGCCGCGGCGACTCTCGCTGTCGGGGTCGAAATAGGCATCCGCTATCCATGGCCCCCGAATCTGGAGTTCTCCCGTCGATTTTCCGTCCTCTGGTGCGAGAGTACCCTTGTCGGTAATGACCCGCACTTCGCAGCCAATCTGGGGCAGACCCTGGCGCATGCTCATTTCGGCCCATTGCGTATCGTTCAGCCATGAGCGCCGTGTGGACACCAGGCCCAACGGGGATGTTTCGGTCATGCCCCAGCAATGCCGCACCTTGATTCCATACTCGAGCAGGCCGTTGAGCAGGTCGGCCGAGACCGCTGCGCCGCCCACCGGCAGGCTCTTCAAGGACGCCAGCGTGTCCGGCTTGATTTCGCCGCTGCGCAGTTTTTCCAGCAGATTGATCCAGACGGTCGGCACGGCGGTGGCCAGGGTCACCCCGGCATATTCGATGAGAGCGGCCAGGGTCTTGGGATCGGATTGACGGACACTGAACGCCTGCCCGGCCCCCGCCAGGCAGGATGCGTAGGGGAAGCCCCAGCCGTGCGCGTGGTACATGGGTACAACTGTCATGCACGTGTCGTGCTCGCTCAGCGCAATGCCGTCGGCGAACAGCATGGACATCGCATGCAGTACCGTCGAGCGATGGCTATACACCACGCCTTTCATTTTCCCCGTAGTCCCGGATGTATAGCAGATGCCGCAAGCCTCGTTTTCATCCAGCTCCGGCCAGTTGAATTCGGGGCCGCCCGAGGCCATGAAAGTTTCGTAGTCCAGCCAGGGTATGCCCTCGACTGCGGGGTCCAGCTGCTGCGCGTCTTTGTGCAAACCCGCCACGACGACCGCCTGCACCGAAGCGGGCAGTGTGGTCTTGCGCAGCACGGGCGCCAATGTTTCGTCCACCAGGATCAGTCTGGGCAGGGTTTCACCCAACATGACCTGGATGGCTGCTTCGGACAGCCGCGCGTTGATGGTGTGCAGAATTCCGCCCATAGCCGGCACGGCCAGATAGGCCTCCAGGTGCTCCTGGGAGTTCCACATCAGTGTCGAGACGCAATCCCCTTGCCTGAAGCCGGCCAGCTTGATGGCACCGGCCAGCCGGTTTGCGCGTGCCACCGTCTGCGCATACGTGGCTTGATGGTAAATGTCACGGCGCAGCGTAGTGACCGTTTTATTCGGATACTGGCTGTGCATGCGGCGCAGTATCATCGATACGGTCAAGGGGAAATTTTGCATTAAGCCCAGCATGGCGACTGTGTTTCCTTGATATTACCGTGCTTCAAAACTGGCCTTTGAGACATTCCCTGCCTACGATTTGCCGCATCATTTCCGATGTCCCGTCCAGGATGCCCACTACCCGCGCCTCGCGCCACATACGCTCTATCGGGCCGCTTTTCGCATAGCCATAGCCGCCGAAGAGCTGCAGCGTGTCATTGGCCACCTTGAAGACCATATCGGCGTTGGCCAGCTTGGCCATGGCAGCGTAGAGGGCCCTGTGTTCGGGTTCGTGGTCGAACCTCCAGGCGGCATCGTAAGCGGCCAGTTGCCCGTTGTGTATCGCAGTGGCCAGTTCGGCGATCTTCCATTGCGTTGCCTGGTTCTCGGACAAGGGCCGCCCGAATTGATGGCGGGTCTGTGCGCGCTCCTTGGCCAGTTCGAACATGGCCCGTGCCAGGCCCGCACTGTACGCGGCCCAGTGCGTGCGGCCGTGATCGAGGCAATACATGGCCAGCCTGAACCCCTGGCCCTCTTGGCCCAGCAAGTTTTCCCGGGGAATGGCGCAATCCTCGAAACTTACCTCGTTGTGAAACGATCCCGAGCCTCCCAGCATTTCGATGGGGCTGCCGATCACCAGCCCCGCGGTATCTTTGGGCACGATGAACGCGGACAAGCCCGACCGGCCTCCTGCTTCGGTACGGGCAATCACCGTAAAGCAATCGGCAATCTGCGCATTGGTGATGAATATTTTCTGCCCATTCAGCACATATTGGTTTCCGTGAAGGCTGGCGCTTGTCGCGATGGCCGCGGCATCGGAGCCTGCGCCGGGCTCCGTCATGGCAAGCGCACCTATGAAATCGCCCTTGGCCAAGGGGACCAGGTACTGCCGCTTTTGCGTTTCGGTGCCGGCCAGCTCTATCGCCTTGGAGCCGATGTGCACATTGACGCCGCAGGTATAGTAAAAGGCGATGTGCGCGGCGGCGAGCTCTTCGATGGCAATGCAGCTTCCTAGCATCGAAAGGCCCAGGCCTCCATATTCTGTCGGAGTATGCGTGCCGAACAGGCCCGCTTTTCTCATCTTGCCCAGAACGTCCTGGGGAATGAATCCCTGGCGTTCCACTTGGTCCGACAGCGGAACCAGTTCGGACTGGACGAATTCGCGGATTTGTTGCCGCCAGGCTTCGAGTGGCGCATCTAGAAACGGGTTCATATCAACTCTTCGTCACGAGGGGGCAGGTCGATTCGGAAAGCGGGATCGCCACTTGGTCACGCGGCAAAGTTTCCACGACCTTGTAGTAATCCCAAGGGTATTTCGATTCGGCCGGCGACTTCACCTGCATCAGGTATGCCTGGTGCAGCATTTTCCCGTCCTTGCGGATAGAGCCGTTGGCGGTGAAAAGATCGTTGATCGTGGTTTTATGCAGCACGGCCATGACCTTGTCGGAGTTCTTGGTTCCGGCCGATTTGACTGCGTTCAGGTAAGTGGTGATGGCCGAATACGTGCCGGCCTGGGCCATGTTCGGCATTTTTTGCATCTGGGCGAAATAGCGCTTGGCGAATGCCCGGGTCTTGTCGTTCATGTCCCAATACCAGGCTGTCGTCAGGTACATGCCCTGCGCGACGGGAAGCGTAAGACTGTGTATGTCGTTGATGAACAACAGCAGGCCGACGAGAGACTGTTTTTTCGTCAGCCCGAAATCGTGCGCGGCCTTTATGGCGTTGATGGCATCGCCGCCCGCATTGGCCAGGCCGATCGCATTCGCCCCCGAACTTTGCGCCTGCAGGATATACGATGAAAAATCGGAGCTGTTGATGGGATGGCGGACGGACCCTTTTACGCTTCCGCCGTCTTTCTTTATGGCCTCGCTGGCGCTGGCCTGCAGCGAATGCCCGAAGGCATAATCGGCCGTGATGAAGAACCAGCTTTTCTTGCCGCGTGCGACCAGTGCCCGCACGGTGTCTATGGACAGCATGTAGGTGTCGTAGACATACTGGACGGTATAAGGCGTGCAGTCTTCATTGGTCAGCCGGGTGGTAGCCGATCCGGTGTCGAAATCGATCACTTTCTTTTGGGCCGCCACCTTGGCGATAGCCAGGCCCGTAGCCGAATTCGCGCCGTTCATCACCATATCGACGTGGTCCACGTCGATCCACTGGCGTGCCCGGGAGCTGGCGATGTCGGGCTTGTTCTGGTGGTCCCCCGTCAACAGCTCCACCTTCCAGCCTGGCGTTTTCTTCAGGAAATCCGCAATGGCCAGGTTTGCGGCCACGATTTCTCCTTTGCCGCTCACGTCGGCATAGACGCCCGACATATCGGCCAGCAGGCCGATCTTTACATTTTCCGCATAGGCTGTGGCGCTACCCAGCGCGGCCAGCCCCAACGCCAGATTCCCCAGCAAAATGGGGAAGTTGAATTTGGAATGCATCATTGTCGCCTCCTTATCGATGTCATTGACGCCAGCTTAGTAGGAAAAACAACAGCGATATTCATTAAAATAGCCAGTTGATTTATTTTTTATGCCAATCTTTTTATTGCGGCCATGTACGGGAAAAGCGAACGCCTGGAAGACTACGAACACGCTGCCGGCACGGCGCAGGCCATGATGACGACCCTGGTTTCGGGCACGACTCGTCCCTTTGCGCCGGCGGCGCGAGGCAGGTTGTTCATCGCCCAGGCCGGAGCCGTCCAGTTCACGATCGACGGTCAACTGTGGGTGCTGGGTCCGGGCGGCGGGATCTGGGTGCCTCCCGAAGCGTCGGGGACATTCGTGGCGCGCAGCCGTTGCCGATTGGTCGTGGTCTTCATCGCGTCCACGGCCAAGAAGCGCTTGTTGCATGAGGCCAAGCGGGTGGTCGTCAGCCCGCTTTTGAGTGCCTTGTCGCACGCGCTGGCCGAGGCGCCGCAGGGGCGCCAGGATGCGCGATCGAAACGCATCGCACGGCTATTGGTAGGGGACGTCCACTACTTGCCGGTCAAGGCGATCGAGTTGCCGCTGCCGTGTTTGCCCAGGCTGAAGCAATTGTGCATACGCATGCGCGAGGATCCCGGCGCTGCATTGCCGGCAGCGGCGGCGGCACGAGAAATGGGGGTGTCGCAGCGTACCTTCGGCCGCCGTTTCGAACGCGAAGCCGGCATGTCGTACGCCGCCTGGAGCCGCAGCGCAAAAATCCTGCACGCGCTCACGCAAATTGCAAAAGGCGATTCGGTCTATAACGCCTCGATCGCCGCGGGCTTTTCCGGCGCCTCTTCGTTCTGCTCCACGTTCAGGCGCGTCGCCGGAATGACACCCAAAGAGTATTTTGACAGCAAGGGAAGTCTCTGGGATTCCGACGAAACCATGTTCGGCTAAAGGGCCGGCCAGTCAGGCTTTCGCCGCTGATTCCCACCTTTCTCCCGTTCCGGATGCTTGCTCGAAAGGGCGTTCACGGCCAGGGACGGATAGCCACAGCTCAGGCGGCTTCTGGTTTTGCGGCGCGCTTGCGGCGCTGTCCGACTGCCTGCGCCGCGCCGATGGCGCGAGCGCGCAGTTGGCCGCAGCCGCCGTCTACGTCCTGTCCGGCGCTGTTCCTCACCTTGGCCAGCACGCCGCGGCTGTGCAGATAGCGGGTGATCTCGCGAATACGTTCGAGATCGGGGCGCTTGTAGTCGTCCCCTTCGAGACTATTGAAGGGGATGACGTTGAGCACGCCGTACTTGCCCTTGAGCAGGCGCACGGCTGCGTCGAGTTCGTCATCGCCGTCGTTGATGCCCTTGAGCAGCACCCACTGGTACTGGATCGGGTAACCGGTGTCGCGTGCGTATTTCTCGCCGAGCTCGATCAATTCTTCCGGCGGGATTTTCGGCGCCCGCGGCAGCAGGTGTTCGCGTAGTGCGGCCTTGGTCGTGTGCAGCGACAGCGCCAGTGCCGGTTTGACGCGTTGTCGTGGCAGGGCTTCGAACACGCGCAGATCGCCCACGGTGGAGAGCACGAGGTTCTTGTGGCCGATATTGCCTTCGGTGCCGAGCAAGCCTATTGCCTCGAGCACGTTGTCGAGGTTGTGCGCCGGTTCGCCCATGCCCATGAAGACGACCTTCTTTACCGTACGCAGACGCCGCGCCAGCACGACCTGGGCAAGGATTTCCATGCTCGAGACCTGGCGAATCAGGCCGCTCTTGCCGGTCATGCAAAAACGGCAGCCGACCGCGCAGCCGACCTGGGTGGAGACGCAGAGCCCGTCGCGCGGCAGCAGTACGCTTTCCACCATTTGCCGGTCGGCGAGTTCGACGAGCAGGCGCGAGCCGTCGCTGCCGGCGTGTTCGGAGCGGATGCGGGCGAGGCTGTCCAGTTCTGCCGTCAAGGCGGGCACGGCGTCGCGCAGTTTCAGCGGCAGGAAGTGCTCGGAGCGCCGCCGCCGCGTGCCGCTGTCTAGCGCTTGTCCGTTCAGCCAGACGCGCATGACCCGGCCGCGATGCACGGGCAAGGCGCCGAGGGCGGCGAGGCGTAGGTCGAAGTCGGAGTAGCGCATGGGTGGCGGATTTTACTGTACCCCGGAGCATGGGCCTGAAGAGCGGGCGTTCTGAATCGGTGTGTAAATCGCAAAGCCGCATATCGAACGCAGTCTGTCGCGTACACATACATGGGGCAAGCCGATGCTGGTAGCATTCAATGTGGACTGGAGACCCGCACACTCGGCGGCGACCCAAAGATAGAACGATATGACTATTCTCGACACAAACCAGATCGAAAACTGGCATGCCCATGTCTATTTCGACGCGGCGAGCCGCGATGCCGCCTGGGTTTTCCGGCAGGAGATCGACCGGCGTTTCGGCGCCGTCGTGCAACTCGGCCGGTTTCACGAGCGTCCGGTCGGGCCTCATCCGCAGTGGTCGTATCAGATTGCTTTTACTGTGGACTGTTTCGCGGAAGTGATCAGTTGGTTGACGCTGAACCATGGCGCCCTCGATATTTTCGTGCACCCCAATACAGGGGATGCCGTGCGCGATCATCGCGATTCTGCAGTCTGGATCGGCCGCTCTTATGACTTGGTTCTGTCCGCATTAAGTAAATGATCGTGCGCTACACCGTCGCTCCCCACGAAATCGAGCTTGTCGCCGTACGTGCGCAGGGTGCGGGCGGGCAGAATGTGAACAAAGTGCGAGCGCCATACATTTGCGTTTTGACGTGCGGGCTTCCGGGCTGCCGGAAGCGCTGAAGAAGCGCCTGCTGGCGCTTCACGACCGGCGTGTCACACGCGATGGCGTGATTGTCATCAAGGCGCAGGAATACCGTACCCAGGAACAGAATCGCGCCGCGGCGCTGGAGCGTCTCGAAGCCTTGATCGCCAGCGTTTGCACAACCCGCAAAGTCCGTGTGGCAACGCGCCCGACCCGGGCATCGCAGCGGCGCCGCCTCGAGAACAAGGCGCGTCGCAGCGAGGTGAAAACCGGGCGAGGGCGCGTTTCCGACTGAATTTTTGAGTGATCAGCTCGAAGCAGACATCGCGCATCTGCAGTGCCTCTAGGCGTCAGTCTTAAAACACGAGACCAAGGGTAGTTGCTGTTTCAAACGGATCGGCAACTGTCAGCCATCCAAATGGAATTGCCTATCGCGCTTGAAGCCAAAGCAGGGCGGTCAAACCCGCATCACGCCTGGATTCCTGCTATTTAGGTTTCGTGTTGGGTACACGCTTGGGTTCACGGTTTTGCGGGGTGCTCGCGGTGCGGCATATGACTGGGGCGCAGTGCGGTGCATGGGTCTTCGCGTGGGCTATCGCTTCCCGCAAACCTTGCTGGATACGTTCAAAGGCCGTCATGGAAGCGCGCCATTCATGCATGCGCAGTTTCTGCGTGCAGCTTCAGGCCCAGGGCGCGGATCACCTTCAT
Source organism: Candidimonas humi (assembly GCF_019166065.1). Lineage (GTDB taxonomy): Bacteria > Pseudomonadota > Gammaproteobacteria > Burkholderiales > Burkholderiaceae_B > Candidimonas > Candidimonas humi. The sequence continues at coordinate 234,888 of NZ_JAHTBN010000001.1, forward strand.
GATGGTGCCGAACTCCGGGTTGCCCTCCGCCGACAGAGCCCGATACAAGCCTTCGCGCGACAAGCCAGTTTCACGGGCAAGCTGGCTCATGCCATGCGCGCGGGCGATGTCGCCCAGCGCGGCGCGGATCAGGCTGCCGTCGCCAGGGTCTTCGCCAAGGCACGCCTCGAAATAAAGCGCGGCATCCTCGTCGGTCTTGAGGGTGTCGGCGGCATCCCAGCGGCTAAAACCTTCGGGGACGTTGATGGTGAGAGATTCACTCATGGTTCACTCCTTCCAGAGTTCGGCGAGCCAGATAGTCTCAACGCGATTTCTCACGGCGTTGCTGTGTAGTTACAAGCTGGGCAAGCTGCTGATTCAGTTTCATGGATTCACCGAGTCGAGCCTGTAGGCTGTCGACTAACGGTTGAATGTAAAGAAATGCTTGCATAGTGGCGTCATTTTCTGGTGCAGCAACACCACCTCTTTGAGCAGTCTTCATATTGCGGGCAGCTCCACCTGAGCGGAGTTCGCCAGTTTTTGGGTTGAGAGCTTGTGTAGTCCAGCCCGCTTTGTAGTCATCAGGATTTTGCATCGGATTTTTCCTTAGAAGGGGATGCTCCCCTCCAAACTTTGGAAAGACCGATAGCGCGCTTGATGTCGGCGTCTTGTTTGCCTTTGTCGCCTCCGCACAGCAGCACCACAACGGTGTTGCCGTGCCGTGTGAAATACAGGCGGTAGCCAGGACCCACGTCGATACGCATTTCCGAGATGCCATCACGCAGGGGTTTCCAGTCGCCCAGGTTGCCGTGCCCGGCAAGCCGAATCCGGGCAGAGATACGAGCGCGGGCGATCTTGTTGCGCAAGCCACCGTGCCAAGCCTTGAAGTCGTCGCTCTGGATAATCTCCAACATGGCCTATTGTGAATCATGGCACACAGTGATGTCAATCATGGCACACAGATTGAGCTGTGTTTAGTTGCCATGTATTTCTTCCGCCGTGGACGCTTGCGCGTAGATCGCCGCCAAGCTATGGCATTCGCTTAAGGCCACGCTCATCAAGTCCACGGCCTCGCCCAGTTGGCCCCCGAGTTCCAGGGTGCGTTCGTTGCTTACCTGATATCCCCCGCCGCCAGTACATCCCGGTTTATCCGCTCCGTCGGCACCATCGAGCCGCAGCACGGGCAGGCCTCTATGCCCTTGACCACTACACTACTCGATATTCTGGGCCTGTTCCCGCATCTGCTCTATGAGCAGTTTCAGGTCTATGGCGGCGCGGGTGACGTCCAGGCCGCCGGCCTTGGAGCCCAGGGTATTGGCTTCGCGGTTCATTTCCTGGAACAGGAAGTCCAGGCGCTTGCCGGTGCTGCCGGCGGTTTTCTTGGCCGCCGCGGCCGGCGCGGCGCCCTTGGTCTTGTTTTTGCCGCTGCCGCTAGCGGCTTCGCCGCCGCGCAGCAGGTGCTCGAGTTCGGCGATGTGCGAGCGCAGGCGCGACAGTTCTTCGGCCACGTCTATGCGCAATGAGAAGAGCGAGGTTTCCTGGGCAATGCGGGCCGAGAGTTCGGCGCCGCTGATCTGGGTGAATCCTTCGGGGCTGACAGCTTCCAGCGTTTCGCGCAATCTGTTCGCGAGCCTTTCCTGGTGTTCGGCCAGCAACTGGGGCAACTGGCTTTCCACTTGATCCACGATGACGCCGGCCTGTGCGGCGCAATCCAGCATGACGGCCGCCAGGCGCTGTCCTTCGCGCTCGCGGTTGGACTGGAATTCTTCCAGGGCCTGCCTGGCCGCCTGCAGGCAGGAAGCCGTCCAGGCATCCGGGTCGGCGGCGTCGGACTGCGACCCGTTCGAGCCGTTGAGCAATTCGCTCAGGCGCGGCGCCCGCAGGTCCGGGATGACCGCGCGCGCGGCGGCAAGTTGCTGCGCGACCGTGGCCAGGTAGGCCGGGTCGATCTGGGCTTCGGTCTTGGCCTTGGCGCGCGCGTAGGATGCGCGCACGTCGATCTTGCCGCGCAGCAGCGCCTGGCCGATCAGTTCGCGCAAAGGGCCTTCGGCCAGGCGCAGTTCGTCGGGAAGACGGAAGTTCAGGTCGAGGTAGCGGCTGTTGACGCTACGCAGCTCGATGCTGAGGGTACCTTCGGGGGATTCGGCCCGCGCGCCGCCAAAGCCGGTCATGCTGCGTATCATGGGATGTCCTGCGTGAAATATCGTGAAACCGATATTATTGCCGATCTTGCCTGTGGCACGTATGTATCGTCGATCTGGTCCGCGGTCCACGGCCCGCGGGCCGTGTGTCCTGTCGGCCAGGACGCTAGTCGTATAGCGGGCCCATCGCCCACCGCGCTCATTGCCCGTGTTCATTGCCCTGGTTTATCGCCCGAACCGGGCTGCCGCGCGCCGCGTTCTAAAATACGCCTTTGGCCGCCCGCGCGGCACGGGCCTCGGCCTGCAACTCCCACCCTGGAATCATGATGTCGTCTGATAACTCCGCCGTCCGCGCTTCGGGGCGCGCCCTCGACGAATTGCGCCCGCTGTCGATAGAGACTGGCTACACGCGCTATGCCGAAGGCTCGGTGCTGATCCGCGCCGGCGGCACGCACGTATTGTGCAATGCCAGCGTGCTGGACAAAGTGCCCCCTTTCCTGAAAGGCAAGGGGCAGGGCTGGGTCACCGCGGAATACGGCATGCTGCCGCGCGCCACGCACACCCGCGGCGACCGCGAGGCCGCGCGCGGCAAGCAAAGCGGCCGCACGCAGGAAATCCAGCGCCTGATCGGCCGCAGCCTGCGCGCGGTGTTCGACATGCAGGCGCTGGGCGAGCGCACCCTGCACCTGGACTGCGACGTGCTGCAGGCCGACGGCGGCACGCGCTGCGCCAGCATTACCGGCGCCTGGGTGGCGGCGGCATTGGCGGTGCGCGGCCTGCTGGCCGCCGGCACCATCGAGGCGGACCCGATCCGCGACAGCGTGGCAGCGGTGTCGGTCGGCCTCGTGGGCGGCGTGCCCATGCTCGACCTGGACTATGGCGAAGATTCGGGCTGCGACGCCGATGTGAACGTGGTGATGACGGGCGCCGGCGGCTATGTGGAAGTGCAGGGCACGGCCGAAGGGCTCGCTTTCGAGCGCGCCACGCTGGATCGCCTGCTCGACCTGGCGCGCGACGGCAATGCCCGCCTGGCAGGCCTGCAGCGCGAAGCGTTGGGGTCTTGACCGGGCTTGCCGCGGCCACGCATATGTAGATAGCAAAGGAAACACGCATTCATGTCTCAAGATTCCAGCCACGGCGGCAACCCCGACAAGCGGGTGGTGCTGGCCTCCAATAATGCGGGCAAGCTCAGGGAGTTTGCCGCCATATTGAGCCAGGCCGGCCTGGCCATGGTCGCGCAAGGCGAGCTGGGGGTGGGCGAGGCCGAAGAGCCTTATGGCACCTTCGTGGAAAATGCCTTGACCAAGGCGCGGCATGCCGCGCGCCACACCGGCCTGGCGGCGCTGGCCGATGATTCCGGCCTGTGTGTCGATGCGCTGGGCGGTGCGCCCGGGGTGTATTCGGCGCGCTACGCCACGCTGCACGGCGGGGAAAAGTCCGACGCCGCCAATAATGCCTGTCTGATGCGCAATCTGGCGGGCGTCGACAACCGTCGCGCTTCATATGTGGCAGTGCTGGTGTACCTGCGCTCGGCCGACGATCCACGGCCCTTGATTGCCCAGGGCGTGTGGCGCGGCAGCGTGCTCGAGCAGCCGCGCGGCTCGAACGGCTTTGGATACGATCCTTATTTTTACCTGCCCGAGCTGGGGCGCAGCGCTGCCGAGCTCGAGCCCGCCGAGAAGAACCGCGTCAGCCATCGGGCCCAGGCCCTGGCCAGGCTGCTGCAGGCCTTGCGCGAAGAATAGAAAGGCGGGAATCCGTGCCGCATCCGATTTTTCCCATATGCCCCGAAGCAAGCATGCGCCAGGGCGGCGCTGCTGCCGATCCCGAGACGCACACTGCGGCCTCGCCCAAAAGCGGACGTGCCGGGCCGGACCACGGCGCGACGGCGGCGCCGGGCACGGCATCCGCCGGACTGCCACGCCCCGAGTCGACCGGCCTGCAAAGCCTGCCGCCGCTATCCGTGTACGTGCACGTGCCCTGGTGCGTGCGCAAGTGTCCGTATTGCGATTTCAATTCGCATGCACTGCGCGGCGAGCTGCCCGAGCGCCAGTACCTGGATGCCTTGCGCGCCGATATCGAGCAGGCGCTGCCGCTGGTCTGGGGCCGCAGGGTCACTACCATCTTCATAGGCGGAGGAACTCCCAGCCTGCTGTCGGCCGCCGCCGTGGACGAGATGCTGGCCATCCTGCGCAGCTACCTGACCGTGCTGCCCGATGCCGAAATCACGCTCGAAGCCAACCCCGGCACGGCGGAAGCCGGTCGCTTCGCCGAGTACGCCCGCAGCGGCGTAAACCGGATTTCGCTCGGCATACAAAGCTTCGACGACCGTGCCCTGCAGGCCCTGGGCCGCATCCACGATAGTCGCCAGGCGCGCGCCGCGGTGGACATGGCACAGAAGGCGGTGGACCGGGTCAACCTCGACCTGATGTACGCCTTGCCGGGCCAGACCTTGGACGGCTGCGCCGAAGACTTGCGGCTGGCCATGGCCTGCGGCACCAGCCATCTGTCGCTGTACCACCTGACCATGGAACCCAATACGGTGTTCGCCAAGTACCCGCCGACGGTGCCCGACGACGACACTAGCGCGACCATGCAAGAACTTATCGCCAGCCACACCGCCCAAGGCGGCTGGGAACGCTACGAGGTCTCGGCCTACGCGCAGCCCGGGCAGCGCTGCCTGCACAACGTGAACTACTGGGAATTCGGCGACTACCTGGGCGTCGGGCCCGGCGCCCACGGCAAGCTGTCGTTTCACGACCGCATCCTGCGCCAGGCCAAGGCGCGCAACCCGCAATCCTGGATGGAACGCGCGGTGCTCATGGATGGCAGCCATATTGCCGAAGAGCGCGTGGTGCAGGCACAGGAACTGGGTTTCGAGTTCATGCTCAATGCGCTGCGCCTGAAAGAGGGCGTGCCGGCCTCGCTGTTCACCGAGCGCACCGGCCTGTCCATCCTGGCGGCGGCGCCCGCGCTCGAAAGAGCGGTCGCCCGCGGCCTGCTCGCGGCGGATCCCACCCGGCTGCAGGCGACCGAGCTGGGCTGGCGTTTTCTGAATGACCTGCTGGCCGAGTTCCTGGAATGAGCGGGATTGGCGATCAATATCCGAATTTGCACCTTTATGGTGCGTTGTTGTTGCGGTAGTGCACTATAATTCGCACCATATTGGTGCGAATAGTGTTTCGATGACGCCGCCGAGGTGCAAAAATGCTTCCGGCTTCTTGCACTCGAAGTTGGCACGAGTATTGCTTAATGCAAGGCAGACCTGTTTTCGGTTTGACCTATTTCCAGTCCAGGAGCCCCTATGTCCACCCCCGAAGATGTCGTAAAGCTCATCAAAGACCGTGAAGTCGCCTTCGTCGATTTCCGTTTCACCGACACGATCGGCCGCGAACACCATATATCGGTGCCGGCCCATACCGTGGACGAAGACAAGCTGGAGTCCGGCCAGGCCTTCGACGGCTCGTCCATCGCCGGCTGGAAGGGCATCGAAGCCTCGGACATGCTGCTGATTCCCGATGCCTCATCGGCGCGTCTGGACCCTTTCCGCGAAGAAACCACCCTGATCCTGACCTGCGACGTGGTCGAGCCTTCCGACCTGAAGGGCTATGACCGCGACCCGCGTTCGCTGGCCAAGCGCGCCGAAGCCTACCTGAAGTCCAGCGGCCTGGGCGACACGGCCTATTTCGGCCCCGAACCCGAGTTCTTCGTGTTCGACAGCATCACCTGGAACGACGACATGTCGGGCTGCTTCGTCAAGATCAAGTCCGAAGAAGCGCCCTGGTCGCGGGGCCTGGAACTGGACGGCGGCAACCTCGGCCACCGCCCCGGCGTCAAGGGCGGCTATTTCCCCGTGCCCCCGGTCGATTCCTTCCAGGACATGCGCTCCGAAATGGTGCTGCTGCTGGAACAGCAAGGCGTGCCCGTCGAAGTGCACCACCACGAAGTGGCTGCGCCCGGCCAGATGGAAATCGGCACCAAGTTCAGCACGCTCGTAGAGCGCGCCGACTGGAGCCAGATCATGAAGTACACCATCCACAACGTCGCGCACGTCTACGGCAAGACCGCGACCTTCATGCCCAAGCCCATCGTCGGCGACAACGGCTCGGGCATGCACGTGCACCAGTCCATCTGGAAAGACGGCCAGAACCTGTTCGCCGGCAACGGCTACGCCGGCCTGTCCGAGTTCGCGCTGTACTACATCGGCGGCATCATCAAGCACGCCCGCGCGCTCAATGCCATCACCAACCCGGGTACCAACTCGTACAAGCGCCTGGTGCCGCACTTCGAAGCCCCGGTCAAGCTGGCCTACTCGGCGCGCAACCGCTCGGCCTCGATCCGCATCCCCTACGTCAGCAACCCCAAGGGCCGCCGCATCGAAGCCCGCTTCCCCGATCCCCTGGCCAATCCCTACCTGGCTTTCTCGGCCCTGATGATGGCCGGCCTGGACGGCGTGCAAAACAAGATCCACCCCGGCGATCCCGCCGACAAGAACCTGTACGACCTGCCGCCGGAAGAAGACGCCAAGATCCCGACGGTATGCGCCTCGCTGGAACAGGCCGTGGAATTCCTGGACAAGGATCGCGAGTTCCTGACCCGCGGCGGCGTGTTCAGCAACGACATGCTGGATGCGTACATCGAACTGAAGATGGCCGAGATCACCCGCCTGCGGATGACCTCGCACCCCGTCGAGTTCGACATGTACTACAGCCTCTAAGCGGCTGCGGCCCGCGGGCTGCGCGGGCCCGCCGTGCATGGCGCACGGCAGGCCCGGCAAGCCGGCCCGTCGCGGCTTTCGATTTCAGTGGACTGGGGTAGCGGCATGGATGTTTCGAGCTACGACTTGCTGGCCACTGCGGTATTGCTCCTGGACGAGCAGGGAAGGGTGGCGCATGTCAATGCGGCCGCCGAGGAACTGTTCGGCCTGTCGCGCAAGCAGTTGGCCGGTGCGCCCGCCCACGGCTTGTTCGCAGGGGGTGCGGGCCTGCAGGCGCGCTTTTCCCAGGCAATGCAAGGCCGCTTCGGCGTGCTGCGCCAGGACCTGGTGCTGGCCCGTCCGGACGGCAGCGTGCCGGTCAGCGTCACCTTGGTGCATTTGCAGCGCCAGCCCTGGGCTGCGCTGCTGGAAGTGCGCGAGCTCGAACATCATGTGCTGATCGAGCGCAATCGCCATCTCAGCCAGGAACTCGACGTGCAGCGCGAATCGCTGCGCAACCTGGCGCATGAAGTCAAGAATCCGCTGGGCGGGATCCGCGGCGCCGCCCAGTTGCTGGAAGCCGAACTGGACGACGGTTCGCTGCGCGAATACACGCGCGTCATCATGTCCGAGGCGGATCGCCTGAGCGGCCTGGTCGACAGGCTGATCGCGCCGCAGCGCCAGGCGCTGGACACTGCGCGTTTCAACATTCACGAGATCTGCGAGCGCGTATACACCTTGCTGCAGGCCGAATACGGCCCGCGCCTGGAGATCGTGCGCGACTACGATGCCTCGGCCCCGGACCTGATGGGCGACCGCGAAAGGCTGCTGCAGGCGCTGCTGAACATCGCACGCAATGCGGCGCAGGCGCTGACCGAAGACGCCTCGGTCAAGACGCCGCTGCTGACCTTGCGCACCCGCATCGGGCGCGGGCTGATACTGGCGCGGCGCTCGGTCAGGATGGGCATCGTGGTGTCGGTCATCGACAATGGCCCCGGAGTGCCCGAGGCATTGCGCGACAAGATTTTTCATCCCCTGGTCACGGGCCGCGCCAGCGGCACGGGCCTGGGCCTGAGCCTGGCACAGGAATTCGTGCAGCAGCACGGCGGGGTCGTCGAATTCGATTCGACCGCGGGCCACACCGAGTTCCGCATGATCCTGCCGCTGGAGCTGCCATGAATGCCGGGGCCGAAGCGCGGGGCCGCTGCTGCAGCGGGCCGCGCGCGCAAGCCCGGTTGCCGGGCGGTATTGCCGGACAGCACAGGGAGGTTGGCTGAATGAACCCCGTCTGGGTGGTCGACGACGACCAGAGCATCCGCTGGGTGCTGGAAAAGGCGCTGGCCAAGGTGGCGATCGAGGTGCGCAGTTTCTCGAACGCCGCTGCGGTGCTCGAGGCGCTGCGCCTCGAAACGCCTTCGGTGCTGGTCACCGATGTGCGCATGCCGGGCCAGGACGGCCTGAGCCTGCTGCAGACCATCAAGCAGGAACATCCGGGGCTGGCCGTCATCGTCATGACGGCGTTCACCGACCTGGACAGCACCGTCAAGGCTTTCCAGAAGGGCGCCTTCGATTACCTGGCCAAGCCTTTCGATGTCAATGAGGCGGTGGCGCTGATCCGCCGCGCCGCGCAGGAACGCGAGGCGGCGCCGCAAGCGCAGCCCACGCCCGGCCCGGCCGTCATGCTGCAGTCCTCGTCGCTGGCCATGCAGGAGGTGTTCCGTGCGATAGGGCGGCTGGCGTCCTCGCGCGCCACCGTGCTCATCACCGGCGAATCCGGCACCGGCAAGGAACTGATCGCGCGCGCCCTGCATACCCACAGCGTGCGCGCCGGCGGCCCCTTCATCGCCCTGAACGCCGCCGCCATCCCGCGCGACCTGCTGGAGGCCGAGCTGTTCGGCCACGAGCGCGGCGCCTTTACCGGCGCCACCACCTCGCGCCAAGGGCGTTTCGAGGCGGCGCACGGCGGCACGCTGTTCCTCGACGAAATCGGCGACATGCCGCTGGAACTGCAGACCCGGCTGTTGCGCGTGCTGGCCGAAGGCAGCTTTTACCGGGTAGGGGGCTCGCAGGCGATCAAGGTGGACGTGCGCATCGTCGCCGCCACCCACCAGCCCCTGGAACAGCGCGTGGCTCAGGGCCAGTTCCGCGAAGACTTGTTCCACAGGCTGAACGTCATACGCCTGCGCCTGCCGCCGCTGCGCGAGCGCAAGGAAGACATTCCGGCGCTGGCGCAACTGTTCCTGGACAATAGCGCGCGCAGCCTGGGCGTGCCGGTGCGCCGGCTGACCCCCGCGGCGCTGCAGGCGCTGCTGGATTTCGATTACCCGGGCAATATCCGCCAACTGGAAAATTTCTGTCACTGGATGTCGGTGATGTCCGCCAGCCAGGTGGTCGACATCGGCGACCTGCCGCCCGAAATCCATACCGGCGCCAGTGCCGGCGCGGCGGACGCCCAAGCCCATGGAGAGCCGCCCAGGCCCGCACGCATGGACGGGGCGGCCTCCGGCACCCCGCAAGGCGCGGGCGTGGCCGGCGGCTGGTCCGCGCTGCTGGCTGCCGATGCCCGGGCCCGGCTGGAACGCGGAGAGCCCGCGGTCATGAGCACGCTGACGCGCGATTTCGAGCGCACCTTGCTGCGCGCCGCGCTGGAACACAGCCGCGGCAAGCGTGTCGAGGCCGCGCAGCGCCTGGGCATAGGGCGCAATACGCTGACACGCAAGTGCCAGGAACTGGGGTTGGAAGAAGAGTGAAAGGCTAGAGCATTTTCGGCTCAAGTATTTACACTTTTCAATGCGCTGTATCAGGTAAGCGCTGCAAAATTCCGTACACATTTGCGCCGAACTTGCTCTAGCGCAATTCCGGTCCGGAGGTTTGCCGCTGCATGGGGCGGGTGCTGCGGGAAGGCGGCATGCATTTGCGCCAGGCTGGCTCTATTCGCCGGCCTGCCCGGTGCGCTCGCCGCCTGTCAACATGGCGTGCAGGCGCGGCGATTCGAGCCGCTGCAGCCACCATTTCAGGCCTTCGCCCTTGGCCGGTTCCTGCCAGGCGTAGACGGCCTGCTCGCGTATGGGTATGCCGGTATCGGTCTGGCGCGTCACCAGCAGGCCCTGGTCCAGCCAGGGCCGGGCCATGCACAAGGGCAGGTGGCTGACGCCCAGGCCGTGCGTCAGGGCGTCGATCTTGCTGTGCATATTGGGCACGATCAGCAGCGGCTGGCGTGCGTTGTAGCCGCGGTCCTGCGGCTCCAGGCGGCGGCTGGTGTCGCTGACGACGATCGCGTGGCAGGCCAGCAGGTCTGCGGCGGCCAGCACCCCCGTGCGCTGCGCCAGCGGATGGCTCGGCGCCATGCACAACACGAAGTCCACCGCCCCTATAGGCCGCGAATTGAAGCCGCCCGCCGGCGCATGCAAGGCGTCGGCGCCGATCAGCAGGTCGGCGCGGCCGGCCAGCAGCGCGTCCCAGTTGCCGCTCAGGACTTCTTCGGTGAAGCGCAACCGCGTCTGCGTGGCCAGCGCCTGGAAATCGGCCACCAGGTCCCAGATAGGGGCGGGATCCACGCCCGGGCTCAGGGCGATGCGCAACTCGGTTTCCCAGCCGGTGGCGATGCGCCGCACGCGGCGTGCGATGTCTTCCAGTTCCGCCAGCACGTGGCGGCCGTCCTCCAGCAGCGCCCGGCCGGCCGCGGTCAGGGTGGCATGCGGGCCGCGCCGGTCGAACAGCAGCACGTCCAGGTCGTCCTCGAGCTTGCGCACGCTGTAGGTGACGGAAGAGGGCGCCTTGTCCAGCGCCTGGGCGGCGCGCGCGAAGCTGCCGTAGCGCGCGATCGCGTCCAGCATCACGAACATGTCGGGGGTCAGGCTTTGCATGAGGCTATCATTCGAAAAATTCGAACGTAGAGTTTAAAACTCCTGTGTCCGGCAGGCAATAAAACGTGCAAGAATTACTTCATGGCGGTTGGTATGTCGATAAATTTCCGGCCTGGGCCAGCCATTCAATATTTTAAAACGGAGTAAACCATGATTGTCCTGCGACGCGCCAACGACCGAGGCCATGCCGAGCATGGCGGTTGGCTGAATTCCTATCACACGTTTTCCTTTGCCAATTACTACGATCCCGAGCACATGGGCTTCGGCGCGCTGCGCGTCATCAACGACGACCGCATCGCCGCCAGCCGCGGCTTCGGCGCCCACCCGCATCGCGACATGGAGATCATCACCTATCCGCTGGCCGGCCTGCTGCGCCACCAGGACAGCATGGGCCATGGATCGACGATACGCCCGGGCATCGTGCAGCGCATGAGCGCGGGCCGCGGCGTGGTGCACTCGGAAATGAATCCGAGCCCCGACACCGAGGCGCATATCCTGCAGATCTGGATAGAGCCCGACGTGCGCGGCATCACGCCCGAATACGAAGAGAAGTCCTTCGAAGAGGTGTATGTGCCCAACGCGCTGGTGCCCATCCTGTCGCCGGACGGCCGCGACTCGACCATGCGCATCCACCAGGATGCCGTCATGTACGCGGGCAAGTTCGACGGCGAGCTGCAAGTGGTCCACAAGCTGGAGCCGGGCCGCAAGGCGTGGCTGCATGTGGCGCGCGGCAGCCTGCGCGTCAACGGCCAGGACCTGCAGGCCGGCGATGCGCTGGCCGCGTCGGACGAGACCGAGCTGCGCCTGGAACAGGCCGATGGGGCGGAAGTCCTGTTGTTCGACCTGGCGTAAGCGGGTGCGGCGGGCCTCCCTGGCCTGTTGCGCCGTCCGCCGGCATGCCGCCGCCGGCGGACTCGCCGCGGGCCAGCCCGCCTGCCCGCGGCTTGCGCGCAGCCCCAGTCGGGTAAAATAGGGGCATCCAGCGGCCTCTCGCGGCTCCGGTCTGACGCAGGCCGGGCTCGAGCAGGCCGCGCCCATGTTTTCCGCGAATATCTTATGGCAGCTTTCAATTCCGAACAGGTTCTCAGTGTCCGCCACTGGAACGACACCTTGTTTTCCTTCACTACCACGCGCGATTCCGCGCTGCGCTTCGACAACGGCCATTTCGTCATGCTCGGCCTGGAAGTCGACGGCAAGCCGCTGATGCGCGCCTACAGCATCGCCAGCGCCAACTACGAAGACAACCTGGAATTCCTCAGCATCAAGGTGCAGAACGGCCCGCTCACTTCGCGCCTGCAGCACCTGCGCGAGGGCGATTCGGTGCTGGTCAGCCGCAAGCCGGTGGGCACGCTGGTAGTGCATGACCTGAAGCCGGGCAAGCACCTGTACCTGTTCGCCACGGGCACGGGCCTGGCACCCTTCATGAGCATCATCAAAGACCCCGAAGTCTATGAACGCTTCGAGAAAGTGGTGCTGCTGCATGGCGTGCGCTATGCCAGCGAGCTCGCGTATTCCGACTTCATCCAGAACGAGCTGCCGGCCAACGAATTTTTCGGCGATCAGATCCGCGACAAGCTCATCTACTATCCCACCGTCACGCGCGAGCCTTTCCGTAACCAGGGACGCATCACCGACCTGGTCGAAAGCGGAAAACTGTTCGAAGACATCGGCCTGCCGCCGCTCGATCCGGCCACCGACCGCGCCATGATCTGCGGCAGCCCGCACATGCTGGCCGACATCAGCGGCATGCTCGATCGGCGCGGTTTCGTGGTCTCGCCCGGCGTCGGCCAGCCCGGCGACTACGTGGTGGAACGCGCTTTCGTCGAAAAATAAGCCCCGGGGGGCTGTTAATGTTCTCTATAGATGATTACACTTCGATAGTTGTTTTCGTCTCATAGAGGTTAGGCATGGCCAAGCAGATCATACACACCGACGCGGCCCCCGCGGCGGTCGGCCCTTATTCCCAGGCCGTGGCGGCGGGTTCCGGCAAGACCGTCTACCTGTCCGGCCAGATCGGGCTGGAGCCGGGCACCGGCGAACTGATATCGGAAAACTTCGAAGGCCAGGTGCGGCAGTCCTTTGCCAACTTGCAGGCGGTGGTCGAGGCCGCCGGCGGCACGCTCGACAATATCGTCAAGCTCACGCTGTTCCTGACGGATCTCAGCAAATTCGCCAGCGCCAACGCCATCATGGCCGACGTCATTCCGCAGCCGTATCCGGCGCGCTCCACCATCGGGGTGGCGAGCCTGCCCAAGGGCGCCCAGTTTGAAGTCGAAGCCGTCATCGTGGTCTAGGGCCGCCATGCCGCAGCCGTTCCACGCCAGCCGGCGGCCGCAGCAGCGGCCCGCTCCGGCGGCGCGCCGCATCCAGGGATGAGCGCCTCGTCTGCCGGCCGCGCCGCACAGCGCGGCGCGAACCCGGCCGCCACGCTCGAACGCAAGTTCCAGCGGCTGGGCCTGCGGGACGTCCAGGATTTCATCGTGCACCTGCCCATGCGCTACGAGGACGAGACGCAGATCGTGCCCATAGGCGGCCTGCACGCGGGCCAGACCGGGCAGGTCGAGGGCGAGGTGCTGCATTCCGAAGTCCAGTACCATCCGCGGCGCCAGTTGCATGCCTTGCTGGAAGACGGCACCGGCAGGCTGGCGCTGCGCTGGCTGCATTTCTATCCCAGCCAGCAGAAGCAACTGGCGCGGGGCAGGCGCCTGCGGGTGCGCGGCGAGGTGCGCGGCGGTTTCGCCGGCATCGAGATGGTGCACCCCAAGGTCGCGGCGGCGGACACCGAACTGCCCGATGCGCTGACGCCGGTCTATCCGAGCACCGACGGGCTGTCCCAGCCGGCGCTGCGCAAGGCGATCGACCAGGCCCTGCAGCGGGCCGATCTGTCCGACACGCTGCCCGAACCGATACGCGAGCGCTACGGGCTGCTGCCGTTCGACCAGGCGATCCGCGTACTGCATCATCCACCGCCCCAGGTGTCCTACCACGACCTGATCGAGCGTGGCCATCCGGCCTGGAGCCGCATCAAGTTCGACGAGCTGCTGGCCCAGCAATTGTCGCTGGCGCAGGCCCGCGCCGCGCGCCTGCGCCAGCGCGCCCGCGGCCTGGACCGTGACGACCTGGTGCGCAAGCTGCGCGCGGGGCTGCCTTTCAAGCTGACGGCGGCCCAGGAACGCGCCTGCGCCGAGATCGCAGCCGACCTGCGCCGGCCCTTTCCCATGCATCGCCTGCTGCAGGGCGACGTGGGCAGCGGCAAGACCGTGGTCGCGGCGCTGGCTGCAGCCCAGGCGCTGTCCTGCGGCTCGCAGGTAGCGCTCATGGCGCCCACCGAAATCCTGGCCGAACAGCATTTCCGCAAGCTGGCGGACTGGCTGGAGCCTTTGGGCGTGGAGATTGCGTGGCTGACCGGCAGCCTGGCGCCCAAGGCCCGCAAGGCTGCGCAGGCCGCCATCGCCGAGGGCAGGGCCGGACTGGCCATAGGCACGCAGGCGCTGATCCAGGACAAAGTGGAATTCGCGCGCCTGGACCTGGTCATACTCGACGAGCAGCATCGCTTCGGCGTCGGCCAGCGCCTGGAACTCAGCCGCAAGGGCGAGACCCGCGGCGAGCGGGGCTACATCCCGCACCAGTTGAACATGAGCGCCACTCCTATCCCGCGCACCCTGGCCATGACTTTCTTCGCCGACCTGGACATCTCGGCGATCGACGAGCTGCCGCCGGGGCGCAGTCCGGTGCTGACCAAGCTGGTGTCGGATGCGCGGCGCGACGAGGTCGTGGCACGCGTGGTGGAAGAAGTGCGCCAGGGGCGCCAGGCCTACTGGGTCTGCCCGCTGGTCGAGGAAAGCGAGGCGCTGCAATTGCAGACGGCGGTCGACACCCACGCGCGGCTGGCGCAGGCGCTGCCCGGCCTGAATGTAGGCCTGGTGCACGGACGCCTGAAACCGGCCGAGAAGGCGCAGGTCATGCAGGCGTTCCGCGACGGCGCCATAGACCTCCTGGTGGCCACAACGGTGATCGAGGTCGGCGTCGACGTGCCCAATGCGTCGCTGATGATCATCGAGCACGCCGAGCGTTTCGGGCTGGCGCAACTGCACCAGTTGCGCGGCCGGGTGGGGCGCGGCTCGGCGCAGTCGGTCTGCGTGCTGATGTACCAGGCGCCGCTGTCGCAGCTGGCGCGCCAGCGCCTGCGCGCCATGTACGAAACCACCGACGGCTTCGAGATCGCGCAGCGCGACCTCGACCAGCGCGGGCCCGGGGAATTCCTGGGGGTGCGCCAGTCGGGCGTGGAATTGCTGCGCTTTGCCAGCCTGGAGACCGACACGCAGCTCGTCGAGCGCGCCCGGGCGGTGGCGCAAGAATTGCGGGAATCCTTTCCCGAGCATGCGCAGGCCCATCTCGAACGCTGGATGCGCGGCCGCCAGGATTTCCTGCGCAGTTGAAACTTTGTCTTAGCCCATCGCAGAATTTGCCATTGCAGGATGCAGATATGACCCTGACCGAATTGAAATACATAGTGGCCGTGGCGCGCGAGCGCCACTTCGGGCGCGCGGCGGAAGCCTGTTTCGTCAGCCAGCCCACGCTGTCGGTGGCCATCCGCAAGCTCGAGGACGAATTGGGCGTAGTGCTGTTCGAGCGCGGCGGCACCGAAGTCGGGGTGACGCCGATAGGGCTGAAGGTGGTGGCGCAGGCGCAGCGCGTGCTGGAAGAGGGCGCGAACCTGCGCGAGATCGCGCGCGAGGGCCACGATCCCCTGGCCGGACCGCTGCGCGTTGGCGTCATTCATACCGTCGGGCCGTACCTGCTGCCCAGGCTGGTGCCCACGCAGATCGCCGCCACGCCGCAGATGCCGCTGCTGCTGCAGGAAAATTTCACCATCCGCCTGCTCGAACTGCTGCGCCAGGGCGAGATCGATTGCGCCATTGTCGCGCTGCCCTTGCCCGAGTCGGGCCTGATGATGCGTCCTTTGTACGACGAGCCCTTCGTGGTGGCCGTGCCCAAGAACCACCCCTGGACCAAGCTCAAGGAAATCGACGCCAAGGATCTCAAGCAGGAAACCATGCTGCTGCTGGGCACCGGCCACTGCTTCCGCGACCAGGTGCTCGAGGTCTGCCCGGAGCTATCGCGCTATTCGGCCGCCAGCGACGGCATCCAGCGCACCTTCGAGGGCTCGTCGCTGGAAACCATACGCCACATGGTTGCCGCCGGCATAGGCGTGACGGTGCTGCCCAGCAGCTCGCTTTCCATGCCCGGACTGAACAACGACCTGCTGAGCTACATCCCTTTCAAGAAGCCTGTGCCGGACCGGCGCGTGGTGCTGGTCTGGCGCAAGAGCTTTCCGCGCCCCGCGGCCATCGAGGCCCTGGTGTCGGCGGTATATGCGTGCGAACTGCCCGGCGTGAGCTACTTGCAGGAAGAAAAAGCGGGCGAGCTGGCCGAGGCTTGAGGCGGCTGCGGGGCCCAGGCCGTTCGTGTATGCTTTGAAGCGTCACGACAAGGAGGGCTTCCCATGAATATCCGCTATATCCCCGCAGCCGCCGCATTCGGCCTGGCCATAGGCATGCTGGTGTCGGCCAGCGCCCGCGCCGCAGACACCATACGCATCGCCGTTGCCGGCCCCTTCACCGGCCCGGTCACGCAATACGGCGAGATGGTCAAGCAGGGTGTGGACACGGCCATAGAACAGATCAACGCCCAGGGCGGCGTGCTGGGCAAGAAGCTGGTCGCCGTCACCATGGACGACGCCTGCGAGCCCAAGCAAGGGCCGGTCGTTGCCAACCGCGTGGTCAACGACAAGATCCATTACGTGGTGGGCCACGTGTGTTCGGGCGCCACCATCGCCGCCACCGACATCTACAACGACGAAGGCGTGGTCATGATCTCGCCTTCGGCCACTTCGCCGGCGGTCACCGACGGCAAGAACTACGACTTCATCTTCCGCACCATAGGCCGCGACGACCAGCAGGGCCCCGCGGCGGCCGACTTCATTGCCAAGCAGATCAAGCCCAAGCGCGTCGCGATCCTGCACGACAAGCAGTCCTACGGCCAGGGCATCGCCACCGCCGTCAAGAAAGAGCTCGAAAAGGACGGCGTCAAGGTCGTGATGTTCGAAGGCATCAACGCCGGCGACAGCGATTATTCGGCAGTCATCACCAAGCTGAAATCGGTGGACGCCGACTTCGTGTACTACGGCGGCTACCACCCCGAAATGGGCCTGCTGCTGCGCCAGGGCGCCGAGCAGGGCCTGAAGGCGCGCTTCATGGGCCCCGAGGGTGTGGGTAATGCAGACATCAATGCCATCGCCGGCCCCGCCGTCGAAGGCATGCTGCTGACGCTGCCGGCCGACTATTCCAAGAACCCGGCCAACGCTGCGGTGGTCAAGGCTTTCAAGGACAAGAAGCGCGACCCCAGCGGCGCGTTCCAGCTTACGGCCTATTCGGCGCTGCTGGCCATCGCCGACGGCATCAAGGGCGTAGGGGCCGACGATCCGACCAAGGTTGCCGCCTACCTGCACAGCCACGCGATCGACACGCCGCTGGGCAAGATCTCCTGGAACAAGCAGGGCGACCTGACGAACTTCAAGTTCGAGGTCTTTACCTGGCACAAGGACGGCACCAAGACCGCCTACGCATACAAGTAATGCGGCCCAGCCGGGGAATGCGGCCTGGCCGGGGCTGAACCTGCCTCGCCACGCCGCAAATCTCTGCGGCTTGCGGCGTGCCTGGAAAATCCAGGCGGCAAAATCTGAGCGGCAATTAGCCTGCCAGACAGCCAAGCCCCTGCGGATCGCAGGGGCTGTTTTTTCTACAGGCCGTGTGCTTGCGCCTTGCGGCTGCCGCGCGGCCTTCAGTCTCCGATGCGCCTGCCGGTCTCGGGGTCGAACCAGTGCAGCGCGCGGCCCGAGACGCTGCCCACCTCGATCTTGTCGCCTACCCGCACCGGCTGGTCGGCAGTCAGGCCCACGGGGCAGCGCAGCACGATCTGGGCGTCGCCGTGGCGGCCGTGTATTAGTTGCTCGGAACCCAGGATTTCGACCATTTCGATCTCGACCGGGATGCCGTGCGTGTGCAACTGCATGTCTTCGGGCCGCAGGCCCATGATGGCCTTCTTGCCGGCCAGCGCCGCGGGCACGGCCTCGGGCTTGATGCTGAGCGCGCTGCCGGCATCGCCGACGACGCGGCGGTCGGCGTCGATCTGCACCGGCAGCAGGTTCATGGGCGGCGAGCCTATGAAGCTCGCGACGAAAGTCGAGGCGGGCTTCTCGAATACCTCTATGGGCGTGCCGATCTGTTCAGGGATGCCCTTGTTCATGACCACCATGCGGTGGGCCAGCGTCATGGCCTCGACCTGGTCGTGCGTGACGTACAGGCTGGTGGTGCCCAGCCTGCGGTGCAGCTTCTGGATTTCGAGCCGCATCTGCACGCGCAGCTTGGCATCCAGATTGGACAAGGGTTCGTCGAACAGGAACACCTTGGGCTCGCGCACGATGGCGCGGCCCATGGCCACGCGCTGGCGCTGGCCGCCGGAGAGCTGGCGAGGGCGGCGTTCCAGCAGGTTTTCGAGCTCGAGTATCTGCGCCGCGTTGTCCACGCGCTGGCGGATCTGTTCCTTGCTGAACTTGCGTATCTTGAGCCCATAGGCCATGTTGTCGAACACCGACATGTGCGGATACAGGGCATAGTTCTGGAACACCATGGCGATATCGCGCTCGGCCGGTTCCAGCTCGTTGACGACCTTGTCGTCGATGGCGATCTCGCCGCTGGTGATGCTTTCGAGCCCGGCCACCATGCGCATCAGGGTGGACTTGCCGCAGCCCGATGGGCCGACGATGACGATGAATTCGCCATTGGAGACATCCAGGGTCACGCCATGGATCACGGCGACGTTGCCGGGATAGGTCTTGGTGACGTTGCGAAAGCTCAGTGTTGCCATGTATGGGTTTCCTATTGAGCGCGCCGGCTTGCGGCCCGTGGCCTTATCTTATTGCGGGCCTGCAATCGGGACGAGAACTGGGCGTGCAGCCGCTGGCAGTACGAATAGTACGGCAAGGCGAAGCAGCGCTGTCATCTTCTTGATTGCAGGTTCGCATCATTTTTCGGAATCGACCAGGCCCTTGACGAACCATTTTTGCATGAGAATGACCACCGCCGCCGGCGGCAGCATGGCCAGGATGGCGGTGGCCATCACCAGGTTCCAGGATGTGACGCTGTCACCGCCCGCGATCATGCTGCGGATGCCGATGACGATGGGGTACATGCGTTCCTGGGTAGTGATGATCAGCGGCCAGAGGTACTGGTTCCAGCCGTAGATGAACTGGATCACGAACAGCGCGGCGATGCTGGTGCGCGACAGCGGGAACAGGATGTCCTTGAAGAAGCGCATCGGGCCCGCACCGTCGATGCGCGCGGCCTCGACCAGCTCGTCGGGCACGGTAAGAAAGAACTGCCGGAACAGGAACGTGGCGGTGGCCGAGGCGATCAGCGGCAGCGTCAGCCCCGCGTAGCTATTGAGCATGCCCAGGTCGGCCACCACCTTGTAGGTCGGGGCGATGCGCACTTCTACCGGCAGCATCAGGGTGACGAAGATCATCCAGAAAAAGAACATGCGCAGGCGGAAGCGGAAATACACCACCGCGAAGGCCGACAGCATGGAGATGGCAATCTTGCCGATGGCGATGACCAGCGCCATGACCGTGCTGACCCACATCATGCGGCCCACCGGCGGCGTGCTGTGGTCGGCGCCCAGCAGCACCGTCGTGTAATTGTGCAGGAACTGGTTGCCCGGCAGCAGCGACATGGGCGCCTGCGCCACCTGCTGCATGGTCTGGGTCGAGGCGATGAAAGTGATGTACAGCGGGAAGGCGATCACCACCACGCCGACGATCAGGATGGCGTGCGCGAGGAAATCGAGGAAGGGGCGGCGTTGGATCATGGCTAGTCGTCAGTGGCGTTCCGTATGTGGCGTGCTCAGTAGTTGACCTTGCGGTCGATGTAGCGGAACTGAACCACGGTCAGTGCGATGACGATCAGCATCAGTATCACCGACTGCGATGCCGAGGAGCCGATGTCCAGGCCCTTGAAGCCGGCGTTATAGACCTTGTACACCAGGATCGCGGTCGAGGTGCCGGGGCCGCCCTGGGTCATGATGTCGATGATCGCGAAGGTATCGAAGAACGCATAGATGACATTGACCACCAGCAGGAAGAAAGTGGTGGGCGAGAGCAGCGGGAAGACGATGGTCCAGAAGCGCCGCGAGGGGCTGGCGCCGTCTATGGCCGCGGCCTCGATGAGCGAGCGCGGTATGGATTGCAGGCCGGCCAGGAAGAACAGGAAGTTATAGGAAATCTGTTTCCACACCGAAGCCAGCACCACCAGGGCCATGGCGTCGTAGCCATCCAGGCGCGGATTCCAGGCAAAGCCCAGCCGCGCGAGATACACCGCTATCACGCCCACCGACGGCGAGAACATGAACGTCCAGAGCACGCCGGCCACCGCCGTGGCCACGGCATAGGGCCAGATCAGCAGGGTCTTGTATACCGCGGCGGCCTTGACGACGCGATCGGCCATGGCCGCCAGCAGCAGCGAGATGCTCAGGCCCAGCACCGCTACCAGTATCGAGAAGACGGCCGTGACCTCGAAGGAATTGATGTAATCGGAATTGGTGAACAGGTCGGCGAAGTTGCTCAGGCCCACGAATTGCGAGGATAGGCCGAACGGGTCTTCGATGTGGAACGACTGCCACATGGCCTGCCCGGCGGGCAGGAAAAAGAACACGACGGTAATGGCAAGCTGCGGCGCAAGCAGCAGGTAGGGCAGGACTTTATGAGTGAAGACTACGCGTTTTTCCATGTTCCTGGCCTGTAGGCACTAAGGGTGCCGAATTTCTGCCGATAGCCTTGGCCCAGGGCCTGTTGACGCTAAAAGAGGCGCCTGGGCGGCGATGCGTATGCCATTTTGACAGGCTTCGGTAAAAAAACCGCGAGGAATGTCCCTGTGTCCAGGGGGCCTCGCGGTTGTCGGCATGCGCTCGTGGCGACCTTGTTATTTCACGCTTTTCTGGAAACGCTCCAGCAGTTCGTTGCCACGCTTGACCATGATGTCCAGGCCTGCCTTGGCATCGACCTTGCCGGCGAAGATCTGTTCCATTTCGCCGTCTTCGATGTCGCGGATCTGCGGCAGGTAGCCCAGGCGCACGCCGCGCGAGTTCGCGGTGGTGTTGGCATTGAGTTCCTGCACGGCGATCTCGGTGCCCGGGTTCTTTTCGTAGTAGCCCGACTTCTTGGTGAGGTCGTAGCCGGCCTTGGTGATGGGCACATAGCCGGTGCCCTGGTGCCAGGCCGCGGCTTGCTCGGGGCTGGCCAGGAACTTGAAGAACTTGGTGATGCCCTTGTAGACCTCGGGCTTCTTGTTGGCGAAGACCCACAGCGATGCGCCGCCGATGATGGTGTTCTGCGGCGCGCCCTTGACGTCGGGGTAATAGGGCAGGGTGGAGGTGCCGAGCTCGAACTTGCCATTCTTGAGGATGCTGGCACGGGTGCCACTGGACCCGGTGAACATGCCGCACTTGCCCGAGATGAACAGCGCATTGGCGGTGTCGCCGCGCCCGCCGTAGGTGAAGCTGCCGTCCTTGGCCATGGCGGCCAGGAACTTCATGTGGCGCACGAAGATCGGCTTGTCGATCTGCAGGCGCGCGCCCAGGCCGCCGAAGCCGTTGTCTTCGGAAGCGTAGGGCACATTGTGCCAGGCCGCGAAGTTCTCGAGCTGGATCCAGGACGGCCAATTGGTGGTGTAGCCGCATTCCATGCCCGCGGCGCGCAGCTTCTTGCCGGCCGCGGCCACTTCTTCCCAGGTCTTGGGCGGTTTGTTGGGGTCGAGGCCGGCCTTCTTGAAGGCGTCCTTGTTGTAGTAGAACACCGGCGTGGAGCTGTTGAACGGCATGGACACCAGCTTGCCCGACGAGGACGAATAGTAGCTGGCCACGGCCCCGAGGAACAGCTTGGGATCGATCGGGTCGCCGGCCTTTTCGGACATTTCCTGCACGGGAACGATGGCGCCCTTGGCGTACATCATGGTGGCGGTGCCGACCTCGAAGACCTGCAGGATGTCGGGGGCATTGCCGCCGCGGAAGGCAGCGATGCCCGCGTTCATGGTTTCGGGGTACGAGCCCTTGTACACCGCATGCACGACGTAGTCGGACTGGCTCTTGTTGAATTGGTCGACAATGGAATTGACGCGCTCGCCCAGGGGGCCTTGCATGGCGTGCCAAAAGGTGATCTGCGTCGCCGCGTGGGCCGTACCCAGCGTGGCAAGTACGCCGGCCAGGGATAAGGCTAGGTGTTTCGCTCTCATGAGCTTGTTCTCCTTGAAAAAACCTGTCATGCAATGGTGTGCACGGCCGGATTCGTGAGCAGTCTATGACGCGTTTGTGACGATGACGTGAATGTAGCCACACCGGACTTATCGGTCAATGCATATAAGTACCATGCATATGGGCCGAGCATGGGAAGATGGGGAAAGAAAACGGAAGGGCCGCGCGGCGGGCGGATCCGCAGCCGGGCCGGCCGACGCCAGCATCGCCCCGGGATGGGCGGGCCGGCGGAAAATCGTACAATACGGCTGCTATGAATCCCGAACTCAAACTTTCCTTCATAGGCGGCGGCAATATGGCCACCGCCCTGGCTGCCGGCCTGATCGGCAAGCGTTGTGCAGCGCAAGATGTGCACGTCATCGATCCGACCGAGGCCGTGCTCGAGCAATGGCGCGAGAAGGGCGCCACGGCCGCGCCCGCGCCCGGCGAGCAACTGGCCGCCTGCCGGGTCTGGGTCTTCGCCGTCAAGCCCCAGCACCTGAAGACCGCCGCCCAGGCCTGCAGGCCGTTTTTGCGGCCCGATACCTTGGTGATAAGCATTGCCGCGGGCATCCCCAGCGGCACGCTGGCGCGCTGGCTGGGCGAGCCGGGCCGGCCCTGGCAGCGCCTGGTGCGCTGCATGCCCAACACGCCGGCACTCGTCGGCGCCGGAATCACCGGCCTGATGGCATTGCCCGGCGTGTCCGAAGACGATCGCGCCGTGGCCCAGCAGATGCTGCGTGCGGTGGGCGAGACTGTCTGGGTCGACGACGACGCGGCGCTGGACGCGGTTACCGCACTGTCGGGCAGCGGGCCGGCCTATGTATTCCTGTTCCTGGAAGCCCTGTTGCAGGGCGGCAAGGATCTCGGCCTGAACGGCGAGCAGGCGCGCAAGCTGGCGCTGGCCACGCTGTCGGGCGCCACGCAACTGGCGGCGCTGTCGCCCGAATCGCCCGCCACCCTGCGCGAGAGGGTCACTTCCAAGGGAGGCACCACGGCCGCCGCACTGGCCGTGTTCCAGCAGCGCGATTTCGCCGGCATCGTGCGCCAGGCCATGGTCGCGGCCCGCGATCGCGCCGCCGAACTGGCCCGGGAGCTCGACGCATGAAAACGGCCCTCGCATCCTCGCCCGCAACGCGGCGGCGAGTCTATGTGCCCATGACCCCGGCACAGTTCCTGCTGGCCGTGCTGGCCATGGGCGTGGTGGTGGTCGGCTCCAACATCCTGGTGCAATACCCCATCAGCCGCTGGCTCACCTGGGGCGGCCTGTCGTATCCGGTGGCGTTCCTGGTCACCGACGTGCTGAACCGGCGCTTCGGGGCTCCGGCCGCTAGGCGCGTGGCGGTGGCGGGCTTCGTGGCCGCCCTGATCGTCTCCGTATGGGTTGCCACGCCGCGCATCGCCGCGGCCTCGGGGCTGGCCTATTTGTGCGCGCAACTGGCCGACATCCATGTATTCGACCGGCTGCGCGACCAGCGCTGGTGGCGCGCTCCCCTCATCGGCGGGGTGGCCGGCGCCATACTCGACACCTGCGTATTCTTCAGCGTGGCCTTTGCCGGCACGGGCGTGCACTGGGTCGCCCTGGCGCTGGGCGACCTGGCCGTCAAGCTGGCGGTCAACGTCACCATGCTGGCTCCTTTCCGGGCCATGATGTGGAACCTGGCGCGGCCCGCCACGGCCGCTCCGGTCGCGGCGCAGCAGAATATTTAGGGGCTATTCCGTAGTGACTGGCCTCGCCCGGCTCTGCAAAATGGCGGCGCCCTGAACGGGCACCGGGCTTGCGGCTGCCAGGCTTGTAGGCATCGGGTTTGCAGGTAGCGAGTTTGCAAGCGCCGTATGGGCGCATGCCCGTTCTTGCCGCCCGGCCGCAAATCGCGGGCGTCCTGCAAGGCAGGCCGGCGAGGAGGCTTGCAGGCGTAAAAAAGGGGGGCCTTGCGGCATGTCAGATTTCATTCCCGAGCTAACTCAGCAATTGCTCAATGGCCTGTCGCTGGGCGCCATCTATGCGCTGATCGCCATCGGCTACACCATGGTCTACGGCATCATCGGCATGATCAACTTCGCCCACGGCGACATCTACATGATCGGCGCCTATGTCGGGCTGGTGACCCTGTCGGCGGTGGGGGTGCACAGCGGCCTGCCGCTGCCCTTGCTGGTGCTGGCCATGCTGGTGGTGGCGGCCGGCGTCACCGCGGTCTACGGCTACGCGATCGAGAAAGTGGCCTACGCGCCGCTGCGCAAGAGCCCGCGGCTGGTGGCGCTGATCTCCGCCATAGGCATGTCGATCTTCCTCGAGAACTGGGTGGCGATCGGGCAGGGCGCCCGCGACATGGCGGTGCCGGCGCTCATCAGCGGGTCGGTGCAGTTCAACATGAGCCCGGACTTCCGCGTCTCGGTGCCCTACGCGCGCATCATGATCATTGCCGTGACAGTGCTGCTGATGATCGCCCTGACCTTGTTCATCAAGTATTCCCGCACCGGCCGCGCCTCGCGCGCCTGCTCGCAGGACATGCACATGGCCAACCTGCTGGGCATAGACACCAACCGCATCATTTCCTTCACCTTCGTCATCGGCGCGATGCTGGCCGCGGTAGGCGGTGTGCTGATCGCCCTGGCCATCGGCAAGCTCAACCCCTTCATCGGCTTCCTGGCCGGCATCAAGGCCTTTACCGCCGCCGTGCTGGGCGGCATAGGCAGCGTGCCGGGTGCGATGCTGGGCGGGGTGCTGCTCGGCCTGGCCGAGACGCTGTCTGCGGCCTATATCTCTTCCCAGTACAAGGACATCGTGGCTTTCGCGCTGCTGGTGCTGATCCTGCTGTTCCGGCCCACCGGGCTGCTGGGCAAGCCCGAGGTGGAGAAGGTATGAAGGGCCGCAATGTCACGCATGCCTTGATCGCCGCCGTCATGGCCGGCGTCATCATCGCCCCGATATTCGGGCTGCAAATCGTGCGCCGCGGCATGCAGACGCAATTGCAGCCCGACTGGATCATGATCGTGGCCGGCATGACCATCGTCTTCGTATTCCAGCTTCTGCGGCCGCTGGCGGCGAAACTGCCGGGCGTACGCGGCCGCGCCCGCCTGCGCATGCCCGTGCTGGGGGATCGCGGCCGCCGCCGGATGCTGTGCGCCCTGGTGGTCTTCGCGGCCATCTGGCCTTTTTTCACCGGCAGGGCGCAGGTCGACCTGGCCACGCTGGTGCTGATCTACGTGCTGCTGGGGCTGGGCCTGAACATCGTGGTGGGCTTTGCCGGCTTGCTGGACCTGGGCTTTGTCGGTTTCTACGCGGTGGGCGCCTATACCTATGGGCTGTTGTATCACTGGGCGGGCTGGGGCTTCTGGGAAGCCCTGCCGCTGTCGGGCCTGTTCGCGGCGCTGTTCGGCTTTGCCCTGGGCTTTCCGGTGCTGCGCCTGCGCGGCGATTATCTGGCGATCGTCACCCTGGGCTTCGGCGAGATCATCCGCCTGCTGCTCATCAACCTGTATCCCCTGACCGGCGGCCCCGACGGCATCTCCAGCATACCCAAGCCGACTCTCTTCGGCTATGCCATGGTGCGACGCGCCCCGCGCGGCGAGACGACCTTCCACCAGTTGATGGGCTGGAATTTCAATCCCAACGACGTGGTCATCTATCTCTACCTGACCGCGCTGCTGCTGGCGCTGCTGGCCCTGTTCGTGTCCTCGCGCGTGATCCGCATGCCCATAGGCCGGGCCTGGGAAGCCTTGCGCGAAGACGAGATCGCCTGCCGTTCCCTGGGCTTGAACCCCACGCGCATCAAGCTGTCGGCCTTCACCATGGGGGCCATGTTCGCCGGGCTGGGCGGCGCCTTCTTCGCGGCGCGCCAGGGGCTGGTCAATCCGGAATCCTTCACCTTCATCGAATCGGCCCTGATCCTGTCCATCGTGGTGCTGGGCGGCATGGGCTCGCAGGTTGGCGTCATTCTTGCTGCCATCATCCTGACGGTCGTGCCTGAATTGGCGCGCGAATTCGCGCAATATCGCATGCTGATCTTCGGCCTGGTGATGGTGCTGATGATGATGTGGCGCCCGCAGGGCTTGCTGCCGGTCAAGCGCCCGCAGGTGGAGTTGCCGGCATGACGGGCGCAGCGCTGCTGAAAGTGTCGGGCCTGAGCATGCGCTTCGGCGGCCTGCTGGCCGTGGACGGCGTCGAATTCGAAGTAGGCGGCGACGAGGTCTTCGCCATCATAGGGCCCAACGGCGCGGGCAAGACCACAGTGTTCAACTGCGTGGGCGGTTTCTACAAGCCCAGCGGCGGTTCGATATTCCTGGAAGGACGCCGCATCAACGGGCTGGCCAGCCACAAGGTGGCGCAGCAAGGCCTGGTGCGCACCTTCCAGAATGTGCGCCTGTTCAAGCAGCTCACCGTGCTCGAGAACCTGCTGGTGGCGCAGCACATGCGCTTGCAGACCGGTTTTCTGCAAGGCCTGTTCAAAGTGCCTTCTTATCGCCGCTCCGAACGCGGCGCTCTGGAAAACGCCGTGCAGTGGCTGAACTTCATGGGCATACGCGAATACGCCAACCGCGAAGCCGGCAATCTCGCCTACGGGCACCAGCGCCGCCTGGAAATCGCGCGCTGCATGATCACCCGGCCGCGCCTGCTGATGCTGGACGAGCCCGCCGCGGGCCTGAACCCCCAGGAAAAGCACGACCTGCAGCGGCTCATCGATCGCCTGCGCAAGGAATTCAACGTGGCGGTGTTGTTGATCGAGCACGACATGAGCCTGGTCATGGGGGTGTCCGACCGCATCCTGGTCATGGAGCACGGCAGGCCCATCATGACGGGCCTGCCCGCCGAAGTGCGGGCCGACCCGCGGGTCATCAAGGCCTATCTGGGGGAAGAATAAGTGCTCAAGCTGGAAAACGTGCACACCTATTACGGAGCTATCCAGGCCCTGGACGGCGTGTCGATCGATGTCAACAAAGGCGAGATCGTCACGCTGATCGGCTCCAACGGCGCGGGCAAGACCACGCTGCTGATGACGGTTTGCGGCTCGCCTCGCGCGCGCAGCGGGCGCATCAGCTTCGAAGGGCAGGACATCACCGGCGACGACACGCACGCCATCATGCGGCGCGGCATCGCCATTTCACCCGAAGGGCGCCGGGTATTCCCGGACTTGAGCGTCACCGAAAACCTGCAGATGGGCGGCTTTTTCCTGGACAAGGCCGGCGTGGCCGAAGGTATCGATCATGTATATACCTTGTTCCCGCGCCTGAAGGAACGCGCCCGCCAGCGGGCGGGCACCATGTCCGGCGGCGAGCAGCAGATGCTGGCGATCGGGCGGGCGCTGATGACCCGCCCCAAGCTGCTGCTGCTGGACGAACCCACCTTGGGGCTGGCGCCGCTGATCATTGCCCATATCTTCGAGATCATCCAGGCCATACGGCAGCAGGGCGTGACCGTGTTCCTGGTCGAGCAGAATGCGCACAAGGCCCTGCAGATCGCCGACCGCGGCTACGTGCTGGAAACCGGCAGGGTGATCCTGGCCGATACCGGAGCCAGGCTGCTGAGCAACGACGAGGTGCGGCGCGCCTATCTGGGCGCTTGAGACGGGCGCGATGCGCGCCCGGGTCCGCGATTACTCCAGGCCCTGTTTCTTGAGGGCTGCCTGTACGCCGGCATCGGCATGCAAGCGGTCGTAGTGGGCCTGCAGATTGGCCAGGCCGCCGATGTCGAGCTTCTTGGCCTTGGCCCAGCGGGTAATGGTGTACAGGTAGGGGTCGGCGATCGAGCGCAGGCCGGTCAGCCAGTCCCGGCCCGCCAGTTGCTTGTCGACGACGCTGAACAGGAACACCACGCGCGCGGAAGCCTTCTCGGCCAGTTCTTTCTGTCCGGCATCGCTGTCGGCATAGGCCGCGGGGCCGAAGACCAGGCTGAAAGTGCGGTGCAGGTCGGAATTGCAGAAGCCCAGCCAGCGATGCGTCTCGGCGCGCTGGCGCGGGGTGTCCCCGACCAGGCCGGCCTTGGGATGCAGGTCAGCCACGTATTCCAGCGTCGCCGCGCTTTGCGTCAGGACGAAGTCGCCGTCCACCAGCACGGGCACCGAGCCCAGGGGGTTCAAGGCCAGGTAGGCAGGCTCCTTGATTTCGCTGCGGCTGACGGCTTGCAGCTCATAGGGGGTGGCGGTCCATTCCAGCACGATCTGGGTGGCCAGCGGGCAGGCGCCGGGCAGGTAATACAGTTTCATATACGCATTGCGCGGAATACCCCGGGCCTGTGCGCCGGGGCGGGATAGCGCGCCACGAGCAGATGCGTGGCCCTGTTCCGCGTCCTCCTTCATGTCGGAATGCTATCTTGCTGTTGCCGGGAAATTGCGGGAATCCGGATGGCCGCAGCGTCCGCGCCGGTCTGGCGCAAGCCTCGTGATCCGGGGCGCTGCGACTGTCGACTATCTTATCAGCGGCGTCAAGACTCGCCTTCGCCGGCATCGGAGCGCAGGTGCAAGTCGAGGAATTTCTCCATGCGGTCGTAGAACTCGAACTTGTTCTCGTCGTTATGGAAGCCGTGCCCTTCGTTGTCCTTTACGATGTATTCCACTTCGACGCCGCGTGCGCGCAGCGCTGTCACCATCTGGTCGCTTTCGTCCTTGTTCACGCGCGGGTCGTGCGCACCCTGGGCGATCAGCAAGGGCGTGCGGATGCGCCCCGCGTTCAGCGCGGGCGACGTGGCCTCCAGCCGTTCGCGGTCGCGTTCCGGATCGCCCACCATGCTGTGCATTTTCTCGAGCATGGGCTTCCAGTACGGCGGAATGGTGTTGAGGAAAGTCAGCAGGTTCGACACCCCCACATAGTCCACCGCCGCGGCGTACAGGTCCGGCGTGCACGTGATGCCCGCCAAGGTGGCGTAGCCGCCGTAGCTGCCGCCGTAGATGGCGATGCGCGAGGGGTCGGCGATGCCTTGGCCGATCAGCCACTGCACGCCATCGGTAATGTCGTCCTGCATGGCCAGGCCCCATTGGCCGAAGCTGGCTTCCCAGAAGCGGCGGCCGTAGCCGGTGGAGCCGCGGAAATTCATTTGCAGCACGCAATAGCCGCGGTTGGCCAGGAACTGCGCTTCCGGATTGAAACCCCAGCCGTCGCGCGCCCAGGGGCCGCCGTGCGGATTGACCACGCAAGGCAGCGCCTGCGCCGGGCGCCCCGGCGGCAGGGTCAGGTAGCCGTGGATCCACAAGCCGTCGCGGCTGCGGTAGCGTATCGGGCGCACCTGCGCCATGTCCTGTTCGCGCAGCCGCGGGTTGATGTCGCCCAGCTTGCTCACTTCGCCGGTGTTCGCATCGTAGATATGGCGGCTGCCCGGCGTCCTGTCGCTATAGGCTGCGACGATGAACTTGGTCTCGTCGCGCGTGGCGTCCTGGAATGCGATCTCGTAGCCGGGCAATAGCGCGCGCACCTGCTCGTAGCGCTTCCGGCTGAGCTCGTCGAAAAAATGGTATTGCGGCTTGTCGGTCTGGTAGACGGCCGCCGTCAGCACCTTGCGCAGCCGCGAATAAGAGGCGCCGTCGAGGTCGACGCTGTCGGCGCCGTACACCAGGTGTTCCTCGTCGGGCGCTTGCGGGTCGATGCGCACCAGCGCCAGCAGATCGCGCCCGCGATTGCTCAGCGCATACAGCGACTTGTCGTCGAAGTCGAAGAACACGGGGCTGACCGAAGTGCGGAAATCGGTGTCGACAATGGCCCTGAAGGCGTCGCCTTCATCTTCGCGATACAGCACGGTGGTGCGCAGCCCGTCGCTGGCTATCGCCACGCGCACCCGGCCCGCATGGTCGGTCTGCCAGCCGACGATATTGCCCGGGTTCTCGGCCACTTGCTGCAGCTCGCCGCTGCGGATGTCGGCGCGATAGACGTCGAACACTTCCGGGTTGCGGCCGTTGTGGCCGATGAGTATATGCTGCGGGTCGTCCGGCAGGTCGTCCTCGACCCCGGCCCGCACCCCCTCGAAAGGGGTAAGGTCGGTGACGGCGCCGCTGGCGACGTCCACGGCGAGCACGTGGAAGTTCTCGTCGCCATTGAAATCCTTGGCGTACAGAATAGTGTGCGAGCCTTTCCAGAAGAACTGGCCTATGTCGCGCAGTGTCTCGGACGTCAGGCGCCGCGGTTCGCCCACGAGGCGGCTGCCCTGTAGCGCCTGTACGAATATGTTCATGCGCGCCGGCTGCCCGTCTATGGATACCGGCTCCATGAATGCCAGCGTGGCGCCGTCTTCCGACAGGCGGTAAAAGCCCCGATCGGGGTTGCGGAAAAAGTCTTCTATGGGGTAGCGGGGCGGCAGGCCCGGCGCGGCGGCCGCGGATTCCGGCACCGCGGACGAACGGAACAGCGGCTTGAATAATCGGTTCGGGAACATAGGGTATCCGTAGGTGATCGGCGATGCGTGGGCGCGCTTTTCGCCGCGAGAGGCGTGCGCCGCTGGTATCGCGCGGCGCCCCGCATTTTGCTAACTATAATACTCAATCACTCTATAGGCCGGGGCGCTGCGCCGCGGTTTGCACTTGGCGCGCACCGCGCCGGTATGCCTTCCGGGAACCCCATGATAGCTCGCCCCTTGCGTGTCGTTTTTCTGGACCGCGACACGATTTCGCCGCAAACGGTATTGCGTACTTTGTCCTTTCCGCACCAGCTGACGGTGTACGACCGCACGCGCAAGGACGAAGTGGCGGCGCGCATCGCCGCGGCCGACATTGTCATCAGCAACAAGGCGCCGCTGCCGGGCGAGGCGCTGGACCAGGCGCCGGACTTGAAGATGATCGCAGTGGCGGCCACCGGTACCGATATGGTCGACCTGCAAGCCTGCGCGCGGCGCGGCATCGTGGTGTCCAATATACGCGGCTATGCCGTGCATACCGTGCCGGAACACACTTTCGCGCTGATTTTCGCCCTGCGGCGCAGCATCGTCGCCTATCGCGAGTCGGTCAAGGCGGGGCGCTGGCAGCAGGCCGCCCAGTTCTGCTATTTCGACTATCCCATCCGCGACCTGGCCGGCTCCACGCTGGGGCTGATAGGCTCCGGCGTGCTCGGGCAGGCCGTGGCGGACATTGGCCGCGCCCTGGGCATGCGGGTGCTGTTCGCCGGCCGCAAGGGGCAGGCGCAGCCCGCGGCGCCTTACACGCCGTTCGAGCAAGTGCTGGAACAAAGCGATGTCATCAGCCTGCATTGCCCGCTGAACGAGCAGACGCGCGGCATGATAGGCGAGGCGGAATTCGCGCGCATGCAGCGCCGGCCGCTGCTGGTGAATACCGCGCGCGGCGGCCTGGTGGACGAGGCGGCGCTGGAGCGGGCGCTGCGCGGCGGCCGCCTGGCGGGCGCCGGCTTCGATGTGGCCACCCCCGAGCCTCCCGCCGCCGACAGCATCCTGATGCGCTTGCTGGAACTGCCCAATTTTATTCTTACCCCGCACGTGGCGTGGGCCAGCGACGAAGCCGTGCAGGTGCTGGCCGACCAGCTCATAGGCAATATCGAGGCATACTGCCGCGGCGAGCCGCGCAATGTGGTCGCGGCCGTTGCGGCTTGACGTTTTGCGCGGCCATGGCTGGTCAGCGATTCGCGTGGATCCTTCGATTCCTTCGTAGCCCGACACCCTCGATACCTTCCTTCTTTTCTTTATAAGCAGCGAACATGCGCATCGTCATAGCCCCCGATTCATACAAGGAAAGCCTGAGCGCGGCCGAAGTCGCGCGCGCCATAGAAGCCGGCGTGCTCGACGCGCTGCCGCAGGCGCAGACCGTCTGCGTGCCCATGGCCGACGGCGGCGAGGGTTCGCTGGCCGCGGTGGCCGCGGCGACCGGCGCCGAACTGCGCAAGGCCGCAGTACGCGACGCCAATGGCCGCGACCGGGAGGCCGAATGGGCCTTGCTGCCCGACGGCTCGGCCTTCATCGAAATCGCCGCCGCCGCGGGGCTCGAGCAGATCGAGCCGGACCAGCGCAATGCCTTGCGCGCCACCAGCTACGGCGTCGGGCAGCTCGTCCTGCAGGCGCTCGATGCCGGCGCGCGGCGCATCACTATAGGCCTGGGAGGCAGCGCCTGCAACGACGGCGGCGCGGGCATGCTGCAGGCGCTGGGCTTGCGCTTGCTGGATGCGGCGGGACAGGACCTGGGGCCGGGCGGATCCGCCTTGCGAGGCCTGCATGTGCTGGCGCGCGAGGGCATGGACCCGCGCTTGGCGCATACCGAATTCGAAGTGGCCATGGACGTCAACAACCCCTTGTGCGGCCCGCAGGGCGCATCGGCGGTGTTCGGCCCGCAGAAGGGCGCCGATGCGCAACAGGTCGAGGAACTGGACGCCGCGCTGGCGCATTTCGCCGACGTGTGCGCGGCAGCCATGGGCAGGGACGAACGGAACACCCCGGGCGCCGGTGCGGCGGGTGGGCTGGGCTATGCGATCAGGCAGTTCCTGGATGCGAGCTTCCGGCCCGGCGCCGAGCTGGTGGCCGAACTGGCCGGCCTGCCCGCCGCCTTGCAAGGCGCCGACCTGGTTTTCACCGGAGAAGGGCGCATGGATGCCCAGACCCCGCATGGCAAGACGCCCGTAGGGGTGGCGCGCTATGCGCAGCGCCTGGGCATACCTGTGTTCGCTCTGGCCGGATCCCTCGGCCCGGGCTACGAGGCCGTGTACGCTGCCGGCATCACTGCCGCCTTCAGCCTGGCCCCGGGGCCGGTGACGCTGGAGCAGGCCTGCCGCGAAGCCCCGCACTACCTGCGCCAGCGCGCCGGCGACATCGTCCGCGCCTGGCGGGCGAGCGCCGCATCGTGATTTCCCTCGATATGCGGGCCCCGAGCGTAGCCCGGGGCGGTCTGCTGCGCGGGCCCGCACCGCACGCGGCGCGCGCATAAGCCCTGGCCGGCGGCGGCCCGTGTGCCCGCCGGCCGGCGCAAGCCCGGTCAACGTGCGGCGCTGCCCATGCCCGCCGCGGCGGGCAGGCTCCTGGCGACGATCAGCATGGCCGCCAGATAGGCCACGGCGATCAGGCTGAAGCAGATTTCCAGCCTGGCCGGCCAAGTTGCCAGCCCGTGCAGGGCCACGCCCATCGCCGCCACGCCCACTAGCACGCCGACCTGTCGATTGGCATTGAGCGCAGCCGCGGCGATGTTGGCATGATGCTGGCCGCCGAGCTGCATCATGGTGACCGTCATGGCCGGTATGGCCAGGCCGCAGCCCAGATTGGCCAGCGCCATCAGCACGGCGAAAACCCCATAGGGCATGTGCGCCGCGCCCGCCGCCAGGACGGCGGACAGCAGCGCCGCGACCGACAGGCCGGCCAGCATCGTGACGCGCGGGCTCCAGCGTGCACTGACGCGGCCCGAGAGCAAGTTGCCGATAGTGAACATGGCCATCAGCGGCAGCAGGGCGAGGCCAGTATGCCAGGCATTGGCATGCAGCGCGTCCTGCAG
Organism: Candidimonas humi; assembly: GCF_019166065.1. Taxonomy (GTDB): domain Bacteria; phylum Pseudomonadota; class Gammaproteobacteria; order Burkholderiales; family Burkholderiaceae_B; genus Candidimonas; species Candidimonas humi. The sequence goes on from NZ_JAHTBN010000001.1 coordinate 268,315, forward strand.
GTACAGGCTTACGAAAAACAGGCCGCCGAAGCCGCCGATATTGATGAACAGCCCCACGCCATTGATCGCGACGAAGCGCCTGTCGTCCTGCAGTTCCCGCGGAACAATGGGAGCCGCCGCGCGCCTCTCGCGCAGCGCGAATAGCGCCAGGCTCGTCCCGCCGAGCGCGGCCGCCGCCAAGATGGGCGCGGAGGTCCAGCCATAGGTCGAGCCCTCGATCAGCGCGAAGGCGACGCTCGCCAGCCCCGTCATGGCCAAGGCATGGCCGGCGCCGTTCAGCGCCTGGGTGTGCCGGGGCGATGCCTGGAGAAAGCGCAGGCTCATGATTGCGCCCACGATGCCTATGGGTATGTTGAGCCAGAAAATGCAGCGCCAGCCTGCCGCGGCGACGACAATGCCGCCCACCAGCGGACCGGTGGCGGCCGCCACCGAGACGATGGCGGACCACAGCGCCAGCACGCGGATGCGCGCGGCGTCCTCCGGATAGGCCTGGTTCAGCAGGCTCAGCGAGGCGGGCATGAACAGCGCTGCGCCCATGCCTTGCAACAGGCGCGCGCCGACCAGCACGGCAGCCGTGGGCGCCGCGCCGCACAAGGCGGAGGCGGCGACGAACAGGGCCAGCCCCGCCAGGTAGGCATTGCGTGCGCCGTAGCGGTTGGCCAGGGCGCCGCCGACCAGCAGCAGGGCGGCGAAGGCCAGTGTGTAGCCGTCCACGACCCAGACCAGGCCCGCCAGGCTCATGTGCAGGCTCGTCTGGATATGCGTCAGGGCCACGTTGACGACGGTGACATCGAGCATGGCCATGACGAAGCCCAGGGCCACGGCCAGCAGCGGCCAGGGGCCTGCACCCCGGGCCTGGGCGGCGGCCCGCGCCGGGGCCGGATATACGGCAGCGGCGGCAGTGCAGGAAGATTGCGTAGTCATGAAATTTGCCTCGAGAGACGATCGGACTTGCCGACTGGAGGCGCCATGCTACTCTCGTCTTTGCGATGCAAAAAAGCCATATAATCGCATTATAGTGATGCAAAAATGCATCATGATGCCAATTGTGGCGAGGCCAAATCCGGCTGCCAGCCTGGCCGGGCTGGGCCCCGGCAGGGCCTGCCGGTTTCATCTACTCCTCGCCAAGAATTCATTCTCTTTGGCGGCGCTTGCGGGATTCATGCATGGACTGGGACAACGCCAGGGTATTCCTCGCCATCTACCGCGTAGGCACGCTGCGCGGCGCCGCCGGGGTGCTGCAGATAGACCAGGCGACAGCCGGGCGGCGCCTGGCGGCGCTGGAAAAAACGCTCGGGGCCAGGCTGTTCCTGCACACGCCGGCGGGCTATGTGGCCACGCCTGCAGGCGAACTGGCCTTCCAGGCCGCCGAGCGCATGGAGCAGGCAGCGCACCAGTTGCAGCGCCAGATGCAGGGCACCGACGAACAACTGTCCGGCACAGTGCGGGTCGCCTGCACCGACGGCACGGCCGCCTACGCGATCATGCGCGCCATGCAAAAGCTGCACGCCGCGCATCCGGAGATCCGGGTGGTGCTGACTTCTTCATCGCAACTCAGCAATCTGACGCGGCGCGAGGCCGATCTCGCGGTGCGCGCCTTGCGCCCGGACAGTCCCGACCTGATCGCCCGGCGCCTGGCCAGGCTGGAGCTCGGCTTGTACGCGTCGCGTTCGTATCTGGCCGAACGCGGCATGCCGCGCCAGGGAAGCGCGCTCGAAGGCCACGACGTCGTCATCTACCAGCGCGAAGTGTTGCGCTACCAGAGCGAAACGCTATGCGGCGAGCCCATACGCAATGCCCGCGTGTCGATGGAAGTGAACACCAGCCTGATGCTGATGCATGCCGTGCGCAATGGCCTGGGCATCGGCGAACTGTCCCGTCCATTGGCCGAAACGGAGCCCGAACTGCGCCGCATCTGGCCGGACAAGGCGACGGTCTTTGACATGTGGCTGGTGCTGCACGGCGACCTCAACCGCAGCGCCCGGGTGCGCGCCGTGTCGGGCGCGATTACCGAGGTATTCGAAGAGCTGGCGGGGCGCTGAACGAGACTGGGCACGATCGATTGCGCCGTTCTTGCGCACGTGTAGAAAACAGGCGTGCCGCCCCGCGCCGGGGCAGCGCGACGAGGCCGCACCGTCTTCGCGCGCGCACGGAAAGTAGTACAGTGACATCGAGACGGCGCGCATGGCGCGGCAGCGCTCCCGGCTGCGCCCGTACGCTTATTTTCGGAACATCCACATGCCTCATCCCATCCGCCTTGCGATCAACGGCTACGGCCGCATAGGCCGCTGCTTCCTGCGCGCGCTGCACGAGTCGCCGCTGCGCGCTTCGTTCCAGGTCGTCGCCATCAACGAACCTGCCGATCTCGATTCCATGGCGTATCTGACGCGCTTCGATTCCACGCATGGAATATTCCCGGGCGAGGTGCGGCAACTGGATCAGGGCCTGGAGATCGACGGGGCGCCCATACGCGTCAGCCATGCCCGCAACCCCGAAGAGGTCGACTGGGCAGCGCTGGACATCGATATCCTCGTGGAATGCTCGGGCCAGTACGGCAAGCGCTCCGAACTGGAGCGTTTCCTGGCGGCGGGCTGCCCGCGGCTGCTGCTCTCGCACCCCGGGCGCAGCGCGCAAGACATCGATTTCACCTTGATATACGGAATCAACGACGGCGAACTCACGGGCCGCGAACGCCTGGTTTCCAACGCCTCTTGCACCACCAATGCCGTGGTGCCCGTATTGGACCAGTTGCACCGGGCCTTCGGCGTCGAGCATGCTTTCCTGAGCACGCTGCATTCGGTCATGAACGACCAGCCCCTGATCGACGGCTATCACCATTCCGACTTGCGGCGCACCCGCTCGGCCATGCAATCCATAGTCCCCGTGGCCACGGGGCTGGCCCAGGGGGTGGAGCGCTTCCTGCCGGCGCTGGCGGGCAAGGTACAGGCCAAGGCGATACGCGTGCCTACGCTGAACGTGTCGGCCATCGATATCATGGTGCAGCTTTCCCGGGACGCCAGCGGCGCAGAGCTCAACGCGCTGCTGCGCGCCGCGGCGCAACGCCAGCCGCGCCTGCAAGCCTATTCCGATGCGCCGCATGCCTCGGTGGATTTCAACCACGATCCGCATTCCGTCATCGTCGACGGCAGCCAGACGCGCATGAACGGGCCGCGCCTGGCCAATGTCTTCGTCTGGTTCGACAATGAATGGGGTTTCGCATGCAGGCTGCTGGACGCGGTGCAGGCCTGGTCGGCGCTGTTCGCTTCGCCCGCCGAAGAGCTGGCGGCCGCGGTATCGCGGCACGGCTGACGGACTGGCCTCCCGCAGGCCGGACTCCGTCCCGGGGCTTGGCGCCGGAACCCGCGTATGCCGGGCCCCGGGCGGCGGGGCCCGCCGTTGCCCGGAATGATATGCAATCCGGATGTATATTCAGAATCTTGTGTACATGAAAAGAGGGCGCGCATCCCGGCGCCCGCAAGCATAGCGACAAGGAGTTGCACAATGGCTTCAACCCGCGTTGAAAAAGATTCGATGGGCTCCATCGAGGTTCCCGCCGACCACTATTGGGGCGCGCAGACCCAGCGTTCGATACAGAACTTTCCCATAGGCGTGGCGCGCTTCAAATGGCAGGCGCCCATCATCGAGGCCCTGGGCATACTCAAGAAGTCCGCGGCCCTGGCCAATGCCGAACTGGGTGAACTGCCGCAGAACATCGCCGATCTCATCGTGCGTGCTGCCGACGAAGTCATACGCGGCGAGCGCAACGACGAATTCCCCTTGGTGGTGTTCCAGACCGGTTCCGGCACGCAGTCGAACATGAACGCCAACGAAGTCATCGCCAACCGCGCCATCGAACTGGCCGGCGGGGTCATGGGCAGCAAGGCGCCGGTGCATCCCAACGACCACGTCAACCGCGGCCAATCGTCCAACGACACGTTTCCCACGGCCATGCATATCGCCGTGGGCCGTGAACTGCAGCGACACCTGTTTCCCGCCGTCGAACTGCTGCGCGACACCCTGGCGGCCAAGTCCGCCCAGTACCAGGACATCGTCAAGACCGGCCGCACGCATCTGCAGGACGCCACGCCCATTACGCTGGGGCAGGAAATAGGCGGCTGGGTGGCCCAGCTCGATTTCGGCCTGGAAGTCATACGCCAGGCGCTGCCCGGCATCTACGACCTGGCCATCGGCGGCACCGCGGTCGGCACCGGCCTGAACGCCCATCCGCGCTTCGGCGACACGGCGGCGGCGCACATCGCCGAAATCACCGGGCTGCCGTTCCGCTCGGCCAAGAACAAGTTCTTCGCGCTGTCGGCGCACGACGCGCTGGTCAACCTGTCGGCCACCTTGCGCACCTTGGCCGGAGCGCTCATGAAGATGGCCAACGACGTGCGCTGGCTCGCCAGCGGCCCGCGTTGCGGCATAGGCGAATTGCACATACCGGACAACGAGCCCGGCTCGTCCATCATGCCGGGCAAGGTCAATCCCACCCAGTGCGAAGCCATGACCATGGTCTGCGTGCAGGTATTCGGCAACGACGCCGCCACGGCGTTCGCCGGCAGCCAGGGCAATTTCCAGCTCAATGTGTACAAGCCCGTGATGGTGCACAACGTGCTCGAAAGCATACAGTTGCTGGGCGATGCCTGCCGCGCCTTCAACGATCATTGCGCGGTCGGCATAGAGCCCAACCTGGACCGCATCGCCGCCAATCTCGAGAAGAACCTGATGCTGGTGACCGCGCTGAACCGCCACATAGGCTACGACAAGGCCGCCGCCATCGCCAAGAAGGCGCAGCACGAACAGACCACGCTGCGCAGCGCGGCGCTGGCCCTGGGCTACGTCACGGCCGAGCAGTACGACGAATGGATCGTGCCCATGGACATGACCCATCCCTGATCGGACGACAGCGGGGCTCGCCGCGGCGGGCTCCGCTGCACCTGGAACATCCGGGCATTCGGGGGTAGGGGCACAGAGAGCCTGCTCATCCCGAAAAAAGAGCCCGCCCCGCCATGAACAGGCCCTGATTCGAGACAGCCATGACGACTCGCATACAGATCAAGCGCGCTTACGAAGAGGCCGAGCCGTCCGACGGCTACCGGGCATTGGTCGACAGGCTATGGCCGCGCGGCCTGTCCAAGGAAAGCCTCAAGTTCGATGCCTGGTACAAGGACCTGGCTCCCAGCGCCGAGCTGCGCACCTGGTTTTCCCACAAGGTAGAGCACTGGGAGCAATTCAAGGACAGCTATCGCTCCGAGTTGCACGCGCCCGATCAAGAGGCGCGCATGCGCGAACTGCTGGCTGCTGCGGGCAAGCAAGAAATCACCTTGTTGTATGCGGCAAAAGACACCGAACACAACCAGGCAGTGGTGCTGGCCGAAGAACTCCGATCCCTGGGCGCGCCCGCGCATAAAAAGGCGCGGCGCACGGCGGCCTGAAACCGGCCGCTCCGTAATCAGTCCTCGGCTTCGCCGATGACGCCGAACTGCACCGGCACCTTCGAGTAGAACAGGCGCAGGCCGGGCTCGGCCTGCAAGGCCTGCAGGATCGCCTCGCATTCGCTTTCCGAGACCACCATGGTGATTTCTATCGGCTGGTCCGCAAGTTCGAAGAAGCGCGCCGAATGGACGCGGTGCTTGCTGCCCAGGCCTTCCTGCGCGGCGATCATGGTGGCGCCGCGGATCTGCATGGATTGCGCCAGGTCCAGCAGCCATTGGTGCAGGGCCTTGCCCTTGTGGCTGCGGCTCTGCTGCATGAAAAAGCTCAATTGATAACCGGTCATGGCGTTCCCCTTCAGGCTCGGGATACATACTGCACGATGAAAATGCCCAGCAAGGTGAGCGCGACCGACCCTATTACATGCAGGCCGATTTCCATGGCCGCCGCGCCTGCTTCGCCGCCTTGCAGCAGGGTTGCGGTTTCCAGCGAGAAAGTGGAAAACGTGGTCAGGCCACCCATGAAGCCCGTGATCACGGCCAGCCGCCATTCGGGCGGCAGTCCCGCGTGATTGCGGAAGAACTCGTTGGCCACGCCAATCAGCAGGCCGCCTACCAGGTTTGCGACCAGCGTGCCCAAGGGTATGGTGGGCCACACTGCATTGAGCGACATGCCCAGCACCCAGCGCAGCAGTGCGCCTAGCGCCGCCCCAATGGAAATGACGACAATCGCGCCGCTCATGGCCGGCTCCCGGCAGCGAGCCGTGCCTGGCCTTGCGGCGGACGATGGAGCATAAGGAATGCAAGCGCGCAACGAGCGCCTGTGCATGCGTAGGGATGTCGAGGAAATTGCCGCCTGTACGTGGTCATGAAACTAGATCCTTGTGTATGGGGACCCGGACCACGATTCGGACTCGTGCGCACACGCCCACAGCCCCTGTGGCCAGGAAACCTGTAGGCATCATCAGTCGGCGTACCGGCGGTTTCAGTGTTGCGACACTGGGAGGAATGCCATCTCCGTTGCGCGCAAAGTGTAGCAAGCAGCGCCATGCCGCGCAATTGCACGGCACGGGAGCGATGCCCGGTCGCTTGCGGCCACGCGTGAGCGCGGTGCTGCATCATGGCCGTGTCGATCGGTCCATATTACGGATAGGTGACTACCCGAATAGCGCTGCCGCTACTCTTGTTGAGGAATGGGCATTGCTCTATCATCAAGCCCGGATATCAGCCGGCACGTAGCCTGGGTCCATATCATGAACCCGTGGTATGAGCTCAGCCCCGGGCCCTGACAATAGGGACCCATGCCCGCGGCGGTATCCGGCATCACGCTTGCGCGGCTCACAAAGCCTGTGCGGGCGGCTACCCGTAATCGAAGCGCGGTGCGCCAAAAGCCACCGTATCTTTGCGAGGATTAACGCCATGAGCAGCAGGATCCTGGCGGTCGACGATAGAGACGTCGACTGCTTTCAATTGCATATCGCGGCAGGGCAGGGCATCTGGGCCGGCGTGCGCCAGGCGCTGGGCCAAGCCGGCATACACTGCGCGCAGATCGAATTCGGCTCCGGATGGCTGGATGCCTCGGTCTACCACACCGCGCCTCCCGAAACCTCGGGCAAGACCCTGGTCAAATATGGCGCCGGCATCGATGTCGGCAGGGCGCTGCTGCTGTCGGCCAATGCCACCTATGGCTATGGCAACGACGGGGCGCCGCTGCTGCATTGCCATGGCCTGCTGCTCGCAGCCGACGGCCGCATGCACGGCGGGCATCTGGATACGTCGCGCTGCATCGCCGGCGCGGCGGGGCTGCGTGCGCAGCTGATCGCCACGCGCAACAGCGGCTTCGAGCTCGACCTGGATCGCACCTCGAACATGCGCGTGTTCCACCCGGTGAAGCGACAGGAGGCCCGCCATGGAATCTAGGCTGGTCGGCGGCCGCTATGGCCGCGTGTTTTCCGCCAGGCTGTTGTGCAACGACGACCTGGTCGAAAGCATCGAAGAACTGTGCGCGGCCAATGGCGTGCGCAATGCCATAGTCAAGGGCGGCCTGGGCAGCCTGTTCAGGGCCAGGCTGGAACAGGCCGCGGCGGATCCGTCCAGGACCGTCGATGTGCAAGGCTATGCTGTGGAACTGTTGTCGCTGACCGGCAGCGTGGCCACCGATGCCGCGACGGGCCGGCCCAGGGCCGATTTGTTCGGCATCGTGGCGGACAACCGCGGCGCCTCTTACGCGGGCAAGTTCGTGCGTGGCGCTACGCCCACCTGCGTAACTGTCGAACTTACCGTGCAGGAATGGCTGCCCGAAGCCGCGCCGGAAATGACTTCAGTGCAATAGCTCTGCAAGCGCGGCAGCGCATTGGCGGCCGTACACTGCGCGCCATGGGCTGCCGGATCAGCCTTGGGACATTTCCAGGTGATCGAGGTATTCCGGCAGGCCCTTGAGCGTGGTGGCCGTCTTGCGCGGCGGAGAGTCCAGGCGTTCGATCGGCATGCCCTGGCGGTTCACCCAGTAGGGGCGGAATCCGTACCAGCCTGCGCCGGCGGCATCCCAGCCGTTGGCCGACACGAATACGATGCGCTGCGCCGGCACGCCCAGGGTGCGGCAGGCCAGTTCGTAGACCGCCGGAGCGGGCTTGTATTGCTGCACGGCGTCGGCGCTGAGCACGCGCGTGAAGAGGTTTTCCATGTGCGCGTTGGCGACCAGGGCTTGCAGCATGGCCGGGCTGCCATTGGACAGGATGGCGAGCTGGCGCTGCGATTCGCGCAATGTCATCAGGACTTCGAGCGTTTCGGCAAAAGGCGCAAGCTCGGTGTAGGCCTGCATCAGGCGGTGCCGGGCGCCGGGGTCCAGGGGCAGCATCAGCGCGTCGCAGGCATACTGCAGCGACGACTCGGTAACGGCCCAGAAATCGACGTAGCGTTCGCCCAGGGTGCGCAGGAAGGTATATTCGAGCTGCTTGCTGCGCCACAACTGCGAGAGCTGTGTGCCGCGCCCGGGAAACAGCCTTTCGATGGTCGATGCGGCGGAATGCACATCGAACAGGGTGCCGTAGGCATCGAACACCACGGCGTATGAGCTTGCGGACGGCATGAAGCACCTTCGGGACTGCAGCAGAGCTACCATATTGCCTCAAGTAGGCATTCGGGGCAATCCCACTTGACATTCCGTTTGATTTGCAGGGAATTAGGCCGGATGGCCGGCTTCGGGCACGCTGCGCCACGGGGCTCTTGCCCCGGCCCGCCGGGCCCGCCGGCCTCATGCTTCCGGCGGCGCGCGCCGTGTCCGGTCGCCATCCACGAAGCGATGTAACGATGTATGCTATTTCCGGCAGGCCCGAATGGACCGGGCCTGCCGGCAAGGGCGCCGGAAACTTTGCCGCCCCGGAGACGAAACATGAAGGCGCACACCCAGACCATACAAGAGCTGTATACCCGCAAGGTCGGCGGGGAAATTTTCCGCTACGAGCTGCGCTATACGCACGGCCACAGCGTCAAGTGGAGTGCGCACGTCTATCATGACGACGTCCTGAAGGGCACGCCCCAGGGCGTCATCGAAGATCACGACATGGACGAGGCGGCCTTGCGCCAGTACCTCGTCAGCTACGTCGAAGGGATGATAGAACGAGGCATGGGCATCGCGGAATAGGGCGTCGCCCCGCGCCCCTGGCCGGGCGCCCCAGGCCCCGTGCGGATACGCGATCGAAAAGACTAGAGCCTTGCTGCGCGTGGCCGCGGCGTTTGGGCCGATCGCGGCCATGCGCTGCGGATTTCCTGCCGATCACGAATCCGCATCAGTGGTGCGCTTGCGCCCACTTCTTGACGGCCGCCATGGTCTTGGCCACGTGGCCGTCGGGGTTGGAACTGCTGTATTCGTAATAGACCTTGTGATCCGGCGTAATCACATAGGATATACGGTTGGCCCGGCTGGCATTGAATGCGGCCTTGGCGTCGTAGGCGGCAATGATCTTGGCCTGCGGGTCGGCGCCCACCGGAAACTTGCTGCGGCACTCGCTGACCGAGAACTTGCGCAGTTTGTCCAGATTGTCGGCCGAGACCCCGAGCACGGTAGCGCCGTAGCGCTTGTATTCGTCGATCGCGTCGGCGAAATCGTGGGCCTCGATGGTGCAGCCCTTGGTGAAGGCCGCGGGATAGAAGTACAGGACCACCGGGCCCTTGCGCAGCGCCTTGTCGAGCGAAAAACCGAAAACCTTGCCGCCCAGCGTGGCCTGGACATTGAAGTCCGGCGCCGGGCTGCCTAACGCCAGGGCGGCCTGGCCGGTCGTCGGCAATGCCAGCATCAAGCTGCAGGCGCCGCAAGCCAATGCGCCGGATAAACGTAGCGATATCATGGTGTGCCTCGTTGCATGAGCGAGCCGGCCGATGCGGGCCGGCCCTGTGTCAATTAAAGCAGAGTTCGCGGGTTTCGGGCGTTTTTTTACCCTTTGCGCAGATCTGCGGCTACCAGGCTGCGGGGACCGACCCCGCGTTGCGTCCCCACTTCGGCTGGCCGACTGCTCGGGCCCCTGCGGCAGGCTTCAAGTTTCCGTGGTTTCCTGCATCTGTGCCCGCCGGTATGCGCCCAGCCTGTCTATCATCCAGCCGGGATATTCGGCCGGCAGCCGGCTCGCGGCGTCGAGGCGCGCAAGTTCGTCCGTGTCCAGCGCGATGTCCGTGGCCGCGATATTGTCCTGAAGCTGGTCCATGCGCCGGGCGCCGATGATCACGCTGGTCACGACGGGCTGGTGCAGCAGCCATGCCAGGGCGATCTGTGCCACCGAAACCTTGCGTTTTTCGGCCATGGGCCGCATCGCGTCTATGCAGTCGTAGGCGCGCTCCAGGTCTACCGGCGGGAAGTCGAAGCTGCGGCGCCGGCTTTCTTCTTGCGGCTGCGACTGCCGCCCGTACTTGCCGCTGAGCAGGCCGCCGGCCAGCGGGCTCCATACCATCAGCCCCACGTCTTCGCTTTGCAGGCAGGGCACGACTTCGCGTTCCAGGTCGCGGCCAGCCACGGTGTAATAGGCCTGCAGGGACTCGAAGCGCGCCAGCCCGCGTTCGCGCGAGATTCCCAGGGCTTTCATGATCTGCCAGGCGGCCCAGTTGGATACGCCCACATAGCGCACGAGCCCCTGGCGCACCAGGCTGTCGAGCGCCATGACCGTTTCCTCGATGGACGTGGCCGGATCGAAGCCGTGGACCTGGTAGAGGTCGACGTGGTCGAGCTGCAGCCGTTCCAGGCTGGCCTTGATGCCGTTCATGATGTGGTAGCGCGACAAGCCGCGCGAATTGGGCCCCTTGGTGCCGGTTTCGCCATGCACCTTGGTGGCGATCACCACGTTTTCGCGCGGCACGCTCAGGTTCCGGAGCGCCCGGCCGACCATGGTCTCGGAGCGTCCGTCCGAATAGATGTCAGCCGTGTCGATGAAGTTGATACCCTGTTCGAGCGCCTGCCCGACCAGGCGGTCGGCCTCGGCCTGGCCCAGATCGCCGATCTGCCGCCACATGCCGTCCTGGCCGCCGAAGGTCATGGTGCCCAGGCAGAGTTCCGAGACGAACAGGCCGGTGCGGCCGAATTTCCTATAGCGCATTGCGTAGACTCCCGGATTAGCGGCACGGCCGGCCGCGCGAACCTGTCCGCGCATGGCCGGCGCTGCGTGTCGATCCCTGTAATTTAAATCTTTTCTGTGGGTCTGCGCAGGCCGGCCCGGGCCGGGTCCTTCAGTGGGAGACCTGCATGGTCCGGAATTTCTTGCCGGCCAGGCTCGCCAGCAGGACCAGGCCGGTGGAAATCAGGATCATCACGATGCCGAGCGCCGACAGCTTGCCCCACAGGCCGTCATCGGCGAAGTTGAGGATCTGCACCGCCAGCACTTCGCTGCCGGGGCGCGACAGCACGACCGACACCGTCAGTTCGCGCAGGAACATCGTGGCCATCAGGATCCAGGCCGAGACTATGCCTGGTATCAGCAAGGGCACGATGATGCGGCGCAGGGTGGTCATCGGGCTCGCGCCGCACACCAGCGACGATTCCTCGAGATGGGAATGCAGCTGCACGAAGGCGCTGGCCAGCGGCCGCACGCCATAGGGCAGGTAGGTGGCTATATAGGCCAGCAGCAGCGCCGACAGCGTGGCGTACAGCGGCGTCTGCACGAAGAACCACATATAGCCTATGCCGATCACGATGCCCGGAAAAGCGAAGGACAGGAAGCTGAGCGATTCCAGCAGGCCGGCGGCGCGGGTGCGTACCTTGACGATCACGTAGGCCACGAATATCGACAGCAGCACGCCCAGGGTGGCGCCTACCACGCCCAGGAACACGCTGTTGCGCAAGGCCAGCAGCGACACCGGATCCTGCAGCACCTCGACCCAGTTCTTCCAGCTCATGAGCGAGAATGCGTGGGCGCTGGGCACCATCGCGTAGGGCACCAGCGAGGTATAGAGCAGCACCAGCACCGGCAGCACCGCCATGATCAGGCATAGCAGCGCCACCACGCAGAACAGCGGCCCGCGGGCGCGCTTGAGTTCGATGACGGCGGGGCGAAAGCCCCGGCCCGCAACCGTCACGAACTTGCCGCCGTCGGCGGTCAGCGCACGGTACAGCACGATCAGGCCTATGGAGGCCGCCAGCACGCTCATGCCCAGGGCCGCTGCGCGGCCATAGTCGGGCGCGAAACCCGTGGAGATCATCTGGAACAGATAGGTGGCCAGCACGTCTACCCGGCCGGGCGTGCCCAGTACGCGCGGCACGGCATAGGAGGCCAGGCTGCGCACGATGCCCAGCACGAAGGCCGCCAGAATGGCGGGCCGCAGCACCGGCAGCGTCACGCGCACCAGCGTGCGCCATACGCCCGCGCCGAACACGCGCGAAGATTCTTCCAGGGAAATGTCGAAGGACGACAGGGCGGGGGCAATGATCAGGTAGGCGATGGGCATGTTGAGCAGCCCCTCCACCAGGATCATGCCGGGCAGGGAATAGATATTGAATGGCGCGTGCTGCAGCGACAGCACGTCTTTCAGAAAAGTATTGAGCATCCCGTTGGAAGGGTTGAGCAGCAGCGCCCAGCTCACCGAGAACAGCACGTGCGGAATCATCATCGGGACGATGGACAGCACCGTGAACAGCGGCTTGAACGGAATGTCGGTGCGCGTGTTCAGGTACGCCAGGAACAGCGCCAGCACGGTCGCCAGCAGCGACGAGCCGAGCACGAAGACGACGGTATTGAAGAGCACGCCCAGCAGCGCCGGATCGGTGTAGGCGGCCACGTACTTGGCATAGGTCAGCTTGCCGAAGGCGGTCAGGCCCTGCGAAAAACTGCCCGCCAGCAGCATGGCCACGGGACACAGGGTCAGGAAGCCGACGATGGCGATGAGCAGCCAGGTCAGTTTGTTGCGGGAAGAATTCATACTCAGGCCGAGAGCAGCATGCAGTGGGCGGGCGCCACGCTCAGGTCGACTGTGTCGCCTTCGCGCACCGGCACGTCGGGATCGATGCGCGCGAGCAAGGTCCGGTCGCCCACGCGGATCTCGGCTTCGTAGACCTCGCCGACGAATTCCATGGAGCGGATGCTGCCCTTGAGCGGATTGCCGTCCGGGTCCTGGGCGCCGCGCGTGACGTGCAGGAACTCGGGCCGGATGCACAGTATGGTTTCGCTGCCGGCCGGCAGGTTGCGCTGCTGGCAGCGCAGCACGCCCAGGCCGGACTCGACCACGGTATGCCCTTGCTCGTGGGCGCGCACGCGCGCCGGCATCAGGTTGGCGCGGCCGATGAAATCGGCCACGAACTGGTGCTCGGCATCGAAATAAATCTTTTGCGGGCTGCCGATCTCGACGATATGCCCCTGCCGCATGACCGCGATCGAGTCGGACAAGGCCAGGGCCTCGACGCGGTCATGGGTGACGTAGACGGCCGTGATTTCCAGCGCGCCCAGGAAGCTGCGCAATTCCTTGCGGGTCTCTTCGCGCAGCTTGGCGTCCAGATTGGACAGCGGCTCGTCGAAAAGTATCACCTTGGGTTCGCCCACCAGCGCGCGCGCCAGGGCGACCCGCTGTTGCTGGCCGCCCGACAGGCGCGTGGCGGAACGCCGCTCGTAGCCTTCCAGTTGCACGAAGCGCAGCGTCTTGGCGACCTTGTCGCGTATGACGTCCTTGCTCATGCCCCGGACCTGCAGGGGGTAGGCCACATTGTCGAAGACGCTCATGTGCGGCCAGATCGCGTAGGTCTGGAACACCATGCCCAGGCCGCGCTTCTCGGGCGGGACGGCAATGCCCTTGGCCTTGGACCACACGACGTCGCCGCCGATGCGGATCTCGCCTTCGTCGGGCGTTTCGAGCCCGACTATGCAGCGCAGCAAGGTGGTCTTGCCGCAGCCGCTGGGCCCCAGCAGGGTGAAGAACTGGTTGGCGGGAATGACCAGGTCGACGCCGTCCAGCGCCTTGACTTTTTTGCCTTCGGAAACGTAGTGCTTGGTAAGGCCTTCGATGCGGATTTCCATGCTGGGCCGATTACTTGGCGAAGATCTGGCCGAACTGATGGCCCCATTTCTCGATTTCGGCGTCGGGCAGGTCGCGCACCGGCAGCACCTTCACCTTGTCTATGCCTTCGATGGGCGGATATACCCCCGGGGCCAGCACGTATTCGCCGACCTTGCTGGCGAGCAGGCCCATGGCCTTCTTGGACAGCCAGAACTCGAGGAAAGCCTTGGCCGCATTGGGATGCGGAGCATGCTGCGGCATGCCGATGGCACGCGGCGTGCCCAGCAGCGGCTGGCCCGAACGCGGACCCCAGGCCAGCGGCGCCGGAGCCTTGGTGACGATGTACTTGGGCATGGAAATGCCGATGAGCTTTTCGCCGCTTTCCACCGGCGCCGGCGTCGGGCCGAAGGAGGCCACGAACATGGGCTTGTTGGCCGCCAGCCCCTTCAGGTACTGCATCCAGTCGGATTCGGACTTGAACACCAGTTCTTTCAGGCCCACCAGCCAAGAGATCGTCGACGAGTGCGTGGAAGGATCGGCCATCACGATCTTGCCTTTCCATTTCGGGTCGGTAAGGTCTTCGTAGCGCTTGGGCGCGTCGGCGTCCTTGACGTGATCCGTGTTGTACAGGTAGGACACGTATTCGATGCCGAACATCGTCATGTGCGGATCCTTGCGCGCCCATTCGGGATAACCGGCAGCGGCGGGCGGCTGGTAGGCATCCAGCACATTCTGCGCGTTGAGCAGTTCGAGCATGGGGCGCGGCGCCTGCACCACGTCGGCCAGCAGCTTGCCGGCGGTGAATTCGGTCAGTATGGTGGGGATGAACTTCGAGCTGGATATGCGGGTGTATATGCCGTCGATGCCGGTATCGGCATTGAAGGCCTTCATGACGGCCGACACCGAAGTGATGTTGGCATAGAACACCGCCTTGCCCTCGGCCTTGCCCTTGGCAAAGATGTCGCTTTCGGCAGCCAGCGCCGGCGTCAGGCCCGGTATCCCGGCCAGCCCGGCCGCGCCCGCGAGTTTCAGGAATTCGCGGCGATCGATCTTGTTCATTGTCTTCATCCCCTTATTGGTGGCGGTTTTCGTGGATTCTGTGTCGTGCGACGGCCGGGCGCGCCGAACCGTCCTGGGCGAATCTTAGCGTGTAGATCAGGTCGATACAAGAAAATACGCAGCCGGCCGCTATCGGCAGCGGTGTCGCTGCGGACGAGGCCCTCGGGCGCGAAACCGGCCGGGGCAATGGCTCGTGGACGCTCATGCGTCGAGGGTGAAATGCCGCGGGATTGTGCACGATCATGTCTATCGTGCCGGAGCCTCAGGCTCGCGGGACCAGGCGCCGGGCGAGGCGCCGCACCGGCACCAGCAGGGCGACCGCGGCCAATTGCGTCAGCAGGCAGAATGCGACGGCGGCGGCTATGGAATGGTCGTAGAGGGCTCCGATCGCCACGCTGCCCGCGAACCAGAATACCCCATAGCCCGCGGTGAACAGGCCGAAGGCCGTGGCGCGCATATGCGGCGGCACCATGGGGGAAACCGCCGCGGGGATTATGGATTCGTGTACCCCCATGCCCAGGCCCCACAGGATGGCGCCCGGCAGCACCAGCCAGAAATTGCCCAGGAACACCAGCGGCGCGAAAGCGGCGCACAGCACGCTCAGGACGATCAGCACCACGAAACCGTAACGGTCGAACAGCAAGCCGAACAATAGCGAGCCGGCACCGCTGGCGCCCATGGCGATGGCATACAGGGCCGCCACCCACATGCCGGGCGCTACATTCGTACGGCTGAAGTGATAGGCAAGCAAGGGATAATCGGCAAAACCCGCGGCCATCAGCCCCGCAGCGACCAGGTATAGCCAGAATACCCCAGGCAACTCGCGGCGTGCGCCGGACGCGCCCGAGCTTTCGGCCATGTCCTGCGGCTGGGGATACAACACGCGGGCCAGGCCCAGCACACACCAGTTGAGCAGCGCCGGAATCGCCAGCACAGCGAAGGCCATGCGATAGTCGCCGTGGCGCGCGAGCAGCCAGGCCACCAGCAGCGGGCCGCACAATGCGCCGAGCTGATCCAGGGCTTCGTGCAGGCCGAAGGCCCAGCCGTAGCCGCCGATGTGCTGACCCGCATATGAAAGCATGGCGTCGCGCGGAGGGTTGCGGATGGCCTTGCCGATGCGCTCGATGATGATGAGCGCAGCAGCCTCGGGCCAGGTGCGTGCCAAGGCCAGGGCCGGCACCGCCGCCATCTGCACGAGATATCCAACGATGGTGATGAGCCAGAACCTGCGGGAGGTATCGGCTGCGCGTCCCGATACCCAGCGCAGCGCATAGCCTGCCAGCTCGCCGAAGCCTGTCACGGCGCCGACCACCAGGGCGCTGGCCTGCAAGCTGGCAAGAAATGGGCCGAGGATGCTGCGCGCGCCTTCGTAGGTGAAGTCGGCGAAAAAGCTGAGCGCCCCGATCAAGAGCACGAAGCGGTAAGCCATCCGGCGTGCATCGGGTGCGGCGGCAGGCGAGCGGCGGGATTCCGGAGTTTGGGTATGCGCCATATCGAGATCTTGCACAGTTTTTTTACTTTTGATGCGGCATTTCTTACGCCGTTGCCGCCGGTGCCTTTTATTCCGGGAGTCGGGGCCGTGCCCCGGCGCCGGCGTCGCGGGCCCTAGGCTTCGGGAGCCAGGCCTTCCAGGTGCGCGGTGTCGTTGACGCCGCGCACTTGTACGCGCCGCCCCTGGATCTCGATGTAGTTGATGCAGCATGGGCTTTGCGCAAGCAGCCAATATGCGGATAGAGGCTGGTCGAGCAGTTGCAGCAACAGCGCGCGGTTCACACTGTCGTGGCCGACGAGCAGCGCGACGTCGGCGGCTCCGGGGTGGCGCTGCAGCACATCGCGCAGGCCGTCCGCAGTGCGCGCCACCAGATCCTGCAGCGACTCGCCGCCGGGGAGCCTGATCAACTGCGGGCTGCCGCGCCAGCCCGCATACAGATCGGGCCAACGCTTCTTGACTTCTTCGTGGGTCAGGCCCTGCCATTGGCCATAGTCCAGGTCTTGCAGGCCCTGCAGCGGCCGAGGCTCCAGCTTCAGGAGCCGGGCGAGCGGCTCGGCGGTCTGCCGGCAACGCCCCATGGGACTGGTATAGAGCGATACGGCGGCGGGAAAGCGCGCCGCGACGCGGCCTGCCAGCCGCTCGGCCTGGAGTTTTCCCAAGGCACTGAGGTCGAGTTCGGCGCGTCCGCGAAAACGCGCAGGGAGTATGCCGTCGACGTGTCCGTGGCGCATGAGTATCAAGGTGGTCATCTCAGTCCCCCGGCTGCCCTATGGTGCCGAACTGGACAGGCGTCTTGGCATAGAACAGGTTCAGTTCGGGTTCGGCCAGCAGCCGCTGCATGATGGCGTCGCATTCCTGGTCGGAGACCACCATGGTGATTTCCACCGGCTGCTCGGTGAGGTCGAAGAAATGCGCCGAATGCAGCCTGTGGTGATGGCCGACTCCCTCCTGGGCGATGAATACCGTGACGCCGCGTATCTGCATGGATTGCGCGAGCTCCAGCAGCCATTGATGCAGCGGACGATGGTTGTGGACATGGCTTTGCTGGGTAAAGAACGTAAGTTGGTATCCCTTCATCATGATGGCATTCCCTCTCTTTCTGTGTTTACGTGGTCAATGACGGTGGTGGATCTGCAAGAGGATTGGTGGACGCGTCGGCGGGGCGCCGCGGCATCGGCGGGCGGGCGTGGCGCCGCATGCTCAGATGCCGCGCGCCAGGAAGCGCACCAGCACGACGCCCAGCAGAGTCAGGCACACGGAGCCCGTCACATGTATGCCGATCTCGAACGCGGCCGTAGCCAGTTCGCGGCTCTGTATCAGCGTGGCGGTTTCCATGGAGAAAGTGGAGAAGGTCGTCAGGCCGCCCATGAAGCCGGTAATGACGAACAAGCGCCATTCGGGCGCCAGGCCGGCGTAATGGCGGAAGAATTCGTTGGCCACGCCGATCAGCAGGCCGCCCACG
This sequence comes from Candidimonas humi, assembly GCF_019166065.1. Lineage (GTDB taxonomy): Bacteria > Pseudomonadota > Gammaproteobacteria > Burkholderiales > Burkholderiaceae_B > Candidimonas > Candidimonas humi. The sequence continues at coordinate 286,226 of NZ_JAHTBN010000001.1, forward strand.
AGATTGGCCGCCAGGGTTCCCAGCGGAATAACCGGCCATACGGAATTGAGCGCCATGCTCAGCGCCCAGCGCAGCAGGGCGCCGAGCGCGGCCCCGACGGCGATCGCAATGACGGAGCTCAGCATGGCTCAGCCTTGCGTGCGCGAGTCTTCGGGCGTCTGCCCGGCAGCGGGCGAAGCGCGCAAGCGGCAGGACAACTGGGTAGAGGAGGAATGGGGGAAAGCGGAGCTGCACGGTGTCATGGCGCCAGATGTTTTCAATACTTGAATACGACCCGGTCGACACCGCGAGGCAAATCATTTCCTGCAGTTCCGCACCGGGACCATGCAGGCATCATCATCCGGAACTAAGCCGGCGTTTATCGGAGGAATGCCATCTCCGTAGGGCATTCATTGTATCAACGAGGGTAGGGCTGCGCAATTTAAAAATGCGTCTGCACTTGCGCCTGTTGCGCGGATATAGCCAAGTGCGCGCAGCGCATTGCGCAAACATGGACTGGCCTGTAAACTTGATCGCAAGGAGATGGCATTCCTCCTCAAAACCGCCACCATACCGGCTAATGATGCCTACCTGTTCTTGCCTCCCCATACGGGGAAAAGGATTGGTGATGCCGGTGTCCAAAGTCCCGATAAGTTCCCAGCTTCCATGCCCGCGCAACGCCCGCCTACGCGACGTGTCGTACCGCGGCCGGCATCTTCGGCGCGCGCCCTGAGCGAGGATGCGACATGGTACGGGACATCTTGCTTCAGATCGCACAGGTTGCCACCGTCGTCATTTTCGCCCCTTTGCTGCAGGGCCTGATCCTGCAGTGGCAGGAGCGGGTACAGCGCGCACAGGGGCCCGGCATCTGGCAGCCGTATCGTGATTTATGGAAGCTCTTCCACAAGGAAATCGTGGTTCCGCAGACCGCCGGCTTCATCTATTGGCTGGCGCCGATACTGGCCTTCACCTGCATGCTGACGGTGCCGATGCTGATCCCGGTGCTGACCAACTATCCCTTGCCGCAGTCCGACATGGGAGACCTGCTGGGCGGCGGCTTCGTGCTGACGCTGGGCGCGTTCATGATTTCCCTGGCGGGCCTGGATTCCGGCAGCGCATACGGCGGCATAGGCTCGTCGCGCTCGGTCATGCTCGGAATTCTCGCGGAACCCACGCTCATCCTGGTGTTCGTCGGCATTACGCTGCTGGCCAAATCCATGTTGCCGTTCGTGGTCAACCATCTGCTGGTGCAGCAGCCAGAAGTCTACTGGGGCCCCGCGCATCTGTTCCTGGTGGCCGCTTTCTTCATCCTGCTGCTGGTCGAGACCGACAGGCTGCCCATACATTCCAGCACCCACATCGAGGTCTACATGATCGAAGAGGCGCGCATCCTGGAATATTCCGGCCCGCTGCTCGCGCTGCTGAAGTGGGGCTCGATGATGAAGCAGTTCATCCTGTACACGATTTTCTGCAATGTGCTGGTGCTGCCCTGGGGCCTTTCGTACAAGGGCGAAGCGCTAGGTGTATTGGGATCGTTGCTGGCGCTGGGCCTGAAATTCATGCTGGTCTCGCTGGTCGTGGTGTTTGTCGAGACGGCGCAATCCAGGTTGCGCTACTACCGCTACCAGGAACCCCTGGCGGCATCGTTCCTGCTGGCCATATTGGCCATCGTCGCCAACCAGGTGAGGTGAAGCATGCTTGCCGCCCATTTGCCGCCGCTGGCCGATTCGCTGTTCAGCCTGCTGGCGATCTGCAGCCTGCTGCTGGCTTTCGTCATGCTGGGTTCGCGCTGGCTCAAGGATTACCTGCTCGCCTTTGCCGCGGAGTCATGGCTGATCGCCATTCTGTCGGCTGCTGTCGGCTACTACGGGCATTACACCGAGCTCTATCTCATCGCCGTGCTTACCGCGCTGTTCCGCGGAGTGGCGCTGCCCTGGATGATCCTGCGCGTAGTCGTGCGCCTGGACGTGGACCGCGAGCTGCATGAACGCCTGTCGCCCAGCATGAGCCTGGTAATAGGTGGGCTGCTGACGCTATTCGCCTTCGTGGTTTCCAATCACCTGGCCGCCAATCTAGGGGTCACAGGCACGGTCGCCGTGCTGGCCCTGACCGTGATGCTGTCGATGAAGCTGATCGGCTTCCTGATGCTGAGCGTGCGCGGCGAGGCCATCAGCCAGGTGCTGGGCCTGCTGGTGCTGGAAAACGGCATATTCCTGGGCAGCCAGATCCTGGTTCCGGGCATGCCGCTGCTGATCGAGCTGGTCATCCTGTTCGACCTGCTGGTGGTGGTGGCTTGCTTCGGCATCCTGGTGCGCTACCTGGCGGCGCATGCCGGCGCCACCAACGCCCGAGCCTTGCGCAAGCTGGTGGGGTGAGCTCATGGCCATCGCCTGGTGCATCGCCCTCATTTTGCTGGCCCCCTTGGCCGCGGCCTTGATCTGTGCCGTCGTGCGCCATGCCCGCGCCGCGGAATTCCTGAACCTGGCCGCGGCATTGCTGGCTTTCGCGGCCACGTTGCGGCTGCTGCCGCTGAGCTTGGGCGGCCCGTTGTATCTGCTCTCGAACTACATCGTGGTGGACCCCATCGGCGCCTGGGTGCTGCTGTGCGTGGCCAGCGTCTACCTGCTGGGATCCATCTACGCCATCGGCTACATGCGCAATGTGGGAGAAGACGCACGCCTGCATCGTTTTTATGCGCTGTATGCCGGGTTCGGATTCACCACGCTGGCCTGTCCTTTCATGAACAACGTCGGGGTGTACTGGATCGCCATCGAGCTCACCACGCTGGTGTCCACCTTCCTGGTGTGTTTCGAGCTGGACGGCGAAAGCATAGAGGCCGCCTGGAAATACATCGTGGTCGTCTCGGCCGGCATCAGCCTGGCGCTGCTGGGCACCGTGCTCTATTACTGGGGCGGCAGCCTGGTCTTGGGGCAGACCTACGACATGACATGGCAGGCGCTGCGCGAGGCGGCGCCGCACCTGGATCGCTCGATCGCCACTGCATCGTTCCTGCTGGTTACCATAGGCTTCGGCACCAAGGTCGGGCTGGCGCCCATGCACACCTGGCTGCCGGACGCCCACAGCGAGGGCCCGGCGCCGGTTTCCGTGATGCTGTCCGGCGCGCTGCTGAATACCGCAATGATAGGCATAGCCCGCTACCTGCAGATAAGCGACGCGGCGCGCCTCGGCCCGATACCCAGAACCGTGGTGGTGGCGCTGGGCGTGGCCTCGCTGTTCATCGCGGCGCTGTTTATCGTGCGCCAGACCAATATCAAGCGCCTGATGGCGTATTCCAGTATCGAGCACATGGGCGTGCTGGCCCTGGGCTTCGGCTTCGGCGGCCCGCTGGGCATCGCGGGCGCGCTCTACCACATGCTGAACCATTCCCTGAATAAATCGCTGATGTTCTTCGGCGCCGGCAATGCGGTGCAGTCCTGGGGAAGCCTGGAGATCAAGTCCATACGCGAAGTGCCCAAGCGCTGGGGCGCTCCGGGCTGGCTGTGGCTGGCCGGCGCAGTGGCCATCACCGGCGCGCCTCCCTTCGGCTTGTTCCTGAGCGAGATCGTGATACTGCGGGCGGGCCTGGCAAGCATCAACGGCTGGGCGGTGTTCGCAATGGCGGTGCTGCTCATCGTGATTTTTGCCGGCTTCCTGAATCATTTCCGGGCCATGTACTTCGGCCGCCCCGCGCCGGGCGCGGCCGGGACAGGCCCGGCTCCGGGGCGGGAATCGCGCGGGCCGCATACGGCAGGCGGCGGCCCGTTGGCGCCGCTGCGCCTGTGGTGCGTGGTCCCCATGTGGCTGGCATTCATCCCGCTGCTGGTACTGGGGCTGTGGTGGCCCGACGCCATCTTGCGCTTTTTTGCCACGGCCGCGGCGAGCCTGGGCATGGGAGGCGGAACATGAACCCGCCGCGGATCGAAGACATGGATACAGGCGATTTGCAGGCGCGCTGCAAACTGCTGGTGGAACACAGCGGCACCATGCTGTTCGCCTATGCATGGCTGCCGCCGGGGGGCCGGGGCCAGCCGGAATTGCGCTACGTCGTGCAGGAAACCACCAAGTCGCCGCTATGCGTCTGGCGCTGCCGCCCGGATGCCCGCGGCGTGCCGAGCCTGGCGGCCTTGCAGCCGCTGATGTCGTGGTACGAGCGCGAGATCACCGATATGTGCGGCCTGGCCTTCGAGAACCAGCCGCAGCCCGAGCCGCTGATATTCCTGCCGGGCGCCGAAATGAGCCAGCCGCCGCTGGATGCTTCGGGCCGCGAGCCGCTGTTGAGCTATCGCGCCGTGCCTTACGAGCTGCCCGAAATGTCCGGGCCGGATCGCGACGACATCCAGCAATTGCCCTTCGGGCCGGTGCGCGCCGGGGTGGTCGAGTCGGCGCAGTTCGTATTCTTCTACATCGGCGAGGCCATACTTCACTATCACGCCCAGTTGTTCTTCAAGCACCGCGGCATGGAAAAGCGCTTCGAAGGACAATCGCCGGAACTCGCGGTATTGCTGGCCGAGCGCGTATCGGGCGTGGGCTCGGTCGCCCATGCCCTGGCATACAGCCAGGCGGTGGAGGCCGCGGCCGGCTGCGAGGTGCCCGAGCGCGCGCAGGCCCAGCGGCTGGTCCTGGCCGAGCTCGAACGGCTCTACAACCACTTGCATTATCTGGCGCACCTGAGCCACACCACGACGCTCAAGGTGGGCGAGGCCGAAGGCCTCTACCTGGAAGAACTCGCCAAGCAAATCAACGGCAAGATCTGCGGCAGCCGCTTGCTGCGCAGCGTGATCGTGCCCGGGGGGCTGCGCCGCGAGCTGTCGCTGCGCAACCTGGAGTCCGAGCTCGACGCGCTGCACAAGCAGATTTCCACTTACATGCGCATGCTGGAAAGCAGCACGCCGCACCTGGACCGGCTGATTACCAACGGCATCCTGGGCGGCCGGGCCGCCTATGACCAGGGCGCCACCGGCCCCATCGAACGGGCCAGCGGGCGCGAGCGAGACTTGCGCAGCGACCAGGCCTATGGCGGCTACGAGCATTGGCCGGTGCGTGTGGCGAGGGCGCATGCGGGCGACGCCCATGCCCGACAGCAAGTGCGGATTGCCGAGATCGAGCACAGCCTGGAAGTGCTCAGCCATGTGCTGAACCAGATGCCGCGCGGCCCGGTGCGCAGCCCTTGCGTGGCGCGGGCGCATGCCGAAGGGCTGGGTTGGGCCGAGTCGCCGCGCGGGGGCCTGTTCTATGCGGTGCACATGGGGCCGGAAGGCCGCCTGGCGCGCGTCAAGATCAAGTCCCCCAGCTTTTCCAACTGGCGCGTGTTCCCGTTTACCGTGCATGACAGCAACATGATGGATTATGCGATCAATGAAGCGAGCTTCGGCCTGACCATGGCCGGCTGCGACCGCTAGGAGCGGGCCCGTACCGAAAGAGGCGGGCGCTTTCCCTGCGGGCCCGCTGCGAGCAACAGGAGAACGACATGCCCTTGTGGACTTTGTACGGCTTGATGCAAGGCAAGGCCAGCACGGCCTGGCCCCGTTCGGGCAACGAGGGGCAGGAAGGTGTGCTGGGCATGCCGCGCTACGACCCCGAGTTGTGCGAGGATGGCTGCAGGCGTTGCGTCGACGCCTGCCTGCCGCATGCCATCACTCTGGCAGCCGACGGGCCGCAAGGGCGGCTGGACGTGGATTACGGGCGCTGCATCGTATGCCAGGCCTGTGTCGAGGCTTGCCCCAGCGGAGCCTTCAGCGCTTCGGGCGACTGGGCCTTCGGCGTGCGCCGGCGCGAAGACCTGGTATGGGCGCAGGCGCTGGCCTCGCATGAGGCGGGCCGGCTCCGGGATACGGTCCGGCGAGTCTTCGGCAGGAGCCTGCACGTGCGCCACGTCGACGCGGGTTCCTGCAACGGCTGCGAGTCGGAGCTCCAGGCCCTGAACAATCCGTTCTACAACCTGCATCGCCTGGGCATATTCTTCACGCCGTCCCCGCGTTTCGCCGATCTGCTGCTGGTGACCGGGCCGGTGACGTATGCAATGCGCGGCCCCTTGATGGAAACCTACGAAGCCATGCCGGCGCCGAAATTCGTCATGTCCATGGGAACCTGTGCGGTATCGGGCGGCGTGAACGGCGGCGGCTATGCTTGCGGCAATGGCTTGGACGGCATGCTTCCCGTCGACGTCTATCTGCCGGGCTGCCCGCCCAATCCGGCAGCCATTATCCAGGCCTTGCTGTTGCTGCTCGAGCGCGGTGCCCAGCAGGTGCACGGGGGCCGAATGGATCGAGGAGGCCAGGATGGCTGAGGGATTTCTTGTCATCTTCGTTTTGTTTGTCCTTGGCCTGTTGGCGGCGCTGTACAAGCGGACTGCCGCGGCCCGCTGGCTGATCGCCACGGGCGCAGCATTGGCCGCCATCCAGGCTGCCTGGGCGCTGCATGCGGGCACGCAGGGCTTCGGCGTGGCCTTGGCGCTGGCCGGCCAGCCCATGCGCTTCGCGTATTCCACCGACGCGCTCTGGCTGATGTTCTTCGGATTTGCGCCGGCCACGCTGGCCGTGGCCTTGTGCACCCCGGCACGGCAGGGTTCGGCCGGATGGCTGTTCGGGGTGGCCGTGTCCCTGCTCGGCGCGTTGGGCGTGTACGGAGCGCAGGATGCCTACGCATTCTTGATCGCCTGGGAACTCATGAGCCTGGGCGGGGCTGCCATGTTGCTGTCCGAATCGCTGTCGGCCCAGTCGGGGCAGGCCAGTCTGTTCATGCTGGCGCTGCTGGAAGTAGGCGCTGTGGCCCTGTTGCTGGCTTGCCTCATCCTGGGCCACGCCGCCCACGGCGCCATGGGCTTCGCGCAATTCCCGCAGGCCGCGCGAGGCATGTCCGGAGGGCTCAAGATATTCCTGGGCTTGCTGTTGCTGGCAGGGTTCGGCGCCAAGCTGGGCCTGCTGCCTTTCTACGAATGGTTCGCCGGAGCCTATGCTTCGGGCAGCGGCGCCTCGGGAGCGATTTTGTCGGGGGTGATACTCAATGCCGCATTCTTTGCGCTTGCGCGCGGGCTGGTCCAGTGGCTGCCCGGCGGGGGCCTGTGGCTGCTGATACTGGGGGCAGTGGTGACGGCGATCGGCGTGCTCTCGGCCATCTTCACGGTGCTGCATGCGTTGCAGCAGAACGACTGGCGCGCGCTCTTGTCATTGTCTACGGCCGAGAACGCGTCGGTTGCGGTGACGGCCCTGGGGGCTTGTCTCATATTCCGCGAAAATGGCCATGCGGATCTGGCGGCGCTCGCCTGGACGGTCGCCTTTCTGCATCTGGCCGGCCACGCGCTTGCCAAGGGCGGCTTGTTCTTGTGCGCCGACGGCATTTATCGCTCGGTGGGACGCTACACCATCGAGCAGCGCGGCTGGTTGCGCAGGGCCGGGCCGGCGCTCGGGGTAGGCGCCTTGTGCTGCGCGATGAGCCTGGCGGCCATCCCTCCGCAAATGGGTTTCGTCAGCGAATGGTTCACCTTCCAGACTGTGTTCCAGGGCTTCCACCTCGACGATCTGGGCAGCAAGCTGATCCTGGCGCTGGCCGGCGCCGGCTTGGCGCTCACGGCCGCAGTGGCGCTGGCCACTTTCATCAAGCTGTTCGGGGTCGGCCTGCTCGGCGCGCGCCCGGCGGGCGACCGGCAGCCTTTCCCGAAGCGCTATGGCTGGTGCGTGCTGGCGCTGGGCCTGGGCGTGCTGGTGTGCGCCGCGGGCCTGCCGGTCTGGATCAAGGCGCTGGACGACATAGACTTTGCGATCTTCGGGGCTCACGGCGCCGCAGCCATGGCCGACAACTGGATATTGGTGCCTCTGACCAATACCTTTGCCTTCATATCGCCGTCGAAGCTGGTGATCGCCATGCCGCTGCTGGCGACCATTCCCTTGCTATTGCTATGGGCCGGCTGGCGCCGCCGCCCCAGGCGGGCGCGGGTCTGGTATGGCGGCATGATCGAAGACCCGCAACGCGCCGCGACCTCCTCGCTCAGTTTCGCCAATGCCTTGCGCAATTATTACCGTTTCATTTATCGGCCGGTGCAGAGCGCCGTGCGCACGCATGGCGCGAATGTGTATTTCCTGCAAAGCCTGGATTTCCGCCACGACGTCGCCAATATGTTCGAAACCATATTGTTCGACCCGCTGAGGGAATTCGTGTGGCGCCTGGCGGGAGGCCTCAGGCGCCTGCAATCGGGCGACTTGAATTTCTATCTGTCGTTCATCGGCCTCTTGCTTGCGGCCATCCTGTTCCTGACCTTGTGGCAGTAGCCTGGGACGGGCCCCTCGATCTGCCGATTTCGCGGGTGTTGCGTGGGTGTTTTATCGACAGCGATGTATATTCAATGTTAAAATACGTGCAAGGAGATGGCATTCCTCCTTCAACCGCTGATCCCATCGGCTGATGATGCCTGCGAAGCTCTGTTCAGGAGATCGTAATGCTTCATGCAGCCAGCCAATTCCAGTTCCTATCCCATTCCCCATCGATCTTGTTCGGCTCGGCCTTGTTGCTTGCCGGGTCGTGGTATCGGTTTTTCAGACGCCCCGAAACGCGCAGCGCTACACGCGCGCAGTGACCGTGCCGATCGCGCCGCCGAGCCGGCGACCTGCGAGTACGCAGCAGTTCCGATGCACGGCCTTGTTGCGAGGCAGGACATGCCGCGGCGTATCGCCGATCCGGGCCTGAAGGGGAAAGCCTATGGACTTCGACAGCATATTGTTCCAGAAAGCCGATGAAGGCTTGCGGGTGCAAGCCTTGCCTGCGCCCGATTTTTTCGTCGACCTGAGCCTGGACAAGATCGTCGCCACGGCCATTGCGGGCAAGGAAGAATACGATCTCGCGCCGTTCTTTCGCGCACCGCTGGGCGATCTCGCAGCCATACGCTATCGCAACGAGATCATGCAGGACCTCGAGGGCGGCAGCCTGATCGACCACGTACGCGCCTTCGCCCAGGCCATGCGCGATATGCGCGAGCGGCTGCAGCAAGCCGAAAAGCTCTACTACAAGTACCAGAAGCAATGGTGGTTTCTGGACGCGGTCCGCACTTACTGTGATGGCGTCATCGCGTTTTCCCGCGACGTGGCCGCCGACCGGCCGCGGTCCGCGGGCATGGCGGCCTTGCGCGACTACCTGTCCGCCTATGTGCAGGGCGCTGCCTTCCGAGCCCTGCAGGAGCAGACTGCCGCGGTCATCGGCGGCTTGGCGGGGGTGCGCTACTGCATGCACATCCATGGCGACACGATCGAAGTCCTGCCCTATGAGGAGGAGCCCGACTACAGCGCGGTGGTCGGCAAGACTTTCGAAAAATTCAAGCTTGGAGCCGTCAAGGATTACCGCATCAAGTTTTCCGAATGGCCGGACATGAACCACATCGAGGCGCAAGTGCTCGACCTGGTGGCGCGGCGCAACCCGGAAGTCTTTGCGCAGTTGGAGGCATATTGCGCGTCCAACAAGGGCTACCTTGACGCGGTGATCGCGCGCTTCGACCGCGAGGTGCAGTTCTATGTAGCCTGGCTCGAGCACATTGCCCGCCTGCGGCGCTCGGGCCTGAAATTCTGCTACGCGGAGATGTCCGACTCCGACAAGTCGCTGCTTAGCGAAGACGGCTTCGACCTGGCCCTGGCCTACAAGCTGGCGCAGGACGGCTCGCCCGTGGTGTGCAATGACTTCCATCTCGAGGGCAAGGAGCGCATAGTCATCGTCTCCGGCCCCAACAACGGCGGCAAGACCACGTTTTCCAGGACGTTCGGGCAGTTGCACTACCTGGCCAGCCTGGGCTGTCCCGTGGCGGGCAGCCGCGCCAGGCTGTTCCTGCCGGACCGCATCTATACGCACTACGAGCGGGAAGAAAACATCAAGAATCTGCGCGGCAAGCTGCAGGACGATCTGGTGCGCATCCACGACATCCTGCAAAAAGCGACGCCTCGCAGCATCGTCATCATGAACGAGATCTTCACGTCCACGACCACGCAGGATGCGCTCGTCCTCAGCCGCAGCGTGCTGGAGCATCTCATCGAACAGGACATTATTGCAGTCTGCGTCACTTTCCTGGACGAGCTGGGCACGCTCAGCGACACGATCGTCAGCATGTCCAGCACCATCGTCCCCGACAACCCCGCGCAGCGCACCTACAAGGTCGTGCGCAAGCAGCCCGACGGGCTCGCCTATGCGCTGTCCATCGCCGAGAAGTACCGGCTTACCTACGCTTTGCTGAAGGAGCGGCTGCAATCATGAAAGCCTTCCTCATGTACAGGGACCGGGATTTCGACTTGAACCGCAAGTTGCCGGCCAACGAATGGATCCTGACCCAGGACCTGGAGCTCAACACCCTGTTCGGCGCCATGGCGCGCGACGACAAGTTCCTGTTCGACGTATCCAGGCACGCGATCCTGTCGGCCATGTCCAACGATGTGGACACGATTCTGTATCGCCAGGCGGTGTTGCGCGATTGCCAGAAGAATGCGGAGCTGGTCAAGAGCATCTACGCCTTGGCGCTGGACGCGATTGAAAAGGAAAAAAAGGTTTATTACGGTTTTTTCGGGAAATATCCGGCCGCAGTCTTGAGCCGCGCCATCGAAGTGCTGCAAACGTTCATTGCCGCACTAAAAAGCTTGCGCGCGACTGCCGAGCAGCATGCGGGCGAGTTCGAGTCCGAGGGCTTCGGCAACTTTTTCGCCATGCTCAAGAGAGAGCTCAGCGACGAGTATTTCGACGAAATCCAGGGGCACTTGAAGACATTAAAATTCCGTGACGGCGTCCTGGTCAGCGCGGAACTGGGCCAGGGCAACAAGGGCACGCACTATGTGCTGCGCCAGCCGGCGCAAAACCGGCGCTGCTGGCTTAAAAAGCTCTTGCCGCATCGTAAATCGCCGTTCGCATTCACCATCGCCGAGCGCGACGAGAACGGTGCGCGTGCGCTGTCCGAGCTCAAGGACAGGGGCATCAATATGGTGGCCAATGCGCTGGCGCAATCCACCGACCACATCCTGAGCTTCTTCACGCTGCTGCAGACCGAGCTGGCGTTCTACATAGCCTGCCTGAACTTGCACGACACCCTGGCGCGCAAACAAGAGCCCCTGTGCCTGCCCGTGCCCGTCGGCAGCGACCGGCACCTGCACGCCTTTCGCGGCCTGTACGACATCTGCCTGTCGCTGCACATGTCCAAAAGAGTGGTGGGCAATGATTTCGAGGCGGAGCCCGAACACCTGGTGATTGTCACCGGCGCCAACCAGGGAGGCAAATCGACCTTTCTGCGCAGCGTCGGGCTGTCGCAGTTGATGATGCAATGCGGCATGCACGTGGCAGCCGAATCCTATACCGCCAATGTCTGCGACGGCTTGTTCACTCATTACAAGCGCGAAGAGGACACCACCATGAAGAGCGGCAAACTCGATGAAGAACTGAGCCGCATGAACGACATCGTCGACCAGATCACCACGCATGCCATGGTGTTGTTCAACGAATCCTTCGCGGCAACCAACGAGCGCGAAGGTTCGGAAATTTCCCGCCAGATCACCGAGGCCTTGCTGGAGCAGGGAATCAAGATCGTCTTCGTCACCCATATGTACGAGTACGCGCACGATTGCTACGAACGCCGCCTTGCCGGCTCGTGGTTCCTGCGTGCGCAGCGCGAATCCGGCGGAACCCGCACCTTCAAGCTGGAATCGGGCGAGCCGCTGAAGACCGGCTATGGCGAGGATCTGTACAGCAAGATATTCGAATCGCCGCCGTCGGCGAGCAGTGCGGCGGCCATAGGAACCGGAGACGCGAATGGCTGACAATACCCGAATTTTGTTCCTGGTGGCCCAGGAAATCCTCGATTCCCGCGGCTATCCGACGGTGGAAGTATGCGCCGGCCTGCGAGACGGCACCGTGGCTTCGGCGGCGGTGCCTTCGGGCGCATCGACGGGCAGGTACGAAGCCATGGAAAGCCGCGATGGCGACCCCGGCCGCTACGAGGGCCGCGGGGTGCTGCATGCGGTGGCCAATGTCAACGACGTCATCGCCCCGGCGCTGGCGGGCATGCGCGCCGATGACCAGGCTGGCGTGGATGCGGCGCTGATAGAGCTCGACGGCACCGAGTACAAGCAACGCCTGGGCGCGAATGCCATCCTGGGCGTTTCCCTGGCCTGCGCCCGGGCCGCGGCGCGGGCGCGGAGGCAAGGCCTGTATCAATACCTGGGCGGCGGCCAGGCGCGCGTATTGCCTGTGCCCATGTTCAATGTGCTCAATGGCGGGGCTCACGCGCCGGACGGGTCCGACATCCAGGAGTTCAAGCTGATACCTGTCGGGGCGTCCAGCTTCGCGCAAGCCCTGCGCTTCGGGGCCGAAACCTATCATTGCCTCTATCACGTCCTGCGGGACGCCGGTTTGCCCACCACGGTGGGCGACGAAGGGGGATTCGCTCCTACGCTGAAGTCGAACGCAGAGTCCCTGGAGCTGATCCTGCGCGCCATAGAGCGGGCAGGCTACCGTCCCGGCGAACAGATAGCCATCGGCCTCGATCCGGCGGCCAGCGGCATGGTCAAGGACGGCCGCTATATTCTGAAGCGCGACGGACTGAACCTGTCCAGCGACGAAATGACCGATTACTGGGAAGACTGGATCGGCCGCTACCCCATCATATCGCTCGAAGACCCGCTGGCCGACGACGATTGGGACGGTTTCAGGAACCTGACGGCCCGCCTGGGCGACAGGGTGCAGGTCATCGGCGACGACTTGTTCGTCACCAACCGCAAGTTCCTGCAGCGCGGCATCGACAGCGGGGTATGCACCAGCATATTGATCAAGCCCAACCAGATCGGCACCATCACGGAGACGCTCCAGACCATTCGGCTGGCGCAACAGGCTCGCTACACCTGCCTGGTATCGCACCGTTCGGGCGAAACCTGCGACACCTCCATCGCCGACCTCGCCGTGGCCATGGACTGCAGGCAGATCAAGGCCGGCGCCCCGGCGCGCGGCGAACGAGTCGCCAAATACAACCGGCTGCTGCGCATCGAGCGCGAACTGGGCGACAAGGCCGTCTATGCCGGCAGATCGGCCTTTCCCCATCTGGGGGGAACCTGCACGGCAGCGCCGTGAATTGGACGCCCGCCGCACACGCGAAATCCTTGGGACGATGATGGTGCCGTCCGATCTCACTCGGGGTACCGGCGCAAATGGCGTTGCGGTGGGCTCCGCCGCAGAGGCGCCTGGCCCAGGCTGCGAGGTATGCGGGCAATTGGGCGAGGCGCACGACAAGTATCTGGCGCGTTTGCGCCGCGATGGCCGCATGCGGCGCGGGTTGACGCAGGCGCTGGTGGCCAGCATGGGATTCTGCCCCGGCCATGAGCAGTTGCTGCGCAGCGATCCCGAGTTGCGCGACTGGGTCGGCCTGCGCATCGATGAAGCCCGCGCGGGGTTTGCGTCGCTACTGAGCCGGACGCGGCTGCAGGACGAGGTATTGCAGGAAATCGTTTTTGGCGCCCGCAATCATTGTCCCGCTTGTCTGTACTGCCGGCGTCTCGCGGGGCACCGCATCTCCCGCAAGTTGCGGGACATCCAGGCAGGGCGGGACCGGGCCTCGGCGCTGCTGTCGGACCGGCTATGCTTCGAGCATGCGCGCCAATTGACCGAGCGCTGCGATGGCGGCGCCCTCAAGAGCCGGCTGCTGCGCGCCCTGCGGCGCAAGGGCAAGGCCATAATCGAACGTTTGCAGGCCCGCGCGGAAAGCGGCGCAAGCATGTGCTGCGATCCTCGCGACACGGCGGCGCTGGTGGAATATGTGTTCGACACAGTGCAGGCCGCATCCGATGCGGGGCAGGCGCCCGGCATGGACACGGTGTCCGGCGCAGATCTGGCGCTTTTTCGCGGCAGCGCGGCTGCAGGATTCGTCTCGTGCCCGGTATGCCGCGAACTGCGGCAGGCCCGGGCAAGTTGGCTGGACGCGGTGAGCTCGACCATACGCCTGGAGCAGCCTGCTTGGCTGGCGCTGCCGACTTGCGCCGAACATCTGGGAATCTGCCTGGACGGACAGACCACGGCCGGCCTGCGGGCGCTGGCGGGCGCATATATAGACGCTGCTTTTGCGGCTCGGCGCAAGCTCAAGCCCGTCGCGGCGCCGGCAAAGAAACGCTCGCGCAACTCCCTGCGCTGGTTCGATCCTCCCGCCAGGGCCGGGGCAGAACCGCCCGGCGGCGACGCCGCTGCGCACGGAGCCGCGCACCCGGAGGAAGATGGCGAAGAGCTTTCCTGCTATATGCGCCTGCATTGTCCGGGCTGCCAGGCTGCGGACATTGCCCTGCGCGGCGCCGTGTCGTCCTGGCTGCGTGCTTATGCCTGCGCCTCGCAAGCCGGGCAGGGCGGTCTGACCCGGCAGTTGTGTCTCAAGCATCTGGCCGAAGCCCTGATCTACGCGCCGCAGCAGAACCTGCGGGCCAGCATTCTTTCGAACTTGCAGGCGGGTGGCGGAGGCCACATTGCCTAGGACAGGGCCGCATATCGGTGCGCGGCGCCGCCGTGCGGCGCAGGGCCGCCACAGGCAGGCCGTGGCGGAGGGAATAGACCGTGCGGCCGCCGTGCCGGCCGCCGGGTTAACTGATGATCAGTACCAGCGCGCCCACCAGCCAGCAATAGAAAGCGAAGGGCCGCATAGCGTTGATTTCGTTGCGCTTGAACCAGCTCATCAGGGCCCAGACGCTGAGGTAGGCGACCACGCCGGCCACCACGGCGCCGAGCAGGGCGGTTTGCATGACCTGTGCTCCGCCTTGGTGGGCAAGCTTGGGGATTTCCAGGATGCTGGCCCCCGCGATGATCGGCGTGGCCAGCAGCATGGAATAGCGGGCCGCCGCAGCGTGGTTCAGGCCGGCCCAGAAGCCGGCGACCATGCTGGCCCCCGAGCGGGAAAAACCCGGTATCAAGGCGAGCGATTGGGCCAGGCCTATGCCCAGAGCTTGCGGCAGGCTGAGCTCGGTCAGTTCGCGAGTGCCGCGGCCGCGCACCTTTTCGCCTACGAACAGGATCACGCCGTTGACGATCAGGAACACGGCGGCGGAGGTCACATCCGAAAAAATGCCTTTCAAGGCTTTTTCGAAGATCAGCCCGATCAAGGCCGCGGGCACCGTGCCGACCACCACCAGCAGCAGTTCGCGCCGCGCCACGGCATCGCGTCCGCCCAGCACGCTGCGGGCAAAGGCGATCCAGTCCTTGCGGAAATACAGCAGCAGGGCGATGGCGGTGCCCAGGTGCAGCATCACCACTACCGGCAGGAAGTGGATCTTGAGGAATTCGGGGGTGAGATTCCAGCCGAAGGCCCAGGGCGTCAGCACCGCGTGGGCCACGCTGGAAATAGGAAACAGCTCGCTCACGCCTTGCACGATGGCGAGCAGGATGATCTGGAAGTGGGACATGGGGAAACCGGAGAGATGCGGGTGGCGGAATTGTAGCGGCCCGGCGAGCCGCCAATTATTGCCGAAAGTAAATGGGCCGAACGGATCGCAAGCATGGGCGCCGGCCGGCATAGGGCTGGAATGCGGTCTTGCGGCAGCTTTTTTGCAGGGGCGGAGCTTGCGGCCTCGTAGACATCGCAAACCTACCCGTGTTTACCCTAGGATCACGCCTGTGTCGCACTCCTGTCAATTTTGCAAGGTATCCTGCCGAGCCGCGCGGATACTGCTTATGCGGCGTTTTTCGCAGTCTCGCACATAATTTCACTCTTGTTGCACGGATGTGCAATATCTCGTATAGTCACCCTGCAATTTTTGCAGACCATGCCCCTGAGGGCCTGTGATTCCATGTCATGGAGCGCAGGGCGCGGGAATCGTTATTCACAAACTGTCGGCGCACCGGACCGCTATCACTATGCGAAAAGGGCGGGTCGGCAGCGGTACGCGGGCTAGTTGCGCACCGCCGCTATACGCGACTCGCTGCGTCGTACGCCATCCGCCGCCATGCTCGGGCGGGACTAGGCTCAAGGAGACCTCCATGCGTTTCAATTTCAAACCCCTGGCAGCCGCGACGCTGATGATGGCGGCCGCAAGCTCTGCGCACGCCGTTACCGAAATCACGTGGTGGTATTCGAATACCGGCGCCTTGAGCGACCGCATCCAGGCCATGGTGGCCGATTTCAACAAGAGCCAGCCCGACTATAAAGTAAAGGCTATCTACAAGGGTGGTTACGACGAGTCGATGGCGGCGGCGATCGCGGCCTATCGCGCCGGCAACGCGCCCAACATCCTGCAGGTGTTCGAGGTCGGCACCGCCACCATGATGCATGCCAAGGGCGCCATTGTTTCCGTCACCAAGCTGATGAAGGACGCCGGCGAGAAGTTCGATCCCAAGGCCTATGTGCCCGCGGTGGCCAGCTACTACACCACCAACAAGGGCGAGATGCTGTCGCTGCCTTTCAACAGCTCGACCACGGTGTTCTTCTATAACAAGGACATGTTCGCCAAGGCGGGGCTGGATCCCGAAAAGCCCCCGGTCACCTGGGCTGACGTGCTGGCCGACGCCAAGAAGCTCAAGGCCAGCGGCGTGCAGTGCCCGTACACCACCTCCTGGCAGTCGTGGGTCGAGCTGGAAAGTTTCTCGGCCTGGCACAACGTGGCGTTCGCCAGCGAAGACAACGGCATGGGCGGCCTGGGCGCCAGGCTGGAATTCAACAGCCCGCTGCATGTGCGCCACATCCAGAACCTCGCAAACTGGGCCAAGCAGGGCCTGTTCGTCTATTCCGGCCGCAAGACCGAGGGCGACTCCAAGTTCTTCACCGGCAAGTGCGCGATGCTGACCTCGTCCAGCGCTACCTACGGCAATATCGTCAAGAACGCGCAGTTCAAATTCGGCGTGTCGCCGCTGCCGTACTATGCGGACGTCAAGGGCGCGCCGCAGAACACCGTCATCGGCGGCGCCTCGCTGTGGGTCATGAGCGGCAAGAAGCCGGACGAATACAAGGGCGTGGCCAAGTTCTTCGAATACCTGTCGAAGCCCGAAGTTCAGGCCGAATGGCACCAGGCCACCGGCTACCTGCCGGCCACTATCGCAGCGTATGAATTGACCAAGAAGTCGGGCTTCTACAAGACGCATCCCGGCACGGACGTCGCAGTCAAGCAGATGATCGTCAAGATCACCGACAAGTCGCGCGGCATCCGCCTCGGCAATTTCGTGCAGATCCGCGGCATCATCGACGAAGAGCTCGAAGGTGTCTGGGCCGGCAAGAAGACCGCCAAGCAGGCGCTGGACAGCGCCGTGGAACGCGGCAACAAGCTGCTGGTGCGCTTCCAGAAGGCCAATCAGTAGCCTGCGCAGCAGACGCGCCGGCAAGCCACGTTCCCTGCCGCCCGGCGGGGGGCTCGGGCGGCCGGCGCCCGACGACGCTACGCACCGCCGCGCCTCATTGAATATTCGCTATGGAAAAACGCGCCCGCTTCAAATCCTACTGGCTACCTTATGCGCTGGTCGCTCCGCAGATCATCGTATCGCTGCTGTTCTTCTTCTGGCCTGCCATCGAGGCCCTGTACCAGTCGGTGCAGATGCAGGATGCATTCGGGCTTTCCTCGCAATTCGCCGGCCTGAGCAATTTTTACGACCTGTTCCAGGACGGCAGCTATCTCGCGTCGTTCAAGACCACGGCTATCTTTTCCGTCAGCGTCGCTTTCTTCGGCATGACGCTGTCGATGATCCTGGCGGCTTTCGCCGACCGGGCCTTGCGCGGCTCGGCGTTCTACCGCACCTTGCTGATCTGGCCCTACGCGGTGGCCCCCGTCGTGGTGGGCACGCTCTGGAGCTTCATGCTGTCGCCGGGACTGGGCATCATCGCCGTGGCGCTGGAACACTTCGGCATACACTGGGACAGCACGCTCAATGGCACCGATGCGATGATACTGATCGTCATCGCCGCCATCTGGAAGCAGCTCAGCTATAACTTCCTGTTCTTCCTGGCGGGCCTGCAGTCGATCCCGAAATCCCTGGTCGAGGCCGCGGCAATCGACGGCGCGGGCCCGGTGCGGCGCTTCGCCACCATCGTCTTCCCGCTGCTGTCGCCCACCACATTCTTCCTGCTGGTGATGAACATCGTCTATGCGTTCTTCGACACCTTCGGGATCATCGATGCCACCACGCAGGGCGGCCCGCAAAAAGACACGCAGATCCTGGTGTACAAGGTGTTCTTCGACGGCTTCCGCGGCGGCGACATCGGCAGCTCGGCGGCGCAGTCCGTGGTCTTGATGACCGTGGTGATCACGCTGACGGTTCTCCAGTTCAAGTACGTCGAACGCAAGGTGCAGTACTCATGATCGAACGCCGTCCCGTCCTCGATTTCATCGGCCACGCCGTGCTGCTGTGCGGCGCCGCGCTGGTCGCGTTTCCCCTCTACATCGCTTTCGTGGCCAGCACCCAGAGCGCCGAGCAGGCGGCCCAGGCGCCGCTGTCGCTGATACCGGGCACGCAGCTCATCCACAACTACGTGCAGGTATTCGTCAGCGGCTCGTCGGGCCACGTCGACGTAGGCTCGATCGGCCGCATGATGTGGGTCAGCCTGGTGTCCGCGCTGGGCATCGCGTTCGGCAAGATAGCCATCTCGATGCTGTCGGCGTTTGCACTGGTGTATTTCCGCTTTCCTGGCCGCAGTGTGGTTTTCTGGCTGATCTTCCTGACCCTGATGCTGCCCATCGAGGTGCGGATCACGCCGACCTACCAGGTGGTGTCCGACCTGGGCATGCTCAACAGCTACGCCGGCCTGACGATTCCGCTGATCGCCTCGGCCACCGCCACGTTCCTGTTCCGGCAGTTCTTTCTTACCGTGCCCGACGAGCTGGCCGAGGCCGCGCGCATCGACGGCGCGGGTCCGATGCGCTTTTTCAAGGACGTGTTGTGGCCGCTGTCGCGCACCAATCTGGTGGCGCTGTTCGTCATCATGTTCATATACGGCTGGAACCAATACCTGTGGCCGCTGCTGGCCACCACCGACCAGAGCATGTACCCCATAGGCATCGGCATCAAGCGGCTGATCTCGGGCGGCGACTCGGCGGTGGAGTGGAACGTGGTGATGGCCACACTGATACTGGCGATGCTGCCGCCGGGCCTGGTCGTGGTGTTCATGCAGAAATGGTTCGTTAAAGGGTTGGTCGATTCCGACAAATGACATGGCACAAGTACATCTGAAAAACGTCACCAAGTCCTACGGCAAGGGCGACAAGGCGCTCGAGGTCATACACGGCATCTCGGTGGATATCGCCGATGGCGAATTCGTCGTGATGGTCGGTCCTTCGGGCTGCGGCAAGTCGACGCTGCTGCGCATGGTCGCCGGCCTGGAAGAAATCACCGGCGGCGAGATCGTGATCGGCGAACGCGTGGTCAACCAGTTGGAACCCAAGGACCGCGACATCGCGATGGTGTTCCAGAACTACGCGCTGTACCCGCACATGAGCGTCTACGACAATATGGCCTACGGCCTGAAGATCCGGCGCTTTTCCAAGGCGGACATCGAGCAGCGGGTGCGCAAGGCCGCGGAAATCCTCGAACTGGCCACGCTGCTGCAACGCACGCCGCGCCAGTTGTCGGGCGGCCAGCGCCAGCGCGTGGCGATGGGACGCGCCATTGTGCGCGAGCCTGCGGTATTCCTGTTCGACGAGCCTTTGTCCAACCTGGATGCCAAGCTGCGCGTGCAGATGCGCCTGGAAATCCAGAAAATGCACCGTACGCTGGGCACCACCAGCCTGTACGTGACGCACGACCAGGTCGAGGCCATGACGCTGGGCCAGCGCATGATAGTCATGAACGCCGGCAATGCCGAGCAGATCGGCACGCCGGTCGAGGTGTACGACAAGCCCAAGAGCACTTTCGTGGCCGGGTTCATCGGCTCCCCGCCCATGAACCTGCTGCACGGCAAGGTCGAGAGCGACGGCTCGGGCTTCATGCCGGGGGAGGGCGCCGCGATTCCCCTGCCGGCGGGCTGCCGCGCACCGCAAGGCCGCGAGTGCATCATGGGCATACGGCCCGAGCACCTGGTGCTGGGCCAGCCCGGCATGGCGCTGGCGGTGGAAATGGTGGAAGCCCTGGGTTCCGAACTGCTGGTATACGGCAAGACGGGCGGGCAGTCGGTGGTAGTGCGTACCGCCACTGGCACCCGCGTCGCGGTCGGCGACAGGGTCACGGCCGGCTTCGAGCCCGCCAGCGTCCACTGGTTCGACCCGCAGACGACACTCCGGCTGGATTGATCCGGCCGCTTGCATGCGGCTGCGGAACATACCCCTGCGGGGCATGTTCCTGGGCCCGGGCACGATGCCGCCAACCGGCATCGGCCAAAACATCGACCGAAAACCGCACACGAGGCACGAGACCGTGATGAAAAGCCCGCTACGTCAATTGATCCGGACCGGGCTGTGCCTGTTCGGTGCCCTGGCCCTGAGCACCGCCGCATCGGCGGCCATCCTGGGCACTCCGCCTTCATATATTCCGGCGCAGGCCAGCACGCCCCCGAATTCCCAGGCGATCACTACGATGATCTGGGCGCCGGGGCTGAACGACGGCTTTGTGCCGCAGGGCATCACGTACGCCGACGGCCATCTGCTGGTTTCCAGCTACCAGAGCGACAATCCCAAGGTCGGCGGCGGCCCGTGCCGGATATACCAGCTCGATCCTCGTACCGGGCGCACCACGGGCCGTTTCGACCTGCCACCCACGGTCAGGCACGCCGGCGGCATCGTCTACGCCGGCAAGGGCATGCTGATCGTCTCCGACACGCGGCGCCTGTACCGGATCGACCTGGCCAGGGCTTTCGCCGACGGCAATTCCGAACATGCCCTGCAGGGCACGATCTCGCTGGGCGGCGCGGTCAAGGGGTCTTTCGTCGATTTCCGCCAAGGGTCCATACTTACCGGAGCCTATGACAAGAAGGCGGAAGGCTCCAAGGTGTTCTACCTGCCGTACGCGCTGTTCGACCGCAAGACGGATACCGTGATCGACGAGCGCGCGGCCACCCGCAGCTTTTCCATCACGCCTATGGCGCAGGGCGCAGCCTTCGATGCCCAAGGCTATCTTTGGCTGGCCTTCAGCAACAGCAAGCATGGCTTGGTGCAGAAAGTCGACCCGGTGTCGGGTAAAGTGCTGGAACAGCACACGATGGTGAACGGCATCGAAGACATGGGCTTCGACCCCCAGGGAGGGTTGTGGGCGGTGTCCGAGGCGGGTTCGCCGCGCTGGTCGAAATGGAAGACCATATTTCCTATCGTATTCAGGATGGACGTAAGCAAGCTGCAGTGACGCGCCGGCCTGCTTTTGCCGTCCGCACCCAGGCTCGGAGCTACTCATGGACTCGATGACGCAAAACGACGCCGCGGCAAACCGTTCGGCCGACGAACCGGGCTTGTGGTCCAGCGCCATTACCGTTGCGCGGCTGTATTACTACCAGCAGATGACCACCACCGACATTGCGCGCGAGCTGGGCCTGTCGCGCTCCAAGGTGTCGCGCCTGCTGAGCTTTGCACGCGACAACGGGCTGGTCGAGATCCGCATCCACGACCCGCGCGAACATCCCGGGCAGCTCGAATCGCTGCTCAAAGAGCGTTTCGGCCTGCGCCGCGCGCAAGTGGTGTCGGTGCCCGAGTCGGCGGGCGAACTGGAATGGCTGCAGCGCGTCGCCAGCCACGCCGCGGCCTACCTGAACACGGTGGTCGCGTCGAACATGGTGATCGGCCTGGCCTGGGGCAACACGGTCAATGCCGTCGTCGAGCGCCTGACGCCCAAGGCCACGGTCAACGTCGATGTGGTACAGCTCAATGGCTCGGGAACGACGCAAAGCATGAGCAACGCGTTCAGCAGCAATATCATCATGCAGTTCGCGGCCAACTACGATGCGCGCCCGCAACCCTTTCCGGTGCCTGCCTTCTTCGAATACCCCGAAACCAAGAAGGCATTGTGGCGCGAGCGCAGCGTGCGCCGCCTGCTGGAAATGCAACAGCGCGCCGACATCATGCTTTTCAGCATCGGGGCGCTGTCGGCCGCGGTCCCCAGCCAGATCCACAGCGGCGGCTACCTCGAGCCGCAGGACATGGAATCCTTGATCGCCGACGGCGTGGCGGGCGACATCGCCACGGTGTTTTTTCGCGACGACGGCAGCTATCGCGACATCGCGCTGAACAAGCGCACCAGCGGCCCCGACCTGTCGCTGTTTCGCAAGGCCAGGCATTCGATCTGCGTCATCTCGGGGCTCAGCAAAATAGACGCCATCCGGGCGGCGCTGCGCGGGCGCTACGCCAACGAACTGATCATCGACGAGCCCACGGCGCGGCTGCTGGCTTCGTCCACGCCGGCGCCCAAGTGATGAGCGCCCGTTTTTTCTGCCTTTGCGTGAGGCCCGCCGGCGGCTAGCCTTATGACAAAACGGCCCCCAGGGCTCTAGGCCTGCATGTTTCCCGGTATTTCCGGGCCGCGCCCGGCGCGGCCTTTATGATCCTTCGACAAACCGACCCTTCGACCAACACCTTCTTTCGAGTTATCAATCATGTGGCCTTTTCCCAAGATCATCGCGCATCGGGGCGGCGGCACGCTCGCCCCTGAAAATACCCTGGCCGCTATGCGCTGCGGCTTCGAGCACGGCTTTCGCGCCGTCGAATTCGATGTGATGCTGGCCGCCGACCAGGTTCCCGTGCTGATGCACGACCCGGTCTTCGGCCGCACGGTCGCCGCCGGCGGCAGCGTGCCGGAATCGACCTCGGCGCAGTTGGTGACCATGGATGCCGGCGCCTGGTTCGATCCGCGCTACGCAGGGGAGCCTGTGCCGACCTTCCTGCAAATAATCGACTACTGCAATGCCAACGACATCTGGATGAACGTCGAGATCAAGCCCGCCCCGGGTTTCGAGACGGAAACGGGACGGGCCGCCGCGCAGTTGCTGCGCCAGCACCTGCCCAAAGGCGGCCGCATGCCCTTGTTTTCCTCGTTTTCGGCCGACGCGCTGCGAGCGGCCAAAGATGTTGCGCCGGAGATCCCGCGCGGTTTTCTGTCCAGCGCGGTGCCCGACGATCTGACAGCGATCATGCAAGACCTGGGCGCGATCGCTCTGCATACGAACTACAAGCACTTGACACGCGAGCAGGCGCAGGCGGTCAAGGCCCAGGGTTTCGGGCTGTTCTGCTATACGGTGAACGAACCCGAGCTGGCGCGCGAATTGTTGTCCTGGGGCGTGGATGCGTTCTGCACCGATCGCATCGACCTGATCGGCCCCGACTTTTCCTGAATGGCGCGAGGCGCGGTCTTCAGTGGCGCGCGGCCAGCAGGCGCCGCGCCACTTCGACGAAGCCGTCGCCGCAGCGCCCCTGTGTGACGTAGGCCGGCGGATGCTCGATATCGCCGATGAATTCGCGCACGTTGGCCACGCCGATCGACTTGGGAAAATAGCGGAACATCGGCGCATCGTTGGGCGAATCGCCCACGAATATATAGTCGCCGCGGGCGGCATCCAGGTCGATGCCGTAACGTTCCCGCATCAGTATGCGCGTCATCGTCAGTTTGTCGTATTCGCCGAACCAGCCGTTGACGTGTATCGAACTGACCTTGGCCGTCATGCCTGCACGGGTCATCAGTTCGACAATGCGCTCTACGCTCTCGCGCGGCAGCGGCGGCACGTCTTCGCAAAAGTCTATGGCCACGTCCGCCACTCGGCAGAACTGGTCCGAGGCAAGCGCGCAGCCCGGCACCTCGGCGAGTATCTCTTGCGCGATCTCGGCCAATCGGCGCGCATTGTGCGCGCGGGCCGGGGCA
This sequence comes from Candidimonas humi, assembly GCF_019166065.1. Classification (GTDB taxonomy): domain Bacteria; phylum Pseudomonadota; class Gammaproteobacteria; order Burkholderiales; family Burkholderiaceae_B; genus Candidimonas; species Candidimonas humi. Next base: position 309,935 of record NZ_JAHTBN010000001.1, read on the forward strand.
TCCGCCAGGAAGCGCTGGCGCAGCTTGCGCGCCGGCTTGTCGTAATAGAAATAGAAAGCGCCGTTCTCGCCGACGACGGCATCGACCGGCCACATCCGCGCGATATGGTCGCACCACCCGGCGGGCCTGCCTGTGATGGGAACCACGGCCACGCCGCTATCGTGCAGCGCTTCCAATGCGGAATAGGTAGCGGCGGGCAGCTTGCCTTCGGTGGTGAGCGTGTCGTCGATGTCGGTGAAAACGCCCTTGACGCCGGCAAGCGCGGCGTCGGACAAGTCGGTCAATGGCAGCATGGGGAAACAGGGAAGGAAAGGGCAGGGGGCATTCGTCGCAGGGAATATTACAGGACCGGCTCAGCCGGCCATGTTCGCGGGTTCGGCCAGCGCTTGCTGCTCCGGTGCGCCGGACAAGAAATCGCTCAGCGCGGCGCGCTGTTCTGCGTTCATGTGCAGGCCGGTCTTGGTACGGCGCCATAATATATCGTCGGCCTCGTAGGCCCACTCGTGCTCGACCAGGTAGCGAACCTCGCGCTCGTACAGGCCGCCGCCGAAATGGCGTCCGAGATCGCCGGGTTCTTTGCTGTCGCCAAGCACATCGTAGGCCAGAGATCCATAGCGCCGCACCAGATCCGCGAGCAGCGTCGCGGGCAATTGCGGATAGCGCTCACCCAGGCGCGCCTGCAGCCCGGCTGCGCCGCCGGCGCCCATGTCCGCGCCGGGCAAGGCCTCGGTACCGGTCCATTTGCCGCGCCGCTCTCCCAGCCAGGGCTGCAGCTTGTCCAGCGCAGCTTCGGCCAGCCGGCGATAGGTCGTGATCTTGCCGCCGAAAATCGACAGTTGCGGCACGCTTTGGCCGCCGTCGTCCAGCACCAGGGTGTAGTCGCGCGTGACCGCGGAGGGATCGCCCTTGCCGTTGTCGTACAGCGGACGCACGCCGCTGTAGCTCCAGGCCACCATGTCCGGCGTCACCTTGTGTGGCGTGTAGCGGCTGACGGAGGTGCAAAGGTAGTCGATTTCATCGCGGCTGATGCGAGCGCCGTCGCCGACCGCGTCGACCGCCACGTCGGTCGTGCCTATCAAGGTGAATTCATGCTCGTAGGGAATCATGAAAATGATGCGCTTGCCGGCATCCTGCACGATATAAGCGTGTTCGCCCTCGTACAGCCTGGGCACGACGATATGGCTGCCCTTGACCAGGCGAACCTTGGCCGGGCTGGCGTTGCGGCCCAGCGTGTCGGCGACCTGGGTGACCCAGGGCCCGGCAGCATTGACCAGCATGCGGGCCCGCACTTCGTGGCGTTCGCCGCTGCGGCGGTCTTCGAGGCGGGCATGCCAGCGCCCGTCCACGCGCTCGGCGCCGCAAAAGCGCGTGCGCGGCAGGATGCGGGCGCCATGCGCGGCCGCCGAGCGCAGGTTCAATATCACCAGCCGCGCGTCGTCGACACGGGCGTCCGAATAGACGAAGCCCTTGCGGAATTCCGGCTTGAGCCCCGCGCCGTAGGGGCTGCCCGGCAGGCGCACGCCGCTGGATTTGGGCAGGGTGCTGCGGCCGCCCAGGCGATCGTACAGGAACAGGCCGAGGCGGATCATCCAGGCCGGGCGCAGGCCCTGCACATAAGGCATGACGAAGCGCAGCGGATGCGCGATATGCGGCGCGATGCTCAGCAACACCTCGCGCTCGGCCAGCGCTTCGGCCACCAGCCTGAATTCGTAGTATTCCAGGTAGCGCAGGCCGCCGTGAATCAGCTTGGTGCTGGCTGACGAGGTGGCGCCCGCGAAGTCGTCTTGTTCGCACAGGACGACGGACAAGCCGCGGCCCGCGGCGTCGCGCGCAATGCCCGCGCCATTGATGCCGCCGCCGACGACGAGTAGGTCAACTTCCGTAGGGACTTGCATGGTCGAGTGTCTTGGTTTCGTGACTGGGCCCATAACCGGGCTGGCGCCAGGCGAACGTGGCCGCCGCGTGTCGGATAAACAAGGACTATAAGTCACTTTGCACAAACGTGCAACGGTATTGAATAAATGTGCAACAAATCAAAATGCCCGATCCGCGAGGCGGGCAGACGTGCTGCGGATGGGTGGCTGCAGCAGGCATATTGGGGCTTGGAAAAGAGAAAAATGCGGTAGCGCCGGAGCCGCGGCACTCGCGCTGTCCGCGATGGGCAGGCCATACCCGCGCCGCGCTTGCCGGAACTTTCGAAGGCCTGGGAAGTCACTTGATATTGAAGAATGTGATGGACCGGCCGATACCCGCGCCTCAGTCGAAACGCGGGCCAGGCCGATCTTGAGCCCCGTCGCCCGCGCCCGCTGCGGCGCTCGACGCCGGGCCAGGGCAGCCGCGGGACGGGCGACGCAAGAACACCGAGCGCCAAGCCGCAGGCTGCCGCGTCCAATATGCATCGAGGTGCCAGCCATGAGCATTCATATTCATGAGTCTTCCCAGCTTCCCATCGATCCCGAGGGCCGCCGCCGTGTCCTGCTGGGTACGGCAGTGGCCATGGGAACGGTAGGCGTGGTGGCCACTGCCGTGCCGTTCGTCGACTCCATGACACCCAGCGCTCGAGCCAAGGCCGCCGCGGGCCCGGTGGAAGTCGATGTCAGCAAGCTGGCGGTCGGCGACATGATGACGGTGCAGTGGCGCGGCCGGCCGATCTGGATCATCCACCGCTCCAAGGAAGAGCTCGCCACCTTGCCGAAGATGGTCCCGCAGTTGGTGGATCCGTACTCGCACGAGCCGCAGCAGCCCCCGGAGATGAGCAATCTGCATCTGCAAGAGGGCATACGCGCGGTCAATCCCGAATACCTGGTGCTGGTGGGCATCTGCACCCACCTGGGCTGCATTCCCAGCTACATGCCCGAGCCCGGGTCGCTGGATGCGCGCTGGCCGGGCGGCTTCCTGTGCCCCTGTCACGGTTCGCGCTACGATCTTTCGGGCAGGGTGCTGGCGAACTATCCCGCGCCGCTGAACCTGCCGGTGCCGCCTTATTATTTCGAGACCGACACCCTGATCAAGATCGGCGTGCTCAAGGACGGCAAGGGCAGCGAGTGGCAGCCGAATACCTGGTAGCGGGTTCGGCGGGGCCGCAAGCCGCGGCCCCGCGATACGAACCTGCCGCGCGTGCAGACGGCGCGGCTAGAAGGCGATGGTGGTGCGCAGGCCCGCGATGAACGCGTGGTTCAGGCCACGGGTCGGATCGTCGGGATTCTGGCCGCCGTTGGGGTGCAGGATGTATTGCACGTCCGGCTGGATCGTCCACCATGGCGTGATATGCGCCGTGTAGTTCAGTTCGAACACAGTTTCGCTGCTGCGCACCGCATAGGGCGGGCCGCTGAGCGCCAGCGCATCGCGGTCGGCGTCGATGGCGTCGCTGCTGATCTTGGCATAAGCCACGCCCAGCGTCAGGGTGTCGTCGGGGCGGCCCTTGATCAGGCCCTTCCAGCCCAGGCCGCCGTCCACATAGTACGAGAGCAGGTTGCGGTTCGCCGGCGAAAACCCGCCGCGCACGAAAGCATTCACGCTGCTGTCGTGTCCGCGCCAGATCATCTGGTCCGCAACGCCGTACAGGCCCCAGTCGCCGTGGTGGTTTTTGGCCCGGTCCAGCGTAGGGTCGGCCAGCGACACGACGCCGCCGGCGGCGTCGAGCCCATAGCGCTGGTCGGCGAATCTATGGTCCGAATACCAGGTGCCGAGCTTGTAGGTGCCGGGCAGGCCCGAGGCGTTCTTGGATTGATTGATGCCGTACTGCAGTTCGCCGATCAACAGCGTGCCGCCATCGAGCGGAAACTTGGTGCCGTGCCGGTTGCAGGTTTGCGGATCGCCGTCGCAGTCATTGCCGGCCGGATCGCCGTTGAAGACGCCGACCAGGGCCGTGAGCTGGTCGCTGGCCTTGAATTTCAGCCGCGCCCCAGGCGTGGCGAGCGGATAGGCCGGGCCGCCGTTGGTCATATTGGCGGCCATCAGGCCCGCCCAGCCGAAGGTGCCGTTGACCAGGCCCGCCGCGGTGTCGCTGGTCAGGAACTCGTCATCGGCGGCGAGCTGCCCCACGCGCAGGGAAAACCGGTCGTTGAACAGGCTTTGTTCCAGCCAGGCCGTGAAGAGCCGCGTGGTGGGGTGGGCGTCGATATTGCTCGGATCGGCAATCGAGCCCACGTTCTGCGCGGTGTCCTTGCCGCCGTTGTGGATGTTGTAGATCGTGAAGTGCGCCTTGCCGCCTTCCCAGTTCATGAGCTTCTGCAGGTCGGCGTCCACCGACAATTCGACGCGGCCTTCGTAGCTTTGCTTGCGGTCGAGCCCGCCGGAGAGCACGCCGAAGGTTTCGCCGATGTAGTTCAAGGACAGGTCCACGCCGTGATCGGACAGATCGCTGCGCACGCCGCCCCAGTCGCCCGTCAAGGTGCTGCGTTCCCAAATGGAGGGCTGGGATGCCGCGGGCTTGGCGGCGTCGCCGGCGTCGGCCGCGCGGGCCGGGGCGCTTGCCCAAGCCATGCCCGAGAGAGCCACCAGAGCGCCGGCCAGCGCCCGATACGACTTGGAGTCATTCATGTGTATACCTATGCTTCTCTGTTTACGTTTATTTCAGGCCTGGCAGGCCTGCGATATCGGGAAATATTTATGGCCGGGCTACGCATCGGCCCCGGCGGGTTCCGGGGTTCATCCGCATTGCCCCGGGTTTGCAGAGAAGGGCGTGGACCACGGCGGCTTGCGGGCCGCATGAGTCCGGGCTTCAAGTGTTCAAGCCTTTCCCCTTGCTTTGCGTATTCTTTTCAAAAGCACAAATAGAAATGATTAGCAGTTCCGGACTCTACTCGCTCGAATAGTAGTCTGTCAAGTTCTACTATTTATAGAGTAAATCCGTATAAGTATTTGATTTATATATATGTAATTCAGATTTTCAATCGAAATCAAGAGGCTGTGAGAAACGGCATTTTCTGAAAAAAACCGCACCAGGCTCCATGCCCATGGCGCGTCGGATTACGCCCGGGCGAACATGGCCGGTGCCGGTTCGGCAGGGCGCCCGAATACGCGAGATGTGGGGGATGGAAAGAGGGAAAACTCGAGCGGGATCAAAGAAAACAGGATGCGATTCCAGTACTATTTCGGCCATGCACATACTTTGCCTCAGGACTTCCTGACATGTTCGATTCCCTCATCGTGCTGGCCCGCGAGACAGCCGAGGCTTTGTTCATCATCAGCACCGTGTGCGTAGAGCTGCATAAAGCGGGGAAGAGCAGGCATTTGCCCATGGTGATCTACGGTGTGGTTACCGGAGGCCTGGCAAGTCTCGCTCTGTCCCTGGCATGGCCCGGCAGGGGTTTGTCGGGCGAGGAAAGTGCGCTGCTGACCATCTTCGCATCGCTGGCCATAGGCTTTGTCATCATGGAATCGGTGGGCTCCGCCGCATCCATCCAGCGGCGTATGTCCCGCGCTCTGGATGCCTGGCTGGACAGCGCGGCGCTGCCGGTCGCCATCTTCGTTTTTTCCGCGCTGGTCGTCTTGCGGGAGTCGCTGGAGGCCGTGTTCTTCCTGCGCCTCATCGCCGGTTGGGACGGCGCCTTCGATGCCTGGGCGGGGGGGATGCTCGGTCTCGCGGTCATCATCGGGCTGTCCCTGCTCTGGATGCTGCGTAAGCGCATGCGCAGAGGCTTGCAGATCGCCTTCCAGCTGTCTTCCTGCCTGCTGGTCGTGATGACGATACAGGCGCTGCTCACAGGCTTCGAACGATTGTTCCGCAGCTACGGAACCGTACACGTCCACGCACAGTGGGCAACGGCGATCGCCGGGCTATTGTCGGACCAGGCCTGGCATATCTGGCTTTTGGCCGCCCTGGCATTCATGCCTCTCTTCCAGTTGATAACGCGTTGGCGCAAGGAAATATCCGTTCCCGGTTGAGACGGACGCGTATCCGGCGCCGACGGTCAAGGGGACTTGTCGACGCGAGGACTGCGCACGCCGCCCAGCTGGCCGCGCACGGCTTTCCAGAAATTCCGGGTTCCTTCCACGAGGCGCCAGGCGTCGGACCGGTGCGCCAGCCTGCCCACTTCCGGCAGGACCTCTTTGAGGGACTTGAGCCCGAGGATCTTCTGGTATTTTCTGACGGTATTCGGGCTGTGCACCAGCAGCAGCACACGCCAGCCGTAATATCGTCCCAGCATCAACATCCCTACGGCGCTTTCGAGTTCGTCCAGATTGCCGTCGTACTGGTCGACGACCCGATCGACGAGCCGAAGCAGTTCTTCATCGCTCATGGGCACATGCAGCTCCCGCTTTTTAGTTTGATTGCGTGCGGCCCCGGCGCAAATCCCCGATGATTGCGCCGGCGGGCCTACGGGCCCGTCGCCGGTGGCCGGACGTGAAACTATACCTCAGCGATTGCTTGCGGTCGTTCAAAAGAGCCAGGCCCGCATAAGAAAGCGGCCGCCTGCGCCTTGCCGCCCAAGAGCCAGACCCTTACCTGCATAGCCTGTGGAGTGCCCCAGACCCGGCCCGAATGGCATGATCCGGATGACAACAAGTAATGTGATGTTATAACATATCATTTTTTTCGGAGACTACTATGAGTCGACTCTGGTTGCGGGCGGCGGCGCTGGTGCTTGCCGGTTTGCCTTTATTGTCGTTCGGCGCGAATCAGCCCATACGGATCGTGGCGGCGGAAAACTTCTACGGCGACATCGCCCAGCAGCTCGGCGGCACGCATGTGCGCGTCACCAGCATACTCAGCAAACCCGACCAGGATCCTCATCTGTTCGAAGCCAGTGTCTCCACCGCCAAGGCCATGAGCGGCGCGCAACTGGTGGTCTACAACGGCATCGATTACGACCCATGGATGGACAAGCTGCTTGCCGCGGCCCGAGCCCCGGGGCGCAAGGCCATCGTGGCTGGCCAGTTGCTCGGCAGGAAGACGGGCGACAACCCGCACTTGTGGTACGACCCCGCCACCATGCCAGCGGTGGCCAGGGCGATCAGCGCACAGCTCGACATCATCGACCCGGCCAACCGGGCGGACTACAGCCGGCGCCTGCGCACGGTCTTGGCTTCATTGAAACCCATGCAGGACAAGATCCGCGAGATCCGGGCCCGATATGCCGGCGCGCCGGTGACGGCCACCGAGCCGGTATTCGGCTATATGGCTGAGGCGCTGGGCTTGTCCATGCGCAATACCGGATTCCAGCTTGCCGTCATGAACGACACCGAACCCAGCGCGGCTCAGATGGCGGCGTTCGAAAACGACCTGGCCAACGCCCGCGTAAAAATCCTCTTCTACAACAGCCAGGTAGTGGACCAGGCAGCCGAACGAGCCAGGCGCCTTGCGCAGCAGCACCATGTGGCGGTGGTCGGTGTGACCGAAACCCAGCCCGCCGGAAAAAACTACCAGGACTGGATGATGGCCGAGCTGGTCGCGACCGAGCACGCCCTGTCGGACAAATAGCCCATGGCTGCGCTTTCGCTGACGCACGTCACCATCTCGTTCGGTTCCAGGCCTGTCTTGTCCGACATCAGCATGCAGATCGAGGCGGGGCAATTCGTGGGCGTGCTGGGGCCCAACGGGGCGGGGAAAAGCACCTTGATGCAGGCCATATTGGGGCTGGTCCGGCCCGAGGCCGGCGCGATCCAGGTGCTGGGACGGGCCGCCACGCGCGGCAATGCCGGCATAGGCTATGTTCCGCAATCGCGCAGCGCGGCGACTCGGCTGCGATTGCGCGGCTGGGATCTGGTGGCCGGCGCCAGCAATGGCCGCCGCTGGGGGCTGCCGATATTGAGCCGGGCAGCAAGGCGCGACGTGGATCGCGTCCTCGATACCGTTGGCGCGACGGATCTGGCGCACCGACCCGTATGCGAGCTTTCCGGCGGGCAGCGCCAGCGCCTGCTGATAGCCCAGGCGCTGCTGGGCCGCCCGCGGCTCCTGCTGCTGGACGAACCGCTGATCAGCCTGGACCCGCAACATCAGCGCAGTGTGGTGGAACTGGCCGCGCGCATACGGCGGGAAGCCGGGATTACCGTCTTGTTCAGCGCGCACGACTTGAACCCGCTGCTGGGCGCGGTGGACCAGGTGCTGTACCTGGGGCGCGGCCATGCCGCGCTGGGCACGGTAGCGGATGTGGTCACGGGGCCGGTGCTTACGCGGCTATATGGGGTTCCGATCGAGGTGCTGAGGATCGAGGATCGTATCTTCGTGCTGTCGGGCCGGATCGAAGTCGAAAGAGGCGCTCATGTCCACGATGCTTGATTATGATTTCATGCGCAACGCCTTTGCGGCCGGCGGCGTAGTGGCGCTGTTGTCGGGCGTGGCAGGGTATTTTCTCGTCATGCGCGGCCAGACATTCGCGGGCCATGCCTTGTCGCATGTCGGCTTTGCCGGGGCGACCGGCGCCGCTCTGCTCGGCCTGGCGCCGCTGGGCGGGATGGTCGGCGCCACCTTGCTCGGCGGTGTCGTCATGGGGCTCATGGGCGATCGCCTGCAGGGCAGCGACGTCGCCATCGGCGCGATCCTCGCGCTGTCGCTGGGCCTGGGCATGCTGTGCCTGCATTTCTACACATCCTATGCCACCCAGGCTACGGCCTTGCTCTTCGGCAATGTGCTGGGGGTCGGAGCCGGGACGCTGCGGGCCCTGTGCGCAATGGGTGCGCTGTGCCTGGTGTTGCTCGCGCTGATCTCCCGCCCGCTGGTGTTCGCCAGCCTGCAGCCGGAACTGGCCGAAGCCAGGGGCGTGTCCTTGCGCGCAGTCTCCGTGCTGTTCATGGCCCTGGTCGCGCTCGCTACCGCGCAGTGCATTCAGATCGTCGGGGTCCTGCTCGTCTTTACGTTAATGGTGGGCCCGGGCGCCACGGCGCAACGCATGACCAGCCGTCTTGGCCGCGGCGTCGCGCTAGCGGCGGTCCTGGCCATCGCCGAGGCCTGGCTGGGCATCACGCTCGCCTATTACACGGACTGGCCGACCAGCTTCTGGATTGCCGCGCTCAGCGTCGGGGGATACCTGATGGCCGTCTTGATGGAAAAGCGCGTTTTTTCCAGGCGTACGAAGATATTTTCGCTGGATTCCCGGTCTCTTCGATGAGGCCTCGGGATACCGGCAAATAGCCCGGGCCTGCTTTTGGCGTCCGGGCCACGATAAGAATGGAATAAGGTGCCCGGCGGCCCAAGCGCCGCCGCGGCGGGCCCGGCGATGCCGGCTCGCTTCGGGCAATGGGGAAAGAAGTCTAAAGAACGGCCGAAGTATATCGGCCTGCACTGGCATTAAATATGCAACGTTATAACGTTTCAATTTTTGAAGCGAGGCACGGCGCCGGCCACGGTCGCCATGCCGTCGCTCGCGGGCCCATGGCGCGCGCGCCTCCCGTTACTCCGGAACCCCTTTTTACGCCTTCCATCGCTGCGCGCTCGACCCGGGCTCGCGGTTTTCCCGGATATATCGACCCATGAAATGTTCTTCTATCGACTCGTCCCGCTCGCGCAGAGCATCTCGCGGCACATCCCGGCGTGCAATCCTTACGCCTCTTGCGCTGGCCTTGACACTGGCGCAACCTGCCTGGGCGCAGGCCGGCGCCGGCGGCGACCGGCAGCCTCCGATGCTTGAGCCCGTCGTCATCACCGGCAACCCGCTGGGCAGCGATACGCTATCCACGCCCTCGACCGTACTGGATGGCAAAGACCTGAGCCTGCGCCGCGGCGCCACTTTGGGCGAGACGCTCTATGGCTTGCCTGGCGTGGCAAGCACCACCTACGGCCCCATGGTCGGCCGGCCCATCATCCGCGGCATGGACGGCGACCGTATCCGGCTGCTGCAGAATGGGGTAGGCACCCTGGACGCATCCTCGCTGTCCTACGATCATGCCGTGCCGCAAGATCCGCTCTCGGCCGACCGGATCGAGATACTGCGCGGGCCCGCGGCATTGATGTATGGCGGCAATGCCATCGGCGGGGTCGTCAATACGATAGACAATCGGATCCCGCGCGAGGCCGTCGAAGGCGTGCAAGGTGAAATCCAGGGCAATTACGGCGGGGCCAACAACGATCGCGACGGCGCCGTGCAAGTCGAAGCCGGCAATGGGAAGTTCGCCTTGCACGCGGACGCCTTCGGGCGCAAGACAGGCGAACTGCGCATACCGGGCTATGCGCGATCGAGCCGGCAGCGTGCGAGCGACGGTCCGGGAGTCGAGCAGCCTCGATACCGCCTGCCCAATAGCGATGGCAGCGACAGCGGCGGGGCGCTGGGCATGTCATGGACGGGCGAACATGGCTACGCGGGCCTGTCCTACAGTGGCTATGACTCCGACTACGGTTCCGTGGCCGAAGACAGCGTGCGCATCAAGATGCATCAGGAACGCCTGGGCCTGGCGGGTGAAATCCGAGATCTGCCCGGGCCCTTCAAAAGCGTCAAAGGCAATTTCTCCTATACCGATTACGAACACAAGGAAGTGGACGACGGAGAGGTCGGCACGGTATTCAAGAACCGCGGCTATGAAGCCCGCATAGAGGCTCGCCATGCCGACATAGGACCCTTGCAAGGCGCCTTGGGCGCGCAATTCGGCAGCACGCAATTTTCAGCGCTGGGCTCGGAGGCCCTGGTGCCCACCACCACCACCGACACGGCCGCCTTGTTCGTGCTGGAAGAGTGGCCGATCGACCAGCGCTTCAAGCTCAGCGCCGGGGCCCGTCTCGAATACACCCGCCTGTCGCCGTCGGCGGGCGGCAACGACCGGTTCATCGGGTCGGACAAGGCCAGCTTCACCGCGCACAGCTTCTCGCTGGGCGGCGTCTATAAATTGAGCGGCATATGGTCCTTGGCTGCCAACGCCTCGTACACCGAGCGCGCGCCGACCTTTTACGAACTGTATGCGAACGGGCCGCACGAGGCCACCGGCCAGTATCTGGTCGGCGCGAGCGATCTGAAAAAGGAACGCGCCTACTCCAGCGATCTGGCTCTGCGCTTTAAGGACGGCCCGCATCGGGGCAGCGTGGGTGTGTTCTACAGCCATTTCACCAACTATCTGGCCGAGTTCAATACCGGGCGCTTTCGCGACGACGACGGCGAAGTGGTGAGCGCCGACACCGATGACGCCTTGCCGGAAGCGCAATACCGGGCGGTGCCGGCGGATTTCTTCGGATTCGAGGCCGAAGGCAGGTTCCGGATCCTGGAGCAGGGCGGCCATGCTGTCGATCTGCATTTATCGGGCGACTATACCAATGCCCGCAACAGCGACACGGGCGAGCCCTTGCCGCGTATTCCGCCGCTGCGTCTTACCGCCGGGCTGGACTATACCCATGGCCCCTGGGGCGCGGGCGCCAGCGCCACGCGCGCATTCGCCCAGCATCGCAAGCCGGATGACGACACGCCGACCAGCGCCTATTACAGCCTGGATGCCTATGCCACGTACCGGTTCAAGACCGATGGCGTGCACTGGCTGGCCTATGTGCGGGGCAACAACCTGACCAATCAGACCATACGCTACGCCAGCTCCGTCCTGAGGGATATCGCGCCCGAAGGAGGGCGCAGCGTCATGGTGGGAGTGCGCGGCCGCTTCTAGGCTTGTCTTCCCTGCGACCGCAACATGCGTCCGCCCGTGGCCATCCGGCCGCGGGCCGGGCATCTTCGCTTCGACGAGCGCACGCGGGCAGGGTTGCGCCGGGTGCGCGCATGGCCATGGCGCGTTGTAAACTGTCGCCGTGGCCAGCATATCCAAACCGACCTCCAAGCCCCCGGGCTCCAAGGTCGCCTCGCAACTGGAGGCGGCGCAGGCGCATTGCCGCGCCCAGGGAAGCCGCCTGACTGCGCAGCGCAAAGAAATCTACGAACTGCTGCTGCGGCGCGGCGGTTCGGCCAAGGCCTACGACCTGCAGGACGATATGCGCGAGCGCCATGGGCGTGTCGCACCCTCGACGGTATACCGCGCCCTGGAATTCCTGATGGCCCAGCACCTGGTCCATCGGGTCGACGCCTTGAATACCTTCGTGGCATGCACGGCCGGGCACTCGGCGCATCACCCGCTGTTGCTGGTCTGCTCGCGCTGCCAGTCCGTCACCGAACTCCAGGACGACGCAGCCTACGAGGCCGTGCGCAGCAAGCTGCGGCAAGCGGGCTCCGGTTTCGTGGAATCGGATATCGAAGTGAAAGGCGTATGCGGCAAATGCCTGGCACTGGAGCGCCCTGCCGGCCGGCACGCGGCAGCCACGGCAAAAGGCTGACGTTCGTCTTCACGCTGCCTATAGCGGGCGGCCCGTAACTGGCGTGATAGAGGCATGCCGGGCCTATTCAAGCCTGGTTCGAAGGATAGCCCGCAGGGGCGATGGCAGGCCCTTCGACCCCGTGGCTTTGCAGCGACTGCGCAATGAAGCCACCGGCCTTGAGTGATTCGATGAACTCATTCAGGGCGGAGCATGCAAGATCTCCGCGGCTTCGCTTCATGGCCAGCGACTGATGGATGGCCATGAAGGGCTGTTCGAGCATGCGCAGGCCGGGCCGGTGGCCGGCCATGTCGCGCTGGATCTGGCGCCGCACGCCCGCCGCGGCCTCGTACCCGTTTAGGACAAAGGTTTCGACCACTTCGGGCGAGGTGGCGACCTCGACGACCTGCGCGTGCCGGAGTGTCCGCGCAAGAAACAAAGCGTAGGCGCTACCCGCCCCGACGGCCACGCGATGGCCTGGACGGTCGATGTCCGCAACTGCCGTGATCGGAGAATCGCCCGGCACCACGTAGACACCCTCCATGCGGATATAGGGCGGCGTGAAGTGGATTTCCTGGCTCCGTGCCGGATCCATGGCGAAAAAACCTATATCCGCCTCTCCGTCCTGCAGCGCTTTTACAGAGAGGCGGGCGGAGTCGAATGCCACCAGCTCGACCTCCGTGCCCAGCCGGTCGCCCAGCGCCAGGGCGATGTCGGCGGCCAGTCCGGCAACGCGCCCCGACGGGGCGCGGCCGGAACACAACACCGGATTGGCCAGGTTGATGGCCGCGCGCAAGCGGCCGGTGGGCGCGATCGAGTGGGCGTGGACATGTCGCGGGCCCATATCATTGCGCCTTGATGCCTGCATTGCGCAGAATCACTGGCCATTGCGCCAGTTCCCGCGTGATGCGTTGCCCCAGAACCGCCGCCGTGCTGCCTATCGGCCGCGTTCCGGTCGCTATGAGTTTTGCCGACACGTCTTTGTCATGGATAGCCTGCATGAATGCTTTTTCCAGCTTGGCGCGTATCGGCGCCGGCGTGGCGGACGGCACGACAATGCCGATCCAGTAGGTCGATTCGAAACCCGGGTAGCCGGATTCTGCGACGGTGGGAACATTGGGAAGCTGCTCCATGCGCTGCGCGCTGGTGACCGCATACAACTTGAGCTTGCCGCTCTGTACGAAGCTGTTCGCGGTGATGTAGGCATCGACCTTCACTTGGTAGACTCCACGCACCAGGTCGGCCAGCGCGGGCGCGGCGCCCTTGTAGGGGACGTGCGTCATTTGCAATCCGGCGCGACTTTTCAGCATCTCCATCGACAAGTGGGGGAAGGTTCCCACTCCGGCGCTGCCATAGTCCAGCTTGTGTGTCTTGGCGTAGCTGATGAACTCCTTGAAATTGTTGGGTGGCAAGGAAGGATGGGCCACGAGCAGCCCTGGCATGTCGCAAAGCAGGGAGATGGGCGCGAAGTCTTTCTGTGTGTCGTAGGGCAGCGATTTGTATAGCGCCGGATTCGCCGTGTGCGAGGTGGTCGCCATCAATAATGTGTAGCCATCGGGCGCGGATCTTGCCACGTAGGCCGAGCCTATGGAGCCACCGGCGCCCGCGCGGTTCTCGACGATGACGGACTGGCCCAGGATCTGCGCCACTTTTGCGCCGACAAGGCGGCCGACGAGATCCGTGCTTCCGCCTGGCGAGAACGGCACGACCAGATGAATGGGGCGATCGGGGAAAGTATCCGCCCGCGCCATGGCGGTCCCGAATAGCGTGCTTGTCAATAAAGCGGTGGCGATGAAAATGCGCTTCATGAAAGTCTCCTTGTATTTATTGTTTCCGATTCCCGCGATGGCGAGTCGTCCCCGGGGATCCCGGGCTTCAGGCGCCGGACCGCGGTGCTGCACCATATAACTGCCCGGGATTCGTCACCAGTATCCTGGCGCGATCATGCTCGTCGGAAGCCCATTCCGAAATCAGGTCGAACAAGTCGCCGTCATTGGGCATTTCCCGGTCGACCATATTGACGTGAGGCCAGTCCGAGCCCCAGACCATGCGATCTGGAGCATGGCGGATCAACGCGCGAGCAAAAGGCGTGACTGCCGCATAGGGCATGTTGCCCGCGGCGCAGCGCATCGGCCCGGAGAGTTTGATCCAGACGCGGCCCGTGTCGAGCATCTTCAGTATGGTCTTCATCGCCGGCTGGTCCAGGCCCTTGGCCGTCGGGACGCTTCCGAAATGGTCCAGGACGATTTTTCTATTGGGCAAGGAAAGCAGGCGATCCGAATATTCGACGATGTCTTCGCCATGTGGGTAAAAATGGATGGGCCAGCCTATGTTTTCCGCCTGGGCCGCCATGTCGGGCAATATCTGCGGCAGATTCGAGGCTCGCCTGGCGCTGACGAAGCGGATGCCGCGCACGCCCAGCGTATCCAGCCGCGCAAGCTCCTCGTCGGGCAGCGTGTCGGGCGGCAGGATCACGCCGACGAAGCGCTGCGGATGGCGCTTCAGCACGTCCAGCAGGTAGCTGTAGTCGCGGCCATATCCCCCGCCGCTTACGACGACGGCGCGCGCCAGCCCAAGCGTGTCGAGCATTCGTATGGCGGTTTCGGGCAAGGCCGGCGCGGAAACATACGGACTATCCGGATCGAAAGGATAATGCTCGGCTGGGCCAAAGAGGTGAATCTGGCAGTCCCAGCCTCCGGGTGGCACTATCGTAGCCGGCTTTTTCGGGGAACTGTCGGGGGGCGGTGTCAAATAAGGCATCGAAATATAAGCTCCATTGGGCATACGACCGGATTCATGAACCTAATCCTCAGTCTCTGCGTGCAGTATGCAGAAGCGCGGGGGAGGGGGCATAATGCATTTTTGCCATGTAGCGATACTTTTTGCTTATTGTGGACGCGGCGACTTATCGTCGCGCGAGCGCCCCTAGGGACAGCAAGCTGGACGTCACAACCATCGAACCCAATCTACGGCGCCTGCGCACATTCATAGGGGTGGCGCGGTGGGGCAGTGTCAGAAAAGCGGCGCAAGAAATGCATCTGACCCAACCGGCAGTGACGCGCGCGGTCCAGAAGCTTGAAAGCGAGCTTGGGGTGTCCTTGTTCCAGCGCACTGCCCGAGGCATGTGCGCGACGTCCTTCGGCACGGTGGCATTGAAACGCGCCACACGCGCACTGGAGCATCTGGAACGGGCGCAAAGCGAGCTCGGCGACCATCTGCGCCGCGAAGAGACCGGGCAGGAAAACTCCTGGCATACGACTCGCCATCTTGTCCACGCCTTGACGCATCGCCATCTCCAGGCGCTCATCGCCACCGCGGAATCGGGTACGCAGGCGGCCGCGGCCGCGTTCCTGGGCATTTCACAGCCGGCGGTGGCGCAAGCCCTGAACGATCTCGAGAAGCAGGCCGGCGCGCCTTTGCTGCTGAGAGCCGGGAGCGGCATGATCGCCACGACCGCCGGGGAAGTCTTGCTCCGCCACGGGAAACTCGCCCTGGCCGAAATTGCCGCGATGCCCAACGATATTGCGGAGAGCACCGGGGTCATCATGGGCCGTGTCAGGATAGGCGTCCTGCCGCTGTCCGGCACGCTGCTCGTGCCGCGCGCGGTAAGCCGGCTGATCGAGGAACACCACAGCCTGCAGATATGCCTGGTGGATGGCTCCTACGATACGCTGCTGCGGCAATTGCGCTATGGCGACATAGACGTCATCGTCGGTCCGCTGCGCGCGCCGTGCCCTGCGGGCGATATCATCCAGGAGCGCCTGTTCGACAGCACTCTGTCGGTGATTGCCCGCAAGGGCCATCCGCTCGAGAAGCGCAAGGCGCTGACCCTGGCGGAACTGGGCCAATGGGGCTGGGTGCTGCCCAGGCGGGGCACCCCGGCATATCTCCTGATCGAGCGTATCCTGAGCAATGCGGGGCTTGCCATGCCATCCAACCCGATCGAGTCGAACGGCCTGGCGGCGATCCGCGCGCTGCTGGTCGAGAGCAACCGCCTGTCCATGATTTCGAGGCACCAAGTCTATTTTGAGGAAAGGGACGGCTTGCTTTGCATCCTGCCCGTCGAGCTGTACGAGACCGGACGGCCGGTCGGCATCGCAAGCAGAGCCGGAGCCGTGCATTCCGCCGGCGTTCTTGCTCTGCTCAAGCACTTGCGCGCCGTGGGCTCGGGGGATGCTCTGGTAGCGGGCAAGAGCCGTCGGGGCGACAATACAGGGCATACGCCCGCGGCCGGCCGTAGTGCGCGGGAACAAGGCACACTGCCGCGCAGCCTTGAAAATCAGTGATAGTCCTAGTGGCGTCGTCCGGATTACGCCCTAATACTTGAGAGCTTCATGGTTTTTGATTCCGTCGGCCTGCTGTCCGTCACCGAAAAACATCGCACACCCCTCGGAACACATGACCTGTATCAGTGCATCCCATTCCACACCGCATGGCACAAGTTTATGAAAGACGCCGGACAGACGCAGAACAAGAACGCTATCGTCGAGTTCCGGGGGGTGTGGAAGCGCTTTGGCGCGCTTGAAGTACTGAAAGACATCAACCTGTCCGTCGGGCGGGGCGAGGTGGTCGTGATCATCGGGCCGTCAGGGGCCGGTAAATCCACCTTGTGCCGCACCATCAACCGGCTGGAAATCATCGACCAGGGCGAGATATTCGTCGACGGCAAGCCCCAGCCCGTTGAGGGCAAAGAACTGTACAAGTTCCGTGCCGGGATAGGCATGGTCTTCCAGTCCTTCAATTTGTTTTCGCACAAGACCATACTGGATAACGTAACCCTGGCGCCGCGCAAGATCCTCGGCCAGGACAAGGCCGTGGCGCAGGACACGGCCTACCGACTGCTGGACATGGTCGGCATCCGTTCCAAGGCGGACGCGATGCCGGCGCAGCTTTCCGGAGGGCAGCGCCAGCGCGCGGCGATCGCCCGCGCCCTGGCGATGGACCCCAAGGTCATACTGTTCGACGAGCCGACCTCCGCGCTGGATCCGGAATCCACCCAGGACGTCCTGGCCACCATGCAGCAACTGGCGGGGCAGGGGACCACCATGATCGTCGTCACCCACGAAATGTCGTTCGCCCGGTCCTGCGCCGACCGGGTGGTCTTCATGGCGGACGGGGCGATCGTCGAGACGGCCAGTCCCGACGCCTTCTTCACCGAGCCCGAAAGCGAACGTGCCCGCAGCTTTCTGGCATCCGTGCGCTGAGCATTTTGATTTCTTCATCGGTTGCGCAGCTGCGCGGCTGCTGGATCACCAGGCAGATAAAAGGAGTGTAGACATGAAATTCACGAAATTGCCGCAAATCTTCCCCTCGCTGGCTCTCGCCGCCGTTTTGGCCCTGGGCAGCTACGGCAGCGCCGTCGCCGCGGATGCGGCCGTCAAGGCCTATCCGCCGGACACGACCATGGGCAAGATACAGAAGCGCGGCAAGCTGATCGTGGGCGTGAAGGTCGATTTCCCGCTGTTCGGACTGAGAAACCCGGTGACCGGCAAGCTCGAAGGGATGGACATCCTGCTTGCCCAGGGGATAGCCAAGGACTTGACCGGCAGCGCCGACAATATCCAGTACGTGGAAGTCAATAGCGGCAACCGCGAGGTATTCCTGCAGCAGCACAAGGTGGATATCGTGATCGCGACCTATCCGCCCAACGCGAAGCGCGTGAAAGCCGTCGATTTCGCAGGGCCTTATCTCATGAGTCCCATCGGCACCATGGTGAACAAGGACAACACCTCCATCAAGCAGGTGTCGGATCTCAATGGCAAGAACATCTGCGTGACCAAGGGCTCCGGCTCGGAAACTTACGTGCCGCTGAACGCACCGAAGGCGAAGCTCACGGTATTCAGCTCGATGACGCAGTGCATGGAGGCACTGGCACAGCGGCGCGTCGACGGCGTGACGACGACCCAGAGCATCCTGCTGGGCCAAATGAGCCAGAACCCCGGCAAGTTCAAGCTGGTGCCGACGGAACTCGTGAACACCACGGGCAAGAAAGCCTCGGATAACGACTCCATCGGCCTGCCCAAGGGCGACAAAGCGCTGCACGATTACCTGGACTCGTACCTGAAGAAGATTTTCGCCAACGGCGACTGGAAGAAGATGTACGACAGCACGCTGGGCACGGTGATGCCGGGCGACGTGGCGCCGCCTCCCATCCTGTATTGATAGCGCACGTCCGGCGGGGCATTTATGTCGGCTTTGTTTTCCCATCTGGGTGAATTCGCGTGGGGCATCGCGTTCACGGTAGGGCTCGTGGTGCTGGGCTGGATCGGCGCCATGATCCTGGGCACGGTGCTTGCGATCATGCGCGTAAGCCCCATACGCACGATCCGGGTGGCGGCTGCGGCCTATATCCTGGTGTTTCGCAATGTCCCCATCCCGGTCCAGATGGTGCTGTTCGTGTTCGGGCTGCCGCTGCTCGGGGTGGTGTTCCCGCTGTTTCCTTCGGCCGCGATCGTGCTGGTCACCTACCACGCAGCCTTTGTTTGCGAGACGCTCAGGTCGGGGCTGAACGCGGTGGCGGTGGGCGAACTCGAAGCCAGCCGGTCCCTGGGCTTCGGCCCGTTCGGCACCTTGCGCAATCTCGTCCTGCCGCAGGCCTTCGCGGCCGTGGTCCAGCCCATGGGCAATGTGCTGATCCTGCTGGTGAAGAATTCCTCGGTGGCCGCGATCGTCGGGGTCGCCGAACTGACCTTCGTCGCCGACAAGATCGCGATCGAAGAAGTCCAGGCCTTTGCCGTGCTCGGCGGCGCTGCCATCGCCTATGTCGTCATTTGCCTCGTGCTCAAGCGCTTCGTGGCCGTTCTCGAAAACAAGGTGGCTTTCAGCAAATGAATACCAGCCCTTTATTCGAGCAGCCCGGCCCGCGGGGCCGGCGCCGCTACCGCATCTTTGAGGCGCTTGCCTGGATAGTGATAGCCGGCGCGGCGTATCTCGCCATCCGTGCCCTGGACAAGAACGGCGCGTTCGACGCCGCGGCATGGAAGCCCTTCGGCTTATGGGGCGTCTGGCGGCAACTCGGAATAGGGCTGCTCAATAATATCCGGGCGGCGGTCGTAGGCATGCTGCTGTCCATGTTCGTCGGCTGCTTCCTGGGATGGGGGCTGCTGTCCAAAAGGAAAGCCGTCCGGTATCCGTGCCGCGTGTTCACCGACGTGTTCAACGGCATTCCGGTGCTGTTGCTGCTGTTCTTTACTTCCCTGGTGCTGCCCTCGTGGGGCCTGCCATTGCCGGATTTCTGGTTCCTGGTCATCGCGCTGTCGCTCTACAGCACCGCGGTGGTGGGAGACTTGGTGCGCGCCGGCGTACAGGCCCTGCCGCGGGGCGAATCGGAAGCCGCCGCCGCGCTCGGGTTTTCCGGTTTCCAGAGCATGTGGCTGATTCTCCTGCCGCAGGCACTGCGCATGATGAGCCCGGCGCTCGTCAGCCAGATGGTGATCGTGCTGAAAGGCACCACCTTGGCCTTCGTGCTCGGCGGCTACTTCGATCTGCTGCGCGCGGCGACCGTGCTGGGCGCCTATTACAGCCGCTCCTTGCTGCAGGCCCAGGGCATCGCCGCGCTCGCGTTCATGCTGATCAACATCGCCCTGTCGCAAATCGCGTCGGCCATAGACCGCAAGGAAAAGCAGCGCTACGGGGTGCAGCCTGTGGCGCTGGACGAATAGGGCTTCGCGAGCCGCACAGGCCGGCGCTGCGGAGAGTCAATTACTATCTGGAATACGGATAGAGATCATCTAAGTTTTATTTCTTCCGGCTAGGGCGCTCAGTGGAGGCGCTGTCTTTGCACGGCTCCAATTGCAGCCGCAGGCCGCGGAGACGCTGGAGATTGACCCAGCGGTGGAATTGGGCCTGTAGGTACTGCAGGGGCAGATCGAGGTGGGTGGGACGCGCTTATCCAGAGGCGAGTTGGGAGTGTTGAGTAACGGCTCACAGGTACAGATCGTAGCGAGCGATGGCGAGGTCGCGGAACTTGCACTGCTGGGAGGTCAACCCGCCCGGGGGGACATCCTATTCTCGGGGCCATTCGTCATGGACACACCCGAGCGCTTGGCACGGGCCAAGCGGGATTTCGCGACGGGCCGGATGGGTCGCCTGGAAGGCGTGCCGTATTGATGCCGGCGCCGAACTTTTCCTTGGGACGACGACCAAGCTTCGGGATGTGGTTATCGGCATTCCCCAAGGCCTGCGGTGGCCGCCGAGGCGGCCAGTACTCACGCTTCCACTCCAGCAATTGAGACCTTAACGGAGGACTTGTCATGAACGCCCCAATCATTCCGGTCACTTCTCTGGCCGACCTTATGGCCGCATTGACGGGTAGCGGTCCGTGCACGCTGGAGCTGCGAGCGTCCGTTTCCTGTCCTTATTCGATTATGTTGCCGCCAGGCTTTGCGCTAACAGGCAAAGACAAGGATTCCTGCCTCCTGGTGTTTGGTAATGGCGACGGCATAGGCCTGACCGCCAATAACCGCGTGGCGAATCTGAGCATTGCGGCTGCGCCATCAGCCCGCGCGATATACACCCAGGCGGGTCCAGCCGACATGGGCCGGATCACGCTGGAAAATCTGGATGTGACAGGTCAGGTGTCTATCATCACGCGCACGGGAACCGACAAGCTGGAGCTCATCGCGGACAAGATCCACGTCGCAGCCTGCGATGCCCGCCGCTACAGCGAGCAGCCGCAGAAATATGGGGTGAACGTCTACCAGGGGGCGCTGACCGTCTATAACTTCAACGGAAACGCCAAATCGGCAATCCATGCAACGCTCACCGGTATCACGGTTGGAGCAAAGAACGCGCCGGTCTTCGGCTCAGGCATTTTCGTGAGCGGTTTTGGCGACGAGGGCGGTTGGATCGAATTGGAAAAGCTGACCACCGGTGCTGTCTATTCCTGCGGAATGCTTCCTTATGGCACGGCAGACATGATCACCGCAGCTGTCTTCATCGTCTATGGCGTCAAAGCAAAGCGGGTAGAGCACTTCGACGAAGTGGTAACGTATGGCGTGAACGACATGGTTCTGGATACCTGGGGTTCAGTGGATGAGTGGATTGTCCATGCACCGGTCGTGTCGTACGGCCCCAGCGAGATCGGCTTCGTCAATTTCGGGGTGGTAGGCCGCTTTGTCGCCGAACGCGAGATCGTCACCCATGGCCTTGGCGCGCGGGGTTTCAACCTGCCGTGCTCGTCACCGGCAAAGGCTCCACGCCGCTCACCAATGTGCGTGCCAAGGCGGATGCAGGGGAAGCATTGGTCGTGAAAGACGGCGAGGTGACGGATCGGACTGGATTGGCCATCTGATGAGCCGTCCCGCGCCGTCGAGTGGCGCGTTCCAGGCCCTGGGGGCCGGAATAGTCGTTCTGCGGCGTGCCGGAGGCTAATCCGGCCGGATGTCCTTATGGGTTCGGGAGTCAAAGGCCAGGTTGATCATCAGCCGGTGCCTCCATAAATCTAACTTTACATAATATACATTATGCGAATATTCAGTATGGCCCGAAGGGTGCTCTTCCGGTATTCGCCGGGCGAAACGCTCCTGGCGCTCGAAGCTGGGTTCCAGGATTAACACGGCTGGCTTGTTCGGGAATCAGGAAGCCAAGCCCTTCAGCGTAATGCAAAGGCCGCCGGACGGACTATCGCTGATGGTCAAAGCCGCTCGATGATGTGCGGCGATTTCGCGTGCAATGGCCAGTCCCAGGCCGCTGCCGTGTTCTTTGGTGCCGGCAATCCGGAAAAAGCGATCGAATACGCGATCCCGGTCTTCGACCGCGATACCGGGCCCGCTATCCAGCACACTGACAGCGACGCCATCCGAGCCGTGCCGCAGCACTACGTCTACTTTGCCGCCTTCGGGCGTGTAGCGTACGGCGTTGTCGATCAGATTTCCAAGCAAGGTTTCAATGCCGTGCGGATCGCCCGTCACGGTATAGGGATCGTTCACGCCCGGCCCTTCGAATTCCAGCCCGAGATCGATACGTCTGGCGTCGGCAAGCGGCATATAGTTCGCAATGACGCGTTCGCAAAATTTGCGCAAGCTGAACGAGGTAAAGGCCGGAACATGCCGGGCATCTTCCCGGGCCAGGGCCAGGATCTGGCTGACCAGGTGAATGACGCGATTCAGGCGCCCTTCTATGCGCGTCAAAGTTTGCCGGCCATGCGACAAGGCCTCGTCCCGTTGTGCCGCCTGTACTTGTAGCTTCAGTGCCGTCAAGGGCGACCGTAGCTCGTGCGCCGCATCGGCGATGAAGATGCGCTGCGCCCGGGAAGCCGAGTCGAGGCGCAGGAACAGATCGTCGAGCGCATCGACCAGCGGCTTGAGCTCGATCGGGATACTTCCGTCCAGGCTCAAAGGTGCAAGGGAATTGAAGGAACGCGCCTGCAGGCTGCGCGAAATGCTGTTCAAGGGAGTCAGGCCCCGCCTGACGACCAGCATGACAATAACGATAATCGCGGGAATGAGAAGCCCCAACGGCCACAAAGTGCGCAAGGCCAGTTGCAAAGCCAGGTCATCGCGCACGGATACCGGTTGTGCGACCTGGATGAAACGATCGCCTTGTTGTGTTCCGAAGACTCGCCAATGGTATTCACCGTGTTCTATGGTCCGTATGCCCGGTAGAAAGCGCGGCAGCTCGATACCCTCGAGCGATCGGTATAGGGATTTTCCATCTTTGCCCCAGATCTCTATGAAAAGCCGATCCTCCGACAAGCCGCGAAAGTCCGGGACGCCTTTCAGGATCGACGCGGGTCCTTCGATATCCGCCGGCAAAGACAAGGCGACCGTTCTGAGCTCGTAATCGAAAAGCTCATTGGCTTCGCTGCGTGCCGTGTGGAATATGCCGAAACCCGCGGCCAGCGCGGCAGCCGCCAGGCTGGCGATCAGCCAGCCCAGCAGCCAGCGGCGTATGGATGTCATGCCAGCCTCTGCAATCGGTAGCCGACGCCGCGTACTGTTTCGATCCGGTCGGCGCCGAGCTTGCGGCGCAGGCTGTGTATGTGTACTTGAATCGCGTTGCTGCCCACCTCTTCTCCCCAGCCATACAGCTTTTCTTCCAGTTCCGAGCGGGTGTAGACCCGGGAGGGCTCCTCGATCAATATCTGCAGAAGGCTGAATTCACGCGGCACCAGGGATAGCGGCCGGCCTTGGAGCGTGGCTTCATGCGTAATGGGATTCAAAGCCAAGTCGCCGTGGGTATACACGGGGTTGGCCTGCCCGATGCGGCGGCGTAACAAGGCACGTATGCGTGCGGACAGTTCTTCCAGGTCAAAGGGCTTGACCAGATAATCGTCGGCGCCGGAGTCCAGTCCGTCGATACGGCTTTGCACGGCATCGCGCGCAGTGAGAATAATGACGGGAGTATTGCCGCCTCTGCGCCGATAGAGATCAAGCACCTCGAGTCCGTCGCCTTTAGGCAAGCCCAGGTCCAGCATCACCAGGTCGTAGAGATCATGCAACAAGGAAAGCTCGGCCTCCCGGGCATCGCGAGCCCAGTCTATCGCGTAGCCAGTCTGGTGCATGGCTTCGACGATGGTCTCGCCGATCATTTCATCATCTTCAACCAGCAGCAGCCTCATGTTGAACCTCCATTCAATGCCGCCATTCTGGCCGGAAAAACATTAAGGGACCCTTAAATTCCTGGCTTAAGCATCTCTTAATCACCGCTTGGAGAGAATGCTTCCTGTCATGGCGCGCGAGTATGCGCATGAGCGTTACCGTCCGGGAGCATTCCTTTGTATTTGAGTGTGGTTTCTTATTTTATTCGCAGCCCATATGGTTCGGGCTGGCTACGCTGCGCGTCGTTGGCCGGACTGTGCGCCCTGCTCTTCCTGTCCGGATGCGCAAGCTATCAACGCCAACCATTGCCCGGCCAGACAAGCAGCCTGTCCGGTTCGCAACTCGTCCGTGTCCGGATCGACTCAAGCAAAATGCCGCTGCCGGAACTGGCGGGACATCGTTTCGATCCTTCCAATGGGCTGGACATCGACGAAATCGCCATGCTCGCCGTGGCCGATAACCCCGCCTTGAAACTGGCCCGCGACGACTTGAGGGTCGCACGCTCGCAATCGTTCGCGGCAGGCCTGCTGCCCGATCCGCAACTGAGCTTTTCGAACGATTTCCCAGGCGCCGCCAGTGCGACCTCGTCCGCCTTCAGCGCCGGATTGAGTACGGATCTGATGGCCTTGCTCCGGCGCAGCACGACAAAATCCGTGGCCGACGCCGATGCGGCCAAAATCGACCTGGGGCTGTTGTGGCAGGAATGGCAGACAGTCGCTCAGGCGCGGCAATTATTCGTCAAGGCTCGATTCCAAAGCTACATCCTGCCTTTGCTCAAGCGTCAAAGCGATCTTGCGGAAACGCGGTACGCGCACATGGCTCAAGCGTTGCGGCAAGGCAATCTGACGGGGGATGCGCTGACTGCAGCCCTGCTGGCACAATCGGATGTCCAGAAGCAATACTCGGACGCGCAACGTGCAGCCCTGCAAACCCGGCATGCCCTGAATGCGCTGTTGGGCTTGCAGCCGGACGTGGTACTGAATCTGGCCGGAGACGGAGGCCAGGTAGCGCCAGACGACAAAGCTATCGAGAGATCACTGGCCGATCTGCCCACGCGCAGGCCCGACCTACTTGCGCTGCGGGCCGGCTACGTCGCGCAGGACCAGAAATATCGGGCCGCCATCCTTGATCAATTCCCCAGCTTGTCGATTGGCTTCGTCAGGGCGCGAGACACCTCGTCCGTGTATACGAGCGGCTTCCAGATCAGCATCAATCTGCCGATCTTTAACCGCAATCGCGGAAATATTGCGATCGAGAAGGCGACCCGGCGCCGCTTGCGAGACGAATATCAGAACCGGCTCGATCAGGCCTATGCGGAAGTTGCCCAGTTGCGCGCGGACACTGCGCTGCTCGAACGCCGATTGTCCGAAGCCGAGGCGGCGCTGCCCGGCATAAGGGCACAGGCTGTGGCGGCAGCGCGGGCTTATGCAAGCCACGATTTGGGCATGAATGCCTACGTCGATGCGCAAAGCGGGGAAATCGCCAAGCGTATCGAGGCGGCTACGCTGCGTGAATCGATCGCCGAACAATGGGTTGGCATGCAGGCCTTGCTGGGCGGCGCCATACCCGATGCATTTTCTTCTGATGTCGAGATTATCCATTCCCATGAGCATTGAACATTTGCGGCCGCGCATCGGCCGAATTCGTACCTGGCTGGCGACCGCCGCTTTTGCCTTTGGCGCCCACACCGTGGCCGCCGAAGCGCCGCCGACAGTATTGGTACGGACTTCCGTGCCGCAATATGGCGTCATCGCCCAGCCCGTGCGGGCCTACGGCGTGATCGGGACAGCCCAGGGCTCCACGCTAGCAGTGACCCTGCCCTACCCGGCCAGGATTCTCCATATATATGTGCAAAATGGCCAATCGGTTGCGCGCAGCACTCCGCTTTTTGCGGTCCAGGCAGACCCGGCAGCCTTGCTGGCAAGCAAGCAGGCCATCACGTCCTACAGGCTGGCAAAGGACGATCTGGCCCATGTCCAGGCCCTCTATGCCCAGTCCCTGGCGACGCGTTCGCAACTCGAGGCGGCGCGCAAGGCGGCACTGGACGCCAAATCGGCTCTCGACGCGCAGCGAACGCTCGGCATCGGCAACGGCACAGTAACGGTCGCAGCGCCCGCCAATGGCGTCGTAACCCGACTCAGCGCCATTCAAGGCGATCAGATGCAGGCGGGTGCGGCGATTCTATTGCTGGCCCTGCGCGCCTCCGGATCCAAGGCCGTACCGAATGTGATTCTGGGCGTGGATCCCGCCGCAGCCAGCCGGATTCAACCCGGAGATCCGGTATCCGTGAAAGGCTTGTCGCCCGAGGCGGACGGGGTTTCGGTCCGAGGCAGGATAGTGACCATTGGCGCCGCGGTGGATCCGCCGAGCCAGTTCGTGGATGTGGGCGCTGCCGTACCCTTGGCTGGAGCCGGACTGCTGCCCGGCATGCATGTGAAGGGCCGGATATCGACCCAGTCCGGCAAACATTGGATTATTCCCCGCAGCGCCGTGCTGCGCGATGCCCGCGGGGCATACGTGTACCAGGTCGGGAAAGACCGCCATGCGCACCGCGTCGACGTAACAGTACGAATCGAGAACGGCGATGACTATGGCGTCGATGGCGCACTCGACGCCGCGCAGCCATTGATTGTGACTGGCAACTATGAACTGCACGACGGCGATGCTGTACGCACGCAAGCCCAGGGGACAGCAGAGAAGCAGCAAGGAATGGCGCAATGAATTTCGGGCTATGGATGCAGTTGCACCGTCGATCCCTGCTGTTTGTCGTGACTTTGCTTGCGCTGGCGGGCGCGCTGGCGGCGTTCCGCATGCCGATCTCGCTCTTTCCCAACGTGGCTTTTCCACGAGTGGTGGTGTCGCTCGATGCCGGCGACCAGCCCGCGGAACAGATGGCGTCAACGGTGACCATGCCTGTTGAAGAAGCATTGCGGCGTGTGCCGGCGGTGCGCGACATAGAGTCCAGGACCAGCCGCGGATCCGCCGAGATTTCGGTCAACTTCGATTGGGGCACGGACATGGCCCAGGCGACCTTGCAAGCGCGCTCGGCGATCGGCGAGATCATGTCCAGCTTGCCTCCCGGCACTGCGATGCAAGTCCGGCGCATGGACCCCACCGTGTTCCCGGTGCTGGCCTATAGCCTGACCTCTACATTGCAGTCGCAAACCGCCTTGCATGATATCGCTCAATATCAATTGCGGCCCTTGCTGTCGTCGGTGGCCGGCGTTGCGCGCGTAGAAGTCATCGGCGGTGCGCGGGATGAACTGGAGGTTGACGTAGACCCCGCCCGCCTGGCAGCCCACGGCCTGTCTTTGTCCGATGTCTCCCGAGCCATCGGCGCCAGCAACATACTGATGGCGGCGGGCCGCATCGAAGATCATTACAAGCTGTATCTGGTTATCGCCAATACCGCATTTACAGGCATCAAGGACTTGGCGCATGTCGTCGTGTCCGCGCAAGGAACAGGACAAGTGCTGCTGCGCGACATCGCCACCGTGCGGCAAGGCGTCGTGCCGCAGTGGATGCGGGTAACGGCCGACGGCAAGGATGCCGTACTCATCAACATCTATCAGCAGCCGGGCGCCAATAGCGTCGCCATGGCACGGGACGTAAAGACAAAGCTGCAGGAATTCCGGCGCCAATTGCCTGCAGGTGTAGCCCTGGCAAATTGGTATGACCAGAGCGAGCTGGTCACTGCGTCGGCTTCAAGCGTACGCGACTCCATTCTCATTGGTGTAGTGCTGGCTGCCCTGACTTTGTTCCTGTCTTTGCGCAACTGGAAGATTACGGTGATAGCGGTCGGGCTGGTGCCGGTCGTCATGGCCGCAACCGTGCTGATCCTGTATGTCTTCGGCATGGGCTTCAACATCATGACCCTGGGGGGCATGGCCGCCGCGGTGGGCCTGGTCATCGACGACGCCATCGTGATGATCGAGCATATCGTACGCCGTACCAAGGAAGGCGGCACTCACGCCTTCAAGGGGCGGGTCATGGGGGCCGCCCTTGAATTCACAAGGCCGCTGGCCGGCTCCTCGGCCGCGACGCTGATCATTTTTGTTCCGCTGGCCTTCTTGTCGGGCGTGACCGGAGCCTTCTTCAAAGCCTTGTCGATCACCATGGCAAGCGCATTGCTCATATCTTTCCTGTTCACCTGGCTCGCCATCCCGATACTCTGCGACCACTGGCTGACCGAAAAAGATGCTGAAGAACATCGAGAATCGCGCTTTGCGCTATGGCTGCGGGATCGTTATGTACGCCTTGTGCGCCACACGATCGAGCGCCCTGCCCTGGCCCTGGCCGGCGTCATACCTTTGGCTGTCGCTGCAACACTGGCTTTCACTCACGTGGGCAGCGGTTTCATGCCGACCATGGACGAAGGCGGCTTCGTTCTGGACTATCACACTCGGCCCGGCACTTCGATTTCCGAAACAGACCGCCTCATCCGCCAAGTGGAAGCCATCGTCCGGGCGAATCCAAACGTGGCCAGCTATTCCCGCCGCACCGGTACCGGCCTGGGCGGCGGGCTGAGCGAGCCCAATACCGGCGACTTCTTCATACGCCTCAAGCAAGGCAAGCGGGAACCCATAGATGCCGTCATGAGCGAAATCCGCGGCAAAGTAGAGACCGATGTGCCGGGCGTGAGTATCGAGCTGGCCCAGTTGATGGAAGACTTGATAGGCGATTTGACGGCCGTGCCGCAGCCCGTCCAGATCAAGATCTATTCAGACGATACTGCGGTGCTCGAAACGGTTGCCCACAAAGTTGCCAGCCGCATCGCCAGAATCGACGGCATAGTCGATGTGAACGATGGGATCAATCCGGCCGGAGACGCGATCGAATTGCATATCCGCCCCGATGCGGCGGCCGCCGAAGGCATGGATGTCCAGTCCATTGCCCAGTCCGTATCGGGCATGCTGCAAGGCTCGGTTGCCACGCAATTCCAGCAAGGCCCTAGGATGGTCGGGGTGCGCGTGCGCGTGGACCACGCCTCGACGCTCACGGACACGCAACTTGGCCAATTGCTGGTGCGCGCGCCCGACGGCCACTTATTCCCGCTCACGCGCGTCGCCAGGCTCATCAAGGTAAGCGGCCAGCCGGAGATCGGCCGCGACAACTTGAAACGCATGGCAGCAGTAACGGCGCGTATCGACGGCCGTGATCTGGGCTCGACCATTGCCGACGTGCAAAAAGCTCTTGCCAGCCCCCAGATGTTTCCCAAAGGCGTGTACTACGAGCTAGGCGGCCTCTATCAGCAGCAACAAATCGCCTTCAAGGGCTTGATGGCCGTGTTCGGCTCCGCGGTCGCCCTGGTGTTCGGGCTGCTGCTTTTCCTTTACGAACGTTTCCGCGTCGCTCTCGCGGTTCTGGCGATGCCGCTGTTGGCGGCCGGCGCCGTCTTCATCGGGCTCTGGGTAACCGGCATCGAGTTGAATATTTCCGCCATGATGGGCATGACCATGATCATCGGCATCGTGACGGAAGTAGCCATTTTCTATGTCTCGGAACTCCAGGGGCTGGTTGGCGAATCGGGTATGCCGCTGCAGCAGGCGCTGGTGGAGGCCGGGCGCAACCGCCTGCGGCCCATCGCCATGACGACCATCGCGGCCATTCTTGCACTGCTGCCTTTGGCATTTGCCCTGGGCCAAGGTTCGGCGATGCAACAGCCGCTTGCCGTATCGATCATCTCGGGGCTGGTCGTGCAACTGCCGCTGGTACTGCTGGTATTGCCCGCGCTGCTTCGCGCATTGTTGCGGGACAAGCACTGAGGCGACGCGAATTCCGGACGGAGCCTTGCAATGAAATCCAGTGAAGAGTTCAACCTGGCAATTTTCCTGGTGATCAATGCCACGCCAAATCCGCCGCGCTGGCCTATATCCTGGGCGCACCGGTCTGGAATATTGGCGGCATGACCGTCACTCGGTTACTGGCCGCCATCTACCGGAAATTGCTGGCCGTGCCGATTGCGCGGGGATGGATACGCCCATAAAAGGACGATGCCCATGACAAGTTAATGAAGTATAGTTTGGACGCAGGCTATCGCACGGCGAGCCCGATGGGCCGGCCGATCGCGGCTACTGAGAATTATATTTTGAGCCCTGCGCCACCAAACTAGCAGGAGTCATGGGTGCCCTTGAGCGATGAAGAACTTCTTCGGCTCGTCGACCGGGTCGTCGACCAATACGACGGCAATCTGGACGAAATCGAAAGCGCGGTGGGCATGCTGATGCTTGGGCGATACTACGGCTGGCGCGTATTGCTCCTGGCTCATAGCCCCAACACCATCAGAAAATATCAAAAAATACTGGGGATCAAGTCTCTCAAGGACGTCTTGCCGGAGGTGGGTATGCTGGCACATCGATCCGATGCCTGGCGCCTGGTGGAAGGGACTCAGAATTTCTGGAAAGTCGTACGAGGCCAGATAGGCGGCGTGCGCAGCACGCGCGTGGACAAGTCTTCCTGAAATACGGCCTGCGCCGATACCGTTCAGTGCAGGATGGATATTTCCTTGCGCCATTTGGAGACTAGTTGAATAAGGGGCACCAGCGCCAGGCCCGCCAGCAGCCAGATATGCCAAGCCTGGTTCGACAATAGTTGCGCGATGGTCGTTGCCCATGCTGCATCGGAGTGCCCTGCCCCATAGCCGCGGAACAGGCTTTCAAGTCCAGTAAGCAAGGCTTGAACCGTCATAACCACAAGCAGGCACGACGACAACTGGAAGGCTATCTGCAAGCCCCTACGCATCCACCTGCGCAGCATCCATAGACCGATCGCGCAGGCCATGACCAGTACGCCAAGCAGCGCTCCAACCCACGTCTCGGCGGCACTGCTCCAGCTTGTGGCAAGCCGGAGAAAGAAGAACGCCTCCATCGATTCGCGGAAAATAATAAGGGCTGAAAAAACGAAGACGATCGCGGGGAGTGCCGCACTGTCGAGCCAAATGTCGAGCGCACGAGACATCCGGCGTCGGATGGATGCGGTCGAACTGACCGCTTCGGTAACGATGAAGCCTATGGCCAACGAGGCAAAGATAGTCAGCAGCGCACTTTCTTCGCTTGATAATCCCCTGCCGGGCCATGCAAGGGACAATGCAAGGCTTGCCATGCCTCCGGCGGCGACGCCATAAGCCACCATGGACAAGTGCCTGCCCTTTCCCGCTTTGTATAGCTCAACGCATACTGCGCTGATGATAAACAGTGCCTCCGCTGACTCGCGGATCAGCACGATGAGGGAATCAAACATGTCTACGGTTCCTGCATGAGTAGCTCGTCGCAAGAATAGCACTGGATGCAGGGCTGCTCATTTGACTTCGATGGCAGCAAGCCAAGATCTGTTCATTCAGTTGCCGCTATATCTCTGGTAAAAAAATCTACAAAAATAGATTTTTATAGACCATTCATAGCCATTGCTAATTTATATTAAATTATTTTAAATCAATAATTTACGATTTTAATACTTGGCATTAGTAGAACTTGACAGTCTACTATTCAGTGCATAGAATCCGATATTGCTAATCATTTCTATTTGCGCTTTTAACAAATACACAGAAGGACCTCCAAACAAGAAAGGTGCTTGGCGATGGCTTCCGCTACAAGGGGCAATTGTCGAGAAACGCCGGACGTGCATACCTTTGCGGGGAAATGCATGCCAGGCATGGCTCAGGTGCGGGAATCCGCGCTCATGTGCCCAATGCACCGTCAACGATTATCGAGCTCAGTCCCCCTCTGCGCACAGCAGTTGGGAACACCGCTGCGGCAGTAGCCCGCGGGCGACCTATCAATATCCGGGCCAGGAAAACACCATGACTGCCATAGCTGCTGCCTGTCGAAAACCTCATCAAGCGGCCGGCGCGCAGCCGGCTCAATTGTCAGTATCGGAGCGAAAACAATGAACTTCAAACTTTCGTCTGCAGCATTCACGCTTTGCGCTGCGCTGCTTGTGCCTTCGGCCTACGCGACCGTAACAGGTTCTTGCCGAGGACCTTTCTCAACAGTGTGGGCTCCTGGGCCTTAAGTGAAGATCAACAGCATGAGAAAAATAGGCGACCCCATGCATGATCGTGTCCAGCCTGTGTCTTGTTTATGAAAAGTGAGAGATTGATGAAGCCCGTACTGACTATATTCATGAGTGCCCTGATTGCGTCGGCCTCGCTGCCGTATTGTGCGTCCGCCCAGGACGCCAAAAGCACCATCACCGTCTATAACGCCCAACATCGTACCCTGACCAAGGCCTGGGTGGCTGAATTCACGCGCGATACCGGCATCAAGGTCGTACAACGCGACGGCGAAGACGACGAAATGGGCAACCAGTTGGTACAGGAAGGCAGTAAATCGCCGGCAGATGTATTCCTGACGGAAAATTCTCCGGCCATGGTCCTGGTCGACAAGGCCAAGCTGCTGGCGCCGCTGCCTGCCGATATTTTGTCCCAGGTACCGCAAGGTATACGGCCCTCTTCGGGCCATTGGGTGCCCATTGCGGCACGCAGTACGGTGTTCGTCTACAACAAGGGCAAGCTGACCGGCGACAAGCTGCCAAAGTCGATCATGGATCTCGCCAAGCCGGAATGGAAGGGCCGCTGGGGGGCTTCGCCGGCGGGCGCCGACTTCCAGGCAATCGTGAGCGCCCTGCTGGAACAAAAAGGCAAGCAGCAGACGCTGGCATGGTTGAAATCAATGAAGGCCAATGCCGTTGCGTACCGGGGCAATGGCGCAGTCCTGAAGGCTGTGAATGCCGGCCAGATCGACGGCGGTGTCATCTATCATTACTACTGGTTCGGCGATCAGGCCAAGACCGGGGAAAACAGCAACAACACAGCGCTGCATTACTTCCGGCACCAGGATCCTGGGGCATTCGTCAGCCTTTCGGGAGGGGGTGTTCTCGCGTCCAGCAAGCACAAGGCCGAAGCGCAGGCATTCCTCAAATGGCTGACCGGCAAAGAGGGGCAGGAAATTTTGCGCACCGGCACCTCGTACGAATACGCGGTTGGCAATGGCGCAAGCTCCAATTCCAAACTCGTCCCGCTAGCTGAATTGAAGGCTCCGGTTGTCGATCCGTCCAAGCTGAATAGCCGGGCAGTTACAGATCTGATGACCCAAGCCGGTTTGCTTTGAACTCTACGTCGACTTTTATGGCGGCTCGTCACAGGAATGCCCTGGGCTTTACTTCAGGCTCCATGCCGAGACGGGCTCGCAGAGCAACAGGTCGCCACGGGATGGCGGCTGCAGCGGTGCTCGTATCCATTGCGGCGCTCTTGCCGATAGGTTTCATCCTGTGGGCCGCAATACAGGCTGGCTGGTCGACATCGCTGGATCTGATCCTGCGGCCCCGCGTGGCGGAGCTTCTGCTCAATACCGTGTCGCTCGTCGTCTGCACAGTACCCTTGTGCGGCGTATTGTCCATCGCGCTCGCCTGGTTGACCGAACGCAGTGACCTGCCCGGTGCCCGCGCATGGTTGGCCCTGATCGTCGCGCCCCTGGCAGTACCGGCGTTCGTTCAGGGCTATGCATGGGTAACGCTGTTTCCCGCCATGCATGGATTGGCTGCTGCGGTGCTCGTGTCGGTGATTGCTTATGTCCCATTCCTTTACCTCCCCATTGCGGCAACGCTACGCAGGCTCGATCCCGCGCTCGAAGATATCGCAGGCTCGCTGGGGCAGACTCCATGGCGGGTTTTCCGCAAAATAGTGCTGCCGCAGTTACGCCTGGCGCTATGCGGTGGAGGGTTGTTAATCGGACTGCACCTGTTGGCGGAGTATGGGCTATTCGTGCTGATTCGTTTCGATACGTTCACTACTGCAATCATCGACCAATACCGATCCACGTACAACGGGCCTGCGGCAAGCATGCTCGCCGGCGTGCTGGCGACCTGTTGTCTCGGGCTGCTTGGAATCGATGCCGCAATGCGCGGCACGCGGCGCTTTGCGCGACTCGGTTCAGGCGCCGCACGTATCGCACCGCGCTTCGTCCTCGGCCGATTGCGTACGCCTGCATTACTTCTGTGCGCAGCTTTGGTGGCGATCAGCCTGGGGGTGCCGCTCATGACCCTGGGACGGTGGCTGGTCAAGGCCGGAGCCGGGGTTTGGCGATTCGACGAAATCACCTCGGCTTTCGGGCAGACGCTTTATCTTGCGGTAGCCGGAGGAATCGCGGCGATCATCGCAGCAACCCCCATGTCCTGGCTTTCCGTGCGCGCACCGGGCCCATTACAACGCACGCTCGAGGCTTGCAATTACATAACAGGCGCGCTTCCGGGCGTCGTTATTGCACTCGCCCTGGTATCCATCACGGTTGGCCTGCCCATCTATCAGTCGGCCATTACGGTGGTTTTTGCCTATGTGCTGTTGTTTTTGCCCCGTGCAATGCTGAGTCTTCGGGCCAGCATTGCCCAGGTGCCGCTTGAGCTCGAGCACGCGGCAAGCAGCCTGGGCCGATCGCCGGCCCGTGTACTGTGGGCTGTTACGGCGCGACTTGCCGCGCCTGGCGCATCATCCGGCGCCGCGCTTGTCGCGCTGGGCATCATGACGGAATTGCCGGCCACGCAGATGCTTGCGCCCAACGGCACATATACGCTGGCCACGGCGTTCTGGGCTTACAGCAGTGAAATCGACTATGCCTCCGCCGCACCTTATGCCCTCATCATGATTCTTATGTCCATACCCCTTACCTGGCTGCTCTACATCCATTCACATCATATGGCCGGGCGATGACATTTTTGACGATAGACGCGGTTTCCAAGCGCTACGGGGCCACCTCGGCGCTCGACGAGGTAACGCTGCACATCCAAGCGGGTGGACGAACCGCCGTGGTCGGCCCTTCGGGTTCGGGGAAGACCACACTGCTGCGGCTGCTCGCGGGCTTCGATACGCCCCATTCCGGCCGCATAACCATGGACGGGCGCTTGCTTGCCGATGGCGCATCGGCCATACCGGCCCACCAGCGCGACATAGGCGTCGTGATGCAGGACGGCGCCCTCTTCCCCCACCTGAGCGTTGCAGACAATATAGCTTTCGGCCTGAGCGGAAGCACCCGGCACAGAACCGCTCTAGTCCACGAATTGAGCGACCTGGTCGGACTGGAGCGCTTCATGCTCGAGCGCAGGCCGGATGCCTTGTCCGGCGGCCAGCAACAACGCGTCGCCCTGGCCCGTGCGCTCGCCAGGCGCCCGAAACTCATGCTGCTCGATGAGCCTTTTTCTGCCCTGGACACAGGCCTGCGTGCCAATACCCGCAAAGCGGTCGCCGATTTGTTGCAGGCCGCCGGAGTTACGACGGTGCTTGTGACTCACGACCAAGCCGAAGCGCTTTCATTCGCCGATCATGTTGCAGTCATGGATTCCGGCAGAATTCTTCAGGCGGGGCCGCCGCGTGAACTCTATCTGCGGCCGAAGTCAGCCATGATAGCCAGCTTCTTGGGCGAGGCGCTCATCTTGCCGGCGACACTGTCGGACGGCAAGGCCCATTGTCTCTTGGGAAGTATGGCGACCCACGCCCCTGGCCGAGCCGGTTCCGCCGATATCATGCTCCGGCCCGAGCAAGTCTCGCTTTCCTTTCATGGGCCCGGTGTGCCTTGCAGGATTACCGAGGTCGAATTCGGTGGAGCCACTTCCATCATTACCCTTGTGCTGGCGGCTGGGGGCAATTCTCCGATCATATTGCGTCAAGCAAGCGACGCAAGAATGATCGCCGGAGCCGATGCCTGGATTGTCACTTCAGGATGCGCCCACGTGCTGGATACTGTTGATGAAAGGCGCTCACCCAAACAGGTGGATTGCATGGAGTCACCCGATTGAGCCTACGTTCCATCCCCAAACATCGAGTCATTGCAGACCTTGCTGGCAAGTAAAACCGCCACCAGCAAACGAACCATCGCGCGGGCATTGGAATCCGATTCCGGTGCTACGCAAGCCTAAATTTCGACAGAGATACAAATGAGCCTTTTCAGGAAATCCACAAAGAACATAAGCGGCCAAGCAAGCCATCGCGATGTCAATGCGATCTGGAACCACCTGGCCCATGCGCAGGTGGTGCGCCGCTACGCCTTGGCAATACTGGGCGTCGTGGCAGTGGCCGCACTACTGTGGATCGGCTCGGCCTGGCCGGAATTTGGCTGGGTAAACGAAGGCCTGGAATGGCTGGGGCTGGCCTGTATCATCGTGGCCATCCTGGGGCGCTGCGCATGCATGCTGCATCTCGGCGGCCGCAAAGGAGCCGAACTGGTATCTGAAGGCCCCTACTCCATAACCCGCAATCCCTTGTATGTATTCTCCATTCTGGCGGTTTTCGGCATAGGCCTGCAAACCGGGAGCCTGATCGTCGGGTTAACGCTGGCAGCAGCCGCGTTCGCCGTCTTCCGCTGGATCGTCGGCAAGGAAGAAGTGCTGCTGGGCGCGGCATTTGGAGAAAAATTCGACGAATACTGCGCTCGAGTGCCGCGATTCTGGCCCCGCCTGAAGAATTGGAACTCACCAGCACATGTTACCGCCGACCTGGAAGGCGTCTGGAAAACGCTCCGCGATGCGGCGCCATATTTTCTCTCGATCCCACTTTTTGAAGGGATCGAAGCCATGCAGCAAGCGGGCTGGATCCACGTTCGGCTGTGGCTCTTCTGACAGAGCGCACGACGCAACAGTTCTGCTCTTTCAGCGCCCATCGAACACTTGCGGTACGTGCACGAAACCGCTCATCAATATTCGAGCGCTGCGGCTCATGATGGCCTTGGTGACTTTCCACTCGCCGTCTACCGGCTCGGCCTGCGCGCCTACCCGCAAGGTGCCCGATGGATGGCCGAAGCAGACCATGTCGCGTTCGCCTCCGCCCGCGGCCAGGTTGACCAGGGTGCCCGGCACCGCCGCCGCGCTGGCAATGGCAACCGACGCAGTTCCCATCATGGCATGATGCAGCTTGCCCATGGACAGCGCACGAACCAGCACGTCCGTGTCCTGCCGGGCGATGTGCTTGCCGCTGGAGGCCACGTACTCGCGGGCTGGCGACACGAACGCGACCTTGGGCGTGTGCTGGCGCGCGGTGGCTTCTTCCAATGTGCCGATCAGGCCCATGCGCAGCGCGCCATGCGCGCGAATGGTTTCGAAGCGGGCCAGGGCCGCTGCATCGCCGTTGATGTCGTCCTGTAGTTCCGTGCCTTTATAGCCCAGCGCTTCGGCTTCCAGAAAAATCGTCGGAATGCCGGAATTGATCATAGTGGCCTTGAACGTGCCCACGCCGGGCACCTCCAGGTCGTCCACGATATTGCTGGTCGGGAACATCGAGCCGCCCTCGCCTTCTTCGGCGGGATCCATGAATTCCAGCCTCACCTCGGCGGCAGGAAAGGTCACGCCATCGAGTTCGAAGCCGCCCGTTTCCTGGACGGCTCCGTCGGCCATGGGCACATGCGCCACGATGGTCTTGCCGATATTGGCCTGCCAGATACGCACTGTGGCAATCCCGTCGGACGGCACGCGGTCTGCATCGACCAGCCCGTTCGCGATTGCAAACGGCCCGACCGCCGCGGAGAGATTGCCGCAATTGCCGCTCCAGTCCACAAAGGGCCGGTCGATAGACACTTGTCCGAAAAGGTAGTCCACGTCATGGCCGGGCCGGCTGCTACGGGACAGGATGACGGTCTTGCTGGTGCTGGAGGTAGCCGCTCCCATGCCGTCGATCTGCTTGCCGTAGGGGTCGGGGCTGCCAATCACACGCAGCAAAAGCGCATCTCGGGCCGGGCCGGGCTTTCGGGCGGATTCGGGCAAGTCGTCCAACTTGAAGAAAACCCCCTTGCTGGTCCCCCCGCGCATATATGTGGCGGGGATACGGATTTGAGGAGCATGTGTCATATATAGTCCTGGTGTCTATCGTGTCGGGCAAAGCCGGCGGGTGTCCGCCATTATTCTTCCTCGGGCGTAGCCGGCCTGCCGCGCCACGGCGTTCAGCCCGGCTTCAGGCCGCATGCAAGGCGGAGTACAGATCTTCCCCGAACAGCGGATCGAGTCCGCTGGCGATGATCTCCTGAGCCGCGGTGTCGGACGCGAGGAAGCGCGCTACGGCACGTGCGCGTTCAAGATCCCGGCTCCAGGCCAGCGCGCCGCTGGCTACCCACACATACGACTGGAGCTCGTCGGGGATGGGCGTAATGTATGCGATACCTTGCACAGGCCGCAATTCGCTCACCTGCTGAAACGCAAGATCCGCTTCGCCGCGAGCCACCACGGCACCGGTGCGTTCGCCGTTGCCGACGAAACGGCTTTTCGGCAGGCATTCTTTCTCGATCCCAAGCCGATGATAGAGTTCCGTGGTCAGATATTTGCCGCTTTCGCTCGCCGAATAGGCAATACTGCCCGCTTGCAGGAACGTGCGCTTCAGCGCCTCTGGCGTACTCGCATCGGGAGGCGGCTTTCCCGCACGGACGGCGACGGCCGCTACCGATCTGGCAATCAATGTCCGCGTATCCCCCACGACGTAGCCGGTTCGGACGAAGTTCGTCATATTGGGCTCGGCGACGATCACGATGTCGGCAGGCTCGCGGCGACGTAAACGATTCGGGATCGACTGCTCGCCAGTCCCTATGGAGGTCGTCAGAGTGACGACCGGCTTGCCGATAAAGGCTTCGATCGCCGGCACCAACGCCAGATGCGCGGCGGTGAATACCCCCGAAGTCATGACGCGGAAGGCGTCATCGCTGTTGTCTTTCATCAATCGACCTTGATATGCGCTTCCGAAACCACCTTCTGCCACACGCCGATTTCCGTTTCGATCTGGGTGCGTAGTTGTTCCGGCGTACCCGGCGAGGCTTGATCGCCCTCCATGCTCAACTGCCGGGTCACTTCCGGCTTGACGATGGCGGCGTTCAAGGCCTGATTCAGTTTTGTCTGCACTTGTGGTGGCAAGCCCTTCGGCGCGATGAGCCCGTACCAGATCACGACCTGATAGCCAGGCACGCCCGCTTGCGCCACTGTAGGCAGGGCCGGCATTTCCGGCCAAGGCTTCGGTAAGGTCTGAGCGAGCACTTTCAGCCGGCCATTCTTGATGTAAGGCATCGCCGCGCCAGGCGTGCTGAAGAACACATCGGTGCGTCCGGCCAGCGTGTCCATAACCGCGGGCCCTGTGCCGCGGTAAGGCACATGCGCCATCTTGATGCCGGCGTCCATCATGAACAATTCGGTGGCCAGATGCGAAATGCCGCCCACGCCGGACGAGGCGAACGACAAGCTGCCCTTCTTGGCCTTTGCGAGCCGGATCAAGTCCTGAAGGCTGCTCACGGGCAGCTTGCCCGTCGTCGTGATCAGGAATGGGCCGTGTGCGATCATGCCGATAGGGGTCATGTCCTTGACCGGATCGAACGGCAATTGATACAAGCTGGCATTGACCGCATAGCTGTTCGAGATAAGCGTCAACGTGTACCCGTCCGGCTTCGAGCGCAGGCCGTATGCGATACCAATCTTTCCGCCGGCACCGGCCATGTTCTCGACCACCACCGGCTGGCCCAGTGACTCGGTCAACAGCTTCCCGATGGTGCGCCCCACCGCATCATTGCCGCCGCCCGGGGCAAACGGGATGACCAGTTTGATCTGATGGTCGGGGTATGCGGCATAGGCGGATGTCGTCGTTCCTGCAGCGAGGATCAACGCCGCTACGCCAAGGACGTGCCGCGATATCAGTCCGCCGAGCCGGCGTCGAGTCTGGTTTGTAAACATGGAACCTCCTGGTTTGCACAAGTCATGGTGCATATTGAATCAGCAAGAAAAAAGCAATATATGTG
Source organism: Candidimonas humi (assembly GCF_019166065.1). GTDB lineage: Bacteria > Pseudomonadota > Gammaproteobacteria > Burkholderiales > Burkholderiaceae_B > Candidimonas > Candidimonas humi. Next base: position 349,381 of record NZ_JAHTBN010000001.1, read on the forward strand.
CCAGCTTATGGGTACATTGAAAAATCGCTATAAATCATATTGTTATGAAATACCATCATTGCATTTCATGTTTCATGTTCTAATTTATGAAATATTTGGAACATGAAACGAAACATGAGCCAATTCTCGCCGAATGAGCCTCTGCCCGTCATCTGGGCCATCAGCGGCCATCGCCTGATCGATGTCTTTCGCCAGGTAGCGCCCGACATGGAAGGCCGCGCTTCGATATCCATCATCCATCGCGGATACGAAGAGGCGCTGTCGGAGATCGAGCTGCGCAGCGAACGCCATCACTGCGACGTCATCGTGGCGGCGGGCAGCCACGGAGCATACCTGCGACGCAACCTGCCCCATCCCGTCGCCTTGGTAAAGGTCGGAGGGTCGGATCTGCTTGCCGCGCTGTGCAAGGCGCGGCAGCTTTCCGACAGAATCGCCATACTGATGCTCAAGCGCATCCCACCGGAACTCCAGCGTTTTGCCGATCTGTTTTCCTTGCCGCTGGTGCTGCGCTCATATGAAACCGCCGAAGAAGCCAGGCATTGCCTACGGCAATTGGCCAATGACGGTATCCAGGTGGTTGTGGGCCCCGGCCAAGTGGCCGATCTGGCCGACGAAGTAGGTTTGACGGGTGTGTTGGTGTACTCGGCGGAGTCAGTGCAGACGGCCTTCGATGACGCGATCGAAATGGCCGCGGCTCAGCGAGCGGAAAAGTCCCGCCGTACACAGCTCGATTCGATCCTCTATCACCTCGGCGACGGCGTGGTTGCCGTCGACATGGACGCCCACATCGTAATGGCGAACCCCGCTGCCGAGCAGCTTACCGGCAAGCCGATACGCGCGGCATTGGGCAAGCCCTTCGGGGATGTGCTGCCGGCGCTGCATTTGAGGCACGTCATCACGAGCGGTACGCCCGAGCTCGGCGCGGTAGAGGAATTGGCCGGTAAATCCATCGTAGTGGACCGTGTCCCCTTGTTCGATGAAGGAAAGCAGACAGGCGCCATCCTCGCCCTGCATGGCTCGAACAGGCTGGAGCTCGCAGTCAGCAAGTTGCGCGCGCATACTCATCGGCGTTCGCAGGTCGCAAAATACCGGCTGGACGACATGGTGTCGGCATCGCCCGCGATGCGGCGCGTGATCGCGCAGAGCAAAGTGTTCGCGCAACACAGCGATGCCGGCATTCTGATACACGGCGAGAGCGGTACCGGCAAAGAGCTGCTCGCGCAAGGCATCCATAACGCGAGCCGCCGCGCCCGCAATCCTTTCATAGCCATCAATTGCGGAGCCTTCACCGAAACCTTGCTGGAAAGCGAGCTGTTCGGCTATGACGAAGGCGCATTCACCGGCGCGCGCAAACAGGGCAAGGCAGGCCTTTTCGAGGCCGCAGATGGCGGCACGCTTTTTCTCGACGAAATCGGCGAAATGCCGTTGCCGCTGCAGACACGTCTATTGCGTGCCTTGCAGGAGAAGGAGATCATGCGTGTAGGCAGCGTAGATCCTCTCCCCATCAATGTTCGCGCAGTGGCGGCCACGCACAGGGATCTTGCGTCGATGGTGGCCAGCGGCCAGTTCCGGGAAGATCTGTTTTATCGCTTGAATATCCTTCGCGTGGACGTACCCCCGCTGCGGGAAAGACCGGAAGATATCGAAGTCCTGGTCCGCAAGCTGGTTCCCGCGGCCTTGGCGCGAACCGGGCTGGACTCTCTCTGCTCCGAAGTCCTGGCGGCCGTACAACCAGTCATGCGGCAGTATGCGTGGCCTGGCAATGTGCGTGAACTGGAAAATGCCGTTGAGCGGCTTACCATGATCTGCCTGGCAACCGGCAGTGCAATACGGCCGTCCGAAATGAGCGAATTGCTCGATCAGGCCATGCAACGCCAGCGGAACCCGGAAGTGTCGGCGACAGAGGCCGCCACGATGCGCAAACGCCGCCCGCGCGCCAGCCGAGAAGAGGCGGGACGCGTACTCGAGGACTGCCAAGGAGATCACCGGGAGGCCGCGCGCAGGCTTGGCGTCAGCCGTACGACTTTGTGGCGTTGGCTGACCCAGGGATGAAGGCGCATCTCGGCCGCTAAGCTCAGGAGCGCAGCCACAGGGCCTGCGTGGAAAGCCGCGTAGCGCAGCATGTTGGAAGCCCCGGGAGTTTGCTAAAAAGTACAATCGGGTCCGGATTCCAATCAGCCATCAATGATGTAGGTAGCATACGCATGACAGACACAGATTCCCAGGAGCTACGCCGGGTGCTGGGCGCCCTGGCACTGAACCGCGAGCCCGGCTGGCATTTCGCGGGGCATTTTTTCGACGTATCGTTCGACGAAATGGGCGCCGGCGACGTAAGCCTGAGCATATTGCCCGACGCGCATTGCGAGCTGGGCGACGGCCAGGCCCATATGGCGGCGGTCAGCATCCTGGCCGATCTGGCCATGAGCGCTGCTATGCGCTGGCACGCCGATTTCGCGATGCGCATGGCGACTGTCACCATGTCCTTGCAATTCACCGGCGCGCCGCGTCGCGGCCTGCTGCAGGCGCGCGGATACTTCGACGGTTTCATCCAGGCGCCGTCGGGCTTGTGCGACCAGGGGCTGTGCCGTGCGGAAATCCGGGCCGGCGACGACTTGGTGTGCACCGCCACCGGCAGTTTCCTGGCCATGCGCCGGCATACCGGCATGGCCTCCATGCAGTTGCGCAAGCGCGCGGATTCGGAGCCTGTCCAGGCCTTGCTGCCCGAGGCGTTGACTGACGCGGAACGCGCCGTGTACGAGCGCGCCCTCAAGGCGCTGGAGCCGGGCCCGGGTTCGTTCATCGAGCGCTTCTGGGGCCTGCAGCCGCAAAGGCTCGACGACGGGGCCGTGTGCCGGCTGGAAAACGGCCCGCAAGTCGGAAATCGCGTCGGGCACACGCAAGGCGGCATTACCGTGGCGCTGGCCGCCCTGACCGCCAATGCGGCCTTGGGCGAGAAATGGCAACTGGCCGGGATTTCCTCGTGGTACGTACGTCCAGGCACGGGGCCGGCATTGCAGGCACGGGCGACGGTAACGCATCGCGGCACGCATACCGCGGTGGTGGATGTCGACGTCACGAATGAAAACGGCGATACGGTGCTGCGGGCCCTGACCAATCACATAAGCCGGGGATAGGCGGTACAGCCAGGAAAAACGCCGGGCGGCGCGCTGTCGCCCAGGAACTGGCAGCGTCCTGCGCCTTGCCCTAGAATCAGGTCTGCAGGCGGTCGGCAGCCCTGGTTCTTCCTTCCCGCAACCGGGGCCGCCGGGGTGCTTCCGTAGTGGAGGCTTCTACCGCCCGAAAGGAATGAACCCAATGAAATATGTCGACTACTACAAGGTTCTGGGCGTGGAACGCGACGCTACGCAGGCCGACATCAAGAAGGCCTATCGCAAGCTGGCCCATGCCTACCATCCCGACGTATCCAAAAGCCCCGACGCCGAGGAAAAATTCAAGGAGGTCGCCGAGGCCTACGCCACCCTGAAAGACCCCGAAAAGCGCGCCGCCTACGACGAACTGGGCCGCCATCCGCAAGGCGAGGACTTCGTGCCGCCGGAACAGTGGCAGGAACAGTTCCGCCAGTCCGGCGCCGATTTCTCGGATGTGGACCTGGCCGATCTGCTGGCGGCGTTTGCCGCCGCGCAGCGCTCGGCAGAGGCCGGCGGCCGTGGGCATGGGCGCCGCCACGCCCCTCCTCCCCTGCGCGGCCAGGATTTCGAATTCACGCTGCCCGTCACGCTCGAGCAGATATATTCGGGCGCCGAGACCGAGGTCAGCCTGCAGATTCCCGAATACGACGCACAAGGCCTGCTGCACCAGGCGTCCAAGACCTTCCGCATCCATATACCCAAGGGCGCCACCGACGGGCAGCGCCTGCGCTTGCCCGGCAAGGGCGGCGCGGGGCTCAATGGCGGCAAGCCGGGCGATCTGTACCTGGCGATGAAACTGCAGCCGCACAAGCTGTACCGGGTCGACGGCAAGGATTTATACCTGGACCTGCCGCTGGCTCCCTGGGAAGCCGTGCTCGGCGCCAGCGTGCGCATCCCGACGCTGGGCGGCACCGTGGAAATGAAAATCCCTGCGGGCACGGTGTCCGGCCGCAAGCTGCGCCTGGGCGGGCGCGGCCTGCCGGCGGCCACCGGCAGCCAGGGCGACCAGTACGCGGTAGTCCACATCGACGTGCCGCGCACCGTGTCGGACGAGGAACGCGAGCTGTATACCCGGCTGGCCTCGGTGTCGAGCTACCAGCCGCGCAGCCACTTTGATGCAGGAGCATGATCATGGCCACAGACATCACCGAATGCATATGGCTGAACGCGACGGAAATCTGTTCGCTGGACCACCTGATCGAGGTTTCGGGACTGGCTCGCGACGATGTGCTCGATCTCATAGATGCGGGCGTGCTCGAGCCTTCCAGCCGCGGGCCGGAGCCGCAACAATATCTTTTCGAGGCCAGTTGCATCGTCACGCTGCGCACCGCGCGGCGCCTGCGCGACGACTTCGAGCTCGACGCGCACGGCCTGACGCTGGCCTTGCGCCTGCTCAAGCGCATCGAAGGCCTGGAAGCCGAACTGGTGTCGCTGCACGCGCAGTACGGCGGGCCGCCCGCGCACGGCCGGGGCTGATGCGCGCCGGGATAAGGACGCTGCCGTGCGCCCTTATCCCCGGCCACTGTGCTTTCAACCTTTTTCGAGCAGGTCCGCCATGTCGTGGGCGTGCTCTTCTTCCATGGCCAGGATGCCCTCTATCATGCGGCGCGTGGTCGGGTCCTTCTCGCCCAGGTACGACACCATCTGGCGATAGGAGTCGACCGCGATGCGTTCGGCCACGAGGTTTTCCTTGATCATGTCGCGCAGGTCCTTGCCCTCGACGTATTCGGAGTGGCTGCGCGCCGTCAGGCCCTGCGGCGAAAAATTGGGCTCGCCGCCCAGTTCGATGATGCGCGCGGCGATCAGGTCGGCATGCTGCTGTTCTTCGTCCGCATGGGTGGCGAATTCGGCGGCCACGGGTTCGGAATGGATGCCGCTGGCCATGTACTGATGGCGTTTGTAGCGCAGCACACAGATCAATTCCGTCGCCAGCGCTTCGTTGAGCAGTTTCAAGACAGTAGGCAGATCCGCGCCGTAGGTTTCGGTGACGGGCCCCGAGTCCGTGTTCTGCCGGGCCCGGGCCCGGATCTTCTTGACGTCTATCGAGAATTTGCCCGCAGGACTCTGCTTTTTTACTCTGGTAGCCATTGTGCATCTCCTGTATGGGTCCATTGCATCGCGAGCCGACGCGGCCCGCGTCCCTGCGCCCGCGCAGGCGGGCACTGGCTTATTCTGCGCCCTTCGACACGGGCATATGGCGTGGCGAGAAGATGTTTTTCCAACCGGAGTTTTATGTTACAAGAGGATGGAAAGCCGAGGATCGGCATACTCCCGGCGAGTGCCGGCCCGCCTCGTTCCCGCTGCCTTCCGAGCCCCTCGCGCCTCCGCCCTCTTCCTTGCTTCGGCCACGGGAACGGCTGCAATTGCCGCGGACGGCCCCGGCCCGGAAAAGGCCGCCGCGACGATCAGGGCCCCAAAATTTACCGATTGAAACTATGCTGGCTGCGGGTTCGGCCTTATGTCCAAAATAGAAAGGACGAAAATCCGGCCGCGGCCTGCCTCGCCCTGAGCGGCGGGCTTACCGACAGGACTTCAAGGAGATGCACAAAATGCAGCTAGGCATGATAGGACTCGGGCGCATGGGCCGCGATATGGTGCGCCGCCTGATGGACAAGGGACACCAATGCGTGGTGCACGACTCCCGCGCGCAGGCCGTCGACGAGTTGCGCGGCCAGGGCGCGACCGGCGCGGCGAGCCTGCAGGAATTCGTCGCCGCCCTCGAAACGCCGCGCGCCATCTGGCTCATGGTACCGGCCGCCGTGGTCGACGGCGTGCTGCAGTCGCTGCTGCCGCTGCTGGCCGCTGGCGACATCGTCATAGACGGCGGCAATTCCTATTACCGCGACGATATCCGCCGCGCCGAAGAGCTCCGGAAGCAAGGCTTGCATTACGTGGATGCGGGCACCAGCGGCGGTGTATTCGGCTATGAACGCGGCTACTGCATGATGGTCGGCGGAGAGCCCGAAACCGTGCAGCGCCTGGCGCCGATATTCGCCGCGCTTGCCCCGGGCGACGCGGCAGTCGCGCCCAGTCCGGGTCGCGAGGGGCATGCCACTACTGCAGAGCAAGGCTATCTTCATTGCGGCCCGCACGGCGCGGGCCACTTCGTCAAGATGGTGCACAACGGCATCGAATACGGCATGATGGCCGCCTACGCGGAAGGCTTCAATATCTTGCGGCATGCCAATGCCGGCAAGCAGGCGCGCCAGGACGACGCCGAGACCACGCCCTTGCGCGATCCGCAGTTCTATCAATACGACTTCGACCTGCCCGAGATCGCCGAGGTATGGCGGCGCGGCAGCGTCATCAGCTCCTGGCTGCTGGACCTCACCGCCCGCGCGCTCGACGAAGACCCTGTCCTGGAACGCTATTCCGGCAACGTGTCCGATTCCGGCGAGGGCCGCTGGACGGTCATGGCGGCCATCGATACGGCGGTGCCGGCGCCGGTGCTCAGTTCCGCGCTGTACGAGCGTTTCAGCTCCCGGCATATGGGCGATTTCGCCGGCAAGGTGCTGTCGGCCATGCGCCAGCAATTCGGAGGCCACGTCGAAAGAAAGAGCTGAGCCCGCACTGGCAATTCCCGGAGAACAAGCATGACTGAAACCCCACGCTCGGACGCGTTCGTCTTTTTCGGCGCCACCGGCGACCTGGCCTACAAGCAGATATTTCCGGCGCTGTATGCCATGCAGCGGCGCGGGCACCTGGACATGCCGGTCATAGGCGTGAGCCGGTCCTCATGGGACAAGGCCAAATTGGTGCAGCGCGCGCGCGACAGCATCTCGCAGCACGGGCAGATCGACGAGCAGGTGTTTTCCGGACTGGCCGAGCACCTGGAGTACGTATCCGGAGACTACCAGGACCAGGACACCTACCGGTGCCTGCGCGCCGCCCTGGGCCAGGCGCGCAGGCCATTGCACTACCTGGCGATCCCGCCCGGCATGTTCGACGTGGTGGTGCGCGGCCTGGCGCAATCGGGCTGCGCGGGCGAAGCGCGCGTCGTCGTGGAAAAGCCCTTCGGGCGCGACCTCGCCACGGCGCGCAAGCTCGAAGCCATGCTTACCGAGACGTTTGCGCCCGGGTCGATATTTCGCATCGACCACTACCTGGGCAAGGAGCCGGTGCAGAACCTGCTGTATTTCCGCTATGCCAATGTGTTCGCCGAGCCCATATGGAATCGCCACCATATAGACAGCATACAGATCACCATGGCGGAATCGTTCGGCGTGCAAGGCCGCGGCAGCTTCTATGACGGCGTGGGCGCGGTGCGCGACGTAATCCAGAACCATATGCTGCAAGTGGTGTCGCTGCTGGCCACCGAACCGCCGCCGGCGGGCCATCCGGACGCGGTGCGCGATGCCCAATGCAGGGTCTTCCAGGCCATGTGCCCGGTATTGCCGCAAGACGCCGTGCTCGGGCAGTTCCAGGGCTACCAGTCCGAACCCGGCGTGGCCGCCGGCTCTCGGGTCGAGACCTATGCGGCGCTGCGCCTGGCCATCGACAACGAGCGCTGGTCCGGAGTACCCTTTTTCATACGCTCGGGCAAGTGCCTGCCGGTCACGGCCACCGAAGTTCTGGTGAAGTTCAAGCCCTTGCGCCACGCGGTATTCGACACTACGCCCTCGAACTACTTTCGTTTCCGCATCAGCCCCGACGTGCTGCTCTGCGTGGGCGCGCGGGTCAAGCTGCCCGGCGAAGCCATGGCCGGCGAAACAGTCGAACTCACGGCGCATCACCAGGCGGCCGACGAGATGTCGCCTTACGAGCGCCTGCTGGGCGACGCGCTGCGCGGCGATCCCGCGCTGTTCGCGCGCTACGAAAGCATCGAGGCGGCGTGGCGCGTGGTAACGCCGCTGCTGGAAAGCGGCGCGGCTCCCCTGCCCTACGAACCAGGCTCATGGGGGCCGAAACAGGCCGAGGGGCTTACCGCCGCCGTGGGCGGCTGGCACGATCCCAAGCCGCCGGACTCGAAGCGCTAGCCCGGCTCGGCCCAGGCCACGAGCCGGCGCCGGGTTGTGGAGCGCTGCAGACCCGTGCACCGGCATACGGAACCTGTAGCGGCCATCCGGGTCTCAACATCCTGGGCCCGGACGGACTAAGATGAAGACAGAGATCGAAATAGCGATAGCGAGGCTGCCATGAACACTACCAAAGCGACCGCCGTCAACGCGAATACGCGTCGCCTGCATGAACTCGGCCAGAGCCTCTGGCTCGACAATATCACCCGCGACCTGCTGGATTCGGGCACGCTGGGGCGTTACTGCAAGGAATTTTCCCTGACCGGCCTGACGTCCAATCCGACGATATTCGACCAGGCGATCCGCAACGGCAGCGCCTACGACGAGGATATCCGCCGCAAATCGGCAGCGGGCGACGCGGCTGACGCCGTTTTCTTCGAGCTGGCGGTGGCCGACTTGCGCCGCGCCGCGGAGCTGTTCTTGCCTGCCCACAAGGCCAGCGATTCCATGGACGGCTGGGTGTCGCTGGAAGTTTCGCCGCTGCTGGCCTATGACGCCCGGGGCAGCGTCGAAGAGGCGAAACGGCTGCATGCGCAAGCCGCCTGCCCCAATCTTTTCATCAAGATACCCGGCACGCCCGAGGGCCTGCAAGCCATCGAAGATTCCATCTATGCGGGGATTCCGGTCAATGTGACCCTGCTGTTTTCCTGCGAGCAATACGTGGCGGCGGCCGACGCCTATTGCCGCGGTATACGCCGCAGGATCGAAGCTGGCCTGGACCCTAAAGTACACTCCGTGGCTTCGCTGTTCATCAGCCGCTGGGACAAGGCCGTGGCGCAAACCGCGCCCGAGTCGCTGCGCAATCGCCTGGGCATTGCCGTGGCCGGGCGCACCTACCGCAGTTATGTGCAGCGCATGGCAGCGCCCGAATGGGCGCGGCTGGCAGCCGCGGGGGCTGTGCCGCAGCGGCTGCTGTGGGCCAGCACCGGCGTCAAGGATCCGGCGCTGCCCGAAACCTATTACGTCGAGGCCCTGGCCGCGCCCGACACCATCAACACCATGCCCGACAAGACTTTGCATGCCTATGCCGAAAAAGGCCAGTTGCGTGGCGAACTTGCGCGCGACGGCGCCGATGCCGAAGCGCTGCTGGTCGAGTTCGGCCGCGCCGGCGTGGACGTGAATGCCCTGTCCTTGCGCCTGCAGCAGGAAGGCGCCCAGGCCTTCGAGAAATCCTGGAACGACCTGATGGGCCTGATCGCGCAGAAATGCGGCGCGGCGCAGCGCGGCGGCGCTACAGGAGGCGGCAAGCCATGAACGCGTCGACCTGGACCCCGCTGCAAGAACGCCCGGCCTGGAAAGCCCTGTACGCGCATCACGAAAACATGCAGGGCTTGCACTTGCGCCAGCTCTTCGCCGACGACCCCGGGCGAGGTCCGCGCTTCACCGTGCAGGCCTGCGGCCTTTATATGGACTACTCCAAGAATCGCGTCAACGACGAGACCATGGAGCTGCTCATCGAACTCGCGCTGGCCTGCGGCCTGCGCGAGCGCATCGAGGCCATGTTCACCGGCCAGAAGATCAATGTGACCGAGCATCGGGCCGTGCTGCACACCGCCCTGCGCGCGCCGGTGGGCGAACAGGTCATGCTCGACGGCGTGGACGTGGTGGCCGAGGTCCATGCCGTGCTCGACAAGATGCGCGATTTCACGCGCCGCGTCCACGACGGCAGTTGGCGCGGCCATACCGGCCTGCCCATACGCAATGTCGTCAACATCGGCATCGGCGGCTCGGACCTGGGCCCGGTGATGGCCTACGAGGCGCTGCGGCACTACAGCCGGCGCGACATGCGCTTCCGCTTCGTCTCCAATGTGGACGGCAGCGATTTCCTCGAGGCCACGCGCGACCTAGATCCGCAGGAAACACTGTTCATCATTTGCTCCAAGACTTTCAAGACGCTGGAAACGCTTACCAATGCGCAAAGCGCCAGGCAATGGGTGCTGGCGGCACTGGGCGACGAAAGCGCCATAGCGCGGCATTTCGTCGCTGTGTCGACCAACGAGGAAGGCGTGCGGGAATTCGGCATAGACGCCGCCAATATGTTCGGCCTCTGGGACTGGGACGGCGGACGCTATTCGATGGACTCGGCCATAGGGCTGTCTACCATGCTGGCGATCGGAGCCGACAATTTCCAGTCCATGCTGGACGGCTACCGCGCCATGGACCTGCATTTCCGTACCGCGCCTTTCGAGCGCAACCTGCCCGTGCTGATGGGGCTGCTGGCCGTCTGGTACAACAATTTCTTCGGCGCGCAGAGCGTGGCCGTGCTGCCTTACGACAATTACCTGAAGCGTTTCCCGGCCTACTTGCAGCAATTGACCATGGAAAGCAACGGCAAGCGGGTGACGCTCGAAGGCGTGCCGGTGGACTACCAGACCGGCCCGATCTACTGGGGCGAGCCCGGCACCAACGGCCAGCATTCCTTCTACCAACTGATACACCAGGGCACCAAGCTCGTGCCCTGCGACTTTATCGGTTTCTGCCGGCCGCTCGATCCCCTGGGCCGGCATCACGAACTGCTCATGGCCAATCTGTTCGCGCAGACCGAAGCCCTGGCTTTCGGCAAGACCGCCGAGCAAGTGCGCGCCGAAGGCACGCCCGAAGAGCTGGTGCCGCACCGGGTCTTCGAAGGCAACCGGCCGACCACCACGATACTTGCCGAACGCCTCGACCCGGAGACGCTCGGCAGCCTGGTGGCCTTGTACGAGCACAGCGTCTTCACGCAGGGCACGATCTGGCACATCGACTCGTTCGACCAATGGGGCGTAGAGCTGGGCAAGCAACTGGCCGAGAAAGTCATCCCGCAGCTCGAACACCCCCAGCCTGATGCGCTTGCGCACGACAGCTCGACCAATGCGCTGATCCGCCACTACCTGCAGTCGAGAAAAGATTGAGCCGCGCGCGGCGTCGCGCTGCGCAGCCATACAGGCACGCCGCCTCGTCCGCCGCAATAAAAGAAGCCAAGGAACCATCCATGAAACCATCGGCCCCGGATACCCCCGAAATCAGCCCGCTGGCAGGCAAGCCGGCGCCCGCAGACATCCTGTGCAATATCGCCCGGCTGGTGACCGCCTACTACAGCGAAACGCCGGATCCCGAGATCGCCTCGCAGCGAGTGGCCTTCGGCACCTCGGGCCATCGCGGCTCCTCGTTCGAACGCAGCTTCAACGAGGCGCATGTGCTGGCCATCACCCAGGCCATCTGCCTGTACCGCAAGCGGCACGGCACTAGCGGCCCGCTGTACCTGGGCATCGATACCCATGCGCTGTCCGAGCCGGCCAGCAACAGCGCCCTGGAAGTGCTCGCGGCCAATGGTGTGCAGGTCATGATCGCCGCGGGCGGAGAATACACGCCGACGCCGGCGGTGTCCCACGCCATACTGACCCATAACCGGCGCCGCCGCAGCGGCCTGGCCGACGGCATCGTCGTGACGCCCTCGCACAACCCGCCCGACAACGGCGGCTTCAAGTACAACCCCAGCAACGGCGGCCCGGCCGACACCCGCATTACCGGCTGGATCGAGGACAAGGCCAACGAAATCCTGCGCGGCGGGCTCAAGGCCGTGCGCCGCATGCCCTTGGAGCGCGCGCTGCGCAGCGGAACAATCCACCGGCACGATTACTTGCATGCCTATGTCCACGATCTGGACCGGGTCGTCGACATGGATGCGATCCGTGGCTCCCGTGTGCGCATGGGCGTCGATCCCCTGGGCGGCGCCGGCGTGCACTACTGGCCCGCGATCGCCGAACACTATCGGCTCGACCTGGACGTCATCAGCCAGACGGTGGATGCGACCTTCCGCTTCATGACGGTGGACTGGGACGGCAAGATCCGCATGGACCCTTCGTCTCCTTACGCCATGCAAGGCCTGATCGGCGCGAGAAAACGCTACGACATCGCCTATGCTTGCGACACCGACCACGACCGCCACGGTATCGTGACCCGCTCGGCCGGGCTGCTCGCGCCCAACGATTACCTGGCAGTGATGATAGGCTACCTGTTCAGCTACCGGCCGCGCTGGAGCGCCGCCGCGGCCGTCGGCAAGACCGTGGTCAGCACCCAGATGATAGACCGCGTCTGCAGCCGGCTCGGCCGCAGGCTCTACGAAGTGCCGGTCGGCTTCAAATGGTTTGCCTCCGGGCTGCAGGACGGCACGCTGGGCTTCGGCGGCGAAGAAAGCGCCGGCGCCTCGTTCCTGCGGCGCGACGGTTCGGTATGGACCACCGACAAGGACGGGCTGGTCCCTGCCCTGCTCTCGGCGGAAATGACGGCGCGCTGCGGCCGCGACCCCGCCGAGCTCTACCAGGCGATCGAGAATTCCTGCGGCAAGCCGTATGCCGACCGGCTGCAGGCTCCGGCCACGCCGGCGCAAAAAGACCGCCTGCTCAAGCTCGATGCGCGCCAAGTGCGCTCCACGACGCTGGCGGGCGAACCGGTGCAGGCAGTGCTGACTCGCGCGCCCGGCAATGGCGCGCCCATAGGCGGCTTGAAGGTGGTGGCCGGCCACGGCTGGTTCGCCGCGCGCCCGTCGGGCACCGAAGACATCTACAAGATCTATGCCGAGAGCTTCCGCGGCAAAGCCCATCTGCGGGACATACTGCAGCAGGCCCAGGACATCGTAGACCGGGCGCTGGGCGGCCGGGCTTAGGGCTCTAGGGCACTAAGGGCAGCTAAAGATCAAACGCGCGGCAAGACGCCGCGGGGTGCCGGCGTTGCCGGCGCTTCGCTTATGCGCCAGGATTGCGTCCCTGCCGGCAAGCACGGGCGTTACAGCCAGCCGCCCGTAAAGCCAGCCCGCTTCAGGCCCGAGACGATATACGGGCAGGCTTTCATCCATTCCCACAGCTTGCCGCTGCGATAGTTTTCTATCATCAGCACGATAGGACCCTGGTTCAGGCCGTAATGCCAGCGCGATACCCAGCCATAAGGGCTACGGATCTTTTCGGGGTGCGTCGGGTTGAAGGTGGCCTTGAAGCCGTATGGATTGCCCACCTTCAGCTTGACCTCGTGGATGAAGTAATCGATGGCGGGCAACACGATATCCGGCGCGAACGGCAGCGAGGCGACCACCGCCCACGGGGCCAGCGTGCCGTCGTCCGGGCCTTCGGGCACGCCGCGGGCGATATAGTCGTAGAACTGGCAGTCCACGCCGTTGATCTTGCGCACATCCGGGCCCGGGCCGTCGCTGGCGGTGATGCCCCAGCAGTGTTCGCCATAGCGCTTGAAGCCATGCGGATTGTCGATGGCATAGCGCTGCTGCACGCAGGTCGCGCGGCGGCTGTTCTCGAAGTAGTCTATGCCCTTGCCGCGCATGTAGTCATCCTGTATGCCGCGGAAGTCTATCCATATGTGTGAGAGCTGGTGCGTGAACAAGGGGCCGGCGTACAAATAATCGAAGCCGTAGCTGTGTTTCCATTGGTAAGTCGAGGCCCATGCGGCGTAGCTGCTTGCGGGCAGCGCATGTGTGGGCGAGCCCAGGCCCAGCACATACATCAGCAGCGCCTCGTCGTAGCCTTCCCAGCGATACTTGATGAAGCCGCTCTCTGGACGCCAGCCGTGAGTCACCGTCTGGCCGCCATCCTGAGCCCATTGCCAATCGGCGCGCTCGTAGAGCTGCAGCGCGAGATCGCGGATCTCGCGTTCGGCCGGCGCGGCCGCGTCGAAGTACACCGCGGCGGTCAGCCCGCCGGCCAGCAGGAACGCAGTGTCGATCGTGGACAGTTCGCACTGCCATGCGCGCCGCCCCGTCTTCATGTCGAGGAAGTGGTAATAAAACCCCTTGTAGCCCGTGGCGTCAGGTTCGGTGCCCTGCTGGCTTCGATGGAAGAAACGCAGCGTTTTCAAGGTGCGCTGCGCTGCCTCGGCGCGGCTTATGAAGCCGGCCTCGACACCGACCGGATAGGCCGCCAGCGCCAGGCCGGTGGCGGCGATGCTGCATGGCCAATCCGCCGCGGTCTTGTCCAGCACCAGACCCGTGTCCGGATTCGACTCATGCAGAAAGTAATTGAAAGTTTCATGTTGGAGCAATCGCAATTCCGCGTCGGTGGATAATTGCACGTGTATCTTCTCCTGGACTGCCCTGCTTGCAGAGCACAGGTTAGCGCCGTATCGTGTCTCTGTGCAATACCGCGCAGCTTCCCGTAGCGCCTCCAGGCCGGCACGCATCGAGCCGGATGAGCTTCATCATGGCCTTGTCGTGCCGCAGGGCCGCCCGACGGCAAACAGTTCGGGGCTTTCTTTCGCGTTCATGACGCGTTCCCGCGGCGCAAGGCCGCGGCCGGGCAGGCTTATGCCTGCCACCGGGTGCCCCGTCCGGGTAGTCAGTGAACTTAAATCCGGATGCATGCGTCGTACAGATTAGGCGCAAAGTCGCGGCACTAGCTGGTTTTGCCGCGAGGAGTCGCTGCGCGGCATGGGCGCTGCAAGCGCCACTTCAAGCGTGCGGATCGAGCGGGCCGGACGCCAACGCCGCCCGTTTGCGCGGTCCATGCGCAGCGGGCAGCCGGTCGACAAGGAGCCATATCTGCATGAAGCTGGGTTCAAGCATCGCAAGCACACTCGAACGGCGGCACACGGCCGGCGGGTTCGGCCCGTTCGAACCGCCGGTACGCGCAGAACTCTTCAGCCAGGAAAGACTGGAACAACACGCGGCCAGCCTGGCCAAAGCACAAGGCATCGCCCGCAAGCCGGGCCTGAAGCGTTCCTTGGTCCGGCGCATGGCGGAAAACGAAAAAGTCCTGTTCACATGCTATGACGCGATCGCCAGGGCCACGCATGAACGGCGCTCCGTCACGCCCGCCGCAGAATGGCTGCTAGACAATTTCCGGGTCATCGAAGACCAGTTCAAGCAGACGCGGCGCGAACTGGCCACCTCCACATACAGAAAACTGCCCAGGTTGGCCGAGGGCCCCTTGCGCGGCCATCCGCGCATCTACGGCATCGCCTGGGCCTTCGTGGCGCACACCGACAGCCGCTTCGACGCGGCGCTGCTGCGCAGCTTCATGCAGGCCTATCAGAAGGTGCAGCCGCTGACCATCGCCGAACTGTGGGCCCTGCCCCTGGCCTTGCGTTGCGTGCTGATCGAAAACCTCAGGCGCATTTGCGTCTATGTCGCCGGCTCGCAGCAGATACGCCAGCAGGCCGACGAACTTGCCGACGACCTGCTGGCCCTGGACAAGCAGGCCAAGACGGGCAAGCTCGACGATGTGATGCGCGAGCGCGTGAGCCGGCCGCTGCAACCCGCCTTCGCGGTACAGCTCATACAGCGCTTGCGCTACCAGGACGTGTCGCTGCAATGGCTCAGCCGCGAGCTTGCGCGCTCGCACCTGACGGTCGACGGCGTGGTGCAAGCCGAGCACGCAAGCCAGGCCGCGGCCAATATGACGGTGCGCAACATCATCACCGGCATGCGCGACATGTGGGCCTTCGACTGGCAATCGCTGTTCGAAAGCGTCAGCCTGGTCGACGCGTGCCTGCGCGGCAGCGCCGGCTATTCCGCCATGGACTTCATCACCCGCGACCGCTACCGCCATGCGGTCGAGGTGCTGGCCGCAGGCAGCCAGCTCACCGAACTCGAGGTGGCCCAGGCCGCCATGGCCCGGGCCATGGCGGCGGGCGCCGAATTCGAGGACCCGCGCCATGGCGATCCGGGCTATTACCTGATTTCCAGTGGACGCGACAGCTTCGAGCGGGAAATCGGCTTTCGCCCGTCCATAGGGCAGCGCAGCCTCAAGACCTATGCCGCGCACGCAAGCATCTACATAGGCTTGATCCTGGCGATCAGCGCGCTGCTGCTGGCGGTGCCGCTATGCTTGAGCGCGGCGGCCGGCGCAGGTTCGGCCGCCTTGTGGATACTGGGCCTGTGCGGCTTTTTTCCCGCATCCGACCTGGCGGCCCTGCTGGTGGACAAGGCCGTCATGCGCTTGATCACTCCGCACCACCTGGCCCGGCTGGAACTGCCGCAAGGCATCCCGGAACGGCTGCGCACTTTCGTGGTCATGCCCACGCTGCTTACCTCCGAGAAGGACATCCGCTCGCAGGTCGACCACCTGGAAGTGCACTATCTTGCCAATCCCGATGGCGAGGTGTACTTCGCCCTGCTGTCGGACTGGGCCGACGCCGACACCGAGGACTGCGAGGACGACCTGCCCTTGCTGGAGACGGCGACCCGGCTCATCGACGAGCTGAATCACCGCCACGGCCGGATGCCGGACGGCAGCCCGCGCTTTTATCTTTACCATCGCCGCCGCCTGTGGAATGCGGCCCAAGGCAAATGGCTGTCCTGGGAACGCAAGCGCGGCAAGCTGCACGAATTCAACCGCCTGCTGCGCGGCGCGGTAGACACGTCTTTTTTGACGCAGAGCGACAAGCCGGCGTGGGCGCCCAGGGGCGTACGCTATGTCATCACGCTGGACAGCGACACCCGCCTGCCGATAGGCGCGGTAAGAAAACTCGTGGGAGCGGCCGCGCATCCGCTGAACCGCCCGCGCATCGACCACGACACGCAACGCGTGACCGAGGGCTACGGCATACTGCAGCCACGCGTCACGCCCACCCTGCCCTCGGCGCGCGAAAGCTCGATCTTCCAGCGGCTGTTTTCCGGGCCCTGCGGCCTGGACCCGTATGCCGCCGCCGTATCGAATGTCTACCAGGACCTGTTCCAGGAAGGCAGCTATACGGGCAAGGGCATTTATGACGTGGATGCCTTCGAGGCCGCGCTGTCCGACCGCATTCCGGAAAACACCGTGCTCAGCCACGACTTGTTCGAAGGCATATTCGCGCGCTGCGGGCTGGTCACGGACGTCGAGTTCTTCGAGGACTTCCCGTCCAACTACCAGGTCGCGGCCGTGCGCGGACATCGCTGGATGCGCGGCGACTGGCAGTTGCTGCCCTGGATACTCGGGCTGCGCGGCGACACCATTCCCGCCATCGGCCGCTGGAAGATGCTGGACAATCTGCGCCGCTCGCTGTCGGCGCCGGCGACGGTGGCGCTGCTGCTGGCAAGCTGGCTGCTGCCGCATGCCGCGCCAGGCGCCTGGGCGGCATCGGTGATGCTGGTGCTCGCGGCGCCTGCCATATTGTCCTTGTGCCACGGCCTGCTGCCCACGCGTTCGGGCGTGTCCATGCTCAGCCATTTGCGCGCGGTGGCGTACGACCTGCTGAGCGGCTGCGCCTATGTGGCGATTGCCGTCACACTGCTGGCGCACAAGGGATGGCTGGCACTCGACGCCATCGGCCGCACCCTGTTTCGCCTGCTGGTCAGTCACCGCCTGCTGCTGGACTGGGTGACTTCGGCCCAGTCCAGGCTGCGCGCCAGTCTGTCGCTGCTGCATTTCACTTGGTCTCTGCGCGCGGCGGTGCTGATTGCC
The DNA here is from genome assembly GCF_019166065.1 of Candidimonas humi. Lineage (GTDB taxonomy): Bacteria > Pseudomonadota > Gammaproteobacteria > Burkholderiales > Burkholderiaceae_B > Candidimonas > Candidimonas humi. The sequence goes on from NZ_JAHTBN010000001.1 coordinate 366,910, forward strand.
ATCGCCGGCGCCGTCGCCGTGTGGCGGATCGATCCGGCCAATCTGCGCGTGGCCGCGCCGTTCCTGGTGCTGTGGGCCTTGTCGCCGTTTTTCGCGCACCTGATCAGCCTGCCGCCCGAATCGGCCAAGCCTCGCCCCGCGACGCCGCAGGAAATACCGGCACTGCGCGAGGCTGCGCGCCGCATCTGGCGCTTTTTCTCGACCTTCGTGACCGCCCAGGACCACGCGCTGCCGCCCGATAATTTCCAGGAGGATCCACAGCCTGTGGTTGCGCATCGCAGCTCGCCGACCAATTTTGGCTTGTACTTGCTGTCCATCGCGACGGCGCGCGACTTCGGCTGGATCGGCCTGGCGGAAACGATCGAGCGGCTCGAAGCGACACTCGGAACCATGCAAGAGCTGCCGCGCTTCCGCGGGCATTTTTTCAACTGGTACGACACGCGCGACCTGAGCGTGCTGGAGCCGCAATACATCTCGTCCGTGGACAGCGGCAATCTCGCCGGCCACCTTCTGGCGCTGGCCAGCGCCTGCACGGAACTGGCCGGCCGGCCCCTGTTCGAAGCCATGCATCTGCAGGGCATTGCCGATTCCGTGCGCCTGATGCGCAGCGCGATACCCGGCGAGCGCAGCGACCGGCGTACGCTGACCGTCAATCCCAGCCAGTTGCACCAGGGCCTGGACGACTTCGAACAGTCCTTGCTGGCCCATGCGGGCGCGGAGGTCGGAGACTGGCCTGCGCTGTGGCAAGACCTGGACGCACGCGCCGCGGTGCTACTGGACCTGGCTCAAACCAATGCGGACGAACGCGGCGACGCGGACCGCAGCGAAGCCCTGGCCTGGGCCAGGGCAATCCGCTCCGACGTCGCCAGCCACTTGCGCGACATCGACCTGCATGAAGAAGCCCTGCGGGACCGCCAACAACAGACGCAAGCCACGGACAAGGATGCGAACGAGGAAGCAGATACAGAGATGGGCCATAGCGCGGACGAAGCGGCCGCAGACGTGCCCGAGGCGGCCCGCGCCAGGCTCCATGCCTTGTCCGAGCTGTGCCTGCGCTTGTTCCGCGCCATGGATTTCCGCTTTCTCTACGACGCCGACCGGCGCCTGTTTTCCATAGGCTATCGCGTCAAGGAAGCCATGCTGGACAACAGCTATTACGACCTGCTGGCGTCCGAGGCGCGGCTGGCCAGCTACGTCGCGGTGGCCAAGGGCGACGTGCCGCCCACGCATTGGCTGCGCCTGGGCCGTCCGATGACCCGCCAGGGCTGGGGCGCCGTGCTGCTGTCCTGGTCGGGATCCATGTTCGAATACCTGATGCCCTCGCTGGTCATGTATACGCCCAGCCACAGCCTGCTCGACCAGACCTGCCGGCTGGCCATCGCCCGGCAGATCGAATACGGGCAAGAGCTGGGCATACCTTGGGGCATCTCGGAGTCGGCCTACAATGTACGCGACAGGTCCCTGACCTATCAGTATTCGGATTTCGGCGTGCCCGGGCTGGGCCTGAAACGCGGCCTGGGCCAGCAGCTCGTCGCCGCGCCGTATGCCACGGTGCTGGCGGCGATGTACCAGACCGCGGCCGCTGTAGAAAACTTCGGCCGGATCGAAGCCGCCGGAGGACGTGGCGTCTACGGCTATTACGATGCCGTCGATTTCACGCCTGCGCGGATTCCCGAAGGCCAGCGCGCGGCGCCGGTACGCGCGTATATGGCGCACCACCAGGGCATGTCGCTGGTGGCCCTGGGCAACGTGCTGTTCAATGGCGTGATGCGCCATCGCTTCCACCGCCAGGCCATCGTGCGCGCCGCCGACATGCTGTTGCAGGAACCTTGTCCGCGCGAAGTCAGCGTGGCCTTGCCGCGCCGCGATCCGGTCGACGCGGTGCTGTCGAAGGAGACCATCATGCCCGTGTCCCGCAGATTCCGTTCCGCCAGGCAGCCCGTGCCGGCCACTCATCTGCTTTCCAATGGCCGCTATACCGTGATGATTACCGCGGCGGGCTCGGGCTACAGCATGTGCGACGGCATGGCCGTGACGCGCTGGCGCGAAGACAGCACCTGCGATGCCTGGGGCAGCTATCTGTTCTTGCGCGACATGGCCAGCGGCGAGGTATGGTCGGCGGCCCACCAGCCCGTGGGCATCGAGCCCGAGCGCTACGAAGTCGTCTTTTCGGAAGACAGGGCGCGCATTTCGCGCCAGGACGGCGCGCTGTCCACCACCCTGGAAGTGCTGGTCTCGCCCGAGGACAATGCCGAGATCCGGCGCCTGTCCATTACCAACTCCGACCAGCAGGCGCGCGATGTAGAGCTGACATCCTACGCGGAAGTCGTGCTTGCGCCGCTGGCCGCCGACGCGGCGCATCCGGCTTTTTCCAATCTGTTCATAGAAACCGAGTATCTGTCGGACATACGGGGCCTGGTCGCGATGCGCAGGCCGCGCAGTTCGTCCGACCCGCAGCAATGGGCCGCACACATCCTGGCCGGCGGCGCCCACCTGGACAGCGTGGGCTACGAGACCGATCGCGCCCGGTTCCTGGGGCGCGGGCGCAGCGTGCGCACGCCGGTGGCCATACTCGACGGGCGTCCTCTGTCCAATACCGTAGGTTCGGTGCTCGACCCCATCCTCAGCCTGCGTACCCGCGTCCGGATCGAGCCGGGCGCCACGGCGCACGTCCTGTTCGCCACCATGACGGCGCAAAGCCGCGAAGACCTGATCAACCTCGCCGACAAGTACCGCGACCCCGCCAGCTTCGAACGCATCTCGACGCTGGCCTGGACCGAGGGCCAGGTGCGACTGCACCATCTGGGCATCGATGCCGACGAGGCGCACCTGTTCCAGTTGCTGGCCAACCGCGTGCTGTACTCGGATGCGTCGCTGCGTCCGGGCAGCGAAGTGCTCAAGCGCAACACCTTGAACGCCACGGCCCTGTGGCGCTACAGCATCTCGGGAGACCTGCCCATCGTGCTGCTGCGCGTGGACGAGCAGGAAGACCGGGAAATCGTGCGCCAGATGCTGCGCGCCCATGAATACTGGCACGGCAAGGGCCTGTCCGTCGATCTCGTCATACTCAACGAACGCAAGGCTTCGTACATCCAGGACTTGCAGACATCCCTGGAAAACATGGTCAGGGGCAGCCAGTCCGCGCCGGAAGGTTCCGCGCGCGGCGGCATATTCGTGCTGCGTTCGGACCTGATGGAGCCGGCAGAGATCGACCTGCTGCAGTGCGCCGCGCGTGCCGTGCTGGCGGGCCAGAAACAGGGCAGCCTCGAAGAACAACTGGCGCGCCTGAAACGCCGCCCGCTCAAGCCCGCGCCGGCCGCCCTGCCCCATCGGCGTGGCAGCGCAAGCGGGCAAGCGCCCGCGTCACAGCCGCTGCCCGAACTGGAATTCTTCAATGGCCTGGGGGGCTTTGCCGAACGCGGACGCGAATACATGATCGTGCTGGGCGAGGGACAGCGCACCCCTGCCCCATGGATCAATGTGGTGGCCAACCCCGGACTCGGTTTCCTGGCCTCGGAATCGGGCTCGGGCTATACCTGGGCCGGCAACAGCCAGGAAAACCAGCTCACGCCCTGGTCCAACGACCCCGTCGGCGATGCGCCGGGCGAGGTCTTCTACCTGCGCGACGAAGACAGCGGCGTGTGCTGGACGCCCACCGCCCTGCCCATACGCCTGGAACAGACTCGCTACATCGCCCGCCATGGCCATGGCTATACACGCTACCTGCATGCCTCCAACGGCATCGCAACCGAATTGCTGCAGTTCGTCGCCTGGCAGGATCCCGTCAAGATCTCGGTGCTGACGCTGGAGAACCGCTCCACGCATACGCGCAAGCTCAGCGCCACCGCCTACGTCGAGTGGGTGCTGGGGACCTCGCGCGCGGCGGACGCGCCGTTCATAGTCACGGACATGGATGCCGATAGCGGCACTCTGTATGCGCACAACCCATGGAACATGCAATTCGGCAGCCATACGGCTTTCGTGCAATGGACCACGGGGCTCGATTCCTGGACCGCGGACCGCAGCGAATTCATCGGCCGCAACGGCAATCTGGAATCGCCGGCGGCCCTGGCGCAAGGCGTGCGGCTCAGCGGGCACAGCGGCGCGGGCCTGGACCCGTGCGCAGCGCTGCGCACGGGCGTGCAGATACGCCCGGGCCAGCGCCTGCGGCTGGTGTTCGTGCTGGGCCAGGCGGCCGACAGGCAGTCCGCCGCGGCCCTGGCTGCGCGCTATCGCGACGTGGATCCCGACGCACTGCTGGGCGAAGTCACCGGGCACTGGGACAGCATCCTGGGCACGGTGCAAGTGGAAACGCCGGATCGCGCGGCCGACCTCATGCTCAATGGCTGGCTGCTTTACCAGGTGCTGGCCTGCCGCATGTGGGCGCGCGCTGCTTTCTATCAGGTAAGCGGCGCCTACGGCTTTCGCGACCAGTTGCAGGACAGCATGGCGTTGAACCTGGCGCGCCCCGACCTGGCGCGCGCGCACTTGCTGCGCAGCGCGGCTCGCCAGTTTCCGGAAGGCGACGTGCAGCACTGGTGGCATCCGCCCGGCGGCAGCGGCGTGCGCACGCACATATCCGATGACCGCCTCTGGCTGCCCTATGTGGTCGCGGAGTACATGGCGACCACGGGTGACGCCAGCGTGCTGGACGAGCAGATCCCGTTCCTGGAAGGCGCGGCGATCGAGCCGGGCCATGAAGATGCCTACTACCAGCCGGCGGTCTCGTCGCAGACGGCGAGCCTGTACGAGCATTGCTGCCGCGCCATAGAGTGCAGCCTGGCGCGCGGCGTGCACGGCCTGCCGCTCATGGGCACGGGCGACTGGAACGACGGCATGAACCGCGTCGGGCACGAAGGCAAGGGCGAAAGCGTCTGGCTGGGATGGTTTCTCCATAACACCCTGTCGCGCTTCTCGCCGCTGGCGGCGGCCCGAGGCGAACACGACACCGTGCAGCGCTGGAAACAGTATGCGTCGGAACTGCGGGCGGCCATACGCAAGGAAGCCTGGGACGGCGCCTGGTACCGCCGCGCCTACTTCGACGACGGCACGCCGCTGGGCACGTCCTCCGACAATGAATGCCGCATCGATTCCCTGGCGCAGACCTGGAGCGTGATCTCGGGCGCGGCCGAAGCCTCGCGCCAGCGCCGTGCCATGCAGTCGGTGGAGGAATACCTGATACGCCAGGGCGACGACCTGGTGCTGCTGCTGGCCCCGGCCTTCGACAAAATGCCGCGCGACCCCGGCTACATCAAGGGCTACCTGCCCGGGGTGCGCGAGAACGGAGGCCAATACACCCATGCGGCCGCCTGGTGCCTGATCGCCTACACGCTGCTGGGCGACGGCAACCGCGCCGGCGACCTGTTCAGGATGCTCAACCCGGTCCATCACGCCTCGAGCCGCGCGGGCGTGCATGCCTACAAGGTCGAGCCCTATGTGGTGGCGGGAGACATCTATGCCGCACCGGCTCACGTACGGCGCGGCGGATGGACCTGGTACACGGGCTCGGCGGGCTGGCTCTATCGCGCCGGCACCGAGTGGCTGCTGGGCTTGCGCAAGCGCGGCGATACGCTGTCGATCGATCCCTGCATACCCGCCGACTGGAGCAATCTGCGCCTGCAATACCGCCACGGCGCATCCCTGTACACCATAGACATCGAAAACCCGCGAGGCGTATGCCGCGGCGTGACGCGCGTCGAGCTCGACGGCGCGCCCCTGCCCCGCGGCAAGAAGCAGGTCTTGCCGCTGGTGGACGACGGCCAGCCGCACAATGCCAAGGTCGTGCTGGGCGAAGCGCCGCACCCGGCGGCCGACGAATCGGACTGAAGCTCCACGGCAGGCAAGCGTCGCCTGCCGTCCTTGGGCTACTAGCGCATTTTCGGTTCAGGTGTTTACGGTCTTCGCGGCGCTGCATTAGGCAAATATCGCGGAAATTCGGTAAACATTTGCGTCGAACTTGCTACTAGCCCGGCCAGGCCGGCCGATCCGGCCAGCAACAGCTCTGGGCCGACGATTTCGCCTGGCGGGCCGGGCGGGCACGTCTAGCATTAAAATATAATCATTATCATTTGTATTAAAATAACCAGGCCCGCCCGGCACGGCTTTCTGTCGCGCCGCCCTTCCCTCATTCCCGCAGATCGATGAAACAGACGGCAGAAATTCCCGCCACGATGCATGTCGGCGCGCAGCGTGCGCGCCATCACAACCGCCGCGCCGACGTGGTGCGCTGGTTGCGCAAGACCCACGGCTGGTTCGGCCTGTGGGGCGCGGCACTGGGCTTGATGTTCGGCTTCAGCGGCATCTGGCTCAACCACCGTGCCGTGCTGAAATTGCCCCCTGTGGCGCAACAGCGCAGCAACGCGCAGATCAGCCTGCCCGACTCTTTACCCGCGAACCCCGAAGCGGTCGCGCGCTGGCTGCAGCAGGAACTGGAAATGGATCGCCCTCCTTCGATACGCGTGGAACGTGCCCGGCCGGTGCCCTGGGTGCCGCGATCCCGAGGCGACGCGGGCAAGCCCTTGATGCAGCCCGAGCACTGGACATTCCGGTTCGGCGGTCCGCATTCCAGCGTCATGGTCGATGCCTGGGCGGGCAACAAATCGGTCAGCGTGCATCGCCTGGACAACGGGGTGATAGGCACGCTGATGAATCTGCACAAGGGCGTGGGCATGAGCGCGGCCTGGATACTGCTCATCGACACGCTGGCCGGCTCGCTGATCTTCCTGTCGCTGTCCGGCGTGATACTGTGGGTGCAGACCAATCGCCGCCGGACCGTCGGCACGACGATACTCATCGTTTCCGTGGTGGCGCTGTTGGCGCTCGCCTTGCCGCGCATATAGGGCGGGCCAGCCCGGGCAAGTCAGGCCGCGGCGGGGTCGCTGCGGCTGGCGCGGCCGGTCTCGACATGCCCCGCATAGCGCCGTTCGTAGGCCTCGTCTTGCAGCAGGGATATGCCGATGTCGTACCAGTGATGGCTGGCCTCGATATTCCAGCGCGCCGTATACGAGGCGCCGGGCAGCAGCGTGAACTCGCGCGGCTCCTGCCCATAGGCCAGGTCCTTCAATACCAGGGATAGCGGCTGCGGCCCGCGGTTCGTCAATTCCAGGGCGAAGTCGTGCGCCGGGGCTTTACCTGTCGCGGCGGCCTGGCGTATCTGCAGGTACTGGCCGGGGCGATCGGACCGCAGGCTGCCCCGGTAGACGCGCACATAACCGTTGGGCCCGTGCAGAGTCCAATCGTAGACGTCGGTGTTTTCCGCAGCGGGCAGCAGATCTTCCAGATGGCCGCCCGCCGCCAGCGTATAGCAGCGCGGCGCCAGGCTCGCCGCCCGCGAGCGCGCCCAGAGGCTGGCCCCCTGGCGTCCGTGATTGTCGAAACTCAGGCGCAGGCCTTGCGTTACGCCCGCCGCGACTTCGTCGGACAGGTGCAAAGCATAAGGCAGCGCTCGCGCCGGGCGCGTGCCGGGCTCTTGCGGATGCGGCGTCACCGCGCCCGGCGCAGGCACCCGCGGCGCGTCCAGCGTGCTGCATTGCTGGTCGGCCATAGCCTGGTAGCCGCGAGTGTCCGGCAAGGGCGCCGGCCTGTCGTCGCGGCGGGAAAAATCGAATGCCGTATCCAGATCGCCGCAGACCGTGCGGCGCCAGGCGCTGATATTGGGTTCGTGCACGCCGAAGCGCCGCTCGATGAAGCGAATCACCGAGGTGTGGTCGAACACCTGGGAACAGACATGGCCGCCCTTGGACCAGGGCGACACCACGATCATGGGCACGCGCGGGCCCAGGCCGTAGGGCAGGCCGTCGGCCTTGTACAGCGGCTGGTGCTGAGGATTCACGACCGTGTGCAACTCGTCGGCCACGGGCACGCTGCTCTTGCCCAGCCCCGGGCCGGTCGGCGGGCTGGGCGGCACCATATGGTCGAAGAAACCGTCGTTCTCGTCATAGACCACGAGCAGCACGCTGCGGCTCCAGACGGAGGGATTGGCGGTCAGGGCGTCCAGCGCCCGGGCGATGTAGCTGGCGCCGTAGGCCGAGGTCCACTTGGGATGTTCCGAATAGGCGGCCGGCGGCAGCAGCCACGACACCTGGGGCAGGCGCCCGTCGCGCACGTCGCGGGCGAATTGTTCGAGCGGGCGCGCCGTCATGGCGCGCCGGTGCAGGGCCGAGCCGGCAGGCGCCTGGATGTAGGCGCCGAAATTCGCCAGCACATTCAGGCCGAAATTGCCGTTATAGGGATCATGCGGGTTAGTGCCTTCCTGGTAGACCTGCCAGGAAATGCCGGCGCGCAGCAGGCGTTCCGGGTAGGTGGTCCATGTCAGCGCCGGCAGGTAGGGTTGCGATACCGGATCGTGATTGTCGATCAGCGGCCCGCCTCCCCTGCCGCTCGGGTCGTTGGTGCCCGTCATCAGGAACATGCGGTTCGGGTGCGTGGGGCCGGGCATCGAGCAGAAATAATGGTCGCACACGGTAAAGGCATCGGCCAGCGCATAGTGGAAAGGAATATCCCCGCGCAGGTGATAGCCCATCGTCATGTCGGTCTTGTAGCGCGGCCAGCGATCGTAGCGGCCGCCGTTGATCGCGGCATGCGTCTTGCGCCAGGTATGGTCCAGGTCGCCTATGCACTGGGCGCTGGTAGTGTGGGTATCGAGATGGAACGGCGCGATGCTGCCTTGGACCGGGTCGTGGCGCGGCTGCTGCCATACCGGCGCCCCGCCCGGCAGTTCGGCGGGAAAGCGGTCGTTGTAGCCGCGCACACCGCTCAAGTGGCCCAGGTAATGGTCGAAGGAACGGTTTTCCTGCATCAGCACCACGATGTGGCGCACGTCTTCGATCGTGCCGCGCTCTGTGTGCGCGGGAATCGCCACTGCCTTGCGTATGGATTCGGGCAGCGCGTCCAGGGCCGCGGCAGCCGCCGCGGCGGCGCCCGCCCGCTTGAGGAATTCCCGCCTGCCGGAGTGGCTCATGATCCGATTTGCTCGCGTGGGTTCCGAACGGGCCGGTCGGGTGGCCGCGATCCGCCCCGCGTCGCGCCATACTGGAGCCGCCCATTCTTGGGCACGGGCGGATGAGGCCGGCGGGCCGGGTTCATGGTCTAGATCTGTTCGTAGTGTTCGTAGCGCCTGCCGGTGTCCTGGGGCTGGCTGTCGACTTCGGTCACGCGCGCACCCGGCGGACCGACCAGCAGCCACGAGAGCATGCGATCCACTTGGTCGTGTTCACCCTGCAGCAGTGTCTGCACCGAGCCGTCGGCGTTATTGCGCACCCAGCCGGTGACCCCCAGCAGATGGGCCTGGCGCACCGCGGCGGCGCGAAAGCCCACGCCCTGGACCCGGCCCGTGATTCGTACATCCAGGGTTTCGAGTGCGTGATCGCTAGTCAGATTCTTCATGGCGCAAGTATAAGAGTTCGGCGTGGGCGTGTCGCCTCCCCCGGCCATGGCACGGCGCGCCGCACAGGTCTCGCGGCATGCGCTGCCGAAGCCGCGATCAGGGCGGCGCATCCAGCCACAACAGGCCGAAGCGCCGATGCTTGTCCGTCCATACCGGGCCGCGCCTCAGGCCGGCGTGCGTGGCCAGTTCGTGCAGGCTGTCTATCGTGAATTTATAGGAATTCTCGGTGTGCAGCGTCTCGCCTTCGACGAATTCGTAGCGGCGCCCGCAGACGCCGACTTCCTGCTTGCGCAGGCTCATCAAGTGCATCTCGATGCGTTGCTGTCCGGCGTTGTAGAAGGCGCTATGCGCGAAGCCCGAGGGATCGAAATCCGTCCCCAGCTCGCGATTGGCGCGCACGAGCAGGTTCAGGTTGAAGGCCGCCGTCACGCCCTGCGCGTCGTTGTAGGCGGCATGCAGCACCGCGGGCGCCTTGATCAGGTCGGCCCCCAGCAGCAGCGCGCCGCCGCGCAACAGCGCGGCCGCCTGCTTGAGAAAGCGCAGGGCCTCGTCGGGACGCAGGTTGCCGATGGTGGAGCCCGGGAAGAAACCTATGCGCCGGGTGCCGCGATGCAGCCTGGGCGGCAGCCGCAGCCCCTTGGTGTAGTCGGCCACGACGGGCTGGATCTGCAGTTGGGGATAATCCTGCTGCAGGCGGCGCGCCGCGGCCGCCAGGTGTTCGCCCGAGATGTCTATGGGCAAATAGCGTCCCGGCCCTTGCAGCGCATCGAGCAGCAGGCGGATCTTGGCCAGCGAGCCGGCGCCGAATTCGATGATCTCCGCTTCGGCGCCCATGTGCTCGGCGATCTCGGGAGCATGCGCCGACAGCAGGCCCAGCTCGCAGCGGGTCAGGTAGTATTCGGGCAATTCGCAGATCCGGTCGAACAGCGCCGAACCTGCCGCGTCGTAGAAGTATTTGGGAGAAAGCTGGCGCGGGCGCTTGGCCAGCGCGGCCTGCAGGTCGCGCGCGAATTCGCCGCGCGCCGCGGCGGCGGCCGGGTCTTCGATGGCGTCGGCTTCCTTGCGTAGTGTATGGCTCTGCATCAATCGTCCTTGGCCAGGCGCAGGCCCGAGAACTGCCAGCGGGCTTGCGCAGGAAAAAAATTGCGGTAGGTGTGCCGCCCGTGGCCCGGCGGCGTCGCACAGCTTGCGCCGCGCAGCACGAGCTGGCCGACCATGAACTTGCCGTTGTATTCGCCCACGGCCCCCGGCTGCGCGCGAAAGCCCGGATAAGGATCGTAGGAAGAGCGCGTCCATTGCCAGACGCTGTCCATGGCTTGGGCGAGCCCCGGATCGTCCACGGCCGCTTCCCATTCGAACTCGGTCGGCAGGCGCGCGCCCGCCCATTGGGCATAGGCGGCGGCTTCGTAGAAACTGATCTGGCTTACCGGCGCGTCCGGATCCATGGCTTGCAGCCCGCCCAGGCCGAACACTTCCCAGTCTGCGGGCCGCGGCGCCGCGGCGTCGTTTTCGCTTACCCAGTACAAAGGGCCGCGCCAGCCTTCGGCCTGTACCCTGGCCCAGCCGTCGGACAACCACAGCGAGGGATCGCGATAGCCGCCGTCGGCGATGAATTGGGCATACTCGCCGCAACTGACCAGGCCGCTGCCCAGCAGGTAGGGTCGCAACAGCGTGTCGTGGCGCGGCGATTCGTTGTCGAAAGCGAAGCCGGCGGCGGCCCGATCGTCATGGCCGATCGATGCCAGGCCCTCCGGCCGGCTCAGCCAGCGTTGCGATTGCGCCGGGCCGGCTGCGCGCGGCGGCGCGGGCGCACGCCCCGGCGGCAGGTAGGCCGGCCGCAAGGGGTTGCACCACAAGACGTGCAGGATATCGGTAAGCAGCAGCTCTTGATGCTGCTGCTCGTGGTGCAGGCCCAGCACCAGCAAGCGCTCGACCTGCGCCTGCGCGGGCCCGGCGCCTTCTCGCAGCAGCCGGCGCACGCCGGCATCGACGTGGCGCCGATAGGCATGGATCTCTTCCAGCGAAGGCCGTGTCAGCAGCCCGCGCTGCGGCCGCGGATGGCGCGGCCCGAGCGCTTCGTAGTAGGAATTGAACAGATAGAAGTAGCGCTCGTCGAAGGAGCGGTAGCTGGGGCTGTGCGGGCACAGCACCATGGCCTCGAAGAACCAGCTTGTATGGGCCAGATGCCACTTGGTCGGGCTGGCATCGGCCATCGACTGCACGCACTGGTCCTCGGCCGAGAGAGGCGCGGCCAGTTCCAGGCTGCGGGCCCGCACCTGTTCGTAGCGCCGTTGCAGCCCGGCGTCTTGTGCACAGTCCTTGCCCGCTGCGGGCATTTCTAGGGTATCAGCATCGGGTGATAAAGCATCCGGCATGAGCCTGGCCTCCACGATCCGTACACGACAAGCGGCGGCCCCGGCGGGCGCTCGCCATGTAATTTTCCATTAAAACACGCCGGGCCTGCGACGGTTTTTCCATACGTAACCACCTTCGTCCGATCGCCGCAAGCCCGGCACAGGGCGGGCGACGAACGCCCAGGACCGCAAGGCCGAGGTCCTTCACATCGGCTCCGATCTGGGGCACACTCGCGGCAGTAGCTTCACACACCGCCCTGCCCGCAACCCCAAGCCTACCTCATGCACGCGCTGCTCGACTACATTGCCCTGCACCCCACAGGGGCGCTGCTGGCCGTGTTCCTGGTGGCTTTCGCGGAATCCATCGTGCTGGTGGGTACGCTGGTGCCGGCCGGGGTCGCCATGTTCGCCGCAGGCGCCTTGATCGGGGCCGGCGCGCTGGACCTCTGGGTGACATTGGGCATCGCGGCGCTGGGCGCCATCGGCGGCGACGGGCTGAGCTACGAGGCCGGCCGCCGCTGGAACACGCAGATCCGCGCCTGGGGGCCGCTGGCCCGCCGCACTGCGCTGCTCGAGCGCGGGGAACAATTCGTGCGCGATCACGGTGGCAAGAGCATACTTTTCGCGCGCTTCATCGCGCCGGTGCGCGCCATCGTGCCCTTCCTGGCCGGTACGGCGTCCATGCCGCGCCTGCGCTTCTACCTGGTCAATATCGGCTCGGCGCTGGTCTGGTCACCCACGCATATCCTGCCGGGCGTGCTGTTCGGCGCGTCCCTGCAAGTGGCGCGGGCCGTAAGCGGACGCATAGCCGCGCTGCTGCTGCTGATTGTGGCGCTCGCGTGGTTCGTGGCATGGCTGGCGCGGCTCGCGGCTCGCGGCGGTGCACCCGTGCTGCGCAATTGGCGCGACGCGCTGCTGCGCTGGGCGAGCCGCAGCCCTGCCTCCTGCGCGCGCTTGCGCCGCTATGTGCGCGCGGTAATAGACCCTTCGAGACCCGACTCGCGCACCCTGCTGTTCTGGATATTGGTGCTGGGCGGCGGCAGCCTCATGTTCCTGCTGACCGCGCGCGGCGCGGTCACGGCACACTGGTTCACCGGCATCGACATGTCGGTGCTGAATCGGCTGCAGGCCTTGCGCACCTGGCCTGCCGACCAGGCGATGGTGGCGATCACCGAAATGGGCGGCGTGCGCATGCGCGTGCTGGTGGTGGCTACCATGGCGCTCTGGTTCCTGTTGCGCGGCTGCCGGCGCACCATGCGCTACTGGCTGGCCCTGGCGCTGGCCACCGAGGCCACCATCCGCGCACTGGGGCTGCTGATAGACCGCCCCGCGCCGCTGGGCCTGCCCGCGGGCCTGGAGCATGTCTCGTTTCCCAGCGGCCACGCCACTTCGAGCATCATTCTCTATGGCTTCCTGGCTTATCTGCTGGGCCGCAATGCCGGCCCCTATGCCCGCGCCACGCTCGCCGCCTGCGCCACCGCCGGCGTGGTGCTGATCGGCGTGTCGCGCCTGTACCTGGGCGCCTATTGGCTTTCCGACGTAGTGGCCGGATGGAGCATAGGCCTGGTCTGGCTGGCGCTTGCCGTCATCCTCTACACCCGCCGCAAGGTGCGCGAAGACATACATCCGCGCGCGCTGGCCGGCACGCTGGCCGTGGTGCTCGTGGCCGGCATCGCCTGGGTCTTCACGACCCGCTCGGCCTCCGACCTGGCGCTATATACGCCGCCGCTGCGCGTCCAGGCTATCACCCAGGACCAATGGACCGACGCCGCGTGGCGCAAGCTGCCCGCCTATCGCCTGGAATTGCGCGCCCATCGCGACGAACGCTTCCTGCTGCAGTGGGCCGATAGCGCCTCCGATGTCGAACGCGCATTGCAAGGCGAAGGATGGCTGCCGGCCCCGGCATGGTCGGTGCGCAGTGCGCTTACCTGGCTGCTGCCCAGCACCGATGTACGCGACCTGCCCGTGCTGCCCAGGTACGACCAGGGCAGCAATGCGGCCCTGACCTATATACGCCCCGACCGCGACGGACATGGACGCATGGTGCTCAGGCTGTGGCGTTCGGACTATGTGCTGGTGGCGCCGGGCCGCCCGCGCGAAATCCCCGTATGGTACGGCGCGTTCTACGATGAACGCTTCGCCCAGCCCGGCCACTTGTTCCTGCTGGGGCTCACGCGCAATCTGCAAGACCCGGCGCAGGTGCCGCCGCTGCTGCCGCCCGGCCTGCGGCTGTTGCCGCGGCCCGGGCCCCGGGCCGACGTGTTACTGGCCCTGCCCGCCCAGAATCCCTAGCCCCGCGGGTTCGTCCGGCGCACCGAATTCGGGTGTAGGATAAGCACTCTTCTCCAGGAGTCCCCGCCATGCCACGCAAAACTGCCGGCGACTTTCCGCCCCCCGTCCTCAAGCTCTTCGACTCGTACATTCACGGCATCATAGGCCGCCGGGAATTCCTGGAACAGGCCGCGCGCTTTGCGGTCGGCGGCTTCACCGCGGCTGCCATGCTCGAAAGCCTCAAGCCCGACTATGCCCTTGCCGAACAAGTGCCGCGCAAAGACCCGCGGCTGCACACACAGTACCTGAGCTATGCCTCTCCCAAGGGCTCGGGCACGGTGCGCGGCTATTTCGCCCTGCCGGCCAAACCCGCGGGCAAGCTGCCCGGGGTGCTGGTGGCCCACGAAAACCGCGGGCTGACACCCTATATCGAAGACGTGGTGCGGCGCCTGGCGCTGGCCGATTTCGTGGCCTTCGCGCCGGACGCGCTGACCTCGGTCGGCGGCTATCCCGGCAACGAAGAACAAGCCATCAAGCTGTTCGCCGGCCTCGATCCCGCCAAGCGCCTGGAAGATTTCGTGGCCGGCGCCAAATACCTGGAAAGCCGCCCCGAATGTACGGGCAAGATCGGCGCCGTGGGCTTCTGCTATGGCGGCGGCGTGGCCAATATGCTGGCGGTGCGCCTGCCCGAGCTGGCCGCCGCGGTGCCCTTCTACGGGCAGCAGCCCAGCGCTGCCGAGACCGCCCATATAAAAGCGCCGCTGCTGCTGCACTACGCCGGGCTGGACGAGCGCATCGATGCCGGCTGGCCGGCGTACGAGGCGGCGCTCAAGGCCAACGGAATACGCTACCAGGAATACATGTACCCGGGCGTGCAGCACGGCTTCCACAACGACACCACGCCGCGCTACGACCAGGCGGCGGCCACGCTGGCGTGGTCGCGCACCATTGCGTTCCTGAACAAGTACCTGCGTTCCTGAAGCGGCGCTCCGCCCGGAACACCGCCAGGCGCATTTTCGGTTCAGCTGTTTACAGCCTCGAAGCGCTATATATAGGGCGGGTCCTGCGGGGTGGCGGTAAACCCGCGCGCCACGCTTGCCCTAGCGCAGAAACTTCTTCTCGATCTCGCGCATCCGCGCATCGCCCTGCAATGCGATGATGTCCTTCACTCCGGGCAGCGCGGCATCCACGCCTTGGATGCCGCCGTCGCGGCGGATCTGCGCAAAGACGTCGCGCATCGCACCCACTGCGGCGCGGATGGCATGGTTGCCGTAGATCACCACGCCGACCTTGCCGGTGGCGGCGATATCGGCCTCGGTCAGTTGCGGGTAGGCGGTGGGCACCAGCACCAGGGGGACGCGCCCCGACCAGCCCGATATGAAGGCGAGAATCTCGTCGGGTGTCTTCTGCTTGGAATGAATCAATATGGCATCGGCGCCGGCCTCTTCGTAGGCATGCGCGCGCTTCTGCGCTTCTTCCTGGCCCAGCCCGGCGATCAGCGCCTCGACCCGGGCTATGACTACGAAATCCGCATCGCTGCGAGCCTGCGCCGCCGCCTCGATCTTGCCCTGGAATTCCTCGATGCGCACCAGTTCCTGCCTGCCGCCGGCGCGCAGGCTGGTGTCCTTGGGAAAGGTCTTGTCCTCCATCACCACTGCCGAGGCTCCCGCTGCCTCGTATTGCGGAATGATGTAGCTGACGGTCACCGCATTGCCGAAGCCCGTGTCGATATCGGCGATCAGCGGGATGTCGACGGTGGATGCGATCGCCCGCATCATCTCCAGGTGCGTGCCCATGGGCAGGATGCTGGCGTCGGGCACCGCATAGCTGGCGGACAGCTCGAAGCCGCTGCCCCAGATGCCGTCGAAGCCCGCCTCTTGCGCCAGCTTCGCCGCCAGCGGATTGTGGGCCGACATCGCGGTGAACAAGCGCCTTTGCGCCAGGGCTAGTCTCAACGCCTGGTTTTTCTGCTTAGTCATTCCTGCTCCTGGTATGTTCCTGTTGTGCCGGGCCCGGGCGCCCGATGGCGGGGATGCATGGCCTTGCTGCGTGCCAACGCGCTTCGGTCTCGCCTGGCCGGCGCACAAATAATATCGCCCGGCCCTATTGCATGGCTACCCCGGGCCGTGCGCAAAAAGAAACCGGCATCGACCCTCGGGGATCGATGCCGGCTTGTTGCCTGGCTCGCTCGCGGCCTGCATGCCTGCCGGGCGGGCGCGCCAAGCGCCTCACAGTCCGCAGGGGCTGGTCGGCGTCCGGCTTATGCGCCGCGCGGCTGGGTTCGCGTGGCGCGTGGCGGGCTTATTGCAGGGTGATGTGGCGCTCGCGGATCACGCCGCCCCACTTCTGCTGTTCTTCGCCGATGAACTTGCGGAACTGGTCGGGGGTGTCGCCCATGGGCTGCATGCCCATGGCGTTGAGCTTCTTGGCCACGTCGGGATTGGCCAGCGCCTTGTTGATCGCCGCGCTGAGCTTGTCGACGATGTCCTTGGGCGTGCCCGCGGGCAGCACCACACCTTGCCACGTGTAGGCGGTGAAGCCGGGCATGCCTGCTTCGGAGAAGGTCGGTACGTCGGGTATCGCCGAACTGCGCTCGGCCAGCGGAATCGCCAGGGCGCGCAGCTTGCCCGAACGGATCAGGGGCGCGGAAGCCGACAGGTCGGCCATCATGAAATCGACCTGGCCGCCTATGATGTCCTGCAGCGCTTGCGGAGTCCCCTTATAGGGCACGTGGGTTTCCTCGCCCTTGATCGTCGCCAGGAACAGTTCGGCCGCCAGATGATGCGGGCTGCCGTTGCCCACCGAGCCGAAGCTCAGCTTGTGCGGGTTCTTCTGGATGTAAGCGACGAGTTCGGCCAGGTTCTTCACCGGCAGGTTGGGACGCACCACCAGGACCATGGGCAGGCGCACCAGCGCGGTAACCGGCGCGAAGTCTTTGTTCGCGTTGTAGGCCAGCTTGGGATACAGGCTCGGGTTCAGCACCAGGGTGCCCTGGCCGGCGGTCATGACGGTATATCCGTCCGGCGCCGAGCGGCGCAGTTCCTGGGCGGCGATGATGGTGGCCGCGCCCGGCTTGTTCTCGACCACGATGCTGGCGCCCAGGTCCTTGGACACCAGTTGCGCCACCAGGCGGGTCGACACGTCGCTGCCGCCGCCGGCGGTGTACGGCACCAGCCAGCGTATCGGGTGATCCGGCCATGCCGCCTGGGCCGGCGCCGCCAGGGCCGTCGCGCCCGCCACCAGCGATATGCCGCCGCACAACTTCAACAGCCTGCGGCGCAGATTTCCCCTGGATTCCATATTGTTCATATCGTGCTCCTGTACTCGCACGGCCCACGAACTGGCCATGCACAAAAAATTAACATATCAACCATTAAAGTTAACATATTAATTAAAGCCTGGATACTAGGTGTTGCACGGAGGCGGATCCGGTTACGGCCACGAGCACGGCCATAGCTATGGCCGAGGCTAGCGCATTTTCGGTTCAGATGTTTACAGTCTTCGAAGCACTGTATGTGGCGGGTGCTGCAAGAAGGCGGTAAACATTTGCGCCGAACTTGCTCTAGGGTTACGGATCCGGCCTCGGCCGCAACTCCGCCCCGCGGATCCGCCAGCCGCCAGGCGACAGCGGCACGCCACATGCGTGCATGCCGCAGCCCGCCTGGACACTTGCCGCAGCCGGCTGCAGCACGACGCGTCTCGCAATACGCGAATCGTCATCCACGCACCGCCGGGCGCTATCATTGCAGGCGGCGCGGCGCGCCTGCCTGGAAACGGGCGGCCGTACGCCCTCATGCTCGGTTCGCCGAGCCCCCCCGGACATTCAAAGGAGCCCGCATGGAGGGTGCAAGCGTACTGTGGCTGGCCATGATCTACCTGACCGCCGGGGTCATCGCCGTGCCCCTGGCGCAGCGGCTGGGCCTGGGCTCGGTGCTGGGCTATATCGTCGCCGGAGTGGTCATAGGGCCATTTGCGCTGCACCTGGTGGGCGACCAGACCGGAATCAGGCATTTCGCCGAATACGGCGTGGTCATCATGTTGTTCCTGATCGGCCTGGAAGTGCGCCCCTCGCTGCTCTGGAGCATGCGCGCTGCATTCTTCGGCCTGGGAACCAGCCAGGTAGTCGCCACCGGTCTGGCGCTGGCCGGGTCCGCCATGCTCTTCGGCCTGCAGTGGCGCCAAGCCCTGGCGCTGGGCTTCATCCTGTCGCTTTCGTCCACGGCGATCGTGCTGCAGATCTTCGAGGAAAAAGGGCTGCAGCACACCAGGGCGGGCAGCGCGAGTTTCGGCATCCTGCTGTTCCAGGACGTGTCCACGATCCCGATGTTCGCCGCCCTGCCGCTGCTGACGCTGCAGGCCGCCGCCCTGCCCGCCGCGCAAACCGGCGACGGCGCGGGCCTGCTCGATCGCTATCCCGGATGGGTGCACGCGCTGGCGGTGCTGGCCGCAGTCGCCCTGGTGATCGCGGCAGGCCGCTACCTGGCACGGCCTGCCTTCCGCTATATCGCACGCACGCGCTCGCGTGATATTTTCACCGCCGCTGCGCTGCTGCTGGTCATTGCGGTGACGCTGCTGATGCAGGCCGTAGGCCTGTCGCCCGCGCTCGGCGCGTTTCTGGCCGGCATGGTGATGGCCGACAGCGAATTCCGGCGCGAGCTGGAAGGCGACATCGAGCCCTTCCGCGGGCTGCTGCTGGGGCTGTTCTTCATATCCATAGGCGCGGGCATGGATCTCGGCGTACTGACGGCCCGGCCGCTGGCCGTGGCCGGCTGCGTGCTCGGGCTGGTGGCGATCAAGGCTGTGGTGGCGTTCTGCGTGGCGCGCGTGTTCCGGCTGGACGGCCGCGCCGCGGGCCTGACCGCCGTGGCGCTCGCCCAGGGAGGCGAATTCGCCTTCGTGCTGCTGGGCATCGCCGCGGCCTCGGGCATCCTGTCGTCCGAGCTGGCCGCGCTGGCGACCGTCACCGTTGCGATTTCCATGGCGCTGACTCCGGTGCTGCTGATTCTGTACGAACGGCGCTGCTCGGCCGACCTGTCGTCGGCCCCGCAACCGGAAAACGAGGCCTTCGACGAAGCTCCCGACGTCATCGTCGCCGGCTTCGGGCGCTTCGGCCAGATCGCGGCGCGCCTGCTGGTGGTCAATGGCTTCAAGACGTCCACCCTGGAGGCCAGCGCCGAACAGGTGGAACTGGTGCGCCGCTTCGGCCGCCGCGTGTATTACGGCGACGCGACCCGCCCGGATCTGCTGCAGGCCGCCGGCGCGGCGCGCGCCAAAGTTTTGCTGGTGGCCATCGACGATCGCGACCAGGCCGAAAAACTGGTCGAACTGGCACACACGCACTTCCCGAACCTGAAGATTCTCGCCCGCGCCTATGACCGCAGGCACGCCTACCGCCTGCTGGACCAGGGGGCCGACGTGGTCGAGCGCGAGACCTTCGAGGCCGGCCTGACCCTGGGCGCGGAGGCCCTCAAGGCCTTGGGATTCAAGGGCATGCAGGCGGCCCGCGCCGCGCGCCTGTTCCGGCGCCACGACGAAAACATGTTCCAGGCCCTGGCCCCCGTCTGGCGCGACGAAGAACGCTTCATGATAGCCAGCCGCGAAAGCAGCGAACGCATGAACGACCTGCTGGCCGCCGACATCCGCAACATGCTGCAGGAATCCGCCGCCAAAGAGGCGGCCTCCGGAGAGCCGCAGGCGGCCGAAAGCCGTCCCTAGCATCCCGCCCGCGCCATGGCCGCTTACGGCATCGGCGCGGCGGAATGGCCAGCCGCTATTTGGTGGCCGGGACGGCCACTCCGGTCTCGGCCTTGGCCGACAGTACGGGCTTCTCGAAGGGCCCGCCCGGCAGCGCGCCGGGCTGCGGCAAGGTGTCGAAGGATTCGCCGCCGTCCACCGAGGGCGCCGGCACCATCCTGGGCGCATGCCATTTGCCCGCGTTGCGGGTCCATAGCCAGTAGTCCTGCCGTGGGCCCGCGCCGCGTCCCGCTACATAGAGCGTATCGCCTATGGTGCGCAAAGCCGGCGCCGACACGATCCCCGACCCGAGGCTGGTGACTGCGGCGCCTTCCAGCAGCCATATCGAGCCGCGTTCACGCGCCAGCGCCGCGACCGCCACGCCGCCCGCCGGGCTCAGGCCTATGGCCGGGCGCCCCACATAAGAAACGCCGAGATCCACTGGAGGCCCCCAGGGCTGGTCCGGCGTGCCGGGACGCGACTGGGTCAGGACCAGCATGTGGCCGGAGCGGCCGTCGCGTGCATAGAGCTGTATGAGCCCGCGGGCGTTGCGCTGCGCCGCCAGGCCGCCCGAAGTATGGCGGTCGCCGCGTTCGATGCGCTCGCCGGCCAGCGGGGCCGATACCGTCACGCCGCGGATGCGGCTCCAGGCAGCCCAGCGTCCGCTGCCGTCCTGCTCTTGCCAGGTGGTCCAGAGCCCGCCCTTCCTGTCGGAAGCGAAGACGGCCGGATCGCCCTTGGCGTCCAGCGCCAGCGCCGCGTCCGTCACGGCATCGGCCAGCGCGGGGAGTTTGCTCCAGTGCCAGGATGTCGTATCGCCGGTCTGCTGCCGCAGCGCGTAGTGGAATACCCCGTCGTAGCCCATGGCCAGCAAGGTGTTGCGGCCGGCGGCGCTGCGCGCCACCAGGGGAAGGTCGACGACGCGCGGCCCCAGCACCGCCTGCCAGGCGGCCCAATGTCCGCCGGCCGGCCGCGACCGGGTCCACAGGCGCCCGTTGGCGCTGCGTACCAGTATCTCGACGTCGCCGTCGAGCCGGTTGAAGGCCGTGGAACGCCCGGCCACGCGCCCGCCCAGGGCAAGCCAGTGTCCCAGGCGCGAGTCGCGCACATTGGCGGCCGAATTGATTTCCCCCGTGGCGCACAACAGATAGCCTCCTGTGGGTTCCGCGGCCAGGGCCGGCGCCAGGGTGTGGCGGATCACGTAATAGGTACGCCCCACCCAGGACAAGGCCGGGCCCAGGGGCTCTTTGCACTCTGCAGGCCCTTTGGGGCAATAGCGGTAATCGTCCCAGGCATAGTGGCGGAAGGCGCCGGTCTTGCCGGCGACCTCGGCCAGGGTCAGGTTGCGGTGGCGCTCCTGCGTCGGGTAGTCGACATAGGCGATTTCGGCATAATTGCCCGGCACCTGAGCCATGGCGTCGCGCGCCAGGCGGGCGCTGGCGATATGGTCGGGATGGTCGTGGCCCACGCAGCGCCAGCACAGGCGCGTATACGGAATCGACACGGTGTCGTCCATGTGGCGGATGTCGGTGGGCCGATAGGCGCGGATGATCGCCGCCAGCGTGTCCACCAGTCCTGCCCGGTCATAGGTCTCCACATAGGGGCCGAGCGACTGCGCGGTCGCGCCCGGGACGGATTCGGCGCGGCTTAGCGGAGTCAGGCTGCCCCAGCCCTTGCCCAGCCACGGATCCTTCAGGCGCATGTAGATCATCGTGACGCGCGGGTCGCCATTCAGCACGACATGCGCCAGGTGCCGGCCGTCCAGTTGCACAACGTCCTCGGTCCAGCTGTTCGGGGTGCCTGCGATATAGGAGTAGGCGGCGCGCACGCCGCGGGCGCGGCCCATCATGTAGCCTATGCCCTCGCCGCGTTCGGCCGCGGTCAGGTAGACCACCTGCACGCAACCGCCGGAGCGGATGGTCGACTGGATGTCGGGGTTCATGAACAGCAGATCGTCGTCCTGGTGGGCGACGAACACCAGATCCCTGATGCCGTGGCAATCAGCGGCGGCCGGGGCCGCCTGGGCGGATATGTGGATACAGCCACAGACCAGCGCGCTGCACCATGCAGCGAGCCATCGTTGAACGTTCACAGGAATCCTCTGCGATAAATCGGGCCCGAAGCTTGCGGCGCTGCGGGCGGGCGCGGCTACGCCCCGCCGCAAGGCGCGTTCGCCCGTCAAGGAAAACGCGAAGGCTGAAATTTTATGCCTATCCGCCGCGATGGGTAACTAAATGAACCAGGCTTGTCGTTCGAATACCCGATCCGGGCGAAAAAACAACAAATCTCGTCCCTGCATGCTCGCGCGGCAGCGTGAGCGCGAGGATGCTGGCCTCGCGCGAGACGCAACCCAGGAGCCCGAGCATCCCGGGCCGGGCCATAGGGCTTGTTGCAAAGGCAAGCCTCAGCGCGGCAGGGGCCGCACCTGCGCCTCGGGCGTGCCGGACCAACTCAATTGATAAGCTGCAGCGCGGCGCACATTGCCGACCAGGGCGGGACGAAAGCATGCGAGATTGACGCCGCCGGACTGCCGCACGCTGGGATAGACAATACCCATGGAACCGAGTTCCAGCAGGGATTCCGCCAGCGCCTGGGAAGCAATGTAACTGCCGGGATCCAGGCAATCGGCAAAAGCCGGATCGTCGCGGATGTCGTGGAATTCGCTGCTGAAGTCCGCCAGCAGCGCCTGGTAGCTGACCGAGTCGTGGAAATAATCGATTTCCTGGTATTCCACCGTCTTGTGGAAGATGACTTCGGCCAGGGCCGTTTCGATTTCGAAGGAACAGTACCAGCAGCCCCGGTCGCCGCCGTTGAAGCGGCTGCCTTCGGGGCGCGGATAGGTGTAGGCGGCGTTGATGATGCGGAAATTCGGCACGCCGAAGACCAGTTCGTCCACGCCTATGCCAGGCAGGCCGCCGCGCTCGCCCGCCAGGCGCGCATTGGTGGCGTTGTCCAGGTCGAACAGATCGGCCAGGTGCGCCGCGTCTTCGGACAGGGGCTCGAGCACCGAATCTTCCAGGTCGGCGAAACGCGACGGCAGCAGCCGGCAGGTGTCGAAACGGCGCAGCAGGACGGTGGGCGGCGTATGCATCGCGGCGGCGGGCAAGGCTTTACAAGCCGCCGCGGCGCGCGTCCAGCAGCTTGCGCACCATTTGCATGGCCAGTATGCCGCCTTCCTGCATATAGGCCAGCGGCGTCTTGCCGGCAAAGACCGCATTGCGGTTCGGCAAATTGACCCAGCGGTCGGCCAGGTCGTCGCCGTAAAGAATGTGCAGCGCCTTGTAGATGCCGATCAGGTAGGAAATGCGGGTGATGCGATCGACCTCGAGCACGCGCGCCGGCTTTTTCTTCCATTCGTAGAAGGCGCTAGACGACAGGCCGCCCAGCAGGATGCAGGCGTCCTCGTCGCGCAGCGACCAGGCCCGCGCCAGCTTGAAAAACCCCTTGAGCGCGGATGCCGACAGGCGTTCGCGCGCTTCGCGGGTATTGAGGTCTATTACCCTGGCCGGCTCGAACCGGCTGACCGGGTAGGCATAGGCAAGGTTCATGATGCGTTCTCCGTATATGGGTATTTTACACTCCTTATCCGGAGAAATACAGTGCGGGGCCAGCCCGGCACGAGCAGGATCACGGCCGAGCCAGGGCCACGACTCCGGCAATGATCACCGCGCAGCCCAGCAGCCGCCCAGGGCCGACCTTTTCCTTGAGGATCAGGAAGCCCGCCAGCGTGCCTATCATCAGCGACATCTCGCGCAAGGGCGCGATCTGGCTTACTTCCCCGCCCTGGCGCAGCGCGTACAGCACCAGGATATAGGCCATCGGGGACAACAAGCCCACCAGGACGGCAGGCAGCCATCTGCCGCGCATGCGCTCCCAGTACAGGCGGCGCCGCACCCAGGCGTCGGGCGCCATCATCATCGTGATCACCATGCCGGTGCACCAGTCGAGCACTACCGGCGAGACGCGCAGGTTCTTGACGCTATAGGCGTCGGAAACCGTGTAGCAGGCGATCAGCACGCCCACCAGCAGGCCCCAGCGCACGCCCACCCAGGCGCGCGGCTGCTTGAAGATGCGCCAGCGGCCTTGCGTGGCGATGAGCAGCACGCCGCCCACCACGCAGAACATGCCCAGCACCTTGTTCGCCGAAGGAGTATCGCCCAGCCACAAATAAGCCCCGACGCTGGCCAGCAAAGGCCCGGTCCCGCGCGCTATCGGATACACCACGGACAGATCGCCCACCTGGTAGCCGCGCTGCAGGCAGAGTCCGTAGGCCAGGTGGATGACGGCACTGAGGACAATAAAACCGATAGCCGCGACGCTCCAGGTGGTGCCGCCCGTCCACAATTCGTACGCCACCCAGGGGGCGAGCAGCAGCGTCGAGCAAAGCCGGTAGCCGAGCACGAACGCGGCGCCCGCCGGAGCCGCCCGCTTGGACAGCAGATTCCATGTCGCGTGGAATACCGCCGACAGGAAAATCAGCGCGAAGACCTGGACGGACATGCCGCGGCGGGCCCGGTGCCGCTACAGTATTTCTTGCAGCACGTCCGCGGGGCGGCACAGCCGCGTGCCGCGCGCCGTCACGACGAAAGGACGATTGATCAGTATGGGATGCTCGAGCATGGCCGCAAGCAGGCGCTCATCGTCCACCGCAGGGTCGTCCAGCTTCAGTTCCTGGTAGAGCGCCTCTTTGCTGCGCACCGCCTGGCGCACGGTAAGCCCGGAATCGGCGATCAGGCGCAGCAGTTCGTCGCGGCTCGGGGGCGTTTTCAGGTATTCGATGATTTCGGGGTTTTCGCCGCGGTCCTGGAGCGTTTGCAGGACGGTGCGCGAGGTTCCGCAGCGCGGATTATGGTAGATGCGGGTCATGTAGGCTCGAAGTCGGAGGATTATGCTTGTCGGATAGACAATGTATCAAAAACAATAGGCAATAGGCCCAAAAGCGCGCCGTCGCGCAGGCGGCGGCTCGCCGGCAGCCCGACTCGCCGGCGCTTCGCCTGGCCGTCTTGCGTGGCCTTTCATAGTATCCCAATCCCGCGCCCTGCATCTGTGCATGTGCTTCGGCGCGACACGCGGCCGGCCGGGCAATGCACATGCGGGTGCGCGAGCGCGGGGCTGTACCTATCGGCATGCCGGCACGCCTTTTGCCGCGGCGCGGGCCGGCGCGCGTGGTTTGCCGCCCGCGCCCGCTCCCTGTTAAAGTGAGCGGTGCCCTCTTTCGACCACGCCCATGACTTCGATGTACTCGTTCTCGGCGCTTTCGCTCACGGGCGAAACAATAGACCTTGCGCGCTGGCGCGGCCAGGTGGCGCTGCTCGTGAATGTCGCTTCGCACTGCGGCTTCACGCCGCAATACGAAGGCCTGCAGGCCCTGTACCGCGACTATCACGAACGCGGCTTCACCCTTCTGGCCTTTCCGTGCAACCAGTTCGGCCGGCAAGAGCCCGGCGATGCCGACGCCATAGCCAGCTTTTGCGCCAACAACTATGCCGTGAGCTTTCCCTTGTTCGCCAAGATCGAGGTCAACGGCCCGCAAGCCCATCCGCTCTTCAAATGGCTCGAACGCGACAAGCCCGGCATTTTCGGCACGCGCCGCATCAAATGGAACTTCACCAAATTCCTGGTGGGCCGCGACGGGCAGCCCATCCGGCGCTATGGCTCGAGGACGCGGCCCGACAGCCTGCGCCACGCCATAGAACGGGCATTGGCAGCTACCCCGGCAGATGCCGAAACCGGCGCGACACCGGGCTGACCGCCGCCGATCGAGCCGCCCGCCACGCAATGCACAAGCACGCCCGCCACTAGGACACCGCACATGAGCCCGACCGACACAAGATTCACAACAACGAGCCCACTAATGTCTGCCTTCCTGTCTTGCGCCCGCCCGGGCCGCTGGTTGCTGGCTGTCGCGGCCGTGGGCGCGCTGGCCGGCTGCGGCGGCGGCCCGGCCAGCAATATATCCCTGATTCCCGGCAACCAGATCGAGGCGCAAAGCCGCCGCGACGGGCTGTTCACACAACCGGTCAAGTGGGAACACACCAAGCCGGGCTGCCACGGCCAATGCCCCAGCATCAAGCTCGATTCCCTGGCGTTTCCGAGTGTGCAGCGCCTGACGCAACTGGTGGATCACGCCCTGGCCACGATGACCGGCGTCAACCCGCAGCGCATTCCTCCCTATTCCACGATAGCGGGCTACGAAGAGTATTTCTGGAAGACCGCCGCGCCGCGCGATTCCACGCAGCTCCTGGCCAAGGCGCGCTATCGCAGCAAATACCTGACCGTTATCGAGCTGGACACATACCAGTATTTCACCGGTGCAGCGCATGGGGTTTCCGCCACCCAATTCCTGAATTGGGACAATAATCGCCAGACTGTCCTTAGCCTGGACCAGGTGCTGCTGCCGGGCCAGCGCCAGGCCTATGTGGCCGCGCTGCGCGCCGCCCACAAGCGCTGGCTCGCCGGCAACCCCGACGCGCGCCGCGATCCTGCCAGCTACGACAGGTTGTGGCCGTTCCAGCCCAGCGACAATTTTGCGTTCACCGACGACGGGCTGGTGGTGAAATACGATTCCTACCAGATCGCGCCCTATTCGGCAGGCCAGCCCGAACTACGCATCCCCTACGCGGAACTGGCCGGCATCCTCAAGCCCGAATACCTGCCGACCGCGTCCCACTGAGGCCGGCCCGCCCAGCCAGCCCCAGTGCCGGGGTCAGTGCGCTACCGGCTGGCTGTTATTGTCTTCGGAATTGAAATATTTGGCCGTCGAGCCGCCCGAGTCGCCGCCAGGGGCGGCTTGCTGTGCGGACGGGGCTTCCCGCCCAGCCGCGCCGGTGCCGGATGTCGCCGGCCCGGGAGCCGCTGTGTCGGGCGTGACCGCCGCGCCTCCCGGTACAGTGGTGGCGCCCGCCTCTCCGCCTGCTCCGGGAGCCCCCGCGCCGGGGGCTTGTCCGGCCACGTCGTGGGCATGCTGCGCCGCGCGCTCGGCCAGCGTCTTCTGTATGAGCGCATGCAGCTTGTCGGCCAGTTTTTCGTGCTTGCCCAGGCGCGCCCAGTCGGCAGCGTCATGGCCGCCCATGTTCTGCACGATAGGCACCGCCCCCTGGTCCAGTAGGTATTGCACCACCGGCTGACTGCCGGAAAAGGCAGCCATCATGAGCGCCGTCGTGCCGTCCGGAGACGGCGCGTCGATGATCGCATGATGCGCCACCAGCATCTGCACCGTATCCAGATGCCCTTTCGAGGCGGCGTACTGCAAGGGAGTCCAACCCAGCCGGTTGACCTTGGCGCCGCGCGCGATCAATGCCTCGGCGCGCCGGGTCTGGCCTACCACCGACAAGTACATCAACGGGGTTTCATTGTTGACGTTGGTGACATTGACCTTGGTGCGGCTGTCGGCGGCCAGCACGTCGTACACGTGCCAGGCCCCGTCGCGCACCGCCTGCATGATGGAGGGCTGCCCCTTGCCGTTGACGACGTTGGGGTCCGCTCCCTGCACGAGCAGGGCCTTGATGTCGTCCGCACGGTCATTGGTGATATCGACCCACCAGTTTGCTGGGGCCGCCGCATGCGCCGCAGCGCACAAGGCCAGGCCCGCGCAAACCAGCATGGCCTTGCGCCATCCGGTTTTAGCTATCGCAGCATACGAATTTCTATAAATATTCATATTAATCAATGTGATATTAAACATATTTAATCTGAATTATTTAAAGTAAATTGTCTAAAGTTAATTATGATTCGTGCACATTCTATGAACTAATTTACTTTAGTTAATCTCTCTATCTTGCTGAATAATTTGAAAAAATTATCCGTAGAATACTGAGCCACCTGGCTCGCGGCTATCCCTCGCAATTCGGCGATTTTTTCGGCCACATGCACCACTTTCGAGGGGTCATTGAGCTTGCCGCGATGCGGGACAGGGGCCAGGTACGGGGAATCCGTTTCGATCAGCAGCCGCTCCAGCGGCAGCTTGCGGGCGACATCCTGCAGCGCTACGGCGTTCTTGAACGTCACAATGCCCGACAGCGAGATATAGAAGTTCATGTCCATGGCGGCTTGCGCCACCTCCCAGCTTTCGGTGAAGCAATGCATCACCCCGCCGCAGTGCTCTGCGCCCTCTTCCTGCATGATGCGCAGGGTATCGGCGCTGGCCGAGCGGGTATGGATGATGAGCGGCAGGCCGCTTTGGCGCGCGGCCCGGATATGCGTGCGAAAACGCTCGCGCTGCCATTCCAGCGGCTCGGCCAGGCGGAAGTAATCCAGCCCCGTTTCCCCGATCGCCACGACCTTGGGCGTAAGCGACAGGCGCAGCAGCTCATCGAGCGTGGGCTCGGGTATGTCTTCGTAGTCCGGATGCACCCCCACCGAGGCATGCAGTTGCGGATGCGCGTCGACGATCTCCATCAGCCCGGGCCAATCGTCCAGGTTGACGCTGACCACCAAGGCATGCCCGACGTCGTTGCGCTGCATGCGGTCCAGGATATCCGGCAGGTCGCGCGCAAGGTCGGGAAAATTCAGATGGCAATGGGAATCGACGTACATACTAGGCTCGGAAAATAAGGGAATGCGGCCCGGCTGGCGCGGTATTTGAAGCAGGAAGGCGCCGGACGGCCCCGGCCGCTGCGGCCGCCTGCAAGACACCGGGAAGCCGGCCCAGCGTTGCCGCGGCGGCATCCCGGCCACATCCTGCGAGTTTAACCCGCCGGCTGTTTCAGGCGCCCGGCGCGCAGGCCTGCGCCACGCGCTGCAGCACGGCGTGCGCGAACAGCTTGCCGTTCAGCGGGTGTCCTGCCAGTGCGCGCTGCTGGCCGAGCCATTTGCCGGTTTCGCCCAGGTTCGCCAGGCTCGCGCGGCCGGCCGCCAGGCGTATGTTCTTTTCCGCTTGCGGAAAATAGCGCAAGGGCGCGGACGAGGCCGCCAGCAGCAAGTCCAGGAACAGGCGCTGCAGCGCATCGAGCCAGACGGCGGGCGATTCTTTTTCGAGCTGGTCGGCCATCCCGCCTATATCGGGCGCCAGGCCTTGCGCCAGTGACGATAGCAGGCCGTCGAGCCATGGCGGGCAGGCGGCCGCGCGGCTGCGCGAGAGCTCCAGCGCGGCCAGGGGCGCGCCGCCGGCCGCCGCCAGCCAGGGCTCGGGCTGCGTAACGCCCTGCCCGGCAAGCCAGGCCAGCGCCTCGTCGCGGCCGGGAACGGCCAGGGGCAGGCGCCGGCAGCGCGACACCAGGGTAGGCAGCAAGCGGTCGGGCGCATCGGCGACCAGCAGGAACACCGTATGATCCGGAGGCTCCTCCAGCACCTTGAGCAAGGCATTGGCCGAGATCGCGTTCAGCGCCTGGGCCGGATACAGCACCGCGACGCGCCAGCCGCCCCGGTGCGTCGCAGTATTGAACCAGGAACCCAGGGCGCGCAACTGGTCGACGCGGATATCGCGCGACGGTGCGGCCTTGGTAGCCGTGGCGGTTTCTTCTTCGGCCTCGCCGCCCTCTTCCACGGCGACCGCATCGGGGCGGATACGGCGCAGATCGGGATGATTGCCGGCCGCCACCCACAGGCAGGCCGAGCAGTGCCCGCAAGCCAGCCCGTCCTGCGGCGCTTCGCACAGCAGGCTGGCGGCGCCGGCCAGCGCGAACTGCCGCTTGCCCGTGCCGGCCAGCCCATGGATCAGCCACGCGTGCGAAAAGCGTTCTCTGCTGCCCAGCCAGGCGCGCGCCGTGTCGGCTTGCCACGGCAAGAAGGCGGAAATCTCACTCATGGGAGGTTCCGCCGCCCGATGACGGGGGGCGTCCTGGATCCTGCCAGGCCTGCAGCAAGTCGTTCAAGTCATCGGCCAGACCGCTGCGCACCGCCTCGATGGGGCGGGTGGAATCGACGATCCGGATGCGTTGCGGGCACTGGCGGGCGCGTTCGTGATAGGCCTTGCGCGTGCGTTCGAAAAAGGCGCCGTTCTCGCGTTCGAAGCGATCGGGCTCACGCATGCCGGCGAGCCGGCCGCGCGCGACTTCCAGCGGCACATCGAACAGCCAGGTGCGGTCCGGCTGCAGTCCGGGATGGACCCATTGTTCCAGCACGCGGATCGGCTCTGCGCCCAGTTCCCGGCCGCCGCCCTGATAGGCATAGGTGGCGTCGGTATAGCGGTCGCACACCACCCAGTCGCCGCGCGCCAGCGCCGGTTCGATGACTTGTTCTATATGCTCGCAGCGCGCGGCAAACATCAGCAAGGTCTCGGTCCTGAGATGCATGGGCCGTTCCAGCATGATCGCGCGCAGCGCCTCGCCCAGCGCGGTGCCGCCGGGCTCGCGAGTGGCCAGGACCGACACCCCGCGGCCGCGGATCTCGTCGACCAGCCACTGCACGTGGGTGCTCTTGCCCGCGCCGTCCAGGCCTTCCAGCGTGATGAAACAGCCGCGTCGTTTCTGCATCAGCGATCGGTCCTCAATATATATTTGGACACTGCCCTATTATGCTCGGGCAGGCTCTCGGAAAACTCGCTGGTGCCGTCGCCGCGCGACACGAAGTACAGATATTTGCTCACTTCGGGTTGTACCGCCGCCAGCAGCGAGGCGCGGCTCGGGCTGCAGATGGGCGTAGGCGGCAGGCCCGCCCGCGTGTAGGTGTTCCAGGGCGTGTCGGCGCTCAAGTCGCCCTTGTGCAGCCTGCCCTGGTAGGCCGCGCCCAGCCCGTAGATCACGGTGGGGTCGGTCTGCAAAGGCATGTTCAGGCGCAGCCGGTTCATGAACACGCCGGCGATGCGCCTGCGGTCTGCGCCGTTGGCGGTTTCTTTCTCGATGATGGATGCCAGGATCAAGGCCTGGTAGGGAGTCTGGATCGCCAGGCCCGGATCGCGCTTTTCCCATACCGAGGCCAGCAGTTGCTGCTGCGCCTTGTAGGCGCGGCGCAGGATGTCGAAATCGCTGGAATCGGGCACGAACACATAGGTGTCGGGAAAGAACAGGCCTTCGGGGCTGCTTTCCGTGGCGCCCAGGCGCTTGAGCAGGTCCGCGTCGGAAACGTCCTGCAGGGTCTGGCGGATCTGCGGGTTGTCGCGCAGGGCCTGGCGGATGCGCTGGTAGGTCCAGCCCTCGACCAGGGTGATGCGGGTCTGGGTCATTTCGCCGCTGGCCATGCGATGCAAGAGCGTCAGCGGCGTATCGCCGGGCTCGGTCTCGTATGCGCCCGCCTTGATCAGCTTGTCGCTGCCGCTGGCGCGCGCGAGCCAGATGAAGGCTTCTTCGTTGATGCGTATGCCGGCCTTGCGCATGGCCTGGGCCACCGTGCGCGGCCGGCTGCCGACCTCGACCAGATAGTCGATGCGCGGCGCCGCGAGTTCCACCGGGCTGTGCGCCCAGTGCCATGCCGCCCAGCCGCCGGCGCCCGCCAGCAGTACGCAGACCAGCAGCATGTAGAGGAATATCGATACGACTTTCTTCATTATCTCAAGTGTAGCCGAGCGGCGCCTGCCGCCCTGCGCCGCGTCCCCAGGGGGCGAGGCCTGTTCATACGTCTTAAAAGAGGAGCCGCAGCGGCTGGCGCGCAAGCGCCAGGCCGGGCATGGAGAACCCAGGTCTTCCGACCGGAGCCGGCGCCGGGCATGGGGTCATGGCAGCAGCGATCCAGCAAGCCCGCTATCATAATCGCTGTACTTGTTTATGTCTCTGTGATGCGCACCCCATGTCTGCCGATCTGATATCCTCTGCTGCGAACCCAGCCGGCGCCGCGAGCCCGGTCCCCTATTTCTGTGCGCGACTGCGCGACCTGGCCCTGATCGAAATCGCCGGCGCGGACGCTGTTTCTTTCATGCATGGCCAGCTCACCCAGGACGTGGCCGGCCTGCCCGCCGGCCAGGCGGCGCTGGCAGGCTACTGCACGCCCAAGGGACGCCTGCTGGCCACCATGGTCCTGTGGCACGCGCCGGCGGGCACAGAAGCGCCCGCCCTGTATGCACTGGTCAAGGCCGACATCGCCCAGGCCCTGGTCAAGCGCCTGTCCATGTATGTGCTGCGGGCCAAGGCCAAATTGCGCCTGCTGGACGCGCCGATCGCCGGCCTGGCCCCCCGCACCGACGATAACCCTCTGCCGCTGCCCGATGCCGGTTCGACGCGGCAGGCCGCATTGCCGCCCGGCGCAGCCCTGGCCGAGCTGCCTGCAGATCCGCAAGCCTGGACGCTGGTTTCCACCGGCGCGGGCGTTTTCATCGCCGCGCCGAAGGCGCCGGGTTGCGGCCCGCGCTGGTGGTGGATAGGCGCCGCGGCGGCGCCGGGCGGCGCGGACGCGAACCGGGCGCAAGGCGAGGCGGCCGCCGATGACGGAACAACCGCGGATACCGGCACGGACGCGCAGGCCGAGGCCTGGCGTGCCCTGGACATCGCGGCGGGGCTGCCGTGGGTTTCGGCCGCCACCCAGGATTTGTTCATACCCCAGACCCTGAACCTGGACCTGATAGGCGGCGTCAATTTCACCAAGGGCTGTTATCCGGGCCAGGAAATCGTCGCGCGCAGCCATTACCGGGGCACGGTCAAGCGGCGCATGGCCGGCGGCGTGATCGACGCCGCCATCCCGGCGGCCGCACAATTGGCCGGCCGCGACACCTATGACGCCGGCCGCCCCGACAGCCCCAGCGGCCGCGTGATCGACGCCGCGGCCAGCGCCGGCAAGACGATGCTGCTGATGGAAGTGCAACTGGGCGACCTGGCCGGCGCCGCCTACAGGCTGGGCGCCGCCGATGGCCCGGAGATCGCGCTGCAGGCGCTGCCCTACGAAATCAGCCCCGCCGCGCAAGCAGACGCCTGATACCAATCGGCTTTCAAAGAGATAAGAATCCCTTGTATGAATTCTTATATTTTCGATTGCAGATGCGTATGAGGACGCCCGCCCGCATGCGCGGGCCGGGCACAGGGCTTATTTCTTGTACAGCTTCAGGATGCTCGAGAAATCCAGCGGCCCGTTGCCCTGGGCGCTGTGCAGCGAATACAGGTTGCGCGCCAATTCGCCCAGCGGCGTCGAGGCGCGCGAGTGCAACGCCGCCTCGGCCGCCAGCCCCAGGTCCTTGAGCATCAAGTCCACGCCGAAGCCGCCCGCGTAGCCCTTGGATGCGGGAGCGTGATCCATGACGCCGGGCCAGGGGTTGTAGAGCTCGGTGGCCCAATTGCGCCCCGAACTCTTGGAAATGATGTCCGACAGGACTTTGGGATCCAGGCCGCTGGCCGCGCCCAGGGCCAGCGCCTCGGCGGTGCCGGCCATCAGGATGCCGAGCAGCATGTTGTTGCAGATCTTGGCCACCTGGCCGGCCCCCGCCGAACCGGCGTGGAAGATGTTCTTGCCCATTTTCTCGAGATAGGGCCGCGCGGCCTCCAGCGCCTCGGCTTCGCCGCCGACAATGAACGTCAGGGTACCGGCGGCCGCACCGCCGGTGCCGCCCGAGACCGGCGCATCGATCATGCGGATGCCGCGCGCGGCCGCAGCCTGCGCCACCTTGCGCGCCGATTCCGCGGCAATGGTGCTGCACTCGATTACCAGGGTCGACTGCGCGATGTGCGCAAGCAGCTCGGTTTCACCCAGGTACAAGCCTTCCACGTGGCGGCTGGCCGGCAGCATGGATATGGCCACGTCGGCCCCCTGCACCGCCGCGCGCGCGTCCGGGGCGGCTTGCGCGCCGGCGTCGGTCAGCACCTTGACGGCGGCGGGCACCAGATCGAACACCACCAGATCATGGCCGGCCTTGAGCAGATTGAGCGCCATAGGGCTGCCCATATGGCCCAAGCCTATGAAAGCGATACGACTCATGTTGTCTCCTTGTGTGTAAAACAATAATTGCGTCGCGCGCTCGAGGCCTCATGAGCCCTTGGGCGCGTCTCGAATTCCCTATGCCTGGGAGGGCTGGCCCGCCGCTACAGGCTTGCCCGGCGTCACGCCAGTCCTGCCAGAGGATGCGCCTGCCGCGCCGGCCAGGGCGCCTTGAAAAAACGTTCCACCCACGCCGGCGTGGCATCGGCCAGCGTGGCGGGATTCCATTTCGGGTTCTTGTCCTTGTCGATCAGCAGCGCGCGTATGCCTTCGCGGAAATCGCCCTCGACGCCGCAATGCAGCGACACGATGTATTCCTGGCGGAAAGCATCGGCCAGCGACAGCAGCCGGGTACGGCGCAGCAGCTCGAAACACAGCCGCGCCGAGCCCGGCGAGCCGGCCCGGTGGGTTGCCGATGCGCGCTGCAGCCACGGGTCGTCGCAGGCTTGCAGGGCGGCGATGTATGCGCTGATCGCCTGCAGGTCGGCGCCGTCGCAGCCATCGTTGATGGCGGCATAGTGGCGTTGCAGCGGCCCTGGATCCGGCGCCGCCAGGCCCGCGCCTGCCTCGCGCAGCAGGCGGCGCAGCAGTATGTCGGAGGCCTCGCGATCTTCCGGCCACGCCTGCGCCTTCAATTGTTCCAGCAAGCCCGGCCAGGACGCAGCGGCCAGCACGTAGTCGGCCAGGCCCAGCATGCGCAAGTCGCCGGCCCCCAGTTGCGCGCCGCTCAGGGCCAGGAAATTGCCGATGCCGCGCGGCATGCGGCTCAGCATCCAGGTGCCGCCCACGTCGGGGAACAGGCCGATGGTGATTTCGGGCATCGCGAAACGCGTCGTTTCCGTAACCACGCGATGGCTGGCCCCCATCATCAGGCCGACGCCGCCGCCCATGACGATGCCGCTGCCCCAGCACAGCACAGGCTTGGAATAGGTATGGATGTGGTAGTCGAGCCGGTACTCGACCTCGAAGAAGCGCCGCGCATAGGCGTTGTCCCAGGCGCCGCCGGTATTTTCCTGCATGGCCTTGTACAGCCCGTGCAGGTCGCCGCCGGCGCAAAACGCCTTGTCGCCTGCTCCGGCCAGCACTACCAGCGCAATGGCGGCATCGTTTTCCCAGAGCGTGAGCTGCTCTTGCAGCAGCTCGCACATCTCCAGGCTCAGGCCATTGAGCGTCTGCGGCCGGTTCAGCGTGGCCACCCCTATGCGCCGCTGGCCCGCGCAGGCCAGGACTTCGAACTGCACCGCGGCGTTCATCGGATGTCGGCTCCTTTTTCCAGGATCTGGCGCGCGACGATGACGCGCATGATTTCGTTGGTGCCTTCCAGGATCTGGTGCACGCGGCTGTCGCGCACCAGGCGTTCGAGCGGATAGTCCTTCAGGTAGCCGTAGCCGCCGTGAATCTGCTGGGCGTCCAGGCAGACCTGGAAGCCCAGGTCCGTGGCCAGCCGCTTGGCCATGGCGCAGTATGTGCCGGCCTGCGGATCCTGCTCGTCGAGCCTGGCGGCGGCCAGGCGCACCATCTGGCGCGCGGCGACGATGTGCGTCAGCATGTCGGCCAGCTTGAACTGCAGGGCCTGGAAATCCGCCAGCGCGTGCCCGAACTGGCGGCGCTCGCCCATGTAGCGGCGCGCCGCGTCGTAGGCCCCCTGGGCGGCGCCCACCGAGCAAGTGGCAATATTGATGCGTCCGCCGTCCAGCCCCTTCATGGCGAAGGTGAAGCCCTGCCCTTCGGCGCCCAGGAGATTTTCGGCCGGGACTTCGACGTTCTCGAAGCTGATGGGCCGCGTGGACTGGCTGTTCCAGCCCATTTTTTCTTCTTTGCGCCCATAGGTGATGCCGGGCAGGTCGGCCGGCACCGCAAGGGCCGAAATACCCTTGGGGCCGGCGCTGCCCGTACGCGCCATCACGACCAGTATGTCGGTATCCCCGGCCCCCGAGATAAAGGCCTTGGAGCCGTTCAGCACATACGCGCCGCCGCGCTTCTCGGCGCGCGTGACGAGCGAGGCGGCGTCCGAGCCCGAACCGGGCTCGGTCAGGCAATAAGAGGCGAGCTTCTCGCCCGCGCACAATTGCGGCCCCCAGGCCTGGCGCACGGACTCGGTGGCCCACGAACCTATCATCCAGGTGGCCATATTGTGTATGGTCAGGAAAGCGGTGGTCGAAGGATCGAAGGCCGCCATTTCCTCGAATACGAGCGTGGCGTCCAGCCGCGGCAGGCCCAGCCCGCCTATGGACTCGGGCGCATAGAGCGCGCAAAAACCCAGGGCCCCGGCCTGCGCGAAGGCCTCGCGCGGGAATATGCTTTCGGCATCCCAACGAGCGGCATTCGGCGCCAGCTCGCCGCTGGCGAATTCGCGGGCCGCCTGGACAAAGGCCTGCTGCTCGTCACTGAGGCGAAAATCCATGATTTGTCTCTTCCTTGTTCTGGATGGCCGCAACAACGCCCTCGAAGAACCCGCGGGCATCAGGCCACTGCGTTTTTACTATATCATTTGCGGCCCTTGCTTCCGGCCCGCTTATGGGCGGCGCGGCGCCGGCGCGATTCCAGCGGATCGAAATCCAGCGGCCGGTAGATTTCCAGGCGGTCTCCGTCCCGCAGCACATGGTCCGGCGCACAGGCGCGGCCATATATGCCGATAGCGGGATGCTTGCCGGGTTCTTGTCCCGGAAAGCGGCTGAAATATCCACTGGCGTCCAGCGCCTGGGCGGCCGTTGCTCCGGCCGGAAGATCGAGCGTCACGCGCCATGTTCTGTCGGGTTCGGCATACACGACTTCGACGGCGATCGAGGCCGCCGCCACGCCTGGATCAGCCATAGCAGGACTGCGCCCGCTGCGTGAAAGAGTCGATAAAGCTGCTGGCGATGCGGTTAAACACCGGGCCCACGACCGCCTCCAGCGCTCGGCTGGAAAACGCGTATTCCATGGTGTAGAGCACCTTGCAGGCGTTCTCGCCCAGGGCCTTGAATTCCCAGGTGCCCTTGAGCGCCGAGAAGGGGCCGTCGACCAGGTTGAAGGTGATCAGTTGCGGGTAATCGTGCTCGTTGCGGGTGCTGAACGACTGCTTGATGCCGGCAAAGCTGATGATGATCGAGGCCTGCATGCCATGCTCGTCGCGCGAACGCACCTGGGCGCCGCCGCACCACGGCATGAAGTCGGGGTATTTTTCCACATCGGCGACCAGGTCGAACATCTGTTCGCGGCTGTAGGGAACCAGGACGGAGCGTTGTACAGTGTGCATCGAGCAAGGTTAATGGATAGAATACTTTGATTTTACCGTAGCACCCCTACCATACATGAGCATAGTCGAGAACCGCAAGGCCAGCCACGATTACTTTATCGAAGACCGCTACGAGGCGGGACTCGTGCTGGAAGGCTGGGAAGTAAAAGCCATACGCGCTGGACACGTGCAGCTCAAGGAGAGCTACGTCATCGTGCGCGACGGCGAGTTGTGGATCATCGGCATGCACGTAAGCCCCCTGCCCACGGCCTCGACGCACATCCACCCGATGAACACCCGCAGCCGCAAGCTGCTGCTCAAGGCCGAAGAAATCAGCAAGCTCATCGGCAAGGTCGAGCAGCGCGGCTACACCCTGGTGCCGCTGAACCTGCACTACCGCAACGGCCGCGTCAAGCTGGATTTCGGCCTGGGCCGCGGCAAGAAGCTGCACGACAAGCGCGACACCGAACGCAACAAGGATTGGGCGCGCGAAAAAGAACGGCTCATGAAGCACGACACGCGCCGCCGCGACGACTGATATTCCCCGCGCGCCCACAGGCCTGAAACTTCACAGGCCGGATGTGCCGCCCCGCTCGTTCAAGCCACTTTCCCGCCGCCCTTGACCACCGCCATCGCAGTAGCGATCAGGCCACCCACGTCTGCCAGATTGGCAGGCAGTATCAGCGTATTGCCCTCGCGCGCGACATTGCCGAAGGCCTCGATGTACTGTTCCGCCACCTTGAGGTTCACGGCCTCGATGCCGCCGGGGTGGCCCACCGATTCGGCCACCAGCGTGATCGCCTTGGCCGTGGCCTCGGCCACCGCCAGGATTGCAGTGGCTTCGCCCTGCGCCTTGTTGATCTGGGCCTGCTTCTCGCCTTCCGAGCGCGCAATGTAAGCCTCGCGCTCTCCGGTGGCGATATTGATCTGTTCCTGGCGCCGCCCCTCGGAAGCCGCGATCAGCGCCCGCTTCTCGCGTTCGGCCGTGATCTGGGCCTGCATGGCGCGCAGGATCTCGGCCGGCGGGGTCAGGTCCTTGATCTCGTAGCGCAGCACCTTGACGCCCCAGTTCAGCGCCGCCTCGTCCAGGGCGGCGACTATGGTGCTGTTGATGATCTCGCGCTCTTCGAAGGTGCGGTCCAGTTCCATCTTGCCGATGACCGAGCGCAGCGTGGTCTGCGCCAGTTGCGTGATGGCCGAGATATAGTTCGACGAGCCGTACGAGGCCCGCATCGGATCGGTCACCTGGAAATACAGCACGGCGTCGACCTGGAGCTGGGTGTTGTCGCGCGTGATGCAGACCTGGCTGGGCACGTCCAGAGGAATCTCTTTGAGCGAGTGCTTGTACGCCACCCGCTCGATGAAGGGAATGACAAAGCCCGCGCCGGGCGACAGCGTGCGGTCGTACTTGCCCAGCCGTTCGATGACCCAGGCATGCTGCTGGGGCACGATGGCGATAGTCTTGACCACGACGACAAAGACCAGCACTACCAATACGATCAGGACCAGGGTGGAAATGTCGAGTTCCATGCTCATTACCTCCGTCAGCGGAGCGCGGCCGGCGCAATGCGCGCGCCGCGCCCGTATTCAATGCGTGGGATTCTCGGGGCTTACCAGCAGCGTGGCGCCCTGCAGGGCCACGATGCGATGCGGCCCCGCCTGCCGCGCCGCGCCCGCCTGCAGGCGGGCCTGCCAATATGCGCCGCGGTACCAGACCCGGGTGGTATTGTCATCGGACCACGATTGCACGTCCACCAACTGGCCGATGTCCAGGTTGACATTCTTGTTGCGCGAGGCGTCGACTTCCCGCTTCTTGAGCACACCGGTCTTGCGCAGGATGTACAGGCCGACCAGGGTCACCACCGCCACCGCCACGATCTGCATTGCCAATTCGGCGCCCAGCAGCGCCGCCACGCCGCCGGCAGCCAGGCCGAAGGCAAACAGCAGCAGATAGAACGTGCCAGTCATGGCCTCGCCGATCAGCGCCAGTATCGCGAACCCGAACCAGAACCACATTGCATCCCCCCGTGACTAGCCTTGCGCGGCCAAGCCCGTACGCGGCCCGCTCACCGATTGTACCCGCAGCCGGAGCCCGGATCCGGGCGCAACGCTATGCGTCGCCGCCCTCGTATATGGCGACGCTAGGAGCCTGGCCGGCGCGCATGACGCCGCGATACATCCCTTCGGTATTGAAGGGCATGGCCACGCGGCCGGCTGCATCGACGGCGATCAGCCCGCCCTGCCCGCCGATGCGCGGCAGCTTGTCGTGGATGACGCTGCCGGCCGCAGCCGCGAGCCCGGCTCCGGCATATTCCATCTGCGCCGAAACGTCGTAGGCGGCCACCATGCGTATGAACATTTCCCCCGTGCCCGTGGTGGAGACGGCGCAGGTATGGTTATTGGCGTAGCAGCCCGCGCCGATGAGCGGCGAATCGCCCACGCGCCCAGGCTGCTTATTGGTCATGCCGCCGGTGGACGTGGCGGCCGCCAGATTGCCGCGGGCATCCAGCGCGACGGCGCCGACGGTGCCGAGCTTGCGATCTTCGTCCAGCGGCGGACCGCCCGCCCCGCTGCCGGCGGAGGCCCGGAAAGACAGGGGATCGCGCGCCGCCGCGGATTGAGCGTCGTGGTCCAGCATGACCCGATCGGCGCCTTGGCGCCGCACGCGCTCGAGCTGCTCGCGCCGTGCCGCGGTCGAGAAAAAAGCAGGGTCCACCATTTCCAGCCCCTGGCCGCGCGCGTAGGCTTCGGCGCCCGCGCCGATGAACAACACATGCTGGCTGCGTTCCATGACGGCGCGAGCGGCCAGCACCGGATTGCGCACCGTGCGCACGCCGGCCACCGCCCCGCTGCACAAGGTGGCGCCGTCCATGACGGCCGCGTCCAGTTCATGTCCGCCATCGCTGGTGAACACTGCGCCTCGTCCTGCGTTGAACAAGGGGCATTCTTCCAGCAGGCGCACCGCCTCGGTGACCGCGTCCAGGGCCGTGCCGCCGGCTTCCAGGATGCGGCAGCCGCCGCGCAGGACCGCGCGCAGCGCCTCTTCATATTCGTTGCGCGCCTTGTCGGACAGGAGCACGCGCGACAACGCGCCCGCGCCGCCGTGTATCGCCAGGACCGGCGCGAACGGGCTCGGCCCGGCCTTTTGCTGTTTCGTCATTTTTGTTTCGTCATTGTGTCGGTGCTCATGCAGATTAATTTACATTAAATATCAATCCTGGCCGCGATAGGCTCCTATACTTTTCGGCAGGCTTTTCCAACCAATTTCCTCATCCTACCCAAGGAGCCGCCGTGTCCCTCCAACGCACCCTGAATCTCCGTCCCGTCTGCTGCGCCGCCCTGTTGCTGTTTGGCGCCGCGACGCTTGCCCAGGCGCAACTGCTGGATTCCGTCAAAGGCGCGCTCGGCGGCCAGCATGGCTCCAGCTCATCGGGCAGTTCTGCCGGCGGCGCTTCGATGCTGGGCGGATTGGGCGGCAGCCTGGGCGGCCAGTCCATGCCGTCCCTGAGTTCCGTGGGCACCGGCAACATCACGGGGGTGCTTACGTACTGCGCCAAGAACAATTACCTCGGCGGCGATGCCTCCGGCGTACAAAACAAGCTCCTGGGCCAGCTCGGCGGCGCCAAGTCGGCCCAGTCCGACCCGGGCTACCAGCAGGGCCTGAACGGCATACTGGGCGGCAAGAGCGGCCAGAAGGTCGATCTGGGCGGAGGCGGCCTCAAGCAGCAAATCACCGACAAGGTCTGCGACCAGGTCTTGCAGTACGGCAAATCGCTGCTGTAGTCCCGCCGCCGGCGGCTGGGGCCGGCTCGATCAAGTCAGCTCGAAGCCTTCCAGTTCCAGCAGCGCCAGCTTGCGCTCCAGGCCGCCGGTATAGCCGGTGAGCCGGCCCGAATGCGACAGCACGCGGTGGCAGGGAATGATGATGGTGACCGGATTGCGCCCGACGGCGGTGCCCACCGGGCGGCCGTGCTGCGGCGACAAACCCGCGACGCGCGCCACATCGCCGTAGGACACCGCCTTGCCGTACGGGATGCTTAGCAGCGCATCCCATACGCGTTTCTGGAAATCGGTGCCCGACACGGCCAGCGGCACGTCGAAGTTCCTGCGGCGTCCGGCAAAATACTCGTCGAGCTCGCGCGCCGTCGCATCGAACAGGGCCGCCGCGGCGGGCGGCGTATCCGCCTGCAGCAGGCGCAACGCTTGCTCCTTCTTGCCGCCGCCCTGCTTGCGCGCCGGCGCCTCGTCGAACAAGCCCCTGCCCGCGCCGGGGCGAGCCCTGAAGCTGCGTATGGGGCGGCCGTCCAGATCGCCGAAGGACGGCCCTCCCTTTGCGGGCGCGACCGCCGGCAGGCCGTCGACGACGGGGCAATCGGATTGGCCGATGAAATACAGGCCGGCAAGCCCGGCCCCATTCGAGCACAGCAATATGGGCCCCAGAGGCGAGCTGAGCTGCGCATGAAACATATGAAGCTTCTCCGTTATGAATGCGGGCCGCAGCGCCACGCTACGAAAACCCTTGCCGCACGCGGCGCCGCGGCTTGCGCAGCGGCGCGTCCGTCAATGCAGCTTGACGCGCGGCGCGCCGCGCTTGAGCAGCAGTCTCCCGATGGCCAGCATCGCCGTGCGCACTGCCCCGAGCAAGGCGAAATGGTGCATCAGGTGCAGGCTCATGTACATGAAGCGCGCAAACAGGCCTTCGATGAACAGGCCTTTGCCGGTCAGCACCCCCATGAGATTGCCCACTACACGATTATGCCCCAGCGATACCAGCGAGCCGTAGTCCTTGTAGCGGTAGGCGCGTTCGTCTCGCGGCAGGTCGGCGCCGCGGATGCGCGCCGACAACTCGTTCAGCAGGAAGTCCGCCTGCTGGTGGGCGGCCTGGGCACGGGCCGGCACGAACCGGCCCTCGTCGCCCCAGGCAAGCTCGACACAGTCGCCCAGGGCAAAGACCGCAGGGTCGCTGGTGCGCAAGGCCGCATCGACCACGATCTGGTGGCGCGCATTGGTGCGCAGGCCCAGGTCGCTCAGGAACGCCGGGGCCTCGATGCCCGCAGCCCAGACGCACAGGTCGGCCGGGTAATCTCGGCCCTCGCTGTCGGACAGCCCGTCGGCGCGGACCGCGGCAATGCGCACCCCCGTGCGCACCTCGATGCCGCGCTGCGTCAGCAGGCGATGGGCGGCCGTCGAGATCTTTTCCGGTAGCGCCGACAGAATACGCGGCGCGCCTTCCAGCAAGGTGATGTGCAAGTCGCGGGCCGGGTCGAAGTCGGCCAGGCCGTAAGTCGCCACGTCGGCGCAGGATTGGGCGAGCTCGGCCGCCAGCTCCACGCCCGTGGCGCCCGCCCCGACAATGGCTATGTTCAGCCCTTTGCCGCTGCCGTGTGCATGCGCGAGCGCGCGCAGCAGCTTGAGCCGGAATTTCTCGGCCTGGGCGGTGGAATCGATCGCCAGTGCGAACTGGCTCGCGCCTGGAGTGTTGAAGAAATTCGACTTGCTGCCCACCGCCAGCACCAGGGTATCGTAGGCCAGGTCGCGCGGCGGATACAGCTCTTCGCCCTGCGCATCGCGCACCGCCGCGAGGTGTATGCAATGGGCTTGCAGATCGGCGCCCAGCATCTCGCCGCGCACGAACTTGAAGCCGCGGCTCTTGCCCAGCATGAAGTACGACAGCCCTTCGCGGTGTATGTCCAGTGTGCCCGCCGCCACCTCATGCAGCGAGGGTTTCCAGATGTGGAACGCGGCCAGGTCGACCAATGTGACGCAGCGCGGCCCGAAGCGCGAGCCCAGCTTGGCAGCCAGTTCCAGCCCCCCGGCCCCGCCTCCGACGATCACTACCCGGTGCGTATGTGCTTGCATATGCCAGACTCCCAGAGCGAACCGCGAAGGAAAAGCCGCCGGCCGGCCGCGGCAAGCGGCCTACGCCAGGCGGCGCACGGCGACCGGCCGCCGCCCCGGCCGGTACGACCGGGGCCCCCGAGGCGGCCTCAGGCGGCGTCCTGCAGCGAGCGCTCTTCCTGGGCCAGGCGCTGCCAGGTGTCGACCACGGTGTCGGGGTTGAGCGACATCGACAATATGCCTTCGTCGCGCAGCCACAGCGCCAGGTCGATGTGGTCGCTGGGGCCCTGGCCGCAGATGCCCACGTATTTGCCGGCGGCCAGGCAGGCCTTGATGGCCCGGCTCAACATGAACTTGACGGCCTCGTCGCGTTCGTCGAAATCGGCCGCCAGCAGTTCCATGCCGGAATCGCGGTCCAGGCCCAGCGTGAGCTGGGTCATGTCGTTCGAGCCTATCGAGAACCCGTCGAAATATTGCAGGAA
Organism: Candidimonas humi; assembly: GCF_019166065.1. Classification (GTDB taxonomy): domain Bacteria; phylum Pseudomonadota; class Gammaproteobacteria; order Burkholderiales; family Burkholderiaceae_B; genus Candidimonas; species Candidimonas humi. The sequence goes on from NZ_JAHTBN010000001.1 coordinate 409,963, forward strand.
CTTGTCAGCCAGCAAGGCGTTGGACGGCACTTCGCACATCATGACCAGCCGCAGGCCGTTCTCGCCGCGCGCCAGGCCATGGCGCGCCAGCAGCTTGATGACCTTGTCGGCCTGCTGCAGCGTGCGCACGAACGGCACCATGATCTCGACATTGGTCAAGCCCATGTCGTCGCGCACTTTCTTCAGGGCCTCGCATTCCATGCGGAAGCATTCCTCGAACTCGGCCGAGATATAGCGCGAGGCGCCGCGAAAGCCCAGCATCGGGTTTTCTTCCTCGGGCTCGTAGCGCGAGCCGCCCACCAGCTTGCGGTATTCGTTGGACTTGAAGTCCGACAGGCGCACGATGACCGGCTTGGGGTAGAAAGCCGCGGCGATGGTGGCTACGCCCTCGGCCAGCTTTTCCACGAAGAAGGCGCGCGGGCTTGCGTAGCCGCGTGCCGCCGATTCGACGGCCTTTTTCAGGTCGCTGTCGACGTTCGGGTAATCGAGCACCGCCTTGGGGTGCACGTTGATATTGTTGTTGATGATGAACTCGAGTCGCGCCAGGCCCACGCCCTGGTTGGGGATCTGCGAGAAATCGAAGGCCAGTTGCGGGTTGCCGACGTTCATCATGATCTTGACGCCGACCTCGGGCATCTCGCCCCAGCGCACTTCCTCGATCTCGGTCTCGATCAGGCCGTCGTAGATGCGGCCCTCGTCGCCCTCGGCGCAGGACACCGTGACTTCGTGGCCGTTGTCGAGCACCGAGGTGGCATTGGCGCAGCCGACCACCGCCGGTATGCCGAGCTCGCGCGCGATGATGGCCGCGTGGCAGGTGCGCCCGCCGCGGTTGGTGACGATGGCCGAAGCCAGCTTCATGACCGGTTCCCAGTTGGGATCGGTCATGTCGGTGACCAGCACGTCGCCGGCCCGGACCTGGTCCATTTCGGAGATATCGGCCACGATGCGCACCGTGCCCGAGCCGATCTTCTGGCCGATGGCACGGCCCGTGACCAGCACTTCGCCGGTGGCCTTCAGGCGATAGCGTTCCTGCACGTCGTGCTGGCTCTGCTGCGAGCGCACGGTCTCGGGCCGAGCCTGCAGGATGTAGATCTTGCCGTCGATGCCGTCGCGGCCCCATTCGATGTCCATCGGCCGCTTGTAGTGCTGCTCGATGATGACGGCATAGCGGGCCAGCTCGATGACCTCGTCGTCGGTCAGCGAATAGCGGTTGCGCTCGGATACCGGCACATCCACCGTGCGCACCGCCACCCCGGCGGTACGCTCGGGGTCGAATTCCATCTTGATCAGCTTGGAGCCTATGCGCCGGCCGATGATGGGATAGTGGCCGCTGGCCAGCGTGGGCTTGAAGACGTAGAACTCGTCAGGATTCACGGCGCCCTGCACCACCGTCTCGCCCAGCCCGTAGGACGAAGTGATGAACACCACGCCGTCGAAGCCCGATTCGGTGTCCAGGGTGAACATCACGCCCGCGCTGCCGCGGTCGGAACGCACCATGCGCTGCACGCCCGCGGATAAAGCCACGTCGGCATGCTCATAGCCTTTGTGCACGCGATAGGAAATCGCGCGATCGTTGTACAGCGAGGCGAACACGTGGCGGATTTTTTCCAGCACGTCGTCGATGCCCACTACATTCAGATAGGTTTCCTGCTGGCCCGCGAAGGAAGCATCGGGCAGGTCTTCGGCCGTCGCCGAGGAACGCACCGCGAAGGAGCCCTTGCCGTCGGCGTCGAGCTGCGCGAAGGCCTCGCGGATGGCCTGTTCGAATTGCGCGGGGAACGGCGTATCGATGACCCACTGGCGGATTTCCGAGCCGGCCGCAGCGAGCGCCCGCACGTCATCGGCATCGAGCGCGTCGAGCCGCTCGTTGATGCGCGTATCCAGCCCCGTGGATTTCAGGAAATCGCGAAAGGCGTCTGCCGTGGTGGCGAAACCGCCAGGCACCCGGACTCCGGCGTCCGAGAGCTGGCTGATCATTTCCCCGAGTGATGCGTTCTTGCCTCCTACCGAGTCTACGTCCGACATGCGGAGCCGCTCGAAAGACACTACGTAAGACATAAAGTCACCTTTGAACTATATAAAGAAAGCGTGTTTGCCAAGCACACGGCATGCAGCCCGCAACGCGGACCCATGCGCTAAGCAAACCGGCCTTGCCCCGGCCGAAGGCGACTGTTACTCTAGGAGCCCGCTGGACAAGTCGCCGCGCCGCACGCTATTTGTGGCTACGGGCCGCCTGCGGCGCTGCAAATCCTCGCGACAGCTACCGGCCATCGCAGTTGTTTGCGCCTTGCATCAGACCCGGATCCACGGCGCCTGCCTGCCGCCCGACTCGTTCAGAAGATCCCTTGATTCCTTCGGATTGTACCGTTTCCTCCGCCCCAGCGCCCGCCCTATCACACTCGCTCACATGGCCGACCCACTCATGCAACGCACGGTGTTCATCGTCTCGGACAGCACCGGCATTACCGCCGAAACATTCAGTCACTCGGTGCTTTCCCAGTTCGAACAGATCGAATTCGAACAGATACGCATGCCGTTCATCGACAGCGCCCGCAAGGCCTCCGAGGCGGCCCAGCGCATCAATCGCTGCGCCGAAGAGCAAAACCAGCCGCCGCTGGTGTTCAGCACGCTGGTCGACCCCGATATCGCCCTGCTCATCCGCCAGGCGAACTGTACCTTCCTGGACCTGTTCGGAACCTTCGTGCAGCACATCGAGACCGCGCTGGGCGTCAAGCCCAGCCATTCGATAGGCCGTTCGCACATGGGCGGCCTGTCCAAGCAGTACAACAACCGCATCGAGGCCATCAACTTCAGCCTGGCGCACGACGACGGCCAGTTCGTGCACGGCCTGGAACAGGCCGACGTCATCCTCATCGGCGTCTCGCGCTGCGGCAAGACCCCCACCAGCCTGTACCTGGCCATGCAGTACGCCATCAAGGCGGCCAATTTCCCGCTCATCCCCGAGGATTTCGACCGCGGTTCGCTGCCCGCCACCCTGGCGCCGTTCCGGCGCAAGCTGTTCGGCCTGTCCATCCAGGCCACGCGGCTGGCCGAAGTACGCAACGAACGCCGCCCCAACAGCCAATACGCCTCGCTCAAGCAGTGCCGCCACGAGGTCGCCTCCGCCGAGCGCCTGATGCGCATGGAAGGCATACCATGGCTGTCGACTACCACCAAGTCGATCGAGGAAATCTCCACCAAGGTGCTGGAAGAAGTAGGCCTGAATCGGCGCGCCTATTGATTGAGTCATAGTCCTGCGATTGAGCTACAGTCCCGCTACGCCAGGCTCGGGGCTGTAGCTGCCGTGGGGCACTGCCAGAAATGCAAAGCGCGACCGCTCGTTTCGGGGCCAGGCGCGCGTCTCGCGGCGCGGGCCGTGCGCCAAAGACTGCGTGTCGCCCGCGCGCCGCCGGCGCGCTCAAGCCTTGCTGGCAGAATGCAGCAAACCCTGGCGGCGTTGCTCGAACAGGCAGACCGCGGCGGCGGCGGCGACGTTCAGTGATTCGACCCGCTCGGCCTGCGGGATGAAGATCTTCAGGTCGGCCCGCTGCAGCAAGGCCGGATCCACGCCCCGACCCTCGTTGCCGAAGAGCCAGGCGCAGCGCTCGGGCAGCGCCTGCGCATATAGGGATACGCCGTCCTGCAGGCTGGTGGCCAGCAGCGGCACCGCCAGCCGCGCATGCTCGGCCGCCAGGTCGACATGCTCGTAGATCGCCATGGCGAAATGCGCGCCCTGGGCGCTGCGCAGCACCTTGGCGGACCAGGCCGCGGCGCAGCCTGGCGACAGGTACGCATGGCCCACGCCCGCGGCGGCCGCGGTGCGCAGCAGCGTGCCCACATTGCCCGGGTCCTGGACCCGGTCCAGCCACAGGCAGTTTTGGTCGACGCGCCCCGGACGCTGCGGCTGGGGCACGTCGACCAGGAAGCACACGCCCTGGTCCTGGCCGACCGGCGACAGCGCCCGCATCAGCGCCGGCTCGCAGCTCGCGCAGGCGCTGCCCCCAGAGCGAACCAAGGCTTCAAGTTCTCCGCCCTGCTCGCGTGCCAGCAAGGCGGCATCGAAGAGCGCGAAGCGCGGCGCGCCGTAGCGTGCCGCCCACTCCTGGCACAGATGCACCCCTTCGAGCACGGCCTGGCTGCCGCGATGATGCCCCTCGGACAGGCGCAGCAGCAGCTTGTATTCCGGATTGCTGCGCGAACTGATGTGCTTCATGTGGAAAGCCGCCCCTACGCCGCGCCGGCTGCGTCGGCATAAAACTGCCTGATCGGTGCGAAGCTGCGGCGGTGCGCGGGACAAGGCCCGTGGGCCTGCAGGCGCGCCATGTGCAGTGCAGTGCCGTAGCCCTTGTGGCGATCGAAACCGTAGTCCGGGTACTGCCGGTGCAGCAAGAGGCAGTCCGCGTCCCTGGCCGTCTTGGCGAGGATCGATGCGGCCGAGATGGCGGCAATCTTAGCATCGCCCTTGACGATGGCCTCAGCCATGCAGGCCAGGCCCGCGGGAACCTTGTTGCCGTCGATCTGCGCCAAGTCCGGCGCCAGGGCCAGGCCGGCGCAGGCGCGCCGCATCGCCAGCATGCTGGCCTGCAGGATATTGATGCTGTCGATTTCCTCGACGCTGGCGCTGGCGACGCACCAGGCCAGGCTGCGCTCGTGTATCAGGCAGGCCAGTTCTTCGCGGCGACCCGCGCTCAAGGCCTTGGAATCGGCCAGGCCGACGATGGGCCGCGCAGGATCGAGAATGACCGCGGCGGCGAACACGGGGCCCGCCAGCGGCCCCCTGCCGGCCTCGTCCACGCCCGCCACCCTGAGGGCCTGCGGCATGCCGAACAGATCACGCTGCCCCATGGCCCGCCTGTTCCAGAATGGCGCGCGCGGCCAGCGCGGGAGTATCGCGCCGCAAATCGAGATGCAGGGCCGCGAAGCGCCGGACGATCTCCTGCGCATAGGGCTCGTCGGTCAGCGCCCGCCACGCGGCGTCCGCCAGGGCCTCGGGCGTGGCTTCGTCCTGCAGCAGTTCCGGCACCACGAAATCGCGCAATAGCACATTGGGCAAGCCGACCCAGGGCACATACGGCTTGGCCTGGCCCGACTTCCATTCCATCAGGCGCCGCATGGCCGGCGACAGCACGTACGAGATGACCATCGGCCTCTTGAACAAGGCCGCCTCCAGGGTCGCGGTGCCGCTGGCAGCCAGGACGGCGTCGGCCGCCTCCATGGCGTCCCAGGCGACCGGGCGCACGGCGTCCACAGCCCCTTGCAGCAGGCGCAGGCCTGGCACCGGCAGGCGCCGCAGCAGCGCCTCGAATTCGGCGCGCCGCTGGGCATTGACCATGGGCACGAGCACGACCAGGCCGGGATCGCGCTGCAGCAAGCGCTGCGCAGCCTGCAGGAAACGCGGGCCCAGCAGGCGGATTTCCGAGCCCCGGCTGCCCGGCAGCAAGGCCAGCACGCGCGCCTCGGGGTCCAGGCCCAGGGCGCGCCGCGCACCGGCCTGGTCCGGCTCCAGCGGGATGCGGCTGGCCAGCGGATGCCCGACATAGGTCACCGGCACGCCTTCCTTGCGATAGATTTCTTCTTCGAAGGGAAACAGCACCAGCATGTGCGAGACCGCGGCGCGGATCTTGTGGATGCGTTCATAGCGCCAGGCCCATATCGAGGGTCCGACGAAATGCACCGTGGGCACGCCGGCTTGCCTGAGGCGCTGCTCCAGGCGCAGATTGAAATCGGGCGCGTCCACGCCGACGAATACATCGGGCCGCTCGCGCAGCCAGCGGTTGCGGGCGCCGAAGTAAGTCCCCAGCAAGCCCGGCAGGCGCTTGAAAGCATCGGCATAGCCGAACACCGTCAGGGCATGCATGGGATACCAGGTATCGAAGCCCGCGGCCTGCATGGCCGGGCCGCCTATGCCCGCGCAGGCGCAGCCTGGAGCCTGCGCGCGCAGGCCTTCGATGACGCTGGCGGCCAGCAGGTCGCCCGAAGGCTCGCCGGCCACCATGCCGATGCGCGCGCTCAAGGGCGCTCCTGCGCCGCCGCTAGGCATGGAAGGTTCTCCGGGCGGCGCTCATTGCGCCCGCGCGATGCCCCGCGTCGAGGCTTTGAGGAAGTCGACGAGCACCTGTACGGCCTGGCGGGACTCGGGGTGCTGCCGCTGCAGCTCGGCCATTTGCTCGACGGCCTGCTCGACGCTGAGCTGGCGGCGATAGAGCAGCTTGTAGGCTTCTTTGAGCACGCCTATGGTCTCGGCGCTGTAGCCGCGCCGGCTCAGGCCTTCGGAATTGATGCCCACCGGCCGGAAGGGGTCGCCTGCGCCGATGATGTAGGGCGGGATGTCCTGGCGGATGGAACTGGTGCCGCCGATCATGGTGTGCGCGCCGATGCGCACGAATTGATGCGAGGCCGACAGGCCGCCGACGATGGCCCAGTCGTCGATGTGGATGTGCCCTGCCAGTTGCACGCTGTTGGCGATGACGGTGTGGCTACCGATCTGGCAATCGTGCGCGATGTGCACATAGGCCATGATCCAGTTGTCGTCGCCCAGGCGCGTCGTGCCCACGTCCTGCGCAGTGCCGGTGTTGATGGTCACGTACTCGCGCACGGTGTTGCCGTCGCCGATCTCGAGGCAGGTGGGCTCGCCCGCGTATTTCTTGTCCTGCGGCATGCCGCCTATCGAACAAAAGCGGTAGAAATTATTGTTGGCGCCGATGCGGGTATGCCCGTCGATCACGCAATGCGGCCCGACGATCGAGCCGGCGCCTATGCTGACGTGCTCGCCGATGATGCTGTAAGGCCCCACGCTGACGTCGACCGCGAGCTGGGCGCCCGGTGCCACGATGGCGGTAGGATGAATCAGGCTGCTGGTCATCAATCTTCCAGTACGCGTATGGCGCACATGAGCTTGGCCTCGGCCGCGACCTGGCCATCGACCAGGGCCTTGCCCGAATATTTACAGATGCTGCGGCTGATGCGCTCGGCCACGACCTCGATGCGCAACTGGTCGCCCGGCAGCACCGGCCTGCGGAACCGCGCCCCGTCCACGCCCACGAGGTAATAGGCGATCTTGTGGTCCACGGGATTGACTTCGCTGTCGTCCTCGAACGAAAACAGGGCCGCGGCCTGCGCCATGGCCTCGATGATGAGCACCCCCGGCATGACCGGGTGATGCGGGAAGTGCCCCGTGAAGAACGGCTCGTTCATGGACACGTTCTTGAGCGCCACGATGCTCTTGCCGGGGACCATGTCCAGCACCCGGTCTATCAGCAGCATCGGATAGCGATGCGGCAACCGGTCCATGATTCCCTTGATGTCGAGTTCCATTTTTTAATCCTGAGAGCAAGAAATTTTTTTATGCACTGCTGCTGTCATATGCCGCCTTACCCAGGCGCCTTGCGGCGCAAGCGTCATTGCGGCGGCGTATCGGTTTGCGTGTTTTCCAGCGCGCGCACCCGCTTCCTGAGCTGGGCCAGTTGCGAAATGACCGCCGCATTGCGCTGCCACTGCGCATGCGTGTCGTAGGGGTAGACGCCGGTGTAGCGTCCGGGCCGCGCCACATTGGAGGTGATGGCGGTGCCGCCGGAGACGTGCACGTCGTCGCCCAGCACCAGGTGCCCCGATATCATCGACGCGCCGCCTATGGTGCAGCGCCGCCCGATATGGGTTGAGCCGGCGATGCCGACGCAGGCCGCCATGGCGGTATGTTCGCCGATCGTCACGTTGTGCGCGACCATGATCTGGTTGTCGAGCTTGACCCCATTGCCGATGATCGTGTCTTCGATTGCGCCGCGGTCCACGGTGGTGTTGGCGCCGATCTCTACGTCGTCGCCGACCCGCACCCCGCCTATCTGCGCGATTTTCGCCCAGGCGCCGCTGGACTGGCGCGGATCCGGCGCGAAGCCGAAGCCGTCGGCGCCCAGTACGGCCCCGGAATGAAGAATGGCGCGATCCCCGACGCTGACGCCGTGGTACAGCGTCACGCGCGCATGCAGCAGGCAATCCTTGCCCAGCGTCGACCCGGCGCCGACGATGCAGGCGGGGCCCAGGCGCGTTCCGTCGCCGATGATGGCGCCGGCCTCGACGACGCAATGCGGGCCGATGCTGACTTCGCGGCCCAGCCGGGCCGTAGGGTCGACCACCGCGCTGGGATGGATGCCGGCCGGCAGGCCGGCAAGCCGGTGCCGATCGAACCATTGCGCCAGCAGCGCATACATGAGGTAAGGCTGGCTGCACAGCACCACCACGTAGGCGGCGGCCTGCCCGCGGGCGGAGAACTCGCGGTAGGCTTCGGCAGTCATGATGACGGCCGCCGCCTTGCAGGCGGTCAATTGCTCGTGCAGCTTCGGGTTGGCAAGAAAGCTGATCTCGGAGGGACCCGCACCCGACAGAGACCCCAGGCCGCGTATATGCACCGGCCCGGCTTGCGGAGCACCGAGAATCTCGGTGTCCAGTCCCGCGGTATTTGCCGCCGCCAGCAACTCATGCAAGGTGGGCGCCCGGTCGGGCGGCAGCAATACCGGCATTTAGTTGAGGGCCTTCAGGACCTGGTCGGTGATGTCCACGCGCGGGCTGACCGTGACCGCGTCCTGGATGATCAGGTCGTAACCTTGCGATTCGGCGATTTTCTTGATGGCCGCGTCGGCTTTTTCAACGATGCTCGAGAATTCTTCGTTGCGGCGACGGTTGAAGTCTTCCTGGAATTCGCGGCGCTTGCGCTGCAGGTCTGCATCCATGTCGGCCAGCTTGCGCTGGCGCTTGATGCGGTCGGACTCGGACAGCACGGGGGCGTCCTTGTCCAGCTTCTGGGCCTGGGCGCGCAGGTTGGCGGCAAGGCGCTGCAATTCCGTATCGCGGCTCTTGAATTCGGCTTCGATCTTGGCCTGGGCCGCCTTGGCCGGCTTGGAATCGCGCAGGATCCGCTCGGTGCTGACAAAGCCGATCTTGGTGCCTTGGGCCTGCGCCTTGGTGCTTTGGGCTTGCACCGTCGGCGTCGCCAGCACGCAAGCGGTACCTAGCGCTGCAGCCAGCGCCAGGGCGCGCTGCCCGCGACAGATTCCCTGCGATATCGCTGATACTTTTGATGCAATTTGAGACGTCATGAAAGCTCTACCTTCCTGGGAAGCCGAGAGAAAAAAGGATATTGTGCCACTAAACCAAGCACATCAAAAACCGGTGCCGATCTGGAACTGGAACGCCTGCTTGTTGTCGCCCGGTTTGGCATTGAGCGCACGGCCGTAGGACAACTGCAAGGGCCCCAGCGGCGACTGCCACGAGAAGCCCACGCCGGCGGAATAACGCCAGCCGCAAGGATCGTCGACGGAGTTGCCCGGGCCCGTGTAGCATTCGCCGCTGCCGTTGGACACCTTGCCGGCGTCGGAGAACAGGAACCAGCGCAGGCTGCGGTCGCGGCTCGCGCCCGGGAACGGCAGATATAGCTGCACGTTGCCGACGATACGCTGCGAGCCGCCCAGATAGTCGTTGGAGACCGGGTCGCGCGGGCCGAGCGAGGCGCCTTCGTAGCCGCGCACCGAGCCGATGCCGCCCGCGTAGACGTCCTTGATCACGGGGAACGGCTTGCCGCCGTATGCCTTGCCCCAGTCGACCAGGCCGTTGAAAGCCAGCGTGAAGCTGCGGCTCAGCGGCAGGTAATACTGCTCTTGCGCGCTGAGCATGTAGTACTTCAGGTCCATGGTGGAGAAATTGCCCGACAGCTTGGTGTAATTGCCCTTGGTGGGCGCCAGCGCGCTGTCGCGGGTGTCCTTGGACCAGCCCAGGTTGAAGATCGCGGCGTTCGTGGTACGGCCGTAGTCGTTGACGAAATCCACATAGGCCTGCGGCGGCGTGTCCAGCAGGTCGATGGTATTGCGCTCGAAGGTCACGCCGGCGAAGATCCGGTCGAATTCCGAGATGGGCACGCCGAAGTTCAGGCCTGCGCCGATCGCAGTCACCGCATAGGTGTTGTCGGTGTCGTCGAGGTTGTACGGCATGGTGCGGCGGTAGTACAGCGAGGTGGTCTTGCTGATGCCGTCCTTGGTCCAGTACGGGTTGGTGTGCGAGATCACCGCGGTGCGCTGCACCGAGCTGGTATTGGCCTGCAGGGACAAGGTATTGCCGCTGCCGAAGGCGTTGTCCTGGCTTATGCCGGCCGACAGCATGATCTTGTCGGTGGTGCCGTAGCCCACGCCGACATTGACCATGCCGGTGGGTTTTTCCTTGACGTCGACGTTCAGGTCGACCTGGTCGGGCGAGCCCGCCACCGGTGCGGTATGAATCTGGATGTCGTTGAAATAGCCCAGCCGGTCGATACGGTCGCGCGAGGTCTTGATGCTGTTGGCGTCGTACCAGGCGGCCTCTTGCTGGCGCATCTCGCGGCGCACGACCTCGTCGCGGGTGCGCGTGTTGCCGCCGATCTGGATGCGCCGCACGTAGACGCGGCGGCCCGGGTCGATATAGAAGGTCAGCGCCGCTTCGTGCTTGTCGCGGTCGAGCACCGGGTTGGGATTGACGTTGGCGAAGGCATAGCCCAGGCCGCCCAGGTAGTCGGTGATGGCCTTGGCGGTGGCGTTGGTCTTGGCCGCGGAAAAAGTCTCGCCCGCCTTGACCTGCACCATCTTCTGGATCTTGTCGTCCAGGCCCAGCAAGTTGCCGGCCAGCTTGACGCTGCTCAGCTTATACGGATGCCCTTCGTGGATGGTGAAGGTGATGTAGATATCCTGGCGGTTGGGCGAAATCGACACCTGCGGCGGCTCGGACGAATACTCGAGATAGCCGCGGTCGAGGTAGTACGAACGCAGGCGCTCGACGTCGCCTTCGAGTTTTTCGCGGGAATATTTGTCGGTGCCCGTATACCAGGTCATCATGCCCGGCGTGGTGAGCTGCAGCTCGTCGAGCAGCGTGCCTTCGGAGAAGGTCTTGTTGCCGACAATGGTGATCTGGCGGATCTTGGCCACGTCGCCTTCGAAAATATCGAAGCTGACCCCTACCCGGTTGCGTTCCAGGGGCGTGATGATCGGGTTGATGTCCACCCCGTACTTGCCCTTGGACAAATACTGCTGCTTGAGCTCGAACACCGCGCGGTCCAGCAGCGACTGGTCGAACACCCGGCCCTCGCCGAAGCCTACCTGGCTGAGCGACTGGACCATTTTCTTGGAATCGAATTCGTGCATGCCGTTGAACGACACCGACGCAATGGTGGGCCGTTCTTTGACCGACACCACCAGCACGTCGCCCTGCTCGTCGATCTTGACATCGTTGAACAGGCCCGAGGCATACAGGCGCTGGATGGCCTCGCTCGCCTTGGCCTCGGTGAACTGCTGGCCGACCTTGACCGGCAGGTAGCTGAACACCGTACCCACATCGACGCGCTGGATGCCGTTGACCCGTATGTCGCGCACCACGAACGGCGAGAATGCGCTGGCCGCACCAGGCGCCAGCAGTGCCGCCAGCAATATGGGCAGGACGCGCTTGGTGAAATTAGGGTTGCGGCATGGCGACATACTGGAAAATCCTTGGTCGATCAAATGGTGAAGGATTGTACGGCACAAGGGCCTTAGCTGAAAAGGCGGGAAAAGTCGTTGAAAAACGCCAGCACCATGAGGGCGCCGAGCAGGCCCAGCCCCACTTTCTGGCCGGTCTCGAGCCACTTTTCAGGCACAGGCCTGCCGCGCAGGATTTCAAGAACGTAATACATCAGGTGGCCGCCGTCCAGCAAGGGGATGGGCAGCAGGTTCAGTATGCCGATGCTAACACTGATCAGGGCCAGAAAACCCACGTAGGCGGCCAGGCCGACCCGCGCCGTCTGGCCGGCATAATCGGCGATGGTAACCGGCCCGCTGATGTTGCTCAATGACACCTGGCCCACCACCATGCGCCCCATCATTTTCAGGGACAGCCAGGCGGTATCGAAGGTGCGCCGCACGCCGCGCTGCAAACTCTGCAAGGGGCCGTAGCGTACGGTTACCATGGGTAATTCGCCGCCCAGCATTACGCCTATGCGGCCGATGCGCTTGCCGTCGGCGGCGCTGGCCGCCTGCGGCGTGACCGTCAGGGCGCGCACGGCGCCGTCGCGCCGCACCGTAAGGGCCAGGGGCTGGTCGGCGTGGGCCTGTATGACATGCACCATGGCGTCGGGGGAAGGATCCGCCTGGTCTCCCACGGCCAGCACGATATCGCCGGCGCGCAGCCCGGCGGCAGCGCCGGGGCTGCCCGCCGTTACCTGGGACACCAGAGGGCGAGGCGCGGCCAGGGACAGGCCGGCCAGTTCCATCGGGTCGCGGTCGGTGGAACCACCCGACACCGCGGACAGCGTCAGGGCGTGCTGCTCGCTGCGGCCGTCGGGGGTGCGCACTTCAAGTTCGGCGCGGCCTCCGACCGTAAGCGTGTCCAGCAGGCGCCAGCGCACTTCGGTCCAGGATTGCACCGCGGCGCCATCGACCCGCTCGATGCGGTCGCCGCGCGCCAGGCCCGCTACGGCCGCGGGACTGTGCGCCGGGGGCGCGGCCAGTACCGCGGCAGGCTCGCGCGTGCCCGCCAGGCTCAGCAAGGCGTACAGGATCACCGCCAGCAGCAGATTGGCCACGGGCCCAGCCAGCACGACGGCGAAGCGTTGCGCCACCGGCTTGCTGTTGAAGGCCTGGGCATTGAGCGCCGGGTCGCCGCCGGCAACCGGGTCGTCCAGCATTTTCACGTAACCGCCCAGCGGGATCGCCGACAGGGCCCATTCCGTGCCGTTGCGGTCGACGCGGCTGGCGAGCACCTTGCCGAAGCCCAGGGAGAAGCGCAGCACCTTGACCCCGCAGCGCCGCGCAACCCAATAATGCCCGAGCTCGTGGAAGGTGATCAGTATCCCGAGCGCGACGGCGAATGCAAGCAGAGTGAAAAGCATGGCGATCCAGTGGCCTCCCGGGGCGGCCGGACGCAAGTCCGCGCCGCGTGCCCGGCGGTGTACGTCATTTTACATGGCACAGGCCGGCGGCGACCCGGCGCGCCTCGCCATCCAGCGCCAGCACGTCCTCCAGGCTGTCCTGGGCGTCGTCGCGGCGGCCGGCCATGTGTTCCAGGCAGGCCTCGATGACCTGCGGAATCCGGGTATATCCCAGCGCCCCGGAAAGAAAACGTTCGACCGCGACTTCATTGGAGGCGTTCAGCGCGATGCAGGCGGCCTGCCCGTTGCGCAGCGCCTCGTAGGCCAGCCGCAGGCAGGGGAAGCGGCCGAAATCGGGCTCCGCGAAATCGAGCCGGCCCAGCGCGGCCAGCGACAACAGCCCTACCCCGCTGTCTATGCGCTGCGGAAAACCCAGCCCGTAGGCGATAGGGGTGCGCATATCGGGCTGGCCGAGTTGGGCCAGCACCGAGCCATCGTCGTACTCGACCATGGAATGCACCATGCTCTGGGGGTGTATCACCACTTGTATGCGGTCCACCGGCATGGAAAACAGCCAATGGGCCTCGATGACCTCGAGCCCTTTGTTCAGCATGGTGGCCGAGTCGACGGAGATCTTGCGCCCCATGCTCCAGTTGGGATGGGCGCAGGCCTGGTCGGGCGTGACGGCGTCGAGCAGCGCGAGATCGGTGGTGCGGAAAGGCCCGCCGGAGGCGGTCAGCAGCAGGCGCCGCACACCTGCGGCGGGCTGGTCCGACGCGCTGCCGCGGTAGGCCGCAGGCATGCACTGGAAGATGGCATTGTGCTCGCTGTCTATGGGCAGCAGCTCGGCGCCGTGCTCGCGCACCGCGGCCATGAAAAGCCCGCCCGCCGCCACCAGCGCCTCTTTGTTGGCCAGCAGCAGCCGCTTGCCGGCCCTGGCCGCGGCCAGGGCCGCCGGCAGGCCTGCGGCCCCGACGATGGCGGCCATGACGGTGGTGACTTCGGGGTCGGCCGCCGTCTCCGCCAGGGCCTGGGCCCCCACCCGAATTTCGGGCAGCGGCCGGCCGGCCGGCCAGGACCGTTCGAAGCGGCGCCTTGCGGCCTCGTCGGGCACGATCACGACCCGGGCGCCGCTGGCCCGGGCCTGCTCCGCGAGCCGCTCGATGCGGCTGTGCGCGCTCAGCGCGTACACGGACAAGGTATCGGCGTGGCGCGCGATGACGTCCAGCGTATTGGCGCCGATCGAACCGGTCGAGCCGAGTATGCAGACACGCTGCGTTTTCATGAGATCCATGCCCCCGTCAGCAGCAGCGCGATCGGGGCGACGGGCAGCAAGGCGTCGATCCGGTCATACACGCCGCCGTGGCCCGGCAGCAGGCCGCTGGAATCCTTCAGGCCGGCGCGCCGCTTCAGCAGGGACTCGAACAAGTCGCCGACGATGGACAGCGCGGCCAGCACGGCGGCGGCCACGACGGCTGCCCACCAGGGCATGCGCTGCAGCAGCGCCGCGCCGAAACTGCCCGGCCACCAGGCGCTGATCATGACCCAGGCCGTGGCAACGACCACGCCCGCGATCGCGCCTTCCCAGGTCTTGCCCGGGCTTACCCGGGGCGCGAGCTTGCGGCGGCCCCAGGCCCGGCCGGCAAAATAAGCGGCGATATCGGCGCACCAGATCAGCGCCAGCAGCGACACCAGGAACCAGGCGCCGTGCGCCAGGAACATCTGCACCAGGGCGCTCCAGACCACGACCACGGCCAGCACGCCGAACACGCTCAGGCATGCGCTGCCGCCGCGCGCCGCCACGTCGCCGCGCAACACCATGGCGGTGGCGCCCAGCACCCAGGCCGCGGAGACCAGCGGCACGAGCCAGCGATTCGATATATGCAACAGGGAATACGCCCATTGTGCGGGCGCGCCGCTCAGCCATTGCCGCGCCACGGTACACAGGACCAGGGCCAGCAAGATGCCCAGCACCGCGCCGGCGCGGCTGCCCGCGCCCGGCCAGCTCAATCGCAGCCATTCCCACAGCAGGCAGGCCGCGGCAAGCGTCAGCAGCAGCACCAGGGGCCAGCGGCTAGGGGCCAGCAAGGCGCCCAGCAGTACCGCCAACAGCACGATTGCGGTGATCACTCTTTGCTTGAGCATTGGCGGCGCGCCTCAGGAACCTGTGGAGACCTGGGCGCTGGTGCGTCCGAAACGGCGTTCGCGGCCCCGGTACCACTCGAAGGCCGCGTCGATTTCCTTGGAGCCGAAATCGGGCCAGTAGCCGTCGGTGAAATAGAGTTCGGTATAGGCCAGTTGCCAGATCAGGAAATTGGAGATGCGCTGTTCGCCGCCGGTGCGGATGAACAGGTCGGGCTCGGGGGCCCAGGCCATGGACAAATATTGGGCATACAAGGCCTCGTCGATGGCCTCGGGCGTGGCGGCCAGCTCGGGGCGGGCGCGCAGCAGGGCCCGCATGGCCTGGAGGATATCCCACCTGCCGCCGTAGTTGGCGGCGATCGTCAGGTTCAGCGAGGAATTGGCCGCCGTGCGCTGCTCGGCGGCATGTATCATCTGTTGCAGCTTGGGCTCGAAGGCGGACAGGTCGCCCACGACCCGCAGCCGCACGCCCTGCTGCTCGAGTTTGTCGACTTCTTTTTCCAGCGTCTGGATGAACAGCCGCATCAGCAGCGACACTTCTTCTTCGGGCCGGCGCCAGTTCTCGGAACTGAAGGCGAACAAGGTCAGGTATTCCACCCCGCGCTGGCCGCAGGCCTCCACCACGCGGCGCACCGCCTGCACGCCGCGCACATGGCCAGCGGTGCGGGGCAGGAAACGCCTGGTAGCCCAGCGCCCGTTGCCGTCCATGATCACCGCCAGGTGCCGTGGCACCGAGGCGTTAGACGGGATAGACAATGTAGAGCTTGTTACCATGCTGGCAGGCCGCGCGGGTACGGTCTTCAGACCGTCATGATCTCGGCTTCTTTCTGGGCGACGAGCTTGTCGATCTCGGCCACATTGCGGTCGGTCAGCTTCTGCACGTCGTCCTGGGCGCGACGCTCGTCGTCCTCGGAAATTTCCTTGTCCTTGACCAGCTTCTTGAAGGCATCGTTGGCTTCGCGGCGCAGATTGCGCACGGCGATCTTGGCGTCTTCGCCTTCGCCGCGCACCACCTTGGTCAGGTCGCGGCGCCGCTCTTCGGTAAGCGCTGGCATGGGCACGCGGATGGTTTCTCCCATGGACTGCGGATTCAGGCCCAGGTCGGAATCGCGTATGGCTTTTTCGACTATGGCCACCATCTTCTTTTCCCAGGGCTGCACATTGATCGTGCGGGCATCGATCAGGTTGACGTTGGCCACCTGGCTGACAGGAACCGGCGAGCCGTAGTAATCGACCGTGACGTGGTCCAGTATGCCGGCGTGCGCCCGTCCGGTGCGGATCTTGGACAGATTGACCTTGAGCGTGTCCAGCGATTTGGTCATGCGCGATTCGGCCGATTTCTTGATCTCTGCGAGGCTCATTGCAATTCCTTACTCAAACGTGGACCAGGGTGCCTTCGTCTTCACCGCCTACGATGCGCTTTAGCGCCCCGGGTTTATTGATGGAGAACACCTTGATGGGCAGCTTCTGGTCGCGGCACAGGGCAAAGGCGGTCGCGTCCATGACCTCGAGGCGGCGCACGATGGCTTCGTCGAAGCTGATGCGGGCATAGCGGGTCGCGCTGGGGTCTTTGTTCGGATCGGCGCTGTAGATGCCGTCGACCTTGGTCGCCTTGAGCACGATCTCGGCGCCGATCTCCGCGCCGCGCAGCGCCGCCGCGGTATCGGTGGTGAAGAACGGGTTGCCGGTGCCGGCCGCGAACACCACCACCTTGCCCTCTTCGAGATAGCGCAAAGCCTTGGGACGGATATAGGGCTCGACCACCTGGTCGATGTCCAGCGCCGACTGCACCCGGGTGTCGATGCCGCGGTGCTTGAGCGCGTCCTGCAGGGCCAGCGAATTCATGACCGTCGCCATCATGCCCATGTAGTCGGCGGTGGCGCGGTCCATGCCCTGGGCGCCGGGCGCCACACCGCGGAAGATATTGCCTCCGCCGATGACAATGGCCAGCTCGACCCCCAGCTCGGCGACCTCGGCGATTTCCTCGGTCATGCGCAGGATGGTCGCACGATTGATGCCGAAGGCATCGTCACCCATCAGCGCTTCGCCTGATAGCTTGAGCAATACGCGCTTGTACGATCTGGTTGTCATTGATAGCGTCCCGGATATTCGAACCAACGAAAGTGTAAGCCAGAGTCGGCGCGCATGCAGCGGCCGCCGTGGACAGGGGCCCGCGCGCACCGCAGAGCAGGTCTCTTGCGGCGGGCGCGGGCCTCAGGCCCGAGGCCTTGGCGCGCGGGCAGATGCCTCAGGCGTTGCCGGCTGCGGCTGCGGCCACTTCGGCGGCGAAATCCTCGACCTTCTTCTCGATGCCCTCGCCCACGACATACAGCGCGTAGCGGCTGATCGAGGCGTTCTTTTCCTTGAGCATCTGGGCCACGGTCTGCTTGTCGTTCTTGACGAACGGCTGGGACAGCAGCGTGACTTCCTTCAGGAATTTCTGCACCGAGCCTTCGACCATCTTGGTGACGATCTCGGCGGGCTTGCCCGACTCGGCGGCCTTCTGCTCGGCGACCGAGCGCTCGGCGTCGATGTCGGCCTGCGCCACGCCGCTGGCGTCCAGCGCCTTGGGCTTGGTGGCGGCGATATGCATCGCCAGGTCTTTGCCGATCTCGTCGGCGCCGCTGAAGTCGACGAGCACGCCGATCTTGCCGCCGTGCAGGTAGCTGGCCAGCTTCTGTTCAGTGGCGTAACGCTGGAAGCGGCGCACCGAGATGTTCTCGCCGATCTTGCCCACCAGGGCGGAGCGGGTGCTCTCGACACTGCCTTCACCCAGCGGCAAGGCGTTCAGGGCAGCCACGTCGGCCGGGTTGCTCTTGGCGACCAGCTCGGCCAGTTGATTGACGAAGCCGATGAAATCGTCGTTCTTGGCCACGAAGTCGGTCTCGCAATTGACTTCGATCAGCGCGCCCTGCTTGGCGTCGGCGGAAATATACAGGCCCACCAGGCCCTCGGCCGTGATGCGGCTGGCAGCCTTGCTGGCCTTGTTACCCAGTTTCACGCGCAGCAGTTCTTCGGCGCGAGCCATGTCGCCGTCGGCCTCGGTCAGGGCCTTCTTGCATTCCATCATGGGCGCGTCGGTCTTCTCGCGCAGTTCCTTGACCATCGTTGCGGTAATTTGAGCCAATTCGATTCTCCTGTTCAATAATTGCGCCCCGGGCGAGCCGGGGCACAAACACATGCGGGGCCGGGCCGCGCGCGACGCGGCCGGCACTGTCCGGGCTCGCCCGGCCGGATGCGTTTACTCGCGCTCTTCGTCGACTTCGACGAACTCTTCGCTGCCTTCGGTGATTTCTTCCACCAGGCCGTTGAGGTTCTGCTCGCGGCCTTCCAGCACTGCGTCGGCGATCCCGTGCGCATACAGCGCGATGGCCTTGGCGGAGTCGTCGTTGCCGGGAATCACATGCGCGATGCCTGCGGGCGAGTGGTTGGTGTCGACCACGGCAACCACGGGTATACCCAGCGTGCCCGCCTCGGCGACGGCGATCTTGTGGTAGCCCACGTCAATGACGAACAGGGCGTCGGGCAGCGTGTTCATGTCCTTGATGCCGCCGATCGCCTTGTTGAGCTTGGCCAGTTCGCGTTCGAACATCAGGGCTTCTTTCTTGCTCATGCGCTCGGTGGCGCCTTCGGCCTGGGCGGCTTCCATTTCTTTCAGGCGCTTGACCGAGCTCTTGACCGTCTTGAAGTTGGTCATCATGCCGCCGAGCCAGCGGTTGTCGACGTAGGGCATGCCGCAACGCTGCGCTTCGGCCGCAACCAATTCGCGCGCAGCGCGCTTGGTGCCGACGAACAGCACGGTGCCGCCACGGGCCACTACCTGGCGCACGAACTTGGTCGCTTCCTGGAACTTGGCGACGGTCTGCTCGAGGTTGATGATGTGGATTTTGTTGCGATGGCCAAAGATATAGGGGGCCATCTTGGGGTTCCAGTAACGGGTCTGGTGACCGAAGTGCACACCCGCTTCCAGCATTTCACGCATCAAGGACATAATATTCTCCGAGGGTTGGGTCTTGCGCCGGGCCGGGATTGGTACAATGGTCCAACACCCCGAGGCGGCCAGGCGCGCGATTTGCCGTAAAAATCAACTTACGCTTGCTTGCGCAAGTCAAATTCAAACGGCTGGTTTGCTTAGGTTGGTTTACCTACGTTGGTTTGCCTACGTTGGTTTGCCTACGTTTTTACTTACTGCCTACGCTTTACTGCTTTCGCGTTGCTTCATTATTTGCGATGCTTGCTGCATCTGTATTACTGCATCGATACTGCATATATAAAGCCTTGCAAGCTTTTATATATGTAAGATGTGTAAGGCATTGTCCGTGAACAATTCATGAACAACCCGTGAACATTGCCACAAGCACTGACACAATCTCTTAAAGCATCGCGGCCAATAAAGAAAGCCTATAATTCTACTATCTTTTTCGATTACCCATCAAGCCGCCTCCCATGAGCAGTATCGTTACCGACCCCGAAGACCTGAACAAAATGCGCGCCGCCTGCCGGGATGCGGCCAAAGTCCTGGATTTCCTCGCCCCGCACGTGCGCGCCGGCATCACCACCGGCGAACTCGACCGCCTGTGCATGGACTACATCACCAATGAACTCAAGGTCAAGTCGGCCACGGTCGGCTACGCCCCGCCGGGCTACCCGCCGTTCCCGGGCTCCATCTGCACCTCGGTCAACCACGTGATCTGCCACGGCATCCCGGGCGACAAGGTGCTCAAGAACGGCGACATCATGAATATCGACGTCACCATCATCAAGGACGGCTGGTTCGGCGACACCAGCCGCATGTACTACATCGGCGAACCGTCCATCCTGGCGCGGCGCCTGACCGAAGTCACCTATGACTGCATGTGGCTGGGCATCGAGCAGGTGCGCCCCGGCGCGACCCTGGGCGATATCGGCCACGCCATCCAGAAGTACGCCGAAGGCCAGGGCTTCTCGGTGGTGCGCGAATACTGCGGCCATGGCGTGGGGCGCAAGTTCCACCAAGACCCGCAGGTCCTGCACTACGGCAAGGCCGGCACGGGGGTCAAGCTGGTGCCGGGCATGATTTTCACCATCGAACCCATGATCAACGCCGGCCGCAAGGAAATCCGCCAGCTCGCCGATGGCTGGACGGTGGTGACCCGCGACCACAGCCTGTCGGCGCAATGGGAACACAGCATCCTGGTGACCGAAGACGGCTACGAGGTCCTGACCGTGTCCGACGGCATGCCCTCCCCTCCCGCCATCGTAAGCGCCGCCGCACACTGAACGACGCTGCCGCGCGGCCATGCGAGCGTCTGCCGCCTCTCTCCTGGCGCTCTTGCGGGCAAACCTGCAACGCAAGCGCCAGGAAGCCATCGCCCAGTTCCGTACGCACCTGCGGCCCGAACTGCTGCTGACAGCCTTGCGCAGGGCCGCCGACCAGGCCCTGCGCGAACTCATCAAGCTGTATCCCCTGCCGGCCCACGCGACCCTGGCCGCGGTCGGCGGCTATGGGCGCGGCGAACTCTATCCCTACTCGGACATCGACGTCCTGATACTGCTGCGCGACCCGCCCGACCAGGCCGACGCCCGCCTGCTCGAAGCGCTGGTAGCCGCGCTCTGGGACCTGGGGATGGATCTCGGGCACAGCGTGCGCACCATCGCGGACTGCCGGCGCGAAGCGGCCAACGACATCACGGTCGAGACCTCGCTCATGGAGGCGCGCTGGCTGGCCGGCAGCAAGGATTTGCTGCAAGCCCTGGCGCAAGCCATGACGGATCAAATGGACGCGCAGACCTTCTTCCAGGCCAAGCGCGCCGAAATGCAGCAGCGCCACGCCCGCCACCAGGACACGCCGTACGCACTGGAGCCCAATTGCAAAGAGGCCCCCGGCGGCCTGCGCGACCTGCAAGTCATTCTATGGCTGGCCCAGGCCTCGGGCCTGGGGCATACCTGGAAAGAGATCGCGCGCGCCCAGTTGCTCACCGCGGCGGAATACCGGTCGCTGCGCAAGGCCGACCTGGCGTTCAAGCGCCTGCGCATCGAGCTGCACCTGCTGACCGGCCGGCGCGAAGACCGGGTGCTGTTCGACCTGCAGCCGGCCCTGGCCGCGATCTACGGCTTCGAGCCGACGAAAACGCGCCGCCCCAGCGAGATCCTGATGCAGCGCTACTACTGGGCGGCGCGGGTGGTGAACCAGCTCAACGCCATCCTCATGCAGACCTTCGAGGAACGCCTGTTTCCGCAGCCCGACGCGCCGGTGCACCAGATCGACGACGACTTCTGCATGATCCAGAATCGCCTGGAAGTGTGCCGCGAAGACGGCTTCGAGCGCAAGCCCACCCTGCTGCTGCGCGCCTTCCTGGTCATACAAGAGCGGCCGGAACTGACCGGCCTGTCGGCGCGCACGCTGCGCGCCATGTGGCACGCACGCCGGCGCATCGACGCCCAATTCCGCAAGAACCCCGTCAACCGCAGGCTGTTCCTGCAGATCCTGCAACAGCCCCGCGGCATCGTGCATGCGCTGCGGCGCATGACCATGCTGAACATATTGCCGCGCTACCTGCCGGTGTTCCGCCGCATCGTCGGCCAGATGCAGCACGACCTGTTCCACGCCTACACCGTGGACCAGCACATCCTGATGGTGATACGCAACCTGCGTCGCTTCACCATGCCCGAGCACGCCCAGGAATACCCGCTGGCGAGCCAGCTCATGGCGGGCGTGGACCGGCATTGGCTGCTGTATGTGGCGGCGCTGTTCCACGACATCGCCAAGGGTCGCGGCGGCCATCACTCCGAGCTGGGGGCCCGCGACGCCTATCGCTTCTGCGTCGAGCACGGCCTGGACGCACAGGACACTGCGCTGGTGGAATTCCTGGTGCGCGAGCACCTGACCATGTCGGCCTATGCCCAGAAGCGCGACCTGAGCGACCCCAAGGTGGTGCATGAATTCGCCGGCATCGTGCGCGACGAGCGCCGGCTCACCACGCTGTACCTGCTGACAGTGGCCGATATCCGCGGCACCAGCCCCAAGGTGTGGAATTCCTGGAAAGGCAAGCTGCTCGAAGACTTGTACCACCAGACCCTGCTCGCCCTGGGCGGCTCGCAGCCCGACACCGGCACCGTGCTCAGCCAGCGCAAAGAAGCCGCCGCGGCCGAGACCCGCCTCATGGGCCTGCGCGACGAAAGCCGCGAAGCCTTCTGGCGGGAACTGGATGTGGCCTATTTCCTGCGCCACGAAGCCTCCGAGATCGCCTGGCACACGCGCCACCTGTACTACCGCGCCAATAGCCCGGAGCCCGTCGTCAAGGCGCGCATCGCCGGTGCCGGCGCAGGCCTGCAGATCATGGTCTACACGCGCGACACCGCGGACCTGTTCGTGACCCTTTGCGGCTACTTCGACCGGCGCGGGCTGAGCGTGCAGGACGCGCGCATCCACACCACCCGGCACGGCTGGGCGCTGGACAGCTTCGTGGTATTGCCGCCGCCGCATGAAAAAGACCTGCGCTCGCGGGCCTCGCAGGTCGAGCATGAACTGGCCGCGCTGCTCGCCGGCGGCGAGACGCTGCGCCATGCCGGCACGCCGCCGCGGCGCGCCGGCTCGCGCCGCGCCCGCGTGTTTCCCATCGTGCCCAACATCGAGCTGCAGCCCGACGAAAACAGCGCCTCGTGGCGCCTGTCGATCACCGCGTCCGACCGTCCCGGGCTGCTGTACGGGCTGGCGCAAGCCTTTGCGGAACACGGCGTCAATCTCAAGATGGCCAAGGTCATGACCCTGGGCGATCGCGTCGAAGACGTCTTCATCATCGAAGGCAGCGTCCTGGGGCACCCGCGCCTGCAACTGCAGTTCGAGCGCGGCCTGCTGTCCCGCCTCGACGAGTCGGGCACTTGAGGAACGCGGCCACGATCGGCGCTTGTGCGCCGCTGCGCGCCGCCGCCACGCCGACGATGCCTGCGGCTGCGCGTACGATGCGCCCCGCCGCTGCAAGCCCATGGGTATGATAGCGAAACCGTTCCGCGAGACCCTTAGCCCATGAGCCTGAACGACTTCATCGCCAACTTCGGGCGCAGCTTTTTGTTCGCCCTGGCCACGCTGCTGCCGATACTGAACCCGCCCGCGGCGGCGCCGCTGTTCCTGTCCCTGACCGAGGGCGCCAGCGCCGACGCCCGCACCCAATTGGCCAAGCGCGTGTCGGTCAACATCCTGATCATGCTGTTCGTGGCCATTGTGGCCGGCAACATCGTGCTGGATTTCTTCGGCATTTCGCTGCCCATCGTGCGCGTGGGCGGCGGCCTGCTGGTGATCGCCAGCGCCTGGAAGCTGGTGGGCGCCTCCACGCCCGACGCCGAACACGCGCAGAACATGGCCGGCGCCTATACGCCCGAACGCATCCGCAGCACGGCTTTCTATCCCCTGACCTTTCCCCTGATCTGCGGCCCCGGCACGCTGTCGGCGGCCATCACGGTAGGCGCGACCCTGCACGAACACGGCACTTATGACAGCCTGATCAAGCTGGCCGGCTCCTTGCCGGCGATCGCGCTGGCGGCGTTCAGCACTTATCTCTGCCTACGTTTCGCCGCCCAGTTCCTGCACCGCCTGGGCGCCAACGGCACGGCCGTGCTGATGCGCCTTTCCGCCTTCATCCTGCTGTGCCTGGGCGTGCAGATCGTCTGGGACGGCGCGCAGGCCCTGCTGCTGGGCCTGCTGCACCAGGCCGGCATACATCCCTGACAGGGCCCGCCATATGCGGGCAGCCGCAGCGCCGCGCCTTGCCTTACCTGGTCGTACCGTCCTGTTCGTACCGTCCGCGCTTGCGCGCCCGGCTCTCGCGCCCATGGCTTGGGGCCGAAGCACACGCGGCGGCTTGCGGTATTCGCGGTATGATTTCAGCTTGCATGGGCCGCCCGGCTGCGACAGGGCGCCCGCCACCGTTCCCCATCCGAAACTGCCCCCGATGAATCAAACGCCTTCCAAGTTGCTGCACGCCATTGCGTTGATCAGCGTGCTCGCCGTCTGCGTCGCCCTGGTGTCGCAACACGTGTTCGGCATGCGCCCTTGCGCCTGGTGCGTGATGCAGCGCCTGCTGTACCTGCTGATCGCGATCTGCTGCTGGCTGGGCCTGCTGCTGCGCCGCTGGCGCCCGGCCGAGACGCTGGCCACCGTGGCGGCCGCGGCTTTGGGCATCTGCGGCGTGATGTCGGCCTGGTACCAGTACAGCGTCGCGTCGAACATGTTTTCCTGCGACCGGACCTTTGCCGACCAGTTCATGGTGGGCCTGGGGCTGGACGCCCACCTGCCCTGGCTGTTCGGCATATTCGCTTCGTGCGCGGACGCCCGAGTAAAGGTGCTAGGGGTGGAATACGCCATCTGGAGCCTGATCCTGTTCGCGCTGCTGACCCTCGCCGCGCTGTCGGCCCTGGCGCGCCCGCGCCGCGCCTGAACGAAGACCGCCGCCGTGCGGATGCGCGGCGGCCGGCCCAGGCCTGGAACACGGCGCCTGCGGCAAAGACTGTCGCCGCAAGGCGCGGTACCGCTACGCTGCCGCAGCGGCGGGCCTGCTCCGTAAAACCGTATCAGGCCTCGTCGTCGCCCTCGGCGTCGCGCGCGGCTTTCTCGGCCTTGGCCTCGCCGCGAGTGCGGCTCAGGCGGTCCAGGTAGGCAGCATCGATGTCGCCCGTGATGTACTGGCCGTTGAAGCAGGACGACTCGAAGCCCGTGAGCGCGGGATTCAGGTCGCGGATCGACTGCTCCAGGTCGGCCAGGTGCTGGTAGACCAGGCCGTCGGCGCCGATCTCTTGGGCGACTTCTTCGGGCTCGCGGCCATAGGCGATGAGTTCCGACTGCGTGGGCATGTCGATGCCGTATACGTTCGGGAAACGCACCGGCGGCGCGGCCGAGGCGAAGAACACCTTCTGCGCGCCCGCGGCGCGCGCCATGTCGACGATTTCGCGGCTAGTGGTACCGCGCACGATCGAGTCGTCCACCAGCAGCACGTTCTTGCCGCGGAATTCCATGTCGATCGCATTGAGCTTCTGGCGCACCGACTTCTTGCGCACCGCCTGGCCCGGCATGATGAAGGTGCGGCCCACGTAGCGGTTCTTGATGAAGCCTTCGCGATAGTTCAGGTTCAGGCGCGCGGCCAATTGCATCGCCGCCGGGCGCGACGAATCGGGAATCGGCATGACCACGTCGATGTCGCCCAGCCGCAGGCTGCGGGCGACGTTGTCGGCCAGGTATTCGCCCATGTTCAGGCGCGCATCGTAGACCGAGACGCCGTTCATCAGCGAATCGGGCCGGGCGAAATACACGTATTCGAATACGCAAGGGGTATGCAGCGTGCCGGCCGGTGCGCATTGGCGGCTGCTGAGCTTGCCGTCGAGGTCGATCCAGATGGCCTCGCCCGGCGCCACGTCGCGCACGAAGTTGAAGCCGCAGCCGGTCAGCGCCACCGACTCCGAGGCCAGCATCCATTCGACGCCATCGTCGGTTTCCAGGGAGCCCAGGCACAGCGGGCGGATCCCGTGGGGGTCGCGAAACGCCACCATGCCGTAGTGGGCGATCTGGGCAATGACCGCATAGGCGCCCTTGGCGCGGCGGTGCACGGCCGCCACTGCTTCGAAGACCGCCTTCTCGTCCAGGGACACGCCGCTGGCAGCCAGTTGCAGCTCGTGGGCGAAGACGTTGAGCAGCACTTCCGAATCGGAATTGGTATTGATATGGCGCCGGTCGATCTTGAAGAGCTCTTCGCGCAGTTCCCGCCAGTTGGTGAGATTGCCGTTGTGCACAAAAGTGATGCCGAAAGGCGCGTTGACGTAGAACGGCTGGGCTTCCTCGACGCTGTCGCTGGAGCCCGCGGTGGGATAGCGCACCTGGCCCAGGCCGCTATAGCCCGGCAGCGAACGCATATTGCGCGTGCGGAAGACATCGCGCACCAGGCCGTGGGCCTTGTACATATTGAAGAAGTTGTCGAACGACGTAGCGATGCCGGCAGCGTCCTGGCCGCGATGCTGCAACAGCAGCAGGCTGTCGTAGATCAACTGATTGACGGGGCTGCAGCCTGCGACCCCAACGATTCCGCACATTTGTTCCGGTTTCCTGTGTAGACGATCAATACGGTAGCCATGAGGCTAGGGACGGAGGCAGCAGCACCTTGATCTGCTGCACCCCGCGCACGGCGGCTTGCGACAACTGCGCGTCACGCCACCAGGGCTCTTTGGGCAATTCGGTGTAGCCGGCCGCCGCCACCAGTATGAGCACGATCAGCAGGCCGCGCAGCAGGCCGAACAGCGCGCCCAGGCCGTGGTCGGCCGGAGTAAGGCCGGTCTTGCGGATCAGCGTGTCCAGAGTGACGTTCAGCAAGCCGAGCAGCAGCAGCACCACAATAAATACCGCCCCATAGGCGGCGGCGGTACGCAAGAGCTGGTTTTCGAGGTAGGGGCTGAGCCACAGCGTGACCCGTGGCCCCCACCATATGGCGGCCACGAAGGCCGCCAGGTAGGCAATCAGCGACAGGATCTCTTTTATGAGCCCCCGCAGCAGCCCCAGGAATGCCGACACCGCGAGGATGCCGAGCACAATATAGTCGAAGCTGGTCACTTAGTGGAAATGAAACCGTTGTCGTACCCCAGGGCCCGCAGTCGCGCCTGCGCGGCCTGGGCGGCATCGCGCGTGGGGAAAGGCCCGACGCGCAAGCGGTAAGTGGGCTTGCCGTTGGCGGTGCCGGATTCGACATAGGCGTTGGTGACGCCGGCGGCCACGAGCCGTTCGCGCCGGCTCTGGGCGTCCTTGTCGGCGGTATAGGCAGCGATCTGCAGCACGAAATTCCCGTGCGCCGAAGGCGCCGGTGCGCTCTTGGCGGGCTTGCGGCCTTCGAGCAGCGCAATGGCCACGGAACCGTCGTCGGTGCGCGCCTCGGAATCCCCCTTGGCGCGGGCTTCGCGCCGCGGCTCGGGCTTGGCTTCGGGCTTAGGCTTGGCGGCGGGATGCGTCTCGTGCCGCGCGGGCGTTTCAGGCCGGCTTTCGTTGCGTGCCACGGGCGGCTCGGGCTTGGCCGCCGGAGGGTTGTCTTCGACCTGCCCGGAGGCGACGGGGGCCGCGGGCTCGGTGGGCGCCTGCACGGCGCCGCCCTGCGCAACCGCGCCGGAGTCGCCGGCATTGGCCGCGCCGGCATCGGGCGTGGCTGCTGCGGCATTGGTACCGTCGGAGGGTTCCAGGCCGGTGCCGGTTGCGGCCCCGCCCTGGCTGGACGCGGGAGGTATGACGGCGGGCACCGCCAGCGGCGCATTGGCTTGCTTGGGCGCGGGCGTGGAATCCAGCAGCATCGGTACGATGACGACAGCCGCAAGCACCAGCACCAGTGCGCCGATCAGGCGCCTGCGGGCGCGGCTGCGCAATTCCTGAGCCAGGGTTTCACTGGAAGTGGAGGCTCGCGTTACAGGGCGACGAGCTGCGGCGGCGGACTCGCTGCGAGAAAACAATCCCATGGGCGGCAACCTTTATGGGCAGGCTGCGTGCCTGCCCGCGTGGACAATCGGATTAGCGTCCGAGCTCCCGCAGTACCGGGCCGACCGTGGAAAAGGAGCCGAACACGAGAATTCTATCACCCTCGGCCGCGTGTTCACGCGCCGCGGCAAAGGCGAGCACCGGATTTGCAAAACTTGAAACCGTCACGGGATCGGCGCCCTGGGGAGGCAGCGCGGCGCGCAGGATTTCGGCGAGTTGTTCGCCGGTCGCGCCGCGCGGACCGTCGATCGTGGCGCAATACCAATGGTCGACACGGGTAAGGAATTTGGACAGCACGCCGGCAATATCCTTGTCCTTGAGCATGCCCACCACCGCATGGGTATAAGGGTAGTACGCCATGCCGTCCAGGTTTTGCGCCAGGGCGGCAGCGGCATGCGGATTGTGCGCCACATCCAGGATGACGGTCGGCTGTCCCGGCAGGATCTGCAGCCGGCCCGGCAGCGCGGCCTGGGACAGGCCCAAGCGGATGGCTTGCTGCGGCACCACCAGGCGGTCGGAAAGCGCCTCCAGCGCGGCCAGCGCGGCGCTGGCATTGATCAGCTGGTTGGCGCCGCGCAGCGCCGGATAGGCCAGGCCGGCGCGGCGCCGGCTGCGCCCGCCGTAGGCCCACTGCTGGCGATCGCCGGAATAGTTGAAATCCTTGCCGAAGCGCCACAGGTCGGCGCCGATTTTCTGCGCGTAGTCGACCAGGCTCTGCGGCGGCACGGGGTCGGCGCAGATCGCCGGACGGCCGGGGCGGTAGATATGCGCCTTCTCGTAGCCGATTTTTTCGCGCGTATCGCCCAGCCACTCGGTATGGTCGAGGTCCACGCTGGTAACAACGGAACAATCGGCGTCGACCAGGTTGACGGCATCCAGCCTGCCGCCCAGCCCGACCTCCAGCACCGCGACTTGCACCGCGCGCTGCTCGAACAGCATCAGCGCCGCCAGGGTCGTGTATTCGAAATAACTCAGCGAGATCTCGCCGCGCCCGTTCTCGATGCGTTCGAACTGCTCGATGATGGCGGCGTCGCTGGCGTTCTCGCCGTCGACGCGGATGCGTTCGTTGAAATCGATCAGATGCGGCGAGGTGTACATGCCCACGTGGTAGCCGGCCGCCAGCAATATGGCTTCCAGCATGGCGCAGGTCGAGCCCTTGCCGTTGGTGCCGCCCACCGTGATTTTCACGAAAGGCAGTCGCAGCTCGAGACGCTCGGCCACGGCGCGAACGCGCTCCAGGCCGAGGTCTATGGGTTTGCGATGCAGGGATTCCAGATAGGCGAGCCAATCCTGCAGGGTGGCTGCGGCAGAAGGTTTGGGCAGGGGCATGAGTCGGTTTCGGAAGAGATGGGTCATGGCGCAAGGCGCCTTGCCGCGCAAGCATGAACACCGGGCTTGCGCGAGCCGCGGGCCTGTGCGGCCCGCAGCGGCAGACGCAAGTGTAGCTCAGCCGCCCCGCCCTGCCCCCGCTACACCCTGGGGCATGCATGGGTAAACGGCCGTAGGCAACAGGCGGCCCAGGCCGGCGGCCGACAAGCGCGAAAGCAGGCGGGCGCGTTTCTGCGGCGGCCGCCAAAACCCGGCGCACGCCAAGGGGCTTCCCCGGGCGTTGCCTACGAGCAGCGGCCTGCGAGCCGCGCTACTTGCGGCGTACCGGAGGCAAGTCGGTGCAGACGCCTTCGGCCACTTCGGCCGCCATGCCTATGGATTCGCCCAGCGTCGGGTGCGGGTGTATGGTCTTGCCGATATCGACAGCATCGGCCCCCATCTCTATGGCCAGCGCGATTTCGCCGATCAGGTCGCCCGCGTGCGTGCCGACGATGCCGCCGCCCACGATGCGGTGGGTCTCGGCGCTGAACAGCAGCTTGGTAAAGCCTTCGTCGCGCCCATTGGCGATGGCGCGCCCCGAGGCCTGCCACGGGAACAGGCCTTTCTCGACGGCGATGCCCTCTTTCTTGGCCTCTTCTTCGGTCAGGCCCACCCAGGCGACTTCCGGATCGGTATAGGCGACCGCCGGAATCACGCGCGCGTCGAAGTAGCTCTTCTGCCCGGCGATGGCTTCGGCCGCGACATGGGCTTCGTGCACGGCCTTGTGCGCCAGCATGGGCTGGCCGACGATGTCGCCGATGGCATAGATATGCGGCACATTGGTGCGCATTTGCTTGTCGACCGGGATAAAGCCGCGTTCGGAAACTTGCACCCCGGCCTTGTCGGCGGAGATGCTGGCGCCGTTGGGCCTGCGGCCCACCGCCTGCAGCACCAGGTCGTAGCGCTGGGCTTCCTTGGGCGCCTTGTCGCCTTCGAAGCTGACCCAGATGCCGTCGTCGCGCGCCTCGGCGCCCACGGTCTTGGTGTTGAGCATGATGTGGTCGAAGCGGCCGGCGTTCATTTTTTCCCAGACCTTGACCAGGTCGCGGTCGGCGCCCTGCATCAGCCCGGAAAGCATTTCCACCACGTCCAGGCGCGCACCCAGGGCCGAATACACCGTGCCCATTTCCAGGCCGATGATGCCGCCGCCGACGATCAGCATTTTCTTGGGGATGGACGCCAGCTTCAGCGCCCCGGTCGAATCGACGATGCGATCGTCCTTGGGCAGGAACGGCAGTTTCACCGATTCGCTGCCCGCGGCGATGATCGCCGACTTGAAGCGCACGGTCTGCGTCTTGCCGTCGGCCGCGCGCACCGTCAGGTGCTGCGGATCGGCGAACTGGCCTTCGCCGGTCAGCACCTTGACCTTGCGCGCCTTGGCCATGCCCGCCAGGCCGCCGGTGAGCTTGGCGACGACGCCGTCCTTGAAGCCGCGCAGCTTGTCCAGGTCGATTTTGGGGTCGCCGAAGGACACGCCGTGCGAGGCCAGGGACTTGGCCTCTTCGAGGACGGATGCCGTGTGCAGCAGCGCTTTGGATGGAATGCAGCCCACGTTCAGGCATACGCCGCCCAAGGTCGGGTAGCGCTCGACCAGCACCACGCCCAGGCCCAGGTCGGCCGCGCGAAACGCGGCGGAATATCCGCCGGGGCCTGCGCCCAGCACCAGCACGTCGCATTCGAGGTCGGCGCTGCCCGTGTAGCTGGCCGCCGCGGGTGCGGCGGCGGCAGCGGCCGGGGCGGGAGCCGCGGCGGCCGCCTTGGCGGGCTGCTGCGCGGCCGGCTCGGCGGACTTGGCGGGCTTGTCCGCCCCGGCATCCGCCGCAGCCTCGACCGTCAGGATTGCCGAACCCTTGGAGACCTTGTCCCCGAGCTTGACCAGGATTTCGCGCACCACCCCGCCCTGCGAGGCGGGGATTTCCATGGAGGCCTTGTCGGACTCGACGGTGATCAGGCTCTGTTCGGGCTTGATGGTATCGCCCACGGCCACCAGCACCTCGATGATCTCGACCTCGGAGAAGTCGCCGATGTCGGGCACGGTTATGTTCTGTGTGCTCATGTCGCGGCTCCTAGAGGATGATGCGGCGGAAGTCGGCCAGCAGGCCGGCCAGGTAGGCATTGAAGCGCGCGGCCGCGGCGCCGTCGATCACCCGGTGGTCGTAGGACAGGGACAGCGGCAGCATGAGGCGCGGCTGGAATGCCTGGCCGTCCCACACCGGCTGGTGCGTGGAACGCGACACCCCGAGTATCGCGACTTCGGGCGCGTTGATGATGGGAGTGAAGGTCGTGCCGCCGATGCCGCCCAGGGACGAAATCGAGAAGCAGCCGCCCTGCATCTGCGCCGGCGAGAGCTTGCCGTCGCGCGCCTGGCCGGCCAGTTCGGAAGTCTCGGCGGCCAGCTCCAGCACGCCCTTGCGGTCGGCGTCGCGGATCACCGGCACCACCAGGCCATTGGGCGTGTCGGCCGCGAAGCCGATGTGGTAGTACTGCTTGAGGATCAGTTCGTCGCCGTCGAGCGAGGCATTGAACTCGGGGAATTTCTTCAGCGCCGCCACCACCGCCTTGATCAGGAAGGCCAGCATGGTGACCTTGATGCCCGACTTCTGGTTTTCTTTGTTGAGCTGGACGCGCAGCGCCTCCAGCTCGGTGATGTCGGCCGCCTCGTTGTTGGTGACATGGGGAATCATCACCCAGTTGCGGTGCAGGTTGGCGCCGGAGATCTTCTTGATGCGCGACAGCGGCTTGGCCTGGATCGGGCCGAACTTGGCGAAGTCCACCTTGGGCCAGGCCAGCACATTCAGGCCGCCGCCGGCAGCCGCCCCAGGCGCGGCCGCCGTGCCGGCGCCGCCGGCCAGCGCCTGCTTGACGTAGCTGCGCACATCGTCCTGCGTGATGCGCTGCTTGGCGCCGGAACCCTGCACCAGGCGCAGGTCCACGCCCAGTTCGCGGGCGAACTTGCGCACCGAAGGCGAGGCATGCGGCAGGTTCTTGGCCGAGGCGTCGACCTCGGGATACGACGCCGTGGGCGAAGTATGCTCTACCGGCGCGGAGGCCATCACTGCCGGAGCGGCAGCAGGCGCGGGCGCTGCGGCCGGGGCCGCGGGCTGCGCCGCAGCCGCCGGGGCGGGAGCCGGTGCCGCCGGCGCGGCAGGTTCCGCCGGCTTGGCGGCAGCAGCGGGCTCGGCGGCAGCCTCGAGCTCGAGGATCACCGACCCTTCGCCGACCTTATCGCCCACCTTGACCTTGAGGGCCTTGACCACGCCCGCCGCGGACGACGGTATTTCCATGGAAGCCTTGTCGGATTCCACCGTGATCAGGCTTTGCTCGGCCTTGACCGTGTCTCCCGGCGCAACCAGCAGCTCGATGATCTCGACCTCGCTGAAATCGCCTATGTCGGGAACCTTGACTTCAATCACGTCGCTCATGTGGATCTCCCCTGTTCCTCAGGCGTGTTGCGGGTTCGCTTTGTTGACGTCGATGTCGTACTTCGCAATCGCCTCGGCGACTTTTTCCTGCGGCACGGCGCCTTCGTCGGCCAGCGCCTTGAGCGCCGCCACCACCACGAAATGGCGGTTTATCTCGAAGTGCTCGCGCAGCCGGTAGCGGAAATCGGAGCGCCCGAAGCCATCGGTGCCCAGTACCTTGAAGCCGCGATCCTTGGGTATGTACGGCCGGATCTGGTCGCCGAAAGCCTTGATGTAGTCGGTAGAGACCACGACCGGACCCTTGGTGTCCTGCAACTGCCGGGTGACATAGGGCAGCGGCGCCTTTTTGTCCAGGGGATTGAGCATCTGGTGACGCTCGCAGTCGATGCCGTCGCGGCGCAGTTCAGTGAAGCTGGTGACGCTCCAGACGTCGGAGCCCACGCCCCAGTCCTGCTCCAGCAGGGTCTGGGCTTCCAGCACCTCGCGCAGGATGGTTCCCGAGCCCATCAGCTGCACCCGCAGCTTGCCCTTGCCCACAGACTTGAGCTTGTACATGCCGCGCACTATCCCCTCTTCGTCGCCAGGCTTCAGGCCCGGCTGGGGATAGTTCTCGTTCATGACGGTAATGTAGTAGTAGACGTTTTCCTGGTTCTCGACCATGCGGCGCAACCCGTCCTGCATGATGACGGCGAGTTCATGCGCGAAGGTCGGATCGTAGGCCACGCAATTGGGGATGAGCGAAGCCTGGATATGGCTATGCCCGTCTTCGTGCTGCAGGCCCTCGCCGTTGAGCGTGGTGCGCCCGGCCGTGCCGCCCAGCAGGAAGCCGCGGGCCTGCATGTCGCCGGCGGCCCAGGCCAGGTCGCCGACGCGCTGGAACCCGAACATCGAGTAATAGATATAGAAGGGAATCATGATGCGGTTGTTCGTGGAATACGACGTCGCCGCCGCTATCCAGGAACTGAACGCCCCCGCCTCGTTGATGCCTTCCTGCAGCAGTTGGCCGTCGGCCGTCTCGCGGTAGTACATCACCTGGTCTTTATCGACCGGCGTGTACTTCTGCCCTTCCGGCGCATAGATGCCGATCTGGCGGAACAGGCCTTCCATGCCGAAGGTGCGCGATTCGTCGGACAGGATGGGCACCACGCGCGGCGCCAGTTCCTTGTCGCGCAGGATCTGGTTGAGCACGCGCACGAAGGCCTGCGTCGTGGAGATCTCGCGCCCTTCGGCGGTGGGTTCCAGCACCGCCTTGAAGGCTTCCAGCTTGGGTGCGTGCAAGTGCTCGTCGGCGCGCGCGCGGCGATGCGGCAGATAGCCGCCCAGGGCCTCGCGGCGCTCTTGCAGGTACTTCATTTCGGGCGAATCCGCGGCCGGACGGAAATACGGGATTTCATCGAGCTTGTCGTCTGGCACCGGGATATTGAAACGGTCGCGGAATTCGCGCACCGATTCCATGTTCAGCTTTTTCTGCTGGTGGGTGGGGTTCTTGGCCTGGCCGACCTGCCCCATGCCGTAACCCTTGATGGTCTTGGCCAGGATCACGGTGGGCTGGCCTTCGTGCCGGGAAGCCGCGTCGAAAGCCGCGTATACCTTGTGCGGGTCGTGGCCGCCGCGATTCAGGCGCCAGATGTCGTCGTCGCTCATGCGGCTGACCATTTCCAGCAGCCTGGGGTCCTTGCCGAAGAAGTATTTGCGCACGAAGGCGCCGTCGTTGGCCTTGTATGCCTGGTATTCGCCGTCGACGGTTTCTTCCATGACGCGGCGCAGGATGCCTTCTTTGTCGTGCGCCAGCAGAGGATCCCAGTAGCCGCCCCAGATCAGCTTGATGACGTTCCAGCCGCTGCCGCGGAAGTCGCCTTCGAGTTCCTGGATGATCTTGCCGTTGCCGCGCACCGGGCCGTCCAGGCGCTGCAGATTGCAGTTGATGACGAAAATGAGGTTGTCGAGCTTCTCGCGCGAGGCCAGGCTGATCGCGCCCAGCGATTCGGGTTCGTCCATTTCGCCGTCGCCGCAGAATACCCAGACCTTGCGCTTGCTGGTGTCGGCCAGGCCGCGCGCGTGCAGGTACTTGAGGAAGCGCGCCTGGTAGATCGCCATCAAGGGGCCCAGGCCCATGGACACCGTGGGAAACTGCCAGAACTCGGGCATCAGCTTGGGGTGCGGATACGAAGACAGGCCCTTGCCGCCGACTTCCTGGCGGAAATTGTCGAGCTGCTCGTCGCTGAGGCGGCCTTCGAGATAGGCGCGGCCGTACATGCCCGGCGAGGAGTGGCCCTGGAAGTAGACCAGGTCGCCGCCGTGTTCCTGGCTTTCGGCGTGCCAGAAATGGTTCTGGCCGCATTCGATCATGGTGGCCAGCGAGGCAAAGGAGGCGATGTGGCCGCCCAGGTCGCCGCCATCGGCGGGGTGATGGTTATTGGCCTTGACCACCATGGCCATGGCGTTCCAGCGTATGTACGAACGGATGCGTTCTTCCAGCGCCAGATTGCCGGGGTGCGGCGGTTCCAGCGACGGCGGAATGGTGTTCACATAGGCAGTATTGGGCGAAAACGGAATGTGGGCGCCGGAACGGCGCGCCAGGTCGACCAGCCGTTCGAGCAGGTCGTGGGCCCGCTGCGGCCCTTCGCGGTCGAGCACGGCGGCCAGGGCTTCGAGCCATTCCTGTGTTTCCAGCGCCGCGTCGTCGGGGACCTCGGTGCTTGCTTGGACTTGATCGGACGAGGACATGCGGGGGTCTCCTTGGATGCTTGCCATGATTCGTTACGGCGATCAGCCGTTCCGATTGCGCTGAAATGAAAGGCGGCGGGTATTCGATGGCCGCGCGCCTGTACAACCGATGTATCTCAGCTATTCTAGGAAAGAGTCCAGGCACAGGCAAGCTAAATTTCACTTTATGGTATTAATTTTCATAATGCGAAAAACATTGCTGGCGCCGCTCTACCGCCCCTATTTTGCCGCCACAGACTAAAATAAGGCTGGCCAATTAAATCAAATCGCCGCCGGCGGCCCGCCAGGGATGCGCCATGGCGGCTACGAGCCTATCGCAGCCAGGCACCCTACACGGCTTATGGCAAGTCCATCCAAGAAAACTCTTATTCCCACGACGTTCTACGATCAGGCCAAGGGCAACCGGCGCGGCTTCTACTGGCTGACGCCGGTCATCGTGCTGGTGCTGTATCTGTGCGTGATGGGCGCCTTCATCTGGCTGCAGCGGCTGCACAACGACAGCGTGATGTTCGTCACCATCGACCAGGAAACCCGCCAGCAGCGGCTCATCATGGTGGTGATCGCGCTGTCCTGCGTGATCGTGCTGAGCCTGCTCGCGCTGTGGCGCTACACGCGCTACCGCACCCGGGCCGAAGCCGCGCTCATCGCCGAGACGGGCTTCCGGCGCGCCATGGAAAACTCCATGTCCACCGGCATGCGGGTCTTCGACATGCAGGGGCGCATCGCCTACGTCAACCCGGCGTTCTGCCGCATGATAGGCTGGAACGAGGCCGACCTGATCGGCCGCACCACGCCCTTCCCCTACTGGCTGCCGGGGCGCCACGCGCAACACCAGGAAACCCTCGATATCTTGCTGGCGGGGCGCACTCCCAGCAGCGGGCTGGAGGTCGAGGCGCAGCGCCGCGACGGCTCGCGCTTCACCGCGCGCATGTATGTCTCGCCCCTGCGCGACCCGAACGGCGAACAGATCGGCTGGATGACATCCATGACCGACATCACCGAGCCCAAGCGCATCCGCGAGGCGCTCACTGCTGCGCACGAGCGCTTCATGACCGTGCTGGAAGGCCTGGACGACGCCATCTCGGTGGTGGCTGACACTCCCGACGGGCTGGAGCTGCTGTTCGCCAACCGCACCTACCGGCGCTTCTTCGGCGCGCAGTCCAACGGCCACGGCGAATTGCTGGGCGGGCGCCTGGGCCGCTTCACCGATGAAACCGTGGAAGTCTTTTCCGAGTCGGCGCAGCGCTGGTTCGAAGTGCATCACCGCATACTGGCCTGGACCGACGGACGCCGCGTGCGCATGCAGGTGGCGCGCGACATCACCGAGCGCCGCAAGCACGAAGAGGCCTCGCGCGTGCAGCAAGAGAAAATCCAGCTCACCAGCCGCCTGACCACCATGGGCGAGATGGCCTCGTCCCTGGCCCACGAACTGAACCAGCCGCTGACCGCGATCACCAACTACAGCATGGGCGCGGTGGCGATGATCAAGGCCGGCAACATCCAGCCCGAGATACTGCTGGGCGCCCTCGAAAAAGCCGCCAACCAGGCCGAGCGCGCCGGAAAAATCATCAGCCGCATCCGTGAATTCGTCAAGCGCAGCGAGCCGCGCCGCCAGTCCGTGCCGGTCACCCAGATACTGGATAACGCGATAGGCTTTGCCGAGATCGATGCCCGCAAGCGCCAGGTGGCGATCGAAAAGCGCCTGCCCGAGGCCATGCCCGCAGTCATGGCCGACCCGATCCTGATCGAGCAGGTATTATTGAATCTGCTCAAGAACGGCATCGAGGCCATGGAAAAAAGCGAGCATCGCGTCCTGCGCGTGGTGGTCACCGACGCGCACCCGCTGGTCGAGATCGCGGTCATCGACCGCGGCCACGGCCTGCGCGATCCCGAGCGGCTGTTCGAGCCTTTCTACAGCACCAAGTCCGAAGGGCTGGGCATGGGCCTGAACATCTGCCGCACCATCATAGAATCCCATCACGGCCGCCTCTGGGCGGCAGCCAACCCCGAAGGCGGTACGATTTTCCGCTTCACCCTGCCCTGCGCCGCGCCACAAGCGCCGAGCACGGCCGAGCATTCCCAGGAGTTGCATGCATGACTACACCCCAAGCCCCCGGCACCATATACATCGTCGATGACGACGAGGCGGTGCGCGATTCCCTGCGCTGGCTGCTCGAAGCCAACGGCTACCGCGTACGCAGTTTCGGCGCCGCGGAGGAATTCCTCAACGCCTACGACCCGGACCAGGTCGGGGTGCTGATCGCCGACGTGCGCATGCCCGGCATGAGCGGGCTGGAACTGCAGGAAGAACTGATGGCGCGCCGGGCCCCCCTGCCCATCGTGTTCATCACCGGCCACGGCGACGTGCCGATGGCGGTTTCGACCATGAAGAAAGGCGCCGTCGACTTCCTGGAAAAACCCTTCAATGAAACCGACTTGCGCACCATCGTCGCCAATATGCTGCAGCAGGCCAGCGAGCGCGTCAGCCAGGCCCAGGCCCAGAAAAGCCACCAGGCGGTGCTCAGCCGCCTGACCACGCGCGAGCAGCAAGTGCTCGAACGCATCGTCGCCGGGCGCCTGAACAAGCAGATCGCCGGCGACCTCAACATCAGCATCAAGACGGTGGAAGCCCACCGCGCCAACATCATGGAGAAACTCGAAGTGACCACCGTCGCCGACCTCATGAAGATCGCCCTGGCCAAGGCCGAGGGAACCGTATGAGCTCGTCCGCTGCACCGGCCGCAAGCAGCGGCCTTTCCGATCGGCAAGACGCACAGCGCGCACCAGGCGGGCAAGACTCCGGGCTGGGACGCATCATAGACGGCAAGGCCCTGTCCGAGTCGATCCGCGCCGACGTGGCCCGGCGTGCGCGCGAACTGGCCGCGCGCGGCGTCGTGCCGGGCCTGGCCGTCGTACTGGTCGGCGACAATCCGGCCTCGCAGGTGTATGTGCGCAACAAGGCGGCGGCCTGCGAAAAAGCCGGGCTGCATTCGCGCGTACTGCGCCTGGCGGCCGACATTTCCGAGCAGGCGCTGCTCGAAGTCGTGCAAGAGCTCAACCGCGACCCCGCCGTGCACGGCATCCTGGTGCAACTGCCGCT
Organism: Candidimonas humi; assembly: GCF_019166065.1. GTDB lineage: Bacteria > Pseudomonadota > Gammaproteobacteria > Burkholderiales > Burkholderiaceae_B > Candidimonas > Candidimonas humi. The sequence continues at coordinate 448,050 of NZ_JAHTBN010000001.1, forward strand.
GCCGCCGCACATGGACGCGGCCAAGGTCATAGAAACCATCGCCGCCGACAAGGACGTGGACGGCTTCCACGTCAGCAATGCCGGCCTGCTGATGACCGGCAAGCCGCTGTTCCGGCCCTGCACGCCCTACGGCATCATGAAGATCCTGGAATCCGAGCAGGTCGCCCTGCGCGGCGCCGAGGCGGTCGTGGTGGGCGCCAGCAACATCGTCGGCAAGCCCATGGCCATGCTGCTGCTGGCCGCCGGCGCCACCGTCACGCTGTGCAATTCCAAGACCCGCGACCTGGGCACCCAGACGCGCCGCGCCGACGTGCTGGTGGTGGCCACCGGCAAGCCCGGCATCGTCACCGGCGACATGATCAAGCCCGGCGCCACCGTGATAGACGTGGGCATCAACCGCAATGCCGACGGCAAGCTGGTCGGCGACGTCGACTTCGAGTCCGCGCGCCGTGTCGCCGGCGCGATCACGCCCGTGCCCGGCGGCGTAGGCCCCATGACCATAGCCATGCTGCTGGTCAATACCCTGGAAGCCGCCGAGCGCAGCCTGCAACATTGACGTTCCCGCCGGCCGGGCGCCCGATTTGAACTTTGGCCCATGCCCTGCGGTCAATACTATTAGATCGATATCAACGCCCTGAACCAAGCAAACGGACTGGCGGCACCGGCCTCCCCCCGGCGCCGCCAGTCCATGCCAACCGCAATACGCCATGCCCCTGACATCCAATCCCCTGATGGTCCCGGCCGATGCGCCGGTCGACTATGCCGCCGTCCAGCCCGCGCACATCGTGCCGGCCATAAGCTCATTCATCGCCACCGCGCGGGCGGCCGTGGAACGGGCCGCCGACCCGGCGCTCGAACCTGCCTGGGACAATCTGGTCGAGCCGGTCGAAGACGCCGGCGAGCAGCTCTGGCGCGCCTGGTCGATCGCCGGCCACCTGAATGCCGTGGTCAATACCGCCGAATTGCGCGAAGCCTATAACGAATGCCTGCCGCTGGTCACGGAATTCTCCACCTGGCTCGGGCTGCACACTGGCTTGTACGCGCAATACCAGCGCCTGCGCGACGGCGCCGGCTTTCGCAAGTTGTCCGCAACCCGCCAGCGCATCGTCGAGCTGGCCTTGCGCGACTTCCGCCTGAGCGGCGTGCAGCTCCAGGGCGCGGACCGCGAACGCTACGCGCAGATTTCCGAACAAGAAGCCCAGGCATCGCAAAAGTTCTCGGAAAACGTGCTCGACGCCACGGACCAATGGTCCTTGCACATCGAGGACGAGGCCAGGCTGGCCGGCGTGCCCGAGGACGTGCGGCAGGCGGCGCACAAGGCCGCCCGCGACGACGGCCTGGCCGGCTGGAAGCTGAGCCTGAAGATGCCCTGCTACCTGCCGGTGATGCAGCATGCCCGCGACCGCACCTTGCGCGAGACCATGTACCGGGCATACGCCACCCTGGCTTCGGAACAGAGCGGCGACCCGGCGCTCGACAACTCGCCGCTGATCGAACAATTGCTGCAACTGCGCGTCCAGCAGGCGGAACTGCTGGGCTATGCCGACTACGCCGAGCTGAAGCTGCAGACCCGCATGGCGGAAAGTTCCGTCCAGGTGCTGGATTTCCTGCGCGAATTGGCGGCGCGGGCGCGGCCCTATGCCGAGCGCGACCTGGTGGAACTGCGCGAATTCGCCGCGCAGAACCTGGGGCTGCAAACGCTGGAAATGTGGGACGTGCCCTATGCCAGCGAACGCCTGCGCGAAGAACGCTATGCGTATTCCGAAGAAACGCTCAAGCCCTACTTCACCGAGCCGCGCGTTCTGCAGGGCTTGTGCGGAATGATCGAAACGCTGTTCGGAGTGCGCGTGCTGCCCTGCCCCATGCCGCTATGGCACCCGGACGCCCACGCCCTGCGCATAGAAACCCCGCAAGGCGAGCTGCTGGGGCATCTGCTCATGGACCTGTACGCCCGCACCGGCAAACAAAGCGGCGCCTGGGTCGACAGCGAGCGCAGCCGGCGCCGGGCCGGCTCGCGCCTGCGCACGCCCATCGCCTACCTGACTTGCAATTTCTCGGCACCGCAGGACGGCAAGCCGGCGCTGCTGACCCACGATGACGTCATCACCCTCTTCCACGAAAGCGGGCATGCCTTGCATACCCTGCTGTCCGAGGTCGACGATCCCGCCGCCGCGGCCTTTGCCAGCGTCGAATGGGACGCCATCGAGCTGCCCTCGCAATTCATGGAGAATTTCTGCTGGGAATGGTCGGTGCTGCGCTCGCTGTCCGCGCACGTTCAGACCGGCGAACCGCTGCCGCGCGCGCTCTACGACAAGCTGCTGGCGGCGCGCAATTTCCAGAGCGGCATGCAGACGGTGCGCCAGATCGAATTCTCGCTGTTCGACATGCTGATCCACGGGCGCGGCGCCGCGCTCGACATCCGCGGCGTGCTGGAAGTGCTGGACCAGGTCCGCAAGGAAGTCGCGGTGCTGATGCCGCCGTCCTGGCAGCGCTTCCCGCATAATTTCTCGCACCTGTTCGCCGGCGGCTACGGCGCGGGCTATTACAGCTACAAGTGGGCCGAGGTGCTGTCGGCCGACGCCTATGCGCTGTTCGAGGAGCATGCCGGCCGCGATGCCGACGGCACGCGCAACACGCTGGACCCGGAAACCGGCCGGCGCTTCCGCAAGGAGATCCTGGCGGTGGGCGGCTCGCGCCCCGCGGCCGAATCGTTCCGCGCTTTCCGGGGACGCGACCCGAGCATGGAGGCGCTGCTGCGCCATAACGGCATGGGCAGCACCGGCCTATAATCGGAACGGCAGCCCCCAGGGCTGCATGGCGCCCGCCGGCCCGCGCCATGCCCGGTGTCCGTTCCGGGCCAGCCCCCAGGCCGGCGCGATCGTCCGGTGGCGCTGCCCAGCGCAACGCCTTTTTTAATGTAATCAGGCCTCAGTCATGAATATTCCCGGTCTGCGCCAGTTGCGCAGCTTGCTACTGATCGCCATGCTGGGTTTTGCCGGCATGGCCTGTGCCGCCGACAGCGCCATCCACAACGTGCGCGGCTTTCTGCCCGACCTGCATTTCACGCTGGAGGGCGCCGGCAACAAGACGATCACACAGGCGAACTTCAAGGGCAAGACCGTGGTGCTGTTCTTCGGCTATGCCAGTTGCCCCGACATCTGTCCGACCACCATGGTGCAGCTCTCGCAAGTGATGCACGAGCTCGGGCCCGAGGCCAAGAACGTGCGTATCCTTTTCGTCAGCGTCGACCCGCACCGCGACACCCCCGACAAGCTGCAGGCCTATGTAGACGCCTTCGACAAGCACGCCATCGGCCTGACCGGCACCGAAAAGCAGATTGCCGACGTGGCGCGCCGCTACCGTGTGTCCTACCAGATAGAAAAGCCCAAGCCGGGCCAGGGCGACAACTACGAGGTGTCGCACAGCCGCGGCATCTATATCTTCGATTCGCAGGGCCGCGCCCGCCTGCTGGCCGCCGACAGCGAGTCGGTGCCGGCGCTCACCCGCAGCCTGCAGACCCTGCTGGCGCAAACCGGCAAGGCGCCGGCGGGCTGATGCCTGCGCTACGTATCGCTCCAGATACGCAACAGGTTGTGATAACAGGCCACCAGGCTGCGCCGCGCCTGAGCATCGCCATTGGTCGCGCCCAGGCGCCGGATCGCATCGTCCATCTCGAACAGCAGCGTGCGCTGTTCGTCCGAGCGCACCAGGCTCTGCACCCAGAAAAAACTCGCCAGGCGCGTGCCGCGCGTCACCGGCCGCACATGGTGCAGGCTGGTGCCCGGATAGACGACGGCATGGCCCGCCGGCAGCTTGACGGGGTGCGCGCCGTAAGTGTCCTCGATCACCAGCTCGCCGCCGTCATAGTCCTCGGGAGGCGTAAGAAACAGCGTCACGGACACGTCGGTGCGCACCCTCAGGCCCTGGCCGGGCGTCAGGCGTATGGCGCCGTCCACGTGGCTGCCGAAATGCTGGCCGCCGGCATAGCGATTGAACAGCGGCGGATACGCCCGATTGGGCAGCACCGCGCTGATGAACAAAGGGTTGCGCTCGAGCGCGCCCAGCACTAGGTCGCCCAGTTCGCGCGCCAGCGGCGAACCCTCCGCGATCTGCTGGTTATCCTTGACCGGCGCGCCGGTGTAGCCGGCCGTGGCCCGGCCGTCGACCCAGGCATCGCCGCCCTGCTCCAGCCTGGCGCGCACGGCCGCCACGGCCTGCTGGTCGAGCACATCGGGAATGGAAACAATCATTGCGAGGCCTTGCCTGGGACTGGTTCAGAACCGATAGTCGAGCGTGGCAAGGAAGGTGCGGCCTATGCCCGGCACCGCTCGTCCACCGTCGGATTGAATGATGCCGTCATAATACTGTTTGTCGGTCAGATTCAGGGCATTTAGCCGTATGTCGTACTTGGCCGCGTGGTAGGCGACCATCGCATCCCAGCGCGTATAGCCCGGCACCTTCACCACATCGTTGTTGGCGGCGTAGCGCGAAGACATATAGGTCGGCCCGCCGCCTATCTCCCAGTGCGGCGCCACTTTGTAAGTGGTCCACAGCGTCAGGGTATTGCGCGGCGTGTTCGCCACCGCGTTGCCCTCGGTGCCATCGAAGGCCTTGCGGATCTCGCTGTCCAGATACGTGTAGCCGCCATAAACCTGCCATTTCTTGGTGATCTGGCCGGCCACGCCGACCTGGTAGCCTCGCACCCGGGTCTTGCCCTCCGACGTGTAATTGCCATCGATATCCATGATGGCCGCGTTCTTCTGGTTGATCTGGAACAGCGACTGGGTCACGGACAGATTGCCGCCCAGCAGCGCCCACTTGCTGCCGATCTCGAACGACTCGCTGGTGGCGGGCTCGAGCGGCTGCGTCTGGCCGCGAGACAGCGTCAGCGCCTCGAGGGACGGGTCGAACGAGGTGCCGTACGACACATAATAGGACTGCCAGTCGGCGGGCTGGTAGATCACGCCGCCGCGCACGCTGGTGTAGGTGCTGGTTTGCGAAAAATGCGCCGGCGCCGTCGTGCTGTTGTCGATCGATGCGTCATAGCGGTCCCAGCGCACGCCGCCCACCAGCTTCCAATGTTCGCCCAGCGATACCGTATCGTTCAAATACAGGCCCAGTGAATCCGCGGTGGAATCCGCGCGATTGCCGGCTACCGTGGTCGTGCCGGCAAGCCTGCCCGTGTATGCCGGATCGGCCAGCGAAACAATGCCCAGGGTGCCGCTGGGCATGCCGGGCGCCGTCGAGGTATAGCTCTGGTTGCTGTAGGTTTCGTGGCCCACGTCCACGCCCGCAATCACGTCTTGCTTCAGCCAGCCTTGCCCGAACTTGCCCTCGACATCCGTAGAGTTGTAGAAGGAATGATCGTTGATGGTCCGGTCCTTGCTCGCCAGCTTGACGTATAGCTGCGACATGGGCAGCGAGGTGTAGTTGCCGTTGGACAGGGCTGGTGACTTGATGGAAGGCCCGGTCAATACACTGGCCGGATTGGTCTCGCGGGCGTCGGTGCCATAGTGGCTGTATTGCGTCTGGTTGCGCAGCGTGACGCCATCGTCGAAGTGGTGCACCACACGCGCCGAGAACGTCTGCACGTCCTGTACCGTACGGTCGTCGGTGAAACCGTAGAATTTCGACTTGTCCACCGCAGCTGGCCGGCCGTTGAGCGCCGGCACGCCATAGTCGGGCTGATCGCGGTTGTGCTGGATCAGCGCCGATAGCGTGACCTCGGTCGGCGTGCCTATGCCCATGCGCAGCGTCGGCGCAAAGCCATAGTCTTTGTTCGTCATCACATCGCGCGTGCTGCCGATGTCCTGCCCGAAGCCGTTCAGGCGCAACGCCGCAGTGTCTGACAGCGGCTGGTTCACGTCGAAGCTCGCCCGATAGTGATCGTCGGTGCCCACCGTGGCCGAAACCGAGGCTGCCTGCTTGAGGTTCGCCTGCTTGCTCACCTGGTTGATCACCCCGCCCGTAGAGCCGCGCCCGAAATACAGGGAAGACGGGCCGTACAGCACATCGATCGATTCCAGGTCGAAGGTATCGCGGTAGTATTGGCCCCGATCCCGGAAGCCATCCAGATAGATGTCGGTGCGCGCAGTGAAACCGCGCAAATTGATGTTGTTGCCGATCTGCCCGCCTTCGGCGGCGCCAAGGGTAATGCCCGGCACATTGCGCAGCGCGTCCTGGAAGGATGTCGCGCCCTGCGACTGCAGCAACTGTTTGTTCACCGAGACGACAGCCTGCGGTATATCCATCGGGTCGGCAGGCACCTTCGCGCCGACGCTGGATTTTTCGGATTGGAACCCGGACTGCTCCGGCTGCAGCCCATACACATTCACCGCCGGCAGCTGCGCCACGCCCGGTGCCTGTCCCGGCTGCCCTTGGGCCGGCGGACTCGCGTCCCGCGCCGGCGCCGTCTGCGCCAGGACCGGGACGGGCACGGGGAGGGCCAGCGCAGCCATGCAGGCGCCGGCCAGTGGATTCAGCTTGAACATGAGGATTCCCTGTATATCAAACCCGCGCGCGGCCATTGCACACCCGGCCGGCCTGGCGGCGCAGACCCTCATTTAGAAGAGAGAGCGCCACCCAGCGGCGGGCAGGCATGACAGCAGGGCCAGCCCTGCCGGATGCGTCCGGAAGCGTCTTTACGCGCATCCGGGTAACGGGTTTAATTGTTTATTAATGAGAATCGTTATTATTGGTATCTTTAAATGATTTCTCAATATATTTTTCCAGGGACGGATTGAAATCGTAGTTTGAGAGCAAATATCGAGTTTTAGCTGCAAGATAGCAACATTTTTGTTCAGCCAGATGTAATATTAAATTCAGAAAGAAGTCAGAAAATAAAACTACCAGCCCGCCGCAACGTCCGCGCCAGTGCCCGGGAAACTTCCACAGCCGCTTGACTCTCCCATTATGGGAAGGCTTACACTGCAGTCAAATCCTAGGGAAACGCAAGGACACCGAGACAACCATGAATACGAAGACTGAATTCCTGATACCCGACATGACCTGCGGGCACTGCATCAAGACCATCACGGCGGCGGTGCAGCGCGTGGCGCCCGGGGCAGTCGTGGCGGCGCAGGTCGATACCCACCGGGTCACGGTCGAGGGCGCGCCCGACGCGGCCGCCCTGCTGGCCGCCATACAGGCCGAGGGCTACAAGCCCAGCCTCGCGCCCGGCCAGGGCCAAGGCTAGGCTTGCGCCAGGACATCGACATGAACATTGGCCAGGCGGCCGCCCGCAGCGGGGTTTCCGCCAAGATGATCCGCTATTACGAAAGCATAGGCCTGCTGGAACCGAGCAGCCGCAGCGCTTCGGGCTATCGCCAGTACGGCGACAAAGACCTGCACGAACTGGGCTTCATACGGCGCGCGCGCGAACTGGGTTTCCCGCTCAAGCAAGTGGCGGCGCTGATGGCGCTTTGGCGCGACAAGTCGCGCGCCAGCGCCGAAGTCAAGCAACTGGCCGAATCACATATCGCCGAACTCGAGCACAAGGCGGAAATGCTCAAGGAAATGGCGGCCACGCTGAAAAGCCTGGCCGATCATTGCCACGGAGACCAGCGGCCCGACTGCCCCATCCTCGAAGGATTGCAGGACGACCGCGTCAGTTGCCGGTCCACTCGGTAACGAACTGCCGGTAGTCGGGGCGCTGCGGCGCCTCGCCGGCCTCGATGGGAGTGCCTATCGCCAGGTAGCCCATGTATCGGTAATCGAGGCCATCGAAGCCCAGGGCTTCGTTCACTTGGTCCACATACGTGCCCAGGCCCGTGCTCCAGTATGCCCCATAGCCCAGCATGTGGGCTGCATCGAGCATCTGGGTCACCGCCGCGCCCGTGGCCAGCATGCGCTCGTCTTCGGGTATCTTGGTGTTCGAATGATCCAGCCTGCAGGCCAGCGCAATCAGCAGCGGCACTTCCGCCAGCCAGCGGCGCGTATTGGCTTCTTTTTCCGGGGGCATGGGCTTGCCCGCCACCTTGCTGGCTTCGATGGCCAGGTCGGCCAGGCGGCCTATCGCCTCGCCGCGGATCAGCGCAAAGCGCCAGGGTTGCAGACGCCCGTGGTCGGGAGCCGTCATCGCGGCCCTCAGTATCAGGTCCAGGTGCTCGGCACTCGGGCCCGGGGCGCGCACGAACTTCACCGAACGGCGCGTCAGCAGATAATCGATGGGAGACATGGACATGCAGCTATCCTATTCATGGGGTTTTGCGCAAAGGCGGCAAGATGAAGCAATGCTGTCATCGCCCCGCATGATCATACGGCTGTGCGCGCGGCGAAAGGACAAGGCGCAAAGCCGCAGACAGTACGAATAGTACGGCGAGGCGAAGCAACGCAGTCGCCGCCCCGCACGATCGTACGGCTGTGCACGCGGGGGGAGGACAAGGCGCGAAGCCGCAGACAGTACGAATAGTACGGCAAGGCGAAGCAACGCAGTCATCACCCCGCGTGCACAGCCGTCAGGGGCGACAGGCGGCTACCAGTAAAGCCTTCATGTCCCGCACCGCCTTTTCCCAGCCGTCGAAGACGGCGCGGGCCACGATGGCGTGGCCGATGTTCAGCTCGGACAGGCCGGGCAGCTCAGCCACGGCTTGCACATTGCCGTAATGCAGGCCGTGGCCGGCATTGACCCGCAGGCCCAGGGCCAGGCCCTGGGCGATGCCGCTGCGTATTCTTTCCAGTTCGCGGGCGGCGGTCGGGGCGTCGGCCGCATCGGCGTATGCGCCGGTGTGCAGCTCGATGACCTGGGCGCCCACACCGTGCGCGGCCTCGATCTGCTGCGCGTCGGCATCGATGAACAGCGAAACCCGGATCCCTGCGTCGCCCAGCATGGCCACGGCATGGCGCACTGCGTCCAAGTGCGTGAGCACGTCCAGGCCGCCTTCGGTGGTGAGCTCGGCGCGCTTCTCGGGCACCAGGCAGACGTCGTCGGGCTTGACCTCGCAAGCGATGGCGAGCATTTCCGGCGTGATGGCGCATTCCAGGTTCATGCGCGTGCGCAGGCCGGCGCGTATGGCCCAGACGTCGGCGTCCTGGATGTGGCGCCGGTCTTCCCGCAAGTGCAGGGTGATCAGGTCGGCTCCCGCGTCTTCGGCGCGCAAGGCTGCTTCGAGCGGGTCGGGATAAGTGGTCAGTCGCTGTTGGCGCAGCGTCGCCACGTGATCGATATTTACACCTAGTTCCATCTTTGTTCCTGCGGGCGCCGCTGCGCCTGGGCGCCTTGGCACCTCAATGCGTCAATACCCGAGCCTTGGTTTCGTTGCAGAAACGCAGCCGCGGCCCGGGACACCACGCTAGCATAGCATCACGAGGCCGACGCCTTTTGCGGCGCGGCCGCGGCCGGCGCGCCGGCCTGGCCCGCAGGGTTCTGCGCGGCCCGGTTGGCGGCGCCGCTGTTCTCGAGCCAGCCGCCGCCCAGCGCCTTGTACAGGTTTACGCGATTGACCAGCGAATCCAGTCCGGCCTGCAGGAAGGCGCTTTGCACCGCATATAGATTCACGGCGGCGGTCTGCACCTGCAGGAAGCTGTCCACGCCGCTCTTGTAGCGCACCTGGGCCAGGTCCAGGGCCTGCTGCGACGCGGCCTGTTCCGAACGCAAGGCATCGAGCTGGTTGGAGTACGTCGCCTCGCCGGCCAGCGCGTCGGCCACTTCGCGGAAGGCAGTCTGTATGGACTTCTCGTACTGCGCCACGGCGATCTTCTGGTTGGCCTTGGCCAGGTCGAGATTACCGCCCAGGCTGCCGCCGGCGAACAGCGGCTGGGTGATCGTGGGCGAGAATGTCCACATATTGTTGCCCGACTGGAACAGGCCGCTCAACGCGGGGCTGGCCAAACCGAGCATGCCGGTGATCGAAATGTTCGGGAAGAATTGCGCCCGCGCCACACCGATATTCGCGTCGGCCGCCTTCAGGCTGTGCTCGGCCTCGATGATGTCGGGCCGGCGCTCGAGCAAGTCGGACGGCAGCCCCACCGGCACCGCCGCCAGGACCTGGTCCCTGCCGAACACGGCGCCCGCCGGCAAGTCCGCCGGCATGGGCCCGCCCAGCACGAGCTGCAAGGCATTGCGGGCCTGCGATTGCGTGCGCAGCGTGGCCTCGAGATTGGAACGCGCATCGTCGAGCTGCGCCTTGGCCTGGCTTACGTCCAGCGCGGAAGACACGCCGTTGTTGAACATGGACTGCACCAGGTCATACGTATGCTGGCGCGATTCCAGGGTCTTGCGCAGCAAGCCGGCCTGCTGCTCGGCGCTGCGCAGGTTGAAGTACGCCTGCGCCACCTGGCCGATCAGGGTGATCTGCACGGTGCGCTGCGCCTCTTGCGTGGCCAGGTATTGTTCGTAGGCGGCCTTGGTCAGGTTCTTGATGCGGCCGAAGAAGTCCAGCTCGAAGGCCGAGAGGCCGACGCCCACCTGCAGCGAACGGCTCATGCGCGTGGAGGCGCCGTTGTTCTGAGTCACCGACTCGGAATTGCTGGTGATGGTGCTGGTGCCCTGTATGCCTATGGTGGGCAGGCGTTCGGCGGCCTGGATGCCGTACTGGGCCCGCGCGGCCAGCACGTTCTGCACGGCGATGCGCAGGTCGCGATTGTTCTCGAGCGCAATGCCTATCAGCGCCTGCAGGCGCGGGTCGCGGAAGAACTGGCGCCAGCCGAGATCCGCGGCGTGCGCGACTTGCGGGGCCGCCGAGCTGACGCTGAGCGTACCTTCCCGCCCTGCCCCGGCCGCAGCCTGCTGCAGATCGGGATACTGCTGCGCCACCGGCGCAGCGGGACGCTGGTAGTCGGGAGCCAGCGAGCATCCGGCCAGCATCAGTGCCGCGGCGCCCGCCGCGCCCGCGTATAGGAAGGAGCGCGAACTCATGCTTGATCCCCGTTCGAGGAGTGCGAGGCATCTGGCGATGGCGCCGCGCCGCCTTGCAGTTCGGGATGCGGCGGCGGCGTGTGCGCCGCATGCGTGCCCAGCACCCTGGGTTTGGTCTTGAACAGGCCCAGGACCACCACAAAGAAGGTCGGCACGAACAGCACGGCCAGCGGCGTGGCCGCCAGCATGCCGCCCAGCACGCCCAGGCCGACCGCGTTCTGGCTGGCTGCGCCGGCCCCGGTGGCGATGGCCAGGGGCACTACCCCCAGGATGAAGGCGAACGAGGTCATCAGGATGGGCCGGAAACGCAGCCGCGCCGCCTCGATGGTGGAATCGATGAGGCTATTGCCTTCGGCGTACATGTCCTTGGCGAATTCCACGATCAGGATCGCGTTCTTGGCCGCCAGGCCTATGACCGTGACCATGCCCACCTGGAAATACACATCGTTGGACATACCCATGAGATAGATCAGCGCCACGGCGCCCAGCATCCCGAGCGGAACCGCCAGCATCACCGACAAGGGGATGGCCCAGCTTTCATACAGGGCGGCCAGCACCATGAATACCACCAGCATGGCCAGGCCGAGCAGGATGCCGGACTGGCTGCCGGCCTGCTGTTCCTGGTAGGACAAGCCGGTCCATTCGTAGGCGAAGCCCTGCGGCAGCTTGGCCACCAGGTCTTGCAAGTGGGCCATGGCCTGGCCGGTCGAGTAGCCCGGCGCGGCCGAACCGCCTATGCGGATCGATTCATAGCTGTTGTAGCGCACCACCTGCACGGGACCCTGGGTCCATTTGGCCGTCACGAACGAGGACAGCGGCACCATCGTGCCCTGGTCGTTGATGGCGTTGAGCTTCATGATGTCGTCGATGTTCATGCGATGCTTGGCATCGGCCTGCACCCACACGTTCTGCACCCAGCCCATATTGGTGAACTTGGCGACGTAGGCCGAGCCTATGGCCGCCGAAATCACATTGGCGGCCTCGCCGAAGCTCACGCCCAGCGCCGCGGCCTTGCTGCGGTCTATGGACAGCAGCAACTGCGGGCCCGGCCCCAGGCCGGTGATGTGCGTCTGCGAAAGCGCCGGATCCTTGGCGGCCATTTGCAGCAGCTCTTGCGCTGCCGCCATCAGGGCGTTGTGGCCAGCGCCGCCGCGGTCTTCCAGGCGCATGTCGAAGCCCGAGGCATTGCCCAGCGACGAGATGGCGGGCGGCACCACCGCGAACACCATGGAATCGGGCAGGCCGAACAACAGGTTCTGGGTGGCCCGGCTGGCGACCGCCTGCGCGGAATTGGCCGCGCCCTTGCGGTCTTTGAAGTCCTTGAGCGTGACGAAGGCGATCGCCGAATTCAGGCCGTTGCCGTTGAAGCTGAAGCCCTGCACGGTGATCATATTGGCCGTCTGCGGCTGCTTCCTGAAGTAGTCTTCGACCTTCTCGATGATTTCGAGCGTGCGATTGGCGGTCGAGCCGGCCGGCAGTTCCATGTTGACCGCGATATAGCCCTGGTCTTCGACGGGCAGGAAGGAAGAAGGCAGGCGCAGATAGATCCAGCCCAGGGCTATGATGATCACCAGGTAGACCAGCATCATGCGGCCGCCGCGCTTCAGGCTGCGGCCTACCCAGCCCTCGTAGCCCTTGGTGGTGCGCTCGAAGCCTCGGTTGAACCAGCCGAAGAACCCTCTCTTGCCCTCGTGGTGGCCTTTCGGTATGGGCTTGAGCAGCGTCGAGCACAAGGCCGGCGTGAAGCTCAGCGCCAGGAAGGCCGAGAACAGGATGGATATCGCCATGGCCACCGAGAACTGGCGGTAGATCACGCCCACGGAACCGCTCATGAAGGCCAGCGGCAGGAACACCGTGGTCAGCACCAGCGTGATGCCGACGATGGCCCCGGTAATTTGCGGCATGGCCTTCTTGGTCGCCTCCTTGGGCGACAGGCCCTCCTCGACCATGATACGTTCGACGTTCTCGACCACCACAATGGCATCGTCGACCAATATCCCGATGGCCAGCACCATGGCGAACATGGTCAGCACGTTGATGGAGAAGCCCAGCGCCAGCATCACCGCAAACGCGCCCAGCATGGCCACCGGCACCACCAGCGCCGGGATCAGCGTATAGCGCACGTTCTGCAGGAACACGAACATCACCACGAACACCAGCACCATGGCCTCGAGCAGCGTTTCCAGCACTTGCTCGATGGACAGCTTAACGTAAGGCGAGGTGTCGTAGGGAATGCTGTAGGTGATGTTGTCGGGGAAGTATTTCGAGAGATTCTGCAGTTCGGCCCGCACGGCCACCGCAGTGGCCAACGCATTGGCGTCGGGCGTGAGCGACAGGGCGAAGGCCGCCGTGGGCTTGCCGTTGAGGCGTGCGCCGAACTGGTAGTTATCGGCCCCCACTTCGATGCGCGCCACGTCGCGCAGGCGCACACTGGAGCCGTCGACATTGGAGCGCAGCACGATGGCGCCGAAATCCTTGACCGTCGAAAGCTGGCCATTGACTAGGATGGGCGCGGTCACGCGCTGCGTGGACGGATTGGGCGGCGACCCTATGATGCCGCCCGAGATCAGCACGTTCTGCGAAGCGATGGCGGACTGGACCTGCGCCATGCTGAGCTTGTAGCCCGCCAGCTTGTCGGGGTCGATCCAGATGCGCATGGCGCGCGGGGCGGCGAACAACTGGAAGTTGCCCACCCCGGACACGCGGGAAATCGGATTCTGGATGTTGCGGGTGATGTAGTCGGCCAATGCCGCCTGGTCCAGCGAGCCGTCCTTGGACGAGACCGTGACCACCATCAGGAAGCCGGGGTTGGTCTGCGCGACCTTCAGGCCTTGCTGCACCACCGCGGCCGGCAGGCTGGAGGTGACGTTGGAGATGCGGTTCTGCACGTCGACCTGGGCCAGGTCGGGATCGATGCCGGGGCGGAAGGTCGCCGTAATCTGCGATTGCCCGTAGGAGTCGCTGACGGATTCGTAATACAGCAGCCCCTTGGCGCCGTTGAGCTGGTTCTCGATGACACTGGTGACCGAGGTCGCGACGTCCTGGGCCGAAGCGCCGGGGTACGAAGCCGTGACATTGATCTGCGGCGGCGCCACCTGAGGATACTGCGCCACGGGCATGTTGGGGATGGCCATCAGGCCGGCCAGCGCGATCGCCAGCGCGACTACCCAGGCAAAAATCGGTCTATCGATAAAAAATTGAGGCATAAATGCTCACTCTGCAAGCGCTGCGGCTGCGGCGCGGAAGGCGATGGCGCAGGCCGTGGCCATCCAGTGTCGTGTACCGGCGGGGCCCTAACCCTTGGCGCTGGACTGCGTGGCGGCGGGCTTGTCCCCTGCAGCGCCAGGCGCCTTGTCTGCGCCAGCCGGGGCCGCCGCCGCTGCAGCGCCTTGCGGCTTGGGCTGGGTCCAGGGCTTGGGCTGCACCGGAGCGCCGGGCCGGACCTTCTGGAAGCCCTCTACCATCACCTGGTCGCCAGGCTGCAGGCCTTTGTAGATCACCGACTTGCCCTTGACTTCGGGGCCGACCTGGACCATTACCTGCGCGGCCTTGCCGTCCTTGACCACGTACAAGGCGCTGAGCCCTTCGGCGGTGCGCTGCAGCGCCTGCTGCGGCACCAGCAGCGCCTTCTGGTCCACGCCTTCTTCGATGCGGGCCTGCACATACATGCCGGGCAGCAGGATCTTGTCGGGATTGGGGAATACCGCCCGCAGGTTCACCTGCCCGGTATTGGGATCGACCGTAACGCCGGAGAACAGCAGTTCGCCGCTGTGGTCATACAGGGTGCCGTCCTCGAGCACGACTTCGGCCTTGGCCTTGCCGGAGCTGGTCTGTTCCAGTTCGCCGCTGGCGAGCGCGCGCCGCAGGCGCGACAGATCGGTGGTCGACTGGCTGAAGTCTACATAGACGCGATCGAGTTCCTGCACGGTCGCAAGCTGGGTAGCCCCGCTGGCGCTGACCAATGCCCCTTCGGTAACCAGCGACTTGCCGATGCGCCCCGTTATGGGGGACACGACGCGCGTATAGCCAAGGTCGATATCGGCGGATTCCAGCGAGGCCTTGGCCGCGGCGACCGTGGCCGCGGCCTGGCCGGCCTGCGCCACCGCGTTGTCGTAGTCCTGGCGGCTGACCGCGTTGACCTTGATGAGGTTGGCGTAGCGCTGCGCCAGCAACTGCGCGCTGCGGGCGTCGGCCTGGGCCTTCTTGAGCTGCGCCGCCGCCTGGTCGCGCGCCGCCTTGTAAGGCGCGGGATCGATGATGAACAGCAGGTCGCCTTCCTTGACGTCGCCGCCCTGGGTAAAGGCTACCTTGGTGACGATGCCGTTGACGCGGGCGCGGATCTCGGCGTCCTTGATGGCTTCGACGCGGCCGGGCAATTCGG
The DNA here is from genome assembly GCF_019166065.1 of Candidimonas humi. GTDB lineage: Bacteria > Pseudomonadota > Gammaproteobacteria > Burkholderiales > Burkholderiaceae_B > Candidimonas > Candidimonas humi. The sequence goes on from NZ_JAHTBN010000001.1 coordinate 463,286, forward strand.
TATAGATGGCCGTGTGCTGAGGCTGCACCGTGATGACGCTGACCGGAACTTTCATGCCCCCGGCCGCCGGTTTCGGCTTCTCGCCGCAGCCGGCCAGCGCCAGCGCAGCTATAGACAGACTAACGGCAACCCGGGCTTTCCGCCACAAGGGCGGATGGACTATCGGCATTTATAAAACTCCCTTTCAACACCGCGTCACAGCGAGGCGCGGCGGGAAGATCCTGTCTTTTTGTAAACGGCGAGTATAAAGCTAAATTATGTCTAATAAAATGAAATTCGACGCTATTTTCTTCTTATTTCTTTGAACCGGCCCACAGCGGGCAGCCGGCCCAGGGCCGCGGCAAGCGTTGCGGCCGGCGCCGGGATTGCGGCCATGCCCGCCGCTTTCAGCCGAGCAGCAGCGCGTCGTCCGACAGCTTTTCGCCGCGCACGCGCTCGAACATGGCCAGCAGATCGGGCACGTCCATGCCCTTGCGCTCATCGCCCGACACGTCCAGCACCACATTGCCCTGGTGCAGCATGACGGTGCGCTGGCCCACGTCCAGGGCCTGGCGCATGCTGTGCGTGACCATCATGGTGGTGAGCCGGCTTTCCTCGACGATGCGCACGGTCAGGTTCAAGACGAAATCGGCAGTGCGGGGGTCGAGCGCGGCGGTATGCTCGTCCAGCAGCAGGATACGCGAAGGCTGTAGGGCGGCCATGAGCAGGCTCACGGCCTGGCGCTGGCCGCCCGAGAGCAAGCCGATGCGGTCGGTGAGGCGGTTTTCCAGGCCCAGCCCCAGGATCGCCAGGCGCTCGCGGAATTCCTCGCGCATGGGCTTCTTGACCGCCAGCGACAGCCCGCGGCGCCGGCCGCGGCTGTAGGCCAGCGCCATGTTTTCTTCGATGCTGAGGTTTTCGCAGGTGCCCGCCATGGGGTCCTGGAACACGCGCGCGACTTGCGTCGCTCTGGCCCATACGGGCTTGCGCGTCACGTCCTGGCCGTTGATAAGTATCGTGCCGCTATCTATGGGTAAATCGCCCGAAACGGCGTTCAAGAAGGTCGATTTGCCTGCGCCGTTCGAACCGATCACGGTGACGAACTGGCCCTGGGGTATGTCCAGCGACATGCCGCGCAGCGCCCGGGTTTCGATGGGGGTGCCGGCGTTGAAGGTGATGTTGATGTCTTTTGCGCTCAGCATGTCAGCGTCCCCTCTTGCCGCGCAGGCGCTTCTTGACCAGCGGTATCACCAGCGCGATCGTCACCAGCACGGCGGTCACGAGGTTCAGGTCCTGGGCCTGCAGGCCTATGAAGTCGGCATTCAGGGCCAGGGCTATGAAGAAGCGGTAAAGCACCGCGCCGACTATCACCGCCAGCGTCACAATCACCAGGCGGCGCGAAGGCATTACGCTCTCGCCCACGATCACCGCAGCCAGGCCGATGACGATGGTGCCTATGCCCATGGATATGTCCGAACCGCCCTGCGACTGCGCGAACAAGGCCCCCGCCAGCGCCACCAGCGCATTGGAAATGGCCATGCCGCCGAGGATCATGTTGCCGGTGGCCACGCCCTGCGAACGCGCCATGCGCGGATTCGAGCCCGTGGCGCGCATGGCCAGCCCCATCTGGGTCGAGAAGAACCAGTCGAGTATGAACTTGATCGCGATCACCAGCACCAGCAGCAGCAAGGGCCGCGCCACATAGTCGCTCAGGCCCGGCGGCTGCAGCACCGTGAACACCGTGGGGTTGTTGATCAGCGGCACATTGGGCTTGCCCATGATGCGCAGGTTCACGGAATACAGGGCGATCATCATCAGGATGCTGGCCAGCAGATCCATGATCTTGAGCCTGACATTGAGCCAGCCGGTAATGGCGCCCGCCAGCGCGCCGGCCAATATCGCCGCCAGCGTCGAGGTAAAGGGATCGATGCCCGCGCTGATGAGCGTGGCGGCGACCGCGCCGCCAAGCGGAAAGCTGCCGTCGACCGTCAGGTCGGGGAAGTTGAGCATGCGAAAGGAAATCAGCACGCCCAGCGCCACCAGCCCGAATATCAGGCCGATTTCAAAGGCGCCCCAAAGGGAATAAATAGACATGAAGGAATAAAGATGGGTTCACACTAGAGCGAGCGCCCATTTTAGTGTGAACGGGCCTCGGAGCTGAAACAGGACGTATGTGCGGACGGTATCGCGGTCGGCACAGGGAGGATATATCGGCATGGGCGCGGGCGCCGGTATCGGGCCCGGTGTGGACAGGGCCGCCAGCATATGCCGGCGCCGGGCGTCACCGGGGAACATGGAGGCGGCGCCTCGCCGGCTGGGCCTTGCGCCCGGCTGCCGGCGATACCGGCCAGGCGGCCGCACCTAAGGGGCCACACCTGCGCAGCCCGACCTAGGCGGCCCCATCTAGGCGGCCCCACCTGCGCGGCCCGACCTTTACTGCACGACCTTGGCGGCGGACTTGATGAAGGCTTCGGACAGCGTGACGCCCTGCTTCTTGGCGGCGCCGGGATTGACGTACAGCTCGAGCTTGTGGCTGGTCTCGGAGGCTATGGTGCCCGGCTTGGTGCCCTTGAGTATCTTGACGACCATCTCGCCGGTCTGCACGCCCAGGTCGTGATAGTTCACGCCCAGGGCGGCGATGGCGCCGCGCTTGACGCTGTCGGTGTCCGAAGCGATAAGAGGAATCTTGGCGTCGTTGCCGACCTTGACCAGCGATTCATAGGCCGAGACCACGTTGTTGTCGGTATTGGTGTAGATGACGTCGACCTTGCCGATCAGGCTGCGCGCTGCGGCGCCGACGTCGACTGTACGCGAAGCGGTGGCCTCGACCAGCGACAGGCCGGCAGCCGGCAGCAGCTTGCGCAGGCGCTGCACCACTACTACCGAATTGGCCTCGCCCGGGTTGTACACCATGCCTACCCGCTTGGCCTTGGGCACCACCTGCTTGATCAGTTCGATCTGTTTTTCCAGCGCCAGCGCATCGGACACGCCCGTGACGTTGGTGCCCGACGGGCCCAGCGTCTTGACCAGTTGCGCGGCGACCGGGTCGGTGATGGCGGAATAGACCACGGGTATGGTCTTGGTGGCAGCCACCACGGCCTGCGCCGAAGGCGTGGAAATGGCGACGATCACGTCGGGCTTGTCGCCGACATACTTGCGCGCGATCTGGGCGGCTATGGCGGTATTGCCCTGTGCGGTCTGGAATTGCCACTTCAGGCCCGAGGCCTCGGTGTAGCCCGCCTCGGCCAGCGCTTCCTTGACCCCGTCCTTGACGGCGTCCAGCGCCGGATGCTCGACGATGGAGGTCACCGCCACGGATGCGGGCTGGGCCCACGCCCCGGCCTGCATGCCGGCGCTCGCGAGTATGGCCGCGCCGAACGCCAGTTTGGTGCGTAGAGAAAACTTCATGCCAGGCTCCTTGAACAACAATGGATAGATGGACGGCGCGGCCTTGCCGTCAGCAAGGCCCGCGGGCCCAAGCGCAAGCCGGGCATGCCGGCCCGGCTGCACGCCCGGCCGCAACCAAACGCACCTGGCTCCGGCCGCCTTCCCGGGGCTTGCCCGCCCTGCCGCAAACAGGCAGTAAGTCTAGCGCGTTAGTGCAAGCCCTGCCGCAAGGGATATCCCTGCTTGCCTGGAGACGGGCCGCGGCGCCTCGGGCAGCATGGATGTGGCCTGCGGCACAGGCCTCGCGTACGGACGCCGCCTAGACGCGCAGCGCGCCCGCGCCGCCCGCCAGCAGCGAGCGGGCCCAGCGCAGCGCCGGCAGCCCGTAGCGCGACTGCACCGCCTCGGCGCGCTCGAGGAACTGCCGCACGCTGACATCGAGCAGCGGCCCCTTGAAGGCCAGCACTACGCGGTTGCCCGCGTCCACCTCGGGCAACTGCAGCACCCGCCCATCGAAGGCCTTGCGGATATTGGCCAGGTTGCGGGGAAAACTTTCGTGGTCGCCGAACAGGTTTACCGTGACCACGCCGACCTCGGCCAGCGCGGCGCGGCAATCCAGGTAGAACTCGAGCGTATCGCGCACCGGCCCGCGCGCCTGCGCGTCGTACAAGTCCACCATCAGCGCGGCGCAACTGCCGCGATTGCCGGGCCTGCGGACCCAGAGCGCCGCGTCCTCGTGATCGATGCCCAGGCGCGGATTGTCATGCAAACGGAAATAGGCGCGGCATATGCCCGTCACGCGCGGGTTCCATTCCGCCACGGCGACTTCGGAGCGCGTATGCCGCAGCACATAGCGCAACAGCGATCCGGCGCCCAGCCCCAGGATGCCCACGCGGTCGCTCGCGCCCGGCTCCAGGAACAGCAGCCAGGCCATCATCTGCTGCGTATATGCCAGCACCAGTTCCGACGGCCTGGAAATACGCATCGCCCCCTGTATCCATTCCGTGCCGAAATGCAGATAGCGTATGCCGTCGGATTCCGACAAGGTAGGCTCGTCGCCCGAGGGAGCCCGGGCACCGGGATCAGCGCGGCTCATGCCGGGCCGCGCTGGGTCGTGGATTTCCGGGACAAGGCCCGAGCCCGGACCCGCCCGCAAAGTTGAGCACCAGGGCGCGGCGCTGCGTATGCGCGCGGCGCGCAACAAGCATGTGACGGCATGCTAGACACGCTCGAAGATCGCCGCTATGCCCTGGCCGCCGCCTATACACATGGTGACCAGCGCATAGCGGCCGCGCACCCGCTGCAATTCGTACAGGGCCTTGACCGTGATGATGGCGCCCGTGGCGCCGATGGGATGGCCCAGGCTGATGCCGCTGCCGTTGGGGTTGACCTTGGCGGGGTCCAGGCCCAGTTCCTTGGTGACCGCGCAGGCCTGCGCCGCGAAAGCCTCGTTGGCTTCGATGACATCGAGCTGGTCCAGGCTCAGGCCGGCCTTGGCAAGCACCATGCGCGTGGCCGGCACCGGCCCGATGCCCATGTATTTGGGATCGACCCCGGCATGCGCATAGGCCACCAGCCGCGCCATGGGCATGGCGTTGCTCGCCTTGGCCCGCGAGGCGCTCATCAGCAGCACGGCCGCGGCGCCGTCGTTCAGGCCCGATGCATTGCCGGCCGTCACCGTGCCGTTTTCCTTGGCGAACACGGGCCGCAACCCAGCAAAGTTCTCGGCGGTGGCGCCTTTGCGCACGTGCTCGTCCTGGTCGAAGACCACCTCGCCCTTGCGCGTCTTTTGCACGATGGGCAGGATCTGTTCCTTGAAGCGGCCCGCCGCGATGGCAGCCTCGGCGCGCTGATGAGAGGTCAGCGCCAGCGCGTCCTGGTCGGCGCGCGAAACCTCATATTTGCGGGCCACGTTTTCGGCCGTGACGCCCATGTGCATCTTGTCGAAGGGGTCGGACAGCGCCCCAGTCATCATGTCCACCAGCACGCTGTCGCCCATGCGCGCGCCCCAGCGCTGCGCAGGTGCGATGTAGGGGGCGCGGCTCATGCTTTCTGCGCCCGCGCCGATCGCGATGCTGGTATCGCCCAGGCGTATGGCCTGCGCGGCCGAAACGATGGCCTGCAGGCCCGAACCGCACAGGCGATTCACGTTGAAGGCCGGGGTTTCCTGAGGCAGGCCGGCGTTCAGCGCCGCCACCCGCGACAAATACATATCGCGCGGCTCGGTGTTGATCACGTGGCCGAACACCACATGCCCGACGTCCGGGCCTTCCACTTCGGCGCGGCGCAGCACTTCCCTGACCACCGCAGCCCCCAGGTCGCAAGGCGGCACGTCCTTGAGCCCGCCGCCGAAATCGCCCACTGCCGTGCGGCAGGCTCCCATCACCAGAACTTCTTCCATGGATCCTCCGGAAATCTCGTACCTGAATTCGAATGACTAATCATGCACAGCGGCGCTGCGCGGATGCCGGGTCCATCATACCCGAGGCCGGCAAGGGAATTGCCGCCAGCCATAGGCGGCGGATTGATCCCTGGTTTCATATAAACGATAATACGAATTATTATCACTAATTTTATAAAAATTCTTGTAACCGCATGGAGCGAGACGCATCCTCGACGGCCTACCTGGCCGAGCTTTACGCCAGCCATCAGCCCCGGCTGCTGCGCCGCATCCGGCGCCAATTGCCCTGCTTGCAAGACGCGGAGGACGTAACCGCCGAAACCTTCGCGCAGGTAGTGCAGATGCCGGACGCACGGCAGATCGCCGAACCCGAAGCCTTCCTGACGACCATCGCGCGTCGGCTGGCCATGCGCCTGTGGCGCCGCCGGCGAGTCGAAAACGTCTACCTGTCGCGCCTGCAAACGATGCCCGAGCACACCTGCCCTTCCGCCGAAGAACAATTGATGGCGATACAGGCGCTGCAACAACTCGACGCCTGGATGCACCGGCTGCCCATACCCGTGCGCATGGCATTCCTGCTGCGCATGCTCGACGGCCTGGACCACGAAACGATAGCGCGGCGGCTCGGCGTATCCGTGCGCACCGTAGGCCGCTACCTGCAGCAGGCGACGCTGTGCTGCATCGCCGCCGGTCGCGGGCAAGCGCCAGACCAGGCCACGAACACTTGAACGCATGAAAACACACCAATGCACGAGCGCATGAACACCGAAAACGACCCCATCGTCGCCCAGGCTGTCCGCTACGCGATCCTGCTGGACTCGGGCGGCGCCAAGGCCGCCGACCATGCCGCCTGCGCGGCCTGGCGTGCCTCGTCTCCGAGGCACGAACAGGCCTGGTCCGATGTGCTGCAGCGCCTGCAGGATTGCAGCGCCGGACTGCGCAGCCTGGCCGACATCGTGCCCGGGCGCAGCCAGGGCCTGCAGGAAATCCTGGCCCAGCCCCGATGTACGCGGCGCACGGTCCTGGCGCTGATGCTGGCGGGCGGTGCATCGGCCGGCCTGGCGGCGGCCGGACTGGATCGCGTCACACCCCTGCGCGGACTGCTGGCCGGCTACTCCACCGCAACCGGCGAGCGCCGTACATATCGCCTGGCCGACGGCAGCGGCCTGATGCTCAATGCCCGCTCCAGCGCCGACATGTCGTATGCCGGCGGCGCCCCCAAGCTGAACCTGCTGCAAGGGCAGGCCTTGATATCCCCGGCGGCAGCCGCGCCGTTCCGAGTATCCACGCCGCATTGCGAGGCCAGCACCGCCGGCGGCGACACAGGCCGCTTTCTGGTGTCGCGCGGCACGCGCCACAGCCTGGTCGCAGCCCTGGAACAAGACCTCATCGTCTCGCCCGCGTCCGGCGACTCCTGGCTGCTGCGCGAGGGCCAGGGCTGCCGGCTCGGCGGCTCGCACGTCCAAATGCTGGACGCCGCGGAAATCCGTGCCCGGGCGGCCTGGCGCCAGGGCCGCCTGGAAGTGCTGGACGAGCCGCTATCCGAAGTAGTGCGGGCTCTACAGGCGTACCGCCGCGGCATTCTTCATGTGCAGGCCGCCGCCGCGCCGATTCGCGTCCAGGCCGTACTGCCGCTGGACGACACCGACCGAGCGCTGGACATGCTGGCCCAGGTCCTGCCGGTGGCCATCACCCGCTACGGCGCTCTCTACGTCGACGTCGCAGCGCGCATTTGAAACCAAATGTAATTATTTGTCCGATTCACTGCTCCGCAGGCACTTGCCTAGATATCGCCCGCATCGAAAGCAGAGTCTCTTTCGGTATGGGCGGCCCCTAGACCCACCCCCGTGTCCGTACCGGAGCCTACATGCCACTACGCCCCGACGCCGCCCTGCCGCTGACCGCGGTCCTGGCCTTGTCTACCCTTGCCCCCGTTTATGCGCAGCAGGCGCGCCATGCCTATGACCTGCCGGCCGGCCCGCTGAGCGCCACGCTCAATACCATCGCCGAGATCAGCGGACGTCCGCTGGTTCTCGATCCCGCGCTGGTCAAGGGGCGCATGGCGCCTCGCGTCCAGGGTACGTTCGACGTCGAACAAGCGCTGGGCGCCGCACTCGCCGGCTCGGACCTGCAAGCTCGCACCACCACCGGCGGCGCCTACACCATCGTGCGCCTGGAACCACAGTCCGGCGCCGCGATGCTCAGTCCGGTGCGGGTGCAGGGCGAACGCCTGAGCAGCGGCTATCGCCCTATTGCGGCAGCCTCGCCCAAATTCACCGCCCCGCTGCTGGACACCCCGCGCAGCATCACCGTAGTCCCCGAAGAAATCATCCGCGACACCGCATCCACCTCGCTGCAGGACGTGCTGCGCACCACGCCGGGCATCACCTTCGCCGCCGGGGAAGGCGGCGTTCCGCTGGCCGACCGTCCGGTCATCCGCGGCTTCAACTCCACCTCCAACATGCTGGTGGACGGCATGCGCGACATCGGCGCCCAGACACGCGAGGTTTTCGACGTGGAGCAAGTGGAGGTAAGCAAGGGCCCGGACTCCGTGTATTTCGGGCGCGGCGGAGGCGGCGGCGGCATCAATCTGGTGAGCAAGATGCCCAAGCTGGACAATTTCGCCGAAGGAGAACTGGCGCTGGGAACCGCCAACAATGTGCGCGAGACCGTCGACGGCAACTGGCGGCTGTCGGACACCGGCGCGCTGCGCCTGAACCTCATGCACGACCAAGGTAATGTGCCGGGCCGCGACAGCGCAGTGAATTTCGAGAAATGGGGCGTGGCGCCCTCGATTTCCTTCGGCCTGGGCACCGCCACGCGCGTCACGCTGAGCTACTACCACTTGCAGGACGACGGCATGCCCGATTACAGCATCCCGGTCGATCCGCGCAGCGGCGCACCGCTGGCGGGCGTGAGCCGCAGCAATTTCTATGGCCTGGCCGACCGCGACTTCCGCCATACTGATACCGACATCGGCACGCTGAGCCTGGAGCACGACCTGGCCGACACGCTGACGATCCGGAACACCACGCGCTACGGGGAATCCACCAACAGCTACGTCGCCACCGCTCCCAACGGCGCATCGCCCTTGTACGCCGAGATCAACATGCCGGGTACCCTGGCCGGCACCGTATTCCGCCAGGCCAAGAGCCAATGGACTCGCACCGATACCTTGGCCAACCAGACCGACCTGTACGGCAAGCTCAGTACCGGCTCGATCAAGCATTCATTCGATGTAGGGATGGAATTCAGCCACGAGAAATGGACCGTAGACGGCTGGACCGTGACCAGCAGCGACCCGAACGCGGCGGTGCAGACCGGCAGCGTGCCGCAGTGCCAGGCCTATCCCGACCTGTGGCTGTCGCACGACTGCACCAGTCTGTACAACCCCGATCCGGACCAGGCATGGACGGGGACGGTAAGGCGCAACCACAATCCGACCTATTACAAGACCGATACGCGGGCGCTGTACGCTTTCGACACCATCGAGCTCACGCCGCAATGGCTGGTCAACGCCGGCCTGCGCTGGGACAACTACGACACCCGCAGCATCAAGGGCGGCGCAACGCTGGCGCGCCAGAAGAACGACTTCGTCAACTATCAGTTGGGGCTGGTCTATAAACCCGTGCCCTACGGCAGCATCTACGCGAGCCTGGGCACGGCCTCTACCCCCGCGGCGCTGGGCGGCAGCGACTACGACAAGGTCAGCGCCTCCAACGACAATCTGGAACCCGAACGCAGCACCACGGTGGAAGTCGGCACCAAGTGGAATCTGCTGCATGACCGCTTGTCCCTGACCGCTGCGGTATTCAACACGCAGCGCAAGAACGCCAATATTCTTGTCGAGCCCGGAGTCTACGAGCAGGCCGGCGAAAGCCGGGTGCGCGGCTTCGAGCTGGGGGTCGGCGGCAGCCTGACCCCGAAATGGAAGGTGTACGGGGGGTATACCTATCTCGACAGCGAGATCCAGAAAGGCGCCTATAACGACGATACCGTGGGCAAGCCCCTGCCCGACACGCCCAAGAACAGCTTCAGCCTATGGAGCACCTACCAGACCACGCCCAAGCTCACGCTCGGGGCAGGCGCCTATTACGTCGGCAAGCGCTACGGCACCGCCTGCGGACGCGACTGCTACGCACCCGCCTACTGGCGCTTCGACGCCATGGCCGGCTACGTCGTCAACAAGCATCTGCAACTGCGGCTCAATGTGCAGAACATGTTCGACCAGGTTTACTACACCAAGGTGCATTACTTCATGGGCGACCTGGGCCCGGGCCGCTCGGCCACCCTGACCGCCACGCTGAGCTACTGAATGCGGGCCCCGCTCGCGTAGCGCCCGAAAGCCGAACCACCATGCGCCACTCCAAGACCTGGATCGCCGTCCATCGCTGGACCAGCCTGATCTGCACAGCCTTCCTGCTGATGTTGTGCGTCACCGGCCTGCCTCTCATATTCCACGACGAGATCGATGCGCTCTCGGATCCTCCCGACACGGCGACGGCCGCTGCGGCGCTCGCGCATCCACTCGACCTGGATCAAGTGACTGCCCTGGTGCGCCGGCAATACCCAGGCCGGCGCATCCAGTTCGTGGTGTGGCTCGAACAGCCGCAGTTGTATCGCGTCGGCCTGAGCCGACCGCGCGGCGCGCACGGCGATGTCAAGCCGTTCGCAATCGTCGACGCCGCCCGCGGCGTCATCGTGCGCGAGGCGTGGAGCGAAAAAGACTGGCGCCACGGCAACTTCATGTCGCTGCTGCTGGCCCTGCACACCGATATGCTGATGGGCCCGGCAGGCAAGCTGTTCCTGGGTGCGATGGGCATGCTGTTCCTGGCATCGCTGGTCTCGGGCACTGTGCTGTATGGCCCCTTCATGCGCAAGCTGCGCTTCGGCACCATACGCAAAGGGCGCGCACCGCGCCTGAAATGGCTGGACCTGCACAATCTTCTGGGCGTCGCGGCGCTGGCATGGATGCTGGTGGTGGGCGCCACCGGCGTCATGAACACGCTGGACGCACAAGTGTTCGGCGCGTGGCAGAAAAGCATCTACTCCAGGCTCGACCTGGCGCAGCGCCCGCACCATGCCGGCAGTCCGGGCGCCTCGTTGCAGGCCGCCGTGGACGAAGCACGGCGCGCAATGCCCGACGGCGTAGTGAGTTTCGTGGCCTACCCTGGTTCGATGTTCGGCGGCCCGGCGCACTATGCCGTGTACATGCGCGGGAGCAGTCCGCTGACCTCGCGCCTGCTGCATCCTGTGCTGGTGGACGCCACCGACGGCTCGGCGGCCGATGCCGGGCCTCCACCCTGGTACCTGTGGGCGCTGGAAGCCTCCAGGCCGCTGCATTTCGGCGACTACGGCGGGCTGGTGTTCAAGTTTCTGTGGGCGCTGCTGGACGTGTTCCTGATCGTGGTGCTGGCCAGCGGCTTGTATCTATGGTGGCAGCGCAGGCCGCAACGCCCCGGACGCACAGGCACGTACTGAAGCGCGGCCGCGCGGGCCGGCGGCTTGCCATCAAAACAGGAAAGCGCGCATGCCTGCGGCGGCCCGGCCGGACACCGGACGCCGGGCAGCAAACGCAGGCAAGGCCGCTAGGCGCTGGGCTGGGCCTGGCGGCGCCGGCGCGCGCGCATGCGGCGATAGGTCTTCAGGTTGATCTGCCGCCGCAGGCGCCGGCCTTCCTTCAGGCGGCGCGCATGGGCCGAAAGCAGATCGCCGCGAGTCAGCATGCCCAGCAGCCGGGAGGTATCGGACTTGTCCACTACCAGCAGGCGGCCGACGTTTTCCATCACCATGTGGTCGGCCGCTTCGCGCAGGGTATGGTCCATGGTGATTACCACGGGCGGCCGCACGATCAGCTCGCCCAGGGTGGCGGCAGGCGACCACTTGGGATCGAAGAAGGTGCGCCGGGTCAGCACCCCCAGCACATGCCCGGCCTGGTCGACGATGGGGTAGCCCTGGTGCTGGCCGGCCGGGCGGCCGCCGGCGATCCATTCGCGCACTTCGCCTATGGTCTGGTCGGCCCGCAGCGTCACCACGTCGTTTTCGCAGACGTCGCTCACCAGCACGCGTTCGAGATAGTCGGCCTTGTATTCCGAGGGCACCCGCACCCCGCGGCGCGCGATCTTTTCCGTCATGATGGTGTTGCGCATGAACACCGCCGAAACCAGGTAGGCGGCGGTACATGCGCCCAGCAGCGGCAGCAGGCCGGCGGGCTGGGCGGTGGTTTCGAAGGCGAAGACCACGGTGGTGATCAAGGCCCGCGACGCGCCGGCGAAAATCGCTGCCATGCCGACCAGCGCCGCGATGCGCGGATCCACGCCCATGGAAGGCAGGTAGTTCGCCAGCAGGATGCCCATGATGGCGCCCAGCGCCCCGCCGATCGTGAACAAGGGCGCGAGCGTCCCGCCCGAGGTGCCGCTGCCCAGGCAGATGGACCAGGAAATGAATTTCATCACGCACAGATAGCCCAGGGCACCGAGCGCGAGACGGCCATTGAGGATGTCGTCGATATTGGTGTAGCCCACGCCCAGCGTGAGCGGCGCGAAGTAGCCGATCACGCCCACCACCACCGCGCCGATCGCGGGCCACCACATCCAGTGCACGGGCAGACGCTCGAAGGCGTCTTCGATGCCGTAGACGATATGCGTGACCCCGACGCTGATCAGCCCGACGATGGCGCCTATCAGCACATAGGCTATCAGCGCCTCGCCGCCGGGCGCAGCCAGATGGCTCATGAGGAACACGGGGGTGGATCCCAGCAGCAGGTAGCGCACCCCCGTAGCGGCCACGCAGGCCAGTGCCACCGGTATCAGCGAACGCGCGCGCAGTTCGAACAGCAGCAGTTCCACGGCCAGGGCCACCGCCGAGATCGGCGCCGAGAACACGGCCGCCATGCCTGCCGCCGCCCCCGCCGCCAGCAGCACCTTGCGCTCGCTGGCGGTGACCTTGAGCAGTTGCCCGATCAGCGAGCCGAGCGCGCCGCCTGTGGCGATGATGGGGCCTTCGGCACCGAACGGGCCGCCCGTGCCGATGACGATGGCCGAGGACACGGGCTTCAAGAATGTGATGCGCGAGGGAATGCGCGATTCGTTGAGCAGCACCTGCTCCATGGCTTCGGGGATGCCGTGCCCGCGTATCGCCCGCGAACCCCAGCGCGCCATGAAACCGGCGATCAGCCCGCCCACTACGGGCACCAGGATCACCCACAGGCCCAGGTGGGGCACCGCATCGGCGGGCGAGGAAAACGCCGTCGACCAACGGCCATAGAAACTGAGATTGGTGATGAGGCCGATCAGCACCATCAGCACCTTGGCCACCACGGCCGCGGCCACGCCCAACAACAAGGAAATACCGATGATGCGCAGCACGCGCCGGTCGATCAGCGTGGAACGCAGTGGCATGCGCGCCGCATCCAGGCTGAGACTCAGTTCGGGAGCGACCGGCAGGCCGTCCGTACTGCCCTCTTCGCGTACGCCGGTACGGGCTGCTTCGCTGGTATTGCCTGGGGTATTTATGGTCACGGACTTGCCAATACGTTTTTTCATGATAGCCGAACATTATGGCATGTTCGTCTTTAAGAAACCTGAAAGGCAGTATGCAAGCCTCTGTTTTTCAAGGCCATATTGCCACGGCGCCACAGTCGGGAGAAGCCGGCCGCCTCGGCATGCAGAAATTCCTGCATCAATCGATATTGAAAACGATTCTCATTGGCACTAATATTCTTGGTTTTCGCGGAAACCGATTTCCGCGCCCCCAGCCGAAGAGGAATCAAAGTTGAACATCGAAACGAGCGTTGAACAAGCGCCGCAAAAGCCGGCCCGAGGCCGCGCTGCCATGCGTGCGGGACACGCCGGACACTGGGCACTGCTGCTGGCGCTGGGCGCCGGCATGCCGCTGTGCGCCACCGCCGCAGACCAGGCCGCAAGCTCGCCCGCCAATGACGCCGCGGCCACGGCAGGCACGGACGGCAAGGCCGTCACCCTGCTGCCGGCCGTAAACGTCCAGGGCTCGCGCGAGGACAGCATGCCGCTGCACTTGCGCGACAAGGTCGAAAGCGGCGCGCTGGGCGATCGCTCGCAATTGGAGACGCCGTTTTCCACCACCGTCGTGACCAGCACCGATCTGCAGGACCGGCAGGTAATGAAGCTGGGCGACGTGTTCGCCGCCGATGCCTCGGTGACCGACAACAGCGGAGCCTACACCAGTTGGGCCAGCTATATCACGGTGCGCGGCCTGCCCCTGGATTGGCAGAACGCCTATCGCATCGACGGCAAGCCCTTCCTCAGCTACGCCATCACCCTGCCTTACGAGCAGTTCCAGCAGATCGACCTGCTCAAGGGGTCTTCGGGCTTCATGTACGGTTTCGGCTCGCCCGGCGGCCTGGTCAACTATGTCACCAAGAAGCCCACGGACGAGCCCTTGCGCAGCCTGGACATCGGCTATCACTCCGACAATATCTGGAGCGAACATGCCGACATCGGCGGACGCGTGGGCAGCGACGGCGCCTTCGGCTACCGGCTCAACGCCACCCACGAAGAAGGCCGCACCTATAACGACGGCTCGCTCTACCGCAACTCGTTCTCGCTGGCGCTGGACGCGCGCCTGACCGACAAGCTCACCTGGGATTTCGAATCCATATACCAGGACCGCAAGACCCGCGGCCAGGAGCCTTCTATTTACACCGGGCTGTACACCGCTTCCAGCCTGCCCTCGGTATTCCACGACACCGATCAGCGCCTGCTGGGCCCGGGCCAGCACCTGGATACGAACTTCCAGTTCTATTCCACGGGCCTGAAATACCAGATCGCGCCGGACTGGACCCTGAGCACCAACTTCAGCCACAGCACCGCCTCGCGCTTTCGCAACGAAGGCATTCTGTACCTGACCGATGCGGCCGGCGATTACGACGACTATCGCTCCGACACCAAGGAAGGCCACCAGTTCAACCAGTGGCAGGCCATGCTCGAAGGCAAGTTCGACACCGGCAGCATCAAGCACCACGTGGTCCTGGGCACCTCGTGGCAAAAGCAGGTCAACAACTACAGCGCCAACAGTTTTTACGACAAGATCGGCACCGGCTCGCTCTGGACACAAAATACCAATGCCTACTACAGCGGCGGCAACTACGGCGTGTACCAGGACAGCGACATCGTGCAGCAGGCCCTGTTCGCCAGCGACACGATAGACCTGAGCGATCGCTGGTCGATACTGGGCGGCCTGCGCTACACCAACTACCGCCAGGAAAGCTACACGCCCGCAGGCAGCAGCTCGGCGCGCTATGACAAGAACGGCGTGGTCACTCCGACCGTGGCCCTGATGTACAAGCTGCAGCCACGCACCATGCTGTATGCCAGCTACATCGAGTCCCTGGAACAAGGGGCGACGGTGGACGACATCTACGCCAACGGCGGCCAGATGCTCAGCCCGCTGGTCAGCAAGCAATACGAGGTCGGCATCAAGACCGAGCAGCAGCGCTGGGCCGCCACCGCGGCGCTGTTCCGCATCGAGCGCGGCGCGCAATACGCCAATAGCAACAATGAGCTGGTCCAGAACGGCCTGTCCATTTATCAGGGCATGGAGCTGGGCGCCTCTGCGCTGCTGGGCTCGAACTGGCGCGTCGGCGGCAACGTGATGCTGCTGAAGGCGACCTATGACAAAGGCTCGAGCTACGACGGCCAGCGCGTCTCGGGCGCGCCGCGCTTCGTCGCCGCGGCCCAGGTTTCCTACAGCGTGCCTCAGGTCGAAGGCCTGAGCCTGCACGCCGACGCCAAGTACACCGGCAGCACCACGCTGCGCCCGGCGGGCGACCTGAAGCTGCCCTCGTACACCGTCTTCAACCTGGGCGCCAGCTACGACACGCGCATCGCGGGGCACGACACCACTTTCCGCGTGGCCGTGAACAACCTGGCCAACAAGGCCTACTGGGAATACCAGTACGACAACTACATCAAGCCGGGCGACCCGCGCAACATCAGCCTGAACGCGTCCGTCCGGTTCTGAGCGGAAGAACCGGCGGGCGGCAGCCGCGGGGGCCTGCGATATCGGCTCTTGCGGCTGCGCGCCCCCGCCCTGCTGTTCTCCTGGACAGCCAGGCCGTTCAAGCCTTGCGGGCCGCCGCCTGCAAGGCGCGGATGCGCGCCACGGCGGGGTGGTCGGCAAGCGCCGCGTCGTACATCCGCGCCAGCACGGCCTTGAGCGCCGTGCGCGAGGCGCCGTCCAGGTACACCATGTGCCCCGATGGATAGAAGCGCACATCCAGATTGCGCCGCACCGAGGCATCGGCCAGCGGCATGTCCCTCAGGTCGCACACCGTCTGGTAGAACGGCGTGACGAAATCGTAGTAGCCATTGACCGACAGCACCCTCAGGTCGACGTTCAGGCTCATGGCCGCGGCGAGATCGCCGGCCGTGTAGAGCACCACCCTGCCCTTGGCATCCAGCCCTTTCTGGGCGCCCGTGGGATCGATGTGGCCGAAGTCCCAATGCCGGAACGCCTGGTCGTTCAAGTCCGTGTAGGACGAGTTCGACGTGAATTTCAAGTCTTCGTTCAAGTAGCTGTGCCACATCGCGGTGTAGACGCCCGAGACCGCCGTCATGCTCGGATCATTGCCGCCCGAATTGGGCGATATGCCCGCGGCGATGCCGGTGTCGATCGCGCTGACCCGCCCGTCATAGGCGCCCAGCGCCAGTCCCTGGTCCTTGAGCAGGCCGAGCAGGAACAGCGACCTGCCCTGCGCGTCGCTCGCAGCCAGGTCGAGATGCCAGGCGCGCAGCGTGGCCGCGTCCATCCCGGTGCAGGCGGCCAGTTCGTCCAGGACCGCGGGGTCGATCCCGGGCAACTGCCGCAGCGCCGCCGCATAGGGGCCCTGCGCAAACTCGCATATCTTGCGCAGGTACGCATCCAGATTGCGGGGCCGCGGGCGCACTGTGGATTTCTTGTGATACCAGGCATCGGCCGCCGCGGTGGGCAGCACGCCGACGGGATTGCCCGCCTGGGTGTAGTCCAGTATCGAGGACTGGATCGTGACGCCGTTCAAGTCCACGCCGTCTTCGTGCAGCGCATAGGCCAGGACGGCAGTGCGCGCCGTGCCGTACGACTCGCCGTACAGGAACTTGGGCGAATTCCAGCGATCGTTCGCAGTCAGGTAGCGCTTGATGAACTGCTTGAGCGAGGCGGCGTCCTGGTCCACGCCCCAGAAATCCCGGTTCTTCCAGGGCGCTATGGCGGCCGAATAGCCGGTGCCCACAGGGTTGATGAACACCAGGTCGCTCCTGTCGAGCAGGCTGTCGGAATTGTCTTCCATCGCGTAGGGCGCGGGCGGCGTGTAGCCCGGCATATCGGTCTTGATGCGCCGGGGCGCGAACGACCCGAGCAGCACGAACACCGACGAGGAGCCCGGCCCGCCGTTGTAGAAAAACGTGACGGCACGCTGCTCGGGATGCGCGTCGTCCAGCGTGTAGGCAACGTAGAAGATCCTGGCGCTGGGTTTGGAGCTGCTGGAATCCACCGCCACGAGGTGGCCGGCCGTGGCCGTATAGGCATATATGCGCCTGCCCAGCTTGATGCGGTGATGCGTGACGGCCGCGTTCTCGGTCGCATCGTCGACCGCGTCGTCCGGGCCGTTGCCATAGGCGGTGGGGTCGAAACAGGGCCGGTCGTCGGAGGCCTTGGCGGGTGCCCTGCGTGCCATGGACGTCTGCGCGGCGGCGCGCGGCGCGGCGCTCTTGCCGGGCCCGGAAGCAGGCCCATGCAGCGCTGCAGCAACCTTGGCGCCGTCCGGGCTGCCCAGGCCGGTGCAGGCGTCCCAGCCCGAGGCGGCCGTGAAATAGCCGTTGTTGCCCTGCGTAATGTCGTTGAATGCCGCGGGCCGCCCGTACAGCTTCGCATTGAGGTAGCCCGCGGGCTTGCCGGCGGCGGCGTTGATGCGCGCGATCAGCGCCGCCCACAAGGGCGCCACCGCGCTGGTGCCGCCCACCACTTCGTCGGCGCCGTCCACCCGCACCTTGTAGCCGGTCATGGGGTCGGCATTGCCCGCGACATCCGGCACGCCGCGGCGCGCCAACATCGTCGCGGCGCCGGCACTGTGCACCTTCAGATGCTCTTGCCAGGCGGGCAGCTCGAACAGGCCGCTCACCCCGCCGCCGCTCGCGCCGCCCTGCCTGCCGTCGTTCCACACCACTTCCCCGTGCGCTGCGCCGGCGGCCGCGTGCAGGCTGGTGCCGCCGCAAGCCAGCGCATACGGGCTGGAGGCCGGGAAATCCACATGGTTGGCGCCGTCCTGCACGCCGTCTCCGGCGCCGCTGTCGCCGCTGGCCGCGCAAATCGTCACGCCCATCACGGCGGCGGCCTGCAGGACGCGATCCAGCGCATCGACCGACTGCCTGGACCAGGCCGATTCGGGACCGCCCCAACTGATGGAAATCACTGCCGGCCGGTTGGTGTCGTCGTGCACGGCCCGGCTCAATGCCTCGATGAAGCCGGCGTCGCTATTGGCCGCGAAGTACAGGACGAGCCGCGCCTCGGGCGCCAGCGACCCGGCGATTTCGACGTCCAGCATGACCTCCCCGTCAGGGCCGCCCGGTTCGCCGGTAGGCGCATGCGCGGAGCCGTCCACCGAAATCACGGCGACCTGCGGCATGTCTATGCCTTGCGCCGAAAAATAGGCCTGCGCGTCGCTCGCGTCGTAGCCGCCGCCCAATTCGATCAAGCCTATGCATAGTCCCGTGCCGGCGCCTTGCGGGAATTTGTACAGCGACGCGACCTGCGACGGCAGATAGGCCTCGCGAGCGGCATGCGGCGCGATTTGCAGGGGCGGCCGCAAGCGGAAATGAGGACGCGCCTGGGGACGGCTGTCCAGGCCGACCACCGCGGCGACCGTGTCCCGCAAAGGCTCGGGAAGCTGCAGCGGGCCGGCATGCCCGCGGTAATGCTCACGCCCGTACGCATAGCCTTGCAGATCCACATCGAAGGCCGCGTTGAACTGCGCCACCGTGCCCGACAGCACCACGCCGCCCATGGCGGCATCGCTGCGCAACACATCGAGCCCGCTGTCGCGCGCGAAGCCGGCCACGGCGTCCATGTCGTGCCTGCTTGCGGAATATCTGCGCGCGAATTGCTTGCGGGACAAGGGCACGCCGGGTACGTCGAGCCCTGCGGCCAAGCCCGCGGCCATGCGCCGCAGCTCGTCCTGGCCTTTGCGGCGCACTATCACGAGAGCTTCGAGACGTTCGGCGGGATCGGCAGCGCCCGTGCAACGCGCACCCGCCAACTGCGCTCTTTCGCTGCCCAGAAGTGGAAACTTCGCCATGATGTCGACCTCCCGTCCAAGGGCCAGCACGATCGATCTTCGGCTGTTTTCACTGTAGCAAACGCGCCCCGGCGCGCATAGCCATGCAATAGGTTTTTACACATGGCGCGGCGGTGCATCCCGCCCGCAGCCATGGCCGGCCCGGCAAGCCGGCTCGTGCTTCGAAGCCGGCGCGAGGCCCACGGATAACGTCCGCGTACACGGCATGCACAGCTCGCGCCGCAGGCGCTGCAGTGCACGGTCTTTCAGACACGCATGGCGCCCATTGCGGAAACATGCCTCTTCAAGCTCGAGCGAGTCACCGATTTTCGAGAGCCGCCGCCATCAGGCTGACCAACTCCGACAGCGGGCCGCTCTTGTCCCAGGTATAGATAGAGACGGCCATGGGCGGCGCCACGCCGTAAGGGTTGTACAAGCGCACGCGGCGCCCCTTCGTCGCCCGGACGGGCAGCACGGACAAGCCGAGACCAGACTCCACGCCAACGAGGACGCTTTGGAGACTGCTGCCCGAAAAGGCAATGTACCAGCGCCGACGCTCGCGCTCGATGCGGTCGAACATGGCCTCGCGATAAAGGCCGCCCGGCGGAAACGCGACCAGGGGAATGGGATCGCTCCATTCATGCACACCGTCCTCGCCTTCGAACCACGCCATGGCCTCCGGGAAGGTGGCGAAGCAGTCCGCGCTCGCGGCCGGTTCCTTGACGACGACGATATCGAACTCGCCGCCCCGATAGCGTTCGGCCAGATCGCGGCTCAAACCTGTAGTGATATCCAGCCGGACGGAGCGGTCGGCAGCGGTGCATGCCTTGAAGATCCCGGCCATTTCGCCGCTGACAATATCTTCGGGCAAACCGATGCGGATCGAACGGGCACCCGCCGGGTCGCTCAATGCCGCCTGGGCTTCGCTCTCGAGCATGAGGATGCGTCGGGCGTAGCCGAGCAGCCGCTCGCCGGAGACGGTGGCGCGTATCGGCCTGGCTGTGCGGTCCACCAACTGCTGGCCGACCGATTCTTCGAGCCTGGCGATCTGCTGGCTGATGGTCGATTGCGTGAGGTGCAGTCGGTCCGCCGCGGCGGTGAAGCCGCCGGCATCGACTATGGCCACGAATGCGTGAAGAAGACGAGGATCGAGCATGCCGGGTCGGCTCGCTGAAAGCTCCGATGGGGGAATAATCAGCATAACATGCGTATTTTTAATAATTATTATCCAATAATTTAATTTCCAAATGATGCGCTGCAAGATTATCCTGGATGCAGTCATCATCTTGGAGGCCCCAAGCACACGGCGCGGATCTCAAGAGCACGAATCGCTTTGGAGGTACCGCCCTGATCCCGGCAGATCGTGGACATTCTGCTCAAGGCCGGGGCGAATCCCAATCTCGCTGAGATCGCGGGGGCGTCAGGCCCCTGTCGCACGCATGCTCGCGCGGCTATCGCGAGATCGAACGCCCACTGCTCGCAGCGGGCGAGCATCAGGGCCTGTTCACACGATTCTGGAAAGGACGAAAAATGGAAAAGAACCTGGATTTTCTGCAGCGGGCCATCGAGCTTGCCTACGCCAACGTCGACAAGGGCGGACGCCCTTTCGGCGCGGTGATCGTCAAAGACGGCAAGATCATCGCCCAGGCGGTCAACGAGATCATGGACACGAACGACCCCACGGCGCATGCCGAGCTGTTGGCCATCCGCGCAGCAAGCCGGCACCTCGGCTCGGCCTCGCTCGCGGGCTGCTCCGTGTTCGCCAGCGGCCACCCCTGCCCCATGTGCATGGGTGCGATGCGCCTGGCGGGCATTGCGGAAGTGACGTACGCCTACTCCAACGAAGACGGTGGCCCCTTCGGCCTATCGACCGCGGAGGTCTACGCCGATCTGGCCAGACCGTTCGAAAAGCAGTCCATGAAGATCCGGCACGTTCCGGCACGCCTCGAAGGCAGAACGGACCTGTATCCGCACTGGAAGCAACAGCACTGAGGCGGGACACGCGCGAATGACGACGATCAAACCGGCGCCACATCTATATGCCATGATCGGGCGGAACAAGGCATCGTGCTGATACCATAGCCGCATTCACGCAACACGAAGAAAAGCGCCCATCAAGCCTGAATCGGGTAGCCAGATGGGTAGCTAGCCCATAAAACAGGCTTGTGCTTATGTGACAAGCATTTGACTCTCAACGGTATTATCAATCGCATGAAACTCGCCACCTGGAACGTCAATTCCCTGAAGGTGCGCCTGCCCCAGGTCCTGGACTGGCTGCGCGCCCATCCCGTGGACGCGCTGTGCCTGCAGGAACTGAAGCTTGCCGACGATCAATTCCCGCTGCAGGCTTTTGCCGACATCGGCTATCACGCGCAATGGGCCGGCCAGAAGACCTATAACGGCGTGGCCGTGATATCGCGCGAGCCCGGCGCCGACCCGCAGCGCAACCTGCCCGGCTTCGAAGACCATCAGCAGCGCATCATTGCCACGACCCTGCCCGGCCCGAGCGGCCCGCTACGCGTGATCAGCGCCTACTGCCCCAACGGACAGGCGGTCGGCAGCGACAAATACGCCTACAAGCTGAAGTGGTACGCGGCATTGCACACATGGCTGGCCGACGAGCTGCAGCGCTATCCGCGCCTGGCGATACTGGGCGACTACAACATCGCGCCGGCCGACGAAGATGTACACGATCCGGCCAAGTGGGCCGGACAAGTCCTGGTCTCGGAGCCCGAGCGCGAGGCGTTCGAGGCGCTGACCGCGCTGGGCCTGAGCGACGCCTTCCGCCAGTTCGAGCAGCCGCCCAAGTCCTATACGTGGTGGGATTACCGCCAGTTCTCGTTTCGCCGCAACGCGGGCCTGCGCATCGATCACGTGCTGCTGTCGCCGGCCTTGAGCCCGCACTGCGTTGCCTGCGAGATCGACAAGCAGACGCGCGGCAACGAACAGCCTTCCGACCACGCGCCCGTGATCGCGACGCTGGAATAGGAATAACAGCCGGCAGATGGAATAAAAAAACCGCGGGTTGCAGGCCAAGGGCCCGTAAAACGACGAAGCCGACAGGCGGCCGCAAACGAATATATACTTGGACGATCGGGAGGCTCCCGAGTCGCCGCGGCCCTGGCGCCGTTTACAAATCGTTAACGCAGGCGACGGTCGGGGCTGATAAGGTGGCAGGCCACAAAACCACAGGACGAGGCGGCAGATGCATCGAGTACTGCGTTTTCCACATGCAGAGCGGATCACCGGATACATCAGAAACATCGCCCCCGGACTCTTCATCCAGGAACTCTTCACCCAGCCAGGCGCAGTCGGCGCCATTTGCCCGAGTTCGCGCTACCTGGCGCGAAACATGGCGCGCCAAGTGCCGGCCGAATCGGACGGCCTGGTGATAGAGCTGGGCGCCGGCACAGGCGCCATCACGCAAGCCCTGCTGGACCACGGCGTCGCGCCCGAAGACCTGATGCTGGTGGAGTATTCCCGCCCCTTCGTGCAACGCTTGCGCCAGCGTTTCGCCGGGCTGAACATCGTGCACGGCAATGCCGCCGAACTGGCGCGGCTGGTGCCCGCCGGGCGCAAGATCCGGGCGATCGTATCCAGCCTGCCCCTGTGCTCGCTGCCCGAACACCAGACCCGCGCGATACTGCAGCAATGGCAAACGCTGCTGGGCCGAGACGGCGTGGCCATCCAGTTCAGCTACCACCTGCGCAAGCCCAAATGGCGCCAGTACATGGAACCGCAGCACACCCGATCCCGGATCGTCTGGGCCAACCTGCCTCCGGCCAACATCACCACCTTCACGTTCGGCGCTACAATGCGCGCCGCATGAACACCAGCACTACCCGCGACATGAACGCCACCAGCCGCATCGTCGGCACCCTGGACAACGGCATGATCCTCGAGGTCTCTATCGAGGATCTGCACTTCACGGCCTACGCCGTCATCAGCGAACCCGACGTCAATGCGGTGGCCGACTTCGTGCCGCAGGAACAATTCGAAGCCGACGGCGACCTGCACGTGGCCGCGGTGGGCCATGCCGAAGACGCCGACGAACAAGTGAGCAGCGTGGCCTTCAATATGAATCCCGGAGACGCCGCGGTGTTCCTGTGCATAGACACTGCGGCCTACCGGGCGACGCTCGAGGCGCTGGGACAGCCGCAGGACGCGGGCGGCGCCGCGCACTGACCGCAGCGCCCCGGCGGCTCGCGATTCTCGATCGCGTCCACCTCATTTTTATCTACGAACGACGATGGCATCCTATAGCGGCAATATATTCATGGTGGTGGCCCCCAGCGGCGCGGGCAAATCCAGTCTGGTCAATGCCCTGCTGGCTCAGGAACCCGACATGATGCTGTCGATTTCCTGCACGACCCGCGCCCCGCGCAGCGGCGAAAAAGAAAACCAGCACTACCGCTTTATCGACAAAGAAGAATTCCTGCGCATGCGCGAGGCCGGCGCCCTGCTGGAATGGGCCGAAGTGCACGGCAACTTCTACGGCACTCCGCGCGACCGCATCGACGAGGCCATCGCACAGGGACGCGACGTGCTGCTCGAAATCGACTGGCAGGGCGCCCGCCAGATCAGCCAGCACTTTCCCGAAGCCGTCGGCATATTCATCCTGCCGCCTTCGATCGAAGCCCTGGAAACGCGCCTGTACAAACGCGGCCAGGACGCCCCGCACGTGATCTCGCGCCGCTTGCTGGCCGCCGGCAGCGAAATGTCGCACGCCTACGAGTTTCAATATGTTATTATTAATCAAGAATTTAGCGTCGCGCTGACGCAGCTTTCGCAAATCGTGGCGGCAACCCGCTTGCGGTATGCCACACAAGCCGCGCGCCATGCCAGCCTGTTCTCTCAGCTCGGCATCAGCGGCGCCGCGTAAAATCTTCGTCACGTTCGATTCAGCACGTTTTTTTCGTCATCCACGTCATACAGGTTATCCATGGCTCGTATCACCGTCGAGGACTGTCTGGAACAGATCCCCAACCGCTTCAACCTCACCCTGGCCGCCACCTACCGCGCCCGCGAACTGGCCCAAGGCCACGAGCCGCGCATCGACAGCAAAGACAAACCTACGGTCACGGCCCTGCGCGAAATCGCCGCCGGCGTCACTGGCCTGGAGATGCTGCGCAAGGTCCCGACCTGATACTCTCTTCCGGGCTGGCTCATGGCGTTCTCAGGTCTCCGAGGTGCTTCGTCCGGACTGCTGGCGGTTCTGAAGAAGGGTTCGCGCCTGCGCCGGCGCAAATCCACGCTCAAGTTGCAGGCCGCGCCGGCCGCCCATGAACAAGCGCCGGCCTCGGCGGCGATCGCTTCGCTCGCCCCCCTCACCCGCATCATCAGCCAGTACCTGGACCCGAAAGACGTCGAGCGCGTCAAAGAAGCCTATCGGTTTTCCGACCAGGCGCACCTGGGCCAGTTCCGCGCCAGCGGCGAACCCTACATCTCGCACCCGATAGCCGTTACCGAAATCTGCGCCGGCTGGAAGCTCGACGCCGATTCGCTCATGGCCGCGTTGCTGCACGACGTCATGGAAGACCAGGGCGTGGCCAAGCAGGAACTGGCCGAACGCTTCGGCGCCGACGTGGCCGAGCTGGTGGACGGCCTGTCCAAGTTGGACCGGCTCGACTTCGCCACCAAGGCCGAGCAGCAGGCCGAGAGTTTTCGCAAGATGCTGCTGGCGATGGCGCGCGACGTGCGCGTCATCCTCATCAAGCTGGCCGACCGCCTGCACAATATGCGCACGCTGGACGCGGTCGACCCCGAAAAACGCCGCCGCGTCGCGCGCGAAACTCTCGAAATCTACACGCCGATCGCCCATCGCCTGGGCTTGAATGCGCTGTTCCGCGAAATGCAGGACCTGTGCTTTCACGCGGTGTACCCCAATCGCTACACGGTCTTGCACAAGGCCATGATGGCCGCGCGCGGCAACCGCCGCGAGGTGCTGGGCAAGATCGCCGACGCGGTCAAGATGGCGCTGCCCGCGGCCGGCATCGAGGCCGAGGTCAGCGGACGCGAAAAGTCGCTCTACAGCATCTATACCAAGATGGTCGAGCAGAAGAAGTCGTTCTCCGATGTGCTCGACATCTACGGCTTCCGGGTCATCGTGCACACGCTGCCCGAATGCTACCTGGCCCTGGGCACCCTGCATCAGTTGTACCGTCCGGTGCCGGGCAAGTTCAAGGACTATATCGCCATACCCAAGCTCAACGGCTACCAGTCGCTGCACACCACGCTGGTGGGCCCCTACGGCACCCCGGTGGAATTCCAGTTCCGTACGCGCGACATGGACCACGTGGCCGAGGAAGGCGTCGCTTCGCACTGGCTCTACAAAGAAGACGACGCGACGCTCAACGACCTGCAGAAGCGCACCCATCAATGGCTGCAGTCGCTGCTCGACATCCAGAGCCAGACGGGCGACTCGGGCGAATTCCTGGAGCACGTCAAGGTCGACCTGTTCCCCGATGCGGTCTACGTGTTCACGCCGCAGGGCAAGATCATTTCGCTGCCGCGCGGCGCCACGCCCGTGGATTTCGCCTACACCATCCACACCGACATCGGCAACCAGGCGGTGGCTTCCAAGATCAATGGCGAATTCGCGCCGTTGCGCTCCGAGCTCAAGAGCGGCGACTCGGTCGAGATCGTCACCTCGCCGGCCTCCAGGCCCAGCGCCCAGTGGCTGAACTACGTGCGCACCGGCCGGGCGCGCTCGGAAATCCGCCATTACCTGCGCACGGTCAAGTACGAAGAATCGGTGGCCTTCGGCCTGCGCCTGCTGAACCAGGCCTTCGACCAGTTGCACCTGCCCCACCCGGCCGACGACGACCCCGAGTGGGAAAAACTGGCCAAGAGTTCCGGCGCCAGTTCGCGCGACGAGATCCTGGCCGATATCGGCCTGGGCAAGCGCCTGGCGGCCGTGGTGGCGCGCCGCTTCGCGCCCGAAAACGCCATGCTGGCCACCACCGCGGCGGCGGTCGACGAGATCACCTCGACGGCCAGCGCCCCCATACTCATCCAGGGCAACGAAGGCCAGGCGGTGCAGTTGGCGCCGTGCTGCGGCCCGCTGCCGGGCGACGCCATCATAGGCGGGATACGGCTGGGCCACGGGCTGGTGGTGCATATGGCCGAATGCGCCGTGGCGCAGCGCCAGCGCGCGCGCGAACCCGAGCGCTGGATACCGGTGATGTGGGACACCACTACCGCGCGCCACCTGTCCACGCGGCTGGACGTCACGGTCATCAACGAACGCGGCGTGCTCGGGCGCCTGGCGGCCGAAATCACCGAGGCCGACTCCAACATCATGCACCTGACCATGCAGGACGACGCAGCCGCCACTGCCTTGCTGCACCTGACCGTACAGGTCGACAGCCGCAAGCACCTCGCGCAGGTCATCCGCGCGATCCGCCATGTGCCCCAGGTACAGAAGATCGTCCGCATCAAGGGTTGAACCCGCGCGCTGACGTGGCGCAAAGCAAAGGCCCGCGCTAGCGCGGGCCTTTGCTTTTATCGAGCGTTCTCGTGTGCGCTCAGCCGTTCTGGTCGGCCTCTCCGGCCAGCACCTTCTGGGTTTGCGGCAAGACCTTGATCTTGGTCTGCGCCTTGAGCGCCTCGAGCACGGCGTGCTCTTCGGCCTGGCCCCAGGCCTGCGACAACTCCATAGGCAGCGAGGCCTGCAGGGACGGATTGGGCTTGCCTGGCTGGGCCTTCTGTATGTACAGCACCGAATAGCCCTGGGCCGTCTTGACGCCCTTGAACTGCGGCAGGTCCTTGCCCGGCACGGCCAGGGCTGTGTCCAGCAGCGGCTTGCCCAGGCCCTGGGCATCGATGCGGCTGACGGTCAGCATGGGCCCGAAACCTGCCGGGGCCTGGGCCGGAGCCTGCTTGCCATAGGAGGTCAGCGCAGCCTGGCCGGCCTGCTCGGCTGCGGCCTGGGCGCGCTCGGCCACGAGCCTGCGGCGGATGAGCTCGGACACCTTGCTCAAGTCGGGCACTTCGGCCGGCGTGAACTTGGCCACCCGCACCACGATCATGGTGTCGGACGAGATTTCTATGACGCCGGAATTCTGCTTGTCGGTAAGCACCTGGCCGGAAAACAGCGCCCGGCGCACGCGTGCATCGTCGAGCACGGCCGCGTCCGGGCTTGCCGATGCCGCCGCCGCGC
Organism: Candidimonas humi; assembly: GCF_019166065.1. GTDB lineage: Bacteria > Pseudomonadota > Gammaproteobacteria > Burkholderiales > Burkholderiaceae_B > Candidimonas > Candidimonas humi. Next base: position 490,499 of record NZ_JAHTBN010000001.1, read on the forward strand.
CTACCTCTACGGCAGGCAGCAGGCGGTCGCGGGTGATGCCGTCGGCCGAGTGGACCTTCATGCCGAGCGCGTCGGCGGCCGGCTGCAGGCTCGATGCGTTGTCATAGACCAGGCTGGTGAGCTTGGTGGCCATGTCGGCGAAACGATCCGCGCCGAGCTGGCGCCGCACCTCGCTTTCGACCTTGGCGCGAGCCTGTTCGAAGGGTTCGGTCTGTTGCGGCTGGACGTCCTCGGCCAGGAAGATGTGATAGCCGCCGGGGCCGTCGACCACGCCCGAGACTTCGCCTTTTTTCAGCGCGAACACGGCCTGTTCCAGCTTCGCCGGCCAGGAGCCCTTGGTGATCCAGCCCAGGTCGCCGCCCTTGGAGGCGGTACCGGCGTCTTGCGATTGCTTGCGGGCAATGTCGGCGAAGCGGCTCTTGTCGGCGTGCACTTCCTTGGAAATTTTCTCCGCCTGATCGAGCGCGGTCTGGCGCTGCGCCTCGGTGGCGCCTACCGGAACTTCGACCAGGATATGGCTGAGCCTGACCCGCGCCGGCGTGACGAAGCGCGCCTTGTTCTGTTCATAGTATTTCTTCAGGTCGTCGGTGCTGACGGCCGGCAAGCCCTGCATGGCGGCGGCTTCGTTCAGCAGCAGGTATTGGGCGCTGACCTGCTCGGGCAATTGCAGTTTCTGCTTGTTGTGGTCGTACCAGTCCTTGATGTCCTGTTCGCTGACCTTAACGTCCTTGACATAGTCGGACGCCGCATAGGCATGCACGCTCAGCACGCGCTCTTCGGTGAGCGATTGTTCCAGCGACGCGACCACGGGCTTGGGCACGCTGGCCGTCATGGCCACCGGGCCGAGTACGCGGTCGATCGCCATTTCGGCGCGCCGTCCCTGCTCGAATTCCTTGCTGGTGGCGCCTATGGACTTGAGCACTTCGTTGTAGCGCTCGGCGGAAAACTGGCCGTTGACTTGCAACTGAGGAATGGAAGCGATCGCCTGCCGGAGCACGGCGTCGGACACGCTGAAATGATTCTTGCTGGCAGTGTCCACCAGCACGCGGCGGTCGACCAGGGAATCGAGCAGCGCCTTGCGGGCGGCCGGATTGTCCAGCGAGCTGGGATCGAAGCCGGAGGGATTGGCCTGCTGCATTTGCTGCAACTGATTGCGGCGCGCCTGGTCGAACTCCTGCATGGTGACCGCCGAGCCATCGACCTTGACCAGGTCGTGGTTGCCCGACACATACGTGGTGTAGCCGCTGATGCCGATCAGGCCGAACGACGGCACAATCAACAACAACAGGATAAGCTGCATCAGGCGTTGATGCGTGCGGATGAATTCAAACATGAATGACTCGCTGTCTCGCGCCACGGATCAGCCGGGGCGTGACGATTTATACCAAAAATAGCGCCCCCTCGCTGCGCGGGCCCGCTATCTACCCCGCGCCCCGCATGCCAAGAGGATGCGCCGGGCGTGGTCCCGCCCGCCAGGGCTGTGTCGTTGCAGGGCCCATCCTACGCCGCAGGCCGGCGCCGGGCGACGTTCGACGCGCCTGGCCCCTGTATCGAAATTTTCCTGAAGTTTACCACCCGCCCCTGCCCCGCCTGCCTGTATGCTATCGCTTTGCGCGTCCGCGCAGCGCCGTCTGCGCGCGCGGGCGCTTCATGTCCGGATTGGGGATGCGCCGCCATGTCCGCCGCCGCGAGCGGCTGCCGCACCCTCGCCGCCGGACCGCAGCCGGAGCCTTATTTGTTCAGCTATCGCCACGCCTTCCACGCAGGCAACCACGCCGACGTGCTCAAGCACGCCATATTCGTCCATATCCTGAGGCACCTGAACCTCAAGCCGGCCCCCTATTGGGTCATGGACACGCACGCGGGGGCCGGGGTGTACGACCTGACCAGCGACTGGGCTGTAAAAAACGGCGAATTCGCCGACGGCCTGGACCGGCTGCTCGACGGCGAGCCCGTGCCGTCCCTGATCGAAGATTATCTGGACGAAGTGCAACGCTGCAATGCCGACGGCATCGCCAATATCTATCCCGGCTCGCCGTGGCTGGCGCTGCACGCCCTGCGCGAGCGCGACCGCCTGCGGCTGTTCGAGCAGCATCCTTCCGAGGCGGACGTGCTCAGGCGCAATCTGCGCAGCCAGGGCCGCAAGGCCCAGCGCCAGGTCGCGGTCTACGAGGCCGACGGCTTCGAGGGAATCAAGGCCATCCTGCCGCCGCCGACACGGCGGGGGGTGGTGCTGATCGACCCTTCCTACGAAGACAAGACGGATTACCGCCGTACCCTGCTTACTGTACGAGAAGCGCTCAAGCGCTTCGCCACGGGCTGCTATGCGGTCTGGTACCCGTTGGTGCAACGCCGCGAACCGCAGGAGCTCGGCCGCTCGCTGGAGCGCCTGGGCTGCGGCGACTGGCTGCATGCCACGCTGACGGTGTGCAAGCCCGCGGCGGACGGCCACGGCCTGCACGGCAGCGGCATGTTCGTAATCAATCCGCCCTGGACGCTGCACGCGCAACTGCAGCAGACCCTGCCGTGGCTGCGCGACAAGCTGGCGCTGGACGAACGCGCCGCCTGGACCCTGACGGGCAGCCAGGACACCGCAGCGCCGGCCGGGCCTGCCCACACTAAACGAAACGCTCGCCTTCCTTGAGATAGCGCCACTGCCCCTGCGGCAAGTCGCCCAGCGCCACCTTGCCCATCCGGACCCGCTTCAGGCCCACGACTTTCAGGCCCACCAATTCGCACATGCGGCGGATCTGCCGTTTCTTGCCCTCGCGCAGCACGAAGCGCAACTGGTCGCGATTCAGCCATTCCACCTGCGCGCGGCGCAGAGGCTTGCCGTCGAGCTCGAGCCCGTGCTTGAGCAGCGCCAGGCCGTCGGGCGCGATGCGGCCCTGCACCCGCACCAGGTACTCCTTGTCGACGTCGGAATCGTCGCCGATCAACTGGCGCGCCACGCGGCCGTCCTGCGTCAGCACCAGCAAGCCCTGGGAATCGATGTCGAGACGGCCCGCCGGGGCCAGACCGCGCAGGTGCGCCGGATCGAAGCGCACCTGCGCACGGTCGCCACGGTAGCGGCTGGCCGCCTGGATCAGCGACACAGCCGGCCGATAGCCCTTTTCCGCCTGGGCCGAGACATAGCCCACCGGCTTGTTCAGCAAAATGGTGACGCGCGCGGTCTGGCGCTGCAGGGCCGGACGTTCCAGGGTGATCTGCTGGTCGGGATAGGCTTTGCTGCCCAGTTCCGCGACCACGACCCCGTCCACCCGCACCCAGCCGCGTTCTATATAGCTATCGGCCTCGCGCCGCGAACACAGGCCGCGCTCCGCCATCAGCTTCGAGATTCTGGTCTTTTCCATGAGCGCGATTGTAAGAGTTTGGCGATAATGGCGTTCATGAGCATTACACCCGACCGCCGCGCGGGCTGGCTTGCCGGCGCAGCCCCCACGCTCGACCGCGAGCAGAAATATTGGTTGACCCGCCCCGGCGCCCTGACGGCCGGCCTGCAAGGCCTCGGGCAAGTGCGCCTGCGCGTGCTGCGCGAACGCGTCGAGGGCCTGTGCCGCAGCGAGGCCTGGATGCTGGGCCTGGCGCCGAATTCCCCGATCTGGGCGCGCGAAATCGTCATGAGCATCGACGGCATCGATAGCGTGATGGCGCGCAGCCTGACCCCCTTGGCGGCTTCGCATTCATGGTGGCAAGGCATGCGGCGCCTGCGCAGCCGGCCTCTGGCCGACATGCTGTACGCCGACCCCCGCATCAACCGCTCGCCCTTTTTTACCCGCGGGCTCGACCGCTGGCAGCCCATGTACCGGGCCTTGCGGGCCGGCCTGCCCGCGGCCCGCTACCCGGCGCCGGCGCTGCTGGCGCGCTGCTCGGTATTCCGGCGCGGCGGGCAGCCGCTGTCGGTAGCGGAATGCTTCCTGCCCGAATTCTGGCGCGTGGCGGCACGCTCGGCCACGCCCCGATCCGGCCGCCGCCACGGCCCCCCTTTCCCTACTCCCGACCGCACATGAGCCCCCAGGACAGCGCCGCCGACACCCTCGCCGCCTCGCCCGCCCCCGCCACCCGGCGCAACGCCGTCACGCTCTCGTGCCTGCAGGCCCTGGGCGGAGCCAGCCCCGCGATCGTCATCGCGCTGGGCGGCCTGGCGGGCCAGCAACTCGCCAGCCGGCCGGAGCTGGCCACCGTGCCCGTGACCGCCTACAGCCTGGGACTGGCCTTCGGCACGATCCCCGCCGCGCTGGTCATGCGGCGCCTGGGGCGGCGCTACGGATATGTGATCGGCGTACTGCTCGGCATGGCGGCGGGCCTGATCGCCGCCGGCGGCATCTACCTGCAGGCCTTTTCGCTCTTGTGCCTGGGCACCCTCTGCGCCGGCCTGTATTCCGCCTATGTACAGAGCTACCGCTTCGCCGCGGCCGACGCCGCCGCGCCGCAGTTCCGCACCCGCGCCATTGCCTGGGTCATGGTGGGCGGGCTGTTCGGCGCCATCATCGCCGCCCAGACCATCATCTACACCCGAGGCATCTGGCCGGCCGCGCCCTTCGCAGCCTCGTTCGTCGCACAGGCCTGCATCGCGCTGGTGGCATTGCCCCTGGTGCTGAGCCTGCGCATCGCGCCTCCGGCCGCCGCGGCACGGCAGGCCCACGGCGGCCGGCCCCTGGCGCAGATCGCACGCACGCCGCGTTTCATGGTCGCGGTGCTGGCCGGCGTGATTTCCTACGGCTTGATGAATTTCCTCATGACGGCCACGCCGCTGGCCATGGTGGGCTGCGGCCATACGGTCAGCGACGCGACCCTGGGCATCCAGTGGCACATCCTGGCCATGTACGGGCCGAGCTTCTTCACCGGCCGGCTGATCGACCGCTACGGCAAGATCGCCATCACCACCACCGGCGTGGCGCTGATCGGCGTTGCCTGCAGCGTGGCCCTGTCGGGGCTGAGCGTCGCGCATTTCTGGGGCACGCTGATCGTACTGGGCCTGGGCTGGAATTTCGGCTTCATCGGCGCCACTTCCATGGTCACCGACTGCTACCGGCCCGAAGAGAAAAGCCGGGTGCAGGCGCTCAATGATTTCCTGGTATTCGGCAGCGTCGCGGTGGCCTCGTTCTCGTCCGGGCAGGTCATGGCGCGCGGCGGCTGGCATGCCGTCAATTTCGCCGTATACCCATTCGTCGCGGTCGTGCTGCTGGCGCTGGCCTGGCTCTGGCTTCGGGAGCGGCGCGGCGGCACGGGCCTGCCGGCCTGAATCGCCGCGGCCGTGGCCTCGGCCCCGGCTTGCGGGCATGCTGCGGGCATTATTCCGAGCACGCAAGAGAGGCCAGACTCCCGATCAAGACCTGAGGCGCGGCCCTGGGCTCTTGCGCCAGAACGCTGTACGCGGAAAGCGCCAAAACGCCGCGCGAAAAAAAACGCCCCGGCGTAGCCCTGCTTCGGGCTGCCGGGGACGCACTGCACGGCAATACCTGTCAGTGCGAGAGGATCTTGGACAGGAACAGCTTGGCGCGGTCCGAGCGGGCTTCGGAATTGCCGAAGAATTCTTCCTTGCTGCAATCTTCGACGATAGTGCCCGCATCCATGAATATGACGCGATCGGCCACCTTGCGGGCAAAACCCATTTCGTGAGTCACCACCATCATGGTCATGCCTTCCTTGGCCAGGTCGACCATGACGTCCAGCACTTCATTGACCATTTCCGGGTCGAGCGCTGAGGTGGGCTCGTCGAACAGCATCGCTACCGGATTCATCGCGAGCGCCCGGGCTATGGCCACGCGCTGCTGCTGGCCGCCCGACAACTGGCCGGGGAATTTGTCGGCATGCGCCGACAGGCCTACACGGTCGAGCAGCTTGCGCCCGCGCTCGAGCGCGTCGGCTTCCTTGCGGCCCAGCACCTTGATCTGGGCCAGCGCCAGATTGCGCATGACGGACAAGTGCGGGAACAGCTCGAAGTGCTGGAACACCATGCCGATGCGCGAACGCAGCTTGGGCAGGTTGGTGTCGGGCGCGCCCACCGACACGCCGTCGATCCAGATTTCGCCTTTCTGGAAGGGTTCGAGCGCATTGGCGGTCTTGATGAGCGTGGACTTGCCCGAGCCCGAAGGGCCGCACACCACCACCACCTCGCCCTTGGCAACCGAGGTGGAACAATCCGTCAGCACCTGGAAGGAGCCATACCATTTACTGACGTTCTTGAATTCGATCATGGGCATCCTGCTTTCCTCAACGAATAATCGTCATGCGGCGCTCCAGCGCCCTGACGCTGAGCGATGCGACGTAAGACATCACGAAATAAACCACGGCCGCGAAGATGAACATCTCGACCAGGCGGCCGTCGCGCTGGCCGACATTGTTGGCGGCGCCGAGAAAATCGGTGAGCGACAGCACGTAGACCAGCGAAGTATCCTGGAACAGCACGATCATCTGCGTGAGCAGCACCGGCGTCATGTTGCGAAAGGCCTGCGGCAGCACGACATGGCCCATGACCTGCCAGTAGTTCAGGCCCAGCGCGTAGCCGGCGCCTATCTGGCCGACCGACACCGACTGGATGCCCGCGCGCATGATCTCGCAGAAGTAGGCAGCCTCGAACAAAGTAAAGGTGATGAGCGCGGAGGTGAAACCCCCTACCGCCACCGGCCCCCCGGCGTCCGTGATCCAGCCGACGAAATACGGTACCAGAAAATAGAACCAGAAGATGATCAGGATGAAAGGCAGCGAACGCAGGAAGTTGACATAGCCCGCGGCCACCGTGGACAGCACCCACTTGGAGGACAGCCGCATCATCGCCAGCAGCGTGCCCAGCGCCACCGCCAGGATGGTGGCCAGCACCGTCAGCTTGATGGTGAAGACCATGCCGGTGCCTATGGTGTAGGGCAGCGTGCGCAGGACGATCTCGAAATTGAAATGCATGGCGGCCTCCCTAGCGCTTGCCGCCGGCAAAACCCGGCACGCTGAACCATTTCTCGATGACCCGCATCAGGGACACCACGACGGTATTGATGATGAAATACAGCACGGTAGCCGCGGCGAAGGGCTCGAAGATCTGGAACGAGAATTCCTGCATGGAACGCGCCGCGCCGGTGATTTCCAGCAGCCCCACGGTAAAGGCCACCGAGGTATTCTTGATGAGATTGAGCGCTTCGGAAGTGAGCGGCGGCATGATGATGCGCGCGGTAATCGGCAGCAGCACATAGCGGTATACCTGCATGCGCCCCAGCCCCAGCGCCGTGGCGGCCATGCTCTGGCCGCGCGGGATCGAGCCTATGCCGGCGCGGATCTGCTCGGCCACGCGGATGGACGTGAACAGGCCCAGGCACACCACCGCCGTCCAGTAGGTGCTGATCGTCGGGTCGGCGGACTTTATCCAGTCGCCCAGGCCCTTGGGCACGACTTCGGGAAAGACGAAGTACCACAAGAACAATTGCACCAGCAAAGGGACGTTGCGAAACAGCTCGACATAGGCCGTGCCCAGTTTCCGGAGCCAGGCGATGTGGCCGGTGCGCATCACGCCGATGATTACGCCCATGACCAGGGCGATGATCCACGCGACGGCAGAAACCGACAGCGTCCAGCCCACGCCGCGCACCATGGTGTGCAGGTAGGTGCCCGAACCGTCGGGCGACATGTCCCAGAAGATGGACCAGTTCCAGTGGTAATTCATGCATCCGTCCAGAGTAGCGCCAGGCCTGCGCAGCCTGCCGGGCGAGCGCCCGGGGTGGAATACGACACAGCCCCTTTGAGGGGCTGCGCCGTATATTGCGGAAAGACTATTACTTGTAGACGGCGGGATCGGGCGAGTCGGTCGGGTGGGCGATGACCTTCTTGACCTCGGGCGTCATGGCCCAGTTCAGGTTGACGTTCTTGGGCGGTACAGGCTTGGTGAACCACTTGGCATACAGTGTTGCGACAGTGCCGTCCTTCATCATGGCCTTGACGGCGTTGTCCACCGCGGTCTTGAATTCGGGATCGTTCTTGGGTTCGATCATGCCGTAGGGTTCGATGGTGTAGCCGTCCTTGCTGATCATCCAGTCGCTGGGCTGGTGCGAAGTGGCCACCAGGCCGGCCAGCAGGATGTCATCCATGAAGAAGGCCGCGGCGCGGCCGCTTTGCACCGTCAGGAAGGCCTCGGGGTGATCCTTGGCGGTGATGATGCGCATGCCCAGCTTCTGGTCGGAATTGGCCTGTACGAGCCAGCGCAGGTTGCTGGTGCCGGACACCGACACCACCGTCTTGCCCTTGAAGTCGGACAGCTTGTTCACGTGCGAGGACTTGAGCGCCGCGAAGCGCGTGGCGGTCACGAAAGTGGTGGGAGCGAAGCTGACCTGCTTCTGGCGCTCGGCGTTGTTGGTGGCCGAACCGCAGGCGAGATCGACGGTGCCGTTGGCTACCAGCGGAATACGGGTGGACGAAGTGACGGGCACCAGCTTGATGGTCAGGGGACGCTTCAGGTCTTTGGACAACGCGTCGACGATGCCATGGCAGATATCCATGGAGTAGCCGATGGGCTTCTGGTGGTCGTCGAGGTACGAGAAAGGAATGGATGCGTCGCGATAGCCGAGGGTGACGACGCCGGTCGATTTGATCTTGTCCATGCGGCTGGCCGCCTGGGCGGAGGCCATTCCGACAAAGCCGACCGCGGCGGCCAGTACTAGGGGCATCAACTTCATGAGGTTTCTCCTTTTGGGGCGCTGAAAAGCATACATGCGGAGCGCCGGCCGCGTGACGGCCCATGCGGGCCTCGTATACACATTGTCTCCTGATGAGCCGTCCGCATCCAAGGATGCGGACGGCCCGCCGACTCAAACTGTAACAGTACAGGAATTCTCTGCAACATCCACAATATGCACGATAACTCTGTTGTTTTCTTTAGTGAAATACCCTAATTGTGGAGGATGGGGGTTTGCAATTACCCCCTGTGCGCCCAAGGTTGGCCAGGGTTCGGCCGCGGGCTCCCGAATGGTGCCCGTATTGTTTTTATATAGCCCAAAGTCTCATGCGACACCAGGCAGAGCGCAAGCAAAGGCGCCGCGCAAGAACGCGGCGCCGCAAATCCGCGGCGCGGGCGCCGGCGGGCCCGCAAGACGCCGCAGCCGGCATGGCGCCTACAGCGCGTCGGTGCCGCTCTCGCCGGTGCGGATGCGTATGGCTTGTTCCACGGGCATGACGAAGATCTTGCCGTCGCCGATCTTGCCAGTGTAGGCGGCCTTGACGATAGCGTCGATGGCACCATCCACCATGTCCGCCGGCAGCACCACCTCGACGCGGATCTTGGGCAGGAAATCCACTACGTATTCCGCGCCGCGATACAGTTCGGTATGCCCTTTTTGCCGGCCGAAGCCCTTGACCTCGGTGACGGTCAGGCCGCTGACGCCCATCTCGGCCAGGGCCTCGCGCACTTCGTCCAGCTTGAAAGGTTTGATGATCGCGGCTATCAGCTTCATTGCTTGCTCCATGCTTGCTCCATGATGTATGTGCGGCCCGTCCGGCTCGGGGCGGCCGATGGCCCGTCAGGCTAATTCGGATTGATCGGACGTAGGCATCGGCTATTCGCGGAAACCGTTGGTGATCGGGTAGCGCCAGTCGCGCCCGAAAGCGCGCGAGGTGATTTTCGGCCCGATGGCCCCTTGGCGGCGCTTGTATTCGCTGATGCGGATCAAGCGCACGACCTGGGCTACGGTCTCGGCGGCAAAGCCGGCTTTTTCTATGGTGGCCACCGGCTCGTTGTCTTCCACGTAGCGCTCGATGATGGCATCGAGCACGTCGTAGGGCGGCAGGCTGTCCTGGTCTTTCTGGTCGGGCCGCAATTCGGCCGAGGGCGGACGCTCGATGATGCGGCTGGGGATTACCTCTTGCTCGCGATTGCGCCAGCGCGCCAATTCGTAGACCAGGGTCTTGGGCACGTCCTTGATGACGGCATAGCCGCCGGCCATGTCGCCATACAAAGTGCAGTAGCCGGTGGCCAGCTCGGACTTGTTGCCGGTGGTGAGCACCAGCGCGCCGGATTTGTTGGACAGGGCCATCAGCAGGTTGCCGCGTATGCGCGCCTGGATGTTTTCTTCGGTGGTATCGGCGGCCAGCCCGCGGAACTGCGGCTCCAGGGCCTGCTCGTAGGCCTGCGCCAGCGCGCCGATGTGGATCTCGTCATAGCGCACGCCCAGGCCTTCGGCCATCTGGCGCGCATCGATCAGGGAAATATCGGCGGTATAGCGCGAAGGCATCATGACGGCGCGAACCTGGTCCGCGCCCAGGGCCTCGACGGCCAGGGCCAGCACCAGCGCCGAGTCGATCCCGCCGGACAGGCCCAGCACCGCTTTGGAAAAACCGCTCTTGCCCAGGTAGTCGCGCACTGCCAGCACCAGCGCATTCCAGACTTGTTCCAGCGGCTGCGGCCAGTCGGCCAGGGCCGCGGCCGAGGCCACGGGACGGCCGGCGGCGTCCAGCTCCACCACGGCATGCGCCGGCTCGAACAGCGGCAGGCGCGCCGCCACGCTGCCGGCCGGGTCGAGCACGAAAGAGCCGCCGTCGAATACCAGTTCGTCCTGGCCGCCGACCTTGTTCAGGTAGACCAGCGTCATGCCGGCCACGTGGGGCGCGATGCGTTCGATGCGCTCGCCGTGCTTGCGGGTGCTGTAGGGCGAGGCATTGGGCACCAGCAGCACCTGGGCGCCCTGGCGCCGGGCCAGTTCGGGGGCGGCAGCGAACCATGCGTCTTCGCAGATGTTCAGGCCGAACTTGATTCCCTTTACCTCGAACACGACCGGATCGCCGCCGGGGCGGAAGTAGCGTTTTTCGTCGAACACGCCGTAGTCGGGCAGTTCGCGCTTGAAATAAGTGTGCAGGACGCGCCCGCCGGCCAGCACCGAGGCCGCGTTGTAGAGCAGCCCGCCCTGGCGGCAGGCATGGCCCACCACCACGTGCAGGCCCGGGAATTGCGCCAAGTCGGCGCAGAGGCGTTCGAGTTCGCGGTCTTGCTGCGCCACGAAGGCGGGCCGCAGCAGCAGGTCTTCGGCCGGGTAGCCTATCATCACCAGTTCGGGGGTGAGCAGTATGTCCACGCCCTGGGCATGCGCCCAGCGGGCCGCCTCCAGGATCTGGACCGCATTGGCCTTAACATTACCCACCGTGGTGTTGATCTGGGCGAGCCCCAGCTTTACCGCCGTCATTTCGCTTGGCCTTGTCGTGCAGGAAAATCGAGGTTGAAATTATCGCACGCCCTGCCTGGCGCCTCGTTTGCCCGATCCGCAGGCCCGGATCCGGGCCTGCGGGCCGCCCGGACCGGACACGGGCAGCGGGCCATGGCCGCCGGATTCGCGACGCCGCCGCAAGCCGGACCGGGGGGGCGCCGGGCGCTCCTTTATAATTTCGCCACTATGCCTAAACAAGCCCCTACCCCGCAGCAGGACCAGTTCGCCAACAAAGCCCAAGCCTGGTCCGCCCGGTTTTCCGAGCCGGTATCCGATCTCGTCAAGCGCTACACCGCCTCGGTAGGCTTCGACCAGCGCCTCGCCCGCCAGGACATCCAGGGCTCGCTGGCCCACGCCGAAATGCTCGCCGCCGTGGGCGTCATCAGCAACGAGGACTACGCGGCCATCCAGAAAGGCATGGCAAGCATCCTCGAAGAAATCGACGCCGGGCGCTTCGCCTGGTCGATCGACCTCGAAGACGTGCACCTGAACATCGAAAAGCGGCTCGTCGAGCTGATCGGCGACGCCGGCAAGCGGCTGCACACGGGGCGCTCGCGCAACGACCAGGTCGCCACCGACATCCGCCTGTGGGTGCGGGGCGAGATCGACCATGCGCTCGAGCTGCTGGGCCACATGCGCCACGCCCTGGCGGGACTGGCCCTGGAACACGCCGCCACCATCCTGCCCGGCTTCACGCACCTGCAGGTGGCCCAGCCCGTCACATTCGGGCATCACCTGCTGGCCTATGCCGAAATGTTCGGCCGCGACGCCGAGCGCCTGGCCGACTGCCGCAAGCGCGTCAATCGCCTGCCGCTGGGCGCGGCGGCCCTGGCCGGCACCACCTTTCCCATCGACCGCGAACGCGTGGCCACCACCCTGGGTTTCGACGGGGTCTGCCGCAACTCGCTGGACGCGGTTTCCGACCGCGACTTCGCCATCGAGTTCTGCGCCGCGGCCGCGCTCATCATGATGCACATCTCGCGCCTGTCCGAAGAACTGGTGCTGTGGATGAGCCCGCGCGTGGGCTTCATAGACCTGGCCGATCGCTTCTGCACGGGCAGTTCCATCATGCCGCAAAAGAAGAACCCCGACGTGCCCGAGCTGGCGCGCGGCAAGACCGGCCGCGTCTACGGCCACCTGATGGCGCTGCTCACGCTCATGAAGGGCCAGCCTCTGGCCTATAACAAAGACAATCAGGAAGACAAAGAAGGCCTGTTCGACGCCGCCGACACCATACGCGACACGCTGACCATATTCGCCGACCTGATCGGCGGCATCCGGGTGCGCCCCGAAGCCATGCGCCAGGCGGCGCTGCAGGGCTACGCCACCGCCACCGACCTGGCCGACTACCTCGTCAGGAAGGGCGTGCCGTTCCGCGACGCCCACGAAGCCGTGGCCCGCGCCGTGCGCGCCTGCGAGGACAAGCGCTGCGACCTGTCCGACCTCGCCCTGGAAGACCTGCAAAGCTTCCATTCGGCCATCGGCCAGGACGTCTACGGCTTCCTGACCCTGGAAGGCTCAGTGGCGGCGCGCGCCCACACCGGCGGCACGGCACCCGAACGGGTGCGGGCCGAGGCCGAGCGCATCCTGGCCCAGACCGCCGCGGCGCAATAACCGCCGGCCGGCAAGGCCTGCGCGCCGCGGCCCCGCCGCGGCGCTTTCCATCCGCAAACGGCAGGCACGCCGGGCTGCCGGCGATGCGCCGCTATTCGAATACGGCGATCGACTCGACGTGGCCGGTGTGCGGGAACATATTGATCACCCCCGCGCTCTGCAGCCTGTAGCCGCCTTTGTGGACCAGGATGGCGGCATCGCGCGCCAGCGTGGCCGGGTTACAGGACACATACACGATGCGGCTGGGCCGCTCCTGGGGCTGCAGCTCGGCCAGGGCCTGGGCCACCGCCTCGGCGCCCTCGCGCGGCGGGTCGATCAGCATGCGGTCGAAATGCCCCTGGTCTCGCAGCCACGCGGCATCCACCTCGAACAGATTACAGGTGGCGAACTCGGTATGCCCCGACAGGCCGTGCTCTTGCGCCGCGGCGCGCGCCCTGTCGGTCAGGCTGGAACTGCCCTCCACGCCCAGCACTTCCCTGGCCCGCGTAGCCAGCGGCAGCGTGAAATTGCCCAATCCGCAGAACAGGTCCGCGACGCGATCCGTGGCCTGGACTTCCAGCAGGCCCAGGGCGCGCGACACCAGCACGCGATTGACGGCATCGTTGACCTGGGTGAAATCGGCCGGCTGGTAGCCCATGCGCAGGCCGAATTCCGGCAGCACATAAGACAGCCTGTCGAGGTCGGCGGGCTCGAGCGGATGAATCGTATCGCGCCCCTTGGGCTGCAGCCACCAGCAGACGCCATGCTCGCGGGCGAAGCCGCGCAGCTTTTCCAGGTCGTCGCCGGTCAGGGGCTCGAGATGGCGCAGCAGCAAGGCCGTGGCATCCTCGCCCACGGACACGTCGATCTGCGGAATGCGGTTCGGGGTGGACAAGGATCCGATCAGCCGGCGCAGCGGCACCAGCATGTCGGAAACGTGGCGCGGCAATACATGGCACTCGGTCATGTCGGCCACGTAGCTGCTGTGGCGCTCGTGAAAGCCCACCAGGATGCCGCCCTTCTTCTCGACCAGGCGCACCGACAGGCGCGCCCGATGGCGGTAGCCCCAGGTGGGGCCGTGCAGCGGCGGCAGGATGCGCGCGGGCTTGAGCTTGCCGATATGCCAGAAGGTGTCTTCGAGCACGCGCTGCTTGATGGCGACCTGGGCCGCCGGGTCGACGTGCTGCATGGCGCAGCCGCCGCAGACGCCGAAATGCGGGCACTTGGGGCTGACCCGCAACGGCGAGGACTTCAACAGCCGCTCGATGCGCGCGGTTTCGTAGGACGGCTTGCGCTTGATCACGGCCACCTGGACCTGCTCGAAGGGCAGCGCGCCCTCTACGAATACTACTTTACCGTCGCGGCGCGCGATACCGCGCGCCTCCAGGTCTACGGACTCGATCGCGAGTGCTTCCGGCATTTCTGGCGTTCCAAAACTTTCGAGCCTGGATTTTACAGTCTTAAAAAAGCCGAGGCCTGTGCAGGCGGGAAGAGGATCTTCCAGCTTGCACAGGCCTCGGGCCAGGCGGGCCTAGCCCGCCGGGGGAACAACGCCGTGCGGCGGATCAGGAAGCCGGCGTGGCGGGCGCTTGCGTCGCGGCCGGGGACTTGGGCGCGGCATGACCGTGCCAGCCGCCGTGCTGCGGGCGATGGCGGAACTGCTCGTGATGCCCGCCCTTGTGGCCGTCGGCCCGGCCCTTCAGGTAGGCCGCAACCTGCTTCTGCTGGGTGGCGTCGAGGGCGTCCCAGACGGCCAGCCACTTCTTGGTTACGTCCTGGCGTACGGCCAGCCCCTTCTGCATGGCCGCATCAGACTGCTGCACCGCTGCGTGGGGATCCAGCTTGCCCGCCTTCAGCCCGTCCCAATACTCCTTGCGCTCTTTTTTCATGAGCTCGAAGCGTTCTTTCATTGCCGACTTCTGGGCGGCCTGGGCGTCGGCCACCAGCTTGTTTTGCGTGTCGGTGAGCTTGAGCGATTTCAGCAGGTCGTGGCCCACCGGGCCGTAGCCGGGAACCCAGAGCGCGGCGCGCATTTGATGGTGATGGCGCATGTGGCCATGCCCATGCATGCCCGGCGCAGCCTGGTGTTGGGCGGTCATGGCCGGCCCTTGGGCAGGCGCCTCGGCCGCGGGAGCCGCCATGGCAGCCCCTTGCATGGCAAACGCCGCCGCGACCGCGGCAATGGCGGCCTGCACGGGAGTCTTGAGATATTGCATGATGGTAGTCCCTGTGTTTAAGGAGCTTCCATTGTGCGTTGAGGCCGGTTTCCGATTTGTTTCAGCGCCGGGCCATCGGTTTCAAGCGATTTCACCCGCTTTATTGATGGGGCTCGTCCCAGGCCGCCATGTATTCCCGCCAGTGCGGCTTGTCGCTGGCCTGCAGCGTCTCGCGCACCAGCCGGACTTCTTTTTCGTAGGACGCGGTGTCGAGCTCGCCCTTGAGGAAGCGAAAGCGGCAGTACACCAGCCAGGTATTGACCACGTCGGTTTCGCAGTAGGCGCGCACCTCGTCGGCGCGGCCCTCGGACCAGGCGCGCCAGACCTGGCTGCCGTCCATGCCCAGCTTGCCGGGAAAACCGCAAAGCTTGGCCAGTTCGTCCAGCGGCGCATTGGCGCGGCCGTTGTACTTGGCCAGCAAGTCCATCAGGTCGATGTGGCGGTTGTGATAGCGGCTGATGTAGTTATTGAACTTGAAGTCGCGGTCGTCTTCGCCCGTGTCCCAGTAGCGCGGCGCCTGCACGCCGTGGATCAGGCTGCGATAGTGCAGCACCGGCAGGTCGAAGCCCGAGCCGTTCCAGCTTACCAGCCTGGGCGTATAGCGTTCTATCGTCTTGAAGAAGCCGGCGATCAGGGTGGCCTCGGGGTCGTCGGCCTCGCCCAGCGTCTTGACCCGGAACCCGCTGTCGTCGCGGAACACGCAACCCACCACGGCGACCCGCTGCAAGTGCAGCGGCAGGAAATCGTTGCCGTGGGTCTCGCGGCGCTGGGCCAGCGCCGCTTCGACCACATCGGCATCGCTCATCTCCGGATCGTGCCGATTCAGGCGCCGCAGGCCGGCGGCGTCCGGAATGGTTTCGAGGTCGAAGACGAGGGTCGGGATCATCGCGGCGGCAGGTAGGACAGCGGGTTGACGGGCGTGCCCTTGCGGCGGATCTCGAAATGCAGGCGCGGCGAAGTGGTGTCGGTCTGGCCGAAGGTGGCGATCTTGGCGCCGCGGTGCACCTGCTGGCCGCTCTTGACCAGCAGCGTCTGGTTGTGCGCGTACGCCGTGATGAAGCCGTTGCTGTGGCCGAGCAATATCAGATTGCCCAGGCCGCGCACGCCGTTGCCGGCGTACATGACCTTGCCATCGGCCGCGGCGTAGACGGGCTCGCCCGGCGCGCCGGAGATGTCTATGCCCTTGGTGCTGGCATTGAAGCCCTGAATGATGCGCCCCGAAGCGGGCCAGCCCCAGGTGATCAGGCCGGCATCGCTGGCCTTGGCCGGCGTCTCGGTCTCGGCGCTGGCCGTCGGGGTGACAGGCACGGGCGTGGCCACGGGCGCGGCGCTCGGCGCCGCCGACGCCGAGCCGCTCAGGCGGATGGTCTGCCCTACCCGCAGTTGCGAGGGATCGCTGAGATGGTTCAGGCGCACCAGCGTGGAGACGTCGGTATTGTTGGCCTGCGCGATCTTGTAGAGCGTGTCGCCGGGCCGCACCACATAGGTGCCGCTGCTGGACGCGGCCGCCTCGCCGGGCCCGGCCAGGTCGCTGACCGGCGCATGGGTCGTCCGGGACGCGCAGCCGGCCAGGATGGTCGAGACCAGGACGGCTGCGATCAGCAGGCAGCGCGAGCTGCTTTTGCGATGTTCGACTGCCGGCGCGGCGTAAGGCTGGGACATCCCTGCATGCATATGGCTCTCCTGATTGCTACGATCTGCTACTGCTGTTGCTACATGGTTTTGCGACCCACGGCCGATGCCGGTCGCTACGATTGAATTCCCGCCTTGAGCGGCACAAAACGCACGGCCTCGAGTTCTTCGCGCTGCCAGCTCGCGGACCCGGTCCGCTCCACCAGGATCAGACGTTGCACCGACGCCCCTTCGGGAGCGATCAGGCGGCCGCCCACTGCCAATTGCTCGAGCAAGGCTTGCGGAATTTTAATGCCCGCCGCCGAAATAATGATGGCGTCGAAAGGCGCCACGCCCGGCAAGCCGAGAGTCCCGTCGCCATACGACAGCCGCACCCGGGAAATCAGGCGCAGCGCCCGCAGGTTCTGGCGCGCCAGCTCGTACAGGCCGCGTATGCGTTCGATGCAATGCACTTCTTTGATGAACTGGGCCAGCACCGCGGCCTGGTACCCGCAGCCCGCCCCGACCTCCAGCACCCGGACCGGATCGCGATTCTCGGTTACTGCGGAGATCATGCGCGCCACTACCCAGGGTTGCGAGATGGTCTGGCCATGGCCGATGGGCAGCGCGGCGTCTTCGTATGCGCGGCTGGCCAGGCCTTCGTCGACGAAACTGTGGCGCGGCACCCGCTGCATTGCGTCGAGCACGCGCTCGTCGGCGATGCCCTGCTCGCGCAGGCGCTGGATCATCATGCCACGCGAACGCTCCGAATTCAAACCCAGGTTTGCAATCATTGACACCGGCACGGCCTCGGGCAGGCGCGGCGCGGCCGCGCCCGAAGGCGAGATGCGGGTATTGCTGTTGGCGGCGGAAAAACCGCGCCGGCTCGCACTGCGCCCGTAGCCGCCGGGGAATGGAGCGGGGTTCAGAGGCTTGCGCATAGCGTACCCGCCCAGTCCCGCACGTCGTCGAGGATGCCGTAATCGGTAAGATCCAGGCGCAGCGGCGTGATGGAGACGATATTGTCGGCCACGGCGCCGAAATCCGTGCCCTCGGCCGAATCCGATACATGCCCCACGGGGCCTATCCAGTACACAGGATCGCCGTAGGGCGTGGTGGTCTTGACCACGGGCTCGGAGGGATGGCGCTTGCCCAGGCGCGTGACGCGCATGCCCTGCAGCGCCTGCAAGGACACGGCCGGGATATTGACATTGAGCAGCACCTTGTGCGCGCAAGGCTGCCGGACCTGTTGCTCGATGAGCTGGCGCGCCACGGCCGCCGCGGTGTCCAGGTTGCCCCAGCCTTTTTCGGTGAGGGACAGGGCGATGGACGGCACGCCGAACAGAAAGCCTTCGGTGGCGGCGGCGACGGTGCCCGAATACAGCGTGTCCTCGCCCATGTTAGCGCCGTTGTTGATGCCGGACACCACCAGGTCGGGACGGAAATCCAGCAAGCCGGTCATGGCGACATGCACGCAATCGGAAGGCGTGCCGTTGACATAGTAGTAGCCGTTGGCCGCCTGGCGCACCGTCAGGGGCCGGTTCAGCGTCAGGGAATTCGAGGCGCCGCTGCAATTGGTTTCGGGCGCCACCACGGTCAGTTGCCCAAGGCCGTCCAGCGCCTTGACCAGGGCCTCAAGCCCCGGGGCATTGTAGCCGTCGTCATTGGACACCAGAATACGCATCGCCTTCCCATTGAAATCCCTAGAACCCCAGCGATTGTACCCGGTCGTTTTGGCGTTTTGGGGACAGGCCACGGTAGAATCTCGCACACGTTCCGACCCGGAGTCCCCAGTCATGTCATCTGCAGGCGTCTTTTTTTCCAGCGCGGCCCTGATCGTGCTTTCATACCTGATCGGGTCGATATCCTTCGCCGTGCTGGTAAGCCGCTGCATGGGCCTGCAAGACCCTCGCAGCTTCGGCTCGCGCAACCCCGGCGCCACCAACGTGTTGCGCACCGGCAACAAGACGGCCGCGGCCTTGACGCTGCTGGGCGATGCCGCCAAAGGCTGGCTGGCGGTCTGGATCGTGCTGCGGGTGGCGCCCCATCTGCAACTGCCTGCGCTTGCCATTGGTTTGTCGGCCATCGCGGCCTTCCTGGGGCACGTCTACCCGGTGTTCCTGCGCTTCAAGGGCGGCAAGGGCGTAGCCACCGCCCTGGGCGTGCTGCTCGCGCTGCAGCCCTGGCTGGCGCTGGCCACGGCCGCGACCTGGCTGATCGTCGCCTATGCCACCCGCTATTCCTCGCTGGCTTCCATCGTCGCGGCGATCTTCGCGCCGCTGTACTACCTGTTCGGCGGCAATATCGCCTGGGAATTCGACACAGTGATCTGCCTGTGCATCGTGGTCATCAGCGCGGTGCTGATCTACCGCCACCACGCCAATATCGGCCGCCTGCTGACGGGCAAGGAAAGCCGCATCGGCGGCAAGAAATAAGCCGGGGCGGCGCCCCAAGGACTCAAGCGGCGGTCCGCGCGCACACGTCCTGCAGGTCCCAGCGCGGGCGCACCGTGAAGGCATGGCTGGCGCTGCCCAGGTCCGCCAGGCCGGCCTGCACCCTGAGCGCCGCCGCATAGGCGATCATGGCGCCGTTGTCGGTGCATAGTTCCAGGGGCGGGAAATACACCCGCCCGCCCCGCGCCTGCAAGGCTTGCTCGAGCCTGCGGCGCAGGCGGCGGTTGGCGCCTACCCCGCCGGCAACCACCAATCGGGTGAGGCCGGTACGGTCCAGCGCCGCCAGCGCCTTGCCAGCCAGCACGTCCACGATGGCGGCTTCGGTTGCCGCCGCCAGATCAGTGCGGTCCTGCTCGGACAAGACGCCCTCTTCAGACCGCAGGCTCTTGGAACGCGTCAGCACCGCGGTCTTGAGCCCGCTGAAACTGAAATCCAGGTCGCCGCTGTGCAGCATGGGGCGCGGCAGCTTGTAGCGCGTCGGGTCGCCGTGCTCGGCCAGGCGCGACAGGGCCGGTCCACCGGGATAGCCCAGCCCCAGCAGCTTGGCCGTCTTGTCGAAGGCCTCGCCCGCGGCATCGTCCAGGGTTTCGCCCAATAGTTCGTAGTCGCCCACGCCGCCCACGCGCATCAGTTGCGTGTGGCCGCCCGACACCAGCAGCGCCACGAAGGGGAATTCGGGTCGCGGTTCGGAGAGCAGCGGCGACAGCAGATGGCCTTCGAGATGGTGTATGGGAATGGCCGGCAGGCCGCGCGCCCAGGCGAAGGCCTGCGCCACGCTGGCGCCGACCAGCAGCGCCCCGGCCAGGCCGGGGCCGGCCGTATAGGCCACCGCGTCCAGGTCGGAAAACGACAGCCCGGCCTTGCGCAGGACCTCGTCGGCCAGCGGCAGCACGCGCCGGATGTGGTCGCGCGAGGCGAGTTCGGGCACCACGCCGCCGTATTCCTCGTGCATGGCGATCTGGCTGTGCAGCGCATGGGCCAGCAGGCCCCGTTCCGTGGACACGGCCGCCACGCCAGTCTCGTCGCAGGAACTCTCGAAACCTAGAATGATCATGGAGGGCAAGTTTACAACCGAACCCCGGCAGCAAGCCGACAGACATACAAACCCCGCCCAAACCGTCTTAGAATGGCGATCGGTCGTACCGGTTTGCGCCCACAAGAATCAAAGAACCATTTACATGGGTATGCAGCCGAAGGGAAACAAGGCCCGGCCGCGGGCAGCATGACGCGGCGCGGGCAGCGCCGTAATCCCTCCGATTGCAGCTCCGCATCAACCACTGTCTGGGGAAACACATGCTGCAAAGCTATTTCAGGCTCGACGAGCACGGGACTTCGGTGCGCACCGAAATCCTGGCCGGCCTCACCACATTCCTGACCATGTCCTACATTATTTTCGTCAATCCGGAAATTCTGGCGGGCACCGGCATGGACAAGAGCGCGGTCTTCGTGGCCACCTGTCTGGCCGCCGCGCTGGGCACCTTGATCATGGCCTTCGTGGCCAACTGGCCCATAGGCATGGCGCCGGGCATGGGGCTGAATGCCTTTTTCGCCTTTACCGTGGTCGGGGCCATGGGCTATAGCTGGCAGCAGGCGCTGGGCGCCGTGTTCATATCGGGCGCCATCTTCGTCGTCCTTACCGTCACAGGCATACGAAAATGGCTGGTCGAGGGCATCCCGCATTCATTGCGATCGGCCATAGCCGCCGGCATAGGCCTGTTCCTGGCCATCATCGCGCTGGGCAGCGCGGGCATCGTGGTCGCCAACCCGGCGACCAAGGTGGGCCTGGGCAACCTGACCGCCGCGCCCGCCCTGTTTGCCATCCTGGGTTTCTTCATCATCGCCGCGCTCGACACCCTGAAGGTGCGCGGCGCCATCCTCATCGGCATACTGGTCATCACCGTCCTGTCGATGGTCACGGGCTACAACCAGTTCCATGGCGTGTTCTCCGCCCCGCCCAGCCTGGCGCCGACCTTCCTGAAGCTGGACATCATGGGCGCCCTGCACACCGGCTTCGTGCACGTCATCCTGGTGTTCGTGCTGGTGGAAGTGTTCGACGCCACCGGCACCATGATAGGCGTGGCCAAGCGCGCCGGCCTGGTGCCCGAGGGCAAGCCCAATCGCCTGGGCCGCGCGCTCTTGTCCGACAGCGTCGCCATCGTGGCGGGCTCGTTCCTGGGCACCAGCAGCACCACCGCCTACATCGAGAGCGCCTCGGGCGTGCAGGCGGGCGGACGCACCGGGCTGACCGCGCTCACCATAGGCATACTGTTCCTGCTGTCGCTGTTCCTGGCCCCGCTGGCCGGCTCGGTGCCGGCCTACGCCACGGCCCCCGCGCTGCTGTATGTGGCCGGCCTGATGCTGCGCGAACTCATCGACATCGAATGGAACGACGTGACCGAAGCCGCGCCGGCCGCGCTGGCCTCCATCATCATGCCCTTCACCTACTCCATCGCCAACGGCCTGGCCTTCGGCTTCATCAGCTATGTGGTGCTCAAGGCGGTGACGGGCAAATTCAAGGACATACACATGGCTACGCTGCTGGTTGCCGTGCTGTTCGTGATCAAGTACGGGTTCTTCCCCGGCTAAAGGCTGCGCGGGCCCATGGGCCCGCAATTCCGCTTGCGGCGGCACGGCTGCGGGACGGCCCGGAGCACAGGGCCACCAAGCCATCGCGCCACGACACGATTGCACTGTGGCGTAATGGCCGCACAAGGCTGCGAAACTTCAGCTCTGCGGCTTCACAAGCCGCGCCCACGCAGGGCCTTGCCGCAACGGCAAGCGCGCAGCGGCGTCCTGTCTCGCTGTTGCAACCAGAAACAAGCAAATTCCCCATCTACGGGTAAACAATCAATCGAAAATAATTGCAAAGGCTGTACACTCGGCTTTCCCTTTCTTTTATTGACACCAATGTGTGCGCCGCGCAGCCCGGCCAGCCATTGGTTCGCCCCGCCCATGACCACCATCAATCTGGACAAACACACTTTTCAGGCTGCGATCGGCAGCAGCCAACCCTTGATCGTGGACTTCTGGGCCCCATGGTGCGGCCCCTGCCGCAATTTCGCGCCGGTCTTCGAATCGGCCGCCGGCAAGCATCCGGACATCACTTTCGCCAAGGTCAACACCGAAGAACAACAAGAATTGGCTGCGGGCATGAATATACGCTCCATTCCCACGCTCATGGTGTTTCGCGAACAAGTGCTGCTGTACTCGCAACCCGGCGCCCTGTCCGGCAGCCAGCTCGAAGAACTGATCACCCAGGTCAAGGCGGTGGACATGCAGAAGGTGCATGCCGAGATCGCCGAACAGGAAAGCCGCCAGGACGCCTGATCCCCGCCCGGGCGCAGCCCGGCACGGGTGCAATCAAAAACGTCAAGCGCGCCTGAATCACATGGCGCGGCGCAAGGCATTACCCGCCCCGCATCGAATCCGCACGAAGCACGTCCTGTCGCGCGTCGTGCTCCTGCCATTCCCCCTGCCCCCGCGTCAGATCCGCATACAGCGCCCTGAGTGCGGACACCGCGGCGACGGGCACGTCCAGCGTCCAGTGCACGCCCCGGGCATCGAAATCCTCGGCCTCGATGCGGGCGCCGCACTGCGCCAGGCGCGCCCGCAGCGCCGCAATGTCGGCATAAGGACAATGGCATGCGATGCGCGCGAACTCGACGATTTCCACCTTCCCGGCCAGGCGCAGGCATTCGGCCGCCGAACCGCCATAGGCGCGGGCCAGGCCCCCAGTGCCCAGCTTGATGCCGCCGAACCAGCGCGAAACCAGCACCGCGACGCGATCGCACTGCTGGCTATGGATGGCTTGCAATATGGGGCGGCCCGCAGTGCCGCCCGGCTCGCCGTCGTCGCTGCTGCGATAGGCCGGGCCGATCCGATAGGCCCAGCAATTGTGAGTGGCCGCAGCCTGGGAACGCGCCTGGATGAAGCGCAAGGCCTCGGCCGGCGTCCCGACAGGCGCCGCGCACACCAGGAAACGGCTCTTGCGGATTTCCTGTTCATGGACCGCCTCTGCGGCCAGGGTGTGGCAGCTCATGCGCGAGCCCGCCCGGCGCCGCTCAAGCGGCTTCGCGGGAGCCCAGATAGTCTTCGTAGCCGCCCATGTAGTCGACGATGCGCCCGTCGGGCATGATCTCGATCACGCGCGTGGCTATGCCCGACACGAATTCGCGGTCATGCGAGACGAAGACCAGGGTCCCGGCATACTTTTCGAGCGCGAACTGCAGCGACTCTATCGATTCCATGTCCAGGTGATTGGTAGGCTCGTCCAGCAGCATCACATTGTGCCGCCCCAGCATCAGGCGGCCGAAGCTCATGCGGTTCTTCTCACCCCCCGACAGCACCCGCACCGCCTTGACGATATCGTCGGCCGAGAACAGCAGCCGCCCCAGCACCGAACGCAGCGCCTGGTCGTCGTCGCCCGGCTTGCGATAGGCGCTCATCCAGTCGAACAGATTTTCGTCGGACTGGAATTGCTCGGACACATCCTGGGCCATGTAGCCGATGTCGGCATTCTCGGACCACTTGACCGAGCCGGCGTCCGGCGCCAGGTCGCCGGCCAGCATGCGCAGCAAAGTGGTCTTGCCCACCCCGTTGGCCCCGACGATGGCGATCTTCTCGCCGGCCTCTATCATGGCCGACAAGGGGCGTATCACGGGGTGGTCGAAGGCCTTGGCCACATCCTCGATATTGACCGCCTGGCGATGCATGACCTTGTTCTGCTCGAAGCGTATATAAGGATTCTGCCGCGACGAAGGCTTGACCTCTATGGCGCCCGCTTTGATGCGGTCGATCTGCTTCAGGCGCGAGGTCGCCTGGCGCGACTTCGACTTGTTGGCGGCAAAGCGGCGCACGAAGTCCTGCAGCTCGGCCACGCGCTCCTTGGCCTTGGCATTGGCCGCGGTGACGCGCTCGCGCGCCTGTGTGGAGGCCAGCATATAGTCGTCGTAATTGCCCGGATAAATGCGCAGTTCGCCGTAATCCATGTCGGCCATGTGAGTGCAGACCTGGTTCAGGAAGTGGCGGTCGTGGCTGATGATGATCATGGTGCTCTGGTAGCCGTTGAGCACATCCTCCAGCCAGCGGATGGTATTGATGTCCAGGTTGTTGGTGGGCTCGTCCAGCAGCAGCACATCGGGGTTGGAGAACAGCGCCTGCGCCAGCAGCACCCGCAGCTTCCAGCCCGGGGCGACCTCGCTCATCTGCAACTGGTGCTGCTCCACGCCGATTTCCAGCCCCAGCAAAAGTTCGCCGGCACGCGCTTCGGCCGTGTAGCCGCCGAATTCGGCGAACCTGGCCTCGAGGTCGGCGGCATGCATGTAGTCTTCTTCCGTCGCGTCCGGGTTGGCATAGATGGCATCGCGGTCGGTCATCGCCTGCCACATTTCCGCATGGCCCATCATCACCACGTCCAGCACGCGCAGATCCTCGAACGCGAACTGGTCCTGGCGCAGCTTGCCCAGGCGCACGCCCGGCTCCAGCGTCACATTGCCGCTGGTGGGCTCCAGGTCTCCGCCTATGATCTTCATGAAAGTAGTCTTGCCCGAGCCGTTGGCCCCGATCAGACCATACCGGTTGCCCTCGCCGAACTTGGCGTTGACATTCTCGAACAAAGGCTTGGGGCCGAACTGGATCGTTAGATTGGAGGTGGAAATCACTGGGAAAGTCGCAAGAAAAAATAGATAAGGGAAATACTGGAAAACTTGTTAGTTTAACAAGCGCCCATTCCTAGGCTTGCAGGCTCATATATAGATTCATATATAGGTAGGCTTGCAGGCTCATAATAGGCTTGCAGGCACATATATAAGAGCTTACAGGCTCATGTACATACAGCTGCACTCTCGGACCAGAGACGTAGACAAGACACTCCCGACAGAAACCAGCACGTCCGCCCCACACGCCACCGTCCAGCGCCGCGGGCGGCTGGGGCTGGTCAGGCTCGTCCGAGCCCGCCGCCACCGCAGGGCGTTTTGGGGGATGCAAGGGAGGCACTGTTTGAGCCCGACGGGTGCGCACCAGCTGGGGGCTGGTGCGCCGGGCGAGTTTGCCGACCGCCCCCAAAACGTCCGGAGGTCAAGGGCAGCCCCGGCTCAGCCGGGGCCGGGCGAGCGAGCCTGACCAGCCCCAGCCGCCCGCGGCGCGGGTAAAGAACCCCAAAAACTCAATACTCAAGCTCAAAGCTCAATGCTCATGCTCATCCAGCACCAGATGCGCCATGCCGTCCTCGGTAGCGATACCCACCTTCCTTCCTACCGGCAAAGTCGCCTTGACCTTGACATGCCCATACGGCAGCCCCGTAATCACCGGCACCTTCACCGTAGCCCGCAGCCAGCGCAGCACCGAAGGCATGTCGAAGCCATTGTCATGAGGCGCCAGCCTGTAGTCCGTGAAACTCCCCAGCACAATCGCCTTCTGGCGCCCCAGCACGCCCGCCTGCCACAACTGCGCCAGCATGCGCTCGACGCGGAAAGGATGCTCGCCCACATCCTCCAGAAACAATATGCCGCCGCGGATACGCGGCATATAAGGCGTCCCCAGCAGCGAAACCACTATCGCCAGATTGCCGCCCCACAGTATGCCGCGCGCATCGACCGCGTCGGAACCGGGCGACTCGAAACTCAAGATCTCCAGCTCGCCGCGCATCGCCTCCGCGAACAAATCCGCCGTGAGATCATCCATCGACTCGCCGCCGAAATCGAAGACCGCCGTCGGCCCCGCATAACTGCATGCCCCGGTGCGCGCCAGCAGCGCCAGGCTGAACGCCGTGAAATCGCTCTGGCCGATGAAAACCTTGCCGCTGTCGGCCACCGCCTGCCAGTCTATGGCCGGCAGCAGGCGGCTCAGCCCATAACTGCCGCGCGTGGCCATCACGATGGGCTGCTTCTGCTTCAACGCACGGGAAATCGCCGCCAGGCGCTGCTTGTCCGTGCCGGCGAAACGCTCGTGCACCGCCAGCGCGGCGCGATCGACCACGGTCTTGAAACCCAAAGCCCCCAAGCGGGCAGCGGCCCTTTCCAGGGAGCCGGGATCGGCCACCGCGCCCGAGGGCGAAATCAGATAAATGCCGCCGGCTTCGTGGCGATGGTGGTGGTGATGTCCGGTATGGCTCATGGCGTCAAGGTCTGTAGGGTTGGGCATATAAGGCCGGGTGCAGGCCGTAGTATAAAAGCGCCGGGCGCCGGCGGCAGGCCGCCTTCGGCCCGTAAAGCAGGCCGCTAGCCTGCCGCGGGCTTGGGCCGCGCGCGGCGCTCGCGGAAAAAAGCGCGCAGCAACTCGCCGCATTCATCCTGCAGCACGCCCCCCAGCACCTGCGTCTGGTGGTTGATGCGCGGATGCGTATGAAAATCCAGCACACTGCCGCAGGCGCCGGTCTTGGGATCGCTGGCGCCGTACACCACCCGCGCCAGCCGCGCGTGCAGCATCGCCCCCAGGCACATGGCGCAGGGCTCCAGCGTCACGTACAGGCTCATGCCAGGCAAACGATAATTGCCCACGGCGGCAGCCGCCGCGCGCAAGGCCACGATTTCGGCATGCGCAGTAGGGTCGCTGCCGGAAATGGTGCGATTGAAACCGCTGCCCAGCACCCGGCCCGAGGCGTCCAACACCACCGCGCCCACCGGCACCTCGCCCTCCGCGCGCGCCAACAGGGCTTGCTGCAGCGCCAGCCGCATCGCGGCGGCATCGTCGGGCAATGCCGCGCCGGCCGCCCCTGCGGCCTCGCCCCCGGCACGCTCGGGCGTATCGGCACCCGCGGGCGTTCCTTGCCCGGGCATATCCGCCTGCCTGGGCATATCAGCATCCATGGGCTTTCCCGGCATGGCGATCAGCCCCGATAAATACGGGCTTGCAGGGCAATGCGGCCGGCCAGGCTTTCCACCGCCTCTTCCAGCCACTGGTACAGTTCCGCGTCCTCGCCGTAGCGCGCCTGGTTCAGGTTCGAGACGCGGCCCTCCTGGATAAAGCCCCAGGCCCGGCTGCGCATTTCGCGGTGCTTGGGATTCCACACGCCGAAAGCCACCCCGCCCGACTTGCGTATCAGCGAGAAGCACGGAATATCGGTATAGCCGTCTCCGACGAAGATCATCTGCTCGAACGGCACGCGCAGCTTGTCCTCGGGAACCTTGCGGTTGACCTCGAAAGGCTTGTTGCGCGAGCTTGTCCCGACGATGCCCTTCTGGATGTGGAACAGGTAGCGGGTCTTGTCGGTGAAGCTGACGATGCGGCGCGGGAAGTGGATGCCGCCCTGCTCGTCGTAGATGAATTCGGACGCCCAGATATCGGTGAACTCCTTGGCGATGGGCGTGCTGCGCACCACGTCGCCTATGCCGCTGGTGATCAGGTAGAACTCCAGTTGCACCCTGGGGTGCTTCTCGCGCACCAGCGCCCGCAAGCGCCCGAAGAAAGATTCCACCCCCTCGTGCAGCGGCAGCCGCGCGCCCCATTCGGTCAGGCGCTCGCGCGTGATCAGGCCGTGGCGCCGCGACTTGGAGAGTTCGATCATGCAATACAGATAGGCCGGCACCGGGTCCCAGTCCTGCTCGGACAATAGCGGGCCGACGCGCCGCGACCAGAAATCGCCGATATCGACGCCGATATCGGCCAGGAAACCCGAAGTGCTGTCCGGAGCCAGCGTATCGTCGAAATCGAAAACCAGTGCGATGACATCGGACATAGGCGACCTTAGCAATACTGTCTGTTCCCGCCGGGAACGAGGCTGCCAGTGTAACGCGGGCGCCGGGGCCGGCTCAGGCGTCCGGCCCGGCGGCTGGAGCCTGCATGGCGGACTTGAGCGCGCGCAGCACCGGCGGCAGCGTGTGCACCAGGTCTTCGGCGATCAGGCCGGGGCCGAAAGCGCGCGCCGTCTCGCCGTGCAGCCAGGCCGCAGCGGCAGCGGCGAGAAACGCGTCCATGCCCTGGGCCATGAGGCCCGCGATGAGCCCGGACAAAACATCGCCCGTACCGGCGGTGGCCAGGTCGGCGACGCCATTGGTGTTGATCACGGCGCGGCCGTCCGGCGCGGCGATGACGGTGTCGGCCCCCTTGAGCAGCACCACCGCGCCGCTTTCGCGGGCGGCATAGCGCGCCCGCATCAGCTTGCTGCCCTCGCAGGGAAAAATGCGCGAGAACTCGCCCTCGTGCGGGGTAAGCACGCAAGGGCCGGTGATCGCCGAGAACAACAACTGCGGATCGCGCGCGAAACAAGTGATCGCGTCCGCGTCCAGCACCGTCTTGCGCTGCGTGGCCAGCACCTCCAGTACATTCTTGCGGGTGGTGTCGGACACGCCCGCGCCGGGCCCTGCGACGATGGCGTTCTTGCGCGCATCGGCCAATAATTGCACCAGGCTGTCCGGCCCCTGCAGGGGCTGCACCATGACGCTGGTCAATGCCGCCGCGTATACCGCCCATACCGGCTGCGGCGCGGCCACCGTGACCAGCCCCGCCCCGACCCGAGCGGCGGCTGTCGCGGCCAGGCGCGCCGCGCCGGTCAGCGCCGCCCCGCCCAGCACCAGCACATGGCCCCGATGGTATTTATTGGCTTGCGCCCCCGGCCAGGGATACTGCGCCTGCCACAGCCGCGGCGCATTCTCGTGGCAGCGTGGCGGGGCCTGCCGCAGCACTGCGCCGGGTATGCCGATATCGGCCACCAGCACTTCGCCGCAGAGCCTGCGGCCCGGCATCAGGCAGTGCCCGGGTTTCTTGCGGAAAAACGTGACGGTGAGCGCGGCGGGCACGGCGGCCCCGAGCACTTCGCCGGTCTCGCCGTCCAGCCCGCTGGGCACGTCCACGGCGCAGACCGGCAGGCCGCTGTGCGCCACGGCCTCCAGCACGGCACGCGCCTGCCCCTGGATCGGCCGCGACAGGCCGGCGCCGAACAAGGCGTCCACCACCAGCCCGGCGCCTTCGAGCAGCCCGGGGCTCCAGGCCTCGACCGGGCCGGTCCATAAAGCCGCGTGCTGCGCGGCATCGCCGGCGGGACTGCGTCCGCCCAGCAGCACCAGCCGGACGGGCCACCCGGCGTCAGCGAGGTGGCGTGCGGCAACGAAGCCGTCGCCGCCATTGTTGCCGGGCCCGCACAGCACCAGCACCGGCATGCGCGGCCAGCGCGCGAGCACGCCGTCGGCCACCGCCTTGCCGGCAGCTTCCATCAGGGCCGCACCCTCGATGCCGCCGCGAATGGCCGCTGCATCGGCCGCAGCCATTTCCTTGGGTGTGAGTAATGCGTTGTCGTTGGGATCCATGCCTTTTGCCCAGCCTGCGATTCGAGCGACGCGGTCGCGCGCCGGATGCCGCACGCAGGCCGCACGGCCGGCGGCCTGCACGCACTGACTGCATCATAAACTAAACATGCAAAACCCCGGACATGCGCGCCATGCCCGCCCAATAGCCCACGGGCCATGCGCTACGGGCCATGCTCCTCGGGCCTGGCGCTGCGCCTTGCACCATATGGCTTGATGGGGCCGTTCGCCGCCCTGCTCATCGAGCATTACGGCCCACGCGCGCATCAAATAAAATTGGGCCGATAATTACGCCTCCAGCCCAAATCCTGCGCCGCCCATTCCATGCTTGCCCAAGCCCTCTCGGACACCCTGAAACGACGTGGCATCCATTACGCCTGGTTCGTAGCCTTCATTTGCTTCCTGACCATGCTCACGTCGTCGGCGGCGCTGGGACTGCCGGGCGTGCTGCTCAGGCCCCTGGGCAAGGAATACGGCTGGGACGTCGAGCAGATTTCCTCCGCCCTGGCGCTGCGCTTTGCGCTATACGGGCTGATGGGGCCGTTCGCCGCGCTGTTCATCGAACGCTACGGCCTGCGCAAAGTGATTTCCACGGCCCTGGCGCTGGTCACCGCGGGTATGCTGCTGGCCCTGCCTATGACCTCGCTATGGCAACTGGTGGTGCTGTGGGGCCTGGTGCTGGGACTGGGCTCCGGCCTGACGGCGCTGGTGCTGGGCGCCATCGTGGCCAGCCGCTGGTTCGAGGCGCGCCGCGGGCTCGTGATCGGCATGCTGACGGCCAGTACCGCTACCGGCCAGCTCGTGTTCCTGCCGGGCGCCGCCTGGCTGGTGGAAAACTACGGGTGGCGCGCATCCGTCATCCCCGTCTGCCTGTTTGCCGCCCTGGTCATTACCCTGGCCCTGCTGTTCATGCGCGACCGGCCCGAGGACCTGGGGCTTGTCGCCTACGGCGCCGACCCTCGCAGCGCCGTGGCGGCGCCGGCCGCGGCCAGCCCCGGCGCGCCACGGCACGCTCCGCTGACCGCCCCTTTGCGGATCTTGCGCGACATGCGCGCCAACCGCACGTTCTGGATACTGTTCGCCACCTTCTTCATCTGCGGCTTGAGCACCAACGGGCTGATACAGACCCATTTCATCACGCTCTGCGGCGACTTCGGCCTGTCGCCCGTGCCGGCGGCCTCGGTGCTGGCCATGATGGGCGCCTTCGACCTGTGCGGCACGATATTTTCCGGCTGGCTGTCCGACCGCTACGACAGCCGCAAACTGCTGTTCTGGTATTACGGGCTGCGCGGGCTGTCGCTGTTCTGGCTGCCCCATTCACAATTCACTTTCTATGGCCTGTCGATCTTCGCCCTGTTCTACGGCCTGGACTGGGTAGCCACCGTGCCACCCACCGTGCGGCTGGCGAGCACCGCCTTCGGCAAGGAGCGCGCCGGCATGGCCTTCGGCTGGATCTTCGCCGGACACCAATTGGGAGCCGCCACGGCGGCATACGGCGCGGGCGCCACGCGCAGCCTGCTGCTCACCTATGTTCCGGCCCTGTACGCGGCGGGCACGGCCTGCCTGATCGCCGCCATCCTCGCCATGCTGATACGCCGGCCCGGGGCGAGCGCCCCGGTGCCGACGGCGCCCGCGGGGCCGGCCGGCGCCGCGGCGGCCCAAAGCTCCTGAGGCCGAACCGGCGCGAATCGCGCTCCTGGCCCAGCAGGTACACTACCAAGCTGTCCCATATGGCGATGCGCAGCCGCCCCGCAAGGGCGGGCCGCAAGCCCATGCCACCCATGACACCTATTCTTTCGATTTCGTCGGTTTCCAAGACCTACGCCGGCGGCTTCCAGGCGCTGAAGAACATCAGCCTCGAGATCAACAAGGGCGAGATCTTCGCGCTGCTCGGGCCCAACGGCGCGGGCAAGACCACGCTGATCAGCATCGTCTGCGGCCTGGTCACCCCCAGCACCGGCACCGTCCTGGCCGGCGGCCACGACATCCTGCGCGACTATCGCAAGGCCCGCGCGCTGATCGGCCTGGTGCCCCAGGAACTCACCAGCGACGCCTTCGAATCGGTATGGAACACGGTCAGCTTCAGCCGCGGCCTGTTCGGCAAGCCGGCCGATCCGGCCTATATCGAGAAAGTGCTGCGCTCGCTGTCGCTCTGGAACAAGAAGGACAACCGGCTCATGACCCTGTCCGGGGGCATGAAGCGCCGCGTGCTGATCGCCAAGGCCCTGGCCCACGAGCCGCAGATCCTGTTCCTGGACGAACCCACCGCCGGCGTGGACGTGGCGCTGCGCAAGGACATGTGGGAACTGGTGAATTCGCTGCGCGCCACCGGCGTGACCATCATCCTCACTACCCACTACATCGAGGAAGCCGAAGAGATGGCCGACCGCGTCGGCGTCATCAACAGGGGCGAGATCATCCTGGTGGAAGAAAAGACCGAGCTGATGCGCAAGCTCGGCAGCAAGCGCCTGATCCTGGACCTGCAGGCGCCGCTGGCCGGCATTCCGCCCGAACTGGCCGAACAGCCGCTGAGCCTCGGGCCGCAGGGCACGGAGCTCATCTACACCTACGATGCGCGGCGCGAACACAGCGGCATCGCGACGCTGCTCAAGGGCCTGCACGACGCGGGCATCACGTTCAAGGACTTGCGCACCGAACAGAGTTCGCTGGAGGACATATTCGTGGGCCTGCTCAAGGAAAAATCATGAACTGGTACGCCATGCGCGCCATATACCGATTCGAGATGGCGCGGGCCTGGCGCACGGTGATGCAGAGCATCGTGGCGCCGGTCATTTCCACCTCGCTGTATTTCATCGTGTTCGGCACCGCCATAGGCGGGCGCATCAACCAGATCGACGGCGTCAGCTACGGCGCCTTCATCGTGCCCGGCCTGGTAATGCTGTCGCTGCTTACGCAAAGCATCGCCAACGCATCGTTCGGCATTTATTTTCCGAAATTCACCGGCACCATCTACGAAGTGCTCTCGGCGCCCGTATCGTATTTCGAGATCGTGCTGAGCTATGTGGGCGCGGCGGCGTCCAAGTCCATCATCCTGGGCGTCATCATGCTGATCACCGCGGCCTTCTTCGTGCCGCTGCGCGTCGATCACCCCGCCTGGATGCTGCTGTTCCTGGTGCTGACCGCCTTCACCTTCAGCTTGTTCGGCTTCATCATAGGCCTATGGGCCGACAATTTCGAAAAGCTGCAGTTCGTGCCCATGCTGATCGTCACGCCGCTGGCCTTCCTGGGCGGCAGCTTCTATTCCGTGAACATGCTGCCGCCCTTCTGGCAGACGGTGACCCTGTTCAACCCCGTGGTCTACCTGATCAGCGGCTTTCGCTGGAGCTTCTACGGCA
Source organism: Candidimonas humi (assembly GCF_019166065.1). Classification (GTDB taxonomy): domain Bacteria; phylum Pseudomonadota; class Gammaproteobacteria; order Burkholderiales; family Burkholderiaceae_B; genus Candidimonas; species Candidimonas humi. The sequence continues at coordinate 523,143 of NZ_JAHTBN010000001.1, forward strand.
TCGCCGACGTCAACGTCTACGTGAGCCTGGGCATGACCCTGGTCTTCCTGGCGCTCTGCCTGGGGCTGGTGGGCTGGATCTTCCGCACGGGCTATCGGCTCAAGCCCTAGGGCCCGTTGATACTACATGGGATGCCGCACCGGCGCCCATTTGCCTGCCAGCCCGCAGCGCCCGTTTGTCGCCCGAGGCGCCCGGAGGGCGCCCCGACACGGCCGGGTTCAGTCGCGGAAATTATTGAACTGCAGCGGCAGGTCGACTTCGGTCTTGCGCAGCAGCGCCATGGCCGCCTGCAAGTCGTCGCGCTTCTTGCCGGTGACGCGCAGCTTGTCGCCGTTGATCTGCGCCTCGACCTTGAGCTTGGCGCCCTTGATCGCGGCGATCAATTTCTTGGACACGGCCTGCTCTATGCCCTGCTTGACCGTGATGCGCCGGCGGGCACCCGCCACGTTCTCTTGCGGCTCGGCTATGTCCAGGCAGCGCACATCGATGTTGCGCGCCGACAGGCGTCCGCGCAAGATGTCGAGCATCTGGTTGAGCTGGAAGACGCTGGGCGCGGACTGCGTCACGACATACCCCTCCAGCTCGTAGCGGGCATCGGTGCCCTTGAAATCGAAACGCGTCGCCAGCTCGCGGCTGGCCTGGTCCACCGCGTTGGCGAGTTCATGCTTGTCTACTTCGGAGACGACGTCGAAAGAAGGCATAGGACTGTTCCTGTGGAAGTGAAAAGTGTACTGCGACCATCGGCAGCCGCCCAAGGCGGAGATGGCGCGGTGCCCGCATTTACGCCGGGCCGCGGGCGCCCCTACTCGTCGAAATCGGTGCTCTGCGCAAGCGATGCCCAGCGCTCGAATTCGGTGCCCAGTTCCTCGAGCCTGGTGCGTGCGCGCTTCAGCGCATCCGACCCCAGCAGCAGGTGCGCGGGCGGGTCGTCGCTGGCGACGATCTGCAAGATCGCGGCCGCCGCCTTGGCGGGGTCGCCGCGCTGGTGGCCCGAACGCGTGCTGCGCGCCTCGCTGATCGGTTCGCACACGGCCGTATATTCCGCAATGCTGCGAGTGCTGCGCTTGAGCGAGCGCCCTGCCCAGTCGGTACGGAAAGCCCCCGGCTCTACCGCGGTGACCTTGACGCCGAAACCCGCCGTCTCCTTGCCCAGCGATTCGCTGATGGCCTCGAGCGCGAACTTGCTGGCGTTGTAGATGCCTATGCCCGGGCCCGTAGTCAGCCCGCCTATGGAAGTGATATTGATGATGCGCCCGCCGCGGCGCCCGCGCATATGCGGCAGCACCGCCTTGATGAGGCCGAGCGCCCCGAACACATTCACTTCGAACTGGTGCCGGATATCGGCCATGCTCGCCTCTTCGATGGTGCTTTCGAAGCCGTATCCGGCATTGTTCACCAGCACGTCGATGGCGCCCACGCGGCTTTCCACCTCGTCGACGACACGGCGTATATCGGCTTCGTGCGTCACATCCAGCAGCACGCCGTGCGACCGGCCTGGGGTCACGGCGTCGAATTCGGCGCGCTGGGCTTCGTTGCGCAGCGTACCCACCACCATGTCGCCCTGCGCCAGCGCGGCCAGAGCCAGCGCACGGCCCAGGCCGGTGCTGGTTCCCGTGATCAGCCATGTATTCATTGCTTGTTCTCCTTGATACGCTTGATTTCTTCCGTATTTTGCCTCACAATCAAATCATCCGATGATTTAATCATTTAATGATCTCCTTAGCCTCCAAGACCAGTCTGGCCGAAACCGCCGCCCAGGGCATCCAGCGCGAAATCCTGGACGGCCGCTGGGCCGTCGGCTCACGCATCCCCAACGAGCCCACGCTCGCATCCCTGCTCGGCGTCAGCCGAGGCACCGTGCGCGAAGCCGTCAGGATGCTGGCAACGCAGGGGCTGCTGGAAGCGCGCCAGGGTTCCGGCACCTATGTGCGTGCCTGCTACGACCCGGGCCGCACGCTGCAGCAGATGCGCCGCGCCACCTTGCGCGACCAGGTCGAAACCCGCTGTGCCCTCGAAGTCGCCGCGGCCAGGCTGGCCGCCGTGCGCCGCACGCCCGAAGATCTGCTCCGTCTCGAAAAGCTGGTGCAGGCCCGCGGCGAATACCGCGACGGCGAGACGGAACCAGGGTTTGCCGCGCGCGATTTCGCCTTTCACAGCGAATTCGTGCGGGCCTCGCACAATCAGGCCTTGATCGAGACTTATGTGTTCTTCGCCACCTCGGTGCAGGAAATCATCCAGGCCACGGTCGAGCAGTGCATCCCGGAGCCCGGACAGCAAGCCCATGAAAACCTGGTGCACGGCATAGCCAGCGGCGACCCCGACCAGGCCGAGGCGGCAGTGCGCAGCTTCATGGCTCCCATACTGAATGCGCTGGAACCAGCCGCCCCAGGCTGACGCTCCTCGATCCCGCCGCTTGCACGCCGCAATCTCATACATACGCCATATCCGCCACATCGAACTGAATCATGTCCTCGGCCCCCGATAAATCCGCCACGTCTCCATCCCTGGCCCAAGCTCATGCGTCGCGCGGCGCGGCCTTGGTTCTGCTCGGCATCAGCCTGATGCTGATCGCCTTCAACCTGCGACCGGTATTTTCCAGTCTGTCGGTGCTGCTGCCCGAAATCATTCGCCACACCGGCCTGTCCTCGGCCAATGCCGGCTACCTGACCACGCTGCCGGTGCTGTGCCTGGGCCTGTTCGCCCCCCTGGCTCCCGGCCTTGCGCAACGCTACGGCATGGAACGCACGCTGCTGGGCATGCTGGTGCTGCTGGCCGCCGGCACCGCGCTGCGCGGCCAGGGCAGCATCTCGGGCCTGTTCATCGGTTCGGCGCTTGCCGGCGCCGGCATCGCCGTGGGCAATGTGCTGCTGCCGGCCCTGGTCAAGCGGGACTTCGCCGGACATACCGCCGGCATGATGGGGCTCTATACCATGGCATTGTGCGGCGGCGCCGCGGCGGCGGCCGCTTTCACGCTGCCGCTGGCGCATGCCATGGGCGATTCCTGGACGGCCGCGCTGGCCGTCTGGGCCCTGCCCGCGGCCGTGGTGGCACTGGTCTGGGCGCCGCAGTCGCTGGGCAGCCGCGGCACCCGTCCGCGCGCTCCCGCCCGGCGAGTACGCGGCCTGACGCGCGATCCGCTCGCCTGGCAAGTCACCCTGTTCATGGGCCTGCAGTCCGCCCTGGCCTATTGCGTCATGGGCTGGCTTGCGCCCATCCTGCGCGACCGCGGCCTGAGCGGCGTCACGGCCGGCCTGGTGGTTTCCGTGTCGATATTGATCCAGGTGGTGGTGAGCCTGCTGGTGCCGCCGCTGGCCGTGCGCTGCAAGGATCAGCGCCTGTTCAATGCCGCCCTGTCCGCCATCGCCGGACTCGCGCTGCTGGGCCTGCTGTTCGCGCCCCTGTCCATGGTCTGGATGTGGGCCGTGATACAGGGCGTGGGCCAGGGCGGCCTGTTCGCAGCGGCGCTCACGGTGATCGTCCTGCGCTCGCCCGACTCGCACGTCGCCGCGCATCTTTCGGGCATGGCGCAAAGCGTGGGCTATGTCCTGGCCGCCATCGGCCCCTTGCTGGTGGGCCTGCTGCACGGCTGGACGGGCAGCTACAGCGCGACTTCGTGGCTATTCATCGCGTTGAGCATAGGGTCGGGCGTCAACGGCTGGTTCGCAGGCCGCAACCGGCATGTGCGGATCGCTGCTGCCGCGCCCAAGCCTACCGCACCCTAGCCGGCCCGCACGCCGGTAGCCACGATATCGTTGAACACCGCCGCGACCGCGGCGGGGTCGTCGACCTCGGGGCGCATCCACAGGTAGCTGTAATAGTGCATGCCCAGCAGGCCCTTGAGCCTGTAGCGGGAATAAGGCTTGAACCGGCCCGCCCGCTCTCCGTCCTCCAGGACCATGCGCCAGATATTCTCGTATGCGGCATGCAGGCCCAGCACTTCGGCGCGCCGCTCGCCGGTCAGTGAGTGGCTTTCGCGGAAACACACGGTAAGTTCGGCGCGATGCCGGGCGATCACATCCAGCAGGTGGGCGCCCAGCATGTCCAGGCGCCGCCCGGGATCGGACTCCTGTTCCAGCAGCTCGCGTCCGTATCGCAGCAGCTCCAGCATGTAGCGGCAGCAGATGTCGTGCAGGATTTCTTCTTTGCTGCCGATATGGTGGTACAAGGCGCCGCGGCTCAGCTTGACCGCCTCGCCCAGCTCGGCCATGCCGATGGCGTGGTAGCCCTTTTCGGCAAAAAGACGGGCCGCGGTGGCAAATATGGCCTGCCGCGTGGACGCGCCGCGTCCGCCCTTCTCGGCCGTCACGGCCGCCTGGACCGTCTTTGCCGCTCGTGTGCCCATCGGATGATTTCCTCGCCTGGTATGGCCAAACCCCGCCCGGCGGCGAGGCAATCGATTTTAGCAAGCGGCCGGACGTGGCCAGGCGCACCCGGGCCGCCGCGCCTGCGAAACGCGCCGCCAGGCCGGGAAATGCTGGAAACCCTTGCGTGATTTCTATATACTGCCAGCACAAATAGACCGATCGGTCGGTATGTTTATTTTCCCGGCAGGCAAGCCAACGAGCGAAGCCGGCAACAGGAGGGTCTACCGCATGAGCAAACACCTGAAAAACACCGATGACTTCAGCCTGGAGCCGCTTACGGGCGGCCCCGGCGGGCCGCGTTCGGACGCGCCCTCGCGGCGCAAATTCCTGGCGCGCGGCGGCGCCGTGATGAGCAGCGTGGCAACGCTGGGCCTGGCGGGCAAAGCACTGGCCGAGACCGCCGCGGCCGCTCCAGCCGCGGCCCCCGGCGCTGATCTGCCGCCGAACATCCCTCCCTGGACCCGCAGCCTCGGGGCTCCCACGGCCAAGCCCTACGGCACTCCGTCCAAATACGAATCCTCCGTCATTCGCCATCTCTATCCGGGCCTGACCGAACCGATGTCGGCCTATAGCACCTCTCCGCTGCAAGACCTGGACGGCATCATCACGCCCAACGGGCTTTTCTATGAACGGCACCATGCGGGCGTGCCGCAGATAGACCCCGCCCAGCACCGGCTCATGGTGCACGGCCTGGTCGACACCCCGCTGCTCTTCACGGTCGACGAGCTGCGCCAGTTCCCGTCGCAGTCGCGCATCCACTTCCTGGAATGCTCCGGCAACCCCTCGTTCACTCCGCCGTGGGGCAAGACCGCGGCCGAAGTCTGCGGCCTGCTCAGCTGTGCGCAATGGACCGGAGTGCCGCTGAAGACGGTGCTGGAAGAATGCGGCCTGAAGCCGCAAGCGAAATGGGTGATCGCCGAAGGCGCCGACGGCGCCGCCATGGACCGCAGCATCCCCATCGAGAAATGCCTGGACGACGCCATGCTGGTATACAGCCAGAACGGCGAGCGCCTGCGCCCCGAGCAGGGCTATCCGCTGCGCCTGCTGGTGCCCGGCTTCGAGGGCAATATGAACGTCAAGTGGCTGCGCCGCCTGCACGTCACCGACGCGCCCGCCTACACCCGCGAAGAAACCGCCAAATACACCGACTTGCTGGCCAACGGCAAGGCGCGCAAGTTTTCTTTCGTGATGGAATGCAAGTCGCTCATCACCGCGCCGTCCGGCACCCACAAGCTCACCCGCAAGGGCAAGCACGAAATGCGCGGCATCGCCTGGAGCGGCCACGGCAAGATCACCAATGTCGACGTCTCGGTCGACGGCGGCGACAACTGGTATCCGGCCACGCTGGATGCCCCCGTGCTGGACAAGGCCCTCACGGCTTTTCGCGCACCCTTCGACTGGCATGGCGAAGAGCTCATGATCATGAGCCGCGCCATCGACGAGACGGGCTATGTGCAGCCCACGCTGCAACAGCTCATCGACGTGCGCGGCAAGGTTTCCTTCTACCACAACAACGCTATCCAGCCCTGGAAGATCGACGCCAACGGAGAGGTGACAAATGGCCGCGCATAAATCATTGATACTGGCCGGCGCAGCGGCGCTCTGCCTGGCCGCGGGCGGATCGCACGCGGAATCCCCGGCTCACGGCAAGTACGGCCTGGGCACGCCCGCCACGCCGCAACAGATCGCCGGCTGGAACATAGATGTCGCGCCCGACGGCAAGAACCTGCCTCCCGGCAGCGGCACCGTGCAGATGGGCGAGAAAATCTTCCAGAGCACCTGCGCGGCCTGTCATGGCGCCAAGCTGCAAGGCGGCATGGGCCCGGCGCTGGTGGGCGGACAAGGCAGCCTGGCGACCGCCAAGCCCTTGAAGACCGTGGGCAGCTATTGGCCCTACGCCACCACGGTGTTCGACTACGTACGCCGCGCCATGCCTTTCCAGGCGCCCCAGTCCCTGAGCAACGACCAGGTGTATGCCGTGGTAGGCTACATACTCAGCCAGAACAAGCTGATGAGCCCCGATGCCAAGGTGGATGCCAAGACACTGATGGCGGTGAAGATGCCCAACCGCGATGGTTTCATCGTCGACGACAGGCCCGACATCATCGTCGCCGCGTGCTATCACGACTGCCTGAAAAAAGGCGTGTCCGACGTCAAGCCTTAGCCTGGTTCCGGCGCATCCCGGCCGGCATATCCGGCCGGGCCCGAGTACGCTGCACCTCGCATCCCCGCTCGCAAGCTTGGCCGGCTGCCCGGCCGACATAGGCGCCGATCTCAAGGAGAGGCATGATGCGGGATTCTGACCATAGCCCGGGCCTGCGCCCGGTGCGCGTCTGGGATCTTCCCACGCGGCTGTTCCATTGGCTGGTGGTGATCCTGGTCGCCGCCGCCTACGCCAGCGAAAAGCTGAACTGGATGGGCTGGCATGCCCGCATCGGCGAGGCGCTGCTCGCGCTGCTGATCTTCCGGCTGCTGTGGGGGTGCTGGGGCAGCGCAAGCTCGCGCTTCCGCAATTTCGTGACCACGCCCGGCGCCGCGCTGCGCCACTTGCGGCATGTTTTCGTACACGAGCCCGACCTGCAGATCGGGCACAACCCCGCCGGCGGTTGGATGGTGCTGTTACTGCTCGCCCTGCTGCTGGGCGAAACACTGAGCGGCCTCTACGTGAACAACGATGTCGCCGACGACGGGCCCTTCACCGCCTGGATGCCCGCATGGGCCGCCAATGCGATCACGGCACTGCACTCGATACTCTGGTATGCCTTGCTGGCCGCGGTGGCGCTGCATGTGCTGGCCATCGCGATATACGCCATGGCCAAGGGGCAGAATCTGTTGCGCCCCATGATTACGGGCCGCAAGCAATTGCCGCCGAATATCGCCGCGCCGCGCATGGCGCCCGCGGTGCCGGCCTGGCTCGCGCTGCTGGCCGGCATCGCGGTCGCGATACTGCTGGCCACTTATCTCTGAGCCAGCCTGTTGCGGCGGGTGGCGATGCTTACTTGCCCTTGGGCGGCATCACCTGGCCGCGGATCTCGCCCGAGGGATGATCCTTGGTATGCACATTGATGTAGAACTGCCCGGCGGCGAATTCCTGCGCGTCCTGGGTCGACAAGGTAGCCTCGCCCTTCACGGGGCTGGTGACCGCCGAGCCCTTGTGGGACAGCCAGACTTTCACCCCGGCATTCTTGCCCTCGGCGGCGGGACCATGGAAATGCGCCATCGTCGCCGGGCTGGACAGGCCGCTGAAGGTGATCGTCCAGGTGACGACGCGGGTGGAAGGATCGTAGGTGAGGTCGGCCTTGCCGCTGCCCTGGGTCTGCACCGGAGGCACTTGTTGCGCACCGGTCAGGGGGACGGAGAAGGAAACCGGGGCGGCCTGGGCCGACACCATGAAGCCGGCCAGCACGGCGCCGGCAAATGCCAGCGCGGGCCGCCGCAATATCGGAGAAACGCTCATTTGATCATCTCCTGTGGTACGCCACGCCCGCAAGGCAGCCACTTGCGCCCCATGCGGACGAACGTGCCCGACCGGCCCGCATCCAGGATGGATGCAGGTAGCAGATCGGGCATGACTGCTCGTCAATTCTAGCACCGGGCGTCAGCCAGCCGACCGCGCGACACGACCGGCGGTAGGGCCTGCCGAGCGCCGGGCAAAGATGTGTCCAAGCCTTGCGTATGCAAGATCCAGGCTGCATCGTGATGCCTTTCGAACGCGCGTGGCTTCGCCTTGATCCGCCGTCGGCGCGTCCCCCCGGGGGCGCTTCAGGTGAGGTTCAAGCCCCCGTCCATGAGCAGGATTTCGCCCGTCATGTAATCGGATGCGGCGATCATGGAAACGGCCTGGGCAATGTCATCGGGGCTGGCGGCGCGGCGCATGGGCGAGCGCTCTTTCCAGAGCTGCCGGGCCTCGGCCCAATCGGCGGTAAGCGGCGTGTCCACCAATCCGGGCGCCACGGCGTTGACGCGAATGCCGGGCGCCAGCGACAGCGCCAGCAGGCGTGTCGTATGGTTCAGCGCGGCCTTGCTGGCCGCGTAGGGGATGGAAGCCCCCTTGGGACGCACGCCCGCATGCGAGCTGACATTGACCACGCAGCCCGCCCTGCCCCGCGCCGCGGCCTGCAGCAGAGCCGGCTGCGCCTCGGCGATTAACTGGAAGGGGGCAATCACATTCACTTCGTGCAGTTCCCGCCAGACCTCGGGCGTGGCCGCGGCAAGATCGGCATGGGGTATGACGCGGCTGATGCCCGCGTTATTGACCAGCACATCGAGCCGCCCCCAGGCCGCCACGGCGTCGCGCACCAGCCGCTGGCGGTCAGCCTCGTCGGCCAGATCGGCCTGGACGTATACGGCGCGGTCCAGTTCCTTGGCCAGCGCTGCCCCCGCCGCTGCGGAACGGCGCGAATGCAGGACGACGGCATAGCCGTCCCCGGACAGCCGCCTGGCTACGGCGGCGCCGATTCCCGAAGTCGAACCGGTGACGAGCGCAACAGGAGCGGAAGTCGATTCCATGTCTATCCAAGCAAGGAAAATACGGCAGGCGGCGGACGACGCGCCCCGCGCTTCAGAGCGAAATCCCGCCCGACACTTCGATCGCCGCGCCATTGATATAGCTTGCGTCGTCCGAAGCCAGGAAGGCATAGACATTGGCAATCTCGGCGGGCGTGCCCAGACGCCGCTGCCAGCACGCATCGCGCAGGCCGTCCAGCACCTTGGGCGGCATGGTCTTGAGAATATCGGTCTCGATGAAGCCCGGGCAGACCGCGTTGACGCGGATGCCCTTGGGCCCCAGTTCGCGCGCCCAGGTCTTGGTGAAACCGATGACGCCGAATTTGCTGGCCGCGTAATTCGTCTGCCCGAAATTGCCGTAGATGCCCACGACGCTGGACGCATTCAGTATGACGCCCCTTTGCTGCTCGAGCATCGTGTCGGCAACGGCCTGACTGCAATGGAAGACGCCCTTCAGGTTGACATCGATGACCGCATCGAATTGATCTTCCGTCATGCGCGCCAGCCTCGCATCCTGCGTGATGCCGGCGTTGTTGACCAGGATGTCGATACGGCCGAACCGCCCTTTCACGTCCTGCACCACCGCATCGATGCCCGCCCGGTCCGTGACGTCCAGCGTATACGCCGCCGCCCGATGGCCCTCGGCCGTGAGAGAGCTCGCTTCACGTTGCACCGCCTCGGCCGAACGATCGCACAGAATCAGCGTGGCGCCCTCGCTGGCGAATTTCCTGGCGGTGGCCTGCCCTATACCCGCGGCAGCCCCCGTTATCAAAGCAACTCGTTCCTTGAGCTTCACTGGCATCAACCTCGCAAAGGGTAAACTGGATGCATGGATGATACAGCCTCCGCAGCCTCGTCCGCCCCGTCTTGGGCAGACGCCCCCGAGGGATGGAACTGGCTTGCGCAAGATCAGGACGGCAAGTGGTTCTGGTATGCGGTGCCGCCCCAGCTCGGCATGGCGGGGGGCATATGGCGCTCGCCACGCAGGGCGCAGCAGTTCGCCGCGCAGGGCGAGCCCAATCCGAAGTGGTACGAGACTTGCCTGCGTCGCCCCGACGCGGAGCGCTGAGCCCTCCGCCGCCATGGCCGCGCATGTTCTGGGCGGGCCGATAGCCCGGCCCGTGCTTGTTTCAGTCTCCCAGTCTTTCGGCCTCAATCCGCCAGACTTCGCACGTCCTCCAGCGTATCCACATAGCGGCCCACCATGTCGTGGACCTGCTGCTCGTCGATGATGAGCGGCGGGCAAAAGGCGATGCTGTCCTGGATGCCGCGCACGATCAGCCCATGCTCGTGGGCCTTCTCGAAAATGGCCGCACCCATCTTGCCGAGGGGATCGAAGGGCCTGCGGGTATTCTTGTCGGCCACCAGTTCCACGGCGGCGATCAGGCCCGTGCCGCGCACTTCGCCCACCAGTGGATGATCGTTCAGGGCGCGCAGCGACGACTGCAGTACTTCGCCCATCCGGGCGGCATTCTCGACCAGGCCTCTTTCTTCGATGATGCGGATATTTTCCAGCGCGACCGCCGTGGCAACCGGATGGCCGCTGGCGGTGTAGCCGTGTCCGAATGTGCCCAGCTCGCCCGAATACCTGGCGATGACGGAATGCACTTTGTCGCCCAGCAGCACCGCGGCCAGCGGCAGGTAGGAAGACGTGATCTGCTTGGACAGCACCATGATGTCCGGCTCGATGCCGAACTTCTGCGAGCCGAACATGGTGCCCAGCCGGCCGAAGCCGGTAATGACTTCGTCGGCAACGACCAGCACGTCGTACTTGCGGCAGACGGCCTGGATCTTGTCCCAATAAGTGGCCGGCGGCACAATGACGCCGCCCGCGCCCATGACGGGTTCGCCGATGAAGGCCGCGACTGTATCGGGGCCTTCTTCCAGGATCAGGGTTTCCAGTTCCGCGGCCATGCGGGTGGCAAAGGCCTCTTCGGTTTCGCCCGGTTGGCCTTCGCGATACCAGTGCGGGCAGCTCACGTGCTTCATCTGCGCCAGCGGCAGGTCGAAGCCGCGATGGTTGGGCGCCAGGCCGGTGAGGCTGGCCGAAGCCACGGTCACGCCGTGGTAGCCCTTGTTGCGCGCGATGATTTTCTTTTTGTTGGTGCGGCCCAGGGCATTGTTGTAGTACCACACCATCTTGATGACGGTGTCGTTCGCCTCCGAGCCCGAATTGGTGAAGAAGGCGCTGCGCATGCGGCCTTTGGTCAACTGCACGAGTTTTTCTGCCAGCTCGACCGAGGGCGTATGCGTCTTGTGGCTGAAGGTGTGATAGAACGGCAGCTTGCCCATCTGGTCCGCAGCCGCGCGCACCAGCCTGGGTTCGTTGAAACCCACCGCGACGCTCCATAGCCCCGACATGCCTTCGATGTATTCGCGGCCTTGATCGTCGTACACGTATATGCCCTGGCCGCGCTCGATGACGCGCGGGCCGACCTGCGCGTGCTTGACGGCATTGGTGTAAGGGTGCAGGTGATAAGAGATATCACGGTTCTGGATGGGGCTCAGTGCGCTCATGCTATGGCTCGATGTATAAGGACGGGAATTGCCGTGTGTGGGGCCGATCAGATGACGGCCTCGATCAGGAAAGGGCCTTTGCGCGCCAGCGCGGCGCGCAGCAGGTCGATGAAAGCGGCCGAATCCGAGGCGCGGGCCGCCTCGACGCCGGCAGCCTGCGCCATGTGCACCCAGTCGATCGAAGGCTCGTCCAGGTTCAGCATGCGGCGGGCGTTGCGCCCCGGTTCGCCCGCGCCCACCATCTTCAGCTCGTTGTGCAGGATGGCGTAGCGGCGGTTCGCGAAGACGACGGTGACCACGTCCAGTTGCTCGCGCGCCTGCGTCCACAGGCCCTGTACGGTATACATGCCGCTGCCGTCGGCCTGCATCAGGATGACCTTGCGGTCGGGACAAGCCACTGCCGCGCCGGTTGCCAGGGGAATGCCGATGCCAATGGCGCCGCCCGTGATCTGCAGGAAATCATGCGGCGCGGCGTTCCAGGTCCATTTGAAAGAATCGCGGCCCGAGCTGACCGACTCGTCGCAGATGATGGCGTTTTCCGGGCTCAGGGCGCCTATGGCCTGGATGACGGAGCTGGCGGTCAGGGGCCCCGTGGGCAATTCCAGGCGGCCGCCCTCGGCGACCTGGATGGGAGTGGCGCCGTTGGCGCCCACGGCGTCGGCGAGCCGTTCCAGGGTTTGCGGCAGATCGTCGGCGGGGCTGGCCAGGGTAATGACTTCGCAAGCCTCGGGGATCAATACGCTAGGCTTGCCCGGGTACGCGAAAAATGCCACGGGCGTGCGGGCGCCGATCAGTATCAATTGTTCGGTGCCTTCCAGCGCCTTGACGGCCGCGTCCACGGGATACGGCACGCGTTCGATGGGCACCCGGCCCGCCCCGCGCTCCATGCGGCCATTGGCTTGTTGTGCCATCAGCCGTGCGCCGCTGCGGGCCGCGATGCGGGCAGCGGTTTCCAGCGGGCCCGCGCGCAGGGCCTTGCCCGAAAGCAGGATGATGGTTCTGCGCCCGTTGAGCAGCGCCTCGCGGGCTTGCTGCAAGGTCGCTTCGTCGACACTGCCCGGTGCGGGCGGCTGCGCCCGGGACACCGGCGCCGAGGCCTGCCCCCATGCGGCGTCCGCGGGCAGGATCAAGGTCGCAATGCGGCCCGGCTCGGTGCGGGCCGCGGCAACGGCCGCCGCGGCGGCTTCCGACACGTCGTCGGACGACTTTATGCGGCGCACCCAGTTGGACATGGGGCGCGCCAGGCTCTCGATGTCGGTGGTCAATGGCGCGTCGTACTGGATGTGGTAGCTGGCATGCTCGCCCACGATGTTGACGACGGGCGTCTGGGCCCGGCGCGCATTGTGCAGATTGGCCAGGCCATTGGCCAGCCCTGGCCCCAGGTGCAGCAGCGTCGCGGCAGGCTTGTCCGCCATGCGTCCGTAGCCGTCGGCGGCGCCGGTGACCACACCCTCGAACAGCCCCAGGACGCAGCGCATCTGCGGCTTGCGGTCGAGCGCGGCGACGAAATGCATCTCGGACGTGCCCGGATTGGCGAAACACACGTCTACATCATTGGCCAAAAGCGTGTCGCAAAGACTATCTGCACCATTCATTATTCAAACCTCGGTCATCGGTATGCCCGCCTCGCGGACAGGGAAAACGAAAAGCCGGAATACTGCCCGGTTCCATGCTCGCGCCCTGCCCGGGGCCGGCGCCTCGGCGGCCCGGCCCGCACCTTGCGGCGGCAAAGAGCGCGATCCCCGTATCCTACCGCGTAGACGGCACGACACTACTGGACGGCGATATTCGCGCGTTTCACCAGCGACTGGATAACAGGAATTTCCTGCTTGATCTGCGTGAGCAGGGCCTGGGGCGTGCCGTCAGAGGGCTCGATGCCCATGGCCAGCATGCGCTTGCGCACGGTCTCGTCGGCCAGCGCCACCTTCAGCGCATTGTCCAGCACATGGGTATGGGACTCGGGCGTGCCCGGCGGAGCGACCAGGGTGAACCAGGCCAGCATCTCGAAGCCGGGATAGCCCGACTCGCTTATGGTCGGCAGCTTGGGCAGCGAAGACATGCGCTGTTTGCTGGTGATCGCCAGCACACCCACCTTGCCCGAATCGACCTGCGGCATGCCCGTAGACACCATGTCGAAGAACAAATCGACCTCGCCGCTGATCAGTTGCGGCATGGCCTGGGCCGAGCCCTTGTAAGGCACATGCAGCAGCTTTATGCCGGCCATCTTCTGGAAATATTCCGCCGCCAGGTGCGAAGACGTGCCCGTCCCGAACGAAGCGATGGTCAGAGAGCCGGGCTTGGCCTTGGCGGCTTTCACCACATCGGCCAGGGACTTGAAATGGTCTTTCTTGGCCGTCAGCAGCACCATGGGCCCGATGCCTATCATGCCGATCGGCGCAAAGGCATCGGGGTCGTATGGCAGTTTCTTGAAGAGAAAGCGATTGGTGACCAGGGTCGAATTGGTCGCCAGCAGGATGGTATAGCCATCGGGCGTGGACCGGGCGACGTGCGAAGCGCCTATGGTCGTAGCCGCCCCCGCGCGATTTTCCACCACGATCGATTGGCCCAGCGCCCGGCCCATGCGCTCGGCCAATATGCGAGCCAGGCCATCGGTAGCGCCGCCCGCGGGAAAAGGCGTGATCATGGTGATGGGCCGATCGGGAAAGCCTGCAGCCGCCGCGACGCTCGTAACGAGGCCGAGAACCGCGGCGGCCAAAAATCGGATTCCGGTACGGAACATGGTTTATCTCCTGGATTTGTCGAAATGAGGTGCTTTTTTATTTTGAATTCCGTAGAATGGGATTCAATTCCTTTTTTTCTGATCAATATAAAGCGCTTGCACACCAAATGCAAACTTTTCCCCCGCCTCCCGGCGCCCCGCCCGAATCGCGCGGGGCTGCTCGCCGCCCCGCGCGCCGCAAGCGGACGCCCGGCCAGGGCGATACCTCGTCGCCCGACTTCGTCGATGCGCTGGCGCGCGGCCTGAACGTCTTGCGCTGCTTCGAGCCCGGCATCAAGTCGCTGGGCAACCTGGAACTGGCCGAGCGCACGGGCCTGGCCAAATCGACGGTCAGCCGCATCGTGTACACGCTGACGACCTTGGGCTACCTGCGCTACGACGCGGAAACGGGGCGCTATGCGCCCGGCTACGGCACGCTGGCGCTGGGCTTCGGTTGCCTGGCCAGCCTGGAGGTGCGCGAAGTGGCGCGCCCGCTCATGGAAACGCTGGCGCGGGCCACCGGAGGCGCCGTGGCGCTGGGCGCCTTCGACGGGCAGTCCATGGTCTATGTCGAGGCCGTGCACGGTTCGTCGGCGCTCTATCTGCGCCTGCCCGTCGGCTATCGGGTCAGCATGGACAGCACCATGGGCCGCACTTATCTTGCCAGCCTGCCCCGGGCGGAACGAGACGCCCTGCTGCCGAAGCTGGAACTGCCTTCCGGCATGTCCGCCATCATGCGCAAGGCCTGCGCCGACTTCGCCGACGGCGGCTGCTGCTACGGCATAGGCGACTGGCAGCCCGGCATCAACGCCGCGGCGGCCGCATTCACCGCCATTACCGGCGAAGGCACCTACGTGCTGAGCTGCGGCGGCCCCGAAACCATCCTGCCCGAATCCCGCCTGCGCGGCGAAATCGCCGCCAGGCTGGCCGATGTGGTTGGCAGCCTGTCGCTGCCCTGCGGCCGCTAGCGCCTCAAGGACGCGCCAAGCAAGCTTCTTGGCGCGACAACACCGACGAAGCTGTCATCCCCACGCACTGCTCATATACCGACGGCGCGGTTGCGCCTTCGGTGTTGATGACCAGTACCCTCGAATCTGCGTCCAGGCCCAGGGCTCCGGCCAGGGTCTCGTCGCGCATGGACACCAGCAAACCAGCCAGGCCCGCCGCCCCCGATTCCCCCGCAACAATGGGGATGTCGCCATGGCCGCCCGCCGCAAGCACGCGCATGGCCTGGATCGCAGCATCGTCCGCAATAGTCATGAAGTGATCGACGCTGTTGCGCAGGAAACGCCATGCAAGCGGAGAAACCTCTCCGCAAGCCAGGCCGGCCATGATGGAATCCACCGAGCCCGACGCGCAGGCGGGACTTTGCGCCAGCGCGCTCTGGTAGAGGCAATCGGCCTGGTCGGGTTCGACCACGATGAAGCGCGGGCGCCGCGCCCCATAGGTTTCCCACAAATAGCCGATGACGCCGGCCGCCAGGCCCCCTACTCCGCCCTGCAGGAACACGTGCGTGCAGGGCGGCCGCCCGCCGGACTGTTCGACGAGCTCGGAAGCGATCACGCCATAGCCCTGCATCACATCCCTGGGGATATCCTCGTAGCCGTCGTAGGAAGTGTCGGAGACCACCTGCCAGCCGTGCTCGGCAGCCAGCCTCGCCGCTTCCGTGACAGAGGCATCGTAGTTGCCCGCAATGCGCACGATCCGGGCCCCGCAGGCGGCAATGGCGCGCTCGCGTTCGGCACTGACCCGGGCATGCAGCACGATCACGCAGCGGCAACCGGCATCGCGCGCCGCCGCGGCCAGCGCGCGGCCATGGTTGCCATCCGTGGCGCTGATGACGGTGTAGTCTTTCAAAGCCTCGGCATGGCGGCCCGCGAGCACCGACTCCGGGTCGAAACCGGGATGCAGCCTCAAGACCTGGCGCAGCAACGCGACCGGTGCGCCCAAGGCCTTGAAGCTGCCCAGGGGCGAGCGCAGCGACTCGTCCTTGATGCCTAGCCAGGCAAGTTTCAAGCGCGCAGCCAGGCCGGGCAGCTCATGCAGCGGCGTCGCGGCACGCGCAATGCCGGACCAGCCGGACAGCCAGCGCCGGCTTTGCTCTGCACGTTCGATGCTCATGATCGACCGCAGCTCGTCGGGGTACGGAATGCGCGCAGCATGTTTGTTGGCGATCAGCATAGCCGGCCCTCCCCCTGGACATTCGCGAGACGACGCCGCACCACCTCCAGCAGCACCTGTGCGCCCTGCACCAGTTGGGCATCGTCGGTATGCTCGCGCGGGTTGTGGCTGATCCCCGCGCGGCTGGGCACGAAAATCATCGCCGCCGGGGCGATGCGCGCCATCATCTGCGCATCATGGCCGGCCCCTGACGTCATGCGCCGCGAAGCGTAGCCCAGGCGCACGGCCGCGGCTTCGATCTCGGCGGCCAATCCGGCATCGAAGACCACCGGCTCGTAGCGCGCCAGGCGCTCGGTCTCGATTTCCACCCCTTCGCGCTGCGCGAGTTCGACGAGAAAATCGCCCAGGCGCCTTTCCGCCGCCTGCAGGCGCTGTTCGTCGGGGTCGCGCAGGTCCACGGTGAAGGTCGCCTTGCGCGCAATGACGTTGATGACGTCGGGCTCGAAGCGCAGCGAGCCCACCGTCGCCAGGGTAGTCCCGCCGGATGGCGCCGCCACGTGTTCGCGCAGGAAGGCCACGACGGCGGCAGCCGCGTAGCCTGCGTCATGGCGCAGCCGCAAGGGCGTGGTGCCGGCGTGATTGGCCGTGCCATGCACCGTAATTTTCTGCCAGGAAATTCCCTGCAGGTTCTCGACCACGCCGATGGACTGCCCTTCGGCCTCCAGGATCGGGCCTTGCTCGATATGCAGTTCCAGGTATTCGAGCGGCGCGATTGCGCCCGGTTCGAGCTCGCCCGCATAAGCGATGCGCGCCAGCTCGTCGCCCAGGCGCACGCCGTCGATGCCGACGACGTCGAGCGCAGCCTGCAGCGCCATGCCGCCCGCGTACACCAGCGAACCCATCATGTCCGGCTGAAAGCGCACGCCCTCTTCATTGGTAAAGGCCGCCACCACGATCGCCCGCGACGGCGCCAGGCCTGCAGCGCGCCAGGCGCGCGCGACCGCCAGGCCGGAGAGCACGCCATAGCAGCCATCCAGTGCACCCGCATTGCGCACGGTATCGATATGCGAGCCTATCATCAGGGGCTGCCGGTCGCCTTCATGCGTGGCGGCATGCAGGACGCCGAAGATATTGCCGATGCGATCGACGCGCACGTCCAGGCCCAGTTCGCGCATCCATTGCACGAGCAGATCGCGGCCGGCCCGGTCCGCATCGGTAAGCGCGATGCGGGTTCGCCCGTCGCCTGGGGCGCCGCTGCCGACCTCGCCCAAGGCGCGGACCTGTGCAAGCAGCGCCTGCGCATCCAGAGTGGGAATTGAAGAAGACATGCAACCATCCTGTAGAAATGGGCCGAGGGCCGGGCCGCCCCATCAGCCAGGCTTGCAGTGGCCGGCATCGGTTCGGGCGCCGGCCTTGGCATCGTGCTTATGTGAAATAATATTCCCCATACAGGCGTTTATCTTACGAATTCATGCCTATACAATTGAATTATTTATCGATAAACAGGCAAAATTTGCAGAGGAATCCGTCATGGCGCCCAAGCTCGACAAGCATGACCATGTGCTGCTGGCCGCGATCCAGGAAAACGCGCGCTTGGCCCAAAGCGAATTGGGCGAACGCGCGAATCTTTCCACCGCCGCGGTGAACCGCAGGCTGCGGCTGCTGGCGGATGCGGGCGTCATCGAGAAATACACCGCGCGCCTCAACCCGAAGGCCCTGGGCTATGGCCTGACCATCATCGTCGAGGTCAAGGTCGAGAGCGAGCGCGCCGACCTGCTGCAGGAAATGCAGCGCGGCTTCAAGGCCTGCCCCGAGATCCAGCAGTGCTATTACGTGGCCGGGGAATGCGATTTCGTGTTGATCTTCTTGGTGCGCGACATGGAACAATACGTGGGCCTGACGCGCAGCCTGTTCCACGAGAACGGCAACGTCAAGGCATTCAAGACGCTGGTTGCCATGGACAGGGTCAAGACCGGCATGGATGTGCCCCTGCACGGCGTCGGCGAAGCCTGACGCTTCGGCTTTCTGGCGTTGGCATCCGGCCCATCGGGCGTCTCAACCCGCCTTGCGGAACGTGAGATTGATCCTGCAGTCTCCCAGCAGAGGATGCGTGGCCCCTTCCGGCGCCAGCACGCCGTGATAGCGCAGCCGGTCTTCGCCGCCCCAGACCACGACGTCGCCATGATGCAGCAGTAGCTTCATTACTCTGTCGGACCGTGCCAGGCCGCCGAACAGGAAAGTCGCGGACATGCCCAGCGACACCGAGACTATAGGCGCGCCGAAGTCCCGCTCGTTCTTGTCCTGGTGCAGAGACATCCGGGCGCCGGACGCATAGCGGTTCATCAGGCACGCGTCGGGCTCGAAATCCCGAAAGCCCGCAGCCGCCGCAGCGGTGCGCGCCAGCATTGCAAACGCCTGCGGCATATCCGGCCAGGGACGGCCGCTATCCGGATCCGCCGCAGTGTAGAGGTAGCCGCGCCTGTCGGTCGTCCAACCCAGCGCGCCGCAATTCGTCAATGCGGCCGACATCGTGAGGCCGCCCGGCGTCACCATCCGCCGGAAGGGGGCGCGATCCTCGATGCCGGCAATGGCGGACAGCAAGGCCTGCTCCTGGGATAAAGCGTATCCGTGCAAGACGAAAGCGCACGGCCCGATGCGTTCGGGTTCGCCGGGCGCTGCACTATGAAAGAGGTCAAGCGTACTCATTGCCGTTGCGCTCGGCATACACCAGAGAGTCGTGCAGGTTGTGCATCTCGGTATCGAGGAATCCGGGCAAATGCCCAAGCGGCGCGGGCTTCGAGCCTAGGCGAATAGCATGGGCCAAAGCGACCAGCGCGCGCCCGACTTCTTTTGCGCCGTCCGGGCCGAACAGCGTGCGGGCGCTTGCGGCGGCTTGCGGGCCTGCCTCTTCCAGCGACCAGCACGTCGAAAGCGTGCGATAAGCCAGACGTTGGGCGGCCATCACCGCGGGCCAGGAGCGCACCGCAGCGTCGCGATGCCAGGGCTTGGAGCCTGCGCCGGAATCATAGGCTTCCAGCACGACTATGGTGCGATGCTGAAGATCGCGGCGCGCCTGCCGGGCCGAGGGGCTGACGACGTCTCCCGCGGCGACATGGCCCAATACGTTTTTCAGCGCCACCAGCATCTTGACGAGTTCACGGGGAATGCGCGTCGCAGCCGAACGCGATGTCGTCAAGGTCAGTATCACGAGCCCCGTCACGCAACCGATGAAGGTATCGACGCCGCGCACCCATAGCAAATGCCCTATGTCAGAGGTCGGATGGCCGCCGGAGGCGATGGTCAGCGCCGCGGCAGTGATGAACACCACAGCCAGCGCGTAGTTGCGGATCACCGTCATCTCGATGATGAACTGCAGCAGCATGAGCGTCGCCACCAGCCACAGGCCTTCGGGGTGGCCCGCCAGCACAGCCCCGGCCAGGGCCAGGCCGACTAGCGTGCCTCCCATGCGTTCGACGCCGCGTTGCAGGCTGCGCATCCAGTCCAGCCCCTGATGCAGGATCAGGACCGCCGCCGCCATGGTCCAATAGGCGCGCTCCAGGCCCAGCAGCGCGCCTATCGTTCCGGCAATGGCCGTCGAGACACCGACGCGGGCAGCCGCCAAGAGCGCCGGCGACCATGGCCGGAAATTCTCGCGCAGCGATTCCGACCAGCCATAATGGCCCAGCGGGACATGAGCGGGCTCCGTGCGTTCCGCCTGGTCCGTGGGATGCGCGGCCTGGATCTCGATCCGGCGCGCATGCTCGGCAGCATCCGCAATCGGCGCGTTGCCTGTGCCGGAGGCATTCATGACGCTTGCAAACAGCAAGTGCAATTCCCGGTTGAGCGCGCGCAAGTGGCTCAGGGCCCCGTCGGGGCGCGGCCGGGCAGGCTGGCGCGTAACCAGCGTCGCCCAGGCATGATGCATGGCCAGCGCCGCCGCATGGCGGGTGCCGTCTTCGCCGGGCGAGCCGACGGCCTTCGCGTAGCGCCCGACGGCTTGCGCGGCGGCCACGACGGCCGCCCGTTCCGGCCCCCTGGGCCGGACAAAGGCTCCTGCCATATGCACCAGCCATGCGAACGTGCCTCCGGCCAATACGAGCAGGCCCACCTGCGCGACAGACAAATGGCTTATCGGCATGCCTGTGCCAGCGGCGCAGGCAAGCGCGAACATGTAGGCGCCCGGCGGCCCGACGCTTAGCGCATTGCACAGGAAAGTCGCGGCCACGGCAATCAGCACGACCACGGGCACCACCAATAGCGGTACCTCGGCCGCCCAGACACCGAGCGCCACCGCCAGGGCAAAAGACACGGCAATGACAGCGAGATGAATGGCGCGATTCAAATACGGACGGCCGCTGCCGTAAAGCGCGGTAAAAGCCCCGATCGTGGCCATGAGCCCCGCCGAGACATCGCCGGCCAGCCATCCGGCCAAGACCGGCACCCCCATGCAACAGGAAGCACGCACCGCAAACGGCCAACGCCGGCCGGCCGGCCGCAATTTGAATAGCGCGGACAAACGGAAGCTAGGCGGTGGCGGGGCTGATGGAGTCGATGTCATGGGGGCTCGAATGATTTCCGGATAACTTTCCAGTATCCCTGGCCGGGGCGCCAGGCCGCGGCGCAGCAGGCCATAGCTGTAAATATATTACGGCGCGGCCAGGCAGCGCTAAGCCATTCTTGCGTCGCGCGTCGAATCCGCAGCCGTCAATATCCCCGATCGACACATAGGCATAGGCGGCATTTCCCGCAAGAGCCGGGCAGGCAATGCGAGTACAGTATATTGATATGCATCGCAACGAGCTACGCGGCCATGAGGGCCGGCAAAAGGAATCCGACATGAATATCGCCGTCATGGGTGCGGGCGCGGTGGGCTGCTACTACGGCGCCATGCTTGCGCGCGCAGGGCACGAAGTCGTGCTGATCGGGCGCGAACAGCACGTCCAGGCTATCGAGCGCGACGGGCTGCGCCTGGAAGCCCAGCAATTCGACGAACATATAGGCCGGCCACACCTGTCGGCCAGCACCGACCCTGCCGCTGTAAGCGGCGCGCAGTTCGTGCTGTTCTGCGTGAAATCGCCGGACACGGAAAGCGCGGGCGCGTCCATCGGGCCGCACCTGGCCGCCGGCACGCTCGTGCTCACGCTGCAAAACGGCGTGGACAACGCCGAGCGCCTGCGCGGCGTCATCGCACGAGAAGTCGCCGCCGCCGTGGTGTATGTCGCCACCGAAATGGCTGGGCCCGGCCACGTGCGCCACCACGGCCGGGGCGAGCTCGTCATCGAGCCCTCCACGCAAAGCGAGGCTATTGCGCGCATGTTCATCGAGGCGGGGGTGCCCACCGAGATTTCGCCTAATGTACGCGGCGCGCTCTGGACCAAGCTGATCCTGAACTGCGCCTATAACGCCCTGTCGGCCATCTCGCAGCTACCCTATGGCCGGCTTGTCGCCGGCACCGGCGTGCCTGCTTCGATATCCGACGTGGTTGCCGAATGCGCCGCCGTCGCACAAGCCGACGGTGTAAGCCTGCCGCCCGACATCGAACAGGCCGTGCGCCGCATCGCCGAGACCATGCCGGGCCAGTACTCGTCCACGGCCCAGGACGTAGCACGCGGCAAGCCCAGCGAGATCGATCATCTCAACGGCTACATCGTAAAGCGCGGCGAGGTGCTCGGCGTCCCCACCCCGGCAAACCGGCTGCTGCATACGCTCGTAAAGCTGATCGAAGACAAGGCCAGCGGCGCGATCTGAAGCCGCCGCCCGGGAATACCACGACGGCTTGCCCGGATCGCTAAACCCCTAGACCGGCAAGCGCCACCGCGCGGCGGTGCGCGAACCGGAGATTCATATTCGCGGATCTCCGGCTCGCGCCCACATCATTCGTCGCGGAATCCCACGCTCGCATGGGTGCCGTCGCAGAACGGCTTGTTGCCCGACTGGCCGCAACGACAGAGCGTCATCCGGTTTCGAGTCTCGTAGGCGACACCGTCGGCTGCGATCAGCTTGATGCCGCCGCGCACCCACAAAGGGCCGCTCACTCCTTGCTGGGGGTCTTCCACCACGGCGATCGAAGGAGGAAGCTCGGGCTCGATCGGCTTGCGGGTGGCCAGATCCCACGCCACCAGCCGCCCGGACGGGCACTGGCCTACCTGGCGGACATAGGCCTCGCGGGCGGGCTCGGACCGCACCCGCGACACCGTATTCCATACATTGCCGTCCCGGTCGCAGAACCGGGCAAAAGCACAGAGCGGCTCGGCGTCAGTCAAGGCGAGCACGGGCCCATTGATTTCTTGCGCTTGTGCCGCATAGGACTCCCGGCTGGCGGTTTCCGCGCCGTCGAAACCGACCTTGGCATGAGTGCCGTCGCAAAAGGGCTTTTTCGATGAATGGCCGCAGCGGCAAAGAAAGTAAGACTCGCCGACGGCATAGGCCTCGCCCGGCAGCCATTGCGTAGACTCGCCCGCGGCATTGGTGCCGATTGTTTGCTTCGACAACGGCGGACCGCCGGTGACTGCATAAGGCCCGTTTTTCATGACGCTTATCGTCATGGCATCGGCAGACTGGCTTGTATCCATTTGGGAACCCCTGGCAAAAATAGATTGCTTCGAGTCTTCCAGATACCCGGCCCCGTGTGAGGCAAGAGTTATACGAGCCGCCGCGTCTTGAAGATTTCCGGAGAGGTGTATTCGTCGAAGGCCTCGACAATTCGAGAAGCAAGGACTTAGCTCAGTCGTCGCCGATAGCGGAGTCACGCAGGCCACCCTTGAGCCATGCTAGCGCAGTCGCGGGTGAATAGTAAAGAGCCGCCTGGCCGGCCCCACCGGGCCTCGCGAGCCGGCCTCTATCCTATGGTGGAACAGCGCTCCATTGCTATAATCGGCAACGCCAGTATGTGTCGCTTATTTGTTTTGCATATCGAATGGTGCGCATCGCTGCGACACGAGTCGTGCCAAGGAGCCAACCCTCATGACTGAAAACTCGGTAGACACTGCCCGCAACCCGCTGGCAGCGATTGGCGGCGCGTGGTGGCTGCTCCTGCTCAGGGGCATCGTCGCCATATTGTTCGGCATTCTCGCGTTTCTATGGCCAGGCAAGAGCCTGCTTGCGCTGATACTGGTCTACGGCATCTACACGATCGCAGACGGAATATTTTCACTGGGCGGCGCCATCCGCGGCGGCGGACTCGTACCGCGCTGGTGGCTGGCGCTGGCAGGCGTGGCCAGCCTCGCCGCGGGTGTCATCGCATTCGGATGGCCCGGCCTTACCGTGGTAGTCATGGTTACCCTCATCGGCGTCTGGTCGATCGTGCGCGGCGTCCTGGAAATCATAGGCGCCATCAAGCTGCGCAAAGTCATCAATAACGAATGGCTGCTCGCGCTCGCAGGCGTGGTGTCTGTCCTGTTCGGCCTTGCCCTCGTCGCCATGCCGGGTTTCGGCGCACTGGTCCTGCTGTGGATTATCGGCTCGTGGGCGATTGTGTTCGGTGTCCTGTTCATCTCCCTGGCCTTCCGTCTAAAGAAGCTTCACGGGTCCGCCCAGGGCTAAGACGATCCTGCCGCCATGAACATATGGCGGCAAGCCCTCCCCGCGCGTAGCTTGTGTCAGGCCACTGTTTCGATATCTATGGTGACTTGGGTCATCAATTTATGAATCGGGCACTTGGCGGCGACTTGCCGCAGCGTTTCGCGCTGCGCGTCGGTCAACGGCCCCTGGAAATCTAGATGGACGCGCAAATGGTATTTGCCTAAGCGCTCTTCGTGGCTGTCGCGTTCCACGCGGGTTGCGACCCGCTCCAGCGGGATGTCGTGCCTCTTCGCATACCACGTTGCCGTAAGCGCCTTGCAAGACGCCAAGGCAGCGTCGAAATAATCGTGGGGGCTGGGAGCGGAATCGACACTTCCGGCTTCGGGGCCGACATCGGCGTGCAGCGTGTGCGCGCGCACACGCAATGTCTGTGGATATTCGCCCGCAGTGGTCGTGGCGCAATCGATTTCGTTGGTGTAGGTCTCGGACATAATGGTGTGGTTCCCTGCCATAGCGTTGCTCGATCCGCGCGAGGCTCTCCGCAGGGGCGCGAAGAGCATGGCGCATTAAAGGCCTGCCGAAGCCGATGCCGTGCGCAGACTCGGGCATCGCGGGCGAAGTCGACCAGCTCCGTGTCGACTCCATCATGTTACTGCACTCGCTTCAGGAAACCCCGAGGCGATATTGCCCTTGCATGACGCAGGCCTCGCCATGGGCAAGCCCGAATTCGAGCGCGAATGCCAGGGCCGAGCCACCGCACCTTGCCTGCGCTCACCAGGCAAGCGTGCGACCCATGCGATCCAGATATTCCAGGCCGGGCCTGCCCCGCTTCGCAAGCAGCGTATCGACGATATCTGGAACGGTTTCCTCCAGGCCGAATGGCGCGCTGGGGCCGCCCAGGGCGGTACGAATCCAGCCGGGAGCCAACAACAGCAAGGCACGCGACTCTCCAGCATGGCGGGCTGCATAGCTGCGCATGTACTGATTCAGGGCTGACTTGCTGCCGCGATAGACCTCGTGCCCGCCCTTCTCGTTGCCTGCGATGCTGCCCTGCCCCGACGACATGATGCCTATCAGGCCATCGGCCGATACCAGGTCTTGCAGAGCTTCGATGACGCGCATCGGGCCCAGGGCATTCGTGACCATCACGCGCACGAACTCTTCCGTGGAGATCTCCGCGATGGTTTCGTCCTGATTGCCGTTCGCGATGCCGGCGTTCACGAACAGAATATCGAAGCACCGCCCCGACAGCCTATCGCGAAGCGCCGCGATCTGGCCCGGTTCGGTGATGTCGAGGTTTTCCACCTGGACACGGCCAGCATATTCGTCAGCCAGGCTGTGCAATTCGGTTCGGGCGCTCCCGCGCACTGTGCCGACGACGTCCCACCCCCTTTTCAGGCATTCCGCCGCCATGGCGCACCCCAAGCCGCGCGAGGCGCCGACAAGCAGAATACTGGGGCGAGTTTTATGGATAGCCGGTTGCGTCATATTCGTAGTCCTTGCTTGAAATCCAGACGACAGCGATTTTGGCGGAGAATCATCATTTGCACCAGATACATGAAATGCAATAATCATATGCATCAAACACAAAGAATCCACTTTCGGAAGGCAAGCTTCCACGCCGGCCAAGGGCTTGAAAGAGAAAACGGAAGCTGACGGTTGGCAAAGCCCGCTCCGCCGCCCGCCCCAACAAAAACGACCCACTAGACTCGATGACGCGCACGGTACCTGTCTGGCTCATGCCCGTAACGGCAATTTTTACACTGCAGACCATTTCAGCATTCCTGAGCCGGCTCATCCCCATCATTGCACCGGCCATGGCCGTAGAGTTCAACTGGAGCGGCAGTTCCGTCGGCTATCTGAGCGCGAGCAATTCCTTGGGAGGGCTGGCCATCCTGGCTGCGGGCTCCGCGGTGCTCAAACAAATAGGAGGGATGCGCACACTGCAGCTCACCTTGCTGCTGGGTGCGGCCTGCATGGCGTTCTTCCTGTATCCGAGCATCGGCGTCGCCTTGGCGGTGTGCTTCATGATGGGCCTGAGCAATGGCGCCGCGAATCCTGCCGGCAGCGAAATCCTGCAGCGCTTTTCGCCTCCGGGCATGCGCAATCTCATGTTCTCCATCAAGCAAGCCGGAGTCCCCCTGGGCGGCGTGATAGCTGGGCTCCTGGTTCCCCTGCTAGTGACGACGACGGGGTGGCGCACCGCCCTGCTTGCCTGTGCACTTATCGTGCTGTTGCCCACTATTCTTACTTGGCGACTCAGTGCCAGCCTCGACATAAAGCCCGCGCGCAAAGGCGGCGCCCGCCCTTGGCTGTCGCTGCAGTCGCTGCGCGCACTCAGCGCGCCCCTGGCATCGTTGATGCTCGAGCCCGGCCTGCTGAAGATGTCCGTCGTGGGTAGCCTGTTCGGCGTGTCCCAAAGTTGCTGGTTCACCTTCACCGTAATCTATCTGGTGGACGAACTAGGCTATTCACTCGGCCTGGCCGGGATAGTGTTCGCAGTCATGCAGGCCGGCGGCGTGATCGGCCGCATTGTATTGGGGTGGCTGTCCGATTATTTGCATTCGGCCACCACGGTATTGTCTATCGCCGCGATTCTCTCGGCCGCGACGACGGCGCTTCTTGGGCTGACCAGCCCGCTATGGCCGCTCTGGGCCGTCATCGTCCTGGCGTTTATCGCGGGCAGCTCGGCGGCAAGCTGGAACGGCGTACAAATGGCGGAAGTAGCGCGGCGCTCTTCCCCCCAATTGATCTCGGAAACCGCCGCCGGGTCCAGCATACTGGTCAACCTGACAAACATATTGGCGCCGACGGCTTTCGCCGCATTCATTGCGATCGGCGGCCGCTACGAGCAGGCCTACTTCTGCCTGGGCGCATGCACACTGCTCGTGCTTGTTTTCCTGCCGCGTGACCGAAGTGACAACTCGGGCATGCCGACTGCCTCCGGTTCCTGAAGCCGAGAGCTTCAGCCACCCATGTGCTTCTTGTAGAACGGCACCAACTGCTCCAGCGTCTTGATGGCGGCATCGGACTTATCGTGCAGATCACAATGGCTCATGCCGGCGACGATCTGGATGCTTGGTGCATTTGATGCTGGTTCCAGTCCCGCAGTTGTTCCCGGCATACCTCAACGAGCTACCCAAAGGCTGATTCCTGGCGCTGGCCACCCGGCAGATCAGCCCCGCCATCGCCCTCGTCCATGCGGAACCTGCTCACTGCTGAACACAGGAACAACTGGCCCGCGCGGCAGGTATTTCACGCACAGTATTCGGGCAACGATACGAATCTCTGATGGGCAGCACCGCAATCGACCATTTCGCGCGCTGGCGCATACTGGTCGCCGCGGATCGCCCGCACGCCGGCAGCGGATGTCATAGGCCAGCCAGAAAGCCAGCCCCGATGATCATGAGGACTAGCGCTGAAATCGCCGTGTAGGCGGTATCCCGCGCCTGCGCAAACTGGATGAGCATAAGCCCCACACGCGCGACCGGCAGAAAGATGAACAGGGCGACGCCGGCTTTCATCAAGCCGCCTCCGCTCAAGCCAAAAGCCCTAGTCGAGGGATACAACCATTCAGCGACCAGCCCGGCCGCGATGATGCATGAGGCCAGTCTCGTGCCACAATGCAGCAACTTGGCGATGGCCTGCTCCTGGCCCACACCCCTGGTTAAGTATTCGCTCATGGCTGTCCCGATCATGTTTTAAGATGCACGCCGAAACCGCTCATGGCCATGGCGACGGCGAGCAGCACGAGCACGATCACGAAGAAGATGCGGAGCTTGTCGCCGGAAAGACCCATCAGCATCCGCGCGCCCGCAATCGCGCCGATGACGGAGCCGAGCGCGACGGGGCCGGCGAGGGCTGTATCGATATCGCCGCGCACGAAATAGGCACCAGCGCTCGCGGCGGCCGTCACCCCGATCATGAAGTTCGATGTTGCGGAAGATACCTTGATCGGCAGCCGTAGGGCCGTATCCATCGCCGGGATTTTCAGCACGCCGCTGCCGATCCCCAACAGCGCCGAGACCAGCCCCGCCCCGTACATCAGCAACAAACCGAGCGGCACCGAACCGACAGTGTAAGGCGTGGCGGCCCCGCCTGTCCGATCCGGAACGGTCGAGTGCAGGCGCAGCACCGTCGCCCAGCTTCGCGAGCCTGGTACGCTCACTTGCACTGCTTCGCGGCGGCGCGTGAGCATTTGCTGTGCCGACACAGCAAGGATGGCCGCAAACAGCAAATAGAGATAGGAGGTCGGAATAATCCCGATCAGGAAAACTCCTGTCAGCGCGCCGAGCGTCGTCGCCGTCTCAAGAACAACCGCCAGCCGGATATTGGTCAATCGCTCTTTCAGAAGCGGCGCAGCACTGCCACAGGAACAAGCGATCACCGACACCAGGCTGGCAGCGATCGCCGCATGGATATCGACACCGAACAGGAACGCGAGGATCGGGACAATGAAGATGCCGCTTGCCATGCCCAGCACACCACCTAGCGCGCTTGCGCCGAAGGCCGCGACGAATAGCCACAAAGCATTGCTTACCCCTCCGTCAAGCGCCCCGATCATGGCTTCGTCCTCGGCCGGCGTGACAGACGTGTGCTGAACTTGATGAGGTCGCCCCGGTAATAGAGCTTCTCGTAATCTATTGGCTTCGGCCCCTCGCAATAGGAGGTCCGCTCGATCAGGAATATCGGGCTGCCGGGTGCAACCTCTAGCGCCTGGGCGACGTGTTCATCTGCCGTCACAGCTTCGAGCCGATACTCTGCCTCGACAAGTGGCAGGCCATACTTGTTTTCGAGCAAGGAAAAGATCGGCTCCGCTTCAAGATCGTTGCTGACTATCTTTTCGCCAATGTCCAGGGGCAGATAGGTTTCATCGAAAGACATGGCGACGCCATTGGCCAAGCGCACCCGCTCGATGCGATAGACCTGCACCCCAACGGCAATACCCAATTGCGTCGCAACCGTATCGCTGGCGGGCACGAGGCGTTTGTCAAGCAGCCTTGCGGTCGGTTTCCTGCCCAAGGCAATCATGTCTTCCACGAAACCGCTCAATTCGGTCAATTCCTGCCGAACCTTCGGCTCGGTGACAAACGTGCCCTTCCCGCGCCGAATCTCGACAAGCCCGCGCGAAACCAGATTTTCAATGGCTTTGCGCACTGTGGTCCGGCTGACGCCGAACCTCTCAATCAAGCTATCTTCTGGCGGGAGCTGAGAACCGCAAGCTATGGCGCCTCCGGCAATTTCAGAGGCCAAGGTGGACTCGACCTTGGCGTATAGCGGTGCGTGATCTGCTTCCATACGAAACATAGTGACATCATTATGTCACTATGTCAACCATCTCGTAGAAGGCTTGCATGATATATAAGACAGCAATGCCAGATTATGCCTCCCGTCTACCGAACCCACTGTGTCCGGTGGAACGCACCTTGCCGGCGCGCACGACGTCGCCCAACGCCGCCATGTTCCCTGCGATCGGCGTTTCGTAATCGAAACGGTGGATTTGGTAGAGAGCGACGTAATCGGTTCCGAGCCGTCGCAACGATGCCTCGATCGCGGCACGCACGATGGGTTCGGCTTCCATCTCGTCCAGCTGCCAGGCACGCTCGACACGATCGCCGTAGCTCATCATGCCGAGGCAGACTCGCGAGACCGTCAGCCCGGACCGGCCCAGATGCACGTATTTCATATCGCTGTCTCCATTCACTGACGCTGGTGGATGGCGATCCCAACGACCACGAGACTGACTCCCATCAGCTCCCGTAGATTCGGAATCTGGCGCAGTACCACGGCACCTATCATCAGCGCGAAGACCGGGAGCAATGCCAGCATCAGCGCAAAACTCGCACGTGGAAGTCTGGCCATCGCGAGCTGGTCGCATACATAGGGAATCACCGATGAGCACAAACCGACACCCATGCCGGCCAGAAGCAACACAGGATCAGTAAATGCGGGCAGCGCTCCCTTGAGACCTACGGGCGTCACGACGATCGCCGCGATCAGCATCGCCGCGCCCAGACGTTCGATGCTGGATGTCTCCTGGCCAGCAGCCTCGCCGTCCGCGTTCGCTACGCGATGCCCCAGAACGACGTACAGCACGAAGAGCCCGCAATTGCCGAATGCACAGGCGAAACCCAGCGGCGCGCCGGCAAGCTGGAACTCGGTGAGGGCCACCATGCCCAGCACGGTCACCAGCAGGGCCGCCGCATTACGACGCGTCCTGATTCCGTAGGCGGCAAGCGCAATGGGTCCAAGAAATTCGATTGCGCCAACCGTGGCGAGGGGCAAGCGGTCAATGGCGAGATAGAACAATGTATTCATCGCCGCGAGTACAACGCCAAAGAGAATCAGTGTGCGTCGTGTCGCGCGATCAAGCCGGCGGAAAATAAGCCACGGGCGCCGCCACAGGGCGAAGATCACCGCTGCACTCACAATGCGCAGCCAGGTGACGCCCAGCACCGCCACGTGGGCGAACAGCAACACGGCCAGCGCCGGTCCCAGATAGTGAAAGACCGCACTGATCAGGAAAAAGGTATGCGGCGGGAGTCGCTCCGCGGCCCGCTTGGCCACGCGTTCCTGGGGAAGAGCCTGCATTTGCGCTTTCGTTTGCATACGCGCAGTATGTGAGGCCAAGGCAGGCTATTGAATGCCTAATCATCGGAGTTGAAAATCTGGCACCTTCGAATCCAAGGAAAATGGGCCATAAAACTTTCCCCCCATTGGACAACCTCGACCGCAGGCTGATTGCCGCGCTCCAGGCCAGCCGGAGGCTTTCCATCGCACGGCTTGGGCGCGAGGTCGGCCTGTCAGCACCGGCCGTCGCGGAACGCATGAAACGGCTGGAAGAATCCGGCGCCTTGACCTATCGCGTTGATGTCAATCCACGTGCGTTGGGCTACGTCATTTGCGCGATCGTTCGCGTGAGTCCGCAAACGAATGATTTGCACGTAATTCCCAAGATCGCCTGTGACATCCCACAAATCACCGAGTGTTACCGGATCACTGGAGAGGACTGCTACTTCATGAAGCTCTATTTGCGCAGCATGGACGAGCTCGAACCGATTCTCGACAACTTCACGCCGCATGGTCGCACGACGACGTCGATCGTCCATTCGGCGCCCGTTCCGCCGAGACCTTTGCCGTTCGAAGAGAACCGCTAGTTGAGCACCGCCTCCTGGCTTGGACACATCGCCTCGGAGCTTGGCGCGCATGCGCGCAGCGAACCTCGGACAGCCTGTTGCTATGCGGCTGATCACACGCACCACGCGCAGCGTGACGGTACCGGCGGTCGATACCGTCACGTACATCCCATCGCGATCAAAAACCTTGTAAATCTTGGACTTAGGCTTGAGATTGCGCAGCGCAGTGTCGGTCAGCATCGAGGTTTCCTCCGGCTTTTGACGGCTTTACCGTCCGGTTTTACCGTCAAGGACCAGGAAACCTGTTGAGGCTCTGAAAGCCGCATAGCGCCAACATTCCAGAGAGAACTTTTACCGTCAAAGACGGTAAAAGTCTGAATAGTCAACGAACGGGTCTTAATTCGGCCTCGATTTTTACCGTCAGCGCTACCGCCAACTTGTTTTGCTGGCCGGCGATAGCCACCGAAAGGTGCCGCGACGTATTTTATTGAAAATCAATATGCTACAGCAGTTTTTCGATAACTGGCGATAGTCCTCGAAGGACGTCAATTCACTCCCACTCGATTGTAAACAAGCACATAAAACCCTTTAATAATAATAGCTTGCAGATGCAAACGGCACCAGTGCCATGAAAAATGCCATGAGCAAATCATGGGGTTGAACACGGCTTGCACCGTCGACATCCACGCTCCTGGTCGGCGATCTCGCCCGGCTGCAATGCTAGCTCGGCATCGGTCATGCGCTCCAGCACGTCGCGTAGGCGGATGGTGCAGGGGATGGGCGGCGGCCCGAACTCGTAGCCGCCGGCGGTCATTTCGGCCGCAATTTCCTCGGTGATGAAAAACGGCTCAGCGTCTTGGTGCAGCTTCGTCATGCCCTTTCCTCCTGGCGTTCATCCTGCCCGACAGCGGCCAGGGCATCGGCTTCCGTCAATGCATCCTCCACGAACGCGCCGCGTTGCTTCGCTTCGGCCTGGCTGACTTCGGCCCATATCCGTTTCACCTGGGCCGGACTGTACCCGGCCAGTTCGGCGGTCTTACTGATGCTGTGGCCGGACTTGCGCAGCGCAACAACCTGGGCGCGGCGCTTCAGATCAGCGCGGCGGCCCTTGTAGCGCCCGGTCTGGCGGGCCAGCTCAATGCCTTGGCGCTGCCGCTCGCGCCTGTCCTCGTAGTCGTCGCGGGCCATCTGTAGAGCCAGCTTCAAAAGCATGTCCTGGACGGATTCCAGGACGATCCTGGCAACGCCCTGAGCCTCGGCCGCCACATCGGATAGATCGACCACGCCAGGAACAGCCAGGCGCGCGCCCTTGCCCCGGATCGAGGCCACCAGGCGCTCGGCCTCGGGCAAGGGTAGACGGCTGATCCGGTCAATTTTTTCGGCAATGACCACTTCGCCCGGTTGCAGATCGGCCACCATGCGCAGCAGTTCGGGCCGGTCGGCGCGTGCGCCGGATGCCTTCTCGCGGTAGATGCCAGCGACGTAGTACCCGGCGGCCTTCGCGGCCGTGATGATCCCCTCCTGGCGTTCAAGGTCTTGCACTTCGGTGCTGACGCGCAGATAGACCCGCGCCACCATCGGCGCGGCTGCTGGCTTCGTCCTGCTCATACTGGCCGGCTCCTTTAGGCATACTCAAATGCACCCATCTTAAACTGGCAGGCCAATTTATCACATATCGATCTAAATGCGCCTAGCTCATTTTTACAGCTTAAATGAGCTATTGAGCACACTCCATATTTCGACTATTATTGAAACATGGAAACGATAAATGCTGTAGCCGCCCTGGCGGCCATCGCTCAAGAATCGCGCCTCGCGGTGTTCCGGCTTCTCGTCCAGGCCGGCCCCGCCGGCATGGCCGCCGGAAAAATCAGCGAAGCGGCCGGCATCCCGCCGTCTTCGCTATCCTTCCACCTGAAAGAGCTGGCACACGCCGGCATGGTCACGTCGCGGCAAGAAGGCCGATTTGTGATCTACGAGGCGAACTTTTCGACGGCCACTAACCTGGTGGCCTTTCTCACGGAAAACTGCTGCGGCGGCCAGGTGTGCAACCTGTCTTGCACCACGGAAGCCGGGAAGGTGTTGGCATGAGACTTCGCCATCTTTCCGACCCCGATTCTTTGCCCGCTTTGGACAAATCCTTTGCCATCGAGCGCCCGGCGCTCGGGCTGGCACCCGACGCCCCGCCGGTGCGTATCCTGCTGCTGTATGGCTCGCTGCGCGCCCGCTCGTTCTCACGGCTGGCCGTCGAGGAAGCGGCCCGGCTGCTGCAATTCTTTGGCGCAGAAACACGCATCTTCGACCCGTCCGATTTGCCGTTGCCCGATCAAGTGCAAAGCGACGATCACCCGGCCGTCAAGGAGCTGCGCGCCCTGTCCGAGTGGTCAGAGGGACAAGTCTGGTGCAGCCCGGAACGCCACGGTCAGATTACCAGTGTCATGAAGGCGCAGATTGACCATCTGCCGCTTGAAATGGCCGGCATCCGGCCGACCCAAGGCCGCACCCTGGCCGTGATGCAGGTATCCGGCGGCTCGCAGAGCTTCAACGCCGTGAACACCTTGCGTCTGCTCGGCCGCTGGATGCGAATGTTCACCATTCCGAACCAGTCGAGTATCGCCAAAGCGTTCCAAGAGTTCGACGCGGCGGGCCGCATGAAGCCCTCGCCGTACTACGACCGAATAGCCGATGTGATGGAAGAACTGGTGCGCTTCACGGCGCTGGTACGGCCGCACCGTGAAGCACTGACAGACCGCTATTCCGAACGGAAAGCGGCCGGCCACGTCATCGACGAGGCCACCGATCTTTCATCCATCGCCATTGCTCCCCAGCCACTACCAGAAAGCGAAACATCATGACCGAAAGAATCTATAACGTCCTCATCCTCTGCACCGGCAATTCGGCGCGCAGCATCATGGCCGAAGCTCTCATCAACACGATGGGGCAAGGGCGCTTCCGCGCCTACAGCGCCGGCAGTCACCCAACCGGCAAGGTCAATCCCTTCGCCGTCGAAAAGGTGGAGTCGGTGAATTACCCGACCGAGAATCTGCGCAGCAAGAGCTGGGACGAGTACGCCACGCCCGACGCACCGAAGATGGACTTCATCATCACCGTCTGCGACAACGCCGCCGGCGAAATGTGTCCGGTGTGGCCTGGTCAGCCGATCTCGGCGCATTGGGGATTTGAAGACCCGGCCGCCGTCGAAGGCACTGACGCCGAGAAGCGCCGGGCCTTCGAACAAACCTTCCGGCACATGATGAACCGCGTCCGCCTGTTCGTGAATCTGCCTCTCAAAATGCTTGACCAGACGGCCATCAAGCGCGAGCTGGCGAACATCGGCAAGACCGAGCAGGAAGCATGAGCGCCGGCGCACAGGCCATCGCCGCGAAGCCGCGCCAGGCCCCGATGAGCGGCTTCGAGCGTTACCTGACGCTGTGGGTGGCCCTGTGCATCGTCGCCGGTGTTGCGCTCGGCCAGGGCCTTCCTGACGTGTTCCAGGCCATAGGCCGCATGGAAGTGGCCCAGGTCAATTTGCCGGTGGGCCTGCTGATTTGGGTAATGATCGTCCCGATGCTGGTCAAGATCGACTTCGGGGCGCTGCACCAGGTCAAAGAGCATTGGCGCGGCATCGGCGTCACGCTGTTCGTGAATTGGGCCGTCAAGCCATTCTCGATGGCCCTGCTGGGGTGGCTGTTCATCCGACAAGTGTTCGCTCCGTTCCTGCCGGCCGATCAACTGGACAGCTACATCGCGGGCTTGATCTTGCTGGCCGCCGCGCCCTGCACGGCAATGGTGTTCGTGTGGAGCCGCCTTACCAACGGCGACCCGCTTTTCACGCTCTCGCAAGTGGCTCTGAACGACGCCATCATGATCGTGGCCTTCGCGCCCATCGTCGGCCTGCTGCTGGGCATGTCCTCGATCTCGGTGCCTTGGGACACGCTGCTGATTTCGGTCGTGCTCTACATCATCGTGCCGGTGATCCTGGCGCAGCTCTTGCGGCGGCATCTGCTCAAGCAAGGACAGGCCGCCTTTGAACGGGCCATGCAGAAGATCGGGCCGTGGTCGATGGCCGCGCTGCTGCTGACGTTGGTTCTACTGTTCGCCTTCCAGGGCGAGGCCATCATCCGGCAGCCGTTAGTGATCGCCATGCTAGCCGTGCCGATCTTGATTCAAGTGTTCTTCAATTCCGGGTTAGCCTACTGGCTGAACAAGCGGGCGGGGGAAAAGCACTCTGTCGCCTGTCCTTCGGCCCTGATCGGTGCCAGCAACTTCTTCGAGCTGGCCGTGGCGGCCGCCATCAGCTTGTTCGGTCTGCACTCCGGCGCTGCATTGGCAACCGTGGTCGGCGTCCTGGTCGAAGTGCCGGTGATGCTGCTGGTCGTGCGCGTGGTGAATCGCTCGAAGAGCTGGTACGAACGAGGTTGAACATGAGTAGGAAAAAACTGAGGAAATGATTGCAGATTGCCGCGCCGGCCGCTTCCTGGCGCATTCGATCACTGACCTGGAACACCTAGTATCCATGCTTGCTGAGGTCGCCCGATGACAGACCCAAAGAACCTAGAGAACAGGCTGCATGAGAAGGCCGACCCGGCCCGCGCCGTTTCCACTGGTCGGGTGCGCTACACACTGGCCGAACTACTGGCCGACGCGGAAGCATCCGGGGCTTACCCGCTGCCGCCGGAGGAACGCGAATGGATGGATGCGCCGTCTGTGGGTCGGGAATGGCCAAACAGTGAAGATTGAAAAAGGCGGCCAGTTCGAGTGGCCGCCCTTTCGTCATTAGCTGCACGCTTGGCGCAAGGCGTTCATTGCTTCTTGAAAATCAGCCTGTGTCGCCCGGCCCGTTTCAGCTTGGTAGTACACCACCATAAAAGCATTAGCGACGGCTTCGGCCAATGGCCCAAGGCTCCGCGCTTCCGCTTGGTTGATGTACTCCAAAGAAGAAAGAATAGCCGCTGCTTGATGCACTGCTTGCCCTGGTTCGATAATATGTTGTGTTGTCATAATTCACCTCTCCAGTAGGTGTTGATTGAAAGTGCCGGGCTGGTTGTGGCCAGCCCGGTGCGCCTACAGGTACAGCCCCGCCGCCTCCGCGAATGCTGACCGCTCATTCCTGCCGCCATTAACCTCAATACTTAT
This sequence comes from Candidimonas humi, assembly GCF_019166065.1. Lineage (GTDB taxonomy): Bacteria > Pseudomonadota > Gammaproteobacteria > Burkholderiales > Burkholderiaceae_B > Candidimonas > Candidimonas humi. The sequence continues at coordinate 559,160 of NZ_JAHTBN010000001.1, forward strand.
CGGCTTAGTTTCGCTCTCTCTCATAGGGTCTGGCCGTGATACAAAAGCGGCTGTTTCTGTCTCTGCATCGACCTCGGTCGATTGATCACCCAGCGGCGAAATAAATACCTGGCTGACTTCTTCCCTTGGCGCTTCATCCAGGGCCGCCAATGCGGCCATGTATGTTGATGTCGTCATCGTGCTAACTCCTGACTTCGTTACTATCTGGGCCAGAATCGGCGCCCAAGCTATTGCCCTCGAACTGGCCAGATTGGCTTGCTTCTTTCGGCTCCATGCTTTCGCGTATCGAAGCAGCCAGTTTTCCGCCTGTGGTTTCGCTCACTCGCTCCTGGAATCCCTGCTTCACTTGAGAGCCGACACCCTTGGCTAACTCGGAGGCCGTGCCTGTGGCCAGCTTCGCGGCCTTGGCAAAGCCGCCACCGCTTGAGCTACTGCCGCTGTCACCAAAGCCAGCCGCTTGGGCGAATGGGCTACTGCCAGCAGTACCCGCTTCACCACCACCGTTTCCGCCACTGCTGACAACTGACCCCATGCTGGACATGTCACCGCCGGTTTCCATACTCGCTGATGCTTTCTGAAAAGCCGCTTGGAGTGCACTTGCACCTCCGGCTGCACCGGCTGCGGCACCCATAACCGCTTTACCTGCCAGGGCAGCGCCGCCAGTTGCCATACTGGCCGCCGTCACCGCCGCCCCAACTGCCGCACCCGCACCGAAGTTTCCAATTCCACCGGCTGCGCCAATACCACCACCAGACACAAGACCAGAAATCATCGGCGGAACTTTGTTGACCAAGAAAAGCAAGATGACCGATATAACCAACATCACGGCCAGTTCCTGGGATGCCATGTTCTCGCTGATTTGCGTGTAGTAGTGATTGATGAACTCTTTGCCAATCGCAACCAGAAGCACCATTGCCATAAGCTGTGCGGCCAGGCCCAGCACGGTCTTGTAGTAATTGATCGCCATGTCGGAAGTCCAACGACTTCCACCAAAGCCAAGGAAGAACACACCGGCATACAACAGAATCCAGGCTGATGCGAGCAACAGCAACAGGTTGACCGCAATCAACGCCAGGACAAACAAAACAGCCAGGGCCATTAGCTCCATGACCAGAGCAGTTGCCATCTGCCGCCATCCCAGCTCCGAGGTGGCCTGTACTGTGCGGTTGTATAACTCGAAACCAAGATCAAGGATGCTGGAGGGCCCAAGATTGCTATTGGAAAGTCCCCCCGCCTGCGCGCCCAGAGTTTGCAATGACTGAACAATCGTACCGGCGATATTCATGCCCTGGTTCGCATTCGTCAGCAACCACCAGAAAAAGCCGGTGAAGATCGTGAAGCGAACGAACTCCGCGAAGAACTCGCCAATGTCGGCCTTGCGCAAAGCCATCATGCCGAATGTCCAGACCATCGAAATCACAACCAGCGTCCAGAACAAACGCGATGCAGCGGACTCAATAGCTGGCCCCCATGTTGCGGCAGCATCATGAAAACGCTTGAGCACATCATTCATAACACCGCTGCTACTTAGCTCCTGCGCCATTGCAGGTTCAGCCAGCACCATTGTGGCGACCATCATCAAGCCACCTAGAGCAATTTTCTTTCTCATGGCGACCACCTCAATAATCATCTTTAGGGCTGGGCTTGAACTCCCACTGACGCATCTGCTTGGCCTTCTGGAATGCTCTGCATTCCTCGGTAAAGGCCTCTCGGTTCGCTTCGCTGCGCATTTCATTCAGTGCTGCCTGGAACGCATCGGGGGCACACGTCGCCGCATTTGGTTCGGGCATCCTTTCCTGTTCACATCCAGCCAACAACAGCAACGTAGCCGCGGTAGTAAAAAAGATTTTTTTCATCTCACCGCCTCCCTAGTAGTTGTCTGCCGGACTCGGGCGAAACGTCCAGGTACGCATTTGCTCGGCCCTGGCATCACCTCGCGCCTCGGCATCGAGTTCTGCTGCAATCCGGGCTGCCTCCGCGTTGTGTTGGGCGGTCAACATGGTGCGAATCTGCAAGAGCTGATTGGCCTGCTGGCTGGCGAGCTGGTTGGCGTAGCCGATGGCCTGTAGCTGGCCAGTTGCACCCTGGGCCGCGCCTTGCAGCCGCTCCAGGGTACGGGCGTCATCCTTCAAAGCCTTTTGCTGGTCGGCAACGGTCTGGAACAGGGCATCGTTGGCCTTCTTTTGCGACTCTGACGCCAGGCGGCGGTTCTCTTCCATCGCTGCCTTTTCGGCCGGCGTGCATCCGCCGCTGCCGTTGAAGCATGGCGAGCTGCGGTAATAGGCCACGTCCTGAAACTTGGCCAGGTAACGATCCAGGCTGCCTAGCTGGTTCTCGTAATAGGCCAGCGTGTTTTGCGCGGCAATCAGCCGGTTGATCGTAGTCTGCGCCTGATCCCAGATATACGCGGCTGGGGCCATCGTGTTCTGGAGCTGATTTTCGTACTGCTGCAACTGGGTCTGGTACTGCTCAATCTGCTTGAGCGTCTGCGCCACCGACTCGATGGCCGTCATGATGTTCTGGGCCAGGTTGCCGCCGTCGATGACGGGGATACCAGCTTGCACAGGGGCGGTGGTAGTGGTGATAAAGCCGGTTGCGAGTGCAACGGCTAGAGCGGTTTTTTTAGCCGCTAAAATTTTGGACTTCATGGTCGTACTCCGTCGATGAAAAGAAGGCATTGCCTTGACCAAGCGTTGTGCTTGTTCTCGGCAACGTTTCATCGAAGAGCTACGCCACTAGCTGATCGGTATTGCCCTTGGCGCTGAGGCCCGGACTTACAAACGTAAAACTACTCTGTTTTTTTATCGCTTTCGGACAAGCCAACTTCCCGGCCAATCTCTTCAAGCTCTAGCGGCTGTACTGCCGCCGTCAGTATTTCGCGTATTTCCGCGTCGGTGCTCCTATCGTTGAGCGCTGCTCGAACTTTCAACGCACGGTGCACCTCGGCGGGTAAATTCCTGATAAGCACATTTGCCATATCAATACCCTTTTGGTGTACCCGACAACCATGCTATCAAAGATATTAAAAATAGCAAGACCTATACTCTTGCAACCGGCGGTAGCCGATCAGCCCCGCAGGGCAGGATTCCCGTTGAGTGCCCCCGGCGCGAATAAGGGACAGTGAAGATAGATAACCGGCTTGCCGGTTAGCTAACTTCACCCATCCTGCCCGCATTTCACCCACTATTGAAAATCTAGCGCATATCGAACGTAAAGCGTTTTATCGTCAAACAAACACCGATTCTTGGCAACATAACCGTAATCGTCACCAAATCGGCCTGCAATCGACATAGTCGCTTCAAAATCGCTGCTCAATCGGCTTTAAATCGGAACCTAAAATGCCAACAATCGACACAAACCATTCGCCCCGATGGGGCGAGTTGGACGCCAAAAAAGAAGGGCATAACCCGCCCCTCAAGTGTCAATGAACACAAGAAATTTGCCTCCCCTCCCGTCATACCACTAAGGCGACGTATTGATACTTGAGGGGCAACCTTTCCTGATGTTGACACCTTCACGCAGGTTACTGGTTATGGGCGTCCAACACACACGGCTCATTCCTGCTTGGTAATAATAAGAATAATAATCTTCTTATTATTCTTACCGAACGAATGGGCACTGCTTAGCCATTTCACGTTTCGAGCCAAGGTTTCAGTACAGATAACTACAAGTGCACACAGCGGCCCTCCAGCGCCGTTAGACGCAGATTCTGCTTCAGCTCATGGAATAAGGGACTCCGGGTTGTTTTCCCCTCTCACAAGGCGTTTCAGCGGCCACTGAAGCCGCCTTCTCTTCTTGGCGTTAAACCATCGGCCTATGGCCGATTGATAAAGCCCGCCAGGGCTTTATTGGCAAGGTCAGAACGCGCCCTCAAGGCGCGAGCTGCACCGCGCATGATGGATTATCTTTAGATAATCTTGGATGGATTTCCCAAACTGCCCGCAAAGCAGCGCACCGTCTGGGTTTTCCAAATTGGGACGGGGAACGTTACGACGGCAGAAGGGGAGCGTTACGACGGTAACAAGGGAACGTTACGACGGTAAACGGGTGCAGTTGCCGTGGGGCCAGGCCTCTTGATCTCCCATTTTCCCTTGGCGTATTCGTTCACTACCCAACCCACGGCGGCAAGTTCGGCCAGTGCCTTCCGGGCAGTCTGACGGCGTTTTTTCATAGCTTCGGCATTGGCTTCATCTGGCCAGACATAGCCGCAAAGCGTGTCCAGTTCCACGCGCCCGGATTTGCCGGGGTCGATCCAGCCGCATAGCCGTTGGTGCATCAGCCGTGCCGGATCAGTCTGTAGCACCCGCACTTCCGCCATGTCGATACGGGCATATGGACGATGCCCCAGGATCGCTTCGGCAATACGCGGATTCAGGGCAACCCATAGCCTGCCGTCCGTCTCGTCAAAAGCATGACTCATCAGGTGGAACGCGGCTTGCCGCCGTCCCTTCGTCACAAGGATGGTGACGTTCGACATGCGCAGCAGGCTGGCTTTGAGCGCCTTGATGTTGTCGCCGCTATCCGTCATGCCCGTTTCTGAGAGCAGTTTGGTCAGGCTCTCACGAACCACCAAGCCGTCTTGCTCAATGGCTTCGAAACGGGGTTCAAGGAATAGCCGTAGCTGTCGCCCCGTCTCACTGGTCGGTTCCGGGGTTAGCAAGATGCCGTTCGGGCCGCCAAGGGCCACGATGCCTTGCAAAAGACGCATATCATCGGCCCCGAGAGGTTCGAATCCGACGAAACGCATGGATTCGTCCTCGCCAAAGGTGTAGGTCACGTCCAGCTTGCAGCGTTTGCGATCGCCACGCTTGAGGCTGCGGAACAGGCCAGGTGCCAAACAGTGCGCGGGATCATGTCGGACGTGGGTCAGGTCATGCTTAGGCTTCTTCACGCTGTCTCCTTTTCACCTTGCACTGCCGCTCCAGTACAGCAGGCTTCAACACGCCGCCGTCGTGCCGTCTAAACCAGAGTTCTTGAAAAGGTGCGCCATAGTTGGCCTTGCTGACGCCAAAGCGGACAAAATACCCACGCTGACAATCATCGACCCCCAGTATCTCGGCCTCGCCTTGCGTCATGCCGGATAGGTACGATTGCCAACGGATGTTATCAACCAGTACGGACGATCCACGACTGGCCTGCTGTTGATCGCCCGACCCCATCATGGCTGCGCTTTTACTCGCGTGGTGCAGAAACACAATGGAGCAGCCTGTATCAGCGGCTATGGCCTCCATGTGCCCAACAACCTGCGCCATCGGCCCGCTAGCGTTCTCCTCCTCAATGTGGAAGCGCCGCAAAGTGTCCAAGATCATCAAGCGACGACCTTCAGCGGCTCGTTTGAGAGCATCGAACCAGCTAGCAGCCATGATGTTTGGGCATTTACCGATCAAGGGTTCAATGAGCAAACCATCAGCCACGGCTTGCCGTTCCGCTGCGCTGAGGTGTGCCCCAAGGGCGTGCAGACGATGGTGAATAGCGGCCGGTGGATCTTCAGCAGGCAGATAGACCACTTGCCCGGTGGGAAACTCGCCTATTTCAAGTAAATCAGGCCCGCCTGCAATCTGTGCAGCCAATTGAAGGGCCAACATGGATTTACCAGCCCCACCAGGCGACACAAGAGCACCAACAGTGCCAGCAACCATATTAGGCAGAACATAATCAATGGGTGGCGGCAATTCCGTGAAAGCCGCCATAAGATCAAGAGCCATATAACTAGCCCTCTATAGGGCCAGGTCGCGCAGCTTGATCACCCGATGATTTACGTGCCTCAATCCACTCTTCGACCTCTGACAAATCCCAGGCGACATTTCTACTGGTTAACGCGATACGGCGTGGAAAATCCCCTCGCTGCTCCAGGTTATAAATTGTTCGTGTCGAAAGCGGGATCATCTCCAGGAGCTTCTTCCTGTTGATGAGGGTCTTTATATTTTGCATGGGTCAATACCTCTCAAATGAATAGTTGCTATTCATCGAGTAGCTGCGCGAAGCAGCTAATCGGTAATTGACCTGCCCGATGCCAATGGCGGCCTTATTTATAAATTCACGGCATCAACTTCAATGCTATCAAAGATAGCAAAAACATCAACCCTTACTGCCTCCCGAAGTCCACTCATCAATCATATCGGCCCAATCCTGCAACATCGCCGCCCGCTGCTCGCGGTACTCAGCCTTGTTGTAGACAGCCCTCACGCCCTTCTGCTCGTGCGCCAGGCACTTCTCGATCCAGTCGGTGTTGTAGCCGGCCTCATGCAACAGCGTGCTGGCTGTGCGCCGCAAATCATGCGGTCCGAACTTGGTAAGTGACTTCCCATCTTTCTGCGCCGCCTTGTAAGTCAGCGTCAGCACCTGGTTAAGTGTGGCAGCGCTCATCGGCGCATCCGAGTCGTACCGTGATGGCAAAACGAAGTCGGAACCACCGGCAAAGGTTTTCATGGCAATGAAAATATCCAGAGCCTGCTGGGACAGAAATACCAGGTGCGGGTTACGGCGTTTCATCCGCTCCTTTGGAATCGTCCACAACGCTTCGCTGAAATTGATCTCGCTCCAGGTCGCATTGGTCAGCTCGCTCTTGCGCACCATCGTCAGCAATAACAGCTTGGCCGCCGCACGGTTTGTTGGGCTTGTGCCCACTCGCTCCATGTACTGGTACATCAGCCCAATTTCTTCTGGCGTCAACGCTCGGTCACGTGGCTCGAATCGAGCGATGCTTGTTGGGCGCACCAGTTCTGCCGGGTTTTCGACCTTCTGCCCACGCTCGATGGCCCAGCGAAATACCTGCAACACGATTTCACGCACATGAACGGCGGTGGCCGGTGCGCCTCGCTCAACAATGGCATCAGCCAGCGCCCGCAAGTCTTCGTGGGTGATCTCCACCAGCTTCTGATTGCTGAATTTCGGCTTCAGCTCACGCTCATAAACCGAGCGGCGCATATCGCGGGTGGAGTCGGCCATCTGGTAGCCACGCAGCCACTTCTCCGCCCAGGCACCGAACGTCTCTGCATCTTTCACCCGCGCCTTGTCTCGGGCTTTCTCCTTGGCCGGCGACTTGCCCGCCGCAACCATCTTCTTGGCGTCACCCAACAGCTCGCGGGCTTCGGCCAGGGTGATGCCACCGACACCATAACGCCCAAAGGTGATGGTCTCCTGCCGACCGTTGATTGAGTAGTTGTAACGGAACGAGATGGAGCCGGCTGGAGTCACTGCCACATAGAGACCTTCCCGGTCATTCACTTTGTAGAGTTTGTCCCTGGGCTTGAGATTGCGCAGCTTGGTATCGGTCAGCATGTACCTTGTCCTTCTTCGTCTCCGATACCATGCTGAAAAAATCTCGAATTTATCGTATTTTTTCTTACGAAACAGTAACTTATAGAATATTAATACCATGAACACACAAAAGAACGCAGCATGGTATCGGCATCAATCATGGCATCGCCAAACCATAATACCAGCTTTAATGCCATGCTCAAACGGTGCTTGGCGCTTCCTCCCGTTGCCAGATCGTGCCAAACACAAACAAAAAAAGCCCGCAATTACGCGGGCTTAGCGGCATTTCATGCCATCAGGTGCCTGGCTGTGCCAGACGCGGAATCATTCCCACTCAATCGTCGCGGGCGGCTTGCTCGATACATCGTACGTCACCCGGTTTATCCCCCGCACTTCATTGATAATCCTTCCCGATACTTTCTTCAACAGCGAGTACGGCAGCTCGGCCCAATCGGCTGTCATGAAGTCGGAGGTCTGCACGGCGCGCAGGGCGACGACGTAGTCGTAGGTGCGGCCGTCGCCCATGACGCCGACGGACTTGACGGGTAGGAAGACGGCGAAGGCCTGCGAGGTCAGGTCGTACCAGTTCTTGCCGCTGGTCTCGTCGGTGGTCTTGCGCAGTTCTTCGATGAAGATGGCGTCGGCGCGGCGCAGCAGGTCGGCGTATTCCTTCTTGACTTCGCCGAGTATGCGCACGCCCAGGCCGGGGCCCGGGAAGGGGTGGCGGTAGACCATGGCGGGCGGCAGGCCCAGGGCAATGCCGAGCTTGCGCACTTCGTCTTTGAAAAGCTCGCGCAAGGGTTCGAGCAGCTTGAGCTTGAGGGTATCGGGCAGGCCGCCGACGTTGTGGTGCGACTTGATGGCGACGGCCTTGCCGGTCTTGGCGCCGGCCGATTCGATCACGTCGGGATAAATGGTGCCCTGGGCGAGCCAGCGCGCGCGGGTCAGTTTGGCGGCTTCGACCTCGAAGACTTCGACGAACTCGCGGCCGATGATCTTGCGCTTGGCCTCGGGGTCGGCAACGCCTTTGAGCTTGGCGAGCAGGCTGTCGCCGACGTTGCAATGGATGACCTTGATGCCGAAGTGGTCGGCGAAGGTGGCCATGACCTGTTCGGCCTCGTTCAGGCGCAGCAGGCCGTGGTCGACGAATACGCAGGTGAGCTGGTCGCCGATGGCCTTGTGGATCAGGGCCGCGGCCACCGAGGAGTCGACGCCGCCGGACAGGCCGAGAATGACTTCTTCGTCGCCGACCTGGGCGCGGATGCGTTCCACGGCCTCGGAGACATAGTCGGGCATGTTCCAGTCGCCGCCGCAGCCGCAGATCTCGCGCACGAAGCGCGCCAGCATGGCCTCGCCCTGCACGGTGTGGGTGACTTCGGGGTGGAACTGCACGGCGTAGAAGCCGCGCTCTTCGTCGGCCATGCCGGCGATGGGGCAGGAATCGGTGGACGCCATGAGCTTGAAGCCGGGAGGCAGCGCCGTGACCTTGTCGCCGTGGCTCATCCACACCTTGAGCATGCCGTGGCCTTCGGTGGTGGTGAAGTCTTCCAGGCCTTCGAGCAGGCGGGTGTGGCCGCGGGCGCGCACTTCGGCATAGCCGAATTCGCGGTGATCGGACCACTCTACCTTGCCGCCGAGCTGCTGGGCCATGGACTGCATGCCGTAGCAGATACCGAGCACGGGCACGCCCGCCTGGAATACCTGGGGCGGCACCTTGAGCGAATCTTCCTGGTAGGCCGAAGCGTGGCTGCCGGACAGAATGATGCCCTTCAGGCCTTGCTGCGCGCGGATGAAGTCGTCATCGACGTCGCCGGGATGGATTTCGCAGTAGACACCGGCCTCGCGCACGCGGCGCGCGATGAGCTGGGTGACTTGTGAGCCGTAGTCTAGGATGAGGATACGCTGGTGCATGGCTGGAAGGGCAAAAAGGAAATTGGGAAAGCGCCGGCGCGATGCGCGCCAGGCGTTAATGTACCGTATCGGGGCGGCAAACGGCCCGGCCTGCGGGTATAGTGGCCCTTGCGCAGCGCAACCCGCGGCCGTTTTTGCAAGGAGCCATCATGACGGACAGCCAGGAATCCCAGACTTTCGTACTCGTGCACGGCGCCTGGCACGGCGGCTGGTGCTGGACGCGCGTGGCGCGGGCGCTGCGCGCGCTGGGCCATACGGTCTACACGCCGACCCAGACCGGCCTGGGCGAGCGCAGCCATTTGCTGGGCAAGCTGCCCATCGGCCTGGACACTTTCGTGCGCGACATCGAGAACGTGCTGCACTGGGAAGATCTGCACGACGTGGTGCTGGTAGGCCACAGTTTCGGCGGGCTGGCGATCACGGGGGTGGCGGAAAGCATGCCGCAGCGCCTGCGGCGCCTGGTGTACCTGGACGCTTTCATACTGGGCAACGGCGTCAGTACTTTCGATACTCTGCCGCCGGCGCTGGTGGAAAAGCTGCGCGCGGCAGCGCAGAGTTCCTGCCAGGGACTGGGCGTGCCGCCGCCGCGCCCGGCCTCGCTGGGCCTGGAACGCGAGGCCGATACACAATTCGTCGCCGCGCGGCTCACGCCGCAACCCCTGGGGGTGTATGAATCCTCGCTGCGGCTGGACAAGCCCATAGGCAATGGCCTGCCCTGCGCCTACTGGCATTGCACGGCCCCGTCTTTCGCCGCACTGGAGGGCGCGCGGCAATGGGCCCGCGCCCAGGCCGACTGGGAATGGCGCGAACTGGCCACCGGCCACGACGCAATGGTCAGCGCTCCGGAACTGGTGGTCAAGCATCTGCTGGATATGTAGACGGGGCGGCGGCCCGCGCCGCCGCCCCGTTTTTTGCCGGCACGGCAAGAGCCTCAATCGGCACGGTAATTCGGCGCTTCCTTGGTGATCTGCACATCGTGCACATGCGACTCGCGCACGCCGGCCGAGGTGATCTCGACGAATTCGGCGCGGGTGCGCATGTCTTCGATGGAAGCGCAGCCGCAATAGCCCATGGAGGCGCGTATGCCGCCGACCAGTTGGTAGATGATGGCGATGACGCTGCCTTTGTAGGGCACGCGGCCTTCGATGCCTTCCGGCACGAGCTTGTCGGCGTTGTTGGCGGGGTCCTGGAAGTAGCGATCGGCCGAACCGTCGCTCATGGCGCCCACGCTGCCCATGCCGCGATACGACTTGTAGGACCGGCCCTGGAACAGCACGACTTCGCCGGGTGCTTCTTCGGTGCCGGCGAACATACCGCCCATCATGGCGGTGAAGGCGCCGGCGGCCAGCGCCTTGGCGACGTCGCCCGAATAGCGGATGCCGCCGTCGGCAATCAGCGGCACGCCTGTGCCTTGCAGGGCCTGCGCCACGTCGGATATGGCGGTGATCTGGGGCACGCCCACGCCGGCGACGATGCGGGTAGTGCAGATGGAACCGGGGCCTATGCCGACCTTGACGGCGTCCGCGCCGGCCTCGACCAGCGCCAGCGCCGCAGAGGCGGTGGCGATGTTGCCGCCGATGACCTGGATCTTGGGGTAATTCTTCTTGACCCAGCTTACGCGCTCGAGCACGCCAGCCGAATGGCCGTGCGCGGTGTCGACCACGATGACGTCGACGCCGGCGCCGGCCAGCTTGTCGACGCGTTCTTCGGTGCCCTCGCCCACGCCCACGGCGGCGCCCACGCGCAACTGGCCCTGGGAATCCTTGCAGGCGTTGGGATGCTCGGTGTTCTTGATGATGTCCTTGACGGTGGCCAGGCCGCGCAACTGGAACTTGTCGTTGACGATCAGCACGCGCTCGAGCCGGTGGCGATGCATCAGCGCCTGGGCTTCGTCGAGCGTGGACCCTTCGTTCATGGTGATGAGCCGTTCCTGCGGCGTCATGATGTCGCGCAGCGGCACGTCGAGCCGGTCTTCGAAACGCAGATCGCGGTTGGTGACGATGCCCACCAGCTTGCCGGCCTCGACCACCGGCAGCCCGGAGATGCCATGCTGGCGCTGCAACGCGATGGCATCGCGCACCTTCATGGTGGGAGTCACGGTGACGGGATCGATGACGATGCCGAATTCATGGCGCTTGACGCGTGCCACCTCGCGCGCCTGCTCGTCGGCGCTGAGGTTCTTGTGGATGATGCCGATGCCGCCTTCCTGCGCCATGGCGATGGCCAGGCGCGACTCGGTCACCGTGTCCATGGCGGCCGAAACCAGGGGGATGTTCAGGGTGATGTTGCGGGTGAGCTGCGTGGCAAGCTGGGTATCGCGCGGCAGGACCTCGGAATAGGCGGGAACCAACAACACATCGTCGAAGGTGAGCGCTTTCTTGATGAGACGCATGGAATAGCTCCGAGCAAAGCAAGATTATACGATCTCGCGCCCCCGGATGAAAAACCAGGCTGGCGAGGCCTGCCGGGCCCCGCCACGCCGCCCGATCAGCCCAGCCACACCCGCGCGTTGCGGAACATGCGCATCCAGGGGGTGTAGCCGCCCCCCGGGGTGTCGGCGCCGACACTGTCGCGCTCGCCCCAGCGCGGCGGCGTCCAGGACATCATGACGTTGCGCGTGACGCGCTCGGGGTGCGGCATCAGCACTGTGTAGCGGCCGTCCGGCGTGGTGACACCGGTCAGGCCCTGCGAGCTGCCGTTGGGATTGTAGGGATAGGCTTCGGTGCGCTCGCCCTGGTTGTCGATGAAGTTCAAGGCGTTGAGCACTTGTCCAGCATCGCCCTGCCGTGAAAAATCGGCATAGCCCTCGCCGTGCGCCACGGCCACCGGCACGCGCGTGCCCGCCATGCCTTGCATGAAGATGGAGGGCGACTCGGCGATCTCGACCATGGAAAGACGCGCCTCGTATTTTTCCGACACGTTGCGCGTAAAGTGCGGCCAATGCTGCGCGCCCGGGATCATGGGCGCCAGCGCCGCCATCATCTGGCAGCCGTTGCACACGCCCAGGCCGAAGGTGTCGGTACGCGCGAAATAGGCGGCGAACTGGTCGGCCAGCTGCGCGTTGTAGCGGATGGTGCGCGCCCAGCCCTCGCCCGCGCCAAGCACGTCGCCGTAGCTGAAGCCGCCCACGGCCACCAGCCCTTGCACGTCGGCCAGGCGCACCCGCCCGGACAGCAGGTCGGTCATGTGCACGTCCCAGGCCTCGAAGCCCGCCTTGTCGAAGGCCCAGGCCATTTCGACCTGGCTGTTGCAGCCCTGTTCGCGCAGGATGGCCACGCGCGGACGGGCGCCAGTCGCGATATAGGGCGCGGCGACGTCTTCCTGCGGATCGAAGGCCACGCGCGGCGTGAAGCCCGGATCGGCGGCGTTCTGCCAGGTCTCGAATTCGGCCCTGGCGCATTCGGGATTGTCGCGGCGCGCCATGATCTGGCGGCTGACCTCGCTCCATTGCTGGCCCAGGTCGTAGCGGCTGTGGCGGTAGATGCACTTGCCGTCGCGGTAGAACTGGATCTCGTCTTGTTCGTTCAGGCCGCCCAGCACGTGCGAGCAGGCCGACAGGCCGGCTTCGCGCAGCTTCTGCATGACCAGGTCGCGCTGCGCCAAGGGCACCTGGATGACCGCGCCGGCCTCTTCGGAAAACAAGGCCTTGAGCGTCAGTTCGTCGCGCTGCACGGACACCTGTTCGGCGCGTATCTTGTAGTCGCCCCAGTCGGAGGCGTAAGGGTCTATGGTCAGCATGTCGAGGTTGACCGAGACCCCCACCCTGCCCGCGAAGGACATTTCGCAGACGCTCGCCAGCAGACCGCCGTCGGAGCGGTCGTGATAGGCCAGTACGTGGCCTTCGCGGTAGAGCTGGCGTATGGTGCGGAAGAACGCCAACAGCGATTCGGGCTCGTCCATGTCCGGCACGGCCTTGCCCACCTGGCCGAAGGCCTGCGCCAGGATAGAGCCGCCCAGGCGGTTGCGGCCGCGCCCCAGGTCTATCAGGATCAGCACGGTTTCGCCGGCATCGGTGCGCAGTTGCGGGGTGAGCGTGGCGCGCACGTCGGTCACCGGCGCGAAGGCGCTGACGACGAGAGAGACCGGCGCCACGACTTCGCGCGCCTGCCCCTCGTCTTCCCACTTGGTGCGCATGGACAGCGAGTCCTTGCCCACGGGTATCGACAGGCCCAGTTGTCGGCACCAGGCGCTGACCGCGAACACCGTGTCGTACAGTGCCGCGTCCTGGCCTTCGACGCCGCAGGCGGCCATCCAGTTGGCCGACAGCTTGATGTCTTCGATCTCGCGCACGTCGGCGGCGACCAGGTTGGTAAGCGCCTCGGCCACCGCCATGCGGCCCGAGGCCGCCGCGTCGATTACCGCCAGCGGGCTGCGTTCGCCCATGGCCATGGCCTCGCCGCGCACGCTCTCGAAGTCGGCCAGGGTGACGGCGCAATCGGCCACCGGCACCTGCCAGGGCCCTACCATCTGGTCGCGACTGCTCAAGCCTCCCACCGTGCGGTCGCCGATGGTGATAAGGAAGCTCTTGTTGGCCACGGTAGGATGGCGCAGCACGCGCTGTATGGCCTCGTCCAGGGTGATATCGGTGAGATCCAGCGGCGCGAAGGCGCCTGGAGCGCGCCGCACGTTGCGCGTCATGCGCGGCGGCTTGCCCAGGATGACATCGATGGGCACATCGACGGGGCGGAATTCGGGACGGTCTGCTTCGGACTCGGGCTGCGAGAACCCTGCCAGGCCTTCGCCGCAGGTGACGCACAGTTGGCGCTCGTCGGTGGCCACGCCGACCACGGCGTAGGGGCAGCGCTCGCGGCGCGCAATGGCATCCAGGCGCGGCAGGTCTTTTTCCAGCACGGCCAGCACGTAGCGTTCCTGGGCCTCGTTGCTCCAGATCTCGGCCGGCGACAGGCCCGATTCTTCTACATGCACCTGGCGCAATTCGAACACGGCGCCGCGGCCGGCATCGTTGACCAGTTCGGGGAAGGCATTGGACAGGCCGCCCGCACCTACGTCGTGTATGGCCAATATGGGGTTGTGCTCGCCTTGCTGCCAGCAACGGTCTATGACTTCCTGGGCGCGACGCTGGATCTCGGGATTGCCGCGCTGCACGGAATCGAAATCCAGGTCGGCGCTGTTGGCGCCCGCGCTCATGCTGGAGGCCGCGCCGCCGCCCATGCCGATGCGCATGCCCGGCCCGCCCAACTGGATCAGCAGCGCCCCGGGCGGAATCGGATCTTTATGCGTCAGGCCCGCGTCTATGGCGCCCAGCCCGCCGGCGATCATGATGGGCTTGTGATAGCCCCAGCGCCGCCCGCCCGCGGTTTGCTCGTAGCTGCGGAAATAGCCCAGCAGGTTCGGGCGGCCGAATTCATTATTGAAGGCGGCCCCGCCGATGGGGCCTTCGATCATGATGTCCAGCGCGCTGGCGATGCGGCCCGGCAAGCCGTAGTCCTCGTCTTCCCAGGGCTCGATGCCATCGTCGAAACGCAAGTTGGACACAGTGAAGCCCGTCAGGCCGGCCTTGGGCTTGGAGCCGCGGCCGGTGGCGCCCTCGTCGCGGATCTCGCCTCCGGCGCCGGTCGCGGCCCCCGGGAAAGGGGCGATGGCCGTGGGATGATTGTGGGTCTCGACCTTCATCAGCGTATGCACGGTGGCCGCAAGGCTTTGATAGCGTGCCGCCGCGCCGTCGCCCGGTAGCGCCGCGTAGAAACGCTGCGCCTTGCCGCCTTCCATGACCGCCGCATTGTCGGAATACGCCACCACCGTGCCCTGCGGCTGGGCCGCATGCGTGGCGCGGATCATGCCGAACAGCGTGTGCGGCTGCTGCATGCCGTCTATCACCCACTGGGCATTGAAAATCTTGTGGCGGCAATGTTCGCTGTTGGCCTGCGCGAACATCATCAGTTCCACGTCGGTGGCGTTGCGTCCCAGGCCGGTGAAGGCCTCGAGCAGGTAGTCGATCTCGTCCTCGGACAGCGCCAGGCCCAGCTGGCGATCGGCCTGCACCAATGCGTCGCGCCCGCCCCCCAGGATGTCGATGGCCTGCATGGGCTTGCCCGGCAGCGAGGCGAACAGCGCCGCGCCGTCGAAATCGGCGTCCACCACGGTTTCGGTCATGCGGTCGTGCAGGCAGGCGGCAATTTGCGCCAGTTGCTGCTCGTCGATATTGCGCGTGCCCAGCAGGCCGCGGGCCGGCTGCAAGGTGTAGCGTATGCCGCGTTCGACGCGGCGCACCGCCGCCAGACCGCAGTTGTGGGCGATGTCGGTCGCCTTGCTGGCCCAGGGCGACACGGTGCCCAGGCGCGGGACTACGCGCAGCACCAGGGCATGCTTGTCCGCCCGTTCTTGGGGCGCCGGGCGGCCATCGTCCAGCAGGGCGCGCAGCCGCCGGCCCTCGGCCTCGTCCAGCGCCGGCTCGCACCATGCATAGTGCTCGTACTGCCCCTGGATATCGGCCACCGGCAGGCCCAGCTGCGTAAAACGTTTGAGCAGGCGTTCACGACGGAAATCGGACAGGGCCGAAGAACCCGGAAAATACAGAATGGAATTCACGATGGGGATACAGGCAGGAGGGTTGGCCAAAACAGCATTTTAACGGCTTATGCCGTTTCCCACCGGCTTGCCCTGCCCCTCGAAAGGTATATGCGAGGCATGCCTGCGAGCCATGGGCGGAGCCGTTCGCCGGGCCGACCACGGAAGCGCCGCCAGGCCCCGGTTTCAAGCCTCGGGATAGCCGACTTCCAGGATCTCGAGTTCGTCCACGCCGGCTGGCGTGCGCAGTGTCACGGTATCGCCCTCGCGGGCCTTGATCAGCGCGCGCGCCACGGGCGATATCCAGCTGATACGGCCTTGCAAGGGCTCGGCTTCGTCCACCCCTACTATGGTGACGCGGTGCTCCTGGCCGGCCTTGTCCATGTACAGCACCTCGGCGCCGAAAAAGACCTGGTCCTTGTTGGGCTGGACGGCCGGATCGACCACCTCGGCGATCTCCAGGCGCTTGGTCAGGAAACGCATGCGCCGGTCGATCTCGCGCAGGCGCTTCTTGCCGTAGAGATAGTCGCCGTTCTCGGAGCGGTCGCCGTTGGACGCAGCCCAGGACACCACCTGCACCACTGCCGGCCGCTCTTCGTTCATGAGGCGCGCGAGTTCGGCGCGCAGGCGCTGGTAGCCCTGCACCGTCATGTAGTTCTTGACGCCCGCGGGCAGGCTGGGCGCCTCGGGCCCTGCGTCCTCGTCGTTCTGGTCGGATTCCTTGACAAATGCCTTGTTCATAAGCTGCAACCGTTATGCAGGACGTACTCTAACATCCCTCTTCCATCCCTCTTCCACCCCTCTTGCACCCGGCGGCCCCGGGCTCAGGCCCAGTCGTGCCATACCGGCGTCAGGCCGGGCGGCAGCGGCGGCATGGAACCCAGGTCGCGGCGGCTTTCGGTGGGGCTGTGGAAGTCAGAACCGCAAGAAGCCAGGAAGCCGTAATGGCGCGCCACCTCGGCATACTTGCCGTACTGGTCGGGGCGATGGCTGCCCGTGACGACTTCGATGGCCTCGCCGCCGAGCTGCTTGAATTCGTCGAACAAGGCGTCGAATTGCAGGCGGTCGTAATGGTAGCGCCCGGGATGGGCGATGACGGCGCGCCCGCCCGCCGCCCGGATCCAGCCCACCGCCTCGGACAGGCTGGCCCACTCGCCCGGCGCGTAGGCGGGCTTGCCTTCGCCCAGGTAGCGGTCGAATGCGGCCTGCATATGCGTGCAGCGCCCCTGCTCGACCAGGAAGCGCGCGAAATGGGTGCGGCTCACCAGGCGGGGATTGCCGGCATAGGCCAGCGCGCCTTCGTAGCTGCCGGGAATGCCCAGCGCCTGCAAGGCGTCGGCCATGCGCCGCGCACGTTCCAGGCGGCCCGTGCGTATGCCCTCCAGGCCCGCGTTCAGCGCGGCATTGTGCGGATCGATATGCAGGCCGACGATATGCACCGTCTGCTTCGCCCAGGTGACCGATATTTCTATGCCGTCGATGAACGGCAGGCCCAGCTTGCTCGCCGCGGCACGCGCCTCGGCCAGCCCCGCGACTTCGTCGTGGTCGGTCAGCGCCCAGAGCTGCACGCCGTGGGCATGCGCGCGCGCCGCCAGTTCGTCGGGACGCAGCACGCCGTCCGAGCACACGGAATGGCAATGCAGATCGGCGTTCAAGGGCGTGGAAGAATTCATGGACGGCTCCGCCTACCACAATACCACGCCTGGCCCCCGGGCTGCGCAGGGCGAAAGCGCGGCGAGCGCCCCGGCCTCAGGGCGCCAGCAGGAAGTCTGCGATGGGCTCGATCTGTCCGGGCGAGAGCAAGGTGGGCGCATGCCCCACGCCGGGCACCTCGAACAGGCGCGCCCGCGGATTGCGCGCCAGCATGTCGGCCGCGGTCTCGCGCAGCAGCAGATCGGACTGCGCGCCGCGCACGATCAAGACGGGCTCGGACAGGCTGGCATAGGACGCCCACAACAGCGCCTCGGCTTCCTGCATGGCCTGCGGAGTCTGCAGCGCGAAAGCCTTGGATATCGCCAGGTCGTAATGCTTTACCCAGCGCCCGTCCTTGTGATTGAAGACATGCCGCGTCAATTGTTCCCATTGCGCGCGGCTGCGCGGGCCGAAACCTTCCGACACCGACTGGACATAATCCACGGCCTGGTCGTAGGAATCGAACACGCCCGGCCGGCCTACGTACTCGCCTATGCGGGCCAGGCCGCCGAGATTGAGTTGCGGGCCTATATCGTTCAAGACCATCTTGCCCAGGCGCAAAGTGCGCTCGGGCGGCAGCCCGAATTCGGCCCGGGCGGCGCGCGCCGGGGCGGACATCGCCAGCGCCCCGGCCAGGGCCAGGCCTATCAGCCCGCCCATGGAGGTGCCCAGCCAGTCGATGCGTTCCACGCCCAGCCGGGCGATCAGCGTGACCATGTCGGCCACGTATTGCGGCACGACATAGCCTGTGGGGTCCGCTAGCCAGTCGGAACGCCCGCGCCCCACCACATCGGGGCACACCACCCGGTAATGCGGGCTGAGCCGGGCCGCCAGCGTATCGAAGTCGCGGCCACTGCGGGTCAGGCCATGCACGCATACCAGCACTTTGTCGTTGGCTGGGTCGCCCCATTCCCAATAGGCCATGCGATGCAAGCCGGAGCGGCTGGCGCAGACGACATATTCGAGACGAGGTTCGGTCATGGGAAAGACTGCCGGAAATTACCAGGAAGCAAGGATCTTACTCTACGAACATGGTGGCGGGCGACTCCAGGTAGGCGCGTATGGCCTGTATGAATTCCGCCGCGTTCAGGCCGTCGACCACGCGATGATCGAACGACGAGGACAGGTTCATCATCTTGCGGGCCACCACCGCGCCGCCCAGGATGACCGGGCGCTCGACGATGCGGTTGACGCCGACGATGGCCACTTCGGGATAGTTGATGACGGGCGTGGAAACGATGCCGCCCAATGGGCCCAGGCTGGTCAGGGTGATGGTCGAGCCTGAAAGCTCGTCGCGCGCCGCGCGGCCGCTGCGCGCGGCCTCGGCCAGGCGCGCGATTTCGGTCGCATTGGCCCAGAGGCCGCGCGACTCGGCATGGCGCAGCACCGGCACCATCAGGCCGTGTTCCGTCTGCGTGGCTACGCCCAGGTGCACGGCCTCGTAGCGGGTGATCAGTTCGGCCTCGTCGTCGTAGCGTGCGTTCATCTGCGGGAACTCGGCCACGGCCAGGACCATGGCCCGCACCAGGAAGGGCAGCAAGGTCAGGCGCGGCCGCCGATCGCCCCACTTGGCGTTGAGCCTGGCGCGCAGGGCCTCGATCTCGGTGACGTCGACTTCCTCGACATACGAGAAGTGGGGGATGTGCCGCTTGGATTCCTGCATCTTCTGCGCGATCTTGCGGCGCAGGCCTACCACCGGAATCTCGCTGCGGCCGTCGCGCACCGCGTAGGCCGATGCCGCGGCGGCCGGTGCCGGCGCATCGTGATGGGCCTGCACATCTTCGTGGCGGATGCGGCCGCCGGGGCCGCTGCCGTGGACAGCATGCAGGTCCACGCCCAGCTCGCGGGCATGGCGGCGCACCGAAGGCGAGGCCAGCGGCTTTTCGCCGGCGTGGCGCGCGGGGCTGGAATCCGCCGCGGACCGCGCCGTGGACGGCGGCAAGGATGCTTGCGAACGAGCCGCCCCGCTCGCGCCGGCGACAAGCGCCGGTGCCGGTGCCGGTGCCGGTGCCGCAGGCATGGTCGCGGCAGAGGAACTTGCTGCAGCGGCGGCGACCGCTTCCCGGCCGGCGCCATGGCCGGAGGCGTCGGCTTGCGAGGTTGACGGCGACTCATGCCTGAGAGCCGCCGGAGGCTGTGTCTGAACTGGATCTTTATCCTGGGCCTGAGCCTGGGCCGCCGCGGCGTGGCCATGCGCGGCGCCCTGCCCGCCCTCGACTTCCAGCCGGATGAGTTCGGCGCCCACGGCCAGCACGTCGCCGACCTTGCCGCCCAGGGACACCACCTTGCCGACCACCGGCGAAGGGATCTCGACCGTGGCCTTGTCGGTCATGACTTCGGCCAGGACCTGGTCTTCGGCCACGCTGTCGCCCGGCTGCACGTGCCATTCGGCCAGTTCGACCTCGGCGATGCCTTCGCCGATATCGGGCATCTTGATGACATGGATACTGGTGGAGGCCATGGCTTCAGTCCTCCAGCGCGCGCTTGAAGGCCGCGCCGACTCGCGCCGGGCCTGGGAAGTAGTTCCATTCCTGCGCGTGGGGATATGGCGTGTCCCAGCCCGTGACCCGCTCTATCGGGCTTTCCAGGTGATAGAAGCAGTGTTCCTGCACCAGCGCCACCAGCTCGGCGCCGAAGCCGCTGGTGCGGGTGGCTTCGTGCACCACCACGCAGCGCCCGGTCTTCTTGACCGATTCCACGATGGTGTGCAGATCCAGCGGCCAGATGCTGCGCAGGTCGATGATCTCGGCGTCTATGCCGGTTTCGCGGGCCGCGGCCTCGCACACGAACACCATGGTGCCGTAGGTAAGCACGGTCAGCGCCGAACCCGGACGGAAGACTGAGGCCGATTCCAGGGGAACCGTGTAATAGCCTTCCGGGACTTCGCCCAGCGGATGCTTGGACCACGGCACCACGGGGTTTTCGTGATGGCCGTCGAACGGCCCGTTGTACAGGCGCTTGGGTTCGAGGAAGATCACCGGATCGTCGTTTTCGATAGAGGCGATCAGCAGCCCCTTGGCATCGTAGGGGTTGGACGGCATGACTGTGCGCAGCCCGCTGACGTGCGTGAACAGCGCCTCGGGGCTCTGGCTGTGGGTCTGGCCGCCGTAGATGCCGCCGCCGCAGGGCATGCGTATGGTCAGCGGCGCGATGAACTCGCCCACCGAACGGTAGCGCAGGCGCGCCGCCTCGGACACGATCTGGTCGGAGGCCGGATAGAAGTAGTCGGCGAACTGGATCTCGACCACGGGCCGCAGGCCATATGCACCCATGCCCACCGCCGCGCCGACGATGCCGCCTTCGGAAATCGGCGCGTCGAATACGCGCGAGCTGCCGTACTTGGCCTGCAGGCCTTCGGTGCAACGGAACACGCCGCCGAAATAGCCTACGTCCTGGCCGAACACGACCACGTTGCTGTCGCGCTCCAGCATGACGTCCATCGCCGAGCGCAGCGCCTGGATCATGGTCATGGAGCGCGTCGGCATGTTCTTGCTGTGCTGTTTCATGGTCATTCCTCCAGCAGTTGGCGGCGCTGCATGCGCAGATGTTCAGGCACGTCTTTGTAGACGTCCTCGAACATCATGGCCGCGCTGAAGGTATGGCCTGTGGCGAGCGAGCCGTAGCGCTCGGCTTCTTTCTGCGCCGCAATCACCTCGGCCTCGAGCTCTTTGCGGGTCGCTTCGTCTTCCTCTTCGGACCAGGAGCCGATGGCAATGAGATGCCGTTTCAGGCGCGGGATCGGATCGCCCAGCGGGAATTTCTTCCAGTCGTCGGCGGGACGGTATTTGGACGGATCGTCCGAAGTGGAGTGCGGGCCGCCGCGGTAGGTGACCCATTCGATGAGCGTAGGCCCGAGATTGTTGCGGGCCCGTTCGGCGGCCCACTGCGAGGCCGCGTAGACCGCCAGGAAATCATTGCCGTCGACCCGCAGCGAGGCGATGCCGCAGCCCACGCCGCGCGCCGCGAAGGTGGTGCTTTCGCCGCCGGCCAATGCCTGGAAGGTGGAGATTGCCCACTGGTTGTTGACCACATTCAATATGACCGGGGCGCGGTACACGTGGGCGAAAGTCAGCGCGGTATGGAAATCGGACTCGGCCGTGGCGCCGTCGCCGATCCAGCCCGAGGCGATGCGCGTGTCGCCCTTGATGGCCGAGGCCATGCCCCAGCCCACGGCCTGTATGAACTGCGTGGCCAGGTTGCCCGACACCGAGAAGAAGCCCGCCTTGCGCACCGAATACAGCACCGGCAACTGGCGGCCCTTGAGCGGATCGCGCTCGTTGGACAGCAACTGGCAGATCAGGTCGACCAGCGGCACGTCGCGCACCATCAGCAGGCTTTGCTGGCGGTACGAGGGAAAACACATGTCGCCGTCGGACAGCGCTAGGCCATGGGCCGTGCCTATGGCTTCCTCGCCCAGGCACTGCATATAGAAGGACATCTTCTTCTGGCGCTGCGCGATCAGCATGCGCGCATCGAAGATGCGGGTCTTCATCATGACCCGCATGCCTTTGCGCAGCAGTTCGGGATCGAGCTTGGGCGCCCAGGGCCCCAGCGCCCTGCTCTCGTCGTCCAGCACCCGTATCAGGGAATAAGCCAGGTCGCTGGTGTCGACGGGCAGCACGTCGACCGGCGGGCGGCGTACTTCGCCCGCAGGGGATAGATGTAGGTAGGAAAAATCGGTTTCGCGCCCGGGACGCCCGCTGGGTTCCGGCACGTGCAAGTGCAGATGTGGTGTTTGTCTCATTTTTGTTTCGCCGTAGAAAGAATCTTATGGATGCTTCCCCCGCCGAGCCGATCTTGTGGATACGTATCAATCATCGCGCATCCGATTGAAATTCGCAAGGCGCCCCCGTGGCCGAAGACCGCAGGCCGACGCGGAACCGGCGAACGAGCCCCGGCTCGCCGAGTCAAGTATTCACGACAGGCCGGATCAAGCATTCCGCCGGAATGCCAAGCCCGGTATGCAGGCGCCAGATCATGGGCAGTGTCAATGCTCGCTTGCGGTTAAGGACTTCATAAACGCGGTTGCGCCTGCCTATCATCGGCTCCAGATCCTTGGGAGTGAGGCCGCCCTGCTCCATGCGGAATTTGATGGCCTCGATCGGGTCCGGCAGATCAATGGACCAATGCCTGGCTTCGTATGCCTGGACCAAGGTGGCCAACACATCCAGGCGATCGCCATCCGGCGTGCCCAGTTCCGGATCCGATTCCATCAGCCTGGAGATTTCCTTGAGTGCAGCCCTGTAGTCGGACTCGGTGCGTACGGGATGGATATCCATGCTCATTCCTTTTCGACGGTTTCGGCGTCAATCTTGTCGTACTGTGCGTGCGTACCCACGAATTTGACATAAACAATGCCGAGCCGGAAAGCAAGCGCTACGATCAGCCGATAATCATTGCCCTTGATATTGAACACCACTCGCCGATTCTTGAGAATGCTGGCACTTCGATATTGGGCCTTGATGTCCGCCGGATGCCTCCATTTGGCCTTGCCGGCCTCGTCCAGCCATGCTTTAAGCGGCTGCTCCGCGTCCGGGTATATATCCCAGAAGTTGCGCAGGGCACTGACGGCTATGACGCGCACAAGTAGATCATAGTCCCAATTTGGGACTACTGCTAAATTGCCGCTCGGCCGCAAGCACAGACATGATCGACACCATAGCCTTAACGCCCCTGCCAATAGCGTGGGTGCTGCTGCCGCTCGGCCTGGGCCGACAGGCCCGCGGGGCGCGAGCGCAGGGTGATGGCGCCGTGCAGGTCGGTGCGCCAGAATTCGGCGCCGCTGCGCCGCCAGCGCTGCTCGACGCCGCGCCCCGGATGGCCGTAGCGATTCCAGCGGCCCGCCTGGGCCACTACGTGCGCAGCCTGCGTCCGGGCGACGAAAGCAGGCGAGGAAGAGCCCGCCGAACCATGATGCGCCGCCATCACCACATCGGTGGGCGGCAGGCCGCCGCGCACCAGGGCGGCTTCCTGGGCGGCGGCAATATCTCCGGTAAGCAGCAGTGAGTGATGGCTGCCGCTGACGCGCAGCACGCAGCTTCGGGCATTGCGGTGCTTGCCGCCATTGCCGGCCGCGCTTCGGGGCTTGCCCGAACTGGCGGGATCTGCGGGCCAGAGGAACTCGAATTGAACGCCATCCACCGTCCAGGCCATGCCGCGCCCGCAGGCCGACAGCGCCAGGGGCCGGCGCACACTATCGCCGACCAGGCCGAGTAGTCTCGCCTCGCGCTTGAGATAAGCGTCGAGATCGAAGGAGCTGTATGACTGCTGCACGGGAATTTCCCGCAGCACGCTGCGCACCCCGCCGACATGATCGATGTCCGCGTGCGAGACCACCATGGCGTCCAGCCCGCGTATGCCGCGGGCCTGCAGGAACGGCACGATCGTGCGCGCGCCTTCGTCCGCGTCGGGGCCCATGCGCAGGCCCGTGTCGAACAGCAGCGCATGCCCGGCGGTGCGCAGCACGATGGCGCTGGACTGCCCGACATCCAGGGCATATAAATCCCAGCTTCCGGGCGGCGGCTTTTCGGGACGCGAAGCCAGGGCCGGCAGGACCAGCAGCCAGCCGCCATGCCTGGCGGGAAAGCCGCGCGGCAGCATGGCCGCCCCTATTCCCAGGCAGGCCAGGACGAGCGCCCACCACGGCGCCTGCGACACGCCCACGCTGGCGGCGGGCAGCGCGGCGAGCCATTGCGTGGGCAGCATCGCGGCATGCAGACAGGTGTGCGCCAGCCACGCCAGGCCACCGGCCACGGCGTCCAGGCCGGGCACGACGGAACAGGCCGCGGCCAGCAGCGACAAAGGGGTGATCACCATCTCGACCAGCGGAATCGCATAGGCATTGGCCAAAGGCGACACCAGCGAGACCTGGTGGAATATAAGGCCCAGCACGGGCATGAGAGCAACGTTGATCGCGAGCTGCAGCCCGGCGGCCGCGCACACGAAATGCCAGGCGCGCGAGGACCGGCCTTGCGCAAGTTCCGACGCGGCCAGGCCTTCCCATGACTGTGCCGCCATCAACACGCATACGGCGCCGAAGGACAGCCAGAAGCCGCTTGCCAGAAGCGCCCAGGGATCGAGCATCAGCACCGCGAAGACGGCGACGCACAGCAGGCGCGAAGCCCGCACCGGCAGCCGCAAGGCCTGGCCGCCTGCGGCCACGGCCAGCATCAGGAAGGTGCGCTGCGCCGGCACGCCCCAGCCCGCCAGCAGGCAATATAGCCAGGCCACCAGGACGGCAGTCAATGCGGCCGCGACCTGCGCCGGCATGCGCTCGGCCAGCGCCCGGCCGCGCCAGCGCATCCTGCGCCACAGCCACAACACGGCCAGCGCGCCCAGCGCCGCGATCATGGTAATGTGGGAGCCGCTAATGGACACCAGGTGCGTGATGCCGCTGCGATTGAACACCTGCCAATCGCCGGCCTCGACCCCGGCCTGGTCGCCGATGACCAGCGCCAGCAGCACGGGCCCGTAGCGCATGCCTTGCAAATGCCCGCTCATGGCCTCGCGTACATGGTGGCGCACACGGTTGGCAATAATGCCCAGCCCCGCCCAAGGCTCGTCGCGCAAGTAGCGCGGTGTGCCGCGCACACTGCCGCTGGCCCTCAGGCCGCGGGCGAAAGCATGGCCTTCATAGTCGAAGCCTCCCGGGTTGCGGGTGCCCTGCGGCCGCTTCAGGTTCAGCGACATGCGCCATACCTGGCCCGGAATCAATTCGGGAAAAGGTTCCGGCGGCAAGCCGCGGCGACCGTAAGGCCCTGCATAGCCGGGGGCGTTCCAGGACACCATAATGCGTGCAGGCACACCCGCCGGCTTGGATTCGATGACTTCGGCCTCGAAGCGGCGACTGTCCGGGCCGAGCCGTACCAGGTCCGCCACCCGCAGCACGACGCGCGAGACGCGGTTTTCGTTACCGGACACGAGCTCGTCGGCCAGGCGATGCTCGATGCGTGCGAGCGCCAACAGCAAGCCGGCCGCCGCGGCCCACAACGGCCAGACATAGCGCGGCAGGCCCCGCAAACGCCGCAGGATCAGCAAGACCGCAAGCAAAGACCACAAGGCGGCCCAGGCCGCGGCCATCCAGCCCGGCGGGACCGAACCCGCCGGCAAGCCGTGAGCCACCCAGGTCGCAAGCGCGACGGCCAGCAGGCAGCAACGTCCGGTCACGCCCGGCCCCCTCGACAAATAAGGACAGCTTAGGCGGCCATGCCGGAGCTGCCATCCGTGCAGGGACTATGGCAGCACTATCGGATACTACGAGTCTCCGAACGCGCCGCTTGCCGCGGACGATATTCCAGGCAGGAGATCAGGCCGGAGTAGTCAGGTGCCGCGCCAGCGGCAGGTCGCGCAATCGGCGGCCGGTGGCATTGGCGATGGCGTTGGCGATGGCGGCCGGGGTCGGGCCCTGCGAGGCTTCGCCGGTGCCCAGGAAAGGCGCTCCGGGCCGGTCGATCAGGTGCACGTCTATCTTCCTCGGCATGTCCGAGAAGCGCAGGATGGGATAGGTGCTCCAGTCGAAAGAACGGATACGGTGCTCGTCGTAGAGCACTTGCTCGTAGAGCGCCCAGCTTGCCGACTGGATGATGCCGCCCTCGATCTGGTTGCGCACGCCATCGGGGTTGACGATCTCGCCGGCGTCCACCGTGGCCACTACGCGCTCCATGCTGACCTGCCCGGTTTCCGGTACGACCGTCAGCTCGATAGCGATGGCCATGTAGCTCATCAGGTTCTTGTACTGGGCGAAAGCGAAACCCACGCCGCGGTTGGGCACGCGCTTGCGCTTGGGATCCCAGCCGAAGGCCTTGGCGGTGCTTTCGATCACGTCGCGTGCGCGCGGATCGTCGAGATGGCGCAGGCGGAATTCCACGGGGTCGGCGCCGGCCGCCTGCGCCAGGTCATCCATGAAGCTTTCAATGCTGAAAACATTCATGAATGCGCCCAGTCCGCGATGGGCGGACGTGCGTATGGGCGCGTCGGGCAGGAAGTGGAACCGGACGTTGTAGTTGGCGAAGTTGTAGAGAGGCAGGCTGTTGCGGTCGCCGCCGCCCTCGGGCATGGGTATGGGCTTGGGCGGGGCCGGCGTGAACGGTTTGGCCAGATAGGTCGCCGGCATCAATCGACCGGCGTTGTTGATGCGCATGTTGTGGCAGTTGCTCCAGATCTCGTGGTGCCACTCGACCACGCGGCCGGAAGCGTCGAGAGCGGCCTCGAGGCTGGTGACCATGGCCGGGCCATAGGGCTCGCAGCTCTGCTCCTGTTCGCGCATCCATTGCACCCGTACCGGGCGGCCCGGCACGGCGCGGGCGATCAGGGCGGCGTCGGCCGCCACATCGTCGGCGGAATTGTGCCCGTAGCAGCCCGCGCCCGGAACGTGTATACAGCGTATATCTTCAGGCTTCATGCCCATCAATTCGGCCAGGCCGCCGCGCAGCGGGAATACGCCTTGCGCGTGGGTCCAGACGGTGAGCTTGCCGCCGTCCAGGTGGGCGATGGCACAGGACGGTCCGATCGACGCGTGCGCCAGGTAGGGCTTGGTGAAACGCGCTCGCAACGACTTGGCGGCGGGCCCGGCATCGCCATGGCGCTCGCCCGCGACAATGTCCTGCGAGGGCAGCTTGAGCAGCGTGTCGTAGATGGTCTCGGGCGTGGGCAGCACCGCGGTTTCTTCCCATGCGGCGGAAGCCTCCAGGGCCCGCATGGCGCGTATGGCCTGCCATTCGTCCTCGGCCACCACGGCCAGATAGCTGCCGTCGCGCACTACCTTGACCACGCCGGGCATCTTCTGGACCGCCTCTATATCGACCTTGAGCAGCTTGGCGCCGTAGGAAGGCGCGCGCACCGCGCGGGCGTGGACCATGCCGGGCAGGCGCATGTCCTGCACATAACTGGCCCCGCCGGTGACCTTGGCGGGAATGTCGACTCGCTGGACCGGCTTGCCGATGACCTTGTGCCGCTTGGGGTCGAGCAGCGGCGAGACGGGTTCGGCGTTGCGATGCAGGTCCAGGCCGCTGACGGCCTGGCCGTAGCTCAGGGTACGTCCGTCCGGGGCCGCGATGAGGCCGTCGCCGCGGACTTGCAACACGCCGGCCTGCACGCCCAGTTTCCCGGCGGCCGATTGCAGCAGCAGCGCGCGCACCTGGGCGGCCGCGTTGAGGATGGCGGTGCCGCTGTCGGCGGTGGAGTGGCTGCCCGCGGTGTAGCCTTCGTTGGGCGTCAGAGCGGTATCGGCAGTAATGAGGGTAATGGCCTGCGGCCCCACCATCAGCTCTTCGGCGGCGATCTGGATGAAGGCCGTGCGGATGCCCGTCCCCAGTTCGGCCTTGCCGGTGTAGACCGTGATCTTGCCTTGCTCGTCGATGCGGATCCACGAGTCCAGCAGCGGCGTGCTGCGCAGATTGCCGGGCAGCTTGACGGAGCCGTGTGCGGCGACGGGCGCGGCGTCTTCGGTCTGGCGCTGGGCCAGCGCGTTCGCGCCGGGCACCAGCGCGAAACTGATGGTCAGCGAACCGGCGGCGAGAAAGCGGCGGCGGCCGGCATCGACGTCGGCGGCGGAATCGAGGATCTTGCTCATGCCAGTTCTCCCGGCTCGGCAGCCAGCGCCTGGGACGCCGAGCCCTTGTCCGGCCGGCGCCCGCCCAGGCTCTTCGCAGCCTCCACAATGGCGGCGACGATACGCATATGGGTACCGCAGCGGCACAGATTGGGCTGCATGTATTCGCGGATTTCGGCTTCGCCGGCGCCCGGATGCGCATCGAGCAAAGCCTGGGCGCGCATGATCATGCCCGCGATGCAGTAGCCGCACTGGGCGGCCTGCTTGTCGATAAACGCCTTCTGCAGCACGGAAGGCTGTTCCTGCGTGCCCAGGCCTTCGATGGTGCGCACCGGGCGGCTGCCGATTGCCGAAACCGGCATCAGGCAGGAAAACACCGGCTCGCCGCCGACGATGACGGTGCACGCGCCGCACTGCCCCAGGCCGCAGCCGTACTTGGCGCCATTGAGCCGCAACTGGTTGCGCAACGCATACAGCAGGGGCATGGAAGGATCGATGTCGAGGTCATGCTCGACCCCGTTGACAGTAAGCTTGACCATTATTGCGAATTCTCCTTGCGGATAGCGGCAACGCTGGCGGGCAAATCGGACCAGGCGGGGCGTTGGGCGTAAGTAAAGCGGACGTAGGACAGCACGTCGGCAATCTGCCTATCGGTCAGCACATCGGCGAACGGCGGCATGTAATGGGCAGCCGAAGAGCCGTTCCAGGGATTGCCCCTGAGCACCATCTGGATAGCATTGCGCGAACGGTCGGAATTGAGCGTGCTGCCCCATTCCAGGGCCGGCCGCTGGCCCAGGGTGCGCATGGGCGCGGCAGCGCCGTGGCAGCCTGCACAGGAGGCATTGAAGATCGCCGCGCCCGCGGCGAGCACCTGTGCGTCGGGCGGCGCGGGCGCCCGCTCGGCCTGCGCAGCGGGCCGGGCCGCAACGGGCGGCTGCAGCGACATCAGGTAGCTCGCGATGGCGCGGATGTCGGACTCCGGCACACGGCTCAAATGGTGCGTGACCGGCAGCATGGGGCCGGCCGAAGCGCTGTGCTCGCTGGCGATGCCGGTACGCAGGTATGAGACGAGTTGTTCCTCGGTCCAGGGCTTGCGGGCCGACGTCAGCGCATCGAGCGGCGGCACGTCCCAGCCGTCGACCAGGCCGCCGGCATAAGGCTGGCTGGATTTCTCGGCGCCCAGCGCGTTCATCGGCGTATGGCATGCAGCGCAGTGGCCGGCGCCTTCGACGAGGTAGCGGCCGCGCAGCCACGCGTCGGACTGCGGCTGGGCGGGCTGCGGCAGCGGTCCCTGGTCCAGGAACAACAGGTTCCACCCCGCCACCAGCGGCCGGAAATTCAGCGGGAAAGACAGCTCATTGACCCTGGCCGGAGCATCGACCGGCGTGCGCGCCATCAGGTAGGCGTACAAGGCGTCGATGTCTTCGTCCGACATGCGCGTGAAATGCGGGTAGGGAAAGGCCGGGTAAAGCAAGTGGCCGTCGCGCGAGACGCCCTTGCGCATGGCCCGGGCGAAGGCTTCCCGAGACCAGCCGCCTATGCCGGTCTTGACGTCGGGCGTGATATTGGTGGAATAAATCGTGCCGAAGGGCGTCGCCAGCGGCAGGCCCCCGGCATAAGGCTTGCCGTTTCGAGCCGTGTGGCACTGCATACAGTCGCCCAGTTCCGCCACTTGGGCGCCATGCATGACCAGGGTCAGGTTTGCTTCGGGAATCGGCGCCCGGGCCAGCGGGGCGATAGCGGGCTGCCACGCATAGCCGGCGGCAGCGACAAGGCCGACAACAATGACAGCGCCAAGCGCCCAAGCGGCTTTCGGCCTCTTGCTGTTCATAGCTTCTCCACGCAGGGTTTGTGTACATGCGTGAATGACATATTACAGCAGAGCGGTATACCAAAGTATTCCACGACTTTCGCGATTGGCTGCGACTCCTGCGACTGGCGACCTGCCTGCTGCCTGCTGCCTGCTGCCTGCTGCGTTGCGCCGCAGTCTGGCTTGCTCATCCGGGGGCTTGCCGATTCCGGCCCGTGTAGCTCGGTGGAAAGTACCCGGGGGGTTGCCGCCAAGCCAGGCTACGCCTGTCAATCCCCCAACAAGCGCTGGAAGATATCCGCAGGCCCCATCTGACCGCCCTTGAGCATGAGTTCCAGGCCGTCGAGCGCCGGGTCGTCGCTATGGGCGCGGCACAAGGCCACGCCGGGGCTGAGCGGGCGCAGGAAGGACAGGCCCCAGATGGGCAATGCCTTGACGGCAAGGCTGGAGGTATCGCCGCCGGCCACGCCTATGCGGCGCAAGCTCTTGCGTGCCGCGGCGGCGCGCAGCACCCTGCCGAGCAGTTCGGCGGTGCTTCGTGCCAGGTCCTGCGTGGCGACCCCGCGGTCGGGGCCGGCCCCGGACTGCTGCACATAGGCGAGTACATGCTGGCCGGCGGCCAGCGCCGCCGCGATGCTGCCCGCTTGCACCTGCAGATAGGCCGGATCGGCCACCAGGCTGGCGGCGGCCAGTGGCAAGCGGTGGAACGAGGCCGCCTGCTCGACCTGGCGGGCCGTCACCGGCGACATGCTGCCGGCCAGCGCAAATACGGGAGCCGCCATGGTCTGGCGTCCTGCGCGATCCGGCGCAGAATCGCTGGCTGCCGCTGCAGCTTCAGCAGGCTGCATGCCCGATGCTTTCCAGTGCGCGGCCAAGGCCTGCACCACGGTGCTGGGTCCGGCAACCAACGCCCGCCCATACCCGGCCGCGCGCCAGATTTGCCTGCCCACCGTCGCCAGGTCCGCGTTGTCAGCCACGTCGAACAGCACGGCGCCGCCCTGCCCTTGCAGCGACGCCCGCAGGCCGTCCACGCGAGCGTCCAGGCTGTCCGAGGGCTGAGCGTATTCGGGATAATGCACGCCGGCGACCCGCGCCAGGCCTTGCTCTTGCAGATGGCGCCGCAAGTCCGCCTCGCGCATGGGCGTGACCGGATGCCGGCTCATGGTCGGATGGCGGTCCAGCCTATAGACCTCGGCATCGGCGCCGGCCGCGGCGTACAGATTGCTGAAGCAGCAGTATCGGCCGATATCCGGCTGGCCGCCCACCACGTAGGCGATGTCCGCACCCACGAATCCGCGCAGGCAGGAAAGCGCCGCGCCTATGCTGCCCACCGTGGGCGAACTGTCGAACGTGGAGCAGCATTTGTAGTGCAGCACCGGCGCGCCCAGTTCGCGAAAGAAGCCGCCTACGCGCTCCAGTTCGGCCTGCAGGGCGGCCGGCGCCATGGTGCGTGCCGAGCCGGCGATGCCCAGCGCGTCCAGCGGTCCCGCCTGCGCGAGCCTGCGCGCGTCGGGCACGTCCAGGAACAGCATGCTGCGCAGCCCTGCGCGGGCGGCCACGGCCAGCGTGTCGCTGGCGCCGGTGAAATCGTCGCCGTACCAGGCGATTTTCAGTCTCTGCCCCGACATCCCGTTTTCCCGCTGCCGATCGATATGCTCTTCATGAAATACGCCGCGCCATGCGAACGGCTGCGGCGCCTGTAAAGCAGCGTGCCAGAAAGAACCGCGCCCCGGCCGCCCTGCGGCATTTCGGGAACGAGCCCGGCAGCTGCCACTCCCATCATGCCGCGGGCTTGCCGAAGCGTTGCAGCGCCGCGCGCAGTTCGGGCATGCCGCGGCTGTATTCCTCCAGCGATACGCCTTCGCGCTGGGCCTGCCAGGCCTGGCGGATGCTGGCCACGCCGGCGGCGGGGCCGTCCGGGTGCGCCAGGATGCCGCCACCGGACATGAACAGCAGGTCTTCGCTGCCTATCGCCTTCCAGGTGGCGGGCACCGTGCCCGCCCATTGGCCCGAGGAAAAGGCCGGCAGCACCCGGTCGTCGGCGCTATCCGACATGCGCGCGGCGCAATCGCGCGCCGCGTCCACGACCTCCTGGTCGGCCTGCGCGAACTTGCCCTGCAGCCCGTGCACGTGCATATGGTCCACGCCAGTCAGACGCCACAGCGTCTGCCAGGCCTGGTAGGAAATGCCCAGCATGGGGTGGCGCGAGAAGGCGCCGAAGCCGTTGCGGTGTCCGTGTATCGCCAGGGGCGTGCCGCGGCGCAGGCTCTGGATCGCGGAAAAACCGCACCAGTTCAGGCTGGCCATGACGCAACTGCCGCCCTCGCGCCGCACCAGTTCGGCATGACGCAACATCGCGTCGGTTTCGTCGCTGATATTGAAGGCCATCATGACGTGCCGGCCGCTGCGTTCGGCATGGGCGCGGATCACCTCCATCACGGCCGGCACCCGCTCGGCCAGCGGCGCGTGCACCGGGTCCGCGCAGACCTCGTCGTCCTTGATGAAGTCCACGCCGGCCTCGCACAGCTCCTTGACCAGCGCCGCAGTCTGCCGCGCCGACAAGCCGACGTTGGGCTTGATGATGGTGCCTACCAGGCAGCCCGATTGCGCGCCAATGCTCGCC
Organism: Candidimonas humi; assembly: GCF_019166065.1. Classification (GTDB taxonomy): domain Bacteria; phylum Pseudomonadota; class Gammaproteobacteria; order Burkholderiales; family Burkholderiaceae_B; genus Candidimonas; species Candidimonas humi. The sequence continues at coordinate 591,533 of NZ_JAHTBN010000001.1, forward strand.
CGGGTGCCGGCAACTCCCAGCGCGGGCAGATCGAAACGCATGCGATAGGCCGACGGCAGCCGCAGCGATTCCAGCCGCAGGCCCGTGAGTTCGCCCAAGTCATAGAGATTGCCCGCCACGGTAGCCGCCAGGGTCGGCAGGTTCGCGCCGATATTGCCCACCGGGAAAGACAGGCCCACCCGGGCGCGGCGCCACGGCCCCCCAGTGCCGCGCCTTTCCAGATAGGCATTGGGCAGGCTGGGCTCGCTCGCGGGCTCGAGCTCTTCGATGGATTCGACCGTCGCGCGGGCGCGGGCGCGCAGCTCGTCGGTTTCGTCCCTGACCCGGGCGAAGGTGCCGCAGGACTGCTCGCCGGCCATGGTCTCGGCCACCTGGCGCGGATCGAACGGCGTCTCGATCAAGTACCCGGCGTGTATGCGCTCTTCGCCGGAGCCGGCTCCGCCGGCGGTATTGCCGCCGGTCGCGCTCACAGCGTATCCAGGTCGGGGAAGCTGCGCACCGGATCCTTGCCGTCCCAGTCGCGCGCGGAATCGCGGATGAGATCGAACAGGCGTCCCTTGGGGCCGGCCACCTCGGACAGCTCGATCACCGTGCCGGGATGCAGGCCGGTATCGAAATAGACGAAGCGCCCCTGGCGCCCGACCTCGCCGCCCATCTTGGCCTTGAAGCCCTGAGCCTGCAGGCGCTGCAAGTCGGCGTCATAGTCCTCGGTCCAGTAGGCCACGTGCTGCAGTCCGGTGTGGCCGGCCTGCAGGAAGTCGCGGTACATCGAAGGCACGTCGTTGCGCACCTGGATCAGCTCGACCTGCACGAAACCCGAATTGGCCAGCGCGACCGAGTTGTGCGGCTCGTAGCTGCGGCCGTCGTATTGATAATTGACGATAGGCACCTTGGGGTTGTAGTACCAGGGGCCTACTCCCAGGGTTTCGCTCCAATATTGCATGGCCTGCTCGATGTCGCGCACGACATAGCCAAGCTGGCGGATCTCTCCGAAATAACGGCTCATATGCTTCCCTGTTGCAAGAGCGCCGCCGCGTCAGTTGCGGACGGACGCCCGGATTCGTTCATTTAAGAAAACCGACCGACAGCCACGGCACGGCGGCGACGATCACCAGCCCGATCAGCAGCGCGACGATGTAGCCCCAGATATGCCGCATGCCTTCGCTGGGCTCGACCCGGCTGATCGCGCAAGCACCGTAGTAGCCCACGCCAAAGGGCGGCGAAAACAGGCCTATGCCCATGGCGAAGATCACCACCATCGAGTACTGCACCTCGTGTATGCCCATCTCGCGGGCCACGGGGAACAGCAGCGGGCCGAACAGCACGATTGCCGGTATGCCTTCGAGCACGCTGCCCAGCACGATGAAGGTGACGATGGAAATCGCCATGAAGCCGTAGGCGCCGCCCGGCACGCCGGCCATGAAATGCGCCAGCTCGCTGGAGAACCCGGACTGCGTCAACGCCCAGGCCATGGCCGTGGCGCAGCCTATGATCAGCATGATGGCGCCGGACAGCGAGGCCGTCTCAACCAGCATGGGTATCACGCGCTTCCAGTCGAAATGGCGGTACACGAACAGGCCTATCAAGATCGTATAGACCACGCCTATGGTCGACACTTCGGTGGCGGTGGCCACGCCCTCCACCACCGAAGCGCGTATGACGAAGGGCAGGCACACCGCGGGCAAGGCCACCACCAGCATGCGCAATACCTGCTTGCGCCCGACGCGCTGTACCTGGCTCAGGTCTTCGTGGCGGCAGCGGCGCCACACCACGAAGCACAGGGCCAGGCCCAGCACCACCGCGGGCAGGATGCCGCCGCTGAACAAGGCGGCGATCGACACACCCGTCACCGAGCCTATGGTGATCAGCACGATCGAAGGCGGTATGGTTTCGGTCTGGGCGCCGGTGGCCGCCAGCAGGGCTATCAGTTCGCCCGGCCTGGCGCCGCGCTTCTGCATCTCGGGAAACAGCACCGGCGTGATGGCCGCCATATCGGCGATCTTCGAACCCGATATGCCGGACACCAGGTACATGGCGCCGATCAGCACGTACGACAGGCCGCCGCGCACATGGCCCAGCAGGCCCGCCAGGAACTGGATCATGGCCCGCGCCATGCCGGTCATCTCGATCAGCGCCCCCAGGAAAATGAACAGCGGCACCGCCAGCAGGATCAGGTGCGACATGCCTTCGTTCAGGCGGCCCATCATGACCACCATGGGCGTGTCGGTGGTCAGCGCCAGGTAGCCGAAGGTGGACAGCGCGAAAGAAAAGGCAATGGGCACGCCCGAAAAGACATTCAGCGCCACCAGGATCACGAAAAAGATCACCAGGTTGACATTGCCCAGGGTGGCGAGCCAGGGCTGCGCCAACCAAAAACCTAGCGCCAGCGCCGCCGTGCAGACGGCCGCCAGCGACACCGTGCGCAGTTCGTGCACGCGCGCCAGCCGCAGCAGCGACACCACGGCCATCAACCCCAGCCCCACCGGCAGCGCGATCGCGCGCCACAGGTCGTTGATCTGCAGCGCCGGCGTGATGATGAAGGATTCCTCTTGCGCGTAGTCGCAGGCCGAAACAATGACCAGCAGCAGGAAGGCGAGCGATGCCGTCTGCGCAAAGGTTTCCAGGAAGGCGCGCCAGCGCGGCCCCACCCTGTCGATCAAGGCCGTCATGCGCATGTGCTCGCCGCGCCGCAGGGCCGCGACCGCGCCCAGCATCGACAGCCACAGGAACAGCATCGACGCCAATTCGTCGGACCAGACCAGGGGCACGTGCAGCACATAGCGCGCCACCACGCCGCTGAACAGCACGACGATTTCCACCACCAGCAGCGCCGCGCACAAGAGCTCGACGACGCGGCCGATGCCGTTATCCAGCCGCAGCAGCCCGCGGCGCAAGGCCGAGGACTCATGGGACGCGGCGGCGGGCCGGTCCGTGGCGCTCGCGTAGATCATGGCGCCGTTACACCAGCTTGCCGACGGCTTGTTCCAGCACGCCCCATGCGGCATCGCCGAAGCGCCCCTTCCAGGTCTTGTAGAAGCCGGCGCTGCGCAACTTGGCGCGGAAGCTGTCGGACGACACCTGGTTGAACTGCAAACCCTTGGACTGCAGATCGGCCTGCACCGACTCATTCAGTTTCTTGATGTCCTCGCGCTGGCGCACGCCGGCGCCGTTGATGGCATCGGCCACGATGGTCTTCAGGTCGGCGGGCAGGCGGTTCCAGGCCCGGCCGTTGGCGATGAACCAGAAGCCGTCCCAGATGTGATTGGTCAGCGAGCAGTATTTCTGCACTTCGTAGAGCTTGGCCACCTGGATGATGGGCAGCGGATTTTCCTGGGCGTCGACGATTTTCGTCTGCAGCGAGGAATACACCTCGCTGAACTGCAGGCTGGCGGGCGCGGCGCCGAGCGCCTTGAACATGGCGATCGACAAGGGGCTGACCGGCACGCGGATCTTCAAATCGGCCATGTCGGCGGCAGTCTTGATGGGCGCCTTGCTGCTGGTCACCTGGCGAAAGCCGTTGTCCCACATTTTCTCGAACGCATACAAGCCCACCTTGTCGACCGCCGAACGGATGTAGGCCCCGACCTGGCCGTCCATCGCCTTCCATACCTGGCCATAGTCCGAGAAGGCGAAGCCGACCGCATTGATCGCGGCCACCGGAACCAGGGTGGCGATCACCAGCGAGGACGGAGTAAAGAACTGGATGCCGCCGGAACGCACCTGGGACAGCATGTCGGTGTCGCCGCCCAACTGGTTGTTGGGGAATATCTTGATGTCCACCCTGCCTTTGGACTTGTCGAGGATCTCTTTGGCGGCCTCGTGGGCGCGCACGTTCAGGGGGTGCGCCAGCGGCAGGTTGTTGCCGTACTTATAGGAAAACTCGGCCGCGCGCGCGGTGAACGGCAGGGCGCTGGCGATGCCGGCCAGCGGCAAGGCCGACATGGCCTTCAACATGCTGCGGCGGGTGGGGTTGTTCATATTGCCTCCTGATTGAATTTGATGTTATTCGATCAAAATAATGATTGATAAATGATGGTTTTTCGAAAGATAATCTCCCTGTTGCCATACGGTCAAACATGCCAGATGATGGTTTTTGATGTAATCCCATGACTGATTCTGAAGTCGATTCCCTGGCCGGCTCTGCCGGCCGCGCCCGGGTCGCGGACATCGCCGCCGCGGCGGGCGTCTCCACGGCGACGGTGGACCGGGTGCTGAACCGGCGGCCCGGGGTGCGGCCCGCCACGGCGCAACGCGTGCTCAAGGCGGCGGCCCGCCTGGACTACCTGCCCGAACGCGAGCTGCATGCCGCGCAAGCGCCGGCGCCCATGCGTATCGCCTTCCTGCTGCCCAAGGGCACCAATCGCTATCTCAAGATGCTGGGCGACACGATCCATTACTCGCAGGAAAACTGGGCGCCCTTCAACGTGCGCTGCCGCGTCGAATACATAGAAGGCTTCAATCCGCAATTGCTGGCCGCGGCGCTGCAGCGCCAGGCCGACCGCGCCGAAGGCGTGGCCTTCATGGCGATCGAGCACCCGCTGGTACGCGATGCCGTGGACCTGCTGGTGCAACGCGGCGTGCACGTGGTGACGCTGATTTCGGACATTTCCGGCTCGGGCCGCGCCGCCTATATCGGCCTGGAAAATCGCGCCGCGGGACGCACCGCCGCTTATCTCATAGGGCGCTTCATGGGCCCGCGCCCCGCCAAGGTCGCCATGATCGCGGGCAGCCTCAGCTACCGGGCCCATGAAGAACGCGAAATGGGCTTCCTGTATTTGTTCCGCGAACTGTTTCCGGGCATCGAGGTGGTGGGGCTGCGCGAAGGCCAGGACAATGCCGAACGCAACTACCGGCTCACGCGCCAACTACTGCAGCAATGCCCCGAACTGGCCGGCATCTACAACATCGGCGGGGCTTCCGACGGCGTGGCGCGCGCCCTGAAAGAGGCCGGCCTGGAACACAAGGTGGTGTTCATAGGCCACGGCCTGACGCCGGACACGCGCGCGCTGCTGATAGACGGCACCATGGACGCCGTCATCACCCAGAACCCGCAGTCGGCCACATCGAACTGCGTCAGGATCTTCGCCAACCTGCGCGACCATCGCGCTACGCTGAGCGGCGTCGATTCGGTGCAAAGCCAGATCATCTTCCGCGAGAACCTGCCCTGAGCCCGGCCGCGCGCTTGCCGCGGCATCGCGCTGCGGCAGCCGGCTGCGTCAGCCGCAGCATCAACCAAGCAGCGCCAGCAGGCGGCGCAATTCCCCGAGTTCGGCCGCGCTCAGCTTGGAACTGATGCGCGCATCGTGGCGCCGTATCGCCGCCGTGATGCCCTTCAGCGCCGCATGCCCCGGCTCGGTAAGTTCCAGGGCAAATGCGCGCTTGTCCGTCGGCGCGTCGACACGCCGAACGTAGTCGAGTTTTTCCAGCGCATTGACCACCTCGACGGCGCCCGAGCGCGCGATGCCCATGGCAGTAGCCAGGTGGGTCAGTTTCAGGCCAGGGTTGCGGTCGATGATGGTCATGGCCGAAAACCGCGGCGGTGTAATCGACCATTGCCCCAATGCGTCCAGGAAATCCTGGTAAATGCGTATCTGGGCGCGGCGGATCGCATAGCCGACCAGGTCTTCGAGCACGCCGTAGTCCACGCCGGGCACTTGTGCGCCGAACTGGTCTGCACGCTGCGCGGGCAGTCGGTTATTGGGGCGGGAACTCAATTTCGTAGCCAAGGAATCTTCCAGAAAAAGACGGCGCGACAACCCCGCGCAGGCGGCAAAAACACGGCGAAATGCGGCCGCGATTGACGCCCGGCCGCAGCGCGCACGGGGGCGTTGCGGGTAATCACCAATAGGCGCGAGGCCCCGTCGTTTTGTTATGATACATAACAAAATTGCAGGACCAGCGAGACGAGGCAAAGGTGAAAATAATTATAGTGGGCGCCGGCATAGGTGGACTGTCGCTGGCACTGATGCTGCGGCAACGCGGCATCGAATGCGACATCTACGAAAGCGTGCGCGCGCTCAAGCCGCTGGGCGTAGGCATCAACCTGCTGCCCCATGCCGTCGCCGAGCTTGCACAGATCGGGCTGCTCGACGGCCTGCGCGCCGGCGCCGTCGCCACATCGGCGCTGCATTACTACAATCTGCACGGCCAACCGATCTGGCAGGAACCGCGCGGCTTGGCCGCCGGATACAGCGTGCCGCAGCTGTCCATACACCGCGGAGAACTGCAACTGCACCTGGCCGCGGCCGTGCGCGACAGGCTGGGCCCCGATCGCCTGCATACCGGCATGGCATTCGAATCGCTGGAGCAGGACGGCGCCGGCGTGACGGCCCGCTTCAGGAACCGTGCCGATGGCAGTCTCTCTACGGTCCGCGCCGATGCGCTGGTCGGGGCCGACGGCATCCATTCGGCGGTGCGCCTATGCCTGCATCCGCACGCGGGCGCACCGCGTTTTTCGGGCCGGATGCTATGGCGCGCCATTACGCCTGCCCTGCCCTATCTGGACGGCAGGACCATGTTCATGGCCGGCCACCAGGACCAGAAATTCGTGGCCTATCCCATATCGGCGCCCGATGCCGACGGGCTGGTTCGCATCAACTGGATCGCCGAACTGAGCGTGCCGGACGGCAAGCCCCCCGCCTCGGACTGGAACCGCCAGGTCGACAAGGCCGCGTTCGCCGCGGCGTTCGATACATGGCGCTGGGACTGGATCGACATTCCCGCCCTCATCGACGCAGCCCCCACGATCTATGAATTCCCGCTGGTGGACAAAGATCCGCTGTCGTGCTGGACGCAAGGCCGGGCCACCCTGCTGGGCGACGCGGCGCACCCCATGTACCCCATAGGGTCGAACGGTTCCGCCCAGGCCATACTCGATGCGCGCTGCGCCGCCGACTGCCTGTCCGCGGCCATGGAAGGCCGCACGCCAAGCCTGGAACTGGCCCTGCGCGAATACGAAGCCGAGCGCATCCCGCCGACCACGGGCATTGTGCTTCGGAACCGGCTCAACGGTCCCGAGCAAGTCATGCAACTGGCACACCAGCGCGCCCCGCAAGGCTTCGCCCACGTGCACGACGTCATCTCGCGCGAGGAACTGGAAGCCACCGCCATGCGCTACAAGCGCCTGGCCGGCTTCGATCCGGAACGGCTGCACGCCGCAAGCGCAACGCAAACAGGAGCCACACAACCATGACCCGCCCATCGCCCACTGCTCCCCAGCTCGAACACCTGTGCACGCTGCTCGTGGATGTCGGCCCGCCACAGGAAATCGGCGACACCCCCTGGGGCCGGCGCAGAGTCATACCTATACTCGGGGGCAGTGTGAGCGGGGCCAGGCTGGCAGGCAGCATCCTGCCCGGCGGCGCCGACTTCCAGTCGATCCGGTCGGACACGTTTACGGATATCCATGCGCGCTACGTCATCCAGACCGAAGCCGGCGAGCAGATCTATGTAGAGAACAGCGGCATCCGCACCGGCACGCCCGAGGACATCGCGGCGTTGGCGCAAGGACGGGAAGTGGACCCTGCCCGCATCTATTTCCGCAGCTATCCGCGCTTCGAAACTGCGGCGCCCCGCCTGGACTGGCTGCACAGGCATTTGTTCATCGGCACCGGGACCAGATATCCCGATCGGGTGGAACTGAACTTTTTTCTAGTCGACTGACAAAAAAACCGAGGAGACCTGCATGAATAAGCACCTGTACCGGGCGCTGGCTGCGCTGTGCCTGTCCGTAACATCGTTGGCCGCCCTGGCGGCATATCCCGACCGCCCTATCCGCCTGGAAGTCGGCTTCCCGCCGGGGACCGGGCCGGACATCGTCGCCCGCGAAGTCGGCATGCAATTGGGCAAACAGATCGGCCATACCGTCGTGGTGGAGAACAAGTCGGGCGCCGGCGGCCAGATCGCCGCGTTTTCCGTGGCCCATGCCAAGCCGGATGGCTACACGATACTGCTGGGCGAAGTAGGCTCCATCAGCATCGCGCCCGAGACGACGTCCAAGTTGCCCTACAAGCCGCTGCAGGATTTCGTACCTATCACCGAGGCGGTGCTGGCCAACTTCGTGCTGGTGACGCCGGCCAATTCACCCTACAAAGACCTGCATGCGTTCGTAGAAGGCGCCAGGCGCAGCAAGACCAGCTTCAATATGGCCACCTTCGGCGCCGGAACCCCCGGGCACTTCGGCGCCGAAATGCTGGCCGAGGCCGGCGGCTTCAAGGTCGAGCCCGTGCACTATCGCTCCACCGGCGATGCCGTGCAGGCCATTATCGCCGGACAGGTGCAAGGCGCTTTTCTGACCACCGCCATGGCCCGACCGCAAATCATCGCAGGCAGGATGCGGGGCCTGGCCATCACGGGCGCGCAGCGCAGCGGCCTGCTGCCCGACATTCCGACCTTTGCCCAACAGGGGCTGTCCTCGGTTGATTTCGGCGCCTGGTTCGCTTTCCTGGCGCCTGCCGGTACGCCGACAGACCGCCTCGATACGCTGAACAAGCAGATCCGGCAAGCCCTGCGCCAGCAAGAGGTGAGCGACACGCTCAAGGGCGACGGCTTCGACATCATCGGATCCTCGCGCGCGGACATGGACAAGCTGATGCGCTCGGAACAGCGCAAGTGGGCGCAGCAAGTGCGCAAGACGGGCTTCCGCATCAATTAGGGCCTGTGCATATAAAAAGAGGTGCTGAGCTGGCGAGTAGCAGCACGCCAGGCGTGGGCAAGGCCGTGAGCCCGCTCACGCGAGCGCCGATGCCGCGCGGCGGCAAACACAGACGCGCCGGGCTGCAAGGAGGCGGCGGCAAAAGCGTACGTCCTATAATGAACCACCGGGCTCGAACACAGGGCCCGGCGCGGCTGCCGCGCGGCATCCGCGCGCTTTTTCTCGGGACGTTTTCATGCTGCTACGCAAACTCTATATCGTCGCCGCCCTGATCGCCTGCGGTCCGGCCACGGCCCTGGCCCAACAGGCCGGCGCACTGCAAATCGAGCACCCCTGGGTGCGCGCCACCGCTCCGTCGCAAACCACGGGCGCGGGCTATCTCTCCATTCACAATAGCGGTGCCGACGCCGACAAGCTGCTGTCCGTCAACTCCGATATTGCAGGCATGGCGGAAGTCCACAAGGTCACCAAGGCCGACGGCATGGTGAAAATGGGCCCGGTGCAGGGCGGCCTGGCAATACCCGGCGGCAAGACGGTCGATCTCTCGCCCGGCGGCAACTACCACATCATGTTCATGCAACTGAAGGGGCCGCTCAAGGCCGGCGACAAAGTCTCCGCCACGCTGGACTTCGCCAAGGCCGGCAAGGTGGACGTGACCTTCAAGGTGGAACCCCTGACCTACCAGCCCGCGTCGGGCCATGCGGGCAGCATGAACATGGACCACATGAGCATGGATCATGGCGATGCCAACGGCAGCATGAGCATGAAAATGATGAAGATGGCGCCGTCGGGACACGGCAACTGAAAGCCGCCGGGCCCGAAGCGGGAATGTTCCTGTAGCCTTCGGGCGTAGCGTTTCGTGCGCCCCGATGCGCGCCACAAAACCGGCAGTACCGCCGCGGATCAAGCCTGCGCGGATACGACGGAAGACAAGCGCGGCAACACGCGCAAGGCGGTAGCGGCCGTCGCCGCCGAGACTTCGGCAGCGTCCAGGCCGCGCAGCCGCGCCAGCTCGGCACCTATGCGCGCCACTTCGCCCGGCTCGTTGCGGGCACGAGGCAAGCCCGGGCCTCCCAGCCATGCCGGGGGAATGTCCGGCGCATCGGTTTCCAGCGCCAGCACATCCAGCGGCAGTTGCGCGGCCAGGCGGCGTATCTGCAGGGAGCGCTCGAAGGTCATGGCGCCGCCCAGGCCCAGCGCGAAACCCAGGTCGACGAAGCCCTGGGCCTGCTGGAAGCTGCCATTGAAGGCATGCGCCATTCCTCCGCTTACGCGGATGCGGCGCAAATGCTTGAGCAACTGGTCCTGCGAGCGCCGCACGTGCAGCAGCACCGACAGGCCGTGGCGGCGCGCCAGCTCGAGCTGGGCGACATAGAAGGCTTCCTGGCGCGCGCGCATCGCGTCGGTGCGCAGTTCGGGCACGAAGAAATCCAGCCCGATCTCGCCGATGGCGACAAAGCGCGGGTCTGCCAGGCAGGCCTGCACGCAGGCCTCGAGCGTGTCCAGGTCCGACTGCTGCGCGCGCGGCACGTACATCGGATGTATGCCCAAAGCGTAGGCGCCCCCGGCGAATTCCTGCGCCAATCCACGCACGGCATCGAAATTGGCGCGCCCTACCGACGGGATGACGATTGCCCGCACGCCCTGCCGCTCGGCGCGCCCGATCACCTCGCGCCGATCGGCGTCGAATTCGGAAGCATCCAGATGGCAGTGCGTATCGATCAGCAAGCTATGCTCCATGCCCGCGGCGTGGCGCCGTGGGCCGGCCGTCTCAGCCCGGCGTGTCCTCGTCCGCCAGGCGCCCTTTGTTCATGAACAACTGGCGATGCGCCAGCGCCGCCAGCGCCGGATCGTGAGTGACGATGGCCAGCGCCGTGCCCAGTTCCTGGTTGACCCGCACCAGCAGCTCGAACATGCTTTCGGCGGTGTAGCGGTCCAGATTGCCGGTGGGCTCGTCGGCCAGCACGCAGATCGGGTCGGTGACCAGTGCGCGCGCCAGCGCCACGCGCTGGCGTTCGCCGCCCGACAACTGCCCCGGAGAATGATGTATGCGCTCGGCCAGCCCCACCTGCTCCAGGGCGTGCGCGGCTTGCTCGCGGGCGGCGGCGCGCGGCATGCGGCGCACGATCAGCGGCATCGCCACATTATCCAGCGCCGAGAACTCGGACAGCAGGTGGTGGAACTGGTAGACGAAACCCAGGCTGCGGTTGCGCAGGCGGCTGCGCTGCGATTCGCTCATGCCGTGGGCTTCGACGCCGTCGACATAGACCGAGCCCGATGTGGGCTCGTCTAGCAGACCCAGCATGTGCAGCAGCGTGCTCTTGCCCGAGCCCGAGGCCCCCACAATGGCGACGAACTCGCGGCGCGCCACGTGCAGGCTGACGTCGCGCAATACTTCGATGCGGGTGGCGCCGTCCTCGTAGGACTTGACCAGATTGTGGGCCTGCAGGACGTGATGGGCGGATTGCTCAATCATGGCGCAGGACCTCCGCGGGCTGCAGGCGGGAAGCGCGCCAGCTTGGATACAAGGTGGCCAGCACGGACAGAACCAGGGAAGTCAGGGCGATCGTGACGATATCGGATATCTCCGGGGTAGACGGCAGTTCGCTCAGGAAATAGACCTGCTGCGGCAGGAAATGCACGCCGAACAGGCGCTCGAAGAAAGGCACGATGACGTCGATGTTGTAGGCGATCAGCGCGCCGAAGCCGACGCCCAGCAAGGTGCCGACCACGCCTATGAGCGTGCCCTGCACCAGGAATATCCGCCCTATCTCGCGCGGCGTCGCACCCACCGTGCGCAGGATGGCGATATCGGACTGCTTGTCCTTGACGGCCATCACCAGCGAAGACAAGAGATTGAACGCCGCCACGGCCACGATCAGCGCCAGGATCAGGAACATCATGCGCTTCTCGGTCTGCACCGCCGCGAACCAGGTGCGGTTGTTCTGCGTCCAGTCGGTGGCCTGCACGCCCTGGGGCAGGATTTGCATGAGCTGCTGCGCCACTTCCGGCGCCTTCTGCATGTCGGCGATGCGCAGCCTTACGCCGCTGGTACCGCTGTCGCGGAACACTTTGGCGGCGTCCTCGTAGTTGACGAAAGCGAGCGAGGCGTCGTACTCGTAATACCCCGAGGAGAAAATGCCGGTGACGGTGAACTGGCGCATGCGCGGCGCGAAGCCGGCGGGCGAGATCGAACCTTGCGGCGCCAGCACCAGCACGGTGTCGCCGGTGTGCACGCCCAGCGAGGCCGCGATCTGGTTGCCCAGCACGATGGCGTAGCTGCCGGGCTGCAGCGTATCGAGCTTGCCGTCCATCATCTGGCCGCGTATGTCCGAAACCGCCGATTCGAGCTTAGGATCGATGCCGCGGATTTGCACGCCGCTGAGCGACTCGCCGCGCACCAGCATCGCTTGCGCGGCGACAAAAGGCGCCGCGCCCTTGACCGAACGGTTCCGCCTGGCATCCTGCGCCAGTTGCTGCCAATGCTGCAGCACCAGTTCCGGCGCCATGTGCGGCACGTAGAGTTCGATGTGCGGCAGCACCGACAGCATGCGGTCGCGCACCTGGGTCTGGAAACCGTTCATCACCGACAACACCACGATCAAGGCGGCCACCCCCAGCGCGATGCCGGCCATGGACGTTGCGGCAATAAAAGAAACAAAGCGGTCCTTGCGCCCGTCCTTGCGGCGCGCGCGCGCCATTCCCGCGTAGCGCGCGCCGATCCAAAGTTCATATGAGCTCTTCAATATCCCACCATCTTTTCATTGCCACTACAATCCGGGAATGCAAATCGTACTACCGGGCGCGTTGCCCGACCCTCGCGAGGCCCGCGAACTCACACCCCACATGCTCAAGGCCGCGCCCACACTGGCGCGCTGGCTGGAACAGAGCCGCGCCACGGTCACGCAGGCCAATCCGGGCGTCTCCGGCTGCACCCCCTACGAGCGCTGGCAACTGGCCGCGCGCGGTTTCGTGCCGGGGCGCGGACAGAACTTCTGCGCCGGCCTCGGCCCGCTATGGGGCGCCGGCCCGGCTGCGCCGGACGCACCGGACACGCCGGTATGGCTGGCCGAGCTGGTACATGTCTCGCCTTCGCGCGAGGGTGCGCGCCTGCTGGCGGCCTGCCAGCTCGACATCGCGCCAGACGAGAGTGTAGCCTTGTTCGAAGCCGCGCACAGCGCATTCCAGGGCAGCGGCTTCCAGGCCCGGCCGCTGGACACGCAACACTGGCGCATCGCCATCGAGGGCGACTTCTCGCCGGTCTGCGCCAGCCCTCGGCTGGTCAGCCTGAGCTCGGTCAACGAATGGTGGCCGCAGGACACCGCCGCCCGTCCCTGGCGCAAGCTGGTCAACGAGCTGCAAATGACCTGGTTCGAGCATCCGGTCAACCAGGCGCGCCAGGAACGCGGGCTGCCGCCGATCAACAGTCTATGGCTGTTTGGCGGCGCCAGGCCCGAACAGTTCCCCACGGCGCACAAAACAGAGCCGTTCCAGGTCCATGAAGAATTGCTGGCGCCCATGCTGGCGCACGACTGGAGCGCCTGGCTGCAGGCCCTGGGCGAACTGGAAGCACGGGCATTGCGTCCCGCGGCTTCCTCGCGGCCAGGGCTGGTGCTGCTCGGCGGCGACAAATATGTAGAGCTGACAAGCCGCGGGCGCCTCGCCGCCCTGCTGCCGGGGGCTCGCTCATCCTGGAGAAGCTGGTGGTCACCCCGAGACTGAGCACACGCCCCGCCCAGCCCGAGGCCGCGCGCGCGCTCGAGGCCTGCGGCGTACATCCCCTGCTGGCGCGGCTATGGGCCGCGCGCGGCGTGCGGGAAATTTCCGAGACCCGGCCGGACTGGTCGGCCATGCTGCCGCCGGGGCGGCTTACGCACAGCGAGCACGCCGCCGCCCTGCTGGCCGACGCGATCGGCGCACGCAAGCGCCTGCTGGTCGTTGCCGACTACGACTGCGACGGCGCCACCGCCTGCGCGGTGGCCGTGCGCGGCCTGAGGGCCATGGGCGCGCAAGTGGATTTCCTGGTACCCAACCGTTTCGAGACCGGCTACGGCCTGTCGCCCGCCGTGGTCGAGCTCGCGCTGCGGCATCGCGCCGGTAAGCCGGACATACTCATTACCGTGGACAATGGCATCGCCAGCGTCGACGGCGTGGCCGCGGCCGCAGCGGCCGGCATGGAGGTCATCGTCACCGACCATCACCTGCCCGGCAGCACCCTGCCGCAGGCCCTGGCCATCGTCAACCCCAACCAGCCGGGCTGCGGTTTCCCGTCCAAGAACCTGGCGGGCGTGGGCGTGATCTTCTACCTGATGCTGGCCCTGCGCGCCGAACTGCGCCGGCGCGGCATCTATGCAGGCAATACCGGCCCGCGCCTGGACGCGCTGGCCGACCTGGTGGCCCTGGGCACGGTGGCCGACGTGGTCAAGCTCGACGCCAACAACCGCCTGCTGGTCACCCAAGGCCTGCAGAAGATCCGCGCGGGCCGCATGCAGCCGGGCTTGCGGGCCTTGTTCGCGGTGGCCGCGCGCGAACCGGCACAGGCCAGCGCCTTCGACCTGGGGTTCGCCATCGGCCCGCGCATCAACGCCGCCGGCCGCCTGGCCGACATGAGCCTGGGCATCGAATGCCTGCTGGCCGACGACGAAGCCCAGGCGCTGCGCCTGGCGCGCGAACTGGATTCCATCAACCATGATCGGCGCGCCATCGAGGCCGGCATGCGCGAGGAAGCCATGGCTGCAATGGAACTGCCCGAAACCGAGATCGGCGCCGGTGTGTGCGTCTATCACCCCGAATGGCACCAGGGCGTGGTCGGCCTGGTGGCATCGCGCATCAAGGAAACCTACTGGCGGCCCACGATCGCCTTCGCGCGCGCCGACAGTGGCGAACTGCGCGGCTCGGGCCGCTCGATTCCCGACGTGCACCTGCGCGACGTGCTCGATCTCGTGTCCAAGCGCCATCCCGGCATCATCGTCAAATTCGGCGGCCACGCCATGGCCGCGGGCCTGACCCTGCTGGAAAGCGGCTATCCGGATTTCACACGGGGCTTCGACCTGGCGGTGCGCGAACTCAGCGGCCGCGACAGCTTCGACCCGCTGATAGAAACCGACGGTTCGCTGGAAAGCGGCTATGCCAATGCCGACGTGGCCGGGCTGCTGCAGCAGCAGGTGTGGGGCTCGGGCTTTCCCGCCCCCGTGTTCCGCGACACCTTCCAGGTGCAGCAGCAGCGCCTGCTCAAGGACAAGCACCTCAAGCTGAGCCTCGCGCGCGGCAACCAGCGCTTCGATGCGATCTGGTTCGGCCATGCGGAAATGCTGCCCGAACATATCGAGGCCGCCTACCGCCTGGACAAGAACGTGTGGAACGGCATGGTCAGCGCGCAACTGATCATCGAGTACGCCGGCGCGGCCTAGCAGTTGGCCATGCCCGCGCGCCCAAGCATAGCGGTGCGAGCCGCCAGCCCCGCCGCCGGCACGTAGATCACTGCGCCGCGGAAGCGATGCGCCTCAATGCCTGCTCGAAAACATCCGGCGGCTGGCCGCCCTGGATCAGGTGGCGGTCGTTGACGATGATGGACGGCACAGAATCGATGCCGCTGTCCCGATAGTAGCGTTCGCGTTCGCGGACATCCTCGGCGTAGGCATCGGAGGCCAGGATCGCGCGAGCCTGCGCCGCATCCAGCCCGACCTTGCCCGCCAGATCTACCAACACATCGGCATCGCCCGGATTCTTGCCCTCGGTGAAATAGGCGCGGAACAAGGCGTGCTTGAGTTCCCGCTGGCGCCCTTGCAGGCCCGCCCAATGCAGCAGGCGGTGCGCATCGAAAGTGTTGTAGACGCGTTCGCGCTTGCCGAACTCGAATCCCACCTGGGCGCCGCGCTCGCGTATGGCTTCGGCGCTGCGCGCCACTTCCTGCGAGGTCCTGCCGTATTTCCGGCCGAGATAATCGACGAAATCCCGCCCCTCGGACGGCATGTCCGGATTCAGTTCGAAAGGCTGGAAGTGCAGATCGACGCCTACTTCGCCGTCCAGCCGCGACAGCGCCTGTTCCAGGGAACTGAGCCCGATGGCGCACCACGGGCAGGATACGTCGGAAACGAAATCTATCTTGAGCTTGCTTGCCATATCGGTGCCTTGCAGTCTGCGGCGCGCCGCCGCCATGGTCTCTTGCGCCGCGCCTTCGATAGACCAGTTTAATCCGTTCCCATCGCGACCGCTCGGATTCACCGCACCGCCACTACCGCTTTCTTGCGGCCGGTTTGGAAGGCAGCAACCCCGCCAGCCGCGCCGATCAGCCCGCGTCTCCCGTAGCGGGCGCGGCCGCGGCGCTGGTGGGGGGCAGCGCCGGGTTCGCGGCCTTGGCCTCGGCCAGCAGCATGGTGGTGGGCGTGGACAGCGGCAGGCCGGCTTCGCGCAGGCGGCGCAGCACGTCGAACAGCAGGTCGCTGCGCACCCCCGACGCGGCGCGCGGGGATGCGACATAGCCGATCATGTCGAAGATCAAGCCGCTGGCGTCCAGGCCTTCGAGCAGCACGTTCGGCGCCGGCTCATCGAGCACGCCGGCGTGCTCGCGCAACGCGTCCAGCATCAGGCCGCGCGCCTGGTCCGCGTCGGTCGACAGCGGCATGGGCAGCTTGATGAGCACACGCCCTATCGGATTCGCGTGGGTCACGTTGCGCACGATCTTGGTGATGAATTCGGAATTCGGGACGACTACTGTGGAGCGGTCGCTCATCTGGATTTCCGTGGCCCGCACATTGATGCGGCGGATGTCGCCCTCCACGCCGCCCAGCGTCACCCAGTCGCCCACCTTCACCGGACGCTCGGCCAGCAATATCAGGCCGGATACGAAATTCTGCACCACCGCCTGCAGGCCGAAGCCTATGCCCACCGACAAGGCGCTGGCTATCCAGGCCACCCGTTCCAGGCCTATGCCCGCGGCCGACAGCGCCAGGGCCACGATCAGCACATACCCGGCATAACCGAACAGGGTCGCGGCCGAGAACTGCATGCCCCGGTCGAGGCTGGTGGCCGGCAGGTAGCGCGACAGCAGCCAGCGCTGCAGCACGCGGACGCAAGCAATGCCCAGGATCAGGACCACCACCGCCAGGAACACGGAGGTCGGGCGTATCTGCGCCTCGCCTATGGAAATGCCGGTATACAACTGGTTGAAGCGATTGAGCCATTCCGAGGGCCCCTCGCCGAAGGGGATCAAGAGCAGCATCAGGGTGATCAGCAATATGGCCAGGCGCACCAGCCCCGAGGCCAGCACTATCGCCTGGCAACGGGCGCGCACCATGGGCCCGGGATCGCGGTCGTCGACCGCGCCGCGCTTGATGATCGCCAGCAGGCTGGCGCAGCCATCCTCCACCAGCACCGACAGCAGATAGGCCACGCCGAGCACGGTCAGGACCCACACTACCTGCCTGGCCAGGAAGCCGCCGAAGGCGACATAGCCGGTCACCAGGCATATAGCGCTGATCGCCAGGACCAGCCACGCGATCCCCACGAGCGCGGAAGCCCACAAGGGCAGCGCCGGCGCCGGCCCCTTTTCCGTGGCGGCGATCGCCGCTACGCGCAGGCGCCGGGCGCGCAGCAGTCCGGCCGACAGTATTGCCGTCGTCAACAGGCCGGTGACGCAATCCAGGAAAACGGTAGTGCTCAGGCTGGCATTGACTTGCGCGGCCAGGTGCTGCGCCGCCCAGCCCACCACGATCACTATCGACAGCAGCAGTGGGAACCCGCGCAGGCCGCGCGCAACGATGTCCGGCAGGTGCGGCAGTCGCCATGAGGGGCGGTCGGCCGCCAGCAACGCGCGCCCGAGACCGGCCACGAGGCCGCCGAAGCACACCAGGCCGACGAGCCAGCCCAGCAGCGCGTCCAGGCCGTCGGGCGGGGCCGAAGACGAGTTGATGCCGGCACGCAAGGCCGCCGCGATCAGGCCCGGCACCGCCACCGCCATCATGACCCGCACCGCCGCATACAAGGAACGGCGCAGGCGGCCCGAAGGCACATGCGTGGTCGAAAAGCGCATCAATACACGGCCGGCCAACACGCGCAGCACCAGCAGCAGCACAATGGCCAGCAGCACTAGCGCCCATACCCCGAGCGTAGCGGCGCCTATGTATCCGGCTACTTCGTTGCCCAGGGGCAATAAACGCCGATGGACGTCGCGGGGCCACTCCTGCACGAGCTCGGACCAGAAAGGCACGCCGAAGATGGAATCGGTGCGCGCTCCCAGGCGGGCCTGGAACTGCGAACGCCGCAGCGTCTGTATTTGCTCCACGGCCTGGTCCCCTTCCACCGTGATGAGGCGCGCCAGCTTGAGCTGGGAATCGAGTGCGCTGCTGCTTTTGGTGAGTTGCGCCCGCTGCGCCGCGACATCCGGCGCTTCCTGGCCGCCGGCGGGCACGGGGCCCAATTCGGCCAGCCTGGCCTTGACGCTGGTGAGCTGCGGATCGATCTGGGTGGCAGCCTGCTTGGCCTGGGCCTGGGCATCCTGCACCGTGGAACGCAACTGCACCAGTTGGGCATCGTCCAGGGGCTGCTTCAGGCTGTTTTGCACCGTGTCCATCTGGACGCGGGCCTTGTCCAGCGCCCTCGCTATGTCCGCCGGCGTGGGAGTACCCGAATTGGCGTCCCCCGACTGGGCCCGGGCCCCGGCCAAGGGCGCCAGCGCCAGGACGCAGGCCAGCAAGGCCGCAGAAAACCAGATCCACAAAGAGGATCGGCTGATACGCGCAGCGCCTGGTGCGCGCGAAAGCATCGCTTTCATGTTCATGCTAGAGCGTTGAGGTTGCTCATTTTATGACGTGCCGCGGCGCCGCGGCATACTGCTTACCGATAGATACCGCCAGTACACGCGCATACTTCTTATGTGTTCTTATGTGGCGGGGCGGCCGGGCCGCCTTGCGCCTCCGGCCGCGCTCTTGGGCCGGCCCGCGCCTCAAAACCGGGCATGGATCGTCTTGGTGCATGACGGACGCACCAAACAAGTGCGCAGATATCAATAATTTCGGCGAATATTCACCCAACTGCATTCAACCATTCGTCAATCTAGCGCTCGTAAAATTCAATGTTCGAAACCGGCGCACGACCATCGCCCCCAAATCACCCATTACAGACCGGAGCCACCCAGCATGAAGCACCAATTAGACGGCGCTGACGCCCTGTTCATCCTGCTGGGGGCCATCATGATCCTCGCCATGCACGCCGGCTTCGCGTTCCTGGAACTGGGCACGGTGCGCAAGAAGAACCAGGTCAACGCGCTGGTCAAGATCCTCGCCGACTTCGCCATTTCCACCATCGCCTACTTCTTCGTGGGCTACTACGTCGCCTACGGCGTGACGTTTTATGTGGGCGCGCCGATGCTGGAAGCGCACAGCGGCTTCGCCCTCGTGCGCTTCTTCTTCCTGCTGACGTTTGCCGCCGCCATCCCGGCGATCATCTCGGGCGGCATGGCCGAGCGCGCCAAGTTTTATCCGCAACTGTGCGCGACAGCGGTGCTGGTCGGGCTGGTGTATCCATTCTTCGAGGGCATCGCCTGGAACGGCCACCTGGGCATCCAGGCCTGGCTGCAATCCGTGTTCTCGGCGCCCTTCCACGACTTCGCCGGCTCGGTGGTGGTCCACGCCATGGGCGGCTGGATCGCGCTGCCGGCGGTATTGCTGCTGGGCGCGCGGCGTGGGCGCTACTCCAAGAGCGGGGCCATCGCAGCCCACCCGCCCTCGAATATTCCGTTCCTGGCCCTGGGCGCCTGGATACTGACGGTGGGCTGGTTCGGTTTCAACGTCATGAGCGCACAGACTCTGGACCGGATGAACGGGCTGGTGGCCATGAATTCCCTGATGGCCATGGCCGGCGGCACGCTGGCCGCGCTGGTCTGCGGCCGCAACGACCCGGGCTTCATTCACAACGGCCCCTTGGCCGGGCTGGTGGCGGTATGCGCGGGTTCGGACGTGATGCATCCCCTGGGCGCCCTGGTCACCGGCGCCGTGGCGGGCGCGATCTTCGTCTGGATGTTCACCCTGACGCAGAACAAGTGGAAGATCGACGACGTGCTGGGTGTCTGGCCGCTGCACGGCCTGTGCGGCACCTGGGGCGGCCTGGCCGCGGGCATCTTCGGCCAGCGCGCCCTGGGCGGCATGGGAGGCGTGTCCTTCATGTCGCAGTTGGCGGGCACCTTGCTGGGCATCGCCATCGCGCTGGTCGGTAGCGTCGCGATCTACAGTACCTTGAAGCGTTTCGTGGGCATACGCCTGGAACCCGAACAGGAATTCGAAGGCGCCGACCTGTCGATCCACAAGATCTCGTCTACCTCGGATCGCGAAACCAGTTGGTAGCCTGCCCGACCGTCATCAGGGCAAAATGAGCTGCCACGGATGGCATGGAGATGCCGCGGTTTCCGGCTCAAGCAGCCTCGCACAACGGCGTCACGACACGTATCAACGCGCGCATGGACAGGGCCTCTCGGCCATCCACCACAGTGCATCCTCCGTCGTAAGCGCCTTCAATGTAGCGCCGCGTGCGGCGCAGAGATGAGAGGTCCAGGCGCCAGGCCAGGCCGACTTCGTCTCCTGGCATCAGAGGCGCCAAGAACCTGGACTCGACCGACAGCAATAGAATGGGAAGAGTTGCAAAATGGCGTGTCAGCGAAGCCAGGGCCGCGCCCACCATTAGCACGCCCGGCAGCGGCGTGTCGCGGAAGCCGGCCCTGAGCGCCAGTTCGGGCGATGTATGGACCGGATGACCGCCTCCGACAGCAGCGAGGTAAGCGAGCAGCCGCGCCGAACCCAGGCATAAGCGCTCATTCAATTCCAAAATCGGAAAAGCTTCGCCACACACATCCATTCCGGTCTCCAACGGCCTGCTCAAATCCGGCCGGAACATACACTTGTCGGGACAACCTCGCGTATACGGCTCGGCCCCGACACCACACTATAACGAGCGCCCCCAACGGAATCCTACAACGCACGCGGCATCAAGCCACAGCAAAGACAGGGCCGGGCCTCATATCACCCCGTCGCGCTCCAGACTCTCGCGGGTTTGGAGATCAATCCCCAACTCATCGCCATATACCTGGTCGTTGTGTTCGCCCGGCTCGGGCCCGGCACGCCAGACCTCGCCGGGTGTCCTGGAAAACCGCGGCACCACCCCCTGCATGCGCAAGGGGCCGAGGGTGGCATCGACTACCGGAATGATCATATTGCGATCGGCAAAGTGGGGATCCGAAAAGATGTCGCGGATATCGTAGATCGGGCTGAAGCTCACCTCATGCCTGCGCAGCACCGACTCCACGTCTTGCATGCTGCGCGCTCCGAACCATTGCCGAGTTATCTGCTCGATGCGCTCGCGATTTCTTATCCGCGCCGCATTCGTATTGAAGTCCTCATCCTCGAGCAGATCGGTCCTGTCCATGGCCAGGGCCAGCCTCCGGAATACCGTCGGGGCGCTCACCGCCAATGCTACCCACTTCCCATCGAGGGTGACATACACGTCACTGGGGGCAGAATAAGCATTCAGATTACCCTGGCGGCCACGCACCACACCTAGTTGATCATATTCGATCGCCATGAAATCCAGCACGCGAAACATTGCCTCGGTCGCAGACAGATCGATTTCTTGCCCCTCGCCATTACGGTCGCGATGCAGCAAGGCCGCAGCAATCGCATACGCCCCGAACAATCCGGTCAGAGCATCGGACACCGGAAACCCCGGATACATTGGCGGCCCGTCGCGATCTCCGCAAAGATTCACGAATCCTGACATGGCTTCGAAGATCCGTGCAAATCCCGGCCGGTTCCGGTAGGGGCCGGTCTGGCCAAAACCCGTGACCCGCAACACGATCAGGTCGGGCCTAAGTTGCGTAAGACGCTGCATGCCCAGGCCCCAGGCGTCCAGAGTGCCGGGGCGGAAATTCTCCACCAGCACGTCGTAACGCGGTAGCAGGCGCTCGAAAAGACTGACTCCATCTGGACGGCGTAGGTCCAGGGTAATGCCGCGCTTGTTCCGGTTGGCGACCTTGGACCACAGCGATTTACCATCTTTATGCGGCGGCAATTGCCGCAGGTGGTCGCCCACGCCCGGTAACTCGACCTTCAGCACCTCGGCGCCCAGGTCCCCAAGCAAGGTCGAAGACAACGGCCCTGCGATTACCGTGGATATGTCCAGCACCTTCACGCCCGATAAAGGGCCCTTGGGGCCGGCCCCCGCACCGGGTGCATCGGAAGCTCGCGGCCTTGGTTCGTTGTTGTGCTCGGAATCCATCATCGTCCTGTCTCAATCCAAAGACACATGCGCTTGCTCGGCAACCGCACGCCAATTGCTCAATTCCGACTGCATGAACTGGCGGAACTCCTGGGGCGTGCCGCCCACCGGCACGGACCCTTGCTGGATCAGGCGCTGATGTATGTCAGGAGATGCCAGCGCGTCATCCACGGCCTTGTTGAGCTTGAGCACCACCGCGTACGGCGTTCCGGCGGGTGCAAACAAACCATTCCAGCCCACCGCGGTAAAACCCGGAACACCGGCTTCGATCATCGTCGGCACATCCGGCAAAGTCGGCGAACGCTGCTTGCTGGTGACCGCCAGGGCAATTAGCTTGCCGCTCTTGATGTAGGGCGCGGTCGTAAGCACCACATCGAACACCATCTTGACCTGTCCGCCCAGAAGATCTGCCATGGCCGGGCTGGCCCCCTTGTAGGGCACATGCAGCATATTGACATGTGCCTGCGCCATGAATTTTTCAAGAATCATGTGCGCGCCGGTTCCCTTGCCGGCGGACCCGGCGGGAATGGCCTCTGGCCTGGACTGCGCCAGAGCAATCAGCTCTTTAAGTGTGTGTACATTCAGGGAGGGATGAGCCACCAGCACATAGGGCTGGTCCACCGCATGCACGATCGGCGTGAAATCCTTGACTGGGTCATAAGGCAGATGCTTGTAGACGCTGGGCCCGATCGCGTGGGTCGCCACCGTACCCCACAGAAGGGTGTAGCCGTCCTTGGGCGCGTGGGCCACGTATTGCGTGCCGACGATGCCGCCCGCTCCGATCTTGTTTTCGACGATCACCGGCTGCCCCAGCGCGGCCGCGATTTTTGGTGCGAACATGCGCGCCATTACATCCGTGGCGCCCCCGGGCGGGAACGGGACGACAATCGTGATGCGCCTGTCGGGCCAGGCATGGGTCGCGCTTTGCGCGAGCATGGGCGCAAGGCTCGCTGCCAATAGCAATATCGCGCTGCGTATCATTGCGATTATGCGTAATTTCATTACGCCTCCTTTCCTTGTAAGACTTATGAGCGAGGGAATGTGCAACCTCTTTGCCAAGACTGGCAGCGGATTCAGAATATTCTCGATATAGTTAACTGAAAATTGAAATTTAATGATTAATATATAAATTTTGGTTAACCACAATTGCTGAGATCGACTGCCATGCCCGTGCCGCCACTACATCATTTAAGGTTCAAGCAACTTGAACTGCTTTGTGGCGTTGCCGAAGGCAACTCGTTTCGCATGCTGGCCGAGAAAATGTCCCTAACCCAGCCGGCGATCAGCAAAATGGCGCGAGAAATGGAAGCCGCGATCCAGGCACCGTTGTTCGTCCGCAACCGCGAAGGCGTGACCCTGACCCCGATGGGCCGCTCGCTGGTGCAGCAGGCGCGCATGATCCTGACCCAGCTCGAACGCATGAGCAGCAACGTCGAACAATATCGCGGAGGCAAGGAACACGTCCTGCGCCTGGGATCGCCCTCATATACCGCCGTCGCGTTGCTGGCCGCCCCGATCGCACAATTGGTCGCTACGCATTCTGCGGCAAGAGTGGAAATGGTGGACGCGGTCGCCGATACGCTGTTCGCGCAGTTAAAAAACGGCGAGTTGGATTTCGTCGTGGGGAGTCTGCCCGTGCGCCCCATGTCGGACGAGGACGCGGCTCTGCTGCATACTGAAATCCTGTATCCGGACCAGCTCAGCTTTATCACACAGAGTTCCCGCAAGCCACTGCCAGGCTTAATGACTCTGAAAGACCTACAGGAGTATTCCTGGGTACTACCCGCCCGCGATTCGCTCGTGCGCCATGCTTTGCGCAGCGCCATGAGAGACGCCGGCCTGCCCATACCTAGGGCTGCGATAGAAGTCGGATCTATCCCGACCATAGGCGCCTTGGTCGGCCAGCAGCCACGCCTGCTCGGCGTGGTGCGGGCCGACGCTGCGCACTATTTTTCGCGCGGCGCCGGAATTTCCATGATCAACATCCATCCGCGAATAGCGCTGCCTCCGGTTGCCATCGTGCGCCTCAAGGACAACGAGCCCACCGACCTCACGCGAGCACTATTCGAACTGATCCGGGCGCAGTCTCGGACCTTGCTGTCTCACGCGGCGAAGAAATAATACGCGCGCTCATTCGTGCCCCGCCCTGCCCACCTCGTGGTGTCGGGTGGGCAACTCATGGCGCGTATGCGGCGCCGCGGTGCGCAACCCATGCCGGATGCCATGCCGACGCGCGGTGGTACTGTTATGCCCCGCCTGGCCGCGCGAAAAAATGCGCCGCCCGACCCAGGCCAGCAGGCCTATGAAAGTCATCGCCCAGGCGACGATCGCCACATACAGAAAGCCTTCGGCAACCGGCATGAGAAAACCGAAGCCCATCATCAAGTCCATGCGGTAGGTGCTGGCCGAATACATGCCCAGGGGAAACACGGCGCCCCAATAAAGCGCGTCGTACTGCACCGGGAAGTGCCTGAAGCCATGACGCCATACCTCCAGGATCACCAGCAGCGGGATCCACCAGGTGCCGGTGGCCCAGTAGAAAATGGTGAAGCCCTTGACGAAAGGCAGCAAGGACTCCAGGTACGGCACATCCGCGGCTTGTTCGATCATCGAGGCGCCCGTCAGGGCCGAGATGGCCATGGCGCCCATATTGATCCAGTACGGGGGCACCATGTCCCCCGGCGAAAAGCGGAAGAAGGTGTCGCGATAGAAAATGAGCGACACCATCCAGATGTACAGCATGCCGCCCCACAGCCACAGCGACAGCGCGAGAAAAGCCATGAGCGTGCGGTATTCGAGCGGCACGTCGGCCACCAGAAACAGGCTCAGCGACGATATCGACTGGGTGGCGACCACCGCCAGCAGCCAGCCGCCATTGATGCCCTGCTTGAGCTCGGGCTTGTGCGTCTTGATGATCAAGGCCGTGAACACCACGTAATTCAGGCAGACCCAGAGCCCCAGGGCCAGGAACCACAGCGCCCAGGCCAGCTTTATATTGCCGGCCTGCTCGAGGAACTGGATGCCGAGAATGCTGGAAGCGGCCACCACCGTGAAAAAGCCCCAGCCCTGCAGATGATGGGTCAGGTCGTCCAGCACGCGCGCGGGATGGCGAAGGATGCGCAAGAACGTCAGTACCCAGAGCGAGCAATACAGCACTACATTCAAATGGAACAAGATCCGCGCGAACAAAGGCGCCAGCGCGAACGCCGCGGTGCCGAGCATGTGCGCGGCCAGCGACACGATGCCGGTGGCCATGGCCAGGCCGAAATAAGCCGGCGACATCGAGGCCAGCGAGGCCTTGCTGGCCCGGCGGCGCCGCAGACGGGCGGCAGAAGCGCGTGTGAAAAATGGCAGGCTCATCGGATCTCTGCGCGGGCATGGCCCCCACGCTTGGGCTGGCACGGGGAAATTCTACGCCTCGCCCGCGCGATCACGAAGCCCGGGCGGAATACGGCCGGCCGTCGCGCCCGGCGCCCTAGAGCTTCCTGCACACCTTTTGCAGGGCATGCATCTGTTGCTGCACGACGCCGATGAAGTCTTCGGCCAGCGCCGATACCGGGCGCTGAATGGGCAGCAACATCCCATAGTCGAAACGTATCGTGGGGCGAAATGAGCGCACTGCGAAAGGCCGGCTGTCGGGCCGGCCCACTGTCACCGGATCCACCACCGACACCCCCATGCCCGCCGCCACCAGAGAACATATGGAAGCGCCGGACTGGGTTTCGGTCATGAGGGAACGCTGGATCGACTGCCGATCGAATATGCGGTCGACCTTCATTCGAAGCACAGTATCGGGGATGATCGAGATGAAGCGCTGGCCGGAGAGATCCTTGGCCTGGATCGTGCGGGCCGCCGCCAAGGGATGATCCGCAGGAACGATGCACACCGCGTCCAGGCTCGGCAAGGTGCGGATATGCGCCTGGGGATAGTCCACGGGAAACGTAATGAGAGCCACGTCGAATTCCTGTTCTTCCAGCCATTTGGCGAGGTCACGCCTGACGACGATCTTCACCGACACCCGGATATCGGGATGGCGCTGCTGGAACTGCGCCAGCGCCTGCGGCATGAGCCATTGCCCGAAAGGGGTGGAGGCCACGATGTTCAAGTGCCCGCTTTCCAGGACGCGGATGCTGCGCATCATGTGGTCCAGATTGTCGAGCCTGCCGTAGACCTGCTCAATCTCGCGCAGCAGCACCTGGGCCTCTTGTGTCGGATACAGGCGGCCATTCTGCCGCAGGAACAGAGGAAAGTCGGTCTGGGCCTCGAAGTTCTTTATGAGGCGGCTGACCGCGGGCTGGGAAACGTTGAGCAGCTCCGCCGCTGCGCTGGTCGAGCCGGCGACCATCACGGCGCGAAACGCGCTGATTTGCTTGAGATTGACCCTGAGTCCCATGGATGTTCTCCGCGCCGCGGCCTGGCGGCCCGCCCTGCCCCGTGTCCGGCCCGACTGGGCGGGACGCACGCAAGCTATAAAGCAAACGCATAGCTTGATGTCAATTTTATATTTGACCACATAGGATGTCACGCTCGACACTGCCTCCCATAGCAACATCAGCAGGCCTTTGGACACTGCATCTGCGCAGCCTCGCGCGGCGCGTCACATGCGCGGCCGGCGGCACACCGGAAACCTCACAGCGGAATCGCATGCATGAAACACGCAGCACAGCTTGAAGAGCTCGCTCGATATACGGCCCATGCCGAGGCCATGGGTGGAGAAAAAAAACTAGCGGCCCGTCGCGAAGCGGGTGTGCTCAACGCCCGCGAACGCCTCGATGTCCTGCTGGATGCCGACAGCTTCCTCGAATCGGGCATGTTCGCGCGCGGCATCCGCCCGGAGGTCGCGGCGACCACCCCGGCCGACAGCAAGGTGGCGGGCTACGGACGCATCGACGGGCGCAACGTGGCTGTCGTGTCGAACGACTTCACTGTGCTGGGGGCCAGCAGCAGCGCCATCAACGGCAAGAAGATCCGCCACATGCGCGAGGTGGCGACCGAACGCGGCATGCCGCTGGTATTCCTTGGGGAATCCGCCGGGGCGCGCATGCCCGACCGCATGGGCGCATCGGGACGCGCCATGCTCGGACAAGATCTCGTCGAATACCTGCGCGACCGCAAGACCCCCTGGGTCTCGGCGCTGCTCGGCAATTGCTTCGGCTCGTCGACCTGGTACAGCTGCATGTCGGATTTCGCGGTGATGCGCAAAGGAGCGACCATGGCCGTGGCAAGCAGCCGGGTCACCTCGATAGCCATCAATCAGGAAGTCGACGCCGAAGAGCTCGGCGGCTGGAGACTGCATGCGGAGATCACGGGCCTGGTCGACATGGTGGTGGACACCGACGAACAGGCCTTGCAGGCCGTACGCCGGTTCCTGGACTACCTGCCCAGCAACAACGGCGAACCGGCGCCGCGCAGGTCCGTGCCGCCGGGCACTGACGAGACCGGCCAAGGCGTGCTCGAGGCATTGCCGGAAAGCCGCACTACCGTCTATGACGTGCGCCACATCATCAATTCCATCGTCGACCTCGACAGCTTCTTCGAAATCAAGGCCCGCTTCGGGAAATCCATAGCCACCGGACTGGCAAGAATAGACGGACGCACGGTCGGTATCCTGGCGAACAATCCGAAATTCAAGGGCGGCGCGATCGATATCGACGCCATGCGCAAGGCAACCAGCTTCCTGGTGCTGTGCGACTCCTACAACATTCCTATCGTCTTCCTGGTCGACCAGCCCGGCTTCCTGATCGGCACCGACAGCGAAAAACGCTGGGCGCCGGGCCGCATCATGAACTGGATGAACGCCATCAGCCTGGTCAGCGTGCCGAAAATCTCGATCATCATGCGCAAGAGCTACGGGCAGGCCTATCTGAACATGGGCGGCGGCAAGAACTCCCATGAGGTACTGGCCTGGCCCACGGCGGATCTGGGTTTCGTCGATCCCGCCCTGGGCGTGCACATACTGCACAAACTCAAGCGCGAGGACGATCCGGAACGCTTCGACGGCCTGCTGGCGGAAATCCGCAAGGACTCCTCGCCCTGGTCCCTGGCCGCCCTTTACGAAACGCATGCGGTGATCGATCCGCGCGATACGAGAAAGATGCTCAAGGGCCTGCTCGACGTGCATTGCGGCCGCGGCTTCGTGGGCAAGCATGCCCTGTCGAACTGGCCCACCAGCTATTGAGCCGGCGCAAGCGGCTACGCATAGCCGCCTGCCCCTACCCCCGGGCACGCCTGCCGCAACGCAAACTCACCCTTTCCCGGCGCCGATGACACAAGCCCAAATCGACAATACGACTGTGCTGCAAACCTTGGTGAGCGAGGCAAGATCTCGTGGCCTGGATAGCCTGGACGAGAAGTCCGGCAAAGATCTGGCCGCGGCATTCGGCCTGCCGGTCCCCCGCTCCCGCCGTGCCGCCGGCCCCGACGAAGCGGCGCAGACATGCGTCGGCCTGCGGCCGCCTTATGTGGTGAAGGCACTGAGCTCGCAATCCGTGCACAAGAGCGAAATGGGCGCCGTAAGAGTGAATCTGGCCACCCCGCAAGCCGTGCGCGAAGCTGCCGCCGGCATCCTTGCGGCCTGGCCGCTCGCGGCGGAAGGCCTGCTCGGCTTCCTGGTCGAAGAAATGGCGCCGGGCGACCACGAAATCGTGATCGGCGGCTACAGGGATCCCCAGTTCGGCCCGATGGTGATGGCGGGGCTGGGAGGAATATTCGTCGAGACCTTCTCGGATGTAGCATTCCGGGTCTGCCCGATAGACCGGCAAGAGGCCTTGCGCATGCTGAGCGAACTGCGCGCCTACCCGGTACTGACCGGCGCACGCGGCGGCGCCGCCGCGGACATCGAGGCGATCGTAGGCGCCATCCTGGCCGTAGGCGGCGCCGACGGCATGCTGCTGCAATCGGATGGCGCAATACAAGAACTGGACATCAATCCCCTGATTGTCGGAGCGAACTCGGCATGTGCCGTCGACGTGCGCATCGTGCTTGCTCCGCAGCATCGCTCCGCTTGCGGACAGCGCCGCGAGCCCATCGATTTCGCCCCTCTATTCTCCCCCCGGACCATCGCCGTGGCCGGGGTTTCGAGCACCGGACAGGGTGCGGGCAACCGCTTCATCCGCAACCTGGAAGCACTGGGCTATTCCGGGGAGATCTACCCCATACATCCGCAGGCCGAGGAAATCGGCGGCCGCAAGGCCTACCGCAGCTTTGCCGACGCGCCGCGGGAAATCGACTATGCCTATGTCGCCGCACCGCGCCCCGCAGTGCCGTCGTTGCTGGAAAGCGCCGCCGGCCGGGTCAGGTTCGCTCAGATCATGACCAGCGGCTTCGGCGAAGGCGGACGCAATCCCGCCGGCGTCGAGCAATTGCGCGCGGCGATGCGCAGCGGCGGCATGCGCGTACTGGGCCCGAACTGTCTGGGCGTGCACACCCCCCGCGCGGGCGTGAGCTTCACCCGCTCTCCGGCCGGAGCCGCGCTTGCGGGACACACTGGAGTCATATCGCAAAGCGGCGGTTTCGGCGTGGACTTGGTGCGCTACGGCCAGGCGCGGGGCCTGCACTACAGCTCGGTGGTGACCATAGGCAACAGCATCGACATCGGGCCCGCCGACCTGCTGGAATATTTCTGCAGGGACGCCGATACGCGGATCATCGGCCTGTACCTCGAGGACGTCGACGACGGCAGGCGGTTCTTCGACGTGCTGCGACGGGATGCGGGCTGCAAGCCGGTCGTGATCCTCAAGGGCGGCCGCACCGCCCAGGGCCAGAAAGCCGCTGCGTCGCACACCGGCTCCCTGGCCGGGAACAGCCGGGTCTGGCAAGCCGTGGCCGCGCAGACCGGCTGCATCCTGGTGGAAAGCATAGAAGAATTCATCGAGACCTTGTTGCTATTCCAGACCATCGACCTGCTTCCGGCACGGCCGGCGCACAAGGTGGTGCTGTTCGGCAACGGCGGCGGCGCCGGGGTCGTGGCGGCCGACTGCCTGGCCGAGCAGGGCTTGGCGCTCGCGGATTTCTCGGACGAGACGCGGCCGCGCCTGCAGGCCTTGAACCTGCCCGACGGTGCCAGCGACAGCAACCCCATCGATCTTCCGGCCAATGTCTTCGACCGCAGCGAAGGCGCGGTGGCCCGCGACATCCTCGACGCCTTGCGCGGCGACCCCGGCGCCGACCTGATCGTCTGCCACCTCAACCTGCCGGTCCTGCTCAGTTACGAGGGCCGGCGCACCGTCGAGAACATTGTGGACGCATGCCTGGACTACCAGCGTTCGCCCGGCCGGCATGCCAGGCTGACCCTGGTGTTGCGCTCGGACGGCACGCCTGCGGTCGATGCGGCCCGGCACGCCCAATCGGTCCGGGCGACGGCGGCATCCATACCCGTATTCGAGAATTTCGTCATGATGGCCAAGGCCCTGGGCGCCTTGGTCCGCTATGAAAATTTCCATCACAGGAAATCCTCGCAACACGCGCATGGGCCGCGGCGGGAAGATTCGCCAGCGCGACACGAGGCCGGCGGCACTGGCCCGGGGGACCGGGCCCATCCCATCGCATCGGCATGACCGTACCGGCCATCTATATACATCACATACATAGATACATATAAAAGGAGACCAGCCATGAGCTTTTTCACACGCACTCTGACTCTCGCCGCTGCGGCAGGCGCCGCCGCCCTGCTGACGACAAGCGGCGCCCAGGCCGCCGGCTACCCCGACCACCCCATCCATTTATATGTCCCTTACGGGGCAGGTGGCAGCACCGATTTCGTCGCTCGCCTCTACGCCAAGAAACTTGCGGAACAATTGCACCAGAATGTGATCGTCGAGAACCGGCCGGGGGCCGCTACCAATATCGGCAGCGACGCCGCCGCAAAGGCCAGTCCCGACGGCTATACGGTGCTGCTCAGCGACGGGGCCCACATCTGGAACTCGGTCTTCGGACCCGCGCCGTCTTTTTCCCCCCTGAAAGCGCTGGTTCCCATCGTAAGGGTCGCCAGTACGCCATTCGTAGTGGCAGCCAATCCCAAGGCGCCGTTCGCCACCGCCAAGGACTTGCTTGCCGCGGCCAAGGCACAGCCGGGCAAATACACGATATCCAGCGCATCGCTGCGCCTGTTCGTGGAATTGCTGAACTCGCGCGCGGGCATCAAGCTGTTGCACATACCCTATAAAGGCGGCGCACTGGCCACCAGCGATGCAATTGCCGGCCAGGTGAATATGGTTTATGCGGCGCTCCCGGTGCTGCTGCCGTTCATCCATAGCGGCAAGCTGAGGGCGCTCGCCGTGACGTCCCGGCACCGCAGCACCGCACTGCCCGATGTGCCGAGCTTTGCCGAACTGGGCATAGACTACGACATCAGCATCCACTACACGATCTACGCACCTGCCGGCGTGCCGGCGGCGGTGCGCCAGAAATTGATCCAAGCCACCCAGGCGATCTCGCAGGAAAAGGACTTCCGCGCCCGCCTGCTCGCCTCGGGTACGGAAGCCGATTCCAATCATCCAGAACAGCTCGAGGCCGAAGCACGCCGCGACTTGGCAATGTGGCAGCAGGTAGCGAAAGAACGGCCCGACCTGGTCGAACTCGGCAAATAGGCCATATGCCCAGGCACCAGCAGCGAACTCCGCCGGTTCCGTCGCAGCCGGCGCGCCGCAAGACCCTCATCACCCGGAATTCCATATGTTCAACAAAGTACTGGTAGCCAATCGCGGCGCCATCGCGGCACGCGTCATACGCGCCCTGCGCGCACTCGGCATCAAGAGTGCGGCGGTCTATTCCGAAGCGGATGCGCATCTCGGCTATCTTGCACAGGCCGACGAGGCATGGCCCATAGGTCCGGCCGACCCGAAAGCCAGCTACCTGAACCAGGACGCGCTGCTGGATGTCATGAAGAAATCGGGCGCCGACGGCCTGCATCCCGGCTATGGCTTTCTGTCGGAAAACGCGGAATTCGCAAGCCGCGTCCAGGCGTCGGGCGCCTGCTTCATCGGCCCCGACCCGAAATGGATAGCAGCCATGGGGCACAAGACCCGCGCGCGCGAACTCATGGCACGTCATGGAATGGTCATGGCTCCCAGTTCGGGGCTGCTCGGCGAAGACATCGATGCCGCTCTGCGGGCCGCGCAGATGCTGGGCTATCCGGTGCTGGTCAAGCCGGCTGCGGGCGGCGGCGGCATAGGCATGATGCGCGCACGCGACGCCGCCGAACTTGCCAAGGCCCTGGAGCAGGCACGTTCGCTGTCGCGGCGCAGCTTCGGCAGCGCCGAGATATACCTCGAGAATCTGCTCGAACGGCCGCGCCATATCGAATTCCAGGTGCTGGCCGACCGGCACGGCAACGTGCGCCATGTGTTCGAACGCGACTGTTCGATACAGCGCCGCTACCAGAAGGTACTGGAAGAATCGCCCGCGCCGCTGCTCGAGCGCGCGACCGTAGAACGTACCGCGGACCATATCGTCGAGGTGCTGCGCCGGCTGCCCTACGACGTGATCGGCACCGTCGAGACCCTGCACGAACAAGGCGACGACTTTCGCTTCCTGGAAATGAACACCCGCTTGCAGGTAGAGCATGCGGTCACGGAGGAAATCACCGGCGTGGACCTGGTTGCCGCTCAGGTCCGGCTGGCCGCCGGCGCCCGGCTCGACGAGGTACTGCCGCCCGAGCTGCAAACGCGCGGACACGCGATCGAGGCGCGCCTCTATGCCGAGGATCCGGTCAGGTTTTATCCATCGCCTGGGCCGCTGAAGACATACCGGATACCAACTGGCCCTGGGATCCGCGTGGAAACAGGCTACGCCGAATCGGACGTGGTGACACCCTGGTACGACCCTTTAGTAGCCAAGATCATTGCGCATGGCGACACCCGGGCGCAGGCAATCGAACGCCTGCGCCAGACGCTCGACGGCACCGTCATCGCAGGCATCAAGCACAACATCCCGTTCCTGCTGCGGGTGTTGAACAGCGAGGAGTTCCAGGCCGGCCGGGTGCATACCGGCCTGGCCACGCAGCTGGCCTGAGGCGCGGCGGCGCGCACACCCCGCCCGCGGCATGTCGACCGCCCATTCCCAACCTTCATCAAACCCATCGGAGCAGCAGCATCATGCGCAAGGAAATCAAATCGGACGTGACGGGCAAGATCTGGAAGGTGGAGCTCGGCCCGGGCTCTCCAGTCGCCGAAGACGATACAGTAATCATCATCGACTCCATGAAAATGGAAATCCCCGTCCTCAGCCCCGAGGCCGGTGTCATCGTGGAAATCCTGGTCAAGGAAGAGGACGCGGTTGCCGAAGGCCAGGTCGTGGCGATCCTGGAGACCGATCCGGGCTAGCGCGCCACGCGCCGTCGCGGCGCCTCTCAGTACTCGACCACCGGCGGCGCGGGACGGGCCGGCGCGGTTTTTTCGGGCTTCGCCTCGGGCTTGGGCTTGCGGCCCGGATGGGCCAGCATGGCCTGGCAGTCGCTGGCCTCGGTGGTACCCGGGTTCAGCAAGGGCAGCAGCGCGGCGAAAGGCGTGGCCACTACGCCCAGCACCACCGCCGCGCCGGCGCGCAATAGCAACGGCCCCTTGTAGACGCCGACATCGGGATGCGCGAAGGTGCCGTGCACATACAGCGGAGTGCGCAGCGTGAAGACCCGCGCGGACTTGTTCTTGGGTTTCACGTCCAGGTCCAGTACCTCGGTGGCCAGGTTGATCGTGCCCGTCACGTCCACGACCGCATCGGTCGTATCGAGCCTGAAGACGCGGGTGCTCATCAGGCCGTTGCGTACGCTGAAATCGCTGGCCATGCAGTTGAGCACCACCTGCCGATCACCGAACAATTTGTTGATCAGGATATTGGCCACGTTCAGGCCTGCCGTTTCCAGCAGCAGGCGGCTGATCGTGCCTCTGCTGATCAGCGCGCTCAATTGGCCGTTGGCATGGCCCAGCAGCGCGGCGATCGAATTACCGGCGCTCGCCAGCCTGGCGTCGCCGTGCAGTTCGCCGAAGCTGGCGTCCATGCTCTGCGCACCCGGAAACAGCCGCTTGAGCTGCAGGTGGCGCGCCGACAGCGTCATGTTTGCCTTGAGGGGCTTGCTGCGGCCGTCGGCATGGATCACCGTGGCCAGCGTGCCGCCGGCCACGCCGAAATCCAGCGGTTCCAGGCTCAGCACCCGGTCCTTGAGCACGATGTGGGTCTGGATATGGTCCAGCGGCAGCTCTTTGGAATGCACGATCTTCTGCCCAGAGAACTTGACGTCGGCGTCCATGGTGGCCCAGCTGTCGGTGGAAATTGGGTCGACCGGCAGCACCTTGCCCGCGGGCTGCCGCACCCCTGCGGCCGGTTTCACTTCCTCGCCCTCGGCATTATGGACCGCCTGCAGGCGCTTGGCCTTGCGCGCAGCGGTGTCCACGCCGACCAGCGGGCCCAGGTCCTTGAACCGCAGCAGCGAAGACCGCAGCTCGCCGCTCAGCAAGGGCCGCGGCTTGCGGATCTCGTACTTGAGCGTGCCTTCGATGTCGCTCGCGCCGACCTTGCCGCGGAAGCCGGAATACGTCCAGGTCTCGTGCCCGCGCTGCAACGTCCCGACCAGATGCCCGGAGGTGCTGTAAGTGGGCGTGTTGGGCAGCACCACCCCCAATATGGGATACAAGTCGGCCATGGTGGCGCCTTGCAGCTTGAACTGCACGTCCAGCGCCGCCAGGTCTTGCGGGCGCGTCACCGAGCCCTGGGCCTGGATCAGCGTCTCGCCGATTTTCACGCGGGCGTCGAAAGGAAAGGGCTCGCTGCCCTGCTGCAGCGACAAGATGCCGCCCGAACTGCCCTGCCCTTCGATGTGCGCGCGGTTGTAGCTGCCGCTGAGCTTCCAGCCCAGGCCATAGCCTTCGGGAGTCGTTTGCGGCAGGCTGTCCAGGCTTGCCTGCAGGTCGAGCCGGTTGGCGGCATCGCGCACCCGCACGCTGACGTCCTGAAGCTGCAGCCTGCGCAGGTCTACGGTCCAGTCCGAGGACGACTCCGGAGACGGGGTCTGCGTCAGGCTCCAGTTGACGGTGCCGTCCTGGGCACGCTGCAGCGAGGCCTTGGCCGAAGCTATCTGCAAGCTGTCGATGCGCGCCACGTGGCCGGGGAGCGCCCAGAGGTCGACCACGACCGAGACGTCGCCGGCCTGCAGCATATCGTCGTCGCCCGGACTCCATTGCGGATTGCCCACCGTCAGGCCCTGGACGCGGATGCGCGGCAAAGGCAGCAGGCCGCGCCAGCCCGAGCGGTCCTGGGGCCAGAACCAATAGACGGACAGGTCCTGCATGGCCACGGGCCGATGCAGCAAGTCGCTGAGCCGCCGATCCAGCGGATCGCGTATCAGATTCCAGTTGAAGGCCCAGATGACGGCCACGCACAGCACCAGGGCAACCAGCGGGGCCGCCACCACCCATAATCCGATTTTTGCGTATCTGCGCATCCTCGCTTCCATGCGTCGCGGACGGCTAAGGCCATCCGATCCCTTGAATGCTACGTGCGATGGGCAATGATCGTCCGCTTACAAGGTAACACAATGTGAAGCCATCGCCGCTGCAGGCGGCCTACGCTGGCCGGAATTCGGGGCGCCGTCCGGCTGCCCGGTCCGTGAAATGCGCGCTGGCCTGCGCGCGGGCGGCCCAGGAGGTAAAATGGCGGGCTCCCCGCCGCGCAGGCGGGCCGGGCCTGCGCCCGGCGCCACGCCTCGAACCCGCACGGATATGTCGATCCGGGCGGCGATCGGCCATCGAAACACATACCGGAATTTGCAAACCATGGAAGCAGAACGTCAAAATCAACTGGCCGCCCGCCTGCAAGACTACCAAGACAGGCAGTTGGCGCTACGGAGGTATCTTTGACTTCGATGCCAAATCGGAGCGCCTGCAAGTCGTCAACGCCGAACTGGAAAGCGCCAGCGTGTGGGACAACCCCACGCATGCCCAAGAGCTGGGGCGCGAAAAAAAGAACCTGGACACGGTCGTCGAGACCTTGTCCGAGCTGGGCACCGGCCTGAGCGACGCGCAGGAACTGTTCGAGCTGGCCGACGGCGACGACGCCACGCTCGAAGCCCTGGAACACGATTGCGACGGCTACCAGCAGCGGCTCGAAGCCCTGGAATTCCGCCGCATGTTCTCCAATCCGGCCGATCCGCTGAACTGCTTCCTGGACATCCAGGCCGGCGCCGGCGGCACCGAGGCCCAGGACTGGGCCTCCATGCTGCTGCGCCAGTACCTGAAATACTGTGAACGCAAGGACTTCAAGGCCGAAGTGCTGGAAGAATCCGAAGGCGAAGTGGCCGGCATCAAGTCGGCCACCATCAAGATCGAGGGCGAATACGCCTTCGGCTTCCTGCGCACCGAAACCGGGGTGCACAGGCTGGTGCGCAAGAGCCCCTTCGACTCCGCCAACGGGCGGCACACTTCGTTTGCCAGCGTCTTCGTCTATCCCGAGGTCGACGACTCCATCGAGATCGAGATTAACCCGGCCGACCTGCGCATCGACACTTATCGCGCCAGCGGCGCCGGCGGCCAGCACATCAACAAGACCGACTCGGCGGTGCGCATCACGCACATGCCCACCGGCATTGTGGTGCAGTGCCAGAACGACCGCTCGCAGCACCGCAACCGGGCCGAGGCGATGCAAATGCTCAAGTCGCGCCTGTACGAACGCGAACTGCGCGAGCGCATGGCCGAACAGCAGAAGATGGAAGACGCCAAGACCGACGTGGCCTGGGGCCACCAGATACGCTCGTATGTGCTGGACCAGAGCCGCATCAAGGACCTGCGCACCAACGTGGAAATCTCCAATACCCAGAAAGTGCTGGACGGCGACCTCGATCCGTTCATCGAGGCCAGCCTGAAACAAGGCGTCTGAGCCCGGCGCCGCCCGCGCGGCGGCGCCCGATACCCCGGGCAGCCCCACCAGGGGCCGGCCCGTAACCCGCATCCAGGAGCACACGCTGTGAGCCTCTCTACTTACGCTATCGTCACCGGCGCATCGCGCGGCCTCGGCCTTGCGCTGGCCCAGGGCCTGCTGCAGGCCGGCGCCCGGGTCCTGACCCTGTCGCGCGGCCACAATGCCGAGCTCCAGGCCCAGGCCGAGCAAGCCGGCTGGTCCCTGCAGCAAATCCAGGTCGACCTGGCGGACGCGGCAGCCGCCCAGCGCTGCGCCGCGCAACTGGCCGACAGCCTGCCACGCGACGCGCAGCGCTACCTGCTCATCAATAATGCCGGCACCGTCGACCCCGTGCGCGCCGCCGCGGGCCTGGACGACGCCGCGGCGATCGGCGCGGCCTTCGGCCTGAACGTGGGCAGCGTCATGCTATTGAGCGCCGCATTCCTGCGCGCCACCAGCGGCCTGGAAGCCGAACGCCGCGTGGTGAATATTTCGTCGGGCGCGGGCCGCAATCCGGTCCCCGGCTGGGCGGTGTATTGCGCCGCCAAGGCCGCAGTGGACCGCTACACCCAGGTTGCCGCGGCCGAAAACCCGGACGTCCGCTTCGCTTCCCTGGCGCCGGGCGTGATCGACACCGCCATGCAAGTCCATATACGCGACAGCGACCCCACCGATTTCCCGGGGCTGGCGCGCTTTGTCGACATGCATTCCAGCGGCCAGCTGGCCGCGCCGGCAGCGGTCGCCGCAAAAATCCTGCGCTATGTGGGCCGCGACGATTTCGGCACGACAATCATCGACGACATACGCAATTACGACTGACACCTTCCCTTCCATGACCGACTCCACACCTTCGACCTCCGCTTCCGACGAGAACCACCTGATCGCCGAACGGCGCGCCAAACTGGCGCGGCTGCGCGACCGCGGCCCGGCCTATCCCAACGATTTCAAGCCCGACAGCAACGCGGCCGAGCTGCGCGAGGCCTACGCCGAACTCGACAAAGAGGCGCTGGACGCCGCCGACAGGCACGTCGCGGTGGCCGGGCGCATGATGCTCAAGCGCGTCATGGGCAAGGCCAGCTTCGCCACGCTGCAGGACGCTACCGGGCGCATCCAGATCTACCTGGAACGCGGCGCGCTGGGCGAGGATGCCTACGCCGAATTCAAGACCTGGGACATCGGCGACATCATCGCCGTGCAGGGCAAGGTGTTCAAGACCAACAAGGGCGAGCTGTCGATACACGCCGACAGCGCCCGCCTGCTCGCCAAGTCGCTGCGGCCGCTGCCGGACAAGTTCCACGGCGTGGCCGACCAGGAACTGCGCTACCGCCAGCGCTACGTCGACCTCATCATGACCGAGGAGACGCGGCGCACGTTCACCGCGCGCAGCAAGGCCGTGGGCAGCATCCGCCAGTTCATGCTGGAGCACGGCTTCCTGGAAGTCGAGACGCCCATGCTGCACCCGATACCGGGCGGCGCGAGCGCCAAGCCCTTCGAGACGCACCACAACGCGCTGGACATGGACATGTACCTGCGCATCGCCCCCGAGCTGTACCTGAAGCGCCTGGTCGTCGGCGGCTTCGAGCGGGTCTTCGAGATCAATCGCAATTTCCGCAATGAAGGCGTGAGCCCGCGCCACAATCCGGAATTCACGATGATGGAGTTCTACGCGGCCTATACCGACTACCGCTGGCTGATGGACTATACCGAGGAACTGATCCGTGCCGCGGCCATTGCGGCCTGCGGCACCGCCGTACTCACCTACCAGGGCCGCGAACTGGACCTGAGCCGCCCCTTCGACCGCCTGACCATCGAAGAGGCCATACTCAAGTACGCGCCCACCTACCGGGCCGAGCAGTTGCGCGACGAGGCGTTCCTGCGTGCGGAACTCGGCAAGCTCGGCGCCGACATCCAGGGGCCGGTGCTGGCGCGCGCCGGCCTGGGCGCGCTGCAGCTTGCCTTGTTCGAGGAAACTGCAGAAGCGCTGCTGTGGAACCCCACCTACATCATCGACTACCCCGTGGAAGTCTCGCCGCTGGCGCGCGCCTCCGATGCGCAGGCCGGCATCACGGAACGCTTCGAGCTGTTCGCCACCGGGCGCGAAATCGCCAACGGCTTCTCGGAACTGAACGATCCCGAGGACCAGGCCGCGCGCTTCCAGGCGCAGGTGCAGGCCAAGGACGCCGGCGACGAAGAGGCCATGTACTACGACGCCGACTACATCCGGGCGCTGGAATACGGCATGCCTCCCACGGGCGGCTGCGGCATCGGCATCGACCGCCTGGTGATGATGCTGACCGACAGCCCCAGCATCCGCGACGTCATCCTGTTTCCTCACCTGCGGCGCGAAGACTAGGGCCCGCCTCGAAGAGACCGCCCCGGCGCGGCCGCCGCCCTGCCGAGGCTTGCGACTCAGGCCAGCAATTCCACGGCCCGCGCCCACTTGTGGGCGACGGCCGGCGAGGTCGCGCAAGTGGCCGTGGCGGTAACCACCCGCACGGCCCGCTCCAGCAACTGGATGTCGGCCTCGTGCTGGCGCGCCACATGCGGGTCTTCGAAGAAGATGACGCGCTGGCAGCGGCCCTCGAGCACCAGCTCGGCGATCTGGGCATCGCCGCCCAGCGGCCCGCTCAGATAGGGCCGCACCCAGGGCCGTTCACGCGGCCAGCCGCGCGCCCAGGCCATAGCATTGAGCCGGCCGCTGGTGGTGCCGGTGCCGACACGCGAGGCAAAGCGCGACAGCAGCTCGAAATGGCTGTCGGCGAAATCCACCATCTGGTCCTTGAGAGCGTCGTGCGCGATCAGCGCCACGGTCTGCGCGGAAAAATCGAAAACCCCGCGCGCGGCGGCGCTCGGCCCCAGGCCGGCATGCAGCCGCTCGACCTCGACCCATTCCACCGCGCCGGCCAGCGTCGAAATAAAGGGCTTGCCGTGCGTGACGCACTGGCGCTTGAGCGCCAGCGCCTCGGGGAAAATCGAGGACGGGTCGACCGGGTCGATGAGATAGATGGCCCCGTCCAGCGCCGGCTCGCCGTCGGGCCGCTGCGGGATGTGCGCCACCAGCTTCATCAGGCCGCCGTCGCGCCCATAGGGATAGCGCAGCAGGCCGCGATAGCCGGCCAGCAGGCCAGAATGCTCGATCGCGTGATAGGTACGGCCGACCGCGCGCAATTCCATGCCCAGTTCGCGTACGCCGGGCCCCGAGCGTTCGAGCCACTTGAACAGCGCGGCGTCGGGGGATTCGTGATGCAGGCGGTTGGCGGCCAGGCCGAAGCGCAGGCGGGGAAAGGTCATGGCGATGGGTCCGTATGGGTCGGGGACCGCGGGCGGAAAGCCGCGGGCCGGAACAGACAGCGACTATACCGGAGCCGCCAGCGCCAAGCCAGGGCCGCAGATGCCGGGCACAGAGGCCCGGCGCCTGGGCCTGGTGTGTGGCCTCAGAAGTTCGAGGAAGTATCCGCTATCCGCATTACACCGTGAAAGACTCGCCGCAGCCGCAGGTCGCCTTTTCGTTGGGATTGGAAAACTTGAAACTTTCGTTCAGGCCGTCGCGCGCATAGTCGAGCTGCGTGCCGTCGAGATAAGTCAGGCTCTGGGGATCGACATACACCTTGATGCCGTGGGACTCGAACACGATATCGTCGGCCTGCGGCTGGTCGACATATTCCAGCTTGTAGGCCATGCCCGAGCAGCCCGAGGTGCGCACGCCCAGCCTCAGGCCGACGCCCGAGCCGCGTTTCTCGAGGTAGCGCCCGATATGATCGGCCGCGTTTTGTGTCAACGTGATTGCCATGGAATGCTACTCCTGGTGTTTCTCTCTGTAGTTGCGTACCGCCGCCTTGATGGCGTCTTCGGCCAGGATCGAACAGTGTACCTTGACCGGAGGCAGCGCCAGTTCTTCGGCGATCTGCGTGCTGCGTATGCCGAGCGCCTCGTCCAGCGTCTTGCCCTTGAGCCATACGGTCACCAGCGAACTGGAAGCGATGGCCGAACCGCAGCCATAGGTCTTGAAGCGGGCATCCTCTATGATACCCGAGGCGTCAACCTTGATCTGCAGCTTCATGACATCGCCGCCGGCGGGCGTGCCGACCATGGCGGTACCCACGCTGCGGTCGGACTTGTCGAAGGCGCCGACATTGCGCGGGTTCTCGTAGTGATCGAGCACTTTGTCGCTATAAGCCATGCGTGCCCCCGATCAGCGCTCGGCCCATTGGACCGTATTCAAATCTATGCCTTCCTGGGCCATTTCCCACAAGGGCGACATGTCGCGCAGCTTGCCCACGCGCTGGGTAATGAGTTCGACGGCGTAGTCGATTTCCTGCCGCGTGGTGAAACGCCCCAGGGTGAAGCGTATCGAGCTGTGCGCCAGTTCGTCGCTGCGGCCCAGCGCCCGCAGCACGTAGGAAGGCTCGAGGCTCGCCGAGGTACAGGCCGAGCCGCTGGACACCGCCAGCTCTTTGATGGACATGATCAGCGACTCGCCCTCGACATAATTGACGCTGATGTTCAGGTTGTGCGGCACGCGCCGGCGCATGTCGCCATTGAGATAGACTTCGGGAATGCGCGACAGCCCCGCCCACAGGCGGTCGCGCAAGTCGCGCACGCGTTCGTTTTCGGCGGCCATTTCCTCGCGCGCCAGGCGGTAGGCTTCGCCCATGCCCACGATCTGGTGGGTCGGCAGCGTGCCCGACCGAAAGCCGCGTTCATGGCCGCCGCCGTGCATCTGCGCCTCGATGCGCACGCGCGGCTTGCGCCGTATGTACAGGGCGCCTATGCCCTTGGGACCGTAGGTCTTGTGGGCCGAGAACGACATCAAGTCGACCTTCAGTTGCTGCAGGTCTATATCGACCTTGCCCGTGGCCTGGGCCGCGTCCACATGGAAGACTATGCCCTTGTCGCGGCAGATTTCGCCGAGCGTGGCGATGTCCTGCACCACGCCGATCTCGTTGTTGACGAACATGACCGAGGCCAGGATGGTGTCGGGCCGCAGCGCCGCCGTGAAGGCGTCGAGATCGAGCAGGCCGTCTTCGCGCACGTCGAGATAGGTGAGCTCGAAGCCCTGGCGCTCGAGTTCGCGGCAGGTATCCAGGACGGCCTTGTGTTCGGTGCGCACCGTGACGATGTGCTTGCCGCGCCCGGAATGGAAGCCGGCGGCGCCCTTCAGCGCCAGGTTGTCGGACTCGGTGGCGCCTGAAGTCCAGATGATCTCGCGCGGGTCGGCATTGACCAGGGCGGCCACTTCGGCGCGGGCCTGTTCCACGGCCTCTTCGGCGTCCCAGCCGTAGGCGTGGCTGCTGGAGGCGGGATTGCCGTAGCGCTCGTACAGCCAGGGCACCATTTTCTCGACCACGCGCGGATCTACCGGAGTGGTGGCGGAATAATCGAGATAAATGGGACGCGAGGGTTTCGACATCAATGCAGCTCCTGGCATTGTTTACGCCGGCGCTTTCAGGCCGGCACCGACGATATAGGCACCCGGTTCAGGCGGATCTCGGCCTGGGCCTGCGAGGCCTCCTGCAATAGCCGCATGCGCTGCTGGTCGACCAGGTCTTGCAGGGAAACAGAATCGAGATAATCGATCATTTTACGATTTAGCGTGGACCACAGTTCGTGGGTCATGCATTTGCCCGAACTGCCGATGCGCCCCACGGTGCAGTCTTCTTTGCCGCCACAGCTGGTGGCGTCCAGCGGTTCGTCGACCGCGAAAATAATGTCGGCCACCGTGATGTTGCGCGCCAGCCTGGCCAGCGAATAGCCGCCGCCCGGGCCGCGCACGCTTTCGACCAGTTCGTGGCGGCGCAGCTTGCCGAACAGTTGCTCGAGGTAGGACAGCGATATGTTTTCGCGCTGGCTGATGGCGGCCAGCGTCACCGGGCCGCTCTGCTGGCGCAAAGCCAGATCTATCATTGCCGTTACCGCAAAACGCCCTTTAGTCGTCAAACGCATGATGGTTTCCTTGATCTAGCCCGAAGTTTGCCCGCCTTGTGCGGCTGCAAAAAAGATATATCCGAGTAATTGACTCAAGTATAGCAAATTCCCGACTAAATTGCTGGGGATTTATTCGCCGAGGCTTCCTCGAAACAGCGATTGGACCAGCGTTTGCGAGGCCTGTTCCGGCGGCTGTGCCGCCAGTACGCCCCAAGGGCTCCGGGTTCACCCCTGTCGATCTCCTGGCGCCGCAGCAATGCTGCGTCCCGCTAGAGCAGTTACGGCGCGCTCATCCCATCAGCCGTCACTTTCCGGACGGGCTGCCCTCGAGAGGCTGCCCTTCCCGGCCGCCGTCTACGGCGCACTGGCGATGACGTGTCATCAGGGAAGTACCACCAAGAGTGGTGCCATCAAAGGAAGTGCCCTCAAGGAGTTGCCATCAAAGAAGCGCCGTCAAAGAAGCGCCACCAACAAAAAACCGCGCCGTAGCGCGGTTTTTTGTCGTAGAGGCAAGCCTGCTTCAGGCTGCCTGGTATTGGGTGGCGCGCTTGCGGACCAGTTCGAGCACGCCCTGACAGGCGTCTTCGAGGTAGTCGAGTACTTTGTTGAAGCCTTCGGGGCCGCCGTAGTAGGGGTCGGGAACCGTGGCTTCTTCGAATTCGTTGGCGAAGCGCATGAGCAGCATGAGCTTGTGCTGGTAGACCTTGGGGCACTGCTGCTGCAGGGCCGACAGGTTTTCCCAGTCCATGGCCAGGATAAGATCGAATTCGCGGAAGTCTTCGGGGGTCACCAGGCGGGCGGTGCTGCCGGAGATTTCGTAACCGCGCTTGCGGGCCGCAGCCTGCGCGCGTGCATCGGGGGGTTCGCCGATATGGAAGCTATGGGTGCCGGCCGAGTCCACGCCAACCACATCGGCCAGGCCCGCTTCGGCGACCATGTGGCGGAACACGCCTTCTGCGCTCGGCGAGCGGCAGATATTACCCATGCAAACGAAAAGTACCTTAGTCATCATAGGTGAAAGTGTGAGGGAAAACCCCAGATAAGGCAAGGATTTTTTGCAATGTCACATACACCTGCATGGTCATTGTTGACAAACTGAAAAACTTAATGACATTAAGGTGTTATCAGGCCTTTCAGGCAAAATGACAGCCCTCTTCAGCCCCCTTTCCAGGGGCTGGCCGCAAAGCGGTTGCGGCGGTGCAGCAAAAGGCCTTGCGAGGCCACCGGCAAACGCGCGCCTAACACCGCACTGAACATATCGGAGCCCCCGCGCGGGACACGCATCCGGCGCCGCGGCCTAAAAGCACTGCTCTGCTTTATCGATACGCATGTTGGTATTTGACAACAAATACATACAGAAAGCGGAATATTGCAATATAAGCCAGGCCACACCGGCGGACGAGCCGCCCCGAACCCGGCATCCGCCCCCGAGAGGCCTCGTTGCGTGGGCTGCGATCCGCAAATCGCTCTGCGCGGGGCCGCCCAGGGAGGCCCTCTCGCACTGCCCTGCTCTTCGGCACGCCTCGGGTCGGCAGCCCGACTGGACGGCCCGGCCCGGACTCTTCCCATGTGGGACACCTCGCGCAAACCGCCCGGCCACGGGCCGCCGCGTGGGTCGCTCTA
Organism: Candidimonas humi; assembly: GCF_019166065.1. Classification (GTDB taxonomy): domain Bacteria; phylum Pseudomonadota; class Gammaproteobacteria; order Burkholderiales; family Burkholderiaceae_B; genus Candidimonas; species Candidimonas humi. Next base: position 635,880 of record NZ_JAHTBN010000001.1, read on the forward strand.
CACGGGCCGCCCTGTGCGGGTCGCCCTACGTGGGCCGCTAATTCATCAATGCCTGTTCTTTGAGGCGGTTCAGGGCATCGCGGGCGGTGGCCGCCTGTTCGAATTCCAGGTTGCGGGCGTGGTCCATCATGAGCTTTTCCAGGCGGCGGATTTCCTTGGCCAGGGATTTCTCGTCGCGCAGGACCTCGGCGGGAATGTCGTCCAGGGCGCTGGCGGGCGCGGGAGCGGCCATCACGCCGTCTATCAGTTCGCGCACCGCCTTGCTCACGCCACGCGCCGTGATGCCGTGCTGCTCGTTGAATTCGAGCTGCTTGTGGCGCCGCCTGGCGGTTTCGTCCAGGGCGCGCCGCATGGAATCGGTGACTCGGTCGGCATACAGGATGGCCCGGCCGTTGAGATTGCGCGCAGCCCGCCCTATGGTCTGGATCAGGCTGCGCTCGGAACGCAGGAAACCTTCTTTGTCGGCGTCCAGGATGGCCACCAGCGACACTTCGGGGATATCCAGGCCCTCGCGCAGCAGGTTGATGCCCACCAGCACGTCGAACACCCCGAGGCGCAGGTCGCGGATGATCTCCACCCGCTCGACCGTGTCGATGTCCGAGTGCAGGTAGCGCACCTTGATACCGCTCTCGGCCAGATAATCGGTGAGGTCTTCGGCCATGCGCTTGGTCAGGGTGGTGACCAGCACCCGCTCGCCGGCCTGCACGCGCAGCTTGATCTCGCCCAGCAGGTCGTCGACCTGGGTGAGCGCGGGGCGCACCTCGACTTCGGGGTCGACCAGGCCGGTGGGCCTGACCACCTGCTCGACGACATTGTCGGCATGATCGTGCTCGTAGGCGGCGGGGGTGGCCGAAACGAAGATGCACTGGCGCATGCGCCGCTCGAACTCTTCCAATTTGAGGGGACGGTTGTCCAGCGCGGAAGGCAGGCGAAACCCGTACTGCACCAGGGTTTCCTTGCGCGAGCGGTCGCCGCGGTACATGCCGCCGAGCTGGCCCATGGTCACGTGGCTTTCGTCGATGAACATCAGCGCGTCGGCCGGCAGGTAGTCGATGAGCGTAGGCGGCGGCTCGCCCGGCGCCGCTCCCGACAAATGCCGCGAGTAATTTTCGATGCCTTTGCAGAAGCCCAGTTCCTGCAGCATTTCCAGGTCGAAGCGGGTGCGCTGCTCGAGCCGCTGCGCCTCGACCAGCTTGCCATCAGCGGTGAGGTGGTCCAGGCGCTCGCGCAATTCCAGCTTGATGGTGTCGATGGCGCGCAGCACGGTCTCGCGCGGCGTGACGTAATGGGAACTCGGGAATACCGTGAAGCGCAGCACCTTCTGGCGGATCTTGCCGGTAAGCGGGTCGAACATTTCCAGCGACTCGATCTCGTCGTCGAACAACGTGATGCGCAGCGCCAGCTCGGCATGTTCCGCGGGGAACACGTCTATGGTCTCGCCGCGCGCCCGGAAATGGCCGCGCGAGAATTCCACGTCGTTGCGCTCGTACTGCATGGCCACGAGCCGCGCCAGCAGTTCCTGGCGCGCGATCGTGTCGCCGGTGCGCAGGGTCAGCACCATGGCGTGGTAGTCGCCAGGGTTGCCAATACCGTAGATGCACGACACCGTCCCCACGATCACCGTGTCGCGGCGTTCCAACAGGCTCTTGGTGGCCGACAGGCGCATCTGCTCGATGTGTTCATTGATGGACGAATCCTTCTCGATGAACAGGTCGCGCGTGGGCACGTAGGCCTCGGGCTGGTAATAGTCGTAATACGAGACGAAATACTCGACAGCATTCTTGGGAAAGAATTCGCGCATCTCGGCGTAGAGCTGGGCGGCCAGCGTCTTGTTGGGCGCGAGAATTATGGCCGGGCGGCCCGTGCGCGCAATGACGTTGGCCATGGTGTAGGTCTTGCCCGAACCCGTCACCCCGAGCAGTGTCTGGAACATGAGACCGTCGGCGATCCCCTCGGTAAGCGCATCGATCGCCGACGGCTGATCGCCGGCCGGCGGATACGGCTGGTAGAGCTGGAAGGGACTGCCGGGAAACTCGACGAAACCAGGAGCTTTCATGGCTGGACACACCTAGGGTAAACCCCTTATTATCACACTATTGCCCGTCAATTCACCACTTCTCATCCTTCCCCCCAAAACATGGACTCTCTCTTCGCCTCCGTCGAGCTCGCGCCGCGCGACCCCATACTCGGCCTCAATGAACAATATGGAGCCGACAAGCGCGGTAACAAGGTCAATCTCGGCGTGGGCGTCTATTACGACGACCAAGGCCGCATTCCCCTGCTCGAAGCCGTGCGCCGCGCCGAAATCAAGCGCGTCGAGGCCGCCGCAGCCCGCGGCTACCTGCCCATCGACGGCATCGCCGGCTACAACAAGGGCGCGCAAACCCTGCTGCTCGGGCAAGACTCGCCCCTGGTGGCCGAAGGCCGCGTGCTTACCGCCCAGGCCCTGGGCGGTACCGGCGCCCTGAAGATCGGCGCCGACTTCCTCAAGCAACTGCTGCCCGATTCCAAGGTCGCCATCAGCGACCCCAGCTGGGAAAACCACCGCGCGTTGTTCGAGCGCGCCGGCTTCGAAGTCGTGGCCTATCCTTATTACGACGCGGCTACGCACGGCGTGAACATCGAGGGCATGCTGGCCTTCCTGCGCCAGTTGCCGGCGCGCACCATCGTCGTCCTGCATGCCTGCTGCCACAACCCCACGGGCGTGGACCCCAGCTTCGAGCAATGGAAGCAGATCGCCCAGGTGTTCCAGGAAAAGCAACTGGTGCCCTTCATGGACATCGCCTACCAGGGCTTCGGCGCCGGGCTGGAAGAAGACGCCGCCGTGGTGCGCCTGTTCGCCGGCCTGGGGCTCGACATGCTGATCAGCTCGTCGTTCTCCAAGTCGTTCTCGCTGTATGGCGAGCGCGTCGGCGCGCTCACCATGATCTCGGGCGACCGCGACGAATCGACGCGCGTGCTCAGCCAGCTCAAGCGCGTGATCCGCACCAACTACTCCAACCCGCCCACCCATGGCGGCACCGTGGTTTCGATGGTGCTGAACACGCCCGAGCTCTACCAGCTCTGGACGCAGGAACTCGCCACCATGCGCGACCGCATCCGCGCCATGCGCGACCAACTCGTCGACAAGCTCAAGGCCCACGGCGTGAAGCAAGACTTCGAATTCGTGCGCAAGCAGCGCGGCATGTTCTCGTACTCGGGCCTCAGTGCGGCCCAGGTCGACCGCCTACGCGAAGAACACGGCGTATACGCGATAGCCAGCGGCCGCATCTGCGTTGCAGCCCTGAACAGCGGCAATATCGACTACGTCGCCGAAGCCATCGCCAAGGTGCTTTGATCGCAAGCCTTGCCGACCCATACGGGCCGGCGCAGGTAATCATGGGGCGGGCCGGAAACGGCCCGCCCTTTGCATTTGCCACGGCCGATGCCACCGCCATGGCATTTTCTTGCGGCTCGGGCGCATGCCGTTTTCGAAGCACTGCGGCCCAGCATGCTGCAAAACTCCGTACGCATTTGCGCCAAACTGGCTTCAGCCCGCGCAATACTTGATTTTTGGCTCGCGATGCGACAGAATTCGGACTGTATAAAAATACAGGCATATGCCGGGGCAACCATGGCCGTCAAGCTCACCGCGCGTCAGCAGCAAATCCTCGATCTCATCCGCAGCGAAATCGTGCGCACGGGCTTTCCGCCCACCCGGGCCGAAATCGCCCAGGCGCTGGGTTTCAAGTCCGCCAATGCCGCCGAAGACCACCTGCGCGCCCTGGCCCGCAAAGGCGCCATCGAGCTCACCGCCGGCGCCTCGCGCGGCATCCGCCTCAAAGACACGGCGAACCCCGCCGGCGCAGCGGGCGCATCCCTGCCGTCCAGCCTGTCTTCTTCTGCATCCGCCGTGGCCGCGACCCTTTCCGAAGGCCTGGCGCAGTTGCTGCTGCCCATCGTCGGCCGCGTCGCCGCCGGCAGCCCGATACTTGCCACCGAACACATAGAACGCGAAATCGGCGTAGAGCCTGCGCTGTTCGACCAGGCGCCCGACTACCTGCTGCGGGTGCGCGGCTCCAGCATGCGCGACGCCGGCATACTCGACGGCGATCTGCTGGCCGTACGCAAGACCCTCGAAGCGCGCAACGGCCAGATCGTCGTGGCCCGCATCGGCGACGACGTCACCGTCAAGCGCCTCGCGCGCAGCGGCGGCCGCATCCAGTTGCTGCCCGAGAATCCCGATTTCAAGCCCATCGTCGTGGGCCCCGAAGACGACTTCTCGCTCGAAGGCATAGCGGTGGGCCTGATACGCACCACGCCGCTGCACTGACTTCGCCGCGCCCCGGGCATCGTCCTCAGGGCTGCGGCCCTATGCCCGTGGCCTGGGCCGCAGACTCCACCCGCCACACGAGCCCTTCCATCTTTCTGCGGCTCATATGCTTCGAAGTCAGGCGGGAATCGACCCGGCTCACGATCACCGACTGCAGCGACGGCACGACGACCGCATACTGGCCCAGGTGCCCGTCCGCCCAGAAGGCCGGCCGCAATAGTTTTGCCCCCCGAGGGCGCTCGCCGCTGGCGGGAACGCTGGTCCACCACATGTATCCATAGCCCCCGGTCGCATTGTTCGAGTCGGGGCGCGTCGATTCGGCCACCCATGCCGCCGGCACGACCTGCCTGCCGCGCCAGCGGCCGTCGTGCAGGTACAGAAGCGCGAAACGGGCAAGGTCCCGGGTACTCATCCTGATCGGATACGCGGGGTAGCGGGTCGAGGGCTCGCCGCTCAAATAGCGCCCGTCCGACGGAAGATAGTCCTGCATGCCGATGGGATCCGCGATTTCCGTCTTCAGCGCCTCGAAAATACGCTTGCCGGTGGCCCTTTCGTAGATGGCGCCGACCGTATTGAAGTCCCAGTTGTTGTAATACCAGAACGTGCCCGGCGCATGGCTGTAGCGCGGCGGCTTGGACGCCTTCATACCGGCCGTCTCATAGACGCTGGCGTGATAGACGCCCGAACGGGCCTCCAGCAACATGCACAAGGTCGCCTCCTTTTCGGCCGGCGACAGCGACGGGGGCTCGTCATCGATGCCAAGTTGCCCCAGGGTGTCGTCCAGGCGCAGGAGGCCCCGCGCGACGGCGATTCCGACCAGGGCGCTCATGAAGCTCTTGCGGACCGAATAAAGATTGGACTTTCTCGAAATATCGCCCCACTGAGCGACGACCCAGCCATTGCGGACGATCATGCCGGCGGTCGAGCCTTCTTGTTTTGCGTACGCAAGCGCGCTTTCGATACCAGTCTGCGAGAACCCCTGCGTCGCCGGGTCAGCACGGGCCCATGCGGCGGTAGGGAACACGGATGTCGCGCCTTGCCCTTGGAACTGCGATGCCGCGGCCGCAGGCGGCGGCTCCGCCGCACACGCGGCCAGCATCGAGGCCGGGGCAATGAAAAGGGCCATGGCAGCGGTGAGGCGCAGGAGATAATTCACGAATCGCCCTCGCTGGCCTTGTGGCGCGGCTCAGTGCGAGGCAGGTGGCTGTATGTCGGCCGCAAGCCGAGCCAGATAGGCCTCGTCCTCGCGCGACAACAGGCCTTGCTCGCGCGCACGACCGATCAGGTCGGGGCGCCGCTGCCAGCTCAGGCGCAGCGATTGCCGGCGGCGCCACAGGGCAATATGGGCGTGATGGCCGGACAGCAGCTCGGGCGGCACGGCCGCGCCCTCGTAGACTTCCGGACGGGTGTAGTGCGGGCTGTCGAGCAGCCCGCTCAAGGCGGGGTTGAAAGAATCCTGCACCGCCGATTCGGCGTCGTTCAGGGCGCCGGGCAGCAGGCGCACCGCCGCGTCGACGATCGCCAGCGCCGGGATCTCGCCGCCCGAGAGCACGAAGTCGCCCATCGATACTTCTTCGGTAACGCAGCGGTCGATGAAGCGCTGGTCCACGCCTTCGTAGCGGCCGCAAACCAGGGTCGCCCCGCCCTCTTGCAGCAGGCGCTGCGCCATGGCCTGGTCGAAGCGCTTGCCGGTCGGGCTCATCAGCATGACGGCCCCAGGCGTCCCGCGCTGCGCCTGCGCGTCTCGCACCGCCTGTTCCAGCGGGCCGGCCATCATCACCATGCCGGGACCGCCGCCATAGGGGCGATCATCCACCGTGCGGTGCACGTCCCGCGCGTATTCGCGCGGGTTCCACAACACCAGCTCCCACAAGCCCTGCTTGTGCGCACGGCCCGTGACGCCCAGGTCGCGCACCGCCTGGAATATGTCGGGAAACAGCGTCACGATGTCAAAGCGCATGGCCCTGCCCCGGATGGATGAATAGAAAAATGATAAAAGGCCGGCTGCGTCAGAAATCGAGCGGCCAATCGCTGTCGATGCGCTTGGCGGCCAGATCCACCGCCCCGATGTGCGCCGCCACGAACGGCACCAATACCTCGAGAGGCCGCCCCTTGGCATCCAGCACGGGCACCGGCGCGCCCTGCGCGTCCAGCCCGGCGCGTTCCACGCGCAGCAAGGCGTGCGCACCGTTGTCGGCGACGTCCTGCACCACGCCGATCAGCGCGCTGGCGCCGTCTTCGGCGACACCGTACAGGCTGCAGCCGATCAGGTCGATCCAGTAGTACTCATCGTCTTCGGGCGCGGGGAACTCGCTGCGCGGCACCCATACCGTATGCCCCTTGAAGGACTCGGCAGCATTGCGGTCGGGAGACAAATCCAGTTGCGCGACAATGGCGGCGCCCTGCGGGCGGCTGGCCTGCACGCGCGCGTGGCGCGCATACGGCAAAGCGCCCGCACCCCCATGGACGGGAACGGGCGCTTTCAACCACCATGACGCGGTGTCGAGCAATACATCGGCCTGGGCCGAATGCGGCTGCACCTTCACCCAGCCCCGGATGCCGTACGCCGCGACAATGCGCCCGAGCTCTATCAGGTCGGGCGGCACGGTGGCGCTATGGCGGTCTTCAGGCATGGGCCGGGCACCGGCAGGCGCCGCAAGCGCTATGCCTGCGAGCGGCGCGAGCCATGCTCAGGCAGCGGCCTTGGCGGAGAATTCCTTGACCAGGCGAGCAACGGCCGGCGAAACCTGGGCGCCTTGGCCGGCCCAGTATTCGACACGGTCAAGCGCGAGACGCAGGTTTTCCTGGCCTTCGCCGCCGACGGGGTTGTAAAAGCCCACGCGCTCGATGAAGCGGCCATCGCGACGGTTACGCGAATCGGCTGCCACGACATTGTAAAACGGACGCTTCTTCGAGCCGCCACGGGCAAGACGAATCACAACCATGGGTAATCCTTTGAAAATTATGCGAAAAACGTGAGATTCTAGCACTTCGAGGGCAGATGAGCAAACATCCGGCCGGCAAAAAAGCGCGCGAGTCGAGAAAAACACAACAGCCGGGCAAGGCCTGCGGCCGCGCGGGCACGGCAACCCATTCTTGCCGCGGCGGTACGCAGCCCGGCGCAAACAAAGCGCGGCACCGCGAACGGCAGGCGCAGTATGTGGCGCCGCAACGCGCGGACCCGGCGGCAGAACAACCGTCTCAGCGGCGCGCCAGGAAATGCACCGAGGTCTCTCCCGACTCGATCTGGCGCAACAGCGGATTGCCGGTCTGCCTGGCAAAGGCCTGGAAATCGCGGACTGCGTGCGGGTCGGTGGTGATCACCTTGAGCACTTGCCCGGTGGTCAATTGCGCCAGGGCCTTCTTGGCGCGCAGGATCGGCAAGGGGCATTTCAGCCCCGTGGCGTCCACCTCGAGATCGGCCGCCGGCGCGGCATTGGTATCGCTAGTGTCGTTCATGATTGCAGGTCGACGCCGCCAGGCCGTCCCGGGCATCCGGCCGGACCCCGGGGCCGCGCAGATGGCGGCTGTAAAGAATAGCGTGGCGCCGCTTCATGTCAGTATCAGGCCAGGCGCTCGCGCACCCAGGGCTCGACGCCCGACATCGCCGCAGGCAGCGCGGCCACATCGGTGCCGCCGCCCATGGCCATGTCCGGCCGCCCGCCGCCCTTGCCGCCCAGGCGCGCGGCGACGCTGCCCACCAGCTCGCCGGCCTTGACCTTGGAAACCAGGTCCGCGGTCACGCCCGCTACCAGGCTGATCTTGCCCTCGGCCTCGGTGGCCAACAGGATCACGCCGGACTTCACGCGCCCTTTCAGGTCGTCGACGATGCCGCGCAAGGCCTTGGGATCGGTGCCCTTCAATTGCGCCACCAGCAGCCTGGCGCCGCCCAGCTCGACGGCCTGGTCCAGCAGGTCGGAACTGGCCAGCGCAGCCAGCTTGCTCTTGGCCTGCTCCAGGTCGTGCTCGGTCGTCTTGAGCTGGCCTTGCAGTTGGCCGATACGTTCGGTCAGCTCGGCCGGCTGCGATTTCAGCATGCCCGCGGCGCGCTGCAAGGTGGCCGAGGTCTGCTGCGCCCAGGCCAGAGCGTTGTCGCCCGTGATCGCCTCGACGCGGCGCACGCCCGCGGCCACGCCGCCCTCGGACAGAATCTTGAACATGCCGATATCGCCCGTGCGCTGCACGTGCGTGCCGCCGCACAGTTCGCGCGAGAAGCCGATATCCAGCACACGCACCGTATCGCCGTACTTTTCGCCGAACAGCGCCATGGCGCCGCCCTTGACCGCGTCGTCGTAGGCCATGATCTGCGTGCCGACCGGCTCGTTCTTCAGCACCTCGGCATTGACGATGCGCTCGACCTCGGCGATCTGCTCGGCCGACATGGGCGCGTCGTGCGCGAAGTCGAAGCGGGTCTTGTCGGGGTCGACCAGCGAGCCACGCTGCTGCACGTGACCGCCCAGCACCTGGCGCAAGGCCTTGTGCATGAGGTGCGTGGCGGAGTGATTGCGCATGGTGCGGGCGCGGCGCTGGCCGTCGACCTGCGCATCCAGCGTGTCGCCCACGGACAGCGTGCCGCTGGCCAGCCGGCCGTGATGGCCGAAGACCCCGCTCTGGATTTTCTGCGTATCGGCCACATCGAAGCGGGCCTGCTCGCCTTCCAGGACGCCGGTGTCGCCCACCTGGCCGCCCGATTCCGCATAGAAAGGCGTGGCGTCCAGCACCACGACAGCCTGCTGCCCGGCCTGCACAGAGTCGACCTCTGAGCCTTCCACATACAGCGCGGTGACCTTGCCCTGGCCGGCCAGATGCTCATAGCCGTCGAAGCGGGTCTGTGCGCCGTGGTAGCTAAGGCCTTCGGCGGCCTTGAACTTGCCGGCCGCGCGCGCCTGGTCGCGCTGGCGCGTCATCGCCTGGTCGAAACCTTCGAGATCGACCTCGACCTCGCGCTCGCGGCAGATGTCGGCCGTCAGGTCGACCGGGAAACCATAAGTGTCGTACAAGGTGAACAGCGTGTGGCCGTCCAGCGTGCCCTGCGCGGGCACATCGGCCAGCGCGGCATCGAGAATGCGCATGCCGTTTTCCAGCGTCTCGCTGAAGCGCTCTTCTTCCTGGCGCAACACCTGCTCGACGCGCTCCTGCTTGGCGGCCAGCTCGGGATAGGCTTGGCCCATCTGCTGCACCAGGTCGCCCACCAGCTTGTGGAAGAAAGGCTGCGTCTGGCCCAGCTTGTAGCCATGGCGCAGCGCGCGGCGCACGATGCGGCGCAAGACATAGCCGCGCCCTTCATTGCTGGGAATCACGCCATCGACCACCAGGAAACTGCAGGCGCGTATATGGTCGGCGATTACCTTGAGCGAATTGTTCTGCAGATCGGCCGTGCCTGTTTCACGCGCAGCCGCCTTGATGAGCGCCTGGAACAGGTCGATCTCGTAATTGGAATGCATATGCTGCAGCACCGCGGCGATGCGTTCCAGGCCCATGCCGGTATCGACACAGGGCTTGGGCAGGCGCGGCATATTCCCCGCGGCGTCGCGCTCGAACTGCATGAACACCAGGTTCCAGATCTCGATGTAGCGGTCGCCGTCTTCTTCGGGAGAGCCCGGGGGCCCGCCCCAGATCTCGGGGCCGTGGTCGTAGAAAATCTCGGAGCATGGCCCGCAAGGGCCCGTGTCGGCCATCTGCCAGAAATTGTCCGACGCGTAGCGGGCGCCCTTGTTGTCGCCGATGCGCACAATGCGCTCGGGCGGCACGCCGATTTCCTTGGCCCAGATGTCGTAGGCCTCGTCGTCTTCCTGGTAGACCGTCACCCACAGCTTCTCGGCCGGCAGCTTGTATACCGCAGTCAGCAATTCCCAGGCATAGCGTATGGCATCCTGCTTGAAATAATCGCCGAAGCTGAAATTACCCAGCATTTCGAAGAAAGTGTGGTGCCGCGCGGTATAGCCTACGTTTTCCAGGTCGTTGTGCTTGCCCCCGGCGCGCACGCAGCGCTGCGAGGTAGTGGCCCGCTTGTAGGGGCGCGTCTCCTTGCCAGTGAACACGTCCTTGAACTGCACCATGCCCGCGTTGGTGAACAACAGGGTCGGGTCATTGGCCGGCACCAGCGGCGAGGACGGCACGATCTGGTGGCCCTTGGATTCGAAGAACGATAGGAACTTCTGGCGGATTTCGGAGGTTTTCATTACAGAAAAACGCTGGCTTGATGGGTAATCGTCGATTATAGAGGGTGTGACAAAAAAAAAGCCAAGGCCACGCCCAAAGCACCCCACACCCCGACGAACCAGGCCCACACCACCCACCAGCCTATAGAACAAGTGGAGAGAATGGGACATCTCCCGCAGGCGAGCGGGTCACCGAGCCGAAGGGAAATACCCCATTCCAGGCCGCACTTGAAGAACCCGCACCCCGCCGAACCAAAACCCACAACCCCCGCCCGTCCGCAGAGCCAGCGGAGAGAACGGGGTGCCTCCTGGAGGCGAGTGGGTCATCGAGCCGGAAGGAGGTACCCCGTTCTAGGCCGCGCCTAAAGAACCCGACAGCTCGACGAACCAAACACATCACATGAGCAAACGCCCTACTCGATGCACAAATAACCCGTAGTGCGACCATCCGGCGCAGGCTGGTTGCCGCTATCTGAAATCTGCACCACAGTGAAACCATTGGGACACGAACAAGCATCGGTCAAGGGATTCGCGGTCGACGCCCCGCTCGAATTGCGGCAGCCATACAGACTATTGATGGAAAAACCGCCGCCCGCCCCGCCGATGCGGCGCCACGAGCCCGACCGGCACATCAGCAGCCCGCCATAATATTCGCGCGCCACCGCCCCCGTCTGCGCGCAAACCGCGCCGGCATTTTCCTGTGCCTCGATCGTCACATAATCCCGCACCTTCAGCGAACCACGCGTCTCCAAATTGCCCGCCACACTCGCCCTGCCCTGGAAATCGGGATCGCGCGCATCCCCCACCCGCAGATAAGCCAGGTGCGCGAGATTGGCTGCAGTCACCGCCATGGCCAGCGTGCCGGCCGGCAAGGCCGGCATATCCGCGGCCGGCGGATTGTCGTAGCCGAAGGCCGGGCCCAATATCTGCGCCGCGTTGCGGGCCTGCACCGCCCCGCCCCAACCCTGGGCGCCCAGCAGCCAGTGCGCCAGCATGTGCTCGTCCACCGCGCCTCGGCGCAACAAAGGACGGCCGCTATAGACCAGGGCCTCGATGCGGCAGTCGCCCGCATCGGGACAAGCGGCGCCGCTGCGCAATATGCGCAACGACACCGGCATGCCCAGCGGCCCCAACTCGGGAAAACCGCGCGACAGCAGACCGTCGGCCCGCAGCTCCGCCAGGCTGGGCGCGGACCAGTCAACATAGCCGCGCCCGGCAAGCGCCTGCGGGTCCGCGGCGCCGGCCAGCTCGCGGTCGTAGCGCTCTATATACGCCTGCGCCGCCTGGCGCACCGTCAGCATCCAACCGGCCAGGCTCCTGGCCGCCGCCGCGTCCAAAGCCAGGGCCAGCGCATGTGCGCCCCAGACCGCCAGCAACACTGCCAGTGCAGCAGCCAGCATCAACTCCAGCAGTACATAGCCGCGCTGGCAACTGCCGGCCGGCCCGCGCGACGTGCTCCTGGCGCGAGTCCCACGCGCAACGCGGGCCGCGAAGGCTTGCGATACAACGAACATGCCGCGCGGCGCCCGCGGCCCCAAAGACATGCCTGGCCGGGCTGGCCGCATCATCCGGCCACGAACACGAAAGTATTGACGTCCCCCTTGGCGCAATGCGATTGCGCTGCCATGGCGCTATAGGCAACGGTATCGTCCTTGATCGTCACGGCCGCCTGTCCTCCCGCGGCCACGCTCATGTTTTCCGAAACGCGCTGCATCACCGAGGCGATGGCAGGGCAAGCGGCATGGCTGACATTGCTGAGCGTGATGGAAAAGGCGGCACCCGCCTCCACCGGCTCGACCGTGACCTGGCCGTCGCTGCCCAGGCCATGCATCACCTTGACGTTGGCGTCCTCGCCGCTGACCGACAGCACGCCCGAATCGCGCAGCAGGCTGGCAAGATTCGAGGTCTGTATAGCCTCATAGGGCAAGGCCGTGCCCGGCGCAGCATTGACCCGGGCTTGCGCGATGAAGCGCGCCAGCTCCTCGCCCACCCTGGGCACCTTGTTCTCCACCACGTAACTGCCTATGGCCGGTATGCCGATGATGGCCAGCAGCAGCACGATGGCGGTGACGATGGAAACCTCGACCAGAGAAAAGCCGCGCTGGCCGTCATAGCAGCGCCACGCGCCGCGGCCCTGTCCATGGTCTTTTCCGTTTCCCTGTCCATGGTCCTGTCCGTTTCCCTGCCCATGGTCCTGCCCCTGCTCCCGTCTCTGTTCCTGTCCGCGTTCTTGGTCCCGTTCCTGCTCCTGGCTCCGCAGCCAGGAAGAATCGACTGCGCCGGCGGCCATGCCGGCTGCCTGCGGTGTCGTGGAAATATTGCGAGTGGACATGGGCTGTCTCCTTGGTGTTGGTCGTCCGGGATTTTCCGGGCGGTGGATGGTTGTCGTGGGTATGAACACAAATGCACAAATGAATTAAGGGCCGTAGGCGGTGAACTATGGGCTGCGGGCTGGACTCGCCAGATCGAACCGGGGTACTCAGGCAAACAGGCTGTCCAAGAAAAAACGCAAGGAATACGCCGCAGACGAAACACGCGGCAACGCCCACGCAAGCGACACGCGCTACTGGCTCGCATAGAAAAACGTCAAGGCGCGGCGCAGCTCGTCGATGACTGCGTAATGCCACAGGCCCAGACCCAGCAGGCCGGCCACGCAGGCCAGCAGCAAGGACCAGCGCAGCATGGCGGCCTGGTGCGCCACCGAGACCAGGATGCGAGTAAGCAGGCGTTCGCGGGCCGCCAGCAGCCCGGGCTCCAGCCCTCGCGCCAATGCCATGTCGGCGAGAAACCAGTACAGTTCGCGATCCAGCAGACCGGTGTCCAGTGTGGCGGCCCCGGTCACGCCGGCGTCGATGCGGCCCAGCATGGCGTCGATATGCCACTCGGCCCAAGGCGCGGCGCAGGCCTTTTGCATCCCGAGCGCGGCGGCCAGACGCATCGATCCGGCCCCAGGCCGCTCGAGGATGGCGCCCAGCACGGCAAGAAAGCGGACGGCGTGGAAATGCCGGTAGAGGCGCCACGGCCCATGGCGATCCAGCACTGCTCGCAAAGCGCCGGTGAGATTCGGCAGCGACCACAACAACAAGCCCAGGCTCGCGGCCAGCCCCGCTACCGCCATCGGCCAATATGCCTGTACCCACGCCGAGAACTCGAACAGACGGCGCGTCAGTATGCCCAGATACTCGTCGGGAACCGCCTGGAAGGTCTGGCGCAGGCGCGGCGCGGTATAGGCCGGTACCGCCAGCACCAGGCCCGACAGCAACAACAGTGCCACCAGCGCCGGCCAGAGCGCCGCAAACAGTAGTTCTCGGGCCCGGCCCACCAATCGCGCCACCTGGCCCAAATCGTGCAGGGTGCGCGCCAGCGCCTCGTTGCCTTGCGACTGGGCGGCCGCGATCAGCCCCAGTTCCATCGCCGGCAGGCTTCCTCCCCAAGTCCGCAGCAAGCTGCCGCCGCTGTCCTGGTAGGTTTGCGCCCAGCGCCGCGCCAGCCGGCCGCGCAAAGTGGCAGAGCCATAGCGCGCGGCATCGGCAAGAAATATGCCGTGCAGAGTGCGCCGCCCCTGCTCGCCCTGCATCAGGGCCGCCAGATATTCGTAATAGTCGGCACGCCGGCTGCCGAACAGCAGGCCGTCGAACGCCTGGGCCAGGCGCGAGACGGCATCGTGCAGCATCCCCGCGGCCCGCACGCGTTTGGCCGGACTGCCGCCCGGGGCGTTCGGGATCGTGGGGCGGGAAGCCCTGGCGCCCGCGGGTTTCATGCCACCACCCTCAGGCTCGCACCGTCGCGCAGTTGCAGCAGACGTTCGCAGGTTTCGAAGGACTGGAACCGGGCCTCGATCTCGCGCGGATCTATCTCGCCCGCCAGAGCTTTGCATACGGCGCTGTCCATGGCGCTATGCCAGGAGCCTGTGTCCATGCCGGGCGCAGGGCGGTGTCCGGCATGCCCGTGCAGGAAACCGTCGCCTGGCGCCGCCGAGCCGCGGCGCACATAATCGAAAAAGCCCGGCGCCAATTGCGGCTCGAGGTATTCGGCCGCCACCGTGCGGCCATTGCAGCCGTCGAGTTCCGGCACCTGCGGGTTGCGGCAGCGGGAACAGCCCTGCGGGTTGCGTATGCGCAGCGCGGCCGGGTCGCAGCCGTACAGGCGCCGCAAACGCTCGAGCCATGAACGCCAGGCCGCGCCGTCGCGCTGCCGGCCGTCCAGCCCCGGCGCACCAGCCAGCAGCCGGCTCGCGGGCCATGCGCAGTGCTCGCACAAACGGGGCAGCAAAGCCTGATACACCACCAGCTTGAGTATGCCCGGCGTGGCCAGGAAGTCGCGCGGTATGCCTATGGCCTCCGAGGCCAGACGTTCGCAGGCCAGCCAGGCCGAGGGTGCGTGCGTGGTGGTGTACAGGCTCGCGCCGGAGCCCGCCAGGTCGACGAAAGCGCGGCCGGACTCGCGATCGCGGATTTCCCCAAGCAGCACGTCGTTCATGGCCGCGCGCTTCAGGGCCCGGAGCTTGGCGGCATACACGCTCGCGCCGCCTTGCGCGCCCGCATCGCGCGCCACGGTATTCTGTATGGCCCCTGGGATGAGGTATTCGACCGGGTCCTCGATGGTGATGATCTTGCGGTGCGCGGGGATGCCCGCCACGAGACATGCCAGCGTGGTGGACTTGCCCGAGCCTACCGTGCCGGCGAAGACGATGGCGCCGCCTTCGGAATGCATGGCGCGTTCTATGGCCGCTACCTGCTCGGGCAGATAGCCCAGGCTTTCCAGGCCATGGCCAAGCGCGAGATTGTCGCGTTCCAACAGACGCAGGCAGACGCTGGGGCCCCTGTCGGCCGCCAGCGAAGCCCAGCGCAGCACGATCGGCCGGCCGTCGACATGCCGGCACAAACGCCCCTGCTGTTCGATCTGCGGATCGAACACCACGCCGTTGCCGCCTTCGATCTCCATCCACGCCACGGCCAGCATGTCGGCCAAGGTACGCGTAGGCAGGCGGCGAAAGCGCTCCGGTTCGACATAGCGCCCGGCGATCGTGAACTTGACTTCCGATTCGGGCCGGTTCCAATGCACATTCAGATGGATGTCGCTGGCGCCGTGGCGCGCACCCCACTCGACCACTTCCTGGAAGACCTCGACCAGGGCGCTGCGGGCCCGCTCCGCACCAGCCATGCCCTGGCGCCACCCCGCCCGGTCCTTGCGCGGATCGAACTGGCCGCGCGCCACCGACAGCAGCAGCGAGGCATCCAGCGCATAGCGCTGCGGCGTGGCCAATGCATAGCCCTGCGCCTGGACACGCCTGGCCAGTTCGTCGGCCAGGTCGCTGCCCACGTGTTCGGGCAAGGCGAAGATCGCCACGCAGCCATCGTCGAGTTGAACCGGACACATGCGGCCGGCCAGGGCCTGGACACGCAGTTCCGCGGCCAAGGGGCGCATTCCTCCCGTAATGGCGGCGCGCAGTGCATCGGGGCCGCGTATGTCCAGTGCGCTGGACGCATCGAAACGCGGGACCGGAGCCTGCGGGCGCGTTCGGGCTTGAGCGAGGTGTCCTGGGCGCGCGAACATCTCAGCCTCCCGCCCATTGCGAAGGATGCAGGCACAGCGTGTGCGCCTCGCCGCGGCGTTCCAAGTGCACGCAAGATCCGGTGATGCCATGCAGGCGATATGCCTGCGCGTCGGCCTTGGCCCCCAGGGGCAGTGGCTGGCCGCGCAGATATACGAGCGGGCGCGATCCGACCCGTACTTCGGCCAGCAGCTTCTTGCCCACGCCATAGATGGCGAGCAGCTTGAGCCCTTCCCTGCCCGGCCCCGCACCGGCAGGCGCCGAGTCGGAATAGCGGTGATTACGCGCGCGGCCGCGCGCCAGTTCCAGCGCCTCGACAGTTTCCAGGTGCATCAGTTCGCGCACCGACATTTGCTCGGCCGCAAGCGTTCCGCCATCGGGCCCGAGACCGGGCGCCGCGCCCTGCGCCTGCGGCGTGCCCGGCCCGGATGCGCCCTGCCTCGCATCCGGCGGCCGATCATGCGGGCGGCCCTGCGATGAGCCGACCGGAGCTTGCGGCGGCCGAGCCTGCAGCGCCGCTTGCCCCTGCATGGGCCGGGAGCGATCCAGCGCCTGCGCCGGACGCGGCAGCCCCGCCAGGAGCCCGGCTACCGGCAAGACTCCCCATGCCCAGCGGCGCAACGCCCGCAAGACTCTCGGGCGCGGACGGGGCTTCATCCTGTGGATACTGGATTTCATATAGATCTCCCATCAAGGACAAGTGCAGGCTGCTGCTTTTCAAGGCCGGCCGCGCGGCGTCGCGCAGCGACAACGACACCTTGCGCCATGCCATGGCCTGTGTGTATGGCAGCAAGAGGCTGGCCGAGCGCAGCGGGCCATGGATTTCCACGGACCGCAACATGTAGGCCGGCAGGCTCGCGGGCCGGGGCAGAGGCCGCCCTTGCGCATCGCGCGGCGCCGCGGCCTCGAGCTTGCGGCCCTTGCCCAGGCGCAGGCTTGCGAACGCAGGCAGGATCGCCTGCAACGCGCTGATCAAGTGGCGTTCGTTATGGGCGTGGCTGCTCAGGACATGTTCGTCGAGCGGCAGGCCCCGATATGCAAGCTGCCAATGGACGCCGGCCTGTTCCATGGACGGGAAGTCCAGGCGCCAATGTCGCGGCGCGGCGGCCAGCAGCCCGGCATTGCTGGCATGCGCATCGCGGCGCTCATAGCGCGCCGTGCACAGCCACGCGCCGGGCCGCGCCTCGCAAGCAGCATGCGACAATCGCCACCCCGCCAGGCTTACCGGCAAGGCATAGAATTCCGCCAATACCGACCGGGTGCCGGCCACCCCATGCAAGACGTGCTTGCGCTGCGCCTTGCGCAATGCTGCGCGCCAGGCCTGCTCGGCGTCGACGCCGGCAGCCGCCTGCGCCGGCCGGGACGGACGCAAGGCCTGCCAGGCACGCGGCAGCAGCATGGCCAGCAGCGCTGCCAACACCAGCCACTGCAGGCGGCGCGGCAACAGGCGCTGCCAGCGCGCCGCCACCGGCACGAGCCGCGTCTGTACCGTGGCGGCCGCTTCTATCTGCGCCAGGCCAGGCGCCTCGTATCCCGCTGCGCCGGGCAAGACCGCGAGGCGGGGATAGGCTTGCCTCAGTTCGGCCAGGATGTGCGCCGCGTCCTCGGACGATTCGAACAATCTGTCGGTGCGCATCACCACCGCGCCGTCATGCACGGCCACCAGCCAGTGGCGCCGCGGCGCGAGTTCCAGCAACAGCGCGAACGTGCCGACGCCGAACAGCAGCGCCAAGCCCTGGGCGGCCGAATGGATGGGCCGCGGCCCCGTCGCGGCCCTTGCGGACAGCCGCGCCATGCCGGCCGCGGCGGCGCCGTCCCCGGCCACCACCACATGCGTCGCCTTGACACGCCGCGCCCTGCGCTGCGCCTCGCTCACTGCCCTGCCGGGAATGAGCGGCTGCCACTCCAGGCCGAAGGCCAGGGACACCGAGGCGCCGGGGATTATCAGTACGCCGTCCAAGGTTCGCCCCCTTCAATAGCCTTCTTCGACCTGGGCGGTGATCAGCACCACCGTTGTCAGGCGCTGGCTGGAAGCGCGGTCGCTGCCGCCCAGCAACATGGGCAGCCCCGGGTTGAGCCGGCGGGCCTCGGTTTGCTCCTGCTTGCGGTCGAATCCCGAGACCAGCAGGGGCTGGCCGGGCAGCAGCATGAGCTGCTGCACGGTGCCGTTGCCGTCAATGGTGATCTGCTGCAATTGCAGCGGATTGCTCTTGTCGCCGAAGGTGACGGATTTCAGCGGCTGGGCCACGGTATTGTCGTAGGCCAGCGACAGCAGGATGCGCCCGTCGTCCTGCGCATCCGGCACCAGCGTGAGCAGCGAGCCCACCGTGACGTCCTTCTGGCTGACCGACACGGAAGGCAGCGCCATGCCGGCCTCGGTGCCCAGCGCCGTGGTCTGGACCCGATCTATGTACGAAAACGTGGTCCTGACCGCGTGGGTAATCGGCCTGCGGTTCAAAGTCAACGCGGGTACGCTGCTGCGGCGTAGTACCGTGCCGACCTGGCCCAGGGCCTTGATGATGGCCTCCGAACCCTTGAAGGACCCGGTGTTCAGGCCTACGCCCAGGCTGCCGCCGTCCACCAGGCCCTGGCCCGGCATGGTCAGGGCCGCGGCGGCCCGTGCGCTGGAAAACACCAGATTCCAGTCCAGCCCGGCTTGCGCATCGTCCTGCAAAGCCAAGGTGATTTCCTCGAAGACCAGGCGCACCCGCCGCGTGAGCGAACGGTTTTCATGCTCCAGATAGACGGCGATGCGGCGCAAGACCTCCGGCGTGTCGGTGACCACCACCGAGGCGCTCGCGCCGGACTCGGCGACCACCGTGCCGGCGCGCGACAGGAAGGGCTCGAGCCGGGCGCGCACCACCGCCAGCAGGTCTTGCTTGCCGCCCGACAGACTGGTGCGCGAGGTGCTGGCAAAGCCTTCGCTGTTGGCATCGCCGCCCAGGCCGAGCGACGCTTCGGCGCGCGCATCCAGAGTCAGTGCGCGCACGTCGAAGACTCGGGTTTCCGTGCGGTAGAACTCGATGCGGCCATGCGCGTAGCGCCAGGCCACCCCGATCTGCGCGGCGATGCGGTCGAGTATCTGCGCCAGCGGCTGCCGTCCCGCGGACAGCACGATGCGCTGCGGCGCGGCCGCTGCTTCGGCACCGGCGCTGCCGGCCAGCCGCGGCGCGAAGCGTTGCGCGGGCAGCAGGCATTCGGGACTGACGTATACGGGTATGGATGTCGCTGCGGTAATGCGCTGCGCCATGGCGGGCAGGTCTTGCGCGTCCTCGGCATACAGCATGGTCGTGCTGACATTGGCACGCAGCGCCAGCGGCAGGCTCAGTTCGCGCGCCAGCGGCGTGGCGCGGCCCGCAAGCCACGGCCGGCCCACGTCCTGGGCGCGGCGGCGCGCCGCCGGGTCGCCGAGCCCGCGGCGGAACGTGTCGTGGCGCGCTTGCAGAGTGGTTTGCGCGCCGGCCGACTCCTGGCCCAGGCGCCGCATTTTTTCCGCCAGGACACAAGAGCCCAGCAGCGCGCAGGCCGCCACGCAGGCCAGGCAGCGCAGCGCGCGTGCGCAGGACCGTGGCCCTTCGGCCCGGGCTGCTGCGCCGCCATGCCGGCTCGTAGTCATGACACCCTCGCGGGGTCGGCGCTGCGGTCGCAGGCCTGCGCATAGGGCACGATGCGCAGCACCTTGTTCGAATAAAAACAGGGCTGCAGGGGTTTTTCGGAAAGCTCGGTGGAGGCGACCAGGTCTTGCACGGAACGCTTGAAGCCGGAATCGAAACGGGCCGAGCCGGTGATGGGAATATCGGCGTCCACCGCCCAGTGCTCGGGCTCGAACGTCCAGCCGGCCGCGCGCGCCCAGCGCGACAGGGCCTGTCTGAGATTGCCGTCTTGCGGCCCAACCTGGTAGCGGGCGCTGAGACTACCGTCTTGCGGCCCGGCCTGGTAGCGGACGGCAACGGGGCCGGCCAGCGCCACCGGAGCGGGGCTCGCTGCCGGCTTGGCTCTCTGGCCGGCGGCGGCCGCAAGGGCCGGAGTCCGGCTGGAAGCATAGGCCGTGTCGCGCAACGTTATCGCGCCCTGCCCGATCGGCGCTGCGCCCCGCCCGGCCGGCATGGCGGCAGGCTTGTGCAATACCGAGAGTGCGGCGGCCGATTCCGCAACACCAGCCGCCCGACTGGCTGCCGGAGGCTTTACGGAAAGACCGGCGGCCAAGCCAACCCACCTGGGCTCCGCCGCCAATGCCGCCGTCCGGCCGGCGGCCGATGCCGATGCCGATGCCGGCATTGGCGATACCGGTGATGGCGGCGATACCCGCGATGGCAGCGATACCGGCGATGTCGGCGATGTCGGCACAGCCGACGGCCTGGCGGGCAGGTTTGGGCCCGGCCCGGTGGACGATGTCCGTATCGGCGATGCGACAGCCTGCCCCGAAGCCGGAGGCCGCGCGGCGGCGGACTGGGCGGGCGCCGAAGCCGGTGACTCGCCACGCGCGGCACGCTCGACCAGGCTGCGCAGGCCGCCGCCGCGCAGCACCAGCCGGGGCCAGACGCCGTCGAGCACCACGTAAGGACCCGCAAGACGATAGTCCAAGGGCTGGTCGCCGCGCTCGCCACCGCGAAATATGGCTGGAACGGCTTGGCCCGGCGCAAACTGCAGCCAGGTCTGGCGCCCATCGTCGAATACCTGCAGAGGCGCTACGGCCCGGTCGCCGGACAGGCGCCAGCGGAAATCGTATTGCCGTTCGCCGGACGCGAGGCCCGGCCCCGAGCGGCCCGGCAGCCAGCCCCAGTCCGGCATGGAGGTACACGCGCACAACAAGCCGGCAAGTCCGGCGGCAAGCAGGATTCTGGGCATGGCCGCATCCGGTGGAAACCACGCAATATCGCGTGGCCTCATCTTGCTGCAGGCTCGGGCGGCAGCGCCACGCCGGAATCTACGCAAGGATGTTTTTGTCGGATGCAAGCCAGGCCGCGCGGCAATGCGCCATCCCGCATGCGCAGGCCGCGACGCGCGTCCGTACCCATGGATGAAAAAGCCCCGGCGGCCATTGCCGGCCGCCGGGGCTAATACGTATTCGAACTACTTACTCTACTTACTCGAACTACCTACTCGCACTTGCTCGAGCCGCTACCTGAATCGCTAAAGCAGTTGTCCCAACCGCTATCTGCAACTACCCGCAGCACCCAAGGCGCCGCCCGCAACGGCAAGCGACTCAGGCCCGCGGACCACGCCTCAGCGCGGAGAGCGCGACAGCCGGTTGGCCTCGGCGCCAGCCGAGCCGAGCGCGGTGACCGCCGGATCCTGGCCATTGAGCGCGCGCTCCAGGTGGGCGCGGAACATGGCCTTGATCTGCGGGTAATTGGCCACCTTGAAGCCACGCTCGGTGTCTTTGGGCCGGCGCGCGTAGTCCGCCACCAGGGACTGCCAGTTGCCGAGATTCTTGTAATAGCCCTGCGGGGTTGCCGAATAGGCCTGGGCGGTCACCGGCAGGAAGCCGGTGTTCTGGTACCAGGTCGCGGCGTTGTCCGGCTGTGCCAGCCAATTCAGCAATTCGGCGGTGGCCTTGTTCTCGGCGACCGGGTGCTTGTCTACGGCCCACAAGGCCGAGCCGCCCACGAAGGGATCGCCCGGCTGGGAAGTGGCTTCGGGGTAATACGGCAGGCCCGAAACGCCGAAATCCAGGCCGCGCGCATCGCGGAACATGCCGATATTGCTGGAACTGGACATCAGCACCGCACATTCGCGGTCGGCGAAGCGCTGTGTCGGATTACCCCTGAGCTGGGGTTTGACCAACAGTTCGTTGCGCGCCCAGGTGACCATCATGGACAAATGGCGAATGTACAGCAGGTCCAGCGGGAAGCTGGGCGCGCCGGCCGAGGTTTCCACCCGGACTTTCTTGCCGTGGGAATAATGGTATTTGGCCTTGGGCGAGGACTTGACGGCCAGGCCGTTGTCGTCGGTCAGGTATAGCTGGTTATTGACCGCGGCCAGGTTCTCCAGATGGATCGAGACGGGCTCGTCGCTGGTAAGCGGGCACTTGCGCGAACCGTGATTGGCCAGTTGCACCAGTTGCCCTTGCAGGCCGATCCAGGTGCGTTGCGGCGTGGCCGGGTTCAGCCCCGCGGTCTTGAAGGCGCCAATGTTGTAGTACATGACGGGAATATCGACCATGTACGGAAAGGCCAGCAGGCGGCCGCGGGAATCGCGCATGAAGGCATGCTCGGGCGCCAGGAACCACTTGACGTTCTTGATGGGGTATTTGGCCAGCAACTGGTACAGGGGCAGGATGTAGCTGCGCTGGGCCAGTTCGTCCGGCGCATGGTTGTCGTCCAGTTGCACCAGGTTGGGCGTATTCTTGCCGTGGGCCGCGGCGGCCAGCGCGGACTCGAGCGCGGCGCTGCTGTCGTAGGACTTGAGCGCGACATGCACGCCGTCCTGCTTGCGGTTGAATTGCCCGACCAGTTTTTCGAACACCTGGCGGTTGTGGGGGTTGAGGCTGTACCAGACCTCGATATTGGTGGCGGCTTGGGCGCCGACCGCGCAGGACATGGCGGCCGCGCCCAGCAAGGCTGCGGCCAGGCGGGAAGCCGTGCCGGAAAACGTATATTTCTTCATAGAGTCGTTTAACCCAGGAAAGGAAACTCGGGCTCGGGGCGTTTGCCGGATATCAGGTCGGCCAGGGCACGCCCCGACCCCACACCCATGGTCCATCCGAGCGTGCCGTGCCCGGTGTTCAGGTAAAGGTTGGAAATGCGTGTTCTGCCTATCAGCGGGACGTTGGAGGGAGTAGTCGGACGCAGGCCCGACCAGAACCGAACATTATCAAAATCGAGGGCGCTTGGAAACAGACGGCGAGCCAGTGTAACCATATTATCGCAACGGATTGTATTCAGCTCGCGCCCGTAGCCGGAGAGCTCGGCGGTGCCGGCCATGCGTATTTGGTTACCGATGCGGGAATACACCATTTTGTTCTCGCTGTCGGTCAGGCTGACCCTGGGCGCCGCCTCGTGGTCCACGATGTCGAAGGTGGCCGAATAGCCCTTGGCCGGGTACACGCCGCAGGCCACCCCCAGCGGGGCCAGCAGTCGCGGGGTGTAGCTGCCCAGCGCCGCCACGTAGGCGTCGGCTTTGAGGACGCGATACTGGCCCTGGGGGTCGATCAGTTCCGCCGCCCGGACGCGGCCGTTCTCGGCCAGCAGCCGGGTGACCTGGGTCGAGAACAGGAATTCCACGCCTTCCAGCTTGGCGCGGCGCGCCAGTTCCGTGGTGAACAGATAGACATCGCCCGTCTCGTCCTCGGCCGTGTAGTCGCCGCCGGCGATCTGCTCGTGCGAGCCGGCCAGGGCGGGCTCGATGCGCAGTATCTCGTCGCGATCGACGATGCGGCGGTCCACGCCGAAGTCGCGCATCAGGTCGGCAGCCTGCTGCGAGGCCTCGATCAGGCGCGGGTCGCGATAGAAGTTCAGGATGCCGCATTCCAGGTGCTTGTAGTCGATGTCGAGATCGGCGCGCATGGCCTGCAGGGTGCGGCGGCTGTATTCGGACAAGCGCACCATGGCCCGTATATTGGGTTCCAGGCGCGCCGGCAGGCATTCGCGCAGGAAGGCCAGGCCCCAGCGCCATTGGCGCCAGTCCAGTTGCGGCCGGAACACCAGCGGCGCGTCTTTCTGGAACATCCATTTCAGCACCTTGAGCGGCGCGTGCGGATTGGCCCAGGGCTCGGCGAAGGACACCGCGATCTGGCAGCCGTTGGCGCGGCTGGTTTCCTGCGCCGGACCGGCCTGGCGGTCGACCACGACCACCTCGTGGCCGGCCTGGCGCAGCCACCATGCCGTGGCCGTGCCGATAATGCCGCTGCCCAATACCGCTACTTTCATGCATGCCTCCCGCGCTCGCCGCCGACGCGCCCGCAGCGCAGAAGTCTAGCCGCGTGGCCGGCGTGCCATTTGCGGCAAGATTAAACCAGATCGGCTTCCGATGTGAATGCGTCGGCGTAGAACTCTTCGGCGGGCAGGCCATTGAGCTGCGTGAAGTCCTTGCGGGCGCTGTCGACCATGATGGGCGCACCGCAGGCATAGACCTGATGGCCGGACAGATCGGGGATGTCCTGCAACACCGCCTGGTGCACGAAACCGCTGCGGCCGGCCCAGCCGTCCTCGGGCAGCGCGTCGGACACCACCGGTACGTAGCTGAAGCCCGGCAGCGTGCGCGCCCATTCCTCGGCCCGGGCATGCATGTACAGGTCCTTGGGCCGGCGCCCGCCCCAGTACAGCACCGCCGGGCGCTGCACGCCCTGCTGCGCCATGCGCTCGATGATGGCCTTGATGGGCGCGAAGCCCGTGCCGCTGGCCAGGAACACGATGGGCTTGTCGCTGTCCTCGCGCAGGAAAAAGGAGCCGAACGGCCCTTCCACGCGCTGGATCTCGCGCAGCTTCATCTGCGTGGCCCCGGCGCCGAACACATGGTCGGTGAAGACGCCGCCCGGCATGTGGCGGATATGCAGCTCGACCCGGTTGTCGTCCGAGGGCGGCGAGGCCATGGAATAGCTGCGCCGGCGGCCGTCCTTGAGTATGAATTCCAGGTACTGGCCGGCGTAATAGCGAAACGGATCGGCCGTGGGCAATTGCAATTGCACGATCATGACGTCGTCGGCGGCCTTGTCCATTTCCATGACACGCGACGGCATCTTGCGGATCTGGATGTCGCTCGCCATGCGGATCTCGCGCGCCTCGATGACCAGGTCCGTGGTCGGCCGGGCCTGGCAGAACAGCGTGTAGCCGGCCGCGAGATCTTCGGGCGGCAGGATCTGGGCGGGATGCGGCCCGGCCTCGTAGCTGCCCTGCACCACCCTGCCCTTGCAGGTGGAACACGCGCCGCTGTGGCAACTGTAGGGCAGAACGATGCCCGCGGCCAGGGCGGCATCGAGCACGGTCTGGCCGGGCTCGACGGTGAATTCATGCTGGCTGGGTTGAACGGTGACCTTGAAGCTCATGAGGTTTGCGTAAAACTGGTAGTTACGGAAAAGGCGTGAATCAGGCGCATTGTATGCCCTGCGCCCCAGGGCTCGCCCCGCCGGCTACGAGGCGGCCGGGGCGTCGGGCTGCACGAGCTCGGGCTGCTTGACCTTGACGGCCAGCAGCCGTCCCTTGCGCGCGCGCTTGCCGATGTAGTCGGCGAACTCGTCCGGGCCCAGCACCACCAATGTCTCTTTGGCGCGGTACACGCCTCGCGCCCCCAGGCCACGCGGCCCCACCGCCAGCCATTGCGCAAGCGCATCGGCAGCGTCCAGGCCCATGAGTATGGTGCCGCGCCCGCCGCCCGAAAGCTGCTTGACTTCGGCCAGCTCTATCAACAACAGCTTGCCCTTCTTGCTGTACAGCGCCAGGTACTGGTCGTCAGGCCCGATGGCCACGGGCCGCAGCAGCACATCGCCCTTGGAAAGCGTCACGAACTGCTTGCCCGCGCGCTGGCGCGATACCATGTCGCCCAGCGTCGTGGCGAAGCCGTAGCCGGCGCTGGTGCCCAATATATAGCGGCCGGCGTCGGCACCCGCGATCATGTGCACGATGCGCGCGCCGGGCTCCATGTCGACCATGGCCGTGACCGGCTGGCCGTCGCCGCGCGCCGAAGGCAGGCTGGCCACGGGCACCGTGTACACGCGTCCGCTGGAAGACAGGGCGATCAGGTTGTCGGTGCTGCGGCATTCCAGGGAGCCGTACAGCGCGTCGCCGGTCTTGAACGAGAACTGGGCAGCGTCGTGACCGTGGCCCTGGCGCGAACGCAGCCAGCCTTTCTGCGACACGATCACCGTGACCGGCTCGTCGACCACGCGGGTTTCCATCACCGCGCGCTCGGCCGTCTCGATCAGGGTGCGGCGCTCGTCGCCATACTGCTTGGCGTCGGCCTCGATTTCCTTGATCATCAGGCGCTTGAGCGAGGCGGGGCTGTCCAGCAGTTCCTGCAGGCGGCCGCGCTCTTCTTCTTTTTCGGCCAGCTCTTTCTCGATGCGTATGCCCTCGAGCCTGGCCAGTTGGCGCAGGCGCATTTCCAGGATGTCATCGGCCTGGCGCTCGCTCAGGTCGAAGCGCTGCATCAGCGCCGCGCGCGGCTCGTCGGACTCGCGTATGGTCCGGATGACCTCGTCGACGTTCAGGTACACCACCATGCGCCCCTGCAGCACATGGATGCGGTCTATCACCTTGTCCAGGCGGTAGCGGGTGCGGCGCGTGACCGTGGCGGTACGGAATTCCAGCCATTGCTCTAGCACCTGCCGCAAGCCGCGCTGGCCGGGCCGGCCGTCGTTGCCTATGCACACCAGGTTAATGGAGACGCTGGATTCCATGCTGGTCTGGGTCAGCAGCATGTTGACGAACTCGTCGCGGTCGACCTTGCTGGTCTTGGGCTCGAACACCAGCCGCACCGCGGCCTGCTTGCCCGATTCGTCGCGCACCGTGTCCAGCAGCGCCAGCACCAGCGCCTTGGTCTGCTGCTGCTCGACGCTCAGGCTCTTCTTGCCCGCCCTGACCTTGGGATTGCTGAGGTCTTCGATCTCTTCGAGGATCTTCTGCGCCGAGGTGCCGGGCGGCAGCTCGTTGACCACCAGTTGCCACTGGCCGCGCGCCAGTTCCTCGAACTGCCAGCGCGCCCGCGCCTTGATAGTGCCGCGCCCGCTGCCGTATATCTGCGCGATATCTTCGGGCGCCGAAATGATCTGGCCGCCGCCTGCGAAATCGGGGCCAGGCACCAGCGCATAGAGGTCCTCGTCGCCCAGCTTGGGATTCTTCAGCAAGGACACGCAGGCCTGCGCGACCTCGCGCAGATTATGCGAAGGAATCTCGGTGGCCATGCCCACGGCGATGCCCGAGGCGCCATTGAGCAGCATCACCGGCAGCCGGGCCGGCAACAGCACCGGCTCGTTCTGGCTGCCGTCGTAGTTGGGGGCGAAATCGACAGTGCCCTCGTCGAGCTCGTCGAGCAGCACACGGGCGAACTGCGTCAGGCGCGCCTCGGTATAGCGCATGGCGGCGGCGTTGTCGCCGTCGCGCGAGCCGAAATTGCCGTGGCCGTCCACCAGCGGATAGCGCAGGGTAAAGTCCTGCGCCATGCGCACCATGGCGTCGTAGGCCGCCTGGTCGCCGTGCGGATGGTACTTGCCCAGCACGTCGCCGACCACGCGGGCCGACTTGACCGGCTTGGCGCCCGGCCCCAGCCCCATGTCCTGCATGGCGTACAGGATGCGGCGCTGCACCGGCTTCTGGCCGTCAGCGATCTCGGGCAGCGCGCGCCCGCGCACCACCGAGATCGCATAATCGAGATAGGCCTGCTCGGCGTAGTTGGCGAGCAGGATGTGTTCCCCGTTCTGGTCCTGGTCGAACAGGCCCGATTGTGTACTGTCCATATATCTGTTTCTATTGCCGTCTGCTGTTGTTTACTGGTCTGTCGTCTGTCGCCTTGCCGCCGGCGCGGCGCGCCGGCCGGGCTTATCTCTATCTATAGATCTATACGTCGACATCGGCCAGGTTGCCCTTTTCTTCCAGCCAGGAACGCCGCTGCGCCGATTCGCCCTTGCCCATCAGCATGTCGAACATGTCCAGCGTGGCCTGCACGCCGAGTTCGCCATAGCCCACGGGCAGCAGGCGGCGCGTGTCGGGGTTCATGGTGGTTTCCCAGAGCTGCTCGGGGCTCATTTCGCCCAGTCCCTTGAAGCGGCTGATGCTCCAACTGCCTTCGCGCACCCCCTCCTTGCGCAGCTTGTCCTCGGTGGCGTCGAGCTCGCCCTGATCCAGGCAATAGAGCTTGCGCGCCGGCCGCTTGCCGGCCGCCGGCACGTCCACGCGAAACAGGGGCGGACGCGCCACGTAGACGTTGCCGGCCTCGACCAGCCTGGGGAAATGGCGCAAGAACAAGGTCAGCAGCAGCACCTGGATGTGCGAGCCGTCGACATCGGCGTCAGACAGGATGCAGACCTTGCCGTAGCGCAGCCCCGACAGATCGGCCTGGTCGCCCATGCCGTGCGGGTCCACGCCGATGGCCACCGCGATGTCGTGGATCTCGTTATTGGCGAACAGGCGGTCGCGGTCGACCTCCCAGGAATTGAGCACCTTGCCGCGCAGGGGCAGCACGGCCTGGAATTCCTTGTCGCGCCCCATCTTGGCCGAGCCGCCGGCCGAATCGCCTTCGACCAGGAATACCTCGGTACGGGCGACATCGCTGGATTCGCAATCGGTAAGCTTGCCCGGCAGCACCGCCACGCCCGAACTCTTGCGCTTCTCGACCTTCTGGGCCGAGCGGGCGCGCGCCTGGGCCTGGCGTATGGCGCTGTCGGCGAGCTTCTTGCCGTACTCGACGTTGGCGTGCAGCCACAGGTCGAGCGCGTTGCGCACGAAGCCGCCCACCAGGCGCACCACGTCGCGGCTGTTCAGGCGTTCCTTGATCTGGCCCTGGAACTGCGGGTCGAGCACCTTGGCCGAGAGCACGAAGCTGGCGCGCGCGAACACGTCTTCGGGCAGCAGTTTCACGCCCTTGGGAATCAGGCCGTGCAATTCGGCAAACGACTTGACTGCCCCGTACAGCCCTTCGCGCAGCCCGGCCTCGTGGGTGCCGCCGGCCGTGGTGGGAATCAGGTTCACGTAGGATTCGCGCACCACCGTGCCTTCCGCAGTCCAGGCCACGACCCACTGCGCGCCCTCGCCCTCGGCAAAGCTTTCATGGTCGGCCGGCGCGTATTGCTGCCCTTCGAAGGGCGGCACGATGGTCTCGGCGCCTTGCAGCGCCTCGTCCAGGTAGCCGCGCAGGCCGCGTTCGTAGTGCCATTCGCGGGTCTCGCCGTTTTTTTCGCTGACCAGCGTCACCTTGATGCCGCTCAGCAGCACGGCCTTGCTGCGCAGCACGTGCACCAGCTCGCCCATGGGAATGGCGGCGCTGTCGAAATAGCGCGGATCGGGCCAGACCCGCACCCGGGTGCCGGTCTTGCGGCGGCCCACGGGTTCCTGCTCGGCCAGGGGCTCGGTGACTTCGCCGCCGGCGAACACGATGCGGTGCGCCGCGCCGTCGCGCCACACGGTGACTTCCAGCCGCTTGGACAGCGCGTTGGTCACCGATACGCCCACGCCGTGCAGGCCGCCCGAAAACGCATAGGCGCCGCCGTCCTTCTTGTCGAACTTGCCCCCGGCATGCAGCCGGGTGAACACCAGTTCCACCACCGGGGCGTGTTCTTCGGGGTGCAATCCCACGGGGATGCCGCGGCCGTCGTCTTCGACCGAGACGCTGCCGTCGGTATGCAGGGTGACGCGGATCTGCGTGCCGAAACCGGCCAGGGCCTCGTCGGCCGCGTTGTCGATCACCTCCTGCAGGATGTGCATGGGGCTTTCGGTGCGGGTATACATGCCCGGGCGCTGGCGCACCGGCTCCAGCCCCTTCAGGACGCGGATCGATGCTTCGTCGTAGCGTGATGTAGCCATTTATCTCCGTCGTACGGCAGGACAAAACCCCTATTTTAAGGACGAAGCGCCGCGGAGCGCTTCGGCTCCGTCTATCGGGCCGATTGAAACATTCAATATCAAGGAGGCCGGCACGGGTATGCGCACGGGGGCCGACAATGGTATGCTTGTGGACATTCGGCAACAATTACACAGACAGCCGCGGCGTAATTCATTGTGTTGCGCCGGCCACTTCCCGTATAGTTTTCCCATATCCCGGGCCTCTATTCTCATTCTTCCCATCATGAGCGAATCCATCAAACACGTGAGCGACGCCAGCTTCGATGCGGACGTCCTCAAGTCCGACCTTCCCGTACTCGTCGATTATTGGGCCGCATGGTGCGGCCCTTGCAAGATGATCGCGCCGCTGCTCGAGACCGCCGCGCAGGAATACCAGGGCCGCGTCACCATCGCCAAGCTGGACGTCGACGCCAACCCCGAGACGGCTGCCAAGTTCGGCATCCGCGGCATTCCCACGCTGATGCTGTTCAAGGACGGCAAGGCCGCCGCGACCAAGGTCGGCGCCCTGTCCAAGTCCCAGCTCAACGCCTTCCTAGACGAATCCCTGTAGTACACTTGCCCCTTTTTTCGCGCGAGCCCATTCTGGGCTCGCCACCATTACCCGCTTTCAACCTCCCCCCTCTTCTCCTCTCATGCACCTCAACGAACTCAAAGCGCAGCACGTTTCGCAACTGCTGGAAATGGCTGCGGCCCTGGAAATCGACAACGCGAGCCGCCTGCGCAAACAGGAACTGATGTTCGCCATCATGAAGCGCCGCGCCAAACAGGGCGAGCAGATCTTCGGCGATGGCGTGCTCGAGGTACTGCCCGACGGCTTCGGTTTCCTGCGTTCGCCCGAGACTTCCTACCTGGCCAGCACCGACGACATCTACATCTCGCCCTCGCAGATCCGCCGCTTCAACCTGCATACGGGCGACTCGATCGAAGGCGAGGTGCGCACTCCCAAGGACGGCGAACGCTATTTCGCGCTGGTCAAGGTCGACAAGGTCAACGGCATGCAGCCCGAGGCGATCAAGCATCGCATCATGTTCGAGAACCTGACGCCGCTGCACCCCAACCAGCCCATGGTGCTGGAACGCGACATCAAGAGCGAAGAGAACGTAACCGGCCGCATCCTCGACATCTTCGCGCCCATAGGCAAGGGCCAGCGCGCCCTCATCGTGGCCAGCCCCAAGTCGGGCAAGACCGTCATCACCCAGCACATCGCCCATGCCATCACGACCAACTACCCCGATGCGGTGTTGATCGTGCTGCTGGTGGACGAGCGCCCCGAAGAAGTGACCGAAATGCAGCGCACCGTGCGCGGCGAAGTGGTAGCCTCAACCTTCGACGAACCGGCCACGCGCCACGTGCAAGTGGCCGAGATGGTCATCGAAAAGGCCAAGCGCCTGGTCGAACTGAAGAAAGACGTAGTGATCCTGCTGGACTCCATCACCCGCCTGGCGCGCGCCTACAACACCGTGGTGCCGGCCTCGGGCAAGGTGCTCACGGGTGGCGTGGACGCCAACGCCCTGCAGCGCCCCAAGCGCTTCTTCGGCGCGGCGCGCAACCTCGAAGAAGGCGGCTCGCTGACCATCATCGGCACCGCGCTCATCGAGACCGGCAGCCGCATGGACGAAGTCATCTACGAAGAATTCAAGGGCACCGGCAATTCCGAGCTGCACCTCGAACGGCGCCTCGCGGAAAAACGCGTATATCCCGCCATCAACCTGAACAAGTCGGGCACGCGGCGCGAAGAACTGCTCATCAAGCCCGAACTGCTGCAAAAGATCTGGGTGCTGCGCAAGTTCATCCACGACATGGACGAAGTCGAAGCCATGGAATTCATACTCGACAAGATCCGCGCCACCAAGACCAATGCCGAATTCTTCGACATGATGAAAAAATAAATCGCGGGGCGGCGCACGCCGCTCCAGCCGATTCATTTTCCGGCCGAGCCCGGAACGCCGGTGCCAAGCGCACGCCGGCCTTTATTCAACCGGGCCCGCCGGCGGCCGGGCCCTCCCATCCAGGAGACCTACCCGATGACCCTGCCCATGCGTGGCCAATTCCTCGAATACCTGTTAGAACGCGACCCCAACCAGCCCGAATACATGCAGGCCGTTGGCGAAGTCACGCAAAGCCTGTGGCCCTTCCTCGAGCGCAATCCGCAATATGCGCGCCAGGGCCTGCTCTATCGCATCGTCGAACCCGAACGCGTGGTGCAGTTCCGCATCACCTGGGTCGACGACCAGGGCCGGGTACAGATCAACCGGGGCTTTCGCGTGCAGCACAACTCGGCCATCGGCCCCTACAAGGGCGGCATGCGTTTCCACCCCACGGTGAACCTGTCGATACTCAAGTTCCTGGCCTTCGAACAGACCTTCAAGAATGCGTTGACCACGCTGCCCATGGGCGGCGGCAAGGGCGGCTCCGACTTCGATCCCAAGGACAAGTCCGACGCCGAAGTGATGCGTTTCTGCCAGGCCCTGATGATCGAACTGCACCGCCACCTGGGCCCCGACACCGATGTGCCGGCCGGCGACATGGGCGTGGGCGCGCGCGAAGTGGGCTTCATGGCCGGCATGATGAAAAAGCTGTCGAACTCCTCGGCCGCGGTATTCACCGGCAAGGGCCTGGCCTATGGCGGCAGCCTGCTGCGCCCCGAAGCCACGGGCTACGGCACGGTGTACTTCGTGCAAGAAATGCTGCAACGCAGCAACCTGTCGCTCGAAGGCATGAAAGTCGCCGTATCGGGTTCGGGCAATGTCGCGCAATATGCCATCGAGAAATGCCTGGAACTGGGCGCCAAGGTCGTCACGGTTTCCGATTCGCAAGGCGCGGCGGTGGACCCGGCCGGCTTCGATCGCGAAAAACTGGCCGCGCTGATCAGCCTGAAAAACGAAAAGCACGGCCGCGTGCAGGACTACGCCCAGCAATTCGGCCTGCAATATGAAGCCGGCAAACGTCCCTGGCACGTCCCTGTGGACATCGCCCTGCCCTGCGCCACCCAGAACGAGCTGGACCTGCAGGATGCCCGCACCTTGATCGCCAACGGCGTGCGCTGCGTGGCCGAAGGCGCCAATATGCCCACCAGCCAGGACGCCGCCGACGCCTTCGTCGCCGCGCGCGTCCTGTATGCCCCGGGCAAGGCGAGCAACGCCGGCGGGGTCGCGGTATCGGGCCTGGAAATGACCCAGAACGCACAGCGCCTGCGCTGGAGCCGCGAAGAAGTGGACCGCACCCTGCACACCATCATGTGCGACATCCACGAGAACTGCGTGCGCCACGGCCGCCAGGACGACGGCTACGTGAACTACGTGGACGGGGCCAACGTCGCTGGCTTCGTCAAAGTAGCCGACGCCATGCTGCAACAAGGGCTGTACTAAGAAAGTAGGCCCATGGCCGGCTCCCGGCGAGCCGGCCGGCCCAGGGCTTAGTCCGCGCCTGGCCTGGCGTTGTTCTTATACTCGCCAGTGCAGCATTTCTTTGAGTGTGAACAGGCTCTGATCCTCTAATGGCCTAATGGGCGGATTGCGCGGGTCGCGCGCCCGCCTGCGGCAGGGCTTGCGCCCCCTCTCCCGCAGCGCTCGTGCCCGGGACACTGCTATCTGAAGTTCCCTGGCCCGCCGGCGTTTTCTGGTCCGCCGGCCCCTTGCCCGCGCTTTCGGCGCCCTTGCCCGACTGCGCGGCGCCGGACTGGGAAATCTCGTCGATCCGCGGATCGTTCCAGTCGCCCGTCACGCGATATTGCACCGTCATGGCCTTGGAAAGCGGCGCGCGCAGCAGCCACTGCGTCAGGAAGGCGCCGATGCCGATGATGGGATTGACCGCGATGCCGGCCGCAATGGCCGCGCCGCTCACGTCCAGGTTCGGCACCACTACCGCCTGCAAATCCAGCTTCTCGGTGTTCAAGTCTGTAGTGCCGCCGATCACGATGGTGCCCGCGGGCCCGGTCACGCGATAATTGTCGGTGGACATGACGCCCTTGGCTATGGCGACCGTGCCGCGCAGATTGTCGAAGGGGAAACCGTCTTTGAGCAGGCTGCCGAAGCTGAAGTTCAGGGTCGCCAGGCGCCGTACGGATTGCAGCGAAAGCAGCTCCAGCAGGCGCGCCGACTTGGAATTGATATTGCTGAAGCGCCCTTTTTGCAGGCTGAATTCGAGCTTGCCGTTCAGGTCGGACTTGCGATATTCCCAGGGCAGGTTGAGCCATTGCAAGCGCCCCTTTATGGTGCCGTGGCCGCCGCTCATGGTGTTCTTGAACCCCATCTGGTCCATGTAGGCACCGATGTCGGTGGTGTCGATCTGCGCGTCCACGGTCAGGCCGCGGTCCGGCCCTTCGAGCCGCCAACTCCCCGAGCCCCGCAGTTTGGTCGACGCCCCGTCCAGGCTGAGCTTTTCCAGGCGCCAGAGCCTGCCGCGCGATTCGTTGACGCCGGTCAGCGACAGGCGCCCCATCTCGTGCCCGTAGAGGCTGAAATGTTCCGCCTGCAGGTTCACGCCCGGAATATCCAGGCGATCGTCCAGCTTGGCCGCGTCCTGCTCCTGGCTGCCCGCGTCATCGTCCTTGCCGCCGCCCAGCGTCAGGCGGGAGAACTTGGCATCGACCTGGCCGTCTATCCTGCCTTGCGCCTCGCGCCAGAATATCGTGCCGGCCGTGCCCGAGGACTGGATCTCGGCACGCCACTGCATGGGCGCCGGACGGCGCGCGCTGAAAGTGGCCTGCGTAAGATCCAGGCCGCGCAGGCGCAACAAGCCGGCGCGCAGGTCCAGTTGCTGCAATTCGGGCAGCACCGGCGGCCCCTTGCGCGCCGGGGTATGCGGCAGCAGCGTCGAGAATTCGTCCACGACCGTATCCCAGGCCCTGGCGTCGATCTGCGGATAGTCCGCCGCCACGGCCAGGCCCTGGGCCGGAACCTCGGGCTTGAGCCCGATGCCGACCGCCCCCGCGCGGAAGTAGGCCGGGATCTTGCGCCCCGGCACATGCAATAGCTGCAGCGACACATCGGCGCCCAGGCTGGCCGCCAGCCGCATTTCCTTGCCGCCGGGCACGGCTTCCCAGCTCACGCGCAAGGGCAGGCTGGCCGCGGCGGACTTGGCGAGCGGCGCGGGCAAGTCCAGGGCCAGACCCTGCAGCGTCGAGTCGGCCGTGATTTTCATGGGCTTGCCGCGCGAGGACTGGATCAGCGCCTCATAGGCGAATTTGCCGTGCAAGCGCTTCATGCCCACCAGGCCCACGTACTGCGTCAGGGCCGAGGCCGTGGCATGGCCGCGCAGCTTCAGCCCCGGCTGGCCGCCGCCCAGGCCGCCGGTCAGGTTCACGGACCCGCCCAGGAACTCGGCCTCCAGGCCGTCGGCCTGCATGCCCCGATCGGAAAAATCGAGTGCGCCCGTGACGCGCCGGAAATCCGGCATCTCGGGCATCAGCGACACGGAACCGCCGTCGAACAGGATCTGCCCCTGCACCGTCGTGTCTTCGCTGTGGCGCAAAGGAATGTCGAAACGGATGGGAACCTGCCAATTGCCCTGCGCGCGCGCCTGGTCGAAATCGCCGCCCAGCAGCCCGCCCAGCGGCGTGCTGCCCAGCAGCGACAGATAGGCCGGGGCCGGGGCGCGGCTGTTCCCGTCTATCTGCAGCACCGAGTTGTGCTCGAGGTTGGCGATGCGGGCCTTGAGCCCGCTGAGAGCTATCTGCTGACCGGCGACCGGGCGCATGGTCGCACTGTCGGCATTGAGCCGCAGGTCGACCCGGTGCAGGGTCACCGTGCCGCGCATGTCTTCCAGACGCGGCCAGCCCGGCTTCTTGCCTTGCGGCGGCAGGTAGTCGATGATGCCGTCGCGGTAGCGGCCCTCGATGCTGAAGTCGCCGCTGCCGGGATGGTCGCCGAAGGGAAAATATTCCATGTCGCCCTGCACGCGCACCGCGGCATTCAGGATCTGCCCGCCCACCAGGCCATGGGCCATCCATTGGCGCGCCTCGAGATTGACCGTGCTGGGCAGGTAGTCGTCGATGGCGTCTATGGACGCGCGCGCGAAAACCCCGCGGATGTCGGCGATGCCAGCCGGGCCGCTGCCGCCCTCGCGCCAACTGCCGTGCAGGCGGGCATCCATATCCTGGTTGACCACCCGAGATCCGGACACGGCGACGGCCAGGGCCGAATCGGCGCCGCGCATCAGGCTGCCGTCGACGGCGACCTGGTCGAAGGACAGCGGATGCACGAAGACCTCGCCCGCCTCCACGCGCAGGCCGGTCGTGTCGAAGTGGAATTCGATTTCGGGGCCGGCGGGCGCGAGGGTGGCGGCGACTGAGCCGGCTACAGTGGCAGGGCTGGCCGAGGAGCTCGCCGGCGTTGCTAGTGCTGGTGCCGCTGGTGACGCTTGCCCGATTTGAGCCGCAAGCGTTGCGGATGACGCAGGTGCATCTGGTGTCGCCTGTGTCGCCGGTGTCGCCGGTGTCGCTGGCGCCGCCGGTGCCGCCGCAGCCGTCTGGCCCGCGGCGGGCGCAACTTCCGTCTCGCCTTGCTGCGGAAAGATGCGCTCGAAGGCGTTCCAGGCCCCGGTCAGGAACAGGCGGCTGGCATCGCTTTGCACGCTGGCTTGCGGCCCCATGCTCCAACGGCCATGCTGCACGGCTATGTCCGCCACCAGGTGCGCGGGCTTGCTGTCGCGCACATCGAGCCAGGACTTCAGGGACACTTCTCCCGATTCCAGATTTTCGGGCAGGTCGAACCAGGGCTTCCAGCCCAGCGGACGCACCCGTCCCATGCCCGCATACACCTGGCCGTTCCAGGCCGGCGCCGCGTCCGCGCCATCGGTGGAAAAATCGCCGCGCACGTCCAGCGTGCCGCCCAGCGCCTCGGGCGGCGTGGCTACCAGCGAGAACTGGTGGCGCTGCGCCTGGTTGTGGATTTTCAAGGTGACATGCTGCAGCACCAGTTCGGGAGCGTGGCGCGTCTGGTCGTCCCAGCGCAAGGTTGCGTCGCGCAGCACGATCTGCTGCTGGACGGCAAGCCAGCGCAGGCCCGCGCCATCGCCGCCGGCCACCGGGCCGCCCGCATCGGACCCGAAAGAATAGCCGGGAATCTGCAGGCGCCCCGAGGCATCGCGCTGCACCGCGAGGTCCATGCCGGAGACTTCCAGCAGGACGAAGCGCAAGGATCCTTGCAGCAGGCTGCGCCAGCCCAGCACGGCGCGGATCCGCGGTACGTGCAGCGAGCTGTTGCGGGCGCCGTCGGTGAAGTCCACGCCCTCCAGTTGCAGCGAGGGGTTCAGGCCCTTCCATTCGGCAGCCACGTGCCGCAGCGTGACGCGCGCATCCAGCGCGGTCGACAATTGCCTTTCAATATAGGGGCGCCACGTGTCGATGTGGGGCAGGACCACGTACCGCAGCCCCAGCGCAGCCACGGCAAGCAGCAAATAGACAGCCAGCGCCACACGAACCAGAATGCGGACGAAACCCGAAATGTGACGCACGGAATGAATTAGCCAGAGGAGGAGGATTTGCAGTATCTTGGGAAGCCCTGTACAAATCGACCCGGCCGCGGCGCCTCGGGGCGCACCAGGCTCGGGCCATTTGTCCGGCACTTCTCATGCAAGTCTTATACCTGAAATCACCCCGATCGTCCTAGACTATTTGTAAACCCATGCCCACACACGACACCCTGGAGCCGGCGCTGCGCTGGTCGGGAGCACTGCGCCGCAAGACCTCCGCCCATGCCGATTTCGGCCTATGGCTGGCCCAGGCGCAGCGCCAGCCGGTAAGCGCCGGGCTGATCCATGACTGGTACGCGGAACTGGCCGGGTCCGCAGCCGTCGCCGACACCGCCGTGATACGGCGCGCGCTGCGGCAGTTGCGCGACCGGGTGTTCTACACCTTGCTGGTGCGCGACATAAACGGCGCGGCCCCGCTGGCCGAAGTCGTGGGCGCCATGTCAGCCCTGGCCGACCTGGCTGTAGGCCAGGCCTACCACTGCGTGGCCGCCGATCTTGCGCAGGTGCACGGCGTGCCGCTGGACCCCGCCACCGGCTTGCCGCAGGAAATGCTGATCCTGGGAATGGGCAAGCTGGGCGGCGAAGAACTGAATGTCTCGTCGGACATCGATCTCATCATGCTGTACGGCGAAGAAGGCGAAACCACCGGGCGCCGCAAGATCAGCCATCACGAGTTCTACGGCCGCCTGACCCAGCGCATGATGCCGATTCTTTCCGACCCGGACGCCAATGGGCAGGTGTTCCGTACCGACCTGCGCCTGCGGCCCGACGGCGACTCGGGGCCGCTCGCCTGGAGCCTGGACGCGCTCGAGAACTACCTGGTGACCCAAGGGCGCGAATGGGAACGCTACGCTTGGCTCAAGGCGCGGCCCATCGCCTGCAGCGCCTTCGAGGGCAGCGACCCGGCGCGCCAGGTCGCCCAGCTCGAGGCCCTGCGCACGCCCTTCGTCTACCGCAAATACTTCGACTTCGACGCCCTGGCGTCGCTGCGCGCGCTGCGCGAACGCATCCGCCAGGACTGGCAGCGCCGCGCCATGGCACGCAACGGCGTGGACACCACCCACAACATCAAGCTGGGCGACGGCGGCATACGGGAAATCGAATTCGTCGTGCAGCTCACCCAGCTCATACGCGGCGGGCGCATGCCCTCGCTGCAGCAGCGCAACTTGCTGGAAGCCCTGTGCCGCCAGAAGGACGCCGGCATAGTCTCGGCCGAGGATGCCCGGCGCCTGGAAGACGCCTATGTTTTCCTGCGACGCACCGAACACATGCTGCAGTATCGCGAGGACGAACAGACTCATCTGCTGCCCGCCGATCCACAACTGCGCGCCGGGCTGGCCGCGGCCATGGGCATGCAGGCGCAGGAATTCGAGGCCGCGCTGGACATGCACCGCGGCTTCGTGGCGCAACTGTTTCGCAACGCGTTCCGCATCGCCGGCATGGGCGATGACGAAAGCAGCGCGAAATGCCAGGCTGCCGGCGCCGGCGACCTGGGCACGCATATCCGCAGCGAACTGGGCGCGCCCAGCGACACTCTGGACCAGCGCCTCGAATCGCTGCTCGAAAGCCACCGCATACGCAGCCTGCCGGAAACCAGCCGGCGCCGCCTCGAGGCGCTGTTGCCGGCCGTCATCAGCGCGGCTGCGCGCACCGCAAACCCCGAGCAGACGGCAGTGCGGCTGTTCGACCTGATCGAGCAAGTGGCCCAGCGCAGCGCCTACCTGGCACTGCTGGCGGAATATCCCGAGACACTGGCGCGGCTGGCGCGGCTGGTGGCCGCCAGCCCCTGGGCATCCCAATACCTGGGCCATTATCCGCTGCTGCTGGACAGCCTGATCGAATGGCGCTCGCTGCTGGCGCCGCCCGATTTCGGCCAGATCTCGCAGCAGATGCGCACCGACCTGGACGCCTGCGTGCTGCCCAATGGCCGGCCCGACATCGAGCAGCAGATGAACCTGATGCGCGACGTGCAGCGCCAGGTCAGCTTCCAGTTGCTCGCGCAAGACCTGGAAGGCGTGCTCAGCGTCGAAAAACTCGCCGACCAGCTCTCGGCGCTGGCCGACATGTTGCTGGCCGAGGCCGTGCACCGCGTGTGGCCCCTGGTGCAGCCGCGCGGCACTGCGCCCGAAACGCTGGCGCCGCCGAAATTCGCAGTCATCGCCTACGGCAAGCTGGGCGGCAAGGAAATCGGCTACGCCTCCGACCTCGACCTGGTCTTCGTCTACGAAGACGCCCGCGAAGACGCCATCGAGATCTACACCAGGCTGGGGCAGCGCATGACGACCTGGCTGGCGACCATGACTTCCTCGGGGCGCCTGTACGAGGTGGACTTGCGCCTGCGGCCCGACGGCGAGGCCGGCCTGCTGGCCGTGTCGCTGGACGCTTTTGCCCAATACCAGTTCGAGCATGCCTGGGTATGGGAACACCAGGCCCTGACACGCGCCCGCTACGCCGTGGGCGACGCCGAGGTGGGCCGCCGCTTCGAGCAGATCCGCCGCGAAGTGCTGCTGCTGCCGCGCGATCCGCAAGTCCTGAAGCAGGAAGTACGGGCCATGCGCGACAAGATCAGCGCCGGACACCCCAATCATTCGGACGAATTCGACGTGAAACACGACCGCGGCGGCATGGTCGACGTGGAATTCGTCACCCAGTACCTGGTGCTGTCCCAGGCATGCAAGCATCCCGAACTGCTGGACAACCTGGGCAATATCGCGCTGCTGCGCCTGGCCTCGCAGGCCGGCCTGGTCGACGCTGGGCTGGCCGCGGGCGCGGCCGATGCCTACCGCGCGTTTCGCAAGCTCCAGCACGAGCTGCGCCTGCAGGGCGCCGAAAAGGCGCGCGTGCCGGCCAGCCGCCTGAGCACCGAACGCGAGACCGTGCTCAGGCTCTGGCGGGCGGTGATCGGCGATTGAATCGGCGATTGAAGGCGGTGTCCGCATGGCCGGGGCCGCGCGGGCACACCGGGGCTGCACCGAGCCAGCGCCGCCGGCCGGCCGGCATGGTTCGGCAAGCCGCGGCCGGTGTGCCGGCCACCTGCGTGTCGGCCACCAGCGTGTTACCCACCGGCGCGCCGGCCAATAGCCGGCGCCGGCGGCGTGGCGTTAAAATGCGGCGCATAAGCCCGCATATCGATACGCCCGCGCGAGCGCGACACCGCGCCACGGGCCGCGGCGTCCGCCCGCGGACGCCGGCCATCCAGGACCCCGGCCATGAACTCCACCCAACGCCCCAAGCTCGAACTTCCTCCCGGCCACAGCAAGGTGCTGCTGCATTCCTGCTGCGCGCCCTGCTCGGGCGAAGTCATGGAAGCCATACTCGCCTCGGGCATCGACTATTCGATCTATTTCTACAACCCCAACATCCACCCCGATCGCGAATACGAGATCCGCAAGAACGAGAACATACGTTTCGCGGAACAGCACGGCATCGAATTCATCGACGCCGACTACGACCGCGACAACTGGTTCGAACGGGTCAAGGGCCTGGAAAACGAGCCCGAACGGGGCCGGCGCTGCACGGTGTGCTTCGACATGCGTTTCGAGCGCACCGCCCTGTACGCCCACGAACACGGTTTCGACACCATCACCAGCTCGCTCGGCATCTCGCGCTGGAAGGACATGAACCAGATCAACGGTAGCGGCGAACGCGCCGCGGCGCGCTACCCCGAGCTGGTCTACTGGACCTACAACTGGCGCAAGGGCGGCGGCTCGGCGCGCATGATAGAAATCAGCAAGCGCGAAAACTTCTACCAGCAGGAATACTGCGGTTGCGTCTATTCGCTGCGCGACACCAACCGCCATCGCCGCGCCCAGGGCCGCGACCGCATACACATCGGCGTCAAGTACTACGGCATGGACGACGACGACCAAGATGCCACGCCGCCGGATAGCGGCGCATAAAACCTGGGGCCAGCACTGGCCCCTCTCGGGGCGCCCTGTCAACCCATAGGTAAAGAGCAGGCGAGCCTTCGAATAAAAAAAAGCGAGGCCGGATATACTCCAGCCCCGCTTTTTCCTGCACGACACGCGGCGCACCGCGCCGCGCTACTGGCACCTTTTACTGCAAGGTGCGCGAGAACACGAACTTGTCGTTCTTCCAGTCCACGGGCACCACATCGCGAGGCCCGAACTTGCCTTCCAGGATCAGCTTGGCCACCGGGTTCTCGATGTACTGCTGGATGGCGCGCTTCAAGGGCCGGGCGCCGAACACCGGGTCGAAGCCGCTGCGCGCCAGTTGCGCCACGGCGATGTCCGAAACCTCGAGCCGCATGTCCTGAGCCGCCAGGCGCTGGGCCAGCAGCCGCAGTTGTATGCGGGCAATCGCCTCGATGTGCTTGGCATCCAGGCCGTGGAACACCACTACCTCGTCGATACGGTTGAGGAACTCCGGCCGGAACGCGGTCTTGAGCTCGTCCCAG
Source organism: Candidimonas humi (assembly GCF_019166065.1). Lineage (GTDB taxonomy): Bacteria > Pseudomonadota > Gammaproteobacteria > Burkholderiales > Burkholderiaceae_B > Candidimonas > Candidimonas humi. Next base: position 677,290 of record NZ_JAHTBN010000001.1, read on the forward strand.
ATGACTTCCTTGACGACGTCGTAAGGCTGCCCCGCCATGCTCTGGATGTGCTGCGAACCGAGGTTCGAAGTCATCACGATGACAGTATTGCGGAAGTCCACCGTGCGGCCCTGGCCGTCGGTCAGGCGGCCGTCGTCCAGCACCTGCAGCAGCACGTTGAAGACATCCGGGTGCGCCTTCTCGACTTCGTCGAGCAGGATGACGCTGTAGGGCTTGCGCCGCACCGCCTCGGTCAGGTAGCCGCCCTCTTCGTAGCCGACATAGCCCGGAGGCGCACCGATCAAGCGGGCCACCGAGTGCTTCTCCATGAATTCGCTCATGTCGACGCGGATCAGGTGATCGTCGGAATCGAACAGGAAGCTCGCCAGCGCCTTGGTCAGCTCGGTCTTGCCTACGCCCGTGGGCCCCAGGAACAGGAACGAACCGTAGGGCTTGGAGGGGTCAGACAAGCCGGCGCGCGAACGCCGTATGGCATCGGACACCAGCTTCACCGCCTCGTCCTGGCCCACCACGCGCTGGTGCAGGAAGTCTTCCATGCCCAGCAGCTTGGCGCGCTCGCCCTGCATCATCTTGGACACGGGGATGCCGGTGGCGCGCGAAACGACCTCGGCGATTTCCTCGGCGCCGACCTGGGTGCGCAGCAGTTGGGGATTGTTCCCCTCGATCTTCTGCTCGCCCGATTCCGCGGCCTTGAGCCTACCTTCGAGTTCGGGCAGCTTGCCGTATTGCAATTCGGCAAGCTTGTCGAACTGGCCCTTGCGCTGCAGTTCGGCCATTTCGGAGCGGGTGCGCTCGATCTCTTCCTTGATCGCCTGCGTGCCCTGCACGGCGGCCTTCTCGGCCTTCCAGATCTCTTCGTAGTCGTTGTACTCGCGCTGCAGCTTTTCGAGCTCGTCCTCGATCGCCTTGAGGCGGCGCAAGGAGGCTTCGTCGGTTTCCTTCTTGACCGCCTCGCGCTCGATCTTGAGCTGGATGATGCGGCGGTCGAGCTTGTCCATGACCTCGGGCTTGGAGTCGATCTCCATGCGGATGCGCGCCGCGGCTTCGTCGATCAGGTCGATTGCCTTGTCGGGCAGGAAGCGGTCGCTGATGTAGCGGTTGGAGAGCTCGGCCGCAGCCACGATGGCCGGATCGGTGATCTCGACGCCGTGGTGCAGTTCATAGCGTTCCTGCAGGCCGCGCAGGATGGCGATGGTCGATTCCACGTCGGGCTCGTTGACCAGCACTTTCTGGAAGCGGCGCTCGAGCGCGGCATCCTTTTCGATGTACTTGCGGTATTCGTCCAGCGTGGTCGCGCCTATGCAATGCAGCTCGCCGCGCGACAGCGCCGGCTTGAGCATATTGCCGGCGTCCATCGCGCCCTCGGCCTTGCCCGCGCCCACCATGGTGTGCAGCTCGTCGATGAAGACGATGGTGCCGCCGGCGTCCTGGGAAAGTTCCTTGAGCACTGCCTTGAGCCGCTCTTCGAATTCGCCGCGGAACTTGGCGCCGGCCAGCAGCGCAGCCAGGTCCAGAGACAGCAGGCGCTTGCCCTTGAGGGTCTCGGGGACTTCGTTGTTGACGATGCGCTGCGCCAGGCCTTCGACGATGGCGGTCTTGCCCACGCCGGGCTCGCCGATCAGCACCGGATTGTTCTTGGTGCGGCGCTGCAGGATCTGGATGGTGCGGCGGATTTCGTCGTCGCGGCCGATGACCGGATCGAGCTTGCCCTGGCGAGCGCGTTCGGTCATGTCCAGGGTGTACTTGGACAGGGCTTCGCGATTGGATTCGCCTTCGGAATCGGACACCGCATCGCCGCCGCGCACGGCGTCGATCGCGGTTTCGAGCGCTTTGCGCTGCAAGCCGGCTTCGCGCAGGATGCGGCCGGCCTCGCCCTTGTCGTCGGCCAGGGCGAGCAGGAACAACTCGCTGGCGATATAGGAATCGCCGCGGCGCGCCGCTTCTTTGTCGGTGCGCGTGAACAGGCTTTGCAGATCGCGGCTGACCTGGATGTTGTCTTCCGAGCCCTGCACTTGCGGCAGGGCCTCGATGGCCGTGTTCAGGGCCGGCACGACCCGGTTGACGGACACGCCGGCGCGCGCCAGCAGGCTGCCGGCGCCGCTGTCGCCATCGGCAAGCATGGCCGCCAGCACGTGCACCGGCTCTATATAGGGGTTGTCATGGCGCGCAGCCAGGCTTTGGGCCTCGGCAACGGCCTGCTGGAACTTGGTGGTGAGTTTGTCGAATCGCATGATTGTTTCGTGTCGATAGAGTGGGAGCCAGGGAAGCTCTGAACCGGTGACTCGAATCTGATGCGCCCGCTGGAGTATGGGCTGGCCACGCGGGGCTTGTTCAGGGCTACGTTATTGCTCGAATGATGACAATGTGCGGCCGATCCGGTTTTTTTCAAGACGCCGGCCCGCCGCCCGCCGCGGCTGCCCCTTCCGGACGACGGGGCGTCCATGCCTGCTACGCGCATTTACTTTACTCTTTTACCTCTTTTGCTGCGCCGTGCCTATGCTGCGGTCTACACAGCGTTTAAACTCCACTCAGCAGCCCATTTTCGCTCAACCGGAGGTACTGTCATGCGTGGGGTAATCAAGAAATGGGGTAACAGCGCCGCGGTGCGCCTGCCTTCGTCCATGATGAAAACGCTCAAGCTCGACCTCGAGGACGTCATCGACATCAACGTCGAGCACGGCGCCATCGTCATCGCGCCGGTGCGCGCGGAAGAATACATACTCAGCCAGTTGCTGGGCGCGATCAAGCCCAGGAACCTGCATGCGGAAGTCGATTTCGGCGCGGCATAGAATACGAGAAAGCCATCATGAGCAAGCGCTACACCCCCAATGCCGGCGATGTCATTTGGCTACACTTCGACGTGCCGCGCGGCGCCGGCGTCCCCGACCACAAGCCGGCGGTCGTACTCAGTCCCCTGTCCTACAACAAGAAAACCGGCCTGGTCGTCTGTTGCCCCGTAGTCGCACAGGCCAAGGGCTACCCCTTCGAGGTCGCTCTGGCCAAGACCGAAGGCGGCGTCGCCCTGGCCGACCAGGTCAAGAGCCTGAACTGGACCTCCAGCAAGATCAGCCACCAGGGCCGCATCGACTCCTCTGAACTGGCCGAGATCCGCGCCAAGCTCCACGCCCTGATCTTCAAGGACTGAACCTTCAGGGCCGAGGCCGGCGCGGCGCCCGCCGAACCGGCCATGCCTTTGCCCGACGCCCGCGCGCCGCGCCGAAGTACGCGTTTCCGGTGCAGCCCGGCGACGCCCGGCGCTGCGTCCCCCGCCGATGCCTGCTCTTGGGCATCCCCGATACCGCACGTGCCTCGACGGGCGCCGTTTTCATGCGGGCCGCCCGTCATTGCTGCCCGCCGTTCCCGCCTGCCGTTCCTGCCTGCCGTTCCTGCCCGCCGCTCCTGCCCACCGGTTCCGCTCTCCGGTTCCGCCGCCATCCCTGCCCGCCATCCTCCTTTCAGCCTGGACGCCTCGCGCGGCGCCAAGCCGGCGCCCACGGCGGCCGGCTGCGCGCCCGAGGGCCCGCGGCCTGCACCCCGGACTTTCCCTTCAATCATGCCTTCCAGAATGTAAATTTCAGTAAATTCAGTGAAAACAACTGCAAATTCAGCCAACTAGCGTATATGTCATATATGTCAAGAGCCATACAATCGTTTCAAAGCATGAGCAACTTTCCAACACAAATGGTCACAGCATGGACAAATTCAAACAGCTTGAAAGTTTTGTGGCCGTCACCCAGCTAGGCAGCTTGTCGGCCGCGGCGCGGGCCGAGGGCATCGCCCCTGCCATGATGGGCAGGCGCCTGGACGCGCTGGAAGCCCGCCTCGGAACCCGGCTGCTGCTGCGCTCGACGCGTCGCCTGCTGCTGACCGACGCCGGCCAGGCCCTGCTGGAAGAAGCGCAGCGCATACTGCGCGATCTGTACGACACCGAGACGCGCATCACGCAAGGCAGCCTCACCCCCGCGGGGCATTTGCGCATCTGCGCTCCGCGCATTTTCGGCCGCGTCTGTGTGGCCCCGCTGGTGCCGCAGTTCAACCAGCAGCACCCGCAGATCACCGTATCGCTGGACTTGAGCGACCGGCAAGTGGACGTCACCGCCGAACGCTACGACTGCGCCATACGCCTGGACAACCCGGAAAGCTCGGGGGCCCAGGGCCTGGCGATTGCCCAGAGCCGCCGCATCGTCGTCGGTTCCCCCTCGTATCTTCAGGCGCACGGCACGCCGCGCAGCCTGGACGATCTGCAAAAACATAATTGCCTGTCCGTGGCCGAGCGCGGGCGCGACACCACCTGGATGTTTCGGCACAAGGGGCGGGCGCGTGAAGTACAGATCGCCTCCGACATGGCCTCCAACGACGAAGCCGTGCTGCTGGGCTGGGCCCTGGCCGGCTGCGGGCTGTTGCGGTGCTATGACTGGGAGGCCAGGGACGCGCTCAAGCAAGAGCGGCTCGTGAGCGTCCTGGACAACTATGCGCCGCCCGCCCACCAGATTCGCGCCGTCACGCCCGAGCAGAAATACCTGCCCCCGCGCCTGCAGGCTTTCCTCGATTTGCTGCAAAAGCACTGCACGCAACAGGACGCCTGACAGACGGTCCGGACGGCTGCAGCCGCCCCAGGCAGCGCGGGGCCGGACGATATAATTGCAGTATTCCTTCCGCCCTCCGGATCCGCCGGCCTCGCATGCACAAACGCATTACCGTTACATCCGACCGCTGCTCCACCTGCATGCTCGGCGACTTGTGCCTGCCATTGGGCATGTCGCAGCGCGACCGCCAGGTGCTGGACCAGATCATCAAGGAACGCATCCGCCTGCCCAAGGGCGGCTCGCTGTTCCAGGCGGGCGACGCGGTGACGGCCGTCTACGGCATACGCTCGGGCTCGATCAAGACCCAGCTCGAAGACGCCTCTGGCCAGGTGCAGATCACGGGTTTTTTGCTGCCCGGCGAAATCGTGGGGCTGGACGGGCTGCTGCAATTGCGCCAGGTCTCGCACGCGGTGGCACTGGAAACCACAGAAGTCTGCGTCATCCGCCTGGACGAAATGGACGGTCTCGCCCCGCATTTGCCCTCGTTGCAACAGCAGTTCAGGCGCCTGCTCAGCAAGGAAATAGGCAGGTCCCAGCAAATGACCGCGACCCTGGCGCTGCTGCGCTCCGACCAGCGCGTGGCGGCCTTCCTGCTGAATATATCGCAGCGGCTGGCGGCCCTGGGATACTCCGCCGAAGCCTTCGTGCTGCGCATGAGCCGCGCGGAAATCGGCAACTACCTGGGCCTGACGCTGGAAACCGTAAGCCGCTGGCTGTCGCGCTTCGCACGCGACGGCCTGATACGCCTGCAGCAACGCGAAGTCACCTTGCTGCAGCCGCAGGCGCTGCAGCAACTGGCGGGCACGGCCTGCGACTGAAGGCCAAGCGGCCTCGCCGCCCATGAACGAAAGGCCGGCAGCCATGGCTGCCGGCCTTTCGCCGCTTTCCGGCCTTATCGGGCGGCCGGAACCTGCATCAGGCGACCTTCAGGCCCGGCTCCTTGGCGGCTTCGAACTGGGCCTCTTCGGTCGACCCGGTCAGGGCCGTAGTCGAAGACTGGCCGCCCTCGATGGTCTGGGTCACCGCATCGAAGTAGCCCGTTCCCACCTCGCGCTGGTGCTTGACGGCGGTAAAGCCCAGCTCGGCCGCGGCGAACTCCTTCTGCTGCAAATCGACGAAGGCGCTCATCTGGCGGCGCGCATAGCCATGCGCCAGTTCGAACATGCCGTAGTTCAAAGCGTGGAAGCCGGCCAGCGTGATGAACTGGAACTTGTAGCCCATGGCGCCCAGTTCTCGCTGGAACTTCGCCACCGTGGCGTCGTCCAGGTTCTTCTTCCAGTTGAACGAGGGCGAGCAGTTGTAGGCCAGCATCTTGCCCGGGAACTGGCGATGGATCTCCTCGGCGAACTTGCGCGCGTATTCCAGATTGGGCGTGGACGTTTCGCACCACAGCAGGTCGGCATAAGGCGCGTAGGCCAGGCCGCGCGAAATCGCCTGGTCGATGCCGGCCTTGGTGCGGAAGAAGCCTTCCACCGTGCGCTCGCCGGTAATGAAGGGCCGGTCGTTCTCGTCCACGTCGCTGGTCACCAGATCGGCAGCATCGGCATCGGTACGCGCCAGCAGCAGCGTCGGCACGTTCGACACGTCGGCCGCGAGCCGCGCCGATACCAGTTTGGACACCGCCTCGCGCGTGGGCACCAGCACCTTGCCGCCCATGTGGCCGCACTTCTTCACCGAGGCCAGTTGGTCTTCGAAGTGCACACCCGCGGCGCCGGCATCGATCATCGCCTTCATCAGTTCGAAGGCATTGAGCACCCCGCCAAAACCGGCTTCGGCGTCGGCCACGATGGGCGCCAGGTAATCCACGTAGTCTTCCTCGCCCGGATTCTTGCCTTCCATCCACTGGATCTGGTCGCAGCGAGTCAGCGAATTATTGATACGGCGCACCACCTGCGGCACCGAATTGGCGGGATACAGCGACTGGTCGGGGTACATCTCGCCCGCGCCATTGGCATCGCCCGCCACCTGCCAGCCCGACAGGTATATGGCCTTCAGCCCGGCCTTCACCTGCTGCATCGCCTGATTGCCCGTGAGCGCGCCCAGCGTGTTGACGAAGGGCTCGGAATGCAGCAGCGACCAGAGTTTCTCCGCGCCGCGGCGGGCCAGCGTGTGCTCGACCACCACCGAGCCGCGCAGCCGTATTACTTCCTCGGCGCCGTAGCCGCGCTTGATGCCCTGCCAGCGGGCGTCCTCGGCCCAGCGCTTCTGCAGATTGCGGATTTCGGTTTCACGTGTGCTCATGGTGCTGCTCCTGAAGAGTGAAAGAAAGGTAGAAAAACCGGTGGAGACCATGGAGAAATTCTACGTTCCTGCTGCAGGGCAAACAGCACATATATCTTATATAAGATGAATTATTTTTTATCTATAAATCAATATATTGAAAATTTTATTTTGTAATATGAAACGATTTTTCCCGCTATGAAAAATGAATTGCTGTCTCGCAGCATAGCGTTTTTATATTGCGCGAATAGCTTCTCACAATATGAAAAAGGGCCGCCCCGCACGCTACAATATCGCTTCCATGACCGATCCCAAGCTCCTGCACGCCCCGCTGGGCCACGACGTGGCCTACCCCCGCAGCTACGACCCCGGGCTGTTGTTCCCCATCGAACGGCAGGCCAGCCGCGCCAGCCTGCCGCAGCCCCTGCCTGCCTGGCACGGAGCCGATATCTGGAACGCCTACGAAATTTCATGGCTGGATCCGCGCGGCAAGCCGGCAGCCGCGGCCGCCAGCTTCGTCTTCGCGCAGCACAGCCCGCGCATCGTCGAATCAAAGTCGTTCAAGCTGTACCTGAATTCCTATAATGAAAGCCGCCACGAATCGGCCGCGCAGGTCCGCGACCTGATGCAGCGCGACCTGGAACATGCCTGCGGCGCGCCGGTCGAAGTGCGGATCCATGCGCTGGACATGCCGGGTGGAGCCGGGCGGGCCGAGGCCATTGGCACGGATGCTGCCGAAGCCCCCGCGGACGGCCCGTGCGCCGCGCCGCGCCCCCTGCCGGGCCGGAACATAGACGCCCTGGACCTCGACATCGCGCACTACACGCCCGCCCCCGAGCTGCTGCGCCTGGCCGCGGACGCGACACGGGTCGAAGAAACCCTGGTGTCGGACCTGCTCAAGACCAACTGCCCGGTCACCGGCCAGCCCGACTGGGGCAGCGTGCAGATCCGCTATGCCGGCGCGCGCATCGATCCTGCCGCGCTGCTGGCCTATATCGTGTCGCTGCGGCATCACAACGAATTCCATGAGCATTGCGTGGAGCGCATGTACTGCGACATCTGGCGCGCCTGCCGCCCGGAGGCCCTGTTCGTCTACGCCCGCTACACCCGCCGCGGCGGGCTGGACATCAACCCCTGGCGCGCCAGCCACCCCGCCCGGGTCGACAATATACGCACTGTCCGGCAATAAAAAAGGCGCCGTGGCGCCTGATTGCCGGACACAGCACGCTGCAGCCGCATGCAAGCCGCGAGATGGGAAAATCCCGGCGGCATGCCGGCCGCATATATAGATAGAGATAGAGGACGTGAAGGAATTCAGACGCCGCGGCTGCGGATTTCCGGCCACGCGCGGCGCAGGTAATAGCACATCGACCAGACCGTGAGCACGGCGGCGATGACGATCAGCACCCTGCCGATCCACTGCAGCGACACCCCGTGTATGGGCTGCCAGTACAGCAGGCACGGTATCGCCACCATTTGCGCGGCCGTCTTGAACTTGCCCAGCCTGTGCACCGCGACGCTGCCGCTGGCGCCGATCTTGGCCATCCATTCGCGCAGCGCTGAAATCGTGATTTCCCGGCCTATGATGATGAGCGCAATGAACGAATCGACGCGGTTCAGGTCCAGCAGCACCAACAGCGCCGCGCACACCATGAGCTTGTCGGCCACCGGGTCGAGGAAGGCGCCGAAAGCGGAAGTCTGGTTCCAGCGCCGCGCCAGCCAGCCGTCGAACCAGTCGGTCAGCGCGGCAATGATGAAGGCCACCGCCGCGATCGCATCGCGCGCCGGCACCCAACCGTCCGGCAGGTAGAACAGGCCCACCACCAGCGGGATCATGGCGATGCGCAGCCAAGTAAGGAAGATCGGTACGTTCAGCGGCATAATGGGCACAATACTACATTATCTTCGCGGCGCTATCGCAGGGCCTGGTAGATGCGTTCGGCAAGCTCGTCGGAAATCCCTTCCACCGAGCGCAAGTCATCGACGCTTGCGCCGACCACCCCCGAAAACCCGCCGAAGCGCGCCAGCAGCTTCTGGCGCCGCTTGGCCCCCACCCCTTCGATCTCTTCCAGGCGCGACACATTGCGCGCCTTGGCGCGGCGCGCGCGCATTCCGGTGATGGCGAAACGATGCGCCTCATCGCGCACTTGCGCCACCAGCATCAGCGCCGCGGACTCGGGCCCCAGCGCAAGCGGCGCGCGGCCGTCGGCAAACACCAGCGTCTCCAGCCCGACCTTGCGCCCTTCCCCCTTGGCCACTCCGACCAGCGTGTGGATGTCCAGGCCGAGTTCCACGAACACCTGGCGCGCTACCTCCACCTGCCCGCGGCCGCCGTCGATCAGCACGATGTTCGGCATCGGGGACTGGCCGTCGGCCACCCGGGCGAAGCGCCGGTTCAGGGCCTGGCGCATGGCGGCATAGTCGTCGCCCGGCGTGATGCCGGCGATGTTGTAGCGCCGGTACAGCGAGGGCTGCATCTCGTGGTGCATGTACACCACGCAGGAAGCCTGCGTCGCCTCGCCCGCCGTATGGCTGATGTCGAAGCACTCGATATGCATGGCGTCCAGCGCCGCCTCGTCCGTGTCCATGTCGAGCAGGTTCGCCAGCTCGAGGGTGCGGGCGGCGCGCGCGCTGGATTCCGACAGCACGCGGGCGAGCGCCAGCTCGGCATTCTTGAGCGCCTGTTCCAGCCAGGTCTTGCGCATGCCTTGCGGCCGCGTCAGCACGCGCGCCTTGACCCCGGTCTGTTCGGCCAGCAGGCCCATCAGGTCGGGATCCGACAGGGGATGCGAACACACCAGCACGGCCGGCATGGCGCCGTCCAGGTAATGCTGGCCGACGAAGGCGCTGAGCACGTCGCCCGGCGTGTCGTCCTGGGCATGCGCGGGGAAGAACGGCTTGTCGCCCAGGTGCCGCCCGCCGCGGATCATCGCCAGGTTCACACACACGCGCCCGCCGGAATTCGCCAGCGCGATCACGTCCACGTCGTCGTTGCCGACCTTTTCCATGGTCTGCTGCTGCAGCACCCGCGCCAGCGCGCCCATCTGGTCGCGCAGCGCCGCCGCCTGCTCGAAGCGCAGTTCGTCGGACGCCTGCTGCATGCGCTTCTCGATATCCTGCAGGACTTCCGTGGCGCGGCCGTCCAGGAAGCGCAGCGCGCGGTCCACGTCGGCCAGGTATTCTTCCGGGGTGATCAGGCCCACACAGGGCGCCGAACAGCGGCCGATCTGGTACAGCAGGCAGGGCCGCGAACGATTCGCGTACACGCTGTCCTCGCAGGTGCGCAGCCGGAACACTTTCTGCAGTATCTGGATCGTCTCGCGCACCGCCCAGGCATTCGGATACGGGCCGAAATAGCGCCCCTTGCCCTTGGTGCTGCCGCGGTAGTAGGCGATGCGCGGCGCGCGGTGATCGGTGACCGCCAGGTACGGGTAGGACTTGTCGTCGCGAAACAGGATGTTGTAGCGCGGCTTGAGGCTCTTGATGAGATTGTTTTCCAGCAGCAGCGCCTCGGCCTCGGAGCGCGTCACCGTCACCTCCAGGCGCGCCACGCGCGACACCATCTGCGCGATGCGCGGGCTGGCCAGGTTCTTCTGGAAATACGAAGAGACGCGCTTCTTGAGGTCGCGCGCCTTGCCCACGTACAGCACCTCGCCGGCGGCATCGATGTGCCGGTACACGCCAGGCAGGTGCGGCAGGTCAGCCAGGAACGATTTCAGATTGAAGTCTTCGGGCATATTGATAGCGTTCGTTCGCCTGCAGCGCGTCCCAGGAGGGCGCCGCCCCGCGCGGCATCAGGCGCCGCAAGCGGGCGATCGACGCGGCCTGCGGCTCGAGGCGCAGCCGCTCCAGCAGTTCGTCGGCCAGGTCGGGACGGTTGCACACCAGCACCATGTCGCAACCGGCGCCCAGCGCGGCCTCGGCACGGGCCAGGATATCGCCCGCGACCGTCGCGCCCTGCATGGTCAGGTCGTCCGAAAACACCACGCCGTCGTAGGCCAGGCGCTCGCGCAGCACCGACTGGATCCAGCGGCGCGAAAAGCCCGCGGGTTGGGCGTCGACTTGCGGATAGATGACATGCGCCGGCATCACCGAAGGCAAGACCATGTCGCCCAGCCAATCATAGGGCGCGGCATCTTCGGCCAGGATTTCTTCCAGGCCGCGCGGGTCCACGGGAATCTCGTGGTGCGAGTCGGCCTGCACCGCGCCGTGGCCCGGGAAATGCTTGCCGCAGGCGGCCATGCCGGCCAGCATCAGGCCCTGCACCAGCGCGCGCGCCAGCACGGCGACCACGCGCGCATCGCGGTGGAAAGCGCGGTCGCCGATGACGCCGCTAACGCCGTAGTCCAGGTCCAGCACCGGCGTGAAGCTCAGGTCCACGCCGCAGGCGCGCAGCTCGGCGCCCAGCACATAGCCCGTTTCGCTTGCCAGCCGCAAAGCGCGCAGCGCATCGCGCATCCAGAGTTCGCCCAGGCGGCCCATGGCCGGGATCCGTGTGAAGCCATCGCTGCGGAAACGCTGCACGCGGCCGCCTTCGTGGTCGACCGCAATCAGCAAGGGCTCGTCGCGCAGCGCGTGGATGTCGCGGCAGAGCTTCTGCAGTTGCGCACGGTTCTCGAAATTGCGCGCGAACAGGATCACGCCCCCGACCAGCGGATGGCGCAGGCGGCGCTTCTCGTGCGCGGTCAGGCCGGCGCCGGCCACGTCGACCATGACGGGCCCGGGCGGCAGGACGGTTGTTTTTCTGGACTGGGGCATCGCTTGCTGCAACTCCTGGATGTTAGGGAAATATGAGATCGAGCCTGTAATGCAAATATAGAGAAAAAAAATAGCGGGTGGGCGGTATGGCCGGCCGGTAAGGGGGCTGCTACGATCCCCCGCCCGGCAGTTCGCGCGCCACCGGCTGGATGGGGCTTGGGCAGGCCTATGAATCGACGCCCGCCGGGCGCCCTTCGCGGCTCCGGCCCGGAGTCAACCGTCGGCCGGCGTAACGCCAGCCGTGGCCAGCGCAACGCTAGCCATCGCCCGGCGCGGCGCGCGCCTCGACCACCACGAAGGCCGCCACCATATCGCTCTCGTCGGTCATGGATACATGGGCCGCGCCGAAACGCTGCGCATACCAGCTCGCCAGCGGCTCGGACAGGCTGACGCCCGGTTTCCCCCCCGGGCGATTGAGCGTCTGCATCAAAGCCCAGGACATCGGCGCATGCATGCCCAACCCTATGGCCTTGGAAAACGCTTCTTTGGCGGCAAAGCGCGTGGCAATGTAGCGGATGCCGCGCTGGCTGTCGCGCTGGTAGCGGCGCTGGAAGACTTCGAGTTCTTGCGGACCCAGGATGCGCTGCGCGAAACGCAGGCCATGGCGCGCGTAGGCGCTCTCGATGCGCTGCACGCGCAGCAGATCGACCCCTATGCCCGCCACCTTGCCTGTTTCCGCCAGCATCAGCCTGCCCCGTCCGGTATCGCGCCGCGCCGCCACGGCGCAGCCGAATCCGCATCATACCGTGAGCAGGAAACAAAATGCCCCATGCCGAACCGGGAAAGGCGGCCGTGGGGCGGAAAACCGGCCATGGGCGCGGCAGGCCGCGAGCGGACGAAGGGCCCTGGCCTGTGAATGCGCTCGGCCTGTCTGTATCTGTATCCTCGAGCCCTGCGGCGCCGCAGGGCCTCTAGCCTACTTGCTGCGCTTGTCGATGACGCGGCGCGCCTTGCCGGCGACGGTGCGCTCTATGCCGCCAGCGGCCTGCACGCTGATGCGGGCGCTGACGCCGATGTAGGTCTTGATCGCATGCCGCAGCCGGCCGGCCAGCGCGTCGCGCTCGGGCGCGCCAAGCGTATCGTGCTCCGGGCGCAACTCGGTAAGGATCTCGAGCTCGTCGAGATTGCCGCTGCGCGTCAGCACCAGTTGGTATTGCGCGGCCAATTCGGGCATCTTCAGCACCAGTTCCTCGACCTGGGTCGGGAACAGGTTCACGCCGCGCACGATCAGCATGTCGTCGCTGCGACCGGTGATCTTGCCGATGCGGCGCATGCTGCGGGCCGTAGGCGGCAGCAGGCGCGTCAGGTCGCGCGTGCGGTAGCGTATCACCGGCATGCCTTCCTTGGTCAGCGAGGTGAACACCAATTCGCCCGGCTCGCCGTCGGGTACCGGCTCGCCGGTGACAGGGTCGATGATCTCGGGCAGGAAATGGTCTTCCCAGACCACCGGACCATCCTTGGATTCGACGCATTCCATGGCCACGCCCGGCCCCATGACTTCCGACAGGCCGTAGATATCGACGGCGTCGATGCCGCAGCGCGCCTCGATGTCCTGGCGCATCTGCCCGGTCCAGGGCTCGGCGCCGAAGATGCCGATGCGCAGCGAGCTCTCGCGCGGATCCAGGCCCTGGCGTTCCATTTCTTCGATCAGATTGCAGAAATACGAGGGCGTCACCATGATGATGTGCGGGCCGAAATCGCGTATCAACTGCACCTGCTTTTCGGTCTGGCCGCCGGACATGGGCACCACGGAACAGCCCAGGCGCTCGGCGCCGTAGTGCGCGCCCAGGCCGCCGGTGAACAGGCCATAGCCGTAGGCCACGTGCACGATGTCGCCGGGCCGCCCGCCGCCTGCCCAGATCGAGCGCGCCACCAGGTCGGCCCAGTTGTCGATGTCCCGCTTGGTATAGCCCACCACGGTCGGCTTGCCGGTGGTGCCGCTGGAAGCATGGATGCGCACGATGTCCTCGCGCGGCACGGCGAACATGCCGAACGGGTAGTTGTCGCGCAAGTCCTGCTTGGTGGTGAAGGGGAAGCGGGCCAGGTCCGCGAGTTCCTTCAGGTCGTCGGGATGGACTCCGGCGGCATCGAACGACTTGCGATAGTGCGGCACGTTGTCGTAGGCGTGGCGCAGCGACCACTTGAGGCGCTCGAGCTGCAGGCTGCGCAGTTCGTCCTGGCTGGCGTGTTCGATCGCATCACGGCCTGCGTGGTTTTTCGGGTTCATGGACATTTCCGGCTCCTGCCTGGGTACTTTGCTATGGTTGTTTCTGCGTGGTCACAAGACCATTACTGTTGCCGCTGCGAGCGCGCCCTTGCCGGCCGCAATGCTCGCCGATACGATGCGCGCGGGCGCCGCAAGCGCGGCGCCGCGGCCGGATCAGGTGGCGGCGTCCACCACCTGGCCCTTGATGCGGTAGGAACGCCCGCGGAACAGCGCGATGCGCCGGCCGTCCTGATTGGTGACGAGTATGTCGTAGACGCCCGTGCGGCCGGCCAGCGAGGACTCGGCCGCCTCGGCCGTGAGCTCGTCGCCTTCGAAGCCGGGCGCCAGGAAATCTATGGTGCAGCCCGAAGCCACCGTCGCCTGGTTGCGCGAATTGCAAGCAAAGGCGAAGGTGCTGTCGGCCAGCGCGAATATGAAGCCGCCGTGGCACGTCTGGTGGCCGTTGAGCATGTCGGCGCGCACTTTCATGCTCATGCGCGCATGGCCCGGCCCGACATCCAGCAGCCGCACGCCCAGCGCCTGCGTGGCGGGGTCTTTCGCATACATGGCGCGGGCGGCGAGCTCGGCCAGTTGCTGCGGGTCTTCCGGCAGCGCCGCGGCGCTCGCCAAAGCCTGGGAAGTACTCATCACTTGCCCCCGAACACTGGAGCGCGCTTGGCGAGGAACGCCGCGACCCCTTCCGCGTAGTCGGCGCTGCGGCCCAGTTCGCGCATCAGGTCGCGTTCCAGATCGAGCTGTTCGTCCAGCGTATGGCCGAGGCTGGCGTCGATGGCGCGCTTGGCGGCGGCCAGCCCCTTGGTGGGCGCCGCGGCAAAATGCCGCGCCAGCTCGTCCAGGCGCGCGTCGAAGGCCTCGTCGTCCACGCATTCCCAGATCAGGCCCCACTGCTCGGCTTTTTCCGCCGGCAGCTTGTCGCCCAGCAGCGCCAGCCCCATGGCGCGCGCGTGCCCGACCAGGCGCGGCAGCACGTAGGTGCCGCCGGTGTCGGGCAGCAGCCCGAGGCGGCAGAATGCCTGGATGAAGCTGGCCGAGCGCTTGGCGATCACGATGTCGCCGGCCAGCGCCAGGTTGGCGCCGGCGCCGGCGGCCACGCCGTTGACGCCGACCACCACCGGCATGGGCAGCGCGTGCAGGCGCCGCACCAAGGGGGCGTAATAGGTCTCGATGGTGTGGCCGAGATCCACGGGAGCCGAGCCCGCGCTCATTTGCCGCTCGGACAAATCCTGGCCGGCGCAGAAGCCGCGCCCGCGGCCGGTCAGGACCAGCACCCGCGCCCCTTGCGACTCGACGCGCGTGAGCGCATCGGCCAGTTCGCCGTGCATGGCGGCGGTAAAGCTGTTGAGCTTGTCGGGACGATTCAGGGTGATGCGGGCTATGCCTTGTTCCAGCCCGAATTCGATACTCTGGTAATCCATCGATCCTCCTTTGATCGAAGCTGTCATGTACACCGGCGCGCCTTGCGGCCGCCGCTGGCCCGCGCAAGGCTGGCCGCCCTCGCGAGCCGGCGCGGCCGCGGCGCTGTCATCACGCGTGCCAGCGTGTCTGCACCACGCGATAGCGGTTAGCCACGTAGGCGGAATCGGACAAGGCAGCATTGGCCGCCGGATTGGCGCCGGTGCCGTGGAAATCGCTGAAGGCCGCGGTCTGGTTGACGAACACCGGGCCGGTCAGGTTCAGCGACAGCGACACGCCTGCCCTTTCGGCCGCGCGGCGCATCGCCCGCGCGGTGTCGTCGTCGGTAGTGTAGGCCGACATCGACAGCGCGCCGTGGCGCTTTACCGAAGATTGTGCCAGTTCGATGGCCTGCGCGGTGGAATCGACGGCTACCAGGAAAGCGATCGGGCCGAACCACTCGCGCTCGAGATTGGGGTCGCCGGCCTCGGCGCGCAGCAGCAGCGGCGTGCGCACTGCCGCCGCCTCGAACTGGGGATGCGCCAGGCTGCGGCTGTCGCACACGATGGGCAGGCCCAGGCCGCGGGCCTGATCGAGCCTGGCCAAGGTGGCCGCGTTCTGGATCGCACCGGTGAGCTCGACCGCCCTGGCGGGATCGGCGGCCAGCTTGCCCAGGGCATCGGCCAGCCCTTGCGCCACTTCGTCCAGGCTCAGGCGGCCCTGGGCCGTCGGGATGCCGTCGCGCGGCACGTAGATGTTTTGCGGCGCGGTGCACATCTGCCCGGAATACAGGGTCAGGGAAAACGCCAGATTGCGCGCAACGCTCTTGAAGTCTTCGGCCGAATCGATGATCACCGGGTTGACCCCGGCCTTCTCGGCATAGACCTGGGCCTGGCGGGCATTGGATTCCAGCCACTGGCCGTGGGCGCTGCTGCCGGTGAAATCGATGAGCCGCACGGCCGGATCCAGCGCCAGCGCCTGCGCGGTGTCGTCGTCGGCCGCGTGCGCGGCCAGTTGCACCACGTCCGGATCCTGGCCGGCCTCGGCCAGCACCTCGCGGGCGATCTTCACGGTGATGGCCAGCGGCAGGATCGCCGCCGGATGCGGCTTGACGATCACGCTGTTGCCGGTGGCCAGGCTGGCGAACAGCCCGGGATAGCCGTTCCAGGTAGGGAATGTGGAGCAGCCGATCACCAGCGCCACGCCGCGCGGCACCACGGTGAACTGCTTGCGCATGCGTATGGGATCGTGCTTGCCCTGCGGCTTTTCCCAGTCCACCAGGCCGGGGATGCGCGACATTTCCTGCCAGGCATAGGCCACGGCCTCCAGGCCGCGGTCCTGCGCGTGCGGGCCGCCCGCCTGGAAGGCCATCATGAAGCCCTGGCCGGTGGTGTGCTGCACGGCATGGGCGATCTCGAAAGTGTGGCGGTTCAGGCGCTGCAGGATTTCGAGCGCCACGCCCACCCAGACGCGCGGGCCGGCCTCGCGCCAGGATTCCAGCGCGGCCTCGGCGCGAGCCACCAGCGTTTGCGGCGGCACGCGCGGATAGGTGATGCCCAGGGCCGGGCCGTAGGGCGACACCTCGCCGCCCACCTGGCCCTGCGCGCCCTGCTGGTCGAGGGCAAAAGGCTGGCCCTGCATGGCCTGGAAGGCGGCAAGCCCCTCCTGCGCGGCGTTCTCGCCATAGGCGCGGGGGCTGGGGGACTCGGAATAAGGGCTCCAGTAGCCGCGTTCGGCCGTGGCCGCCACCGCGCGCTCCAGGACTTCCTGGTGGGTATTAAAGAAATCGACGGGCACTCTTGCTGCTCCTAGGGACGGCCGGGTCAGGGCCTGTTAATTACTGAAAGGGGCGCCGCATTATTGGGCAAATGTACGCCAGGCCGGCTGGATAATGGGTACTCAGGTTTCCTGGTCGAAATCTATGACCAGGCGGTCGCTGACCGGAAAGCTCTGGCAGCTCAGCACGAAGCCGCGCGCCACCTCGTAGTCTTCGAGGGCAAAGTTGGCATCCATGTCGACCTCGCCTTCGACGACCTTGCAGCGGCAGGTCGAACAGACCCCGCCCTTGCAGGAATACGGCAGTTCCACGCCCTGCGCCAGGGCCGAATCCAGCACGCTGTCCTTGTCCTTTTCTATGGTCAGGGTCCGCGTGAAACCGTCCTGGATGACGGTGAGCTCGCATTCATGGCGCCCGGGCGCCTTGCGCGCCTCCTGGCCGGTGCGCAGCGCGCGCGGCCCCTTGGGCGAGCCGAACAGCTCGAACTTGATCTGCGACTTGTCCAGGCCCGCGTCCTGCAACGCCTGGTTGACCGACTCGATCATGTCCTGCGGGCCGCAGATGAAGGCCATGTCGATATCGTCGGGGCTCAGCCAGCTGGCCAGCAGGCGCTCGACCTTGGCGCCGTCCAGGCGGCCGTTGAAGAGCTCGATGTCCTGGGTCTCGCGGCTCATGATGTACACCAGCGACAGCCTGTCCATATAGCGGTTCTTCAGGTCTTCGATCTCTTCGCGAAACAGCACCGCCGACGAGGCGCGGTTGCCGTAGAAGAGCGTAAAGCGGCTGCCCGGCTCGGTGTCCAGCGCGGTCTTGACCAGCGACAGGATGGGGGTGATGCCGCTGCCTACCGCAAAGGCCGCGTAGCCGCGGCTTTGCTGCAGCGAGAAGTCGACCGTGAAATGGCCGTCCGGGGGCATGACCTCCAGCGTCTGGCCGGCGGCCAGGTGTTCGTTGGCCCAACTGGAAAACGCGCCGTCGTTCAGGCGCTTGATGGCCACCCGCAGCTCGCGGTCGTGCGGCGCGGCGCAGATGGAATATGAGCGGCGCAGCTCTTCGCCGTCGACCTGGGTGCGCAGCGTCAGGTACTGGCCGGGGCGGAACGCGAAAGTGCCGTGCAGATCGTCGGGCACGTCGAAGGTCACCACCACCGCGTCGCGGGTGTTTCTGGCGACCGCGGCCACCTTGAGGGGATAGAACTGGACCATGGATCGTATCGTCTTCGTCTATATATATGTCTGTCTATGTGCGTCTATATGAACTTGCACGCATCCGCCCGGGCCCGCCGGCCTGCCGGCCGCGCTGCCTGCACTTGCCGGCGCCGCGAGCCACGGCCGCTACGAGCCTGCTGCGGAGCGTACGACAGCAGCCGCGCCTGCGCGCCGAATGCGCCTTGAAACCTGATGCACCTTTAAACCTAATGCGCCTTGAAATAATCGAAGGGCTCGCCGCAGGCCGCGCAGCGATACAGCGCCTTGCACGCGGTGGAGCCGAACTGGCTGATCAGGCGCGTGCGCGGCGAACCGCAATGCGGGCATGCGGGCGCGGGCGCGCCGGCGCGGCGCGACAGGCCCGAAATATCGATGGCCTTCTCGCCCGGAGGCGCGATGCCGTAGCCCTTGAGCGCAGCCTTGCCGGCCGGCGTCATCCAGTCGGTGGTCCAGGCCGGGGCCAGCCGGGTCTCGATGCGTACATCGTCTACGCCGTGCTGTGCCAGTTCGGCGCGTATGCCGGCGGAGATTTCCTGCATGGCCGGACAGCCCGAATACGTGGGCGTGATCGTGACCACGCAGCTTGCGCCGTCCCAGCGCAGGTCGCGCACGATACCGAGGTCGAGCACCGACAGCACCGGGATTTCCGGGTCGGGCACGCCGGCCAGCCAGTCGCGCAGCTGCTGCGTGGACGGCCGATCGAGAGTGCGGGCTTGGGTGTTCACCACGAGGCTCCGGGATAAGTGCGCTGCAGGTGCTGCATTTCGGCCAGTATGTAGCCCAGCGCCTCGGTATGCCGGCCGGACGGGCCGCCCTGGTAGGCCGGATGGCGGGCGTCGGCGGCGTCGGGCAGGCGCAGCGTGGCTTCTTGCAATACGGCGGCGACATGCTCGTGCCAAGCAGGCCAAAGCGCCTCGTGCGACACCGCTATGCCGCGCCCGGCCAGGTCGGCCACCACATCGTCGTCGACGAACAGCTCGCCCACATAGAACCAGATCTCGTCCAGCGCGGCCTGCATCCGGCCGTGGCTGAGCTCGGTGCCGTCGCCCAGGCGCACCACCAGGTCGGCCGAACGGCGCGCGTGATAAGTGACTTCTTTCAGTGACTTGGCGGCAATCGCCGCGACGCGCTCGTCGGCCGAACCCGACAAGCCCTGCAGCAGGAAATAATGCCAGACGTCGAACAGGAATTGCCGCGCGATGGTGTCGCCGTAGTGGCCGTTGGGGCGCTCGGCCAGCAAATAGTTGCGGTAGTCGGGCGCATCGCGCAGGTAGGCCAGCCGGTCTTCGTCGCGGCCCGCGCCCTCGACTTCCCCGGCCAGCGTCAGCCAAAGCCTGGCCTGGCCCAGCAGGTCGAGCGACAGGTTCGTCAACGCCAGGTCTTCTTCCAGCGCCGGGCCGTGGCCGCACCATTGCGCCAGGCGCTGCGACAGGATCAGCGTGGTGTCGCCCATGCGCAGAGCGTATTGGAACAGGGATCGGTCCATGGCTGGCCTCTCTACATGTGCTTGACTTCTTCCGGCATGGGGAAGAAGGTGGGATGGCGATAGACCTTGTTATTGGCGGGCTCGAACAAGGGTTCCTTGTCGGAGGGGCTGCTGGCCACGATATCGGCGGCGCGCACCACCCAGATGCTCAGGCCCTCGTTGCGCCGCGTATACACATCGCGCGCGTTGTTGATCGCCATTTCGGCGTCGGAAGCCCGCAGGCTGCCCACGTGCTTGTGGGCCAGGCCGTGCTGGCTGCGGATGAAGACCTCCCAGAGGGGCCATGCGTCCTGTTTCATTTCTTGCTCCCGGGCGCGGCGCCTGCGGCGGACGCGCCGTTCATATATCGATGGCTATCAGTATCAGTTACCAGTTATCAGCTATCGGCGACCTGCATCGGGAACCCGTTGCGGTACATCGGCGCCGCCTTTCGGGTATCCCGGGCTTTGCGTACGCGCCGAACCCCGGCATCCGTATCCGGCACGCAAAGGCTCAGGCCGCGGCGGGCAATTGCTCTTTCTTGGCGGCATAAGCCGACAGCGCCTCGCGCACCCAGGCCCCCTCTTCGTGGGCGGCCACCCGGGCCGCCAGCCGATCGCGGTTGCAGGGGCCATGGCCCTTGATCACCGCATGGAATTCCGCCCAGTCGATCTCGCCGAAATCGTAGTGGCCGCGCTCTTCGTTCCACTTGAGATCGGCATCGGGGACCGTCAGGCCCAGATACTCGGCCTGCGGTACGCTCTGGTCGACCATCTTCTGGCGCAGTTCGTCGTTGGAGAACAACTTGATGCGCCACTGCATGGACTGCGTGCTATTGGTCGATTCGGCATCGGACGGGCCGAACATCATCAGCGCCGGCCACCACCAGCGGTTCAGCGCATCCTGGCACATGGCCTTCTGCTCGGGCGTGCCGTGCAGGCACATCTGGATCAGCAGGTCGTAGCCCTGGCGCTGGTGGAAGGATTCTTCCTTGCACACGCGCACCATGGCGCGCGCATAAGGCCCATAGGAACAGCGGCACAGCGGGATCTGGTTGATGATGGCCGAACCGTCGACCAGCCAACCTATCATGCCAATATCGGCCCAGGTGAGCGTCGGGTAATTGAAGATGCTGGAATACTTGGCACGGCCGGCGTGCAGGTCGTCGACCAGATCGTCGCGCGACACGCCCAGGGTCTCGGCGGCGCTGTACAAGTACAGCCCGTGCCCGGCCTCGTCCTGCACCTTGGCCAGCAGGATCGCCTTGCGCTTGAGCGTAGGCGCGCGAGTGATCCAGTTGCCCTCGGGCAGCATGCCGACGATCTCGGAATGGGCATGCTGCGAAATCTGCCGCACCAGCGTCTTGCGATAGGCCTCGGGCATCCAGTCCTTGGGCTCGATGCGTATGCCCGCGTCGATGCGTTCCTGGAACTCGCGTTCCGGGCCACTGAGTTCGTCGGTGCTGCGCACCCGCTTGACGCCGGTTTCGACTAGCTGCGCATACATGGCGGCCTCCTGTCTGGGTCTGGGTTGGTACTGCCGGAGCCTGGCGCGGCATCGACATATCGGCCCGCGCCGGCGCATGAATAAATTCGTGTCGCCTATGCCGAGTATTATTTATTACAGAAAAATTGATGTCAATCAAATTTTAGTATCAAATAGGGGTAATGCGGGTTAATCCCGAGGCCGCAAGCGCAAGCCGACACACCAAGCCGCCGTGCCATGCGCCCATCTGCAAAACCAGCAGAGACAACGGGTTGCTTCCTGGAGCCAGCCAGCACCTGAAGAATCCAGCCCCGCGACGAACCAGACCCCACAACCCCCGCCCGCCTACAAAATCAGCGGAGAGAACGGGGTGCCTCCTGAAGGCGAGTGGGTCATCGAGCCGGAAGGAGGTACCCCGTTCTAGGCCGCGGCCTAAAGAACGCAGCCGCCGAAGCACAAACAACAAATCCATTCCAGCCCGCATCTGAAGACCCCCCCCCCCGACGAACCAGAACCCACACCCCCCGCCCGCCTACAAAACCAGCGGAGAGAACGGGGTACCTCCTGGAGGTGAGTGGGTCATCGAACCGGAAGGAGGTACCCCGTTCTAGGCCGCGGATCAAGAACGCAGCCGTCGACGCACCAACGACAAGCCCGTTCCAGGCCGCGAATCAAAAACGCAGCCGCCGACGCACAAACAACAAACCCACTCCAGGCCGCGGCCTAAAGAACCCCAATCCCCGACGCACAAACGGCAAACCCTTCCAGGCCGCAAATCAAGAACCCTGCCCCCGACGCGCCAAATTGAATATTGCCTGAATATTGCCCCCCCCCAACCCGCGCTACAGCCATACCGAGGGTCTGGTATAAGATGAGCCCCGAACCCGCATATCAACCCGATCAGGAGCCCCCACCCGCCATGCCCGAAGCCTCGAGCACGCTGCCCAGCCTGCTCCACGCCCTGCTGGAACGCGACCCGCCGCGCGCCAAATCCCTGAGCGTAACCCTGCTGGGCGACGCCATAGGACCGCACGGCGGCAGCATCTGGCTGAGCGACCTCATCGAACTGGTGACACCGCTGGGCATCAACGAACGCCTGCTGCGCACCAGCGTTTTCCGCCTGGTGGCCCAGGATTGGCTGCAGTCCGAGCGCCACGGCCGGCGCAGCCTCTACCGCCTCAGCGCATCCGGCCTGGCGCTGACGCAAGGCGCCTCCGAGCGCATCTACAGCGGCCCGCGCGAAGACTGGGACGGACACTGGACACTGGTAGTGCTGCCGCGCTTCGGCAACAGCAGCCTGGACGGCCGCGGCCAATTGCGGCGCGAACTCATCTGGGCCGGCTTCGCCGCCATCGCGCCCGGCGTATTCGCGCTGCCGCGCAACCACGCGGCGCGCGCGCGCAAAGTGCTGGACAAACTGGGCGTGCAAGACAAAGCCCTGATCCTGGACGCCAGCGACCTGGGCGCAGACCAGGAATCCAGCCTGGCCGGCCTGGTGCCGCAATGCTGGGACCTGGACGAAGTGGCCCAGCACTACCGGAACTTCTCGGCCACCTTCGCGCCGCTGCTGCGCGCGGCGGGCCGCGACGCCCCGCCCGACCTGGCCTTTGCGCTGCGGGCGCTGACCCTGCACGAGTGGCGCCGCATCGTGCTGCATGACCCGCAACTGCCCGCGCAGATGCTGCCGGCCGACTGGCCGGGGCTGGCCGCGCGCGAACTGTGCGGCGAACTCTATTGGACCGTGTTCGATCGGGCCGAAGAACACCTGATAGCCGTCATCAGCCGCGACCCCAGCCACTACCGCGAACTGGACCCGCGCGTCTACCAGCGCTTCGCCGGCCACAGCCCGGCCGCCGTGCGCGGCCTGGCCTCGGCCTGAGGCTCACGCGGATACGCGGCCGCGCAGCCCGAACGCCAGCCGCGCCGGGGGGAACAGGACACGCGGCCGACGCCGCACGATTCGCATCGCAAGGCTCAGCAACACGCCAGCCGCCAGCCTTCTGGCAGCCCCCTTCTTTCATGCACGCAGCTTTTCTTTTACGCACCCGGCTTTTTTCGAGCGCGCATCCGCATCACAACTTGATGAAGTGCTCGCGATAATGCTTGAGCTCTTCGATGGACTCGTAGATGTCGGCCAGCGCCTCGTGCTTGCTCTGCTTGACGAAGCTGCGGTAAACCTCGGGCTTCCAGCGCAGCGACAGCTCCTTGAGCGTGCTGACATCCAGGTTGCGATAGTGGAAGTAGGCCTCGAGCCGCGGCATGTACTTGAACATGAAGCGCCGGTCCTGGCTGATGGTGTTGCCGCACAGCGGCGACTTGCCGGCCGGCACGTAGCGCGGCAAAAATTCCAGCAACTGGTCCTCGGCCTGGGCCTCGGTCAGCGTCGAGGCCCGGACCCTGTCGATCAGGCCGCTCTTGCCGTGCGTCGACTTGTTCCATTTGTCCATGGCGTCCAGCAATGCGTCGTCCTGGTGGATGACCAGCACCGGGGCCTGCGCCACCAAGCTCAGGTCGGGTTCGGTCACGACCAGGGCCACTTCGATGATGCGTTCTTTTTCAGGGTCCAGCCCGGTCATTTCCATGTCGAGCCACACCAGACGCTGATCGTTGACGGCCATATATAATCTTCCTCAAAAAAGAGATTTTCGCACACCCGCCCGCGGCGTGGCTGGCAGCGGACCCAGCGGGCGCGGCGCCGGCCCGCGAGCCGGCGCCACCGCAGCAGCCCCACCCTTACTCGCATCAGCCATTCCTGTTTATGTTCACCCTGCTGTTCATCGCCTTTCTGCTCGCGGACGTGGCACTGCGCCTGTGGCTGGCCTCGCGCCAGATCCGCTACGTGCAGGCCCACCGCGGCGAGGTTCCCGCCGAATTCGCCGCCAAGATCGGCCTGTACAGCCATCAGCGCGCGGCCGACTACACCGTGGCGCGCATGCAGCTGGGCATACTCGAGCGCGTGGTCGACGCCGCCGTGCTGGTCGGGCTGACCCTGCTAGGCGGCCTGCAGTACCTGAACGTGACCCTGGGACGCGCCATTGGCGGCGACATGTGGCGCCAGTTGGCGCTGATCGGCTGCGTACTGGCGATCATGGGACTGGTCAGCCTGCCGTTCTCCCTGTGGCGTCGCTTCCGCCTCGAAGCGCGCTTCGGCTTCAACCGCATGACCCCGAAGCTGTTCGCGCTGGACGCCTGCAAGGGGCTGCTGCTGGCGCTGGTGCTGGGCACTCCGCTGGCCGCACTCGTGCTGTGGCTGATGGCCCATGCCGGCGCGTACTGGGGCTGGTGGGCCTGGCTCGTCTGGGTGGGCTTCAATGTGCTGATGCTGTGGCTGCTGCCCACCGTCATCGCTCCCATGTTCAACCGCTACACGCCGCTGGACGACCCCGAAATCTCCGAGCGCATCGGCGCCCTGGCCCGGCGCTGCGGCTTTACCCTGGGCGGCCTGTACGTGATGGACGGCTCCAAGCGCTCGGCCCACGGCAACGCCTATTTCACCGGCTTCGGCAAGTCGCGCCGCATCGTCTTCTTCGACACCCTGCTGGCGCGCCTGGCACCCGAAGAAATCGAAGCGGTGCTGGCCCACGAACTGGGGCACTTCAAGCACAGGCACATCATCAAGCGCATGGTCCTGAGCTTTGCGCTGGCCCTGGTGTTTTTCCTGGTGCTGCAATGGCTCGCCGGCAAGGTCTGGTTCTACACCGGCCTGGGCGTGCTGCCCCAGATGGGCCGGGCCAACGACGCGCTGGCGCTGATCCTGTTCTTCCTGGCCACCCCGGTCTTCACCTTCTGGGCCGGCCCCCTGGCCAGCCGGCTGTCGCGGCGCGACGAATTCGAGGCCGACCGCTACGCCGTGCAGCAATGCACCGCCGCGCCGCTGGCCAGCGCCCTGGTCAAACTGTACGACGACAACGCCGCCACGCTCACCCCCGACCCCCTGCACTCCGCGTTCTATGACAGCCACCCGCCGGCCATCCAGCGCATCCGCCACCTCCAGCACGGCTGAAGGGCGCGTCGTCGCCGCCCACGGCCGCCACTACGAGGTCGAGCTGGCCGACGGCCGCCGTCTCAAGTGTTTTCCGCGAGGTAAAAAAGCGCTGGCCACGGTGGGCGACCGGGTACGCATCAGCCTGCAGGGCGCGGACGAAGGCGCCATCGAGCAGGTGCTGGAGCGCAGCAATCTGCTCTACCGCTCCGACGACATGCGCAGCAAGCAATTCGCCGCCAATGTCGACCTGCTGCTGCTGGTGGTAGCCACGGAACCGGCTTTTTCCGACGATCTGACCGGACGCGCGCTGGTAGCGGCCGGCAGCGCCGGCATCGACGCCGTGGTGATCCTCAACAAGGCCGATCTTGCGGCCGGACTGGATGCCGCGCGCGCGCGCCTGGCGGGCCTGGCGGCGCTGGGCGTGCCCGTGCTCGAACTAAGCGCGCTCGACCACGCACAGGTCCGCGAAAAGCTGCTGCCGCTGATGCACGGGCGGACCAGCCTGCTGCTGGGCCAGAGCGGCATGGGCAAATCCACCCTGCTCAACGCCCTGGTGCCCGAGGCGCAAGCGGCCACGCAGGCCCATTCGCAGGCGCTGGGCACCGGCAAGCACACGACCACCAGCACACGCATGTACAGGGTGCCCGAGGCCGACGCCGACCTGATCGATTCGCCCGGGTTCCAGGCCTTCGGCCTGTACCACCTGAGCGCCCACGAGATCGAGCAGGGTTTCCCGGAATTCAGACAGGCCATCCAGTATTGCCGTTACTACAACTGCACGCACCGCCACGAGCCGGGCTGCGGCGTGCTGGCCGCGCTGCAGCGCGGCGAGATCTCGCCGGAACGCCATGCGCTGTACCAGCGCATCCTCGCCGAGAACGAGGCGAAGAACCGCTATTGATCGGGCACGGCCGGCCCGGGAACTCCCGTCCGCGGCCGTCAAACGGCGGCCGTCACACAGCATCACTTCGAAATCCGCCCCGGCGATGCCTGGGGCCGTGGCGGCCCAGCCACAAAAGCACTTGCGCCGGATACTGTTTTTTTGTACAGTTCGTTAAACCAGAACTGTATTTATAAACAGTATTCCATGGCGGCCCGCTGCAAGCGCCGCCGCCCAGAGGCGCAAGGGGCCAGCAGGGTTCGACCCGCTCCGTGTTCCTCGTCACCAACGCGAGGCTCTCATGCATAGGCACTATTCTCAAACCGCCCCGGCCAAATGGCCCTTCCCTCCGATCCCCGACGGCAAGAAAAAGGCTCCCAAGCTCACTCGTCCCTCGAAACTGACCCGCGCCTCCATGCTGGCCGATATCTGCCTGGTGCTGGCCTGGGGGGCCATGATCCCGGGCATGATGTGGCTGGGGGTCGCGGTAGGCTTTTAAGCAGCCCAGGGCCGGCTTGTGCACGGCCCTCTTCCCACGGCCCGGCCTGGGCGGCCCTGCCGCACGATCCTAGTAGCTACGCAGCTCGACTTGTACCGCCTGCACGGCTCGGCCTCGTTGCCCAACCTACATTTGCCTGATCTACGTTGCCCGGCCTGCGGGGCGCGATCTACCTGGCCCAACCTAAGCGGCTCGGCCTGCGCGGCTCGCGCCTACGCGACCCGGCCAGGTTTCATGTTTCTTGGTTTGGGTGTAGAATGGCAGGCTTTGCAAACTTCATCCTCTGGCGCCAGGCCAAGAACATGAAGGATGCGCATAGCGGGGCGGGTTCTTCGTCGATCGGCCAATCTGGCTGACGAATGCAGGCTCATCCCGGCAAGCCGCTACGCGGCTGCACATCCGGATAGCAGCTATATCAAGGCGGATGCAACGGGCTTTTCCCGACGTCATCCATCCTGGCGGGTCACGATGACACTTGGAGTTCACCATGAACCTTATCGCTCTTCTCGAACAAGAAGAAATCCAGCGCCTTACCGGCGGCCAACCCAAGCCTAGCTTCGGCCCCGGCGACACGGTGGTCGTCAATGTGAACGTCGTCGAAGGCAACCGCAAGCGCGTGCAGGCCTACGAAGGCGTGGTCATCGCCCAGCGCAATCGCGGCCTGAACTCCGCATTCACCGTGCGCAAGATCTCTTCCGGCGAAGCTGTCGAACGTACCTTCCAGCTGTACTCGCCCCAGATCGCTTCCATCGAAGTCAAGCGCCGCGGCGATGTGCGCCGTGCTAAACTTTATTACCTGCGTAATCGCTCGGGTAAGGCCGCTCGCATCAAAGAGAAGCTGGTTCGCAATACGGCAAAGAAGGCTAGCGCTAGCGCCGAATAAGCGGCTCCCGCTGATCCTTAGGCAAGCGACAAAGGCACCCGCGCGGTGCCTTTGTTGTTTTATGGATGGCCATGCCGCACAGCACCGATACGCCCCCGCAACCGCGCCTGAGCCGCAGGCCTAGCTTCGATCCGCTGACGCAGCCCATTGTTTCCGTCGCCGATGTTCCCCCGGCGCTGCTGCCGTCCACCATGCAGCTCGATTTCATACGCCTGGCGTTCGGGCATAAAGTGCCATGGCAGGTCGAGCCGATTTTCGCCGACTCTTTCAGCAGCGATTTCTCGCACTTCCAGGACACGGTACGGGCTGCGGTCTTCATCCCCCTGGTGCAAAGGGCTGCCGGCCTGCACGTGATCTTCACCCGCCGCGCCTCGCACTTGCACGACCACGCCGGGCAGATCAGTTTTCCGGGGGGCCAGATAGACCGGCTCGACCGCGACGCGGTCGCAACCGCCATCCGCGAGACCCATGAAGAAATCGGCATCGCCCCGCGCTACCTCGAGCCCATAGGCACCCACCCGGTATACCTGACCTCGACGCGCTACACCATGCTGCCCGTCATAGGGCTGGTGCTGCCGGGCTTCACGATCGAGCCCAACAAGACCGAAGTGGCGGAAGTCTTCGAAGTTCCGCTGGCGGTGCTGATGGACCCGGGCATGCACAGGCTGCACAAGGCGCAATTGCCCGACGGCGGCTACCGCTACTATTTCTCCGTGACCTGGGGGCCGTATTTCATCTGGGGCGCCACGGCCGCGCTGATCCGCAACCTCTACCACTACCTGGCTGCCGCCCAGGCCTCCCAGGCCGCGCCCTAGGCCTTTCCTTCCAGACGAAAAAAAACGCCCGGCTGCATGGAGCCAGGCGCTTGATCGGGCATATGCCGCCCGCGCGGGCAGCCGCCCTGTGTCCGCAAACGGCCCGCAGGCCGTTCATGCGCTTACAGATTGGGCTGGGGCGTGGTGCGCAGGTAGGGACGCACTTCCTTGTAGCCCTTGGGGAACTTGGACTTCAGGGTGGCTTCGTCCTTGATCGCCGGGGAGATGATGACATCTTCGCCGACTTCCCAGTTGACCGGCGTGGCCACGCTGTAGTTGTCGGTGAGCTGCAGCGAATCGATGACGCGCAGGATCTCGTTGAAGTTGCGGCCGGTGCTGGCGGGATAGGTAATGGTCAGGCGGACCTTCTTGGCCGGGTCGATGACGAACACCGAGCGCACCGTGGCGGTGGCGCTGGCGTTGGGGTGGATCATGTCGTACAGCGTCGAGACCTTGCGGTCGGAATCGGCCAGAATCGGGTAGTTCACCGTGGTGCTCTGGGTGTCGTTGATGTCCTTGATCCAGTCGTTGTGCGACTGGGCGCTATCCACCGACAGGGCCAGTACCTTGACGTTGCGCTTGGCGAATTCATCGGCCAGCTTGGCGGTGTAGCCCAGCTCGGTGGTGCAGACCGGCGTGAAGTCGGCGGGATGCGAGAACAGCACACCCCAGTTGTTGCCCAGGTATTCATGGAAACGGATCTTGCCGATGGAAGAATCCTGCTCGAAATCGGGGGCCGTATCGCCCAGGCGCAAAGTCGTCATGTTAGCTCTCTTGACAGTCGTTCAAACGGATGATGTGCCCGCGCCGCGTAGCCGCCGCACACCATATAACCATATAAGGATGGGAACTCAAATTGTGTCAGCAAAGCCCGCAGCGCGGAAATACTGTTTATGAATATCCTTATTCGGCGTTTTCCGCGGCCCGGGCGTAGCGGGCCGCCACGCCCCCTTCCATGATCGAGGCCGACAGCGCCTGGGCGCGCGGCAGCACGTGTGCCGCGTAGAACACCGCGGTGGCCAGCTTGCGGGCTCGGAACGGCTCGGCATCGCCGCCTTGCGGACGGCCCGCGCAAACCAGCGCCGCCCGCGCCATCTGCCAGCCCGCCAAGGTGACGCCGGCCAGCATCAGGTACGGCACGCTGCCCAGGAACACCGCGCGCTGGTCCTCGCGCGCGTGCGCCACGATAAAGCCCACGGCCTGCTCATAGGCCGCAACCGCCGCCGTCAGCCGGCGCGCGATCAGCGCCAGGCCGGCACCATGCTCGCCGGCATCGGCCTGTTGCGCCTCGAGCTGCGCTATCGTGGCGCGCATTTGCTCGGCCAGCGCGCCGGCCACGGCGCCCGCGTCGCGCAAGGTCTTGCGGCCCAGGAAATCGTTGGCCTGGATCGCCGTGGTGCCCTCGTAGATCGGCAGGATGCGCGCATCGCGGTAATACTGCGCCGCCCCGGTTTCTTCAATGAAACCCATGCCGCCATGCACCTGTATGCCCAGCGACGCGACCTCCACCGCGCTTTCGGTGGAAAAACCCTTGACCACGGGAACCAGGAAATCGTAGACGGCCTGGTGGCGCGCACGCGCCTGCGGGTCGGGGTCATGGCGTGCGCGGTCGCATTCTGCGGCGGCCGAGTAGGCCAGCGCCCGCGCGCCTTCGGTGAGCGCGCGCATGGTCATCAGCATGCGCTGCACATCGGGATGATGGACGATGGCCACGGGGCCGTCCGAACCCTCGAGCGCACGCCCCTGCAGGCGCTCGGCGGCATAGGCGCCAGCCTGTTGCAGGGCGCGCTCGGCGAGCGCCACGCCCTGTATGCCCACTGCGAAACGCGCCGCGTTCATCATGATGAACATGTATTCCAGTCCGCGGTTTTCTTCGCCGACCAGATAGCCCACGGCACCGGGCCCAGCGTCACCCTGGCCCGACCCGTACATCAGTACCGCGGTCGGACTGCCGTGTATGCCCAGCTTGTGCTCGAGCGAGGCGCACCACACATCGTTGCGCTTGCCCAGCGTCCCGTCGTCGTTGACAAGGAACTTGGGCACAATGAACAACGATATGCCCTTGACCCCCGCCGGCGCTTCAGGCGTGCGGGCCAGCACCAGGTGCACGATGTTCTCGGCCAGGTCGTGCTCGCCATAAGTAATGAAAATCTTCTGGCCGGACAGCCGGTAGCTGCCGTCGTCCTGCTTGACCGCGCGCGTCTTGACCAGCGCGAGATCGGAGCCCGCCTGCGGCTCGGTGAGATTCATGGTGCCCGTCCAGCGGCCTTCCAGCATGGGCGGGATGTACAGGTCTTGCTGGGCCTGGCTGCCCACCATGGCCAGGGCCTCGATCACGCCGTCGGTCAGCAGCGGGCACAAAGAGAACGCCAGATTCGCGGAATTGATATTTTCGCCAGTGGCCGCCGCCACCAGCTTGGGCAGGCCCTGCCCGCCCCAACGCGGCTCGTGCTGCAGCCCCTGCCAGCCGCCCGCTGCGAACTCGCGAAACGCCTCCTGGAAGCCCGGAGTCGTGTGCACCCGGCCCTGGTCCCAAGTTGCCGGCTTGGTGTCGCCTGCGCGGTTCAGCGGCGCCACCGCCTGCTCGACGAAACGCGCGTTCTCTTCGAGCACGGCATCGACCAGCTCGCCATTGACCTCTTCGAAGCCGGGCAGCGCCAGCACCTCGTCCAGGCCGGCCAGCTCGCGGAATACAAAACCAATGTCCTGCGTGGGGGCACGATAATCCATGGAATCTCCAGACCGATATAGCCCTTGCGGCCGCACGCCGTCCGGGCAACGCCAAAGCTCCGAGAATACCAGCTATCGGCCCCCCATGGCACGGCGGCCGCGCCGCCTTCAGAGCGCGCGCGCCAGCACCTCGAAAGTCCTGGCGTCCAGGGATTGCGCGGCGTTGAAACGCAAAAAACCGCCCGCGCTCAGGGACTGGCTGAAGGCATTGCCCGGGGCCAGCACCACGCCCTCCCCCAGGCACCTGCGGGCCAGATCGGCCGCATCCCTGCCGCCCGGCAGCCGGCACCACACGAACATGCCCGACTGCGGCACCAGCCAAGGCCGGATGTCGAGCGCTTCGAGGCGCTCGACGGTCTGCTGCATCGCCTGCGCCAGCCGTACACGCAGCGCCTCCATGTGCTTGCGGTAGCCGCTGTCGGTCAGCGCCGCCAGCAGGATTTCAGAAGCCAGGCGGCCGCCGCCGAAACTGGTGGCGATCTTCAAGTCGGTCAGGCCGTCGATCCAGTCGGCGCGTGCGGCAATATAGCCGCAGCGCAAGGAAGCCGAAAGCGTCTTGGAAAAACTGCCGATATGGATGACACGCGACAGGCCGTCGAAGGCCGCCAGCCTGGGCGCGGGGCTGGTCTCGAAATCGGCGAAGATATCATCCTCGACGATCACCAGATCGGTGCCGTCGGCCAGCTTCAGCAAACGGTGCGCAACCACCGGAGAAAGCGAGGCGCCGGTAGGATTGTGGATGCCCGAATTGGTGATATAGAGCCTGGGCGTATGCTCGCGCAAAGCCCGGGCGAACGCCTCCAGGTCGGGCCCGTTCGGCGTATAGGGCACGCCCACCGCCTTGGCGCGATGCGCCCGCAGCAGCGCGTGGAAATTGAAATAGCAGGGATCGTCGACCAGCACCGTATCGCCCGGCTCCAGCAAAAAACGGCAGATGAGATCCGCCGCCTGAGTGCCGGACTCGGTCAGCATGACTTGCTCGGCCGGCGCCTCGATCCCGGCGCCGGCCATGCGCCGGGCGAGCAACTGGCGCAACGCCGGCAGGCCGAGCGGCGTCGCGTAGTCCGCAAGCGCCGCCGTGTCGGTACGGGCCGCCGCGCGCAACGCACGGCGCATGCCGGCTTCGTACATCCACGAAGCCGGCAACCAGCCGCAGCCCGGCTTGAGTATCGCCGGGTCCGCCTCCAGCGCCTGGCGCGAGACCCACAGCGGATCGACCTCGCGATCGAGCCGCGGGCCGAGCTCCGACAGGGCCAGGGGCGCGACCGGCCCCGCCACATAAAACCCCGATCCGGGCCGGGCATATATGAGCTCCTGCGCAGCCAGGCGCTCGTAGGCTTCCACCACCGTAGAAACCGAGAGGCGCATCGCCTTCGCCTGTGCACGCACAGAAGGCAGCCGCGACCCGGGCTGATAAGTGCGAGACGCAATACGCGCACGAATCGCATCCATCACCTCGTCGATCCTCGTGCCGCGCCGCGGCGCCGTCCCGGCTCTTGCCTGCATTCCGCCCTCCTCGCCGATCACACTGGCCGCCCACGGCCCGCCATCCACAGCAGCAGCCTCATTCCCGGCAGCGTCCCGTGGATCCCAGCCACACTGCCCTGAGCCCGGCCCAGCGGCCTCGAAGCCGGCCATACTGGCTCCCCCCAAACCGTATTGCCAGAAAATACATAACAGTTTCTTTGGATTGTACTGCTCTGTTACTGGGAAACCTACGGCTTCCGTGTTCTACTGCCTAGGCTGCAAGCGCCGGCCTCGAAACACACCCCGCACGAATCGCGTCCTCGCACACAGCGTACAAGGCACAACACGCCGCCCATTGCCGCGCCCCCTCCGAACGAGATTGCACCCACACCGCCAGCAACGCAGCATCAACAAAGCACGCAGGCCACGCACATACACACGCCACGCGCTACACACGTGCATACGCAACGCACACACGCACACGCACACGCACACGCACACGCAAGCAAAGGAAAACCGACAATGGAAAAGACAGCAAGCGGATGGATCAGCGGCTTCATCGGAGTGCTGATCTTCGCCGGCTCGCTGCCCGCGACCCGCGCCGCGGTCATAGACCTCGACCCCACATTCGTCACCTGCGCGCGGGCAAGCATCGCCGCCCTGCTCGGCCTGGCGCTCCTGCTGGCGCTGCGGCAACGCCGGCCCGAAGCACGGCTCATACCCGCGCTGGCCCTCGTCGCCCTGGGCGTAGTCGTCGGCTTCCCGCTGCTGACGGCACTCGCCTTGCGCCACATCTCATCGGCCCACTCCATCGTCTTCCTCGGCCTGCTGCCGCTGTGCACCGCCGCATTCGGCGTACTGCGCGGCGGCGAACGCCCCCGCCCGGCCTTCTGGCTGTTCGCACTACTGGGCAGCGCCTTCGTCGTCGGCTACGCCCTGCTGAGCGGCATCCAGGCCTCCTTCCAGGGCGACCTGCTCATGCTGGGCGCCATCGTCGCCTGCGGCCTCGGCTACGCAGAAGGCGCAAAATTGTCCCGCAAACTCGGCGGCTGGCAAGTCATCAGTTGGGCGCTCGTACTGGCGCTGCCCGTCATGCTGCCCCTGGCCCTGTACACCATGCCCGCATCATTCGCCGGCACAAGCATCTCGGCCTGGCTCGGCCTCGCATACGTATCCGTCTTCAGCATGCTGATAGGCTTCATGTTCTGGTACCGCGGCCTGGCGCTGGGCGGCATCGCCGCCGTCAGCCAGCTACAACTGCTGCAGCCCTTCTTCGGCCTGGGCCTGGCCGCGCTGCTCTTGCACGAAACCGTAAGCTGGGCCATGCTCATCGTGACCCTCGGCGCAGTAATCTGCGTCGCCAGCGCCAAAAGATTCGCCGCCTGAAACCACCACCCCGCCTGCACAGCGAACCCCACGCCCTCCGCCTGCCTACAAAACCAGCGGAGAGAACGGGGTACCTCCTGGAGGTGAGTGGGTCATCGAACCGGAAGGAGGTACCCCGTTCTAGGCCGCGGCCTAAAGAACCCAATCAACGACGCACCAATCAACAAACCCGCCACCCGTCTACAAAATGAGCGGAGAGAACGGGGTGCCTCCTGGAGGTGAGTGGGTCATCGAACCGGAAGGAGGTACCTCGTTCTAGGCCGCGGCCTGAAGAGCCCGATCTCCGACGTACCAACGGCAATTCCGCTCCAAGCCGCGAATCAAGAACCCGGCCACCGACGCCAACAGCAACCGCGCCTGAAGAACCCGGCCTCACGACAAACCGGAATCCACAACCCCCACCCGCCTACAAAACCAGCGGAGAGAACGGGGTGCCTCCTGGAGGTGAGTGGGTCATCGAACCGGAAGGAGGTACCCCGTTCTAGGCCGCGACCTAAAGAACCCGATCCACGACGTACCGATAAAAATAAACAAACCCCGCCCGGAATTACCCAAAGCGGGGCTTGTCACACGCGCGGCGCATCTGCCGCGTAAAACCACGCAGTATTACAGCGCGGAAACCAACTCCGGCACGGCCTGGAACAAATCCGCCACCAGCCCATAATCCGCCACGCCGAAAATCGGCGCCTCGGCATCCTTGTTGATCGCCACGATCACCTTCGAATCCTTCATCCCGGCCAAATGCTGGATCGCACCCGAAATACCAATGGCCACATACAACTGCGGCGCCACGATCTTGCCCGTCTGCCCCACCTGCCAGTCATTCGGCGCATAACCCGCGTCCACCGCCGCGCGCGAAGCGCCCAGCGCCGCACCCAGCTTGTCCGCCAGCGGATCGAGAATCTTGAAATTCTCCGCGCTGCCCATCCCGCGCCCGCCCGACACCACAATCTTGGCCGCAGTCAGCTCCGGACGATCGCTCTTGGCCACCTCGCGCCCTACAAAAGACGACAGCCCCGAATCCGCCACCGCCGCCACGCTTTCCACGGCAGCCTGGCCGCCCTGTGCCGCCGCCGCATCGAAGCCCGTGGTACGCACCGTAATCACCTTTACCGGATCGGCCGACTGCACCGTGGCAATCGCATTGCCCGCATAAATCGGACGCTGGAACGTATCCGGCGACTCGACCGCGATAATGTCGGAGATCTGCGCCACGTCCAGCCTGGCGGCCACGCGCGGGGCCACATTCTTGCCCGAGGCCGTGGCCGGGAACAGGATATGGCTGTAATCCTTCGCCACCGCCAGCACCTGCTCGGCAACGTTCTCGGCCAGCTCGTCGGCCAGTTGCGGCGCATCGGCCAGCAGCACCTTGGAAACGCCCGCGATCTGCGCGGCCTGCTCGGCCACCGCCTGCGCGCCGCTGCCCGCGACCAGCACATGCACATCGCCGCCGATCTTCGCCGCGGCAGCCACCGTGTTCAGCGTCGCGCCCTTCAACTGGGCATTGTCGTGTTCGGCTATTACCAGATTCGTCATGATCAGATCACCTTCGCTTCGTTCTTGAGCTTCTCGACCAGAGTGGCAACATCGGGCACCATCACGCCCGCCGAACGCGCCGGCGGCTCACTGACCTTCAGCGTCTTCAGGCGCGGCGCCACATCCACGCCCAGATCGGCCGGCGTGTAGTTGTCGAGCTGCTTCTTCTTGGCCTTCATGATGTTGGGCAGCGTGACGTAGCGCGGCTCGTTCAGGCGCAGGTCGGTGGTGACGATCGCCGGCAGCTTCAGCTTGATGGTTTCCAGGCCGCCGTCGACTTCGCGGGTGACGGTGGCGCTGTCGCCGGCCACTTCCAGCTTGCTGGCGAAGGTGGCTTGCGGCCAGCCCAGCAGCGCGGCCAGCATCTGGCCCGTCTGGTTGGCATCGTCGTCGATCGCCTGCTTGCCCAGGATCACCAGTTGCGGCTGTTCCTTGTCGACCAGCGCCTTGAGCAGCTTGGCCACCGCCAGCGGCTGCAGCTCGGCATCGGTCTGCACCAGGGCGCCGCGGTCGGCGCCGATGGCCATGGCCGTGCGCAGGGTTTCCTGGCATTGCGCCACGCCGCAAGACACCGCCACGACTTCGGTGGCTGCGCCCTTTTCCTTCAGGCGCGTGGCTTCTTCGACGGCGATTTCATCGAACGGATTCATCGACATCTTCACGTTGGCGATGTCCACGCCGCTTTGATCGGACTTGACGCGCACCTTGACGTTATAGTCGACGACGCGCTTGACGGGTACTAAAACCTTCATCCAGCATCCTCCAGGGAATTGTCAAAAACCAAAAGACCAAAAGAAATCCGTCGGTGTCTGTGGCGCCGCAATACCTGGCCGGGCAGCGAGCTGCCCCGGCCGGCGCAAGAAATTGCTGCAGCGCAATGATTTAATCAGCCATTCTACAACTTTGCCAGCGCGCGTATGTGGGCGGCAACGCTGCGCCCCAGCGCCGACAGGTTGTAGCCGCCCTCCAGGAAGCTGGCGATACGCCCCTGGGCCGTCGTGTCGGCCAGGGCGACGATCTGCTCGGTAATCCAGGCATAGTCGGCCTCTACCATGCCGAGCTGGCTCATGTCGTCCTCGCGGTGCGCGTCGAACCCCGCCGAGATGAAAACGAATTCAGGCCGGAAGGCCTCCAGTCGGGGCAGCCAGACATCGCTCGCGATCTGCCGCAACATATCGCCGCCGGTATAGGCCTGCACCGGTATGTTGAGCATATTGGATGCCGCCGGCGGCGCCCCGCTGCCGGGATAAAAAGGGTGCTGGAAAAAACCGCACATCAATACCCGCTCGTCGCCGGCGAACATTTCTTCGGTGCCGTTGCCGTGATGCACGTCGAAGTCGATTACGGCCACCCGCTGCAAAGCGTATTTGTCCAGCGCGTAGGCCACGGCCACCGCAATATTGTTGTAGATGCAGAAACCCATGGCCTGGCCCGGGCGCGCGTGGTGCCCGGGCGGGCGCACGGCGCAAAAGGCCGTTGCCGCCTGCCCCTGCATGATGGCGTCCACCGCCGCCAGGCCGGCGCCCGCCGCCACCTGTGCCGCTTCGAGAGAATGCGGGTTGAGCAGCGTGTCGGGATCCAGCTCGAAATAGCCCTGGGCCGGCGCATTGGCCTGCAGATAATTCAGGTACTGGGGCGTGTGCACGCGCAGAAGATCGTCGCGCTGCGCCTGCGGCGCGCGGACCTCGCGCAGGAAGTCGAGCAGGCCGCTGGACAGCAACTGGTCATTGATGGCGTCCAGGCGCGCCGGACACTCGGGATGCCATTGCCCCATCTCATGCAAACGACATGCCGGGTGGGTAATATATAGGGTCTCCATAAGGATGATTATGTTCAAACCCCTTCGTGTTTTGCAAGCCACCTTGCTGGCCCTGGCCTTGAGCGGCTGCGCGACGACGAAAACCCGCCCCGCCGCCTCGCCAACCGCGCCGCCCGCGGCCAGTGCGAACGCGACGACGGCGCCCTCCATCCAGGCGGGCAAATCCATGAGCGGTTCCACCAGCTTCCAGGATGCCGGCGGCCACTTGCGGCCCGACATCGAAGCCTATGCGCGCGAAGTCTCGCAAGTCCGCGGAGTCCCGCTGCCGCGCGTCGAGACCGTGCTCAAGGCCGCCCGCTACAACGCCACGGTGGCGCGCCTGATGCAGCCGTCCAAGATTCATGTGCGCCGCAGTTGGGTCACCTACCGCAAGCGCTTCGTCGACCCCATACGCATCCGCGCCGGCGCGCAGTTCTGGATGGAAAACCAGGCCACGCTGGATGCCGCCGCCAGCCGCTACGGCGTGCCGCAGTCCATCATGGTCGCGATCATCGGGGTCGAGACCATCTACGGCAGGCAGACTGGGGGCTTTCCGGTGATCGACGCACTGGCTACGCTGGGCTTCAGCAATCCCGACGACACGCGCCCCGAACGCAGCCGCATGTTCCGCGACCAGTTGGCCGACCTGATCCAGCTCGATAACGAAAAGAAACTCAACGCCCTCGATGTCGAAGGCTCTTATGCGGGCGCCATCGGCCTGCCCCAGTTCATGCCGGGCAGCATCATGCGCTATGCCGTCGACGGCGATGGCGACGGCCATATCGACCTGCTCTACGATCCTAAAGATGCAATCCCGTCGGTAGCCAATTATTTGCGCCAGAACGGCTGGGTGCCCGGATTGCCGGTCTTCGCGCCGGTACTGCTGCCGCCCGATGCGGGCTCGCTGGTGGCCGGCGGCATCGTGCCCAGCACCGGCTGGGCGCAACTGCAAGCGCGCGGCGCCAAGGTCCGCCCGGGCGCCGCCAATACGGCCTGGGAACAATATCCGCTGGGCGTCGTGGACCTGATCGACGAGCCGCGCAATCTCAAGGAATATCGCACCGGCACGCCGAATTTCTTCGCCATCACGCACTACAACCACAGTTATTTCTATGCGGCTTCGGTCGCCGACCTGGCCCAGGCCATTGCCGATAACCTCGGCCTGCCCGGCCCGAACTGAATGCCCGAGCCAGCGCGGGCCCGGGGCGTGCCGGGCTCGCCACACGAGCCTGGCAGCGGTGCGCAACCGACTAGCGATAACAGGGCTGGAAAGAGGCAAGGCCAGATATGCCCTGCCGGCCAGGCCGCCGGCGCGCCGGCGGCCCATCGCCAGTCAACTCAGTTGAATACCCCGGTCGACAGGTAGCGGTCGCCGCGGTCGCAGACGATGAAGACGATAGTGGAATTCTCGACTCGAGCCGCCACCCGCAAGGCTGCCACCGCCGCGCCGGCCGACGAGATTCCGCCGAAGATGCCTTCTTCGGCGGCCAGCCGCCGCGCCATGTCTTCGGCTTCCGATTGCTGGATCAATTCGAATTCGTCCACTTTGGACGCATCGTAGATCTTCGGCTGGTAGGCCTCGGGCCACTTGCGTATGCCGGGGATCTGCGAGCCCGGCGCGGGCTGCGCGCCGACTACGCGTATGCCCGCATTTTGCGTATGCAGATAGGTGGCCACGCCCATGATGGTGCCGGTCGTGCCCATGGCGCTGACGAAGTGCGTGACCTGGCCGTCGGTCTGCTGCCAGATCTCGGGGCCGGTGGTCTCGATGTGCGCTCGGGGATTATCGGCATTGGCGAACTGGTCGAGCACCTTGCCCTTGCCCTCGGCCTGCATTTTCAGGGCGAGGTCGCGTGCGTATTCCATGCCGCCCTCGCTCGCCTTGGTGAGGATGAGCTGCGCGCCGTAGGCCGTCATGGCCGCGCGGCGTTCCTGCGACAGGTTGTCGGGCATGATCAGGATCATCTTGTAGCCGCGTATCGCGGCGGCCATGGCCAGCGCGATGCCGGTGTTGCCGCTGGTGGCTTCGATGAGCGTGTCGCCCGGGGAAATCTCGCCGCGTTCCTGCGCATGGCGGATCATCGAGCTGGCGGCCCTGTCCTTGACCGAGCCGGCCGGATTATTGCCTTCCAGTTTTGCCAGTATGACATTGCCGCGGGCCTCGCCGGCCGCGCCGGGTATGCGTTGCAGGCGCACCAGAGGGGTGGAGCCTATGGTGTCTTCGATAGTGGGATATTTTTTCATGCGGAAATCATACACCCATACCCGGGCCCATACCCGAGGGCGTTTCGCCGCTCCAGGCGCAAGGCGGCAGGGCCGGAAAACGCGGCGCCCAGCCCGCCTTGCGCAAGGGATGCCGCTTCAGCGCGCCGCCTGCTTGCCGGGCCGCGACGATGTCTTGGCGGTGGTCTTGTGGCCCGCAACCGGCTTGGCGGCCGCAGTAGCGCTGGCGGGCCGCGACGGAGCCGCGGCGGAGCCCGCCGCTGCGGCGGACGCCACGCCCGCCCCTACCGTCAGGCCCGAAGCCTGCAGGGTCACGGCTTTCTTGGGCCCTATGCCCTTGACGCGCTCGGCCAGATCTTCGAAAGATTCGAAGCGGCCGCCGCGCGCCCGCTCTTCGAGTATGACTTGCGCGGTCTTCGGGCCTATGCCGCGTACGGACTCGAGCTGCGCCTGGGTGGCGACGTTGACGTCCACCGCTTGCGCCGCGGACGCCAGCATGAGGCCTGCGGCCAGCCCCAGGGCGTTCAGCGCGGGGCGCCAGAAGGGCCTGCGGCCGCGGCCGGCAACGCCGCGGGCAGGCGCCAGATCGCTCGCGCCCAGCGGGCGCGCGACGGTCGATTCGGTAAAGGGATTCATGGGATCTCCTGGTGATGGAATGGGCATGAAGACCAAGGCCTTCATGGCTTCCATCATCGCGGAGCCGGCCGCGCCGGTCGAGGATGCCGGCACCATAAGATCCATAGGTAAAGCTACCGCGGCCTCGATCCATGCAGGCGCCGCAGCACACCCCAAGGGCAATCCGCGGCCGGGGCCGCTGCGGCAGCGAAGCCTTGCGGCGCCGGCGGCATGGCGCCGATACTCCCGCAGCCGGGCCCGCTCGGCCCCGGCCCGCAAGCCTTTACAGCCGGCCTCGCTCCAGCAGCGTGCGCACATAGGACGCTACCCCTGTGCCTACATCCCGGAAGGGCTGCGCGTAGCCGGCGCCGCGCAACTGGGTCAAGTCGGCCTGGGTATGGCTCTGGTAGCGGCCCTTCAGGTCATCGGGGAAGTCGATGTAGCGTATCAGTTGCTGCTCGACCATTTCCTGCAGAGAGAGTTCGGGCCGACG
Source organism: Candidimonas humi (assembly GCF_019166065.1). Classification (GTDB taxonomy): domain Bacteria; phylum Pseudomonadota; class Gammaproteobacteria; order Burkholderiales; family Burkholderiaceae_B; genus Candidimonas; species Candidimonas humi. The sequence continues at coordinate 717,718 of NZ_JAHTBN010000001.1, forward strand.
ATCCGCGGCGCGCAGCGTGTTGACCACGGTGCGCGCCACGTCGTTGAACGGCTGGGCACGGCCCGTGCCGCAATTGAAGATGCCGGATTTATCGGGATGATCGAGGAAGTACAGATTGACGTCCACCACGTCGTCGATGAAAACGAAATCGCGCAGTTGCCCGCCATCGGCATAGCCGTCCCAGCCGCCGAACAGGCGCACGTGCCCTTCCTTGCGGAACTGGTTCATGTTGTGAAAGGCCACCGAGGCCATGCGGCCCTTGTGCTGCTCGTTGGGCCCGTACACATTGAAGTAGCGCAGGCCAACCACCGGCGCCGCCAGCGCGTCCAGATGGCGGCGCAAGACCTGGTCGAACAGATACTTGGAATAGCCGTATACGTTCAGCGGCGACTCGTGCACCGGGTTCTCGGCATATACCGGACCGGCGCCGTACACCGCCGCCGAGGACGCATACACCAGCGGTATTTTCTGCGTCTGGCAGTATTCGAACAGCTCGCGCGTCACCGTATAGTTGTTGTCGAGCATGTACTGGCCGTTGCGCTCGGTGGTGTCCGAGCAGGCCCCCTGGTGCAGCACCGCTTCCACGCCCGAGAACTGGCGGCGCGCCACGCGCTGGCGGAACTCGTCCTTGTGCAGGTAGTCGGCGATGCGGCAATCGACCAGGTTGATGAACTTGTCGCCCTGGGTAAGATCGTCGACCACCATGATGTCGGTGTATCCGCGACGGTTCAGCCCCGCCACCAGGTTGCTGCCTATGAAGCCGGCGCCGCCGGTCACTATGATCATGCCAATTCTCCTGCCGTCACCACCGACGTTCCGAGTTTGCCCACCACGATGCCGCCGGCCCGGTTCGCCCAACGCATGGACTCTTCCCAGGACAGCCCCGCGGCGCGCGTCACCGCCAGGGTCGCGAGCACGGTGTCGCCCGCCCCCGACACATCGAATACCTCGTGTGCCTGCGCATCGACGTGCGCACGCCCGGCCTGCGTGAACAGCGTCATGCCTTGCTCGGAACGGGTCACCAGCAAGGCCTCGAGCTGCAGCTCGGCGCGCAGCGCCTGGGCGCGCTCGGTCAACTCTTCCTCGGTCTGCCAGCGCCCTACCGCTTCTTGCATTTCGGCCCGATTAGGCGTGACCAGGCTGGCGCCGCGATAACGCTTGTACAAATGCCCCTTGGGGTCGACCAGCACCGGCACGCCGGCCTCGCGGGCCGCGGCGATCAAGCCTTCTACCTGGCCGAGCACGCCCTTGGCGTAATCGGACAGCACCAAGACGTCGTGGCCGCGCAGCAGCGCGGAGGCCTCGGCGCGTATGCGTTCCAGGCTATCGGGGGCCGGGCCCTGTTCGAAATCTATGCGCAACAGTTGCTGCTGACGCCCCAGCACGCGCATCTTGGTGGTCGTGTGCAGGCTGGCGTCGTCGACCAGATGCGTGGCGATGCCGGCCTCGGCGGCCAATTGCGCCACCTTCTGTCCAGCCTCGTCCATCCCCACCACGCCGAGCAGCGTGGCCTGCCCGCCCAGGGCAACAATATTGCGCGCCACGTTGGCCGCGCCGCCCAGGCGGTCTTCGCGCCGCGCCACGCGCACCACCGGCACCGGGGCTTCGGGCGAGATCCGTTCCACCTCGCCGAACCAGTAGCGGTCGAGCATCACATCGCCGACCACCAGCACCCTGGCCCGGCTGATCGCGTCCACAGGAAACACCATCACTTCAACTCCTCGAGACGGCGTGGCTCGTAGGTTTCCCAGGAATTGCATCCCGGGCACTGCCAATAGAAATGCCGCGCCTGGAAGCCGCAGACACGGCATGCGTAGCGATCCAGGCGCTGGGTATGCTTGTGGATCAGCGAGCGCAGCAGGCTCAGGTCTGCGCCTTGCGGCGAGCCGGGCGGCGGCGCGGCGTCGCCGCTGGCCAGTTCGGCCTCGAGCAGGCGGTCCAGGCCCAGCAGCGAAGGATGGGCCCGCAAGGCTTCGCGCGCGAAATCCCAGGCGGGCGTATAGCCGGCCTGATTGCGCAGCTCGCGAAACACCACGTTGAAAAGATCGAGCTCGGGATGGCGGGAATAATGGTCGCGCAACAGCGCCAGGCCTTCGGCCGGATGGCCCGCGGCACGATACAGTTCCAGCAGGTCGGAGGCCACCAGACCCGCATACTCGGGCGCCGTGGACAGCACGGACTCGAGATAGACGCGCTCGCGCTCGGGGTTCTGGTTGAGCTTGGCGAGATTGGCGCGCAGCATCGCGATGCGCGCCTCGCTCGCCTGGCCCACGCCCTTGCGGTTCAGCGCCCGGACGGCGTTGTCTGCGGCATCCAGCGCCTCGTTGGCCAGTTGCATGTCGGGCGGCTTGGCCATCATGGCGGCCTGCGCCCGCTCGCACTGGTAGTGCACCAGTTGCGGCACGGGCTCGTCGACCAGCGCGCGCAAGCGCTTGACGGCATCGATGGCCTTGGGCCAGTCATGCTCGGATTCATAGATACGGATCAACGCGCGCACCGCGGGTATGGCAAAGCGCGTGTCCTGCACGATCTGGAACGCCTGTTCGGCGCGGTCCAGCATGCCCGCCTTGAGAAAATCCTGGGCGATCTCGTGCTGCGCATGCTCGCGATCGGCCAGCGGCAGGTCGGCGCGCGACAGCAGGCTTTGATGCACGCGGATCGCGCGCTCCATTTCGCCGCGCCGGCGAAACAGGCTGCCCAGGGCGAAGTGCAGTTCCGTCGTCTCGGGATCGAGCTTGACCACCTCGACGAAGGCGTCGATGGCGCGGTCGGGCTCTTCATTGAGCAGGAAGTTCAGGCCCTTGAAATACGAATCGGGCATGGCGCGCGTCTCGGACAACATCTGGCGAATGTCGACGCGCGCCGCGATCCAGCCCAGGGCGAACAGGATCGGGACGAAAATCAGCCACCATGGTTCGAAATCCACTCTGAGGCCTCGGTCGCAGCGTTACAGGGGAGCCATGGGCGCGATCGTCTCCGGCGCCACGGCCGCGGTGGGCGTGACCGGATGCTTGAGGCGGTCTTCGAGGCGTTCGAGTTCGCGGCGCAGCCGGCGCGTCTCGCGCGCGCGGCGCATCAGCGCGGGCATGGCAGCCAGCAGCCCGAACAGCGCGCCCAGCACGAACAGCACCAACATCACCACGATCAGCGGCACGCCCCTGATCGCGTGGTCCGCGTACAGGCCCACGTCGACCGGGCCGGTATTCTTCAGGGCGAACAATAGCACCAGGATGAACACCAAGATCCGCAACACCCAGACCACGTAACGCATAGTGCAAACTCCAATGTAACGGCGGGACGGCCGCCAGGATGGCTGGGCGGCCGAAACCCAGATTGTAATTGGGAAACGGCGCCCGGACAGCCTTGCAACATCGGGACGCCCCAAGCCCGCCTGTGTGGCGCGCATTCCCCAGCCTCGATGGCCGCGGAAAAGGCGGCCGCCGGCAGACAGGACGGTCGCGGCAAAAAAAAACCGCTGCTCGCGCAGCGGGTTTTTCGACAATCAGACTGGCCCGCGGGCAAACGCGGGCCTTGGTCGCATACAGGCCGCCATGGCCGGCAGGTTTCAGCCGTGCATCATGCGGGTATCGAGCTGGCCCAGTTCGTAAGAGGGCTCGGCTGCCGCCCTGACCTCTTCTTCATAGGCCGAATCGACCCGCTCGCGCAATTCCTTGCCGGCCTTGAAGTGCGGCACCTGTTTGCCAGGCACCAACACTTTCTCGCCCGATTTGGGATTGCGGCCCACCCGCGGCGAACGCTCCGACAGGGAAAAGCTGCCGAAGCCGCGGATCTCGATGCGCTGCCCGCTGGCCAGGGCCTGGGTCATCGCATCGAGCACCGTCTTGACGGCGTAATCCGTGTCGCGCGCCGCCAGTTGCGGATAGCGGCTTGCCAGTATCGCGATCAGCTCTGACTTAGTCACGCCAATTAACCATCGTCGCGTTGTTGGTCCAGCTTGGCCTTCAGCAGGGCGCCCAGATTGGTGGTGCCCGACGAAGCGCTGGCCTCGGACATGCGCTGGATGGTATCGGCGGTCTCGGCGTTGTCGCGTGCGCGGATCGAAAGCTGGATCGAACGCGTCTTGCGGTCGATGTTGACGATCATGGCTTCGACGTTCTCGCCGGCCTTCAACACCGTGGTGGCGTCCTCGACGCGGCCCGCGGAGATCTCCGAGGCGCGCAGGTAGCCTTCGACGTCCACCGACAGGGTCACGACAGCGCCCTTGGGCTCGACCGACTTGATCACGCCCGGAACAACCGCACCCTTGTCGTAGGTGGCCACGAAATTGTTGAAGGGATCGCCTTCGAGCTGCTTGATGCCCAGCGAGATGCGTTCCTTGTCGGTGTCGATGCCCAGCACCACGGCGTCGATTTCGTCGCCCTTCTTGAAGCCGCGCACGGCTTCTTCGCCCGACTCCGTCCAGGACAGGTCGGACAAGTGCACCAGGCCGTCGATGCCGCCGGGCAGGCCGACGAACACGCCGAAGTCGGTAATCGACTTGATGGCGCCGCGCACCTTGTCGCCGCGCTTGAAGTTGACAGCGAACTCTTCCCAGGGATTGGGGCGGCACTGCTTCATGCCCAGCGAGATGCGGCGACGGTCTTCGTCGATCTCGAGCACCATGACTTCGACTTCTTCGCCCAGGGTGACTACCTTGCGCGGATCGACGTTCTTGTTGGTCCAGTCCATTTCGGAGACGTGCACCAGGCCTTCGATACCGGCCTCGACCTCGACGAAAGCACCGTAGTCGGTCAGGTTGGTGACCTTGCCGAACAGGCGGGTGCCTTGCGGGTAGCGGCGCGCCAGGCCGACCCAGGGATCTTCGCCCAGTTGCTTGACGCCCAGCGAGACGCGGCTCTTTTCCTGGTCGAACTTGAGCACCTTGGCCTCGACTTCCTGGCCCACCTGCAGGACCTCGGAAGGATGGCGCACACGGCGCCAGGCCATGTCGGTGATGTGCAGCAGGCCGTCGATACCGCCCAGGTCGACGAACGCGCCGTAGTCGGTGATGTTCTTGACCACGCCCTTGACCACTGCGCCCTCGGAGAGGGTTTCGAGCAGCTTCTGGCGTTCTTCGCCCATGCTGGCCTCGAGCACCGAGCGGCGCGACAGCACCACGTTGTTGCGCTTGCGATCGAGCTTGATGACCTTGAATTCCAGGGTCTTGCCCTCGTAGGGGGTGGTGTCCTTGACCGGACGCAGGTCGACCAGCGAGCCGGGCAGGAAGGCGCGGATGCCGTTGGTCATGACGGTCAGGCCGCCCTTGACCTTGCCGGTGATGGTGCCGTTGACCAGTTCGCCGGATTCCAGGGCCTGTTCGAGCTGCAGCCAGGCCGACAGGCGCTTGGCGCGGTCGCGCGACAGGATGGTGTCGCCGTAGCCGTTTTCGAGCGAATCGATGGCGACGGAAACGAAGTCGCCCGCCTTGACTTCGAGTTCGCCCTGGTCGTTCAGGAATTCTTCGATGGGAATGAGGGCTTCGGACTTCAGGCCGGCGTTGACGACAACGAAATTGTGGTCGACACGCACGACTTCCGCGGAAATGACCTCACCGGACTTCATGTCCTGGTTTTTGACGCTTTCTGCGAAAAGGTCGGCAAAGCTCTCGCCGCCGGAAGTGGCGGCAGTGGTGGGAATGGAAGACATTAAGTTGAATCCATGTGGCCGCAAGGGCCGTTAAATAACACGCCAAAGTATCGCGCATACCCGGCGGAGTGAACAAAAACCCCCGGCCTTGCCGGCGCCGCGAGCGCCTTCAGGTCCGGGAACCCAGGCTCGACCAGAGATCGAGCACCTGCTTGACTGTTGCATCGACGGAAAGATTCGACGAATCGATCGTCCGGGCGTCCGGCGCCGCCGCAAGCGGCGCATTGGCCCGGTTGCGATCGCGCGCATCGCGCTCCCGCATATCCTGCAACAGGTCCGCTAGATTAGCAGAAAATCCCTTTTCCTTCAACTGCTTACAGCGCCTCTGCGCACGGGCTTGGACGTCGGCCACGAGAAAAATCTTCAGGGGCGCGTCGGGAAACACCACGGTCCCCATGTCGCGCCCGTCGGCCACCAGTCCGGGAGCCCGGCGAAAGGCCCGCTGGCGATCGAGCAGCGCCTGGCGCAGCGGCGCGTAGGCCGCGATTTTCGAGGCCAGGTTGCCCACTTGCTCTTCGCGGATGCGTGCCGCCACGTCGACGCCGCCCATCCAGATGCAGCCCGCATCGAAACGCACGTCCAGGTCCTGGGCGGCTCGCGCGACCGCGGCTTCGTCGCCCGGATCGATGCCGCCGTCGAGCACTGCCAGGGCGGCCAGCCGGTACAGCGCCCCGCTGTCCAGCACCGACCAGCCCAGGGCCTGGGCGACCCGGTGGGCGATCGTGCCCTTGCCCGAGGCCGTGGGGCCGTCGATCGTGATCATCGGAATGGCGGCCTCGCCGGCCGCGCTGCTCGTATCGCTCATGTCTGTTCCCCGCACCCTGCTTCAGTCTCGCAGCAGGCCCTTGAACACCGTGAAATAGTCCGGGAAGGTCTTGCTCACGCAGCCCGGATCCAGGATGGTGACCGGCACAGGCCCGAAAGCCGCCAGCGAAAAGCACATGGCCATGCGGTGGTCGTCGTAGGTGGCGATGGCGGCCGGACGCCACTGTCCCGCCTGCACGGGGTGCACCCGCAGCCAGTCTGGCCCCGATTCCACATGGGCGCCGAGCTTGGCCAGCTCGGTGTGCATGGCGTGGATCCTATCGGTTTCCTTGACACGCCAGCTGCCTATATTGCGCAAGGTGCAGGGCCCGTCGGCATACAGCGCCAGCGCCGCGGCCGTCATGGCCGCGTCGGGTATCAGGTTGAAATCCAGGTCGAAGGCCTGCAGTCTGCCGCCCTCGGCCACGCAGACGCCGCCGGCCTCGATCGCGTCGGCCTCGCGGCGGATGCGCGCACCCATGGCCTCGAGCGTATCGGCAAACGCGACATCGCCCTGGATGCTGGCGGCGCCCACCCCGCGGATGCGCACCGGGCCGCCCGCTATGGCCCCCAGCGCCATGAAATATGAGGCCGACGAAGCATCGCCTTCGATCGGCAGCGTGCCGGGCGAACGATAGGCCGCGCCGGCCGGCACGACATAGCGGTTCCAGCCCTCGCGCCGCACCTCGACGCCGAAACGCGCCATCAGGTTCAAGGTGATCAGGATGTAGGGCTTGGAGATCAGCTCGCCCTCGACCTCTATGACGAGATCGGCGCCGGCCCGGCTTGCCAGCATGGGCGCGGCCATCAGCAGCGCCGTCAGGAACTGGCTGGACACCGAGCCCTTGACCCGCACGGGCCTGTCCACCTTCAGGCTGCCGCGGCCTATGGCCAGCGGCGGATAGCCCTCGGCGCCCAGGTAGCGGATATCGGCGCCCAGGGCCCGCAGCCCGTCGACCAGGTCGCCGATGGGACGTTCGTGCATGCGCGGCACGCCCGACAACTGGTAGTCGCCCCCCATCACGGCCAGCGCCGCGGTCATAGGGCGAAAAGCCGTGCCGGCATTGCCCAGGAACAGCTCGGCCTGGCGCACGGGAAACGGGCAGGCGCCCTCGATCTCGACCTCGGTGGGGCCGATATTGCGCACCGCCACGCCGAGCTGCCGCAAGGCAGCCAGCATGACGCGCGTGTCGTCGGAGTCGAGCAAGCCCTGCAGGCGCGTGCGGCCCTGCGCCAGCGCGGACAGCAGCAGCGCGCGGTTGGAAATGCTCTTGGAGCCGGGCAGCACGACTTCGCCCCCGGCGCGGCGCGCCGGCGCCAGGGTCAGGCTATCGGCCTTGGACATGGCATCCCCTTTCGCCGCCGCGCGATCTCTCTTGCAATGGAATCATGACAGCCCGCTCCTGCTGCCCCACAGGCGGCGCGCCAGCGCGGCGCGCTCGAGCCAATCGTACAGATCCTGGCCGTCCTCGCGTTCCAGCGCCTGTTCGGCCTGCGCCAATGCCTGCCTGATTTCCCGCAGCTCGGACAGCACCGCCGCGCGGTTGGCCAGGAAGATGTCGCGCCACATTTCCGCCGAGCCGGCGGCGATGCGCGTGAAATCGCGAAAACCCGTGCCGGCCAGGCTCAGGCGCACGTCCGAATCGCGCGACGCGGCCACTTGCTCCATATAGACCGAGGCCAGGAAATGCGGCACATGGCTGACCGAGGCCAGCACCACATCGTGCGCCTCGGGCTCCATGGTCAGGACGCGCGCGCCGCAGCTTTCCCACAAGCCGGTCAAGCGCAGGCGCGCATCCATGGAATTTTCCGCCAGGGGCGTGAGCACTACATTGCGGCCCCGATACAGAGTCGCGTCGGCGGCCTCGGGGCCGGTGCGCTCGGCGCCGGCAATGGGATGGCCAGGCACGAACTGCGCGGCGCATTCGCCCAGCGCGGCGCGCGCCGTGCGCGCCACGTCCGCCTTGGTGCTGCCCACATCGGTAACAAGCGTCCCGGCGCGCAAATGGGGCTTCAGCTCGGACAGGATGCGGCCCATGGCGCCCACCGGGGTCGCCAGCATGATCAAGTCGGCGCTGGCGGCCGCCTGCCGCAAGTCGACGGCCTCGTCGATGAGCCCGAGCCGCTGCGCCTGCTGCAGCGTATGCGCATGGCGCCCCACCCCGAGCACGCGCCCGACCCTGCCCGCGGCGCGCAGCGCCGCGGCGAACGATCCTCCGATGAGCCCTACCCCGACGACCGCAAGCACATCAACCCGGGCCTGCCCGGTAGCCTCGGCCGCGGCGTTCATTTGTCCGCGAGCACCGCGGTGAGCGCCTCGATGAAGCGGGCGTTCTCCTGCGGCAGGCCGATGGACACGCGCAGCCATTCGGGCAGGCCGTCGCTCGTGACCGGGCGCACGATGACGCCGCGCTTGAGCAGTTCGAGGTTGACGCGCGCCGCGTCGCCCACTCGCACCAGCACGAAATTGCCGTAGCTGGGCACGTATTGCAGGCCGAGCTTGCCGAAGGCCTCGGCCAGCGCCTGCTTGCCCGCCTTGTTGACTTCGTAGGCGCGCTGCAGGAAATCCTTGTCATGCAGCGCGGCAATGGCCGCCGCCTGCGCCAGGGTATTGACGTTGAAAGGCTGGCGCACGCGGTTCAGCAGGTCGGTCAGGCGCGGCTGCGCCATCGCGAAGCCCACGCGCAGGCCGGCCAGGCCATAGGCCTTGGAGAAGGTGCGCACGACGATCAGGTTGGGAAAGCGCCGCACCCAGGCGGAGCTGTCGAAACGCAGCTCGGGGTCGAGATATTCGTTGTAGGCTTCGTCCAGCATTACTGTGACGCGCTCGCCGTGGGCCGCGTGCACCGCGGCCAGGAAGGCTTCCACCTTGGCCGAGGGCAGGAAGGTGCCGGTGGGATTGTTCGGATTGGCCACGAACAGCAAGCGCGTATCGGCGTCGATGGCGGCCAGCATGGCGTCGAGGTCGTGGCCGTAGTCCAGGGTCGGTACCATGATGTGGCGCGCGCCGCGCGCCTGCGTGGCCAGCCGGTAGACCGCGAAGGCATGCCGCGAATAGACGCAGGACGAGCCCGGCGCCAGGAAGGCGAGCGAAGCCAGTTCGAGCAGGTCGTTCGAGCCATTGCCCAGGGTCAGCCACGAGGCCGGCACGCTGTAGTGCTCGGAGAGCGCTGCCTTGAGGTCGAAGCCGTTGGGGTCCGGATAACGGGCCAGGGTGCCCGCCGCTTCCATCATGGCGAGCTGCGCCGTAGCGGGCAGGCCCAGCGGATTCTCGTTGGAAGCCAGCTTGACGATGGCCGCGGGGTCGAGCCCGAATTCGCGGGCCAGTTCGTCGATGGGCTTGCCGGCCTGGTAAGGCGCGATATCCAGGATATACGATGGCACCTGGGCATCCTGCCCGAGGTTCTTGGCGTCGTTGGCGTTCATTTGGAGCGTGTCCTCATTGGGCCGGATAAGAGCCCAGCACCTTGAAAAAGGCGACCTGTTTCTTCAGCGCGGCCAGGGCCTGCGCCACCGGCGCATCGTCGCGATGGCCCAGCAGATCGACGTAGAAATAGTATTCCCACTGCCCGGTGCGCGCGGGCCGCGATTCCAGCCGCGTCATGGACACGCCGTGCTCGGCCAGCGGCGCCAGCATCTCGTAGACGGCGCCGGCGCGGTTGGGCACCGCGAGAATCACGCTGGTCTTGTCGTGGCCGCTGGGCAAGGTGTCCATGGCGCCCACGGCCAGGAAGCGCGTGCGGTTCTGCGGGTCGTCCTGGATGCCGGAAGCGACGATGCCCAGGTTCCAGGCCGTGGCCGCCGTGGTGCCGGCGATGGCCGCCACGGTGGAATCGCCGGCGGCGACCCGCGCCGCCTCGGCGTTGCTGGAAGCCGCGTCGCGCGCCAGGCCGGGGCAATGCTGGGTCAGCCAGCTCTGGCACTGCGCCAGCGCCTGCGGATGCGCCATGACCCGCAGCACGCCGTCGAGCGTGCCGGTGCGCGTCATGAGGCAATGATGGATCTTGATCGAACGCTCGCCGAGCACCTTCAATGGCGAATTCAGCAGCAGGTCCAGGGTGCGGTTGACGGCGCCTTCCGTGGAGTTCTCGACCGGCACCATGCCGACATTGGCCTGCCCCGCCTCGATGGCGCGGAAGACTTCGTCGAAGCTGTTGCAGCGCAAAGGCGTGATGCTCTGCCCGAAATGCTCGTAGGCGGCCTGCTCGGAAAACGAGCCCTGCGGCCCCAGGTAGGCCACGGTTAGCGCGCTTTCCAGTCCGCGGCAGGCAGAGATGATCTGCGTCCACACCGCGTCCACGGCCTGTCCGGTGAAGGGGCCGCGGTTCGCGTCCTGCAGGCGGCGCACCACCATGGCCTCGCGCTCGGGCTTGAAGACGGGGCCGTCGGCATCGAAGGCGTGCTTGACGGCACCGACTTCCTGCGCGGCGCGGGCGCGCTGGTTCAGCAGCTCGAGTATCTGTTCGTCCAGCGAGTCGATGCGCTCGCGCAGCGGCCGCAAGCGTTCGGTGAGGGAATCATCCATGGCGCCGTTCGAAGTCCTGCATGAAATTGATGAGGGCCCGCACCCCTTCCAGGGGCATGGCATTGTATATGGAGGCGCGCATCCCGCCCACGCTCTTGTGCCCCTTGAGCTGCAGCAGGCCGGCGGCCTGCGATTCGGCCAGGAAAGCGGCGTTGAGCGATTCGTCGGCGAGGAAGAACGGCGCATTCATGCGCGAGCGCCAGCGCGGATGCACCAGCGCGCGGTAGAACTGCGAGTCGTCCAGGCTGGCATAGAGTTCGGCGGCCTTGGCGATATTGGCGTTTTCCAGCGCCTGTACCCCGCCCTGGCGCTTGATCCACTTGAACACCAGCCCGGCTATATATATGGCGTAGGTGGGCGGCGTGTTGAACATGGACTGGTTCGCGGCCACGTTGGCATAGTCGAAGGCCGAGGGGCACATCGGCAGTGCATGGCCGATCATGTCGCGGCGCGCGATCACCACCGTCACGCCAGCCGGCCCGGCGTTCTTCTGCGCCCCGGCATACACCAGCGCGGCCTTGGAAAAATCGATCGGGCGCGACAGGAAATGCGAGGACGCGTCCACCACCAGCGGCACATCGGCGGCGCCCAGCGCGGCCATGTCGGGCCAGTCGACGAATTCGACGCCGCCTATGGTCTCGTTGCTGCAAACATGCACATAGGCCGCGTCGGGGCGCACCTGCCAGGCCTGCGGCTCGGGGAACCAGGTCCAGGCCTGCTGCTGGCGGCCGTCGATCTGCGCGGCTTCGCCGCTGGAGGCCGCCACGGCGATGTCGCCGTAGCGCTGCGCTTCTTTGTGCGACTTGTTGGACCAGATGCCCGCCAGCACGTAGTCGGCGCGGCCATGTCCGGCGCGCCCCAGCAGGTTCATCGGCACGATCGCATTCTCGGCCGTAGCCCCGCCCTGCATGAACATCACCTCGTAGTCGGCGGGCACGTTCAGCAGCTCGCGCAGGTCGGCCTCGGCCTCGTCGCGGATCTGCATGAACTGCTTGCCGCGATGGCTCATTTCCATCACGGACATGCCGCAGCCGTGCCAGTCGGTCATTTCGGCCGCGGCCTGCTCCAGCACTTCGAGAGGCAGGGCCGACGGCCCCGCCGAAAAATTCCAGGGCCGCGTCATGAGGGCTCCTCGGTGGGTTCTGCGCCGGCATCGCCGCCGGCCTGGCTGGCGTCCGTCTGCGCCTGTTCATCGGATTCGTCTTCGTCGGCATCGCTTTCGACCACGCGCCGCACGCCCGACAGCGTGCTGTCTTCGTCGACGTTGATCAGCGTGACGCCCTGCGTGGCGCGGCCCATTTCGCGGATCTCGGACACGCGGGTGCGCACCAGCACGCCGCCGGTGGTGATCAGCATGATTTCATCGTCCGGACGCACCAGCACGGCGCCCACCACCTTGCCGTTGCGCGCGCTGGTCTGGATGGCGATCATGCCCTTGGTGCCGCGCCCGTGGCGCGTGTACTCGACGATGGAAGTGCGCTTGCCGAAGCCGTTCTCGGTGGCCGTGAGCACGCTTTGCGACTCGTCGCCCGCCACCAGCAGCGCGATGACCGACTGGCCGTCTTCCAGCGTCATGCCGCGCACGCCGCGCGCGGTGCGGCCCATGGGGCGCACGTCGTTCTCGTCGAAGCGTACGGCCTTGCCGGCATCGGAGAACAGCATCACATCGTGCTCGCCGTCGGTAAGGTCGGCGCCGATGAGGAAATCGCCCTCGTCCAGCGCCACCGCGATGATGCCGGCCTTGCGCGGGTTCGAGAAATCGGACAGCGGCGTCTTCTTGACGGTGCCGCGCGAGGTCGCCATGAACACGTAGTGGTCTTCGCTGAATTCCTTGACCGACAGCACCACGGTGATCTTCTCGCCGTCGACCAGCGGGAACATATTGACGATGGGCCGGCCGCGCGAATTGCGCGTGCCCTGGGGCACTTCCCAGACCTTCAGCCAATACACCCGGCCACGATCCGAGAAGCACAGCAGGTAGTCGTGGGTATTGGCGATGAACAACTGGTCGACGAAGTCGTTTTCCTTCATGGCCGTGGCCTGCTTGCCGCGACCGCCGCGCTTCTGCGCCCGGTATTCCGACAGCGGCTGGCTCTTGATATAGCCGGTTTGCGACAGCGTCACCACCATGTCCATGGGGGTGATCAGGTCTTCGGTGTCCAGCTCGGTGGCGTTGTGCTCGATCTCGGAGCGGCGCGTGTCCTTGGCGCCGGTAGCGAACTCGGCCTTGATGGCCAGCAGTTCGTCGCCGATGATGGTGGTGATGCGCTCGGGCCGTGCCAGGATGTCCAGCAGGTCGGCGATCGCCGCCATCACGTCCTTGTATTCGCCGACGATCTTGTCCTGCTCCAGGCCGGTCAGGCGCTGCAGCCGCATGTTCAGGATTTCCTGCGCCTGGACATCGCTCAGGCGGTACATGCCGTCGTCCTGCAGGCCGTAGCTCGGGTCCAGCCCGTCGGGGCGATAGGCGGCGCGGCCGCCCGGCGTGGTGCCGTCGTCGGCGCGGGCCAGCATTTCGCGCACCAGCGAAGAATCCCAGCTGCGCGCCATCAATTCCTGGCGCGCCACCGGCGGCGTAGGCGCGGCCTTGATGATGGCGATGAAATCGTCGATATTGGCCAGGGCCACTGCCAGGCCTTCGAGCACGTGGCCGCGCTCGCGCGCCTTGCGTAACTGGAACACGGTGCGGCGCGTGACCACTTCGCGGCGGTGCGCCAGGAAGTACTCGACCATCTGCTTCAGGTTCAACAGGCGCGGCTGGCCGTCGACCAGCGCCACCATGTTCATGCCGAAGGTGTCTTGCAACTGCGTGTTCTTGTACAGATTGTTCAGCACCACTTCGGGCACTTCGCCGCGCTTGAGCTCTATGACCAGGCGCATGCCGTCCTTGTCGGACTCGTCGCGGATGTCCGAAATGCCCTCGATCTTCTTTTCGTTGACCAGCTCGGCAATGCGTTCCTGCAAGGACTTCTTGTTGACCTGGTAGGGAATGGCATCGACCACGATGGCCTGCCGGTGCCCCTTGTCGACGTCTTCGAAGTGCGCCTTGGCGCGCATGACCACGCGGCCGCGCCCGGTGCGATAGCCTTCGCGCACGCCCGACATGCCGTAGATGATGCCGCCGGTGGGGAAATCGGGCGCCGGGATCAGCTCTATGAGTTCGTCGACCGTGCACTGCGGGTGGCGCAGGCAGTACAGGCAGCCGTCGACGACCTCGGCAAGGTTGTGCGGCGGGATATTGGTCGCCATGCCCACGGCAATGCCGGAACTGCCGTTGACCAGCAGATTGGGCAGGCGCGACGGCAACAGCAGCGGTTCTTGTTCGCTGCCATCGTAGTTAGGGCCGAAATCCACGGTTTCCTGGTCTATGTCGGCCAGCAACTCGTGGGCGATCTTGGCAAGACGGATTTCCGTATACCGCATGGCGGCCGGATTGTCGCCGTCTATCGAGCCGAAGTTGCCCTGCCCGTCGACCAGCATGTAGCGCAGGGAGAAATCCTGGGCCATGCGCACGATAGTGTCGTATACCGCCGAATCGCCGTGAGGGTGATATTTACCGATGACATCGCCGACGATACGCGCCGATTTCTTGTAGGCGCGGTTCCAATCGTTGTTCAGCTCGTGCATCGCGTACAGTACCCGCCGATGCACGGGCTTCAGGCCGTCGCGCACGTCCGGCAGCGCCCGGCCCACGATGACGCTCATTGCGTAGTCGAGGTAGCTGCGGCGCATCTCCTCTTCCAGGGAAATAGGAAGAGTCTCCTTGGCGAAGGAATCCATAAGTATCCAAACGTTGTTGTAACGGTATTTCGGGAATGGCCGGGGCCAGGCGAATAGGAAATTCTAGCATCCCGCCCCCTGGGGCCTGTTGACGCTAAAAGGGGTGCCGCACTGGTCTGCGAGGCCACTCTGTTCCCCGGCGCGGCGGTTCCGTCCCCCACAAGCTGGCCGGACGAGCCGGTCCAGTCGGGCAAACCGGCGTCCGGGCCGGCGGCGTCTGGCGCCCCCCGCTCCCTCGGCAACTTGAGAAACCACTTTAAAGCCACAGGCCTTGTTGTCTAAAACCAACAATAACCGGCCGACAGGCGTAGAAATCCGAATATCTATGCATCCAGCGTAAAACCCGCTTAACTAACGGCGTGGAAATGCCTTAACATTCCCTCAACACGCATGAAACCCAGCGCGATTATTTGATTGACTTCACGGCGTTGCTATACTGGCTACGTTTTCCTGATATGCGGCGGGGGTTCGCTGCGGTCACTTACCAGCATTAAGCTCAACGAGGAGAAATATGAACAAACCCTCCAAACTCGCACTAGCGTTTGCCCTTGCCACCGTCACGGTTTCTGGTGCTGTCTCGGCGCAAACCGTGGACAATTGGCGTAACCCGTTCGGCGACGTATGGAAGAACGGAACCCGCGAACTCTGCTGGCGCGACAACTTCTGGACGCCCGCCACGGGTATCGCCGGCTGCGACGGCGTGCCGGTTGCCCAGGCTCCCGTTGCTGCCCCGACCGCGACCAAGGTGGTTCTGAACGCCGACGCCTTCTTCGACTTCGACAAGGCCACCCTCAAGCCTGCCGGCCGCCAGATGCTCGATCAGGTTGCCGATCAGGTCAAGTCGATCAACCTCGAAACCCTCATCGCCACCGGCTACACCGACTCCATCGGTACCGTTGCCTACAACCTGAAGCTCTCGCAGCGTCGTGCCGACGCCGTCAAGAACTATCTGGTCAGCCGTGGTGTGGATCCCAACCACATCTACGCCGAAGGCAAGGGCAAGACGAACTTCGTCGCCAGCAACAAGACTGCTGCCGGCCGTGCGAAGAACCGTCGCGTGGAAGTCGAAATCGTCGGCACCCGCAAGTAATTACGGCCGTTTCAATAGCCGTTACAATGAAGGCCCCGTTCGCGGGGCCTTCGTTTTTTTGCCGGCGGCTTTGCGGTTACAGTGCCTGCGAGTACCCATCATGACCACTGCGACATCCTCTTCGGGCTCGGCTGCGACCGGCTCGGCCCCCTCCTCCTCTTCCGGGCAGCCCGACAGGGCCGCGAACGTCGACCAGGCCGAGATCGACAAGTTCAGCGCGCTGGCGGCGCGCTGGTGGGACCCCAACAGCGAATTCAAGCCCCTGCATGCCATCAACCCGCTGCGCCTGGGCTGGGTGCGCGACCTGGCCGGGCCGCTGGACGGCAAGCGCGTGCTGGACGTGGGTTGCGGCGGCGGCATATTGGCCGAGAGCATGGCCGCCGAAGGAGCCATCGTCACCGGCATAGACCTGGCCGAGAAATCGCTGCAGGTGGCGCGGCTGCACGGGCTGGAATCCGGCGTGGCCGCCACTTACCGGGCAATCAGCGCCGAACAACTGGCAGCCGAAGAGCCCGGCAGCTACGACATCGTCACCTGCATGGAAATGCTGGAACACGTGCCCGAGCCCGCCTCGGTGGTGGCTGCCTGCGCGCACCTGGCCAAGCCCGGGGGATGGGTGTTCTTCTCCACCCTGAACCGCAACACCAAGTCTTTCGTGCAGGCCATCCTGGGCGCCGAATACCTGTTGCGCCTGCTGCCGCGCGGCACCCACAGTTACGAAAACTTCATCAAGCCCAGCGAACTGGCCGCCTGCGCCCGCCAGGCCGGGCTGGACGTGCTGCGCATGGCGGGCATGCGCTACAACCCCGTCACCGAACACTACAGCCTGAACGACGACACCTCGGTCAACTACCTGCTGGCCACGCGCCGCGTAGCCTAGTGCCGCCTCGAATTTCATGAAAACACTAATATTGTTCGACTTCGACGGCACCCTGGCCGATACCGCGCCCGACCTGGCCGCCGCCGCCAACAAGCAGCGCGCCCGCCAGGGGCTGCCGCCCATGCCCTATGAAGCGCTGCGCCCCATGGCTTCGCAAGGCGCGCGCGGGCTGCTCAAGGCCAGCCTGGGCATGGACCCGGACCATCCCGACTATCCGCGCTGGCGCCAGCAGTTCCTGGACGACTATGAACAGGACATGACCTCCCGCACCGAGCTGTTTCCGGGCGTCCCGGGGCTGCTCGACATCTTGAAAAGCCACGGCTATGCCTGGGGCATCGTCACCAATAAAGTGGAATACCTGGCGCTGCCGCTGGTACGGCACCTGGGCCTGGACCGCGACTGCGCCGTCACCGTGGGCGGCGACACCACCGCGCACACCAAGCCGCACCCCGAGCCCCTGCTGCACGCGGCGCGCAGCGCCGGCGTGGCGCCGGCGCAATGCGTCTACGTGGGCGACGACCAGCGCGACATCATCGCCGGGCGCGCAGCCGGCATGAGCACGGTCGTGGCGGCCTACGGCTACTGCGGCCGCGACACGGCCACGCAAGACTGGAACGCCGACGCCATCGCCCACAGTCCCGAGGAAATCTGGGCTGTCGTGCAGCGACTGGCGGCAGCCTGACCCGCAAGAGCCCGGGCTTTCCCACACCGACACATCAGCAGAAACCCGCAATGAACCAGCCTTCCATCGATCCCGCACAACTGGCCGAGATGGGCCGCTATGCAGAGGAAATCGCCACCGAGGCGCGCCAGATCGCCCTGCAATGGTTCCGCCACCCGCTGGCCATAGACACCAAGGCCGACGAAAGCCCGGTCACCATCGCCGACCGCGAAGTCGAACAGGCGCTGCGCCGGGCCATCGGCCGGCGCTACCCCGGGCACGGCATTCTCGGCGAGGAATTCGGGCTCGACCATACCGATGCGGAATTCGTCTGGTCCATCGACCCCATAGACGGCACGCGCAGCTTTATTTCGGGCAACCCCTTGTGGGGCTCGCTGCTGGCGCTGCTGCATCGCGGCAGCCCGGTCTTCGGCCTGATCGACATCCCCGCCACCGGCGAACGCTGGACCGGCATGCAGGGCCGCGCGGCCACTTTCGGCGGGCAGCCCTGCCGCACCCGCGACACGGCCACGCTCGACCGGGCCATACTCTATGCCACCGCGCCCGAGATCTTCAATGCCGAAGAATTCCGCGCCTTTGAAAAACTGACGAGCTCCGTCTACCTGCGCCGCTACGGCGGCGACTGCTACAGCTACGGGCTGCTGGCCGCCGGCCACATCGACCTGGTCATGGAAGCCGGGCTGCAGCCCTACGACTACCTGGCGCTGGCGCCGGTCATCACCGCCGCCGGCGGGGTCATCACCGACTGGCAGGGCTGCCCGCTGCACATGGGCTCCGGCGGCCAGGTGCTGGCCGCGGCCAACCCTGCCCTGCACGCGCAGGCACTGGAGCGCATAGTCGCATAGGCGCCACGGGCCGGACGCGGCCGAGACAGATCGCTTGCTGCACAGAAACACCTCACCATCACTGCAAGGCCGGGGGACTAACATGCAAGAGCGCGACATCCGCAGCACCGAAGAGGCCATCGATTTCGTACGGGCCAGCGGCCTGTCGCATTTCAAGATCGGCCTGTCCGACATCGACGGCATCATGCGCGGCAAGTACATGCGCAAGCACAAGTTCCTGTCGGCGCTGGAATCTGGCCTGGGTTTCTGCGACGTGGTGATGGGCTGGGATTCGAACGACGCCATGTACGACAATGTGCGCTACACCGGCTGGCATACCGCCTACCCCGACACGCAGGTGCGCATCGATCCCGCATCCTGCCGCCGCCTGCCGCTGGAACAGGGCCCGAATGGCGAGGACATGCTGTTCTTCATTGCCGAGCTCGACGGCAAGGCGGCCTCCATCTGTCCGCGCCGCCTGCTGCACCGCATGGTCGACAAGGCGCGCGACATGGGCTTCGAAGCCGACGCGGCGCTGGAATACGAATTCTTCATGTTCAACGAAACGCCTAAGTCGGTGCGCAAGAAAAACTATCGCGACCTGGAAACCTGGACGCCCGGCAATTTCGGCTACTCGGTGCTGCGCAGCACCGTCAATGCCGACTTCTATACCCAACTGGTCGAGCTCACCGAACAGATGGACATGCCCATCGAAGGGCTGCACACCGAAACCGGGCCGGGCGTGCTGGAGGCGGCGCTGGAGGTCGACGCCATCGCCAATGCCGCCGACAAAGGCTTTCTGTTCAAGACATTCTGCAAGGCATTGGCCGAACGCAACGGCCTGATGGCTACCTTCATGGCCAAGTGGTCGCCCGAATACTCGGGCCAGAGCGGCCATATCCACCTGTCCCTGCGCGACGCGGCCAGCGGACACAATGTGTTCTACGACGCGCGCGGCGAGCACAGCATGAGCCGCATCCAGCGCCGCTTCCTGGCCGGGGTGCAGCGCTACCTGCCGGAATTCATGGCCATGTATGCCCAGACCATCAACAGCTACTCGCGCCTGGTGCCGGGGTACTGGGCGCCGCTGGACGCGACCTGGGGCGTGGAAAACCGCACCACGGCGCTGCGCGTCATACCCGGCTCGGAAAAATCGCAGCGCATCGAAGTGCGCATCGGCTCGGCCGATGCCAACCCGTACCTGGCGCTGGCCGCCGCCCTGGGCTCGGGCCTGGCCGGCATCGAGCAAGGCCTCGATCCCGACCCGATGGTCACGGGCAATGCCTACACCCAGGCCTTTCCCGCGCACCAAAAGCTGCCCGCCACGCTCTGGGACGCGGCGCAGCGCCTGCGCCAGTCGCAGGCCGCAAGCGCATTGTTCGGCAACGACTTCGTCGAACACTTTGCCGCCACCCGCGAATGGGAAGAGCGCCAGTTCCGCCGCCACGTGACCGACTGGGAACTGGCGCGCTATTTCGAGATCATCTGAGCCGCCCGCGCTCGCATACTGCCCCAACAATCGGCCCCACAGGAATCCCATGTCCTCCGAATTCATCACCATCAGTCCCATCGACGGGCAGGAACTGCTGCGCCGCGCCTACACCTCCGAGGCCGAGATCGCCGCCGTGCTGGCCCGCGCCCGCAATGCCCAGCGCGCCTGGAAGCACGTGCCGCTGGCCGAGCGCTGCCTGGCCGTCGGCGCCGCGGTCGAACGCTTCGTGCGCGACAAGGACGAGATCGCCGAAGCCATCACGCGCCAGATGGGACGGCCGCTGCGCTACACGCCCGGCGAGGTCGCGGGCTTCGAAGAACGCGCGCGCCACATGATCGCCATCGCGCCGCAGGCCTTGGCGCCGCTGGACCTGCCGCCCAAGGAAGGCTACAGGCGCTATATCGCGCGCGAGCCGATGGGCGTGGCGCTGACCATAGCGCCATGGAACTATCCGCTGCTGACCGCCGTCAACAGCATCGTGCCCGCGCTGGTGGCCGGCAACGCCGTGATCCTCAAGCATTCCAGCCAGACCCCGCTGTGCGCCGAAATCATGCATCGAGCATTCATCCAGGCCGGCCTGCCCGAGGGCGTATTCCAGTATGTGCACGCCGCGCACGCCACGGTGCAGCGCATGATCCAGGCGCCCGAGGTGGACTATGTGTCCTTCACCGGCTCGGTCTCCGGCGGCAAGGCCGTCGAGGCCGCGGCGGCGGGCCGCTACATAGGCACGGGGCTGGAACTGGGCGGCAACGATCCGGCCTACGTGCGCGCCGACGCCGATCTGGCGCAGGCCGCACAGTCCGTCGTCGACGGGGCCTACTTCAATTCGGGCCAATCCTGTTGCGGCATACAGCGCATTTATGTCGAACGGCGCGTCTATCCGGAATTCGTGGAGCGCGCCGTCGCGCTGGCCAGCCAGTACGTGCTGGGCAACCCGCTGGATCCCGCCACCACGCTGGGGCCGATGGTGCGCGCATCCGCCGCGCGCGAGGTGCGCGGCATGCTGCGCGAAGCGCTGGACAAGGGCGCGCGCAATCTCATCGATGCGTCCCGTTTCGGCATGGCGCGCGACGATACGGCCTATATGGCGCCGGCCCTGCTGGTCGACGTGGACCACGGCATGTCGGTCATGAACCAGGAATGCTTCGGGCCGGTGGCCGGCATCATGCCGGTCGACAGCGACATGCAGGCGGTCGAGCTGATGAACGACAGCCCCTACGGGCTGAGCGCCGCGGTCTTCACGCGCGATACCGAGGCCGCGCTGCGCATCGGGCAGCACGTGGAAACAGGCACATTTTTCATGAACCGCTGCGATTACCTGGATCCGGCCCTGGCCTGGACAGGCATCAAGAACAGCGGGCGCGGCGTGTCCCTGTCCGTGCTGGGCTATGAGGCCCTGACCCGGGCCAAATCCTTCCATCTGCGCCTGCTGTAGCAAGCCGAACCGCCATGACCGCCGATTACCCTTCGCTGCACGCCAACTGGAACTATCCCACCGCAATCAAGGCGGGGCCCGGCCGTATCGCCGAATTGCCCGCGCTGTGCGCCGCGCAAGGCATGCGCCGCCCGCTGCTGGTGACCGACCCGGGGCTCGCGCCGCAGCCCATGGTGGGCCTGGCGCTGCAAGGCTGCCACGAGGCGGGCCTGGAAGGCGCGCTGTTCTCGGCCATCAAGAGCAACCCCACCGGCGGCAATGTCGAGGACGGTGTGCGGGCCTACAGGCAAGGCGGCCACGACGGCGTGATCGCTTTCGGCGGCGGCTCGGCGCTGGACGCGGCCAAGGCGATCGCCCTGCTGGCCGGCCAGAGCCGCCCGCTGTGGGACTTCGAAGACATAGGCGAGAACTACCTGCGCGCCGACGCTGCGGCGATAGCACCGGTCGTGGCCGTGCCGACCACTGCCGGCACCGGCTCCGAGGTGGGGCGCGCCTCAGTCATCACCGACGAACAGGCACACGTCAAGCGCATCATCTTCCACCCGCGCATGCTGCCGGGCGCAGTCATACTCGACGCCGAGCTGTGCGCAGGCCTGCCGGCCATGCTGACCGCGGCCACGGGCATGGATGCCCTGTCGCACAATCTCGAAGCGCTGTGCTCGCCCATGCACCACCCGATGGCGCACGGCATCGCGATCGAAGGCATACGCCTGGTGCAGCGCTACCTGCCGGACGCGGTGCGCGACGGCTCGGACATCGAGGCGCGCCATCATATGCTGGTGGCCTCCAGCATGGGCGCCACCGCCTTCCAGAAAGGCCTGGGCGCCATGCACGCGCTGGCCCACCCCCTGGGCGCGCTATACGACGCCCATCATGGCATGCTCAACGCCATACTCATGCCCTACGTGCTCAAGGCCAACCGTGCTGCCATCGAGCATCGCATTGCCGCGCTGGCGCGCTACATGGACTTGCCCGCCGCCAGTTTCGACGGCTTCCTGCAATGGGTGCTGGACCTGCGTGCCTCGATAGGCATTCCCCACAGCCTGGCCGAAATCGGCATTCCCGCCGGGCGCTGCGCCGAGATAGGCGTAATGGCGGCAGCCGACGGCTCGGCCGCCACCAACCCCATCCCCTATAGCCCCGAACAATATGCGCATATCCTGGAGCACGCCCTGGCCGGAACACTCTGAGCCATTGGGCAAGACACGGTCCCCAGCGGATACCGCGGGCCGAGGCTGCACGGCGGCGGCCTTTGCCGGGCTGCCGCAAATCTTGCTTGCAGATTTTCACAATATGCCGGATGCGGTTCCCGCGCCGATATGGCGCCGTTTACAGGCCATGCACGGGCGACGCCCCGTGCGAGTGAGGTCCTGCAGGCCCCCAGCATCGCACCGCTGCAGGTAAAGTAGCGAAGCCGAAACAAAATACCGCCAGCCATGCCCCGATCCAGGTCCAGATCCATGCCCGCCGCAACCGTCCGGATGCCGTGGCTCGCATGGACGAACCGGATCGCCCGAGGCATGGCCGCCACGGCCTGCGTGCTGCTGGCCGGCCCGGTCGCGGCCATGGCGGCCACGGCAGCCCCCGCCCCTGCAGCAACGCCGGCAGCCTCCGGGCCACGCTATGCGCTGTGCGATACCTATTGCGCGCTGGTCGACGAGCATGGCGCGCTGGTCTCGAGGCGCCTGTACGAACACGTAGAGTCGTTCGACGGGCCGGTGGCGCTCTATACCTACCAGGGGCGCAGCGGCGCCATCGATGCCGACGGCCATACCCTCGTGCCGCCCGTCTATAAAACGCTGTATGTCGTGCAGGACCAACCGTTCTTGCTCGCCGAGGCCGATATGCCGGCCGGCGCAACTGCGGCGTCGTCGCCCGCACCGGTCAAGGACGACGATAGCGCCGAGCGCAGCAATGCCAGCAGCGGTAGCGGTAGCGACGGTAGCAGTAGCAGTAGCAGTAGCAGTAGCAGTAGCGATGGTAAGGTCGTAGCGCCCGCGCCGCCAAGGCCCGTCGCGGAATATGTTCTTTATGATTTCCACGGCCGCGTGGTGCTGGCGCGCAACGGCAATATGGTGGGCGCATGGCAGGGCCACCCTTATTACCACGACTGCCCGAGCCCCGACGCGCCCGCCTCGGCCTGCAGCTACGTGTTCGTCGACGGCCATGGCAAGCCTGCGCTGCGGCTGGCCTACTTTTTGCCGGTCGACGACACCCTGGCGCCCGCCTCGCGCGACGGCAAGCATTTCGGCTATATCGGACCGAAGCTGGAATTCGTGGTCGCGCCCACCTATGCCGGCGCAAATCCGTTCGAGGGCAACTATGCCAGGATCTCGACCACGCAAGGCGCCGGCCTGATAGACCGCTGGGGCCGCGTGATCGCCCCACCCGGGCGCTACGCGGGGATCTACCCGGACGGGGACAGCCTGCTCATTACCGCCTTCCCATCCGGCGAACGCCATTGCGCCCACTATCTGCGCGACGACGGATCGCGCGTGCCGCTACCCGCCGGCCTGTGCCCCTATGACGCAGGCCGCAGCCGCGCGCTGGGCTACGCCCTGGTCACGGGACCGCAAGGCCTGGGCGCCGTGGACATCTCCGGGCGCCTGCTCATTGCTGCGACCCATACTCGCCTGCTGCCACTGGATGCCGGCCATCTCGCCTACTCGGACTCCGACTCCGGCAATACCGCCCCGCGCTATGGCGTGCTGGACACCTTGGGCAAGCCGACGCTGGCCATGCGATACCTGGACATCAAGGCCGGCCCCGCCGGCACGCTCATCGTCCGCGACAGTTCCGGCTGGGGGCTGGCAAACCCGGCAGGCAAATGGCTGGTGCCGCCGCAATACGCGGACGTGCGCGTGCTGTCGCCGCAATTGCTGTCGTTCAAGGTAGCGGCCCATGACGGACACGGCGCAATCCAAGTGCTGTTCAGACCCGACGGCACGCGCCTGCCCGACACCAGCCTGTACGAACCGGAGGGCGTGCGAGAGCTCGGCAATCGGCAGTTCGCATGGAAGATCTACGGCCCCGACAGGCAGACCGGACTGATAGGCACCGACGGCCATCTGATCGTTCCGTTGCAGCGATTCTCCGGCGACCCGCGGCCCCTGGGGGATGGATGGTGGCTCATACATCGCGACACCCCGCAAGGCGCGCAGGACCAGGTATATGACGCCCATGGCGCACGCGTGACGGAGCTGGCGCCTTATACATCGATCTCGCCCTTCGTACATGGCGCGGCCACGGCGCGCACCCACGATGGCGACGCAGTGCTGATCGATCGCGGCGGGCATGTGCTGGCGAGCTACGCCGCGCTGTTTCCGCTGTACACCGATGCCGCCCGGGGCGACGCCGTGATCGAACAGACCCTGGACCGCTGCTACGTCGCCGACCCGGCAGCCGAACCCGCTCCAGCCGCAGCGCAGGATGCCGCGGACCACGCGATCTGCGCCGACCCGGCGCTGCGCGCACTGTCGCGCGCCACGGAAAAAGCCTATTACGGCGCGCAGTCCGGCCCCTGCGTGCCGCAGGATTTCATGGCGCTGCGCCGGCCGTACGACAAGGAACTGGCGCAATGCCGCGACAGCGCCTGCCTGGAACACGCCATGCGCGCTTTCCAGGCGCGCCTGGCCGACACGGCCCGGCAATGCGCCCAGTCTCCTGCAACGCTGAAATGGCTGGACCGCCCGGTGGAGCCCGCGCTGCGCGTACGCTTGCGGCGCCTGATCGTACAGCACGGCAAGAATTTCGAAGCGGACCCCGGTTCGGAAACGGACAACAGCCCGGAAGAGAACAAGCCGGAAGAAGACGGGCTTGTATTCCATGCCTTGAGCCTGGACGGCCGCGCAGCAGTCCTCGCCGTCCAGCAAAATGATGCGCACAACGCTCCCTTCTGGCTGCTATTGCGCGACCGGCCCGGCAAGGGCGAGCCGCCGCAATGGCGTATCGTGCTGGAAAACTACGGCGGCTACCTGCGGCCGCTGGAAGGCACCGACGCCGTCCACAATGGGCTGCCCGTGCTGCGCACCCAGCAGCACGTAAGCTGCTGCGAACACCAGGTGGATTATTACGCCTACGACGGGCGACGCTATGCACCCAGCCTGCAATGCACCCAGCTTTACGATGGGGACAGCCCGGTGTTGCTGTGCGGCGACGCGGCCCCGGCAGGCCCCGATTCTGCAGCAGCGCAAGAACAAGAAAACTGACTCCGACCATGCCCCGATACTCCTTACACTCAACATACCCGGCAAGCCTGCTGTTTCGGCCTGCCCCGCCGCATCAACCGCTACGGCCGCGCATCGCCGCGGCCCTGCTCTGCGTCCCGCTCCTGGCGGGCAAGGCCTTCGCGGCCCCGCCAACCCCATCGTCTCCTGCAGCCGCCCCCCAGCCTGCCGCCCAACACGAGGCCGTACCCGCAGCCGCCTCCGGGCCCCGGGCTGCTCCCGAGCCCGACGCCCCGCCCGGCGGAGCCCCGGCAGGCACGGCTGCCGCGACCGAACAATCCGCCTTCCGGCAGGCGCTGCGGCAAGCCGGCGAAGCGGCGCGAGCCGGCAACTTCGATGCTGCCGCGACATCGGCGCAACAGGCTTACGCCTTGGCGGCCAATCCCTATGAGCGCATCAGGGCGGCCGACTGGTATGCATCGATGCGCGAAGAACAGGGGCGCTACGACCCAGCGCGCGGCGCCCTGCACACGATCCGCCCGCTGATCCGCTGTGTATACGGATCGCACGACATGGCGCGCTCGATGGCACAAGAGGCGCGCCTGGCCTTCCTGCAGAACCGGCGCACCGAGGCTTATGCCCTGCTCGCCGAGATACGCGACATGCCGCTATCCGCGCCCGCCGTGACCTGGGGCCAGACGGATCGGGACGACTGGATACCCGAAGGCCGCCAGGCGCGGCTGTACTACAGGCTTGCGGGGATGAGCTTCCCCGGCGCGGCCGGCGGCCTGATGCGCGAGGAATACAAGACGACGGACGATCCCTCGGACTCGTCCACGCTGATCTACACGCCTATCGCGCCGCAAGGCCCGCTGCAAGACATGAAAGTGCGGCTGCGGGTGGGGTCGCGCGATCGCCACGGGACCACGGTGGCACAAGCGCTCGCGCATGAGCTGTCCTACGAACGCGAACTCTACGGCCGCAAGCCGCACGGGCATGAGGCCGGGGAAGCGCCCAAGCCGGATGCCGTTCCCGTCGAATTCGCGCCTGCCGGCAGCACGCACGCCTCGGGAGCCGTCAATATTGCCGACGAGCACGGCGGCCAGGAAGTGCATGGAGTCTGGATCGCCCGCAAAGGCGCCTGGCAGATCATCGTACGCGCAAGCTGGGCGCCGCAGCGCCAGGCCGCCGCGGCCAAAGCTCTGCGGGCATTGTTCGCGGACATAGGCTGGAACGCGCACCAGGCGCGGTATCGCGGGCAAACACCGCAAACCCGGGCACTGAACCAGAGGTTCGACACCGCGCTGGCGAATCAGCAATGGACCGAGGCGGCCGCCCTCGCCAAGCGCCTGCTGCCCACCACCCTGTTTCCCAACCGCCAGGCGCGCCTGTATACCGCCATGGGGATAGCTGCCGCACGCAGCGGCAGCCCGGCGCGGGCCATGCCGCTGCTGCGCAAGGCGTTCGGCAAATGGCGCTACAGCAAGCTGGGCTACGGCTCGGAATCCTTGTTCGACACTTTGCTGCTGTATGCGGCCGATACCGCGTTTCGCGCCGGCGATACGCGCCAGGCCGTAACCTGGCTCAACGCCCATAACCGCGACCTGCCCGATCCCAATTGGAAGCTGGATACGGCCAGTGGCGCGTTGCTCTACCTGCCCATGAACCTGAACCTGCCCGCACGCCTGGGCGACTTCATGCTCGTGAACCATGACCGCAATCTCGCCCGCTACGTACGCCTGCATCCGGACCAGGCCATCGGCGTCACCTTGATGAAGCCCGCGCCCGGCAAGGATCCCGAAGACATGGAAGATCTGCTGCGCAACTGGATGACGCACAAGATGGAACTGCAGGTCGGCAAGGCGACGGAGCTTTCCTACCCGCAAGCGACCCGCGGGGATGCGCACGGCCGCATGCTGCAGTTCACGGTGGCCAGGCCGGACGCAAGCCGCAGCGGCGTGATCAATATCGGCACGGACGCCCTGCCGCCCACGGGGCAACGGCTCATGACATTCTGGCTGTCGCGCGTGGCGGACAGGGAAATCGTACTGCGCACCGAAACCGCAGCCGGCGATACGGCTGCGCTGGCCGCCGCCGGCAAGGCCGCCGCGAGCTTCCCGTGGCCGGTTGCAGCCAGCTCGGCGCCACCGGCCGCCGGAGACCCCTGGGCATTGAGCTGCGCCGTCCCGGCCATGGCTGCCACGCCCAAACTGCCGTGAAGGGCGCGCGGACTCATGCAGCACATCGATAGCACTGGCCCGAGCCGGCGCCATGCTCTCGATTGCGGCCCCGTATCAGGGCAAGACGCAGCCGGGGCTCTCGGGCGCGGGGCCGTGGGGTTCCTCGGGCTGCGCCAGTAATTCGTGCAGTTGCGCCTTTTCGTCCGCCGACAGCAGGCCGGTCTGCGCCCCCGCATCCAGCAGCAGCCTGGCGCTGCGCTGCTCGTGCGACAACACGGCTTCTTCCAGGGGAGTCTTGCCTTGGGAGTCGCGCGCATCGATGTATGCGCCATGCTCCACCAGCATGGACAGGAACGGCGCAATGCGCGGCGAATCCGGCACATCCGACGCGTAACTCATCAAAGCCTGCACCGGCGCCGTGCCCGGATACGGATCGGGGCCATTGACGATGGCATCCACCGGCATATGCCGGGTCTCGATCAGCCATTTGCCGACCGTCAGCGCGGCGCCGCGGGCGGCCGCAACCAGCAAAGTGTCGTTCTGCGCCAGCAAGGGACCGCGGACGGACAAGGGCACGCCCTTGGCCGCCAGATACTGCACCAGGTCGAGATGATCGAGCCGCGCCGCCATCCACAACGCTTCCTTGCGCGCACCTTCGTCGCTGACGGGAAACAGGATATCCACCAGGGCCAGGTCGTGGCGCGCCACGGCGACGCCGAGCGCATTCAGGCCGGGCAGGAAATCCCCTTCGCAAGTACGCAGATCCATGGCTTCGCGCCCCAAGCGGCTCGACACCGAGGCATGCTGGCTGACCAGCGTGCTGGCCGCGGCCTGCGCGCCCGCGTCGGCGGCATCCAGCAGTTGGGCATCGGGCAGGTACAGCGCCGCGCAGCGTTCGCCGCAGGCATGCTGGGCGGCCAGCAGCCGCTGCACATCGTCGGCATGTATGGCCTGGTAGATGGCCTGGCGCTGGTCGCTGGACCGGTCTTCCTGCCAATTGTCGGTCAGTTGCATGCCCGCCAGCGCCAGCGTGGCCAGGGCAGGCAGCACCTGGACCGCAATAATCCCCCGCAGCCAGCGCGGCGCCCCGTACAGGCGCCAGTACAGCAGGTTCAGGACCAGTACCAGCAGATTGCCTGCGCCCAGCACGAGCCAGCCCAGCGCCGCTGCCAGACCCGCAAACATGCCGCCGTGGCTTTCCGACAGCACCAGTCCGCCGCCCAGCGCCAGCGCGGCCAGGGCGACAAGGACGATGAGGGCGCCCAGTACGGTTTTCATATCGCGGCCGCGCCCGCCGAGGCCGGGAAACACAAGAATCGGAGCATGCCTGGACAATACCATAAGGCCGTATCGAGGCAGGAATAGCCCGCGGGGCGCTATCATTGCCACCCGGAACCATCCATGGGAAACACGCACATGAACGATACAGGCAAGCCGCCGGCCGCCGGCGGCACGGGACGCGCCACGCTGGCGGGCATGGCCGCCGTGCTGCTCTGGTCCTGCCTGGCCCTGCTCACCACCCTGACCGCCGGTATTCCACCATTCGAACTGCTGGCGCTGAGCTTCGGCATTGCTTTCGTGCTGGGCGCCGGCCTGCTCGCGCTCGGCCAGCGCGGCGCGTGGCTGGCCGCATGGCGCCAGCCGTGGGGCGCGTGGGCCACGGGCTTCCTGGGCCTGTTCGGCTACCACGCCCTGTATTTCTTCGCGCTCAAATCGGCCCCGGCCGCACGGGCCAGCCTGATCGCCTACCTGTGGCCGCTGTTCCTGGTGCTGCTTTCGGCGCTGGCCGCCGGACGCAAGCCGGGTCCGCGCCACCTCGTGGGCGCCGCGCTGGGCCTGGCCGGCACCGCCGCCATCATGCTGGCGCGCGGCGACCCGGCAGCGGACGCGGACGCGGGCGCGGTCGCGGTCGCCGGCTACGCGACAGCCGGCTATGTGGCGGCTTTCGCCTGCGCACTGACATGGTCGGGATATTCGGTCCTGAACCGGCGCTACAGCCACGTGCCCAGCGGCATCGTCGGCGGCCTGTGCGGACTGGTAGCGCTGGCCGGCCTGGCCTGCCACCTGGCCCTGGAAAATACAGTGTGGCCCGGAACCAGCCAATGGCTGGCCATAGCCGGCCTGGGCCTCGGGCCCGTAGGCGCCGCCTTCTTCGCCTGGGACCACGCCAGCAAGCACGGCAATCTTGCCGTGCTGGGCGCGCTATCGTACCTGGCGCCCCTGATATCCACCCTGCTGCTGATCCTGGCCGGACAGGCCGACGCCGGCCTGTTCCTGCTGGTGCCGGCGCTGCTGATCATCGCCGGCGCGGTCGTGGCGACGGCGCCGCTCAAGCGGGGCGGACGCTGACGCACCAGGCCCAGCAGGCCGGGCTGAGGAAGCCGCCGAAAAGGCCGCTCAGGGTGGAATAGTTTCCGTACAATGGAAACATAACCTCAGACCCGAGCATTGCAGCGAAGATCCACGCTTGCCACGGACAATGCCCGATCCAGGAACCACCGCATGGGCAATACAGCTTCCTCCGAAGAAACCGGCGTACTGGAGCGCGCCGTCCAGCTATTGAAGCTGCTAGCCGCCACAGGCAAGAACGGCATGGCGTTGACGCGCCTGTCCAGCGCTACCGGAATGGCGAATTCCACGGTGCACCGGCTGCTCGGCCAGCTTTGCGCGCAAGGCATGGTGGTGCAGCACGAGGCCAACAAACGCTACGCCCTGGGACCGCTGGTATTCGAACTGGGCCTGGCGGCGTCGCAGTCCTTCGACCCCCGGGATCGCTGCGCACCATTCCTGCGACGGCTTGCCGAAGAGGTGCGGGACACGGTGTACCTGACGGCGCGTAGCGGCTCCGACGCGGTATGCGTGGATCGCCACGAAGGCCCCTCGCCCGTGCGCGTGCTGACCCTGGACGTCGGCAGCCGCCGGCCCCTGGGCATGGGCGCGGGCGGCGTGGCCATACTCGCCTACGTCCGCGATACCGAACGCGAAGAACTGATCCAGAAGCTCTGCAAGCGCAGGCTCGGGCGGCGCGAGCAATTCGAGGAAGAACTCAGGGCCGCGGTGCAGGCCTGCCGGCGCAACGGCTACTCGTTCATCCGCAATCGGGTGAACCCCGGGGTTTCGGCCGTGGGCGTGCCTTTGCTGGATTCTCTCGACCAGCCCATAGCCGCCATCAGCGTGGCGGCTATCGACGCCCGGATGCGCCCCGCGCGCATCACGGCGCTCGCAGCCCTGTTGCAGCAGCGCGTGCGCGTCATCCGCAACTCGATGCTGGGCCCCAGGCCCTGAGCCCGGGCCAGAATCCGGCATCCGGCAAGTCTAGTAGCCCGCACCCCGGAAGGCCGGCCATGCAGCCTAATTCCGTTCAACGGAAATCGACAGCTTTCCCGGCCTCCTCTTCCTATAGTTCCCTGCGTAGACAAAAACATTTCAAAAGGGACTCACTATGAATCATCCATTCCGGCGCATGGCGGCGCTGCTGCTTTTCGCATTCGCATCGACGGGCGCTGCGGCGGCCTACCCCGACCACTCCATCACCCTGGTCCACGGCTTCGGCGCCGGAGGCAATGCCGATTCCGTCGCGCGCGTCATCGCCGACGCCATGGGCAAAAAGCTGGGGCAGACGGTCGTCGTCGATCCCCGGACTGGCGCGGGCGGCACGATCGCCTCGGCTTACGTTTCGAAGGCCAAGCCCGATGGCTACACGCTGGTCATGCTCACCGGCGGCCATACGGCTTCGGCGGCGATGCGCAAAGAGCTTCCCTACGACCCCGTGGCCAGTTTCTCGATGATCTCCACGGTCTCGCGCTTTCCGTTCGTGATCTCGGTAAAGGCCGACAATCCGGCAAAAGATCTGAAGCAACTGCTGGACCAGGCGCGCGCCCATCCCGGCACAGTGACTTATACCTCCGTGGGCGTGGGCTCGACCCAGCACCTGACCGGAGAATTGCTGGCATCCAAGGCCGGCGTGTCCATGGTGCACGTGCCCTACCGCGGCGGCGGCGCGCCGGTGCAGGCAGTGCTGTCGGGAGACGTGAATGTGATGGTCGACACGCCGACGGTTACCGCCCCGCAACTGCAATCGGGCAAGCTGCGCGCCCTGGGCGTCACGAGCCCGCAACCCTGGCCGCTGCTGCCGGGCGTTCCGACCGTCGGCTCGGTCATCCCGGGCTTCACTGTGATGTCCTGGCTGGGCATAGCCGGGCCCGCCGATATGCCGCAAGCCGTGGTCGACACCTTGAACCACACACTCAAGGACGTACTCGCCGACCAGGAGGTGCAAAAGCGGCTGCACGCCATGGGCAGCGAGGCATGGTACGGCTCTCCCGGCGAAATGCGCGACATGATCGCCACCACGACCAAGCAATGGATAGAGGTCGTGAAAGCCGCGAAGATCCCATTGCAATAAGCCCCCTGCGGCAGGCTCTTCCCCATCCGAATTCCCTAAACAAGAGGTATCAATGAAGTTGGCATCCCTGCGCCGCGATCGCGACGGCGCTCTTATAGTCGTGAGCCGGGACCTGGTGAGCGCGGTCAGCGCGGCCGATATCGCCCCCACCATGCAAGCAGCCCTGGACCGTTGGCCGCAAGTGGAAGGCGCCCTGCGGGCCCTCTACGAAAAGCTCAACGCCGGGCAGGCGCAAGGCGCGTTCGCGTTGAAGCTGGAAGAACTCGCCGCCCCGCTGCCGCGCGCCTACCAGTTCCTGGACGGCGCGGCCTACCCCAGCCACATCACCCGCAACCGCAAGGCCCGCGGCGAAACATTGCCGGCGGACTTCTACGAAAAGCCCCTGATCTACCAGGGGATCTCCCACGGCTTCATGGCCTGGAACGAAACGGTGCGGCTGCCGTCCGACGAATACGGCATCGATTTCGAAGCGGAAATCTGCGCCATCACGGACGATGTGCCCATGGGGATATCCGCCGAGGACGCCCCCTCCCACATCAAGCTTTTCGTGCTGGTGAACGATATTTCCCTGCGCGCGCTGATCCCGTCCGAACTCAAGCGCACATTCGGGTTCCTGACGGGGAAACCGGCCTCCAGCATGGGCCCGATCGCCGTCACCCCCGACGAGCTTGGCGACCTATGGGACGGCAAGCTGGTATCCGGCACCATGAATTGCTGGGTGCGCGGCGAGCGCGTAGGCGAAATCGAAACCGGCAAAGATACCCCGTTCCACTATGGACACCTGATCGCCCATGTGGCTCAGACCCGCAAGTTCGAACCCGGAACGCTGGTGGGCCTGGGCACGGTTTCGAACAGCGACGAAAGCGCGGGTTGCGCCTGCATCGGCGAAATCCGCGCGCTGGAAGTGCTGCGCGACGGCGCGGCCAAGACCCCCTTGTTCGCCTTCGGCGACGAAGTCCGCATCGAACACCTGGATCGCAACAACAAGCCGGTGTTCGGCCGCATCCAGCAGAAATTCGCCCCCTTGGACGCCGCATGATGCGCTCGCGGACACGGCCAGCGACACACGCACA
Organism: Candidimonas humi; assembly: GCF_019166065.1. Classification (GTDB taxonomy): domain Bacteria; phylum Pseudomonadota; class Gammaproteobacteria; order Burkholderiales; family Burkholderiaceae_B; genus Candidimonas; species Candidimonas humi. The sequence continues at coordinate 750,700 of NZ_JAHTBN010000001.1, forward strand.
CAGGAGATAACCCATGCTTTGCAAAAGCCTGCACCACGCGGCGTTCCGCTGCAAAGATGCGCGGCAGACCGTCGACTTCTATACCCAGGCACTGGGACTGAAATTCATCCACGCCATGGGCGAGGACCACGTGCCGTCCACCGGCGCATACAGCCCGCACATCCATGTGTTCCTGGAAATGGAAGACGGCAGTTGCATCGCGTTCTTCGAACTGCCCCACGACAAAGGCGAACCGTCCGGGCGCGATGCCGAAACCCCCGGCTGGGCCCAGCACTTCGCCTTCCGCGTCAAGGACGAGGCCACCCTGATGCAAGCCAAGGCGAACCTCGAAGCCCGCGGCATCAAGGTCCTGGGCCCCGTCAATCATGACGACTTCCTGCTGTCCATCTACTTCCATGACCCCTCGGGCCACCGCCTCGAGCTCGGCGTCAATATTTCCACGCCCGAGCGCGACGCCGTGTTCCGCAACGAGGCCGCATCGGTATTGGCGTTGTGGGACCAGACGCACGACTGGTCGCGGCGCGCCGAACTGTACGGCGCGGCAACCGGCTACCAGCGCGCCGACTGAGCAGCAAGGTATCGGGGGGCGGCGCGACCCGGCAGCCGCGCCGGCCGCCTCCGACTACGTGTCCTGTTTCAGAGGACAGGCTGGGCGCCTGTCAGGCACGGTATCCGCATAATGCGCCGCCACCGCGACCAGGGCCGGCACGCTGTATCCCGCACATTACAATGAATAAAAAACGGGACAGTAATTCTTCTCCGATACCCATGCCAAGAAAAATCCCCCCCATGAACCCCCTGCGGGCGTTCTATGTGGTCGCTCGAACCAATAGCCTGACCAAGGCCGCCAAGGAGCTGCATGTCGGCCAGTCGGCCATCAGCAAGCAGCTCGACGTGCTGGAGAAATATTTCGGCGTCAAGCTGTTCCGGCGCGAACAGCGCGGCATCAGCCTGACGGACATAGGCCAGGAACTCGCCGAACGGGTCGTGCCCGCGTTCGACCAGATCCTGGACGCCGCCGCCAGCCTCACCGAACGCAGCAACGACAGCAAGATCCGGGTCCATACCTACACGACCTTTGCCGCAAAGTGGCTCATTCCCCGGCTGGAAGACTTTCACAAGCAGTATCCCAAGCTGTCGGTCTTGATCATCGCCTCGGTCGACGAGGTGAATTTCGAGAAAGACCGCATCGACTTCAGCATACAACTCGGCCGGGGCACTCGGCCGGGGCTGGAAGTGGATCTGCTGTTCGACGACATCATCGAGCCGGTATGCAGCCAGGGCTTTCTGCGTAAACACGCGCCGGAAACCGCCTACCCCCAGGCGGTGCTGCGCACGCGCCTGCTGGATTCCCATTACCGTCCCAAGAGCGACTGGCTCATGTGGGCCAAGGCTTGCAACTACGAAAACGACATCGCCGACACCCCGCACATGAGCTTCAGCAGCTCGGTACTGACCTGGCAAGCTGCGATGGACGGGCTGGGCGTGGCCATCGGGCAGATGGCTCTGCTGACCGAAGACATCAAGGAAGGCAATTTGGTAGCCCCGTTCCACCAGCCGGTGCGCACGGGGCTTTCCTTCCATCTGCTGCGGCCCAGGGTGCAGCGCGAAGCACGAAAGATCGTACTGTTTCGCGACTGGATCCTGGCGCAAGCCGCAGCAACCCGGCCTTATCTGCCGGACTGCTGACTACGCCTCTTCTGACTGCGCCTCTTATTTGGCGGCGGGCTTCGGGGCGCGCTGCGAGAAGGTTCGGCCGAACACGCCTTCCGCGATGCGGTTCTTGAGTATTTCGACGGAGCCGCCCGCGATCATCCAGCCGCGGGTGCGGCGCACGCAGTATTCCACCAGTGCTTCCTGGCTGAAGCCCATACCGCCCATGACTTGCATGGCGTCGTTGGAAACCTCCCAGCCGGCAAGATTGCAGGCCAGCTTCGCCATGGCGGTGGATTGGGCACTGGGCAGGCCGTGCTCGCCTTCCAGGGCTGCCTTGTAGAGCAGCAACTGGGCCTGTTCCAGCTTCATCCACATGTCGGCGAACTTCCATTGCAGGCCCTGGAATTCGCATAATTCCCGGCCGAACTGCTTGCGCACCATGGCGTGCTCGCGCGCCGCATTGAACGCATACCGGCCCAAGGCCAAGGCGCGCGACGCATTCCCCAGGCGTTCGACATTGAAACCGGAAATCTGCTTCTTGAAGCCGCCCGCGCCCAGCAACAGGTTTTCTTTGGGCACCCGGCAGTTGTCGAAATACAATTGCGACCACTGCTCGCCGTTCATGAAGTTCGAGGGCGTGCCGACCTGGAAGCCCGGCGCTCCTTTTTCGACGAGTATGGACCCTATGCCGCCCACCCCGGGCCCGAACCGCACATAGATCAGGAACAGCTCGGCTTCGGGGCTGTGCGTGGAGAACACCTTGCTGCCGTTGATGACGTAATGATCGCCATCGAGCACGGCCGAGGTCTTCAAGTCGGTTGCCGCCGAACCGGCGTCCGGCTCCGTCATGCCCAGCGATATCAGTTTCTTGCCGGCCAGCAGGTCGGGGAGAAACCTGGCCTTTTGTTCCGCGTTGGCATATTCGACAAAAGTGCGGATGGGCCCGAAATTACCCGCCTGCACGATATCGGCGCTGCGCGGACAGACCAGGGCCACCTGCTGTATGGCCAGCACGGAATGCATCAAAGAACCGCCCTGCCCTCCGTCCTCTTCGGGAAAAGCGATGCCCAGCAAACCTTGTTTGGCCATCAGTTGCGCATCCGCCCATGGATAGTGCGGCGAGTGGGCGCGTTCGAGCGCGCCTGCAGCCAGTTTGTCCTGGGCGAAACGCGCCACGCTGTCGGAGAACGCTTGATATTCTTCTGAAAGAGTAAAGTTCATGAAAATCTTGGCAGTGGTTTTGGGTAATCGGAGTAGCCGGGCGCCCGGCGCGCCCAGGTCTGGTAATTCAGGCGTCGAGCAAGCAATGCTTGCTCGAATACGCACGCGCGAGGCCCGTGTTGCGAGGCATCCCCGCGCGGCGAAGACGCAAATCTTTCAATGCGCAAGGCCCGGCGCATCGCCGGCATCCCGGTCTTCTGAAATGACCTTGAGGATCACCGGATAGTAATTGTCCTTGAAACCCGCATCGATGGCCTTCTGCAACTGGCGTGCGGTCAGGCCCGTCAATTCGTTGTCCAGGCTGACGTTGTCCGAAAGCGTGATCGCCAGCTTCAGATCCTTGAGCGCGTAGGCGGCGGAAAACATTTTTTCCGGAAAGACGTCTTTTGCCAGATATTCCGCGCCCGTCAGTTGCAAGGCGAATGAGGCCGCCGACCCCAGCCCCAGCGTCCGGGCCAGCAAGTCCTTGGAAACCCCCGATCGCTCGGAAATGGCAAAAGCCATTGCCAGGGCGTGCACGGTATTGACCAGAACCATATTGTTCATGATCTTGGCAACCTGGCCCGCGCCGGTAAGGCCGCAAAGCACGACATCGCTGCCCATGCAATCCAGATAAGGCTTCAGGGCGGCGAACCGGGCTTCGGCGGCTCCCACCGTGATCAGCAGGGTTCCGTTCTGGGCGGCGGCCCGGCTCCTGGCCACCGGCGCATCCGCGAACCCCACGCCCTCGGCTTCGAGGCGCTGCGCCAGCCGGCGCGTGCGATCTACATCGCTGGTGCTCATGTCGACGATAGTCTTCAATGCACCGTGTTGCTCCAGCATGCCTCCGGCACCGAGGCACACGTGCTCCACCTGGTCGATGGACGGCAGCGACAGGAAGACGATCTCCGCCTTCGATGCGATCTCGGCAATATTGCTGGCTACCACGCCCGCTTCGGCCAAGGCGCGAACATTATCCATGTCGAGGTCGGCCGCCAGGACTTTGCAGCCCGACTTCCTGGCCAGGTTCGCGCACATCCCCTTGCCCATGGCGCCCACGCCGATAAAGCCCAGTGTCGGTTTCATTCCAGTCCTCCTTGGCGCACGCACTTCACCCGCAGGAATTCGCGCAAGCCTTCTATGCCCCCTTCCGAACCGAGGCCGCTGTCCTTGTAGCCGCCGAACGGAGTTTCCGGCAAGGAAGCCTGCAGCTCGTTGATGCACACCACGCCGCTCTGGATTTCGCCTGCGAAGCGATGCGCCAGCTTCAGGTCGTTGGTGAATGCATAAGCGGCCAGGCCAAAAGGCAAGGCATTCGCCGCATCCAGCGCTTCGTCGGCGCTTTTTACCGGGATCATCAAGGCGACGGGGCCGAAAGGCTCGATCCTGCAGGCGTCCGGCGCCTGGTCGTGCACGGCGAGCACAGTCGGCTCGTAGAAATAGCCGGGCAGATCCATGGCCTTGCCGCCGGCCAGCAGCTTCGCCCCCGATTCCGTGGCGTTGGCGACCAGGCGATCGATCGCATCCCGGCGGCGCTGGTTCTTCAAGGGCCCCATTTGCGCCTGCGGGTCGAACGGGTCCATGACTCGCAGCCGCCGCACGCATTCGACGAAGCTCTGGCAAAACTTGTCGTAGATCTTTTCGTGAATGAGGAAACGAGTGGGCGATGTGCAGACCTGCCCGCCGTTGCGGAACTTGGTCGCCACGGTCGCCTGGGCTACCTTCTCGATGTCCACGTCGTGCCAGACGATGACGGGCGCATGCCCGCCAAGTTCCAGCGTGGCCTTTTTCATATGCAGGGCCGCCTTGGCGCCTACTTGCTTGCCGACCGCGGTAGCACCCGTGAAAGTGATCATCGCCACGTCGGGGGAAACGCAAAGCTGGTCGACGATCTGGGGCGCATCGCCGAACACCATGTTGACCGTTCCTGCCGGCAATCCCGCGCGCTGTATGGCCTGCGCGATAAGCAGCGCGACCCCTGCGGTTTCCTCGGAAGGCTTGATCACTATGGTGCAGCCCGCGGCCAGGGCGGCGCTGATCTTGCGCGACGGGGTAATGGCCGGAGCGTTCCAGCCCGACACCCCCGCCACCACGCCATAGGGCTCGAGCCGGGCGAGCTGTTCAATGCCCGGGGCCCGCGCCGGAATCAGCCGGCCGTACAGGCGCCTGGCTTCCTCGGCGGCCCACTCGAACATTTCGGCGGCCACGTCCACTTCTTTCTGGGCCTCGCCCAGGGGCTTGCCGAGCTCCGTGGTGATCTGCCTGGCCAGATTGTCGCGATCCAGGCGCATTTCGACGGCGACCTTGCGCAACAAGTCCGAACGCTGCTTGGCCCCCGTCTTTTTCCACGAACGGAACGCCTGGCCCGCGCATTCGATGGCGCGCTGCACGTCTTGCGCCGAAGCCATGCGCAACTGGCCGATCACCTGCGCGGTAGAGGGCGACACGACCTCCAGCGTTTCCTGCGAAGAACCTGCGCAAAACTCTCCATTGATGAATTGTGAATAGTCCATGGACAAGCTCCTGCTTACTCAATAACGATATGCGATTTCTTGATGATGCCTTCCCAGCGCGAGGACTGATCCTGAATATATTGTTTGAATTGCTCGGGCGTACTGGAATAAGGGTATTCATCCAGCTTGAGCAATTTCGCCTTCACCTCGGGGTCGGACATGATCTGGTTCACTGCAGTATTCAGCGTGGCCACGATTTCCTTGGGCATGCCGGCAGGCCCCATCAGGCCATTCCACGGTTCCGCTGCGTAGCCGGGGATTTCCTTCTGGCCGATAACCATCACGCCTTGCACACCCTTGTCCGGCGACGAACTGGCCGACGCCAGGATACGCAGCTTGCCCGCCCGGACCTGGGGCAGGGCGACCACGCCGGCCAGCAGCGCAAAATCCACGCGCCCGGCGATCAGATCCGTGACCGCGGCCGAATCCCCCTTATAAGGCACATGCATGGCATTGATATGCGTTTCGCTCTTCAGCCACTCGGCCGCAAGGTGATTGACTGCGCCGGTGCCCGCGGAAGCAAAGCTCAAGCGGCTGTCCTTCTCGCGGCCATAGGCGATCAGGTCACTGAAGTTCTTGAATTTGGAATCGGCGGGCACCACCAGATAATACGGATAGCTGGCGACCAGGGCGATAGGCGTAAAGTCCCTGATCGCATCGTATTCGATGCCTTTTTGAATATACGGAATGATAGAAAGCGTGCTGCTGCTGCCCAGCATCAGCGTGTAGCCGTCGGGCGCCCTCTTTCTTACAAGATTCGCCGCCACCGCGCCGCTCGCGCCCGCCCGGTTTTCCACTATGAAACTCTGGCCGAATTTCTGGCCCAGTTTTTCGGCCAGCAATCTGCCCACCATGTCGGTGGGGCCGCCGGCGGAAAATCCAATATAAATAGTGACCGGCTTGTCGGGATAAGCGGCGGCCTGCGCAGGCGCCGATGCCGAAAACACTCCCGCGCCCATGCACAGGGCGGCCAGGCCCAATACTACGCGACGATTCATAAGCACATTGATCTCCTCGATTTATTTTGCAGTGCTCTGCAATTCCAATTCTGACGAGGGCAAAGTCTATCAACGTTTAAAAACCGCCAGCGTACACATTTTGTCTGTCTGTTATTCCATATCCGACTATGAGCATCGCCCAGCTCGTTCGGTGCCCGCGGCCGTCCTAGGCATATGGCGCAAAACGATCGCCAGCTCTCAGATCATGAGATTCCAAAATGTCATATTAGCCAGAAAAAATGTCGCCTCCGGGGCTGGATATTCATCGATAAACTCTAGCCAACATTCAGGGGGTGCAATGAATATCGGATTTATAGGACTCGGCAGAATGGGATTTCCGCTGGCGAAGTCCTTGATAAAGAATGGCGAAACCGTCACCGTATACGATTTGAATATCGATGCTGCGAAAAAACTGGAAAAAGATGGGGCGACAGTGGCGGGGAATATTCCCGAGCTGTGCAAATCCTCTGATCTGATTTTTACGATGCTGCCCGGCCCGCCACAGGTGAAGGCAGTCGCGCTGGGCGAGAACGGCATCATCGCAAATATGAAGGCGGACGCCATCTATATAGACATGAGCACGGTCGACGTGGACACCGTCGATATGCTGCGCGAGGAATTCACCAACAAAGGCATCGCATTCGGCGATGCCCCCGTCGGCCGCCTGGCCATGCATGCCGACAGGGGCGAATCCCTTTTCATGCTGGGCATAGACGAAAAGCATTACTCCAGAGTCGAGCCCATCCTGCTCAAAATGGGAACGACCATTTACCACTGCGGCAAGGCCGGCGACGGAACCAGGACCAAATTGATCAATAACATGATGGTTCTGTGTTATTGCCAGATCAACTCGGAAGCCCTGGTATTGGCCAAAGCGCTAGGCCTGGACCTGAAAAACACATTCGACGTTCTGACCAATACTACGGCCAGCAACGGACAGCTCAAGCAAAAATGGCCGCAAAAGGTCTTGAAGGGAGACCTGACGCCCGGCTTCGATATCGCCTTGGGCTACAAGGACATTTCGCTGGCCTCGAATGCCGGAGCGGCAAGCCGGATCGCCTTGCCGCTATGCGATATCACAAAAAATATTTTCCGGATGGCATTGGCCGCGGAAAATTCGGGCAAGGACACTTCCTGCATCACGGATTTCTGGGCCGAGACCAACGGTGTGGACAAACCGCGGCTCTAGGGCCTGTTGACGCTAAAAAGTGGCGCCGCAATTTTCCGAAACAGGCGCCGGCCGCGATTTGCATATTGCGGCGCCATTTTCGGGATTCGAGATTATTCAGGAGACAATAATGCACACCAAGAGAATTTTTGCCTTGGCCGGACTCGGCTTCGCCATCTTCGGGGCATCGGCATGCGCCGCGCAAGGCATATCCGACGGAGTCGTGAAAATCGGGGTCCTGACGGACATGTCGGGCGCCTATTCCGGAAACGTGGGGCCGGGCTCGGTACTGGCTTCCAAGCTGGCCATCGAGGAATTCGGCGGCAAGGTGCTGGGCAAGCCCATCGAACTGGTGGTCGCCGATCATTTGAACAAGACCGACGTGGCGGCATCCAAAGCCAGGGAATGGTTCGATCGCGACAAGGTCGACGTCATCACCGAACTGGGCAACAGCGCCGTGGCGCTGGCCGTAATGAATATTGCGCAATCCAAGCACCGCATGACCATGGTTACCGGGGCCGGCGCGACCAAGATTTCCAGCGAGGAATGCAAGCCCACCAATGTGCAGTGGGTCTATGATACCTATGCGCTCGCCAAGGTGGGCACCATGCCGCTGGTGGAGTCGGGCACCAAGACCTGGTATTTCATCACGGCGGACTATTCCTTCGGGCACTCGCTGGAAAAAGACGGCGCGCGCTTCATCAAAGAGGCCGGCGGCAAGGTGCTGGGTTCTTCCCGCTATCCTTTCCCCGGCACCGATTTCGCCTCGTACCTGCTGTCCGCGCAATCCAGCGGCGCGCAGGGCGTAGCCTTCGCCAGCGCGGGGGCCGATCTGCAGAACGAAATCAAGCAGGCCAACGAATTCGGGCTGACCAAGCGGCAGAAACTCGTCGCCATGCTCATGAGCATCACCGACGTGCACGGCGTCGGCCTGAAGGCCGCGCAGAACATGCATTTCGCGGAAACTTTCTATTGGAACCTGGATGACGAGTCCAGGAAGTTCGCCGAACGCTTCTACAAAAAGGCGGGCAAAATGCCGACCGCCCTGCAAGCCGGGCAATATTCCGCCGTGCTGAACTATCTGCGGGCCGTGCAGAAATCGGGCAGCGACGATGTCACGGATGTCATGAAAACCCTGCGCAGCATGCCCATACACGACGCCTTTGCGCGCCATGCCAAGCTGCGAGCCGACGGGAAGCTGATACACGACCTGTACGTCGTCTCGGTCAAGTCGCCCGAAGAATCGAAGCAGCCCTGGGATTACTACAACATCCTGAAGACGGTGCCGGGGGACCAGGCATTCATGCCGCTGTCCGAAAGCAAATGCCCCCTGGTAAAGCAATGAGGCTATCATGGCGGCGCCGCTCTATGAGGTATACGCAATAAAGTATGCAAGCGTGGCGCGCAGGGCCAGCGACAATTTTCTGCTGCACGATATCCACGACGGCCAGATGGACCTGGATTTCTACTTCTGGCTGATTCGTGGACAGGATCGCACCATGCTGGTCGATACGGGCTTCAGCGCCTGTTCGGCCTCGCAACGCGGGCGAGCTTTCTCGCAGGAACCCGCGACCGCGCTTGCCCGCTTGCAGGTAAAGCCATCGGACGTCGACACGCTGATCCTGACGCATTTGCATTACGACCACGCGGGAAATGTGGATGCCTACCAGAATGCCCAGGTTCATCTGCAGGACGCCGAAATGCAATATGCCACCGGCCGGTATATGTGCCATGGGGCGCTGCGCCACTTTTTTTCCGTGGAGGATGTCGCGACCGTGCTCAGGCGCGTGTACGACGATAAAGTGTGTTTCCACGACGGCGACGCGCAAATTGCGCCGGGCGTTGAACTCTACAAAATAGGCGGCCACACCGCCGGCCTGCAAATCGTACGCGTCCATACGCAGCGGGGCTGGATTGTGCTGGCTTCCGATGCGATGCACTATTACAGGAATTACGAAGACCGGAACCCCTTCCCCGCGATCCTGCATGTCGGGCACATGATGGAAGGCTACAAGCGCATCGCCCAATTGGTGGATTCCGATGCGCATATTGTTCCGGGACACGACCCCGAGGTCGCCCGGCGCTATCCGTCTCAGGCAAAGCCGGATAACGGCATCTACCTGTTGCACGAAGCTCCGTCGGCCATGGAGTAAGCCGGCGCCCCGGCGCTGCACCCGTGCTCTCAACAAGAATCGAGGAATGGCAAAGCATGATCAGTGAAGACGACATACTCAGGCACTTGCCCGAAAGGTTCAACTCCCGGGCGTGGACGGTGCAATATGCGCGGCATCTCCGCACCCGCTTCATGCTGGGTGTCGGAAACAAGCTGTTCCGCATCGCCATCGCCGAAGGCAGGATCGTGTCTATCGAGCGCGGGCCGTTCTTGATGAACGAATGGGATTTTTCCCTGGAAGCCGAAGAAGAGACCTGGCAGAAATTCTGGCTTGCCGTCCCGCCGCCCGGATTCCACGACGTGATGGCCCTGTCCAAGACAAAGAGGCTTGCGATCCGGGGAAACATCTACCCCTTCATGTCCAACCTGCTGTATTTCAAAGCGCTGCTGTCCGCCGTGCGGGGATTGGGAGAAACCACGGAATGAGCAACAACACCGTCACATTCGAGCCCATCACGGGGCGGTATCTGCGGCTGGATCTGCTCGGCAAGACACACCGCGTCTATGTCGAAGAAGCAGGCAGCGGCATACCGCTGCTATGCCTGCATACCGCAGGCTCGGACAGCCGCCAATACCGGGCGCTCATGAACGACACCCGCATAAACAGCCGATTCCGGGTCATCTGCTTCGACCTGCCCTGGCACGGCAAGTCTTCGCCTCCCGCGGGCTGGCAGGAAGGCCCCTACCGGCTGACGTCGCACGACTATACAGAGATCATACGCACGATGGCCGCCGCGCTTGCGCTGGATCGCCCGGTCGTCATGGGCTGCTCCATCGGCGGGCGCATCGTGCTGCACCTGGCCTTGCATCATGCCAAAGAGTTTCGCGGCCTGATCGGCCTGCAGTCGGGTGCGCACGTCGACCCCTACTACGACCTGGACTGGCTGCATCGGCCCGACGTGCATGGCGGCGAAGTCTGCGCGGGCATTGTGTCGGGACTGGTGGGCCCGTCCAGCCCCGAAGAGCACCGATGGGAAACCTTGTGGCACTATATGCAAGGCGGCCCGGGCGTGTTCAAGGGCGATCTGCACTTTTATACGGCGGACGGCGATATACGCTCCGATGTATCCCGCATCGACACCCAAGACTGCCCGCTGTGGCTGCTTACCGGCGAATACGATTATTCTTGCACGCCCGAAGACACGGCCTCGCTGGCGAGTTCCGTAAAGGGTTCCAATTGGCAGGTCATGAAAGGCATGGGGCATTTCCCCATGAGCGAAGACCCGGAACGATTCATAAGGTATCTGCTGCCGGTGCTCGAACAGATCACTGCCTGAAACCCAGTGCCTGCAGGGGCGCGGCGTATTCGCGTCTGCGATGCAGGCATGCCGCTCAGAGCAGCGTTTGCTGCGCGGCCGGGTAGGCAATAGTGCCCGTGGCCTGCACTACCGCGCCCGGCGTAAGGTGGGCGGGCTCCAGGCGGCCTTGCCCCATGATATGAAAAACGTCTGCCCCGCGGGCCATCAGGTAATCGGCGACGATGCGCCGGTGGCAGCGCCACCATACGGCTTCCGAGCACATGATGGCGCAGCGCCGCGCATGCCCCAACTCCAGCAGATGATCCAGGCCTGCCTGGAATTGCGCCGAGTACGCGTAGTCGGCGTAGTTGTGGAAGCTGTCGTTGGTCCAGAAGCCATTGGTGTCGGCAGGCAGGCTGCGGGCTTTTCCGCGCAAGCCGCCCAGGGCGGCGATGTGCTCGTATGCAATGCCGTAGGGCTCGAGCTCGCCGGGTAAAGCATCGGCATTGAATTGCGGATTGGCCCGGGACATGGGCATCTTGCGTATGTCCGCCAGAAGCTCGACGCCGGCTTCGGTCAGCAGGCCGGCGAACTCGGCCAGGCTGCGGTTGGAATGGCCGATGGTGAAAAACAGCGGCGCGCCCTGCCCGCCGTCATCCCGTAGCTCGGGGCTCGCGCCCGCTTGCTTGGCCATATCTTGCCCCCCTTTCAATGCGTGCAGGTCCTAGGGCAGCAAGCGCAACGCCCCGCCCTTGTGCGCGGCAATGTGATCGGTCTTGTCGCTTTTGATTTCGTACTGGGGATCGTCCGCCGAGGCGCGATGCGTATGTCCCTTGTAGTCGAAATCACTGGTGTGAACGGCGATGATGGTGCCCGACACCCTGCCGGCTTCGGAATTCCAGCCCACATGATCGCCTATCTTGAATCTGTTGCTCATCGCACGGCCTCTTTTCGTCTGGAAGAAGGTTTTTCGGTTGAAGCACGGGGCAAGCTCACGCGCCGGCTGGCGGAACCGCCAAGGTCTGCGGCGCGGCCTGCCTGATGCGAGTCAGCAGCCATGCGCGCTGGCGCTCGTTGCGGCCCTCGACGCCGAGCAAGTCCTGCTCGAGGCCGCGGTCGCCGAGCGCGCGGGCACCCTGGATCAATACGGTCGTCGAGATGGTGCTTTCGTTCGCCATCAGCCAAAGATCCTGCAGGTCGCGCAGCAGCCCGAAGGCTGTCGCGCGGCGCTGGATCAACAAGGCCTGGTCCAGCGCCTCGGGCTCGCCCTCGAGGCGCTCGCCATATTTACCCGCATAGGCCTGGACCGCAACGGCGTTCTCGCGCGACCAGGACATGAACAATGCGCTCTGCGCGCCTATGTCCGGGGCATCCGGATGGCTGGTACGCAGTTTTTCCCAGCCGCGGGCCAGGCGTTCTTCGCTCGCGTGCAACAGGCCGATATAGTCGGCCAGATGCGTGCGGGCGGCGTCGGCCTCACCTTTGCCCGCGCCTGCATCCGCCGCGGATTCCCGCTTGGATTCGTCGGGCTGCGGCAAGGGCGAGCATTCTACTTTTGCCAGTTTGACGGCGGCATACTTGAAATGCGGCTGCTTGCTGACCGGGTCCCAATCGTACAAGGTCAGCTCGTTGGCGGCACGCGCGCGGCCCGGCTCGTCCCAATAGCCGTAATGGAAAGGCATGAACAACGTGCCCGGCTCGATGTCGCCGACGCGGGCCGGGGCGTCGGCCGCGCCGCGCCTCGACGTGACGCGCAACATATCCCCTTGTTTGATGCCCAGGCGGCGGGCATCGTCCTCGTTCACCTGGATGTAGGCATCCGGCGCCGCGTCCCGCAAAGCCTTGGAACGGCCCGTCTTGGTGCGGGTATGGAAGTGATAGACCACGCGCCCCGTGGTCAGGAAGAAGGGATAGTGTTCGTCGGGCTCTTCTTGCGGCGGCACGTATTCGACAGGCCGCAGCAAGGCGCGGCCCGCCGGCTGCCTGGCCTTGTATTCCCGCGCCGTGATCGCCGCGCCGGTCACCAGGTCGTGGCCATAGCTTTCGCAATAATCCGGATCGGTCGCGAACTTCAGGTCCGTGTAATAGCGGGTCGAGCCTTGCGGATGCTGTTCATTGACGGGCCACGGCACGCCCGAACCCTGGCTCAGCTTGGCATAGGACAACCCCGAATAATCGCAGGGGCGGCCCCGCGTGCATTCCCGCCAGGCATTGAACGCACCCTCGGCATCGTGCCACTTGATGAGCGGTGCGCCGTCCTTGTCGCGAAAATCCATGCGCCGCGCGAAATCGAGAAAAATATCGAGATCGGGCCGCGCTTCGCCCGGCGGATCGATCGCCTTGCGATTCAGGTGCACGACCCGGTTCACATTGGTCGAACAGCCCGTCTTCTCGCCCCATATCGCCGCGGGCAGGACCACGTCGGCCATTTCCGCCGTCTCGGTCATGAAGGCGTCCTGCACGATCACGAACAAGCCCTGCTTGCGCAGGATCGCTCGCAGCCGCCCCAGGTCTGGGATGGAAACCGCCGGATTGGTGCCCACGATCCACAGCACGCGTATGGATCCGGTCTCGGCATAGCGGAAGATCTGCAGCGCATGCGTCGGCGGTCCCCAATTGGGCAAGGTATCCGGGTCCACATTCCACAACCTGGCGACTTCTTCGAGATGGCGCGGGTTGCCGAAATTGCGGAAGCCCGGCAGATCGCCCCCCGTGCCGCTTTCGCGATTGTTCTGCGCCGTAGGCTGGCCGTTCATCTGCAAGATGCCGCAGCCAGGCCGGCCGATGCGGCCGAGCACCAGATTGACGTTATTGACCTGGACTGCGGCGGCCGTGCCCTGGTTGGATTGGTATACGCCTTGCAGGCAGGTTGTCAGCAGCATGCGCGAACCGCCGATCAGGTCCGCCGCGCGCCGGATCTGGTCCGCGGGAATACAGGCAATCTCGGCGACCCGCTCCGGCGTATAGGTGGCAACCGTGCGGGCCAGCTCGTCGAAGCCCAAGGTGTGCGCCTCGAGGAAGGCACGGTCTGCATAGCCCCCTGCTATCAATTGCCGTATCAAGCCATTGAGCACGGCGACGTTGGTGCCGAGCCGCGGCTGTATATGGATATCGGCCTCGGCGGCGGTGGCCGTGCGCCGCGGATCGATCACCACCATGCCCGAAGGCACGGCCGCGCGCCGCCGATCCAGCACCCGCGCCCACAGCACCGTGGCGGTGGCCGCCATGTCGTGGCCCACCAGCAGGAAACAGTCGGTGACGTCCACATCTTCGTAGGTGCCGGGCTGGCCATCGGCGCCGAAGGTTTCTTTCAGGGCTGCGCCGGCCGTGGCGGTACACAGGCGCGTGTTGCCGTCCATGTGCAGCGTGCCGACGCCGGCCTTGCCGATCACGCTGAGCGTGTAGTTTTCTTCGGCGAAAAGCTGGCCCGAACTATAGAAGGCGATCGAGCCGGCGGTATGGCGCTGCTTCGCTGTGCGGATGCGGCCGACCAGCAGTTCCATGGCCTCGTCCCAGCTTGCCGGCTCCAGCCGGCCGCCGCGGCGGATCAGCGGACGAGTCAAGCGGCCCGGGTCGGCATTGGCCACCCAGCTATGCAGCCCTTTGGGGCCGAGACGGCCGCGATTGACTACATCCGTCTCGCAGCCACGCACGCCGACGATGCGCCCGCCCGGCTTGTCGTCCTTGACGCCTATGTCCAGCCCGCAGCCGTTCGAACAGAGGAAACAGCAGGCCTGCACCCAGCGATCCGGGTCTTCCGCCAGGTTCTGGTCCACTCTCGAAGGCCAATGCTCTCCGCACTGCGGCGTGCGCGGCCCCCAGATGTCGGTGATGCTGTCGCGGGTACTGGCCATCTCGTCCTCCTTGCTGCAGGCTCGATCACGCTTTGCGGCCCGGGGGCAGCCCAGACGCTGCGCGCTTCGTATTTATGTGCATGTATGCACTCGCGGTCGACGGCTATCGCGGGCGCCTGTCATCGGGCGCCTGTCGTCCCATCATACGCCCAAGGGGCCGTGGCACAGGCCACTTATTGCCGTCTGCCTCGAACGCCCCCGGGCCAGATCGAACTGGAGCCACCATTCCGAAACGACTTTGCCCGCGACGCCAGGCCGGCACGCCGCGCTGCCTTCCAACCCTGTTTTTCCAAGCGTATGATCTACATCATCGCCTGCAGCAGCGACGCGCATCCAAACGGATTTCAGGTAATAGAAAGGAAATGCCATGAACTCTTTGACTTCTGCCCTGGACGGTGACGCCAAGGAATTGCTTCCCGAACTGGAAGCCATTTACAAAGACCTGCACCGCAACCCCGAACTGTCGATGCAAGAAACCCGCACCGCCGGCATCGTGGGCGATTTCCTCGCCAAGGAAGGCTTCGAGGTCAGCCGGCAAGTGGGCGTGACGGGCGTGGTCGGTGTGCTGAAAAACGGCGCGGGGCCGACCGTCATGCTGCGTGCCGACATGGACGCCTTGCCCGTCACCGAAGACACCGGCCTGCCCTATGCCAGCACCGTGCGGGCCAAGGATGAAGACGGCGTCGACGTGGGCGTGGGCCATGCCTGCGGGCACGATATGCATGTAACCTGGCTGATGGGCGCGGCGCGGCTGCTGTCGCGCCATCGCGATGCCTGGAAAGGCACGCTGTTGGCCGTGTTCCAGCCCGGAGAAGAAGTCGGGCGCGGCGCGCAAAGCATGATCGACGGCGGCATGCTCGAACGCTTTCCCAAGCCCGACATCATATTGGGCCAACACGTCATGGTGGGCGAAGCCGGCACCGTGGGCTACCGCAGCGGCGTGATTCTATCGGCCGGCGACAGCATCAAGGTCAAGCTGTTCGGCCGCGGGTCTCACGGTTCGCAACCGCAAACTTCCATCGACCCCGTCATCATGGCCGCATCGACCACCTTGCGGCTGCAAACCATAGTCTCGCGCGAAATCGCCCCGCTGGACAGCGCGGTATTGACCGTGGGCGCCCTGCAGGCCGGCACCAAAGAAAACATCATTCCCGACGACGCCACGCTCAAGCTCAATATCCGCACCTATGACGAAGACGTGCGCGCCACCATGCTGTCGGCCGTCAAGCGCATCTGCTGCGCCGAATGCGCCGCCTCGAACGCGCCACGCGAACCCGAATTCACCAAGCTCAGCACCTACCCCCTGACCCGCAACGATGTCGAGGCCACCGAAACGGTAGCCCGCTCCTTCGAGGCGCAGTTCGGCGAACGCGCCTATGAAACCAAGCCGGCCGGGGCCAGCGAAGACTTCAGTGTCTTCGGGCGTAACTGGAAAGTGCCTTATGTATTCTGGTTCATCGGCGGTACCGACGCCCAGGTCTTCCGCAAGGCGGTGCAGGCCAAGCAGGTCAACACCATTCCCAACAACCATTCCCCCAAGTTCGCGCCGGTGATCAACCCGACGCTGAAAACGGGGCTGGAGGCCATGCTGACAGCCGCATCGGTATGGCTGTGCGACGGGAAACAGAAGCCGGCCGGGTAAACGCTCGCTGCGGACGCTACGCCTCGCCGTAGCGTTGCCGCAAGACACTCCCGGGGCACAAGCCCGCCAGGGCGATAGAATCTTTACTTCCATATCGGCCGGAGGCCTTCCATGTCAGACCTCTTTGCTTTGTCCGCCCCCTGGTGGCATTTCGTGCTGCGCGGCGTCGCGATCTACATATTGGTTACGGTCTTGATGCGCGTATCGGGCAAGCGGGCCATGGGCCAGTTCACCCCGTTCGACCTGATCCTGCTGATCCTGATCGGGAATGCCGTGCAGAACGGCATCAACGGCGGCGACAATTCGCTGACCGGCGCCATGATCATGGCGGTCACTCTCATTGTGCTGAACTGGGTCGTGGCATGGCTCTCGTCGCGCTCGCAGCGCTTTCGCTGGTGGGCCGAGGGCAAGTCTTCCGTCCTGGCCGAAAACGGCCGCGTGGACCACAGGATGCTGCGCCGGGAACTCATCAGCGACGAAGACTTCAAGAATGCCTTGCGGCTGGCCGGCTGCGCCGGCGAGCACGATATCAAGCTCGCCACCCTGGAACCCAACGGCCGCATCATGATCGAGACGGCCGACGGGAAATGGCGCTAGTGCCGTGCCAGAGCGGTTCGCCCAGCCCCGCATGGCGGCGCCCTTCTGGCTCGGATCGAGGCTCCTTCGCATTTGCGAAATCGCGCCGAGGCATCGTTCAACAAGGCGTCGGCGTCTCTTGCTTCAACCAATTCCGGAAAGCCGCGAGCTTGGGCAGCGCCGCGCTTTCCTGGCGATAAACGATGTAATAAGCCAGCTCCGACTCCAGCCGCACCTTGGGGAAAAGCCGGACCAGCCGGCCTGCGACCACGTCGTCGCAGGCCATGACGCTGCGGGCCAAGGCGATGCCATGGCCGTCGATGGCCGCCTGCAGCACCGCAGCGGAATTATTCACGCGCATGCCTCGGTCGGTGTCGATCTCGGGCGCCCCCGCGCGCGCCAGCCAGTCGCCCCATGAGGCAAAGCCGATGTGCGTATCGACCGACAGATCGTGTATCAGCGCCTTGCCCGCCAGTTCATGCGGGTCGGCCAGGGGCCCGTTCCTGGCCAGCCACGCTGGCGAGCATACCGGAAAGATCTGCTCGTCCATGAGCTTTTCCACGACAAGCCCGGGCCAGGCGCCGCGCCCGTAGCGCACGCCGATATCGATACCTTGCGTCGCGAAATCCACCAGCCTGAGGCTGGTATCCAGGCGCACGTCGGTTCCGGGGCACAAAGCGTGGAAATTTTCGATGCGCGGCAGCAGCCACTTGGCGGCAAAAGCGGGGCTTACCGTCACCGTCAACACCCCGTCCCTGGACCCTTCGCGCAAGCGATTCAGGCCCAGCGCGAGCCTGTCGAAGCCGGCCCGTATGTCCGGCAAGGCACGTTCGGCTGCCTCGGTCGGGGTCAGGCGCGAGCGGCCGCCGGAACCGCGATGAAACAGCGGCGTGCCCAGCCAGTCTTCCAGAGTGCGGACCAATTGACCGACCGCTGCCGGCGTCACGTTCAGTTCGGAGGCGGCAGCGGAAAAGCTCTGGTGGCGGGCGCTGGCTTCGAATGCCCGCAGCGCATTCAAATAGACGGGCGTCTTCATGAACACAATTTTTTATTTCAATACAGCATAGATTATCTCATTTGCACCCAGGGGCGCAGGCGCTCGAAAATAATACGATGCCCGGAATCCAGTCTAGGAACGACTTGGACTGGCAAACAACCGGTGTAGGCTTCCCGGCCTCTGTTGCACATCGCGGACGATGATCGCCATGCATAGTTTTTCTTCCGCGGTGACTGCCGCCGCGGGGTTCCTCTTGGCGCCTGCCCGGCGATCCGACCGAAAATCGATATACGAATCTGGAGTGATACGCATGAAGGCCTATTATCGCGCCATGCAAGTGCCCCGCCCCGGGGTGCTCGAACTGGTACAGCGCAAGACCCCGGTGCCGGGCGCCGGGGAAGTGCTGATCGAGGTCGAGGCCTGCGGCATCTGCGGCGCCGATGCCGGCGACATAGAAAAAGCCGACCCGGCGTTGCAGCCGCCGCGAGTGCCCGGCCACGAAGTCGTGGGCCGCATCGCGGCGCTCGGCAGCGGCGTTGCGCCGGTCTGGCACATAGGCCAGCGCGTCGGTGTGGGCCGGCTGGGCGGCCATTGCAAACAATGCGCCCAATGCCGCCAGGGACAATTCCAGCTCTGCCGCAACCAGCCCTTCGTCGGCTCCACCTGCGACGGCGGCTACGCCGAAATGATGCTGGCGCGCGAGACCGGCCTGGTATCGATACCCGACGAACTGGCGTCCGAACAAGCCGCGCCCATACTGTGCGCGGGCATCGCCACCTTCAACGCCTTGAAAAAATGCGGCGCCCAGGCCGGCGATACCGTAGCCGTCTTCGGCATAGGAGGCCTGGGGCACATGGCCTTGCAATATGCGCGCCGCATGGGTTTCAAGGTGGTGGCTATCGGGCGCGGCGACGACATCGCCGCGGATGCGATGGCGCTGGGCGCGCACGTCTACATCGACACCGATAAAGAAGATGCCGCCACTGCCCTGCAAGCCATGGGCGGCGCACAGGCCATACTTGCCACCATAGGCCAATCCGCCGCCGTGTCAGTCTTGATGAACGGCCTGGCGCCGCAGGGACGGCTGGTAGTGCTGGGCATCGGCAAGGACCCCTTGCAGGTCGCAACGGGCCACCTGGTATCAGGCGAGCGCAGCGTGCTGGGGTCGATCACCGGCACGCCTTATGACAACGAGAAGACCCTGGGCTTCAGCGTGCTCGCAGGCGTGCGGCCGATGATAGAGACCCTGCCGCTAGAACGGGCCGCCGAAGCCTATCAAAGAATGAAGTCGGGCGAGGTGAGGTTTCGCATGGTCCTGACCATGGGCGACCCGCACTGAGCCTTGCCCATGCGAGGACACGCAGCCATGAACCAGGACGCCTTCAACTTGCAGCGTTTCGTCGACGCCCAGGCCGACACATACCAGGATGCGCTGGCCGAACTTGCCCGGGGCCGAAAGACGAGCCACTGGATGTGGTTCGTGTTTCCGCAATTGCGGGGCCTGGGCCGCAGCCCTACCGCCCAATACTATGGCATCGCTACACGGCAAGAAGCCATCGCCTATCTCGCGCACCCGGTGCTGGGCCCGCGGCTGCGCCTGTGCGTGGATCGGCTCCTGGCGCTGGATTGCACCGACCCGCACGCCATTTTCGGCTCGCCCGACGACTTGAAACTACGCTCGTGCCTGACCCTGTTCGCCGCCGCCGCACCCGACGAACCGCGGTTCGACGCAGCGCTACGGCGTTTGTATCCAGAGGGCAAGGATCAAAACACACTCGAGCTGCTCGCCTAGCCGAAAAAACGGCCCGCAAGGTTTTAGCTGCGTTGCAAGAACACGCGAGCGGGCGCGACGCGTCTGAAAATTTGGAAACCGACGAGCGCAATTGGCGCCATTGCCGCCTTCCTATAAGGAAGGCCCATTTACCCCCGATGCAGGCCGCCGCGGTCACTCGGCGATATGCCGCCCGCCTTCAGGCGCGCACATACACCCAGGCATTCTTCCCCGATTTGAGCCGGACCTGCTCACGCTTGTAATCCGACACTTCGTAGCTGTCGGCGGCGGCCAGCTCCGCCTGCGTGATACGAAAGACTTTGCCGGGGACTTCGTCGGCCGGGTTTCCTGTAGCCGTGACGATGGGATGGTATTTCTGGCCGCTCTTGCGCAAGACTTCGGGGTCGGTGATTTCCACCATGGCCCGGCTGTAGCCGGGCATGGCATCGTCCTCGCCTTCCAGCAGGCGGCCGAAGGATTCGATCTGGACGGTTTCGAGCTGCAAGGTTCCGTACGAGAACAGCAGCACGTTTCGCTCTTGGGGCGTACCCACTTTCCTATAGTCCTGTTATTTTCTGTGGATTCTGCCGCATGGCCCTATCCTTTCCTGTGGATTCTGCCTCATGGCCCTATCACGGCCAAGCGTACATCAAGCGAACAATTGCTCTCCGATATAGCAGCCGGCTTGCGGCGCGGGGGGCACGAAGAAAATGGCCGAGCCTATGTGGGCGATGTATTCATTCAGCGCGTCGGACGCGCCCAGCTTGGTCTGCAGCGCTTCGAAATGCGCCGGATCGTTCTGGTAGCAGATGAACAGCAGGCCCGCGTCCAGCAAGCCGTAGCGATTGATGCCGTCGGTGTAGTTGTACGATCGGCGCAGAATCTTCAGGCCGTCGTTGTTTTCGTGGGCCGCCAGCCGTATGTGGGCCGTGGCCGGAATGACCAGTTGCCCTTCGCCGTCGCGCTTGTGAAAATCGGGCGTATCGAACTCTTTTTGCCCGGTCAGAGGCGCGCCGGACTCTTTGCGGCGACCGAAGACATTGTTCTGGTCGCTGACCCGGTCGGTGTCCCAGTTCTCGATATGCATCTGGATCTTGCGCACCACCTGGTAACTGCCGTGCCGCTGCCAGGCGGGGCCTTCCTGGATCCAGACGTGGCGATCGAATTCTTCGGCCGATTTGATATTGCGCGTGCCGTCGCGGTATCCGAGCAAGTTGCGCGGCGTGGACTGGCCTTTGCCGGCCGAGGCGCGGCCGAAGCCGAGCACGGCCCAGCGGGTCGATGCCGCGCCGATGTCCTTGGCGATGCGGGCCAGGTCGCGGATGGCGTGGTAAGCCACCTGGGGATCGTCGGCGCAGGCCTGCAGCGAAAGATCGCCGCCGGTAAGTTCCGGCTGCAGGGAATCGCTGGGCAGCTGCTTCAAGTTGCGCAGCAGCGGCGGCCGCTTGTGCGCGAGCCCGTAGGTGTCGGTAAAGATATTGGGGCCAAGACCTACCGTGACGGTCAACGAGGCCGGCCCGAGGCTCAGCGCCTCGCCGGTATCGGCGCCCACGCCATTGGCGCGCGTCGGCTCGACCTGGCCTACGGTCCGGCCCTTCATCAGCAGCGCGATCGCCGCCGACCACCGCGCCAGCAGTACCTGCAGATCCGAGCGGTCGTTCGAAGTGAGATCGAAGGTCATGTACAGGACATAACGCTGCTGCGGCGTCATGATGCCGGCCTGCTCGGCCTTGCCGTAGAACGCGTATTCCCTGGACAAATCGACGATCTCGTCGTCCGCCGGCATCCCGCCAGCGCCCAAGGCAGCGGCCGCGGCCGGGCCGGCGCCCAAGGCGGCGCCCAGCGTGCCGGCGGCGGTGCCGAACAACAGACTGCGGCGGGTGAGCTGATGGGCGGCGGCGCCGCCCGGCACTTTGGTCTTCGACATGATGCTGGCTCCGCCCGGTCCTCTAGCTACGCCCGGCGGTCGCCACTTTTTCGGCGATCTTCGACAAGGGTTCCTGCAGGGCCTGAATGCTGCGGCTCAGCTTGGCGGCATCGGCCGTCTTGATCTCGGCGGTATAGCGCTTGAAGCCGCCGGGCTCTTTCGGATCCCGATAGCTGTCGAGCAGCGTATCGACCTTGGCGAACTGCTGCTTGACCCGCTTGGTGAGCGCCGGATCGATATGCGTCAGGCCCGGCTCCAGGAATGCGAATGCCTGCTGGGCGCCTTCGACATTGCCCTCGAAATCGACGAGGTCATAATGGCTGAAGGCTTCTTCTTCGCCCGTGATCTTGGTGGTCTGGACTTCCTCGAGCAGGTCGGCTGCGCCATTGGCCAGATCCTCTGGGCGGTAGTGCAGTGTCTTGACGAGCTTGTCGAGCCGGCCGACGTTTTCCTGCAGCTCGGCGGCGAGCTGCTTGGTTTCGGGCGTGATCTTGCCGTTTTCGAACAGGTCTCGCTCGATGGCGTGGAAACCGTGCCAGCCTACCTTGGGATCGAGGTTGGATGCCCGCATATCGATGAGATAGTCGAGGTTGCCGGCATTGTCTGTAGCCTTGTGGCCCGGCAGCACGAAGCCGTCGACATCGGATTCGATGCGCTCGTAGAACGGCCGCGCCAGCGGATAGTCCACCTTGGCCTTGGCGAGGTTGCCGGCATCGATGTCGGTCTTGAGCCTGTCCACGGCAGTAACCATGGCGTCGACGACGCCATCGACATATTTGGCGTATCCCTGGGTGCCATCGGCCAGGATGGCGGCCGTGCTGCCGCTCGCTTGCGCGGCGGCCTTGCCCGTGACCGTGAAGGCCAGCATTTCCTGCTTGGCACCGGGACAATAGACCTGGTAATTGCCGCCGCCCAGGGTCAAGGTGAACGATACAGGGGGCAGGCCCGGCGCGAGATTTTCTTTCTCGCCCAGGATACGGTTGTCGCTCTGCAGTTCGACCTCGGTGATCGCGGTCGCGGTCTTGTTCGTCACCGTGAAGGTGACAGGCCCCGCCTTGGCCGAAGTATGGTCCAGCGCGCAGGTCTGGCCATGCTCGCCGCTCAGCGTGATCTGGACCTGGGACACGCCGTTCTTCACTGGCGCCTCGGAGTTCGCAGCAGCAAAAGCCGCCGGCGCCGCCATCATGGCGGCGATCAGGCCGGCAAGCACTGTGCGTGCATGGATACGGACAGAATCAGTGTGATGCATTCAGGGTTCCTCGGGTGTTGTTTCGGCCGTTTGCAAGACCGCCGTTGACGGAAGACATCTGTTCGGAGTCGCAGCCGGCGCGGTAAAGCTTTCCGAGCCGGCGACTATTGCGACAGGCACAGGCTGCCAGCAATAATGCGGCGAACAGCAGAACCAGGGGCAGGCCAACCGCCCAAAAGCCGCGCTCGGATCGCTCGGCGAGCAGGCCATGCAATGCCCGGGCGGCGCGCGATACGTAATCTGGCGAAACCCGCCAGGCCTGCGCCGTCGGCGATTGCGAGCCGGCGACGCTGAGCGTGCGCGGGGTTTGCAGGCCGCTGCCCGACAGGGCGACAAAAGCGGTTTCGTATCCGGAGGCATCCAGCAGATGGCCGCCGGCGGTCCAGACATCGAGCGCACGCCGGGACGTCCATGCGGCCTGGAATGGCCCCGGGTGCTGTTGCGGATTCAAGCCGATCGGAATCCGCCCGTGATTCAAGGCCACGACTTCGTCCAGCGTGAGCGTAGGTCTTGCGTGGGCCGAAGCGCCGGCAGTGTGCACATGCCAGGCCGACACCGCCAGGCCCGAGTGCGAGGCATGCTCATGCTTGCCCGAGGCCAGCGACACGCGCTCGGTATGGCCGCCTTCGAAACGGATGGACAGCTCCGGCGCCTGCGCGGACGAGACCTCGAGTTCCGCCTGGCCTATCGGCGTGGCGGGATCGTTGGCGGCCACCAATGTCGCCAGGCGAGGCAAATGCAATTGCGGCACGGGATAGGCAAAGGCGAGAATCGCCGCCACGAGGGCAAGCGCCCCCGCGCTCGCAAATTGCAGCCGTACTGCGGCTCGCGGGCCGGGGCGACGCGATGGCGGCCAGAAGACCAGCAGCGACACGGGTATGAGATAGGTCAGCCACCCCACGAGCTCGATCAGGCGGGGATCGGCGGGAATGCCGAGGACCCCGGTAATCAAGGCCGAACGAATCGTCCCCGGCGCCACCAGCCACGACAGGTCCAGCACGGTCTGCTGCCCTGCGTTCAGCCAGCCGGCCTCGTGCGCGGTACGCAGCGATGTCACCACCAGGCCGGCGGCAACCAGCACCAGAAACGCGCCGGTGACCCGGAAGAAGCGCGAGAGATTGATGCGCACCCCACCCGCGTATATCCCCCAGCCGATAAGGACGGCCAGCAGCAAGCCTATGACCGCGCCGGCCGCGGCCCAGGCGGCCGACTGGGCCGCGGAGAAAGTCGCCAGCAGGAAGACGCTGGTTTCGAAGCCTTCTTTCAAGACGGCAAGAAACGCCATGCTGGCCAACGCATAGGCGCTGGCCTGGCCCAGGGCCTCGGCCGTCTCGGCCTCGATCTGGCGCTTCAGGTCGCGTGCATGCGCGTTCATCCACATGATCATGCCGGTCACGAAGAAAATGGCGACGCAGCCTATGACCGATTCCATGCCCTCTTGCCTGGCCTGGGGCAAGGACTGCTCGATCCAGTCCAGGGCCACGCCCACCACGATGGACAAGATCACCGCGAGAATCACGCCCAGCCACATGGCTTTCAGGCTCTTGCCATTCTTGCGCAGGAAAGCGGCGATGATGCCGACGATCAAGGCCGCCTCGAGGCCTTCGCGCAAACCTATGACCAACGTTGCCAACATTCGAGTACCAGAGGCCTCATGCAGCGGGAAAACTCACCGGCATGCGCGGCCCGGACAAACTGCCAGGCCTGGCGCCGCCAACCGTAAAGATCCATCGTGCCGTTGTCTTCGATTCGAGCGAAGACCAGGCTTCAGCCGGCTGCCCAAGTAAATGCGGCGGCTTTTAACGATGAAAATGATTATTATTTAAATAATACATATACGATATTTACGAAGTACTGAAAGCCTCCCGTTTTTCTGCCGGCGGCCGCCGGCAGCCCCGTCAACTCGGCATACGGAATCGGGCAATCACGCTGTCCAGCGCCCATACCGCCAGCATCGTCCCGCCCATCAGCGGGAAGATCACGCCCAAGGTCGTCAATCCGATCTTCCAGCGGCGCATCGTCGCCGGCGTGGGCAGCCGGGCGGGCGCGCCCAGCGCGCGAGGCGGGCGCCGCTTCCACCACATCACGAATCCGGTGACCGCAATGCTCGCCAGGCCCAGCGAAATCAGGGTGCAGATCAGTTGATTTGCCAGGCCGAAATAGCGGCCCATGTGCAGCGCCGTGCCATAGGAAACCGCCTTGGAGACGGCGCCGTAGTCTCGATAGCGGATGTCGCCGAGCACCTTGCCGCTGTACTGGTCGATGTGCAACACTCTTTCGCGCTTGGGGTCTGCGGGGAAATACGACACGGTATAGACGCCGGACGGGCTGGCGGGCAAGGCCAGGTCGTAGCCCGCGGTCAGACCATGGGCCCCGGCGATGGCGAGCACACGATTCAGCGATAGCGGCCTTGCGGCGGCGGAGCCGCCCTCCGGGGATTCCGGCACATGCGTGGCGCCCACCGCCCATGCGGTCTGCGGCAGAGGCAGATCGTCCATGACCATGCCGGGCATGTCACTATCGCCCATCGCCATGCCGGGCATATCGCCCATGCCGTGCCCGGCGTGGGCCGATGCGCCGGCACTCCCCTGCCCCGCCGGCGGCCCGCTATGCTTGTCCTGCCCCGGAATGACCGATCGCAGTGTCGTCCCGCCCCAGACCCCCGGCGGCGAGCCCAGGTCCACTTGCGTGGCCAGGGACTTGAAGTGCTTGCCCCAAGAGCCCGACCAGGGCAGCCCCGTGACGACGAAAGCCAGGGCGCCGGCCGCCAGCCAGATGCCCAATGCCGCATGCAGGCTTTTCCAGAACAGCCGGCCGCCCAGATCGAAACGAGGCCACAGCACGCCGCGCCAGGTAAACGCGCCGCGCGGCCACCATAGCGCGACACCGGTGCCTATCAGCACCAGCGTCCAGCATGCCGCCAGCTCCATGATCAACTCTCCCGGCTTGCCGAGCAGCAGCTTGCGATGGATCATCCGGTCGACCTGCATGAAGCGCCGGTCCACGCTCAGCGTGCCCAGCACCACGCCGGTGTAGGGATTGAGATAAACGCTGTATTTGTCGCCGTCCGGATAGCGGAAAACGAACTCCGCGCTGCGGGCGGGGTCCGCCTCGATGGTTGCGGTGGTGGCGCGCGAGCCCGGGGGCACCGCGGCGGCCGCCCGCGCCAGCAGTTCGTCTTCGCTCAGGCGCGGCGCGTTGACTGGGGCCACGACCAACCGGTGCGGATACAGCAAAGGTTCGATCTGCGGCTGAAAGCAATACAGCGTGCCGGTCACGGCCAGTATCACCAGGAAGGGCATGACAAACAGCGCGGCATAGAAATGCCAGCGCCAAAGCGTGCGATAAGCGGCATGCGCGGCGTTCGCCGGCCGCGCCGGGGATGCCGGATGCATCAAGGAAACAGAAACAGGCGTTTGCATGGAAAACCTCGCTGCCGGCATCAGAGCCGGATTTTCGCTTCGAAGTAAAAGGTGCGCCCCGGATAGGGGTGATAGACGAAATAGCGCTGGTCAAAGATGTTGTCGACGCCCAGGCTCAGGTCCACGTGGCGATTCAGGCGATAGCTGAACTTCGCGTCCGCCACGGTGTAGGTGCTGGTGCCGCCGAACACGTTCGGATTGCTGTCCTGGTTGGTCAGCGTGTTGTATTGGCGTCCCGAATAGCGGACGGCGCCGGTCAGCGCGGCGCGGTCATTGAAGTGATAGGTGGCGGCCAGGTTCGCGCGCCACAACGGGACACGGTAGAAATAATTGCCCACAGTTGCCGGGTTCTGCGCATTGGCCAGGATGCGCGACTGGGTGTAGGCCGCATTCGCCAGCAGGTCCAGGCCCTTGATGACTACGTCCTGCCCCTGATAGCTGACTTCGACGCCGCGCGATCGCACCAGGCCGATGTTCTGGAAGCTGGTCACATTGGGCAGCACGGTCGTGTCGGTCTGGCTGAAGATCGTATTCTTGACATCGTCCTGGAACAGCGACACGCGATACAGGCCATTGCCATGCGCCCACAACACGCTCAGCTCCTTGGACAAATCGTCTTCGGGCTGCAGGTTCGGGTTGTTGTTGACGAGATTCGTGCCAGTGATCCGGCCCTGGAACAGTTCTCCGACGGTCGGGAACCGATAGGCCCGGCCGATCGAGGCCCGCAGCGTCACATCGTCGGTAAGGTCAAACGACAGCGACGCCTTGGGCGAGACATGGCGCTGGCCGGCCTCGGGATACGGCAGGCGCACATCCCCCAGCGTCTGGGAGCCGCCATAGGCGCGCCAATCCTCGTAGCGCAGGCCATAGACCAGCTTCCAGCCCGGCAAAAAGCGCCACGCATCCTGGGCATAGAGCGCCTGCGTGCGGGTGTGGCCGGCATAGGCATTGTCGAGCGCATCGTGGTCGCCCACGCGCCAGTCCAGGCTGTCGTACGTGACATTCTGTGTGGCGTAGGTATCGAAGTGATAGCCGAACGTCAGCCAGTGCGCGCCCAGGCCTGCTCGCGGCGTCGCGGGCGTGTAGGTGGCCTGCAGGTCGGCGGTTTTCCAGCCCGTCCCATCGCCCAGGGTGACGGTGCCCGGTCCCACGCCGTCGCCCTGGTCGGCCTGGCGGCTTACGCTGTGGCTGACATCGTAATAGGACAGGATGGCGTGGCCGTTCCAGCCCGTCGCATGATGCGTTTTCAACGACAGGCCGTACAGCCAGTTCTCCGCCTCGCCGCTGCTCGGGGCCATGGCCGAGGCGGGTATCGCATATTCGTAGCCGCCGATATCGACCTTG
This sequence comes from Candidimonas humi, assembly GCF_019166065.1. Lineage (GTDB taxonomy): Bacteria > Pseudomonadota > Gammaproteobacteria > Burkholderiales > Burkholderiaceae_B > Candidimonas > Candidimonas humi. Next base: position 778,428 of record NZ_JAHTBN010000001.1, read on the forward strand.
CCCTGGTAGACGGGATTGCCCGCGGCGTCGCGCAAGAAGGTGCTATCGCCGTCGCGATAGCTGTCGCGCCAGTAGCCCAGGGTGAAGCCGCCTTGCACGAAGGGCGTGAAGTCGTATTGCAGCTTGAGCTTGAACTGATCCTGGACAGTGTGGACCATGCCTTCCCCGTTCACCCCCAGCACCGCGGTGCGCGCGCCGGTCTGGTTGTCATAGAACTTCGCGCCCGTCACCGGCACATCCGCGCTCGTGGCGGGGGTGGACGACAGCGGCAAAGTGGCGAACTGCAGCGGCTGGCTGGTGTTTTCCAGGTGGTTCGCGCCGATCAGGTACGAGAGCTTGCCCACCTTGTCGCCTATCGAGGCCGAAGTCTCGGAACCATTGAAGCTGCGATCGACGCCGAACAGATCGAAATGCTGGCTGAAGGCCTTCGTGTCGACGTTCGCCTCGAACGCGTCGGGCATGTGCGTGGTGATGAGCACTGTGGCGCCGAGCGAATTGCCCGGATACAGCGCCGAAAACGGTCCATAGGCGACATCCACCCGATCGATGTCGTCGGGAAAGGCCATCGACCAGCGCGGCGGGAAGGAATAGCTGTTGCCCAGCAGATTGCTGACCAGCAGCCCATCGACATACACCAGGCCGCGGGCGCTCTGGGTATTGCTGGTGCCGCGCACGGCGATGATGGAATTCTGGTCGCCGATGTAGCGCTTGCGCACCGCCAGATTGGGCAGATAGCTCAAGGCATCTTCGGTATTGACGATGTTCCGGTTCTGCAACTGGTCGCGCGTTACGGACTCTGTGGTCGAGGGTATGTTGGGGTCGGTGGCGGGCCGGCTTGCCCGGCTGCCGGTGACCGTGATGGCGGGCAGCACCTGCGACACGGCGGAATCCGCGGCGTACGCGGGCAGAGCGAGCGTAAAGAGCGGCCACAGGGCGCCCAGCGCCTGGCGCGCGGGCAGCCGGCCACGCCGTGGGCCAGCCCCGAAATGAATGTCTTGCATGCTTGTTCCTGGCGAATGAGGACGACCGCAATGGCGCCCAGCTGGGCGCTATTGCGGCATTGGGAACTCAAGGGATCAGGAAAAGCGCGGCGGGGCTCGGGGCCGGCCGGAAGGGAAGGCGCCTATCGGCGTGTAGCGGCGCATGGGCGGCAGCGCCAGCGCCAACAAGACCAGCAACAGCATGGAAGGCAGCGCGGGCGGCACCGAGGGCAAGGCCGCCTCGTGCATCATCAAGGTGCAATAGCCGCAATCGTCCAGGGCATGCGACCCCGAGTGCTTGCCCTGCTCATCGTGGTGGCCGTCCACCGACACGTTGATGGCCACGGGCGCCTGCCCGGGCTGGGCCGCCTCGGTACAAATCGACAGGGTCAGGCTCTGCGCGGCCGCCAGGCAGCGGCTGACCGTGGGCGCGCAAACGAGCAGCAGCATGGCGACTATGCCTAGCCACGCGACGAATCGTTTGCTGTGCGCTGAAATCATTGCCTGTTTTATGTTTGCTGCCCGACGTGGCGGCCGGCTGCGCCCCATGCATGGGGGCTCTCTTCTACATGGCGCCGCCACTTGCGAAATTCGATACATTCTACAGAAATTGCAAAGTATCGGCCGCCACGCCGGTTCCACGCGCCCTTTCCCGCCCCTGTGGCCGCGCCCTGGCCAGACGCGCCGCCGGTACGCGGGTATCATAGGCGTCTTTATGCAAGGCCGGCCGATTTGCGCGGGCCCATACCCCCATTCCATGAGCAATCGCACGCGCCTCATCCCCATCACGGTCGCCTGCCCCCTATTCCTGCAGAATCTGGACACCTCCATCATGGCGACGGCATTGCCGTCGATCGCCAGCTCGCTGGACGTCGAGGCGCTGCACCTGAATCTGGCAATTACCTCCTACCTGCTCAGCCTGGCGGTGTTCCTGCCCGCCAGCGGCTGGTGCGCCGACCGCTACGGCGCGCGCAGCGTATTCTGCGCCGCCATAGGCCTGTTTTCCTTCGGGTCCGCCTTGTGCGGCCTGGCGACCTCATTGCCCCAGCTCGTGCTGTTTCGCGTGATACAGGGCATGGGCGGCGCAATGATGGTCCCCGTCGGCCGCCTGATATTGTTGCGCAGCATCGCGCCCCAGGAAATGGTCGCGGCGATGGTGTGGTTCACGGTGCCCGGGGCGGTCGGCCGTGTCGCCGGGCCCTTGCTGGGCGGCATCATCGTGACGCTGGTTTCGTGGCGCTGGATCTTCCTGCTCAATATTCCCTTCGGCGTGCTGGGCATCCTGATGGCCCGCGCATTCATCACGGACACCCAGGAACGCATCAAGCAGCGCTTCGACATCGTCGGCTTCGTCCTGCTTTCCATCGGCCTGGTCGGCCTGGTAAGCGGGCTGGACACCGCCGGGCGCGGGCTGGTGCCGGGCAGCGTCACCGCGACGCTCACCACGGTAGGCGCCTTGTGCGTTTTTCTTTACTGGTGCTACACGCGCCGCGTCTCCAGCCCGGTCATCGACCCCGGCTTGTTCAGGTTCAGGGCATATCGCACCGCCGTGGCCGGCGGCATGCCGCTGCGCATCGCCCTGGGCGCGTCGCCCTTCCTGCTGCCGCTGATGCTGCAGCTTGGTTTCGGGCTGACTCCGCTGATGTCCGGCCTGCTTACCATGGCGACCGCGATAGGCTCGCTGAGCGTGCGCGCCATGCTCCGGGCCAGCATCCGGCGCTACGGCTTCAAGACCATACTGATCGCCTCGACCTTGCTTACGGGCGTCTTCTATGCGCTCTACGGCCTGTTCACCCCGAATACGTCGCACGCCCTGATCTTCGTCATCCTGCTGTTCGGCGGCCTGTTCAATTCGTTCGCGATGATCACCCTGAATACGCTGGGGTATTCCGATGTGCCGCAGAACCGCATGAGCCAGGCGACCGCATTGTCCAGCATGGCCCAGCAATTTGCGCTGAGCCTGGGCGTGGCGTTCGCCGCGTTCCTGGTCACCCTCACAGCCCGCTCGCACGGCCACGGGCCCGACGCATTGGGCGCCACGGACTTTTCCCCCGCGTTCATCGTGGTGGGGATCCTGACCTGGTGCTCGCTGTTCTACTTCTTCCGCCTGTCCCCCGACGAAGGGGCGGAGCTGCGCGGCGGCAAGCGAGGCTAGGCCGCGTCATCAGCCGCGGCGTGGAGGGCCGGACGGCGGCCCGATACGCCGGCCGCTACAGCGGCCACTGCTCCAGCGTCTGCACGAAACGGCTCAGCCAGGCATTGGTTTGATGGCCGTCCAGGGCGCGATGGTCGATGGTCAGCGACACATAGGCCATGGGGCGGATCTGGATGGCGTCGATGCCGTCTATCTCGCGCACCACGGCGCGCTTTTCCAGCTTGCCCACGCCGAGAATGGCGCTCTGCGGCTGGTTGATGATGATGGGCGAGGCAAAGAGCGAGCCCGATACCCCATGGTTGGATATGGTGAAGGTGCCACCACGCACGTCGCTGGCGTCCAGCGTGCCATTGCGCGCGGCCGCCGTGGCTTCCTGCAGCCGGCGGGCGATGCCGATCAGCGACAGGTTCTGCGCCTTGTGGATGACCGGGACCACCAGGCCTGCTTCTCCCAGGGCCGTGCCGATGCCGATGTTGATGTCGTCAAAGATTTCCAGCCCATCATCGTGCCAGCGGCTGTTGACGGCGGGAACCTCGCGCATGGCGGCCACGCAGGCGGCGACCAGATAAGCGGTGTAGGAAAGATTGACGCCCTCGGCGGCAAAGGCGGCCTTGTTCTGGTCGCGATGGCGCATGACTGCGGTCCAGTCGGCCTCGAACACCGCGGTGACATGCGGGGCGGCAGCCACTGAGGCGGCCATGTGCCGGGCGATCGCCAGCCGCATGCTGGAATGAGGCACTATGTGGGACGCTGGTCCCGCGACGGCGCCTTTTGCCGTGGCGGGACCAGCCCCTGCCTGGTCTGTTTCGACGCGCGCCGCAATCCCGCCCGGCTCGATGAGAGCAGAGTCCCGGCCGGTGCTTGCGGGCTCGGGCGCCGCACGATCCTGGCCGGCAGGTGTGCTTGCCGGCTCGGCCAGCGGCTTGGTCCGCTTGTCGTGCGCGGCCTGCATGTCGGCGCGGGTGACCCTGCCGCCGCGGCCGCTGCCGTGGACGGTGGCGGGGTCTATGCCGAATTCCTGTGCGGCACGACGCACCGAGGGCGAGTAATGCGCCAGGTACTTGGGGCTGAACGAGGGCTGCGCTTGCGGCGCAGCTTGCGCAGGAGTGCTTGCTTCAAGGCCGGCGCCGGCATGGGCTGTGCCATCGGCCGAATCTTCTTTCGGCGCGTGCGCCTGGGTGTCGATGCGCCCGAGCAAAGCCCCCGGTGCGGCATCGGCCCCGGCTGCGAGCAGGATCTCGACCAGTTGGCCCGACGCGGGCGAAGACACTTCCTGCGTGACCTTGTCGGTTTCCAGTTCGAGCAAAGGTTCGTCCAGCTCGATGGGCTCGCCGATCCGCTTGTTCCAACTGACGACAACCGCCTTGGTGCCCTCCTGCTCGAGCGGGACCACAATATCGACGATATGGCTCATGGCTCAAAATCCCAGCAATTCGATTATCTTGTCGCGGATGCGGTCCGCGGAAGGCACGGCCCAATCCAGCAGCACGGGATTGTGCGGGCTGGGAATGTCGGGCATGGTCAGGCGCGAGACTGGCGCGTCCAGGTCCATGAAGGCTTCGTCGGCGACGACGGCGGCGATCTCGGCCCCGAAGCCCGCAGTTCCCAGGTCTTCATGCACGATCAGGCAACGCCGCGTCTTGCGCACCGACGACAGCACCGCCTCGCGATCCCAGGGCATCAAGGTGCGCAAGTCGATGACGTCGGCGCTGTAGCCTTCGGCAGCCTGCTCGCAGCGAGGCACCATCGCGCCCCAGGTGACGATGGTGATCTGGTCGCCCTTGCGGCAGAAACTGGCCTTGCCGAAAGGCAGCACGTAGTCGTCGCCCGGATAGGGCCGGCGCGCCCAGCTGTGGTCCAGCATGGCGCGGTGTTCGAAAAAGATGACGGGGTCATTGCCGCGCAGCGATGCTCGCAACAGGCCGACGGCATCGGCGGCATTGGACGGCACGGCCACCTTCCAGCCGGGCTGGTGCACGAAAGCCACCTCGTTGGTCTGGCTGTGCCAGGGGTCTCCGCACTTGAAAAAACCGCCCGGGATTCTGACCACCATGGGCGCGGCGAAACGATTGTTGGTGCGCCAGCGCAAGGTGCCGCAATCGTTGATCTGCTCGGTGGCGGGTTCCGCGTACTTGCGAAACTGGATCTCCGGCACCGGCACCAGCCCGGCCAGGGCCATGCCCACGGCCCTGCCTATGATCCCCTCTTCCGAAAGCGAGGTGTCGAACACACGCCCGGAGCCATATGTTTTCTGCAGGCCCAGTGTCACCGCATGCACGCCCCCCTTGGGGCCCACGTCTTCGCCGAACAACACGATGCGGTCGTTGACGGAAAGCTCATGATCGAGGGTCCGGCGGATCGCCGTCACCATATTGATGCGCTGGCCGGCTTCCTGGGCCTGGCCGGTCGAGGCCGGCGCCCTGTAGCCATGGCGATGCTGGCCGCCCAGTTGCTGCAATTCCCCGTCGTAGAACACATGGCGGCACACGCTTTGCGGGTCGGCGACCGGACGCGACTCGGCCTGCTCGCGGGCAGCTTCGGTGGTGGCTTCGGCCCGCTCGGACAGGGTTTGCCAGGCTTGTTCGGACAGCACGTCGGGAACCAGATAATCCTTGAGCTTGGGCAAGGGGTCGCGTTCTAGCTCGGCCTGGATAGTGCCCGCGTCTTTGTAGCCCTGGGTATCCTGAAAACTGTGGCCTTCGAGCCGCGGCATCGTCAGCCGCAGCATGGCGGGCTTGCGCCGCGTGCGCACATACTCGACGGCATCGCGCGTCAGGCGCGCCGCCTCGCCGGGGTCCGTGCCGTCGCCGTCAAAGATGGTCAGGCCTTGCCAACTGGCCAGATTGGCGGCTATGTTGCCGCCCGGCGTCTGGAAGGTGGACGGCACCGAAATGCCGTAGCCATTGTCCTCGATGTAGAACAGCATGGGCAATTGCTGCGTGGTCGCGATGGTCAGGGCGGACCAGAAGCCGTTGGACGCGACCGAGCCATCGCCGCCCAGCACCACGGCGATATCGCTTGCGTAATCGCGATCGCCCAATGTATCTACATAGTATTTCAAGGCCTGGGCCCAGCCGGCGGTGGGCGTGTATTGCGCGCCGACCCCGCCGCACATGGGCAAAGCGCTCGCGCCGTTGGGGTTGGGATAGTTGAACACCACGCCGATATCGCGCCCGTCCGAATAGCCGCCGGCCCGGCCCATGGCCGAGCCCAAGGCGTCGGCAGGATTCACCCCCAAGGCCAGAAGCAGCGGGCGCGAACGATAGTAGCCGCAGGCGGCGTCGTGCTTGCCGGTCAGTTGCTTGCCCAGCAATATCTGGGCCATATCGTGGCCGCGGGCCGAGAATTGGTACAGCACCTTTTTCTGCGGCACGAGCCGGGTTTCTTCGATGCGATCCATGGCCCGCGAAAGCAAGACCAGATATGCGATCTGCTCCCAATCGATGGCGGAATCGGGCCTGGGGCGGGTGATGGATTTGAATGCGACCTGAGCCATATCGGAACCTCTAGCCTGATAGATTTCTATAGTGAAATGCTATCATTCCGATAGGATGATTTCCTTTCAATTTCCATATAAAACGCTTCCGTATTGAAACGTTTATTTCATATTAAAGAGAAAACATGGAAAATCTCGATTTGGACAATGTGGATCGCAGCATCGTGCGCGTCCTGCAGCGCCAGGCCGACATCAGCCAGTCGGCCCTGGCCGAGCAGGTAGGCGCCTCCGCCGCTTCATGCTGGCGGCGCATACGCAGGATGGAGGCCAAGGGCGTGCTGGGGGCCAACGTCAGGCTGGTCGATCCGGACTCGGTCGGGCGCGGCCTGAATGTCTTCTGCCAGGTGCGCATGAAAGAACACGACATGCGGGCGCGCAAGCAATTCGAACGCTTCGTGGAAAGCCACGAGGAGGTGCTGGAGTGCTACTCCACCACCGGCGAATGGGATTATTTGCTGCGCGTGGTCGTCGAGGACGTGCGCGATTACGAACGCTTGCTGATGGAACGCATCCTGGTTCACGAGGCCGTCGCCACCTCGTCCTCGAGCTTCGCGCTCAAGCGCGTCAAGTACACCACGGCGCTGCCGGTTTGAATATCGGCGCCCGCGCTCAGCCTGATCTTGGGAGCAGTGGCGCGATGGCGCCAGCGTACGCCCTCCCCTAGATCACCGTCGCGGCCGACTCCGACCATGAGCCGGAAATACGCGCGATGGCGGCGTTCCCTGGCAAGTTTCGCGGGCTGGGACTATCCGTTCCGGATAATGGGGGGCATTGGCATCGCCGCCTTGCCGACCGCCTGGCCGCGACGTTGATTGGCGCTTCATTGATCATCGGAGCCAATCTGCCGGTGACAAAATTCACGCGAGCCGCGAGCCGTGCTGTGCCGATGCCTTCCTCTGACATGGACGGCGTCTCACGGATCCGCAGAAGAGCCCAAACGAACTGGGCCGGCAGCTGCAAGGCAACGCTGGATGTCAGCTTGCCACACGGAGCCTGGCAAGCAGTCCATCCACCACCCATGGCACTCGCATCGTTACGCTCATAAGAGGGAAGATCACCCCCAGGGTCGTCAGCCCAACCCCTCATTCGCTCGCCAGCGCCACCACCGGGTCGAGCCGCGCGGCCTGGCGCGCCGGCATGAAGCCAAAGATGAGCCCTGTAGCCAGCGCGCAGCCGAAGGCCCCCAGGATCGCGCGTACCGAGAAGATCAGCGGCACATTCCAAAAGATCAGCGCCGCGCCGATGGCCAGGCCCAGCACCACGCCAGCGCAGCCGCCCACCAGCGAGACCATCACTGCCTCGGCCAGGAACTGGCGCTGAATGTCGCGCTGGCGCGCCCCAGTAGCCATGCGAATGCCGATCTCGCGCGTGCGCTCTTTTACTGTCATCAGCATGATGTTCATGACTCCGATGCCACCCACCAGCAGCGAAATCGCGGCGATCAACCCCAGCATCAGGGTCAGTGTGTTCTGCGTGTCTTCCTGGGCCTGGACAGCGGCGGCCTGGTTGTAGATGCGGAAATCCTTCACGTGATGCGCCGCCTGCAGTTGCGCAGTGATGGCCTTTTCCGTGGCGTCGGCCTTGGACAGATCGTCCACCAGCACCGAGATCCAGGAAAGATGGGTCTGGCCCAGCACACGGCGGCTGCCGGTGGAAAACGGCATCAGCACCACGTCGTCATCGTCCGAATCCCCGGTCACGGCACCCTTCTCGGCCAGTTCCCCGATTACCTGGAACGGCACATTGTTGACCAGCACGTACCTGCCCACGGCGTCGGTCTTGCCGAACAGGCGCTCGCGCACCTTTTTGCCCAGCAGCAGCACGGTCGCGAGATCCCGCTCGTCCTGCCAGGTGAAGAACACACCCCGCACCGGCTTCCAGTTCAGGATGCGCGGGGCATCTGGGGTCACCGACCACACCCGGGCCGCGGCATCCACGTTGCCGGCCCGCAGTGTCACCTGCCCCTGCAGGAACGGCATGGCCGCCGCCACATTGGGCACCGGCCGCAGCAGGGCCACATCGGATTCGGAGAGCGTGCCGCCCAAGCCCCGGGCGTTGTCGCCACCCGGCACGACGTACATGCGGTTGGTGCCGAACAGCGCCATCTTCTCGATGACCCGGGCCTGGGTGCCCATGCCGATGGCGAGCATGACGATCACCGAGGCCACGCCGATGACGATGCCCAGCAGCGTAAGCAGCGTGCGGTAGCGGTTCACGCCCAGTGTGCGCCAGGCCGAGGCCACGGCTTCGCGGGCGTCCATCCAGGCGCTGGCGGTACGGCCGACGCCAGCACGCATGCGCGCGGCGAACTCGCCGGACGACGGCAAAGCGGCAGGCGATGCCGCTCGCGGCGCGGCGGATGGCCCCCCTGCGGACGGCTCTTGTGCCGGCTGCGTATCGGCGATGATCCGGCCGTCCCGGATCTCGACGATCCGCCGCGCCCGAGCCGCCACGTCGCGGTCGTGGGTAATGAGAATGACCGTATGGCCCGCCCCAGCCAGTTCTTCGAGCAGGGCCATGACCTCGGCCCCGCTCTTGCTGTCCAGGGCGCCGGTGGGCTCGTCGGCCAGGATGACGTGGCCGCCGTTCATCAAGGCGCGAGCGATCGACACCCGCTGCTGCTGCCCGCCGGAAAGCTGGCTCGGCCGGTTTTCCAGGCGCTCGCCCAATCCCAGCCGCCGCAGCAGTTGCGCCGCCCGCGCGGCCCGCGCCTGCGCCGGCAAGCCGGCGTAGACGGCCGGCACCTCGACATTGCGCAGGGCATCCAGCGTGCGGATCAAATGGTAGCCCTGGAACACAAAGCCGAACGCTTCCCGGCGCAGCCACGCCAGTTCGTCGGCCGAGAAGCCGGCGATGTCCCGGCCGGCATAGCAGTAGGTGCCCGCGCCAGGACGGTCCAGGCAGCCCAGGATGTGCATCAGGGTCGACTTGCCCGAGCCCGAGGCGCCCATCAGCGCCACGAACTCGCCGGCGTGGATCGACAGCGAAATGCCGCGCAGCACCTCCACCGCCGCAGCACCGTCCTCGCCGCCGTAAGACTTCCGCACCTCGCGCAGTTCGATCAGCGGCACATCGACGAGCTGCGCACCGATACTTGGCCCGCCTTGCCTTACCACCGGAACCTCCCGGCGGCGGCGCGCTCATGGCGGATGCCGGTCACCAGCCGGTCGCCGGGCGCCAGGCCCGACAGCACCTCGGCCGTCAGGCGGTCATGCACGCCGATGCCGACCTCTCGGACCGCGATATCGCCGTCGGCGACCAGGACCCGCGCCGTGTACCTGCCCGGCGTGTCCGCGACGGCCTGCAGCGCGGTCAGCGGCGCCAGCACCACGCCATGTGCGGCGGCCTCGACGAAGAATACCTGCGCGCTCATCTGCGGCATCAGCGCGCCGTCGGCGTTGTCCACGTCGAACAGCACCGTGTAGAGCACCACCTTGCCGGCAGAGGGCGCCGAGGCAGCCTTTGAGGAGTCGGACGACGCAGATTCCGGCGGATTGGGCGGCGCAGGCAGGATCTGGCGCACCCTGCCCGTCCAGCGCCGGTCATCGCCCAGCGTGGTGAAGTACACCGGCATGCCAGGCCTGACGCGCCGCACGTCGGCCTCCGACACCTGGGTCCAGACCGTCATGGCGGACAGGTCGGCGATGCGCAGGATCTTCGGCGTCTGGTAGGTGGCGTTCAGCGTCTGGCCCTGCCGGGCATCGAGCGTGACGACCGTGCCGCTCATCGGCGCGTAGATACGGGTGTAGCCAAGCTGCGCCTGGTCGCCCTTGAGCGTCGAGGAGGCGCCTTCGATCTGGGCATGCAGGTCCGCCACGCGCGCCACGGCCACGCGCCAGCTTGCCCGGGCGCTGTCGACGTCCTGCCGGCTGACGGAATCCTGCGCCGCCAGCCGGCGCTGGCGGGCGTACTGCACCTGGGCCAGGTCGCGCTCGGCCTCCTGTTCGGCAAGCTGCGCGCGCAGGCTGTCGAGCGCGGCGCGATCCGCGTCGACCTTGGCCTGCTGCACCGCCGGGTCGATTTCCACCAGCAGCTCGCCCTTCTTCACCACGCTGCCCGCCTCGACGGCGATGCGGCGGATCTCGCCCGAGGCCTGCGCCCCCACGTCCACGTAGCTGCGCGGCTGCAAGGTGCCCAGTGCCGTAACACTGACCTCGATGTCGCCGCGCCCCACCGTGACGGTATCGACGACGGTGCGCACCCTGAACAGCATCCACCAGAGCGTGAAGGCCAGCAATAGCAGAAGGAGCACAACAGCCAGGCGCCGGGCCGGCACGATGGAACGCAACGAGGCAGGCATACTGCGCCTGCCTCTATCGGATCCGTTCGCAAATCGCGGCACAGACATGCGGAACCCGATTGCCCCGCTACATCTTATAGTGCAACGCAAGCAGCACTTTCGCGGGATTGCCGTAATAATTGCCGGCGGCGCCCGCAACCGTCGCGAAATACTTGCGGTCCAACAAGTTGGTGACGCTCACCGAGGCGGACAGTCTCTTCGAAAACTGGTAGCCCACCGTTGCGTCGACCGTCGCATAGCCCGGTGCAACAGTGTCGCCCGCGCCGTTCGAGAAATAGGTGCTGCTGGTTGCATACACCGCGCCGCCGACATTCCAATTGTGCAGTTGGCCGGGCAATTGGTAATTGGCCCACAACTTGAACTGATGCTTAGGCGTGAACGAGAACGGCGTGCTGGACGTTACGCTTTGGTCGAGGCTGCGCAGCGCCACATACGTATAGCCTGTCGACACAGTAAGACCGGGCAGGACCTCGCCGCTGGCGGTCAACTCGACGCCACGGCTGCGCGCGCGGCCCTGGGCAATGTAAAAGCCCTGATGCCCAGGGTCGGAGAAGGCCCGGTTGCTCTCGTCGATCTGGAACAGCGCGACCGAGGTATTCAGCTTGCCGCCGAAGTACTCGCCTTTCAGGCCGATTTCGTATTGCTTTCCGGTCACGGGCTTGATCATCTGGCCGTCATAGGAAAAGAACGAAGTCTGCGGCTTGTAGATCGATGTATAGCTCGCATACGCGGAATAGATGTTATTGATGTCATAGACAAGGCCCACGAGCGGCGTGATTTTCGGCCCCGCCCGATCATGCGAATAGGTTTCGCCAAACTGGTTGTAGTAGGGATCGGCATTCGGCGTCAGCGTGTTGTCCCACCATGTGGCGCGCCCGCCGACAATCAGCGTCAGCGGATCGAGAATATTGAAGCGGGCGTTGCCATAGACCCCGTACTGGTTGGTCACAGTCCGGAAATCGTTCTGTGGGCCGCCGGCAAAATCGTTCGAATAGACCGACGTGTCGAAGATGCTCGTGAAGAAATCCCCCCACATGTCGAGCCCGCTTGCCGGGTTGATAAAGTATTGTGTCGAGCGGTCGGATTGATGCAGATAGTTCGCGCCTATCGTCAACTGATGCTTGCGGCCGAACAGCATGAATGGCCCGCTCGCGTATGCGTCCACGGCATCCTGCGTGTTCTGGTCCTTGTAGTTGTAGCTGTACGGGTTGCCGTCGTACGTAACCGGATCGACATACGAACCCGGAACCCCATTCATGAAATGCTGGCTGGACTGCACGTGGTTGTATGCGAGTTTCGCGACCCAGCCACCGGACAGCTTCTGCTCGATCCCGGCAAAGATGTTCGTCTTTTCGGCCGACAAGTGGTCCCAGTCCGCGCCGATATACTGGTCGCGCGGCGCCGCGACGATCGAATAATCTTCATATGTCGGCAGCCCGTACATGATGTGGCCGGACTGCTTCGAATAGCTCATGCCGATACGGGCGGTCGTCGTCGGCGTCAAGTCCGCTTCCAACGTGCCGTATAGCTGCTGGTCTCGCTGCCAGGATCCTTCCTGCATCAAATGCTGGTCGTGCTGCATCGCCACCAGCCGGCCGCGCAATGTACCCGCATCGTTCAATGGGCCGCCGACGTCGATTTGTCCACGATGGTCGGCGTAAGTGCCTACCGACACGTCCGCCGAGGCCTGGAATGTCGAGGGCGCGCGCTTGCGCACGAGATTGATCGCACCGCCATCCCCACCGAAACCGTTGAACAGCCCGGCAGGCCCGCGCAGCACTTCGACACGGTCGAACATCGCGATATCGTCGGCGACCATCGCGCTGCCGCTCTGCGGAATGGTTGTCGGCACGCCGTCCAGTTGGAAAGCCGTGATCGGGAACCCGCGCACCAGATAGCTAGTGGCGTTGGGATTGGCAAGCGCCACGGCCACGCCCGGCGCATACCGCAGCACATCATCGACCGAGGTCGCATTCTGGGCCTGGATCTGTTGCTGGGTGATTACGCTGACCGAACTCGGAATCTCCCGCTGCGTCAACGGCATCTTGGACCCCACCGACATGGGGGGATTGAGCCGCTCGGCCTCCGACTCGGCGGTTCCGAGCACGGTCACCGCCGGCAAGGTGGCCACATTCCCATTGACCTTGGAGACCGGCATAGGCCTCAATGTGTATTCTCCATTATTGTCACGGACTGCTTGCAGGCCGGTTCCGGACAGCAGCCGGCGCAGAGCGTCGCCGGCGGTGTAGTCGCCCCGCAAACCGGGGCTGGTCAATCCCGAAGTCAGTGCCGCGTTGACGGATATGGACTCACCGGACTGCCGGCCGAAGCGCCCCAGCGCCTGGTCCAGCGAGCCGGACGGAATATCGAAACGATGGCGCGATTCGGCCGCCGCGGCCTGCGTGCTTTGGGCCTGGGAAAACACAGGAAGCGCCCAAGCCATGGCGCTCATCGACACCCACAGCACGGCCTGTGCAACAGGCGCCCGCGAATGCCGTGCCCGCGTGGCGGGACGGCACACGCCCGCATCACGGTGCCTGCGGGATGTCGGCGAAAAAGACGGATGTGCCCGGCGAACAGCCATAATGCGGATTCCTCGGTAGATGCTTGTTGTCAGGAAAAGCGCCGACGAGGAATGGATGAAAGACAATTCCCGGGGGCTTCTAAAGAGGAAGCCGCATGAGATCGAAAAACCTGCCAGGCAATTTGTAATTTAATGTATCTACCGTCTACCCGGAGCCCAGGCAGCGTAAGCACAACGAATCATCGGGCAGCCACCGTCACCCAGTAGCGGGTGTAACGGACTATCCGTACGGGCAGACGCCGCTCCAGCGAGTCGAGTATCCGTTCCGTCGCATCGGGGCTGTCCAGAGGCCAGACACCGGTAATACGCAGGTTCGCCACTTCCGGCGCGCAGCGCAGCCTTCCATGGCGGTAGCGGCTCAATTCGGCGACAAAGTCGGCCAGCCTCATGCCCTCGGCGGAGAACATGCCACGGATCCACCCCTGTCCATCTTCGTCCAGCACTACAGGCGTCTCGATATGGTTGGACGTGAAACGCACTTGTTGGTGGGCTTGAACGAGCAACGACCCTGCGTGCATCGCACGAACCTGGACGGCGCCTTCGGTCACGGCAAGCTGGGTGTAGCGCCGGTCGCCGGCATCGGCGTCGCGCCGCACCGTGAATCGGGTCCCGATGGGCCTCAATTCTCCATCAGCCGTGGCGACAATGAACGGCCGGCGCCCGGGATCCTTGGCCGTCGCAACCATGATCTCGCCGCTGCGCAGAACAATGCGGCGTTCGCTGGCGCCAAAACGCAATTCGACGGCAGTCGCAGTGTTCAATAACAGCCGCGTTCCATCCGCAAGCACCATACTGCGGCGCTCGCCGGTCGGCGTGTGCACATCCGAGAACGCAATGGCGAGCTCGCTGCGCCAAGGAACCTGATCCTGGAAGAGATAAAGACCGGCGCCGCCCGCGCCGATCCATGCCAGTCGCTTGAACGCCCGGCGCCGGCTGGAAAAAGAGGCTGCCCGTGCCAGCGTCGCCCGGGCAAGGGCCGGAGCGACACGCGCTGCGCTGCCCTGCAAGCGGGTGCCCAAGTGCTCGAGGCGCGCCCAGGCCTGGGCATGATCGGGGTGGGCCGCCCGCCAGCGGCCGAATTCCGCCCGGTCCCGAGCTGTCGCTGTGCCCGATGCAAGCCGCACATACCAGGCAACGGCCCGTTCTACGATAGCCTCGGGAATATGCCCGCTTCCGGACTCGCCCGCCACGGCAGGGGCAGCACCGGGGACTGCGTCATCCAAAGGGGAACGGGCAGAATCTTCCATCAGCGAGCAAGACCGTCAGCCATTGATGTACAGCGCCTTATAGCACTGTGCCATGGCTCGGGTCATGGCCTTTTGCACCACGTTGACGGTGATGCCGAGGCGAACGGCGATCTCTGGGTATGTCAAACCGTCGATCTGGGAAAATAGAAAGACTTCACGGACGCGAGTAGGCAAACCATCGAGCAAGGCGGCAATCTCTTCCAGAGTTTCCAGGATCAAAGCACGCTGCTCTAGGGACGGTACGACCGCTTCCGCCTGCACTGCCAGCGTGTCCAGCCAAGCCTGTTCGAGCGCCTTGCGGCGCCAGTGGCTGACGACCAGGCCGTTGGCAATGGTGGTGAGATAAGCTCGCGGCTCGCGGATAGCCCCCTGTTCCCGTCCACGAAGCACGCGCACGAAGGTGTCCTGCGCCAGGTCGGCCGCGTCGAACGCATTGCCGAGCTTGCGGCGCAGCCATCCCTGCAGCCACCCATGATGGCTGTAGTAAAGAGTCTCGACGCTGGGTGAAGATGCCTGATCTGGCACGGACCGATCCCTGGTGTCCGCCCAGGGCAGCACCAATCTAAATAAGAATTAATATCAATTATCGCCATTAGAGAAGATTTTTGCAACGCCACGCCACACATCTGACTGGGCTCGTCAAATCAACAGCATCCGGCCAAACAACTCGGACAGCCGGCGACAGATCTGTTCCGCATCGCGCGGCTCGCCCGCAATCGCATCATCGACCATGCCGTGCATGCCGTCGAAAATCACGATCGCAGCGGCGCGCGTGTCGGACAGCTTCCATGCGCCCGCCGCCGCCCCCGCGGCGAGAAGTTCCCCGAGCTGCGCGAGGACGATCTCCTTGTCCTTCACGTTGCGATTGCCGGGACGGAACTCGTGGAACACAACGTCGTGCAGTTTGTAATTGGCGATATACGCCTGGACCGTCCCACGCAGCCACGCGGCGAACCGCGCGCGGTGGTCATCCGCCGGACAGGATGCCACGGCCTGCGCCACCTGGTCGGTGAAATCCCGCGAAAAGCGTTCGCGCAATGCCACGATGACATCTTCCTTGGTTTCGAAGTAATGATAGAAGGTGCCTTTGCCGACGCCGGCCCGCTCCACAATGTCGTTGACGGTCGTAGCCTCGATGCCCTTGGCGATGAATAGCTCCGCGGCCGCCGACATCAGGTCGCCCACCCGCACTTCCGCGGGAAGTATGCGTCTGGTCCGGCTGCGGCGAATTCGAATGAGTCCGCCGGTTTTTTCTCTGGTTGCCATTTTCCGGCCTCCTCCATGCATTTCGACCATCGGTCAATGAAATCAATATTACATCATTACTTCAATAGCTTATAGATATTGACCGACGGTCGGTCTAAAGACTAATATGCTTGAAAACCAGGAACTTGGAAGCTGACCCATGATTACCCGCCGCCCTTATGCCGTCGCCGCCGTCTATCTCGGAACTTTCATGGCTTCGCTCGCCATCAGCATCGTGAGCGTTGCGCTCCCCGCCATCCAGGCGGACCTGGGAATCAGCCTGTCCGGCCTGCAGTGGGTGGTCGGCGCCTATACACTGTGCCTGTCGGCATTCATGCTGTCGGCCGGGCCGCTGGCGGATCGCTACGGCCGCAAGCGGACCTGGCTCGGCGGCGTCGCGGTGTTCACCTTTGGCTCGATCATTTGCTCGCTGGCACCATCACTGGCCATGCTGATTGCCGGAGGCGCCATGCAAGGAGTCGGCGGCGCGCTGGTAATTCCCGGTGCGCTGTCAATTCTCACGCAGGCCTTTCCGGATCCGGTCCAGCGTGCGCATGTCATTGGCGGCTGGTCGTCTTTCAGCGCAATCTCGCTGATCCTCGGACCGATGCTGGGCGGCGTGCTGGTGGATCATGTCGGCTGGCCCAGCATCTTCCTGGTCAACCTGCCGATCGGCGCCCTGACGATAGGCCTGGGGCTCTGGAGCGTACAGGAAAGTGCGAACCCCGATCACGCTGCGCTCGATCCCTCCGGCCAGGCGCTGTCCGTCATTTTCCTGGGCGTCCTGACCTATGCCCTGATCAGCGCCGGCCACGAGGGCTGGGATGCTGGGCCGACGCTCGCGGCCCTGCTCGCCGCCGTGGTGGCGTTCGTCTTGTTCATAGCCGTGGAGTTGCGCTCGAGCCGCCCGGTGCTGCCGGTCGACTTGTTCCGGCGCGGCGATTTCGCCTGCACCAACTTCGCCTCCTTCGTGCTTGGGTTTTCAGGCTACAGCAGCCTGTTCCTGTTTTCCCTGTTCCTGCAGCAGGCGCAAGGCTGGTCTGCGACGCAAACCGGCTGGCGCATGGCGCCCGTATTCCTGGCGATGGGGATCGTTTCTCCGTTTTTCGGCAGGCTCTCCAAGCGCTATGGCACAGGCCGCCTGATGATCGTCGGCTACATCTTGCTCGGCCTTTCGATGCTGGCCATGGCCGCGTTTACATCCGTCACGCCCTACAGCATCATCGCGCTTTGCTTTGCGTTGCTGGGAATTTCCCTCGGCCTGACAGTCCCGGCGACGGGAGCCGCAGCGATGGCCAGCGCCCCGCGCGAGCGTACGGGCGCCGCATCGGCAACGATGAATGCGCTGCGGCAAGGCGGCATGACCATAGGCATCGCGCTGCTCGGAACCTTCATGAGCGTGCGGGCCGTCGCATCGCTGGGCGGCGTGTTATCGAGCATGGGGCTGCCCGGGGCCGCCGCACTCGCCGGCACCGCAGTTCATCGTCACGAAAGGCCCGCGACGCTGCATATCGCGCCTGACCTGTTCAAGAGACTCCTTGAAGACGCCTATGCACACGGCTTCGGCATTGCGGCCGCATCCGCCGGCATCCTGGGGCTGGTTGCGGCGACAGCGCTTGTCGTTACCGCCCATCGGGCCGCGCGTGCGGATCAACCTGCAACCATAGGACTCGAGTAGGGTTAGGCGGGAAACAACATCGCCACCATCAAGAACGTGCCCTCGGCTATGTGTCCGCACCGCGGGGTATTGGGCGCGCCGTCGCGAATCGCTCGACACGATCGGCAAACGTCCTGCGCCGTGCAAACCACAGATACAGGCCGCTGCACAGCACCACGATGGTGATGAGATCGAGCAACGCCCAGATGATCTTCAGCGGCAGGCCGCCATAGTCGCCGAAGTGCAGCGGGCGAGAGACCTCCAGTACCCGCAAGTACCAGGGCATTTTCACGACCGCCGTCAGCGACCCGTTGCGGGCATCCACCAGCACCGGGGTGAAAAGCCGCGAAGTCAATGTGCTGCTGCCGTGGCCCCAAAGCAAGTAATGATAGGGGCTGCCGCCCTCGGCGCCGGGATAGGTGATACCGGTGAACGTCGTGCTCGGCGCCGCGCGCCGAGCCGTGTCGTAGGCGGCCTGAACCGAGCTCAATCCGGCCTGGGGCGGCATGGGCTCGTTTCGATAGGACTGCAGCAGGGCCTTGACATCGGTGTGCTGCCAGACCGCGAACAAGGGCGTGGACAGTTCGTTCATCAGGCCCGTGGCCCCTACCACGAAGGCCCAGGCCAGCGTCACGGCACCCAGGAGGTTATGCAGGTCCAACCATTTCAGGCGCCGGCTGCGGCCCGAACGCACCGTGCCGAAATCGAGCTTTCTCATGAAGGGACCGTACAGCACTACGCCGGACACGATTGCGGCGACGAACAGCGCCGCCATCGCCCCCAGGAATAGCTCGCCGGCCAAGCCGGCGAACAGGTCCATATGCAAGCGCAGCATCCAATCCATGAAGCCCAGAGGCCGCTGGCCGATCGGCTTGGATTGCTCCAGCACCTGGGCCGTGCGCACGTCGAAGCGTATGAAGTGCCCGGACTTCGGATCGCGCTTGGCCGCTTCGAACGACGGCGCCATCCAGACGTATGCCTGCGGCTCGTCGTCGTCCACGAAGATCGAGGTCACGACTTCCTGTGGATACAAGGCGCGGGCGGACGAGGCCAGCTCGTCGAGGCTGGCGTTCGGCGTACCCTCAGGCAGTTGCACATAGGTGTGGGGTTCCAGCCAGTCGTGGATTTGCTCGGAAAAAACCAAAGGCAGGCCGGTGACGCAAATCACCAGCAAAAAGACGGTGCAGATCAAACTAGACCATTTATGCGTAAGCGCCCAGCCCCTATGTATTGAGGGAGACATACTCGTGTCCGACAAACCAATTAAAAATCTATCGTAGCCGAAAGCATGAAGGTGCGCGGAGCGCCGAGCGTAATCGTGCCCGGGGAGTTGACGCCCTCCCAATAGTTCTTGTCGAACAGATTGTGGATACCGGCGCGGAAAACGACCGGGGTCGCGCTGACCTTCGTGGCGTAGCGCGCACCGATGTCCACGCGGGTCCAATTCGGTATCTTGAGCTTGTTGGCGTTGTCGACGTACTGCGAACTGGTGTTGATGACACGGCCCGAAAGCGTCAAGCCGGCTACGCCGGGCATATCCCACTCGACACCCAGGTTGGTCGCCCAAGGCGCGGCCCCCGGCGCCGCATTCCCATCGTAGGCTCCGCCCTGCGTCCTGGTGAGGCCGATGAATGCAGTTTGGCTCTTCCTCATGAACGGGGGACAAGCGGTATTCATTAAACTTGTTTTTGCGAAGAACGAGCTTAATGGAGCGAATACCGATGTCCCCAGTAGATTCTATCTTAGGAATCCGAGATGTATTCATA
>NZ_JAHTBN010000020.1 GCF_019166065.1 Candidimonas humi
CCCCGGGGCCGCGCCGGGCTCGAGCGCCGACCGCGAGGGTCCTGGCTGGGCGGGGCCGCGACGGCCCTGGCCCTGGGCCTGGCCCTGGCGGCGGCCGTGCCGGCGTGCCGCGCCGCAAACACCGCCATAAATACCGCCGGGGCATGCTCCACGGCGCCGAACGAAGCCGCCTGCGCCGGATCGGCTCCTTCTTCCACCGAATCCGATTATTCCGCTATTTCCGCCGCGGCCGCCCGGGACTGGGGCCACAGCCCCGCCAGGCGGGTCGTCACCCTGGCGCCGAGCCTGACGGAACTGGTCTACGCGGCCGGCGGCGGCGACCGCCTGGTCGGCACCGTCACCAGCAGCGACTATCCTCCCTCCGCGCGGCGCCTGCCGCGGGTCGGCGACGGGATCAACATCGGCCTGGAACGCCTGCTGTCCCTGAAACCCGACCTGGTGCTGGCCTGGCAGGCCTCGGGGGCCACGCGCGCGCTGGCGCCCACGCTCGGTACCCTGCGCATCCCCCTGCAATACCTGGCCCCGGACAGCCTCGACGGCATCGCCCGCGACGTCGCACGCCTGGGCGGGCTGCTGGGCACGGCGGTGCAGGCCGACGCCGCGGCGGCCGCCCTGGCCCGACGCATCGCCGCGCTGCGGGCGCATTACGCCGGCCGGCGCACAGTCTCGGTCCTCATCGAAATCGGCTCCGATCCCTTGTACACGATAGGCCGCGACGCCTTGCTCAACGATGTCCTGCACACCTGCGGCGGCGTGAACATCTATGCCCGGTCGACCCTGGCCGCGCCGCAGGTGGATGCGGAAAACGTGCTGATTGCCAAGCCCGACGCGATCATCACCGCTGCGGCCGCGGGCGGCCGGCGGCGACAGGAACGCCAGGCCTATTGGGCGGCCCTGCGTCTGCCGGCGGCACGGGCCGGCCATGTCTACGCTATCGACCCGGATGCGCTGTTCCGCCCCGGTCCGCGGCTGGTGCAGGCTACCGAGGACCTGTGCCGCGACCTCGATCAGGTGCGCGCCGCAATGCCGGCTGCGTCCCGGAAGCCTTAAAATCACGCCGTGCAATCGCCACGACCGTGAATCCGGAATACACAGCATGATCCCCAATACGCTTACCATAGCCGGCGTCGACCCTTCCGGGGGCGCCGGCGTGCTGGCCGACGTCAAGACCATGAGCGCCCTGGGCGCCTACGGCATGGCCGTCATCGCCGCCCTCACGGCGCAGAACACGCGCGCGGTCACCGGCATTTCGCCGGTGCCGCCCGATTTCGTCGCGGAACAGATCGACACGCTGTTCGCCGACGTGCGGGTGGATGCGGTCAAGATCGGAATGCTGGGCCAGCAGGCGGTGACGCGCCGGGTGGCCGAACGCATGGCGCACTGGCGCCCCGCGCATCTGGTGCTGGACCCGGTGATGGTCGCCAAGAGCGGCGACCATCTCCTGGAACGCAGCGCCGTCCATGAACTGCGCGAAAGCCTGCTGCCGCAGGCCACCGTGGTCACCCCCAACCTGCCCGAGGCCGGCGTACTGCTGGAATCCAGCCCGGCCCAGAGCCTGAAGGAAATGCGCCGCGTGGCCGAAAAGCTGCGCCGCTTGCTGGGCGACGACGGCCAGCGCTGGGTGTTCCTCAAGGGCGGGCACCTGCCCGGCAACGACACGGTGGACGTGCTGCACGACGGCGACCGGCTGGTCGAGCTGCCGGGATGGCGCATCGACACGCCCAATACCCATGGCACTGGCTGCACATTGTCGGCCGCGCTGGCGGCCCTGCTGCCGCAAAGCGCAGACGTGCCCGAGGCGGCGCGCCGCGCCAAGGCCTACCTGGAAGCGGCCATAGCCGCGTCCGGCGCGCTGCAGGTCGGCGCCGGCCACGGACCCGTGCATCATTTCCACCAATGGTGGCGGCCTGCGGCCTGAACGCCGCGGGCGCGGGTGTGCTTACGAAGCGACGGTCCCCGCCCAGTGGCCGCCTGGTCCAAGTACATCGGCTCCAACGGGCAATAAGTGCAACGAATCAGTACAATACCCTATTGTTTTCAGCATCCACGCCAGCCATGAACCTTACTTCCGCGCCCGAGATCGAACACGCCCGCTTCAATATGGTCGAACAGCAGATACGGACCTGGGACGTACTCGACGAACGCGTGCTGCAGGCACTGTTCTCGGTGCCGCGCGAACGCTACGTGCCGCCCGCCATGCAGGCCCTGGCATTTTCCGACCTGGAAATCCCGCTGGAGGTCAATTCGGTCAATACGCGCGAGACCATGCTCAGCCCCAAGGTCGAGGCGCGCCTGGCCCAGGAACTGCAGCTCAGGCCCACCGACTGCGTGCTCGAGATCGGCACGGGTTCGGGCTACCAGGCCGCCCTGCTGGGCGCGCTGGCGCAGCAGGTCACCAGCATCGAGATCAACAGCCGCCTGTCGGCCTTCGCGCAGCAGAACCTGCAGCGCAACCATGTCGGCAACGTCAAGGTGGAAACGGGCGATGCCCATGCCGGCTGGGGTACCACCGAATACGACGCGATCCTGGTCACCGGCTCGGTGCCGACCGTGCCCGACGCGCTCAAGTACCAGTTGCGCATCGGCGGGCGCATGGTGGTGGTCGTGGGCCAGCAGCCCATCATGACGGCCTGCCGCATCACCCGCACCAGCGCCGCCAGCTTCGACACCACGTACCTGTTCGACACCGTCATCAAGCCCCTGCGCGGCGTCTCGGTCTCGAAGTTCAAGTTCTAGTCGCCGGCTTCCCGCGAGAATACGGCGCGGCAAGGCCGCGCCGCACCGGGGCCGTCGTCATGCAGCGAGCCGGGTGAACTGGCTTTTGGGCAGCAGACGCCTGAAATCGGCGTCGAAGCTGACCACATGCTCGCCCTGGTGCAAGGCCGCGGCGGCCAGCCAGGCATCAGGCACCTGGTTGGCGGAAAGATCTTTTTCCATGCACAACTGGCGCAGGCGCACCCATTCCCCGCCCAGCTCGGCTCGCTCGACGCCCGGGCAGGTCAACAACGCATCGATGAAATGCAGCGCCTCGGCCATGGGCGTGGGATGCATGAATATTTTCGGGTGCGTCACCAGCCGCAGAAAACTGGCGATAACCATGGGCTGCAGGCTCAGAGGCATGCCTTGGCCGGCGTCGGAGACGGCCCGTTCCAGCCACAGGCGCGCAGGCGCGTGATGGGGATGGTCGCTACGCGATGCAGCAACCAGGACATTGACGTCAGGAGTCATGATCGGCCGCGTCCAGCAGCGCCTTGTTGCTCAGGCCATCGAGGCCTGGCATCAAGCCGCCCTTTCCCCGGTAGACCGGCAGGCGCACAGGCCTGGCCGGCATCCGTTGCTTGCGCAGGCGCAACTGCAGCCCTTCCTCGATCAGGCGCGTCAGCGTGGTACGTTGGTGCGCGGCCATCGCCTTGGCCTCGGTAAGCAAGGCATCATTCAGGTCGAGAGTGGTTTTCATGGTCGGCCACATTCATACAGATTTCTGTATCTTATATCCGCAACATCTTGTGCGCAAGCAGCGACGGCCAGTCGTAGCGACACGGCGAGGCCTCGTGCGGCATCGGGGCTTCCCGGCCTTGCGCCCCCTGCGTACGGGCATACGCATTCCCGGGCGCCCTCGGGCGCCGCCAGTCGTTTACGGAAGGGATATTGCCGCCGCTTATCCGCGGATCTTGCGCACCAGGGCGGTGGTGGAGCGTTCGTATTCGAAGGGAATGGCCACAGCCCTGCCGCCCCAGCTCTGCACGCTGGCCGTCTCGGGCAGGCTCTGCATGTCGTAGTCACCGCCCTTGACGATGATATCGGGCCGCAACTGCTCGATCAGGGCCTGCGGCGTGTCCTCGTCGAAACTCGTCACCACTGTCACGCAAGCCAGCGCGGCCAGCAGCGCGGCGCGGTCGGACATGCTGTTCAGGGGCCGTTCGGGCCCCTTGCCCAGGCGCCGGGCCGAATCATCGGTATTGACAGCCACCACCAGCGTCGCGCCCAGTTGCGCAGCGGCATCCAGATAAGTGGCATGCCCGCGATGCAGGATGTCGAAGACGCCGTTGGTGAAGACCAGCGGCCGCTGCAGGCTGCCACTGCGGACCGCGGCGACGCAGGCCTCGCGGCTGAGCACCTTGGATTCGAAACGCGCGGGCATGATGTGTATGGATATTCGTGTGGAGATGAAAAATATCGGACGGCAAAAGCCCCGGCATCGATACAGGATATAGGCCACGCCGGCGCTCGAACCGGACAGCGCACTGAGCCCGCACGGCCGGCCGCGCGCCTCAGGCCATTGCCGGCGCCTCGCGCAGCAGGCTCTTGCGGTAGCGGTTCAGGTCCTGCACGGTGTCGAAAGTGCCGTCCATCAACAGCGACAGATTATGCAGTATGCGCGAGCTGACCTTGTTTTCCCAGACGTTGTCGAAGCAGATCTGATTGTCCAGCCAGTTTTCGAGCCAGCCGGGAGTGGGCAGGCGGCACTGCACGGTGTCCTCGGGGTACAGGCTCTTGTTGACGTGCAGATTGGTCGGGTGCAGCGCCTGGGGCGTGCGATGCGCCGAGGCCATCAGCACGCCGATCTTCGAGAACGCCAGCCGCGCCTGCCGCGCCAATTCGCTGCCCCGGCTTACCAGGGCGCGTTTCATGTAGCGCAGATAGGCGCCCGCGTGGCGCGCCTCGTCCTGCGAAATGATGCGGTAGATCGCCTTGATGACGGGCTCGGTGTGCCAATCGGACGCCCGACGGTACCAGTGGTTCAGCCGCACTTCGCCGCAGAAGTGCAGCATCAGTGTTTCCAGCGCCGGCGCCGGATCGAAGTCGAAACGCACCTTGTGCAGTTCTTCTTCGGACGGCATGAGTTCGGGGCGAAAGCGCCGCAGGTACTCGATCAGGGCGAGCGAGTGCTTCTGCTCTTCGAAGAACCAGATCGACATGAAGGCGGAAAAATCGCTGTCGCCGCGATTGTCGCGCAGGAACATCTCGGTGGCGGGCAGTGCCGCCCATTCCGTGATCGCATTCATCTTGATGGTGTAGGCCTGTTCGTCCGACAGCTTGGAGGCGTCGAACTCGTCCCAGGGAATATCGGTGTCCATGTTCCAGCGCACCGCTTCCATCGATTTGAACAATTCAGGATATAGCATGGGAATCTCCCTAGAATTCAGCCGTGGCAGCCCCGCGGCGGTCTGCCGGCCCGGCATTCTGTGTTGTTGTTCCGTCGGTCGGCGCTTCCTGCGCCTCGATTAGAACCGGGTTATTGGTCAATATGATGTCGGCCCGCCGTGCAACAAGGGGGACACTAGTGCCGCGTCAGCGCCCAGAGAGCCACCCCCACCGCCATGGCCAGCACCGCGGCCAGAGTGGTCAGCAGGCGATTGGTATGTTCCTGCGCCCGCCGCATGCGCTGGAATTCATCGTATATCTGCGGCTCTATATTGGGGTGCATCAGGTTCGCATGCACCAGGCGCGGCAATTGCGGCAGCATCTGCACCCATTGCCCCGCCTCCTGCTCCAGACGCTGCCGCAGGCCCGACAGGCCGACGCGCTGGCGCATCCATTTTTCCAGATAGGGCTTGGCGGTCTTCCAGAGATCGAGGTCGGGATCGAGCTCGCGCCCCATGCCTTCGACATTGAGCAGCGTCTTCTGCAGCAGTACCAGCTGCGGCTGGATCTCGACATTGAAGCGGCGCGAGGTCTGGAACAGACGCAATAATACCTGCCCGAGGGAAATTTCGGACAAAGGCCGGTCGAAATACGGCTCGCAGACCGCCCTTACCGCCCCTTCGAGCTCTTCCTCGCGAGTTTGCGGGGGCACCCATCCGGACTCGATGTGCAATTGCGCCACCCGCCGGTAATCGCGCCGGAAAAAGGCCAGGAAGTTCTGCGCCAGGTAATTCTTGTCGAATTCGGACAGCGAGCCGACGATGCCGAAATCCAGGGCGATGTAGCGCCCGAGCGTCTCGGGGCGGTCCGAGACGTAGATATTGCCGGGATGCATGTCGGCATGGAAAAAGCCGTCGGTGAACACCTGCATGAAAAAGATTTCCACGCCGGTGCGCGCCAGCAAGCGGATATCCACGCCGGCCGCGCGCAGGCGGTCCATCTGGCTGACCGGTATGCCGTACATGCGTTCCATGGTGAAGACCGTGGTGGCGCAATATTCCCAGATCACCTCGGGCACCATCAACAGGTTCTCGCGCCCCGTGCCGGGGCCGAAATTGCGCCGCAACTGGCTGCAGTTGGAGGCCTCGCGTATCAGGTCCAGCTCGTCGTGCAGGTATTTGTCGAATTCCGCCACCACTTCGCGCGGCTTCAGGCGCCTGCCGTCGGGCGCCAGGCGCTCGACCAGCCCGGCCAGCGCGCGCAGCAGCGTCAGGTCTTTCTCGATGACGGCCAGCATGCCCGGACGCAGCACCTTGACTGCCACCTTGCGGCCATCGTGCAGCACGGCGAAATGCACCTGGGCGATAGAGGCCGAGGCGACCGGGTCGGTCTCGAAATGCTTGAACAACACATGCGGCGAGGCACCCAGTGCCGCCTCTATGCTGGCCGCGGCCTGCTCGGAGGGAAACGGCGGCACCTTGTCCTGCAGGCGCGCCAGTTCGAGGGCCACATCATGCGGAATCAGGTCGCGACGGGTCGACAATACCTGGCCGAACTTGACGAAAATAGGCCCGAGCGATTCCAGCGCCAGGCGCAGGCGTACGCCTCGCGGCGTGCGCGGCGGGCGGCCGAAACGCACGATGCGCAGCAGCCCGTGCGCCAGCGGATGTTTGATGCTCGAAAGCAGCAGCTCGTCCAGCCGATAGCGCAGCCCCACGAAGATGATGCGTACCAGGCGCAACAGGGTCAGCATGGCTTAGGGCCTGCCTGCACTGGAAGAGGCGCCGCGGCGCCCCGGCCCGCTGCGCGACTCGATCCGGCTGGCGCGCCGTTCCAGTTCGTCGAGCCGGCCCTGCAACTGCGCCAGGTCGGCCCGCCATTGCTCGTATGCGGGACGCCCAAGCAGCACGCGGCTTTCTTCGGACAGATATTCGCCCACATTGCCCGCCAGGCGTTCGCCGGCGCGGCGCGCGCCGCGTCCCAGCATGCGTGCACCGCCCATCAGGCGCAGCGCGGCCACATCGCCCACGACGGCCGCCAGGTCGGCCTCTGCGTCCCAGCGCAGGTCGCGCGCCAGCTCGGACACCACCTGCGCCAGCCCGGCATCGCCCTGCACATGCAGCAAGGCGGCGATCTCGTCGGCTTGGCCGCCGCGCAGGGCCGTGGCCAACTGGCCCAAGCGGCCCGTGGGCACGGTGAGAGTGACATCGGGCACGACGGCCGGATCGGAAGCCGTCACGTAGCCATCGGCCTGTATCGACAGGCCGACCGCATAGCGCCCGGCGCTGAAACGCACAGTCTTGCCCGAGTGGCGCGCCAGGCGGTCCCGTGCCCATTGTTCGCGCCGCAGCAACTGATTGAGTGCGCGCGCGGCTACCACAGCGGGGGCCAGAAACGAGGGAATCGGGAACATACGGAGGTATCCGCGGATGCGGCGGAAATATTCGGAAATAACGGGACGAAGCTTAGAGTTTAACGGTTTTGCCGCCCAAGAGGGCTTATGGCAGGGCTGCCGACGGCCCTGGCCCCCGGCCTGCGCCGGTCAGCAAAAAAAGGCCCCCACGCTGCGCCTTCGGCTTGCTGTCCACCTCGCGCCTTGCAGGCCGCTCGGATTCGCCAGGCGCAGCACAGTCCGCAGGGACTGTGCTGTGTCCGGGCTCATCCCCCAAGGGGGCGCTTTTTGCCTTGGGACGGCCCGGCGGCAAAAAAGGGCCCCCACGCTGCGCCTTCGGCTTGCTGTCCACCTCGCGCCTTGCAGGCCGCTCGGATTCGCCAGGCACAGCACAGTCCGCAGGGACTGTGCTGTGTCCGAGCTCATCCCCCAAGGGGGCGCTTTTTGCCTTGGGACGGCCCGGCGGCAAAAAACCCGGGCGCAAGCCCGGGTTGGAAAAAGCCTCGGGCGAGAACCACCCCGAAGCGTGCTCAATCGGCATGAATCAACTGGCGTATTCCAGGGGAATCTGCTGGATGCCGGCCAATAGCCAGCCGCTGTCACCGCCCTTGTAGAGGTTCCAGACCTCTTCGAAGCGGAACGCCTCGGTGTCGGTCGATTCGCGCAGCATGCCCGAATAGCGCACGCTGGCGAGGTGCCCGCCCGATACGGCCTCGATGCCCAGCAACTCGGCATTGAGCAGGACCACTTCGGTGCGCGTAGCGCCGCTGCGGGCCAGGATTTGCGGCTTGAGTTCGGCGACCAGGTCGTCGGTAAGATATTCGCGCAGCTTGTTGACGTCGCCGCTGTCCCAGATGGCCTGGATTTCTATGAAACGGGCCTTGGCCTGGCTGAGGAATGCGACGGTGTCGAAATCGCCGGGTATGTACCAACTGGAATCCACCGGCGCGGCGGGCGCCGCAGCGGAACCGCCCAGGCCGGCCGCCGCGGCCGGCGCCGGCGCCTG
>NZ_JAHTBN010000021.1 GCF_019166065.1 Candidimonas humi
CGGCTCAAGGACAAACGCAAAGCGGGACAGGTAAAGATCAAACCGTAGTACCCAGGATGCCAGGGTGGGTCAGATTTACTCCGAC
Source organism: Candidimonas humi (assembly GCF_019166065.1). GTDB lineage: Bacteria > Pseudomonadota > Gammaproteobacteria > Burkholderiales > Burkholderiaceae_B > Candidimonas > Candidimonas humi. The sequence goes on from NZ_JAHTBN010000021.1 coordinate 86, forward strand.
GTTTCCGACGAAATGTGGGTCAGTTTTCAACCGACGTTGACAACCAGTAGGTGAAAGTTCCATTTCAAGTTTGCGAAGCTGGTCTATGTCAAAGGGCTTACTGGTCATCTCAATACGAAGATTCAATGCTAATGCAGCAATCTTAGCCCGTGAGAAGTCCTTTGTGTTCAGCGACCAACGGACCTTCTTCTTGTTCTGCGTGAGCCTGAAGTAGTAGACGCCGTGGCGCGACTTGTAGAGCCGTGGAAGAACGTTCATTTGGAAAGTGACCCACCAAATGACTCACCCCAATGAGAAAAGCCCTCAATTTCGTGAATGAAATCAAGGGCTTAGGTGTTCTGGTGGCGCATCCCTGATTCGAACAGGGGACCTGCGGATTATGATTCCTAATCCAATGTTGTCATTGAGCTAGCTATACCTTAGCAATCAATAGGTTAGGCGTTTCAACCTTTGCTATACAACAGCTATATTTCGCTATGGTGTTAACGATACGTTGACACCCTAAGCTACCAGATCAATGCCTCAGGGCCGTCTTGCGCCTCCTTCATGTCAGCAGCTCGTTCTCTGTAGGCTCACCTGTCCGTTTACGTCCGCTGTTCTAACCTGTCCGTTAAACATGCTCAAGTTGCATTTAACGGACAAAATTGCGGTGTCCGGCCAACGATCGTTTTACGACCAGCCTGGTCTGGCCGGGAGTCCTTCATCACCACTGGTCGTAGTCGGCCTAGAAGAGTAATGTTGGACGTGAGCCTGTATTTGAGTCATGTCCGGGAGTACCCCAATGTACGACGGAAGTTGTCTTTGCCAAAAAATTCACTACCAGCTCACGCAAGAGCCGGGCGATTTCGGCTACTGCCACTGCGTAAGCTGCCGCAAAGCCAGCGGTTCAGCGCATGCCGCAAATGCCCCGGTAATGCGTAAGAATTTTCACCTGCTCGCAGGTGCTGCAGAGTTGCGAGAGTTCGAGTCCTCGCCTGGCATGATCCGGGCTTTTTGCTCGAACTGCGGTTCTCCCATCTACGCATTCCGTACTGAACGGCCGGAATTACTTGGCATCCGACTCGGCACTCTGGACACCCCTTTTTCAAAGCAGGCGAAAGAACATAGATATGTGGCCGAAAAGGCGACATGGGAGACAATCGAAGACCAGCTTCCCCAGTACGCTGGCCCCCCACATTGACTAAAACCCAGCATCCTCTGTAGTCGCCATTTCTTCATGAGTTGTTCATCACCGTCTTGCGGCGCTGACTCTTACCACTCCGCCCCGCCACGGGTCGGTTGGATCACGGTGGCAGGGCTTTGGCTAGAGGAGGCGTTGTGCCTACATGAAGCATCATTAGATGAGCACGCCCCTTAAATCGTTGATGGCGACCGCTTGCTGTTCTGGGCCGGCATTGCCACGCCGGTCTAGGTGCATGGCCGACATGCCCGCTGCCGTCGCACCTGCATCGTCACATCGCCATGTATCACCAACCATCAATACTTCTGAGGGTTCGCAGTCGAGCCGCTGACACAGCTCCCGGAAAAATGCCGCATCCGGCTTGACCGTGCCCATGTCAAAAGAAAAACAAGTCACGTCCAGCCAGGCATGGAGTTGAGTGATGACAGACTGGCCACAGGGTAAGGCAGGGTTGGAAGCTACTGCCGTTTTCAACCCCTATGACCGCACGGCGGCAAGTACATCGACGGTTTCGGAGTATGGTGCAACGGAGGCCAACTCCGCCGCGAGGTCAGCAGACCAAGCATCACGCCATGGCGCTCCGCACAGGCGTGCGTATTGCTCCAAGGTAATCCGTGGGGCCAGGGGCGAAATGGTGGGTATTTGTTGGCCAGCCTTGGCTACAGCTAAGTAGGGGCGCCGTTTGTCGAAAATATCGACTAATGTGCCAAAGGCATCAAATGCGACAGCTTTCAGCATGGTGTGGCTTTCATTCTTGTGGTTGCAATTGGCACCACAATTTTGCTGAACCTTTTTCTCTTGTGTGACGATTAGACTGATATTGGCTCCATCAGTCGGACGACTTTGACGTGGGCTGCTTGCTGCGCTTTGGCCAGGTCGTGTTCCCACTGTAATGCCGTCCAGAAACGTGCCGTACTGACGCCCGCGGCCTCTAGCCGGACGGCCAGCTCAAGGCTGATTGCAGCGTTGCCGCTCAGCATCCGCGAAAAAGCATTGCGGGATACGCCAAGTTTTTCAGCGGCATCGCTGACCGTCAAGTGCAACGGCTCTATGACTTCTTCCTGCAAGGTAATGCCGGGGTAAGGGTGGTTTAGAGCGTCCATATGAGTCAGGCCGCATGCCTTGTTGTGAGCTGGACACCTAGGGCTTTCATGACAGCCAGTGTGGTCTTTAGCGTCGGGTTGCCTCGTCCGCTAAACGAGCGGTACAACTGCTCGCGGGAAAGCCCGGTTTCCTGTGCAAGGCTGCTCATGCCTCGGGCGCGAGCCACCACACCAATTGCATTAGCAATGTAGGACGCATCCCCTGTTTCGAGCGCGTCGGCCATGAAAACGGCGATATCTTCATCTGTCTCTAACGACTTAGCCGGGTCGTAGGACGAGAATTGTTCAGCCATGTTGTGTACTCCATTCATTTGCTATCTGTTTAGCGCGTTGGATGTCGCGTTTCTGTGTACGCTTGGTGCCACCGCATAGAAGCAGGATCAACATATTACCGACCTTCTTGTGATAGATCCGATACCCTGGGCCGTCATGAATACGCAACTCACTGACGCCTTCGCCCACTGGCTCAACATCACCCGGCAGGCCAGCGGCCAGCCGATTGATGCGCGAAGCGATCAAAGACCGGGCGCGACGATCCTTTAAGCCCGCCTCCCATTTTTCGTAAGTCTCCGACTGCTTAATATCCATCATAAATTGTATTGTAGTTTATAAACTACGGACAGGCAATAGCCAATATGACTTTATTTTCAATAAGGCCAGCCGGTTGCGCTGCTGTCAAAGCGGCGTGACTTTCACGTTCCACCATTGCCGGCCATCAAAAACCATGTGGACACGCGAACCGTTGAGGGTAACAGTGCGCGTGTCGCCCTTGCTTGCCGCCTGGCGGGCCTTCGGGGATGGGGTCGCCTGAACGCTGGCGCGTTGGACTTGATGGGTGGATTGCTTCATGGGGTGTACCTCGCTGTGGCGGGCTTTTCGGGTCGTCTTAACGCATAACTAGCGTAGCGGTGCGGGCCGTTCAAGGGCGCGTAGCGGCCCTGGCTGGCCTGGCGCGGCCCGCAGCCGCAGGCGAGGACTCGGGGCCTGACAGGGCTTGCCCTTGAACGGCCTGTGCCGTGTAGCTATGCGTCGTTTGAAAGACAGAACCGAAAAGCCTAGCTGCCAAGCAGCTTATTTCCAGCAAGCCGGGACGCCGCTAATACAAGGCTATGCTGCTCTATTCGAGCGGCTTAGAACACCATAACGTGATCAACGAGGTATCGGCCATCCCTTTCCACTAAAACCAGCTCGGCCACGAACTCGCCAGGTTGCTTGGTGAACCACTGACGCCATACGACTGCGATGGAATCCGAACGCCTGAAAGTCGCAACAAACTCACGCTTGGCAAAGAACCCTTTGGTACTTTGGTAATCCTCACAGATTGCCCGAAGCGACTCTTTGGAGAGGATGCACTTGAGCCGATCCGTGAAGTCACGAATATGTCGCTCGTAGTCAATGGACGTAGAGGCGTCCATGAGGTTATCCATGATCGGGTTGACCACAGCCAATATTTCGGCATCGGATTTTTGCGCCAGTTCCACGATGAACCCCCTATAGTGAGCTAACGCCCGAATTTAATGATGTGCAGGTCGGCACTCCATCCTCACGCAAAGCCTTGTACAAGGCTGTTTTGCTTACCTTGATGGCCGCTGCCGCCTCCCTGACGGTCAAGCCGCTTTCCTCAATGAGTTTTCTGGCTCTTGCCAGCCTGGCCGCCGTCATGATCGGACGCCTGCCGCCGATGTTGCCCCGCGCCTTGGCGGATACCTTCGCCAGCCACTTCATGATCAACGGTGGCAATATCTTGACGCTTCAAGGCTCTCAACCCAATTTCTGCGTTGGTACTTGGTTGACAAACAGGCCCTGAAAAGCAAAACGGCTCTTCCTCATGAACGGGGGACAAGCGGTATTCATTAAACTTGTTTTTGCGAAGAACGAGCTTAATGGAGCGAATACCGATGTCCCCAGTAGATTCTATCTTAGGAATCCGAGATGTATTCATA
>NZ_JAHTBN010000022.1 GCF_019166065.1 Candidimonas humi
CCTTTAAAGAAAGCGTAATAGCTCACTGATCGAGTCGTCCTGCGCGGAAGATGTAACGGGGCTAAGCCAGTTACCGAAGCTGCGGGTGTGCACCGTAAGGTGTACGCGGTAGGAGAGCGTTCCGTAAGCCTGCGAAGGTGGCTTGTAAAGGCTGCTGGAGGTATCGGAAGTGCGAATGCTGACATGAGTAGCGATAAAGGGGGTGAAAAGCCCCCTCGCCGTAAGTCCAAGGTTTCCTGCGCAACGTTCATCGGCGCAGGGTGAGTCGGCCCCTAAGGCGAGGCAGAGATGCGTAGCTGATGGGAAGCGGGTTAATATTCCCGCACCGTCGTAGGATGCGATGGGGGGACGGATTGCGGAAGATCATCGGGGTGTTGGACGTCCCCGTTGCGACATTGGAGAAGGCGCTTTAGGCAAATCCGGGCGCGCAATTCAAGGGTGTTGCACGAGTGAGCTTAGGCTCGCGAAGTGATTGGAAGTGGTTCCAAGAAAAGCCTCTAAGCTTCAGTTCTACGAGACCGTACCGCAAACCGACACAGGTGGACGGGATGAATATTCCAAGGCGCTTGAGAGAACTCAGGAGAAGGAACTCGGCAAATTGATACCGTAACTTCGGGAGAAGGTATACCCCGGTAGTGTGAAGGGCCTGCGCCTGGAGCACGATGGGGTCGCAGAGAATCGGTGGCTGCGACTGTTTATTAAAAACACAGCACTCTGCTAACACGAAAGTGGACGTATAGGGTGTGACGCCTGCCCGGTGCCGGAAGGTTAAGTGATGGGGTGCAAGCTCTTGATCGAAGCCCCGGTAAACGGCGGCCGTAACTATAACGGTCCTAAGGTAGCGAAATTCCTTGTCGGGTAAGTTCCGACCTGCACGAATGGCGTAACGATGGCCACACTGTCTCCTCCTGAGACTCAGCGAAGTTGAAGTGTTTGTGATGATGCAATCTCCCCGCGGCTAGACGGAAAGACCCCATGAACCTTTACTGTAGCTTTGCATTGGACTGTGAACCGGCCTGTGTAGGATAGGTGGGAGGCGCTGAAACCGAGTCGCTAGATTCGGTGGAGCCGACCTTGAAATACCACCCTGGTTTGTTTGCGGTTCTAACCTAGGCCCGTTATCCGGGTTGGGGACAGTGCATGGTGGGCAGTTTGACTGGGGCGGTCTCCTCCCAAAGTGTAACGGAGGAGCTCGAAGGTACGCTAGGTACGGTCGGAAATCGTGCTGATAGTGCAATGGCATAAGCGTGCTTGACTGTGAGACTGACAAGTCGAACAGGTGCGAAAGCAGGACATAGTGATCCGGTGGTTCTGAATGGAAGGGCCATCGCTCAACGGATAAAAGGTACTCTGGGGATAACAGGCTGATACCGCCCAAGAGTTCATATCGACGGCGGTGTTTGGCACCTCGATGTCGGCTCATCTCATCCTGGGGCTGTAGCCGGTCCCAAGGGTATGGCTGTTCGCCATTTAAAGAGGTACGTGAGCTGGGTTTAAAACGTCGTGAGACAGTTTGGTCCCTATCTGCCGTGGGCGTTGGATACTTGACGGAGCCTGCTCCTAGTACGAGAGGACCGGAGTGGACGTACCACTGGTGTATCGGTTGTCATGCCAATGGCATTGCCGAGTAGCTATGTACGGAAGAGATAACCGCTGAAGGCATCTAAGCGGGAAACTCGTCTGAAGATTAGGTATCCCGGGGGCGTGACCCCCCTGAAGGGTCGTTCGAGACCAGGACGTTGATAGGCTGGGTGTGGAAGCACAGTAATGTGTGTAGCTAACCAGTACTAATTGCCCGTGCGGCTTGATCCTATAACTCTGTGGGTTATGAGGCCAAGTGCCGTTCAAAACAAAGACAAGAGGTCTTGCAGGCATGCAAGGCCCCGATCGCAACCCGAGCCTCGCACGTGTCAGACGTGCGGGTGTGCTTCTTCCCAGATTGGCGGTGGCGCTGCAGTGACCCTGCAGCGATGCCGCAACCGGTTACGCTTGATGACCATAGCGAGGTGGTCCCACGCCTTCCCATCCCGAACAGGATCGTGAAACGCCTTTGCGCCGATGATAGTGGACGTACGTCTGTGAAAGTAGGGCATCGTCAGGCTTTTATACTGCTGCGCCCCGAAGAG
>NZ_JAHTBN010000023.1 GCF_019166065.1 Candidimonas humi
CCCGCGCGACGGACTGCCGTGATCTCTCTGTACTACAACAACCGATAAGCGTGGACGCTTACGCTTCGTGTGCCTGGCTCTGAAAGGAGGTGATCCAGCCGCACCTTCCGATACGGCTACCTTGTTACGACTTCACCCCAGTCATGAATCCTACCGTGGTAATCGCCCCCCTTGCGGTTAGGCTAACTACTTCTGGTAAAACCCACTCCCATGGTGTGACGGGCGGTGTGTACAAGACCCGGGAACGTATTCACCGCGACATGCTGATCCGCGATTACTAGCGATTCCGACTTCACGCAGTCGAGTTGCAGACTGCGATCCGGACTACGATCGGGTTTCTGGGATTGGCTCCCCCTTGCGGGTTGGCAGCCCTCTGTCCCGACCATTGTATGACGTGTGAAGCCCTACCCATAAGGGCCATGAGGACTTGACGTCATCCCCACCTTCCTCCGGTTTGTCACCGGCAGTCTCATTAGAGTGCCCTTTCGTAGCAACTAATGACAAGGGTTGCGCTCGTTGCGGGACTTAACCCAACATCTCACGACACGAGCTGACGACAGCCATGCAGCACCTGTGTTCCGGTTCTCTTGCGAGCACTCCTCAATCTCTTAAGGATTCCAGACATGTCAAGGGTAGGTAAGGTTTTTCGCGTTGCATCGAATTAATCCACATCATCCACCGCTTGTGCGGGTCCCCGTCAATTCCTTTGAGTTTTAATCTTGCGACCGTACTCCCCAGGCGGTCAACTTCACGCGTTAGCTGCGCTACCAAGGCCCGAAAGCCCCAACAGCTAGTTGACATCGTTTAGGGCGTGGACTACCAGGGTATCTAATCCTGTTTGCTCCCCACGCTTTCGTGCCTGAGCGTCAGTATTATCCCAGGGGGCTGCCTTCGCCATCGGTATTCCTCCACATCTCTACGCATTTCACTGCTACACGTGGAATTCTACCCCCCTCTGACATACTCTAGCTCGGGAGTTAAAAATGCCATTCCAAGGTTAAGCCCTGGGATTTCACATCTTTCTTTCCGAGCCGCCTGCGCACGCTTTACGCCCAGTAATTCCGATTAACGCTTGCACCCTACGTATTACCGCGGCTGCTGGCACGTAGTTAGCCGGTGCTTATTCTGCAGGTACCGTCAGTTGCGCCAGGTATTAACCAGCGCCGTTTCTTCCCTGCCAAAAGTGCTTTACAACCCGAAGGCCTTCATCGCACACGCGGGATGGCTGGATCAGGGTTGCCCCCATTGTCCAAAATTCCCCACTGCTGCCTCCCGTAGGAGTCTGGGCCGTGTCTCAGTCCCAGTGTGGCTGGTCGTCCTCTCAAACCAGCTACGGATCGTCGCCTTGGTGGGCCTTTACCCCACCAACTAGCTAATCCGATATCGGCCGCTCCAATAGTGAGAGGTCTTGCGATCCCCCTCTTTCCCCCATAGGGCGTATGCGGTATTAGCTACGCTTTCGCGTAGTTATCCCCCGCTACTGGGCACGTTCCGATACATTACTCACCCGTTCGCCACTCGCCGCCAGACCGAAGTCCGCGCTGCCGTTCGACTTGCATGTGTAAAGCATCCCGCTAGCGTTCAATCTGAGCCAGGATCAAACTCTTCAGTTCAATGCCTGTTGTTCGGGCCCGCGCCTACCAGTGATCGCTCACCAGTCCCGCGCCAAGCCCTGTCGCTTGCTCAAAGAAAAAGACAAGCTTGTATTACCAAACCTGGCTTCTTCCTGTCTGTGCAAGCACTTGGTCTGTTAAGCCGATTCCCGTGAGAGAATCTGGCACACTCATTCCAAGCGCCCACACTTATCGGTTGTTTCGTTGTTAAAGAGCAGTTCCGCTTTGCCTACAGCACCCTGCGTTTTGTGCAGTGCGTTGTGTGTGAAGCAGAGAAACGAGATTATGAAGGAGTTTTTTAAGCTTGTCAAACCGGAGAAGGAAGTTTTTAACGTACCG
>NZ_JAHTBN010000024.1 GCF_019166065.1 Candidimonas humi
TGTCAACGTCGGTTGAAAACTGACCCACATTTCGTCGGAAACGTCGGAGTAAATCTGACCCACCCTGGCATCCTGGGTACTACGGTTTGATCTTTACCTGTCCCGCTTTGCGTTTGTCCTTGAGCCGGTAGCTTTCACCGGCGATTTGCACGATGTGGCCGTGATGCAGTAGCCGGTCAAGCAGCGCCGCCGTCAGGGTCTGGTCATCGGCGAAAGCTGATGACCACTGCCCGAAGGGCAGATTGCTGGTGACGACGATGCTGCCGCGCTCGTAGCGCTTGGCGACCACGTTGAAGAACAGGTTGGCCTCCTCGCGCCCGAAGGGCAAATAGCCGATTTCGTCGATGACCAGCAGCCTGGGGCCGACAATGGCGCGGGCGAAGTACTGCTTGAGCCGATCCTGCTTGTGGGCGGTGGCCAGTTGCAGCATCAGGTCGGCAGCGGTGATGAAGCGGGTCTTGATGCCGGCCATGACAGCGCGATAGGCCAGGGCCTGGGCCAGGTGACTCTTGCCCACGCCGCTGGGGCCGATGAAGACGATATTCTCGGCGCGCTCTACAAAGCTCAGCGAGGCCAATTCCTGGATCTGTGCCTTGGGCGCACCGCTGGCAAAGGCGAAGTCGTATTCCTCCAGCGTCTTGATCGATGGCAGTGTCGCCAGGTTCAGCAGGGTCGTACGCTGACGTTCCAGGCGGGCCTGGTTCTCCGTGTTCAGCACCCGCTCCAGGAAGTCACCGTGGGAGGCTTCCTCCTGGGCGGCCTGCTGGGCTATGCCAGGCCACTCCGCGGCGATCCGATCCAGCTTGAGCATCAAGCACAACTGTTCGATGCGTGCATGCTGCAGGCTGTTCATGTGCGCACCTCCAGCAAGGCGTTGTAGACCGACAGCGGGTGTTGCAGGCTCTGCACCGGGATAGGCCGCTCAAGCACCGGTACGGAGGGCAGGCTGGCGGACAGGGCCGGCAGACTCATCAGCGCGGCTTGCTCAGCGGGCATACGCGCCTGGGGCCTCTCGCGGGTGGTGGCGTGGACTCGGTGGTTGGCCACTTCGATGAGCCAGCGACCAATGTGTGAGTTAGCCGCCTGCGCATCGAACCGCAGGCCTGCCTGTTTGAGCGTGGCCGCCAACGGCACGCAGAAACTGCCCTTCAGATAACCGTTGAACCGCTCCACCTTGCCCTTGGTCTTGGCCCGGTAGGGGCGGCACAGGCGCGGGGTGAACCCGTAGCGCTCGGCCAGCGCCAGCATCTGAGGATGCCAGCGGTGCAAGCCTGGTCCGTAGGCGTCGCGCTCGATGACGATGGTGCCAGCGTTGTCGAACAGGACATGTTGCGGCACCCCGCCGAAGTAATCGAACGCCTCGCCTATACACCGGCACAGCGTGTCGGCCCGCTCGTCGGTCGTGAACTTCACCCAGGCCATGCGGCTGTAGCCCAGGGTGGCCACGAACGCCAGCAACGGATCACGGCCGCGCCGGATATGGGTGAAGTCGGCTTGCATCTGCTGACCAGGCGGCGTCTCAAAACGAACGACCGGCGAGTCGGCCGGCTGAGCGCGCAGGCCGTTGATGAAGACCTT
>NZ_JAHTBN010000025.1 GCF_019166065.1 Candidimonas humi
CGGACATAATGAGATGGTCAGCCCGCCCCTATCCGAAGTAGTACGCTGAATGGAGAAGAGTTTTTCTGGGAGACCTTCATGAACACCGTTACTTTGATTGGCATTGATCTGGGCAAGCGCAGCTTCCACCTGCACGGACAGGACGCGGCAGGCAGGATGGTGTTTCGCAAGCAGTGCACACGCAGCCAGTTGTTCAAGCTGTTGGGCAACACGCCGTGCAGCACCGTGGTCATGGAGGCTTGCGCGGGTGCGCACTGGATGGCCCGCCGCATCAAGGCATTAGGCCATGAGGCGAAGCTGATTTCCCCGCAGTTCGTGCGCCCCTTCGTACAAGGCAACAAGAACGACTTTGCCGATGCACAGGCGATTTGCGAGGCGGCCTCTCGTCCGAGCATGCGGTTCGTGAGCCCTCGCAATGAGGCGCAACAGACGGTGTCGGCGTTGCACCGGGTACGCGAGTCGCTGGTACGTGAGCGCACGGGCGTTATTAACCAGATCCATGCGTTTTTGCTGGAGTTTGGCATCAGCTTGCCCAAGGGCCTGGCGATCGTCCGTCGTTTGCCAGCGGTATTGGCCCAGCACGAGTTGCCACTGCGGTTGGTAGCGTTGCTTGAGCGGCTGCAGGCCCATTTCAAGTACCTGGATAGACAGGTTGGCGATATTGAGCACGAATTGACCGCACAACTGCGCGAAGATGAGCGCAGCCAGCGGCTGCTAGATATCCCCGGGATCGGACCGATTACCGCCAGCGCGCTGATGACCGCACTGGGCGATGCCCGCCAGTTCGGCTCGGCGCGCCAGTTCGCCGCCTCGGTGGGGCTGGCACCGCGCCAGTACAGTACGGGTGGCAAACCTACGCTGCTGGGCATCAGCAAGCGCGGCGACAAGAACCTCAGGCGGCTGCTGGTACAGGGCGCGCGTGCCATCATGCAACGCATCGAGCGACGTACCGATACCCTGGGCACTTGGGTTAAAGGGTTGCTGGCCAGGCGACATTCGAACGTTGTGGCTTGCGCGCTGGCCAATAAATTGGCGAGGATAGCCTGGGCCATCCTCGCGAGAGGAACGAACTATCGAAGCGAACAGGCTATGCTGGCTGCCTGACCTTCGCACCATTTACGCAGTCACTTCCTGGTTTTGCGACGCGAGATAGGTGAAGACATAAACGGCTCAACGGCCGGGCAAGAAACCTGGTGATAGATACAGCATCCAGACGCTGAGGACATTTTTTAGGGTTGCCCGGCGCGGCTCTCATCATGGAGCGGGGATCCGTCCCCATGCAGACTCCGGATAGATTTAAGCAAGCCCAATTTACGTCAACACTGTCCTGTTTGCAAAAATCGGGCTGACCATAGATT
>NZ_JAHTBN010000026.1 GCF_019166065.1 Candidimonas humi
GACCTGTTCGGCTCCTTGTATCTGGTGGGCGGCAACGTGACGGTGGGCGGCGAGACAATCGGTACGTATACCGATACGGGCGGTACGCTGGAAATCACCTTCGCCAGTGGGGCGACCACGGTGCTGGTGGACACGGTGGCGCGCAGCATCACGTATGGCAACGCGAAGACGGAGCCGGGCGAACTGGGCTACGACACGGTGACGCTGGACTGGGTATTGAACGACCAGAACAGCAATACCGCTGGCGGCAGCGGCACGGCGGGCGCCGGCCAGGACCAGGGCCGGGGCGGCGAGCTGCAGACGACGCGGTCGATCGAGCTGTACATCAACCGGCGGCCGGTGGCCACGAATAACGCATACGGAGTGGATGCCGGCCATCTCGTCCATGAAGACGATGGCGCGACGGTAGTCGGCAATGCGCTGACTGACGGCACGGCCGACAGCGACCAGGACGGCGATACGCTGCACGCGGTGGCGACGACGGCTCCGGTGGCAGGCGATGGTGGCGGGCTGTTCAGCATCGACGCTGATGGCAATGTGACGTTCGACCCGAACGGTGAATTCGAAGGCTTGAACGAGGGTCAGACGAAGACCGCGTTGTTCACCTACACGGTGGACGACGGCCACGGCGGCCAGAGCACGGCGACGGTGACGGTGACGGTGACGGGGGTGAACGACGCGCCGGTGGTGGACCTGAACGGCAGCGCCGACGGCACGGACTCGGGCTACACGTGGGTGGAGCCCAAGGACACGACGCCGCAGGGCAAGGCGTTCATGCCAGACGTCACGCTGACGGACGTGGACAACACGGACCTGTCGCAGGTGCAACTGGTGGTGGGCGGGGTGCAGGACGCGCACGCCGAAGACCTCGTGATAGGGGGACGGACGTTCGACCTGAGTTCGGACACGGACCTGTCGGCCGACTCCATCGATGGCAAGTTCCATATTGACTACGTGGCCACGACGCATACCTTCACCATCACGGCCATCCCCGCGACGGAGACCGATCCGGGCGTGGC
>NZ_JAHTBN010000027.1 GCF_019166065.1 Candidimonas humi
TCATCGCCTGTGATCGCCAAGGCATCCACCACATGCACTTAGTCGCTTGATCCTATAACACTGTGTGCTACAGGGTTCTTGCTCTCTGAGTATTCGCGTTTGTGCCGTTCATCATTTTCAAAGGCCGTAGCTCTTTCGAACCACGTATTTGAGAACTATTGAACAAAAAATCTAATGCAATCACAACCCGTACTCGCGTTCGCTTGAACCCTTTCGGGCCTTCGCCCTCTCGGGCCGCGTACGCAAGTACACTTTGTTGTGCTTCTTCCAGATTGTTAAAGAACAATGTACAGATTCGCGCTAGCCACTGCATTACAGTGCCTAACGCACAACCGCCCTGGCCACACCCTACCGGTGCCCCAAGACCCTGTGCGTTACCCACTGCCACAACGCTACCGACCACAGCTTGACTCTCAGCCACCGCCAGAACTGGTGGAGGATGACGGGATCGAACCGACGACCCCCTGCTTGCAAAGCAGGTGCTCTCCCAGCTGAGCTAATCCCCCGTGCCTCGAAACCCCAAGACTGGTGGGTCAAGTTGGAATCGAACCAACGACCCCCGCCTTATCAAGACGGTGCTCTAACCGACTGAGCTACTGACCCCCACCGGCCCGCACGCACCACTTCCCCGCGCGACGGACTGCCGTGATCTCTCTGTACTACAACAACCGATAAGCGTGGACGCTTACGCTTCGTGTGCCTGGCTCTGAAAGGAGGTGATCCAGCCGCACCTTCCGATACGGCTACCTTGTTA
>NZ_JAHTBN010000028.1 GCF_019166065.1 Candidimonas humi
AAATCGCCCTATTCGGACTCGCTTTCGCTACGCCTGCCCTATTCGGTTAAGCTTGCCACTGAATGTAAGTCGCTGACCCATTATACAAAAGGTACGCCGTCACCCCATTGCTGAGGCTCCGACTGTTTGTATGCATGCGGTTTCAGGATCTATTTCACTCCCCTTCCGGGGTTCTTTTCGCCTTTCCCTCACGGTACTGGTTCACTATCGGTCGATCACGAGTATTTAGCCTTGGAGGATGGTCCCCCCATCTTCAGACAGGATTTCACGTGTCCCGCCCTACTTCTCTGACGCCTAGTCTCACGTGCGCGATTTCGCCTACAGGGCTATCACCTGCTACGGCGGGCCTTTCCAGACCCTTCGGCTATCGCACACGCTATCTCGTCAAGGCTACTCCGAGTTCGCTCGCCGCTACTATCGGAATCTCGGTTGATGTCTTTTCCTCGAGCTACTGAGATGTTTCAGTTCGCCCGGTTCGCCTTCGCTGGCCTATGTATTCAGCCAGGAATACCGCTTGCGCGGTGGGTTTCCCCATTCGGATATCGACGGATCAAAGCTCGTTTGTCAGCTCCCCGTCGCTTTTCGCAGACTACCACGTCCTTCATCGCCTGTGATCGCCAAGGCATCCACCACATGCACTTAGTCGCTTGATCCTATAACACTGTGTGCTACAGGGTTCTTGCTCTCTGAGTATTCGCGTTTGTGCCGTTCATCATTTTCAAAGGCCG
>NZ_JAHTBN010000029.1 GCF_019166065.1 Candidimonas humi
TTACGGAACGCTCTCCTACCGCGTACACCTTACGGTGCACACCCGCAGCTTCGGTAACTGGCTTAGCCCCGTTACATCTTCCGCGCAGGACGACTCGATCAGTGAGCTATTACGCTTTCTTTAAAGGGTGGCTGCTTCTAAGCCAACCTCCTGACTGTCTATGCCTTCCCACTTCGTTTCCCACTTAGCCAATTTTAGGGACCTTAGCTGGCGGTCTGGGTTGTTTCCCTCTTGAGTCCGGACGTTAGCACCCGGTGCTCTGTCTCCCGCGCTGTACTTGCCGGTATTCGGAGTTTGCCATAGGTTGGTAAGTCGCCATGACCCCCTAGCTATAACAGTGCTCTACCCCCGGCAGTAATCACGCGAGGCACTACCTAAATAGTTTTCGGAGAGAACCAGCTATTTCCAGATTTGTTTAGCCTTTCACCCCTATCCACAGCTCATCCCCTAACTTTTCAACGTTAGTGGGTTCGGTCCTCCAGCACGTGTTACCGTGCCTTCAACCTGGCCATGGATAGATCATCTGGTTTCGGGTCTACACCCAGCGACTAAATCGCCCTATTCGGACTCGCTTTCGCTACGCCTGCCCTATTCGGTTAAGCTTGCCACTGAATGTAAGTCGCTGACCCATTATACAAAAGGTACGCCGTCACCCCATTGCTGAGGCTCCGACTGTT
>NZ_JAHTBN010000002.1 GCF_019166065.1 Candidimonas humi
TATGAATACATCTCGGATTCCTAAGATAGAATCTACTGGGGACATCGGTATTCGCTCCATTAAGCTCGTTCTTCGCAAAAACAAGTTTAATGAATACCGCTTGTCCCCCGTTCATGAGGAAGAGCCGAAATTCGTAAGCGCTTTCTTTGTAAGCACTTTCCGTCAGCGCTGGTCGACCCGCACGGATAGAGGCGATATGGCTGAGGGGGGTACTTTCCCAGAATCGCGGTCGACGGCATATCCGTGTTTGTCCACACCCGCCAATAGCCGCCTATTCCAACGGCCAGTGACCGCCCAGCGCCTTGGTGGCGGTGGAGGCCGTCTTGCGGATAATGGCAGACATTTCCTCGATGGCTTTCGGCCCGAACCGTTCTTTGGGCCCCGAAAGCGAGATGGCGCCACAGAACTCGTTGCCAGCCGCAAAGACCGCGCAGGCCACAGCCGCACAATTGGGGTCGCGCTCTCCGAGTGAAATGGCGACGACGTTATCGTGTGACGGCACCAGACCGGTACCGCGGAAGGCCCGAATGAGTTTTCCGGCTGCGCCATAGTCCAACGGCAACAGATCACCCTCCGAGATGTGGTCGAGCGTCGAATGGCGCGAATCGATACGTATGACGCACATGCGGTGCTGGCTGTCGTGGTATACATGGAAAGAAGCACTTTCCGTGCCAATGGCGATCAACTCTTCGAAGAGCGGCACCAGCACCTGGTTCATGCGGTAAGAGGATTCGTAGCGGCGGCCGAGCTCTCGGGCGTAGGGTCCCAGCGCATATCGCCCGCCTGACAGGCGGACGATCAGCGCAGCTTTTTCAAGCGAGGCGATCAGACGCAGCAACGTGCTTTTGTAAAACCCCGTGCGCCGCGAGAGATCGGCCAACGAGATCGGTTCTTTGACCTCTGAGACTGCCGCTACGATGGCCAATGCGCGATCCACAGCGGCAACCCCGCCGCCTTGATCCTGAGATGTGCCTGACGCCATGTCCACTAAGTTTACTTTCCTTCGAATACCAGACTGATGGCCGGGGCATATAAGCTGCCGTGCCCCGCCGCAATCGCCTTCTCGAAGCAGTCTATCAGGTTCTGCGCACCCGTGGCATCCACCCCCACATGCTGCGCCAAGGCCTGGGCGTACTTCAGATCCTTGAGCGCATAGGCCACGGGGAAGGCTTGTTCGGGGAAGTCCTGCGGCACGATGGACTTGAAGCCATGATTGCGCAGCGCAAAGCTGTCTGCGGATCCTTTGGACAACGCCACGAAGAGCTTTTCGGGGTCGACGCCCGCCCGCGCGCCGATCGCCCGTGCTTCGCTCAAGGCCAGTACCGTCTCGTACAGCACCATGTTGTTCAGTAGCTTCACGACCTGGCCCGCTCCGATTCCGCCCATATGATTGACGTCGGATGCAAAAGTTCGGATGAACGGCTCTATTGCGTGGAAAACCGCATCCGAGGCGCCCACCTGCACTGCGAGCGTTCCGGCCTCCGCAGCCGCGCGCGTGCGCATGATAGGCGCGTCGGCAAACAGAATGCCGCGTTCTTCGAGCTTGGCGCCCAATTCCCGGGTCAAGTCGAGGGGCGACGTACTCAGATCGACGATGATTTGCTCGGCGTGGCATTCCGACAACAAGCCGCCCTCGCCTTCGATGACCTTGCGCACGACGTCGCCGGACGGCAGCGACAAGAAGATGATGTCGGCCTTTTGGGCCATGTCGTGAACCGTGCTTGCGACGACGCCGTGCGCCGCCAAACGCTCGATAGGGGCGGCATTGCTGTCGTATGCGAGTACGGTGACTCCACTTTTGGTGGCCAAGTGACGACACATGGGTTCACCCATGACGCCCGTGCCGATGAAACCTATGGTCTGGATGTAGTTCATAGCCATTTCTGTACCTCTTTTGATTCCGGTGGGTCGAGCAGCGTGCGTTACACCCCCATGCTCCAATAAATACCTTTCGTCTGCTGGTACAGTCGCATGCCGCCTATACCCTTTTCGCGGCCGATACCGCTGTTCTTGAAGCCGCCGAACGGCGTGGCAATAGAAAGTTGCTTGTAGGTATTGATCCAGACCACACCTGCCTCCAGGGCGCGGGCAACGCGCCAGGCACGGGGGTAATTACTGGTCCACAGCCCGGAAGCAAGCCCATAGACCGTATCGTTGGCTTGTGCGATGAGATCCTCTTCGTCGTCAAAGGGCAGCGCGCACAGTACCGGCCCGAATATTTCCTCGCGCACGGCGGTCGCCGAATTATCCAAGCCATCAATGATGGTGGGCAGATAAAAAGCACCGTGCTCGAATTCTTGCCCATCAGGACGTTTTCCGCCCAACAAGGCGCGTCCGCCTTCATCGAGCGCGGTTTTCACGAATTTCTCGATGCGCTCGCGGTGTCCGAAGCTCGCGATGGGCCCCATTTGCGAGTCCTCGGCCGCCGGCTGGCCGACCCTGATTGCGCCGGCTCGCTTGACCAGCATGTCCATGAGCTTGCCGTAGATGCTACGTTGCACGAACAGCCGTGAGCCAGCCACGCAGGATTGGCCGCTGCCCTCGAAGATTCCGTCGACGATACTTTCGACAGCGGCCTCGAGGTCTGCGTCATCGAAAACGATGTGGGGCGACTTGCCGCCCAGCTCGAGCGCAGCCGGGATGAGGCGCTGGGCAGCGGTTGCGCCTATCAGGCGCCCGCTTGCCGTGCCTCCTGTGAAGGACACCATGCGCACGCCGTCGTGTTCGACGAGCGCTTTGCCCGTCACCTGCCCATTGCCGGTGAGGACGTTCAGGATCCCCGGCGGCAATCCCGCTTCGAGCGCGAGCCTGCCCAGTAGCAGCGCCGCCGACGGCGTGACCTCCGATGGTTTCAGTATCACCGCGTTGCCGGCCGCCAGCGCTGGCGCTACCTTCTGCGCCTCCATGGTAAGCGGCGAATTCCAAGGGGTGATGGCGGCCACTACGCCATAGGGCTCGTACACCGTCATCGACAGATAGTTGCCGCGCGCGGGGGTAACGTCCGATCCCTGGGTTTCACAAACGGCAGCGAAATAGCGAAAGGTTGCGGCGGCGCTGGCGGCCTGTTTCTTGCATTCGACCCAGACTTTTCCGTTCTCGGCCATCTGGATGCGCGCAAACTCGTCGCCGTGCTCGACGACCAGTGCCGCGATGCGCTGCAGCAGCTGGGCGCGCACATGAGGCAGCATGTCGCGCCACGCAGGCCGGGCCGCCGCTTCTTTGGCCGACGCGACGGCAGCGTCGACTTGGCCAGTCCCCGCCAGCGACAATTGGTAGTTCAGTGCGCCATTGGCCGGGTTGATCGATTCGAAGGTCTCAGTGGCGTCGGTAACCCATTCCCCGTTGATGAGCAGGGGTTTGGGAGTGGAAGTGGCAACTGGCATGTGGGAGATTCCGTTACGAGTTCAGCGGGGAGACAGATGCAGCAGGCAGGTATTGATGTCCGCCTGATGCGCTGGATATTTCTTGAGAACGTCCGGGTCATGCCCAGGGACGATGTGATCAGGACTGGAGGCCACGGCTTTCAGCTGGCCATAGCCGGCGAGCATGTCCGCCACGTTGTAGACAATTGGAAAAGGCCTCTCCGCATCCATGTTCTCGTAGTAATGCGATGCGTCGGAGGCAAGTACTACCTGGCCTCGCTGCGTCGAGACACAGACAGATTGCAACCCTTTCGTGTGGCCGCCGATTTTCAGTGCGCGTACGCCGGGCGCGACGTCGCCGTCGCCCTCATGAAAGACTACGCGATCGGCATAGACGTGGCGTACCAGCTCAACGATGTCTTCGACCGCGAATGCATGCCTCATGGGCGCGAAGCACATGCAGCGCCCCGTGGCGTATTCGACCTCCGCATCCTGTATGTGAAAGCGCGCATTGGGCAGTCTGTCGAGATTCCCCGCGTGGTCGTAGTGCAGGTGCGTGATGATGACGTCTTCCACCTCTTCCGGGCTTACGCCCACCGTCGCCAGCGCGTCGATCGGATCCTGAATCATCGCTCGATCGCGGATCTTGGCGGTTGCGGCGTTGAAACCCGTATCCACAAGAATGGTCCGCGTGTCCGACTTGAGCAGCCATACGAAGAAGTCCATAGGCATGGCGCTGTCGTGCGGATCTCCCCCGATGAAATTGTCGCGCCGCATTCTTGGCATGTGCGCGTACCGGATGGCGTAGACCTCGTAGGTCGGTACGGCTTCGGTCAAGGTCGCGTTCATGATCAGACTCCCAGGTAGGCCTTCTGGACGAAGGGATCGGCGAGCAGTTCGGACCCCTTGCCTGCCCTGATGATCTCACCGTGCTCGAGGGCGTAGGCCTGGTGCGACAGACGCAAGGCAAGGCGAGCGTTTTGTTCCACGAGGATGATGGATATTTTTTTGTCGCGGTTGATCTGTTCGATGGCCGCTGCGATTTCCGCGACGATTTTTGGCGCGATACCGAGAGAGGGTTCGTCCAGCATCAGCAAACGGGGGTTGGCCATGAGCGCGCGCCCGATGGCCACCATCTGCTGCTCGCCCCCCGATAAAGAGCCGGCAAGCTGTTTGCGCCGCTCGAGCACGCGCGGGAAAAGCGCGTAGATTTCGTCCAACACGCGGCTGACGATAGTTTTGTCCCGAACGCCGTAGGCGCCCGTCAGCAAATTGTCCAGTACGGTCATGCGCCCGAATAGGCGCCGCCCTTCCGGCGACAGTGCAATACCCGCGCGGACTCGATTGGCAGGAGAAGCCGAGGTAATGTCCTCGCCCTCGTAGCGCAGGGTTCCGCCGGAGGGGAAGGTGAGGCCGACGATGGCTTTGAGCGTCGAGCTTTTGCCGGCGCCATTGGATCCCACAAGAGCGACGATCTGGCCTTTTTCCACGCTGAAACTGATTTTCCGGACTGCTTCCAGTCGTCCGTACGAGACGGTCAGGTCCTTAGCTTCAAGCATGGGCATATTCCGGGGCCCCCAGGTAGGCTTCAATAACGGCTTCGTTTTGCCGGATTTCTTCCGGCGTCCCTTCCGCGATCTTCTCGCCTTGAACCAGAACGACGATCCGGTGGCACAGCTCCATGACGAGCGCCATGTGGTGCTCCACGAGCAGCAGGGTCAGGCCGTGCTCGTCCCGCAGGCGCCTGAGGAGCGTCGTGAGGCCCTTGCATTCTTCGTGGTTCAGGCCCGCTGCCGGCTCATCCAGCAACAGCATCTTCGGGCTGGCAGCGAGGGCAACGGCGATACCCAGGATCTTCTGCACGCCATAAGGCAGGTTGCCGGCCAGCGCATCGCGCCATGGCTGCAGGCCCGTCATCCTGAGGATTCTGTCTATTTCATCGGAGACTCGCTCCATGGAAATACCACGGTCGCAGCGACCGACCAGAAGGCCGACCAGCGATCCCGAGATGTGAGACAGCATCCCTCGGTAGATGTTGCCGGCAACCGTCAAGTCCGGATAGGTCGAGGTGGATTGGAAAGTCCGCGCCAGGCCATCGACCACCACTCGGCTGGGCGGCCCGCCGGAGATATCTTTCCCCTGGAAAATCACCTTGCCGGCTGTGGGCGGCTGGGTACCCGTAATGACGTTGAATGCCGTCGTCTTGCCGGCACCGTTAGGGCCGATGAGACCGACAATCTCACCCCGGGATACATTGAACGAAAGGTCGTGCAGCGCCACCAGGCCACCGAATCGGCGCGATATTCGCCGGACCTCGAGAATGGTCGTCGTCATGCCTTAAGCCTCGTGCCGAGTTTGCGAATGGCCTGCGGAAAGGCGGCGAGGCCTTCCGGGAGAAAGCGCAGAATCAGGATGAGAGCGGCTCCGTAGAAGATATGCTGGGTCTGGACCGCACCGCGAAACAGCTCGGGTAGCGGGGTCAGGATGATGGCCCCCGCTAGGGGGCCCCAGTAGGATGCGCGGCCGCCGATCACCAGCATGATCAACAAGTCGATGGAAATCCCGACGTTGAAGGATTCGGGCGAGATATAGCCTATGTAGTGAGCCAGCAGGATTCCGCCGAGCGCCGCGAGCCCGCAGCCGATCACGAACGCCAGGACTTGCAAGCGATGGACGCTCAGGCCTGTGGATTCCGCGAGCGACGGGTTGCTGGCCACGGAGTCTATGGCTTGGCCCAGCGGTTGACGGAAGAGCCGCCGGATCAATAAGGTCGAGACGATCGCTATGACGAGGGTCAGGCTGTAAATGCGGGTTCGAGAATCGAATACGAATCCGAACAGCTCGGGCGGCGCGATGTTCGTGATGCCGTTGGCGCCTCCGGTCACGTTGGAGAAATCCAGCAGAACCAGGCGGATCAACTCGCCGAAGGCGAAGGTCACCAGCACGAAGTACACACCCTGCAGCCGCAGGATGATCCAGCCGAGTATCAGCGCCACCAGCATTGTCGCGGCAACGCCGATGAGCACGGACAACAGGAGCGGAATACCCAGTTGCGTCCCTGCGAGCACGGCGACGTAGGCGCCGATTGCCATGAAGGCGGCATGGCCCAACGATATCTGGCCCGAACGGCTGATCATGGCCAAGCCGTTCACGACCAGAATGTTGAGGGTGCTCAATATCGCCAGATGCAGGATGTAGGGACCCGAAAACCACGGAATGACGGCAATGATCGTAAAAATGACAACGCCCATGGCGGTTCCGCCTGGCCTCATGACGCGGTCCGAATATGTGGACGAGGAATTCATCTCATGCTTCCCCTTGGCCCAGAATGCCCTTCGGCCTGACGACCAGCATGGCGATGACGATGAGGAACACGAGCATGTCCACCGCACTCCCCGTGAACAACAAGCTTCCATAACTTTCGGCGAGGCCGAGTGCGAGGCTGGCAACGGCGGCGCCTGGGATGCTACCCAGCCCGCCCAGGATGACGACGATGAAAGCCTTGATGAGCGGCGAGGCGCCGATGAATGGAGAAATCGAGAACAATGGCGCCATCAACGCCCCCGCGACGGCAGCCAGGCCTATCCCGATGCCGAACCCCAAGGGGTAGTAGACCTGCGAGCGGATACCCTGGATCGAGGCGACTTCGAAATTTTCCACGACGGCGCGCAGGGCCCTGCCCGGCCCGGATTTTTTCAGAAATAGATACAGCAGCACCAGTACGCCGAGCGCGAAGATGACGACGTAGACCCTGGACGTGGGGACCGCGATTTTCCCGAATCGGGTGACGCCCTTCACGATGGATGGCATGGAGTATGGGTCGGGGCCGAACAGCATCAACGCGAGATTCTGCAAGATCATCGCGAGGCCGATGGTGGCGATCATCCCGTTGAGTTCGTCGTTGCGGAATGGCTTGAGTATCAACCACTCCAGCAGCGCTCCCAGGACGACGGCGCCCACGAAGGTCGCCGCCAGCGCCGGCAGGAACGGCAGGCCCAGCGAGGCGGTCATAAAGTAGGCACTAAAAGCCCCCAGCATATAGAACTCGCCATGCGCGAAGTTCACCATGCGCATGACGCCGAAGACCAGGGTGAAGCCCACCGACATCAGCAGGTACAGCAAGCCGACGATCAAACCGTTGACCGCGGCCTGAGCAATCAGGATGCTCCAGTCCATGACCGTGTTTCCTTGCCTTTATTTGCAGCCTTCCACAGTGCAGGTGGCGCGAATGATTTCCTTTCCATCCTGCACTTCTGCGACATAGAAGGGGGCGTTCAGTTGGTGGTTGATGCCGTAGACCTTCTCGCCGGTCCAGTTCAGCGTGCCCATGGCACCGGAAAAGTCTTTGATGCTTTCCAGCGCTTTGCGCACCGCGTCCGTATCGGTCACAGTGCCGGCCTTCTGCATCGCTTCAAACAACATCCTGGTTCCATCGTAGAAGGCAGGACTGAAGCCGTTCATCGCGTGCTTGTAGGTCGCCGCATATAGATCCGCATAGGCCTTGGTGGAGGGCAAGCCGGGATTGATCGGCGTGTGGACGAACATTCCCTGAGTGGCTTCTTTTCCTGCAACCTTGACGATCTCCTGCGTCGCAGGGCCGCCGGTGCGCACGATCTTTCCCGTGAAGCCCATCTCGCGGGCCTGCTTGGTGATCAGGCCGGCCGTTGTGGGGGAATTGCCGTCCAGTTCAATTGCGTCGATGCCGCGCGCGACCATGCGAGTGAGTAGCGGCACGAAGTCCACCCGGTCCCGTTCAAAGAACTCGGTGGCGGCCAGATCAGCGCCCGCCTTCTTGTATGCGGCCGTTAGGTCTTTGGAGATCTGCTGCCCCGTCTCATCGTTGGGGAACAGCGCGCCCACTTTCTTGATGCCCTCGTGCTTGACCAGCCAGTTGATCTGCGGCTGCGCGACCTCGACTGTGGTCACGTTGGGACGGAACGTGTATGGCTTGTCCTTGCCCAGCGCTTTAGTGGTAAAGCCCAGCGTCATCACGATGACATGGTTTTTTTCGGTGATGGGCTGAATGGCGAGCACCGGCGCAGAGCCGGTCGGCCCGATGATGTACTTCACTTTGTCGTCGAATACCAGGCGGTTGGCAACCGTTACGGACTCACTAGCCTGGTATTTGCCGTCGTAAGGGACGATAACGACTTTATATTTCTTGCCCGCGACCTCCAGGCCGCCTTTCTTGTTGACTTGGGCGGCCGCCAATTCGGCTCCGTTCTTCATGCCCTGGCCCCATGAGGCACCGGGCCCCGAAAGAGCGGTTAGCGAGCCGATTTTCAGGACATTCGTATCTTGTGCATACGTAGAAAGCGGAAGTGCGAATCCAGCCATCACCAATACGATGGGTTTGATGTTCATGCGGGTCTCCTATGGGTGTTGTGATTACCGATTTCATCCAGTACGGGCAGAATGTATTTTCGAAACTGGCCGGGATTCTCGCTCATCGGAAAATGCCCGAGTTCCTTCATGATGGTCACGGATGCGCCCGGAATGGCAGACGCGGTACGGAGGGTATCGGCCGGCGAACACGAGAAGTCGTATTCCCCGGTCAACAGATACAGAGGGCAGGCCGCGGTGTCGATTCCGCCCAGCCGCCCGCGCAGGTCACTGTCCACCCGGTAGAAATAGAGATCGCCCTTGAAGACCCCGGGGCCGCTTTGCATGTACTGCCAGAGCGTTTCGTGCCGATAGCGGGCAGGCGACTGTGGCGCAACGAGTCCCGAAACCAGAGCAGCACACACTTCGCCGCCGTGTATGTCGTTTTGATTGAGCCAGGCCGTGTCATACCACGGCTGCTGGTAATCGGCGGATTCGACGCCGATGAGCGCCCGAAAGCGGTGACCGTGCGCGTGCGCGAGCTGCAGAACGATGCGCCCGCCAATCGAGCAGCCCATCAAGGCTGGACGGTCCAGCTCCATGGCTTCGCAGAAAGACAGAATCGTTGTGACGTAGAGCTCGGTGGTTAGTTCGTATTCCGCAGCTTCCCATCCTGCTGGCGGATATGACTTTCCATGCCAGGGCATGTCGAAGGCCAGCACGCGGAAGCGCGACGTGATGGCCGGGTCATTCAGCATGTGCCGGTATTGGCGGTTGTCCGCGCCCGCCGTATGCAGGCACACCAACGGAATTCCGGTGCCCGCTTCCTCGAAGTAGATACGGCAGTCGTGTCCGTCGATCGTGCAGTTGAGATAGCGCCCGACTATGGGTTCCAGCAGTGCCTTCATTTCTGTGAGCCTCTTCCGATGGACAGCAGGTCTTTGACGAATTGCAGGTTGGCCATCAGGGGCTTCAGGCTGCCCTCTATCGTCATTTCGCCGTTGCGTGCTAGTGCGAACAGATCGTGGCTTCCGGGAAGAGGGATCTCTTGCCAGAACCGTTGCCAGGCACCGGCCGCCGCGCGCACCGAGAAATCGAAGCGTTGCAGCGGCGGGAGATCTGCTTTGCGCTTAGTGGCGACCACCCGTCCGTCCCGGACGTGCGTGATGAGCTCAAGCGAGCCAAACCCCACCAGCATGATGAAACAAGCCGCCTTTGGCCTGGAAAAAGACGGCACAAGCTCTAGAAAGCGTTGCGTTAGCGCTTCCTCGATCTTGGTTTCGTCGGATTGGCGTGCGCCCTCGTCGAATGTGTCCGTCATCTTTTGTTCTCTCTGACAGAATAATCGTTCTTTTGTAGAGAACAAATATAGGAGTGACGCAGTTCCGCTGTCAATAGCAAAGAGACGGCATTAGGGAAACTCACTAGAGACGGGGCGCTCGACCTGCCACCGCTAGCCGGGAGCTGAATCCCACCATCCCCCGTCGGAATATCCCCTCCGCTCCGCATCCGCTGACGAATGCGCACGCGTGCGCAAGTGCTGCAAAATGATGTAGTTGAAGAACCGTTTCGGCCTTATGATTTCGCCATTGAATTCGCGTGCGATACGGGTGCGAAGAAACGGAGTTTTTTGAGGAGCGTTGCATGTGCGATTCCCATACCCGTGCGCCCGGAGCGGCCGAGCCCACTCGCCGGCTATTCCTGCGCACGGCCGGAGCTTCGGCAATCGCTGCCGCCGGCGCGGGCCTGCTGCCAGCGAATGTCGCGAAGGCGGCGCAGGATGCGGCGCCGCCCAAGCCGCAAAATGCGATCTCGCCGGATGCAGCCGTGCAGCGCCTGATGGACGGCAACGCCCGATACGTATCCGGGGCGAGCACTTGCCACGATTTCACGCACGAGCGCGAGGCACTCAGCGGCGGGCAGAATCCCTACGCCGCGATACTGGGCTGCGCCGATTCGCGCATCGCTCCCGAATACGCTTTCGACAGCGCGCGCGGCGATCTCTTCGTGGCACGCGTGGCGGGCAACTTCGTCAACGACGACGTGCTGGGCAGCCTCGAGTATGCGGTCGCGGTGCTCAAGGCGCCTGCGATACTGGTGCTGGGCCACGAAAAGTGCGGTGCGGTAAGCGCGGCCGTGAAGGCCGCGGCCGGCGCGACCTATCCCGGCATGATCCAGTCGCTCGTGACAGCCATGCAGCCTTCGATCGAGAAGGCCAAGGCCGGCAAGGGGAAGGGGGATCTGCTGGAGGCCGCGACCGCGCAGAACGTGCGCGACAGCATGGCGGCCCTGCATGCACGCTCGGCCATCATCCAGGACGCCGTAAAGGCCGGCAAGCTGAAAATCGTCGGCGGCGTCTACCGCCTGGCTACCGGCAAGGTTGATCTTCTGGGCTGAGAAACCCGCCGGAGGCCCCGGTAGCGATGACTGGGGTTCGAACAGCGGCGCCCCAGCAACTGGCGCCGGCAATAGGCGCCCGGTAATAGGCGCCCGGTAACAGACGCTCGACAACAGGCGTTCCTATGACAGGCGTTCCGATAAGCGGCGCTCAGGTCGTCGGCACACGGGTGGCCGATCTTCCAGCGGCCGTCGCTTCGGCGGCTGCAGAACCGTTACTTTCCCGGGCCTGCGCAGGCGCCCCCGGCAGATCCACCATGATCGGCGTGCCCGGCACGGTGCAGCCCTGGGCGCAGCACCGGCCCGGCTGGACATTGCGCGTGATCGCGCGCTCGGGGTCGGGCGACAGGCCGCGCTGCAGCAGCCGCTCGACCAGTTGCACTTTCGAGCCCACGGGGTAGTTCCGGTAGATCTCGCGCTTCATGGCCTCGGGGGAGCCGCCGCCGTGCAGGCTGATGACGGAGTACCAGCCGCCCTGGTACGAGGCGGTCAGGTCTTCGATGAAGCGGGCCGTCTCGATGCGCTTGTCGTAGGGCACGTCGGGGTTGGCGCGCAATACGTCCTGCAGGGCCGCCGCGGTCTGCGGGTTGTGGTCTTCGTCAGGGCCCGGCAGCGCCACCACCAGGCCGCCCGACACGTAGTGCGCGATCCGGTGCATGTCGTAGATCTGGGTGGCCAGCAGCAGCTTGCCGATGTTGGCGAACACCGGATCGGGCATGAAGCTGTCCGCCGTCTCGTCGCGGCGCGCATAGACCGAAGCCGCCACGCCGCAGGCATAGAAGCCCTCGACCATTTTTATGAGATCGACCATCTGGTCGCGCAAATGCGGCTGCTCGCCGGGGTCGAAGCCGTTGGCCTCGCACATCAGGGCCCCGGCGCCTATGAGCAGGTCGCCGAAGCCGGCGCGCGCGCCGATGCAGCTATGGCGATGGTGCGTGGCATAGTTGTAGGTGAGCTGGCCGCTGTGTTCCCATTCGCCGGCATAGAAGACGCGCTCCCAGGGCACGAACACCTGGTCGAAGATCACCACGCCGGTGGACTGCCCGTATTTGCCCGAGAACAGCGCGGCCTTCTCGCCCGGACGGCCCGCGGGACGGGCGACGATGGTCACCCCCGGGGCGTCGGCCGGCACGGCGCAGCACACCGCGAAATCGGCATCCTGTACGCCCATGTTGCGACAGGGCATCACCAGGAATTCGTGCATATAGGGCGCGCCGGTGACGATGGCCTTGGTGCCCGAGATGTGTATGCCCTTGCCGTCGCGCCGCGTGATGTGCACGTAGGTATCTGCATTGCCCTGCTCGTGCGGGCGCTTGCTGCGATCGCCCTTGGCGTCGGTCATGGCCACGCCCAGCGTCAGGTCGCGGTCCTGCACCTGCTGCAGGTAATGGGCGAAGCGCGCGCGATGCTCGGTCGAGCCCCTGGCATCGTCGATGCGGGCCGCCACCTGGTGTATGGCGTTGAGCGCATCGTGCGTCAGGTAGCGCTGGGCGCAGCCGGTTTCCTGGCACACCAGGCGCACCGCCTCGAGCTTGTTGAGCAGGTCGCCGCTGCTGGTATTGATATGCAGCAAGCGGTTGACCGTCTTGCCGCTGCCGGCCTGCACGGCCGTCATGATGGCGGCATATTCGGGGCGCAGTGCGTAGTCGTAGGTCAGGCCCACGGCATTGATGCCGGGACGCAGGGCCGGCTCGTCGGCCACCGAGTCAATGAGCCGGCCATCGACGAAAACCCGGGGACGATATAGACGCAACGACTCTGCATAGTCGTGGGATGTCATTTGCATGGCGGGCTCCTGGCTCTGATTCATGGCGTACAGGCTAATTTTGTACAACGTTCAATTAATTGTCAATTGTTCATTCATATGGCAAGATGGCGCATGACCCAAGCAGATCCGCAAGCCATACCGAGCAGCGCGGCGCCGCGCGACAAGCAGCGGCACGCGCGGCGCGCGGCCGTCAACGAGGCCAAGCGCACGCATATTCTGGCCGCCGCGCGCGCCGTGTTCCAGGAGCGCGGGCTGGAAGGCGCCAACCTGCGCGAAATTGCCCGCCGCGCCGGGTATGTGGCGGGTTCCATCTATTCCTACTTCGATTCCAAGGAAGCCATCTACGGGGCGCTGCTGGCCGAGTCGCTGGAACGCCTGAACGCGGCCGTCGCCGCAGGCGCGCCCGAAAGCCGGTCCGCACGCGAGCGGGCGCGCGGCGCCGCGCGGGCTTTTTATGATTTCTATGCCACCAATCCGCGCGACCTCGACCTGGGCTTCTATCTGTTCGGCGGCATGAAGCCGCAAGGGCTGACGCCGGACCTGAACGCAGCGCTGAACGCCCGGCTGCGGGACGCCCTGGCACGCTTCGGCGGCGCGCTGCGCGAGCTCGGCATGCCCGAACCCGCGGCGCGCTCCGAGGAAGCCGCCTTCTTCGCCCACTGCGTCGGCCTGTTGCTGCTGGAAAATACCCGGCGCATCAGGATGTTCCAGGAAGATCCCGGCAAGCTTTGCGATGCCTATATAGAACGGGCTGTCGAACGCGCCGAGGCGGGCGCGGCATAGGCCGGCTCATCGCGCGCGGCATCCGGCCTGGGCGCGAGCCCGCCCCGCGACCGGCTATGCTTACGGTTTCGTCCGACACACCAAAAATCATCCAATAAGGGGAATTCCCACATGAAGAAGCATTCCATCGGCAAATCCCTGCTGCTCGCGGCATTGCTCGGCGCATCCAGCCTTACGCTGGCTGCATATCCCGACAGGCCGATCACCCTGGTCGTGCCCTTCCCTCCCGGCCAGGCCACCGACATCTTCGCCCGCGCCGTCGCCCGCAAGCTGGGCGAGGCCGTCAAGCAGTCCGTGGTGGTCGAGAACAAAGCGGGAGCCGGCAGCAATATCGGCATGCAGTACGTAGCCCGCGCCAAGCCCGACGGCTATACCCTGGCGGTAGGGGGCAGCGCCGCGGCGGTCAACCAGACCCTGTACAAGAACCCCGGCTACAGCCTGGAACACGACTTCATACCGGTCAGCGGCATTTTCTCGGTGCCTCTGGTTTTCCTGGCCAATCCGAAAAGCGGCATCAAAACCCTGCAGCAACTGGTCGCCACCGCCAAGGCCCAGCCCGACCAATTGGCCTACGCCAGCGCAGGCATAGGCGGCACGCAGCACCTGTCGGCGGAAATGCTGAAAGACGCGGCGGGCATCAAGATACGCCACATTCCCTATAAGGGCAGCGGCCCCGCCCAGGCCGATTTCCTGGGCAACCAGGTGCCGCTGATGGTCGACTCCGTCACGGCCGCGCTGCCCCATATAAAGGGCGGGCGCGCGACCGCCCTCGCAGTCACGACCAGCCAGCGCATCGACCAGTTGCCCGATGTGCCGACGGTGGCCGAATGCGGCTACCCCGGTTTCGAGGCCATAGGCTGGGCCGCCCTGTTCGCGCCGCACAACACGCCGCCTGAAGTCGTGGAATTCCTGAACAAGAAAATCGTCGACATCCTGAACTCGCCCGACATGAAAGAGATGTTCCACAAGCAAGGCGCCCAGCCCATGCCGCAGGCGCTGCCCGCGGCGCGGCAATTCATCAGTACCGAAATCGGCAAGTGGGGCAAGGCCGTGAAACAGTCCGGGGCATCGGTGGACTGAGCCGCGCTGCGGTCCGCGGGCGGGGGCGTCGCCGCAACGGCGACGCACACGGGCGCCTCGGCCGCGAGCATGGCTAGGCTGGGCCGAGCCGGGCCACGTCACGTCACGCCATGCCATGCCATGCCGCCGGCCAGTGAACATCACTCTCCAGCTTTTAGCGTGCATTCGGTCCAGACGTTTAAGGGCTTGTCTTCGCAGCACGACATGCGGCGGGCGCGGCAAAAAGGCCGTAAGCCTTTGCGCCAGGCTGGGCCCAACCGCCAGACAGCGTTCAATTGTCGAACAGATTGCTCTGTATCTGTTCCAGGTGGCGCTGCATCTGCGCCCGGGCCTCGTTCAGGTCGCGGTTGAGCAGCGCCTCGTAGATGGCGCGGTGCTGGTCCTTGTACTGCCGCAGCCGCTCGGGCGTGAGCGACTGGCGCTTGAGGCGGCCCCACTCGGCCTCTTCGCGCACGCGGTTGGTCAATTCCAGTATGTGCAGGAACAGGGAATTATGTGTGGCCACGGCGAAAGACCTGTGCAGTTCGCCGTCCCAGCGTTCGAATTCCTGCACCGACTCGGCCTGCTCGGAACGCAGCAGGCATTCCTCCATGCTGCGGAAATCATGCGCATTGGCGTTCTTCACGATCAGCGCCGGCATCAGGGGCTCGATCAGCAGCCGCGCCTCCATGAGTTCGGCCGGGCTGGTATAGAGCTTGCCGTCATCGACGCGCTCTTGGCCGGCGGCCGTCACGAAGGTACCGCTGCCCTTGACCTGGGTAATCAGCCCGCGCTCGCGCAAGCGGCCCAGGACCCGGCGCACAGTGCCCCGCGAAATCCCGAATTGCTCGCACCAGGAACGTTCGGGGGGCAATCGGTCACCCGGCGCCAGGCGGCCGCTGCCCAGCGCATCGGATAAATACTGCTCGAAAGCCTTGACCCCTGAAGACATAAACACTCGCTGACTGGAATTGGCCCGGGATCGGCGCCGCGTGCACACGGCGGCCGCCCCGGATATGTACTGGGACCAATTCTAGACAAATTTGTTTTCTATGACACCGATGCCCTGTATTTCCACGCGCACGCGGTCGCTGCTCTTGAGATAAGTGGGCGGCGTCATGCCCATGCCCACGCCGGCCGGAGTACCCGTGGCGATGATATCGCCCGGATAGAGCGTGATGCCGCGCGAGCAAGTCTCGATCAGGGTGGGAATGTCGAATATGAAATCGCGCGTGCTGGCATTCTGGCGCACCTGGCCGTTGACCTGGCACGACACCTGCACATCGGCGGAATCGATCTCGTCGGCGGTCACCAGCCACGGCCCCATCGGGCAGAAGGTATCGAAGGACTTGCCGAGGTCCCATTGCTGGTGGCGCATCTGCACGTCGCGCGCCGTGACGTCATTGACTATGGTGTAGCCGAATACCTGTTGCAGGGCCTGGTCGCGGGCCACGTTCTTGCACTGCGCGCCGATCACCACGGCAAGCTCGGCCTCGTAATCGATCTGCTCGGAAATGCCCACGGGCAGCGACACATCGTCGTAGGGGCCGGTCACGCACTCCGGCACCTTGGAAAACACGATAGGCCACGACGCGACATTCTTGTCGTTTTCCTTGAACACCGAAGCGGACAGTTCGCGGGCGTGGGCGTGGTAATTGCGCCCCACGCAGAATATATTGCGGCGGGGCCGCGGAATGGGCGCCTCGAGCCTGACGTCGGCCAGGCGCAGCGTCTGGCCCAGGCGCTCGCGCACATAGTCCGCAAGGCCGTCGCGGCCCACCAGCGCGGCCACGCCCTGCTCGGCCTGCGCCCCGTCCAGGCGCAAGGCGCGCAGGCTTTGCAAATCGTCCGAGACCAGGCCCACGCCGCGCTGCCCTTGATACATATATGTCGCCAATTTCATTGCACTTCCTTTGCTTTTGCAGATTTGTCGATCGAGGGGACGGCGGGCGAGCCGCTCGCCCCGAATACCTGGATGGTCACGAGGCCAGGCCGTTGCGGCGCTTGAACTCGTCGAGCCTGGGGTCGCACAGCGCGTCGGCCAGCGCCCTGGCCAGGTCGGGCAGCCGGCATCCCACCGGAATCCCGTAGGTATAGATGGTGTCCAGCGCGCAGGCCTGCGGCAGCCGCGCCACCAGCGTCACGCCGGGGGTGTACAGGATCTCGGTGACCTGGGTGCAGCCCACCGAACCGCGCAGCCCCTGCTCCGCCATGGTCCTCATGGCGGTGGCGCCGTTGGGAAATTCGTGGATCTTGCCGCGGATGGCCTCCAGGATGCCGAGCCGCTCGAACACCCGCTTCATGTGCCCGCCCGCGGTCGATTGCGTCATGTCGGGCACGTATATGCCGCTAGCCTGGCGCAGCGTGGCGGCCAGCCCCTCGGCCTGCGCGATGTCCGGCGGCTGCGCGCCATCGAGCACCGCCAGCCCGGTGCTGACCACGCCCACATCGCGCAGGCTGCCTTCGACCAGGCTGCCCTCGCTGTCCAGCCCGTCCATCAGCACGCGCGACAAGATCAATGCATCGCAAGGCTCGCCGGCCAGCACGCGCTGCTTCATCAGGCCCACGGCCCCGAATTCGCCGAGCAAGCGGCAGCCGTATTCCTGCTCGAACCGCGCCTGCACGTGGTCGACCAGGCCGTGCGCGGCGCCGCCGCTGAACAATCGAAGATCCATCAGGGTCATTGCATCACCTCATCGCCTCTGGTTTTTCCTGTTGCCTGAAAATTTGCATAACTGCTCGCCTCGTCATCGATCAAGAATCCGCCTCGCCCTGGATCGCCCGCGTGATCGCCTCGGGAGTCAAGGGCAGGCTGCGCACCCTTACCCCCAGCGCCACGCGCAGCGCATTGCCGATGGCCGCGGCGGTCGGGCCCAGCGAAGGCTCGCCCGCGCCCACCGGCGGATGGCCCGCGCCGGGCAGGATTTCCACGCTGACCCCGGGCACCTGAGAAAAACGCAGGATCGGATAGGTTTCCCAATCGCCGTCGACCAGCCCGTATGCGTCGAAATGCGCTTCCTCGAACAGGGCCCAGGACGTGGCCTGGATGGCGCCCCCTTCGATCTGCTGGATCACGCCCTCGGGGTTGATGACCTCGCCCACGTCTACCGCAATGTACAAATGCCGCACGCACACTTCATGCGTGACCTCGACCCGCGCCACTACTGCGCAGTAGGCGCCATGCGTCTTGTAGCGGGCAAAGCCCAGGCCCAGCCCCGTGTCGGGCGCGGCATCGCCCCGGGCATGCCAGCCCGCCATCTCGCAGGCTTTGCTCAGCACCGCGGCGGCGCGCGGGTCGTTCACGTTGTCGAGGCGGAACTGCAAGGGGTCGCGCCCGCAGGCCAGCGCGATGTCGTCGATCATGGCCTCGATCGCAAACACATTGCCGAAGGCGCCCAGCGCCCGCTGCGCCGAAGCTCGCAAGGGCAGGCCGTCGACGCGATGGCACGCCAGCTCGCTGCAGGGAAAATCGTACAAGGGCACGAGATTGCGGTCGGCCCCGCCGCCCGAGGCCGGCGGCGCATTCACGGCCGCTCGCGCAGGGAAGGGCTGCTCCGTGTACCAACTGCCCAGCAGTGTCGGCGTATCGGCCCGGCCGGGCCGCAGGCTGTGTCCCGGCCCCCATACGGTATGCCGCCAGTCCAGCACCCTGGCATCGGCGCCGACTTCCGCCTCGATGCGCATGGCCATGGGCGGCCCCATCGGCGACCAGTTCAACTCGTCGGCGCGCGACCATTGCAGCTTCACCGGGCGGCCCGGCATCTGCCGCGACAGCCATACCGCATCGTATGCGGCATCGTCGGCGCCGTTGTGCCCGTAGCAGCCCGAGCCGGGCACATGCATGACTTCGAGCCGCGCCGCATCGACGCCCAGCGCCAGGCAAAGATCGGCCTTCAAGTTATGGATGCCCTGGGTGTGGCTCCAGACCTGCATGCTGCCGTCGTCGCGAGTCCAGGCCCAGGCGCAGGAAGGCCCAATCGACGCGTGCTTGATATAGGGCTTGAAGAAGTCGCCCGAGTACAGCGTCGCGCCGGGCTTGCGCACAGGCCTTGGGCCGCCGCTGGCGGGCCCATCGTGCAAGGCGCGGGCATGGGGGGAATCCTGCTCCACCACGGTCGACGACCCCGCCGCCCTCGACCAGCGCACCGTCTTGCAAGGCTGTGCGCGCAGCCACTGTTCGAGCCCCGCTTGCGGCGGCAGCAGGGGCGCCCGGCTCCAGTCGGCCGCGGCCGCGATCTGGCGCAGGACGCGCTCGGCAATGTATTCCTGTTCGGCCACGACGCCCAACAGAGAACCGTCGCGCGCCACCGCCAACACCCCCGGCTGCGCGCGCCAGGCGGCCAGGTCTAGCCGGCCCAGGACGGCGCCGGGCGAAGGCGGGCGCAACACCCGGCCGTACGCCATCCCCTCGAGCACCATGTCGTGTATGTAGGAATAAGAGCCCTCGACCTTTTGTTCCAGGCCCATGGGCCTGGCGCTAGAGCCCACATAGTCGCGGCGCGTGGACATCCATTTCGGCGCCATGAGCTCGACGGGAACGTGCAAGTCGACGCGGCCGGCAAGCTGCCCATAGCCGCCCCTGTCCTGGCCGGCGCAGACAAAGCGCCCGTCACGCAGCGAAACCGAGGCCGGGTCGCGGCCGCAATCGCGCGCCACGGCCCGCATGAACAGGACCCGGGCATGGGCGCAGGCGGCGCGCAACGCCAGCCCCGAATGCTGCACCGACAGGCTGCCCGAAGTCATGGACTCGTTCGGGCCGCGCCCCGTCGTGGCTGCATGCATGCGTATGGCGGCCAGGCTTACCTGCAACTCGTCGGCGGCGATCTGCGCCAACGCGGTGACGATGCCCTGCCCCAGTTCGACCTTGCCCGTATAGACATCCACTTGCCCGTCCGCGGCAAAACCGAGCCAGCTATCCAGGTAGCGGTTGGCCTTGAGACTGACCGGCAGCTCGCCGGCCACGGGCTCGTGCGCGACGGCGAACGCGCTACTCACGGCCGTGCTCCGCCCAGCGCGCAGCAGCGCCGCGCACGGCCCGCAGGATGCGCAAGTGCGATCCGCAACGGCACAGATTGCGATCCAGGGCCGTGCGGACCTGGGCCTCCGAAGGCGCCGGGTCCGCAAGCAGCAGGCCGACGCAAGCCATCACCATGCCGGAAGTGCAATAGCCGCACTGCGCGGCGTTGTGGCGTATGAATTCCTGCTGGACGCAGCGCGCCAGCGCCAGGGACTTCGCGCCTTCTATGGTAGTGACGCGCTTGCCCGACACCGACCAGGCCGGCGTGTCGCAGGCCGGCACAGCCCTGTCGTCGACCAGCACGGTGCAGGCCCCACACAGGCCCAGCCCGCAGCCGAAATGGCTGCCGCGCAGGCCCAGCTCTTCGCGCAGCAGGTCGAGCAGGCTGCGGTCCGCGTCCACGTCGAGCCGGCGCGGCTCGCCATTGACCACGAATTCCAGCGCCAGCGGCGGATTGCCATTGCTCTGCGACATGCCTGCCATCCATCGACGAAAAAAAGCGGCGCAGCCCCGGCGGGCGGCCCGGGCCGCGCCGCACCACGCCTATTGCACCGAGATATGGGCGTCCTTCACGACCTTGCCCAGCTTGCGTATATCGGCCTCGATATATTCCTTGAACTGACTGGTGTTCATGACCATGGGCTCGACCCCGTCCTTGGCCCAGGCCGCCTTGATGTCCGGGCTGGAAACGATCTCGCTGATCGCCTTGTTGAGCTTTTCCACGACCGCCGCGGGCGTCTTCTTGGGCGCCAGCACGCCCAGCCAGATATTGGCGCGATAGCCCGGCAGGCCCGCCTGTTCCATGGTGGGCACATCGGGCAGGATGGAAGAACGCTTGTCTCCCGTGGTGGCAATGGCGTGCACCTTGCCCCCCTTGATCAGGCCGATCATGGTGGCCGTGGCGTCGAACATGTAGTTCACCTCGCCCGCGACCACGCCGGTGCGCGCCTGGCCGCTGCTTTTGTAGGGGACGTGCACGACATTGATGCCGGCCATCGATTTGAACAGCTCGCCCGCGATGTGATAGGGCGTGCCCGTGCCCGAGCTGGCGTAGTTCAGCTTGCCGGGCTCGGACTTGGCCAGCGCGATCAGCTCTTTCAGCGTGTGGGCCGGCAGCTTGTCGTTGGCCACCAGCACCAGGCTGGACTGGTTGATGGGGGCTACCGGCGCGAAATCGCGCAGCAGCTTGTAGGGCTTTTTCTTCAGCAGGGTTTCGTTGACGGTCTGGGTGTTGGAATTGATCAATAAGGTGTAGCCGTCCGGCGGGGAATTGGCCACGAAGGCAGTGCCGATCACCGCGCCCGCCCCCGGCTTGTCTTCGACGATGAAGTTCTGGCCGAACTTCTGCTGCAGCCTCTGGGCGAGCTGGCGCGCATAGACATCGGCAGAACCACCTGCACCAAACGGTACAACTATGGTCACGGGATGATCCGGGTACTTGCCGGCGGCCTGGGCACCCAAAGGCGCCGTTGCCGCGAGCAAGCCCGCGATGCTCGCATACAGGGCCGCAGCCTTGATTTTCCTTGCAGGCATGAGTTTTGTCTCCGTTAATGATTTTTTTTTACGCCGGCGGACTCGCCAACGACATAGCACGGGCCACCCCGCGCCACACGCTTGCGCCGCTGCCGTGCCATTCCGATTTCGCGGTACAAGTCTAGCACAAAAATGTACCTTTATATTATTTTAAAGAACCAATATGTACATTACAAGGCATGCTGTACATGCCACAGGCCCCGGCTTGCCGCTCATGGTCGAGGCCACTACACTACTTGGCTTATTGGCATGCACTAGTATTCCAGCCTTAGTATCGGGATCCGACCGGAGGTTTTCCTACCCATGAGCAAGACAAGCAAGCAGACCCTGCGCGACAGGGTCAACCAGCGCAACGGCCTGATAGTGCCGGGCGCATTCAACGCCCTGAGCGCCAAGGTCGTCGCCGACCAGGGCTTCGAGGCGGTCTACCTGACCGGCGCCGGCCTGACCAATATGTACTACGGCATACCCGACCTGGCCTTCATCGGCCTGCGCGACGTGGCCGAGCACACAGCGCGCATCCGCGACGCCGTGGACATCCCGCTGATCGTCGACGGCGACACCGGCTTCGGCAACGCGGTGAATGTCTTTCACACCGTCAAGACCCTGGAACGCGCCGGCGCCGACGCCATCCAGATCGAGGACCAGACCTTTCCCAAGCGCTGCGGCCATTTCTCGGGCAAGGAAGTGGCCCCGCTGCCCGAAATGCTGGGCAAGATCCGCGCCGCCGCCGACGCCCGCGTCGACGAGAACTTCCTGATCATCGCGCGTACCGATTCGCGCGCGGTGCTGGGCTTCGAGGCCGCCATCGACCGCGCCCGGCAATTCGCCGAAGCCGGCGCCGACATCCTGTTCGTCGAAGCCACCGAAAGCCTGGAAGAAGTGCGCCAAGTGCCCAAGCTGCTGGAACAGCCGCAGCTCATCAACATCGTCGTGGGCGGCAAGACCCCTGCGCTCACCGCCGACGAACTGGGCGGGCTGGGCTACGGCCTGGTGCTGTACGCCAATGCAGCCCTGCAAAGCGCGGTGACCGGCATGCAGCGCGCGCTCGGCGTGCTCAAGCGCGACGGCAAGCTGGACGAGGATCCGGAACTGGTCGCCCCGTTCCGCGAACGCCAGCGGCTGGTCAGCAAAGCCGTGTACGACGACCTGGAAAAGCGTTACGCGTCGTGACGCCGCGGCGGGCCGGCCGTGACGCTAGTCGATGATGGCGCAAGCTCGGCGCATGCCGGCTGCGACCATCGTGCGGCAAGCGCTCGGCCGGCCTGCAGCACACCATGGCTGGTCGACGCACAGTTGCGGCCGCCCAACAGCCTGACGCGCCCGTCTTTTATGTAGCGGCCGCGCCGAAGTAGTCGCCCGGCGTGCTGCCGAACTGCCCGCGGAAAGCGGCAATGAAGGCCGATACGCTTTCATAGCCGCAGTCCAGGGACACGTCGGTGACGCGCTGGCCGCGCTCCAGCGCCGGCAGCGCAGCCAGCAGCCGCAGCCGCTGGCGCCAAAGGCGGAAGCTCAGCCCCGTCTGACGCATGAACATGCGGCTCAGCGTCTTGCCCGATACGCCCAGTTCGGAAGCCCAATGATCGAGGTCGGCCGGGCGCCCCGGATGCGCCTGCATGGCCAGGCAGACCCGGCGCAGCCCCGGATCGGCGGGCAGGGGCAGCACCAATGCGGCCTGCGGGGCCGCCGCCAACTGGTCCAGCAGCACCGCGGCCAGGCGCCCGCCGGCGCCGTCCTCGCGGTATTCGGCCGGCAGCAGGCCGAAGGCGCGGATCAATTCCCGCAACAAAGGCCCCACCTCCAGCACGCAGCACGCGCCGCGCACCGCCTCGCGGGCCACGCCCGCGGGCTCGATGTACAGGCTGCGGATCTCGGTGCCCGGCGCGCAGCGCGCCTTGTGCGGTGTGCCGGCCGCAATCCATACCGCCTGGCGGGGCGTGGCGTAGAACAGGCCCGTGGGAGTCTGCACCTCTATCACGCCCTGCGTCGCATAGGAGAGCTGGATCCACAGATGCCGGTGGCGGTGCGCGATGACCCGGTTGGCCAGGCTCTCGATGTGGCCGTACACTGGACGCGGCAAGGTTCCGAGCGCCTCTGCCTCACCCTGGCGGGGCGGGTGCGTGTCCGTTGAGCGATATTTCATATCCGATTGTAGTTAGCCGGAATCCCAGGAACACGTTAATGTATGGGTAACTTCCTTGCAACCCCCCGATCCGGATTCTTTTCATGCAACGTCTGCGTCTGCTGCTAGACAATTTCACGCTAATGCTCGTCGCCGTGGTGATCACGGCCAGCGTGCTGCCCGCCCATGGCCTGGGCGCCACCTTCTTCAGCGGCCTCACCACCTTCGCGATCACGCTGCTGTTCTTCATGCACGGCGCCAAGCTGTCGCGCGAGGCCATCGTCGCAGGCGCCACGCACTGGCGCCTGCACCTGCTGGTGTTCACCTTCACCTTCATCTTGTTCCCCATTCTGGGCTGGGCGCTGCGGCCGGTGCTGCAGCCGGTGCTGGGCGCTTCGCTGTATGCCGGCATGCTCTACCTGTGCGCCCTGCCGGGCACGGTGCAGTCGGCGATCGCCTTCACATCGATCGCCCGCGGCAATGTGCCGGCCGCGGTGTGCAGCGCATCGGCTTCGAGCATCATCGGCATCGTGCTGACCCCGCTGCTGGTCAGCCTGTTCATGCCCACAGGCTCGGGTTCCGTATCCATGCTGCACGCCATCGTCCACATCAGCGAAGAACTGCTGCTGCCGTTCCTCGTGGGCCATCTGATGCGCCCCTGGATCGGCTCGTGGATGGACCGCAACCGCAAATGGCTCAAGACCGTGGACCAGAGCTCCATCCTGCTGGTGGTCTATACCGCCTTCAGCGCCTCGGTGATAGGCGGCCTGTGGCAGCAAGTCCCCGTCCTGGACCTGCTGACGCTGATCGTGGCCTGCGGCGTGCTGCTCGCCATCGTACTCATCATCACGACCTCGGTGTCTCGCCTGCTGGGCTTCAACAAGGAAGACGAAATCACCATTGTTTTCTGCGGGTCCAAGAAAAGCCTGGCGACCGGCGTGCCCATGGCGCAGGTGCTGTTCTCGGCCAGCGCGGTAGGCCCGATGCTGCTGCCGCTGATGATCTTCCACCAGATCCAGTTGATGGTGTGCGCGGTGCTGGCCCAGAAATACCGGATGCGCAGCGAAGAGGCGGCGCATTCGCGCGCCCGCCAGGCGCTGTGAACCTGCCCGCCTGCTGAAATACCGGAACCAGCCAGCGCCTGCCGCGTTGGCGTTTCGGCCGGCTAGCGTATTTTCGGCGCAGATGTTTATGGCCTTCGAGGCACTGCGTATGGCGGATGCCGCAGGAAAGCGATAAACATCTGCGCCGAAAATGCGCTAGCCGTAGGCCCGCCAGAAGAACGCCAGCGTGATGCCGGTGGACAACAGCAGCGTGGCCGTGCGCACGGCCCGGGCCGAGGCGCGGCGCCCGAGCAGCGCGCCGCCGTAGCCTCCGGCCAGGCCCGCCAGCAGCAGCACCATCGTCTGGGGCCAGCGCACTACCCCGGCGGCGACGAAGGCCAGCACGGCCACCGCATTGGCGGCGCTGACCAGCAGCGTGCGCGGCGCATTGAGGCTTTTCAAGTC
Organism: Candidimonas humi; assembly: GCF_019166065.1. Lineage (GTDB taxonomy): Bacteria > Pseudomonadota > Gammaproteobacteria > Burkholderiales > Burkholderiaceae_B > Candidimonas > Candidimonas humi. The sequence goes on from NZ_JAHTBN010000002.1 coordinate 24,872, forward strand.
GCGGTCGTCCATCAGCCCCCAGACCGCCATCATCATAATGCCCACCGCCCCGCCGAAATAGCCGCCATAGACCCCGAGCCCGAACTGCACCAGCAAGGCCGCCGCCGGGTGGATGCGCCAGCGGCGCCGCAGGAGCTCTCCGGCCCTGCGGCCCAACGCCAGGGTCACAGTGGCCACCAGCAACAGCCAGGGCAGCACCGCGTCGAAAACGCGGGTGGGCGTCCACAGCAGCAGCGCCGCGCCGGCGGCGCCCCCGGCGAGCGTGGCCAGCATCAAGGCCCGCAGCGGCAAGGGCCCGACCGGCCCCAGGCCCGCGCGATAGGCCCAGGCGCTGGCAGCCCCGCCCGGAAACAGGGCGACAGTGCTCGAAGCATTCGCCTGTACCGATGGCACACCCGCGGCAATCAAGGCCGGCAGGCTGACGAAAGAGCCGCCGCCGGCCAAGGCGTTCATGCCGCCAGCAAGCAAGCCGGCGCCAGCAAGAATCAGGAAATCGTTCATAGCGGCATCGTAAGCAGCGCGGCCACACTCCGCAATCTGGCATTTCCGGTGCTAGACTTCGGAAAATACGAAATTAAGGAGGCGAATTGCGCTTCGATCCGGTCGACCTGCGCCTGTTTCTGGCGGTACTGGAACACGGCAGCCTGGGCCGCGGCGCCGGCGACGTGCACCTGGCGCCGGCCTCGGCCAGCGAGCGCATCGCCGGCATGGAATCCGCGCTGGGGGCCGCGCTGCTGCGGCGCCACCGCCGGGGCGTGGAGCCGACCGCGGCGGGCGAGGCGCTGGCGCGCCACGCCCGCCTGATCCTCGGGCAAATGGAACAAATGCGCGGCGAACTGCTCGGCTATGCGCGCGGCCTCAAGGGCAGCGTTCGGCTGCTCACGAATACCGCCGCCATGGCGCAGACCCTGCCGCCGCGCCTGTGCCGCTTCCTGGCGCGCCATCCCGACCTGTCCATAGACATGGAAGAAAAATCCAGCGCCGACATCGTCCTGGACCTGGCACAGGACAAGGCCGAACTGGGCGTAGTCGCCGATATCGCCGACTTCTCCTTATTGCAGACGCATGTCCTCGCCCACGACCATTTGCTCGTCGCGGCGGGGCCGGGACACCGGCTTGCCGGCCAGGCCAGCGTCACATTCGCCGCCATAGCCGGCGAGGCGTTCGTGGGAGTTGCCGACGCCGCGCTGCAGTCCCACCTGGACATGCGCGCCGCGCGCCTGGGGCGCCGGCTGCATTACCGGATACGCCTGAAAGAAATGCAGGACGTGGCCCAATTGGTGGAAGCGGGGGTGGGCATCGCCATCGTCTCCAGCGCGGCCAAGGCGCGGATGTCCGGCCGCCCCGGCCTGGCCTTCCTGCCGCTGGACGAGCCCTGGGCCCGCAGGACACTGCACCTGTGCGCCCGCGACTTCGGCGTGCTGAGCGTGCCCGCGGCCCTGCTGGCGCAGGGGTTGCAGGATAGCGGGGTAGAACCGAATTGAACCAGCAGCCTCCGAGCCAACCGGAGCCACGGCTTACTTCAGGCGTATGTCCAGACGCACCACGTCGCCGCGGTATATGCCGTCGCCGATGAACACAATGACCCCGTTCTGATCCACCGCGCAACGGTGCACGTGAGCCACGGGGGCGTTCAGGGGCAATTGCAACAACTCGGCGATTTCGGGGTCAGCCGAACCCAAGGTCAGCGTCTGGTGCGCCTCGGCGATCTCCAGGCCGGGCAGATCGCGCAGGATGCGCATGGAAGTCTTGGTCTCGAATGCCTTGGCGGGGATGCGCTTGCATACCTTTTCATCGATATAGACTTCGCCCAGGTAATAGGGCTTGCCATCGCGCCAATGTCGGCGGCGCCAATAGCGGTATCCCGTGGCCGGCTTGCCCAGATCGGGATCGATGGATGGCGGCACGCGGCGGTCCCTGGCCGCCAGAATTTCGATAGTGATGCCTTCCGGCGCGATCAACTGCCCGTCCCAATTCGTCGCCACTTCGCACCAGAACTGTTCCTGCGGCTTGGCCGTCACGAAGGTGCCTTTGGCTCGGTAACGAGCGATCAGGTGCTCCGCCTCCAGCAGGTTGAGCGCCTGGCGCACCGTCGCCCGGGCCACGTTGCATTCCTGCGCGAGCTCGTCGACGGTCGGAATCTGGGCGCCGACCGGCCAGACGCCCGATTCGACTCTGCGCCGGAACAGACTAGCCAGCTGTACATAGCGGGCAGCGGCGCTGCGGCTGAAGTCAATGGCAATATTGGATTGGTTCTGCTTATTCGGCATGGCTCGCGATTCGGCCCGAAAGATTCGTCGATCCTGGCGCCCGCGGCGCCGGGGCCTCCCCCGCAGGCTGTATATCTCCGGATTATATCCAGGGACCCGGGCTGCAAGCCCCAGACCCGGCGCCGAGAAGGCCCGATCGACGCCCCGTCAGCGCCCCTTGAACACCGGGGCTCGCTTTTCCACCGCGGCCCGGGTCGCCTCGCGTGCGTCTTCGGTATGCATGAGTCGCGTGCTGTATTGCTGTTCCAGCTCGTAGCCCTCGTCTACCGGCATGTCTTCCACGCGGTTTAGCGCCTCTTTCATGTGCGTCAGCCCGATGCGGCTCTTGGATGCAATGACCTGAGCGATATCCATGGCAGTGGGCATCAACAGGCGCGGAGTCACGACGCGTTCGACGTAGCCGATACGGTAGGCCTCCCAGGCGCTGATCTGCTCTCCGGTAAACGCCATGAGCCGCAGCATTCCCTGGGGCACGATACGACCGGTATGCGCTCCTCCTCCACAACGTCCGACATTGATCTCCGGCATGGAAAAAGTGGCTTTCTCGGACGCAATACGTATATCGCTGACCCCCGCCAGCACGCAGCCCGCCCCAAGCGCCGGGCCATTGACCGCGGCGATGACGGGCACCGCGCAATGGCGTATCGCCTTGAAGGTCGCTCGCACAACACGGGCGCGCGCTGGATCCTCTTCCGGAGTCGCGGCCAGGAATTCCTTGAGCTCCAGGCCTGCACAGAATGCCCGCGTACCCTTGGCGGTAAAGACGACCACATTGACATCGTCCATGCCGCTTATGGCCTCGAACATATCGGTAATGGCCTGGTAACGCGCCAGTGTCAAGGCATTGACCGGTGGCGCATCGATGGTGACAACGGCGATCCGTTCGCTTTTGTCCAGCAGAATTTCACTCATTACACAGTCCTTTGTCCTCAGATGACGCCGCTTGCCTTCAAAGCGTCGATTTTTTCCCGGGCATAGCCCAGGCTTTGCAATATGGCCTCCGATTGCTGCCCCAGCAAAGGAGGCGGCGCATCATAGGCAACGGGGTTGTTGCGAAACTTGATCGGACAAGCTACTTGCGGAACCTCGCCCCCCAGCGGATGCGGCAGGTTCAGCAGCATTCCACGATGCAGCAACTGCGGCTCCCGGAATACCTCGGGGATGTTATTGATTGGACCGCAAGGCACTCCTGCCCGGTCCAGCTCGGCAACCAATTCGTCGCGCCTACGCTGTTTGAATTCCACGCGCAACTGCCCTGCCAGCTCTTCGACGTTGCGCGCCCGGTTGACGTTCAAGGCATAACGCTCGTCGGCAGCCAGCTCGGGGCGGCCCAGCACCTTGCACAGCTTGCCGAACTGGCCGTCATTGCCCACCGCCAGAATCACATCGCCATCGGCGCAGGCATAGACATCCTGCGGCTGTATGTTGGGGTGGGCATTGCCGCGGCGCCTGGGGGTATTGCCCGACACCAGGTAATTCATGGCCTGGTTCGACAACATCGCCGCCTGTACATCCAGCATGCCTATGTCTATGTATTCGCCCTCGCCGCTGTGCTCGCGACGCGCCACAGCCGCAAGCAAGGCCACGGCGGTGTACATGCCCGTCATCAAATCGACGATGGGAACGCCTACCTTCTGGGGGCCGCCACCCGGCTTGTCGTCGCGCTCGCCCGTGATGCTCATGAGGCCGCCCATTGCCTGTATCAGGAAATCATAGGCGGCCTGATCCTTGCGAGGCCCGGTTTGCCCGAAGCCGGTCACCGAACAATAAATCAGGCGCGGATTGATCTTGCTGAGACTTTCATAATCCAGCCCGTAGCGGGCAAGCGCGCCCACCTTGAAATTTTCCAGCACGATGTCGCAGTCGGCTGCCAGCTCGCGCACGATCTGCTGCCCCTCTGGCTTATCCAGCGCGACAGTGATGGACTGCTTGCCGCGGTTGACCGACAAGTAATAGCCGGCCTCTGTGGTGTTGCCGCCGTCAGGCCCCTTCAGGAACGGCGGCCCCCAGGCACGGGTATCGTCGCCCGTGCCCGGGCGTTCTACCTTTATCACCGTGGCGCCCATGTCTGCAAGCAACTGCGTCGCCCAGGGCGCCGCCATGATGCGGCTCAAGTCGAGAATCCGCAAATGCGACAAGGGCCCTTTTTTTTCGTTCATTGATTCCTCCGCCAGGCGGTCCGGCGCATAAGCCGGGCATATGTAAAACATGCCGCGCCATCATACTTATGAATCATCAGTATAGTCTATATAGGTCAATAACACGACCTATTGACATAAAAAACAGGCTGCCCTAGCATAAACACAAATTCCACCGCCTCGCACGGCAGCGACGGGCGGGTTTTCGAGCGCACACAGTTCCATTATTTTCCAATCCGAAAGGCCCTCCATGACGTCCGTGACTACACCAATCGAAGACCGCGCCCATGTCGATCTCGACAGGCGACGCCTGCTGAGATATACCTGCGGCGCCGCCGTCACTGCCCTGGCATTGCCTATCGGCGCGCAGGCGGAAAGTTATCCGCGCAAGGCGGTCAGGTTAGTGGTGCCCTTCCCCGCCGGGGGGTCCTCCGATACCGCGGCCCGCATCGTCGCAAAAGGCCTGACGCAAACGCTGGGCCAGTCCTTCGTGGTCGAGAACCGGGCCGGCGCCGCCGGCACCATAGGCGTGGCAAGCGTAATCAGGTCCGCGCATGACGGCTATACGCTGGGCGAGGGCCCGGTGGGCGCCACCATCATCGCCAAGCTGATAGGCCTGCCGGTGCCTTACGATCCCGTCAAGGACATCATCCCCATCTCCAACATGGGCTCGTTGCCTCTGGTATTCGCCGTCAAGGCAGCCCTGCCGGTACACTCCCTGGCCGACCTGGTCGCGCTGGCCAAGGCAAAGCCGGGCAAGCTTTCCTATGGCACGTCGGGGGCGGGCACACCGGGCCACCTGGTATTCGAGTATTTCAAGAAGCTGGCGGGCATACGGGTTGCGCACGTTCCGTACAAAGGCGATGCCCCCTTGACCACGGATCTGCTCGGCGGGCAGCTCGAAATCGGGATTCTTACCGGGCCGGCTGCAGTCGCCCAAGCCAAAGGCGGCAAGTTGAAATACCTGGCAGTCACCAGTCAGGCCCGTTACCCGCAATTGGCCGATATACCGACGCTCATTGAATCGGGCTATCACGATTTCAGCATCGAGATCTGGAACCTTCTCATCGCCCCTCCAGGCACACCGGAAGCCATCCTGGCTACGCTCAATTCGGCCATGAATACCGTGCTCAAGCGGAGTGACACCCAGGCGGCGCTGCGGGCGCAAGGCTACCTGCCTCCGGCGCTCATGTCGCCGACCCAGGCCAGGGACTTCGTAGCCCGCGACCGGGCTCGCTGGGAAACCATAGTCAAGACCACCGGCGTGCATGTAGGCGCATGACGCCGCCGCGCGCCGAGCCGGCCAAGGGCGGCATTCTTTTCACCTTCGACGACAGGTTCGAAGTCGAAGGTCTGGAACGCGTTGCCCTGCTGGCCGAGATGCTGCTGTTGATCTATGGCTGAGGCTTGCGGCTATTGTGCAGTGATGTGCGCCTGCCGGATCAGGTCGCCCCATTTCTTTCCGTCCTTTTTTATGGCCTCGGAAAAAGCCTCGGGGGTACTGTGCAGGGGTTCAATGCCGTATTGCTCCAGATAAGTCTTCATTGCCGGCACCGTCATGACGGCGACGATTTCCTTGTTCAGATAATCGACAATGGGCTTGGGGGTACCCGCAGGGGCCAACACGCCCGACCATAAAGTCACATCGAAATTCTCGAAGCCCGGGGTTTCCGCAATGGCCGGAATATCGGGCAGCGTGGGCAAGCGCTTGCTGGAGGTCACGCCCAGCGCCCGGGCCTTGCCGTTTTTCACATAGGTCACGAAGTTAGAGACCGTGTCGAACATCATCGTAATGCGTCCGGCGAGGAAATCGCTGATCGCCGGCGCCGTGCCTTTGTAAGGCACGTGCAAGATATCGACATGCGCAATGGATTTGAACAATTCCCCAGACAAATGGCTGCTGCTGCCGATTCCCGAAGAACTGAACGTAAGTTTTCCGGGCTCTTTCTTTGCCAACTGTGCCAGCTCGGCCACCGAATGCGCCGGCACCGCCGGATTGACGACCAGCATATTGGCAGTGACATGCGTCAATGCTATGGGCGCAAAGCTCTTGACCGGGTCGTAGTTCAGGTGTTTGTACAGGCTCGGATTGATGGTGAGCACACCCATGGTGGAATACAGCAGTGTGTAGCCATCGGGCTTGGAACGAGCCACGAAATCGGCGCCAATCGAGCCCGCCGCGCCAGAACGGTTCTCGACCACTACACTCTGGCCTATTTTCTCGGACAATTTCTGCGCAAGACTGCGCGCCATGAGATCAGTGGCACCGCCGGCCGGATAGGGTACGACGAGCTTGATGGGCTCGGCGGGATATTTCCCGGCCGCCGAGGCGGTTCCCAGCACGGTGGCGAAACCGATGCACACAGCCAGGCCCCTTAGGCTCTGGCGCATAAGATTGGCGCCGGCATTTGGCTGCCGGGCAGGCAGAGTATTCCGTTGCATGATATGTCTCCTTGGATCTTCGATGTGCCCTGTCATGGGCTGTAGTTGAAATTGCTGTCTTCGAGGTAGAAGTCGACTATGGTTGACTACAGATTGATTTCCATCGGCTGCGCGCGGCCTGGCGTCGAGCCTGCAGGCCGCACGTCATATGACCTTCCTGGCGCGCAGGCCTTCTATGGCCTGGCGTTCCATGCCCAGCATCTCTCCCAGTATCTCGTCAGTGTGCTCGCCGAGGATCGGAGGCGGCCGCCTGTAGGCAACCGGCGTCTGCGATAACTTCAAGGGGTTGGCGATCTGCGGGATGTTTCCCACGGTCGGATGCTGCATGTGTACCAGCATCTGCCTATGCTGCAACTGGGGATCATCGAAGACCTGGCTCATGTCGTTGATCGGCCCGCAGGGCACATTCATGGCGTCGAGCCGCTGCTGCCAATATCGGACCGGCTGGGCCTTGATGGCCGACGCCAGCATCGGCACAAGCTCCTTCTGATTGCGCGCGCGCAGGCGATTGAGGCAGAAGCGCGGGTCGTCGGCCAGTTCCGCCATGCCCAGCAACTGCACAAACTGCCGGAATTGACTGTCGTTGCCCACGGCAATCATCAGATACCCGTCGCTGCATTCGAATGCCTGGTATGGGCAGGTGATGGGCGAAGCGGTGCCCATGCGCTGCGGCACCCGGCCCGAAATCAGATAGTTCATGGCGATGTGCGAAATGGCAGCGAACTGGGCGTCGAACAGCGCGATATCTACGTACTGTCCCTCTCCCGACTCATGATCCCGATGATTCAGGGCCGCCAGAATACCTATCACGGCATAGAAGCCCGCAGTCAGGTCGGACACGGCATAGCCTACTTTCTGCGGGCCGCCGCCCGGTTCGTCCGCCGCGTTGCCGGTAAGGCTCATCAAACCGCTCATGGACTGGAAGATCGGGTCGTAGCCAGGGCGATGACTGTATGGGCCGCTCTGGCCGAAGCCAGTGATAGAGCAATACACCAGGCGCGGGTTCAGTGTCTTCAATGAGTCATAATCCAGCCCATAGCGCGCCAGGTCGCCGCTCTTGAAATTCTCGATGAGCACGTCGCAATCGCGTGCCAGACTACGTACCAGGTCCTGGCCTTCCGGCATCGACATATCGACAGTGACGGAGCGCTTGCCCCGGTTCATTGCCAGAAAAGACGAAGTCTCGGCGGTCTCTCTGCCATCGGCGCCATGGGCGCGGTAGCCTTGCTGGCGTATATCGTCGCCGCGCCCCGGGCGTTCGACCTTGATCACGTCCGCCCCCAGGTCGGCCAATATCTGGCCCGCCCACGGGCCAGAGAACACTCGGCTCAGATCGAGTACACGTATATGCGAAAGACACTGCATGTCCATACTCCGCTTGAAAAATCAGACAGGCAACCCAAGCACGGCCTTGGCCAGGATGTTGCGCTGGATCTCGTTGGTGCCACTGAAGATTTTCGCCGCCGCGGCATTGAACAGAGGCATCTGCACGTTTTCGATGGCCGGAGCCTCGCCTTGCGTATCCGGAGCAAAGTAAGCGTTGCCTATCGTCCCGGCGTGCTCGCGCGCGGCGTCCAGCAGCAGCAGGGATATCCGCTCGTGCGTCTCGGTGGCCCAGATCTTCAGCAAGGAAACATCCGGAGGCAGCGGCTCGCCGCGCCGCGCTACATCCGCGAACGCGGCATAGGCAGCAGACAGGTCCGCCAGATCGATATGCAACTGCGCATAATCTGAAACAAACGCTGCATCCTGGAAGAGCCCTGCGTCCTCGGCAACTTTTTCAACCATGCCCAGGGTATTGCGGGAATGCTTGGGGCTGCCGCTGAACAGGCGCTCCAAGCCCAGCAGCGCCTTGGAAATGGTCCAGCCCTGGTTCAGGGCGCCGACCAGGTTCTCACGCGGCACACGTACGTTCTCGAAAAACACTTCGCAGTATTCCTCGTCGCCGGCTATCGTGCGGATCGGCCGCACCTGGACTCCCGGCGAAGCCAGGTCCACCAGCAGGAAGCTGATGCCGGCCTGCTTCTTGACCGTCTTGTCGGTGCGCACGAGCATGAACATGTGTGTGGCGTCTTGCGCCAGCGTGGACCATGTCTTCTGGCCATTGACGATGAAATGCTCGCCTTCTGGCACCGCTACGCAACGCAAGGCCGCGAGGTCGGAGCCCGCCCCCGGCTCGGAATACCCCTGCGCCCAGACATGCTCGCCGGACAGGATGCGCGGCAAGTACCGGGCCTGCTGCTCGGGCGTGCCGAAGCGCAGCAGGATCGGCCCCAACATGACCAACCCCTGGTCCGGCGGGCGTCCCACCCCATATCGTTCCTGCTCTTCGATATAGGCGATCATCTTGGCGGGCGATAATGCCATGCCGCCATGCTCCTTAGGCCAGGCCGGTGCAATCCACTTCTGCCGCGACAGGGTCGTATACCAGTCTTTGATCTCGTGCCAATGCAGGCGCGCGGTCTTGTGGCGTAAATGTTCGGGATAATGCCTGTGGAAAAAGGCGCGCAGCATACCGCGGAAGTCCGCCTCCGGCATGGACTCCCAATCGGCGTCCTGCGGAAATTCGGGCCACGCCTCGGCATCCGTCGACGCTACATCCATTTGCGCCGCTACGGCCCGCAGGCACGAAAAATAACGCCACTTGTGCGCCCGTGCATTGCCCAATTCGGCAAACAGGCAAAGCGCCCTCTTTAGCCCAAGCCCCACATCCGCTTCGTCCGAATATCCCATACCGCCATGCATCTGCACGGCCAACCGGGTGACCAGCCCTGCCGCCGTCTCGGCACGCACCTTCAGGCGACTGGCCTGCATGGATAGCTGCCGCTCGTCCGCCTCAATCGCGTCCAGCGCCTGTCGCAAGGCATAATCGAGCAACTGGATCTGCATGTAGCCGTCGACCATGCGATGCTGCAGGCTTTGGAAACTACCTATCGGCTTGCCGAACTGGACTCTTACCTTCATGTAGTCCAGGGTCATCTCGAAGACGCGGCGGGCAAGGCCCAGCAGTTGCGCCGCTTGTGCAACGCGCCCACGGTCCAATGCCGCGCACAGCAGATCAGGCACGGCGGCTCCTCGCGCCAGCACCTGTCGCGCCGGCACGCGATAGCCGCCGATGCGCAGCTTGCCGGCATCCGCCCCATCTATCCGCCGAGCAGCCTGGCAGGCCAATCCCGGCGCCCGCGCCGGCACCCAGGCAAGCAGAGGCGCGTCTTGCGAACCTGCCAGAGCCAGCCAGCCGTCGGCACCCGCCAATGGCGCGACCGCAACGTAGTTCCGGCCTATGATCGAGGCCGCTCCCTGCATCGGCTCTGCAGCAGGCAGCTCGGGCTCCGTTTGGCCCAATCGAGTCTGCCATGCGAGGGCAGGCACGAGAGAACCTTCGGCCAGGCCGCGCAGCAATTCGCTGCGCAGTTCTGTCTCAGGCAGGCTGCCCAACAAAGTTGCCGCCTGGACCGCTACGGCGACGAAGGGTTCGGGCACGAACGATCGCCCCATTTCCTCGGCGATGGCTGCCGTCTCGCGCAACCCGAGGCCCAGGCCGTCGCAATCCGGCGGGACGCACACGGCAAGCCATCCCGCCTGTGCCATGCTGAGCCAGATATCGCGATCCAACCTGCCGCCAGCCGCCGCCTGGGCGCGTATGCGCCGGCCCTGGTCGTCCCGGCCAAGGAAGTCGCGCACACTGTCGCGCAAAAGCTCGAGATCGCTCTGGTCAAACGCCATCGGCCTTCCCTTTCCGGCCGGCGTAGCCGTAGAGTTTGGCTGGGTTTTCCACCCAGACCTTGCGCCGCGCCTGATCATCGCCGAGCCAGCGCCAGGCCAGATCGATCAGTGCGGCTACGTCCGGCGCGCCGGCCCCCATGCGCACGTAGGGCCAGTCCGACCCCCACAGCACCTTGTCGGGATTAGCTTCGAACAATGCATCATGAAACGGCCGCACATCCGCATAGTTGGGGGCATCCCCGGACACCCGGCAGACCGACAGCTTCACCCAGATACGGTCGGCGCGCAGCAGCTTTTGCAGCAAGCGCATCAACGCGTCATCCAGGCCCCGCTGGGGCGACAGGCAGGCCATGTGGTCCACGACTATCGGGATTCCGAGGCCGGCCATACGCTCCAGATGTGCCAGATGGGCTTCGCGCGGCCCCCACACCTGCGCATGCAGGCCGGCTTGCGCCATGGCGGGGACCAGAGCGTCGAGGCTGTCGAAGCCAACGCTGCCCTGCAACAGCCGCCCGGAAGGATCCCGGGCTTCTACGAAACGCAAGCCGCGAACGCCGCCGGCATGCAGGTCCTGCAACGCCTTCGAGCTCGTCCCGGGCTCGGCCACGGCAACACCACGCAAGGCCTCCGGCCTGCGCGCAATTGCCGCCAGCAATGCCGAAGGATCCGTGCCATAGGGAGCCGGTTGCACCAGCACGCCACGATCCATGCCGACGGTGTCGAGCATTCCCAGGTAACGCTCGACTGGAGCGTCGGGTGCCGCGTAACTGGGCTGGTAGCGCAGTGGATAGCGCTCATATGGGCCGAAGACATGGCAATGGGTGTCGCAACTGAAGGCGGGCAAGAGTTCGCGCGGCACCCCAGGCATACGGGGGAGCTCCAGCTCTTGCGGAATAATGCCCTGGACGGTCATGCCGCCGGCTCCCGCAAGAGCGCGGCCGGCAAGGTCGTCAGCACGGGGGCATCCGCCGCCTCGGGCACGTCCAGCGGCGGTGGCGCATCGTCGGGCATGGGTATCTCATGTACATTCAGTGTCATGGACACCATGGTGTAGTAGCCGATCACCGCCGTGAGCTCGACGACGCCCACCGGCCCCCAGGCCTGCACCGCCTTTTGATACAAGGCCGCATCGACCGTTCCACGGGTGTGCAACTGGCGTGCATATTCATACACCAGCGCCTCGGACTCGTCCGAGAAAACGGGGGGAGACGATTTTTTCAAGGACTCGATGATCTCGGCCCCCAGGCCCGCCTTGAGCGCCGCCTCGCTGTGGATATGCCACTCGATCTGGCTGTTCCAGCGGCGCGCCGTCACCAGGATAGCCAGCTCGTTGAGTTTCGGCGGAAGCACCGTGTCGAAGCGTAATATTTCCCCCAGACGCTGCCAGCGTTCCGCGAGATCGGGGTTGTGCAGCACGGCGCGCAGCGGCCCCACCAGCCTGCCGCGCGGCCCGTTGACGATATTGTCGTAAACCGCGCGCTGCTGCGGATTCATGGATTCTAATGTCGGCAAAGGTATACGGCTCATGTCTGTTCTGTTCCAATAAATCCTAGGGCTCTTGGGTCGGTTCCGTATTGACGACAGAAGGCCGCCGCATGAATGTCTGCTCGTGCCAGCCTGCCACCGCCGGGGCTCGGCCGCGCCAATCCAGATCGGGGAACCGATAGTCGATGTACGACAGCGCGCAGCCTGTGGAGATCGCGCCGATGTCGAACTCCTGGGGAAGCTGCGCGGAAAAGGACTTTTCCAGGCTGGCCAATGCGGCATCGACTTTCAAGGCAAAGGCGTCCAGCCATGCCTGTGTCTGTTTTTCGCGAGGCTTGTTGCGCTCCTGGCGGAACAGCAGCAATACGTCCAACAGGCCGTCGCCCAGCGCCTGCTGCCGCAGGGCCCTGATGCGTCGATCCGGGTCGGTGGGGAAGACCAAGCTGGCCGCCCGTTGCGCCAGGTACTCGCAAATCACGCGCGAGTCGTACAAGGCATAACCATCGTCCAGCACCAGCGTGGGCAGCTTGATGAGCGGATTGTCGGGCAGCAGGTCGAGATTGGGCTCGGACATGGCGACGGGCGTACGCACCAGGTGCACATCTTCGAGCTGGCCAGTCTCATGCAATACGATCATGACTTTGCGCACGAACGGCGAACGCGGCGACCAATGTAGTTTCATGCTTCGATCCGTCTTTAGACTAAAAATACGTATCTATGACCTTTTAATCATATCATTCATTCCCGCGGCCGGCGACGGCCAAGTCTAGGAGCGCGTGTCGCCGCGTCCATTTCCGCCGCCGCGCCGGCCTGGGGAAAATGGCGCACGGCCTGTCCCGGTCGCGGAGCCGGCCGACTGGCGCGACGCATTCAGGTCTCCCATGATGGCATCATGGCGCTCATGCGCGCGGGCTCGCGCCTGGGCATATAGACTGGCGCCGTGCGCATCCATGCCTACAGTTACGGGACCCAGCCCGCGTACTTTCAGGCGCACCAGCCGATAGTGCGTGAGCATATCGCTCCAGCCCACCTCGAGCACTTCTTCGATAGCCTGCGACAACAAGGCGCAACCGCCTCCCAGGAACGAAAGATAGACGCAGCCCGTTTCATGCATGGCCTCGAGACACGTCTCATCGAGCCCGCCCTTGCCGCCGACCGCATGCAGTTCCAGCCCGCGCACCAGCCTCGGCATGTACGGATTGAAGCGCGTGCTCGTGGTGGGGTTCAAATACAACACTTCGAATCCTGCGTTGGCCTCGCGGCTGAAGCTGCCCAGGTGAAACAGCGACGCGCCGCGCAAGTCCATAGGTAGCGCCTCTTTGCCGTCCAGGCAGGCGAGAAGGCGCGCATGCGTGGGCAGCCCGGCTGTGACGACGATCTCGCCGTCCATGAGCACCTGGTCGCCAGCCCGCAGTTCGCGGGCATCTTCGGCCGACAGAGGAAAGCGCATTCTATGAGTCCGTATCGCTCCGGCCATGACAGCCTTACTCCATTACCTCGATCGCGCCCGAATTGTGCAGGCGAACCCGAGTGCGGCGATTGATCCAACAGTTGAAACACACCGCCACCGGAGTAAACCCGTGGCCAGCGGCATATTCGACATGGACAGCTAGAGCGGTGCTGTCTCCTCCCGTTCCCATCGGACCGAACCCGGTCTTGTTGATCGCTGCCACAAGCCGGGCTTCCATTGCGGCAAGCAAGGGCTCGTCGCTGGCCGTACCTATCGGACGCAAGGTAGCTTCCTTGGCCATTTTCGCCGCATAGTCGAACGACCCGCCTATGCCCACGCCTATGACCACGGGAGGACAGGGCTGGGAACCCGCACGGATTACCGTGTCCAGGACAAACTTCTCTATCGTCTCCAGATCCGGAAAGCTGAAGATTTCCAGCGCGGCCCAGCGCCCCGAACCCAAGGCCTTGGGCGAACATGTGATGTCGACATAATCCACATCGTCGACCATATCGAAGGTCACCAGTGGCATGTGCCTGCCCTTGTAGCCTCGCTCCAGGGTAAGGGGGTTGGTGACATGGGGCAGCAGCGGTGGATCTATGGACGCAACCAGTTCGTCGAAGCCATCGCTGATAGCCTTGCGCACGCTGCCTTCGAACCTGGCCTGCGAGCCGACGCGCACGAAATATACCGGCACGCCCGCATCCGAGCAGACAAACCTTCCCGTCGCCCTTGCCGTATCGGCGCTGCGGATCATCATGTGCAGAGTGTGGCGCGCCGTGGTATCGCCCTCGTCGGCGGCGGCGCGCGCCAGGGCATCGCGCGCGTCCCCCGGGATGCCCTTTAGGGCTCGCTCGTACATCTGCGCGGTAACCGTCTTGATCGTCTCGTAACTGATACCCACGCTCATGCTCCCCTGCAAATGAACCGCCTGGCCGCCCATATTCTCGGGCCAATAAACTTTAATGTCGTACTTATGACCTTTTTGATATAGTACAGGGAAAGTTGCGGCTCATCAATACAACGTCCAGGACGTCGAGGACCGCAATCCCAATCATTCGGCCAAGCGCCATGACATTCGCAATTGGATGGAGACAAACATGTCCGGAATACTTCGGCGCACAATGTATGCGCTATTGCTCGCATTGATTGCGGGGCCCTTTTCTTGCGCAGCGCCAACTCCCGCCTATCCGCAGCGGCCCATCACCCTGGTCAATCCCTATGCTGCGGGTGGCCCGGCCGACGTGCTGGCCCGCAGGCTCGCCAAGGAGCTCGGGGCCGAACTCGGGCAGCCGGTCATCGTCGAGAACAAGCCGGGCGCCGCGGCAGCGCTGGGCACCGCCTATGTGGCCCGGGCCAAACCCGACGGCTATACGTTGCTGATCGGCACCTCGGCCGGCCATGTCGTTACTCCGCTGCTGCATTCTGTGACATATGACGGCGTCGGCGACTTCTCGTTCATAGGCATCGTGGCCAGCCAATCGAACATGCTGGTGATCAACCCGCAATTCAAAGTGAACAATGTGGCCGAACTCATTGCCTATGCCAGGCAGCATCCCGGCCAACTGAACTTCGGGTCGGCCGGCACCGGCGGCGCCACGCATCTGGGAGGAGAGCTTTTCATGCAAAAAGCCGGCATCAATATTGTGCATATCCCATATAACGGCGCCGCCCTGGCGCTGACGGACTTGATCGGCGGGCAGGTGCAGATGGCATTCCTGAACCTTTCGGCCTGCCTGCCGCACATCAAGGACGGCAGGATCAAAGCGCTGGCCTATGCGTCCGCACATCGCTCCAGGCTGCTGCCGCAGGTCCCCACCCTGGAGGAATCCGGCATCCACGGCGCGGACGTGCCCACGTGGTACAGTCTGGCGGCTCCGAAAGGAACGCCCTCACAGATCCTCGACCGGCTCAATGCAGCCCTGCAGGCGCTGAACGCCCGGCGCGAATACGCGGCATTCATGGAGAGCCTGGATGCCGACCTGCTCTCGCTATCTCCGGCCCAGACCACGGAATTCGTCGAGCATGACCGTGACAGCATGGCCAAACTGCTGCGCTCGATCGGCTTGGCCAAGTAAACCGAGCCCCGGAGCCAGGCGCAGCACAGGGCTTCGGACTCCCGCAAGGATCGCCACCATGTCCTCATCCGAACACAGCTATACATATTTGGGCCGGGAAAGCCTCGACACGGAAACCAGTTATCGCCTGCTGGTCGGCTGCGTTGTGCCACGCCCCATCGCCTGGATCAGCACCTTGAACCCCGACGGCTCGGTCAACCTGGCGCCGTTCAGCTCTTACAACTATGTGGCCACCAGCCCGCCGATGCTGGCCGTCAATATCGCTACACGAGAAGGCGAGAACAAAGACACGGCCATCAACATCTCGGCCAATGGGGAGTTCGTGGTCAATGTAGTCGACGAAGCCTCGATGGAGGCCATGCACAAGTCGGCAGCCAACTATCCGCGCGGCACGAGCGAAGCCACGGCGCTGGACATACCCCTGCTGCCCAGCCGGGCCGTCGCGCCCCCGCGCATCGCCGGCACACCGGTGCAGATGGAATGCCGGCTCGACCAGAAGGTCGTACTGGGCCGTGGAGTCAATACCCTGTATATCGGCGAAGTAATAGCCTTTCACTTGTCCGACCAAGTCTATGACGGCCATCGTGTCGACAGCAGCCGCATCAGGCCCGTGGCCCGCCTGGGCGGGCCATTCTATTCGACGCTGGGCGAAATTATTCGCAAGCCCATGCTGCAGCGCCCGCCTGGCGGGGAAGGCAGTATCGATCAATCCTGAATACGCCCCGGCCGGCCGCGGCCGCGCTCGGCCAGCGCCGCCGCATAGGCCTGGTATTCCACCTGCGCGGCGTCCAGGAACGCCCGTATCAGCCCGGCCTTGGGCGAAGACCTCGACCATATCAGGCCGAAGCGCCGCGGCTCGCCGTAGTCGCCCAAAGGCAGGGCGACGATGCGCAACTGGGGCCCCATCAAGTTGGCGGCCAGCGGCACGATGGCCACGCCCAGGTCCAGATGCACCATCAGCGCGATCGATTCCAGGCTGTCCAGCTCGAAGCGCTCGCGCGGCTGCAGGCCGAGCCCCTTCAGGTAGCGGCCTATCATCTGCCCGGTCCAGCTATTGCGTTCGTAGCGGATGAAAGGCTGGCGCTGCAGCAGGTCCAGCGGCGCGCGCCCCGCATGCCGTTGCGAGACGAGCAATACGAAGGGCTCTTCGCGCAGCAGGCGCCAGTTCAAGCTCTTGGGCAGCGCATAGGGCGCCTGGGTGGCGATCGCCGCGTCCAGCTCCTTGTTCTCGACG
This sequence comes from Candidimonas humi, assembly GCF_019166065.1. Taxonomy (GTDB): domain Bacteria; phylum Pseudomonadota; class Gammaproteobacteria; order Burkholderiales; family Burkholderiaceae_B; genus Candidimonas; species Candidimonas humi. Next base: position 41,695 of record NZ_JAHTBN010000002.1, read on the forward strand.
GCCGGATAGAAATCGGCCGAATACCCCGGGTTGATCGTGACATTGACCTGCGGGTGCTTGTTGATCAGCCGCGCCAGCACATATGGCACGACACTGTGCAAGGAAGTGTTGCCGGCGCCCAGCCGCAGCTCGCCGCGCACCTCGTCGGACTTGGCGAGCGCGGTCAACTCGTCGATACTGGACTGGATATCGCGCGCCTTGTCCAGGATGCGCATGCCGGCCTCGGTCAGGTGCACGGTATGGCCGGCGCGGCTCACCAGGGCCACTTTCAGCTCGCTCTCGAGTGCGCGGATCTGCTGGGCCACGGCGCCATGCGTCAGGTTCAGGCGCCGTCCTGCCTCGGCCATGGAGCCATGCTTGTGGACCAGCAGCAATGTATTGAGAAACTTGGTGTTCATCGGGATCGCCAGGTGAAAAGACATGGCCCGCCCGGGGCAAGCCATGCACAAAGATAGGTAATGTATCTTTTGATAAGAGAATTACAGCTACTTTTTTATCTTTTCACAAGCACAATACGGGCAGCGAGGCCGCCGGCCGGCCGCGACTTCACGCATTCACGACGATACGCCACGCATTCCGCGAAGGAGAACCCATCATGCGCAGCAAGCTGTTCGTTCCGGCGTCGCGCCCGGAACTGTTCGAAAAGGCCCTGGCCTCGCAGGCCGATGCCATCAGCTTCGACCTGGAAGATTCGGTGCTGGAAAGCCGCAAGGACTATGCCCGCGACGAGCTGGCGAAATTCCTGGACGGCGCGGCCGCGGCCGCAACCGGCAAGACGCTCATCGTGCGCATCAATGCCATGGACACCCCGCATTTCGCCGCCGACCTGCAGGCGTGCTGCCATGGCGCCGTGCAAGTGATCAATGTGCCGAAGATCGAATCTCCCCAGCATGTGCTCGACTTCCTGGGCCAGTTGCAGCAACTGGAACACGCGCGCTCGCTGCCCGGCGCCATTTCGCTGCTGGCCAATATCGAGACGCCTCGCAGCCTGCACGACGCGGCCGCCATCGCCGCGAGCCACGAACGCGTATGCGGCCTGCAACTGGGCCTGGGCGACCTGTTCGAGCCGTTGGGTATTCGCCGCTACGATGCCGCCAATGTGCATGCAGTGATGTACGAGCTGCGCATGGCTGCGGCCGCGGGCGGGGTCTATGCCTACGATTCCGCCTACGCGGACGCGGCCAACGTCGACGGCTACCGCGCCGAAGCGCAGATGGCGCGCGGCCTGGGCTTCCTGGGCAAGACCTGCATCCATCCGCGCCAGGTGGCGATCGCCAATGAAGTGTTCTGCCCCACGCAGCAAGAGATCGAGTGGGCGCGCAAAGTGGCCGACGCCGCCGAGGCCAACGAGCAAAACGGCGCGTTCCTGCTCGAGGGCAAGATGATCGACGTGCCTTTCGTGCTCAGGGCACGGGAAGTATTGCGCCAGGCCGACAAATACGCGCCTGCGCCGTAGCGGCGCACGGCAGGCCGCCAGGCCGGGCACACGGCGGCGGCCAGGCGCGAAGGCGTATTTTCCCGCCTCGCGGAGGCGGCAGCGCCCGCAAGTAATTCAACATACCCACCATCCCCAGCGTACCTACATCAGAGACACACGCATGTACACATCTCCTGTTTCCCCCGGCCGACTCCTGAATATCGCGGCCGCCTGCGCTGCGGCGGCAGGCCTGTCCATGACCTGCGCCACGGCACAGGCTGCGGCATCCAACGACTACCCCGCGGGCAAGCCCATCACCATGGTCGTGCCCTATCCGCCGGGCGGCTCCAACGATCTGTTCGCCCGCGCGGTCAGCGCCAAGCTCGGACCCATGCTGCACACCTCGGTGGTGGTCGAGAACAAGCCGGGCGCGGGCGGGTCGATCGGCGCCGGCTATGTGGCGCGCGCCAAGCCCGATGGCTACACGCTCGTGGCGGTGTCGTCCAGCTTCACCACCAATGCCGCCATTCAGCCCCATCTGCCGTTCGACGCGGTCAAGGATTTCACGCCAGTCGGCATCATGGCCGAAGGGCCCTTCGTAGTGGCAGTGAAGAAAGACTCTTCGATCCACTCGATCGCAGACCTGGTGGCGTACGCCAAGCAGCACCCCACCGAACTGAACTATGCCTCGTCCGGCCCCGGCAGCAGCAATCAATTCGCCACCGAGATGCTGGACACCGCAGCAGGCATCAAGATGACCCACGTGCCTTTCCGCGGCATGGGGCCCGCCACCACGGCACTGATGGCCGGACAGGTGGACGTGCTGGTAGCCAGCGGCCCGTCGCTGCTGCCCGCCGTCAATAGCGGCAAAGTCCGGTCGCTGGGCATCACCAGCGCCAAGCCCAGCGCGATCGCCCCGCGCCTCAAGCCCGTGGCCGACACAGTGCCGGGCTACAGCTTCAGCCTGTGGTGGGGCGTGCTGGCCCCCGCGAACACGCCGCAGCCCATCGTCGACCGGCTGAACCAGGCAATCAAGCAGATCGTCGACGAGCCGGAGATGAAGAAATTCTTCCTGCGCGAAGGCGCCGAATCGGCAACGCTGAGCCCCGCGCAATACAAGCAGCGGGTGCAGGACGACATCGTCCTCTGGAAAAAAGTCGCACAGCAAAGCAATATAACGGTACAACAGTAGGAAAAAGAGGCCGCGCACGCTCTTTGCACCGAGCTTCCCCGGCAACTGCCGCGCGATCGTGGCAGGCAAGGGGCGGCAAGGCGGCGCGCGGCCCGGCTCCACCAAGCAAGCACAAGGCAACAGGAAAACATCCATGGCTACGCTACACGACAATGCGCCCCTGGGCGGGGTGCGGGTACTGGATCTCAGCGCCTACATCGCCGGCCCTTACGGCTGCGCGCTGCTCGCCGACATGGGCGCGGAGGTCATCAAGATCGAATCGCCCGAGGGCGACAACCTGCGCCGCTACCCCTCTACCCTGAAGGCTGAAAGCCGCGCATTCCTGGGGGTGAACCGGGGCAAGAAGGGCATGGTCATCGATCTCAAGAGCGCAGCAGGCCTGGCTGTGTTCCAGCGTCTGGCGCAATCCGCCGACGTGCTTGTGCACAATTTCCGCCCCGCGGTTCCCAAGCGCCTGAAGATCGACTACGAAACGCTGGAAAAACTCAATCCGCGGCTGATCTACTGCTCCATGACGGGCTACGGCACCTCGGGGCCGATGGCCGACAAGGCGGGCTATGACCAGGTGCTGCAGGCCATGAGCGGTATTTGCTCCTCGCAGGGCAGCGCCGAACACCCGCAGATCGTCTATGGGTCGGCAGTCGATTTCTACGCCGCCTCGATGGTGTCGAACGCCGTCTCGGCGGCGCTGTTCCAGCGCGAGCGCACCAAGTACGGCCGCGAGATATCCGTATCGCTGCTGGGCAGCGCCCTGGCGATGCAGGCGGCGCGCATGGTCTTTGCCGAGAACGAGCCGCGCGACATCGAACGCGACATGCGCTCGGGCGGCATCACCGGCATACACCCCACGCGCCAGGGCTTCCTGTACTTGTCGGCCAATACGCCGCACTTCTGGAAGTCCCTGTGCACGCTGGCGGGCGTGCCGCAACTGGCCGAAGGCGAACGCTACGACAGCGTGCGCAAGCGCGCCGAACATGCCGACGAAATCGTGCCGGTGCTGCGCGCAGCGCTGCTGCAGCGCACGGCGCTGGAATGGGAACAGCTCTTCGGTTCGGCCGTGCCCTGCGCAGCCGTGCGCCGTCCCGAAGACATCCTCGACAACCCGCAGGTGCAGGAACAGCAATTCCTGGCCGACTTCGAGCATCCCGTGGCGGGCCGCTACAAGGGCGTGGCCAATCTCGTCAAGTTCCAGGGCTGCGACCCGGTACCCCCGGTTTCCGGGCCGGTGCTGGGCCAGCATACCCGCGAAATCCTCGACCAGGCGGGCTACGGCAGCGAAGAAATCGATGCGCTCTACGCGCAAAAGGCGGTTGCCTGAAACACGGCGGCGCAGCCCGGCAATCCCGCGCGTGCCGCCCGTGCGCATCACCCGAATGCAATAAACGACTGCGCGCCCCCACGCAGCATGTCAATGACACCAAGGAAACTCATATGATCACGACCTTCAATCGGCTGTACGCAATCCCGCTGCTAGCCAGCGCGCTGGCCTGCATGGCTGTCCCGGGCAGCGCGGCTGCCGCGTCTTTTCCCGACAAGCCGATCACGCTGGTGGTCCCCTACTCGGCCGGCGGCGGCGCCGACAATGCGGCGCGCATCATCGCGCAGGGCCTGGGCCAGGAACTGAAGCAAAGCGTGGTCATCGAGAACAAGGGCGGCGCCAGCGGCTCGATCGGCGCGGCCTATGTGGCGCGCGCCACGCCCAATGGCTATACGCTGCTGTACGATGCATCGTCGTTCGCCATCAATCCGGTGCTGCGCAAGCTGCCCTATGACGCGCAAAAAGACTTCATCCCCGTGTCGCAGGCGGTAAGCGTGCCCAACATCATGGTGGCCGCCGAGAATTCTCCCTTCACCTCGCTGCAGTCCTTCGTGGACGCGGCTCGCAAAGCGCCCGGCAAATACACCTTCGCCTCGTACGGACCGGGCAGCCTGGCGCAGATGATCGGCGAGCTGCTCAAGAAAGAAACCGGCATCGACATCGTGCATGTGCCCTACAAGGGCGGCGCCCCCGCCATCGTCGACATCATGAGCGGGCAGGTCAATGTGTATTTCGCCAATGCGGCATCCAGCCTGAGCTACATCACCAGCCACAAGCTCAAGGCGCTGGCGGTGACCTCCGCCACGCGCATGAAGGAACTGCCCGATGTGCCCACCATGTCCGAATCCGGCCTGAAGAACTTCAGCGTGCTGGAATGGAACGGCTTCTTCGCACCGGCCGGCACGCCGCCGGAAGTCGTGGCGCGCCTGCAGCAGGCCATCCAGGCCACGCTGAAAAATCCGGCCGTGCAGGAAAAGCTGCATAAACTCGGCCTGACCGCAGTGGGCAGCACGTCCGCCGAATTCACTGCCTTCATCAAGTCCGAGACGGCACGCTGGCGCGACGTGGTCCAGGCGAATCACATTTCGCTGGAATAGCGCCCACGACACAAGCTGGCGGGCCGGCTGCATATAATCCCCGACATCGATACCGGCCCCCTTTTACTTGCTCATCCCATGCTGCGACTGGACATACTCGGCGTTCAGGCCTTCGTCTTCATTGCCGAACTGGGCAGCTTCAGCAGCGCCGCGGCGCACCTGCACCTGTCGCAGACGGCGCTGAGCCGGCGCATATCCAAGCTGGAAGAAAGCATAGGGGTAGAACTGTTCGTGCGCACCACGCGCTCGGTCAGCCTGAGCCAGGCGGGGCGCGACTTCCTGCCGCGGGCGCGCCGCATCGTGCGCGAACTGGCGGCCGCGCTGGACGACATGAAGGACAACGCCGCCAAGGGCTACGGCCGCTTCGTGGTGGCCTGCCTGCCGACCATCGCCGCGGCGCTGCTGCCGCCCGTGCTGGCCGAATACGGGCGCCGCTATCCCCGCAACCGCATCCATATCCTGGACCGCTCGGCCTATGAGATCCGCGAGGCCGTGCTGGAAGGCGAGGCCGACTTCGGCATTTCCGTGCCGGGCGCCCTGCACTCCGACCTGGAATACCAGCCGCTGTTCGACGACCCCGTGGTGGCGGTGTGCCCCAATGGCCATCCGCTGGGCCGGCGCCGCAGGCTGGCCTGGAAGGAACTGGAAGGCATTCCCCTGGTCGGCGCCAGCGCGCTCAGCGGGCTGCGCATGCAGCTCGAACAGGTGGTGCACGAACACAAGCTGGACTTGTTCTTTGCCTACGAGGTCTCGCACCTGGCCACGATCACCGGCATGGTGCTGGGCGGCGCGGGCCTTGCCGTGCTGCCCCTGACCGCCGTGCGCATGCTGACGGCCGGCGAGCTCAAGGTGCTGCCGCTGCATGCGCCGCGGGTGGTGCGCTCGGTCCAGATCTTCAGGCGGACGGACCGGCCGCTATCCCCGCTGTCGCGCCCGCTCTATGATCTGGCCTTGCAGCATCTCGCGCAGGGCGGCCAGCCGCCGGCCCCGCGATGAAGCACGGGGCCCTTGCCGCGCACGACTGCCCGGCCCTGCAGCCCGCTCCCGCGCCGCATTGATGTACATATCGCATGAATTCCTGCAATATTTGCAATAGAAGCACAAGGGCGGACTGTCTTACAGTGCAGGTTCCGCCCATATTTTTGCGAGCCGGATTCGGGCCCGCGCCAATTCCTGGAAGCCAGCAATGAAACTCACAAGCCAACAAAAGGGTGTCGTAGTGATCGCCCCCACGCCTTTTCTCGACGACGGCACCATAGACGAACAGTCCATAGACCGCCTCGCCGATTTCTATGTCGAGACGGGCGTCACGGGCATCACGGTGCTGGGCCAGCTCGGCGAGGCGCCCAAGCTGGCTTTCGACGAGGCCGCCGGCGTGGTGGCGCACTTCATCCGCAAGGCGCAAGGGCTGCCGGTAGTGGTCGGGGTATCGTCGCCGGGCTTCGCCGCCATGGCGGCGCTGAGCAAGCAGGTCATGGACCTGGGCGCCGCCGGCGTGATGATCGCGCCGCCCAACACCCTGCGCACCGACGACCAGATCGTCAACTACTACCGCCAGGCCTCGCGCGCGATCGGCGAGGACACCCCATTCATCATCCAGGACTATCCGCTGACCTTCTCCGTGCAGATGACGCCCGGGGTGATACGCCGCATCGTCAACGACAACCCCGCCTGCGTGATGCTCAAGCACGAAGACTGGCCCGGCCTGGAGAAAATATCGACGCTGCGCGGCTTCGAGCGCGACGGGTCGATGCGGCACATTTCGATACTGTGCGGCAACAACGGGCTGTTCCTGGATTTCGAAATGTCGCGCGGCGCCGACGGCGCCAACACGGGCTATTGCTTTCCCGACATGTTGTGCGATGTGGTGCGGCTGTACGGCGAAGGCAAGCGCGACGCGGCGCACGACTTGTTCGATGCACACCTGCCGCTGATACGCTACGAGCAGCAGCCTGGAGTCGGCCTGGCCGTACGCAAATACGTGCTGATGCGGCGCGGCCTGCTGAGCAGCGCGGCGCTCAGGCAACCGGCGGCGCCGCTCACGCCGCAAACACGCGAAGAAGTGGACTACCTGCTGTCGCGGCTGGCAAAGCACGACCGGCGGGCCCAGGTTTCCTGAAGCCTGCGTCGCATGGCCGTTCTTGTAGCACCGGCGTTCCTGTGCCGCACGGCCATGCATTAATCTAATTCATATGATGGCGGATTTTTAATCCATTGTTACTCGATCGGGACATCCCTAAACTGAAAAAGGAAGGACGGCAAGAGAGCCTATAAAGAAAGGCGGTCCCGCACAGGCGCACCGATACGGCGCCGCAACCCCCGACGGGATTGCGGCGGCGCGGGCAGCCTGCCCGGAACTCCCCGCACATGCTCCGGCAGTCCAGCCCTGTCAAACAGTTTTGACATGCCTGAAGGAGTAGACAAATGAAGGGGCTTGCTTATGTAGCCGGCGTAGCTGCGCTGGCCTTGGGCGCGCTAGCGGCGCCTTGGACCCGGGCTTCGGCGGCCAATGCCTATCCGGACCGCCCGATACACGCCATCGTGCCGTTTCCCGCCGGCGGCATCAATGACCTGGTGGCGCGCATGGTTTTCGACCAGTTGGCGAAAACCCTGCACGGCCAGATCATCATCGACAACAGGCCCGGGGCAGGCGGCATGATCGGCAGCAAGTTCGCGGTGGACAGCCCGCCCGACGGCTACACCATCCTGCTGGGAGCCGCGAGTTCCATGGTGGTGGCCCCCAATATGTATTCCAAGGCCACCTACCACACCGAAAAAGACCTGATACCGGTAGGCGGCATAGGCTCGGTGCCCAGCGTCATGTGCGTGCCGGCCAAGTCTCCCTTCAAGAGCCTGGGCGGCCTGATCGCCGCGGCCAAGGCCAAGCCCTATGCCCTGAACTACGGCTCGGCGGGCATAGGCACCAGCCACCACATGCAGACCGTGCTGCTCGAGCAGCTCACCGGCATTCACATGACGCACGTGCCCTACAAAGGCGGCGCGCCGGCCATGACCGACCTGATCGGCGGCCAGATCCAGCTATTGCTGGAGCCCTTGCCGACGGCCGTGCCCCACGTCAAGGCGGGAGACGTAAGGGCGCTGGGCGTGACGTCGAAAGCGAGATCGCCGCTCTTGCCCACGATACCCACATTCATGCAGGCAGGTGTCAAGAACTACAGCGCCACCACCTGGTTCGGCGTGTTCGTGCCGGTGCATACGCCCGCCGGCCTGGTCCGCAAGCTGGGCAACGCGCTGATCAAGACCCTGGACGGGCCGGCGCTGAAATCCCGCTTGCGGGAGCGCGGGATCGAACCCATGCCCATGGACCACAAGGCCTTCGCGAAATTCGTCGCGAGCGAAAACGTCTTGTGGAAGAAGGTTATCGATCAGGGCCATTTGAAGGTGCGATAAAATGATTTCCGATCACATACTCCTGTCGGAATCATGGCAACAAGAAGAAAATTGCCGCCGCTTTCCGCCATTCGATCGTTTGAGGCGGCGGCCCGCTACCGATCGTTCACACTGGCGGCCGAAGAATTATGTGTGACGCAAGGCGCGGTCAGCGTCCAGGTGCATAAGCTCGAAGAATATCTCGGCAAGAAGCTCTTCGTGCGCATGACCCGCAAAGTGGCTCTCACCGAGACGGGGGCCCAGTATTACGAAGCCTGCAGGCAAATGCTCGAAGACCTCGAAAGGGTCACGCAGCGCATCGCCCAGCAAGACTCCCACAGCACACTGACCGTCGGCACCATCCCGACCATCAGCATGCTGTGGCTCATGCCGCGCCTGGCGTCGTTTACCACCGAGCACAGCAATATCGACGTCAGGGTGGTGTCCGACATCCGCCCCATAGACATGCAGCGCGACTGCATCGATGCCGCGATCCGCGTCGGCAGGCTGCCCGGCCAGCACTACCGGGCCATACAGCCCGCGGTCGACCTCATCATGGTGTCCAACTGGGACGGCATCCGCGCCGACTTCCTGTTCGACGACATACTGGTGCCCGTCATGTCCAGGACGCTGCTGGAACAAAGCGGCCCGATCAAGCGGGCGCAAGACCTGCTGGACCATCCGCTGATACACACCGCGAGCCGCCCCAACGCCTGGCGCGACTGGCTGCGCGCGCACGACGTGTCGTCGCCGCCCACATGCACCGCGGCGGAATACGGCCACTTCTACATATCCCTGCAAGCCGCGCAGGACGGCAAGGGCATTGCCATCATTCCCAAGGTGCTGCTCGATTCGTATCCCGGCCGCAACGAGCTCGCCATGCCGCTGGCCGATCTCGAGCCGGTCAAGAGCGCGGGCGCCTATTACCTGCTGACCTCAGAAGCGGAAACCCGGCATCCGGCCGTGCCGTTTTTCAGGAAGTGGATTCTGGATATCGCCAGACAGGCCATTCATTAATCCCGTTCATGCATGCTGCCAGATTAAATGGTTTGCGGGCCGCGCAGCGGTGCCGCTACTATCGGCCTGGGCATGCCAGCGGGCGTGCCGCACATATCGCATGAACGGAGCACGCAGTTAGATGAAGACTTACCGGGTGGGAATCGCCGGATTCGGGGCAATCGGCAAGGCCTTGGCGCAGGCCCTGGACCGCGGCATAGACGGAATGCGCCTGACGGCCATCGCCGTGCGCGATCCGTCCCGTCCTCCCGACCTGGCGGCGCTCGCCCAGCCGCCCCTCATCACCGACATAGCAGGCCTGGAGCCTCACTGCGACATCGCGATCGAATGCGCGCCGGCCAAGCTGCTGCCGGCGATTGCCGAACCCATGCTGCACGCTGGGAAAAAGGTCGTGGTGCTCAGTTCGGGCGCGCTGCTGCAGCACCCCGAGCTCTTCGACCTGGCCGCCCGCCATGGCGGCCAGATACTGATCCCCTCGGGCGCGATACTCGGCCTGGACGCGCTGGTCGCCGCCGCGCAGGGCACCATACATTCGGTCAAGATGGTTACCCGCAAGCCCGTGCGCGGGCTCCTGGGCGCGCCCTACTTCGAAACGCACCATATCGACCTGGCGAAAATAACCGAGCCCACCTTGATATTCCGCGGCACGCCGCGCGAGGCGGCCATCGGTTTCCCCGCCAATCTGAACGTGTCGGTCAGCCTGGGGCTTGCCGGCATAGGCCCGGACAAGACCCAGCTCGAAATCTGGGCCGACCCCGCGCTGGACAGGAACAAGCACAGGGTCGAGGTCGAATCGGACAGCGCCTCGTTCTCGATGGAAATCCAGAACATCCCGTCCGAAAACCCCAAGACCGGGCGCATCACCGCGCTGAGCGTCATCGCGCTGCTGCGCAAGTTCGCCGCCCCCGTCAGCGTCGGTACTTGAGCCCGACTCCCCGAACGAAAAGCCCATTTCGGCGCGAAACTGCTCGTGCAGTGGTTCCCAAGCAGCGGACAGAACTCGCCGAAGTCATGGCGCCGCCGTGGGCTGCGTGATGGCGGCTATGGCGGAATCGTCCAGCCCGTATTCGCGCAGCACCGCGACAGTGTCGGCACCCAGCGGCGGCGGCGGCGAATAATCGACGGGCGCGCCGTTGCGCAAGGTATTGGGCAGGCCTATGTTCCAGATGGGGCCCTCGGTGGGATGCAACACCTTCTGGAACAGCCCGACGTCGCGGATGTGCGGGTCATCGGGCAGATGCTCCAGGGTGTTGTAAGGCATGGCCGGCACGTTGAGCCGGTCGAAGATTTCCAGCCACTGCGCCGTAGTCTTCTGCAGCAGCGACTTGGAGCGCAGGTCGAAGTAGTCGCGCGTATTGCGAAAGCGCGCGGCCACGGAACAAAAACGCGGGTCGTCCTTGAGTTCGGGGCGGCCTATGGCCTCGAAGAAGGCGAAGGCCTGCTGGTCGGTATTGGCCGACAGGCATATGTAGCCGTCGCCGGTCTTGATGGGGCGGGTCTGCGGGTCGGACACGCGCGGGTCGAAATTGCCGCCCAGCGGCGGATCGAAGGTGCGCAGGTACATGTGCTCGGCCATGACGTAGGCCGCCATGTTCTCGAGCATGGGCACTTCGATGCATTCGCCCATGCCGGTGCGCTCGCGCTGGTACAGCGCCATGAGTATCATCTGCACGGCGATCAGGCCCACGGTGTGGTCGGCCATGACCATGGGCACGTAGCCGGGCTGGCCATGCATTTTGTCCACCACCGAGGCGATGCCGCTGGCGCCCTGGATGATGCTGTCGTAGGCCGGCCGGTTGGCGTAGCGTCCCTTGCGTCCGAAGCCCAGCAAGCTGCAATAGATCAGGCACGGATTCACCGCCTGCAGCGCGTCGTAGCTCAGCCCGGCGCGTTCCAGCGCGCGCGGCCGCATGTTCACCACCACGATGTCGACCTGCGCGCACAGATGCCGCAAGGCCTTGCGCGCCGCGTCCATCTTCAGGTCCAGCACCACCGAGCGCTTGTTGCGGTTCAGGTGCAGGAACTTGGCGGACATCGAGCCGCTCACCGAAGCCCCGCCCAGCTTGCGCAACAGGTCGCCGCCCGGCATTTCCACCTTGATGACTTCGGCGCCGTAGTCGGCCAGGAACTGCGTGGCCACCGGGCCGACCACCACCGAAGTCAGGTCCAGCACCTTGATCCCCTTCAGGGGTATGTTTTTATCGTGCTGCTGCGTCTTTTGTTGCTGCGTGTCGTTCATTGCTTTCCACCGCGTGCCGCGCTTCCCCCGGTCCGGGGCCGCTCGCGGCTATTCCGATTCGGAACCGCGCCCAGGCTCAGGGCCGTTCCATTTCAAGTTCGATCAGGACGGCCGTTTCCCCTTGGTCGTTGACGGCCCAGGCGTGGCCGCGGCCGGTCTGCGCGTCCAGCGCCAGGTTCAGGCCGACCGGCCGGCCGACAAACAAAGGTCGCAGGTTGCGCGAGCGCGAGGCGCGTATGCGCCCGCCCGCCTGCTGTGTCGCGAAATCCCACAGGAACAAGGTCGTGAGGCCGCCGTTCACCACCAGCGCGGGATAGCGCTCGACCTCGCGGGCATATTCCGCATCGTAGTGAATCCGATGCGCATTGAATGTGATGGCCGAATAGCGCAGCAACATGGTGGGATCGAACACCAATTCCTTGTGCGCCGTGGCGGTCGGCAGCGCCGCCGGCTTGCGGGGCGATTTCGCGCCGCCGGGCTGGGCCGGGCCGCGATACACGACGTCCTGCTCCTCGACCAGCAACAGGCGTTCATCGTCAAGGAACTCGTGGCGCAGTGTCACGAAGCACATGAGGCCGCTGGCGCCCTCTTTGAGCTGCACATCACGGATCTCGGAACGGCGCACGACGCGCCGGCCGATTTCGAGGTCGTCGTGGAACTCATTGCGCCGGCCCGCGAACATGCGGCGGGCCAGCGGCACCGGCGGCAGGAAATCGCCCTTGGGCGGATGGCCGTCCGGCCCGAGCCGCGACTGGCGCTCAGTGGGGGTAAAGAGCATCACATACCAGGCGGCGCTGACGCGCTGGCCCGGAGCGTATTCCTGTTCGTCCCGATCCAGCAGCGCGGCAATGCGCGCGGCGCCGGACGAACACACATAGTCCGCGCGCATCTGCTGCCTGCCGATCCAGGTGCGCAGATGGTCTATGTCGATCGGGGTTTTCGGGGTTTGCTCCGGATTCATGGGCGGTCCTGCTTGCTGCGGTTTCAGTTGATGGCCATGTGGGCCTTTTCGACGACCTCTTTCCAGCGCGCCATCTCGCTGCGGATCAAGGACTTGAAGGCTTCCGGCGTCGTCGGGTTGGGAATGGCGCCCTCGCCTTCGAAGCGTTTTTTCAGCTCGGGCGCGCTGATGATGCGGTTGATCTCGGTATTCAACTGGTCGACGATGGCGCGCGGCGTGCCGGCCGGAGCCACGATGCCATACCACTGGTCGGCCTGGAAGCCGGCAAGCCCGGGCAGGCCGCTCTCGGCCACGGTGGGCACATTGGGCAGCGCATCCACGCGTTTCGTGCTGGACACCCCCAGCGCCAGCAATTGCCCGCTCTTGATGAAGCCGATCACCGCCGGCACCCCCGTGAACATCAGCTGGTTCTGCCCGGCGATCAGGTCGGTGACGGCCGGCCCGGTGCCGCGATACGGTACGTGCGTCATGTTGATGCCGGCCTTGAGCATCAGGTATTCGGTGGCCGTGTGCGCGGCGCTGCCGTTGCCGCCCGAGCCGAAATCGATCTGCCCGGGATGCTGCTTGGCATAGGCGATGAGATCGGCCAGATTGTGCACTGTCGGCAATTTCTTCGGATTGACGACCAGCACGTTCGGCACCCGAGCCACCCAGGCCACGGGGTCGAACATCTTCAGGGGTTCGATGTGCTTCTTGGCGTACAGACTGGGATTGACCCCCAGCGTACCGATATGGCCCATCATCAGCGTATAGCCGTCCGGCTTGGCCTGCGCGGCCTTCTGGGTACCTATCACCCCGCCCGCGCCGGGCACGTTCTCGATGATGACGGTCTGCCCCCAGGCCTTGCCGAGCTTGTCGCCCACGGCGCGGGCCAGGATGTCGGTGGACCCGCCCGGCGTGAAGGGCACGATCAGCGTGATGGGCCGGTCGGGATACTTGGCCAGGGCCGTAGCCGGCGCGCCGGCCACGCAGGCCACGCTCGCCGCCGCGATCAAGTAGGCTCGCAATTTCATGTGTCTCTTCCTTGTGATGTGCGGGGCTTGCCCGTAACGGGAAGCCCGGATTGGGCGACATAGGCCCGGTGCAGCGGCCGCGCGGGGATGCATGGGCCGAGTTGGATACTATGCCCCGGCACGGCTCATCTGTAAATTGCGAATAAATTGAAGATTAATGATTATTTTGCATTAATTGAGCGGCGTGCCCGAAAGCATGCCCTCGGCAATGCTGCGGGCCGTGCCGGCCGAGTCGGTCAGGCCCAGATGGCCATGGCCCACCGCCAGCCAAAGGCCGGGCCGCCCCGGCGCGGGGCCGATGCGCGGCACGGAATCAGGCATGCAGGGGCGGTGCCCCATCCACGTCGAGTACCGGCGCCCGCTCAAGGACGGAAACGCCGACAGGGCGATGCGCAGCAGCGCCTGCGAGCGCCGCGGGTTCGGCGCGGCGCTCAGGCCGCCGATGTCCACCGTGCCGCCCACCCGCAGCCCGGTTTCCATCGGAGTGATGAACACCTTGCGGTCGGCCAGCACCACCGTGCGCGACACCTCGGCGCCGCCCTCGAATTGCACGTGATAGCCGCGCTGTGATTCCAGCGGCAGGGATACGCCCAGCGGGTCCAGCAGCTTGCGCGACCAGGCCCCCGCCGCCACCACGACCTGTCCGGCCGTGTCGCCGGCCGCGGCATCGGCGCAGTCGATGCGCCATCCGGATGAGTCCGGCGCCAAGCCGCGCACCTCGGCGCGCCGATATGCGCCGCCCAAAGCGAGATAGTGTTGGAATATGGCCTGTACATAGCGCCATGGATTGGCCACCGTGGCATGATCCGCCAGGAACATGCCGACGCGATAGCGCTCGGCAATGCCGGGCTCCAGCGCCAGGATGCCGCCGCGATCCAGGCGCTCGGCCCGGAACCCGTACTGCTCGCGCAGGCGCCAGCCGGCCATGTCCTTGGCCAGCGCGGCCTCGTCCGGATACAGGTACAAGTGGCCGCGGCGCAGGATGAGTTCCGGCGCCCCCACTTCGCGCGCCAGGTCCAGGTGCAGTTGCAGGGCATCGCGATGCACCGCGGCCAGGCGCGCTGCGGCATCCAGGGCAGCGGTCCGCCGCGACGCCAGTGCGAACCGCGCCAGCCACGGCAGGGCCTGCGGCAGATAGCCCGGCGGCAGGTACAAAGGCCCTTCCGGGTCGCACAACATGCCCGGCACGCTCTTGAGCACACCCGGCATCGCCAGCGGCACCACGGAACCCTCGCTGATGGCCCCCGAATTACCGAAACTACAAGCGTTGCCCGGCGCATCGCGATCGACCAGCACGACATCGCGGCCGCGCTTGCGCAACTCGTGGGCTATGCACACGCCGACAATGCCGGCGCCTATCACCGCTATGCGATCAGACCCTGCTTTCATGCTTCCTCCACCACAGCGCCGTTCGGCCTCGAGCCGGCTTGCCGCATGCCGCGGCATCGACCAGCGGCCAGCGGCCAGCGGCCGTTCGATCCAGGTTTGATACAGTACAACAGCCCGCGCCGGCTATGCCTGGCCCGGGTGGCGGCCGGCCCGGTCATGGGCGGAGACGGGCAGGCTTGCCAACACCTCATAATGAGCCATGCCTTTCTGCGGCCTGGACGCCACCAGCACGCAGCGCGTCGGGGACCATGCCAGCGGCGGCGCGTCCAGCAGACTCGTCTCCCCGGGCCCCGCATTGCGCAGCAGCGTTACATGCGGCCGGAAAGCGCCCGCCGGCCGGCTCCAGCCATGTTGTTCCAGGCGGCTCCACAGGCTGTCGTACAGCGCATCCAGCCAGCCTACCCGCCCCTCGGCAAGCGAGGGGCCGGCCCACACGATGCGCGGCCCCTTGAAGCGCCCGCAGTCGCTCAACACCAGCGATCCGAGCGATACGTTCCAGCCGCGCGCCTCGCGCGCGAGATCCCGCGCGGCATCGGCAGGCGTCTCGCCCAGGAAGGCCAGCGTCATATGCAAGGTTTCCGGCCGCATGATCCGCCCGCCGCACAGGGCCTGGGCCTCGCGCGCCCAGGCCATCAAGCGGTCCACCGTGCCGGCGTCCGGCCAGAGGGCGAAGAACAGCCGCATGGCCCCGCCGCTCGACCAGTCCGGACGATCGTGCATGGCATCGACGGCTATAAACGATCTATCGATGGTCATTCCCACGATATCCCAGGGCGCCTGATATGGCTGCGGCCTGCTTGCGCAGTTCGGCCAGGTAGCGCGGCAGGCGATCCTCAGTCATTCTCGCGAGCAGCGTGGACATGGTCAACGCTGCGATCACATCCCCGCTCAAGTCCCGTATGGGCACAGCGACGGAGGCAAGTTCGGCGACGAGTTCGGCTCGGGAAACCGCGTAACCTTGATCCCGAATCAAGCTCAGTTCAGCGTCCAAGGCATCCGGATTCACCAGCGTGTTTTCGGTATAAGAGGGCAAGCTGGCCCGCAACATATCGTTGATAACGTCCGTGGATGCATAGGCCAGCAGCAGCTTGCCAGATGCCCCGACATGCAGCGGACGCCGGTGCCCGATCTCGCTGCCCACTCGAATCAGCGCCTGTGGATGTTCGTGACGGGCCACGCACAGCGTCTCCAGGCCATCGCGCACACGCACCATGGCCGTCTCCCCTAGAATGTCGACAAGCGCATTCAAGGGTTCACGCACTACCCGCACCAGGTCAATCTGCTGCTGCGCCGCCGCCCCCAGACTCAGCGCGGCGAAGCTGAGGTAATAGCGAGACGGCTCGCCCTGGCGCTTGACCAGGCTGCGCTGTTCCAGAGTAGTAAGAAGACGGAAGCTACGGGTTTTCGTGTTCCCTGATTTCTTGGCGAGCTCGCTCAGGCCCAATCCAGGTTCTCGGGCCACCAGAAACAGCAGCCCCGCAGCTTCATCCACGGCAGCAACGGTATAGTCCAAACCATCCCCCTCGTATAGGCTGAGCACATTTTACCGATGCCCAGCCTCCGAGAGGCATGGTGTGGCGTCAGCCCAGGCTAGCACCCGACTTACGCACGATGGGTATCCACTTTGCGAGCTCTCTCTTGACATAATCCAGCGTTTGCACGCGCGTGTAGTCGGGCAAGGGCACCACGCCCGCATTGCGCAGTTTTTGCGCCAGGCTCGGAGACTGCAGGGCCTGGTGCAAGGTCGCGTTCAATTTTTCCATGACCGGTTCCGGCGTCCCCGCAGGCGCTGCGACCGCATTCCAGGCATAGGCATCGTACCCCTTGAGCCCCAACTCGTCGGTCGTAGGCAGATCAGGAAACTGTGCAAGCCTTTGTGCGGAGATAGCCGCCAGCGCTTGCAATTTCCCATTCTTGACGAGCTGTTCCGCAGACGGGATGGAAGAGACGCCAAAAGCCACATCGCCGGAAATGATCGCATTGAGAGCCCCGATATTGCCCTTGTATGGCACATGGACGGCCTGCGTGCCGGTCATCTCCAGCAGCAACTGGCAGGCGATATGCGCGGAGGAACCCACGCCGGCGGAGCCGAAATTGTATTTGCCCGGATGATCTTTCAGCAGCTTCACGAAGCCCTGGAAATCATGCACTCCCAGTTGGGGCGAAACCACCAGCACGATAGGTATCTGGACAACCATGCCGGCAAACGAAAAGTCTTTGATCGGATCGAAAGGCAACTTCTTGTATAGCCCGGCATTGAGCACGAAAGTGGAAATCGTGCCATAGAGAAGGGTTTCGCCGTTTTTGGCGGCATGGGCAACGTAATTCGTGCCGATATTGCCGCTAGCGCCCGGCTTGTTGTCGATGATGATGTTCCCACCCAAAGAACCGGCCCAGCCGCTGACCAGCAGGCGTGCCAGCACATCCGTGGTGCCGCCTGCCTCGAAGGGCACCACCAGGTGTATAGGGTGGGAGGGATACGCGCCTTGGGCTCGTATCGCGGGCGCCGCAAGGCTTACGCCGGCGCCGGCGCATAGTTTCAGGAAGTCCTTTCTGGATAATTTCATGGCATGTCCACAATCGGATTGAGTTCAAGTGGGATCCCGGGCCCCTCTACAGGCAGCGCAGGGCATTTTCCAGTTCGGCGTGCAATCTGTTCGCCCCACGCTGCAGGCTGGCCGCGGCCGCCGCATGACGCCCCCACTCGGTAGCCGCACCAAGCATGGGCACGGCGGCCTGAGCGATCGCGGGATCCTGGTCGTATATGCCTCTTTCGCTGTATCCCGCACGGACGATCGACCGCGACGCGGCGAACAAGGCCGGCCAACGACCGGCGCGCGGCGCGGCTTGCGGACCCTCGTAAGCCGCGCCCACCTCCACCTGCAAGGCTTGCGCCAGCGCGAGCTGCTCGCCGAAGTCCATCGCCGTGCCGACTGTTTCCTGTACCTCTTCGATGCGCCGAACGATCTGCGCGCAAGGCAGCCGGAAATCCAGCAGGGGGGTGACGCCGCAGGCCAACCGCGCAGCCACCAGCGCATACAAGCGAATATCGTTTTCCAGGACCTTGCGATCAGCGACCTCGAGCACATCGTCCTCGGTATGCCAGGTGGGACTGCCGCCGTTTCCGCCTACCGAATACCAGCCACGCCGCTTTCTTTCTTCGGCCGGGACCATAGAACTGGTCAGCATGGCACCGCTGACCCCGAGATTGTTGAATGAGTAGTCGCCCGCCCGGCCGGGGCGCTCGAGCCGGCATTGCTGACCGAACAGGTCACTGACCGCGCCGGCCACTAGCGGCTGCGCCTCGGCCATGCCGCGAATGCTGCCGTAGTCAACAGCGTCCCGGCACCCCGGCGAATCGCAATTCAGGTGCGCCACGCAGCGACTGTGCAGAGCCCGGGCTTGATTGTCGGCATACCAGGTGCTGCCGGCATAGCGTCCGGCGGAATGGCCTGGCCACCATGCCACGCGCACGCTGCGCCGCAGATGGCGCCGCCCCGCATATAGCGTCCGGGCGACTTCCAGCAATACTGCATCGCCCGTGGCATTGTCGCCAACCCCAAGGTCCCAGGAATCCATATGGCCATGCAACAAGATGAACTCGTCGGCAGCAGGCCCGTTTCCGGGAATGTCCACAGTCAGCAGCGTCTGTTCGAACCAGCCGTGCAGCATGTCGGCGGCAATCGTCACCGAAGCGTTACGGGCGGCGGCGTCGACCAGCCAGTCGCCGCTTTCGCGATTCACCGCCATCGACACGATGCCGGGCAGCCGGCCAAAATCCTCCATGCCGGGCGAGCCCCAGATCACGGAGCTTGCGCCCCAATGTACCGCCCGCCCGGGATTGATTGCGATGATCGCCAAGGCCCCGAGCTCCTCGAGCAATTGGGAACGGGCCGGATTGGACAGGCCTTCGGTCAAGACAACCTTGCCTCTCACCAAGGCGGCCAGGCTCAGGCGGGTCATGCCCTCGCCAAAGAGCAGGGCCGGATCATTGGTATGGACCCGGGTCTTGCCATCGCGCGCCGGCACATGCACCAAGGGCGCGGTGAACTCTGCCTGCGCCGGCGACAATGCCGCCGCCTTGCAGGGGAAGCTTCTGCCTTCACATTGCAGGCGGGTATCGAGCGGCACGCCTTGATAAATGGACGGCCGATACGATTTGACGGGCAATCCCGACTCTTCCAAGTGCCGCGCCAGGACTGCGGCCCCGTGTTCGAACTCGTCTGGCAGCTCCCGCCGCGTCCGGGAAAAAGTCTCGACCAGGCTCCAGCCGCGATCGCTGGCGCTCGACCCGAGTAATTCCGATTCAAATGCTTCCATATTTATCGCCGTAAAAGTGAGATTCAATAAAGATGCGCTTCAGGGAGGCTGCGCAATGTGGCGCCCAGCGAACCGGCAAGCGCCGCCGACAGCCGATCCACGAAGGCCTGCAGGTTCCTGGCCAAGTCGGAATAGCCGGATGTTTTCACCAAGGCTGTCTCGTTCATGTACAGCGCGCGATTTATCTCCACCTGCACGCTATGACGGCCCTGGGCGGGGCAGCCATGCCGCCGGATCAATTCCGCCCCGCGATACGGGTCATTGACCTGCACTCGATACCCGAGCGACGAGAACGCCTGGGCCACCCATTCGGTCAGCGCCGGCGCAGTGCTCTTGCCCAAGAGGTCGCTCACCACGATATCGGGGCGGGCCTTGCCGCCGTCGTCATTCATGGCGTTTCCTATCGACTTCATCGAATGGCAATCAATGTGGCAGGCAAAGCCATGTTCGTCCTGTGCGGCCTGAATAAGATCGGCCAGCTCTTTGTGATAGGGGTCGTAATAGTCCGCAATGCGCCGCGCGACCTCCGCCACCGGCAGCGGCTGCTCATACATCGGCACGCCGGGCAACGCATAGCGCCGGATCAGCCCCATGCCTGCCCGCGACTTTGCGCCGGGCGCGATCGGACCGGGCCAGACGCCGTCGAGCAGCCCCGGATCAATGTCGTCGCGAGCCCGATTGGCGTCGATATAAGCCCGGTGAAAGTGTGCCGCCAGCAGCGGCCCCCTGCCCCGGACCGCGCCTGCCCATAGCTCGTCCACCCACGCATCCCAACTGCTCATCAGCCCGGCGCGAGGAACTGGGCAGTCCTGCGGCCATTCCGGCCAACTGTGCGGAGAATCGAATACCAGCGCCGTTTCCGGCCGAACTTTTTTGCCCTCGACCCGGAAGGGAGCAGCGATTTCCCGCGCCGCTGCGTAGGTCAATCCTGTAGTTTGTTTCATCTAACGAATCAATGATTTGTTGAATGAACCAAATTCGAATGCTAATGCAGGCTTGCAGTCTTCAAAATAAGGGCTAACCCTTATTACGAGACATGGGGCGGCAGCGACGCTCGCGGCGTCCGGGCCTTCGTCATCAAGATAAGGAATAGGTAGTGTGCCCGTATGCAGGGAGGCCGGGCCCCGCCTCTTTAGGCAGACCCTCTGAGGCGGCCAGAAGGTCTTTTCATCCCGGGATGCACTGAAAATCGAGCATGAAGCTCAGACCAATGGCCGGAACAGCACCCTTTCTTGTTAACATCGCAACATGAATGCATCCTTCCACCACCGCAACCTTCCGCACCTGTTCCTCTACGCTCGCGAAGCGCTGATGGCGCATTTCCGGCCCGTGCTGAACGAGGCCGGCGTCACCGAGCAGCAGTGGCGCGTGTTGCGCACGCTCAGCGAGGCCGGGCCCATGGAGCCCAACCAGATCGCGCGCAGTTGCCAGATCCTGAGCCCCAGCCTGACGCGCATGCTGGCGGGCATGGAGCAATCGGGGCTGATCGTGCGTACGCGATCGGATTCCGACCAGCGCCGCCAGGAAATTTCGCTGACGCCCAAGAGCACCACGCTCATCAAGCACATGCGGCCCCAGATCGACCGGAAATACCAGGAACTGGAAGAAAAAATAGGGAAGGAATTGCTGGACCGCCTCTACCGCGACGTCGACGCGGCGATAGCGCTGGTCAGGCAGGACAAGTCGGCGGGCGCCTGAGCGGCGCCGCCCTGCGACTACACACTCTTTCGGCTGTTGCCGGCGCCGGCAGCAGCCGCCACATCCCGATACGGGCTATCGGGCCCCTGATACGCGGGATGTGTTGCGTCCGGCCGATGCCGCCGCAGCCTTCGAGGATGGCGTGACGCCAGCCGGGAAAGCTGTGGCTCGGCGCCGCCCGGCGGGCGGACCGGCCTAGGCCCGCGGCAGCGGGAACACCGCGTTGATCTGGCCGGTGCCCGAGCTGCAGAAGTAATCGGTGACGATTTCCACCGGACGGTCGTAGGAGTCCCAGCCCAGCAGGCCCAGCAGCATTGCGGTGTCGTGCATCCCGCCCTCGCCTTCGCAGAGATCGGCGTATTCGGGCAGCATCTTGCAGAAGGTCTTCCAGTCGCCGCTGCGCCACAGGTCGACCACGCGCAGATCGACCTGGCGGAAGAATTCGCGGCTGATCTGGTGTATGGACTCTTCGGGGCTGCCGTTGTCGTTGAAGCGATGCGACAGCGAACCGCTGGCCAGCACCGCGACGTTGCTGTCGCTGCGCTCGATGGCCTCGAGCACCGACGCGCCGAAGCGGCGGCTGTCCTGCAAGTTGTGCCAGGCGCACCAGCCGGCCACCGACACCACCTTGAAGTGCTGGTCGGAATTCATGTAGCGCATCGGCACCAGGGTGCCGTATTCCAGTTCCAGGCTGTCGATCTCGTGCGAGCGCGTGGCCACGCCGTTCGCGGTGGCGGTCTCGGCGATGAGGCGGCCCAGCTCCGGATTGCCGGGATAGGCGTAGCTCATGTCCTTGATGAAATGCGGCAACTCGTTGCTGGTGTAGGTGCCGGCAAAACGGCTGTTGCAGTTGACGTGGTAGCCGGCGTTGACCAGCCAGTGCACGTCGAACACCACGATGGTGTCCACGCCCAGTTCGCGGCAGCGCTGGCCTATGGTGTGATGGCCCCGGATGGCGGCTTCGCGGCAACCGTGGTGCGGCCCGGGCATTTCCGACAGATACAGCGACGGCACGTGCGTGATCTTGGCCGCCAGCGATAATTTACCCATGTCTCCCTCCTGGATCGCCGCCCCGAAGGCGGCGCGCCGGGCTGCGGCTTGCGGCTGCGGCCTGGCGGTCGCGCCCACGGCCAGCCCCAGGCGGCCGCGGGCATCGCGGATTCAAACGCCCCACTTGGGGATGTGGTGGCTGCCCATGGACACGCACACGTTCTTGACGTCGGCGAAGACCTCGAAGCTGTATTCGCCGCCCTCGCGCCCGATGCCCGAATCCTTGATGCCGCCGAAAGGCTGGCGCAGGTCGCGCACGTTCTGGCTGTTGACGAACACCATGCCGGCCTCGATGCCGCGCGCCAGGCGGTGCGCCTTGCCGAGGTCGTTGGTCCAGATATAAGACGCCAGGCCGTAGCGCACGTCGTTGGCCAGGGCCAGGCCTTCGGCCTCGTCCTTGAACGGAATCAGGCAGACTACCGGCCCGAAGATTTCTTCCTGGGCGCAGCGCATGCGGTTGTCGACATTGGCCAGCACGGTCGGGCGCACGAAGTTGCCCAGCTTCAGGTGCTCGGGCAGGCCTTCCGGCTTGTCGGGGCCGCCCGACAGGATACGCGCGCCTTCCTGCTCGGCCAGGCGGATGTAGCCGGTGACCTTTTCCCAGTGCTGGCGAGTGATCATCGAGCCGACGTTGGTCTTGGGATCGGTGGGATCGCCCACCACCAGGCGGCTGGCGCGTTCGGCGAACTTGCGCACGAAGTCGTCGTAGATGGTTTCCTGCACGAAGATGCGCGAGCCGGCCGTGCAGCGCTCGCCGTTGAGCGAGAATATGGTGAACAGCGCGGCGTCCAGGGCGCGATCGACGTCGGCGTCGTCGAACACCAGCACCGGCGACTTGCCGCCCAGTTCCATCGAGAACTTCTTGATGCCGCCGGCGTTCTGGATGATCTTGTTGCCCGTGACCGTACCGCCGGTGAACGAAATGGCCCGCACGTCGGGATGGCGGATCAGCGCATCGCCGGCCGTGGCGCCATAGCCCTGCACCACGTTCAGCACGCCGGGCGGGATGCCGGCTTCCAGCGCCAGGCGGCCGAGCTGGTCGGCCGTCAGCGGCGACAGTTCCGACATCTTCAGCACCGCCGTGTTGCCCAGCGCCAGGCAGGGCGCGGTCTTCCAGGTGGCGGTCATGAAGGGCACGTTCCAGGGCGAGATCAGCGCGCAGACCCCGACCGGCTGGTACAGGGTGTAGTTCAGCATCTGGTCGTCGACCGGATACGTATGGCCGTTCATGCGGGTGCAGACTTCGGCGAAGAACTCGAAGTTGTGCGAGGCGCGCGGGATGAGCTGCTTGCTGGTCTGCGAAATGGGCAGGCCGGTGTCCTTGGTTTCGAGGTCGGCCAGCATGGGCACATTCTGGTCGATGAGCTCGCCCAGGCGCCGCATCAGGCGGGCGCGTTCCTTGGCCGGCGTGTTGGCCCAGGCCGGGAAGGCATCCTTGGCGGCCGCCACGGCGGCCTGGATTTCGGCCGCGCCGCCGGCGGCGACTTCGGCGAGAGCCTCGCCGGTGGCCGGGTTGTAGGTGGTAAAGCGGTCGTTGCTGTCGACTTCTTTGCCGTTGATCCAGTGCTTGATGCTCACGCTGTGCTCCTTACGGGCGTATGCCCGCCCGTGACGAGGGGCGCGCGGCTCGGTCCGGCGCGCCAATTAATTAACAGGTTAATGATCTACTTTTTCTCGGCGCTTGTCAATGCTTCATCCAGGGGGCAGCGCCGGGCCGAGCGCCCTTCCGGCGCCGCATTGACGCTGCCCTTCATTTTCTTTAACATGTTAATTAGAACGCCAATTTCCATGGGATCGGAGGCCGGCCATGCCCCATATCTGGATCGAATATTCCTCGAACCTGCGCCCGCAGCTCGAGGTCCGCAAACTGATGAAGACCATCCAGGACGCCGCCATCGACGACGGCAGCGTCTTTCCCCTGGCGGGGGCGCGCACCCGCGCCATCGCCATCGACGACTACCTGATCGTCGACGGACACCCCGACAACAGCTTCGTGCACCTGACCCTCAAGATAGGCCACGGGCGCGACCTCGAGACCAAGAAGCAGCTGGGCGAGCGCGTCTTTGCCGCGCTGCGCGAAGCCACCGCGCCCATCATGGCCGCGCGGCCGCTGGGCCTGAGCATGCAGATCGACGAGGCCGACCCGGTGCTGAACTACAAGACCAACAATTACCGGGACTACCTGAAGGCCCGGGCCGCGGCCAAGCAAGGAGGCCAGCCATGAGTTCCAGCCTCGATTACGCCGCACTCGCGGCCGCCCCCGCCGGCGGCCTGCCCCGCACCGTGGTGGGCGCCCTGCTCAATTACCGCCAGGCCCTGGAGCAACTGGGCGAGGCCGCCAGCCAGCCTCCCTACAAGGCGCCGCCCAAGGCCCCCATACTCTATATAAAGCCCGCCAATACCTATGCCGGCCAGGACAGCGACATCGTCCTGCCGGCCGACGTGCCCGAAGTGGAAATCGGCGCCTGCCTGGGCATCGTATTCGGCCGCAAGGCCACCCGGGTATCCGAACAATCGGCATTGGACTATGTCGCCGGCTACCGCATCGTGGCCGACCTGTCCGTGCCGCATGCCAGCTTCTACCGCCCGCCCATCAAGCAGAAATGCCGCGACGGCTTCTGCCCCATGGCCGCACGCACCGTGCCGCGCGCCGAGGTGCCCGACCCCGACGACCTCGCCATCGAAATGCGCATCGACGGCAAGGTGGCCCAGCAGGCGCATACCCGCGACCTGATCCGTCCCGTGGCGCGCCTCATCGCCGACGTCACCCGCTTCATGAGCCTGGACAGCGGCGACGTCCTGCTGGTGGGCGTGCCCGCCGGCGCGCCCCGGGCCCGCGCCGGACAGCGCTACGAAATCGACATCGCCCGCCTGGGCAGCCTCGCCAATCGCCTCGTCGCGGCATAGGTATATCCCATGAAACACGCACGCATACGCTATCAGGACAAGATCCACCTGGCCACCGACGCCGGCGACGGCGCGCTGCTCCTGGCCGACGGCCGCCGCGTCTCGCAAGACGACGTGCAATGGCTGCCCCCCATCGAGCCGCGCACCACCTTCACCCTGGCCATCAACTATGCCGACCACGCCAAGGAACTGGCCTTCAAGGCCCCCGAAGAGCCGCTGGGCTTCCTGAAGGCGGCCAATGCCTTCGTGGGCCATCGCAGCCAGACCCTGCGCCCTACCGACGTCGCCTTCATGCACTATGAATGCGAACTGGCAGTGGTGATCGGCCGCGAGGCCCGCGATGTGCCGCGCGCCCGGGCCTACGACTACGTGGCCGGCTATACCGTGGCCAACGACTACGCGCTGCGCGACTACCTCGAGAACTGGTACCGCCCGAACCTGCGCGTCAAGAGCCGCGACACCTGCACGCCGCTCGGACCCTGGCTGGTCGAGCGCGACGACGTGCCCGACCCCATGAACCTGAACCTGCGCACCACGGTCAACGGCACCGAGACCCAGCGCGGCAATACCCGCGACATGGTGTTCGACATCCCCGCGCTGATCGAATACTTCAGCAGCTTCATGACCCTGTCGCCCGGCGACCTGATCCTCACCGGCACGCCCGACGGCATCGTCAACGTGCAGCCCGGCGACGAGGTCGTCACCGAAATCGAAGGCATAGGACGCCTGGTCAACACTCTGGTGGCATGTCCGGGAGACACGGCGCCGCTCTCCGACCCCGCCTGAACCGCCGCCGTCCGGCGGCCCGGCCGCCCAATCCATACCGTGGAACCCAACTCATGCTAGACCAAGACACCATCAAGACACTGGCCGCGAAACTGCACCAGGCCGAGCGCAGCCGCGAGCAGGTCCGCCAGTTCTCGCTGGAACATCCCGAAATGACCATCGAAGACGGCTATGCGGTGCAAAGCGCCTGGGTCGCGCTGAAGCTGGCCGAAGGCCGCCGCGTCAAGGGCCACAAGATCGGCCTGACCTCGCGCGCCATGCAGCAGTCCTCGCAGATCGACGAGCCCGACTACGGCGTGCTGCTCGACGACATGTTCTACTACGACGGCGGTGAAATCCCCGCCGGACGCTACATCATGCCCCGCGTCGAAGTCGAACTGGCCTTCGTCCTCGGCAAGCGCCTGCAAGGGCCCGACGTCACCCTGTTCGACGTCTACGACGCCGTCGACTACGTCACCCCCGCGCTGGAAATCATCGACGCGCGGATCCAGATGACCGACCCCGACACCAAGCGCCCGCGCAAGGTCTTCGACACCATCTCCGACAACGCCGCCAACGCCGGCGTGGTCATCGGCGGGCGTCCCGTCAAGATCCGCGAATTCGACCTGCGCTGGGTCAGCGCCATCATGTCGCGCAACGCCGTAGTCGAAGAGACCGGCGTCGCCGCCGGCGTTCTGAACCACCCGGCTAACGGCGTGGTGTGGCTGGCCAACAAGCTCGCCCCCTACGGCGTCGCGCTGGAAGCCGGCGAAGTCATATTGTCGGGCTCGTTCACCCGCCCCGTATTCGCCCGCCCCGGCGACACCTTCGCCGTGGACTACGGACCGCTGGGCTCGGTCAACTGCCACTTCGCCGCCTGAAGGCGCGAGGCCCGGCAACGTGCAGGCCCCAGGGTTCCCCCAAGGCCTTCAAATGCGCAGGCAAGCCCCGTCACCGGCGCCACGCCCGACGCCAGGCCCCTCCACCGTCCCCGGCATCCAGCCGTCTACGGCGCAAGCGGAGGGTATGGGGTGTTTCCCGGAGGCGAGCGGGTCATCGAGCCGGAGGGGAATACCCCATACCAGGCCGCGGTTCAAGAACCCGGCGCGGCGACGACCGCGCCCATCCCGCAAACACGCCCTACACGCCACTACCATAGCTACACTTGAGAGATGAGCCCTTTGCGCAGCACAGTGCCCGCATCGGCATGAATCCGCAGCCCTTGGTCTTGCACCACACCTCACTTCCACAAACGAACCAGCACCCGAACCGGACCCCGACACAATCATCATGGACATCCTGACCAACACATTCAAGCAGGCCCTGCGCCAGGGCAAACCGCAAATCGGCCTGTGGGTCGCCCTCGCCAATCCCCTGACCGCCGAAATCTGCGCCGGCGCCGGCTTCGACTGGCTGCTGCTCGACGGCGAACACGCCCCCAACACCCTGCAGACCCTGCTGCCGCAACTCCAGGCCGCCGCGCCCTACCCGGTCGCCCCCGTAGTGCGGCCGTCCTGGAACGACCCCGTACAAATCAAGCAAATCCTCGAACTCGGCGCGCAGACCCTGCTGATCCCCATGGTGCAGTCCGGCGCCGAAGCCGCCGCTGCAGTCGCCGCCGTGCGCTACCCGCCGCAAGGCGTGCGCGGCGTCGGCAGCTCCATCTCGCGCTCCGCGCGCTGGGGCCGCATCCCCGACTACCTGCACCGCGCCAACGAGCAAATGTGCGTGCTGCTGCAGATCGAAACCCCGCAAGGCGTCGCCGCCCTGGACGACATCCTCGCCACCGAAGGCGTGGACGGCGTATTCATCGGGCCCGCCGACCTGTCGGCCAGCATGGGCTACCTGGGCCAGCCCGGCCATCCCGAAGTCGCCAAGACCATAGACGACGCCATCACTCGCATCGTGCGCGCCGGCAAAGCCGCCGGCATCCTGCACAGCAATATCGAGCAGGCCCGCCACTACCTGGAACTGGGCGCCACCTTCGTCGCCGTGGGCGTGGATTCCTCCTTGCTTGCCCGTGCCGCGGAAAAACTCGCCGGCGAATTCGGACGCAGCCCCGCCAACGCCGCGCCGGCCACGCCCGCGGGACCGTACTAGCGCATAGTCAGGAACGCCGCCTTCCAAAAGGGCGGCGAGACGGCGGGGCGCGAGCCCCACGCTTATTTCATAATCGAAAAGCCCGGATTCCATAATTGCAAATAGGGCGCGCAATTCTTGTATGCAAGAATTGCTGCGACCTAAAACAACTATGGAGGAAACAAATGAAATTGGCGAAGCTCGCAATTGCCGTCGCTTTGTGCGGAACAGCCCTGTGCGCAACAACGGGGCCGGCGCAAGCCCAGGGCTTCCCGGAGCACCCGGTCACCATCGTGGTCGGCTTTCCGCCCGGCACCTCCACGGACTCCGTCGCCCGCATCATCGGCGACAAGCTCAGCAAGGAATGGGGCCAGCCCATCATCGTGGAAAACAAGCCCGGCGTGGGCGGCAGCCTTGCCGTCGCACAAGTGAAACGGGCCAAGCCCGACGGCTACACCCTGGTGCTGTCGGCGACCGCGCCCATGAACATCAATCCCTACGTATACAAGCAACTGAACTACGATCCCCTGAAGGATTTCGAGTTCATCGGCCAGACGACCTGGCTGCCCTATATGCTCGTCACCAACAAGCAAAAAGGGCTGGACAGCTTGAAGAAAATCATCGACTACGCCCATCAACATCCGGGCGGGCTGACATTCGCTTCCATCGGCACCGGAACCACCAGCCACTTGCTGATGGCCATGCTGATGAAGAAAACCGATACGAAGATGACGCACGTTCCCTATAAAGGCAGCAGCCAGGCCCAGACCGACGTCATCGCGGGGAATGTGGACATGACGTTCGACACGGTCGTATCCACGCTGCCGCACATCAAGGCGGGGCGCCTGCAGGCCATCGCCGTCAGCACCAGCACGCGCGCGCAGCTGGCGCCCGACGTCCCCACGCTCGAGGAACTCGGCATCAAAGACTTCAACATGGGGGCATGGCTGGGATTTTTCGCGCCCAAGGGCACGCCTCGCGATATCATCGAGAAGATCCACACCGACCTGAACCGTACCCTTGCGGACCCCGCGGTCCACAAAAAGCTGGTGGCGCTGGGCTCGGAAGTCGTCTCCAGCCCCTCGACACAGGCATTTCGCCAGATGGTCGAAACAAACTACAAGATGTGGGGCGACCTGGTGAAAACAGCAGGAGTAACCCAGAAATGACGGAAAAATACAGCGAGCAGGAACATCGAACACGTATCGATCTTGCCGCGTGCTACCGCTTGATGCCGCTGTTCGGCATGAGCGACCTGGTCTACAACCACATCACCGCGCGTATCCCGGGCACTGACAATGAAATCCTGATCAATCCCTACGGGTACATGTACGAAGAGATCACCGCCAGCAGCCTGATAAAGATCAATCTCAAGGGCGAGATCCTGGACAATCCGCATGCCGACTACAGCCTCAACCAGGCCGGCTACGTGATACATAGTGCGGTCCACGGCGCGCGCCACGATGTCGGCTGCGTCATCCATACCCACTCGCGGGCAGGGATGGCGGTTTCTTGCATGAAAGCGGGGCTGCTGCCTCTCACGCAGACGGCGATGCGCTTCAAGAACATTGCCTACCACGACTACGAAAGCGTCGCGCTCGACATGGACGAGCAGGCCAGGCTGGTATCCGACCTGGGCGTGCAGGACGCCATGATCCTGCGCAACCACGGCCTGCTGGTCGCTTCCCCGAGCATCGCGGAAGCCTTCAATGCCGTGTACTGGCTGGAAATGGCATGCCGCGCCCAGGTGGATGCGATGTGCTCGGGGGCGGAATTGAATATTCCCTCCGAGGCCATTGCGACCAAGACACACCACTTGTACCAACCTTCCGTGCGCCGGCCGTTCGGGCTCATGGAATGGCCCGCCATGCTGCGCTATCTCGACAGGCGCGACCCGAGCTACAAGGACTGAGAACCGGCGGCTACCCAGCATGCAGGACCAGGCGCAAGACATGCATAAACAAGCCGTGCCCGACTCATTCTCGCTGCAAGGCCGGGTTGCGCTGATAACCGGGTCCAGCCAGGGGCTGGGCCTGGAAATCGCCCGAGGCTATGCCGCCGCCGGGGCCAAGGTCATTGTGCACGGCCGCTCGTCGGCCAAGGCCGCGCAAGTATGCGAACAGCTCTCCGCGGCGGGCCTCGATGCGGATTGGCTGGCATTCGACATTGCGGACGGGGCGGGCCGCACGCAAGCCTTCGATGCCATCCAGGCCAGGCACGGCAGGCTGGACATCCTCGTCAACAACGCGGGGGTGCGTGCCAGGAGCCCGCTGGCGGAACTTTCAGAAGCCGACATCCATCGCGTAGTCGGCACGAATCTTCTGGCGGCCATCGAAATGTCGCGCCTGGCCGCGGCTCTCATGCGGAAGCGGCAGTACGGCCGCATCATCAACATTACTTCCCTGCAAGGGCGCCTGGCCAGAAGCGGGGACTTCATTTACCCGATCACCAAGCAGGCGCTCGAGGCCATGACTCGTGTGGCCGCCGTCGAACTCGGCAAAGACGGGATTCTTTGCAATGCGATCGCCCCGGGCACTTTCGCCACCGAATTCAACCGCGAACTCACCACAAAGCGCGAGAACATCGAGACCATGCAAAGGCGCAACCCTCTGCGCCGCTGGGGCGAGCCCTCGGAAATCGTGGGCCCCGCCATATTCCTGGCGTCTGCGGCCGCATCGTACGTCAATGGGCACACCATTGTTCTGGACGGGGGCTATTCCGCGTCTTTTTGAAGGCGCGGCTCCGGCCGCAGGCAGGCGGCAACCGCCATGATGGCTCCATGATGATCCGGGGCTGCCTGCCGCGCAGCGCCCGCGTCTTCGCGAAACTTACTGCGTCACCAGGGCCAGCGAAAACCCGTCCCAGCCCTTGCTGCCTACCGTCTGTATCGCCGTGGCCGTCAAGCGCGAGTGGTCCGCCATCATTTCGCAGAAGCGCTGCACCCCTTGCACGTCGCGGTCCGTCGTGGCCGCGTCGGCCACCTGGCCTCGGCGCACCACGTTATCGCCAATGATCACCGTGCCGGGCCGCGACAGCGCCAGGGACAGCTCCAGGTAGCGCGGATTGTTTTCTTTGTCGGCATCGATGAAGACCAGGTCGAACGGCGCTTCGTCGTCGCCGATCATGCGTTCCAGCGTTTCCACCGCCAGGCCGCAGCGGATCTCGACCCTGCCGGACTGGCCGGCCAGCTCCACATTCTTCTCAGCCAGTGCGGCATAGCGCTCATCCCGCTCCAGGCTCACCACCATGCCGCCCTCCGGCAGCGCGCGCGCCAGCCAGATCGTGCTGTAGCCGCCCAGGGTGCCAATTTCCAGAATACGCCGCGCGCCCTTCATGCAGGCCAGCAGGTACAGCAACTTGCCCTGGTTGGGCGCCACATTGATCGGCGGCAGGCCGGCCCGTTCGCAGCGGGCAAGCACCTCGTCGAGCACCGGGTCGGGGTCCAGCAGCGTGTCGGTGAAATACGCATCGACGGCCGTCCATTTTTCCTGGTCCATGCATGACTCCTGTATCTGTCGCGGCCGGGGCCGCGACGCATCGGGCGAACCGCGCCGGCGGGCTGCGCCGCTTGCCGCGCGGGCGACAAATCCGGCCGCCGCGCTGTCCGCCATCTATACCATGAATACATGGCGTGCGCATTTCCGCGCGCTCCGCGCCCCCGGCCCCGCGGGCGCACCGAACCGTGCTCGCGTGGGCTGCAGCCGGCGCGGGCCGCATTGGCCGCATTGGCCGCATTGGCCGCATTGGCCGCATTAGCTGCATGGACTACATGGGCCGTACGAGATGCACGGGCCGCATAGGCCGAGCCGAAATGTATAGACTTATAGTAAACCCTAGGTTGCTGCCGAATTCATGGCAAACCTGGGGCTTACCCCAAGGTGAAATCATTGACGTTCAAACTATTGCGTGACTAACATCCCCCGTTACCGACATTGAGAGCAGAGAGTCGGCCGCAGTCCCGCGAGTGCGCGGGGCTATACGATCCCGGTGGCCGAGCAGGAGAAAGCACGCTGTGAAGCCCCAGTCCCTAGAAATGATCACCAAGCTGGTCGGATTCGACACGGTTTCGCGCAATTCCAACCTGGAACTGATCCACTATGTGCGCGACTACCTCGCCGGGCACGGCGTGCAAAGCCAGCTGATCGCCAACCGCGAAGGCACCAAGGCCAATCTTTTCGCCACCGTCGGCCCGCAAGTCGAAGGCGGCATCGTGCTGTCCGGCCACACCGACGTGGTGCCGGTCGACGGCCAGCCCTGGGATACCGACCCCTTCCAGGTCGTGGAAAAAGACGGCCGCCTGCACGGCCGCGGCACCTGCGACATGAAATCCTTCTCGGCCATCGGGCTGGCCGCGGTGCCCGACATGCTCGCGCGCAACATCCGCCGACCGGTGCATTTCGCGCTCAGCTACGACGAAGAAATCGGCTGCGTCGGCGCGCCGTCCCTGATCGAGCGCCTGTCCATCGAGGCGGCACGGCCCAGCGCCGTCATCATCGGCGAACCCACCAGCATGCGGCCCATCGTCGCCCATAAAGGCATCGCGGCGCTGCGCACTACCGTCATAGGCCACGAGGCCCATTCCAGCCAGGTGCAGGATGGCGTCAGCGCGGTGACCATCGCCGCCCGGCTGATCGCCTACATCGACGACATGATGGCCCGCAACAAGGCCGAGGCCGATCTCTCCAGTCCCTTCGTGCCGCCCTATACCACCCTGCACGTCGGCACCGTCGAAGGCGGCACGGCGCTGAACATCATCGCCCGCAAGTGCAGCTTCGTGTGGGATATCCGGGCGCTGCCGGGAGACAACTGGCGCGCCTACCTCGAACGTTTCGAGGCCTATGCCGACACGCTGCTGCGCGACATGCGCGCGGTCGCGCCGGAAACCTCCATTACCACCGAGGTTTTCGCCGACGCCCCGCCGCTGCAAGACCAGGGCGGCGCAGCACAGGAAATCGCCTGCCGCCTCTCGGGCTGCCAATGCGGCGGCGTGGTGCCCTACGCCGCCGAAGGCGGCCAATACCAGGAAAAAGGCTATTCCACCGTGCTGTGCGGGCCGGGTTCCATCGACAATGCGCACAAGCCCAACGAATACATCGAGATCTCGCAAGTGCAAGCCTGCGAGGCCTTCATGGAAAAACTCATAGACCAGCTGGCCGCCTGAAGCAGGCCCAGCCCATTGCCAACCGAGGTGAGCCCCCAATCGACAGCAGAATCCGCGACGCAAGTCGTGCCACACGAACAATAGATAACCGGCAGGAGATAAGCGATGAAGTTTTCCAAGTTGATACGACACACGGCCGTTGCCGCGGCCATCGTGCTGGGCGTGGGCGCCCAGGCGCAGAGCAAGACGCTGCATTGGGCCTACCAGGGCGACATGATGTCGCTGGACCCGATGTCCCTGAACGAAACCTTCACCCTGGGCTTCCAGGGCTGGTTCTACGAAACCCTGGCGGGCTACGACAAGAACCTGAAACTGGTGCCGATGCTGGCCACCAGTTGGGAAAACCCCGAGCCCACGAAATGGATATTCCACCTGCGCAAGGGCGTGAAGTTCCATGACGGCAGCCCCTTCACCGCCGACGACGTGATCTTCTCGTGGAAGCGCAGCCTGACCCCCGGCTCCGACATGAAGGGCTACGGCGCCAAGGCCACCGACGTCAAGAAGATCGACGACTACACCGTCGAGGTCACCACTCCCGGCCCCAATCCGATCCTGCCGCGCGACTGGACCTTCCTGTACATCATGAGCAAGAAGTGGGCCGAGGCGCACAACACGACCCAGGCCACCAACGTCAAGGGCGGCGAGAGCAACTACGCCAATATGCACGAGGACGGCACCGGCCCGTTCATCGTCGTCGACCGCCAGCCCGACGTCAAGACCACGCTCAAGCGCTTCGACGGCTACTGGAACAAGAACATGCCCACCAACGTCACCGACGTGGTGTTCCAGCCCATCACCCAGGAATCGACCCGCGTGGCCGCGCTGATATCGGGCGAAATGGATATCGTGCAGCCGGTGCCCGTGCAAGACTGGCCGCGCCTGGAAAAAGAGCCCAATGTGCGCGTGCTGAACGAGCCCGAGGCCCGCGCCATCTTCATCGGCATGGACCAGCATCGCGACCAGTTGCTGTTCTCCAACGTGAAGGGCAAGAATCCGTTCAAGGACAAGCGTGTGCGCGAGGCCATCGACCTTACCGTCGATACCAACGTCATCAACCAGAAGATCATGCGCGGCGCGGCCAAGCCTCTGGGCACGCTGATCGCCGACAAGATCAACGGCTACGACGAATCCTTCGGCAAGCCCTACAAGCCCGATCTCGCCAAGGCCAAGAAGCTGCTGGCCGAGGCCGGCTATCCCAAGGGCTTCGAAGTGCAGCTCGATTGCCCCAACGACCGCTATGTCAACGACGAGAAGATCTGCCAGGCGGTGGCGAGCATGCTGGCGCGCGTCGGCATCAAGATCGACCTGCTGGCGCAGACCAAGTCCAAGTATTTCGCCAAGGTGCTGCTGCAGGCCGGCAACAACACCAGCATGTACTTGCTGGGCTGGACGCCGAGCTCGATCGACGCCGACAATTCGCTGGTCAACCTGGTGGAATGCCGCAACTCCAAGACCGCGGCCGGCCAGTTCAACCTCGGCGGCTACTGCAACCCCAAGATCGACGCCATTGTCGCGAAGATCGAGTCCGAGACCGACCAGGTCAAGCGCAACGCCCTGATCAAACAGGCGTTCACCATGCTGCGTGACGACTACGGCTACCTGCCGCTGCACCAGCAGCCCATGTCCTGGGGCGTGCGCAAGGGCATCAAGGTGGCGCAGCGCGCCGACGACGTGCTCGACATCCGCAACGTTGTCATGCCGTAAACCCGGCAGGCGCTTGCCCGCGCCTCGGGCCGCCACGGCGGCCCGAGGCGGGTTCCCCGCACTCGCCACCAGGCAAAGATTCCTCGCATGCTAAGTTTCATCGCACGGCGTATCCTGCAGTCGGTCTTCGTCATGCTGGCCGTCGGCTTCATCGCCTTCGCCATGTTCCGCTATGTCGGCGACCCCATCAACAATATGGTGGGCCAGGACACTACGCTCGCCCAGCGCGAAGCGCTCAAGAAGCAGCTCGGGCTGGACGATCCGTTCATGGTCCAGTACCTGCGCTTCATCGGCAATGCCGCGCGCGGCGATTTCGGCGTGTCGTACCGCCAGCGCCGCCCGGTCAGCGAGCTCATCGCCAGCCGCATGCCCGCCACGCTGGAACTGTCCTTCGTCTCGGCGCTGATCGCGCTGCTGCTGGGCATACCCATGGGCATCTATACCGCGCTCAAGCGGCGCGGCGTGCTGTCGCACACCTTCATGACCATCTCGCTCCTGGGCATTTCGCTGCCCACTTTCCTGATCGGCATATTGATGATCCTGGTCTTCGGCGTGCTGCTGCGCTGGCTGCCCAGTTTCGGCCGCGGCGAGGTGGTGCACCTGGGCTGGTGGAGCACGGGCTTTCTCACCAAGAGCGGCTGGCTGTCGCTGATCATGCCGGCCTTCACGCTGGCTCTGTTCCAGATGACCCTCATCATGCGGCTGGTGCGCGCCGAAATGCTCGAAGTCATGCAGACCGATTTCATCAAGTTCGCCCGCGCGCGCGGCCTGCCCGAACGCATGATCCACTTCCGCCACGCCCTGAAGAACACCCTGGTGCCGGTCATCACCATCACCGGCCTGCAGCTCGGCTCCATCATCGCGTTTTCCATCATCACCGAGACCGTGTTCCAGTGGCCCGGCATGGGGCTGTTGTTCATACAGTCCATAGGCGCGGTCGACATACCCGTGATGGCTGCCTATCTGTTGTTGATCGCCTTCTTTTTCGTGATCATCAACCTGATCGTCGATTTATTGTATTTTGCGGTCGATCCCCGGCTGCGCATACAGAAGAACTGAGAGCCTGCGTCATATGGACTCCACCGGTACCTGGGCTCGCCTGCGCAACAGCGACCTGTTCTACAGTTTCTGCCACTCGCCCATGGCAATCGTCTCGGCGCTGCTGGCGCTGGCGATCATCCTGGGCGCCGTGTGCGCGCCGCTGATCGCCCCGCACAACCCCTTCGACCTCGCATCCCTGAACCTGCTGGACGCCAACAACCCGCCGGCCTGGGCCGACGGCGGCAGCGCGCAGTTCCTGCTGGGCACCGACGACCAGGGCCGCGACATACTCTCGGCAATCCTGTACGGCTCGCGCATTTCGCTGCTGGTCGGCCTGGCCTCGGTGTTGTTCTCCATCATCCTGGGCGTATCGCTGGGCTTGATCAGCGGCTATGCCGGCGGACGCATCGACGGCGTGATCATGCGCATCGCCGACGTGCAGCTTTCCTTCCCCGCCATATTGATCGCGCTGCTGATCGACGGCGTCGCGCGCGGCCTGATGCCGCGCGACTTGCAGGACAGCATGTCGCTGTACGTGCTGATCTTCGCCATAGGCATTTCGGGCTGGGTGCAGTACGCGCGCACGGTGCGCGGCGCCACCATGGTCGAACGCAACAAGGAATACGTGCAGGCCGCGCGCCTGATCGGCATGCGTTCGGTCACCATCCTGCGGCGCCACATCCTGCCCAATGTGCTCGGCCCCGTGCTGGTGATCGCCACCATCCACCTGGCCGTGGCCATCATCACCGAGGCCACGCTGTCGTTCCTGGGTGTGGGCATTCCTCCCACCACGCCTTCGCTGGGCACCTTGATACGCATAGGCAACAGTTATTTGTTCTCCGGCGAATGGTGGATCTCGATCTTTCCCGGCGTGACCCTGGTGCTGCTGGCGCTTTCGGTCAATCTGCTCGGCGACTGGCTGCGCGACGCACTCAATCCCCGGCTGAACTGACGGCGACCCGATACATGGCACTACTCGACATAGAAAAACTGCGCATCGAATTCGCCAGCCGGCATGGCGCGCTCACGGCCATCGACAACGTCACGCTGTCGCTGGAAAAAGGCGAAATACTCGGCGTGGTGGGCGAATCGGGCGCCGGCAAGTCCACCATAGGCAATGCCGTGATGGGGCTGCTGGAACCTCCCGGCAAGATGACCGCGGGCGAGGTCAACCTGCAGGGCCGGCGCATCGACCGGCTGCCGCTGCACGAACTGCGCGAGGTGCGCGGCCGCCGCATCAGCATGATCTTCCAGGACCCGCTGACCTCGCTGGACCCGCTGCAGACCATCGAGAGCCAGCTGGTGGAAACCATGCTGGTGCACCTGGACCTGACGCGCCAGCAGGCGCGCGAGCGCGCCGTCGAGCTGCTCGAAAGCGTAGGCATACCCGAGCCGCGGCTGCGCCTGCAGCAGTATCCGCACCAGTTCTCGGGGGGCATGCGCCAGCGCGTGGTGATCGCCCTGGCGCTGTGCTGCGAACCCGAAGTCGTCATCGCCGACGAGCCGACCACCGCGCTGGACGTGTCGATACAGGCGCAGATCCTGGACCTGCTGCGCAAGCTCTGCAAGGAAAAACAGGTCGGCATGATCATCATCACCCACGACATGGGAGTGATCGCCGAAATCACCGACCGGGTCGCCGTGCTGTACCGCGGCAAGCTGGTCGAGGAAGGCTCCACCGGAAAGATCCTGGGCAACCCCGACCACCCCTACACCAAGAGCCTGATCTCGGCCGTGCCGCGCCCCGACGTCAAGCTGCGGCGCTTCCCGATGGTGACCTACATCGAAGACGTGCAGGTCGACAGCCGCAAAGACCTGGACATCCGCACCCATTGGCTGGGCCAGGCGCGCGACTACGGCCGGCATGACGACACGCCGCTGCTGCGGGTGGAAAACCTCGGCATGCGCTTCGTGCTCAAGGACGCTTTCCTGAAGAAGAATCGCCGCATGCTGGACGCCGTCAAGAACGCCAGCTTCAACATACGCGAGGGCGAGGTCTTCGGCCTGGTAGGCGAATCGGGCTCGGGCAAGTCCACCATCGCGCGCCTGATCGCGGGCCTGTACAAGGCCAGCAGCGGTTCGGTGATCTTCGACAACGTCAACGTGACGGCGCTGCGCAGCGAAGCCGCGCTCAACACCTTCCGGCGGCAGATCCAGATGGTGTTCCAGGACCCGTTTTCGTCGCTCAATCCGCGCATGCGCATCCTGGACATCGTGGCCGAGCCCATACGCTTCCACAAGCTAGCCGCCACCGAGGCCCAGACCCGCGCCATCGTTGCCGACCTGCTCGACTACGTGGGGCTGGGCCAGCGCGCGCTGCGCCGCTATCCGCACGAATTCTCCGGCGGCCAGCGCCAGCGCATCTGCATCGCGCGGGCGCTGGCCACCCGGCCGCGCTTCCTGATCTGCGACGAACCGACCTCGGCGCTGGACGTCTCGATCCAGGCGCAGATCCTCAACCTGCTCAAGGACCTGCAGGAAAAGCTGCACTTGACAATTCTTTTCATCAGCCACGACCTGCCCGTCATACGCCAGATGTGCGACCGGGTGGGCGTGATGCGCTACGGCGAACTGCTGGAAGTGGCGGACACCGAGACGCTCTTTTCCCATCCCCAGCACGAATACAGCAAGCATCTGCTGTCCTTGATGCCTACATTGCACTTCATGTCGCGCGAAGGCCTGGAACTGGAGCAGCCGGCGGCGTGAGCGCCGGCGTATCGTCGGCGCCACACCTGTGGCCGAAATCCGTCGCAAATACGCCAAGCCCTAACTTTTTGAAACGAAAATTGCCGCCCTGCTCTGGACGATAGCGCATTGCGCACCCTATGATGGACGCGCATACTCGACTCGTGCTGCTTTATCGGTTTTTCTCGTCAACTATCAGAAAGGATCGCCATGGGTATCATCAGCATGATCATCGTCGGCTTCATCGTCGGCCTAATCGCCAGGGCCATCATGCCGGGGGATCAAAAACTCGGCATCATCATGACCGTCATCCTGGGTATAGTCGGCTCGCTGGTCGCCGGGTATCTCGGCCACGCGCTAGGCTGGTATGCGCCCGGACAGGGCGCCGGCTGGATAGGCTCCATCGTGGGCGCCATCATCGTGCTGTTCATATACGGGCTCGTCGTCAAGAAGTCCTGATCGCCGCGGGCGCCTCTCGCACGATCTCAAGGCACCCGGCGGGGTGCCTTTTTCATGGATCGCAGCGGGCGGCAAGCCCCGGCAGGCGCTTCGGCGCGGGTGCAACGGGCAGCCGCATCATGGCGCCCATGCCGCGCTCGCCGGGGGTGGCGCGCCGCACCCGGGCCGCAGCGGGCCTTCATTTCGCCCGGCCCACTACAATGTCCCCACGCCGCCGTCACTTTTATAGCGGAGCAATCATGAACCGTCGACATACCCGCGAGCCGCAGGCTCCACAAGGCTTCTGGCGCAAGCTGCAGCAGCACGCCAAGGGAGCGGGCCGGACCGTGCTCGAAAAAGCGCTGTACCTGTATTACGCCGCGCAAAGCCCGAACACCCCGAAATGGGCCAGGCGCATCATCTACGGCGCATTGGCCTACTTCGTGCTGCCGCTGGATGCCATACCCGATTTGATACCCGGCATAGGCTATACCGACGACCTGGGCGTGATGGCCGCGGCGCTGGCGACCGTGGCCCTGTACATCACCCCGGAAGTCAAGGCCTTGGCGCATGGCAAGCTGGCGCAATGGTTCGACGACGCGCCGCGCCACGGCGCCACCCACACCACCCCCTGATGTCCGGCCCCGACGGCCTGCCCGCCTACTGGATGGCCGAAACCGTGCGCCTGCGCGAGGCGCACTGGGGGCCGCTGGAAGACGCCTCCGAATCGCGCCAAGCCCGCGCCCAAGGCCGGGAACTGCCCGACAAGATCCTGCTGCGCGCCCGCTATCTGGGGCGGCGCGAAAAACTCGACGAGCTGCTGGCCCACTGGACGCGCGGCGCGCGGCTGACCCTCCTGGCCCTGGCGATAGCCGGGCTGTTCGCCGGCGCCGGCGCGGCGCTGGGCGCCCTGGGCGACGGCAGCCGGCCGGTCAATCTGCTGCTCGCGCTGTTCGCCATGCTGGGGCTGCACACGCTCACCTTCCTCGCCTGGCTGCTGAGCTTCGGCCTGCACGCCCGGGTCGCGGGCCTGGGCCGCTTGTGGCTATGGCTGACCCGCAAGCTGGCACGCAGCCCGGATGCCGCGCTGGCGCCGCGCGCGCTGGTCGAAGTGCTGGCTCGCAACGGCGCGCTGCGCTGGGTCCTGGGCGGCGTCAGCCATGGGCTGTGGACCTGCGCCTTCGCCAGCCTGATGGTGGTCCTGGTGGCGGTGCTGTCCACACGCCGCTATACCTTCGACTGGGAAACCACGCTGCTGTCGCCCGACACCTTCGTGCACGTCACGGCCATACTGGGCTGGCTGCCCGGATGGCTGGGTTTCTCCATGCCGGCGACCGATATGGTGCGGGCCAGCGACGGCCTGCAGGTCCTGCCCGCCTCGGTACAAATGCTCTGGTCGAGCTGGCTGATCGGCTGCGT
This sequence comes from Candidimonas humi, assembly GCF_019166065.1. GTDB lineage: Bacteria > Pseudomonadota > Gammaproteobacteria > Burkholderiales > Burkholderiaceae_B > Candidimonas > Candidimonas humi. The sequence continues at coordinate 81,995 of NZ_JAHTBN010000002.1, forward strand.
ACTGGCGTACGGCCTGCTGCCGCGCCTGCTGGCCCTGCTGCTGTGCCTGTACATGGGCCGCAAGCGCCTGGCTTGCACCGCACTGGACACGAGCCTGCCGGGCTATGCCGAGCTGCGCGAGCGGCTGCAGCCCTCCAGCGAACAGACCGGCATCGACGCTCCGGACGCGGGCGCAAGCGCGCCGCAAATCCCGCCCGGCCTTGCTGCCGCGTTGCGGGGCGGCCCGCTCGCTGTCGGCATCGAACTGCCGGACGACGAGCCCTGGCCGGCGCAAGCCTTGCCCGAGGGGGTGGCCGACGGCGGCAATCTCGATACCCGCGCGCAGCGCAATGCGCTGCTCGAAACCCTGCGGGCCCATCCGCCGTCAAGGCTGCTGGCCGTCTGCGACGCGCGCCAGACCCCCGACCGCGGCGTCCTGGCCCTGCTGGCCGAACTGGCCGCGGCAGCCGGAGAGTTGCGGGTGCTGCTGCAGGGCGCCGCTCGCAACGAGGACGGAAGCCGGGTCGCGGCATGGCGCGAGCGCCTTGCTGCCGCGGGCCGCTCCGCAGACGATCTGTACGAAGATCAGGCGGCCGCGCTCGCGTGGCTGCGCGACGGCGCACAGGGCCGGACGGGCGGCTCCGCAGCCCAGGGGCTCGAACCCGAAGCCCCCGGGCCCGGACGCCCGGCGCCCGCACTCGCCGAGCGGACAAACCCCGAACATACGGGCCCGCAAGCCCGCCCGCCGGAGGATCGCGATGGCCGAGACTGAGCGCGCCCGCCTGCGGCTGGCGGTCGTGGGCCACACCAACACCGGCAAGACATCGCTGCTGCGCACCTTGACGCGCGACCCCGACTTCGGCGAGGTGCGCGACAGCCCCGGAACCACGCGTCATGTGCAGGGAGCGCGGCTGCTGGTCGAGGGCCAGCCCGCGGTGGAGCTGTTCGATACGCCCGGCATGGAAGACGGCATGGCCTTGCTGGACTATCTGGACCAGTTGGCGCAGCACGCCGGTACGCGCCTGGACGGCCCCGAACGCATCCGCCGCTTCCTGGACACCCCCGAAAGCCGGCGGCGTTTCGAGCAGGAAGCACGCGTGCTCAAGCAATTGCTCGACTGCGACGCCGGCCTGTACGTGGTGGATGCGCGCGACCCGGTCCTGGCCAAGCACAGGGACGAACTGGCGATACTGGCCGCTTGCGGCAAGCCTCTGCTGCCTGTGCTGAACTTCATGCGCAGCCCGCAGCAGCGCGGCGCCGCATGGCGCGAGGCCCTGGCCCGGCTCGGCCTGCATGCCAGCGTCGAGTTCGATTCCGTCGCGCCGGCCCTGGACGGCGAAGCTCAGCTCTACGACAAGCTGGCCTTGCTACTGGACGGCTACGCAGGCCTGTTGCGCACGCTCAAGGAAGACATCGCCGTCCAGCGCGAGCGGCGCCGCCAAGACGCGTTGGCGCTGATCGCCGAACTGCTCGTGGACGCGGCCGCCTGGCACCTGGCCGCCGCGGCGGACGAGGAATCCGTGGAAAAGGCCACCGCCGCCTTGCGCGACAAGCTGCGGCGCCGCGAGAACCGCTGCGTCAAGGCGCTGCTCAAGCTGTACCGCTTCCGCGCGGCCGACTTCCCGCAGCACGCGCTGCCCCTGGAAGGCGAACGCTGGGGCATGGACCTGTTCCATCCGCAGGCCCTCAAGTCCATGGGCGTGCACGTGGGCAAGGGCGTAGCGGCCGGCGCCATGGCGGGCGCGACCATCGACGCGTTCACGGCCGGCATGAGCCTGGGGGCGGCGGCGCTGGCGGGCGCCGCCATCGGCGGCCTGTGGCAAGGCGCCGACCGGCTCGGCAAGCGGCTGCTGGGACGCGTGCGCGGTTACCGCGAACTGGGCGCGGACGATGCCGTGCTGCGCCTGCTCGGCCTGCGCCAACTGGACCTGCTGGCGGCCCTGGAACGGCGCGGCCACGCCGCACAGGACGGCATCGAGCTGCCGCGCGATGCCGGCTCCATGTGGGCCGCTGCACAAGCCGATGCCGCGGACGGCGGGGCCGCCGCCGCATTGCGCAAGGGAAGATTGCCGGAAGAGCTCGTGCTGGCCCGCAGCCAGCCGCAATGGTCGTCGCTGTCGGACGACTACGAAAACACGCCGGAGCGCCGGCGGGCGATAGGCACGCTGGCCAGGCGCCTGGGCGGCGACCCGCCCTGATTTTTATCGTGTATCCGCGTATGCGATCCGTACGCGGCGAAGCTCTACCGGGGCGCCAAGCCTGGGCTCCCGGCTACAACAGCACCGGCTCGTCCGGCAGCGCATTGGGGCGCGCCGCGCCGGGCGGCACCGCCGGGCAGTGCGCCTGCAGCAGCGTTTCGATGGCGTCGACCGCCTCCAGCAGCGCCTGCCCGTAACGCCGGGCGGCCAGGCCGGCCTGCAGCCGAGTGCAGACATCTTTCCATGCGGCGTCCGGCACGCCGACCCCGCGATCGGCGATGATCTCTACATGGTGCCGGTCCAGGGCCAGGTACAACAACACCCCGGTATCGCCAGGCGTGTCCCAGACCCTGAGCCGGCCGAAGACCTCGAGCGCCCGCAGGGAATTGTCGTGTTCATGCGGCGGCACCACTGCCTCGACCGCCACCATCAGCTCGCCCGAATGGCCGAGCTCGGCCTGGCGGATGCGCTCGGCGATCTCGCCCAGCAGCCGCGCGCTGAAGTGCTTGCGGCGCAGCCAATGTCCGTGGACGAACCCCCAGCCCGTGAATTCCCGCCATGCGGCGCCGCTCTTGCGCACCTTGATTTCCTCTCCCGTCTTGGCATCGGCCATGTAGTCGGTGTCCTGTTCGATTTATCGTCGCGGCTCGCGCCCCTGGCCTGCGCGGCGCTACCAACTGCCCGAGGCGCCTCCGCCTCCGCTGCCGCCCCCGCCGCCGCCGAAACCGCCGCCCCCTGCGCCACCGCCGAAGCCTCCGCCAAACCCGCCGCCCAAGCCGCCTATCACGCCGCCCGTGCGGGAGATGCGGGCCGAGCCGCCGCGCCCGCCGGCCCTGGCGGCGCGGGCGAACCGGCTCAGGATGAAGGCCACGAAGGCACCTATCAGCGCGATGCCTATGCTATGGAACATCAGGTAGACGAACAGCGCCGCGGCCAGCGCCGCGAAGGCCGAGGGCAGCAGCATGACGATGAAGGCCAGCGGCACCAGCATGTGCACGGGCGGGGCGTCTCCGCTGCCCGAAGCCCCGGTATGCGCCGGCGGCGGCAGGGATTCGCCGTCGACCAGCTTGACCAGGCTGTCCACCCCGGCCTTCACGCCGCCGGCGAAATCGCCCTGCTTGAAGCGCGGCGTGACTTGTTCACGGATGATGCGCCCGGCCGAGATGTCGGGCACTGCACCCTCCAGCCCATAGCCGACCTCGATGCGCAGCTTGTGGTCGTCCTTGGCGATCACGAACAGGATGCCGTCGTCGACATTCTTGCGCCCGAGCTTCCATTGGTCGAAGACGCGGGTGGCGTATTGCTCGATCGTCTCGTTGCCGATGGACGGCACCATCAGCACGGCGATCTGCGCGCCCTTGCGCTGTTCCAGCGCGGCCAGTTGCTGCGTGAGCTGCGACTGGGTGGCCGCATCCAGGGTATGCGTCAGGTCGGTGACGCGCTGCGTCAGCACCGGCACGGCCTGCTGCGCGCCGCAGGCCGCCGCGTACAGCGCGCACAGGCACAGCAGCAAGGGCGCGAACCATGCCGCAAATCCCGAACCGGCATGCCCCGAACGGGCACGTTCCGAACCAGCATGGTTCGAGCGGGCCGACACCGCGGCGTCAAATCGCCTCATGCTATCTCCGCGCTCATTTAGCGGCCGCCGGCTCCGGCAGGCTGAATTTCACTTCGGGGTCGCGCATCAATTGCTCTTGCTGGGCCACGCCATAGTTTTCCATGGTGTGATAGCCGAAGATCTTCGCGGTGATCAGCGTCGGGAACTGCCGGATGGCCAGGTTGTATGCCTGCACCGCCTTGACGTAGCGGCCGCGTTCGGTGGCGATGCGGTTTTCGGTGCCCTCGAGCTGTGTCATCAGGTCGCGGAACAAGCCGTCGCTCTTGAGCTGCGGATAGTTCTCGGACACCGCGATCAGGCGCGACAGCGCCGAGGTCAGTTGCCCCTGGGCCTGCTCGAACTGCTTCATGCGCTCGGGGTTGTCGAGGTCCTTGGCGCTGATCTGCACGCTGCCGACCTTGGCGCGCGCCTCGGTTACCTGGGTCAGCACGGCACGCTCGTTGACCATATAGGCATTGACCGAGTTCACCAGCTTGGGCACCAGTTCGGCGCGGCGCTGGTACTGGTTCAGGGTCTCGGACCACGCGGCCTTGACCTGTTCGTCCAGGCGCTGGATGTCGTTGTAGCCGCAGCCGGAAAGCAGCACAGCCAGGCAGGGCAGGAGCAGGGCCAGGAGGAATCGTTTCATGTATGAACCGTCTGACGGAAGTTGGAAGAAACCGCGCGAAACCGCAGGATGCCACAGGCTACACCAGCCGCGGCGATATATGCGGATTTTCGCGGCAATCGGCGGGCGTCGGCATGCCATTTAACAAAACCTTACCATTGGGAGCCGCCGCCGGGTGGCGCGGCGCACAACGGGTAACTACGCTACAATGTCGGACTTGCGCGTCATGCCAGTCAACGCGCGTCTCGCAGGCCGTTCTTGGCCCTGCCAGCTGCTGATCCCTCAGCCTCACTTTTTTTCGCCTGCCTAGATTGGTCTCTCTCGACTCGAGCGATAGGCTGTCGCGGGAGTTTTTCTTGAATACGCAATCTTCATTTGCCTCGCTCGGCTTGGCAGAACCCTTACTGCGCGCCATTTCGGACACCGGCTACAGCCAGCCGACCCCGATCCAGGCGCAGGCCATCCCCGTCGTGATGCAAGGCGCCGACGTCCTTGCCGCTGCCCAGACGGGCACCGGCAAGACCGCCGGCTTCACACTGCCCATCCTGCACCAGCTCATGCAGCGCCCGCTGGCGCAACACAAGCCCGGGCGCCCGCGCTGCCTGATCCTGACCCCGACCCGCGAACTGGCGGCCCAGGTGGAAGAATCGGTGCGCACCTACGGCAAATACACCTCGCTGCGCACCATGGTGATGTTCGGCGGCGTCAATATCAATCCGCAAATCGGCGCGCTGCGCAAGCCCCTGGACATCCTGGTGGCGACCCCGGGCCGGCTGCTCGATCACGCGCAGCAGAAAACCGTCGACCTGTCGGGCGTGGAAATCCTGGTGCTGGACGAAGCCGACCGCATGCTGGACATGGGCTTCATACGCGACATACGGCGCGTGCTCGCGCTGCTGCCCAAGCAGCGCCAGAACCTGCTGTTCTCCGCCACCTTCTCGGACGAGATCCGAGAGCTGTCGCGCGGCGTGCTGAACAACCCCGCCGAGGTCTCGGTGGCGCGGCGCAATACCGCCTCGGAACTGGTCAGCCAGAGCGTGGTCATGACCGAGCAATCGCACAAGCGCGACCTGCTCAGCCACATCATCCGCGAAAGCGGCTGGCACCAGGTGCTGGTCTTCACCCGCACCAAGCACGGCGCCAACCGCCTGGCCGAAAAGCTCGTCAAGGACGGCCTGTCGGCCGCCGCGATCCACGGCAACAAGAGCCAGGCTGCGCGTACCCGCGCCCTGAGCGGCTTCAAGGACGGCAAGGTCGCCGTGCTGGTGGCCACCGACATCGCCGCGCGCGGCCTGGACATCGAACAATTGCCCCACGTGGTGAACTTCGAACTGCCCAATGTTCCCGAAGACTACGTGCACCGCATCGGCCGCACCGGCCGCGCCGGCAGCGAAGGCTCGGCCCTGTCGCTGGTCGACTCCAGCGAAATCAAGCTGCTCGGCGCCATCGAGAAGCTGATCCGCAAGCCCATAGAACGCAGCACCGTGGCGGGCTGGTCGCCCTCGATGGTCAAGGCCGACCCCACCCCCGAGCGGCGCGAAGCCCAACCCGGGCGACGCTCCGGCCAGGGCCGCGGCCGCCAGGACGCGGCGCCGCATGCGCGCGGCGCGCGCCCGGCAGCAGCAGGCAGGTCGGCCCAGCCGGCAGGCAGGAACGCGGAAAGGCGCGACACGGACAGATCCGGCGCAGCGCGATCGGGCAGCGCCCGGCCGAGCTCGGCCCGACCGAACGCGGCCCGATCCGATGCGGGACAGCCCGGCATGGCGCGCTCCGACGCGGCAGGCCGGCCCGACGCCTCGCGGTCATCCGGCCGCCGGCCGGCAACAAACGCCCCGGCGCTGCTGAGGAAATCCGCCTGATACGGATCCGCGATCAAAAAGACGAGAGCGTGGCCGCGCCTTGCCGTACTATTGCCAGTGTCGTGTCTCAGAAGTTCGTGCCCATAATGAAATTGACGGATTCGTGTGCAGGGCAAGGCGCAAACCGCAGCGATAGTCGTAACTATCGCGAGGATTTGCAACGCCGGCCTGCGCGCGAAGACGCAATTTCATGGGTGCGAACTTCTGAGGCACGACACTAGCGTCCGCGGCATCGCGCCTTGTTCCTAAGGCGTGCTTGCCGTCCTGATCGCAAACCCGTGCGAGGCCTGCCGCCATGTCACTGTCCACCTGGCTCACTTTTTTCGCCGCATCCTGGGCAATCTCGTTCTCGCCCGGCGCGGGCGCCGTCTCGGCCATGGCCGCGGGGCTCAAGTACGGCTTTCGGCGCGGCTACTGGACCACGCTGGGGCTGATCTCCGGCATCCTGTGCCAGTTGCTGGTGGTGGGCGTGGGCCTGGGGGCGCTGCTGGCGACGTCCGATCTGGGCTTCGCCATCGTCAAGTGGCTGGGGGTCGGCTACCTGATCTACCTCGGCTGGCGGCAATTCCGCAGCGATGCCTCGCCCGTGGCCGTGGACACCGGCAACCCGGCGGTCTTCCGGATCCGCGAGCTGGTGCTGCGCGGCTGGCTGGTGAACGTCACGAACCCCAAGGGCACCGTATTCCTGCTGGCCGTGGTGCCGCAGTTCCTGGACCCGGCGAAGGCGCTGGCGCCTCAGTACCTGGTCATAGGGGCGACGCTGTGTTTCACCGACGTGGTGGCCATGGGCTGCTACACCGCCCTGGCCTCGCGCGTCCTGAAGCTGCTGCGCAAGCCGCGCCATGTCCGCTGGATGAACCGCGTCTTCGGCGCACTGTTCATCCTGGCCGGCACGGTGCTGGCATCGTTCGCCCGCCACAGATAGACACCATGCGCGCCGCACTCGATACCTGCGCCATGGCGCGCAAGACCGCAAGCCACGCCCGCGCCTTTCGGCAGCACACCGGCGGCCGATCTCACCCCGCAACAAGGGCCTGCGCAGGGCGCCGCCGCCTCGGGCGCGGCACGGACACACGTTAAAATCACCGCATGAGCATCAAACAAGAAGTCGCGCGGCGACGCACCTTCGCCATTATTTCCCACCCCGACGCGGGCAAGACCACACTCACCGAGAAACTGCTGCTGTTCGCCGGCGCGATCCAGATCGCGGGCAGCGTCAAGGCGCGCAAGGCCAGCCGCCATGCGGCCTCCGACTGGATGGAAATCGAAAAGCAGCGCGGCATCTCGGTGGCGTCTTCCGTCATGCAGATGGAATACCGCGACTGCGTGCTGAACCTGCTCGACACCCCGGGCCACCAGGATTTCTCCGAAGACACCTACCGCGTGCTGACCGCGGTGGACGCGGCGCTGATGGTGATCGACGCGGCCAACGGCGTGGAACCGCAGACCATACGGCTGCTGCAGGTCTGCCGCGCGCGCAACACGCCCATCATCACCTTCATCAACAAGCTCGACCGCGAAGTGCGCGAGCCGCTGAATTTGCTCTCCGAGATCGAATCGCACCTGGGCATGGACGCCGTGCCCTTTTCCTGGCCCGTGGGCATGGGCCGCAGCTTCGGCGGCGTGTTCGACATCCGCCGCAACCGCATGCGCGTCTTCAAGGCCGGCCAGGAACGGCGCGGCGAAGAAGACGAAATCATCGAGGGCCGCGACAATCCGGCGATCGCCGAGCGCTTCGGCGACACCTACCGCCAGGCGAGCGAGGAAATCGACCTGATCGAGGCCGCGGCCCCGGCCTTCGACCACGCCGCCTTCCTGGCCGGCCGCCAGACCCCGGTCTTCTTCGGCTCGGCGATCAATAATTTCGGCGTGCAGGAAGTGCTCGACGCGCTGGTGGAGCTGGCGCCGCGGCCCGGTCCGCGCGCCGCGCTGCAGCGCGAGGTGCAGCCCGACGAGCCGCGCTTCAGCGGCGTGGTGTTCAAGGTGCAGGCCAATATGGACCCAGCGCACCGCGACCGCGTCGCCTTCCTGCGCGTCAGTTCCGGGCGCTTCGAGCGCGGCATGCGCCTGAAGGTGTCGCGCACCGGCAAGGAAATCCGCCCCAACAACGTCGTGTCCTTCCTGTCGCAACGCCGCGAACTGCTGGACGAAGCCTATGCCGGCGACGTCATCGGCATACCCAACCATGGCGTGCTGCAATTGGGCGACGTGCTCACCGAGGGCGAGAACCTGCAATTCACCGGCCTGCCCTTCTTCGCGCCCGAGCTGTTCCAGGCGGTAGAAGTCAAGGATCCGCTGCGCATCAAGCAACTGCGCACAGGCCTGACCCAGCTCGGCGAAGAAGGCGCGATCCAGGTGTTCAAGCCGGCAGCCGCCGGCGGAGCGCTGCTGCTGGGGGCCATAGGCCAACTGCAGTTCGAAGTGGTGGCGCATCGGCTCAAGACCGAATACGGCGTGGACGCGCGGCTCATGCCGTCGCGCTACAACATGGCGCGCTGGGTCACCTCGGACGACCCCAAGGCGCTGCGCAAATTCCTGGATTCCAACGCCGCCAATATTGCCTACGATGTGGTCGATGCGGCCGCATTCTTGGCCAGTTCGCCGGCCCAGTTGCGGGTGGCCGAGGAACTCTACCCGGCCGTGCGCTTCCATGCCATGCGCGAGCATGGCGGGCAGGTCTTCGGTGACCAGGCCTGAACGCGCAATGAGCAGCCACGAACGGATCGTCCGGGGCCGGCGCAGCCCCGGCAAGCCGAGAACTTCTCTTAACATTCCCGGCGGCGCGCGCATGTTCTTGTTGTTTATACTAGGATCAGTCCTCTGACTGGCGATCGCCGTGGTGGGCAAGCGCCCAAGCGCTTCCCGGCAACCGCGGCAGCCGCCGGAGGCTCGTAATATTTCATGAACCGAGGGTAAGTCGCATGTCCTGGCGTTTCCTCATTGTCGTATTGTTGGTTGCCGCAGGCGCTTCCGCCTGGGGCGGCCTGCACCTGGGAGACTGGCTGGTGGTTCACGCCCCCGTAGCGGCCACGGACATGCCCGGCCAGCCCAAGACCGACGCCGTTCCGGTGCTTGATGCCAACGGTCATCCCTATACGGCCCAACCGCCCCAGCCGCTGGTCAACGGCGGCTTCGGCATACCCAAGCCCATCCCGCCCGTCGCCTGGGAACTGCCCGAGAAGGCGCTGGTCGATGCCTCCAATCCCAATGCCGTCGTGGATCTGGCCACGACGACCATCACGGAAGACGAGGCCAAGCAGATCGCCGCCGCCGGCGGCGGCACCGGCCAGCCGCTGGTCGGCATCGCCGACGTGGGCGGCCTGAACCTGGGCGGCCTGGGCACGGGCGGCTCGCAGCCCATCCAGCAGGTACAGCCCGTGCAGCCAGTGCAACCCGTCGACACTCCGCCCCCGCCTCCCGCGCCTCCGCTGGACACGAGCGGCGCATGGCGCGTCGCCCTGCACCGCGAGATCCTGGCCTGCGACGCACAGAGCTTCTTCGAAAGACCCAGTTGCGCCTGGACCGCCCGCAAGAAATACTGCGAGCCCAATAATGCCTGGGGCAAGGTGCCCGACTGCCCGGCCAAGAGCTTCTAGGCCCGCGCGCGTAACCAGGGCCCGCAGCGACATCCGAAGCAGGGCCCCCAAAGCAAAAGCGCCGCATTCCAATGCGGCGCTTTTGCTTGTTCGTCCGGCTTGTTCGCCCCGGCTACTCGTCGTCGTCCATTTGCGACTGCAGGTAGTTTTGCAGGCCGACCTTGTCGACCAGCTCGATCTGGGTTTCCAGCCAGTCTATGTGCTCTTCGGTGTCGTTGAGTATGTCCTGGAACAGGTCGCGCGATACGAAGTCGCGCACCGATTCACAGTACGCCATGCCTTCCTTCACGGTTTCCTGGGCAGCGGATTCCAGCTTGAGATCGCATTGCAGGATCTCGGGCGTATTCTCGCCGATCATCAGCTTGTGCAGATCCTGCAAGTTCGGCAGGCCGTCGAGCATGAAGATGCGTTCGATCAGGCGATCGGCATGCTTCATTTCACCGATCGACTCGTCGTACTCGTGCTTGCCCATCTTGTTCAGGCCCCAATGCCGCAACATGCGGGCATGCAGGAAATACTGATTGATGGCGGTGAGCTCGTTCTTGAGCTGCTTGTTCAGATACTGGATGACGGTTTTGTCACCTTTCATGGCCTTGCTCCTGTAGGTTGCGCGGCTGCTTGCATCGCAGCACCAGGCGGGACGAACGCCCGCGGCGCGGCGCCATGGCGCCGTCATGAATGCAAGGCTAGCATGGGTAAGCGGCGATTTCACCCATCGCCGACGGGGGCGCGGACATGTACAGAGAACGGGGATGGGAACGCTAATGATTCAGCATGTAGCTAGCGCTTAAGGCCTTGCGGCGGCCGATGCCAGGACATACAAGGGCCGTGGGCGAGCCGCCCGGCGGATTTCGGGCAAAAACGGGGACGAAGCAGCCCCGATGCGGGTGCGATGACGGCAATAAACAAGAGGAAAATCACGCCCGAGAAAATTGCAACAAAATGCAATCAAGGCGTAAGAACGAGCGTAAGAACGAGGTAGCACAGGGGGAGAGAAGGGAGAGGAATGCCCGGATCTGTACTTTGTCCCTGTACCTTCAGCTTTAGCTCTAGCTTCAGCTGCGGACAAACTATCGGTAAAGGCGCACGCAGGCGCGGCGGCGAATCAGGCGCGGCGCGCGACGACTTCTACCAGTTCGACCCGCTCGACCGTGCTGACGTGGGCGTCGTTGGCCGCAGCGCCGGCGAGCACTCCGCCACCGCCCAAGCCGTATTCACTGGTGGCATGATCGGCATAGCGGCCGCCGGGCAAGTATTCGGCAACCGTCTCGGCGCAACAGCCGCAACAAGTCGCGACCCCAAGCTGGGCCTGCAGGTCCGGAAGCGAACTGGCCCCTTCCGCAATAGCGGAACGGACATGGCCTTCGGTGATTGCGTTGCAGATACAAATGAACATGAGAAGAATTATCATCCGGCACCAAGCAAAAAGCAAGCGCGAAATGTTGCACCGCATCGATCACCCTCTGCCGAGCCTGCCGTCGCCCCCCGAATGTGTGGCTCCGCCGCCGCAAAGCCAGCGGACCTAGGCCCTGCCGTCTGCCGTCTGCCCTCTATCGTCCATCGTCTACCGCCCAATACACAGCCCGCCGCTCAGCCCGACTCCAGCGCGGCCCTGGCTTTGCGCAGGGATGCGGGCTGTATGCCCGCGGCCTCGCGGTACTTGGCAACGGTGCGGCGTGCGATCACCACGCCGCGTTCGCCCAGGCTGGCCGCTATCTGGCTGTCCGACAGGGGCTTGGCGCCCGATTCCTGGGACACCAGTTGAATGATCAGCGTGCGCACCGCCGCGGCCGAGGTCGTGTCGCCATCGCCCGTTTCGAGCGCGGCGCCGAAGAAGCGCTTCAATTCCAGCACGCCCCAGGGCGTGGCCGCGAATTTCTGGCGGGTGGCGCGCGATATGGTGGATTCGTGCATGCCGAGGGCTTCGGCGATGTCGCGCAGCACCAGCGGCCGCATGGCCTGCATGCCGCGCTCGAAGAATTCCTGCTGGCGCTCGACGATGGCCTGCGCCACCCGCAAGATGGTGTCGAAGCGCTGGTTGACGCTGCGCAGCAGCCCGTGCGCCTGCTGCAGTTGTTCGTGCAGCGGGCCGCGCTCGCCGCTTTGCGCCAGCATGCGTTCGTACTGGCTGTCGATGCGCAGCCGCGGCAAGGTCGAGGGATTCAGGCGCGCTACCCAGCGTCCGCCCGCGCCCTTGGACACCAGCACCTCGGGCGTCACATAGTCGGCGACATTGCGCGCCCAGGCGCGCCCGGGGCGGGGCTCGAGCCCTTGCAGCAGCGCATGCGCGGCGCGCAGGGTGTCCTGGGTGCAGCCCAAGGCCGTACGCAGGCGCGCCAGGTTGCCGGAGGCGAGCAGGTCCAGGTGGTGCAGCGCCAGCAGGCGCGCGCAGGCCCGCACTTCGGGCTCGCCCTGAGCGCCGTCGCCTGCATCCGCCGCGTCCATCTGCAGCACCAGGCATTCGCCCAGGGAACGCGCGCCCACTCCGGGCGGGTCGAAGGACTGCAGCAGCCGCAACGCCGTGGACAATTCCTCGGGCTCGACGCCCAGTTCCGGCGGCAGGCAGGCCGCGATGTCCTCGAGCGGCGTCTGCAAATACCCGTCTTCGTCGAGCTCGTCGACCAGCAGGCTGACCAGCGCCGCGTCGCGCCCGCCGGCGCGCGTCAGGCCGAGCTGGCCCAGCAGATGCTGCGCCAGCGTTTCCGCCGCGGCCGCCTCGGGCCGCTCGAACTCGCCGTCCTCGTCGGAACGGCGGCCCGGCAGCGTCAGGTTCGCCCAGTCGTCGCGCGGCTCTTCGGCGGCGGATTCGGGCCCGGCCGGTTCCTGTGGCTGGCCATCGGTGTCATACTCTGCATCCGCCTGGCGCTCGAGCAGCGGGTTGTCCTGCAGCGCCTGTGCGATTTCCGCTTCGAGATCCAGCGCCGAAAGCTGCAGGAACCGTATCGATTGCTGCAGCTGGGGTGTCAGCGCCAATTGCTGATGGTTACGAAGTTCTAATGAATGGCGCGATTGCATAGGTACAATATTTTGCATGAAACAGAATCCGACATCACAGCCCACCCGCCAGGATGACGTCCTGTTGCGCAATGCCCTGCTCAAGCTTACCGCGGCCCAGAAAATCACCTGCGTGGTGGTGATCGTCGTGGTGGCGCTGATCTGGTACGACCTGCTCAACCGCGTGGTAGCCTTCGGCCACGATCTGGACTACACGGGCCTGCATGCGCTCGGCCCCCAAGCCATCGAATTCGTGCAGCAGTACAACCCGTTCTTCTGGTGGGGCGTGGTCGCGCTCTGCACGCTAATTATTGCGTATTTTCTGTATCGCTACGTGCGCAGCAGCCAGGAAAGAGTGCGCGGCAAGCTGGTCAGCGCCGAAATGTTCACCGAGCTGGTGCGGCACCTGTCCGATCCCGCCAAAGAAGTGCTGCGCTGGGCCTGGCAAGACCGCCGCGACCCGGTCACCGTTGGCGATCTGCAACGCACCGCGCACGAACTCCGGGCGCGCCGCGCCGCCAAGATCACCCTGGCGCGCCAGCACGAACAGGCCCTGGACGCGGCCGATCCGGTTGCCAGCCCCGCCCCGAGCGGCTTGCAATCTTCCTGAAAATATGGTCGACTACGGGGATGGAAGCACGCGCCCATTCTTGCCACTTCGCCTTGCGCAGCCACGCTGCGGGTGAACACGCGCGCCTTGCCTTCCCCCTTCCGCTTACCCTCGCCCTATCGCTACTGCTACCGATCGGTTGCCGGGCCTAGCGTTCCCGTGGCAGTTCGGCAACCGTTGCGCCACGCAGTTCCGCATCGCCGCTCGGCCCATTCCTGATCTATCCCTGCCGGCCGGCGATCTCGCCAGACTCCAGCCCGATAGGTGCACCACATGATTCCCCGTCCTTCCGACAAATACCGTCCGTTCCGGCCCTTTGCCCGCGATTTCTCCGAGCGAACCTGGCCTTCCCGCCGCATCGAGCATCCCCCCATCTGGATGAGCACCGATCTGCGCGACGGCAACCAGTCGCTGATCGAGCCCATGAGCGTGGAACGCAAGCTGCGCTTCTTCGAGCAGCTCGTGAAGATCGGCTTCAAGGAAATCGAGGTCGGCTTTCCGTCCGCCTCGCAGACCGACTTCGACTTCGTGCGCAAGCTGGTCGATGAAAAGCGCATCCCCGAAGACGTCACCATCATCGTCCTGACGCAATCGCGCGAAGACCTGATCCGCCGCACCGTCGAGGCGGCCGCCGGCGCCAAGCGCGCCATCGTCCACTTGTACAACGCCTGCGCGCCGGCGTTCCGCAAGATCGTCTTCAACATGAGCAAGGACCAGATCAAGGAAATCGCGGTAAGCGGCACCCGCGCGGTCAAGGAGTTCACCGGGCAGCATCCCGAAACCTCTTGGCGCTACGAATACTCGCCCGAGGTCTTCAGCACCACCGAGCCCGAATTCGCGCTGGAAGTCTGCAACGCGGTGGGCGACGTCTGGCAGCCCTCGCCCGAATCCAAGATCATCTTCAACCTGCCGGCCACGATCGAGGCGACCACGCCCAATCTGTACGCCGACCAGATCGAATGGATGCACAAGAACCTGAAGCGCCGCGACAGCGTGGTGCTGAGCGTGCACCCGCACAATGACCGAGGCACCGCGGTGGCGGCCGCCGAGTTCGCCGTCATGGCCGGCGCCGACCGCATCGAAGGCTGCCTGTTCGGCAACGGCGAGCGCACCGGCAACGTCGACCTGGTCACGCTGGCATTGAACCTGTACACCCAGGGCATACACCCGGGGCTGGATTTTTCCGACATCGACGAAGTACGCCGCTGCGTCGAATACTGCAACCAGTTGCCCGTACACCCGCGCCACCCCTACGCCGGCGACCTGGTGTTTACGGCCTTCTCGGGTTCGCACCAGGACGCCATCAAGAAGGGCTTCGCGCAGCAGCAGCCCGATGCGCTCTGGGAAGTGCCCTATCTGCCGATCGACCCGGCCGACCTGGGCCGCAGCTACGACGCGGTGATCCGAGTCAACAGCCAGTCCGGCAAGGGGGGCGTCGCCTACCTGCTCGAACAAGAACACGGGCTGGCATTGCCGCGCCGGCTGCAGATCGAATTCAGCCGCGCCATCCAGCGCGTCACCGACGAGACCGGCTCGGAAGTCACTTCCGGCGCGGTCTACAAGATCTTCAGCAAAGAATACCTGGAACAAGACCAGCCCTGGAAGCTGGTGCGCCACCGCATCACCGGCGATCCCAAGGCCGATAGCGGGCACCAGTTCAGCATCGACGCCGAGGTCGAGGTAAACGGCGAAGTCCGGCACCTGCAAGGCAAGGGGGACGGCGCCATCGCGGCCTTCGTCGACGCCGTGGGCATGCCGATACGCATCATGGACTACCACGAACACGCCATCGGCACCGGCACCGACACCCGGGCCGCATCCTATGTGGAACTGCGGGTCGGCGACTCGGCCACCGGCTTCGGCGTCGGCGTCCATCGCGACATCGTCACGGCGTCGTTCCTGGCCATCCTGAGCGCCGTCAACCGCCATGCTGCGGCAGACGTCACGCAGCCCGACACGGCTGAAACAACCGAGGCCTGATCCGCCCGCGGCAGCCGCCGCGGCATCGGGTAAAGCAGCAGCAAAGAGCCACGCCGGCATTACGCCGGCGTGGCTCTTTTATTACTGCATCGTCTATTACTGCATCGCCTGGCCGGCAGCGGCGTTGCGCCGCGACTCGGGCTTACGCACGGCAGCAGCTGCGCGGCGCAATGCCGCGGGCAGGACGGCCGTTTCCGGGCGCTACCACGTCGTGGGGGCGGGTTCCCAGAGCACGTCGGCGCCTTCGTCGCGCGACAGCTTCAGCATGGCCAGCAAGGGCCAGGCGCGGCGGCGAAAACTTACGGCCTGCGACACCGGATGATCTTTGGAATCGTTCTGGTCGTTGTCGTAGGGAATTGCCGAGTCGGGATTGGCCGAGATGGCATTTTCGATGCCGGCGACGGCCTGGCCGAGCTGGTCGCGCGTGATGACCCCGCGATCCGGCATGCTGTCGGTATAAGGCTTGCCCGCCGCCTTCAATATGGGCAGCGCGTGTTCCTTGAACATCAAGACTTCGGCCGCGGCCTTCGAATGAAATACAACTAGCATTGGCAGGTTTTCCTCAATGGACACATGGATACACTACCCTATCTTGCACAGGCTGCCAAGCGGCAATATGGGTAGCGATATCCGTGCCGCCCCATGCAGGAGAACCATCCATGCCGCTACGCCGCATCCTGGTGCCGCTGCTCGCGCTGTGCTGCGCGGCAAGCGCGCACGCGCAGATGAGCTGCGGCCCCTCGCCGCTGGGCCAGCCCTGCGGGCAAGGAGGCATCGCCACCCTGCCCGGCGATGCCGAGCCCGGCATCAATCTCGGGGCGGGCAACCCCATCAATCTGGCCACCGGCAATAAATACCAGCAAGAACTCGACCTACCCCCCAGCCGCCGCGCCCCACGGCTGGAACTGCGCCGCCACTACAACGCGCAAGACCCGCGCGACTCGGCCCTGGGTCGCGGCTGGGCCTGGTCCTACGACACGCGGCTCTACCGCGCGGGGGGCCGCTGGCAGATCGTGCAGGCCGACGGCAGCCGCGTCGCCTTCGCCGCCGATGACCGCGGAGACGACATCGTGCGCGCCTTGCATGACGCGCAGGGCAGGCTCGAGCGGCGCGGCGGCCTGTGGGTCTGGATATGGCCCGATCGCCAGCAGAATCATTTCGACCGCCAGGGGTGGCTCGCGCGCATCGTATTCCCCAATGGCGACACGCTGCGCATCGAGCGCCATGAATCCGCCACGGCGGGCCTGCGGCCGCGGGCGCTGGCGGGCCTGATAAAGCGGCTGGCCGCCGGCGGCGGCGCAAGCCTGGCTTTCCATTACCGGGTCGAAGGCGGCCGCGCCTACATCGACCGCATCGAGTCGCCCGCAGGCGTTTTCAGCTATGTCTTCGAAGCGCTGCCCACGGGCGCGGGCCGGCGCCTGCGCGAGGTCGTCCGGCCCGACGGCATGCGGCGCCGCTATCTGTACGAGCCGCAATGGCAGGCGGGCCACGCGCGGCACCTGACCGGCATACAAATCATCGCCGCCGACGGCCGCAGCCTGCGCACGGCGAGCTGGGCCTACGACACATCGGGCCGCGCCATCATGTGGGCGCCCGGCGCACCGGACACCGCCGGCGGCCTGCGCCTGCGCTACGTCCAGGCTGCCACGGCCGGGCGTCCCGGCACGACGGAAGTCACCGACAGCGGCGGCCGTCTTACCCGCCTGCGCATCGCGCGCATAGGCGACCGCTACCGGGTGCTGCGGGTAGAGGGTGCAGCCTGCGCGGGCTGCCCGGCCCCGGGCACCCGGGCGCGCTACGACGCACAGGGCCGCCTGCTGCACATCAACGGCATCGACGTCGTCCGCCGCCCCTCGGGCGCCCCGGCGGCCATTCATGCGCCGGACTCCGGCTGGCCCGGGCTGGAACTGCACTATGGGCTATGGGGCCGGCGCAGTTCGTGGTCCAGCGGTCTCACAGGGCTCGAAAGCCTGCGCTACGACGCCCGCGGCCGCCTGGTCCAGAGGGTCTACGCCAATGGCGATCGCTGGGCCTACCACCACGACGCCCGCAACCGCCCCGACCGCATCCTGCACGCCGGCGCCGCGGGCTCGGCCAGCACGCGCGTGGCCTGGCGGGGCGCGCTGCCGGTGCGTATCGAGCATCCTCGTGAAACCGAGACCCGCCACTACGATGCCGCAGGGCGCCTGACGAGACGCGACATCGCCAGGCCCGCCCTGGGCGGCCGCCCCGCTATCCGCTACAGTGAAGCTTTCCGGCACGACTCCGCCGGCCGCCTGCTGAGCCACCTGCTGCCCGAAGGCGGCGCCCTGCACTATCGCTGGGGCCTCCATGGACGGCTGCAAGGCATAGACTGGGTCGACGCGCAGGGCCGCAGCCATTCCGTCATCGCCGGCGACCCGCGACGGCCCGGCTACCGCTACGGCAACGGCCTGGAACTGCAGGTGCTGGTGGCGGGAGGCCGGGCGAGCAGCCTGGCGCTGCACCACGACGGAACGCCCGTATGGATACAGCGGCTGCAATACGACGGCGCGGGCCGTATCACCGGTGAACGGCACAGCGTGCCCGCGCTGCGCCATGAACAGGCGTGGCACTATGCCTACGACGCGCGTTCGCGCCTGGCGGGGGCGCAGCGGGCAAGCGCGGCAAAGCCCATCTGGTATGCCTGGAACAAGGACGGCTCGCTGGCGGCGCGCGGCGAGCCGGGGCGGGCCGCCAAGCCGGTGATCGCGCGCGATGCCAGCGGCCTGCCGCTCGCGCACGACGGCTTCCGGCTGCGCTATGGACCGCAACGCCGCCTGGCGGCTGCCGAGCGCGGCGGCCAGGTCCACCGCTATTTCCACAATGCCCGAGGCCAACGCATCGCCGTGCGTTCCCCGGCCGGCGATATCGATTATTTCTACCTCGACAACCGGCTGGTGGCCGAAACCCATCATGGGCAGGCCGGCGCGCCTGCTGCGACATTGGCCGGCAAAGTAAATCGGGCTGGGCACAGCCTAGCTGAAGCTCCCCAGGCACCGGCCGGCAAGGCTAATCGGGCCGAGCACAGCCTTGGTGAAACTCCCCAGGCACTGCCCGGCAGGCCGCTCGTCACGCGCCGCTATATCTACGCCCGCCACGCCCTGGTAGGCTTCATCGACTATGCCGCCGACCCTGCCACGGGCACGCCCTCGGCCACCCTGTACGCGGTGCATTCCGACCTGCTGGGCGCGCCCCGCCTGGTCACGGACGCCGGCCGGCGGATCCGCTGGCTGGCCGACTACGAACCCACCGGGGCCGCCGTCCGCAAGGCGGGCGACCTGGAACTGGACCTGCGCCTGCCCGGCCAGGTGCTGGACCGCGGCACCGGCTGGCACGACAACCTGCTGCGCACCTACCTGCCCGGCCTCGGCCAATACCTGGAAACCGATCCGCTGGGGCCCCTGCCCGGCAGCCAGGCCCTGGGCTATGCCGCCCAGCAGCCGCGGCGCCATGCCGATCCGCTCGGGCTGCTGCTGTTCGCCTTCGACGGCACGCGCAACAGCCCCATATCCCAGACCAATGTCTGGAAAATGAGCCAGTGGTACCAGGACGGCCCCGTGTTCTACCAGAGCGGCCCCGGCAACCCGCACTACCTGGACTGGGACGCCGTCACCGCCCAGACCGCCGGGCTGATACTCGATGCCCAATGGGAATTCCTGCTGGTCGAACTGGCCGAGGCAGCGGCAACGGCGGGCCGCGGCGAGACCATACCCATAGATATCATCGGCTTTTCCCGCGGCGCGGCCCTGGCCCGGCACTTCGGCAATATGATCGCGCAACAGGTGAGCGACGGCCTGTTTTCCTATCTGGACGCCGACCTGGGCCTGGTCACCGCCTGCGTC
Organism: Candidimonas humi; assembly: GCF_019166065.1. Classification (GTDB taxonomy): domain Bacteria; phylum Pseudomonadota; class Gammaproteobacteria; order Burkholderiales; family Burkholderiaceae_B; genus Candidimonas; species Candidimonas humi. Next base: position 101,299 of record NZ_JAHTBN010000002.1, read on the forward strand.
GACCTGCGCTTCATGGGTTTGTTCGACACCGTGGCGCAGTTCGGCCTGAGCGGCGTCGCCAACCCGCTGTACGACCTGAGTATCGCCTCGGCCTGGCAATGGGTGGCGCACGCCGTGGCGCTGCAGGAATACCGCTGGATGTTCCCATTGACCAGCGTCGCCGCGGCGCCCGGCGGCAATACCGTGGAAGCGCCCTTCATCGGCGCGCACTCCGACATCGGCGGCGGCCTGGCGGTCGACGAAGAGGGGCGCTACCAGACCCGCGGCGATCTTTCGGACGTGGCCCTGAACTGGATGCTGTGGCAGGCGCGGGCGGCGCTGGTGCGTTTCGACACGCCCCCGGCGGCCGACCGACAAGTCACCGACCCCATCCTGCACGACCAGCGCTCGGCCGTCACGCGCACCTTGTATGACGGCGACCGCGCCGTGCAGGCCGCCGACGGGTCCACGCAATACCCGCGCCAGGACGCCCACCCCGACCTGGGCCGCGAGCGGCGCCAGGCCACCGAGCAGCTCATCGCGCGCCTGGAAGGCTGGCACGCCAGCGGCTCGGACGAAGTCGGCACGGTGGACATGGCCGGCTACGCCCTGTGGCTGCAGCAGGAACTGGGCTGGCAGGCCGTCCCCGCGTGAGGGCGTCCGGCCGGCGGCGCGCGGCAAATCACGCTATTATTTATACCTTCCGGCCCGCTGCAACGCGCATTGCCGGCCGGCATTTCCGCCTGACCCCGCCACAGGGCCGCGCGCGACCCTGTTACGCCTTATACCTGCACTTTCTATGCTCCCAGAGCAACAAAAACAACTCATTGCACTGATCCAGGCCGCCGTGGCCGATATCGTCCCCGACGCCCAGGCTACGGTCACCCTCGAACGTCCCAAGATAGCGGCTCACGGCGACATCGCCACCAACACGGCCATGCAACTGGCCAAGCCGGCGCGGCGCAACCCGCGCGAACTGGCGCAGCAGATCGTCGAGAAACTGCTGGCCGAGCCCGCCTTCCGGCAACTGGTCGAAAGCGCCGAGGTCGCCGGCCCGGGCTTCATCAATTTCCGCCTTGCCGCGGCCGCGCGCCAGGCCGTGATCGATGTCGTGGCCCGGCAGGGCGAACGCTACGGCATGCTGGCGCCCAGCGGCGAGAAAGTACTGGTCGAGTTCGTCTCGGCCAATCCCACCGGGCCGCTGCACGTGGGCCATGCCCGCCAGGCGGCGCTGGGCGATTCGCTGTGCCGGCTGTTTTCCGCCCGGGGCTATGACGTCACCCGCGAGTTCTACTACAACGACGCCGGCAACCAGATCGACAACCTGGCCATCAGCGTACAGGCGCGGGCCCGCGGCATCGCGCCCGATGCGCCCGACTTCCCCGCCGACGGCTACAAGGGCGACTATATCGTCGACATCGCCCGCGACTTCCAGGCCAAGGCGACGGTGCAGGCCTCCGACGGCGAGGCGGTCACGGCCAGCGGCGACGTGGAAAACCTTGACGACATCCGCCGCTTCGCGGTGGCCTACCTGCGGCGCGAACAGGATCTCGACCTGCAGGCCTTCGGCCTGAAGTTCGACAACTACTACCTGGAAAGCTCGCTCTACACCAGCGGCCGGGTCGAACGCACCGTGCAGGCCCTGATCGCCGCCGGCCATACCTACGAAAGCGAGGGCGCGCTGTGGCTGCGCACCACCGAACTGGGCACGGGCGACGACAAAGACCGCGTCATGCGCAAGTCCGGGGGCGGCTATACGTATTTCGTGCCCGACGTGGCCTACCACGTGGCCAAATGGGAACGCGGCTTCCACCGCGCCATCAATATCCAGGGCAGCGACCACCACGGCACCATCGCGCGGGTGCGCGCCGGCCTGCAGGGCCTGGGGCTGGGCATACCCAAGGACTTCCCGGCCTACATCCTGCACAAGATGGTCAAGGTGGTGCGCAACGGCGCCGAGGTCAAGATCTCCAAGCGCGCCGGCAGCTACGTCACCATGCGCGACCTGATAGACTGGGTCGGCCAGGACGCGGTGCGCTTTTTCCTGATCCAGCGGCGCGCCGATTCCGAGTTCGTCTTCGACATCGACCTGGCGCTCTCGCGCAACGAAGAAAACCCGGTGTACTACATCCAGTATGCGCACGCGCGCATCTGCTCGATGCTCACGCAGTCGGAACATCCGGCCGAGGCCATAGCCGCGGCCGACCCGGGCCTGCTGGTTGCACCCACCGAATTCGCCTTGCTGCAACGCCTGGCCGAATACCCGGCCACCCTGGCGCTGGCCGCGCAAGAACTGGCGCCGCACCACATCGCCTTCTGGCTGCGCGACTGCGCAGCGGACTTCCACGCCTGGTACAACGCCGAGCGCGTGCTGGTGCCCGATACCGGCCTGCAACTGGCGCGCCTGCGGCTGGCCTGGACGACCCGCCAGGTGATCGCCGCGGGCCTGCAGGTACTGGGCGTGTCCGCCCCCGAAAGGATGTAATCCGCCATGGCCAAATCCAATCGCAAATCCTCCGGATCCCGATCGGGCGGCAATACGCTGTTCGCCATGCTGGCGGGGCTGATCATAGGCCTGGCGGTGGCCGCCGGCGTAGCCGTGTTCGTCATGCGCGCGCCCATGCCCTTCGTCGACCATGCCACCCGCGCTCCCGCCCAGACGGCGCTGCTGCCCAACGTCAAGGACGCCCCCGATCCCAACCTCGGCCTGTACGGGGCGGATGGCGGCGCCGGCACCGCGCCCGGCGCCACGGGGCCGGTCAATACCGCGCCCAAGCCCCTGCCGGGCAATGCGCCGCACGGCGCGCCGGCGCCCTCGGGCAACGACAACATCAGCAAGCTGATCGCCACGCTGACCGATACCAGCAAGCCCGCGCCCGCCCAGGGCGCCGCGCCGGCCGCCCATCCCCGTCCGGCGGCCCCCGACCATCCGGCCGCTGCGCAGCCCAAGAGCGCGGCCGCGCCCAAGGCCGCTCCGGCGCCGGGCACGCAAACCACTTACTACCTGCAGGCCGGCTCGTTTCACTCGAGCAGCGAGGCCGAAGCCGTCAAGGCGCGCATCCTGATGCTGGGCCTGCCGGTGGCCGTGCAGAAGGCACAGGTCAACGGCTCCACAGTGAACCGCGTGCGCGTAGGGCCTTTCAAAGGCATAGACGAAATGAACCGCTCGCGCAGCCGCCTCGGGGAAGAACAGATCGCCTCGACGGTGGTGCGCCAGTAATACATGCATGGCCGGCGCGGCTCGCAAGCTGAACTTGCGCCGGCATTTCCTGTCTCACCTGCCACACCCATTGCCGGCCACGGCGGCCGGTTCATCTACGGACCATAGACCATGTCGCTAAAAACCTTGCTTCTGCGTGCAATTGCGATCATCGCCCTGGGTTCGGGCGCCATGCTGGCGCCCGCTAGCCAGGCTGCCGCCAGCGGCCCCCTGTACGTCACGCTGGACCAGCCGCAGCCTACCGACACCCCGGGCAAGATCGAGGTGCTGGAATTCTTCGCCTACACCTGCCCGCACTGCAACGCCATAGAACCCATGGTGGAAAAGTGGGTCAAGACGCTGCCCGCGAACGTGGTGTTCCACCCCGTGCCGGTGGCCTTCAATGCCAGCATGGCCGACCTGCAAAAGCTTTACTACACCCTGGCCACCATGAACCGGCTGGACTTGCATGCGGCGGTCTTCAAGGCCATACACGAGCAGAACAAGGCCATCTATACCGAGCCGGCGATCGTCGACTGGGCCGCGTCGCAAGGCCTGGACCGCAATAAATTCAAATCCATCTTCGATTCTTTCGGCGTGCAGACGGAAGTCACGCGGGCCAACGAGCTCGCCAAGAACTACCAGATCGAAGGCACGCCCAGCATTTCGGTGGCAGGCAAGTACGTGACCTCGCCGTCCATGACGCAAAGCTACGAGGGCACCATCACGGAAGCCCAGAAACTGGTCGAGATGGCCGAGAAGAAGTAAAGCGCGGGCGCCGGGGCGGCGCTCGCCGCCCGGACCGCGGCATGACACTCAGCCGGCCAGGTCTATGGCCACCGGCCCCACCGGCCGCGAGCAGCACAGCAGCACCTTGCCTTCGGGCGGCGGATCCAGTGGCTCTTCGAAATATTCCACCGTGCCGCTGACCAGCGTGGACATGCAGGTGCCGCACAGGCCCGCCCGGCAATTGAAATCCGGGTCCAGGCCGGCCCGCTCGGCCAGGTCGAGCAGCGAGGGGCAGGCATCGTCCCAAGGTACCCCGAGTCCCGCCGGCCCGAAACGCACCAAGGCTGCGGACGCGGACTGCGGCTCCGCCGCAGGTTCGGCCGCCTGGCGATCGTCGGCAGACGGGCTGCCGGCCGCCGGAGCCCCGGCAGCTTCTTGCGCCTCCAGCACCGTGGCGGGGCCGAAGAACTCGTAGTGGATACGTCCGGGCGCAATGCCCAGGCCGCGCAGCAGGCTCCAGCCGGCCTGCATGAAGGGCGGCGGCCCGCACAGATAGACATCGTAGTCGTCCAGCGGCAGCAAGGACTGCAGCAGTTCCTTGTCCACCAGCCCCCGGCTGTGGCAACGCCCCCGCGCCAGGTCTTCGTCCGTGGCGCAGCGGTAGCGGAAATGCGCCGCCACGCCGGGCCGCGCGGCCGCCAGCGCCCGGACCTCTTCGGCGAAGGCGTGCACTTCGCCGTTCTCGCAGGCATGCACAAAGTACACGCGGCGCGCGCTGTCGCGCACCAGGCGATGCAACATGGCCATCATGGGCGTCAAGCCCACGCCGGCGCTCAGCAGCAGCACCGGACGCTCGCTGTCTTCGTCCAGCACGAAGCCGCCCAGGGGGCCGGCCGCGCTCAGCACATCGCCCACCCGCGCGTGGTCGTGCATATAGGCCGAGCCCAGCCCGGCCGGAAGCTCGGGCCGGCCGGGCGGCGCCGGCTCGCGCTTGACCGATATGCGCAACTGGCCGCGGTCGGCAGGGTCGCCGGACACGCTGTAATGGCGCAGGATGTTCCCGTCGCCTGCATTCAGGCGGAACACCAGGTGCTGACCGGGCCGGTAGTCCGGCACGGGCGCGCCGTCCAGCGGCGCCAGCACCAATGAGGTGATGATCCGGCTTTCGTCCCGGCGCGCCACCACCCGGTATTCGCGGAAGGCGCGATCGACCGCCGCGGCGCCTGCGGCCGGGCTGTCGTCTTTCACTTCAGGCCTCCTGCAAGGCCGCCGCGGGGCGCACGGCCTGCGCCGCGCCGGCCTGCTCGGCCTCGATCAACTGGCGCAGCTTGCGACGAAAGCGCAAAGGGCCTGAATCCAGGGGCAAATCCAGCTTCGACGGGCTTTTCGCCATGCCGGCGTGCACGGCGGCCAGCACCGCGCGATCCTCTTCGAAAGCATGCCGCACGTCTTCCGAGAACTGGCGCGACACCTCTTCGTCGTCCGGGCTGAAGTTGCGCATCTGGAACCAGTAATAGCGCGTCGTTTCCTCGTCCACCGGCGTCATGAAGTTGTACGAATCCATGAGGAACACATCCTCGTGGAAGGGCTCGGAGTCTGCGGCCGCGCCGGCCGGCGTGAAGATCGCCTTGATCAGCGCGTGCGCGGGGAAGTGCACCTCGTAGTGCTGCTTGCGGTCGCAGTTGCCGCGGAATTTCACGAACTTGGCGTAGAACGGCGCCACCTCGACGTCGCGCATCCAGCGCGACACCACCACGCCCTCGTCCCTGACTTCGGTCTTCAGGGGTTCGCCCACGATCGCGGCATTGCCGAACGAAGTCTGGTGCACCCACGACACATGCGAGGGATCGAGCAGATTGTCGGTAACGTACAGATAGTTGCACTGCACCGTCATCGCATCGCCCCGGTTGACGCCCCAGGCCGGATCGTCCCAATGCGCGACTTCCATGATGCGCGCCGGATCGGCCAATGCCGGGTCGCCCATCCAGACCCACACCAGGCCGTAGCGCTCCACCGCCGGGTAGCTGCGCACGACTGCGGCCTTGGGTATATGCGACACGCCGGGGGCCCGCACGCACTGCCCCCAACAGTCGAAGGTCAGCCCGTGATAGCCGCATTCGACCGTGTCGCCCTGCAGGCGGCCCATGGACAGCGGCAGCTTGCGGTGCGGACAGGCATCTTCCAGCACGGCCACGCCGCCATCCTGGCGGCGGTACAGCACCAGGTCTACGCCGAGCATTTTCGTGGCGTGCAGGCCGCGGTCGACTTCGTGCTGCAAGGCAGCGACATACCATGCGTTCTTGAGGAACATGAGCATCTCCCGATGCCTGCCGCGCCCGGAAGACGCCGCCTTTCGCGGGCTTCGGGGCTGTCGGGCCGGCATGAATGAATTGAACAGGAATAATGATAACTCCGGCAATTCTGCGATAATCAGCCTGATCGTTTAGGAAAACTATATCGTGGATGCCCTGCCTCCCTTGCGGGCCTTGCAGATCTTCGACACCCTGGGCCGCAGCAGCAGCCTGGCCGAGGCGGCGCAGCGCCTGCAGATCACCCCGGGCGCCATCAGCCAGCAGGTCCGCCTGCTCGAACAGGCGCTGGACGCCAGCCTGACATTCAAGGACGGCAAGCGCCTGCGGCTCACCGAGGCAGGCCTGCGCTTCCACGAATCCTGCGCGCGGGCCTTCGAACAGTTGCGCGAGGCGCAGGCCGAACTGGAACGCTCCAAGAACCAGCACAATCTGTCGCTCAGCGCCCTGCCGTCGCTGCTCAAGGCCTGGCTCGCGCCCCTGGTGTACGAATGGCAGGACCGGCATTACCCCGAACTCACCATACAGTTCCTCGGCAGCCACTCCGAGCCGGCCAGCGAACTGGAAGATATCGACTTCCGCATCACCTATGGCAACAACGCCGCGCCCAGCCCGAACTCGCTCGCGCTCTATACCGACAGCGTCGTGCCGGTGTGCAGCCCGGCGCTCATCGCGCCGTCGCGCGGCTTGCGGCAGCCGCGCGACATCTTGCGCTACCCGCTGCTGGCCACCGACTGGCGGCCCAAGTTCACCTCGCCGCCATCCTGGCGCGACTGGTTCGCTGCGTACATGCCGCAGTCCGGCGCCGCCGCGCCCGAACCGGCCTGCCATCGCATTTTTTCGCTATCGCACATGGCCATCGAAGCCGCGCTCGAGGGCCAGGGCTTCGCCCTCGCGCAATGCTCGATGATAGGCCGCGAGGTGGCGGACGGGCGGCTCGTGATCCCGTTCCGCCTGGCCCTGCCCCTGCCGTGGCCCTATGTGCTGAAATGGAAGCCCAGCGCCTTCGACAGGCCGCATTGCCGCGCCTTCCATCGCTGGCTGGCGGCACGCGGCAGGCAGCAGGAAGAACTGAACAAAAGGATGCTCGGCCGTCAGGCGAGATGATGGGCCGTGGCCTGCCCTTCGATCATGGCCTTGGCCTGGCGCGCCAGCGGATTGCGGAATTCCTCCAGCACATGCGCAACCAGGCCGATGGCCCGCGCCATCACCCCGATGCCGCGCACCACGTCCCAGGGTACTTCGAGCTCGCTGGCGATCGCCGCGATCGCTCCCGTCGCGTTGACCGGCAGGCTCTTGCCCAGGCGCCGGCCGGCCTCTTCAGCCAGGGCGTTCATCAGTTGAACGTACTGCCCCGAAAACCCGGTTTCCCGAGCCACGGCGAACAGGGCGGGCGTGCGGGGGTCTATCGGCTTGTGGATGTGATGGCCTATGCCCGGGATATTTCTTCCCGCGGCCAGTTCGCGATCGACGATTTGCACCGCCAGCGCGCCGATATCGATAGACTGGTTCTTGTCCGGCAGTGCTTGCTGCAGCAGGCGCGCAGCGTTTTCCATGCTGCCGACAAACACGCTGCCCAAGCCGCACAGGCCGGCGCCGACGGCCGCCTGCATGGCTTCGGGCGCGCCGGCGAGAGTCATGCGTGCCACGATGGCGCTGGGCGTCAGGCCGTGCTCGACCAGGGCAACGGCAATCGCGTTGAAGGCCCGGGATTCCTGCGGCGTGGGCAGGCGGTCGGTCAATTCCAGAAATGCCATATCGCCCAGGGAAACCTTGCCGAGAATGTCCTGGCACAGATCCAGGCCCTTGACAGTGATCTTGTCGGTCGTGCTCCAGGCGATATCAGAACTGATGGGTTTGTGTTTTGCCATGTTCGACCTCGATTTGCTGGGTGGGTTAGAGATTGTCCGTATCGATCGCCTGCTCGCGCAATGAAGCGTTCATGCGTAATTGAGCCTTGGCGATCTTGTGTGTCGGAGTGTGAGGCAGAGCGTCCAAGAAAACGACGTAACGCGGGATCTTGTGCGCAGCCAGGCGTGGGCGGCACCATTCGACGACCTCGGCAGCGCTCAGTGCATGGCCGGGTTTGACGACGATAGCTGTCAGAACATCGTCCTCGCCTAGGGGAGAAGGCACCCCTATGGCAGCGGATTCGTATACCTTGGGGTTGGCGTTGATGACGAGGTCCAGTTCCGCACCAGCAATGTTTTCCCCGCGCCTGCGGATAATGTCTTTCTTGCGAGCAACATAGAAATAATAGCCATCAGAGTCGCGGCGGACCAGATCGCCGGTTTTGAACCAGCCGTCCTGGAAGCTGGAGGCGGTCTGATCGGGATCACGAAAATAACCGAGCATGACGACAGGCGTCTTGACAAATAGCTCGCCCGTTTCGCCATCGGAAACATCGCTACCGCCGTCATCTACGATGCGTGCCTGGGCCCAAGGCTGGGCGGGGTCCGGATGCGTGGCGAGCATGCCCATGGATCCAGGCTTGTTGGGGCGATCTATCGGGTTGCACGTGACGCCGGGGATTTCGGTCATGCCGAAGCCGGAAAACAAATACGGGATGTGGAATTCGTCGCGGAAACACGGGACCGAATGCTGGCGTACCCCGTAGGCAATACGCAGCGAGTGATCTGGACGAAATTCGGAACGGTCCCGCGAGCGGAGTATTGTGCCCATCGCCTCGATGATGTTGACGACGGTAGCCTTTGAGTCCGCGGCAATGTGCCAGAAGCGCGAAGCCGAGAACCTGGCCTGAATAAGCAACGCCGCGCCAGCTGCAAGCGCTCCGCCCAACGAGTAGAACAGCGCATTCACGTGGAAAAACGGCAGTACGACCAGAATGCGGTCTTCGGGCTGAAGGTGCAGCCGCCCGAGATTGGCCTCTCCAGCTTTCACCAGATTGGACTGACTGTGCAGAACCCCCTTTGGGAACCCCGTGGTGCCGGAGGTGAAAATCATGACGCAGGGCGCATCGGCTGAGGGATTGGGCGGCAGATCCACCTCGGGAGCCCCATCGATCAGCCCCTGCAAGGCAGGAAATGGCCCGCCTTCCCGAACAAGGATAATGGCGGCCTCCTTCTGCCTGGCAGCAAGCGCTTCCTGCACAGCCGCCACTGTTTCGTTGCTGGCAAAAACGGCTGACACATCAGCATGGCCGAGCGCGTATTCCAGCTCCCGGCCGGAAAAGCCCGGGTTCACGGGCACCATGATGGCGCCCAGGCGCGCCAGCGCGAACAGCACGATCACATGGCTTACGCCATTGGGAGCGACGAAAGCAACCCGATCAAGCGGGCGCACTCCCATTGAGAAAAGCGCCCGAGCGAGCGCATGGTACGCCCTGCCAAACTCATCCCAGGACAGCGACCGATCGTCATCCATCAGCATCGGCATCGCAGCCCTGATGGCATGCCGGCTCTCGAACAATCCGTCCAGTGTCGAATCGTGGGGCGGATAGCTCTGCAATACACTCAAAGGGGACAGCATGGAAAACCCTTTCAGGACTTGCTAGAGGAAGGTTGCAGAAGCCTGCGCCAACGCTGGATCTCCTCGCGGATAAGGGCATCGAACGCTGCAGGCGTCGAAACGCTCGCTTCGCCATCAATAACGGCCATGCGTTTGGCCACAGCAGGATCAGCCAGGGCTGTGCGCAAGGCCTGGTTCAAGGTATCGACCACAGCTTTCGGAGTGCCCTTGGGGGCTAGCAGGCCCCACCATACGACGGCCCTGAAACCAGGCAGGCCTTGCTCCGCGATAGTCTTCACTTCGGGAGCGGAATCGATCCGATGCGCCCCGGACGTCGCCAGCAGCTTGACCCGCTTGGCGTCCGCCAGGGCCTTGATCTGCGACATTCCAGTGAACATCAGATCGACGTGCCCGCCCGCCAGGTCGTTGGCCGCAGGGCCCGCGCCCCGATACGGCACCGTCGTAAGATTGATGCCCGCAGTGTCTTCCAGGAGCAGCGCGGCAAGGTGCGAGCCCGACCCATTGCCCGAGTTGGCGATGCTGATCTTGCCGGGGTTTGCTTTGGCGTAGCTGATCAGTTCAGGGATGCTGTTTATATTCAGATCTTTTCTGGCCGCCAGCGCGAGCGGGTAAGTAATGGCCAGGCCGATGGGTGCGAAATCGTCGGGAGTCTTGTAGGGAAGCTTGGGAAGCAAAGTCGGGTTGGTGGAGAGCGCCGTACTGGTGAACAGCAGCGTGTAACCATCGTGCGCAGCCCTGGCGACGTGTTCGGTGCCTACTACCGTGCTGGCGCCACCGAGATTCTCCACGATGACCGGCTGTTTCAATGCCGCAGCCAATTTGTCGGACATCGCCCGAACAATGAAGTCTCCACCGCCACCCGCTGCGAAAGGCACGACGATATGAACAGGGCGGGATGGAAATTCGTCCGCAGCGGCGCGGGCACAGAAGCCCGAAGTCACGCCGAAGCCGGCCAAGATACCGGCGGCAACAATTCTTGAAAATTTCACTAAGCGTCTCCGTCGTTGATTTACAAGAGTCAAGTGCGGCAACTCGGACCCATCGGATCCCGATTGCGGTTCTTTAGATTGGTATTTCTCGAGCCCCCCCAACGAGGCCGCGCTCTGATAGATACTCTTGGGCTGTTCTCCCGTCAGACAGCACGAGGGCTATATGTATGTCTAATTATGCTTGCGTGCCAGGAGTCTAGGCGGTGGATAAGATATGGACAATACAGCCGGCGTAAATGGGCATTCATGATTTGTGAACCCAAATTTCCAGGCCGGCAGATGGGCTGGTCTATTCCTCAATGAGTGTAGGCACTCGCATAGCCTTCCAACGCGTGCCGGCAGCGCGCGGCGGGCTGCACCGAGCTGGCAGATTCTGACGGCCCGCCCGAGACGATTCGATAACCATACGCCCGTACAAGCCGCCTGCGGCGAGTCCCCAACGCCACGACCGCGGCCGCAGTCGTGGCGACACACCCGAGACCAACACAGCAGTCAGGCGTCGACCACGCGATGCCGGTTCAGCTCCGCACCGCCGTCCAGTGCGCGCTTGACCTGCTGCATCAGCGCGAGTTCGGCCGCGCCGCGGCTGTGCTTCAGGAACGGCTTCTTGATGCGCCCTATGCCGTGCTCGGCCGAGATGCTGCCGCCGACGCGTTCCACTTCGCGATAGACCAGCTCTTCCACCGCCATCAGGTTCTCGGGCGCATGCGGCCCTGTCGACAGGTGCAGATTGCCGTCGCCCAGGTGGCCGAACAGCAGGTTGTGCGCCTTGGGCGACATGCGCGACAGGCCGGCGCAGACCACATCAATGAAGGCCTCCATTTTCTGCAGCGGGATGCCGATGTCGAAGGCCACGCGCGGCTGTATGGTGCGCAGGATCTCGCCGATGGAATCGCGGAACTTCCACAGCATGGCGGCCTGTTCCTGGCTGTGGGGAATGATGGCGTCGAGCACGTCGCCGCTGTCCAGCATCTCGCCCAGGAAGCCTTCCAGCGCCGCGGCCGCCTCGGGCGTGTCGCGCCCCTCGGTCTCGAGCAGCACGCAGATGGGGTAACGCGCCTCGAAGGGCGGCGTCTTCTGCAGCACCTGGCCCGCCGCCACCAGATAATTGCGCCACATCACTTCGAACGACGACAGCTCGGGCAGCCGTGCGCGCGCCAGCTTCAGCAGGCGCGCCACCTGGTCCAGGTCGGAAACCGCGGCCAGCGCGCTGTAGCGCCTCTCGGGCTTGGGAAACAGCCGCAGCACCACGCGGGTGATCACGCCCAGCGTGCCTTCCGTGCCGATGAACAAGTGCTTCAGATCCAGGCCCGTATTGTTCTTCAGCCCCTTGTTCAGCATCGTCATCACCGTGCCGTCGGCCAGCACTACTTCCAGGCCCAGCACCAGCTCGCGCGTAGTGCCGTAGCGCAGCACCCGGTTGCCGCCGGCATTGGTGGCGACATTGCCGCCGACCTGGCAGGAGCCGCGCGCCCCCAGGTCCAGGGGGAAATACCAGCCCTGGTCCTCGACCAGTGCGCACAGGTTCTCGAGGATCATGCCGGCCTGCACAGTGATGGTGCCGCCCGCGGTGTCGAATTCATCGACCCGGTCCAGCCTTTCCAGCGCCAGCACCACGTCGCCTTCGTCCGGCACGGCACCGCCGGCCAGGCCGCTGCGCCCGCCCTGTATAGTCAAGCGGCGGCCTTCCTGGTGGCAGGCGCGCACGATCTGCGCCACTTGTTCCACGCTGTCGGGCCGGAACACCAGGGCAGGCAGGCCCTCGGCGGCCAGGCCGCTGGCGTCCTGCAGGTAGGATTGCATGTCTTCGGGCCGGCTCAGGCAGGAGATCGTCTGCGCCAGGGATTCGAGGGTATAAGAGCTACCCGGAACAGGCCGGCCCGGCTGCGTCTCTATAGACGGCGCATCGGCGCCGGCCCGCTTGTTCATGGTTTCTTCACCCACGGTATGCTGCCGATCGTCGGCCATCTGTGACTCCGCGCCCGGCCGTTCGCGCAACACGGCGGCCATGGCTTCAGTGTAATGATCGATGTTGCGTGTGTCGGGGCCCCGCATGCCGGCGCGGCCCGGATCGATGATGCAGACGCCGTGCCCGGCCTGCGATGCATGCCGGCGGCGCTCGGGCCAGTGTAGCGTGAACATGCCGTGCCGGCGTCGCCGGCGCCCGCGCAGGCCGCCGGCATTGCCGCAACATCCGTCACGGAACCGCGACAGAGCGGCGCTGCGACACGAAACTATGCCGCAGCGGCGCCCGGCACGGCCTGGGGCCGGGTCCAGAATGCGTTGCGGTCCAGGTAATTCTGCAGGAACTGGCGCAGCCGCGGCTGCGCGGGGTTGCGGAAGATTTCGTCCGGCGGCCCGCTGATTGCGATCTCGCCCTTGTCTATGAAGACCACACGGTCGGCCACCTGTGCCGCAAAACCCATTTCATGCGTCACTACCACCATGGTCATCCCTTCGCGCGCCAGCTCTTTCATGACCTGCAGCACCTCGCCCACCAGTTCCGGGTCCAGCGCCGAGGTCGGCTCGTCGAACAACATGATGTGCGGTTCCATGGCCAGCGCCCGCGCGATCGCGACGCGCTGCTGCTGGCCGCCCGACAGTCTCGCCGGATAGGAATCGGCCTTGTCGGCCAGGCCCACTTTTTCGAGCATGCGCATGGCGCGCTCGCGCGCCTGCGCGCGCGGCATTTTCTTGACGCGCAGCAAGGCCTCGGCGACATTGCCCGCGGCGGTCATGTGCGGCCACAGATTGAACTGCTGGAACACCATGCCGACATGGCGGCGCACGCGCTTGATCTCGGACAGCGGCGCCCTGGCCCGCGCCCCGTCTTTCTCGACGTAGCCCAGCAGCTCGCCCTCGATCAGCACCTCGCCGCCGTCGTATTCCTCGAGGAACGCCAGCGAACGCAGCAGCGTGCTCTTGCCCGATCCCGACGGGCCGATGATGCAAGTGACCTCCGACTTGCGCACGCCCAGCGATATATTGTTCAGTACCCGGGCCTGGCCGTAGTACTTGCTGATGCCGCGCGCTTCGATCAGATAATCCCCGCCGTCTTCGTCCACGGCGGCCTTGGCCTTCAAGTTCATCAGACTCTCCGAGTAGCCCCGGCATCCGTGCCGGGAAGGAAAGGTGCGCAGCCGCCAGGCTGCAACACTGCAGGGATGCGCAACCCCGGGCCGGCCCGCCGCGCGCCATGCCTGCCCATCAGCGCACCATGTAACGGCTCACGCGCATTTCCGCCCAGCGCCCCAGGCGCTCGGTCGCGCCGATAAGCAGCAAATAGCATATGCACAGGACCAGAGTCGTTTCGACATAAGAGAATTGCTCGGTGCCGATCTGCGTCAGCACCGCGGTCAGCTCGGGCACGGTCACCACCGACAGCACCGCGGTCTCCTTGCTGAGTATGATGATAAGGTTCACCAGCGCCGGCGTGATGATCACCAGCATCTGTGGCAACTGCACCCTCCACACCGTGGCCAGCCGCGACAAACCCAGGCATTCCGCGGCCTCGACATGCCCGCGCGGCACGGACATGAATCCGGAACGGAACGACTCGGCGAAATAAGCGCTGCCGTACACGGCCAGCGCCACAATGCCGGCCGCGATGGGCGAGAGTTCCAGTCCCACGCTGGGCCCGCCGTAATACAGCACGAACAACTGGATCAGGAAAGGCGTGGTGCGCAGCACTTCTATATAGACACGCAACACGGCGCGCAGCCAGCGCCCGCCGAACAGCTGCAATACCGCGATGACGAAGCCCAGCGCCATGCCCAGCGCGACCGCGCCCGCCCAGGTGCCCATCGTCACCAGGAAACCGCTGAGTATGTTCGGCCAATATTGACTGAGTATGCCCATGTGCAGCGCCATCACGATCTCCCGTAGCGGCGTTCGGCGACATGGCCGGCAATGGACAAGACGCCGTTGATCACCATGTACACCAGCCCCGCTGCGATGTATGTCTGCAGCGGCAGGAAAGTGCTGGCCGCGATGTTCTGCGCCGTGCGCGTGATTTCGGCCACGCCCACGATCGAGATCAGCGACGAGGCCTTGACCAGCATGATCATCTCGTTGATGAGCGAGGGCATGGTCAGCTTGAGCGCCTGCGGGATTTCGATGCGCAGCAAAGTGTCCACGCGGCTGAATCCCAGCAACTGCGTGGCCTCGAGCTGGCCTTTCGGTATGCCCAGGAATCCGCCGCGCAGTATCTCGCCCAGGTAGGCGCCCTCGCACAGGGAAATGGCCAGTATCGACGCCGCGATGGGCGGAACGTTGATGCCCACGAATGGCAGGAAATAATAGGCCATCATGAGCTGCACGATCAGCGGCACCCCGCGGAAGATGAACACATAGACCGCGCCCAGACGCTGCAGCATCCGACTGGACGAAAGGCGGGCCGTGGCGATGCCCACCGCCAGCACATAGCCGACCACCAGCCCCAGCGCGGACACCAGCAGCGTCATTTGCGCCGCCTTCACGAGCAGCGGCAAGGCCTCGGCAATGGCTTTCAGGTCGAACATGAATCTCGCGTATGCGGCCCCCGCTGGCGCGCAAGCGGGAACCGGAACAGGGATCCGGAACCGCCGGCCTGCCGGGACACGGCAGGCGCGCGGCTCACGGATCGAGGATCAAAGCTCAAGAGCCCGGGCCTGGAGAAACCGGGGCCCGGAGAGCCGGCATTCAGACATTGGGCACGAAAGCCCCGGTGGGCACGTCCATCTCGACGCCGAACCATTTTTTCTGCAGGGCGGCCAGCCGGCCGTCCTTGTGCATGGCCAGGATGACATTGTTCACCGCCTGGATCAGCGAGTCGCTGTCCGCGCCCTTCATGCCCATGTACGCAAAATACACTTTCTTGCCGAAGGCCGGCTTGACCACGGCGAACATCTGCGGACGCTGCTGCGCCACGTAGGCGATATTGGTAAGCGAATTGCCCACCGCCACGATGCGCCCGGCCGCCAGGTCGGCATAGGCCTGGTTGTTATCGATGTATTCGCGGATCTGCGGCTTGGGGTTGAGCGTGTCGGCGTATTCCTTGAGCTGGGCCAGTTGCGCCGAGCCCTTGCCCCCGCCCACCACCTTGCCGGCGATATCCGACGGTTTCTGCAGCGACTTGTCGCTGGCGCGCTTGAGCAGCGCCACGGTGCCATCGGCGATCGGCAGCGTGAAATGGTAGCGCTCCATGCGCGCCTTGGTGACATTCAGCGGGCCAGCCACCATGTCGAATTTCTTCGCATCCAGGCCAGGCAGCACGCTGGGCCAGGGCAGGTCGATGAAGCGCACCTTCACGCCCAGCCCCTTGCCCACCTCGGCGAAAAATTCCTTGTTGAAGCCTTCCTGCTTGCCGTCCTTCAGGAAGTCGAACGGCGCGAACTGCATTTCCGTGCCCATCACCAGCACGCCGGCCTTCTTGATGCGCGCCAATTGGTCCTCGGCGTGGGCCGACACCGAAGCCGCCATGAAACACGCCGCGGCCATGCAGGCCTTCAGGGTATATGAAAATCGCATTTTCCTGTACTCCTCGCTCTGGATGGAAAGACTGTTTTGTATCACACGGCCGTCTGCGCGGCCGCAGGCTCTCCGGCGCCGCAGCACCAGTTCCGAGCCTGGCAAAAAGTATATACATACCCCTTGCGACGTCAACCATTATCAGGCTGGCCGGCAGCGCCCGCCAGCCCGGTCTAGGGTAAATACGCAGAGCTGCGGGGCCCGCATTCCTTGGAGGCGGCAAGCGCGCCGGCCGCGGTGCAAAGCCGCCGCACCCTATTCGCCACCCTATTCGCCACCCTATCACCGCCCTATTCCTCGTCCCATTCGCCGCCTGCGTCTCCGGCGGCCCAGGCGTCGGCCGAGTTTGCGCAACGCCCCCTCGCCCGCTCACGCAGGCCGGCCCGGGAACAAGCCCAGGATGAACTCTTTCATCGCGACGATGCGCCGGCTCGAACGCAGGTCGCGATGGTGCATGAGCCATAGCGGCCGGACGCAGGCGAGATGCCCGGGCTCCACCCGCTGCAGCAGCGGATCTTCATCGGCCATGAACACCGGCAGGACCGCCACCCCCACTCCGTAGCGCGCGGCCTGGTATTGCGTGCCCACGCTATTGGTAAGCAGCGGCGGCTGCGCGGCGCCATAAGTGGCCCGCATCCACTTGGCCATGGCTATATGCGACAGCGAGTCCGGCCATGACACGTAGGGCAGTTCGCGCCAGTCGGAGCCGCGCCGCGCGAGCGCGCGCGCAGCGTACGCTGCGAATTGCAGGTCGGGCAGCCGCTGAGCGATATATTCGCCTTCTTCATCGGCGCTCGGAGGCGCCATGCGCAAAGCCATGTCGGCATCGCGCCGCGACAGATTCACCGCCTGTATCCCTGTGACCAGCTCCACCTGCAAGCCGGGATGCCTTTCCAGGAAATCCCCCAGGCGCGGCGCGATCACATGCGAGGCAAGCGCGTCCGAAGTCGCCAGCCGGGTGCAGCCCGTCCAGCGTCCCGGCTCGCCGACCCGCTGCGCGCGGCGCTCGAATCCGAGCATGGCCTGCTCCACGCCCTGCGCCGCCTCGAACATGGACTGGCCCTCGTCCGTGAGCACATAGCCGCTCTGGCGACGCAGGAACAGCGCCATGCCCGAGTCCCGCTCCAAGGCCTCGACACGCCGCGACACAGTCGCCGGACTGACCCCCAAGTCCGCTGCCGCCGGGGTCAAGCCGCCCTGACGGGCAACCGCCAGGAAATAGCGTATGTCTTCCCAGTTCATTTTTTATTTATGAAAAATGATTTTGAATTTAGATCTATATCATTTTATTTATAAAAAAAGAATAATGCCTCCATGTCGCATTCTTGCGTACAACCGCTAGAAGCCCCCGCGGATCGCGCAGCCAGCCCCCGGTTCGGATTGCGCCGCCTCCCGGACTTCGAAGCCTTTTGGATCAAGGAACCATCATGAAACACCGTGGTGTTTATCTGGCGCTAGTCCTCAGCACTCTGTTCTGGGGAGCCAATTTCAATCTCGGAAAATACGTCGTGCACTACACCGACCCGGCCTCGGCCGCGGCATGGCGCTTCATCATCGCCGGCGCCGCCATGCTGCTCTACACCCGCCTGCGGGAGGGCCTGGACTGGGCCGGAATCCGCCGCAACCTGCTGCCCCTGGCCGCCATGGCCGCGCTGGGCATCTTCGGCTTCAACATGGCCTTTTTCTATGGCCTGCAGACCACGTCGTCGGTCAACGGCGCGCTGATCATGACGCTCAACCCCACCATCACTGTGATGCTGACCGCGCTGGTCCTGGGCGAAGCCGTGTCCTGGCGCCAGGTGCTGGGCCTGGCGCTGAGCATGGCCGGCGTCGTCATCGTAGTCACCGGCGGCTCGTGGACGGCCCTGTTGAGCCATTTTCATTTTGTGCTGGGCGACGGCCTGATCCTGCTCGGCAACCTGTGCTGGGCGGCATACAGCGTCATCGGCAAGCGTTCGATCCGCCAGCTCTCCGCGCTGCAGACCACTACCGCCACCACGGTCATGGGCGGCCTGGGCATCGTGGCCCTAGCCCTGTTCGGGCACGGCGGCGCCTTGCCGTTGCCCGCGGCCCCGAGCCTGGCCTCGATCTCGGCCATGGCCTTGTTCGGGACCGTGCTCGCCTACCTGTGGTGGAACAATGGCGTCAAGACCATAGGGCCGGCGCGCACCGCGGTCTTCTTCGACCTCGTACCCATCTTCACCATGCTGATCGCCATCGTGTTGGGCGAGCAAGTGTCGATGGCCCAATGGGTGGGCGCGCTGCTGGTGATTACCGGAGTGCTGTTCTCGTCGGGTGCGCTGGACGCAGCCTTGGCCGCGCGCAAGGCGCCGCTGCGGCGGCCGGTGGGTTGTGCCTGAGTTCGCGCACAGCAGAGCAGCGAATGCGCCCCCTTCCGGAAATGTGTCCGGCGCCGCGTAACACGGCACAAAGAGGGCTCACAGGCTGCCGGCGGAAGCGCACCGGCAGCCGCCGCAGGCTCAGGAGCATGCCTCCCGGGACAATTGCCCGGCCGCGCAACGGCCGGCCAGATATCCCAGGCCCAGGGCCGACAACAGGCCGTTGCCAGACATGTATCCCTGGCTGCCCCGAGCGCCGCTGATGCCGGCGGCGGCGCCGCCGCCAGCGTACAAGCCGGGAATGATCGAACCGTCCTTGCGCAGCACGCGCCCTTCCGGATCCACACGCAAGCCGCCCTGCGTATGAAACAGGGCCGCACTGATGCGCATAGCCGTATAAGGCGGCCGCAAGGGGCCGCCTCCCCACTGGCTGCGGCCCCAGGAATCGGCCTCCTCGCCAGCGGCAGCCGCCACGGCGTGGCCCAATGTACGGGCCAATTGGACGGGCTCGATTCCGCAACGGTCACCCAGGGCCTGGATGGTGTCGAATTCCAGCACACCCTTGTTGGCAACGAGCTCGGCGTATTCGGACTGGCCCTGGGCGGTGAGGTCGCGTATGCGCGCATCGGCGATCACATGGAACGGACCAGCCCGCTCCAGCTCCAGGGCGGCGAAAGACGAGTAGCCCTGACTTTCGTCTCCGAAGCGACGGCCCGACGCATCGACAATAAAGCCGCCCTTTTCCACTACAGTCCAGGTGACGAGCGAGCCGTGAGGGTCTGCCAGGCTGGCATGGGCCTGGTAGGCCCCCATATTGGCTAGATCCGCGCCCAGTTCACGGCCCCACAGGACCGCCTCGCCCTCGCTGCCGGTCGCGCCGCCGTATGGCGCAGCCGCGACTTCGGGGCAGAACTCGCGCAGCAACTCGCGATTGTTTCCGAAGCCGTTGGTGGCCAGTATCACCGCCCGCGCTGCCAATGTCGTGCATGCCCCGTCCCGGGTGCGGGCCTGCACGCCGCAAACGCGGCCGCGCTCGTCGACGACCAGATCCGTCGCTCCGTTGCCGAATACGATCGGGATATTGCGCCTGGCTACGGCGTCGGCCAGATCGTCGAGCAGGTCCGCGCCGCGCCGCGAAGGCGGCGAATGCAGGCGATATTGACGATGCCCGATATGCTTGTAAGTTTCCACCAATGTCAGGTTCACGCCTGCGACATCGACGAGCCATTCCACCAGCTCGGCCGAGACTTCCGCCAGCCTGCGCGTAAGCCCGGGCATCTGATGCACGCCGGCAATCCGCTGCAGATCCTCGACAAAGGCCTCGGCCGAATCGGCCAGACCGGCCTGCGCCTGGAAGCGTGTTCCTGCGGCGGGAATCGACCCGCTGGACAGCGCGGTATTGCCTTGCAGCCTGTCGTTTTTTTCGAGCACGGCAATGTCGCCGCCCTGCGCAGCGCTATGCGCCGACAATGCCGCGCACAGGCCGCAGCCGCCCGCGCCGATCACCAGGATATCGACTGCCGCGTCGAATTCGACGTCTCGGTCATGTAGCATCGCAGAGTTCCGGAAAGCCGGGGACGGGCGGCCGTCACGGCGCGTACGCGACCGTGCTCGTAGCGCAGCTTGCGGCCGCGGCCGCCCAGGCCAGGCTTAATTGATCGAGGCGCCCGAAATCTTCACCGCCTTCTGCCACTCGGCTATCTGCTTGGCCAGGAATTTCTGCGTCTCTTCCGGCGTCGTGGGCATAGGCATGAGGCCGAGCTTGGCCATTCTTTCTTTCATGGCTGGCTGCGACATGACGTCCCTGATATCGGCGGAGATCTTGTCAACAATGGCCGACGGCGTGCCCTTGGGTGCGAAGACGGCCGAGAACGGCGCGATGTCGAAATCGGGGAAACCCTGCGACTCGATGGTCGGATAGTTGTGGCCGCTGTAGTCCTTGGCCGTCGTCAGGCCGATCACCTTGAGCTTGCCGCCTTCGATGAGCGGCCCGGCCGAGGGCAGCCCCGTGATGCCCAGGGGAATAGTGCCTCCGACTACGTCATTGAGCAGTGGCGCGCTGCCACGATAGGGCACGTGCACGATATTGAATTTGCCCCGCTCCTTGAGCAATTCCATCGACAGGTGGCTAGCCGAACCATTGCCGTCCGAGCCATAGCTGTATTTGCCGGGATTCTTCTGCGCCAGCGCAACCAGTTCCTTCAGATTGTTGGCAGGAAACTTGGGATTGGCGACGATTACGTTCGAATACACCACAGCCAGGCTGACTGCGGCGAAGTCTTTCTGCGGATCGTACGGCAACGACTTGTAGAGCCATTTATTGATGGCGTGCGAACCCGTGACGCCAAGCACCAAGGTATAGCCGTCGGGCGCGGAGCGGGCCACATAGGCCGAGCCGATGTTGCCGCCGGCCCCGGGACGGTTCTCGATGATGACTGACTGCCCCCACTTCTGCGACAGGGCTTGGCCCAGGGCGCGGCCCACGATGTCGGTCGGACCGCCCGGAGTGTAGGGCACCACCAGCGTTACGGCCTTGCTGGGATAGCTGCCTGCGGCCCACCCGCTGGCCGGAAGCAGCATGGGCAGCAGCAAGGCAGCGCTCGCGCCCAGCATCCGGCGGCGGCTGGCCGGACGGCGGGAAGCGGGACGGAAAATGGATGCGGTAGATGTGTTGTGATCAGAGTGGCTCATGGTCTCCCCCAAGAGTAAGTTCGCTCAGGTATGGGTACTGGGTACGGGTAATAAAAAAGAAAAACGTCTGAATCTAAGTGTTAACAGTATAAATAGACGCAAAGAATTGCACAATAAAATATTCATCCGTGAAACATAGGTGTTTACTCGATATACGTCTGGAAACAGACTAATGGCAGCTTGCGGTGCTAATATCTTTTTGCGTTAACTGTCAACAATTACCGTAGCTGAAAAGCGGGACACAAGCCCGCACGGACCGCTTCACATGGGTGCAGCACCCAGCGACGCCCCGCCGCATACATACAGCGTCTGCCCGGTAATCGCCCCCGCCTCGTCTCCCAGGAAAAAAGCAATGGTGGCGGCCACTTCCTGCGGCCGCACCAGGCGGCCCAAGGGCAGGGCCGAGACAGGGGGAGCACCACGCTGCGGATCGCGCAGCATGGGTGTATCTACCGCGCCTGGCGCCACAGCATTGACCGTGACGCCCCGGCCTATCAATTCGGCAGCCCAGCTGCGGATCAACCCCAACTGCGCCGCCTTGCTCGACGCATAGGCGGCGCGACCCGCTCGGCCCAGCACCGCCCGGCTCGAAACCAGGACGACGCGCCCCGCCCGGTCGGGCAGGCCCGCACCGACGGTCTTCAATATGGCGATGGGTGCGGCCACGTGCAGCCGCCACAAGTACTGCGCTTCGTCCATATCGGTGTCCACAACGCCGCCCGTGCGCATGATGCCGGCGCAATGCACGAAGGCAGTGATGCCCCTATCCGCCATTGCCGCAGCGAATGCATCGCAGGCCATCGTGTCGGCGAGGTCGACGCGATGATGTGTGTAGCGGCCGCCGGTGCGCGTGCCAGGCCCCGGCTCTTCAGACTGCAAATCGGCGCCCTCGACCCGCCAGCCCTCATCCAATAAGCTGTCGACCAATGCACGGCCTATTCCGGAGGCCGCACCGGTCACGAGGCAACACCTGCCGTCCATGAGCCGATCCGGGAAAATCAGGCGCCCGCGGTTTCGGGCGGAAGCGTGGTCAGGCGCTTCTCGAGTTCGCGCATCTCGGCATAGCCCATCAACTTCATGATGTCTTCTATGCCTACGAGCAGGTCGGGGCGATCCGTGGGCTCGCCGCTGCGTATCACTTCCTGCATGACTTGCAGCGCCTGCGTCATGGCATGTATGGCCGCGGCGGGCAGCATGCGCGGCAGGCTGATGCGCTTGACCCCGATCGCCTTCAGGCGCGGAATGGGAATCAGCGGCGTGGTCGGCCGCGAACGGATGCCGAAGCCCATGTTGACGCTGACGGGAATCCCCGCCGCATCAACCAAACGCTGGATGTCCTCCTCGCTGCGCACCGCGTCGGGAAACAACATGTCGGCCCCAGCCGCCGCATAGGCCTTGGCACGCCGGATCGCGCCCTCGATCCCCTCGACCGCTATCGCATCGGTGCGCGCGATGATGACGAAGTCGTCGTTGCGCCGCGCCAGGCAGGCAGCCTCGATCTTCTTGACCATCTCGGCCTGGCTCACGACGTCCTTGCCCGGCATGTGCCCGCAGCGCTTGGGGCTGACCTGGTCCTCCAGGTTGATGCCGGCCACCCCGGCCTCCTCGAACTGCTGCACCGTATGGAACACATTGACGGGATTACCGTAGCCCGTGTCGGCGTCGGCCGTCATGGGAATGGAAACGGAACGGGCCAGATTGCGGCAATGGGTGACGTTTTCGTTCAGGCCCATGACGCCGATATCGGCCACACCCAACAAGGAGTTGGACACGGCGGCGCCGCTGGTGCAAGCCGTCTTGAAACCGGCCGCCTCGACCAGGCGGATGCTGTAGCCGTCATAAACGCCGGGCGAGACGATGAATGCCTCGTTCTTGAGCAGTTCGCGGAACTGGCGTGGTCTGTTTTGCATAGATGAATCCTGAAATACGGCCGGAGCCATGCTTTTAAATGGATGAAATCGAAAAAAGAGGCGCGGCGCACGCCGCTGGCGCGGGCCGCGGACAACGCATCGCCGACGTAGCGCGGCTCAGGCCGCGGTCGCGCCGCTGGACTTGACAGCCTGCTCCCACACCTGGCGCTGATGCGCGAAGAATGCAGCGGCCTTGTCGACAGGCAGCGTAACGGGCAGCGTCGCCTGTTTCCTGAGCGTCTGCTGATACGAGGGCTGGGCGGCCACCTTGGCGAAGGCATTGCGCAATACCGCCAGCACCGGCGCCGGCGTACCGGGCGGGGCCATCAACGCCCACCATGACGGCGCGTCCAGCATCGGGTAGCCCAGCTCGACGAAAGTCGGCACATCCTTCAACTGGTCGATGCGCTGCGAGGTAGTGACGGCCAGGGCACGCAACGCGCCGGTAGCGGCCAGGGACACCGCCAGGGTGGAGCCGGTGAAGCAGAAAGCGATGCGGCCGGCCCGCAGATCGGTCGCCATGGGCGCCGCCCCGCGGTACGGCACATGCAGGCATTTGATTCCAGCCGCAGTCTGGAACACTTCCGCGGTCAGATGCGACAAGGACCCTATGCCATTGGAACCGAAGGTGATCTTGCCCGGCTCGGCCTTGGCCATCTGCACCAGCTCGGCCACACTGTTCACCGGCAGCGCCTTGGGGTTGACCAGCAACACATTGGCGTTATCGCCCATCATCCCCACGTATTCGAATTTGCGCGAATCGTACGACACATGCTTGTACAAGACCCGGTTGATGGCCATGATGCCCTGGCCGGCCTCGAGCAGGGTATAGCCGTCGGCGGGACTGCGCGCCAGATAGTCGGCGGCGATATTGCCCCCGGCGCCTCCACGATTCTCGACCACCACCGATTGGCCTAGTTGCGACGACAGCGCCGCCGCCGCAATACGCGCCAGGGAGTCGGAAGACCCGCCGGCCGGAAACGGCACGATCAAGTGCACCGGCCGCGAGGGGAAATCCGCGGCCCAGGCCGTACGCGCGGACAGCGCGACGGCGGGGATCGCCGCCCCCGCACGCAACAAGGTCCGGCGCGACATGCCGCGAGCGCCGCGCGGCGTGGTGGAATCGATATCGGTCATGGAAGTTGCTCTCTCCGGGAAGAAAGCCTCAGGCGCTGCGGTTCACCGCGACCCGGGGCTCGATCAAGTGATCCGACAGGTGCTGGGCCGCGCGCTCGATATGCGAGCGCATCAGCGACTCGGCCAATTCGGCGTCGCGCGCCTTGATGGCCCGCAGGATCTGCCAGTGCTCGGCATAGGCATCGTGCTTGCGTTCGAGCACAGTGCCTGAATGGCGGCGATAGATGCGCAGCAAGTGGTACAGATCGCCGCACAGCGCGTTGACGATGCGCTGATTGCCGCTGGCGCGAACGATGCGCTCGTGGAAATCGAATACCCGCCCCAGCGCGGCCTTGCCGCCCGCAGCGCTCAGGTAATTTTGGCGGTCCTGTTCGAGCTCGGCCGAGAGCATGCCGATTTCCTCGTCGCTCATGCGACGGGTGGCGAGATTGCATGCCACGCCTTCCAGCGCCATGCGCATCTGGAAGAGCTCAAGCGCGGATTTTGCGGACAGGGAAATGACACGCGCCTTTACATAGGGCTCGCGCGTCACCAATTGAATGCCCTGCAGGCGCCGGACAGCCTCGCGCACGGGCCCCCGGCTGACACCGAACTCCTGGGCCAGCGCCACCTCGTTGATGACGCTGCCCGGGGACAGGCGCCCCTGATAGATGGCGTCGAGCATGCGCCCGAATATCTGCTCCGACAAAGGCTCGGGCGATGTATCGGAACTGTTGGCCGAAGGGTCTATTTCTCGCATAGTGTTAACAGATTAGAGAGGTGAGTGGAAATTGTCAATCTATTTTCAGGCGCAGGAACGGAGCACGCAACAGCATGTTTTCCGCCCATCCGATTTAGCCGCCCACCAGCATCCCGACGGCACGATCTCGACACTCTTCCCTCTGGGCGTACGTAGAGAAATGCGCTGCACAGTCACGACGCCATATCGGTCTGCCCGACAACCTTCGACCGCGCATTGCTGGCCGGCCTGTCGATACTTCAATGAATTCTTATCGAAGTGTTGACATTTAGAGCAGCCATCGCCAATAATGGCTATTCGAACCATCGCTTACATACAGGATGCGAAACAGGCCGCGGCGACGGCATCTGCGCCGCGCGGCCTCATAGACGACCATGATCTCCTCTCTCTCATTTCGCGACCGCGAGCTGCGCTATGCGGACATTGCCGCGCTGGCCCGTGCACATGGCCGGGACATCGCCGCATTTCCTTATGTCATCCGCGTGCTGCTGGAAAACCTGTGCCGCCACCGCGCCTGGGGTGCGGCGGTCGCGGACACGGAAATCCAGGCCCTGATGAATTGGCGGGAATCGGCCGGCACCGACCTCTCCCTGCGCGTAGCGCGGGTGATACTGCCGGATTCCAGCGGCCTGCCGGTGCTGCAGGATCTCGCCGCCCTGCGCGACGCCGTGGCGCGCCACGGCGGGGACCCCTCGGCCGTGGACAGCCACATTCCCGTGGACCTGATCGTCGACCATTCGCTGCAGGTCGACAACTGGGCGCGACCGGATGCGGTGGCGCGCAACCTGCATCGGGAATACGAGCGCAATGCCGAGCGCTACCGCTTCCTGAAATGGGCGCAGCAGGCATTCCGCGGAGTGCGCGTGTTTCCGCCGGGCACCGGCATCATCCACCAGGTCAATCTGGAATACGTGGCCGATGTGGTGGCCAGCACGCAGCGCGAGGACGGCCCCTGGGCATACCCCGATTTCGTCATCGGCGGCGATTCTCACACGCCCATGGTCAACTCGCTGGGCGTACTGGGCTGGGGCGTGGGCGGCATAGACGCCGAAGCCTCCATGCTGGGCAAAGCCTATACATTCCCCGTGCCCGAGGTCGTGGGCGTGCGCCTTAGCGGCCGGATCCAGGCCCCGGCGCTTACCACCGACGCGGCGCTGCTTATCACCCAACTGCTGCGCAAGGCCGGCGTAACCGGCTGCATGGTGGAATTCTTCGGGCCCGCCGTGGCGCACCTGGCGGTCGCCGAGCGGGCCACCATCGCCAACATGGCCCCGGAATACGGCGCCACCTGTGGCTTCTTCCCGGTCGATGGCCAGACCCTGGACTATCTGAGCCTGACAGGGCGTCCGCAAGAACGCATCGAGTTGGTTCAAGCCTACTGCCGCGCCAATAGCCTGTACCGCGGCGCGGACGACGTCCAGCCGCAATACACGCGCGTCGTCGACATCGACCTGTCCCAGGCCATGCCCAGCATGGCGGGCCCGAGCCGGCCGCAGGACCGCCTGCCCGTGGACACAATCGCCACCGATTTTCACTCCCGGCTGTATCGGCCGCGCGCGAAGGGAGGCTTTGCGGCCGATGCCGACGGCGCGCCTGGCTCGGCAAACTCCGGCTCCGCCGGCATCGCGCAAAGCGACGCCGGGCAACTGCAGCACGGCTCTGTAGTGCTGGCCGCCATCACGTCCTGCACCAATACCTCCAATCCCTATGTGATGCTGGCTGCGGGCCTGCTGGCGCGCAAGGCAGTCGAGCGCGGCCTGCACAGCGCCGCCTGGGTCAAGACTTCGCTCGCGCCCGGTTCGCGCGCGGTGACGCGTTATCTGGACGAGGCCGGCCTGTCGCCCGCGCTGCAAGCCCTGGGTTTCCACACTATCGGCTACGGCTGCACCACCTGCGGCGGCAAATCCGGCCCGCTGGATCCCGCCGTGGCGGACGAAATCGAGCGGCGCGGGCTGGTAGTCGCGGCGGCCTTGTCGGGCAACCGCAACTTCGAGGGCCGCATCCACAAGATGATCCGCGCCAACTATATCGGTTCGCCGCCCATGGTCGTCGCCTATGCCCTGGCCGGGCGCATCGACATCGATTTCGAGCGCGAACCCCTGGGCACTGATGCCGCCGGCCAGCCCGTCTATCTGCGCGAGCTGTGGCCCGCTACGTCGGAGATCGAGGCCCTGCTGCCGCTGGCACAGCAGCGCGCGCTGTTCCAGGCCGTGTACGACCCGGACAACTTCGACGCCGAAATGTGGCAAACCCTGCAGGCCCCCACCGGACTGTGCTTTCCCTGGGATCCCGATTCCCACTACCTGGTCGAACCGCCGTTCTTCCACGGCACGCCGGACGGCAAGGCCTTGGCAAGACTCGCAACCGACCTGCGCGAGGCGCGCGTGCTGGCCGCTTTCGGCGATTCGCTGACCACCGACCACATCTCGCCGGGCGGTGAAATCCCGGCCGAGACCCCGGCGGGGCAATACCTGCTGGATGCCGGCATCGCGCCGCGGGACTTCAATTCGTATGTGGCGCGGCGCTGCAACTTCGAGGTCATGACCCGCGCCACCTTCGCCAATATCCGCATCAAGAATTCACTGCTGCCCGAAACCGAAGGCGGCTATACGCGCCACTTCCCCGATGGGGAACAGATGACCATATTCGATGCTGCGCTCGCCTATCGGCGCGAGGGCCATGGCACGATCATCCTGGCAGGCAAGGAATACGGTACAGGCAGCAGCCGCGACTGGGCCGCCAAGGGATCGCAGTTGCTGGGGGTTCGCGCAGTGCTGGCCGAGTCGTTCGAGCGCATCCACCGCGCCAACCTGGTCGGGCTGGGGGTGCTGCCGCTGGCCTTCCTGCCCGGCCAAGGCTGGCGCCAGCTGGGCCTGACCGGCTCCGAGACATTTTCCTTCGAACGGATCGAGCAGGCCGTCGAAGGCGACGGCCAGGTCCAGGTGCGCGCCCGTCGCGACGATGGCACCACCGTGGACTTCCTCGCCGTGCCGCAAGTGCTCACCGAAGCCGAACGCCGCCTGATGGCCGACGGCGGCATTCCCCAGAGCGTGCTGCGCGGCTTCATCGGCGAACCGGCGCGGGCCGGCGCGCATGACTCTTCAATCCCGGACGACCGAGACCCTACATGACCCTGGATCTGCTCATCACCAACGCAAGGATAATGCTGCCCGGAAAGGGGCTGACCGAAGCCACGCTGGGCGTGCGCGACGGCCGCATCGCAGTCATCGCCGACCGCGGCGCCGACCTGGCGGCGCGCGAAACCCTGGACTGCGAAGGCCTCTGGCTGCTGCCGGGCGTGATAGACCCTCATGTGCACTTCGGCTTCGGTTCGCCCGAGACCGACTTCGAGACCGAGTCGCGCACAGCCGCCATCGGCGGCACGACTACCGTACTTTCGTTCCACAGGTCCAAGGACATTCGCGAATCCTGCGACGCGGCGCGCACACTCGGTGAAACGCAGAGCTGCATCGACTTCGGCTTCCATTTCGGCATCACCAGCCATTTGCATGTGCAGACCCTGGAGGAAATATCCGCCCGCTTCGGCGTATCGTCCTACAAGCTCTACATGATGTACAAAGGTGCGGCCGGGCTGGCCCAAGGCTTCACCGACATCGACGACGGGCTGCTGTATGCGGCGCTGCGCCAGGCGGCGCGCATCCCCGGGGCCATCATGGGAGTGCACTGCGAGAATGTGGAAGTGATCCCGCTGCTGCGCGACGAGCTGCGCGCCGCGGGCCGCGACGACCTCAAAGCCTGGAACCAGCAGAGCCCCGACTTCCTCGAGGCGGAGAACGTCCACCGCGTTTGCTATTTCGCCTCGAAGACCGGAGCGGCGGTCAATATCGTGCATCTGAGCAGTCGCGAAGCGCTGGACGAAGTGCGCCGCCATCGCCTGCGCCGCAACGGGCCGCCCATCTATGTGGAAAGCTGCCCACACTACCTCTTCCTGAACGACGAATCGCCGGCGGGCACCTATGCCAAGGTCAATCCCCCAGTCCGCAGCCAGGACGATGTCGAGGCCATGTGGGAAGGCGTGCTGGACGGCTCCATCACCACCATCGGATCGGACCATGTGCCACGCAAGCGCGCCACCAAGGACAAGACGATCTGGGCCGCCAGCAACGGCTTTCCGGGCACCGGCATGATCCTGCCGCTGATGCTGCACGAAGGCTACCATCGCCGCCAGGTTCCGCTGGCGCGCATCGTCGAACTGTGCGCGGCGAACTCCGCGCGCATCTACAACCTTCCGTCCAAGGGCGGCATCGAAGTCGGCAAGGACGCCGACCTGCTGGTCGTCGACCCGGACCTGGAAAAGGTAGTGGACCCGGCGACGCTGGAATCCCACGCCGACTATTCGCCCTATGAGGGCATGAAGATCAAAGGCTGGCCGGTGCGTACGCTGGTGCGCGGCCGCTGCGTCATGCAGGATGGCCGCATCACCGACGAGGCGCGCACCTATCCCGGCGGCCGCTACCTGCGGCGCGCGCAGTCCGATGCCGCATCCTGATATCCCCCACTACACCCCATAGGGAACATGACAATGAGCGATACGAAACGCATCTGGGACGACTTCCTCACCGACCGCGACAAAGAAGTGCTGAAGGTTGCCGGCTACGGCAAACGCGGCGGCTTCGGCAAGCGGCCGGCACTGTTCATCATAGACGTCCAATACAACTTCTGCGGCGATACTCCGCAGGAAATCCTCGAAGGCCTCAAGCAATACCGCACCCACTGCGGCAAGGAAGCCTGGGCTGCGGTCGAACACATGGTGCCGCTGTTGAAACTGGCCCGCGACAAGAACATTCCCGTGTTCTACACGGAAAGCGGACGGCGGCCCGATCTCATGGACAGCGGAGTCCAGGTAGGCAAGAACCATCGCGGCCAGGAGAAGACCGTGATCGCTCATACCCATGCGACCCAGACGGTCGAGCCGCTGGCCCCGCGACCGCAAGACATCCGCATCTCCAAGCAGAAGCCGTCGTGCTTCTTCGGCACCATCTTCATGAGCCACCTCAACTTCCTCGACGTGGACACCTTGATCCTGGTGGGCTGCACCTCTTCGGGCTGCCTGCGGGCTACGGCAGTGGACGCCTATTCCTACAACTTCAAGGTAATCATCCCCGAAGAAGCCGCCTTCGACAGGTTCCAGGCCAGCCACGCAATCAACTTGTTCGACTTGAACTGCAAGTATGCCGACGTAATTCCCTCTTGCGAAGTCGAACAGTACCTGGAGGACCTGCCGGTGCGGCAGGCCTGAGGCCGACGTGCCGCACCCGCTTGCCCAAGCGCAAACAGCGGCCGGCCGGATGCCGGTCATTCTGCTGACCGGATTCCTGGGCAGCGGCAAGACCACGCTGCTGGCCCGCTGGATACACCACCCCGCCTTTGCCGACACCGCAGTCATCATCAACGAATTCGGTGAAGTCGGGCTGGACCACGTGCTGCTGGAAAAATCCGACGATCGTGACGTCGTGCTGCTGGACTCCGGATGCCTGTGCTGCGCGATGAACAGCCCGCTGCAGGACAGCCTGGAAGATCTCTACTACCGCCGGTTGCGGGGAGAGATTCCCGCATTTCAGCGCGTAATCGTGGAAACCTCCGGCCTGGCCGACCCGGCGCCGCTGGTCAATACCCTGGCCGCGGATCCTTCCGTGGCGGCCCACTATGAATTCGCCGGTGTCGTCGCAACAATGGACGCCGTGCATGGCCTCGCCGCACTGGCCTCGTACAAGGAAGCAGCCACCCAGCTCGCCCTGGCCGACCGCGTCGTGGTCACCAAGACCGACGTGGCCGGGGCCGCGCAGGTACAAGCGGTGCTTGAAGAAGTAGCGCGC
The DNA here is from genome assembly GCF_019166065.1 of Candidimonas humi. Classification (GTDB taxonomy): domain Bacteria; phylum Pseudomonadota; class Gammaproteobacteria; order Burkholderiales; family Burkholderiaceae_B; genus Candidimonas; species Candidimonas humi. Next base: position 132,154 of record NZ_JAHTBN010000002.1, read on the forward strand.
CGCAATCCTCACGCGCGGGCGGTGCAGTCCCCCGGGGAACGGCCCGACGACGCAGCGAGCGCAGCAATCGAAGGGCTGCAGGCGCACGCGCTGCCCGCGGCACAGGAAACTCCTCGCCCCCGCTCCGACAGATTCTCGCACCTGCTGCGCTATGGCATCGGCAGCTTCACTCTGCACACCGGCCAAGCCGTCAGCTGGCCCCAGTATGCGCGCTGGGTAGACGCCATGCAGCGCACGCTGGGCGAGCGCCTGCTGCGGCTCAAGGGCACTCTGGTCATGGAAGACGGCCACGTCTACGCCATACATGCCGTGCACCACCTGTTCAGTCCGCCCAAGGCCTTGCCCGACGACAGCGTGCCGCCCGCACTGCGCGGCGCACTGGTAGTGATCGCGCGCGACCTGTCGGCCGAAGATCTCGAGGAAATCTTCGCCCTGCTGGCGCAGGAACCTTCGGCGGCTCGTTGAAGGTTGCAGGCCCTGGCTCAGTAAGGCCAGCACCTCGCCGTCAGCGCGGCCGCGCTGGCACATGTCCTGGCGCAGCACCACTTCGTCGAAGGCGTCGCTACCTCCCGCCCCCGAATCATTTCAATACGCGTAACGATTGCGGCACTAGCTTTATTGATACGCTTGAGGTCGGTACCTATCATCGTATTCATCCGCACAGTATGAATCTTTGATTAGGGTGACCGTGTCCACGCAACGCCAGCAATTCCGTGCTTTGATCAACGCCCCCGAGCTATTGTTGCTGCCGGGCGCATATGACGCGCTTTCGGCCCGCATGATCGAAGCGGCGGGATTTTCCGCCATGGTTGCCGGAGGATACGCCGCAGTCGGCAGCCTGCTGGGCCAGGCGGACATGGGCCAATCCAATATGCGCGATCTCGCAGACCACTATGCCCGCATCTGCGCAGCCGTCGAGATTCCGGTCTATGCCGACGCGGACACCGGATTCGGTGGCGTCCACAATATACGCCAAGCCGTCCGCGCATTCGAAGACGCCGGGGTGGCGGGAATTTTTCTGAACGACCAGGTTTTCCCGAATCGCTGCGGCTACCTGCCTGGGAAAGCAGTAGTGCCAATAGAAGAAATGATGGCGCGAATCCACGCCGCCCTCGACGCGCGACGCGACTCCAGCCTCGTGATTTGCGCCCGCACCGATATCTTCTCGATTGAAGGCGAGAGCGCCGCTATCGAACGATGCCTGCAATTCATGGAAGCTGGCGTAGACATGGCCAAACCCCAGGGTATCGACTCTTACATGGGCATTTGCAAAGTGTGCCGGACGGTTCCCGGCCCGCACTTCGCAACCCTGTCGCAAGCGGCCGGTGAGACTGGACTGAGCTTCGAAGCGCTTCGGCAGGCGGGAGCCGCAGCCGCAACCTTGCCATCCATCGCGCTGTTCGCCGCCGCGCACGGGGTGACGGCCATGCTTCGTGCACTCAAGTCTGCACAAGGCGTCGCCGATGTCCGAGAACACCTCATCCCACTGCCGGACTATTACGGCCTGACGCGGCTGAAAGAACTGCATGAGAGGGAGACAGATTTGATGCAGCGTGCCATATCGGGGGCGGCGCAGGCGCGAGCCAACACGAAACTCCCTGCCCGAGATTGAATACCAGCCCTCCACCGTTATCGAAGGACCACAATGGCCATTGTTGAAAATCAGGCGCTCAAACGCATGCGTGCGGGCGAGCCGGCGTTGGGAATGCAGCTAAGGCTCGGCCGCAGCGGCGAAGTCGCCGGGGCCGCCAGGGCCAGCGGCCATGACTGGGTCATGATCGATCTGCAGCATTCGGGCATGGACGTGGCAACGGCTGTGGAAATATCGCTGGCTTGCTATGGCTTTGGCGTAACCCCGCTGGTGCGCATTCCGGATGTCGAATATGCCGACGCGATCCGGCTCTTGGATGCCGGCATTATGGGCGTCATTCTTCCGGACGTACGCACCGCCGCCCAAGCGCGGCGGATTGTCGAACGATGCAAGTTCGTTCCGGTGGGTACGCGATCGGTCACAGTGGGTTATGTCGCGCTAGGATACGAACCCCTACCCGTCTCGATCGCGGCGCAGGCGCTCAATAACGAGACCCTGGTGGTCTGCATGATCGAATCCGCGGAAGGGCTCTCCAATCTTGAAGAGATTGCCGCGGTCGAAGGCGTCGACGTGGTGCACCTGGGTTGCAACGACCTGTTGATGGATCTAGGTATTCCTGGGCAGTTTGACGGCCCGGAGCTGCGCGAAATCAATGTGCGCCTCATTAAAGCCTGCCGGGCCGCCGGCAATAAATTCCCCGGCAGCGGCGGCGACCGCAACGGGCCTCGGCAACGATCCTTTATCGAGGCGGGCGGCCGATTCGTGACAACGGACAGCGACCTGAGATTCATGGTGGCGGAGGCGCTCCGTCGTACCAACGAGTTACGCGGCGCAAGCGTCGCTTCCTGAAACCGCACGACAATTACGGAGACACTTCATGCCATTTCTCATACCTCGTCTAATGGCCTTAGGCACAGCATGCGTTTTCACTTTCCTGGCGCACGCCGCCGACGGCCCTATTCCTGGCACCCAACCCCTGCGCCTGGTAATCCCGTACCCCGCAGGAGGCCCTGCGGACGTCATGGGGCGACAGATCGCCGAGCGCCTGGGCAAGCGTATCCATAGAAGCATCATCGTGGAAGACAAGCCGGGGGCGGCAGGCGAACTCGGTAGTGCATACGTGGCGCATGCCGAACCCGACGGCACCACCATTTTGCTCAATTCTTCATCGATGTCCATCGACCCCGTGGTCAAGAAGCACCTCGGTTACAACGCACTGCGGGACTTCACGCCTGTAACGACCATGGAGATTTCTCCATTGGTGGTGCTGGTCAATCCGAAGCTGCCAGCCAAAAATATCGCACAGTTGGTGGCCTACGCAAAAGCCCACCCCGGCAAGCTGAACTATGGATCCTCCGGCCTGGGCTCATCCCTGCATATGGCAACCGCGCAGTTCGAATTGGCAGCAGGCATCAGGATGGAACACATTCCATACAAAGGCAGCAGCCAGAGCGTCATTGCAGCCGTCGCGGACGACATCCAGGTGCTGTTCAACCCGATTCCTGTCGCCTTGTTCTATGCAAAAAACGGCAATAAGCTGCGCGCACTGGCGGTGACTACGGCAAAGCGCAGCCCCATCTGGCCCGATCTGCCCAGTGTCTCCGAAAGCGGCATTCCAGGCCTGTCGCACTACGACGCAAGCATCTGGCATATGTTCTTCGTGCCGGCAAAGACGCCGACAGCGGTCGTCGACTATCTCAACGCCAACTTAGTGGCCATCCTGCATGAGCCCGACATGGTTCAATGGCTGCGCAACCAGGGTATGCAAGCGCTGGGCGACACTCCTGCAGAAGCAAAACAACGCATGACGACCGATATCGCACATTGGACCGAGGTGGTGCGCATGGCTGGAATAAAAAGCGAATAGCAACTCTTGGCCATCAAGCGCCAGCGTTTCATTGCAGCCGCAGTTTCTCCGGGGATGCTTCAATGCTGAATCAAGCGGCACTCGGCTGCAATGGCGAGCAAGTTCGGATCGCGTTCCCTGAGTTTCGGGATCAGCAGAACGATCTTCTGCCAAGTCCGGTACTTGGCACTTAAGGGGATCAGCTGCACCTTGGATGTAAATAGCGCTACACGGCGCGGCAGCAAGCCAAAGCCGATCCCATCCGCAACGAGGTTGGCGAGTGCAAAGAGGTTGGCAGCCCTCATGACGACATTGGGATCAAAGCCGGCCATATGGAAGATCGCTTTTTGGCTCTGAACAGTGTGAAAGTCCTGATTGAGCGAGACGAATTTTTCCGCCTTCGCCTTGTCGAGGTCGATCTCGTCGCGATCGGAATAGCGGGAATTCAACGGAGCAGCGAAACACACTTCGTCGGTAAAAAGTTCCAGGCTTACGAAATCATCACTGAACGCTTCGTCGCTGACCGTCGCAACCAATGCGACAGATATATCGCCCTTGCGCAACTTTTCGGCCAGCTCTCTTGTGGACCCCAGATTCAGATCCAGGCCCAGTTGCGGGCGCCGCGACTTGAGGCCGAACAGCAACTGGGGAATAGTCCGGACCGTCAGGGAGTATGCGCTGCCGATCACAAGCCGAGTAGCCTTGAATCCCGCAGCCTCCTGTGTTTTTTCAATTCCGAGGCTGCATTCGCTAACGACCTTCGCAGCGTGCTCCGCAAAAACATAAGCGGTGGACAAGGGCACGAGCATTCGCCCCTGGCGTTTGAACAGCGGACACCGCAGGCCGCTCTCTAGCGAATGCAGCGCCCGATGTACGCTTACGGTACTGTTATCGGTCGCATGCGCCGCTTCGCCGAGATTTCCGTATTGCATGAACGCCAGAAATATTTCCAGCTTTCTCAGAGTGATTTCTTCGCTGATAAGCATGGAATTCTCCGGAACAATGGCATCGTCTCAAAGATATAGACAATGCCATACCCTCCGTCACAATGCCAGCCTTCACGCAGCCTCTACGCGCCGCGCAATATGCGCCAGGGCCTCTTCGACCTGGTCGATCAGCACCAGGCACAGTTCGCCTTCCCGCAAGCTGTCCAGCGCCGTGTCTATGGCCAGGAACTCGCCGTGGATTTCGCTGATCTCCGTGGCGCGGCGGGCCCGTTGCAGGCCCTGGCGCAGCAGCGCCAGCACCTCGCCGTCGGCGCGGCCGCGCTGGCACATGTCCTGGTACAGCACTACCTGATCGAAGGCGTCGCCGAGGATTTCGGTCTGGCGCCGGATGTCGATGTCGCGGCGGTCGCCAGCGCCGCTGATCACCACGCTGCGCCGCGTGGCGGGCATGCTCTCCACGGCCTGCACCAGGGCCGTGATGGCGTCCGGATTATGGCCGTAGTCGGCGACGATGGTGGCGCCGCGGTATGAAAACACATTGAAGCGGCCCGGCGCGGTCGCCGCGTCGTTGACGAAGGAAGCCAGGCCCGAGCGGATGTCGGCCTCGGTTATGCCCACGGCCCAGGCCGCCGCGGCCGCCGCCATGGCGTTGTCGACCTGGAAGCCGATGGTGCCGCCGCGCGTCAGGGGAATCCGGGCCAATGGGAAACGCCATTCGGACGCGCCTTCGGCCAGCACGATGTCGCCGTTTGCGACGTAGGCCACGCGCCGGCCCTGGGCGCGGTGCGCGGCCAATATCGGATGCTGGCGGTCTTGCGCGAAGTAGGTGATGGAGCCCGGGCAATTCTCGGCCATGGCCGCGACAATGGGGTCGGCGGCGTTGAGCACCGCCATACCGTCGGGCGCGACGTTCTCGACGATGACGCGCTTGACGATGGCGAGGTCTTCGACGGTGCTGATGAAATTCAGCCCGAGGTGATCGCCGGTGCCGACATTGGTGACCACGGCGACATCGCAGCGGTCGAAGCCCAGGCCCTCGCGCAATATGCCGCCACGGGCGGTCTCGAGCACCGCGGCGTCCACGTCGGGATGCATGAGCACGTTGCGCGCGCTGCGCGGGCCGCTGCAGTCGCCGCTGTCGATGCGGTCGCCGTCTATGTAGACGCCATCGGAATTGGTCATGCCGACGCGCAACCCGGTGCCCGCGATCAGGTGCGCGGCCAGGCGCACGGTGGTGGTCTTGCCATTAGTGCCGGCCACCGCGACGAGCGGGATGCGGCCGTCTTCGCCGGGTACGAACATGCTGTCGACGATGGCCTCGCCCACGTCGCGGCCTTTGCCGAACGAGGGGCTCAGGTGCATGCGCAGCCCGGGGGCGGCGTTGACTTCGACGATGCAGGCCTGCTGGCGGTTCAACGGTTCGTAGACGTTCTGCCCCACCAGGTCGATGCCGCATACGTCCAGGCCGACCATCTGCGCGGCGGCCACGGCGTTTGCCGCCACATCGGGATGCACATGGTCGGTGACGTCGGTGGCGGTGCCGCCGGTGCTGAGATTGGCATTGTTGCGCAACACCACCAGGGCGCCCTTCTCGGGGATCGAATCGGGGCTGTAGCCCTGGGAGGCCAGGGTATTCAAGGCGATGCCGTCCAGCCGTATGCGCGTGAGCGAAGTGCCGTGCCCGTCGCCGCGCAGCGGATCGGCATTGACCGCGTCCACCAGTTCGGCGATGCGGCGCACGCCGTCGCCCACCACTTGCGGCGGATCGCGGCGCGCCGCCGCGACCAGGCGGTCGCCCACTACCAACAGGCGGAAATCGCGCCCCGGGCAATAGCGTTCGACGATCACGCCCGAGCCGCGGGTGGCGGCCACTTCGTAGGCCGCCATGACCTGCTCGCGGCCTTGTACATTCACGGCCACGCCCTTGCCCTGGTTGCCGTCGCGCGGCTTGACCACCACCGGCCCGCCGAGCTCGGCGGCAACCTCGCAGGCGGCCTGCGCGTCGTCGACGCAGCGTCCTTGCGGCACGGGCACGCCGGCCGCGGCGAGCAGCGACTTGGTCAGCTCTTTATCCTGGGCAATGGCCTCGGCGATGGCGCTGCTGTTGTCGGTCTCGGCCGCCTGGATGCGCCGCTGCCGGCTGCCCCAGCCGAACTGCACCAGGCTGCCTTCGGTCAGGCGGCGGTAGGGGATGTTGCGCTTGAGCGCGGCCTGCACGATGGAACCGGTGCTCGGCCCCAGGCGCAAGTCTTCATTCAATTCGGACAGGCGGGCCAGGGCGCCGGCCATGTCGAAAGGCTCGTCGCGCATCGCGGCGGCGCACAGCTCCTGCGCCAGGTCGAAGGCCAGCCGGCCCACATCTTCTTCGCTGTATTCGACCACCACCTGGTAGACGCCGGGCTCGACGGTCGGCGAACTGCGGCTGAACGCCACGGGACAGCCGGCATGCGTCTGCAGCCGCAGCGCCGCATAAGCCAGGGCATGCGCCATCGAGTCGGCATGGGCCAGCGCAGCGGGTTCCAGCACGTCGACATCGGGCAGCCGCGCGCGCAGCCTGACCGCGAAGGCGTCCATATCGGCCGGGCTCAACTCGGCCCCGGAGCAGGACACAATGGCTTCGATGACGGTCTGCCGGCACCACAGATTGGGGCCGCGCAGCGCCCGGACTCGCGATACTTCCATTATTTGACGACTCTCATATCAAACCCTAAGCCAGCGGCGCAGTGGCCAGGGCCGGCTCGGCGCCTTGCGCGCCATAGGTTTCGACACCCGCGCGCATCAGTTCCGGCGATACGCCCAGCGACCAGGCCGCGCCTGTGGCGGCCAGGATCTCGTACAAGCGCCCGGCAGACTCGCCCTCGGGCACCGGGCCCGCCGCCGCCAGGGGAGCCAGCTCGGTCAGCTCGGCGCCCTGCGCCAGCACGATATGGCCATCGCGCAGCGACACGGCCCTGCCGCCCGCGACCAGGTGGGCGGCCACGGCCGGAGCGTCGAGGCTCATGCCGAAGAACACCACGCTGCCATCGCACAGCGGCGCCATTTCGCACACCAGGGGATCGTCGGCATTGAGCACCGCCACTCCGTCCGGCAGCACTACGTCGATCTGGGTGCGCAGCACATTCGTGAGCTGTTCCTGCGTTTCTATGTAGTATTCGGGCAGCAGCGCAGCCGTATCCAGGTTCGTCACCACGCCGACCGCGCAGCGATCGTAGGCCAGGCCCTCGGTGACGATGGCGCGCAGGCCGTTTTCTATCACCGCGGCCTGCACCGCGCGGTTCAGCAAGATTCGCTGTCCCGACTGCCAATTGGCGCAATCGGCGGTTTCGACATAGCGGCGGCCCAGCATCAGCCCGGCGCTCGTGGCCGCGCCGACATAGCGGCCCGCCAGTTGCAGCATATGCGCCACCCGCAGCGCCACCGCGGTCTTGCCGCGGCTGCCGCTGATGCCGACCACGGGGATGCGGCCGCTGTCGCCTTGCGGGAACAGATGGTCCACGATGGCCTGGCCGACCGGCTGCGGCGTGCCGCAGGCCGGCTTCAGGTGCATGAGCAGCCCGGGGCCGGCATTGACTTCCACCACGGCGCCGCGCTGCTCGGCGAGCGGCGCCGAGATGTCGCACGCCACCAGGTCGACGCCGGCAATGTCCAGCCCGACGATCTTCGCGGCCAGCGCCACCGTCCGCGCCGTGCTGGGATGCACCGAGGCGGTGACGTCGATCGACACATTGCCGTTGCGCTGGATCAGCACGGTTCTCCCGGCGGCCGGCACCGAGTCGCCTTCCAGGCCCTGGCGCGCCAGTTCGAGGCGCGCGGCCGAATCCAGGCGTATGGGGTTCAGCGGCGATTCCTCGTCGCGGCCGCGGCGCGGATCGGAATTGATCTGGCTCTCGACCAGCTCGCGCACCGTGCTCGCGCCGTCGCCCACCACCGAGGCGATGTCGCCGCGCGCGGCGGCGACCAGGCGTCCACCCACCACCAGCAGGCGGTGTTCGTCGCCCTCCACGAAACGCTCGACCATCACGCCGCTGCCTTCGTCCACGGCGATGCCGTAGGCCGTCTCCACTTCCGCTTGCGTGGCCAGGTTGGTAAACACACCGCGGCCGTGATTGCCGTCGCAGGGCTTGACCACCACTGGCAGGCCTATGGACTGCGCCGCGTCCCAGGCATCTTCGGCGCTGTCGACCATACGGCCCTCGGGCACCGGCACGCCGCAGTCTTCCAGCAAGCGCTTGGTCAGGTCCTTGTCGCGCGAAATGCCTTCGGCAATGGCGCTGGTGCGGTTGGTCTCGGCGGTCCAGATGCGGCGCTGGTTGGCGCCGTAGCCCAGTTGCACGAGGTTGGCGTCGTTCAGGCGTATGGCCGGGATGTCGCGGTCGTCGGCGGCATCGACGATGCAGGCAGTGCTCGGCCCCAGGCTGAGCCGCTCCGCCAATTCGCGCAGGCGCTCCACGGCGGCCGATACATCGTAAGGCTGATCTTCGATGGCAGCCATGACCAGGTCGCGCGCGGTATACAGCGCGGCGCGCGTCAGCGGCTCGTGCCAGGCGCGCACGATGACCTTGTACACGCCGCGCACCGAAGTCTCGCGAGCGCGGCCCAGGCCGCCGGGCATGCCGGCCAGGCTCTGCAGTTCGAGCGTCACATGCTCAAGTATGTGGCCGGGCCAGGTGCCTTCGCGCAAACGCTGCAGGAACCCGCCGCGCTCGCCCACGCTGCAGCGGTGCTCGATCAGGGAGGGGAGCCACTGGCTCAGGCGTTCGTAGAACCCGGGAATGGTGTTGGAGGGGTAGTCTTCGAGCTCCCCGATATCGACCCAGGCTTCGATAACCGGGCGATACGCCCACACGTTCGGCCCACGCAGGTACAGCATGGAGACGAACTCGATGTTTTTCTTTTTCATCTTCGACGATGGAAGGCGGCGGCGAGCGGGCGCGTTGAAACGGCCGAAATTGTAGTGATTTACAAGCGTAAAAGGAAATCGCCCGCCGGTGGGGCCTGATAGTTGCGTAGCTTACTAAAAGATATGAAAATTGTGCGCCATAACGCGAAAAAACCACACTCTTTGCCCCGAAGGGACGGCCGCAAGCCGGGGGCCGCACTTCTTTCCATGGAACCCCATATCGGGGGACGGATCATACATCTCGCATGAAAACGGAATCCACCCACGCCGGCGCAGGCAGCGTCCCGGAGCCTTGGCGCGCGTCCGTGCAGTCGCAACTGGGCGAGGCCGAGGCGATACAGGCATGGATGGAAACCGACCTGGACACGCGCTTGCGCTTTGCGCGCGGGCTGCTGGTGCTGACGCAGCGGCGCCTGCTGGCCTGTGCGGCGCCGGGCGCGCCGTGGCAAGCCTGGCCGCTGTCGCCGGCCATGACGCTGCGCCACTACGACCACGCCGGCGTAGGCAGCCTGGAACTGCTGGACGCCCACGCGCGCCTGGCGCAATGGCGCTACACCATGGCGCAGCAAAGCGCCGCGCTGCGCCTGATCGCCCGCTACGAACAGCAGCGCGAAGGCCGCGCCGCCGACGAGCCCGGCAGTCGGCCGGCGCATGCGGCGCCCCAGGCAGGCTCAGAACCGCATGCGCCGCCTTCCACCTGGGCCCTGCTGCGCCTGTGGCGCTTCGCCGTGCCCTATCGCCGGCAATTGCTGATCGGCTTCACGCTGACCCTGTTGTCGACCGCCGCGTCGCTGGTGCCGCCCTACCTGACCATGCCGCTCATGGACAAGGTGCTGATTCCCTTCCAGAACGGCATCCCGATCGACTATGAACTGGTGCGCCTGTACCTGGGCGGCCTGCTGGTCTCGTCGCTGCTGGCCTGGCTGCTGACCTGGGGCCGCACCTATATCCTGGCCTGGGTCAGCGAACGCATCGGCGCCGACTTGCGCACCAGCACCTACCAGCACCTGCAGAGGCTTTCGCTGCAGTATTTCGGCGGCAAGCGCACCGGCGACCTGATCGCCCGCATAGGCTCGGAATCGGACCGCATCTGCCTGTTCCTGTCGCTGCACTTGCTGGACTTCGCCACCGACATACTGATGATCGTGATGACCTCGGCGGTGCTGCTGAGCATCGACCCCTGGCTGGCGCTGGCGACCCTGGTCCCCCTGCCCTTCATAGGCTGGCTCATCCAGTTGGTGCGCGGCCGGCTGCGCTATGGCTTCGAAAAAGTCGATCGCGTCTGGTCGGAAATCACCAATGTGCTGGCCGACACCATACCGGGCGTGCGTGTGGTCAAGGCCTTCGCCCAGGAACGCCGCGAAGTGCTGCGCTTTCGCGAGGCCAACAACCGCAACCTGGCCGTCAACGATCGGGTCAATGCCGTATGGTCGCTATTCACACCGACCGTTACTCTGCTTACCGAGGCCGGCCTGCTGGTGGTCTGGGCCTTCGGCATCTGGATGGTGTCCTACCAGCAGATCACCGTCGGCGTGCTCACCGCGTTCCTGGCATACATCAGCCGCTTCTACACCCGGCTGGACTCCATGAGCCGCATCGTCTCCTTCACCCAGCAGGCGGCGGCCGGCGCCAAGCGCATCTTCGACATTCTGGACCACGTCTCCAGCGTGCCCGAGCCGCGCAACCCGGTGCACCTGCAACAGGTGCAGGGCCGCATCGCCCTGCGCCAGGTGGGCTTCCGCTACGGCAACCGCATGGTGCTGCAAGGCATAGACCTGGACATCGCGCCCGGCGAAATGATAGGGCTGGTCGGCCACAGTGGCTCGGGCAAGAGCACCCTGGCCAACCTGATCTGCCGTTTCTATGATGTGTCGCAGGGGTCCATCAGCCTGGACGGCGTGGACATCCGCTCGCTGCCCATCGCGGAATACCGGCGCAATATCGGCGTGGTGCTGCAGGAGCCATTCCTGTTCTTCGGCACCATCGCCGACAACATCTCCTACGGCAAGCCGGGCGCCAGCCGCGCCGAGATCGTCGCTGCGGCGCGGGCCGCCCATGCCCACGAATTTATCCTGCGCCTGCCGCACGGCTACGACTCGCTGGTCGGCGAACGCGGCCAGGCGCTGTCGGGCGGCGAACGCCAGCGCATCTCGATCGCGCGGGCGCTGTTGATCGACCCGCGCATCCTGATCCTGGACGAGGCCACCTCGTCCGTCGACACCGCCACCGAGAACGAAATCCAGAAGGCGCTGGACAACCTGGTGCGCGGGCGCACCACGATTTCCATCGCGCACCGCCTGAGCACCTTGCGCCAGGCCGACCGGTTGGTGGTGCTCGATCGCGGCCGCATCGTCGAAGTCGGACGGCATGATCAATTGCTGGCGCGCAATGGCGCCTATGCCAGCCTGTACCAGGCTCAGGAACGCGGCGAACCGCCCGAATCCAGCAACGAAGACTGGGGGGACGAGGAAGATGAAGATGCCGAAGTCGCCTGAGCCGGGCGCGGATCATCCGCACACCGGGCGCACGCTGCCCCTGCGCCGCAACGCCTACGGCCGGCTGGAACTGGAACAAGACGGCGTCCTGCACGACGGCGTGGTGCCGGTGCGCAGCTTTCCGGTATCGGCGCCCGAGGAAGGCATTGCGCTGGTCGGGCCGCGCGGCAAGGAACTCGCCTGGATAGGCCGCCTCGACGAGCTGGAACCAGGCTCTCGCCGGCTGATCCAGGAAGAACTGGCCAGCCGCGACTTCATACCCGAGATCCGCCGCATCCGCCAGGTCTCGGGCTTCGCCACTCCCTGCAAATGGCAGATCGAGACCGACCGCGGCGATGCGGTGCTGCTGCTCAGGGCCGAGGACGACATACGCAGGCTGTCGGCCAACACCCTGCTGATCGCCGACTATTACGGCGTCCAGTATCTGGTGCGCGACATCGCGGCGCTGGACAAGGCCAGCCGCCGCCTGCTCGACCGATTCCTGTAAGCGGGGCTCAGGCGGCCTCTACCGGCATCGCGGCGCCCGGGAACACCAGTTCCGCGGTGCCGGGGCACAGGCAGCGCACATATTCGCGCGAGGCATCCACGCAACCGCCGTTGCGGTACACGCCGAACGGCTCGCGCAGCCGCAGCATGCGCTGCAGGATATCCGCCACTTCCTGCGGGTCGCGCAGCGACTGCGCCACCTTGGCGTCGACCAGGTCCTCGTCGACCTTGAGCTTGCCGTCGGCGCCCATGTAGGTGGCATTGCGCCAATGGAAGATTTCCACGCACTTGTCGGTCAGCGTGTAATGCTTGCGCGGCTTCCAGAAATTCGAGAATAGCCCTTCTCCCAGGTAGACCACCCAGGACCCCTCGTAGCCTTCGGCGTTGGTGGAAGGCTCGTCGGGGTTGCGGAACCACAGGCGGTCGCCCGGCACGTAGTACCTGAAGGGCATGGGCTGCTCCAGCGAGCCGTACTCGTGCAGGAATACATCGTGGAATTCCTCCGCCAGGATGGCGCGCGTCTCCCACTGCCGCTGCAATTCGGCCAGCAGCGGCGGATTCCATTCGGCCAGGCCGCGCGCTATGCCCAGCAGCATCACGTATTCGGTGGCCCGATAGCAGGAAAAAGAATAGAGCTTGCCGCCGGAGTTCTCCGGCTGGGTGGTTTTTTCCAAAGCGGGAATCAAGGGTTGGCCGGGGCGCAGCGTGAAACCGCGCTGTTCGGAATATTCTTCCCAGCAATCCATGGGACGCTCGGCTTCCTCCGTGTCGAAGGCGAGCAGCGTCTTGCGCGCCGCCTCGACGGTGTAGCGGCGCACCCGCACGCTGCAGCGCAGCTCTGCGCAACTGGGGTAGGGAAAGGCCATCGGCCCCAGCAGCATCGCCAGCAGGATCTCGCGCTCGAGATCCGCGGGCTTGCCGTGCGTGTCCAGGCCCAACGCGTGCGCCAGGCCGAAGGTGTCGAAATCGGGGGCCCACTGCCGGGCTCGCTGCTCGTCCAGCCGGAAAACCGCAAGTTCGCGGCCGTCCCGCACTTCGCGCCGCATCGTCACATAGGCGTCGAGGCCCATTTCCGCCAGATAGGCCCGCACGGCGCCGCTCTCGGCATCCAGATCGCGCCCCACCCCTCCCTGTAAACAAATGCCGCCGGACTGTGTTGCGACATAACCATGGACTTCGGACATACGGGTACCTCTGCGGCACGGAGGGGGAGTTGTAGGGATGCGCAATCTTATTCGATTTCCTTGCCGCTCCAGCCATTTCCCACTCGTTTATCGGCGCCTTTTTATCTCGACTGTTTCCATGGCGCCACGGCGCCGCGCAGCTTGGCGGACAAGGACCGCTACCGGACATGGGCGCATGCCGGGCAAGAACCCTCGACGACGTTCGGGCAAGCCGTGTTTCGGGTATATTTTGCGCAGGCCCCGCGCCGAGCTTTGCTCTCGGCCGGCGCCGGTCGTTATGCGGCGCGGCGTCTCGGGAGCAGCATAGTCTTCCCATAGCCAGCCTTGCATGCCGGCGGCTGGCCGGCCGCGCCGCCGCATAGGCCCGAACTTTCCCGCACGGAGAACAATATGATCGACCTGCCCACACTGGGAACCTTCATCGCCGTGGTGCTGGGCCTGTTCCTGATACCCGGTCCGGCGGTATTGCTGGTGCTGACGCGCACGATACAGGGCGGGCGCAAGGTGGGCATACTCACGGGGCTGGGCGTGGCGACAGGCGACTCGATCCATACCTTGTGCGCCGCTGTAGGCCTGTCGGCGCTGCTCATGGCGTCGTCGCTGGCCTTTACCGCGGTCAAGCTGTGCGGCGCGGCCTACCTGGTCTACCTGGGGGTGCGCGCGCTGCTGGCCCGGCCCGCCGACCCGACGCTGCCGCGCATGGCGGCCGTCACGCCCGCGCAGGCCTATCTGCAGGCTATCCCCGCCGAAGTGCTCAACCCCAAGACCGCGCTGTTCTTCCTGGCGTTCCTGCCGCAGTTCGTGCATCCCGGCCACGGCTCGACCCTGGCCCAGTTCGCCGTGCTGGGGCTGGTATTCGTATCGATGAGCGCGCTCTATACGACGCTGCTGGCCGTGGCGCTGCGCCCCCTGGGCCGGCTGGCCGGACGCCTGCACTGGCTCGTGCGCTGGCAGGGCAAGATAGTGGGGACGATATTCTTGTGGCTGGGCCTGACGGTGGCAGCCCAGCATCGATAATCGTATTGCGGTCGTGACGGCGGGCGCGTTGGGCCGGCCGCGCTACCCTGCGGCCTGCGCCGCACATGGCGCCGCGTTTGCATCCTTCAACCCGGCCGCCTCAACGCGATTGCCACGGCACAACCGCCATTCCAACTTCAAATCCATGCAGCCGGGTCGCGGCCGGCCTGCGCCCGCTGCGACCCGATCGGCGGAATCAAGCTTTCTTGGTGTAGGCGCTGCACCAGCCTTTGACGGACACCAGCTTGCCGCCGAAGATCGGACAGGGGCCCCAGTCTTCGCCGGCCTTGCCCTGGAACAACTGGCAATTGCCGCAGTGTTCGCCAGCCGTGTACTTGGGTTGCTTGGCCTTGTCGACCAGCGACGCGTCATGCTTGTAGCCCAGCGACACCGCTGTGGGATCGCTTTCCTCGACCTTGGCCGGCTCGGCCAGCACGCGGCCCGACAGGGCCGCGGCGGAAGCCAGCCCGATGCCGGCCGCCAGGAAAGTTCGTCGGGAAGATTTCATTGCAGACTCCTTGTGTAGCCCACCGCGCCGGCTTGCGGCCGGTGGCGTGAAGACCGGCTTGCCGGCGCATGCACGTCACACGCCGCCCGTCGGCCGGGTTAATTCCCAAGGCGGCATGTCTATGTGGTGTTCTGTGTGTTCCAGGCCGGCCTGCTTCTTCTCCTTTTTTATAGTAGGAGTCCCGAAAGGTGAATACAAGTCGGGCCGCGTAGGTCGGGCCGTGCAAGCCGGGCGGCGCAGGTCGAAGCACGCAGGCTGAGCCGCTCAGGTCGCGCATAGGCCGAGCCACGCCAAAGATCCCGCCACGCAGGCCGGGCTGCAGATCGATCCACCTGGCCCGTGCCACGCAGGCCTCGGCATCGGCGCCGGCCTATCCCCCAGCTCGACCTTGCAACCTTGCCTGCAGCATGGCCTTCACCTCGGGCCATTCCGTATCGATGATGCTGAAGCGCACCGAATTGCGCCGGCGGCCGTCGGGCATGATGCGCTCGTTGCGCACGATGCCTTCCGGCCTGGCCCCGAGCCGCATGATGGCCGCGCGCGAGCGCGCATTGAGCTGGTCGGTGGTGAACTGGACGCGCACGCAGCGCATGGACTCGAAGGCGTGCTCGAGCATCAGGTACTTGGCCTCGGTATTGATGCCGGTGCGCTGGGCCGAGGCCGACAGCCACGTCGAGCCGATCTCGAGCCGGCGGTTGGCCGCGTCGATCTTCCAGTAGCGTGTACTGCCCACGATCCGGTCCGTGTCCTTGCGCACGATCACGTAAGGCATCACGCTGCCTTCCTGCTTGCGGGCCAGCGCCGCCGCGATGTACTGGCGCACGGTCTGCGGCCCGGGCACCACCGTCACCTTCAGGTTCCACAGCTCGCCGTCGGCTGCCGCTTGCAGCAACGCCCCTTCGTGCTCGAGCCCCAGGGGCCGAAGCTCGACCAGGCGGCCGCTCAAGGTGGGTTGGGAAATGCCATTGTCGTTGTGCATGATGCCGTCGCTCATGGGTCGGATTGGTGGCCGCGGCGCTGCAAGGCCGGGCAGCCATGGTGCGCGGACCGCCCGGAGGCGACCCGATAAAACCCGGTATAGCCACTTCTTCAACGCATCGGCCGCTGCAACGCAGCTTCCAGCCAGGGAACACTATGCGACCCCGCGGCCGGTGTCAACAGAACGGGGACAGGCGTAAAATTTCCAGGTACCGACCCGACCGAGGCACCCGCGATGAACGCACGCATTCCCGAGCAGGCACTGCCCGCCCAACTGGATCCGCAAACCCTGCGGGACTTCGTCAACGCCAAGTGGGACGACGAGATCGTGCCCGCCCTGCGAGACTATATCGCCGTGCCCGCCAAGAGCCCCGCCTTCGACGCGCAGTGGGCCGAGCACGCCTATATCGACCGCGTGGTGCGCGACGCCGCGACATGGATCGAAGCGCAGAAAATCCACGGCCTCACCCTGGAGGTGCTGCGCCTGCCGGGGCGCACCCCGGTCATCTTCTTCGAGGCACCGGCCACCCGCAGCGGCCCGGGCGACACGGTGCTGCTCTACGGCCACCTGGACAAGCAGCCCGAATTCACGGGCTGGCGCAACGGCCTGGGCCCCTGGACGCCGAAATACGACGATGGCAAGCTCTACGGCCGCGGCGGCGCCGACGACGGCTACGCGGCCTATGCCTCCATCACGGCCATCCAGGCCCTGGACCGCCAGGGCGTGCCGCGGCCGCGCTGTGTCGGGCTGATCGAGACCTGCGAAGAATCCGGCAGCTACGACCTGCTGCCCTATGTCGACGCGCTGCGCGATCGCCTGGGCGAAGTGGCGCTGGTGGTGTGCCTGGATTCGGGCGCGGGCAATTACGACCAGCTCTGGATGACGACCTCGCTGCGCGGCCTGGTGGCCGGTACGCTGGAAGTGCAAGTGCTCGACGAGGGCGTGCATTCGGGAGACTCCAGCGGCGTCGTGCCGTCCAGCTTCCGCATCCTGCGCCACGTGCTCGACCGCCTGGAAGATAGCGCGACAGGCCGGCTGCTGCCGCAAAGCTTCCACTGCGAAATCCCCGCCGAGCGCCTCGACCAGGCCGAAGCCACCGCCCGCGTCCTGGGCGACGAAGTCTGGCGCCGCTTTCCCTGGAGCTGTGGGGCCGACGGCGGCTTCGTGCTGCCCATGACCACCGAACCCCGCCAGGCGCTGCTGAACCGCACCTGGCGCCCCACCCTGTCGGTGACCGGCGCCGAAGGCCTGCCGCCGCTATCCAGCGCCGGCAACGTGCTGCGCCCGCGCAGCGCCTTCAAGCTGTCGCTACGCCTGCCGCCGCTGGTCGACGCCGTCGCCGCCGTGCAGGAACTGAAAACCCTGCTGGAGGCCGACGCGCCCTACAACGCCAAAGTGATCTTCAAGCCCGACCAGGGCGCCGCCACCGGCTGGAATGCGCCGCCGACCGAAGCATGGCTGGAACAGGCGCTGGACGCCGCCTCGCAGCAGTACTACGGCGCCCCCTGCGGCTACATAGGCCAGGGCGGCACCATACCGCTGATGAGCTTGCTGCAGACCGGCTTTCCCAAGGCCCAGTTCATGGTCTGCGGGGTGCTGGGCCCGCAGTCCAACGCCCATGGCCCCAATGAATTCCTGCACGTGCCCTACGCCAGGAAGCTGACGGCGGCGGTCGCACAGACGATTGCGGCGATGCCGTAAGGCCCGGGCTCGCCAGCGCCTTGCAGTCAAAGACTTAGACGCCGGCCATGGGCTCGGCGATAGTGCCTCTCGGCAAGCAGGGCCTGGGTCGTACCCCCGGGTCTTGGGCTCTTTACTTGGCCCGCGCCTACTTGGCCCGCACCGCATCCTTCAGCAACACGTGGCTCTTGGAATATTCCTCCACCATCACCTTCTTGAACTGCGCGCCCGTAAGGTAGGCGGGCGCCGCCTCCAGTGTCTTCAGCGTCGACAGATAATGCCGCGAATTCACGCCGTCGGCGCAGGCCTTGCCGAGCATGGTCCTGGCATTGGGATCCAGGCCCTTGGGCGCGATCAAGCCGCCCATGATGGACCATGTCACCTTGTAGCCCAGCTCGGTAAAGGTCGGAGTCGAAGGCGCCTCTTTCAGTCTCGTGTCCGAAGCTACCGCAAGCTGCTTCAAGTGATGCGCCGCGGCCACGGCGCTGGTGCCGAAATATACGTCCACGTGCTTGCCCAGCAGGTCTATCACGGCCTGCCCTTCCCCTTTATAGGGAATGTGGGTCATGGAAATGTGCGCCTGCTTCATGAGGTCCAGCGCAGCCAGGTGCGGCAGCGTGCCGGGGCCCACGGTGGCGAAATTCAGCTGGTCCGGATGGGCCTTGGCATACTTCACCACGTCAGCCAGGGAATTGAAAGACGAATCGGGACGCACCACCATCAGCACCGGCACGGCATAGATGCGGCATATGTATTCGAACGAATCCAGCGTGTATGGAACCTTCTGGATATGAGGCAAGGTGGTCAACGCGGCGTCGGCAATCGCTCCGATGGAATAACCGTCGTGCGGCAAGCGCGCGATCGAGGCCGTGCCTATGGTGCCGCCCGCGCCTCCGCGGTTGATGACGACGACGGACTGGCCCAGCGACTTGGACATTTCGCTGGCCAGTACGCGCGAGACCGTATCAGTCATGCCGCCGGCCGGAAACGAGACGATCATATCCACCGACTTGTCGGGGTAGGACGATGCCGAGGCGGGTGCCACCATGGCGACCGCCATGCAGACGGCGGCGGCCGCCGCCAGTGCGGATTTGCGCGAATTCATGAGTGATCTCCTTTGGTATGGATTTTCCGGCTGGCCCATGTCATCAACGGCCGTACCGGCGATTTTGTTAACGGGATGCCGCTGTCAAAGGGACGCCTGCGCCACGAACTTCGTGACCAGGTAGGCTCCCAGGCCTTCGACCCCGCCCTCCGAGCCGTAGCCGCTTTCCTTGATGCCGCCGAACGGGGCTTCGGCCAGCGAGACGGCAAAGCTATTGATCCCCACCATGCCCGCCTCCAGCCCGGCCGACAGCGCCATCATCGTCGCGGCCGAGCTGCTGAATGCATAGGCGGCCAGTCCGTAAGGCAGGCTGTTGGCGCGCAGCAGGGCTTCTTCCAGTGTGTCGAAGCGGGCAATGGGTGCCACCGGCCCGAAGGTTTCTTCGCGCATTGCCTTGGCCTCGTCCAGCAGTTCCGCCAGCACGGTAGGCTGCCAGAAGAATCCCGGCCCCTCGGCACGCGCCCCGCCCGTCAGCACACGGCCGCCGCGGGCGGCCGCGTCTTCGACGAAGCCGGCCATCGCCGCCAGGCGCCTGTCGTTGGCCAACGGCCCCATGGTAGTCGAGGCATCCGTGCCGGCCCCCAGTCGCAGGGCGGCAGCGGTCCGGGTAAACACTTCCACGAAACGCTCGTAGGCGCCTCGCTGCACGTAGAAACGCGAGGGAGCAATGCACACCTGGCCCGCGTTGCGGAATTTGAAGGCGGCGCAGGCCTGCGCCGCCTGCTCGACCGACGCATCGTCGAAGACCAGCACCGGCGCATGGCCGCCCAGTTCCATGGTGCAGCGTTTCAGGCCATGCTGCGCGGCCAGCGCCGCCAGATGCTTGCCGACCGCGATCGATCCGGTGAATGTGATCTTGCGGATCTGCGGCGCGCGTATGAGGAATTCCGATATTTCGGAAGGCACGCCGAACACCATGTTCAAGACGCCGGCGGGCAGGCCCGCATCCATGCAGGCGCGCGCCAGTTCGATGGCGGTGCCCGGGGTTTCTTCCGCCGGCTTGATGATGCAGGAACATCCCGCGGCCAAGGCCCCGGCGATCTTGCGCGCCGGCGTCAACGCCGGGAAGTTCCATGGCGTGAACGCGGCCACCGGCCCCACAGGCTGCTGCACCACCAATTGCTGCGTAGTGTTGTTGCGCGCCGGAATCACGCGGCCGTACAGTCTGCGGGTTTCCTCCGCATACCATTCGAATATTTCCGCGGCGCCCGCCACCTCGCCGCGGGCCTCGGCCAGGGGCTTGCCTTGTTCCAGCGTCAGCATGCAGGCGATCGACTCCTGCCGCTCGCGTATCAGCGCAGCGGCCCGCATCAAGACGCGCCGCCGTTCGATGGCGGGCGTGCGCGACCAGACCGCAAAGCCGTCTTGCGCCGCGGCCAGAGCGCGCTGCAGATCCGCCGTGCAGGCGTGCGGCACCTTGCCCAGCGGCTCGCCGGTGGCCGGATCCAGCAGGTCTTCGGCCGCGCCTTCGCCGCCGTCGACCCATGCGCCGCCGATCAACAGCTTGAGCCGGGAGAATTGCCGTCTTGCGGATTCCACGGCGGCCGGGAATTCCGGGCTTGCGGCCGGAGCGCTTCCGCCGCCGTTCGGCGCGCCCACGGCGCCGATCGGGCCGGGGCCGTGCTTGGCCTCGTCCCGGCGGACCGAGTTTGTGCTTGGGTTCGTGCTCATATTCATTCCTTATGTGTTTCCAGCGATTCGAGCCATCGATTCAAATATGTGTGGGTACCCGCGGCGCGGCATCGGAGCCGCGGGATGGCCCGCACGGGCCGCGTGGCCGCTACACGCAAGCAGCCCGCAAAGGCATATGGCGTCC
This sequence comes from Candidimonas humi, assembly GCF_019166065.1. Lineage (GTDB taxonomy): Bacteria > Pseudomonadota > Gammaproteobacteria > Burkholderiales > Burkholderiaceae_B > Candidimonas > Candidimonas humi. The sequence continues at coordinate 152,708 of NZ_JAHTBN010000002.1, forward strand.
ATTTGCCCACCGGTTGCCCATCGGTACCGCAGTCCTTTTGCTGCGGACAGGTCACTAGGCCCTGGCAGTGGGCAGCGGGCTGTCGTCGGCATACTCTTCCATGGTCTGCACCAGCAGATGCAGCAGCCGCGCCTTCATATCGCCCGCTTGCGGATCGTCCCAGAGGTTGTGCAGTTCCAGGGGGTCGTTGCGCAGGTCGTAGAGTTCGCCCCACTGGACGCCGCGATAGACCGAAAGGCGCCAACTGTCCGTGACCAGGGTGCGCAGCCGCACCGGCCTGTCGAAGCCCATGAACGAGCGCTGATTGTCCTCTTCGACCAGTACCGCCGGCCGGCCGCGCTCCTTGCCCAGCATGACGGGCATCAGGTCCTGGCCCTGCATGCCCTGGAAGGGCTGCAGCCCGGCGCGGGCCAGCACGGTGGCGGCGATGTCCACGGTGCCGGCCAGCGCATCCGACGCGGAGCCGCGCACCTCGATCCCGGGATCGCTCCAGATGAAGGGCACGCGGATCAAGCCGTCGTAATGGATGGGCCCCTTGAACATGAGCTGATGGTCTCCCATGTAGTCGCCATGATCGCTGGTGAAGATCACCACCGTATTGCGGTCCAGGCCCAGCGCCTCGAGGCTACGCAGCACCTCGCCCACCGCATCGTCGATCATCGTGATGGACCCGTAGGTCAGCGCGATCGCCTCGCGCACGTCCTGCTCGGACACGGCCTGCAGCATCCAGGACTCGCGATTGGCCCGCCCCTCGTCGCGCTCGGCGATGAGATGGGCCAGCGGCGGCGGCGGGGTTCCGACATTGGGACGATATGCCGCCGGCAAGGGAATCCGGCTCGGCTCGTACATGTCCCAATAGCGGCCCGGCGGCGTGAAGGGATGATGCGGATCGTTGAACGACACTTGCAGGAAGAAGGGCTTGCGCGATTCCTGCGCAGCATGGCGCTGCAGGAAGCCGATCGCCTGCTCTTTTATATAGGAAGTGGAATACAGTTCCTCGGGTACGGCGGTGCGCCAGGCCTGCAGCGCCGAGATGCCGCCCTTGGGCAATGCATGCTCCGGCCCCACCAGCCGGCTCGATCCCGGATGGTGCTGCTCGAGCCAGCGGCCGTAGTGCCCGTGGGCACCGTCGGCATGCATCATCGTCAGATGCACTTCCTCGAAGCCGTAATAAGGCAGCTTCAAGTCGTGATCGGGATCGCTGCGCCACTTGACGATGCTTTCCTGGTCATAGGGGCCGTCGCCGGGCTGCGTGTGCCAGGCGTCGGACAGTTCCGGCGGCGGCGTCTTGCGGTCGTCCACGGCGCGCCCCAGTATCGGCACGTCTCCGGTCATGGGCTGCAGGTGGATCTTGCCGCTGCAAGCGGTCGTATATCCCCCGGCACGCAGCAATTCCACGAAGGTGGTGGCTTGCAGCGGCAGCGCAATGCCATTGGAACGCACCTTGTGCACCGAGGGCATGCGGCCGGTCATGAGCGTGGCGCGATTGGGCATGCACACGGGGTTGGACACATAGAAGCGCTGCGACCGCCAGCCGTTTTCGGCAATACGATCGATATTCGGCGTGCGCACGATGGGGTTGCCGTAGCAGCCCAGGTGATCGGCGCGATGCTGGTCGGTGATGATGAACAAGAAATTCGGCTGCATCGATAAAGTCCGCAATATGGTGATGTGAAAAACCCATGAAGGAGCCGGCGCGCATGCCCCGGGAAAGCCCGCGCATGCGGCCATGCCGGCGGCACGACGGACGGATCCGCCGCACCGCCGCTACTGGTTTACGCGGTACGCACGCAGCGCCGGACGTTATCCAGCGACAAGGGGCAATACATGGCTTGTACCTCGGGAACCGAGCCGAAGCGCTGCCGGATCGCCTCGACGAACTCCACGCCCTGCGCGGCCTTGGCGCGCTCTTCGTCTTCCCATAAGTACACGCCGCCCGCCTGGCGCCCTGGCCCGAGGTAGTAGTGCTTGGCCAGCAGGCCAGGCACCCGGGTGTAGCGTTCCGTGCTCTGTTCGAACATGCGCACCAGGTCCGCTACGGTCAGATCGGGATCGACCTCGAATTTCGTGATCGTGAGATGCATTTGTGCTGCTCCTGTCGTTGTTGGCCTGGCGCACGCCATCGCGTGCTGTCGCGGGCGCAGGCCTGGGGTCAGCCGCCGGGATGATCCCGCTGCGGCCCGAAGGCCCGGGACAAGACCGTACCTATGGGAATCATCTTGCTGATCGTGACTTCGGCGAACCGCCGCAAGCGCGTCTCGTACTGATCGTGGAAGGCATCGACCAGCGGCCTCATGGCGAGCGGCCGCGCCTGCGCGCAACGCTGCGCCGCACTATAGGTGTCGGCCCGGGCGCGGCCCAGCAGGCCCTGCTCGTCCAAGGGGACCAGCACCAGCTCCACCTCTTGCAGTACACCGGGCCATGCCGCCAGGTGGCGGTACAGGCTCGCCACCATGGCCGGTGCACCGGGCTCGCCGTAGGCGTTGAGGCGATGGATACGGTCGACCTCGCGCTGATGCAGCTCCCAGAATTCGGGCAGGCGCGGAATGGAGGGCTGCCCGCCCATATCCGCCGCGGACCTCGCCGTTACGGGGGCCGGCTCGTGCGCGCCTTGTTGCGGCGCCTGCCGCGAGGCGCGCGGCCCCAGCAAATGCTGCAAGGCGACGAGGTTCAGGCTGTTCGCCCCGTTATACATGCCCACGAGGCCGGCTGCGGCTGTGCGCGCGCCGCCCGGCGAGCTTCCCATTTGCGCCACCGGCCAGTCCTGGACCATGGCCTCGACCTCGCGGCGCAACTGCGCGGCCTGCCCGGCCAGGGCGCCCGACACGTAATGCGGCCGCAACGCATCCCACACGCAATCCAGCACGGCCGGCGCTGTCGCCAAGTGGCGATATATGAGATTGACGAAGGGCACGCCCAGGGTTTCCCGGATGTCCGCATAGATTGTCGCGACCCGGCCCTCGGCCTGTGCCTCGGCGATTTCGGGGATATTGGCCAATTCAGTTGCTCCGGGGCCGCAGCCCATGCTGCCGCAAACGCCATAGCAAGATGCCGATGCGGTCCTGCCCGAAGAAGGGTTCACCCTGGAACACGAAGGTGGGCACGCCCCAGTGGCCTGCCGCCCGCAAGTCCGCCTCGTTGGTTTCGATCAAGCGGTCGCGCGCCTGGGGGTCGCTGGCAATTGCCGCTTCCATGTCTTGCAGATCGAGGCCTGCCGCGGCGACAGCGCGCGCCAGATGGTCGCCTTGGTCCCAGCCGTCCACAGAGCCGTCCCACAGCATGGTGCCCACCGAGTCGATCAGTTCGAGCGCGCGGCCGCGCAGAGTGGCCTCCGCGCCCAGCCGCGTCAAGCGGTGGATGCGCGGCTGGTCGGGGGAAATCAGCAGCGTGCGGGGGTCCTGCACGATAGGGTCGGGAACCGGCCGCCGGAACGGCATGTCCAGGAATTCGGCGATGCGCTGCGTATCGGTCAGCAGGTAGGGACGCCACATCCGATCCATGCGCTCGAAGAAATCCGGCGTGCGGATCGCCAGCGGATAAACCACCTTGACGTTCCAGCGCAGCGCATAGGTCTGCGACAGCGCCCGTACGTGATGCAGCGCCAGATAGCTGTACGGGCTGCGGAAAGACCAGTACAAATCGACGGAAAGTTCCTGTTCCACTATGTCCCCATCAGTGATCGTGCTCAATGCAGGGCATGATAGGTAGGGTCAGGGGAAAAATAAATTACATAATAATTATGCGAGACATAACTTATACTAATAGCTAGCTATTCGTAGTTCTCGCTGCCCGCAGCTCCGCGCATGCGCTTCTTTCCACCTCCCGTCATCCCGGCGCCCCCATGGACAACAGGCAACTCAGATATTTCGTGACCGTGGCCGAACTGGCGAGCATGACCCACGCGGCCCAGGCCCTGCACGTGTCGCAGCCGGCGCTCAGCACCCATATGCGCCACCTCGAAGAAGAACTGGGCGTGCCGCTGCTGGTGCGCGGCCCGCGCGGCGTGACACCCACGCCGCACGGCGAACTGCTGCTGGAACATGCCCGCAGCATCCTCTATCAGTTCCAGCAAGCCAAGCAGGAAGTCATGTCGCTGGGCAAGGAACCCCGTGGCGAAGTCACTCTCGGCATACCGGCCACCGTAAGCCCGGTACTGATCGTCCCGCTGCTGACCGCGGTGCAGGAACGCTACCCGCACATCGTGCCGCGGGTCATAGAAGCCATGACCGGCTTCCTGCTGGAATGGCTGCACGCGGGCAGGCTGGACATCGCCATGCTGTTCGACGTGCAATCGGCGGCCGGCCTCAAGCGCAGCGTCATCGGCACCGAAGAACTGTTCCTGGTAGGGCACCCCCATGCGTTTGCCGAAGGCGCCGAGCTTTCATTCGGCGAGCTGTGCCAGTACCCCTTGATCCTGCCGGGTCGCATGCACGGGCTGAACATGCTGGTGCGCGGCGCCGCGGCCCGCGCCGGCGTGCCCCTGAACATCCAGATCGAAGTCGACGCCGTGCCCGAAATGATAGGCCTGGTCGAGCAAGGCATGGGCTACAGCCTGCTGGCCCGCCTGGGTTTCCATCGCGAGCTGGAGGCGGGCAAAGTGTCGATCGCGCGCATCGCCGGCCGGCCCCTGAGCCGCACCCTGGTCAGCGCCACCGCGGCCATACGGCCGGTCTCGCCCGCCACGCGCATCGTGCTGGACCTGTCCAGCGAAATCATGAGCAACTTCATCAACGCCGCGCCCGAAGCCGCGCCAGGCTCTTCCGCCTGAAATATCTTCGCCCGGGGTATTTCCGCCCAAGGCATTTCCGTCCGAAGCATTTTCCCCTGGCGGCGCGACGGCCCACGTCCGCACCCGAGCGGGCCATCACAGGTCGCAACGGCATGCGGGCCCTACTCCGAACGGCCGGGCGGATAATCGACCACCGCCGTCTCCCGCGTCAGATCGACCGCGAAAGCCAGCGCCTCCGAGGCCGGGCCCTCGCGATAGGCCATGGCAAGGCCCGCCGCGAGCGGCCGGCCTTGCAGGGGCAGGTAGCGCACCCCCTCGACCTGCAGCTGGCTCATGGTTGCCGGCACCACCGACACGCCCATGCCGGCCGCGACAAAAGTCACCACAGAGGTAAGCTGCGGAGCCTCGACATCCACGCTCAGCGTAAACCCGGCTCGCCGGCATGCACCGACCAGGACGTTGTAGAGACCGACGCCGACCTGGCGCGGATAAAAGATGAAGGGCTCCCGCGCCAGTTCGCGCAGGCGGATGGACGGACGCCCCGCCAAGGCGTGCGTGGACGGCACGACCGCGACCATGGGTTCGGAGAGAATCGCCTCGACATGCACGCCCGGCGTAGGCTGGGTCGGGGCGCGCACAAAAGCCAGATCCACGGTGCCATTGTGCACGCGCTCGATCAACTGCAGCGTGGTCTGCTCCACCAGGCGTACCGCGACGCCGGGATAACGGCTTCGATACAGGCGGATCAGGCTCGGCACGAAGGGATGCAGATTGGCCGACACAGTAAAGCCCAGCGTCAGCGTACCGACCTCGCCCCGGGCCACGCGGCGCGCCGCCTCCGTGGCGCGTTCGGCGCCATCCAGCGCCAATTGCGCTTCCGCCATGAAGGCTTTGCCCGCTTCGGTAAGCGACACCCCGCGCCGGTCGCGCATGAACAGCGGCGCGCCCACTTCTCGTTCCAGTTGCTGGATCTGCTGGCTCAGCGGCGGCTGGCCGATGCCCAGCAGTTCTGCCGCGCGCGTGAAATGCAGCTCTTTGGCCACCGCCATGAAGTATCGCAAATGGCGCAATTCCATATTTGTCAAATATCACAGAGTACTTTTCATATATTGGACAGATAGTACTTCAAAGCCTACGATACCGTCGCATCGAACCGCCACCCGTACGCGAGGAAAAACCGTGCCCACGCTCGAACGCTCAAGCATGCCCGACCTGCATTACTCGGTCACCGACTTTACCGACCCCTGGGCGGACGCGCCCTATCTGTTCCTGCAGCATGGCTACGGCCGCCGTGGGCAGTTCTGGTATCAATGGGTACCCGCCTTGTCGCGCCGGTTCAAGGTGGTCTGCCCCGACTTGCGCGGCCATGGCGGATCGGGCCGGGATTTCGATCTGGATACGGGCTTCACGCTGGAAACCCTGAGCGACGATGTGATCGCCATCGCCGATCATCTGGGCGCGGCGACGATCCACTATTGCGGGGAATCCATAGGCGGGCTGGTCGGCCTGGCGGTGGCCGGCCGCTATCCGCAGCGCATCCGAACTCTGACAAATGTCTCGGGCCCCGTGTTCATCTCCGATAACGCCAAGCAGGCCTATGCACTGGGCGAATCGTCCTGGCCGGCCGCAGTGCGCAAGCTGGGCCCGCGGCACTGGCTGGACAGCACCAATGCCAGCACCCGGTTCCCTCCGGACACCAGTCCCGAATTCCTGCGCTGGTACACCGATACGGTCGAACGGACGGGAACCGATGTGTTGGCGGCGCTGGCCCAGTTCGCCATCGACGCCGACGCCCGCCCCTACCTGCCGCAGATACAGGCGCCGGTGCTCAGCCTGTATCCACGGCAGGGAGCCATCGCCAACAGCGAGCAGCAGCAAGCGCTGGCCACACTGGTGCCCCATATCGACTTGCAATACGTGAGCACCACTTACCACATGATCCAGCATATCGTGCCCGAGGAGTGCATGGCATTGCTGGAGCGGCATGTCGCCGCACATGCCTGACAGGCACGGCACCACCCAGGAGACGACTATGAAAATGAAAAAACTTGCCCATCACTTGCTGCTTTCGGCAGCGCTGGCCTGCATCGCGCCGGTTTCGGCGATTGCGGCCGCAAATGGCGCCGGCGGACCGATCACCATGATCGTGCCGTTTTCCGCCGGCGGCTCCACCGACCTTCTTGCCCGTGTTATAGGCAAAGGCATGGGAGAGGATCTCCACACCAGCGTCATCGTGGAAAACAAGCCGGGCGCCGAAGGCTTCATAGCCGCGCGCGACTTGAAGCAAGCCAAGCCCGACGGCTCCACGCTCATGCTGGTCACCACCAGCGTCTACGCCATCAATCCGGCAATTTTCTCGAAGATCCCCTACGACTCGCATCGGGACTTCGTGACGATAGGCATGGTCGCCTCTTCCCCCAACGTGATCCTGGTGAACTCGAAGTCCAATTACCATTCACTGCAGGACGTCATACGCAAGGCCCGCAGCGCGCCCGACAGCGTCAATTACGCGACCGGCGCCACCATGCACCTGCTCAACGCCAAGTGGCTCGAAGCCCTGTCGGGCACCAAGATGGTCAGCATCCCTTATAAGGGCAGCGCCGCCGCCTACCCCGACCTGGTTGCCGGACGCGTCGACTTCATGGTCGACCAGCCCTTGTCGTCCTTGCCCTTCATCCAGCAAGGCAAGCTCAGGGCCATAGCCGTCACCTCGGAACAGCGCTGGCCGCAAATGCCCGACGTCCCAACCGTCGCCGAGCAAGGGTATCCGACGTTTTCCACGACTTCCTGGTGGGCCGTGCTGGCGCCGGCCGGCACACCGCAAAAAGTCGTCGAGCGCCTCAACGCATCGCTGCGCAAGAACCTGGCCAAGCCCGACATCCAGGACAAGATACGCCGCCTCGGGGCCGACATATCGACGATGAGCCTGGCCCAGTCGCAGCAATTCGCCGCGCAGGAGCTCGATAAATGGAAGCGCATCAACAAAATTGCCGGCGTGAAAATAAACTGAGACGCGCAGGTACGACATGCTCAAGCTCTCGGCGAATATTTCGCTGTTGTTCGCCGAACTGCCGTTCCTGCAACGGTTCGAGGCCGCGGCACGCGCCGGCTTCGAGGCGGTCGAGGCCATGTATCCCTATGACCAGGACCCCGTGCGAATGGCCGAACAACTGGATGCCCACGGCCTGGAAATGTCGGTCATCAACCTGCCACCGGGCGATTACGCCGCGGGCGAGCGCGGCCTGGCCGCGCTGCCGGGGCGCGAGGCCGACTTCGGCCTCGCGCTGCAAGCCGGCCTGGCCTATGCGAGCCGGCTGCGCTGCCGCCGCGTGCACTTGCTGACGGGCAATCTCGGCCCAGGCCAGACATTCGAATCAGCCCGCTCTCTCCTGCGGCGCAACATCGAACGGGCCGCGAATTACTTTGCCGAACATGGCATGCTGGTACTGCTCGAACCCCTGACCCGGGAAATGCTGCCGCATTATTCGCTCACCCGCGTCGAGCAGGCCCTGGACCTGATCCACGACATCGGCGCGCCCAATCTGCGTCTCCAATTGGACCTCTACCATACCCAGCAAGAGCAAGGCAATCTCGCCGCGCTCATCGAGCGCCACTACGACGACATAGATTACATACAGATAGCCGGCGTGCCCGGCCGCCACGAACCCACCGTGGGCGAAATCAACTACGGATACCTGCTCGACCTGCTGCAGGCACGCAACTTCGCCGGCTGGATAGGGTGCGAATACGTGCCCGCCGCCGGCACGCTGGACGGCCTGGCCTGGGCAAGGGATCGCAAGCTGCTGCAGCCGCGCGGCGACCGGCGCTAAGCCGTTGCGGGCGGACGGGCTGCGTTCGCGGCGCGCCCAGGCAGCTCCGGTTCGATTCCAGTACTATTTCGCTATCGCGCAAATGGCTAAGCCAGCGAGGAGAGCCCACATGCCCGGCGCCACCGAACCCCTTTCCGCCACGTCCTTCGGCCAGGCGCCATCGCCCGGCGCCCGCTACCACGGGGCAGTCATCGCCATGCATTGGCTGACGTTGCTATTGCTGATCGCGGTATATGCGCTGGTCGAGCTCAAGGGGTACTTTCCCAAGGGCAGCGAGGCTCGCGCGGCCATGCAGGCATGGCACCAGCTGCTCGGGGTGACGGTCCTGGCGGTCGTGATCGCCCGCCTGATCATCCGGCGCGTCTGTAATGAAACCCCCGCTATCGTGCCGCCTCCGCCGGCATGGCAGGAAAGCCTGGCCACCGCCATGCATATACTTCTCTATGCGTTCCTGATCGTCATGCCGCTGCTGGGCTGGTTCGTGCTCAGCGCCAAGGGCAAGCTGGACCTGCCCCTGGGCCTGCACCTTATGCCGCTGCTCTCGCCCGACAAGCCGCTGGGCAAGACCCTGCAAAACATCCACGAAACCCTGGGCAATGTCGGCTACTACCTCATCGGCCTGCACGCACTGGCCGCCCTGTTCCATCACTACTGGATGCGGGACAATACCTTGAGGCGCATGCTGCCGTAGGCCTGGAACATCAGACCTGAAAAGCCCATGCCGGCGGCATGGCCGCACACGGCATCTCGACATAGTCTCGGCAAGACCTGAACCAGCGGCTCGAGTTTGATTTTCTGTTCGGCTCCTGACGGGATCTTGACGTCACTGTCCGAATTGACAGGCTGTGCCCCATGGACGATTGATGCACAATCATATTGTGCATAAAATACTCCATGGGGCATACAACATGGCGGTGGAATTCAGGGATAAGTGGCTCGAAGAGTTCTACGAGAGTGACGCAGGCCACAGAAAAATACCGGCAAGCATCAAAGATGCTTTATTCAGAAAGCTTCAGCTACTGGATGCGGCGACGGCCGAGGCTGATCTGAAAGCACCTTCCGGAAATCGACTCGAGCACCTACAAGGGAATTACGCGGGCTGGCGCTCCATTCGGGTAAACAAGAAGTACCGGCTCATCTTCAGATGGGCTGAGAGTACCGCACTGGATACATATTTGGACCCTCACACATACCGAGGGTAAGAGAGCCTAATCATGAGAACCACAAAGCGCAGGCCCGTAACCATCGGCAGGATATTGGTCGACGAATTCCTGGAGCCCAGAGGCATAGAGATCAGCGAACTGGCCGACGCCATGGGCGTGCACCGGAATTCCGTGAGCCGACTCGTCAATGATCATGGCGTGTTGACTGCGCCTATGGCCATCAAATTGGCCGCCGCGCTGGGTACCTCGCCCGAGTTCTGGCTGAACATCCAGCATTCCGTCGAACTGTGGGACGTGCGGCATGGCGAGTACCAGGATGAAGCGCGCGATGTGCGCCGGATACCGGTACGTAGGGGCTACACGGGGCGCGTCGCGGCATAAACCGGGGCCGGTAGCCCACGTCCCCTTATTGAAGTCACCGCAGGCACTGCACATCCAGGCTGACGTCGCCGCGCGCGCAGGACACCCAGGCATTGCGGTCCGTGACGTTCACGCTCAGGTCCATGCTGCGGTCGGCCAGGGCCGCCAGAGCCTTGCTCGCCTCCGCATCCAGGGCGTATACCTTCAGGTTGCCGGCCCGGGCAACCTTGTCGCGCAGGCCGGCCCACCATATGCCGGCGCCCCGGCCATAGGCCATCACCACGACCTGTTCGGCCCGGCCGCAGGCCTTCAACAGGCGACGATCATCGGGCAGGCCGATTTCTATCCATTGCTGTATGGCGCCGGTCAGGTCCAGGCTCCATAAATCGGGCTCGTCGGTTTCGCTCAGGCCCCGGGTAAAGACCAGGTGATCGTCAGCCTGCACCCAGAGCGCATAGGCCAGCAGCCGCACCATCAGGCGTTCGTCCGTCTCGGACGGATGCCGCGCCACGGTGACGGCATGGCTGCCGTAATAGCCGCGGTCGTTGTCGGCAACGTGGATTTCCGCTTTGTATATGGTGGCGCGCAAGGCCATGTCAAAATCCCGAAAGTACACCCCGGACGCACGGGGTAGAAAGGCGAAAGTCTAGCGCATGCGGCGTGGCGGCATGGCACGGTGCGCACCGGCGAGGTTCTGGAAATCATCGAGATGCCGCCTGAAACAGCCGTTCCGGGCCTGGAATCCAACGGCGAAGACCGCTACTTTTGCGGTGTCAGCGGCCTGATCAAGGTGATGGCAAGGCCCGATTGATGATGGCCGCAGCCGGTTTGGAACGAGCCGCCGTATTCATTCGATGGCGGGCTGCCGTATTGATTGGTTCGATTACGTGTAATAATGAGATTAATTCTCATTATATTATTACATTATTCAGACCTCCCCTGTCCCGTCCTCATGCCCGCCCAGGATCCACCTATTACCGACGATTTGGCCGTGCTGTATGTCGAGCACAGCACGTGGCTTCATGGCTGGCTGCGCAAGCGTGTAGGCGACACGTTCGCGGCAGCCGACCTGGCGCAGGACACTTTCCTAAGCCTGCTGGATGGCAAGGCCGCGACTGCCGAGATCCGGAAGCCGCGCCCGTTCCTGGCGACGGTCGCCGGCCGGCTCCTCGCACACCGGCGCCGCCGGCAGTTGCTCGAAACCGCTTACCTCGAAGCCCTCGCCTGCCTGCCGGAGGAAGTGGCTCCCTCGCCGGAAACACGGCTGATGGCCGTCGAAAGCCTGCAGCAGATCGATCGCGTGCTCGATGGTCTACCTCCCAAAGTGCGAGAAGCTTTTCTGCTGGCTCACCTTGTCGAACTGAGCTACGCCGAGATCGCCGAGCGGCTGGGGACTTCGACCAGTTCGGTAAAGCAGTATCTGACCAGGGCCAATCGCGTATGCATGTTCGCTTTGACTGTCTGACGTCATGGCTCCCCATAAAGATACGCTGACCCTGCCCAGCGGTCGGGTCATCAGCCGGGCCACCGCGGATGCTGCTGCGGACTGGCTCACCCTGCTGATGTCCGGAGAGGCTAGCAATGAGCAGCAACGTCAATGGCGCCAATGGCGCCAGGCACATGTCGACCATGAAGCCGCTTGGCAGCATGTCGAGTCCGTCACCGGCCGGATGAAATCATTGGAGAGCGCTCCGGCGTACGCGGCCCTATCGTCCTACGGCGCGAGCGACCGGCCGTCCTCCGCCGCCCGCCGACGGGCCTCCCGAATGCTACTGTGGGGCGGCCTGGCCACCGGCGCCGGGCTCCTCGCTTCTCGCACCAACATTTGGCAGGCCAGCATGGCCGACTGCCGCAGCAGCACCGGTGAGCAACGCAACTTCACACTGGATGACGGCACCCGGCTGACTCTCAACACGGACAGCGCAGTCAATCTGCGCTTCGATGCGAACCAGCGCAACATCCTGCTGGTGGCGGGCGAGATCATGATCGCCACTCGCCATGGGCCGGGGCAGCCCGATCCGCGGCCGCTGCTGGTGGAGACCGCCGAAGGCAGCGTCCGCTCGCTGGGTACCCGGTTCACCGTACGACAGCGCACCGGACGGACCAGTGTGGCGGTTCTAGAGAGCGCAGTGGAAATCCGTCCCTTGGCTGGATTCGGCAGTGCACGTCTGCTGCACGCCGGCGAGCAGACCCAGTTCAGCCGCGACGCGGTCGAAGCGCCGCACTTGGTCGATGAGAACGCGGATGCGTGGGCGCGGGGTCAGTTGGTGGCTGACGAACAGCGGCTGGGCGACTTCCTGGCCGAATTGGGTCGCTACCGGCCTGGCCTGCTGCGCGTCGATCCGCGGATCGCGGGGCTGCGCCTTTCAGGCGTCTTCCCCTTGGCCGACACCGACCGAATTCTGGACACGCTGCCCAGCGTACTGCCGGTACGCTTGCAGTGGCGCACCCGTTACTGGGTGACGGTCGTACCAGTCGATTAAGGCTGCGGAAAAAATTTTTTCGCATCGACTGCCCGATTGGCGTTTTCGCGGCACCTACCTTATGAGGGACCTAAATTTTCGGGGGTCCAGTCAAGAGGAAGAACATGCCGAACCCGCGCCGTACCCAAGATTCGGGACACCCACATCCATCCCCTATTGCACTTGCTTCCCTGGCGCTGATCGTCGCCCTCGCGGTCGGCGCACCGGCGCCCGTGCGTGCTCAAGGCGCCGCCGCTGCTACCGGGACCGCTGTGGCCGACTTCAGGATTGCCGCCGGGCCGCTGGCTCCAGCGTTGCGTCAGTTAGCCAGCACGGCTGGCATCATGTTGACCTTCACCGCCGAGCAAACCGAGGGCAAACACACAGCCGGTGTGAATGGCCGACATTCAGCCACCGGCGCGTTGGCGCTATTGCTCGCCGGTACCGGCCTTCGGGCCGTGCTGCTGGACAATGGCGCGTTCGTGCTGCGTATCGACAACACGCACTCACCCGCGGCGTCCGACGCCACCACGCTATCCCCGATCACTGTGACCGGCACAACCACGCCCGACAGCACTACCGAAGGCACGCACTCGTACACCACCGGCAGCATGAGCACGGCCACTCGGCTCAATTTGTCCATGCGCGACACGCCGCAGGCGGTCACTGTCATCACCCGGCAACGCATCCAGGACCAGGGCTTGGCGACGGTCAACGACGTGGTGCAGGCCGCTCCCGGCTTGACCTTCCGACGTTTCGGGCCAGAGCGCGCCTCCTTCTATTCACGCGGCATGTATGTGGACAACATCATGTACGACGGCCTGCCCGTGAGCCTGGACAGCTCTAATCTGTCACAGGATTTGCTGACCACCGACATGGCTATCTACGACCGCGTGGAGATCGTGCGTGGCGCCACCGGACTGATGCAGGGCGCAGGCAACCCGTCGGCCGCCATCAACCTGGTGCGCAAGCGGCCTACCGATGTGCCGCAAGTGTCCGCCGGCGTGAGCGCCGGCAGTTGGGACCGCTATAGAGCGGAGTTGGACGCCTCTGGTCCATTGTCGGAGGACGGCAGTCTGCGCGGTCGCGCGGTGATCGCCACTCAGGACTACGGAAGCTACAAGCGCGGCGAAAGCAGCAAGGGCCAGACTTTCTACGGGATCCTGGAGAAGGATCTGAATGCCTCCACCAAGCTCACGTTCAGCGCGCTGCATGAAGAGAATCGGCTGCACGGCAACGGCTTCACCGGCCTTCCTGTGGCCCGCGATGGCAGCGATCTGGGACTGCCTCGGTCCACGTCCTACGCCAATGACTGGGAGCATTGGAACAAGACCACCAACTCCGCCTTCCTGGGGCTCGACCACCGATTCGACAACGGCTGGCGCATGCACCTTTCGGCCTATTACGCACAAGCGGATGTGGACATGCTGGGCCATTACATCAACTACAACATCACTACCGGCAAATACAGCCAATTGGGTGCACGCAACGCCCACCAGGAAAAACAGAGCAGCGTGGACCTGTATGCCAGCGGCCCCTTCGAGTTGCTGGGCCGCAAGCATGAGCTGGTACTGGGCACCAGCTACCGTAACATCGATTTCGACGGCCACAGCCGCCAAGGCGTGGTTCTCAACAGCAACCTCGACCTCTATAACTTCGACCCGAGCGCTGTCGCCAATCCCAACATCCCGCTACGGGACTGGATGGACGCCTGGATCACCCAGCAAAGCGTGTACGCCACGACACGCCTGAATTTGGCCGACCGGCTGAAGCTGATACTGGGCGGGCGACTGGACTGGTTCGACTACAACGACACCGTCAACACCTATCCGAACTTCACCTCCAACACGCCATCCGTCAGTGCGCATAACCGCTATAGCGTCAACAGCCAACTGACACGGTACGCCGGCCTGATCTACGACCTGAACGACCAACACTCGCTCTATGCCAGCTACACCGACATCTTCAAGCCCCAGAACTACCTGGATGCCAGCAACAAGCTGCTGGATCCAGTGGTGGGCCGCAACTACGAAATCGGTATCAAGGGTGAATACTTCAATGGTGCGCTGAACGCCTCAGCAACAGTGTTCCGCATGGATCAGGAAAACCGTGCCTTCCGCAGCACCGACCAGACCCAGTGCGCCGGCTACCCGACCGTCACCTGCTATTCGGCCGCCGGCGAAGTGCGCAGCCAGGGGATAGAGTTTGAGGTGCAGGGCGCCATCACGCCCAACTGGCAGCTGAGTGCCGGCTATACGGTGGCCATCGCGCGCTACCGCAAGGATTCGAACGCCAGCAATGTGGGCGCGCTCTTCGACACCGACACACCAAGGCATCTGTTCAAGCTGTCGACCATGTACCGCCTGCCCGGTGCCCTGCAGGGCTGGCGCATCGGCGGCTCGGTCTACTACCAGGACTCCATCTACAACGAGGGCACCACGAGCGGCGTGCCCTTCCGCATCACCCAAGGCGCCTACACCGTGGTCGATCTGGTGGCGGGCTGGCAGGCGACACCGAAACTGGACGTACAGCTCAACATCAATAACGTCTTCGACAGGAAGTACTACAACGCGCTGTCCGGCAGCGTGAGCTTCCCGAGCAACGTCTATGGCGAACCGCGCAACGTGATGCTGTCGGCGCGCTACCAGTTCTGATGCGCGGCGGCATGCGCGGCGCGCTGGTGGCGCTGCACCGCTGGTGCGGCCTGTTCATCGCCGGCTTCCTGTTCATCGCCGGCCTGACCGGGGCGGTGATCGCCTGGGATCACGAACTCGACGAGTGGGTCAATCCGCAGTTGTTCCTGGCCGCCTCCGGTGCGACGGACAGCCCGCTTCCACCGCTGGAGTTGGCGCGCCGGGCCGAAGCGGACGATCCGCGCCTGCGGGTCAGCTTCCTGCCGCTGACGCTGGAGCCCGGCCATACGGCGATGCTGGGTGTCGCCGCACGCATCGACCCCGCCACCGGCGCACCTTACCCTCTGGGCTTCAACCAACTGGCTATGGACCCGGCCACCGGCCTAGTCCAGGGGCGGCGGCAGTGGGGCCAGATATCGCTGTCGCGCGAGAACCTGCTGCCCTTCCTCTACAAACTGCACTACACCATGCATATTCCCAGGGGCTGGGGAATCGACTTCGGAGTGTGGCTAATGGGAATGGTGTCGGCGGTCTGGATTATCGACTGCTTTCTGGCGCTGTATATCTCGTTTCCCAGTGCGCGCACCTGGCGCAAGTCGCTGAGATTCCGGCTGCGCCATGGCGGCGCCAAGCTCAATTTCGATGTCCACCGCTCCGGCGGCGTGTGGGTGTGGAGCCTGCTGCTGATGCTGGCCGTGACCTCGGTGTCGCTGAACCTGGGAACGCAAGTGATGCGGCCGCTAGTGTCGGTTTTCTCGCCCCTGACGCCCTCGCCATTCCAGTCGCGCCAAGGCAGTCGCGAGCGGGAACTGGCCGAACCGCTGCTAGACCGAGAGCAGGCCATCGCAGCAGCCGAGGCCGAGGGCCGCCACCGCGGCTGGACCACTCCCGCTGGATCCATCTTCTACGCCCAGCGCTTCGGCATCTATGGCGTGGCGTTCTTCACGCCGGAAGACGACCGGGACGACGACGGCATGGGGAATGAAGTTCTCTACCTGGACGGGGATACGGGTGCGATCGTCGGCGCAAAGGTGCCGGGTCACGGCACCGGGGGCGACATCTTCATGCAGGCGCAGTTGCCGCTACACTCCGGCCGGCTGCTGGGCACGCCGGGGCGTGTGCTGATGTCGCTCATGGGGATTTTTGTTGCGACGCTGAGCATGACCGGTCTGGTGATCTGGGCACGCAAGCGCCGGGCACGGGCGACGCACAAGTTGCGGTCACAGGCGGCTTCTCGAACTGGCTCCGCTATATCCAATAGCCGCCCTACATCCAAGCGTGCGTCCAGATTCTAGAACGGAATATCGTCATCCATGTCGGCCAGGTTGGCCGGGGCAGACTGCGGCGCGGCCGGACGCTGGCCTTGGGACTGGGCTGGACGCGGGGCGCGTTGCTGCTGGGGCGGAGGAGCGGAATTGCTGAAGCCGCCGCCGCCCGACGAACCCATGCCTTCGCCTTCGCGGCTGCCGAGCATTTGCATCTGGTCGGCGACGATGTCGGTGCTGTAGCGGTCGGCGCCGGTTTCCTTGTCTTGCCACTTGCGGGTCTTGAGGCGGCCTTCTACGTAGACCGAGCGGCCCTTCTTGAGGTATTCGCCGGCGATTTCCGCCAGGCGGTTATAGAACACGACCCGGTGCCATTCGGTTTCTTCCCGACGCTCGCCGGTGGCCTTGTCTTTCCATTGCGATGTGGTGGCAATGGACACGTTGCAGATTGCCGCGCCGTCGGGGCTGTAGCGGACTTCGGGGTCGCGCCCCAGGTTGCCGACGATGATGACTTTGTTGACCGATGCCATGGCGTATCTCTACCGTAAATAGTTTCGTATAGGGTCTATTATCGACGAAATCGGGGCGATCCGATAGGGCGGCTAACGCTACAAGTGGTAGTCCGGATGGACGATCCGAGCCTGGCGGCCTGCGCGACCGGCGCACGAGCGGCGGGCAGCCACGGTTCGGGACATTCGCCGCGGCTGCGCCGCGAGGCAGACGCGATGGGCGGCGCGGGCCGGGCCGCCGCCCAAATCCTAGCGAGTAGCGAACCCCAGGATATTCCGCCGCCCGCCGTTTCAGTCGTCCCGTTTCAACCGCACACTTTCAGCCGTCCCGCTTCCGCCGCTCCCGCTTCAGCCATGCGAGGAATGCGACTTGAAGCCCCGGGCGACGAGGAACCAGACGAAGCTCAGGGCCGCGCCGACCAGGAACACCTTCGAAGCGTCGCCGAAGGACGCCATGAGCCCGCCGATGGCCGCGCCGGCAAACACGCCCAGCGCCTGGGCGGTGTTGTAGAAGCCCAGGGCCAAGCCCTTGAATTCGGGCGGCGCCACGCGCGAAACCAGGGAAGGCTGCAGCGCCTCCAGGATGTTGAAGGCGATGAAAAAGCCGATGAACATCACCACCAGGGTCAGGAACATGTGGCTGGCCAGCGGCATCAGGGCCAGCACCACCGCCAGGCCGGCCACGGAGACTTCCAGCGCCAGCTTGTGCGCATGCCGGGTCTCGGCGTAGAACACCGCCGGCACCATCAGCACGAACGACATCAGGATGACCGGCAGATAGACTTCCCACAAATGCGCCGAGTCGTAGCCGCCCAGGCGGGCCAGCAGCCCGGGCGCCACCACGAAGATGGACATCAGCACGAAGTGCAGGCAGAACACGCCGAAATTCAGGCGCAGCAGGTCGGCGTGGCGCAGCACGTCGCGCGGGCGCGCCTGCACGATGGGCGACTTGATCTGGGGCACGGCCGGCACGACGAAGCAGGCGATCATCAGGCAGACGAAGCCCAGCAGGCTGATGGCCCAGAACAACCCGGACAAGCCGAATTCGCCCACCAGCAAGGGCGAAAGCACCAGGGAGGCGGCAAAGGATATGCCGATGGAGCCGCCCACCATGGCCATGGCGCGCGTACGCACTTCGGGGCGGGTGGCGTCGGCCACCCAGGCGGTGATGGCGGCCGAGATCGCCCCCAGGCCTTGGACCACGCGGCCGGCGATGATCCAGTCGATATTCGGGGCCAGGGCGCACATCACCCCGCCGACGATGAACAGCAGCATGCCCGCGGCGATCACGGGGCGGCGGCCGTAGCGGTCGGAGGCCATGCCCAGGGGCACCTGCAGGAAAGCCTGGGTCAGGCCATAGGCGCCCAGCGCCAGGCCGACCCGGGCGGCATCGTTGCCGCCGGGAATGGTATGGGCCGCCACGGCGAATACCGGGGTCAGCAGGAACAGGCCTAGCATGCGGCAGGCGAACAGCAGGGCCAGCATGACGCTGGCGCGCCGCTCGGTGGGCGTGAGCTTGAGGCGGGCGCGTTCGGATCGTCCGGGATGGGCGGTATGGTGAGTCATAAAGGGGGACTCTTTCTGAAAACGAGAGGTACGGCGCGGGCCTGCGGTCCGTTACGTACGGGATTGCAATACAAGGAGGCCCTGCGCGCGGCCGTAGGCCGCATACGGCACAAGCAGTACGGCAAGGCGAAGCAACGCCTGTGTCTTGTCATTGCATACCGATACAGGCGCCTTCGGGATCAGACCTGCCGCCCGTGATCGGGTTCCCCTGCCAGGGGCTGGCCTGGGGGTCGACAGGGCCGGGAGCAAAGATCGGGCCTGCGCGCTATAGTAACAAGTTAGCCTTTGGATTACCTGAAAGATTGATGGACGCGATTCGCATCCGTGGTGCCCGCACGCACAACCTGAAAAATATCTCCGTCGACCTGCCGCGGCGCAAGCTGGTGGTGGTGACGGGCTTGTCGGGCTCCGGCAAGTCTTCGCTTGCCTTCGACACGCTGTACGCAGAGGGGCAGCGGCGCTATGTCGAGAGCCTGTCGGCCTACGCGCGCCAGTTCCTGCAATTGATGGACAAGCCCGACGTGGACCTGATAGAGGGGCTGTCGCCGGCGATCTCCATCGAGCAGAAGTCGGCGGGGCACAACCCGCGCTCGACGGTGGGCACGATTACCGAAATCCACGACTACCTGCGCCTGCTGTATGCGCGTGTGGGCACGCCCTATTGTCCCGAACACGGCCTGCCGCTGCAGGCCCAGAACGTCAGCCAGATGGTGGACAAGGTGCTGGCCTGGGCTCCCGATACACGCCTGGCCATCCTGGCGCCGCTGGCGCGTTCGCGCAAGGGCAGCTTCGAGGAACAGTGCGCGGAACTGCAGTCGCAGGGCTATGTGCGCGTGCGGGTCGACGGCGAAATGATGGCCCTGGACCAGCTCGGGCCCTTGAAGAAAACCGAAAAGCACGACATCGATGTGGTCATAGACCGCCTGCGCGTGCGCCCCGAAAGCCAGCAGCGCCTGGCCGAAAGCTTCGAAACCGCCCTGGGCCTGGCCGAAGGCCGCGCGGTGGCGCTGAACATGGATACCGGCGAAGAGCAGGCCTTCTCCAGCCGCTACGCCTGTCCGCTGTGCCACCGCAGCCTCACCGAGCTGGAACCGCGCCTGTTCAGCTTCAATAATCCGGTAGGGGCGTGCCCCACCTGCGACGGCCTGGGGCACGTGGAATTCTTCGACCCCAAGCGGGTGGTGGCTTTTCCCGAACTGAGCCTGGCGAGCGGCGCGATCCACGGCTGGGACCGCCGCAACGCCTTCACCCACACGCTGCTCACCAGCCTGGCGGCGCATTACGGCTTCGATATCGACACCCCCTTCGAAGACCTGGCGCCAGAAGTGCAGCAGCATGTGCTGTACGGCTCCGGCAAGGAAGAAATCCCCTTCCTGTACCTGAACGAGAAGGGCCGCTCCACGATCAAGAAGCACGTCTTCGAGGGGATCATCCCCAACCTGGAACGGCGCTGGCGCGAAACCGACTCCAATGCGGTGCGCGAAGAGCTCGGCAAGCTGCGCCACGTCAAGACGTGCCCGGCCTGCGGCGGCTCGCGCCTGCGCCCCGAGGCGCGCAATGTGCTGATCGGCGACGAGCCCGGCGCCGGCGAACGGCGCGGCCGCGCCATCTTCGAGGTCGAGGCCATGCCGCTGTCGGCCTGCCTGGACTGGTTCGAGGCCCTGGAACTGAGCGGCGCCAAGAAAGAAATCGCCGAGCGCATCGTGCGCGAGATCAAGGCGCGCCTGGAATTCCTGAACAACGTGGGCCTGAGCTACTTGTCGCTGGACCGCAGCGCCGACACGATTTCCGGCGGCGAGGCCCAGCGCATCCGGCTGGCCAGCCAGATCGGCTCGGGGCTGACCGGCGTGATGTACGTGCTGGACGAACCGTCCATCGGGCTGCACCAGCGCGACAACGACCGCCTGATCGACACCCTGCGCCACCTGCGCGACCTGGGCAATAGCGTCATCGTGGTCGAGCACGACGAGGACATGATCCGTTCGGCCGATTTCGTGCTCGACATGGGTCCCGGCGCCGGCGAGCATGGCGGCTGCGTGGTCGCCAGCGGCACGCCGCAGGCGCTGATCGAGAATCCCGAATCGCTCACCGGCCAGTATCTGAGCGGCGCGCGGCGCATCGGCGTACCGGCGCGCCGCCCTGTGAATGACGAGCTGCCGTGGCTGCGGCTGAAGGGCTGCACCGGCAACAACCTCAAGTCGGTCGACCTGGCGCTGCCTGCCGGGCGCCTGGTGTGCATCACCGGCGTCTCGGGTTCGGGCAAGTCGACGCTGATCAACGACACGCTGGTCGCCGCAGTCGCCCGCCAGTTGCACCGGGCCCAGGCCGAACCGGCACCCTACGAATCGCTGGAAGGCCTGTCGCACTACGACAAGATCATCAACGTCGACCAGAGCCCCATAGGGCGCACGCCGCGCAGTAACCCGGCCACCTATACCGGCATGTTCACGCCGATCCGCGAGCTGTTCGCCGGCGTGCCCGAGTCGCGCACCCGCGGCTACGACCCCGGACGCTTCTCGTTCAACGTCAAGGGCGGGCGCTGCGAGGCCTGCCAGGGCGACGGCGTAGTCAAGGTCGAGATGCACTTCCTGCCCGACATGTACGTGCCCTGCGATGTCTGCGGCGGCCGGCGCTACAACCGCGAGACCCTGGAAATCCGCTACCGCGGGCGCACCATCAGCGAAGTGCTGGACATGACCGTGGAACAGGCGCTGCAGTACTTCGAGGCCGTGCCCACCGTGGCGCGCAAGCTCAATACCCTGATGGACGTGGGCCTGTCCTATGTGCGCCTGGGCCAGAGCGCCACCACGCTGTCCGGTGGCGAGGCGCAGCGCGTCAAACTGTCGCAGGAACTGTCCAAGCGCAGCACCGGACGCACCCTGTATATCCTGGACGAGCCCACTACCGGGCTGCACTTCCACGATATCGCCATGCTGCTGGACGTGCTGCGCCGGCTGGTGGACGCCGGCAACACCGTGGTCATCATCGAGCACAACCTGGACGTCATCAAGACGGCCGACTGGGTGGTGGACATGGGGCCGGAAGGCGGCGACGGCGGCGGACGCATCGTGGCGCAGGGCACGCCCGAAGACATCGCCGCCAATCCCGCCAGCCACACGGGGCACTACCTGAAGGCCATCCTGGACGCGGCGCCCGTGGCCTGACACCGGCCGCCCGGCCGGCACCACTTGCGGCCTACCACAGCACCGTCTCATCCCCCAGGGCGCGGCCCATGTCGATGGCCGCCTGCTTCAGTACCGGCACCGATTCCAGCAGGAAATCCATGGACGTACGTGCCGTGGGGCCGTGGCAGGCCACCGCGGCGATGACCCTGCCCCGGGCGTCCAGCACCGGCACGGCCACGGCCACCATGCCCAGCACGAATTCCTCGCGATCCATGCCCAGGCCGCGCCGGCGGATGCCGTCGAGTTCGGCCTCGAGCTGGGCGCGACCGGTCAGCGTGCGCGGCGTGTGGCGCTCGAGCCGGATGCGGTCCAGCACCTGGGCGCGGTGCGCCGGCTCCATGCTGGCCAGCATCAGCTTGCCGCTGGCCGTGCAATGCAACGGCACATGGATACCCACGTCCATTTTCAGGCGCAGCAACTGCGAAGTCTCGACGCGTTCCAGGTAGCGGATCTCGTCGCCCTCCAGGGCGGTCAGGTTGCAGGTCTCGCCCAGCTCCCGCACCAGTTGCATGAGTATGGCACGCGAAGAGCGCGAGAAATGCGGCGTGCGCAAGGTGGCCAGGGCGAGCTGGGTGGCGCGCGGCCCCAGCACGTAGCCCCGTTCATTGGGCGCTTGGACCACCAGGCCCGACTCCACCAGCGACTGCAGCGTGCGCATCAGGGTGGTCTTGGGCAGGTCCAGCCGCTGCGCAAGCTGCGCCAGGGTCTGGGGATGCTGCGCGCACGCCAGTTGCTCCAGCAGATAGGGAACCCGCAGATAGCGGCTGACCGGGTTGGACATGGCGTGACTGTGCCTGTTCGCTCGCACCAAGACCTGTCCGCGCTCCGGAAGAGATGCCGCAAGACCGCAAAAAAGCCCTGGAAAAGGAGTGGGCCGCATGCCCGGCGGGCATGTGGGCGGCCGCAATCCTCCACTAATGAAACACTGGCGAAACTTTCTGTTCCGCCAGTGAAATTCCCGCAGATTCTAGCTTGTGGCCCACTCAAAAATCAATAAACATGAGATGAATAGTTCCAATAAATACACATAGAGAGATATCGCGCGCGGCTGCCAGGTTCCCGGCCGCGCCCGGGCGCGTAGGCAGGAGACATCATGGCGGACAAGGTGGACTACATCATCGTCGGCGGCGGATCGGCCGGCTGCGTCCTGGCAAATCGCCTCAGCGAGAACGGCAAATATTCCGTGTGCCTCCTGGAGGCCGGGCCGCCGGACCGCAATATCTGGATCCACATCCCCATCGGCTACGGCAAGACGATGTTCCACAAGACGCTGAACTGGGGCTTCTATACGGATCCGGACCCCAATATGCTGGGGCGCAAGATCTATTGGCCGCGCGGCCGCACGCTGGGCGGCTCCAGCTCGATCAACGGCCTGATCTATATCCGCGGCCAGAAGCAGGACTACGATCGCTGGGCCGGGCAGGGCAACCCCGGCTGGGGCTGGGACGACTGCCTGCCGTACTTTCGCAAGCTGGAAAACAATGACCTGGGCCCCGGCCCCACCCGCGGCACGCAAGGGCCCTTGAACGCCTCGTCCATCAAGACCCCGCACCCGCTGGTCGAGGCGCTGATCCGCGCCGGCGATACGCTGGGCCTGCGCAGGCTGCAGGACTTCAACACCGGCGACCTGGAAGGCGTGGGCTACTACCAGCTCACCACTCGCAACGGCAAACGCTGCTCGACCGCCGTGGCGTACCTGGACCCTGCCCGCGGGCGCCCCAAGCTGCGCATCGAGACCGACGCCCAGGTCATGGCGGTGACCATGCAGGGCAAGCGCGCCACCGGCGTGCGCTACCGCAAGGGCGGCACGCAGCGCACCCTGGCGGCCAATCGGGAAGTGATCCTGTCGGCCGGGGCGATCCAGTCGCCGCAGTTGCTGCAGCTCTCGGGCCTGGGGCCCGCCGAACTGCTGGCCGAACACGGCATCCCCGTGGTCAAGGACATGTCCGGCGTGGGCAAGAACCTGCAGGACCATCTGCAAATACGCCTGATCTACGAGGTCAACAAGCCCATCACTACCAATGACCAGTTGCGCAGCCTCTGGGGCCAGGCGCGCATCGGCTTGCAATGGCTGCTGTTCCGAGGCGGCCCCCTGGCCATAGGCATCAACCAGGGGGCGGTGTTCTGCCGCGCCATGCCGGAAAGCGCCACGCCCGATATTCAATTCCATTTCGGCACGCTATCGGCCGACATGGCCGGCGGCGACGTCCACCCGTTTTCCGGCTGCACGTATTCCGTCTGCCAATTGCGGCCCGAATCGCGCGGCGAGATCAGGATCCGTTCGGCGGACCCGTTCGAGGCCCCGTCCATGCAGCCCAATTACCTCTCGGCCGAGCTGGATCGGCGCACCGCGGTAGCTGCCGTGAAGTACGCGCGCAGGCTGGCCGCCGCCGCGCCGCTGAGCCAACTGATGGAACGCGAATACCGGCCCGGCCCGGACGTGCGCAGCGACGACGAAATCCTGCATTTCTGCCGCGAATACGGGGCGACCATCTTCCACCCATCGGGCACCGCCAGGATGGGCCCGGCATCCGATCCCGGCGCGGTCGTCGACGCCCGCCTGAAAGTGCACGGCATCGACGGCCTGCGCGTGGTCGACGCATCAATCATGCCTACGCTGGTTTCCGGCAACACCAATGTGCCCGTGGTCATGGTCGCGGAACGCGCTGCGGATTTCATCCTGCAGGACGCCACCGGGCGGAATACATGAATACCGGCCCGGCCGCAGCGTCTGCGGCCGGGCATGCACAAACAAGAAAGGCCCTGCCCCGCGAGGGCGCGCCGCCGCTGCACTCACTCCAGCCCCGTCCGCGCCGCGGCGGGGTTGGCCGAACCGGGCCCAGCCCGACATCGCAGTCATTGCCAAAGGCATAGGGGACAAATACATGGACACTACGAATCAACGCGATGACCCTCACAGGCATCTCATCGGCAAGGTCGTCGCCTCGTCGCTGGTCGGAACGACGATCGAATGGTACGACTTCTTCCTGTACGGCATCATCGCCGGCGTCGTCTTCAACAAGCTGTACTTTCCCGGCCACGATCCGCTGGTCAGCACGCTGCTGGCATACGCCACTTTCGCCGTGGGCTTCGTGGCGCGGCCGGTGGGCGGCGTCATCTTCGGTCACTTCGGAGACCGCATAGGCCGCAAGAGCATGCTGATCTTCACGCTGATACTGATGGGCGTGGCCACATTCCTGATCGCCCTGATTCCCTCGTACGATTCGATCGGCATCTGGGCGCCCATCCTGCTGCTGCTGTGCCGCATCGTGCAGGGCCTGGGGCTGGGCGGGGAATGGGGCGGCTCGGTGCTCATGACCTATGAGTACGCCAAGCCGGGGCGCCACGGCCTGTATGCCTCGATACCGCAGATCGGCCTGTCGATCGGCCTGTGCCTGGCCTCGGGCGTGGTGGCGCTGCTTTCCGGCCTGCTCAGCAACGAGGCGTTCCTCGCCTGGGGCTGGCGCATCGCGTTCGGGCTCTCTGCCTTGCTGGTGATAATCGGCATCTACATACGCCTGGTGGTGCAGGAAACGCCCGAGTTCGCCAAGATCAAGGCGGCCAATGCCGAGGTCCGGGTTCCCTTCATGGACATGCTCAGGCGCTACCCCGGCAATATCCTCAAGGGCATGGGCGCGCGCTACATCGACGGCGTCTTCTTCAATGTCTTCGCCGTATTCGCAATCGCCTACCTGGCCAACACGGTGAAGATCAACCGTACCGAGGCCCTGGTCGGCGTGATGGCGGCGGCAGTGGTGATGTGCTTCTTCATCCCGCTGTTCGGCCACATCTCGGACAAGGTGGGCCGCGTACGCACCTACTTCTGGGGCTCGCTCATCACCGGATTCTCGGCACTGCCGGCGTTCTGGATCATGCACAATTATTCCGGCCACATCATGGCGGTATGGCTGTCCATCGTGATCCCCTTCGGCATACTCTACGCCTCGATCTACGGCCCCGAGGCGGCGCTGTTCTGCGAGCTGTTCGACACCAAGGTGCGCTACACGGGGATCTCGTTCGTCTACCAGTTCTCGGGCATCTTCGCCTCGGGGATCACGCCCATGATCGCCACGGCCCTGCTCAAGGCGAACAACGGGCAACCCTGGTACATCGTGGCGTACGTGATCTTCGCGGGCGTGGTCTCGGCCATCAGCGCCTTGCTGATAGGCCGGACGGCTGCGCCCACGGGGGCCGGCGCGCCGGCGCGCGCGTCTACATACGGAACAACTGCTCGTGTTCCCTGATGGCGTAGCGATCCGTCATGCCCGCAATGTAGTCGGCGATGGCGCGTGCCTGCGCCACCTCGCCATCGCGCCGATGATCGGGCGGCAGTAGCCGCGGCTCGTTCAGGAAGGCCACGAACAGTTCGCGCACGATGCGCCGCGCCTTGTTCGTCATGCGCATGACGCGGTAATGGCGATACAGGTTGTCCATCAGGAAACTCTTGAGCGCATCGGCCTGGCGGCGCATGGACGCCGAGAACGAGGCCAGGGGCGGGCAGCGCCGGACGGCGTCGACGCTGTCCGGCCCATGCCGCCCGATATTGGCCAGCGTGGTTTCGGTCAGGTCCAGCACCAGCGTATTGATCATGGCCCGTATGGTCTCGGACACCGCGCGGCGGCTGTCGACGCGCGGATACGCACGCAGCACCGCCGCATGGTGCGTGGCGAAGATTTCCAGCATCTGCAGTTGCTGGATGCCGATCAGCCCCGAGCGCAGCCCATCGTCGATGTCGTGGTTGTTATAGGCGATCTCGTCGGCCAGGTTGGCGATCTGCGCCTCCAGCGAAGGCTGGGTGCCGTCCAGGAAACGCGCGCCCACGTCGCCCAGCAGGCGCGCATGGCGCGCCGAGCAGTGCTTGAGTATGCCCTCGCGCGTCTCGAAGCACAGATTCAGGCCATTGAACTCGGCGTAGCGCTCTTCGAGCTCATCGACCACCCTCAGGCTCTGCAGATTGTGCTCGAAGCCGCCGACTTCGGGGGCCAGCTCGCGCAGGCATTTGTTCAGCTCGTCCTGCCCGGCATGGCCGAAGGGCGTATGCCCCAGGTCGTGCGCCAGGGCAATGGCCTCGGTGAGATCTTCGTTCAGATCCAGGTTGCGCGCCAGGCTGCGGGCGATCTGTGCCACCTCGATGCTGTGCGTGAGCCGCGTGCGGAACAGGTCGCCCTCGTGATTGATGAAGACCTGCGTCTTGTATTCCAGCAAACGGAAGGCATTGCAATGGACGATACGGTCGCGGTCGCGCTGGAACTGGCTGCGGCCGGCCGGCGGCGCCTCGGCGTGCAGGCGCCCGCGCGTATGCGCCGGGTCGCAGGCATAGACGGCGAGCGCCATTTTCGCCGGCCCGTCAGTCAGGCGGGATGCGCGGCGGCGCGTTCCAGGACCGCCTGCAAGGCAGCCTCGGGCGCCGGCTGGAACACCGCCCTGCCGATCTCAGGCAGCAGCACGAAACGCAGCGTGCCGCCTTCGGTCTTTTTGTCCACCTGCATGAGATCGATCCAGCGCTGGGTGCCCAGATCGGGCGCTTGTACCGGGCAGCCTATGGCCTGCACCAGGGCGCGCACGCGCTCGACACTGGCGCTGTCCAGGCCGAGGCAGGCCTGCGAGAGTTCGGCGGCCTGCACCATGCCGCAGCCCACCGCCTCGCCGTGCAGCCACCGGCCGTAGCCCAGGCCGGACTCGATGGCGTGGCCGAAGGTATGGCCGAAATTGAGAATGGCGCGCAGCCCCGATTCGCGCTCGTCCTGCGACACCACCCAGGCCTTGAGTTCGCACGAGCGCTGGATGGCGTAGGCGAGTGCCGCCGGTTCCAGCCGTTGCAAGGCGTCCACATTGCGTTCGCACCAGGCGAAGAAATCGGCGTCGATGATCAGGCCGTACTTGATGACTTCGGCCAGGCCCGCGGAGATCTCGCGCTGCGGCAGCGTGGCCAGCACGTCGATGTCGATCTCGACGGCGATCGGCTGGTAGAACGCGCCGATCATGTTCTTGCCCAGGGGGTGGTTGACGGCGGTCTTGCCCCCCACCGAGGAATCGACCTGCGCGAGCAAGGTAGTAGGCACCTGCACGAAACGTATGCCGCGCATGTACGTGGCCGCGGCAAAGCCGCAGATGTCGCCGACCACGCCGCCGCCCAGCGCCACCAGCACGGCGCGCCGGTCGAGCCGGTTGCGCAGCAGCGCGTCGTAGATCAGGTTCAGCGTCTGCCAGTCCTTGTAGGACTCGCCGTCGGGCAGCTCGATGCGTACCAGGCGCTTGCCGGTCTGCTCGAGTGCGGCCTGCACGCGCTGCGCGTAGAGCGCGGCCACCGTGGAATTGGTGACGACGGCGATCGCCGTGGCGTCCTGCG
The DNA here is from genome assembly GCF_019166065.1 of Candidimonas humi. Lineage (GTDB taxonomy): Bacteria > Pseudomonadota > Gammaproteobacteria > Burkholderiales > Burkholderiaceae_B > Candidimonas > Candidimonas humi. The sequence continues at coordinate 180,759 of NZ_JAHTBN010000002.1, forward strand.
GAATACTGTGCGCCAGATGGTCCAGGCGGCCGGACCCTATGTGGATCGGATAGCTGCCCCCCGGGGTGTCGACATCTACGGTGGTAATCATGCGGTCTCGTGTTTCTGCAGCATCGGAATCAGCGACTGTACCACCTGGGGAACGGGCATGAGCCCCGTTTCGAACACCAGGTTGGCCACCTCTTCATACAAGGGCTCGCGCTGGGCCAGGAGTTCGGCGATGCGCCCGCGCGGATCGACGGTCTGCAGCAAGGGGCGGCCGCGGTCGCGCGCCACGCGGCGGTACAATTCGTCACCCTTGGCGCGCAAATATATGACCAGGCCGTGGTCGCGCAGGCAACGGCGATTGGCCTCGGCCAGCACGGCGCCGCCCCCGGTGGCGATGATAATGTCGTTGCGCTGCGCGCATTCTTGCAACAGGGCCGATTCGCGGCGACGGAACCCTTCTTCGCCCTCGATGTCGAAAATCAGCGACACCCGCACGCCGCAGCGCGCCTCGAGCTCGTGGTCGAGGTCGAGGAATTCTCGACCCAATTGCTTGGCGAGCTGCCGGCCTATGGTCGTCTTGCCGGCCCCCATCATGCCGACGAGAAAGATCGGACGGTCGCCGCATAGCGTATTCGCAGCCTTCCGCGGCGCCGGCGCCGCAGCCGCTTCCGTGGATTGCGCCGGCATGGCGCCCCCGTATAAAGAGTTATTCATTTGTGTATTATCCCACTTGCAAACCCGAGGCGGACGGCCATGCCGCAGCATTCGGTTACATTAAGCCGAAGCGTAAACACGGGTCTCGCCCCCGTTGGACTTAAAATCGCCCGTAATGAGTTCTTCTACCTCCCCCAATAAATCCCGGTCCGGCCCCTCTTCCTGGATCGGGCGCTTCTTTTTGAAGGCAGTGGTCTTTTTCGCGGGGCTCGGGCTGTGCGGCGTACTCCTGGGCACGCTGGCGCTGGCACTGGCCTGGCCGAACCTGCCCGACCTTCATGCCATGACGGACTATCGGCCGCGCATACCCTTGCGCATCTACACCGCCGACAAGGTCCTGATCGGCGAGTTCGGCGAAGAGCGGCGCAATGTGCTGCGCTTCAACGAAATCCCCGACGTCATGAAGTCCGCCATCCTGTCGGCCGAAGACGACCGCTTCTACCAGCACGGCGGCATCGACTGGTCGGGCGTGGCGCGCGCCATGCTGGCCAACATCACGCACATGTCCAAGGCACAGGGCGCCAGCACCATCACGATGCAGGTTGCACGCAATTTCTACCTGTCCTCGGAAAAGACCTACACCCGCAAGTTCTACGAACTGCTGCTCACCTTCAAGATCGAGTCCACGCTTACCAAAGACCAGATCCTCGATCTGTACATGAACCAGATCTACCTCGGCCACCGGGCCTATGGCTTCGCCGCCGCCTGCCGCACTTATTTCGGCAAGCCGCTGTCCGAGATCACCCCCGCCGAAGCGGCCATGCTGGCCGGCATACCCAAGGCGCCCTCGCGCTTCAACCCCATCGCCAACTTCAAGCGCGCCAAGATCCGCCAGGCCTACGTGCTGGGCCGCATGAAGGCCCTGGGCTACCTGACCGACGACGAATACAAGCAGGCCATGGCGCAGCCCATCCAGTTGAGATCGTCGGCCGGCACGCAGAACGGCAGCTACTCCATCCATGGCGACTACGTGGCCGAGCTGGCGCGCCAGCTGATGTACAACATCTACCAGGACGACATCTACTCGCGCGGCTTCAACGTCTACACCACCGTCAACTCGCAGGACCAGGAACAGGCCTACAAGGCCGTGCGCGACGGCGTGCTCGACTACACGCGCCGCTCGCCCTACCCCGGGCCAGAAGAAACCATAGACCTGCCCGCCGGCGTCGAGAAAGACTCCGCCAAGCTCGATTCCATCCTCGACGACCTGCAGGACAAATACGCCGACAGCGGCAACCTGCTGATGGGCCTGGTGCTGTCGGCTTCGCCCACCAAGATCACGGTGGCCCGCAGCTCGCAGGAAATCATCGACATCACCGACAAGCGGGCCCTGCGCGTGGTGGCGCGCGGCCTGGTCAAGAACGCCAGCAAGAAGGTGCGCATCCAGCGCGGTTCGGTGGTCTATATCCACAAGAACGGCGACTACTGGGAAGTCATCAACATGCCCGCCGTGCAGGCGGCCTTCGTGGCCGTCAGGCCCGAAGACGGCGCCATCCAGGCTATGGTCGGCGGCTTCGACTTCGACCAGGGCAAGTTCAATCGCGTGACCCAGGCCTGGCGCCAGCCGGGCTCCAGCTTCAAGCCCTTCCTGTACGCCTCGGCGCTGGAACGCGGCCTGACCCCGGCCACGCAGATTTCCAACGAGCCCTTCTCGCTCACCGCCGCGCAGACCGGCTCCAAGCCCTGGACGCCGAAGAACTACGGCAATGAATACAACCCCATGCTCACCATGCGCGAGGGCCTGTACAAGTCCATGAACATGGTCTCCATACGCATCATGCAGGCGGTGGGGCCCAAGTACGTGCAAGACTACATCACCCGCTTCGGCTTCGACCGCGCCCGCCAGCCCGCAGTGCTGCCGCTGGCGCTGGGCGCCGGCAGCGTCACGCCTTTGCAGATGGCCGGCGCCTACTCGGTCTTCGCCAACGGCGGCTACCGGGTGCCCCCATACCTGATCGATCACGTCACCGACAGCAGCGGCAAGACCATCATGCAGGCCAAGCCCACCGTGGCCGGCGACGCCGCCGCACGCGTCATCGACCCGCGCACGGTCTACGTCATGGACGACATGCTGCGCGGCGTCGCCACCTACGGCACCGGCGCGCGCGTGCACCGCGAACTGCACCGCGACGACATCGGCGGCAAGACCGGCACCACCAACGAATCCCACGACGCCTGGTTCGCCGGCTTCACCCCGCACCTCGTGGGCATCGCCTGGATGGGCTACGACCAGCCGCGTTCGCTGGGCTCGCGCGAGACCGGCGGCGGTGCGGCCCTGCCCATATGGCTGGACTTCATGCGCTTCGCCCTGAAAGGCCAGCCGCAGACCCCGCCCGGGCCCATGCCTTCGGGCCTGAGCAAGATCGACGGCGACTACTACTTCTCGGAATTCCCGCCCGGGCAGGCCATCGCCCGCGTCGGGCTGCCCGCCCTGCCGGGCATGGACACTAGCCCGGCGCCCGGCAGCAACGGCGCCGCCCCCGGCGCACCCGGCACCAACCCCGACGACGGCATCAACAATCTGTTGAACCACCTGCAGGGCCAGGCGGCCCCGAGCGACCAGGGCGCGGCCCAGACGCAAAAAGTACAATTCTAAGGTTCGAAGCCGGGCTCCCGCCCGGCGAACCCATTCTGTCCATTTGGAGTCACCTCATGCAAGCGTCTTCCGGACCGGCGCGAGCCCGTCATACGCCCCGTATCGCAGCCGGCCTGTTCCTGCTGGCGCTATTGGCCGGCTGCGGCTACAAAGGCCCCCTGTACATGCCCCGGCCGCCCGCCCCCGACGCGTCCCTGACCAAGCCGCCCCAAAGCGTGCAACTGCCGGCCGAAAAAAGCAGCACGGGCGACAATACCGCCACGCCTGCCGCCAGCCAACCCGTCAAATAAGCCGCCGGCCCGGCCGCCCGTGCCGCGGCTTGCATTACACTGTGCGGCCATCGCGCCCCGGGCACCAAGCCCGGCGCCCGGCGCCGCGGCCAAGCATCGTAGACCGGCCCAGGCCGTACCATCGCCACTTTTTCGCAGCACCTACTTTCCTTACATCCGTCACGCCAGCCCCATCATGACCGTCGCCCCCCAATTCGCCTACCGCGGCAACGAGCTGTACGCCGAAGACGTCCCGCTTTCCCGGCTGGCACAGGAATTCGGCACCCCGCTCTACGTCTACTCGCGCCGCGCATTGCGCGAAGCCTGGGCAGCCTACCGGACCGCCGCCGAAGGCCGCAACGTCCTCGTCTGCTACGGCATGAAGGCCAACTCCAACCTCGGGGTCCTGAACGAATTCAAGAACCTCGGCGCCGGCTTCGACATCGTCTCAGGTGGCGAACTGGCCCGCGTCCTGGCCATAGGCGGAGACCCCGGCAAGATCGTGTTTTCCGGCGTCGGCAAACAAGCCGCAGAAATGCAGGCCGCGCTGCGGGCCGGCGTCAAATGCTTCAACGTCGAATCGGAAGCCGAACTGCAGCGCCTGTCGCAAGTGGCGCAGGCCGAGGGCCGCGTGGCCGCCGTGTCGCTGCGCGTCAACCCCGACGTCGATGCCCAGACCCATCCCTATATCTCCACCGGCCTGAAGCAGAACAAATTCGGCATCGCCATCGACATCGCCCCGCGGGTATACCGCCAGGCCGCCGCCCTGCCCGGCATAGAAGTGGTGGGGGCCGACTGCCACATCGGCTCGCAGATCACCGAGACCGGCCCCTACCTGGACGCGCTCGACAAACTGCTGGTCCTCATCGCCAGCCTGGCCGAGCAAGGCATACACATCAAGCACCTCGACCTCGGCGGCGGCCTGGGCATACGCTACAAGGACGAAACCCCGCTGCCGCCCAAGGCCCTGCTGGACCAGGTATTCGACCGCCTGGACGCGCAAGGCCTGGGCCATCTGCAATTGGTGCTGGAACCCGGCCGTTCGATGGTGGGCAACGCCGGAGTGCTGCTGACCCGGGTGGAATACCTGAAGCACGGCGAGGCCCGCAACTTCGCCATCGTCGACGCAGCCATGAACGACCTGCTGCGCCCCACCCTGTACGACGCCTGGCACGGCGTCGAACCGGTACAGCCGCGCGACGGCGACCCGGCCCAGACCTACGACATCGTCGGCCCCATCTGCGAAAGCGGCGACTGGCTGGCGCGCGACCGCCGCCTGGCCATCCGCCAGGGCGACCTGCTCGCCATCATGTCCGCGGGCGCCTACGGCTTCGTGATGTCCAGCCAATACAACACCCGCCCGCGCGCCGCCGAAATCATGGTCGACGGCGACCGCTACCACGTCCTGCGCCCGCGCGAAACCGTAGAAAGCCTCTACGCCGGCGAATCGGCACTGCCCTGGTAAGAAGACCTCCAAGCACGCCGCCGCTCTTCCAACCGCCTACAAAACGAGTGGAGAGAACGGGGTGCCTCCTGGAGGTGAGTGGGTCATCGAACCGGAAGGAGGTACCCCGTTCTAGGCCGCGCCTAAAGAACCAGCCCCGGCGACGCATACAAAAGCAAGCAATCGGTATTGCCTCGAGAAGAACTCCGCCCCTCGCCCGACTCTCTCAACCGTCTACGACTCGAGCGGAGGGAATGGGGCATCTCCCGGAGGTGAGTGGGGTATCGAACCGCAGGGAGATGCCCCATTCCAGGCCGCGTCTCAAGAACCAGCCCGGCGACGCATACAATCGACGCAAACAAAGCTAGCGGCAAACCTCAAGTAAAAGGGCCCCAAAAGGGGCCCTTATCACAACAAGAAGACGTCACATCCGCACTACAGCGACCCGTACGAGTGCAGCCCCGCCAGGAACATATTCACGCCCAGGAACGCGAAGCTCGTGACCAGCAGGCCGCCCAGCGCCCAGTACGCCGCCATCGTGCCGCGCAGGCCCTTCATCAAACGCATGTGCAGCCACGCCGCATAATTCAGCCAGACAATCAGCGCCCAGGTTTCCTTCGGGTCCCACTGCCAATAAGTACCCCACGCATCGGCCGCCCACAGCGCGCCCAGAATCGTCGCCACCGTGAAAAACGCAAAACCGACCGCAATCGCCCGATACATGATGTCGTCCAGGATCTCGAGCGGCGGCAGCTTGGCCGCAATCGGCTTGCGCATCGCCAATATCCCCGCCACGATGATCGCCGCCAGCCCGAAATACAGCATCCAGGTCATCGACACCTCTTTCGTGCCGAACACCATCGGTTCCGCGCACAGCACCGCACCCAGCACGAACACCGGCACCAGCTTCGCACGTGACACCGTCTGCCCGTGTTCCTTGATCAAGTAGGCGAAACCCACCATCGCCGACAAGGAGAACGAACTGTAGCCTATGAAATTGGCCGGCACATGCAGCTTCATCCACCAGCTCTTGAGCGCAGGCACCAGCGGCTGAATCGCATACGCATCGCGCGTGAACGAATACCACAGCAAAAATACCACCGCCGAACTGATCACCAGCAGCACGAAGCCGCCCAGCGCCCGCGTGGCATAACGACGCTCGTAGTACAAATAGAACAGTGCCGTGAACAGACAGAACAACACGAACACTTCATACAGATTGCTGACCGGCACATGGCCTATGCCCGGCCCCAGCAGATGCCCTTCGCGCCAGCGCACCAGCATGCCCGTCAGGCCCGCGTACACCGCCGACCACGTCAGCGCCGTGCCCAGCCAGGCCGCCGTCGTGCTGAAAAACCCGATCCAGTAGCAGATCATCGCCAGCACGAACAAGGCGCACATCCACAATATCGCCGACTGCGACGACAGCAGATATTTCAGGAAAAACACATGTTCCGAGCGCGTGATGTCGCCCTGCCCCAGCCCGCCGCCATTGCTGTACAGCCAGATGGCGAACAATGCACTCAGCCCGCTGAAGATCATCAGCGTGCGCATAGGCCGCCAAAGCCAGCCCAGCCAAGTGCACACCACCACCGCGCCGCACAGGATCAACTTCTCGTAGTAATCCATGTCGGCGCTGAAATTCAGCAGCGCATACGCCGCGCCCCCGGCCAGCACCAGGAAAAACACGATATCGGACCAATTCGGCCGGCCGCGATGGCCGCGCGAATCGCCGCTGGCCGTCATGGCATCTTCCCACATGGGAATGCCTGGCTTGATGATGGTAGTGTCGGACATAGAGAAACCTCTTTACGTGGACAGGCGCTTGATCGCGTCCTTGAAACGCTCGAACTCATGCTGGAAATCGAGCGTGCGCCGTTGAGAAGTCATGGCAGCCAGCAACTCGCTGCCGTGGCCTTGCGGCTTGACCCATACCCAGATCCGGCGATCGCGGATATAGAACATCGAAAATACGCCCAGCACCAGCAGGACGCAACCCAGGTATACCGCATTCTTGCCGGGGCTGCGCGCCACCTGGAACACGCTGGCCTGCACATGGTCGAAACTCTTGAGCGAAAGAAACACCGGTGCCGGATAATCGGGCAGATTCGCCATCGCCAGCAAGGCCAGCTGGATCCAGCTATTGGCGGCCTGGCCCGCCGGCCCCATGTGCTGGATGGGAGGCAGCCCTGCCTTCTCGCGCTCGACGTCACGCAGCTCGGTAAGATTCAATTGCACCATGGGCACCGCAAAACCCAGCACCTTCTCGCGCTGGTCGGGCGGCACCTTCTGCACGATAGCGTCGAACCCGCCCTGGGCAAAGGCTTCCATCGCGCCTTCGGCAGCCTTCTGCAACAAGGGCTGCTGCATGGCGGAATTGGCGTTGCGCGCGGCAAACCGCCCCGCCGCCTCCGCCCGCAACACCGGATCATACAGCGCGGCGCGCAGGCGCATGAAGTCGGCCACCGAATTGTCGGCGTCCGCGGGTATGCGCAAATAACGGTAATTCTGGTTCGAACTGTCGCGCACCCCGGCCAGGAACACCGAATTGCCGTCGAGCTTGATCGGCAACATGTAATTATTGAACTCGTGCGCCTGCCCGTCGCGGCCGATGATGCGATATTGCACGCTGGGGCCGACATTATGCAGGTTCTTGTTCTGCGCCGGCGCGGCGCTGCCGGTCACGGCCGCCACCTCGGCCAGGATAGGCTTGGGCTGCGGGGCCACATTGCCCGACAGGTTTTCCACATTGATGGTGCGCAGGCCCGACAGGTCGACCTCCAGCTTGCCGGCCTTCGGGCCGCTGCCCATGGTGATCTCGGCGGACTTGCCCACCGTCCCGTCCAGGGCAAACGGCTTGTCGCTCGGCCCGGCCAGCGGATACCCCACCATCTGCAGCTTGCTGCCGCCGTCGTCGAAACTGGACTGGTAGACCGTGACGCCCCGATAGTGCAGCGGCTCGTTGACCTTGATCGTGCGGTCGAATTTCTTGCCCGTGGCCAGGTCGGTGACCTCGACATCGCTCTTGAAATTGCTGGGCATGCCGGTCGAGTAGTAATCGACCGAAAATTTCTTGAGCGTGAGCGCGAACGGCAGGGGCTGCACCAGCACGCCATTGTTGACGCTGACGATGCCATTGCTGCTTTCCCCACCTTCGGGCACCAGCATATTGGCGCGGAAGCTGAGATTGGCGGCCGGCAAGCGGCCCGATGCGGGCACCTGTGAAATCAGCATGTTCTGCGTGATGGGCGTCTTGCCCAGCCATACCTGCGCCCGGATCGGCAGCTCGCTGTCGAGCAGCCCGCCGATACAGATGACGACGATTGCGGCATGGGCGAAGATATAGCCATAGCGGTTGGCGCTTCCTTTTTTGGCTGCGATCAGCACGCTGTCGCCGTCCTGGCGCACCTTGAACTTGTACCCCTGCCCCGTCAGCCACTGCTGCACGCGCTTCTGGTTTTCGGCCGGGGCCAGCGTCGAGGCGCTCTCGACCCGGTGGTGGAAAGAGCGCAGGCTGCTGCCGCGTATGTATTCCCGGAACGAACTCGCATCGCGCATCATCTTGGGCGAGTTGCGTATCAGGCAGATGCTGGTGGAAACCACCAGGAACGCCATGATCAGCAGGAACCACCAACTATTGTAGACGTGCCAGATCGAGAACTTGTCAAAAACCGCAAACCAGAAGGGGCCAAACTGGTCGATGTAGCTGCCCGGCGCCTGGTTCTGCTGCAGCACCGTGCCGATCAGGCTGGCCACGCAAATGAACACCAGCAGGCTCACCGCAAAACGCATCGAACCCAGCAGTTCGAAGAAATCCGCGCCCCAACGGCGCAAGGAATAGGTCTGGCTCATTTCGATTCGCAAAAAATACTGCCGTGCCGCGCCGGCTCGGACCGTCCGGCCTGTTTCCGCCGGACAAACGGGCGAGACGCCGCGCCAAGAAAAAAGGGGGCCGCCGGCGACAGCTCCCCCCTTTTTTTATTTCCGGTGTCCAGCCCGGGGATCCCGCCCCATCAGCCGGACTCGGCTCAATACCCTACTAGCGCAAGCCCGCGGCGTAATCCGCCACAGCTGCGATATCGGCGTCCGACATGCGGTCGGCGATGTCATGCATGATGTCGCTGTTGGCGCGGTCGCCGCTGCGGAACAGCTTGAGCTGTTCTGCGATGTACTCGGGATGCTGGCCGGACAGGCGGGGGAATTCCGCCGGCATGCCGGCGCCATTGGCCGAGTGGCAGCCCGCGCAGGCAGGCACGTTGCGGTCGGGCAGGCCGCCGCGCCAGATATCCTGGCCCAGGGCCACGGTATCTTTATGGGTCGCCGTGGCGGCCGTCTTGGGATCGAGCTTCTGCTGCGACAGGTAGTAGGCGATGTTTTGCACGTCGGCCGGGGTCAGCGCGGACGCGAAATTGGTCATGACCGTGTTGGCGCCCTTGTCGCCGCGGCGCAGCGGCGGGGTCTTGGCGTTCTTGGGACGGAAGTCGCCCAGTTGCTTGGCCAGGTATTCGTGAGGCTGGGCCGCCAGGTTCGGATTGGCGGGAATCGTGCTGTTGCCGGCGGCTCCGTGACAGGAGATACAGGCAATGATGCTGCGGGCCGTATCGCCATGGGTATAGAGCTGCTCGCCCTTGGCCGCGTCGGGCTTGGCGGCGCCTTGCGCATGACCGATGGAAACCAGGGACGAGCCCAGCAGCAAGCCGCTGGCAACCAACATACTGGAAAGCACACGCTTCATGAAAAGACCTCGACGATCGCGATTCGATCCGGGCGGTAAACGCCACCAAGATAATATAGACAGTACAGGCAAATTCCCGGCGCAAAACCCTGCCGCCAGTAGAGACACCAACTGTTTCAAACCTGCGATTATACAATAGCGCCTGGATTAACCGACCCGAGAGCTTCCGTGTCCATTTTGCACCGCGCCCGTTTCACCGTCTCGGCGGCCCGCCTGGATCAATTGCCGGCGCCGACGGTGGCCGAAGTCTGCTTCGTCGGGCGTTCCAATGCCGGCAAGTCCTCGGCCATCAATGTACTCACCAACCAGAAGCGCCTGGCCTTCTCCAGCAAGACGCCGGGGCGCACGCGCCTGATCAACCTGTTCGGCATCCCCGACCCCATCGATCCCGACCAGGCGCTCGGCTTCCTGGTCGACCTGCCGGGCTACGGCTACGCCTCCGTGGCCCGCAATACCCACGAACAATGGGCAGATATCCTGGGCGGCTATCTGCGCGAACGCAGTTCGCTGGCCGGCATCGTGCTGCTGATCGACATACGGCGCGGCGTCACCCCCCTGGACCAGCGCCTGGCCGACTGGATCGCCCCCACGGGGCGCCCCGTGCTGGCGCTGCTGACCAAGGCCGACAAGTTCCCCTACGGCCAGCGCATCAAGGCCGTGACCGCCGTGCGCAAGCAACTTGCCGCCATCGGCGCGCTGTATACCGTGCCGTTTTCGGCCACGCACCGGATCGGGCTCGAAGAAGCCGGCGCCTATATCGAAAACTGGATTTCCCCTAAGGTAGTGCCATGACCTCTTTTATCGTTTCCGCCGATTTTCCCGCCGCCCGGCCACGGCGCAACCGCCGCGATGAATTCTCGCGCCGCCTGGTGCGCGAGAATGTGCTGACCACCGCCGACCTGATCTACCCCGTCTTCGTCATCGAAGGCCAGGGCGTGCGCGAGCCCGTGCCATCCATGCCGGGCGTCGTGCGCTACTCGCCCGACACGCTGCTGGCCGTGGCCGAAGAATGCGTCGCGCTGGGCATCCCCGTCATGGCGCTCTTCCCCGTCATCGACCCGGCGCTCAAGACGCCGGACGGCATCGAGGCGGCCAACCCGGACGGCCTCATCCCGCGCGTCGTCGCCGAACTGAAACGGCGCTTCCCCGAACTGGGCGTGCTGACCGACATAGCCCTGGACCCCTACACCAGCCACGGCCAGGACGGCGTCATCGATGCCGACGGCTACGTGCTGAACGAGCCCACGGTCGAGATCCTGACCCGCCAGGCGCTGGTGCAGGCCGCGGCCGGCGTCGACATCGTGGCGCCCAGCGACATGATGGACGGCCGTATAGGCGTCATCCGCCAGGCGCTCGAAGCGCGCCAGCATATCTACACGCGCATCATGGCCTACTCGGCCAAATACGCCAGCGCCTTCTACGGCCCCTTCCGCGACGCCGTGGGCTCGGCCACCAATCTGGGCAAGTCGAACAAGTTCACCTACCAGATGGACCCCGGCAATCGCAACGAAGCCCTGCGCGAAGTCGCGGCCGACCTGCGCGAAGGCGCCGACATGGTGATGGTCAAGCCGGGCATGCCCTACCTGGATGTGCTGCGCGAGGTCAAGAACGCTTTCGGCGTGCCCACCTATGCCTACCAGGTCAGCGGCGAATACGCGATGCTCAAGGCCGCGGCCGCCAACGGCTGGCTCGACCACGACAAGGTGATGATGGAATCGCTGCTGGCCTTCAAGCGCGCCGGAGGCGACGGCATCCTGACCTACTTCGCCATCGAGGCGGCGAAGCTGTTGAAAGAACAGGCATAGAGGCTGTCGGCGCGAAAGCGCCGGCGTATGCTCCCGGGCCGCGAACCAGCCGGCGCTCGGGCCGTAGGCGCTTGTTCTTGTAGGCGCCTGTTCTTTATTCATGCGCCGTATTCATTCTTAATCCGCCGGGGCTGCCCTGCGGAGTTCCGATGCTCGGCAGACTCGCCTGCGCTTCGGACTCCTACGGGGTCCCAGGCGGCTAAAGAACCAATAACGCTCCGCCACCACCACAGCCTCTCTCAGCACCACCACGATCCGCTTAAGGATCGACAAGATCAACGCCCGGCGAGAATCAACGCCCTGGAGAGAATCAGCGCTTCTCACCCGCCAGCACCCCATCCAGTACCGCGCCGAACTGCGCCGCGTTCTGGAATCCGATGACGCGGGCATTCGGCAGCGGCTTGCCCTGCGCGTCGAAGAACAAAATGCCCGGCGGCCCGAACAGATGGAAGCGCTTGAGCAGCGCGCGGTCTTCGGGCGTGTTCTTGGTGACATCCGCCTGCAGCAATAGCAGTTGCGACATCTTGCCGGCCACGGCGGGATCGCTGAACGTGAACTTCTCCATTTCCAGGCACGACACGCACCAGTCGGCATAGAAATCCAGCATCACCGGCCGGCCCGCCTGGGCCAGCGCCGCGTCCAGCTCCTGCACCGAATGCACGCGCTGGAATCGGGAACGTATCGCTTCCGTGGCACCGGGATTCAGTCCGGCCGAGCCGGAGGCGCCCGATGTCGATGCGCCGGCCAGCGCGACCCCGGGAGCGCCGGCAACGGCGCCCGCACGCCATCCGGCCAGCGGCTGCAAGAGACTGCCGCCACCCGTGGCGGCGCCGACCAGCAATAGCGCCGCCCAGAGCGCCGCCAGCAGCCCCAGCGTCTTGCGCAGGAATGCACCCAGGCCGGGCCCGGCGGGCAAAGCCTCGAACGCCCCCAGCATCACCGCGGCAAAGCCGGCCAGGAAGGCCCAGCCCAGCATCGAGGCCCACGGCGGCACGACCGAATCCAGCATCCACCACGCGGTCGCCAGCAGCAGCCAGCCGAATAAGTGCTTGACGCCCTCCATCCAGGCGCCGGCGCGCGGCAGCAAGGCCCCGGACGAGGCCCCGACCAACAGCAGCAGCAAGCCCTCGCCCCAGGCCAGCGCGAACAGCGCCAGGCCGCCCAGCACCAGATTGCCCGTCTGCGAGATGAACAGCAGCACCCCCGCCAGCGGCGCCGCCACGCACGGCCCGACGATCAGCGCCGACACCATCCCCATGAGCAGCGCCCCGCCGTAGCGGCCGCCCGGTATGCGCGAGACCCGGTCATTGAGCGCGCTCTGCATGCCGCTGGGCGCCTGCAGCGTGTAGACATCGAACATGGCCAGCGCCAGCAAGGCCAGCAGCACTGCGAACAGCGCCAGCACCCAGGGCGTCTGCAGCCACACGGCCAGGCTCGCACCGATCAGGCCGGCGGCCACGCCCAGCGCGGTGTACACCACGGACATGCCCAGCACGTACGAGGCGGCCAGCGACAGGCCGCGCCAGCGCGAGCGCGCGCCGGCGGCGGAGGTGCGGCCGGCATCGCCCGCGACGATCGCCAGCAATATGGGCACCATCGGCAGCACGCAGGGCGTGAACGACAACAGCAGCCCGAGCAGCAGGCACAGCGCGACGATGCGGCCCCAGCCGGCGCCGGCGAGATACGAGGCGAAGCCCGTGTCGCTCATGTCCAGCACCGAAGAGGACGCAGCGGTAGAGGCTGCCCCGGAATTCGCCGCGGCGCCTGCGCCGGCCGCAGGGCCCTGCCCCGCCGGCGCCGCAGCCGCCGGCTGCCCGGGCACGGAGCTGCGCACGCCGGGCCCCGAGGCCTTGTATCCGCCCGCCACGGGCGTGAGCACCACCTCGGTCGTCATGGGCGAATAGCACAGGCCGGCCTCGGCGCAGCCCTGGCCGGTGACCTCCAGCTTCAACGGACCCGCGGCGCCGGGCTGGATCGGCAGCCGTATGGTCACCCCATCGTGATAGATCTCGAGCTTCTTGTCGAAGGTCGGGTCGTACTCGATGATGCCGGGAGGAAAGGACGGCTTGCCCAGGCGGCCGGAATCGGGGCTCAGTGCGAACTCGAAGCGCTCGCGGTACATGTAGTACTTGGGCGCTATCTTGTAATGCACGTCGATTTCCGCCGGGCCGGCCATGGCCGCGGAGAATGCAAACGCCTGCTCGGGCTCGAGGAAATCCGCGGCATGCGCCGCACCCGCGCCCAGCAGCAACAAGCAGGCCAGCGCCGCGCAAGCCGCGGCGACAGCGGCGCGGGCCCGCAAGGATCCCGCTTTGACGTATGCAATCACTTTGTTTTCCCGAGTATTCATTCTTTATGCCGCGGCGGCGCCGCGACCTGTTCCCGCATCCAGTCCATATAACCCGCCAGGCCGCCCAGGACCGGCACCACGAGGATTTCCGGAACCTCGTAGGGGTGCAGTTGCCAGAGACGGTCGGCAAGCGCCTGCAGGCGCTCTCGCGTGGTCTTGGCCACCAGCGGGATTTCCTCGGTTCCTTCCAGCGTGTCCTGCCACATGTACATCGACAGGCCCGGGGCGCCGAGGTTCACGCAGGCCGCCAGCCGCTCTTCGATGAGCACGTGCGCGATGCGCTTGGCCAGCAGCGCGTCGGGCACGCTCGACAGCACCAGCACCGCCTCTTGCGCGCGCTCGTCACCGGCCATGCGCAATATCGCGGCGCCGCGGCCCTGCTGCCCGGAGCTGGGATCGGAGTCGATCGGATCGGCCATGCGGCGAGCCTCTAGTGGTGTGGTGGGCGATCAAGGCCCGGTGCGGCGGGCCGCCGCGCTGTGCAGGGCGCCAGGCCAGGAATCCACCGGGAATGCTTCATTTTATCGGAGCCCCGCGCATCTTTCCCGCGCCATGGCCCGGATCGCCACAATGCCGGAATAGAAAAATCCCCGCGGGAGCAAACCAGCGGGGATTCATCGACGGCGGCTTGAGGCCGCCATTGCCGCGCCGGGACGCAGGGTCCGGGCGACGCGCCGGGCAGGCGCTTATTCGGCGTCGCCGGCCTCTTCGTCCTGGGGACGATCAACCAGTTCCATGAAGGCCATGGGCGCATTGTCGCCTTGGCGGAAGCCCATCTTCAGCACGCGGGTGTAGCCGCCGTTGCGCTCTTTGTAGCGCGGGCCGATTTCGGCGAACAGCTTGACCACGGCGTCGCGGTCGCGCAGGCGGGCGAAAGCCAGGCGCTTGTTGGCCAGGGTCGGTTCCTTGCCCAGAGTGATCAGGGGCTCGACGACGCGGCGCAATTCCTTGGCCTTGGGCAGCGTGGTCTTGATGGCTTCGTGGGTCAGCAGGGACACGGCCATGTTGCGGAACATGGCGAGACGATGGCTGCTGGTGCGATTCAGTTTACGCAGGCCGCTACGGTGACGCATGATGTATTTCCTTTGAATCTATGTGGCGGAAAACCCGCCGGTTATCCGGCTCTTCTATCGGCAACAGCGCCGCGGTCCGGGACTTGTCCGCTGACACATTGGCGTTTCAGCGGGCTCATGGCGCGGAACACCGCTAGCGGCGTTCCGCGGTAAAAACTCAGGGACGTTCCAGGCCCAGCGGCGGCCAGTTCTCGAGCTTCATGCCCAAGGTCAAGCCACGTGCAGCCAGGACTTCCTTGATTTCGTTCAGGGACTTGCGGCCCAGGTTCGGCGTCTTGAGCAGCTCGTTCTCGGTGCGCTGGATCAGGTCGCCGATGTAGTAGATGTTCTCGGCCTTCAGGCAGTTGGCCGAACGCACGGTGAGTTCCAGGTCGTCGACCGGACGCAGCAGCACCGGATCGATCTGCGGCGTGCCGCGGGCCGGGGCTTCGTACGAATCGCCCGCGCCTTCGAGGGCGGCGAACACCGAGATCTGGTCCATCAGGATGCGGGCCGACTGGCGCACCGCTTCCTCGGGCGAGATCACGCCGTTGGTGGAGATGTCCAGGACCAGCTTGTCCAGGTCGGTGCGCTGCTCGACGCGGGCGCTCTCGACGGCGTAGCTGACGCGGCGCACCGGGCTGTACGAGGCGTCGAGCACGATGCGGCCGATGGTGTGCGTGCGGTCATCGGTCAGCGCGCGCACATTGCCCGGCACGTAGCCGCGGCCCTGCTCGACCTTGATCTGCATTTCCAGCTTGCCGGCATCGGTCAGCGTGGCGATGACATGGTCGGGATTGATGATCTCTACGTCGTGCGGCAGCTCGATGTCGCCGGCCACCACCACGCCGGCGCCTTGCTTGCGCAGCACCAGGGTGACTTCTTCGCGGTTGTGCAGCTTGAACACCACGCCCTTCAGGTTCAGCAGGATGTCGACCACGTCTTCGCGCACGCCGGCGATGGTCGAGTATTCGTGCACCACGCCCGTCATCTGGACTTCGGTGGGCGCGTAGCCCGTCATGGACGACAGCAGGATGCGGCGCAGCGCATTGCCCAGCGTGTGGCCGTAGCCGCGTTCGAACGGTTCCATCACGACCTTGGCGTGGTTCTTGCCCACGGGGGTCACTTCAATGGAGCGGGGTTTCAGAAAACCTTGAGACGACATGTATGTTCCTTTTCAATACCCTCGGCTCGTTACACCGATAAGGCTGACGGACAAAAGCCGGAATGCCGGCGGAAACTATCGCGAGCGCCCTTGCGGGGCGGTGCTTGTGCTCGAAACAGAGAGCACCAAGCCCACTTTCCTGCAGAACAGAGAAAGTGGGCCGGTCGCGGGATACTGCGGCTGCACGCCCGCTATCAGCGGGAATACAGTTCGACGACCATCGATTCGTTGACGTCGCGCGCCACGTCGGCGCGGTCGGGAGCCTGCTTGAAGGTGCCGGTCATCTTGCTGGAGTCGACTTCGACCCACTGCGGCAGGCCTTGGCCGGAAGCCAGGTCGAGCGATTCGCGGATGCGGGACTGGGCCTTGGCTTTCTCGCGGATCGACACCACATCGCCGGACTTGACGATGATGGAGGCGATGTCGGCGGTCTTGCCGTTCAGTTCGATGGCGCGGTGGTTCACCAGCTGGCGCGCTTCGGCGCGGGTCGAACCGAAGCCCATGCGATACACCACGTTGTCCAGGCGCGATTCGAGCAACTGGATCAGGGTTTCGCCGGTGTTGCCACGGCGGCGCTCGGCTTCTTCGAAGTACTTGCGGAACTGCTTCTCGAGCACGCCGTACATGCGCTTGAGCTTTTGCTTTTCACGCAGTTGCAGGCCGTAGTCGGAAGTACGGGCGCCCGAAGTGCGGCCATGCTGGCCGGGCTTGGATTCGAGCTTGCACTTCGAGTCCAGCGAGCGGCGCGAGCTCTTCAGGAACAGGTCGGTGCCCTCGCGGCGCGAGAGCTTGCATTTAGGTCCAATATAACGTGCCAAGATGCTTCCCCTTAGATGCGACGACGCTTGGGCGGACGGCAGCCGTTATGCGGCACCGGCGTGATGTCGGAGATGCTGGAAATCTTGATTCCCAAGGCATTGAGCGCACGCACGGACGATTCGCGGCCGGGGCCGGGGCCCTTGATGCGGACCTCGAGCGTCTTGATGCCGTATTCCTGGGCCACACGGCCGGCCGACTCGGCCGCAACCTGTGCGGCGAACGGAGTCGACTTGCGCGAGCCCTTGAAACCGGCACCGCCCGACGTAGCCCACGACAAGGCATTGCCCTGGCGGTCGGTAATGGTGATGATCGTGTTGTTGAACGAAGCGTGGACGTGCGCAATGCCGTCCGAAACGCTTTTCTTGACTTTCTTGCGGACGCGAGTAGCGCCGCTGGTGGAAGCTTTCGCCATCTTCTATTCCTCGATTATTTCTTCAGGGAGGCAGCAGCGCGACGCGGCCCCTTGCGGGTGCGGGCGTTGGTACGGGTGCGCTGGCCGCGCACGGGCAGGCCGCGCTTGTGGCGCATGCCGCGGTAGGTTCCCAGGTCGATCAGTCGCTTGATCGACAGTTGCACTTCGCGACGCAGATCGCCTTCAACCGTGAAGACGCCCACGTGCTCGCGGATGCGCTCGAGCTCGGCGTCGGTCAGGTCCTTGACCTTCTTGGAGCATTCGACGCCCGATGCTTCGCAAATCTTGCGAGCGCGGGTACGTCCGATGCCAAAGATGGCGGTAAGTCCGATTTCGGCGTGTTGATGCGGCGGAATATTGATGCCAGCAATACGGGCCATGACTGTTCCTCGTTAAATCCGTTGCGTTTCGGCGCTTAGCCTTGACGCTGCTTGTGGCGGGGGTCGGTGCAGATGACACGCACCACGCCGTGACGTTTGATGATCTTGCAGTTGCGGCAGATCCGCTTTACCGATGCCATTACCTTCATGGTTGACTCCTAGTTCTCTGTAGCCGGCCGCTCATTTGGAGCGGAACACAATCCTGGCTCGCGACAGGTCATAGGGCGTGAGCTCCACTGTGACCTTGTCACCCGGCAGGATCCGGATGTAATGCATGCGCATCTTGCCTGATATGTGGCCCAGCACCACGTGGCCGTTCTCGAGCTTGACGCGAAAAGTCGCATTGGGGAGGTTTTCTATCACCTCGCCTTGCATTTGTATAACGTCGTCTTTTGCCATTGTGCCTCTTACCGCATTGGCAGGCCCGCGCCCTTGAAGTTGGCCTTCTTGAGCAGCGAGTCATATTGCTGGGACATCATGTAGGCCTGCGCCTGGGCCATGAAATCCATGGTAACCACCACGATGATCAGCAGCGATGTGCCACCGAAGTAGAACGGCACGTTCCAGCGCATCTGCATGAATTCCGGCAGCAAGCACACGACCGCGACGTAGATGGCACCGGCCAGCGTCAGACGCATCAGGATCTTGTCTATGTAGCGCGAGGTCTGCTCGCCCGGGCGGATGCCCGGCACGAAGGCCCCGCTCTTCTTCAGGTTGTCTGCCGTCTCGCGGCTGTTGAACACCAGCGCGGTATAGAAGAAGCAGAAGAAGATGATCAGAGCGATATACAACGTTACGTACAAGGGCTGGCGCGGCGACAGCGCGGCGGCCAGGTCTCCCAGCCAGCGCATGTGCGGGTTGTTCGAGAACCAGCTGGTCACCGTTGCCGGCAGCAGGATGATCGACGACGCGAAGATCGGCGGAATCACGCCCGACATGTTCAGCTTCAGGGGCAGGTGCGAGCTCTGCCCGCCGTAGATCTTGTTGCCCACCTGGCGCTTGGCATAGTTGACCGTGATGCGGCGCTGGCCACGTTCGACGAAGACGACGAAGTACGTGACGGCCACGACCAGGGCGGCAATGAACAGCACCGACAGCACCGACATGGCATCCGTGCGCACCAGGTCGAGCAAGCCCGCAAGCGCGCCCGGCAGGCCGGCGACGATACCCGCGAAAATCAGGATCGAGATGCCGTTGCCCAAGCCGCGCTCGGTGATCTGCTCGCCCAGCCACATGACGAACATCGTACCCGTGAGCAGGGTGACCACGGTGGTGAAGCGGAACATCATGCCGGGATCGATCACCAGGCCGGGCTGGGATTCCAGCGCAACCGAGATACCCACGGCCTGGATCAAGGCCAGGAACACCGTACCGTAGCGCGTGTACTGCGTGATCTTGCGCTGGCCGGACTGGCCTTCCTTCTTGATTGCTTCCAGCGACGGCACGACCACCGACATCAGCTGCATGATGATCGACGCAGAGATGTACGGCATGATCCCCAGGGCGAAAACCGAGAAGCGCGCCAGCGCTCCGCCCGAGAACATGTTGAACAGGCCGAGTATGCCGCTCTGGTTGTGCTGGAACAGGTCGGACAGGGCATCGG
The DNA here is from genome assembly GCF_019166065.1 of Candidimonas humi. Lineage (GTDB taxonomy): Bacteria > Pseudomonadota > Gammaproteobacteria > Burkholderiales > Burkholderiaceae_B > Candidimonas > Candidimonas humi. The sequence continues at coordinate 200,091 of NZ_JAHTBN010000002.1, forward strand.
GATTGATGCCCGGCACCGGGATGTGCGTTCCCAGGCGGTAGACGACCAGGGCGAGCACCAGGAACACCACGCGACGTTTTAGGTCGGCGTAGCGTGCGCCCGGTTTACTCTGTGCCTGAGCTTTAGCCACCGTAACCCCTTGTTCAGGCCAGGGAGCCGCCGGCGGCTTCGATGGCCGCGCGTGCGCCCGCCGTGGCGGTCAAGCCGCGCAGGACGACCTTGCGCGACAACTCGCCGGACTTGATGACCTTGGCATAGCGGACAGCCTGTCCGACCACGCCGGCCTGCTTCAGTACTTGCACGTCGACTTCGTCGGCGGACAGGCGTTGCAGGTCGGACAGACGGACTTCGGCGTACAGGTGCTGGCCCAGCGGCGTGAAGCCGCGCTTGGGCAGGCGACGCTGCAGCGGCATCTGGCCGCCTTCGAAGCCGACCTTGTGGAAACCGCCGGCACGGGACTTCTGGCCCTTGTGGCCACGACCCGCAGTCTTGCCCAGGCCGGAGCCTATGCCACGGCCCACGCGGCGCTTGGCATGCTTGCTGCCTTCAGCGGGCTTGAGCGTGTTGAGTTGAGTTTCTGACATCGCGATTCCTTCAGACTTCCGACACGGTGACCAGATAGTCGACCTTGCGGATCATGCCTCGCACTTCGGGCGTATCGACCAGGACGCGGCTGCTGTTCACGCGGCCCAGGCCCAGACCGCGCACGGTGGCGCGATGGGATTCCTTGGTGCCGATGACGGAGCGCACGAGGGTGACCTTGATTTGCTTCTGTGCCATGACTTACCCCAGTATCTCTTCGACCGTCTTGCCGCGCTTGGCGGCCACTTCGGCCGGCGTCGAGCAGGCGCGCAGGCCATTGAGCGTGGCGCGCACCATGTTGTACGGGTTGCTCGAGCCGAGGCTCTTGGCCACGACGTTGCGCACACCCATGACATCGAAGATGGCGCGCATCGGGCCGCCGGCGATCACGCCGGTACCTTCGGCGGCGGGCGAGATCAGCACCGTCGAGGCGCCGTGCTTGCCCACCACGGTGTGATGCAGCGTGCCGTTCTTCAGGGCGACCTTGACCAGGCCGCGACGCGCCTGTTCCATGGCCTTCTGGACCGCCACGGGCACTTCGCGGGCCTTGCCCTTGCCCATGCCGATGCGGCCGTCGCCATCGCCCACTACGGTCAGGGCGGCGAAGCTCATCGTACGGCCACCCTTGACCACCTTGCTGACGCGGTTGACCGCGATCATCTTTTCGCGCAAGCCGTCATCGCGCTCTTGCTCGGCGTTGTGCTTGCCTTGTGCTTTAGCCATTTGACAGTCCCTTGCTTAGAATTTCAGGCCGGCTTCGCGCGCGGCATCGGCCAGCGCCTTGACACGGCCATGGTAACGGAAGCCGGAGCGGTCGAAGGCGACCAGCTCGATGCCGGCGGCCTTGGCCTTCTCGGCCACGCGCTTGCCCACGATGCCGGCCGCGGCCACGTTGCCGCCGCCAACCTTCTGGCTCGCCAGTTCCTTGCGGACCTCGGGCTCGAGCGTCGAGGCGCTGACCAGCACGCGATCGCCTTCCGGCGAGATGATGTTGGCGTATATGTGCAGGTTCGAGCGGAAAATCGAGAGGCGGTGTACGCGCAGCTCGTGGATTTTCCGACGGGTCGTAACCGCACGACGCAAACGGGAAGTTTTCTTGTCCATGATTCGTCCTTGCCTGCGCGCTTACTTCTTCTTGGTTTCCTTGATGACGACATGCTCGTCCGCATACCGCACGCCCTTGCCCTTGTAGGGTTCGGGTTCGCGATAGGCGCGGATCTCTGCCGCCACCTGTCCGACCACCTGCTTGTCGGAGCCCTTGACGATGATTTCCGTCTGCGTCGGGCACTCGATCTTGATGCCGGCAGGCATCTTGTGCAGGATGTCGTGGGAATAGCCAAGCTGCAGTTTCAGCGCATCGCCCTGAACCTGGGCGCGGAAACCCACGCCTACGAGGCTCAGCTTGCGTTCGAAACCTTTGCTGACGCCGGTCACCATATTGGCCACCAGGGCGCGTACGGTACCCGACATGGCCTTGGCGTGGCGGCTTTCGTTGGCCACGACAAAGGTGAGCTGGCCGTCTTCCTGGCGGACGACGACGTCGCCCGTCAGGCTCTGGGTCAGCGTGCCCAGCGGGCCCTTGACCGAAATCTGGCCGGCGCTGATGGTCGCTTCCACGCCTTTCGGCACGGCGACGGGATATTTTGCTATGCGTGACATGTGATTCTCCTTATGCCACGTAGCACAGCACTTCGCCGCCCACGCCCGTGGCGCGCGCCTTGCGATCGGTCATGACACCGCGCGAGGTCGAGACGATCGCCACGCCCAGGCCGTTCATGACCTGGGGAATGGACGCGCGACCCTTGTAGATGCGCAGCCCGGGGCGCGATACGCGCTCTATACGCTCGATGACCGGACGGCCAGCGTAGTATTTCAGGGAAATCTCCAGCACAGGCTTGGCCTTCTCGCCGGTGATCTGGAAGCTTTCGATATAGCCTTCGTCCTTCAGCACGGCGGCAATGGCCACCTTGAGCTTGGAGGAGGGCATGGTGACCGAGGTCTTGTTGACCTGTTGCGCATTGCGCACGCGGGTCAACATGTCGGCGATGGGATCGCTCATGCTCATGTATGTTTCTCCTACCAGCTGGCCTTGGTCATGCCCGGCACTTCGCCGCGCATCGCCATTTCGCGCAATTTGTGGCGGGTCAGCCCGAACTTGCTGTAAACACCGCGGGAGCGGCCGGTGACCACGCAGCGGTTACGCTGGCGGGTCGGGTTGGCGTTGCGCGGCAGTTGCTGCAGTTGCAGGCGAGCCTGGTAGCGCTCTTCGTCGGTCTTGGACTGGTCGTCGATGACGGCCTTGAGCGCGGCACGCTTGGCAGCGAATTTTTCAGCCAGCTTGGCGCGCTTGATGTCGCGATTGATGAGTGAGAGTTTGGCCACGTCATCGCCCCTTAGTTACGGAACGGGAAGCTGAAGGCCGTCAACAGCGCCTTGGCTTCTTCGTCGGTCTTCGCGGTGGTGGTGATGCTGATGTTCATGCCACGCAGCGCGTCGATCTTGTCATATTCGATTTCGGGGAAAATGATCTGTTCCTTGACCCCGATGTTGTAGTTGCCGCGGCCGTCGAAGGCCCGGCCCGAGATCCCCCGGAAATCGCGCACGCGCGGCAGCGCCACGGCGACCAGGCGATCGAGGAATTCGTACATGCGCTGGCCACGCAGGGTGACCATGCAGCCGATGGGATAGTCTTCGCGGATCTTGAAGCCCGCGATGGCCTTGCGCGTCTTGGTGACCACCGGCTTCTGGCCAGAAATCTTGGTCAGGTCGGACACGGCGTGCTCGATGACTTTCTTGTCGGCGACGGCTTCGGACACACCCATGTTCAGGGTGATCTTGGTGATGCGAGGAACTTCCATCACGCTCTTGTAGCCGAACTTGGCCTGCAGGTCGGCCATTACCTTGTTGCGGTAGAACTCTTGTAAACGAGCCATGCTGTTCGCCCCTTACGCCTTGGCGCCGACCACGGCGCCGCTGGAACGGAATACACGGACTTTGCGGCCGTCGACTTCCTTGACCCCGACGCGATCGGCGGCGCCGGTCTCGGGATTGAAGATCGCCACATTCGAGATGTGGATCGGCAAAGTCTTGTCGACGATACCCCCCTGGCTGCCCGCCATGGGATTGGGCTTGACGTGCTTCTTGACGACGTTGATGCCTTCGACCAGCACGTGATCGGCATCGACGCGCTGCAGGACGGTGCCGCGGCGCTTCTTGTCGCGACCGGTCAATACGATGACCTCGTCGCCCTTACGGATTTTTTCCATGGTTCGCTCCTTACAGCACTTCGGGGGCCAGGGACACGATCTTCATGAATTTTTCCGTACGCAGTTCGCGCGTCACGGGTCCGAAGATGCGGGTGCCGATGGGCTCCAGCTTGGCGTTGAGCAGCACGGCAGCATTGCCGCCGAATCGGATGAGCGAGCCGTCCTTGCGGCGCACGCCCTTGGCGGTGCGAACCACCACTGCGTTGTATATTTCGCCTTTCTTGACGCGCCCACGGGGAGCGGCATCCTTGACACTGACTTTGATGATGTCACCGATGCCGGCATAACGGCGCTTCGAGCCGCCCAACACCTTGATGCACATGATGGAACGCGCACCCGTGTTGTCGGCCACGTCTAGCGTGGTCTGCATTTGGATCATGATTTTTCCTGTTCCAACTTAGCTGCGCCGCCCACCAACCATTGGCCGAAGCCGCGCAACCAGTTTTGGTCCCGTCAGGTCTGGCTATAAACCGGTAAGCCCCGTTGTGAAGCCCCGCCTTAAAACCGCAACCCTGGGTTGAAATCTTGCCATGTAGGTTTCTGGCCAAAGCGCTCGAAAACGCCCCGACCCATGTCGCCCGGCCCATAGCTTCTGCCAGGCAAGAACGTGATTCTAGCCTATTTGACAGCCCATGGCAAGCGTGGCATGGCGAATTGCGCAGGGATGTTGCGCTTTCCGCGCCCGGGCAGCCGGAAATACCCGAAAAGAGGAAGCGCGTGCGCGATGGGCCGGATGGCGGCGGGCCCGGAAAAGTCCGGGCGCCCCTGTCGCGGCTTTGCGAGCAGGGGCTTATAGGCTGCGCGCGGCTTGCAGCCCGGGCCGCCTCGGTCCATATGCCGGCTGCGCCACCCGCCGCCGCCTCTCGACATGAAGCACACCGGATGGTGTACAGTTTCCGTTTATCGGCCGAACCGCCCTCAGGGCCCGCCACGGCGCCATGACGCCCGCGGCAGGCCTGCGCGGTGCAATGGCCGGGCGAGCCCGGCGCGGCTCCCGCCCGCTTTCCGGCATCCGAGATTCCCAGGCATCCGCTTTTCATCGCATTCACTCACGAGGACACGCATATGTACGAAACACTGGCCTTATATATAGACGGTGAGTTCCTGGCCGGCGACGGGCGCAAGACCCAGCCGGTAACCAACCCGTCCACGCTGGAAGTGCTCGGCCAGCTGCCCCACGCCACCACCGCCGACCTCGACCGTGCACTGGCCGCGGCCCAGCGCGCCTTCGAAACTTGGCGCCACAGCTCGCCCATGCTGCGCTCCGAAATCCTGCGCAAGGTCGGCGCGCTGACCCGCGAGCGCGCCCAGGAGATCGGCCGCAACATGACGCTGGACCAGGGCAAGCCCCTGGCCGAAGCCGTGGGCGAAGTGATGGCCTGCTCCGACCATGCCGACTGGCACGCCGAAGAATGCCGCCGCATCTATGGCCGCGTCATCCTGCCGCGCAGCCCCGAAGTGCGGCAAATGGTGCTGCGCGAGCCCATCGGCGTGTGCGCCGCCTTCACCCCCTGGAACTTCCCCTACAACCAGGCGATCCGCAAGATTTGCGCCGCCGTCGGCGCCGGCTGCACCGTCATCCTCAAGGGCCCCGAAGACTCGCCCAGCGCCGTGGTGGCCATCGCCCGCCTGTTCCATGACGCCGGCCTGCCCCCGGGGGTGCTGAACATCGTCTGGGGCGTGCCGTCCGAGATCTCCGAATACCTGATCCGCTCGCCGATCGTGCGCAAGGTGTCGTTCACCGGCTCCGTACCGGTGGGCAAGCATCTGGCATCCCTGGCCGGCGCCCATATGAAGCGCGTCACCATGGAACTGGGCGGCCATTCCCCCGTGCTGGTGTTCCCGGACGCCGACATCGACCGCGCCGCCAAGCACCTGGCCCGCTTCAAGGTGCGCAACGCTGGCCAGGTGTGCGTCTCGCCCACCCGCTTCTATGTGCATGAAAAGGTCTACGACCGCTTCCTGGACAGCTTCGTCAACACCCTCAAGGGCGTGAAAATCGGCGACGGCCTCGACCCCGAGACCCAGATGGGCCCGCTGGCGCACGAGCGGCGCGTGCCCACCATGGCCAAGTTCGTCGAGAACGCGGTCGAGCGCGGCGGCAAGGTAGTGCTGGGCGGCGAGGCGCTGGAGCGCATCGGCCACTTCTTCGCCCCCACGGTGGTCACCGACCTGCCGGACGATTCCATGCTGATGACCGAAGAGCCCTTCGGCCCGATCGCGCCCATCGCCCGCTTTTCCGACACCGACGACGTCATCCGCAAGGCCAACTCGCTGCCCTTCGGCCTGTCGTCGTATGTGTTCACCACCTCGCTGCAGACGGCCACCAAGGTGTCCAACGGCATCGAGGCGGGCATGGTCAACATCAACCACTTCGGCAGCGCCCTGCCCGAGACGCCCTTCGGCGGCATCAAGGACAGCGGCATCGGCAGCGAAGGCGGCGCGGAAACCTTCGACGGCTATCTCGTCACCAAGTTCGTGACGCACGTCTGAAGCCCCTGGCGGGCCGGCCTTGCACCGAGGCCGGCTTGCGCTTGTGTGTGCCGGCCGGGCCGTGCCAGGCCCCTCGGCGAGCGCGCTTTTCGGGCGCGCTTTTTTGCGGCCCGCGTCTCCCGCCTTTTATTCCCCTTACACCCCTAACTTCCCTCATGCCCCGTTGCGACGGGGCGTGCGGGGCGCTCCGCCGTGCCCTACACCTCCATGCACGCCGCCTGGCGGCGGGCGCATTCCATGAAATCCAGTATCAGCTCGTCGTCCTGGTCTTCCGTGCGCCACACCAGGTCGACCGAGCCCTGGTAGCTTATGGGCAGCTCGCGCATCGCCAGCGCCCCCGACCCCTGCACGCCCCAGGCCGTGGCGCGCGACATGGGGGCGATCAGGTCTGTGCCTTCCAGCAGCCTGGCGCTGGTATGGATATAGGCCGATTCGATCAGGAAATTGGGCTTGCCCTGGTTCATGGCCTCCAGGGCCAGGTCTACCAGGCGCCGGAACGGGCTGCCCGGTGGCGGCACCACCCAAGGATATTCCAGGGTCCGCTCCCACGGGGCATCCGGCTCGCGCGCCAGCGGGTGCGTACGGCACATCGCCAGGCACAGCGGCGTATCGCACAGCTTCTCGCGGCCCACTTCCGGCGTGGGCTCTTCTTCCAGGCGCCCGACCAGCACGTCCAGTTCTCCGCTATGCAGCCGCAAAGCGAGATGATCCACCGTGTCTTCGCGCACGCGCACGAAGACCTCGGGGTGCCGCCCGTGGAATTCGCGCAGCGCGCCCGGCAGCAGGGCGATCGCGGCCATGGGCGAGACGCCGACCGCGATCTGCCGGCGCACCGGCCCCTTCATGTACTGGACCACCGCGCGCGCCCGATCCAGGCGCCCCACGATGGCCCGCGCCTGCCGCGCCAGCTCCAGGGCCAGCGGCAGCGGTTCCAGGCCACGCGCATGCCGCTCGAACAGCGGCGCCTCCAGATGGGCCTCGAAATCGCGCAACCACTTCGACAGCGCCGGCTGGGTGATATTGAATTCCTGCGCCACCTGGCTGACATTGGGCACTTCGCACAAGCGCACCAGCATCTGCAGGTTCTTGAGCCTGATCTTGTAGCTCCAGTCCACGATTGCCTCCTGGCCGGGTGAATCGACACATCGGCCGGCCGCGCCGCCTGCCGGCGCCACCCAGCCATAACCAAATCACATGCATCGACAATTTATTTTCATTATTCATTTATACATTACTTGCCGATAATAGTTTCGGCGCCGCACCATACCGTGGGTCGCGCCCGCCGCAAGCCTCGCGCCCCGGTCCCGAGGCGCCAGCCGCGGCAAAAGCCGGCAAGCATGCACCGGGCGGCGAAAAGCGCCCGGCATTCCGGGGGCCAAGCGCCAGGACGTTCGCCGGAAATGGGCCGCGCAGACGGGCCGAACCGCCACGCGCGCCTCAAGGAACCAGCCATGACCACGAAACGCCCGAATTTCCTGCTGTTCATCACCGACCAGCACAAAGCCGACCACCTGGGGGCCTACGGCAACCCCGTCCTGCGCACCCCCAACCTGGACGCGCTGGCCGCGCGCGGCTGGAAGGCGGAGAACTTCAATGTGGCCACGCCCATCTGCATGCCGAACCGCTCTTCGCTGATGACCGGCCGCATGCCCTCGGTGCACGGGGCGCGCCACAACGGCATTCCGCTCTCGCTGCAGGCCACGACCTTCGTCGAGAAGCTCCGGGATCACGGCTACCGCACCGCGCTGGTGGGCAAATCGCACTTGCAGAACATGACGGGCATCGCCGCGAAATGGCCGCGCCCGCAAGACCCCAGGACCGAGGGCGAGGCGCGCCATCCCCAGGGCGGCAACTACGACCAGGAATGGGCGCCCTTCTGGCGCAACGACCCGGACCACGACATGGAGCTCCCGTTCTACGGATTCTCCCGCGTGGCGCTGACGGTCGACCATGGCGACCAGGTCCAGGGCCATTACTGGCGCTGGCTCGAGGAAAATCATCCCGAAGCCGCCCGGTCGGCGGGCCCAGAACAAGCCATCCCCACGCCGGAATACGAGCTGAGCCGGTTCCGCCAGGCCTGGCGCACGCGGGTGCCGGAAGAGCTGTCCACCAATGGCTACATCGGCATGAAGACGCGCGAGCTGATCCGCGAATATGCGCAAGGAGAGCAGCCCTTCTTCATCCAGTGCTCGTTCCCCGACCCGCACCATCCCTTTACTCCCCACGGCAAATACTGGGGCATGTACCGGCCCGAAGAAGTCGACCTGCCCGCCTCGTTCCACGCCAGCCAGGCGCACACGCCGCCGGCGCACGTGGCCTGGCTCTACGAACAGCGCGACCGGGCCGCGGCGGTGAAGAACACGCCCGCGCTGTTTTCCTGTACCGAACGCGAGGCGCGCGAGGCCATCGCGCTGAACTACGGCTCGATCAGCCACATCGACCACGTCATCGGCGAAGTGATGGCCGAACTGCGCGACCAGGGCCTGGCCGACGATACGGTGGTCATCTTCATGAGCGACCACGGCGACTACCTGGGCGACCACCAGTTGCTCTGGAAAGGCCCCATTCACTACCGCAGCCTGATACGCACGCCGTTCATCTGGATGGACCCGGCAAACCCGCAGGCCCGCCACAACCAGGACGCGCTGGCCTCGACCATAGACGTCGCAGCCACCGTCCTGGAACGCAGCGGCGTCCTGCCCTATAACGGCATACAGGGGCAATCGCTGCTGCCGCTCATGGACAATCGCCGCAGTTCCCTGCGCGATCACCTGCTGATCGAGGAAGAAGGCCAGCGCGTCATGTTCGGCCTGGACACTCGCGTGCGCATGCGCACCCTGGTCGACGGCAGGCACCGCCTGAGCCTGTACGAGAAGGGCGCCTTCGGCGAACTCTACGACCTGCAGGAAGATCCGATGGAGCTCGTCAATCTGTGGGATGCGCCCGCGCATGCCGCGCGCAAGTCGGCCCTGCTGGAGGCGCTTGCCCTGGCCATGATCGACCACACCGACACCAGCCCCAACCCGACCGCGATCGCCTGATCGCCACGAACACGGCGGCCCGCGAGGCCGCCGCACCATCACCAAAGGAGACCACTATGTTGAACCGATCGATCAAGCGACCCCTGGCCTGCGGGCTGGGCGCGATCGTCCTGTGCCTGGGCGCCAATGCACAGGCCGCCTATCCCGACCGCCCCATTTCCCTGGTCGTCAACTTCACCGCCGGCGGCCCGCTGGACATGGTGGCGCGCCTGCTGGCCGCCAAGGCCGGCGGCGAACTGCACCAGACGGTGATCGTCGAAAACAAGCCCGGCGCATCGGGCACCATCGGCGGCGAATATGTGGCACGCGCCAAGCCCGACGGCTACACCTTGCTGATCGCCGTCGACACCCTGGTCACCGTCAACCCCTTCGTCTACAAGAACAACCATTTCGATCCGCGCACCACGCTGTCCACCATCGGCCGCTGCGGTTCGTTCAACCTGGGGCTGGTCACGCGCACCGGCCTGGGGCCGACCGACCTGAAGCAGTTCGTGGCGATGGCGGGCAAGCAGCACCTGAGCTACGCCTCGGCCGGCGCCGCTTCGCCCGGGCACCTGGCGATGGAAGCCTTCCGCCTCGGGGCGCACACGCAGATGACGCACATACCCTATAAGGGCAATGCCCCCGCCGTCAATGCGCTGCTCGCCGGCCAGGTGGACAGCGGCTTCCTGTCCGTTTCGAACATGGTGCCGAACATCCGCGCGCACAAGCTGGTCGCCCTGGCGGTCTCGGGCAAGACGCGCGATCCGTTGCTGCCCGAAGTGCCCACCATCGCGGAATCGGGCCTGCCCGGCATGCAGAACTTCGACATGCAATTCGGCTTCGTGCTGATGGCGCCGAAAAACACGCCCAAGGACATCATCGTGCGCTGGAACGGGCTCTTGAACAAATTCCTGCAGGACCCGGACGTGCTGGCCAAGCTCAAGAACCTGGACATCCAGCCCACGATCGGCACGCCCGAACAGGCCGAGCAGACGCTGAGCGCGACAGCCAAGCAATGGCAGGCCGTGATCGAGCAGGCGCACATCACCGCCGACTGAGGCGGCGAACGGCGGCCCGGCGCAGCCGGCCGCCCGCGCTTCAGTTGCGGATGTCCTGCAGGAACCACTCCTGCGGCAATTCCCGGCCCAGGCCCAGCTCGCGGGCCTTGCGGTACACCAGGCCGCCCACCGCGGAAAACTGCACGCCCCAGTTGCCCACGGTGTAGTAGAAGGTGATCTGCTCGTCGTTGACGCGGCCGGGAGCCTGCCCGGAAATCACGTCGGTGTAGATCGGCCAGTCCTCGGTGCGAATGCGCTGCTGCTTGGGCTTGGGCAGGCGTTCCTGCTCTTGCTGCGTGCCCGCCACGTAGGCGCCCGGGCTGCCCGAGATGCCCTTCCTGAAGCGCTCGGTTTCCGGCATGGGCAGCACTTCCCGGCCCTGCTGTATTTTTACGTCGAAGCGGTCCACCACCGCGGCGCTGAGCTCGCGCGGCGCCAGCGCCACCACATGCATGCCGGGCTCCAGCCACTCGGCCTCGAGGACCGGGGTCATGCTGTCGGTGCAGGTCGCGACGATGTCCGCGCCGCGCACGGCCTCGCGGGCCGTATCCATGGGCACGACCTCGATGCCCGAGCGCTCGCTCATTTCTTGCGCAAAGCGCAAGCGGTTGGCAGGGCTGCGGCTGTATACCCGCACGCGCCGGATGTCGCGCACGGCGGTAATGGCGTCGAAGAAGGTGCGGGCCATGCCGCCCGAACCGATGATGCACAGCTCGCGCGACGCTTGCCGCGACAGCAGGCGCGTGCCGATGCCGGCGGCCCCGCCCACGCGCATGTGCTGCAGGTGGCCGTCGTTCATGAGCGCGAGCGGCTCGCCATTGCCGGTGCTGAACAGGAACACCAGGCCGCAATAAGTGCCCGGCTGCGTGCAGAATTTCTGCTCGCTTCCCGCTTTCTCGCCGGCCCGCGGCCATACCAGGATGTCGGACTTCAGCCGCACCGCGAGGATGCCGTCGCTGGTCCCTTCCACCGAACCGTAGCGGTAATAGCCGTCATCCCAGTCGCAGGGGACGTACGTGTCGATCCGCGGCCGGCCTATGGCCGCGCCCGTCAACAGCCCCGCGAATGCCGTCTCCTGGACGGCAATGCAATCGCGCATGTCCAGGACACGCTCCACCACCTCGTTGTCGATCAAAAGCACACTGCTCTCCTTGCGTTTGCGCCTAGCCGTGCAAATTCCCGATCACAAATCTTTACGGGCTCGCCGTACTTAACTTACAATCATTTTGCCATGCGTTGGAATACTATGGAATACCATTATCACCGATGCCATGGCACAGCGCCGCACTGCGCCCTACGTAGCCCGACGCCCCATGTCCAGATGTAGTCCTTCTGCGGAGATACTCATGAAATGGCTTGGTTGTCTGGGAATTTGCGCCGCTTTGGCATTGGCCCCGTTCGGCTCGCCGCGGGCCGACACCTACCCGAGCAGGCCGATCCGCCTCATCGCTCCTTACGCCCCGGGCGGCGGCGTGGACATCATGGCGCGCCTGGTCGCCCAATACCTGTCCAAGGCGATAGGGCAATCGGTGGTCGTGGAAAACAAGCCCGGCGCCGGCGGCGTAACCGGCACCGAGGTGCTGGTGAACTCGCCCCCCGACGGCTATACCCTGATCCTGGCGTCCTCTTCGCCCATAGTGGTCGCGCCCTACCTGCTGAAGAAACTCAGCTACGACCCGGCCAAGGATCTGGCGCCGATCTCGCTCATTGCCAATATCCCTGCGATCCTGCTGGTCAAGCCGTCCTCGCCCTACAACACCATCCAGCAGATCATCGCGGCCGCCAAGGCCAACCCAGGCAAGCTGACGTTCTCGTCATCGGGGGTCGGGGGCACCGCGCACCTGTCGGCGCAAATGCTCAAGATCATGGCCGGGGTCGACATGCTGCACGTGCCGTACCGGGGCACGGGGCCGGCCATCGCGGCCGTCATGGGCGGGCAGGTGACCATGACCTTCGCCGACGTCATTTCCGGCCTGCCCTACGTCAAGGGCGGACAACTCAAGGCGGTCGCCTTCACCACGCCCGGCCACTTGGCGGCCCTTCCCAAGCTGCCTTCCATCGCCAGCGTGCTGCCAGGCTACTCGGCCACGGTATGGTACGGGGTGCTCGCGCCGGCCAAGACGCCCAAGGCCATTATCGCCAAACTCAACAAGGCGCTGGTGCAGGCCGTGCATTCCCCCGGCATGGTCAAGACCCTGGCCAACGAAGGCGTGACGCCCATCGGCGACTCGCCGGAACAGTTCGCCCGCTTCATCAAGGAAGACGGCGCGCGCTGGTCGAAGATCATCCACGAATCGGGCATGAAGCCCGAATAACGCGGCCTCTCCGCCGCGAGGCATGGCGGGGGCGCCGCGGCGCCCCCGGAACCCCGCCGGGCCGCAAGAGACGCCAGCCACGCCCCTCCGCCTGCGCGCCGGGCGGCGACCCGAAATCGATCCCGGCCGGACGGTACGGGCCCTATGCCTCGTAGTCGCGGGCAATGCGGCGTATGCAGGCCAGCGCCGCCTCGACCGCCTGCGGGTATAGCTCGTCCCTGCGCCAGTACATCGACACCGAGCCGAAGCCCGGGAATTCGATGGGCAGCGTGCGCAGCAACTGCAGCCGCCCCAGCATGCGGGTCGCGCGGCGCGAGGCCGTGCCTATCATGTCGCTGTTGTTCAACATGGTGATGTTGGCCGTCACCGAATTCGACACCACGTAATCGGGCGGCGGTTCCTGGCGCACCGCCGCCAGCGCCTGGTCCATGGCATTGCGTATCGGGGTGCCGCGCGGCCACACCACCCAACGGTAGGAGCGCACCTCGTCCCAGTCCAGCGACTCGCGCTCGAACAGGGGATGTCCGGCGCGCGCCACCAGATCTATGGGTTCGACATACAGCACTTCGGCGCACACGCTGGATTCGTCATAGCGCTCGGTGATGCTGCGGCCCAGCACAATGTCGAGATCGCCCTGGCTGAGCTGGTTGAGCAGCCTGTCTATGGTCCCTTCGATGAAATCGACGTGCAACTGCGGCATTTCCTCGAGCAGCGCCAGCACCGCGCGCGGCGCGGTCTCCGAAGCCGCCGCGCCCGAGGCCCCGATCACCAGCCTGCCGCCGCCGCCCTCGCGCTGGGCCTGCATGTCGGAGGCGGCCCGGTCGAGCTGCGCGTCGATGCGCCGGGCGTGGGCCACCAGCATCTCGCCATGGGGCGTCAGGCGCAGTCCCCGGGCGTGGCGTTCGAACAGCGGCAGGCCTATGTCTTCCTCGAGATCCTTGAGCCACTTGGACAGGCCGGGCTGAGTGGTGTTCAGCATGGCGGCCGAATGGCTCAGATTGCGCGTCTGGGCCAGGCTGAGAATGATCTTCAAGTTGCGCAAGCGTATGCGATGAGTCCAGTCCATGGGGTCCGCGTAACGTTGAAGGCCGCCAGGCGGCCCGAGGCAGTATGCATTTCATCATATGTACGCGCGGCCGTCGCAGGAATCGGCCGGTAGGCTAGGGCATGCCCATGCGCGGCCCGTCGGGAGCAAAGAGAAATGCCGGTTTTATAGCTCGTGAAATGCCCGCTTTGCTGCGCGGCGGCCTGGTATGGCGGAAGACTTGCTTATATAATTATCGAAAATAATTATTTTTTTATAAAAAACCTACGCCACACACCTACGCGAGGCCATCATGAGTCGAGCCGCCAGAGCCAATTACCGAGAAGACGTCGCCGGGCGCGCCAATGTCGAGGATACGCCGGAACTGCTGGCCTACTACGACCAACTCGAAAACCTGCGGGCCGGCGCGCTATGGACCGTCGCCAACAAGATCGAGCCCTGGCAGCCGCAATCCAGCTCGGTGCCGGTGCTCTGGCGCTACCAGGACCTGCGCGCCCATGTGCTGCGTTCGGCCGAACTGGTGTCGCCCGAAAAGGCCGGCCGGCGCGTCATCTACCTGAACAATCCCGGCCGCAAGGACGTGGCCGCCGCCGTCGGCTGGCTGTATTCGGGGCTGCAGACCATGCGTCCCGGCGAGCTGGCCTCGGCGCACGCCCATTCGGCCAGCGCGCTGCGCTTCATCATGGAAGGCCAGGGGGCCTACACCATCGTCGACGGCCACAAGATGACGCTGGGCGCCAACGACTTCGTGCTGACGCCCAACGGCACCTGGCACGAACACGGCGTCAGCGCCGAGGGCACGCCCTGCATCTGGCAGGACGGGCTGGACATCCCCCTGATGAATGCGCTCGAGGCCAACTTCTACGTGGTCCACCCCGACCTGCAGCAGGCCGTCACGCATCCGGTGGGCGACAGCACGGCGATCTGGGGCGCCACCGCCCTGCATCCCGTCGGCCACACCTGGGACAAGGGCTACTCGCCGCTCTTCAAGTACCAATGGGAACCCACCTACGAGGCCCTGTCGCGCTACGCCCGCGTCACCGACGGTTCGCCCTACGACGGCGTCATCATGGATTACGTCAACCCGCTGACCGGCGGCCCGGTCATGCAGACCATAGGCGCCAGCATGCAAATGCTGCGCCCCGGCGAACACACCAAGGCGCACCGCCACACCGGCAGCTTCATCTACCAAGTGGCCAAGGGCCAGGGCTGGTCCGTCATCAACGGCCAACGCTTCGACTGGCGCGAGCGCGACATCTTCTGCGTGCCCTCGTGGATGTTCCACGAGCATGCCAATGCCAGCGCCAGCGAGGACGCCTGCCTGTTCTGCTTCAACGACCTGCCCGTCATGAAGGCCCTGGGCCTGTATCGCGAACAGGCGCTGGCCGAGAACGGCGGACGCCAGGCGGCTTGAGCGCCGCGCCGGCCCGGCCCTCGCCAGCGGCCTTGGGATCGCCGCGCATCCGTGCGCAAGACGCCCGCAGCGATTTCGTACGCAAGCCTCTTTCATCAATCCGGCCCCGCAAAGCATCGAGCGGGATTCAACCCAAAACAGGAAACCATCCATGCGCCTAGTCACCTACCGCTCCCACATACAAGACCGCGCCCGCCTGGGCGCCATCGTCGACGGCCTGGTCGTCGACCTGGAGCGTCTCGGCGCCGCCGTGCAGGTGGCGCTGCCCGGCGACATGCTGTCATTCATAGACCTGGGGCCGGGCGCTGTGCAGACCGCCACCGTGCTGCTGGACGAGCACCGCGGCCGCTGGCCCATAGGCACGGCCGTGCCGCAGGCCAATGTGCGGCTGCTGGCGCCCATTCCACGGCCGCGCAAGAACATCTTCGGCATCGGGCTGAACTACGTCGAACACGTGGAAGAATCGAGCCGCTCGCTCGACACCTCGGCCGATCTGCCCAAGCAGCCCATCATCTTCACCAAGCCGCCCACCAGCGTCATCGGGCCGAGCGATGCCATCGAGCACGACGCCAAGATCACCCAGCAGCTCGACTGGGAAGTGGAACTGGCCGCCGTCATCGGCACACGCGCCAAACGCATCGACGAAGAAGACGCCCTGTCGCACGTGTTCGGCTACAGCCTGATGCTCGACATGAGCGCGCGCGACTGCCGCCGCGCCGGCCAATGGATCTATTCCAAGGGCCTGGACACCTATGCCCCATTCGGGCCCTGCATCGTCACCGCCGACGAAATCCCCGACCCGCAGGTGCTGGATCTCTGGCTCAAGGTCAACGGCGAAATCAAGCAGAAATCGAACACCCGCCACATGCTCTTCAACGTCGCGCACCTGATCACCGACATCAGCGCCGGCATGGCGCTGGAGCCCGGTGATATCATCGCCACCGGCACCCCCTCGGGCGTCGGCGCGGGGCGCAACCCGCAGGAATGGCTCTGGCCCGGCGACGTGGTCGAAGCCTGCGTCGAGGGCATAGGCACGCTGCGGCATCCGGTCGTCGCGGTCTGAAGCATATCCATACCATGAGCGCGTCCACCAATCCGAACCAGGCACCCGGCGAGAAATCCGTCACGCTGGCCGAACAGGCCTACCTGAACCTGAAAAAGGACATCATGGCCGGCGCGCTCGCGCCCGGCCAGCCCTTGCGCCTGGAATTCCTCAAGCAGCGATACCACCTCAGTTTCTCGCCCCTGCGCGAGGCCCTGAACCGCCTGCAGAGCGAACGCTTGGTCGACGCCTTCGCGCTCAAGGGCTTCCGGGTGTCGCCGCTGTCGCCCAAGGAAATGTGGGACGCCATCAACGCCCGCACCCTGATCGACTGCGAAGCCCTGCGGCGCTCCATCGCCGCGGGCCCGGACGACTGGGAAGCCCGCATCGTCGCCGCCCTGCACGCTCTGGATCGCGCCACCGGCAAGAAGGTGGCGGCCGAAGAACTCCAGGCGCACCACGACCTGGTCGAACAGCGCCACCTGGCCCTGCATCGCGCATTGATCGACGCCTGCGATTCGCGCTGGCTGCTGGATTTCTCGATGACCTTGTACGTGCAGACCGAACGCTACCGCAGGCCCATGCTGCTGAACCTGCCCAAGTCGGCAACGCCGCGCGACGTATCGCGCGAGCACCACGAAATCGTCGCCGCCACGCTGGAACGCGATGCCGCCCAGGCCTGCGAGCTGCTGGCGCAGCACTATGCCCGCACTGCGCGCATGATCGAAGAATCGCTGGGGGATGCGAATGCACTGCAGCAGTAAAACCGGGCAATTCCAGTAGTGTTCCAGCGAACCGGCCCTAGATATCCAGCGTAAGCGATGGGGTTCGCGCGCCCGAGCAGCACACCATGACGGAATCGTTGGCGTCTCTTTCCTCTTGAGTGAGGAATTGATCCCGGTGATCGGGCACTCCATCGAGGACGGATGTACGGCAGCTGCCGCATATACCTTCCATGCAAGCGAACCCAACATCGACGCCGGCACCCAACAGTGCGTCCAGCATGGTTTCGCCCGCCGCAACCTGAATGACTTTCCCGCTGCGTTGAAGCCGCAGCTCGTACCCGCCATCACAAGCGGCCTTGGCATCCGAAGCGAAATACTCGAAGTGCATGCGCTCGCCCAGATGCCCACCGTGCTCGCGAAACGCCGCAAGCAGTCCCGAAGGGCCACAACAATAGACGTGTGCGTCAGACGACGCTGCAGCTATGAGGCTTTTTAGATCGAGGCGCGGGGTAGATGGTTCGTCATCGATCGTGAGACGCACATTCGCCAAACCCTCCAGCCTGTCCAGGAATGCAGCGCGGTTGCGGCTGCGCACGGCATAGTGCAGCTCCCACGATCGCCCCAGGCTTTGCAGCTTGCACAGCATCGACAGCATAGGCGTAATGCCGATGCCGCCGGCTATCAGTATGGTATGGCCGGCGTCTTCCTTTAGCGGGAACAGGTTTCTCGGTTCCGAAATTTCAATGACCTGCCCAGGCCGCCAATACTCGTGGATGTGCTGCGATCCGCCCCTGCTCTCGGGGTCGAGCTGTACCCCGATTTCGTATACATCTCTTTGCGAAGGAGAGTTGAGCAGGGAATAGCTGCGTTTCAAGCCGGGCTTCAGGTCGACCTCGATATGGGCGCCCGCAGTGAATGCCGGCAGCGACTCCTCACGTAGCGGCTCCAGGCGAAACCCCAGGATATGGTCGGCCTCCCAGCATACGGATCGAATTCTTACTTGCATTGCATTACTCCTATAGCGCTATCGTTCACTGAGCGGCCTTGCGCAATCGCATCTGCCAGGCCTGGTCCGCAACACGCAAATCGTTAATCTGCGCGGCCGCGCCGGCCATGGGTGTTTCAGGAAACCGGGCGACCTCGTTTTCTCGAAGGGGCCTGGGCACTAGATACATTTGGCGCATCGCGAGGCAGTGTATCGATGCAATAGATCTTAGGTTTCGACGGGCGCCAACGGGATTCAAAGCGACCCGCAGCCATTCAATAATCGGAAGTTTCAACCCAGTGCATGGCATATATTGCTTTTTCCCTGCTATCGTTAGGCTTGATGCGTGGATCAGCCACATCGCGAGACCGCCAAAATGCAAAATGAAATGACCAGCGTCTTTCAACTGAATTTGCGACATATTCGCGGGCTGATCGCGGTTCACGAGCATGGGAGCATCAGCGCCGCCGCAATGGCGATCGGCCTGAGCCAGCCTGCGCTGACCCAGGGGATCCTCAAGCTGGAGAGCCAGCTCGGCGAGGTGCTGTTCGAGCGCCGTCCCGACGGCATCGAACCCACGCCGGCAGGGAGTCTCGTGCTCGAACGAGCCGCCGCGAGCATGCGCCACCTGGCCGCTGGCAGCCGGCTGATCGCAGGCGCCGATTTCGAGCCCGATCGCCGGCTGACGATGACACAGCTACGTGCTTTCCTTGGGTTGTCGAAGGCCGGGAGCTTTGCGGCGACCAGCACCGATCTGGGCCTGTCGCAGACGGCCGTGCACCGCGCGGTGCACGAACTCGAGGATGCCTTGGGCCGCAAGCTCGTAGAGCGCCGGGGCCGAGGCGTGCACATGACATTTCTGGGGCGCCGCTTTGCGCGCAGCTGCCGGCTGGCGGTCAAAGAACTGCAAGCCGCCTTGTCCGAGCTGGGCCTGGATCCGCAAAACCCGGTGATTTCGATTGGCACCACGCCGCTGGCACGAGCATTCCTGGTGCCGGAGGCGATATCTCTCATGATGGCAGAGAAGTATCCTGCCAGCTTTCGCGTGCTGGAAGGAGACTGGGGCGATCTGGTCGAATCTCTGCGTGACGGCATGATCGACTTCATTGTTGGCGAACTGCCCGCGGCCGGGGTTCCCGATCTTGAATGCTCATCGCTTTATACCGAGGCGCCGATAATCGTCGCCGGACATCAACATGCGCTAGCCGGCAAGGGCAACCCATCCCATAAAACGCTTGTCTCTTATCCATGGATCATCGCTCCCGAGACCTCGCCGCTGCGCGCGGAATGGGAGCGGCTCTTTCCCGGAAAGCGCCCTGAAACGCCAGTCGAATGCGGCTCAATCATGATTATCGGCCGGCTGCTCACCAGCAGCGACATGCTGACGTTGGCAATGCCCGACCAGGTAGCCCTGCAGATTCGCAACGGGCTGCTTGCCCGCATCGGGCTCCCCCTGGAAGGCAGCATGCCCACGATCGGGGTCACAATGCGCCAAAGCTGGCACCCGACGAATGCGCAGCGGCGCTTCCTCGATCTTTTGAGCTTTGCCTTGATGGGTGTCGGCGAGACGGCTAGCCGCAAGCCGATGATCGAAGCGCCCTGGGTATGAGCCTGCCTCGCGGGTATGGGTTTCTGGTAGAATGATCGAACCAATATAGCTTTTGTTTTAGCCATGGAATTTTCCGCAATCGCACCTGCGCGGGCTGTTGACGAGATTGCCTCGCAGGTAAGGGAAATGATCGCGGCGGGCGCGCTCAAACCTGGAGACCGCCTGCCATCGGAACGCGATCTGTCCGCGCGGCTGCGCGTAAGCCGCAATACCCTGCGCGAGGCGCTGCGCGCGCTCGAGCATGCGGGCATCATAGAAATGCGCAAGGGCGCTACAGGTGGCGCTTTTGTTCGCCCTGGCAGCTCGGGGGTGATTGTCAACGGAATGCGCGATCTGTACCACCTCGGCGCCATCACTCCTGCGGAACTGACCGAGGCGCGTGTATGGCTCAGCGACGTGGTGGTGCGCGTCGCCAGCGACAGGGCGACAGAAGAAGACTTCGCGGCCCTGGAGGCCAATATCGACGCAGCGTCGAAAGCGGCTGACTTCGACGAGCGCGCCCGGCACAACCGGGAATTCCATATCATCCTGGCCCGGGCAACTCGCAATCCCATTCTGGTGATAACAATGGAAGGCATCGTTGAAGTCTTTGCCCAGTTCATTGCACAGATCGGCCCCAGCGACAACACTTTCATCCTTCCTTCTCGCCGGCGCTTCATCAAGCATCTGCGCGCCCGGGACGCGGCGGCGGCCGCCGCCGAGATGACCAAGGCCTTGGTACGCCTTCAAACAAAGTACATGGCCCAATGGAGTGCTCGCTCGACAGCCGGCCAAACGCCCGACTGAGTATCGAGCGCCCATAGACACAAACCGACCGGGCAATCGGATCGCGATCATTGAATCGGCGAGCCGCTTTCGTCAGTCGTAGCGGGTATACGCGCGCCGAAGGCGCCCGACCGGGCCATTCGATCAACCTTCTCGGGCGCCCAGCCAAGCACCTCTTGCAGGACTTCGCCCGTATGCTGGCCGATTGCCGGCGCCGGGGTGGGATCCACCACTGGAGTGCGTGCATAGCGGATGGGCGAGGCAATGTTGGGGATTTGCCCCAAGTCAGGATGTGGAATGTGGGTGATAAGGTTCCGCGCCTGGGCTTCGGCGGAACGCATGGCCTGACCCACGGTTCGCACCTCGCCACAGGGAATCTGCGCCCGCCTCATACGTGCCTGCCAGTGCAGCCACGGCTGCCGGCGAAACTCCTTGCCCAACTCATCGAAAAGGAAATCGCGCCGCGCGATCCGGTCATTGCGCCCCTTAAGGCTTTCATCATTGGCGAGATCTTCGCGCTCGAGCACCTGTCCGACCAATCGCTGGAAGATCTTGTCGTTCCCGCAGTTGATATAGAAGGAAGTATCCGACGCCTCGAACACGCCCGAAGGACAGGTATCCGAGCTGGTATTGCCATGGCGCTGCGGCTCTTTGCCCGAAACCAGATGCTGCATGGTCGCCCAGCCTGTCATCAGCATACCGGTATCGAATAATGCAACCTCGACAAACTGCCCTTCCCCTTGGCGCTCCCGCGAAAAGAGCGCGCCCAGGATGGCGTTGGACACCATCATCGCAGTACTGATGTCCATCACCGCAGCAGAGGCGCGCACCCCCATCCGGTCGGAATAGCCGTTCATGGAGACAAAGCCGCTTTCGGCCTGAACGACTGGGTCAAAACCTAAACGATCCGAAAATGGGCCTTCCCGCCCATAGGCCGAGACCGAGCAGTAGACCAACTTCGGATTGAGCGCACGGCAGGTTTCGTAGTCGAGCCCCAAGCGCTTCATGACTCCCGTCGAGAAATTTTCGACCACTACATCGGCGCCGGCGATCAGATCGAGGGCAACCTCTATACCGGCAGGCGACTTCAGATCCAGGGCCACACTGCGCTTGTTCCGATTGCTCCACAGGAAGGGACCTCCCTGCGCCTCCAGGCCAGGCACTGCGGGTGGATAATAGCGCAGCTCGTCGCCGCGCTCTGGAGCCTCGATCTTGACGACATCGGCACCCATGTCGGCCAGAAACATAGTGGCAAGAGGCCCCGCGATGAAGTGGGTGAAATCAACGACTCGGATTCCCTCCAGCGCAACTGGCGCAGCGGCAGGCCTCGGCCTGTAGGCAGGAAACTCCTGTGCACGTTGAGACAGGGAAATTTTGTCGGTGGCACTCATGATCGTTCAGCCCCTTATGGCGTGTAGCCGAAGTTCTTGCCAGGCTCCGCGCGCATGAACTCGCTGCCCTCGACCACCCAGTCGCCATCTTTGGGAATCGTGATCGAAATAGCACGAACCAGGTATTTCTGTTGTTGGCCGGCGGACGGTGGGCGCACACCTTCCGCCGCGAGCTGCTTGACCGCCGCCAGCAGCATGCGCCGAGTTCGAGCTACGCCACTGTCACTCACACCCAGATTTTCTTTGCTGCGATCATATATGGGCGAGACCCCCGACTGACAGGCTGCATCCTGAAGCCATAGGCCCGGCATGCCCGCGTTGTATTTTTTGGCCAAGTCCGGGGAGTAGCCGTAGGCGTTCTCCCGGTTGTACTTGCTCCAGTAGTTGTAATACGGATAGGTAATGGGTTTCGGCTCGAACGAATTAACGGAAGCGTGTCCCGTTTCCCTGCCATTGTGGCCAGCCTCGAACAAGTTGCGCGTTTTTTCGTAGAGCGGCTGTGCCGGGTGATACGAGAACATGATGCACAGCGTATGCTCATCGTCGATTGGAACCCAGGCATGGCCGCTCAACTCGGGGTATTGGGAGAACGGAGGAACCAGCGTCCAGAAAGGCATGAGAAACTGATTGACCCGTACGTAGCTCTTGTCCTCGTCTAGCTTGCGGCGGGCCGCAATATGCAAGCCGGCGTCATGCTGGACTACCTCGAACTTGGGTGCCAGGTCGGCCGCCTGTTTCCATTGATCGATACTGCCGCCGGAATCTACCCGTCCGTGCAGAAGGGCCGCGTGTGCGGAATCGATCTCGCCTTCCAGCGCCTGAAGCCAATTGCACTCCTGGATGCGCATGGATACGTGGACATTTTCGATCGGCACCATGTTCCACTCCATTCCCGGCAATTCAGGAGGAGTCTCGTCCGGGCCCATGTATGTCCACAGAACGCCATTGCGCTCGCGCACGGGGTATGCCTTGACGCACACACGGTTGAGCATGGGCGTATTACCCGGCTCGGCGGGCATATCCTGGCATCGGCCATTCACCGAGAACTTCCAGCCGTGGTAGATGCAGCGCAAGCCGCCGTCCTCGTTGCGCGCGAAGACCAGTGGCGCGCCGCGGTGAGGACAGGCTTGATCAACCAAACCTACGCGGCCTTCGTTGTCCCGGAACGCCACCAGATCCTCGCCTAGCAGGCGGACGCGATAAGGCTGCCCATTTGCTGGAACATCTTTAGAAAGCAGGAAGGGGAGCCAGTACAGCCGCATCAATTCGCCCATGGCGGTCTTCGGGCCGACACGCACGAGCAGTTCATTGTCTTCGTGTTTCAGCATTTCCACTAACCTTTCAATGGTTCAAACATTGAGTTAATTTAGCACAGACATTGAGAGGCTGTCTAGATGGGCGCGATCAATCCGAGAGCGTTTACTGGACGTGAGGTTGGCGGATCAGGCGCAACAAGATCAATCGAGCTGCCACTGCAGAAGCGTGTAAGGCACCTGAGCATCCCCGTGATGCTCGTAGCGGCCCGACACGTGGGCGCCGATGGCGACAGCCTGCATCGGATCGCCCAGCAGGTTCCCCACAAGCCGGATGTTGCCCGCATGGGGCAACTCGACCAACACGGCGATGTAGGGGCAGCGTGCCTTCAATGCGGGATGGACTGGATGCCAAATGCGCTCCCAGCTGTAGATCACGCCTGCGGCAGTCACTTCAACCCAAGGCGGGTCAAACTCATGGCAGTTGTGACAAATGCACTCGGGCCCGAACTGCCAGGTTCCACACCGAGCACAACGCTGCACGTATAATTTTTCTTCACAAAGACCGCTCCAGAATTGAGCGGATACACCGTCGAGCTCGGCGACGGGAGCAGGCAACCCTTTCGGCAGGTAGTAGGTCACGATAATCTCTCCAGCTTAAAGAACCGCCTTTGAGCCAAGGAGCAAGTCACTGGCCGGGGCAACCATGGGCCCTCCTATCACCAGAGCTACATCGTTTCTCGCAGCCTGGTTCAGCGAGGTTCCGCGCACCTGCCGGACGGCTTCCAGAATCAACTCGAAGCCATGCATATAGCATTCCGCAAGATTCCCTCCGCTTGTATTCAATGGCAAGCATCCGGTCGAAGCGCGAAGATTCTCCAATGTGAGGAATTCATTTGCCCTGTCCGGCGGGAAAAAGCCATGCTCGGCAAGAGCCATTACCACGCCTCCCGTGAAGTTTTCGTAGCTTTGGACGGACCCTACGTCCGATGGGGTGAGCTTGGCCATGCGATAAAGGTCTTCTGCAATCGTGGTGAAATCGGCCGAGGCATATACAGGGGAGTTATGGGCATAGGCGCCAAACCGGGCGCTGGCACCCGAGGCGGCGCCCAACAGATATACCGGCTTTTGCTTCAGATCTTCGGCTCGCTCCGCATCCATCAGAATCAATGCCGCGGCTCCATCGTTCTCCATGCAGCAATCAAAAAGATGGAATGGCTCGACAATCCAGCGCGATTCGTCATAGCGCTGCTCGCTCAGCGGTTTGCCGTACATCACGGCGCGCGGATTGCTCTGCGCATGATGATAGGAGGCCAGCGCGATCGCACGCAGGGCATCCTGGCGGATACCGTGCTCATACATGTAGCGCATTACACGCATGGCAAAGCGCTGCGGCGGGGAAATCACGCCATATGGCACCAGATAAGATCTTTCGCCCGAGATTGCTCCCGAGTCAGAATTTTGGCCGTAGCGCCCGTGCTGGCCTTGCGCGAGCGATCGGAACACCACGACGCAGTCCGCCTGTCCTGTCACAATGGCAGCCGCGCCATTGGCCACCGCCGCACAACAACCTCCGCCACCGCCGCCCCACTGCATGATGGAGGCTCTCAATCGCGCAAGCCCAAGCGCGGTCGCGAGCCGAACCGCGTCGCTACGGTCATCGCCATATGACGAAAAGCCGTCAATCTGCTTTGCGCTGATACCCGCATCAGCGCATGCCGCGAGAATGGCTTGCAATGCAAGCTTGAACTCCGGATCAGGAGATTGGCCATGCTTGTAATAAGCGGTCTCGCCAATTCCGACGACAGCCACCCTACCCCGCAAGGTACGCTCGCTCATAGGTTCGGTTCTCTTCTGACATCATCGGCCAAGCGCGCTTTTCGGCTTTTCCAACGCTGCAATACGCTCTCAGGCGACACGGGCCCGATCGCGGGCGGCGAGGCCGACGGCGCCGGGGCACGCGAGAATCGGGGCGCCGGCGCGGGCTGCATCGCTCCGTTAAGATTCACGAAGTTGCCTCGGTAAGCGTTGTGCGGATGCTGCATCGCTTCACTCAGGGTGAGTACAGGGGTAACGCAGGCATCCGACCCTGCAAACAACACTTCGCATTCGTCCCTGGTTCGCGAACCGATTGCGGCACCGATCGCGGCACGCAATTGCGGCCAGCGCGCCACATCGTGTTGAGCTTCCCGCCACGCTTGATCCAGCCCAAGCCGCTCGATGAAAATGGCATAAAACTTCGGCTCGATAGCGCCAACGGCCACATGGCGTCCGTCGGAAGTGGGATAGACGCTATACCAGGGCGCCCCACCGTCGAGCATGTTGCTCTCCCGATGCTCGGAAAACCGCCCTCGCTGCTGCTCTGCCAAGAACAGCGCCATCAATTGAATCACGCCATCAGTGATTGCCGCGTCCACGACTTGGCCCTCCCCCGAAAAACGTGCTTCGTAAACCGCCGCCACGATCCCAAGCGCCAGGTGCAGGCTTCCGCCGGCGTAATCGCCCAGCAGGTTCAACGGCACGACAGGCCGCTCTGGCGTCCCAATGGCCGCCAAAGCACCCGTCAGAGCAACGTAATTGATGTCATGCCCGGCCGTGCCGGCCAATATTCCTTCCTGCCCCCACCCCGTCATGCGCCCATATACAAGCGCCGGATTGACAGACATCGCCACTTCGGGCCCCAGACCCAGC
Source organism: Candidimonas humi (assembly GCF_019166065.1). GTDB lineage: Bacteria > Pseudomonadota > Gammaproteobacteria > Burkholderiales > Burkholderiaceae_B > Candidimonas > Candidimonas humi. The sequence goes on from NZ_JAHTBN010000002.1 coordinate 225,748, forward strand.
CTCTCCATAACGCCTGGGCGGAATCCTTCCACCAAGACATCGGCCTGGGCTATCAGCGTCAAGATATTTTCGCGATCCGCCGTGGACTTCAGATCGGCATGAATTACCGCGCGCCCCCGATTGATAATCCGCAAAGGATCTCCGATGCGAGCGCCCGGCCGATCCACCGACACGACATCCGCTCCCATATCGGCCAACAACATGCAAGCGAAAGGCGCGGGCCCCAGGCCTGAAAATTCAATCACGCGCAAACCCGACAAGGGCCCCCGCCGCGCACCTGTTTCTTGATGCATCAGTCGAGGTGGATATTGGAATGTTTGGCCACCGCGCCCCATTGCTTCATCTCGTCGTGAATCGTCTGCTCGAGTTCCTGCGGCGAACTGCTATGGGCCTCGACTTGCCGCGCGGCGAACATCTTCTCGACCTCTGGACGCCCCACGGCATACACCACGGCTTCATGCAGCTTCTCGGCGATCTTGTCCGGCACGCCTTTCGGCGCCAGCACGCCAAACCACGCTATGCTGCGAAAGCCCGGAACCTGCTCGGCGATCGCAGGCAACTTGGGAAATATCTTTGTGCGCGAAGGCGACGTCACGGCCAGATAGCGCACCTTGCCCGCTTGAGCCATGGCCATCCCGTCCAAGCCGGTGATAAAGGCCGCCTGCAACTGCCCCCCTGCGAGCGCAATCATCAAGGGTGCCCCGCCATTGAAAGGGATGTGCAGAAGATTGAGGCCGGCCATGCTGTTGAAATATTCACCCGTGAGGTGAGACAACGAACCGTTTCCGACCGACCCGAAATTCCAGGACGATCCCGACTGCTTGGCCAGCGCCAGGAAATCCTTCAGGTTCTTGGCAGGGTTGTTTGCCGTGACAGCCAAAATCAAGGGAGTAACGGCCACGATCGATATGGGTCGCAGATCCTTCACTGGGTCATAGGGTGTCTTGCGCAGCAAGGGCAGAATGGCGTTGGGCCCCGAATTGCCAAAGACCAAGGTGTATCCATCGGGCGCGGATCTGACAACGGATTCCGTTCCAATGGCGCCGCCGGCCCCTACTTTATTTTCTACGATGACCGGCTGCTTGAGAAACTTCTCCATAGGCTGCTGGATCGCCCGAGCCAGTTGGTCCGTGCTGCCGCCAGCCGCATAAGGCACCACTATACGTATAGGCTTGGATGGGAAAGAGTCTTGAGCCGAAGCACAGGATGTAGCCAGCGCACTCAGACAAGCAAGCAGGCTCGCGGCCAGGGTGGCGCAACGCGTATAGAGCATTCTCATCTCCGATATATTGATGTAATAAGAAATTCAATGGTAGATCCATTGACCTTACTTCGTCAATGGCCATGATCTGTCCACGGGACGTCAGCGGCCTTCCGCCCGGTTGTCGCTTGGACATTCAGGCGGCATGGAGACGTCATGGGCCGAGTCAAGGGGTGTGGCGCGAGCCGGGGCTCTTCGGCACGAAAATCGCCTCGGCGCTATCGCATGTACAGGCCGCCGTTCACGTCAATCGTGGCTCCGACGATATAGCCAGCGCGGTCAGAGGCCAGCAAGGATACGGCGGCCGCAATTTCAGAGGTGTCTGCTATCCGCCCAACGGGAACCTGGCGCTTGATGTCTTCGAGCATGTTTTTCAGCCGCTCTTTGGCGCTGGCAACCGGGCCAGGCGAGACGGCATTGACCGTGACACCGGTACCGGCCAACTGACGGGCGAAATAGCGCGTGAGGGTAGTAGCCCCGCCCTTGGCTGCCGAGTAGTGCGGCGACGCAACCGTGCCGCCGTTGTGGGAGGCTAGGGAAGTGATATTGATGATGCGCCCATGCCCTTTTTCTTTCATATGGGTGGAGAAAACCTGGCAACTGAAGAAGACGCTCCTCAGGTTGATGGCGATGATCTCGTCGAACTCGTCCGGGGCGATTTGATCTGTCGGAGTTCGCTTGGCGTACCCGGCATTGTTCACGACGATATCCAGAGTTGACCATTGGCGGGTAACGCGCTCCAACGCCGATTCAAAGTCTTCCTTTTTGCGCACATCGAGCGCAAAGCCCATGGTCGAATCACCGCTCGCATCCAAGCTCGCTGCGACGGCTTGGGCTCCGTGCTCGTCAACATCAGTAACGGCGACCTTGGCGCCATTTTGATGCAGCTCGCGAGCAATAGCCTCTCCGATGCCACGCGCGGCACCGGTAACCAAGGCGACCCTGCCGGATAGAGAACTGCCGAAAGGTGCAGACATTGTGTTATCCCTACTAAGAAATGATGATTAGAAAATGATGGCGGGCCATGCGCCCTCCATCCGGCAGGGCAGGCGATGGGAGTTTCGGTATTTAGACTCGAGGCTGGCTATCTGGCTGCCAGCGAGTGGCTCTTTGCAATTCCGCCTGGTAAGCGTCGGCAAGAGGTGTTTGCGGATCGTCCACCCAGAACGAGCCGGAGCGGGCGCCGAAATAAGTGTCCGGTGCACACGGAGCTGCGGCTTGGCTCCCTCTGAATTTATCCAGAGCCTGCGCCAGCTGCCGGCGCACGATTGCAATCATCTGATCCGTGGGCGCCAGGTGTTCGAAAGAATGGTCGGTAATCGGCCCCATACTTTCAGTGATCGATTGATCTTGCATCGATGGGTTGTCGATGCCCGTGTAGTGGATCATGTCGCGCTGCGCCTGGCGATCCATTCCCCAGTCATTATGTTCGCCATCGATCGGCAACCACCGGTCGAACCAGCCCGTGCCGTTGGGCTTGCGCCGGATCTTCTGGTACATGGGCTCTCCATTCTTCAACTTGGTCGTAAAGAAAGGATTGCCCTCATCGACACCACCGGTGATATCGAAGAGCATCACGTGGGTGTCGTCCATGGGCACCCAGGCCCGGGCGATGGCACGCGTGGCGAACAGTATGTTCGGCGTCATGGTCCAGAACGGGAACAGGAAGTGCGCAACGCGCCAAGACATGCGCCCATCCTCGGATTCACGGTAGGCCCCGTACATGGCGCCCCAATCCGTGGTGCGCACCTTGTATTCCGGCGAGCGGTTATGGACGGTCGGACGGAGAGGAGAATCCTCGGGCAGATCTTCGGGCGTCAGCGCACCGACATGAAGAAAGCCCACGTGGCTAGTGTCGATGTCGCCCTCCAAAGCCTGGAGCCAGTTACATTGGCGCTGCAAACACCAGATTTTGCTGTTTGCGATCAGATTGGCTTCTATGTGCGGCAATTCCGGCGGACTATCCTGATCTTCACCCATGTATACCCAAATCAGGCCATTGCGTTCAGCCGCCTTATAGGCTTTTGCATGCACCTTGGCCCTGAAATCCTGTCGTTCGGGCACATTGGGCATATCAAGGCAATTGCCATCGACGTCGAACTTCCATCCGTGATAGACGCAACGAATACCGTTTTCTTCGTTGCGCCCCATGAAGAGCGAGGCGCACCGGTGCGGACAGCGATGGTCAAGGATTCCAACGCGACCCGCGCTGTCGCGAAAAGCAATGAGCTTTTCCCCCAAAATCATGATCCTGACGGGAGCGCCATCGGCCTGCACTTCGCTGGACAATGCGGCCGGCAGCCAGTAGCGGCGCATGAAATTTCCCATGGGCGTTCCGGGCCCAACCCGCAGCAGGTCGTTAATGGAACTTGCATTCATAAATCGACATTCCCTTGTAAACGTTCGCCAAGAGTGGCGTCCGAGAAAGTATAGGAACGAGTCAGGATGCAGCCTATTGAAATGGCGGAAGGGGTATTGGAAAAATAGAACTTAGGCTCTGCGGCAGTCTGCTCACACATGCGGCTGCGTCACGGGCTGGCGGCGACCCTAATATCGGCCCAGTGTGAAGTAGGAACTGATCAGCCAGAACCGGCGTGGAGCCTGCATATTGAAGGATTACGGGGAGTGTCCGCCGCCAAGGCCGGCGTGACGAAACTGGCTCCCTAATTGAGCAACGCAGGGTCCGAGTTCGCTTCCGGTTTTTGAATACGACGGCGGCTTTTCGAATCCGCTTTCGGATCGACCGGGTATGCAGCAGTCACTTGAGAAAACTACTCACACCCATTGTCGGTGCCCGCACCCGGCTGCCCAGCCACCCATACCGTGCACTCTTGCTTCTTGAGACCGCACCGCTGGGCGGACGCTGCGCACCGACGTCCGCAATGACGCCTTACACGCCCAGGTAGCGATCCACCAGCCCCGGTTGCGCCAGCAATTCCTGCGAGCCGCCGTGCCACATCACGCGGCCCTTCTCGATCATGTAATGCCGGTCCACGAGATGCTGCATTTCCTTCAGGTTCTTGTCGATCAGCAAAATAGTCTGGCCTTCAGTCTTGAGCTGATTCAGGCAGGCCCAGATCTCGTGCCGGATCACCGGCGCCAGGCCCTCGGTGGCCTCGTCCAGGATCAGCAGGCGCGGATTCGTCAGCAGCGCGCGCCCTATCGCCAGCATCTGCTGTTCGCCGCCCGACAGCGTGCGCGCCGACTGCGCGCGCCGCTCGCGCAGCCGCGGAAACAGCCCGAACACACGTTCCAGGTTCCATAGTCCCTTGCGCTCGTTGCGCGAGGTGGCCACCAGGTTCTCCAGCACCGACAGCGAGCCGAAAATGCGCCGCCCCTCCGGCACCAGGCCCAGGCCCAGGCGCGCAATACGATGCGGGCGCAGGCCGTTGATCTCCTGGCCGTCCAGCCGCACCGAGCCGGCTTGCACCGGCAGCATACCCATCAGCGTCTTGACCGTAGTGGTCTTGCCCATGCCATTGCGCCCCAGCAGCGACACCACGCTGTGCGATGCGATTTCCAGGTCCAGGCCGAACAGCACCTTGCTATTGCCGTAGCCCGATTCCAGGCCTTGCGCTTGCAGCATTATTCTCTCCCCAGATACGCATCGCGCACGTCCTCGTGCTCGCGCACTTCGGCCGGCGTGCCGGTGAAGATCGGCTTGCCGTAGACCAGCACGGTCACGCGGTCGGCCAGCGCGAACACGATGTCCATGTCGTGCTCGACCAGCAGCATGGCATAGCGGCCCTTGAGGTCCATGAGTATGTCCTTCATGCGCAGCGACTCTTCCGCCCCCAGGCCGGCCATGGGCTCGTCCAGCAGCAGCACGGAAGCGTCCAGCGAGAGCGCGATCGCCAGTTCCAGCTGGCGTTTTTCGCCATGCGCCAGGTCCGAGACCCGCACCGCGGCGCGGTCCTGCAGGCCGACGCGGGCCAGCGCCGCGCGCGCCGGCTCGCGCAAGGCGGGATCGCGGCGCGCGCGGCGCCACAGGCTGTAGCGCTGCGGCGCATGCGCCTGCACCGCCATGGCGACATTGTCCTCGACCGTGAACTCGGGATAGAGCTGGCTGATCTGGAACGAGCGCGCCAGCCCCGCGGCCGCGCGCTTGTGCGCGGGCAGGCGCGTGATGTCGCGGCCGTCGAGCAGCACCTGGCCGGAATCGGGCATGATTTCGCCGCTGAGCTGGGAAATCAGGGTGGTCTTGCCGGCGCCGTTCGGGCCGATCAGCGCGTGCAGTTCGCCCGGCAGGATGCTCAGGCTGGCGCCCTGCGTGGCCCTGAGCGCGCCGAAAGACTTGCACAGGTCGCGCACCTCGAGCTTGGGCTCCGGCTGCACGGCGCCGGACACATGCAAGGCATCAGTCATGGCTTGCGCTCCCCGCAAGCCAGCCGAATATGCCGCGCTTGCTGAACAGCACCACCAGGATCAGTATCGGCCCCAGGAACAGCAGCCAGTTTTCCGTCCAGGCGGTCAGCGCCTGCTCCAGCCCCAGGTACACGGCCGCGCCGAGTATCGGGCCGAATATCGTGCCCATGCCGCCCAGCACGATCATGGCCATGAGCTCGCCCGACTTGGTCCAGGCCGCCATGTCGGGGCTGGCGTACAGCGCGTAATTGGCCCAGAGCGCGCCCGCCAGCCCGGTGCCCGCCGCCGAGATGACGAAGGCCGACAGGCGGTAGCGCAGCGGCGCGTAGCCCAGGTTGACGCTGCGCCGCTCGTTCTGCTTGAAGCCGCGCAGCGTCATGCCGAAGGGCGAGCCCACGATGCGCCGGCACAGCCATACCCAGGCCGCCATCAGCGCCAGGCACACGTAATAGAAGACGGTGGCGTTGCCCAGGTCCAGCCCCGGCAGCACATTGCGCGCGGTCACCGACAAGCCATCGTCGCCGCCATAGACCACCAGCCCTATCAGCACGAAATACAGCATCTGCGCGAACGCCAGCGTGATCATGATGAACTGTATGCCGCTGGTGCGCAGCGACAGGAAGCCCATGACCAGGCCCGCCACGGCCGCCACCGCCATGGCCAGCGGCCAGATCACCAGGGCCGATTCCGAGCCGCCCCAGCCGAATATCGTCTGGCCCTGGTCCATGTGGAAAGCCACGATCGCCACCACATAGCCGCCCAATCCGAAAAAAGCGGCATGCCCGAAGCTGACCATGGCGCCGTAGCCCAGCACCAGGTCGAGGCTGACCGCCGCGATGGCGTATATGACGAACTGCGTCACCAGATTGATCAGGAAGCTGTTGCCCACCCCATGCGCAATCGGCGGCATGCACAGCAGCACGGCAAAGATCAGCGCCACCACCAAAGACTTTCTATTCATGGATTTCATCGCCGCGCCGGTACCAGGCCGCGTGGCTTGAGCAGCAGCACGATGGCCATGAGAATGTAGATGCTGGCCGAAACCAGGCTGGAACTGATCGAGTCGGCATATTCCGGCGGCAGCAACTGCGACATCCAGATCGGGATGTAGGCGCGCCCCAGCGCATCGGTCATGCCCACCAGCAGCGAACCGACCAGCGCGCCGCGCACCGAGCCTATGCCGCCGACGACGATCACCACGAAGGTGGTGATCAGCACCTTTTCGCCCATGCCGATCTCCACGGCCAGCAGCGGCGCCGCCATCACGCCGGCAAAGCCGCACAGCAGCGCCCCCAGGCCGAACACCAGCATGAACAGGCGTCGGATGTTCACCCCCAGCGCATCGACCATGTCGCTGTCATCGGCCCCGGCGCGCACCAGCATGCCGACCCGGGTGCGGGAAATCAGCAGCCACAGGCCCACGGCCACCAGGGCGCCCACGGCGATGAAGGCCAGCCGCATGACCGGGTATTGCAGGCCCGGCAGTATGGGCACCGAGCCCGCCAGGAAGGCCGGCGTGGTGACCGTCGGCGGGCTGCGGCCGAACAGCAGCGTCACCAGCGCATTGGTGAAGAAGATTAGGCCCAGCGTCGCCAGCACCTGGTCGAGGTGATCGCGCTGGTACAGGCGGCTGATGACCAGTCTTTCGACTACCAGCCCATACAGGCCCGCGCCGACGATCGCCGCCAGCACGGCCAGGAAGAACGAGCCCGTGGTGGCCAGCGCCGAGGCGGCGCAGAAGGCACCCACCATGTAGAAAGAGCCGTGCGCCAGGTTGACGACGTTCATGATGCCGAAAATCAGCGTCAGCCCAGCCGACAGCAAGAACAGCAGCGCCCCGTATTGCAGGCCGTTCATGATCTGCTCGATCAGCATGTACATGGGATAGGATCCTGATTGCGGGGCCCGGGCCTGCGCGGCCGCCTACATCTTGCACAGCGCAGCATAGCTGTCGCCGTGGTCCTTGACGATGGTGCCGATGTCTTTGTAGATCAGCTTGCCGCTGCTGTCGGCCTCGACGCGCAACAGGTACCAGTTCAGGATCGGATACTGGTTAGAGCCGAACTTGAACGAGCCGCGCACGCTGGCGAAATCCGCCTTGCGCAGCGCCGCGCGGAAGGCATCCGGCTTGCCCTTGACGTCGCCACCCACCGCCTTGAGGGCGGTGCCTATCAGCACGGCGGTATCGTAGGCCTGGGCCGCGTAGACCGTGGGCACGCGCTTGTATTCCTTCTGGAAGTCGGCCATGAATTTCTTGTTGGCCGCATTGTCGAAGTCGGCGCTCCAGGGCGAGCTCAGGTAATAGCCTTCGCCGGCCTTGCCGGCCGCCGCCAGCATGCGGTCGTCCATGGAATAGATCGGGGTGACCATCTTGATGGATTTGTTCAGGCCCGAATTGGCGAACTGCTTGGCGAAATTGATGCCGGCGCCGCCGGGCATGAATTCGAAGATGCCGTCCGGTGCCAGGGAACGGATGCGCGCCAGTTCCACTGAGAAGTCGGTCTGGTCGAGCTTGGTGTAGATCTCGGCCGCGATCTTGCCCTTGTAGGCGCGCTTGAAGCCCGTGAGTGCGTCGCGTCCCGCCTGGTAGTTCGGCGCCATGATGACGACCTTCTTGACGCCCAGTTCGTTGGCGGCCATGCCCGCGGTGTCGCTGAACGAGTCGTTCTGCATGGCCACGCTGAAGAAGTTCTTGTTGCAAGCCTTGCCCGCGAAATTGGACGGGCCGGCATTCAGGCTGACATAAAAGGCATTGGCGCGCAGCACCGTGGGCACCACCGCCTCCAGCACGTTCGAGAAATTGATGCCGGTGAACAACTGCACGCCGCCGTGCAGCATTTTCTCGGCAATCTGCTTGCCGGTGCCGGGCTTCAGGCCGTCGTCCTCCACATCGAGCTGGACCGGCACGCCGCCCAGCTTGCCGCCCTCTTCCTTGATGGCCAGATTGAAGGCATCGCGCTGATCTTCGCCGATGTAGCCGGCAGGAGTGGAGAGCGTGCCGATGAATCCGATCTTGACCGGTTCCTGTGCGTGGCCGAAAGCGGTGACGGCCGTAAGGGCCAGGCCCAGCCCGAGTTGCCTGATGTGTTTCATTTGTGGATCTCCGTGGTCGTCCTGCTTGGATGTATATGTTATGTGCGCGATACGGCCCTGCGGCCCGGGCGACTTCCCGAGCGCTTGCGCGACGCCGCGCCAGCCGCGGGGTATGTGCGCATGCGCGTATGCGAGCCTCTATTCTATTGAATTTTCGATAATATACAAATTTTATAAAATAATGCCATCCTGGGCCTTACACGCCGCCGCCCTGCAGGCCCCCTGCCGGGGCCGCCTCAGGCATCGGCCAGGCAGTTCTCGCGGCGCCAGCCGTACAGCCATTCCAGTGCGGTGTAGAAATGCTGCTGCGGCTTGCCCTTCCAGAGCTGGTTGCGGACCAGGCGCTCGACGCCCTGGGCGTGATAGATGCGCCCCATTTCCCGGGTCGACCAGACTACGCGCGCCGTGCGCGGTATGCGTACCGATTCGTACAGGCGGAACGCCGCGGCGAAATCGCCGCCGCAGCGCGCCACGGCCTCGCCCAGCGTCACCGCGTCTTCCAGCGCCATGCAGGCGCCTTGCGCCATGTACTGGGTCATGGGATGGGCCGCATCGCCCAGCAGCGTGGCACGGCCTTCGCCCCAGGATTCGACGGGCTCGCGGTCGGCGGTGGCCCAGCGCCTCCAGGAAGTGGGGCGATCCAGCATCTGGCGCGGGCGCGGATGGATGCCGGCGAAATACGACAGCACTTCTTCCTTGCTGCCGTCGCGCACGCCCCATTCTTCCTGCTCGCGGCTGTGGAAGGTGACCACCAGGTTGTATTGCTGGCCGCCGCGCAGCGGGTAATGCACCAGGTGGCAGCGCGGGCCGGCCCACAGCATGGGCGCATTGACGCGCAGGTCCTCGGGCATATTGGCGCGCTCCACGACCGCGCGATAGACCACATGGCCGGTCACGCGGTGCGTGCCGCCTATGGTTTGCTCGCGCACCACAGACTTGACGCCATCGCAGCCGATCACCGCGTCGGCCTTGTAGACATTGCCGGCGGTGTCCACCACATCGACGCCTTTGTCGCCGATATGCACGTCCTGCACGTGAGTGGAAGTGCGGAACTGGATCAGCGGATTCTCTTGCACCGCCTCGAGTATGGACAAATGGATGTCGGCGCGATGTATCACCGCGTAGGGGCCGCCGAAGCAGCGGCGAAACGCCTCGCCGGTCTCGATGCGCACGACTTCCTGGGCATCGATGGCATCCATCATGATGATGTGGTCGGTGAAGACCGCGCGGCCGCGCGCCACCTCGCCCACGCCCAGGGCGTCCAGCGCCGCGAAGGCGTTGGGGCCGAGCTGGATGCCCGCGCCGATCTCGCCGATATGCGCGGCCTGCTCCAGCAACTGGACTTCGATGCCTTGGCGCGTCAGCGCCAGCGCGGCCGCCAGGCCGCCTATGCCGCCGCCTACGATGACGGCTTTCTGTACGGTTTTTTTCATGATGTCTTCAATACCTGTATTCAATCAGTCCGGCCGCCGGCGGCGGCCGGATCCTGGCCGAGAAACACGCCATTGCCGCGCAGCACGGCCTGCAGTTCCGCGGCCGGAATCGAGCGCATGCCCGCGCCGCGCTCGACGCTCATGGCGGCCAGCACACCGGCCGCCTCGCCCATGACGAAGCAGCTGCCGCTGACGCGCGCGGCCGACTGCCCTTCGTGGCTCATGGACGCGCAGCGCCCGGCCACCAGCACATTGTCCACGCCGGATTCGCGGCACGGCACGATCATGCGCAGCGGCAACTGGTTGTAGCCGCGCGACTCGGGTATGGGCGGCCACATCCAGTGCACATCGCCGGCCACGTGCAGTTCCAGCGGCCAGCCGTTGACGCCGATGCTGTCGTCGAAATCGGCGCAGTTCAGGACGTCGTCCTTGGTCAGGCAATATTCGCCGCGGATACGGCGCGTCTCGCGGATGCCGAGCTGCGGGGCGATGTCCAGCACATAGGCGTTCTCGAAGCCCGGCACCTTGGCGCGCAGAAAGCGCAGGTAGTCGACCACCTGCTTGCGCCCCTCGAGCTCGGCCGCGGCCAGCGAGCCGGCATCGGTGCCGTCGGCGGCGCTGCCGTCCGCCTGGGTGAGCTGCGTCACGTTGACGCGCCATTCGTAGGCGTGCTTTTGCGGGCGCACAATGGCGCCGCGCCGCGGAAAATGGAATTCGCCGGCGGCCTCGGCCGCGTCCATCAGTTCGGGGATGCGCTTCCAGGCCTCGCCCGCCCGCTCGGCATCGACATTGCCCACCTTGAACATCAGCGTGGGATAAAGCATCTGCCCGTGTCCCGTGCCCTTTTCGTAGGGAATGCCGGCCCAGTTGGCAAGATCGGCGTCGCCCGAGCAATCGATGTAGCGGCTGGCACGCACGGCGACACGCCCCGACTTGGTCTCCAGGAACAAGGCCTGCACCGCACCCTGGCCGTCCATGGCCGCTCCCGCGGCCAGGGCGTGGAACAGGACATGGGCGCCGCTGTCGCGCACCAGTTCGTCGGCCGCGCACTTGAAGGCGGCGATGTCGTAAGCTTGCGCGTGGATCTTGCCGAAGATCAGGTGCGGATCATTCAGGCCGTCGAGCCGGCGCATGCGATCCAGCAATTCGTCGGTGGTGCCGTGCACCACCTGCCGGATCTCGCCATGGACGTTGGCATGCAGCCCGCAGAAATTGGACACGCCGGCCGCGCTGCCCATGCCGCCCAGGAAACCGTAGCGCTCTATCAAGAGTACGCGCGCGCCCTGCCTGGCAGCGGTCGCCGCCGCCAGGATGCCGGCGGGGCCTCCACCCAGTACCGCGACGTCGTACTCGCCGTAAACGGGCACGCGCCTGGCCGGCTCTTGTACATATTCCATTCAGAACTCCTCGTTTGCCGTGGCCGCCCGTGCATCGCAACCCTTGCAGGCCGGCCATCCGCCGCGGCCGGAAACCGGGCCCGGCGCGCCTGGCGCGGCGCAAACGCCCGCGCGGCGACCGCCAGAACCTGCTCATGCCGCAATGGCCGGCGCGTGCCGGCCGCGGCCTCAATCCATCTTGATGTGCAATTGCTGGATCAGCGGCTTCCAGCGTGCCAGCTCGTCATCCATGTACTTGCCGAATTCGGCCGGCGTGCTGCCCACGGGGTCCATGTACAGCGCCCTGAGCCTCTTGTCGACTTGCGGATCGTGCAGGGCCTGGATCAGCGCATCCGACAATTTCTTCTGCACCTCGGCCGGCACCCCTGCGGGCGCCACGAAGCCCACCCAGGCCGAACCCACGATGCCCTGCACGCCGACCTCGGCCATCGTCGGAATATCCGGCAGGGCGCCGGAACGCTTCTCGGACGTCACCGCCAGCGCGCGCAGCCTGCCGTCCTTGACCATGCCCATCACCGCAATCGGCGGCAGCGCGGCGAATTGCGCATCGCCGGACAGCAGCGCGTTCAAGGCCTTGGGCGAAGAGGTATAGGGCACGTGCGTGGCCTTGCCGCCGATTTTCTGCAGCAGCAGCTCGACCGCCAGTTGCGACACCGAGCCGGTGCCGGTCGACGAGAAATTCAGCTTGCCGGGATGGTCCTTGATGTCCTTCATCAGGTCCTGGATAGTCTTGATGCCGGACTTGGCCGGCACCACCAGCACGTCGGGCTGGTCCACCGCCTGGGTAAGCGGCACCAGGTCTTTGCGCGGATCGTAAGGCAGGTGCGAATACAGCACCGTGTTGTTCACCATGGGCCCCGTGATGGATGCGCCGAAGGTATAGCCGTCGGGCTTGGCGTGTGCGATGGTGGCCGTGCCCAGGTCGCCGCCCGCGCCCGGCTTGTTCTGCACCACGATGGCCTGCCCGAGAATCTTGCCGGTCTTCTCGGCGACGATGCGCGCCATCAGGTCGGGGCTCGAGCCCGCGCCGAAAGGCACGACAAGCGTCAGCGAGTGCTCGGGCCAGGCGGCAGCCTGGCCGGCCGCCGGCAGCAGCGCCAGCGCCGACACCAGCAGCGCGCCGCGCACGGCGGCCTTCCATTTATCCATGGTCTTGATCATGTTTGTCTCCTGCGGGAATCATGTTGTCGAAATAGAGTTGCTCGTTCTGGATGAACGCGGCAACCATGGCCCGGTACGTGTGCCCGACCACCTGGTCGAGGTTTTCGAAACCTCGATTATGCTCGCGCGCCAGCGCCGCCGCCTTGGCATAGACCTCGGCCTGGCGTGCCGGCGCGCTGACCTGGAAGGCGTCGCGCTTGAAGCGCGCGGCGTCCTTCACATACATCGCGCGCTCGGCGATCAGGCGCACGATCTCGCGGTCGAGCCTGTCGATATTGCGCCGGACCTCGCCCAGCGAGGCGCACAGCGGGACATACGCGGGGTCGGTGAATTCGCGCAGCGCGGCGCCCTCGGTGGCGGGCTCCAGCGGCATTCCGGCGGCATTCCTGGTGTCGGAACTCATGGTCTCAGGCCTTGAAATCGGGTTGCCGCGCGGGCGCCGCCTGCTGGAATGCCGGCAAGGTATTGCAATGCTCGTGCACGGCCCGCACACGCTCGTAGGCGCCGATATCGCAGCCCATGCGCAAGGCATTGGCCACTTGCGGCACCAGGCAGCAGTCGGCCACCGTCGGTTCGCCCCCCAGGCAGAAAGGCCCCGAGCCGGCCTGCGCCAGCAGCGCCTCGAGCGAGCGCAAGCCTTCGTCTATCCAATGCGCGTACCAGGCGTTTTTCTGTTCTTCGCTGACACCCAGCTTGCCGACCAGGTAGCGCAAGACCTTGAGGTTGTTCACCGGATGCATGTCGCAGCCGATCAGGTTGGCGATCTCGAGCGCACGCGCGCGCAGCCGCGGCTCTTGCGGAATCAGGCGCGGCTGCGGATGCCTGGCGTCGAGATAGTCGATGATGGCCAGCGACTGGCTCAGGTTGAAGCCATCGTCGTCCACCAGCAGCGGCACACCCGCGCTCGGATTCTTGGCCACATAGCCGGCCTCGCGATGCTGTTGCTCGCGGATGTTCACCGGCAGGTAGTCGTAGGGCAGCTGCTTGAGCGCCAGCGCGATGCGCACGCGATAGGAAGTGGAACTGTTGAAGAAGCTGTAAAGCTGCATGTTCGGTTTCCGGATGAATGAATGAATCGATCGTCGATCAGTTGGCGGTGATCCCGGCCTTCTTGATGACTTCGGCCCAGCGCTTGTCGTCCTTGGCGATCAGTTCGCCGAACTGCTCGGGGGTGGAAGGCGCGGGCACCATACCCTGGGATTCGAAGGCAACGGCGGTGGACGGGGCCGCCAGCACCTCGTTGACTGCCTTGTTCAAGCTGGCAATGATGGGCTTGGGCGTGCCCTTGGGGGCAAGCACGCCATACCACATATCGACATTGGCGCCCTTCAGGCCCGCCTCTCCCAGCGTCGGGATGTCGGGCAATTGCGCTGCGCGCTTCGGGCTGCCCACCGCTACCGCCTTGAGCTTGCCCGCCTTGATCTGCGGCAGGGCCACATGGATGGGCAGGAACATATAGTCGAGCCTGCCCCCCAGCATGTCCTGCACGGCGCCGGCGGTGCCTTTGTAGGGCACGTGCAGCATCTTGATTCCGGTCAGGCCGTCCAGCAGCGCCATGGCCAGGTGATGCGGCGTGCCCACGCCGGGAGAGCCGTAGGTCAGCTTGCCGGGCTGGGCCTTGGCAGCCGCCACCAGGCCCGCGACATCATGCACGGGATTCTTGGGGCCGGTCACCAGCACCAGCGTGCCCCAGGAAGTCTGGCCGACCGGCTCGAAGGCCTGGACCGGATCGTAAGGCAGCTTGTACAGGCTGCGATTCATCACCAGCGTGCTTACCGTGACGAGAAACGTATAGCCGTCGGGCTTGGCCCGCGCCACTTTCTCGGTGCCGATGTTGCCGCTCGCCCCCGGGATGTTCTCTACCACCACCGACTGCCCCAGTCTCTTGGGCAAGGATGCGGACAACTGCCGGGCTATCAGATCGATTCCCGTGGCGGGCGTGAACGGCACGATCAGCGTGATGGGCCTGTCGGGCCAGCTCGCGCCGAAACTCACGGAGCTGGCGGCGGCCAGCAGCATGGCCGCGAGGATACGTAGCACTATGAACATCATGTCTCCTGGTTTTTATTGAATTGAACGAACACAGCGAACTACAGGGCCATCGACGGCGGCGTAAGCGCCCGCCGGCTTCGCGGCATGCCCCCGGCCGCCCGGGTCGAGCTGCCTGGCCCTCAGGCCATGCGCTCTTCGCGCAGCAGGCCGAGCGCGGCCTGGACGGGGCGATCGGAATAACTGAACAGCACGGTGTCCTGCGCGGCGTTCAGGCGCACGGGCAGCCACGACGGCGCCACGAACACATCGTGCGGCGCGAAATCGAAACGTTCCGCGCCGATCTCGGCCGAGCCGCCGCCTTCGACCACCGCATAGACGGTGGCATCGGTGCTGCGATAGGCCTTGCCGCCGAAGCCCGCGGGCAGGAACTGCATGAAGGTCGCCATGGTCGGCATGGCGTAGCCGCCGGTGGCCGGATTGACATAGCGCAGCTTGACGCCGTCCCAGGCATCGAGCTCGCCGTGGCGGTACAGGCGGTCGAGCGCCTCGCGCGTGCGGTCGTAGGGATAGTTGAAGATCGGCGAAGTCTTGCTGCCCACCTCATGGCGCACCGGCACCATGTTGTAGCCGAAGCGCGCGAAGCTGTCGCCTTCGGGGCGCTCTACGGGCTGCACCGCCTCGGGATAGGTTTCGGCAAAGCCCGCGTCCATGAAGCGGATGAACGGGATGTCCAGGCCGTCCAGCCACACCACCGGTTCGCCGCCCTCGGCGGCGCCGGCGTTGCCGTGGTCGTGCCAGGTCCAGGACGGTGTAATGATGAAGTCGCCCGGCCGCATCGTGGTGCGTTCGCCGTTCACCGCGGTATAGGCGCCCTGGCCTTCGACGATGAAGCGCAAGGCCGATTGCACATGGCGGTGGCTGGGGGCGATCTCGCCCGGCAGGATGAGCTGCAGGCCCGCGTACAGGCTCTGGGTGATGCTGGAACTGCCGCGCAGCGCCGGGTTTTCCAGCACCAGCACGCGCCGCACCGCTTCTTCGGCGCTGATCAGGCCGCCGGATTCCATGAGATCGGCGCGCAGCTCGGCGTACTTCCATATGGCCGGCACACAGGGCGTGCGGGGCTCTTTGGGCACCAGGTTGTGCAGCGACTCCCACAGAGGAGTCATGTTCTTGGTGTCGATGCGCCGGTAATAGGCATCGCGCTCGGCTTGGTTGCTCGCCACTTTGGCCATGAAGTCTCTCCCGCGCGGCCTGGCGCATCGCGCCGGCGGCGTCTGAATTGCAAGCATGCTCGCCCGGCAGGGCGAGGCAAGAAAATCCGCGTCTCTTATTGTGTTGCCGAAGATATATGTTTAAAAATGAAATATTCTTATTATATATACGCTAAAAAATATACCTGGCGCATGGCGGCGCCATGCTGCCCGCGACACGGCACGCGGCGCCCGCTCAGGCGGGGATGGAATAGGGGTTAATCCTCAGCGCCCGAGGCCGCGGCGGACCGGCAGGCCGGAGCAGGGTTCCGGCGGCCGCCAGGTTTATCTCGTCCCCCGCTCGGGACGCCGCAGGGCTTGCACCGGCCCCGCCGCTATCAGTCCCCGTAGGGAATCCAGACGTTCTTCACCTGCACGGCCTGGCGCAGGAACAGCGGATCCTGCGCCACCGCGTCGTCGCTCCAGTCCACGCAGCGGCCATGGTCCACGAACGTACGCTTCAGATTGCCGACCGACAGCGCCTCGACCTCGCGGGCTGTGGCGGCACAGCCGAAGCTCCAGACCGCGTCCACATCGTCGTGCGCGGCCAGGCAGGCCGCCAGCCCGGCGCGTTCGCCGGTGACGATATTGACCACACCGCCGGGCACATCGGAAGTCTCGAACACCTGGTAGAGGTCCGTAGCCGCCAGCGGATTGACGCGCCCCGGCACCACCACGGCACGATTGCCCATCGCGATCACCGGCGCCAGCAGCGACACCATCGACAGCAGCGGCTGCTCGTCGGGGCAGACTATGCCCACCACCCCCAGGGGCTCGTGCATCGCCAGCACGGCGGCGCGCATGGGCGGCGCATGCACCGCGCCATCGAATTTATCGGCCCAGGCCGCGTGGAAAAACAGGCGCGCGAGGCTGCGCTCGACCTCGTCCAGGGCCGCGGCCAAGGGCGTACCGGCCACCGCGGCCAGGCGATCGGCGAACTCGTCGCGGCGCTGAGCCAGGTTCTCGGCCACGAAATACAGCACCTGCGACCGCGCATGCCCCGTGGCGCGGCTCCATGCCGCCGCCCGGCGCGCGGCCGCCACGGCATTGCGGATATCCTTGCGATTGCCCGCCGCCACCTCGCCCGCCAGCCCGCCGCGCGCGTCCGGCACGGACAGCGTGCCGCCAGCGTCGGGACGCACCTGCTTGCCGCCGATATAGAGCTTGGGCGTGCGGTCTATGGGCGGCACGGCCCAGGCATGGCCGGGGCCGGTATCGGCCGCGTCGCTGTCTGCCCGGTCGGCGCCGGGTGTCCCACCGGCCCCGGGCAAGGGCGCAACAGCCGGCGCACCCGCAGCGGATGGGCCATCCTGCGGCGCGCGCACCCGCAGCCTCGACCAGGCCCGCAGCTTCAAATATTCGTACAGCCCTTCGCGCCCTCCTTCGCGGCCGTAGCCCGATTCGCGATAGCCGCCGAAACCGGCCGCGGCATCGAACAGATTGGTCGCGTTGATCCAGACCACTCCGGCGGCCAGCGCCGGCGCCACCTCCAGGGCCAGGCTGATGTTCTCCGTCCAGACGCTGGCGGCCAGGCCATAGCGGGTATTGTTGGCCAGCTCCACGGCTTCGTCCTTGTTGCGAAAGCTCATCGCCGCCAGCACCGGTCCGAAGATTTCCTCCCGCATCAGGACCGAAGCTGTAGACACGCCGGTGACCAGCGTGGGCGGGTAGAAGCAGCCGCCGGCGGGCACGCCCGGGGCCTGCCATATCTGTGCGCCCTCGGCCCGGCCGGCCTCGACCAGCCCGGCGATGCGCGCCAACTGCGACGGGTCGACGATGGCGCCCATGTCTATGGTCTTGTCCAGGGGATCTCCCAGGCGCAGCGATTCCATGCGCCGCTTCAGCCGGCGTATGAAATCGTCGGCGACGCCTTCCTGCACCAGCAGGCGCGAGCCCGCGCAGCACACCTCGCCCTGGTTGAACCAGATCGCATCGACCACGCCCTCGACCGCGGCGTCCAGGTCGGCATTCTCGAACACGATGAACGGCGACTTGCCGCCCAGCTCCAGCGTCAGCGCCTTGCCGCTGCCCGCCGTGCGGCTGCGGATCGCGCGCCCCACTTCGGTGGATCCAGTAAAGGCGATCTTGTCCACGCCCGCGTGCTCGACCAGCGCCGCGCCCGTGGCGCCGTCGCCGGCCACCACGTTCAGCACGCCCGGCGGCAAGCCGGCCCGCGCCGCCAGCTCGGCGAACAGCAAGGCAGTCAACGGCGTGAATTCGGCAGGCTTGAGCACCACGCAATTGCCCATGGCCAGCGCCGGCGCGATCTTCCAGGCCAGCATCAAGAGCGGAAAATTCCAGGGAATGATCTGCCCCACCACGCCCTGCGGCTCGTAGTCACGGAACTCGCTGTCCTGCAATTGCGCCCAGCCCGCGTGATACAGGAAATGACGCGCGGCCAAGGGGATGTCCAGGTCGCGCGTCTCGCGCAGCGGCTTGCCGTTGTCCAGCGCCTCGAGCACCGCGTAGAGGCGGCTGTGCTTCTGCAGCATGCGCGCCAGCGCGTACAGGTGGCGCGCGCGGCCGTGTCCGCCCAGGGCCAGCCAGTGCGGCTGGGCGCGCCGCGCCGCCTGCACCGCCGCGTCGACATCGTCGGCCGAACCTTGCGCCACGCTGGCCAGCAGCGCGCCGCTGGCGGGCTCGCGGGTTTCGAACCACTGCCCCTGGACCGGCGCCGCATGGCGGCCGTCTATGAAATGCCCCAGCCTGGCGGCGTGCGCGGCCAGCCAGGCGCGCGCGGGGGCATCGCTTTCCGTGGCGGGACCATAATCCATGGAAGAAAAATAATCGGCGACGCTCATAGTCTCAGCCCAAGGGATGGCGATGGAAGGCGGAATACCTGCCGGTCACGTGATGCTCGAGCTGGCGCTCGATATCGGCCAGCAGGCTCGATGCGCCCAGGCGCAGCAGGTCCGGCTCCAGCCAGCGCCGGCCCAGCTCTTCCTTGACCAGCACCAGGTAGTCCAGCGCATGCCGCGCGGTGGAAATCCCGCCCGCCGGCTTGATTCCCACCCGCACGCCGCTGCGGTCGAAATATTCCCGGATCATGCGCAGCATGACCAGCATGGCCTCGGGGGTGGCATTGACGCTTTCCTTGCCGGTCGAAGTCTTGATGAAGTCGGCGCCGGCCATCATGCATACCAGCGAGGCCATGGCCACCTTGCGCAAGGTGCGGATGTCGCCGGTGGCGAGAATGGCCTTGACGTGCGCCGGCCCGCAGGCGCGGCGATAAGCCTGCATTTCTTCGTAGAGGGCCGGCCAGTTTCCCGTGAGCACATGCTCGCGCGTGATGACGATATCGATCTCGCTCGCCCCCGCGGCCACGGAAGCCGCGATTTCGTCGAGATGGGTTTCCCAGGCCGACAGCCCCGCCGGAAAGCCCGTCGACACCGCCGCCACGGGAATGACGGCGCCATGAGAGGCGCCGCCGCCCGAAGCCGCGCCGCGGCCAACGGAGCCGTCCGGGGCGGGGCCGGCCGGCCCGCGCGCCGAGCCTCCGCCCAGCGCGCGCAAGGCGGTATGCACATACCGGTGATAGACGCAAACCGCGGCGACCCGTATGCCGGCATCGGCCATGCCCAGCGCTTCCAGCAGCTCGGCGCGCACCGGCGCGCGCGCCTTGTGGCACAGCCGCTCGACTCGTCCGGGGGTGTCGTCGCCGCTCAGGGCGGTCAGGTCGATACAGGTCAGCGCCTTCAGCAGCCAGGCCGCCTGCGCATCCTTTTTTACGGAACGGCGCCCCGACAGGCTGGCCACACGGCGCTCGGCCGCGCTGCGATTGACCTGCAGGCTTTCGACCCAGGACAGGTCCAGCGGCATTCCGGGATTGCGGCCCGGCGCCGGGGCCGGGTCGGCCACGCTGGCCGCGGTGGATTCCATGAGACGAGCCTCGCTGCTGTGCGGCCCTTCGGCGTGGCGGCAAGCCACGCGCCGGGAGGATTGAATTTCGAAACCGGGAAGCCAGGAAGGCGGGGCCGAAAACGGCAATGAAAATCCGCCTGCCTGCATGTAATTATTCTAACAAATGATGTTAATCTTCTAACACACGCGGCAAACGGCTGGCGTATAGTACGCTGGCCCGGCGCGAGCCTTCGAGGCCGTGCCGCACAGGCCGGCGCGACGGCCGCAGTGTCCGCGGCCCGGAACCGAAGCTGGAAAAAAACCAAGGAGACATCGATGAAACTGCTGCACAGATTCGCGCTCGGCCTGGGCGCCACGGCCGTGGCCCTGGCGGCCGGCCTGACCGGGCCGGCCACGGCACGCGCCGCCGAAACCCTGAACGTCTACAGCATCTGGCCCGAGCCCTACGCCAAGCCGATGTTCAAGGCCTTCACGCAAGAAACCGGCATCAAGGTCAACTTCCTGCGCTTTTCCTCGGGCGAGGCCCTGGCGCGCATCATCGCCGAGAAGAACAATCCCAAGATCGACGTGTTGTTCGGCGGCCCGATAGAAACCTTTGCCGCGGGCGTCGAGAACGGCGTGTTCCAGGTCTATCGTCCGCCTTCGACCAAGGTCCTGCCGGACCGCTTCAAGAGCCCCGGCGGCTACTGGACCGCGATCGCCGACGATCCGCTGGTCTTCATGACCAACACCAAGTTCCTCAAGGACAATCACTTGCAGCCCCCTGCTTCGTGGGACGACCTGCTCAATCCGGCCTACAAGAACATGCTGCAGATGGCCGACGCGCGCACATCCGGCACGGCTGTCACGCGCATCTTCTCGGTGCTGGAAGTCAACCATCGCGACGAAAACAAGACCTTCGCATACCTGAAGAAACTGCGCCAGAACGTGCAGACCTACACCAAGAGCGGCGGCGGCGGCACTATACCGATAGGCCTGGGCCAGGCCGGCGGCGGCATCTTCTTCATCGTGGACGCGCTGGAAACCCGCGACAAGGGCTATGACGTGACCATCAGCTTCCCCAAGGAAGGCATCGGGGCGGCGGCCGAGGGCATCGCCATCGTCAAGGGCGCCAAGCACCTGGATGCCGCCAAGAAGCTGGTGGACTGGGCGACCAGCGCCAAGATGCAGTCGCTGCTGGCGCCGAACAAGATCAATTTCGTGCCGGCCAACCCGCAGGTCAAGACCGAGCCCGGCCTGGCCAAGATCCTGTCCACGGCGCACATCATCCAGATCGACGACAAATATGCCGGCGCGAACCGCAAGCGCATCGTACAGAAATGGGTCGACGAGGTGCTCAACGCCAAGTAACGGACGCCGCCTGAACGGCGCGCCCGCCGGGCCGCGGCGGCATACGCCCGGCCCGGCTCACATGCCACGCCACGCTTCCCGGGAAGACCATGCCCTCCCATTCCGCGAAATCCGCCGCCCGCGACCCGTTCTTCTCTTCCATCCTGGCGGTGCTCTGGATACTGCTCGCCTTCTTCGTGCTGTATCCGCTGCTGCGCCTGTTCCTGCGCGCCTTCACCACCGACAGCGGCACGTTCTCGCTGCAGCCGCTGCTCAAGGTGCTGGGCAACCCCGACAACGTGCATGCGTTCGGCAACAGCCTGCTGCTGGCCGCGGTGGTGGGCGTGGGCGGCACCTTGCTGGGCTTCGTCTACGCGCTGGTGGCCGGCCGCTGCGGGCTGTCGCCGCGCTGGACGCGCGTCATCGACACCATCAACCTGCTGCCGCTGATCTCGCCGCCGTTCACGATCTCCATCGCCATACTGTTTTCCTTCGGCTCGCGCGGCCTCATCACCTACGACCTGCTGGGCATCAGCCGCTATAGCGCCTATGGCTTCACCAGCACCGCAGCGGCCGAGATCATCACCTACTTCCCGGTGTCCTACCTGACGCTGCGCCCCATCCTGGCGGCCATAGACCCCAGCATGGAAAACGCCGCGTTCAGCATGGGCGCCTCGCGCTGGCGGGTGTTCCGCAGCATGACGCTGCCGCTGGCCATGCCGGGCCTGCTCAACGCCTTCCTGCTGCTGTTCGCCGCGTCGCTGGCCGATTTCGCCACGCCGCTGATCCTGGCCGGCAACCAGTTCCCGGTGCTGCCCACCGAGGCGTACCTGCAGATCACCGGCCAGTTCGACCTGCAGGGCGGGGCGCTGCTCGCGGTGCTCTTGCTGCTGCCGGCGGCGGTTGTGTATTTCGTGCAGCGCCATTGGCTGGCCGGCCGCAGCTACGTCACGGTCGGCGGCAAGGCCACGCAGCGCAGCGACGTCGAAATCGTGGCGCCCGCCGTCAGGCGGCTGTTGATAACGCTGTGCACCTGCCTCACGGCGATGATTCTCTATTTCTACCTGCTGCTGCTGTATGCCTCGCTGGTGATGGCCTTCGGCGCCAACTCCACGTTCACGCTGGCCAACTACCACACCATATTCACCGACGGCCGCGAGGTCATCGTCGACACGCTGATCATCGCCGCCATCGCCACTCCGCTGGGCGGGCTGTACGGCATGCTGGTCGGCTACCTGGTCGCGCGCCGCAAGTTCGTCGGCAGGCACGTGCTGGAAGTCACGACCATGCTCAACTACGCCCTGCCCGGCACCATCATCGGGATCGCCTACCTGCTGGCCTTCAACGACCCGCCGGTCGAACTCACCGGCACCGCGTTCATCCTGATCGCCTGCTATATTTTCCGCTACAGTCCCACCGGCATACGCGCCACCGTGGCGCTGCTGCACCAGATAGACCCCAGCCTCGAAGAAGCCTCGGAAAGCCTGGGCGCAAGCAGCAGCCGCACCTTCCGGCGCATCACCTTGCCGCTGGTCATGCCGGCGTTCTTCACCGGGCTGGGCGTGATGTTCATCCGTTCCATGACCGCGATCAGCGCCACCATCTTCCTGATATCCATCAGCTGGAACCTGATCACCGTGCGCATCCTGGAAAACATGACGGAACTCGCGCTGGGGCCGGCCGCGGCCTTTTCGGTGCTGGTGGTCGTCGTGGTATATGTAGTGCTGATGCTGGTTGCGCGAGCGCTGGCCAGCCTGCGCACGCAACAGGGCGGGCGCATCGAGAACATCCTGGGAGGCTGAGCCGGCCCGGCACGCCCGGCGCCCGCGCCGCGGGCCGCCGCTCCCCACGCAACGAGGATATACCCGAAAGATGGCAAGCATCCCCACCCCTCAACCCGTGCCCATCCGCCTGGAAGGCATCGTCAAGCGCTTCGACCACAACGTCAAGGGGCGCATCGCCGCGGTCGACAACGTCGATATCTCCGTGGCGCCCGGCGAACTGCTCACGCTGCTGGGCCCCTCGGGCTGCGGCAAGACCACGACGCTGCGCATGATCGCCGGCTTCGAGCACCCCACCGAAGGGTCCATCTTCATCGGCGACCACGACGTCACGCGGCTGCGCGCCAATGAACGCAATATCGGCTTCGTGTTCCAGAACTACGCGATATTCCCGCACCTGTCGGTGTTCGAGAACGTGGCCTACGGCCTGCGGGTGCAGGGCCGGCCCGAAGCCGAGATCCGTTCCGCAGTGGAACAAGTGCTCGACCTGGTGGGCCTGGGCGGCTACGGCACCCAGCAGCCGCACCAGCTTTCGGGCGGCGAGCAGCAGCGCATCGCACTGGCGCGCGCCATCGTGTTCCAGCCGCGCATCCTGATGTTCGACGAACCGCTGTCGAACCTGGACGCCAAGCTGCGCGGCCAGATGCGCGGCGAAATCCGCGAACTGCAGAAGCGCCTGGGCATCACCACCGTGTATGTCACGCACGACCAGGAAGAGGCCATGGCCATCTCGGACCGCATCGCGGTCATGAACCACGGCTCGGTGGTGCAGATCGACACCGCCGAGGCCCTGTACGCGCGCCCCTGCAATGCCTTCATGGCCAATTTCATCGGCAAGTCCAACCTGCTGCCTGGGCAGGTACTGCAGGCCGACGCGCGCGGCGCGCAAGTGCGCGTGCTGGACCAGACGCTGCAATGCCTGCAGGCCGCGCCCGAAGTGCGCGCGGGCGACGCCGTCCGGGTCGTGGTGCGCCCCGAGCAGATATCGCTCGCACCGGGCGGCGGCCCGGGTTCGGCCAGCGTGATCTCGCGCACCTTCCTGGGCGAAAAGACCGAATATCAGGTGCAGGCCGGCACGGCCACGCTGCATGCGGTCGCCTATGGCGCGGGGGCGTCCGCCCGGCTCGCCGAAGGCCAGGCCGTGCAGGTAGTGCTGCCTGCCGAGGGCAACGCCATCATCCGCGACTGACTCCGTCTCCGCATCGGCCGCACACGCGTATGCGAAACGCGGCTGATAGACACGACACGGCGTAGCACGCGTAGCCGGCAAGGCACGCGGCCGGTCCGGCGCAATCGACCCGAAATGCTGCCTGCAAACAAAGGCGCCCCCGAAACCCGGAGACAGGCGCTATTTGTCGTGTTCGGTGATGACCGCGTCGAACGATTCGATGCGGGCGAAGCGTATCGGCCGGCGCTGGCCGAACTTGCTCGAGTCGGCCACCAGGTAGCTGCGGTCCGCCATCTTCATGGCCTGCTGCTTGACGGCTTTTTCGTGCGGGTTCCAGCAGCTCACGCCATACTCGCGATCGACGCCGCCGGCCGAGATGAAGGCGGTGTTCACCCCCTTGTCGGCCAGGGCGGCCAGCGCCTCTTCGCCGCCGAACGAATCCGAGGACGACATGTACCAGCCGCCCAGCAGCAGCAAGCGCACATTAGGCTTGCGCTTGAGGATCTCCGCCGCGGCCAGGGAATAGCAGATCACCGTCAGGCGCAGCTCGTCGGGGATCAGTTGCGCCAGCGCCAGCATGGTGGTGCCGCAATCGACGAATATCGTGTCGCGCTCGCGCACATGGCGCAGGGCGCTGCGGCATGCCGCCTTTTTCGCCGCCGCGTAGTGGTCTTTCTCGGACTCGAACAAATAGCCCGAGGCCGCCTGCCGCGCCCAGGCCACATAACCCCCCAGGCAGGCGAAAGTATCCGCGTGCCGCGCGAGATCGCGGCGCACGGTCATCGGCGACACGCCCAGGCGCCGCGCCACCTCGTTCAGGTGCGTGGCGCCCTGCTCGGACAACAGCTTCGACAGGGCCTGGATGCGCTGGGCTTTTTCCATGGCGGTCCGGCGTATGGTGAGATTGAATGGCCAGGCCATTCTACGCCATGCGCGCCGTGCAACCGGGTAAAAGGCTTCCCGCGCCGCGACTCGGGATAAAACCAAATCCTGGACTTGGCTCAGTTCACGTGAATCCCCGCGCTGCGGATGACTTCGCCGAAGCGCTTGGACTCAGCCGCCACGTAATTGGCCAGCTCCGCTGGCGTGCTACCCACCGCATCGATGCCCAAGCGCTCCAGTTGAGCCTTGACGTCCGGCGATTGCAGCGCGGTTGCGACACCCGCCTGGATTTTCTGCAATACGGCCTCGGACGTACCAGCAGGCGCGAAAAGACCAAACCATGTGGTCACCTGGTAGCCGGGCAGCGTCTCGGCAATGGCCGGTACACCGGGCGCCGCCGCGGTGCGCGCGGCGCTGCTCACCGCCAAGGCCCTTATTTGACCGGATTTCACGTACGGTTTAAGCACGGGAAGATTCCCGATCGTCATCGACACGTCTCCGGTGAGCAGGGCCTGCACGGAAGGGGCATCCCCTTTGTATGGAACATGCAGTATCTTGATTCCAGCCATATGGGCGAATAGTTCCGAGGCGATATGAACCGACGTGCCCACCCCCGCGGAGCTGAAGCTGACTTTCCCTGGATGCGCCTTGGCGTAGGCGATCAACTCGGGCACCGATTTCACGGGCAGCGAAGGCGTTACCGCCAACAAGTTGGGAGCAGAGCCTACCAGGCTGATTGGAGCGAGGTCTTTGACTGGATCGTAAGGCAGTTTGCGCAAATGCGGCGCAATGGTCAGCGCGCCGGTTACACCCAGTACCAGGTTGTAGCCATCGGGGCGAGACTTGGCGACCGTCTCGACGCCGATCGCCCCACCTGCCCCGCTCTTGTTTTCGACGATCACCGGCTGCCCCCAGGCTTGGGACAGGCGCTGCGCAAGGATGCGCCCCAAGAGATCAGCCGTACCGCCGGCAGGATAGGGAACCGTCAGTTTCACGGGGCGGTCGGGGTAGGCGGCAGCCGCCGGTGCCGAGACGCAGGCCACGGAAAACACCGCGCACGCTGCGGCACGGACCATCCAGATACGGCGAGATATGGAATGCATGAAAGTCCCCTTCGTTGTAGGAATTGCCAGGCCGGACATTCCAGCCCGAGCCCAGGCCGCTCAAAGCGGCGGTAGATCCAGGAAGCCACTGGCCCTAGCGAGCTTGTCCTTCCTTGACGACTGTATTGCGCAACGTGCCGATCCCCTCGATTTCCACTTCCACGACGTCGCCATGGCGCATCCATACCGGAGGATCCCGGCGCAGGCCGACTCCACCGGGTGTACCCGTCACAATGACATCGCCAGGCTCGAGCGCGGTAAAGGTAGAAATGAAACTAATGAGTTCAGCGGTCGAAAACATCATCAAATCGGTGGTGGTGCGCTGCATTTCCCGGCCGTTGAGGCGACAGGCCAGGCTCAACGCGCTCTCCGGGGGCAGCTCGTCGGCGGTGACCAGCCACGGCCCGAACGCCCCGGTAGCAGGGAAATTCTTGCCGGGTGTCCATTGCGGCGTCGCCAGTTGCCAGTCACGCACGGACCCGTCGTTGTAGCAAGACATGCCCGCGACGTGCGACAACGCCTGCTCTACCGGAATGCGTCGTCCGGCGCGGCCTATGACTACCGCTAGCTCGGCTTCAAAGTCGAACTGTTCGGACTCTGCAGGGCAAACCATGGGCTGGCCGTGCCCCACCTGCGATTGCGGCAGGCGCAAGAACAGCGTAGGTACGGCCGATTCGGGCTTGTGCTTGCCCTCCAGCCGGTGCGCAAGATAATTCAGTCCCGCACACACGATTTTTCCTGGGTTGGGGATCACCGGCAGCAGTGTCAAGTCGGCCAGATCATGATCGACGCTCGCGGTCTGCGCTGCCGCCTCGGCCTGCGCCAGGGCCTGCGCGCGTAGCACGCCGAGCAGGTCTGGGAAGCCAGGCAGACGCGCCCCCAGGTCCACCACTCCATCCTCGCGCAGCGCCCCATAGCTCACCCGGCCGGCCGCGACGAACGACAACAACTTCATCGTAATTTCTCCCTGGTTCGGATCGGCGCATGGATTCCGAGCGGTCCGGCGCCAGGATTGCTCCGAAAAAAACGAGATCGGAATCAGGCTTGGCCACTTCCTGCATATGCCTGTACTTGAATTTCCAGACGAATTTCCGGATTGGCAAGGCCGGCCACCTGCACAAGCGTCGAGCAGGGAAAGTCGCCAGTGAAGAACTCTTTCCGGGCGCGCCAGATGGCCTGGTTGTCCGCCATGTGCGTGACGAAGATCGTCATGTTCACCACGTCAGCCATGGAGGCACTCGCGGCTTCGAGGCAATGCTTGATCTTGCCGAAGATGACCTTGGCTTGGTTGTAGGCGTCATCGGGATACTGGATTTCCTTGAGATCGTTGGCTCGTGCCGTGAAGCCCGAAAGCCAGATCATGTCGCCGACGCGCAGGCAGTTGGACCAGTGTCCGGGGGGATACTCCGCGACGTGCGGAGAGATGAAGCGTTGCTTTTTCTGGGCCATGGGATTCTCCTTGGAAAGGCCTGTTGTTTGGAATCGGCCTCTCTGGCGCCAAGCCCGGAAGGCTTGGAAGCGGATGCTCTGCTGAGGCCGATAACGTCGGTAAGCAAATTATTGGCCCTTTCGTCCCATAACTCCTAATGACATTTGAATGGATTCGATATAACCTCTTGGTTAATACATGCTGACGTACGAAACCTGATGGCGAATTCCCGATGAATCTGACCGATCGCTACATGCGCGGCCATTTGAAACTTCGACACCTGCAGCTCCTGGTGGCGCTGGACGATTTGCGCAGCGTCGGCCGCGTGGCGGCTTACCTGAATGTGTCGCAGCCCGCCGTCTCCAAGACGCTCACGGGGCTGGAGCAAGGCTTGAATGCGACGCTCTTCTATCGCGGCGGACGCGGGATGGAGCCCACCGAGCACGGACAGGTGCTGCTGCGCCACGCGCGAGAAATCCTTGGCCGCCTCAATCAGGCCAAAGAAGAATTGCTGGATCTGAGCGAAGGACGCATGACGCGCTTGCATGTCGGCATTCTTCCGGCCGCCTCGATCCAGCTCATCCCGCGTCTGATCAGCAGATTGGCATCGACCACACCTGCTGTTGCCATCTCGGTACGTGAGGGGACCATGGGGAGCTTGCTGCCAGCCATGCGAGCCGGGGAGCTGGATATGGCGGTAGGGCTGCTGCCCGCAGGCCTGCCGATCGAACTTTCGTCCGAGATTCTGTATGACGACCGCATCGTAGCAGTGGTGCGCCCGGAACATCCGCTCGCACAATGCGATGCCTTCGCAAGGCAGGACATTGCCGGCTATCCGCTGCTGCTGCCGCCGCAAGGCTCAATATTGCGTACCCCCATCGACGCCTATCTCTCCGAGTACGGCCTCGAGCTGCCGCGCCAGCATGTAGAGTCGGTTTCCACGTTGACCAACATCGGCGTCTTGCAGTACAGCGACAGCGTGGCATTCCTGTCGGCGGAGATGGCGCGGCACTATGTCGCGCAGGGCGCCCTCAAGGTGCTGCCCTTGAATATTTCCCAGCTTACGCTACACGTAGGGCTGAGCTGGATGACGGATCGCGGCGAGTCCGTGGCAGTGACTCTGCTGCGGCGCCTGCTGCATGAAACCTGCCAAGAAATGCAGCCCGCCATGCAGGCGTTTCGCACGCAACTGGAAACGGCGATGGCTAGCGATTAGCCTCGCTCCCAGGCACTATCGTTCCGGCCATTTACGCTTACGCGCCAGGCATCAAGTAAAAACCCCGGGACAAGCCCGGGGTTCGCTTACTGCAAGACGACAAGGATCAGATGATCCGGGCAGCCTCGATCAGGCGCACGACAGTCCAGGACTTGTCGCGGCTGATGGGGCGGCCTTCGGAAATCTCGACGGTATCGCCCTCGTTGTACTGGTTGGTTTCATCGTGCGCCTTGTACTTGTTGGAGCGCATGACGATCTTGCCGTACACCGGATGCTTGACGCGGCGTTCGACCTGCACCACCACCGTCTTGTCCATCTTGTTGCTGACGACCTTGCCGATCAGCGTACGCTGGCGCTTGGCCTGCTGGGTGTTTTGAGTTTCGCTCATGTTACTTCCCTGCCTTCTCAGTCATCAGGGTGCGCACGCGCGCGATGTCGCGACGCACTTTGCCGAGCTGGCTGGTGTTGGAAAGCTGTTGAGTGGCACGCTGCATGCGCAGGTTGAATTGCGCCTTCAACAGGCTTTCGAGCTCTTGGCCGAGCTCGGCGGCGTCTTTGGAACGGAGTTCGCTGGCTTTCATGAGATCTCCTTAAGCACCGATGTGACGCGACACGAAGGTCGTCGAGATCGGCAGCTTGGCGGCGGCCAGGCGGAACGCCTCGCGCGCGAGCTCTTCGCTCACGCCTTCCATTTCATAAAGCACCTTGCCGGGTTGGATTTCCGCGACCCAGTATTCCGGATTGCCCTTACCGTTACCCATACGGACTTCGGCAGGCTTCTGCGAAATCGGCTTGTCGGGGAAGATGCGGATCCAGATACGGCCGCCGCGTTTGATGTGGCGGTTGATGGCACGACGCGCGGATTCGATCTGGCGCGCGGTCAGGCGGCCACGGCCGGTGGCCTTCAGGCCGAATTCGCCGAACGACACCTGGGCGCCGCGCGTGGCCAGGCCGGTATTGCGGCCCTTTTGCTCTTTGCGATATTTTCTGCGTGACGGTTGCAGCATGTTTATTCTCCTTCGGGCGCCGGCGCAGCGTCCGGCTTGCGAGGACCGCGGCCGCGTCCGCCGGGACGGCGGCCATCGGGACGCTCGCCACGGGGCGCACGGCGCGGACGACGCTCGTCATCGCGCGGGGCGGCGGTCTCGGGCGGCATTTCGCCGTTGGGCAGCATGTCGCCCTTGTAGACCCAGACCTTGATGCCGATGATGCCGTACGTGGTTTGCGCTTCGGACGTACCGTAATCGATGTTGGCACGCAGGGTATGCAGGGGCACACGGCCTTCGCGATACCATTCGGTGCGGGCGATTTCGATGCCGTTCAAGCGGCCCGAGCTCATGATCTTGATGCCCTGGGCGCCCAGGCGCATCGCGTTCTGCATGGCGCGCTTCATGGCGCGGCGGAACATGATGCGCTTTTCGAGCTGCTGGGCGATCGAGTCGGCGATCAGCTGAGCGTCGGTTTCCGGCTTGCGGATTTCCTCGATGTTGACGTGCACGGGCACGCCCATCAGGCGCTGCAGATCGGACTTGAGGCTTTCGATGTCCTCGCCGCGCTTGCCGATCA
The DNA here is from genome assembly GCF_019166065.1 of Candidimonas humi. Classification (GTDB taxonomy): domain Bacteria; phylum Pseudomonadota; class Gammaproteobacteria; order Burkholderiales; family Burkholderiaceae_B; genus Candidimonas; species Candidimonas humi. The sequence goes on from NZ_JAHTBN010000002.1 coordinate 256,035, forward strand.
CCACGCCCGGACGAGCCGAGTAGATGGTGATGCGCGCATTCTTGGCGGGGCGCTCGATGACCACGCGGCCGACCGAGGCGCTCTTGAGCTTCTTCTTGAGGTACTCGCGTACGCGGATGTCTTCGGCAAGCATGCCGCCGAAGGCCTTGTCATTGGCGTACCAGCGCGAGCTCCAGTTGCGGTTGACCGCGAGGCGGAACCCAATCGGGTGTATTTTCTGTCCCATTGCGACTCCTTAAGCCCCGACCTTGACCACGATGTGGCAGGTCTGCTTCTCGATACGGTTGCCGCGGCCTTTCGCACGCGCGGAGAAGCGCTTCATCGACTGGGCCTTGTCCACGTAGATGGTGGTGACCTTCAGCTCGTCGATATCGGCGGCATCGTTGTGCTCGGCGTTGGCGATTGCCGACTCGAGCGCCTTCTTGAGTATGCCGGCGGCCTTCTTGGGGGTGAAAGTCAGGATATTCAGGGCCTGCGACACCGACTTGCCGCGGATCAGGTCCGCAACCAGGCGAGTCTTCTGCGCCGAAATATGGACTCCACGAATGATAGCTGTAGTTTCCATCGCTTACCTCTTGGCCTTCTTGTCCGCGGCGTGGCCCTTGAACGTACGGGTCAGCGCGAACTCGCCGAGCTTGTGGCCGACCATGTTCTCGTTGATGTAGACGGGAACATGCTGGCGGCCGTTGTGCACGGCAATCGTCAGCCCAATGAACTCGGGCAGGATGGTGGAACGGCGCGACCAGGTTTTGATCGGCTTCTTGTCCTTGCCTTCGACGGCGGCATCGACCTTTTTGATCAGATGCGCATCGACGAACGGACCTTTCTTGATCGAACGTGACATGTTGTTCGCCCCTTACTTGCGCTTGCGACGCGAGACAATCATATTGTCCGTGCGCTTGTTACTACGGGTTCTGAAGCCCTTGGCCGGCGTACCCCATGGGCTGACCGGTTCCCGACCTTCGCCAGTGCGGCCTTCGCCGCCGCCATGCGGGTGATCGACCGGGTTCATGGCCACGCCACGAACCGTGGGACGCACGCCGCGCCAGCGCATTGCGCCGGCCTTGCCGATCTGGCGCAAGCTGTGCTCTTCGTTGCCGACTTCGCCGATGGTGGCGCGGCAGTCGATGTGCACGCGGCGCACTTCACCCGAGCGCAGCCGCACCTGGGCATACGTGCCTTCGCGGGCCAGCAGCACTGCCGAGGCGCCGGCCGAACGGGCCAGCTGGGCGCCCTTGCCGGGCAGCATCTCGATGCAGTGGAGGGTGGTACCCACCGGGATGTTGCGGATGGGCAGGGTGTTGCCGGCGCGGATCGGAGCCTCGACTCCGGAGACCAGCGTCGCGCCCACGGCCAGGCCGCGCGGCGCAATGATGTAGCGGCGTTCGCCGTCCGCATAGCACAGCAGTGCAATGTGGGCGCTGCGGTTCGGGTCGTATTCGAGACGCTCGACCTTGGCCACGATGCCGTCCTTGTTGCGACGGAAGTCCACCAGGCGGTAGTGCTGCTTGTGACCGCCGCCGCGATGGCGCACGGTGACGTGCCCGTTGTTGTTGCGGCCCGAGCCGCGCGATTGCTTCTCGACCAGCGAGGCCAGAGGTGCGCCCTTGTGCAGATTGGGGCTGACCACCTTCACCATGCCGCGTCGGCCGGCGGAAGTCGGCTTGACTTTCACGAGAGCCATTTAGTTCACCTCCGTAAAGTCGAGTTCCTGGCCGTCCTTGAGCGAGACATAGGCCTTGCGTTCGTTGCGGCGGCGACCCATATAGCGGCCGAAGCGCTTTTCCTTGCCCTTGCGGTTGAGCACCTGCACGGATTCCACTTCCACCTTGAACAGCAGTTCGACGGCGGCCTTGATTTCCGGCTTGGTGGCGTCGGCAGCGACGCGGAAAGCGACCTGGTGATTTTTTTCAGCGACGAACGTGGCCTTTTCGGTCACGATCGGAGCCAGGATAACTTGCATCAGTCGTTCGGCGTTCATCCCAGCATCTCCTCGAGTTGAGCGACGGCCGGCTTGGTGATCAGCACATTCTTGTAGTGGATCAGCGACAGCGGATCGGCGTAGCGCGGTTCGACTACGGCGACATGCGGCAGGTTGCGGGTGGCGAGATAGACGTTCTCGTCGACAGCGTCGGTGATGATGAGCACCGACTCCAGGCCCATGCCCTTGAGCTTGGCGGCTGCCAGCTTGGTCTTGGGGGCATCCAGCGCGAAGGTGTCGACCACGGCCAGGCGGTCTTCCCGCACCAGCTGGGAGAGGATCGCGCGTATGCCGGCGCGATACATCTTCTTGTTGACCTTCTGGCTGAAGTTTTCTTCGGGCGAATTGGGGAACGTGCGACCGCCTCCACGCCAGATCGGCGAAGAGGTCATGCCCGAACGGGCGCGGCCGGTGCCCTTCTGGCGCCACGGCTTCTTGGTGCTGTGCTTGACTTCGGCGCGGTCTTTCTGGGCGCGATTGCCGCTGCGGGCATTGGCCTGGAAAGCCACCACGATCTGGTGTACCAGCGCTTCGTTGAAGTCGCGGCCGAAAACGGTGTCGGCGGCGGCCACGGTCGCTGCGGACTGGCCCTGGTCATTCAGGAGCTTGAGTTCCATGGATTAGGCTCCTTTCTTGGCAGGCGCCTTGACGGCGGGACGCACGACGACGTCGGAGTTCTTGTGGCCCGGGACGGCGCCCCTGACCAGCAGCAGGCCGCGCTCGGCGTCGACACGCACGACGTCCAGGTTCTGGACGGTGCGGGTCGCGTCGCCCAGGTGGCCGGACATGCGCTTGCCGGGGAAAATGCGGCCCGGATCTTGCGCCTGGCCGATCGAGCCCGGCACGCGGTGCGAACGCGAGTTGCCGTGCGAGGCGCGTTGCGAACCGAAATGGTGGCGCTTGATGGTGCCGGCAAAGCCCTTGCCGATGGTGGTGCCCGTCACGTCCACTTTCTGGCCCGCTTCGAACACGCTCTCGACGGCCACCACGGAACCGGCCGTGAATTCGGCGGCGCGGGCGGGATCGAGACGGAATTCCTTGAGGATGCTGCCGGCTTCAGAGCCAGCCTTGGCATAGTGCCCTGCCAGCGCCTTGGTCACGCGCGTGGCGCGGCGGCTGCCGTAGGCCACCTGCACGGCGGCATAGCCATCGACTTCGGGCGACTTGACTTGAGTAACGCGATTGTTGGACACGTCCAGCACGGTTACCGGGATGGATTCACCTTCCTCGGTAAAAATGCGGGTCATGCCGACTTTGCGCCCCACGAGCCCCAGCCGGAAGGCGGCAGGCGTAGGTGTCGAATTCGACATCGTTTTCTCCATTCCCGACTGCGATTGGTCGGGGCTGATTGAGCATGATGCGCCAAACTGCGCGAACCACGGTTTGCAGGCTTCCTGCCTCGGGCAGCAGGCCTGGTAAACCCATCATGCGATTTTGATGTGTGCGTGGAAACTGTGCTGCAAGCCTTCGGGAGCAGCTCCGGGCAATGGACAAACCCCGCCCATAGCGCCTTAAAGGCTTGCCGCGCAATGCATCCACGCGCGCCAATAGCGGCCAAAAACCATGGCCAAGCTCGCAACTGTACCATAAATGGCCAAGCGTTGGCAAGGCCCCGCCAGCTGCTATCGCCGGCTCCCGCGGCAGGGTCCGCGAAGGCAGCCCTTATCCAGCCAGGAATTCCCGCAACACCGCCTCGAACCATAGCGGCCGTTCGAGGTGGGCCGCATGCCCGCATAGCGGCAATATGCAAAGATGCGCATTGCCCAGTGCGCGGTAGAGCTCCAGGGCGCTGGCCGGCGGGTGGCTGCGCTCGGCCTCGCCGCTCAACACCAGGGCCGGCGTGGCGCAGCTCCGCAGCTTGTCGGTGTAGTCGGCGTCCTGCGTGGCTTCGATGGCGGCCGCGGCCCCCTCCGCGCTCATTCCCGCCGCGGCTTCCAGGCAGGCGGCCCGGGCGGCGGTGCTGCGCTCGGCATCCGCGAACCAGGAATCCACCACCTTGCGGGCGGCGGCTTCGACGCCCTCGGCCCGCAACCCTTGCAGGGTTTGCGCCACGGTCTCGAAGCGCCGGCCGCGGTTCACGCTCAGGCCCGCGCCGTACAGTACCACACGGTCCAGCCTGTCGGGGTGGCGGCACAGCAGCTCCTGCACCACGAAGCCGCTCATGGAATGGCCGACGACATGCATGCGCTCAAGCCCCAACTCATCGGCCAGGCCGAACAGGCCGGAAGCGAAATCCTGCAGGCGGCGGTAGGGCGGCTGTCGGCCCGCGGCGCCGAAGCCGGGCCAGTCGGGGGCGATCAGGTCGAAATCGGCCTGCAGACTGTCCATGAGTCCCGACCAGAACAACGAGGAAGAAGCAAAGCCGTGCAGCAGGACTACCGCCGGCCCGCTCCCCTTGCGGCGATGGAACATGGCGGGCGCCCTCTCGGCCGCTCTTGGCTGGCGACTGCCGGAATTCAATTGATCTTCGCGCCGGAGCGGCGCACCACATCCTGCCAGTAGGGCGCCTCTTTCTGCAGGTCGGCCCTGAACTGCGCCGGCGTGCCCAGATTCACGAGAAAGCCCTGGGATTCGAGTTTTTTCTGTATGGCCGGGTCGGACAGCACCTGATGCAGCGCCTGCTGGATGCGGTCCACCACCGCCGAGGGCGTGCCCTTGGGCGCCGCCAGCCCCCACCAGTTGCTGACGACCGCATTGCCTATGCCCACTTCGGCAGTGGTGGGGACGTCGGGCAAGGCCGCGAAGCGCTTGGGCAGCGCAACCGCCAGCGCGCGCAGCTTGCCCTGCGGCAGGTAGGCCGAGGCGATGCCGTAGCCGCCTATGTAGACCTGGATCTGGTTGGCCAGCAGGGCCTGCACGCCGGGCGCGGAGCCGCGATAGGTGATTGCCGTCATCTTGCCGTGCACGGCTTCGGACAGCATCCAGCCGGACAGGGCCGGGGTGGTTCCGGCCCCGGGCGTGCCGTAGTTCAGGAGCCCCGGATGCTTCTCGGCGTAGGCCTTGAAGCCGGCGAAATCGTGCGCCGGCACCTGCGCGTTCAAGTAGATGAAGGCCGGCACGTCCGCCACCTTGGCGATCGGCTCCAGCGCCTTTAGCGGATCGAACCTCAACTTGTACAGATATTGGTTGATGACGAAATTATTGGTCGCGCCGAACAGCAGCGTATAGCCGTCGGGCGCCGCGCGCACCACCTCCTGGGTGCCGATATTGCCGCCCGCGCCGGACTTGTAGTCGAGGATCACAGGCTGGCCCAGCGCCTTGTTCAGCCCCGGCTGCAATTGCCTGAATATGAGGTCGCCCGCCGCCCCCGCGGAATACGGCAGCACGACGCGGATCGGATGATCCGGGTAGGCGGCCTGCGCCGCCGCGCTCGAACCCAGGCCCAGGACCGCCAGCCACACGCTCAAATATTTCGTCACGCCCATCTTGTCTCTCCTTCAAGTTCTGTCCTGGCGGGCCGGCTCGACCAAGCCTGCGGCTCTCCGGCCGGTCCGCGCGGCCTGCCAGCCCGGCAGGCGTCTACAGGTCGATGCGCATCAGATCGTGCGCCAGGCGTAGCGGACCCGCGTAGTTTTTGCGCAGGTCGCGCACGACCTCGTCCATCAGGTCGGGGCCCATCAGATCTATGGGCAAGTGATTGCCCGCTGCACGCTTGATCACCGGGCTGGTCGAGTCGAAATGGCCGAAATGCGTGGCCACCAGGCCGCGGACATTGGCGCGCGTGGCGATCTTGCCCAGCTCCAGGGGACTGGTGTGCGAATACGTGCCCACCCCCGATTTGGCGCGGTGCGCGAGAAACGACTCGGGAAAGGTGCACTCGTGTATCAGCAGATCGGCGTCCTTGGCCAGGCGCACCATGGCTTCGCAGGGCGCGGTGTCGCCGCTAAAGGCCACTACCTTGCCTTCCGCTTCCAGGCGTATGCCGAAACAATCCGTGATGTCGCTGGGAATGTGCTCGACCAAGTCGACAAAAATCTTCACGTCTTCGTCCTGGTAGATGAGGCCGGGCGCGACTTCGGTGACTGCCGGCCGCACCGCCTCGATGTTTTTCTGTCGCACGCCGTAGGCGGCACGCGCCTGGATATCGACGCGAAAGGCGCCATTCTCGAACGAATGGTCGACGAAGTCTTGCGTGCCGCGCGGCCCGTATACCTGCAGGCGGCCTTCGCGATTGAAGACCCAGCTCGACAGCACGAAGAATGGCAGGCCGCATACGTGATCGTAGTGCAAATGGCTGATGAACACCCAGCCCACGTCGGCCGGATTGATGTTGGCGCGCACCATCTGGCGCGTGGAGCCTTCGCCGCAATCGAACAGGTAGTTCTTGCCATTGTCCAGCGTGACAAGTATCGAGGACTGAGCCCGGTCGGGGTCGGGCAGGGCGGCGCCCGTACCCAGCATGGTGATCTTCAAGTGCGTCTCCAAAAGTCTGCGGGCCGGACCCGCATGCAATGCAATGCCGGGCCGCCCGGCGGAATCAAGGGATCAAAACCAGATCAAGAAGCTCTGACGGAAAACCGTTACGACGAGCCGGACTCGCCACAGATCCACGGCAGGCCCGCCTTCCGGGCGGCGCCTCCATGCGTAGGAAAAGCCAAAAAAATAATAAAGTACGGTTTTTGATACTTTATGCTTCAAAAAAATTTTGTCAATGGGTATTGGCCAGGGTTCCCGGCTCTATGCCCGGATGGAAGCGCGTCTCGACGGACAGATATTTGGCCGGATACAGCACCCGCGCCACGTAGACGACCTCCTGGTCCGCATTGCGCGCCACACGCAATGCCTGGGCCACCGCCGTGCCGATCTCCAGATGCAGGGTGCGAGCCGCCAGGGCGTCGGCGGCCCGTATGGTCAGGACCTGGGTGGCGGAATGGAGCTCTTCGCGGAAGTAGCGGTTCATGACGGGCAGCACGGGCTCGGCCTCGAATTCCGCCTTCTTGAGATCGGCCAGGCGCTTTGCCACGTAAACGGTATTGATGCTGTAGGGAATGTGATCCGTCCAGTTGACCCGCAAGGTCCACCAGTAGGACCCCGCCGACTGTTCCGGCACTTCGAGGGGCAGCGGGCCCACGCCGCTGTCCAGCGTCACGAAGCGCACTTTCAATTGCTCGATGTGCCGCACCAGCGACTGCCAGTCCGTGGGCAGCATCAGCCAGTGCTCTTTGGCGGCGTCGCCGATGACGAAGGTGCCCTTGCCGCGGGTGCGCTGGATCAGGCCTTCTTGTTCCAGTTCGTCGAGCGCGGCGCGCACGGTGGCGCGCGACACGCCGTATTCGGCCACCAGCTCGAGCAAGGTGGGGATGCGGGTGCCAACCGCCCATTCCCCCCGTTCCAGACGAGCCCTCAACACGTATTTAAGCTTGAGCGACAAAGGCAGGCGCGATTGCTTCCTGAGGGCCGTATGGAGATTTTCGATCATTCCGTCATGATTCTTGTTGAACAAGCTGTCATATTACAACTATCTCTCCGCGTCCGCGCCCGGCGCCGGCGGGCTCCAGCCGGGGCCGCGGGCCCGCATGAATTCCGCCACGAAAGGGCTGGCCGGCCGGTCCCGGATGTCGTCCGGCGTGCCAGCCTGCTCGACGCGGCCGTCGCGCAAGATGACGATATGCTGGCCCAGGCCCAGGGCCTCGTCGATGTCGTGCGTCACGAAGACGATGGTCTTGCGCAGGCTGCGCTGCAGCCCCTGCAGTTGCTCCTGGAGATCGCGGCGGATCAAAGGGTCCAGCGCCGAGAAGGGTTCGTCCATCAGCACGATCTCGCTATCCATGGCCAGCGCGCGCGCCAGCCCGACCCGCTGGCGCATGCCGCCCGACAATTCGTCGGGATAGCTGCGCGCGTAGCCTTGCAGGCCGACGCGCTCGAGCCAGTCCTGAGCGGCATGCTGCGCCCGGCCGGCGCCGTCGCCGCGCGCCCGCAGGCCGAAAGCCACATTTTCCAGCACGTCGAGATGAGGCATCAGGCCGAAACCCTGGAACACCATGCTGACGATATGGCGGCGCAATTGCCGCAGGCCCGCCGCATCCAGCCGCAGTATGTCGCGGCCGCCGATCAGGATTTTCCCGGCGCTCGGCTCGATCAGCCGGTTCAGGTGGCGCACCAGCGTCGACTTGCCCGAACCCGACAAGCCCATGATGCAGGATATGCGCCCCGCGGGCAGCGCCATATCGACCCCCGCCAGGCCTACGTGGCAGCCCATCCGGGCCTGCACTTCCTGCTTGGCGGCGCCGGCCCGCAGCATGGCCAGCGCACGCGGCTGCCGGGCGCCGCCGCCGAACACCTTGTATACCTCGCGCACCTCGATCGCGGCCTCAGCCATGCCGCCCCTCCTTTCCCGGGGAGCGCCGGCCGCGGCGCGGGCGGCCATAGGCTTGGGTAATGCGGTCTATCACTATCGCCAGCACGACGATCGCCAGGCCGGCCTGCAGCCCCCTGCCCACGTCCAGCGTCTGGATGCCCGCCAGCACATCCTCGCCCAGGCCGCGCGCGCCGATCATGGACGCCACCACCACCATGGCCAGCGCCATCATCGTCGCCTGATTGATGCCGGCCATGATGCTGGGCCGGGCCAGCGGCAGCATAACCCGCAGCAGCATCTGCCGGCGCGTGAGGCCGAAGGACTGCGCCGCTTCGACGATCTCGGCATCCACCTGGCGCAAACCCAAGGCAGTCAGGCGTATCAGGGGCGGCAGCGCATAGACCACGGTGGCCAACAGCGCCGGCACCATGCCCAGCCCGAACAACATCAGCACGGGAACCAGGTACACGAAACTCGGCAGAGTCTGCATGATGTCCAGCACCGGAGCCAGCAGCCGCTCCAGCCAACGGTAGCGCGCCGCCAGGATACCGGCGGGGATGCCCAGCACGACGGCGCATACGGTAGCCACCAGCACCAGGGAAAAGGTCTGCACCAGTTCTGTCCAGAGGCCGAGCGCGCCGATGGCATACAGGCCCGCCGCGCAGCATAGGGGCAAGATCCAGCCGCGGGAGGCCCGCCAGGCCAGCAAGGCGGCAAGCACCAGCAGCACCCATGGAGGCAGGCCCAGCAGTAATCGCTCCACGGGCAGCAACACCCACGCCAGGACGGCGTTGCTGGCGGCATGCAAGCCCGCACCGTAATCCTTGACCGCGGCGGTCAAGCGGCGGTTCACGTAATCGCCAAAGGACCACGTCGGAAAAATGGACTTGTGCCCCCCGGCCGCGACAGGCCGGGCTTGCGCCGCATGCGCCAGGCCCAGCGCCTGATCCAGCCGCCGCGCCCGCTCGGCGGGCATCCACGACTGCCATACGTCGCGGTGCGTGCGCAGGAAACCGTCGGCTGCCTGCTCGCCCGGCTCGTGGCTGCTGCTCATGGTGTAGATCATCATGTCCAGCAAGGCCGGCTCGAACTGCACATGGGCGAACAAGTCCATCAATTGCGGATTGCGCCGCGCGAACGGCGTCGCGACGGCGATGGCCAGGCGTGCGGTCAGGAAATCGGTTGGGCAGGGCTTGCCTTTGCCGCTGATCATGGCGTCCCAGCATGCCTGGTCGAAAGGCGGCATGCCGATCTTGTGGAACTTGTACTTCGCCATCAGCGCCGTCGGCTGCCAGTAATAGAACAGTATCGGCTTGCCGCGGTCGTAGGCCGAGCTGATGGCCGAGTCCAGCGCCGCGCCGGTGCCCGCCCGGAAATTGGTGTAGTAGCGGTCGAGCCCGAACAGGTGCAGGTAGCGCGTATTGAATTGCTCGCAGGTCCAGCCTATGGGGCAATTGAGAAAGCGGCCCTTGCCCGGGTCTTCGGGGTCGGTGAACAGCCCCGCGTAGCGCGCGAGCGAGCGCCAGTCGTCCAGGCCGGGGGCCTGGGCCCGGATGCCGCGCGCCGGATCGCCATGCACCACGTAGTCGGGCACGTACCAGCCTTGCTGCGCGCCGCCTTCGAGCGTATTGCCGACCATGCGCACGGTGCCGGCCTTGACGCCGCCTTCGATGATGGCCGAGCGGCCCGACCATTGTTCGGCTATGACCTGCAGATCGCCCTGCGTGAGCGCGGTCTCGGTGGCCGCCGGCGTGCCCGGCACGGTTTCGGTCTTGCAGCCGTATGCCTTGCGCAGGATTGCCTGCAGCAGGCTCATGGTGAAATCGGCGCTTTCCCAGCCCTGCTGCGCAAAGCGCACGGGCTGCCCGCCATTGCATTCGGCGGCCTGCGCATGGACGCAGCAGGCCGGCAGCAGGCACGCCAGCCACAAACCCACGCATGCGAGGATACGCGTCATGCCGCCTCCCGCGGATGTTTTTCTCTGCTTCTATAAGCAAAAACGCCATGCTCGAAAGCATGGCGTTTTCAAAGCTGACTGCAGGTACAGCTTACTGCAACGCGATTTCCACGTCCACACCGGCCGGCAGATCCAGGCGCATCAGGGCGTCCACGGTCTTGTCGGTAGGATCGACGATGTCCATCAGGCGCTGATGCGTGCGCATTTCGAACTGGTCGCGCGACGTCTTGTTCACGTGCGGCGAACGCAGCACGTCGTAGCGGCGGATCCGCGTCGGCAGCGGCACCGGGCCACGGACGACGGCGCCCGTGCGCTTGGCCGTTTCGACGATCTCGGCGGCCGACTGGTCGATCAGCTTGTAATCGAACGCCTTGAGGCGAATGCGGATTTTCTGGTTTTTCATGGGTGTTTCCTAAAGAACGAATGCGGCGGGAGCGAAGCGCCCCCGCCGAAGGCGGGCGAGTGGCTTACTCGAGGATTTTTGCAACGACGCCGGCGCCGACGGTACGGCCGCCTTCGCGGATCGCAAAGCGCAGCCCTTCTTCCATGGCGATCGGCGCGATCAGCTTCACCGTCATCGACACATTATCCCCGGGCAGCACCATTTCCTTGTCCTTGGGCAGGTCGATCGTCCCCGTCACGTCCGTCGTGCGGAAGTAGAACTGCGGACGATACCCGTTGAAGAACGGCGTGTGACGGCCGCCCTCTTCCTTGGACAGGATGTACACCTCGGCCGTGAAGCCCGTGTGCGGGTTGATCGAACCCGGCTTGGCCAGCACCTGGCCGCGCTCCACGTCTTCGCGCTTCGTGCCGCGCAGCAGAATCCCGACGTTGTCGCCCGCCTGGCCCTGGTCCAGCAGCTTGCGGAACATTTCCACGCCCGTGCACGTCGTCTTCTGCGTCGCCTTGATCCCGACGATTTCGATTTCTTCGCCGACCTTGATCACGCCGCGCTCGATACGGCCCGTCACCACCGTGCCGCGGCCCGAGATCGAGAACACGTCTTCCACAGGCATCAGGAACGCGCCATCCACCGCGCGCTCCGGCGTCGGGATGTACGTGTCCAGCGCCTCGGCCAGCGCCAGGATCGCCTGCTCGCCCAGCGGGCCCTTGTCGCCTTCCAGCGCCAGCTTGGCCGAGCCCTTCACGATCGGCGTGTCGTCGCCCGGGAAGTCGTACTTCGAGAGCAGCTCGCGCACTTCCATTTCCACCAGCTCCAGCAGCTCTTCGTCATCGACCATGTCCGCCTTGTTCAGGAACACGATGATGTACGGCACGCCCACCTGACGGCTCAGCAGTATGTGTTCGCGCGTCTGCGGCATCGGGCCGTCGGCCGCCGACACCACCAGGATCGCACCGTCCATCTGCGCCGCACCCGTGATCATGTTCTTCACATAGTCCGCGTGTCCCGGGCAGTCCACGTGCGCGTAGTGACGGTTCTTCGTCTCGTATTCCACGTGCGCCGTGTTGATCGTGATCCCGCGTGCGCGCTCTTCGGGCGCCGCGTCTATCTGGTCGTAGCCCTTGGCTTCGCCTCCGAAGGCCGCCGACAGCACCGTCGTGATCGCCGCCGTCAACGTCGTTTTGCCGTGGTCCACGTGACCTATCGTTCCCACGTTCACGTGCGGTTTGGTCCGTTCAAACTTGCCTTTTGCCATGATTTATCCCGTCAAATATTTTCAAGGAAAATAAAAAATTCATCCGCCCGCGCTGTGCGGCGGGCGAAACCTCGTTTACTTGGTACGTGCGCTGATGACTTCATCAGCGACGTTCTTGGGTGCTTCGGAGTAATGCTTGAATTCCATGGTGTAGGTCGCACGCCCCTGCGTCAGCGAACGCAGGTTGGTAGCGTACCCGAACATCTCGGCCAGAGGAACTTCGGCCTTGATGATCTTGCCGCCGCCGACCATGTCGTCCATGCCTTGCACCATGCCGCGACGCGAGGACAGGTCGCCCATCACGGTACCGGCATAGTCTTCGGGCGTTTCGACTTCCACGGCCATCATGGGTTCGAGCAGCACCGGCGAAGCCTTGCGCATACCGTCCTTGAACGCCATGGAGGCGGCCATGCGGAACGCATTTTCGTTCGAGTCCACGTCGTGGTACGAACCGAAGAACAGCGTCACCTTGACGTCGACCACGGGATAGCCCGCCACCACGCCGGCCGACAGGGTTTCCTGCACGCCCTTGTCCACCGCCGGGATGTACTCGCGCGGCACCACGCCGCCCTTGATCGCGTCCACGAACTCGTAGCCGCCGCCCGGGGGCAGGGGTTCGAGCTTGAGCACCACGTGACCGTACTGGCCGCGGCCGCCCGACTGCTTGACGAACTTGCCTTCGACTTCGTCGCAGGTCTTGCGGATGGTTTCGCGGTAGGCCACCTGGGGCTTGCCCACGTTGGCTTCCACGCCGAATTCGCGCTTCATGCGGTCGACCAGGATTTCCAGGTGCAATTCGCCCATGCCGGAAATAATGGTCTGGCCGGACTCTTCGTCGCTGCGCACGCGGAAGGAAGGATCTTCCTGGGCCAGGCGCTGCAGGGCGATGCCCATTTTTTCCTGGTCGGCCTTGGACTTGGGTTCGACGGCCTGCGAAATCACGGGCTCGGGGAATTCCATGCGCTCGAGCAGCACGTGCGAATCGACATCGCACAAAGTCTCGCCGGTGGTGACGTCTTTCAGGCCGACCACGGCGGCGATGTCGCCCGCCAGAACTTCCTTGATTTCCTCGCGGTTGTTCGCGTGCATCTGCAGGATACGGCCGATGCGCTCTTTCTTGCTCTTGATCGGGTTGTAGACGGTGTCGCCGGAATGCAGCACGCCCGAATACACGCGCACGAAGGTCAACTGACCGACGAACGGGTCGCTCATCAGCTTGAACGCCAGTGCGGAGAACTTGGCGTCGTCGCTGGCTTCGCGGGTGACCGGATTGCCTTCGTCGTCCTGGCCTTCGACCGGGGGGATGTCCACGGGCGAGGGCAGGTAGTCGATGACCGCGTCCAGCATGCGCTGCACGCCCTTGTTCTTGAACGCAGTGCCGCACAGCATCGGCTGGATTTCGCCGGCGATGGTGCGGGCGCGTATCGCCTGGTTCAGTTCGTCTTCGCTCAGGGAGCCCGTTTCCAGGTACTTGTCCATGAGTTCTTCGGACGATTCCGCGGCGGTTTCAACCAGCTTCTCGTGCCATTCGTTGGCCGAATCGACCAGGTCGGCGGGGATGTCGACGTACTCGAACTTGGTGCCCTGGCTGGCGTCGTCCCACAGGATGGCCTTCATTTTGACGAGGTCGACCACGCCCTTGAAGGTTTCTTCCGCGCCGATAGGAATGACGATGGGCACGGGATTGGCCTTCAGGCGGGTCTTGAGCTGGTCATAGACCTTGAAGAAGTTGGCGCCGGTGCGGTCCATCTTGTTGACGAACGCCAGGCGCGGCACGTTGTACTTGTTGGCCTGGCGCCACACGGTCTCGGACTGCGGCTGCACGCCGCCCACGGCGCAATACACCATGCACGCGCCGTCGAGCACACGCATGGAGCGTTCCACCTCGATGGTGAAGTCCACGTGTCCCGGGGTGTCGATGATGTTGATGCGATGCTCGGGGTAATTGCCCCCCATGCCGCGCCAGAAAGCCGTGGTGGCGGCAGAGGTGATGGTGATGCCACGTTCCTGCTCTTGTTCCATCCAGTCCATCGTGGCGGCGCCGTCGTGGACTTCGCCGATCTTGTGGTTGACACCGGTGTAGAACAGAATGCGTTCGGTGGTAGTGGTCTTCCCTGCATCAATGTGCGCAGAAATACCGATGTTGCGATAGCGCTCAATGGGGGTCTTGCGAGCCATGTTTGTATCCTTGGATTACCAGCGGAAATGACTGAAGGCCTTGTTGGCCTCGGCCATTTTGTGCGTGTCTTCGCGTTTCTTCATCGCTGCGCCGCGGCCTTCCGAGGCGTCGATGAGTTCGCCGGCCAGGCGCAGGTCCATCGACTTCTCGCCACGCTTCTTGGCGGCTTCGCGCAGCCAGCGCATGGCCAGGGCCAGGCGGCGCACGGGGCGCACTTCGACCGGCACCTGATAGTTGGCGCCGCCGACGCGGCGGCTCTTCACTTCGACGATGGGCTTGATGTTGTTGACCGCGAGATTGAACACCTCGATAGGCTCTTTGCCGGTTTTAGCCTGTACCTGGTCCAGCGCGCCATACACGATGCGCTCGGCAACTGCCTTCTTGCCGGACAACATGACGACGTTCATGAACTTGGCCAGTTCGACACTGCCGAACTTGGGATCGGGGAGAATCTCACGCTTGGGAACTTCGCGACGACGGGGCATTTCTTGCTTCCTTGTGACGGTTCAGTTGAGCCGTGCTTGCACGGCCACGGCCACCCATGGGAATGGCCACTTACACGCAGCGGGCGCCAGCCCGCCGCTGCACTCTTTGCGGCTGCGAACAGCCGATGAAAATCAGGCCTTCTTGGGGCGCTTGGCGCCGTACTTGGAACGCGACTGCTTGCGGTCTTTCACGCCTTGCAGATCGAGCGAACCACGCACGATGTGATAGCGCACACCCGGCAGATCCTTGACACGACCGCCGCGCACCAGCACGACCGAGTGTTCCTGCAGGTTGTGGCCTTCGCCGCCGATGTACGAAATGACCTCGAAACCGTTGGTCAAACGCACCTTGGCGACCTTACGCAGGGCCGAGTTGGGCTTCTTGGGGGTAGTGGTGTATACGCGTGTGCAGACACCACGGCGCTGGGGGCAGTTTTCGAGCGCGGGGCTCTTGCTGCTGGCGCGGCTGACTTCGCGCGGCTTGCGCACGAGTTGACTAATGGTTGGCATGACCTTTACGCATCCTATGACCTGTACGCATCCTGTACTCGCGTACCGGCCTACGTATTGAATGAGTCGCCCAGCCTGCGCCCGGGTGGCAATATCCGGGCTGAGCCGACTTAGGCGGTTTACGCAAAACCGCCTAGCACGAATAACGTAAAAGAGCGGGTCTTGCTTTTGCCAGAAAACCACAAAAGCCAACCTACACGGCAAGCCCGTTTTTTTATTGACGGGCTTGGTCCCTGACGGACGGCTTCTCGATTCTTTGGCGGTTTTCTTTGCGCTACGGGTTCTGCCGCAGCGTAAAGGCTGAAGATTCCAGACATGAAACCTTCAGTGAGCTGGCTATTCTACCATGCAGCCCAAATATGGGTCAATAAGCATCGCACTAGCGACGCGACGGCGGCGCCAGAGGTCTCTGGCGATCCTCGATCCCTCAGAATCGGACGGTAGATATCACATTCGAAAGCCGCGATGAGTGGAAACCCGGGCAGTGAATACCCCCGGCCGGCAGCCGCAGTACTCGACAGATCGACGCTCTTTAACATAAGATGCTCGAATTCACGGGCAATCTGGATACTTCTCCCCATAATTTGTAACTAACTGGAGTTTCGCGGCGGCCACGTCCCGAGCCCACCGCGATGGAAGTATCGGCCTGCACCTTGAAATTGGAGTCGTATCGAACAGCACGCAGACCGCAAGACCGGACCCAGGCAAGCAGCAAGACGCGGCCCAAGCCCCCAACACCACGGCGATAATATGCCACATCTGCAGTCTCTCGCCGGGCGAACCTTTCGGCGAACCTCTTTTTCCCGGCACCAGACCCGAACGATTCCAGGCGCTCACGCAATCACCGTATGAACATAGCATCTCTCGAAGACGATCCGACGCAGGCGCAACTGATACGCCAGACCATGGAAGAGGCCGGCCATGCCTGCACGATTTTCCCCCTCGGCGGCGACCTGCTTGCCGCGCTGCAAAAATCATCAGCCTTCGACCTGCTGCTGATCGACTGGGAAATCCCCGATGTCTCGGGGCTGGACGTGCTGCGCTGGGTACGCAGCAACCTGGGCTATACGATTCCAGTGCTGTTCGTCACCAGCCACACGCTGGAAGAAGACTTGGTCGTCGGCCTGCAGGCCGGCGCCGACGACTACATGACCAAGCCCATACGCCGTGCCGAACTGCAGGCGCGCGTCGCGGCGTTGCTGCGCCGCCACAATGCCGGAGCGGCCGACAACCAGCCGTTCAGCCTGGGCGACTACAGCGTCGAACCCTCGACCGCAAGCATCAGCCTGCATGGCCAGGTCGTCACACTGGCCCCCAAAGAATACGAACTGGCTCGCCTGTTCCTGCGCAATCCGGGACGGCTGTTCTCCCGCGACGTGCTCAGTGCCACGGTCTGGAATCGGGAAATTCCGGCCACCTCCCGCACCCTGGACACGCACCTGTCCAATATCCGCCAGAAATTGCAGCTACGCCCGGAAAACGGCGTACGCCTGATTTCCTCTTATGCACTAGGCTACCGCCTGGAGCTGGTGGCCAATCCCAACGAATCACCATGACGGCAGGGGCCGCCCGGGCCTGGCAGCAAACAAGCAACGAACAATAAAGTAAAGCGATCAGAACCATGTTTCTCAGCCTCACCCGATTTTCCGCGTTACTGCTGCTGGCGGCGGCTCTGGCCTCGGCCCCCAACGCGGCTCGCGCCCAGGCCGCGGGCGCCAGCGGCGACGATTTCCTGTACAAGGTAATGGCGGGAGACACCCTGATCGGCCTGGCGCAGCGCTACACCACCGGGACCAGCAACTGGCCGCGCCTGCAGAGCCTGAACAATGTGCAGGACACCACCGCGCTGCCCATAGGCAAAGAACTGCGCATCCCGTTCGCCATCATCCCCGAAGTGCCCGCCGACGCCATCGTGGTGCACGTCACCGGGCAAGCCAGCGCGAACGGGCGGCAGATAAGCGCCCAGTCCCGAGTGCCCGAAGGCCAGACCGTCGTAACCGGGCCGGGCGGCTTCGTCACGCTGCAGTTGACCGACGGCAGCCTGCTGTCGGTGCCCTCGTCTTCCTCTCTTACTCTGAATCGTCTGCGGGCCTTCAAGAACGTCGGCCTCACCGATTCCATCATCCACGTCAAGCAAGGCTCGGTGGAATCTTCCGTAGCGCCCAAGGGATCGGGCGTCGGGCGCTTCGAGGTTCGCACACCCTTGAGCATCACCGGCGTGCGCGGCACCGTGCTGCGCGTGCATGCCTCGCCGCAGGGCGCACAGAGTGAAGTGGTCAAGGGTGTCGCCCACCTCAGTTCGCAACAGTCGCAAAACGCCACGCTGCACCAGAGCCAGGGCGCCGCTATCGGCCCGCAAGGCAAGCTGCTCGGCGTGCGGCCCCTGCTTCCGGCGCCCGCCCTGCCGCCGCTCGACCCCAAGCAGTTCGGCGGCCGCTCGCTGTCGTTCCCCGCCGTCCCCGGCGCCGTCAAATATCTGGTGCGGGTATCGTCCGATGCTGCCGGCGCCGACCTGGTGTCCAGCCAGGAATTCACGAAACCCGAAATCAGCTTCTCTTCGCCGGGACCGGGCACCTACTATGTAGTGGTACGCGCCATCGACGCTCTCGGCATCGGCGGCCTGGACGCGCGCGAGAGCTTCAAGGGCGCCAGCGTGCTGCGCAGCAGCGACGGCTCGCCCATCAGGACCGGTTTCGGAGGCTACGTCCGTCTGACAGACTATTGAAGTGAAACGACTTCCACGCGCCGTGCCCTCGCCGGATGTTCCGCGGCCTGCGTGCCGCGCTGATACCTCGGGCCCAGCGAGGCTGGCCTGACATGGCGGGACGCCAACGCCATCCGCGCCCGGGCTTCTGGGACCGCCTGGACCGCCGCATATTCTTCGAATGGCAGATGGTGCTGGCGGCGCTGGCGATGCTGACCTTCCTGCTCAGCTATTTCGCGACCAGCACCGGCCTGTTCCGGCTGAACCAAGTGTTCTACGACGTGGCCCTGTCCACGTCCAGCCATCGGCCGGCGCTGTCGGACATCGTCATTATCGCCATCGACGACGGCAGCCTCGATGAAATCGGGCATTGGCCCTGGCGCCGCCAGGTGCACGCCAGGCTGCTCGATCGGCTGCACGCCGCGCGCGCGGTGGGCATGGACATCGTGTTCGACGCGCCCGATTCCTATTTTCCCGAAGACGACGCCCGGCTGGCCCGGGCCATCAGCGCGCAGGGCCGGGTCGTCATGCCCCTGGTGCTGGACGGGCTGTCCGCGCGCAGGCCCCTGCCGGCCCTGGCCCAGGCGGCGCGGGCCCTGGGCTACATCAATATACGTCCCGATTCCGACGGAACGGTGCGCTCGATCACCCTGGGCCAGAAGCTGGGAACGGGCCAGTACATTCCCCACTTCGTCCTTGCGTTGCTCGAGGCGGGAGGCGCACATCGGGTTCTTGCGCGGCTGCCGCCGCCGGCTACCCTGGCGCCCCGGCTCATACCTTATGCGGGCGGCCCGGGCCACTTCACCATGTATTCCTACCGGGCCGTGCTGGACGGAACGGTGCCCGAGACGGCGTTCGCGGGCAAGTACGTGCTGATCGGCGCCTGGAGCACCGGCCTGGGCGACGCGTTCCCGACGCCGCTGGGCACGGGCGGCAAGGGCATGTCCGGCGTCGAGATATTGGCCAACGCGCTGCAAGCCACCATACAAGACACCTGGATACACACTCCCACGCGGCTGCAGACTGCGCTGCTGGCGATGCTGCCGGTATTGATCGCGTGCCTGCTGATGCGCTATCTGTCACCGCGGCGCTCGTTCTTTGCCACGGTGTCGATACTGGCGGCAATTTTCGCCGGCGACTGGCTGTACATGTATCTCGCCCATGGCTGGGTGGCGCCGTCGGCGGGCCTGATAGGAACTGCGCTCAGCTACCCCATATGGAGCTGGCGCAGCCAGGAAGCCGCGCTGCGCCAAATCGATCGCGAGCTGTCCAAGCTGCAGCGCGAGCGCAGCCCCTTCCGGGAGCACGCGCTCATACGCGACGCAGACGGCGGCGACCAGTCGCTGCCGGGGCGCGTCATCAAACTGCACGGCGCCATCGACCAGGTCCGCCACCTGCGGCAGTTCTTCGCCGACAGCCTGGACGCGACGCCGGACCCCACCGTCATCTTCGACACCGACGGCGTGCTGCGTTTCGCCAGCGCCGCCGCTCTCGCCTATGCCGAACGGCTGGGCGACCCGCGCCCCGCCGACGGCGCGAGCGCCGACGAATACTTGCGCAATATCGTCACGGCGGCGGGCCAGCGGCATCGCATCGCGCTGCTGCTGGGGCAGGCCGGCGCCAAAGGGCCGCCGGACGGAGCACCTATCCTGGGCCTGTGGCACCAGGGCATAGAAGTCAAGGATGGCGGCAGCCACGACATGCTCCTCAAGGGCCTGCCTATACGCCGCGCCGACGGCACGAGCGCCGGCACGATCCTGACGCTCGTGGACATTTCACCGATACGCGCAGCCCAAAGACGGCGCGAGGAAACCTTGCGTTTCGTGTCGCATGACATGCGCTCGCCGCAGAACTCGATCCTCGCCCTGCTCGAACTGCAGCGCAATCCGCGCACGGCCTTGCCCGAGCCGGAACTGCTGGCGCGCATCGACCAATACTCGCGCAAGACACTGCGGCTGGTCGACGGTTTCGTGCAGCTCGCGCGCGCGGAGTCCATGGTGCTTGCGCGCAGGCCGCTGGACCTGGTCGACCTCTTGAGCGAAATCTGCGACGAATACTGGGCGCTAGCCCATAAGCGCGGCAGCCGCGTCGAGTTCGTTCACGACGAGCCCGAAGCGCCTATGGAAGGCGACCGCGAAATGCTCGGGCGCGCGCTGGGCAATCTGGTGGACAACGCCATCAAATACAGCCCCGCCGACAGCCGCGTGCTGTGCCGCCTGGGCACGCACAGCGGATATTGGGTATTGACCGTGCAGGACCACGGCCGAGGCATGGATCGGACTCAGTTGGCGACGCTGTTCACGCCGTTCGTGCGCCTGGACGAGGACCATCCGGACAATCCGCCCGGAGCCGGCCTGGGCCTGGCCTTCGTCAAGGCCGTCATCACCCGCCACCGCGGCACCATCGAAGCCGACAGCCAGCCCGGCCTGGGCAGCACCTTCACCGTGCGCCTGCCGAAGGCCGCCGCGCAGCATGCGGCGGCGCCGCGGCAGGAAGCGTAAAAGCGCAGGGACGAAACGCCGCGGGCGCTCAGCGCCCCGGCACCACCGATACCGAGGCTTCGGCGGTCAGCATCAGGAACGTCAGGCTCTCGTAGAGATAGAGCCGCACGACTTTGTCGTCATGGCTCTGGTAGCCGATCGACAAGTCCTGGCCGAGATGCAGTTCGAAGTCGCCGCCACGGGTGGACACTACGCAGCCGCCGTTGATCGCCGGCGCCCAGATGATCTCGCCGTTGAGTATGCGCTTGATGTGTCCGATGACGGGATAGCCTTCGTCGCTTCCGCCGCCCAGCGCGGTGTAGGCATCGGCGCCCAGCAGGACCGAATAGGGGCCGTCCACGCCTGCCAGCCGCAGTTGCTCGAGCGCATTGCCGATAGCCTCGGGATAGTCGCCGACATTCGCCGGCAGCGCCAGCGCCTTGTTCGATGAGCCCTCGCGTATCCCGACGATGCCGGCGGCCTTGTAGCCGTCGAAGATCGCCTGGTCTTCGGCATAGGCAAGCTTTTTGGCGGCGTCTTTGGCCGGTTGCCAGTCCGAATCATTGGCGCCGCGCTCGACGCCGTCGATGGCCTCGCGCTGCAGCTCGAAGGGCACGGTCAGATCGACCACCACCCGCACCTCGCGCAGCCTGGCATCAATGCCCTTTTGCGGAGCCGCCACGACGCGCCTGTGCCCAGTTCCCACTGCGGCCAGTTCCGCGCCGGCAGGCCCCTCGACATCGACCACGCGCCGGCCGGCAACGGAACGCTTGAAGGTACGCGCCACCTCTTCTTCGATTTGCTGCCAGGCCGCGCTGGAGACGGGGGCAAGTTCTCGATGCAGATTATTCATATTGGGGAGTTCCTTTTAGAGAGCCGATACTCAGTGAGCCATCCTGTGACGCCGGGGCCGGAGCGGGGACAGCGACAGGCGCGAGGGCCGGCGCGGCCGCCTCTTCGGTGTCCGCGTCGGCAGCCTGTGGACTGCGGTCCGCGAGCGCTTCGAGCAGGTCGGCCGAGGGCACGAAGAACAGCCCGCCCGTGACCGCGTGGCTGAAGTCGAGCAGCCGGTCGTAGTTGCCCGGAGGCCTGCCCACGAACATGTTTTCGAGCATCTGCTCGATGGGCGCGGGGGAGCGGGCGTAGCCGATGAAATACGTGCCGAATTCGCCCGACCCGGGGCGGCCGAAAGGCATGTTGTCGCGCAGGATCTTGATTTCCCGCCCGTCTTCTTCGAGCGTCGTCAGCGAACTGTGCGAGGACGTGGGCTTGACGGCCTCGTCGAGCTCGATGTCCGCCAGCTTGGTGCGGCCTATGATGCGTTCCTGGGTTTCGACCGGCAGCGCATTCCAGCCGGCCATATCGTGTAGGTACTTCTGCACGAGGACGTAGCTGCCGTTGATGAATTCGGGATCGTCGTCGACCAGCGTGAACTCGAGCGCCTCGCGGCCTGCGGGGTTCTCGGTGCCATCGACAAAGCCCACCATGCTGCGCAGGTCGAAGTAGCGGAAACCATGCACTTCGTCGACCACCGAGACCGCGTCGCCCAGGCGCCCCACCAGCAAAGTGGCGAGCTCGAAGCAAAGATCCATACGGTCGGCGCGTATGTGCAGCAGCAAGTCGCCGGGCGTCGCGATGGCGCGGCGGTCGCCGGCGCCGAATTCACGGAACGGATGCAGCTCCGCGGGACGCGGCGCGCCGAACAAGCGATCCCAGGCCCCGGAGCCGAAGCCGCAGACGCAGGACAGATTGCCGTCGGGCACGCGCTTGCCGACGGAACGCACGAGCGCGGCAACGTCCGCGCACCAGGCGCGCACGGTATCGAGGCCATCGTCGTCTGCCGCGAGCGTCGCGACTATGAAAATCGTGCTGCGCGTGACCGGCGCGACGACGGCCTGGGGTTCGGGAGATTGTTCGGGCATGGGTCCAGTGATATCGGGTTCTTGCGATCTATTGAAACAGAATTATCCAATATCGGCACGGGAGCGCGAAAGAGCCGCTCGGCAGTCGGGTCGATACGGCTATATATCATATACCTGGGCCATGCCGCCGGGTGCTTGCCTTACGGCCGGCCGTGCCGGCCTCGATTGCACGCGGCTGTAGCCATCAATCCTGCGCGGGGCCGATCGGCAGCGACAGGCCGGCCCCGCGCTCGCGCGCCAGCTTCAACAGCGCGGCGCCGACGTAAAGATCCTGGACCGCCATGCCATGCGACTCGAACAAGGTAATCTGGTCGTTCGATGTGCGGCCGGGCCAGCGGCCGGCGACGACCCCGCCCATGTCCGCCAGGTTCTCCCAATAAATCAGGCCGCTTTCATAAGCGGGCAGCAGGTCGCCGGATTCGCCCTGCGCGACTTCGCGCGAATCCACCACGACGAGATCGGCGCGTCTCACGGTTTCGGTATCGATCTCGCGCCGGTTCAAGGCATTGGAGCCTGTCGCCGCGATGAATTGCCCGGGTTCCAGCCAACGGCCGTCGAACAGGGGTTCGGAGGCGCGCGTCATGGTTACGATGATGTCCGAGTCACGTACTGCCTCTTCGCTGGATCGCGCCGGCCGCAGCTCGGCCGAAACGCGCTGCGACATTTCGTCGCAGAAGGCCCGCACGCCTTCGGCGTTGCGGCCAAAAACTTTTACTTCAGTGATGTCGCGTACCGCGCAGACCGCCTCGAGCTGCGTCCGCGCATGACGGCCGTGGCCGAACAAGCCCAGGATATGGGACTCTTTGCGCGCCAGATAACGCGCCGCCACCGCGGTTGCCGCACCCGTGCGTATCCGCCCCAGCCAATCCGATTCGATGATGGCCTCGGTGTGGCCTTGCTCGTAGTTCATGATGTGCAGGTGGCTGTTGAGCGGTTTGCCGGGCCTGCTGTAATAGGCCTTGTAGCCTATCGCATTGATCTCGGGGGCGGCCGCCTGGAGAATATGCAGATGCCCGCCCGGCTGCCGCGTGCGGCGGCGCGGAACATCGAAGGCCTTGCCGCGGCCGTGGGCCGAAAACGCGCGTTCGACTTCTTCGATAACCTCGGGCATGCGCAATAGCTGCCGCACGTCCGATTCATTCATGTAGAGCACCATGCCAGTATCCTGTTCGTAGCGGCTCGCGCCGCGGGAAAAAACGGGCTGGCCGCGCTCGCGGCCAGCCACACGATAGAAAAACGAATGCATCGGCAGCCCGCGCACGGGCCGGCATCAAGTGCGCCCCGGCGCCCCCGGGGCGGCGCCGGATAGCAATAGGCCGCCATCTTCGGCGCTGTTGTTCACGCCTATGATGCGCAATGCGTTCCACATCATGGCGGTGGCGCTGGACAGCACCGGCTTGCCCAGGTCGGATTCCAGAGGCTTGATCGCCCCCACCGTCGGCATGCCCACGCCGCTCAGGAACAAGGCCTGGGCATCCGGATGGTCCACCTGCCGGCCCAGCGTGTAGGCGCGCTCCGGGGTTTCGTCGTAGATGTTCGTCACGTTGGGCAAGATGCCGTGGGAAACGACGTTCAGGCCATATGCTTCCAGGTGGGCCTTGCCCCGCAGCGTCGTCTGCTCATTGTAGGGCGTGGCATAGGCCACGCGCTCGACGCGCAAATGCGCCAATGCGGCCAGCACGCTGCCGAAAGCGGTGATGAAAGGAATGCCGTGCATTTGTTCCATGCGCGCGACCAGCTCGGCCTCGCCCGCTTTGCCCAAGGTATAGCTGGTGGCTGTGTGCGCCATGACGATCACATCCGGCTTCACCATGGCGAGCAGCGCCACGTTCTCGGGCAGGTGCTCGATCTGGGTCCGGTTGCGGTCTTCCTGTCCCGCGTGCGTGCCGGTCTCGCCGTGGGCGACCATGCGCGTGAAATGCAGGGACACGCCCTTGGGGACCAACTGCGCCATCTCGGGCTCGACAGTCGGATTGCCGGGAGGAACCAGGAAGCCGATACGGCCGCGCCAACCCATCATGATGAAATCCTTTCGATGAAGTTCAAGGTAATGGCCGCACAATCATCCGGATGCGTAGCGGCGATGTGATAGGCATCCGCTTGCAGCTCGACCAGCACCGACCCCGGGATGCGGCTTTGCCACCGGCGCACTTCCGCCACCGACTGCCGTTGATCATACGCGCCGGGCCGTTCGGGCTGGACGGCGACAATGACCTGCGTCGGACAGCGCACGGCTTCCAGGCGCGCAGGTTCGGCCAGTCGCGGCAGCATGCGCAGGCACGCCTTGACCGTATCCGCGGGGGCCCAGCCCATGTAGCGCGCCCACCACAGCATGGCCTCGGCGGACAGCGCCGCGCCCATGCGGCCGGGCATGGTCGCCCGCGCCCAGCCCTCCACGCCCGAGCGATCCACCAGGCCCAGCCAGTCGTCGACCCATTTGCCCAGCGCGCCGCCCGGGGAAATCAGCACGCCGGCCAGGGTCAGTGTAGCCATCCAGGGCACGCCGCGCTGTGCCAGCTCCAGCGCCACCTGCGCGCCCAGCTTGGCGCCCACGACGTGGATGGGCCCGCCCAGCCGGGCGGCCAGCGCGTCGATGTCGTCGGCCAACTGGTCAATCGTCAGCGCATCGTGTTCATGCACCGGCGAAGACAAGCCATAGCCTCGCAGGTCCACGCGCACGACGCGGCAACGCCGAGCCAGCGTCGGCACCCATGCCGCGTAGGCTTCCGCCGATTCGGCGATGCCGTGCAGCAGCATCACCAGCGGCGGATCCGCCCAGCCGTCGGTGTAGTCGTCCACGACATAGGCGATGTCGAGGCCCGGCGCAATCGTGGCGCGCTGCGTGTTGCGGCGGGCCGCCGCGTAGTGCTCTCCGTATACTTGCATGAGGCTGGGGCTTCCCTTAAAGACTGCCGCTATTGTTTCTCGATATTGCCTGCCTTGATTACCGCAGCCCACTTGGCGATTTCCTTGTGGATCAGCGCTTCCAGGCCCTTGCCGTCCATCGCATGCGGATGGATGGTCTGGGCATCGAGTTTCTTCTGCACCTCGGGATCGTTCACCGCCTGCATGAAGACCTTTTCCAGCTTGGCCCTGACGGCGGGCGGCATGCCGGCCGGCCCGAGCAGCCCTATCCAATAGGACGTTTCGTAGCCCGGATATCCCGACTCCGCAATAGTCGGGATATTGGGCAGCACCGGATCGCGTTTTGCGCTGGTGACGGCCAACACCTTCAGCTTGCCTTCCTTGACCATGCCCATCGACGTGGCATAGGCCTCGATCTTGACGTCCACGCGGCCGGCGATCAGGTCGGCCTTGGCGGGGCCCGTGCCCTGATAGGGCACATGCACCATCTTCAAGCCGGCATCGTTTTCAAGCATGGTCATCGCCAGGTGCGGCCAACTGCCGGTGCCGGCGGACGAAAACACCACCTTGCCGGGGTGCGCCTTGGTATATGCGATGAATTCCTTGAAGGTGTTGTACGGCTTTTGATACTGGGCCAGGAATACGCCTGGGTGATCCGCCATCAGGGCAATCGGGGTGAAATCCTTGATGGTGTCGTAGGGCAGCTTGGCGCGCAGTGAAGCATTGACCGCGAACGCGGTCTGGCCCACCAGCAGCGTATAGCCGTCAGGCGCAGCCTTGGCCACATAAGCCGAACCGATGATGCTGCCGGCGCCGCCGCGGTTTTCGACAATGATGTTCTGCCCGAGCAGTTGCTGCGCTTTGTCCACGACGATCCGCGTCACTACATCGGTGGAGCCGCCCGGCGGGAACGGCACGATGACGTGTATGGGGTGATCGGGATACGCGGCATGCGCGGCTGCGCCGATGGTGCATGCCGCGATCGCTGCCGTTACTAGGCTGGTCAATTTCATGGGGTTTCCTCCTGGTGGGTATCGGTCTTGCTGTTGTGTGTCGTCGCTTCTGCTTCTCGTGTTTTTTCTGGAACGAAGGTGGGCCGCGGAAGACGGAACAATCTGGCCAGGCGGTGCCCTCGGGCCGCTGCGGCCAGCGCCATGCCCGACGACGCTGTCATCCGGTCAGTCCGATCGCAGCAGCGCCGTCAGGGCGCCGATATGCGGCACGTCCTCCAGCGCGAGGACCATGTGCAATATTTCTTCGGCACGGCCCGCCGGCAGATGCGCGGCCAGGCGCCTGAACTTGGCGACGATCTTTTCGGGAGTGGGCGTGAGGCTGTCCATTTCCAGGCCCGAGATGGCGTAAGAGACGTTCGCGCATACCACTTCCAGGTCGACACGGCCGCCCTGGTCGGCCGCGGGTTCCAGCAAATCTATCCGGTCCGACAACGCCAGCACTTCGGCATCCGCAATATTTTCGTAATAGGCGTATTCGCCCACCGGCCGCCCGAGCAAGGCGGCGGCGACCGTGAAGCGCACGCTGATGCGGGCCTGCAGCGGCGACCGATACGGGGCCACATTCTTGTATCCGGGATTGGTCAGGGTCGGCAAGGGCGCGCGTATCGCGACGCGCTCGATACGCGCAGGATCGAGGCCATGGCGCGCTTTGAGCTCCAATGCCAGATGCACCGGGGTCTGCACGAAGATGCAGACGGGCCTTTCTTTGTAGACCACGTCTTCGATCAGGAACCGCTTTCCCAGATCGCGCGTGGCCTGGGCGGCGTACTCGGCGCTGCGGCCGAAGGCGCGGAAATATCCGGATTCGCCTTCGAATGCCCGGGGCGAGGCCGTGGCGCCCGCCGCGGCCAGCTCGGCCGCCGACACGCCCGTTCGGGCCGCCCACCCGACATTGAGCTTGACGTCCATGGTTCCGGAGCGGAAACCTTCGCCGAATCCCGACGCGAACATGGCCGCGCAACCCAGCGCGCTGACCAGTTGCGGCGGGTTCAGGGCCAGCATTTTCCCCGCCGCGGCCGCCGCGCCGATGGCGCCGGCCACGCCGGTGGCGCGAAAAGCCGGCAGCATGCCCGGGGCGCCGAGATAAGCGCGCGCCACGATATCGTAGCCCAGCACTATGGCGGCCAGGAGTGCCGCACCGCTGCCGTCATGCGCCTCGCCCAGCGCCAAGGCCGCGGGTATGGCGACGGCGCCCGGGTGAGACTTGGCCAGGAAATCGTCGTGCGTGCAGCCATTGACCAGCGTGGCATTGACAAATGCCGCATCCATGGGCGGCAGCCGGTCGTCGTGCCCTATGACCGAGGCGGGCCCGCGATTGGCCTGTGCATAGCGGCGCGCCACGCCCGGCACGGGCAGGTCGCGTGCCGCTATGGCGGTGGCGAGCGCATCCAATAAACGAGACTTTGCCTGCGCAACAACAGGCTCGGGCAGCGTACGAAAATGGGTATCGTGGATGAACGCCGCCCAGGCCTGGGACACCGTTTTCGCCGGAGCGCCGAGGGTTTCGGAATCCGGACCCGGGTTTGCCGATGCGCCCTGCGCCGTATTTGTCCTCGTATTTGTCCTGTGCATGCTTTATGTCCCTGGCTACGTGATGGGGTGCGTCCGCACCGCCACTGTCGACCGGGTCATGCCGCCGGATATTGCGCCTGCGCCGCAAGGCGCACAGGGCAAGCCGGGTAGCCCGATTCTTGGAATTTGTTCCGTTAAACGGATCAATGTATCGTTGAACGGATTATATGCCTGCACCGAATCGAATGGCAAGCACCCACGCGACATCCTGCGCGCACTTGCCGCCAACGAACGCTTATCGTGCGGGCCATATTCCAGACTCATCTATACTTTGGGGAAAAATCACCCAGGCAAGCGGCATCGCGCCGCGCCTCTCCCCCTGCACTTAGCCCTATGAAACCAACAGAATCGCCCCAACCCGCAGCGGCCGCCGACAACGGCACCGTGAACCGGGTGCTGCGCATCCTTACGTGTTTCGCCGAAAAAGAAAGCTGGGGCCTGAACGAACTGTCGCGCAACCTGAACCTGCCGCGCGCCACCACTCACCGGCTGCTCAATCTGTGCAAGCCGCTGAATTTCGTCACGCAGGGCGAAGACGGCCACTACATGCCGGGCATCGAGCTTTACCGATTGGCCGGACGGCTGGCGTCCGAAGCCCCCATCAACCAGATCGGCACTCCCATCCTGCAAGAACTGCGCGACCAGACGGACGAGACCGTCCTGCTCACGCTGCTGGTGCGCAACGAGCTGAAGATGTTCTTTGCGCTTTCGGCCTCGCCCGCGCATCCCTTGCGCTACCGCATCGAGAAAAACCGGCTGGAGCCGCTAGGCTGGGGCGCGGCGGGCCGTTCGCTGCTGGCGTTCCTGAGCCAGGACGAAATCGACCAGGTGATACAACGCGCCGAGCCCTCGCCGCTGGACCAGCGCCCCATGGACAAAGACGAGTTGCTGCACTCGCTGCAAGTCATCCGCGACCAGGGCTACGCGCTCAGCCACGCCCAGCGTGCGCCGGGCGCCTTCGGCGTGTCGATGCCCTTCTTCGATTTCCGCGGCGACATACGCGGGAACTTGACGGTGACGATTCCCGATTTCCGCTACGAGCCGGGGAAGGAAAATACCCTGATCGCCCTGCTGCGCGTAGCGGCGGCGACACTGACGCAGCGGCTGGGCTGGTCCTGATCGGCGGCGCAGCCCGCCGCATGCAAGGCGCCGGAGCAAAAGCCGGGCGCAAATAATTTGCGCCCTTTTGCGGCGCCCCACATGCGGTGTTTCGCAGACTGCAAACATCCGAACCGAAAATGCGCCGGGCGGCCCGGCGGCTTTCCCGGCCCGGGCGCACAAAAAAGCCGGGCCATAGGCCCGGCTCTGTATTCCGTCGCGACGGAATCTTGCGACTACTCCTGGGCGCCTGCCGAGGAATCGCCCTCTTCCTGAACGGGGCTGTCCTGCGTGTCGGCGGTGGCCGTCACGGGGGCATCCTCGAACGGATTGGCCAGGGCGCGAGCGGCCTGGCGTTCCGCGGCTTCGAGAGATTCCTTTTCCTTGCGGGCGGTATGGTAGGACATGCCGGTACCGGCCGGGATCAGACGGCCGACGATGACATTTTCCTTCAAGCCGCGCAGGTCGTCGCGCTTGCCCATGATGGCCGCCTCGGTCAGCACGCGGGTCGTTTCCTGGAACGAGGCCGCGGAGATGAAGGAGTCGGTCGACAGCGAGGCCTTGGTGATGCCCAGCAGCACGTTCTCGTAGGTGGCCGGCAGCTTGCCGTCGGCCTCCACGCGATCGTTCTCGTTGAGAAGCTCCGAACGTTCGACCTGTTCGCCGGGGATGAAGTTGGTGTCGCCGGCATCGACGATGTTCACGCGCCGCAGCATCTGGCGCACGATCACTTCGATGTGCTTGTCATTGATCTTCACGCCCTGCAGACGGTAGACGTCCTGCACTTCGTTGACCACGTAGCTGGCCAGCCGCTCGATACCCTGCAAACGCAGGATGTCGTGCGGATCGGCCGGGCCGTCGACGATCATTTCGCCCTTGTTGACCACTTGGCCGTCGTGCACCAGCACCTGCTTTTCCTTGGGAATCAGGAACTCGTGCGCCACGCCGTCCAGGTCGGTGATGACCAGGCGCTGCTTGCCCTTGGTGTCCTTGCCGAACGAAACCGTGCCGGTGACGTCGGCCAGCATGCCGGCGTCCTTGGGCGAACGCGCTTCGAACAGCTCGGCCACCCGCGGCAGACCGCCGGTGATGTCGCGCGTCTTTTGCGATTCTTGCGGAATACGCGCCAGCACCTCGCCCACAGAGACTTCCTGGCCGTCGCGCACGGTAATCAGCGCGCCGACCGGGAACGAGATGTTGACCGCGTGGTCGGTGCCGGCGATCTTGACTTCCTCGCCAGCCTCGTTGATCAGCTTGATCTGCGGACGCATCATCGACTTGCCGCCGCGCGTCTTGGGCGTGATCACCACCAGCGTGGACAGGCCCGTGACTTCGTCGACCTGCTTGGCCACCGTGGCGCCTTCCTCGATGTTCTCGAAGCGCACCTGCCCAGCATATTCGGACACGATGGGCCGGGTCAGCGGATCCCACGTAGCCAGGCGCTGGCCGGCCTTGACGGTGTCGCCGTCGCCCACCAGCACGGTCGCGCCGTAAGGCACCTTGTGGCGCTCGCGCTCGCGGCGATTGTCATCGAACACCACCAGCTCGCCCGAACGCGAAATGGCGACACGTTCACCCTTCGCGTTGGTGACGTAGCGCATGGTGATGGCGAAACCGATGCTGCCGTTGGACTTGGTCTCGATCGAGCTGGCCATGGCGGCGCGCGAAGCCGCACCGCCGATGTGGAAGGTACGCATCGTGAGCTGCGTGCCCGGCTCGCCGATCGACTGCGCGGCGATGACGCCGACCGCTTCGCCCTTGTTGACCATGCTGCCGCGGCCCAGGTCGCGGCCGTAGCAATGCGCGCACAGCCCGTGGCGCGTTTCGCAAGTAAGCGGCGTGCGGATCTTGACCTCGTCCACGCCGATCTGGTCGATGAGTTCGACCAGGTCTTCGTCGAGCAAGGTGCCGGCCGGGATCGCCGTTTCCTGGGATTCGGGGTTGACGATGTCCACCGCCGCGACACGGCCGAGAATGCGGTCGCGCAGCGGTTCGATGATTTCGCCGCCCTCGACCAGGGCCTTCATCGAGTAGCCGTGGGTGGTGCCGCAGTCGTTCTCGGTGATGACCAGGTCTTGCGTCACGTCCACCAGGCGGCGCGTGAGGTAGCCGGAGTTCGCCGTCTTCAAGGCGGTGTCGGCCAGGCCCTTGCGCGCGCCGTGAGTCGAGATGAAGTACTGCAGTACGTTCAGGCCTTCGCGGAAGTTCGCGGTGATCGGCGTCTCGATGATCGAGCCGTCAGGCTTGGCCATCAGGCCGCGCATGCCGGCCAACTGGCGGATCTGCGCGGCGGAACCGCGAGCGCCCGAGTCGGCCATCATGTAGATCGAGTTGAACGATTCCTGGCGCACTTCCTCGCCGTGGCGGTTGACCACCGGCTCGGTGGCCAGTTGCTCCATCATGGCCTTGCCGACCTTGTCGCCGGCCTTGCCCCAGATGTCCACCACATTGTTGTAGCGTTCCTGCGCGGTGACCAGGCCCGAGGAATACTGCTTGTCGATTTCCTTGACCTCTTTGCTGGCCTGCGCAAGGATTTCTTCCTTGACGCGCGGGATCAGCATGTCGCCCATGGCGATCGAGATGCCGCCGCGGGTGGCGAGGCGGAAACCCGACTGCATCAGCTTGTCGGCGAAGATCACAGTCGCGCGCAAGCCGCAGCGGCGGAACGACTGGTTGATCAGGCGCGAGATTTCCTTTTTCTTGAGCGGGCGATTCAGCACCGAGAACGGCAGCCCATGAGGCAGGATCTCGGACAGCAAGGCACGGCCCACGGTCGTCTCGAAGCGGCGCAGCACGGGCTGCCATTCGCCGGCGGCGTCCTTTTCGTACTCGTTCAGACGCACGGTGATGCGGCTTTGCAGCTCGACCTCGCCGTTGTCGTAGGCGCGCTGGACTTCGGCCACGTCCATGAAGAACAGGCCTTCGCCCTTGCCGTTGATGCGCTCGCGGGTGGTGTAGTACAGGCCCAGCACGATATCCTGCGAGGGCACGATGGACGGTTCGCCGTTGGCCGGGAACAGCACATTGTTCGACGCCAGCATCAGGGTGCGGGCCTCGAGCTGCGCTTCCAGCGACAGCGGCACGTGCACGGCCATCTGGTCGCCGTCGAAGTCGGCGTTGAACGCCGCGCAGACCAGCGGATGCAACTGGATGGCCTTGCCTTCGATCAGCACCGGCTCGAAAGCCTGGATGCCGAGGCGGTGCAGCGTCGGGGCGCGGTTGAGCATGACGGGATGCTCGCGGATGACTTCCTCGAGAATGTCCCAGACCACGGGCTCCTGGCTTTCGACCAGCTTCTTGGCGGCCTTGATGGTGGTGGCCAGGCCCATCATTTCTAGACGATTGAAAATGAAGGGCTTGAACAGTTCCAGCGCCATGAGCTTGGGCAGGCCGCACTGGTGCAGCTTGAGCTGCGGGCCCACCACGATGACCGAACGGCCCGAGTAGTCGACGCGCTTGCCCAGCAGGTTCTGGCGGAAGCGCCCGCTCTTGCCCTTGATCATGTCGGCCAGCGACTTGAGCTGGCGCTTGTTGGCGCCGGTCATGGCCTTGCCGCGGCGGCCGTTGTCCAGCAGCGAATCCACCGATTCCTGCAGCATGCGCTTCTCGTTGCGCAGGATGATGTCCGGCGCTTTCAGTTCGAGCAGGCGCTTCAAGCGGTTGTTGCGATTGATGACGCGGCGGTACAGGTCGTTCAGGTCGGACGTGGCGAAGCGCCCGCCGTCCAGCGGCACCAGCGGACGCAGGTCGGGAGGCAGCACGGGCAGCACTTCCATGACCATCCATTCCGGCTTGATGCCCGATTTCTGGAAGCCTTCCAGCACCTTCAGGCGCTTGGAGATCTTCTTGATCTTGGCGTCGGACGTGGTGGCCTTGAGCTCGGCGCGCAGATGCTCGACGTCGCGATCGATATCGATCGTGCGCAGCAGTTCGCGCACGGCTTCGGCGCCCATCAGGGCGTGGAAGTCGTCGCCGTATTCTTCCGTCTTGGCAAGGAAGTCGTCGTCGGACATGATCTGGCCGCGCTTGAGCGGCGTCATGCCGGGCTCAATCACGCACCAGGCTTCAAAGTACAGCACGCGCTCGATGTCGCGCAGCGTCATGTCCAGCACCATGCCCAGGCGCGAAGGCAGGCTCTTGAGGAACCAGATGTGCGCCACCGGGCTGGCCAGCTCGATGTGGCCCATGCGCTCGCGGCGCACCTTGGCGACCGTGACTTCGACGCCGCACTTCTCGCAGATTACGCCGCGATGCTTCAGGCGCTTGTACTTGCCGCAGAGGCATTCGTAGTCCTTGATGGGACCGAAGATCTTGGCGCAGAACAGGCCGTCGCGCTCGGGCTTGAAGGTGCGGTAGTTGATGGTCTCGGGCTTGCGGACTTCGCCGTAAGACCAGGACCGCACCTTTTCGGGCGACGCGATGCCGATCTTGATGGCATCGAATTGCTCGTCCTGCGTGACTTGTTTGAAAAGGTCGAGTAGCGCTTTCATTATTTACGCTCCAAATCCATGTCGAGAGACAGAGACCGAATTTCCTTGACGAGCACGTTGAAGGATTCCGGCATGCCGGCATCGATGACGTGATCACCCTTGACGATATTCTCGTAGACCTTGGTACGGCCCGAGATATCGTCGGACTTGACCGTCAGCATCTCTTGCAGTGTGTACGAGGCACCGTAGGCTTCCAGTGCCCAGACTTCCATTTCGCCGAAACGCTGTCCGCCGAACTGGGCCTTGCCGCCCAGCGGCTGCTGCGTCACCAGCGAGTATGGGCCGGTGGAACGGGCATGCATCTTGTCATCGACCAAGTGGTGCAGCTTCAGGTAGTGCATGTAGCCGACCGTGACCGGACGCTCGAACTGCTCGCCGTTGCGGCCGTCGAACAGCCACGCCTGCGTGCGGCTGTCGGTCAGCTTCAGGTCGTGCGCCACCTCGTCGGGGTAGGCCAGTTCCAGCATCTTGCCGATTTCCTCTTCGGTCGCGCCGTCGAACACCGGCGTGGCGAACGGCATGCCGTTGCTGAGATTGCGGGCCATCTCGACGATGTCCTCGTCGCTCATTTCGGCGATGCGTGCGCCTGCCCCGGTGGTGTTGTAGACCTTTTCGAGGTAGGAGCGGATGCCCTTGGCCTGCGCCGCTTTTTCTTCCTCGAGCATGTCGGCGATACGCCGGCCCACGCCCTTGGCGGCCCAGCCCAAGTGCACTTCGAGCACCTGGCCGATGTTCATCCGCGAAGGCACGCCCAGCGGATTGAGCACGATGTCGACGGGTGTGCCGTCGGCCATGTGCGGCATATCCTCGACCGGCGTGATGCGCGAGACGACGCCCTTGTTGCCGTGGCGGCCGGCCATCTTGTCGCCGGGTTGCAGGCGGCGCTTGACGGCCAGGTAGACCTTGATCATCTTCAGCACGCCCGGGGGCAGTTCGTCGCCCTGCGTGAGCTTCTTGCGCTTTTCCTCGAAGGCCAGGTCGAACTGGTGGCGCTTCTGCTCGAGCGATTCCTTGGCTTGTTCCAGCACCACGGCATGGGCCTCGTCGGCCAGCCGGATGTCGAACCACTGCCAGCGGTCGAGGTCGGCCAGGTACTCGGCCGTCACCGCCGCGCCCTTGGCCAGCTTGCGCGGGCCGCCGTTGACGGTCTTGCCGGACAGGAACTTGCCGATACGGTCGAAGGTGTCGTCCTCGACGATGCGAAGCTGGTCATTGAGGTCCTGGCGATAGCGGCGCAGTTCGTCGTCGATGATCGACTGGGCGCGCTTGTCGCGGTCGATGCCTTCGCGGGTGAAGACCTGCACGTCGATGACGGTGCCGATCATGCCCGAGGGCACGCGCAGCGAGGTGTCCTTCACGTCGGACGCTTTCTCGCCGAAGATCGCGCGCAGCAGCTTTTCTTCGGGAGTGAGCTGGGTCTCGCCCTTGGGCGTGACCTTGCCCACCAGCACGTCGTCGGCGCGCACTTCGGCGCCGATGTACACGATGCCCGAATCGTCCAGGCGATTGAGCTGCGTTTCGGCCAGGTTGCTGATGTCGCGCGTGATTTCCTCGGCGCCCAGCTTGGTGTCGCGCGCCACCACGGTCAGCTCTTCGATGTGGATCGAAGTGTAGCGATCGTCGGCCACGACCTTCTCGGAGATCAGGATCGAGTCCTCGAAGTTGTAGCCGTTCCAGGGCATGAACGCCACCAGCATGTTCTGGCCCAGCGCCAGCTCGCCCAGGTCGGTCGAGGCGCCGTCGGCCAGCACGTCGCCGCGGGCGACGTGGTCGCCGCGCCGGACGATGGGGCGCTGGTTGATGTTGGTGTTCTGGTTGGAACGGGTGTACTTGATGAGGTTGTAGATGTCGACCCCGACCTCGCCGGCGATGTTCTCGTCGTCGTTGACGCGGATCACCACGCGCTCGGCGTCGACGTGGTCGACCACGCCGCCGCGGCGCGCCTGCACCGTGGTGCCCGAGTCGACCGCAACGGTGCGCTCGATACCCGTGCCCACCAGCGGCTTCTCGGGACGCAGGCAAGGCACGGCCTGGCGCTGCATGTTGGCGCCCATCAGCGCGCGGTTCGCGTCATCGTGCTCGAGGAACGGAATCAGCGAAGCCGCCACCGACACGATCTGCGACGGCGCCACGTCCATGTAGTGCACGTTCTGCGGCGCGGTCATGATGGTTTCGCCGGCCTGGCGGCAAGCCACCAGTTCGTCGGTGAAGCGTCCCTGCTCGTCGAGCTGCGCGTTGGCCTGCGCGATGACGTAATTGCTTTCTTCGATGGCCGACAGGTAGTCGACCTGCTCGCTGACCTTGCCGTCGACGATCTTGCGGTACGGGGTTTCGAGGAAGCCGTACTCGTTCAGGCGCGCATACAGCGCCATCGAGTTGATCAGGCCGATGTTCGGGCCTTCCGGCGTTTCGATCGGGCACACGCGGCCGTAGTGCGTGGGATGCACGTCGCGCACTTCGAAGCCCGCGCGCTCGCGCGTCAAGCCGCCGGGCCCCAGGGCCGAGACGCGGCGCTTGTGGGTGATTTCCGACAGCGGGTTGGTCTGGTCCATGAACTGCGACAACTGGCTCGAACCGAAGAATTCCTTGATGGCCGCGGAAATCGGCTTGGAATTGATCAGGTCGTGCGGCATGAGGTTTTCGGTCTCTGCCTGGCCCAGGCGTTCCTTGACGGCACGCTCGACCCGCACCAGGCCGGCGCGGAACTGGTTCTCGGCCAGCTCGCCCACGCAACGCACGCGGCGATTGCCCAGGTGGTCGATATCGTCGATCTGGCCACGGCCGTTGCGCAGTTCCACCAGCACCTTGATGGTGTCGAGGATGTCCTCGTTGGTGAGCGTCATCGGGCCGGTGATGTCGTCGCCGCGACCCAGGCGGCTGTTGACCTTCATGCGGCCCACGCGCGACAGATCGTAGGCTTCTTCGCTGTAGAACAGGCGCTGGAACAAGGCCTCGACGGCGTCCTCGGTGGGAGGCTCGCCGGGGCGCATCATGCGATAGATGGCCACGCGCGCCGCCATCTGGTCGGCGGTTTCGTCGGTGCGCAAGGTCTGCGAGATATAGGGGCCGCGATCCAGGTCGTTGGTGTACAGCGCCTGGATGTGGGTCACGCCCGCTTCGCGCAGGTCGGCAAGCAAGGTCTCGGTGATTTCATCGTTGGCATTGGCCACGACTTCGCCGGTCTCGGCGTTGATGACGTTCTTGGCCAGCACGCGGCCGACCAGGAAATCATCGGGCACGGATACATACTCGACCTTGGCCGCGGCCAGGTCGCGCAGGTGCCGCGCGTTGATGCGCTTGTCTTTTTCGACGATGACCGTGCCGGCGCGATCGGTGATGTCGAAGCGCGCCACTTCGCCCTTCCAGCGGTCGGGGACGAACTCGAGCATGCCGCCTTCTTTGTGGATTTCGAAGTTGTCGAAATCGAAGAAGTGTGCCAGGATCGACTCGGGCGTCATGCCGATGGCCTTGAGCAGGATCGTCACGGGCATCTTGCGGCGGCGGTCGACGCGGAAGAACAGGATGTCCTTGGGATCGAACTCGAAGTCCAGCCACGAACCGCGGTAGGGAATCACGCGGGCCGAGAACAGCAGTTTGCCGGAGCTGTGCGTCTTGCCGCGGTCGTGTTCGAAAAACACGCCCGGCGAACGGTGCAGCTGCGAAACGATGACGCGCTCGGTGCCGTTGATGACAAAGGAACCGGTATCGGTCATGAGCGGAATTTCGCCCATGTATACTTCTTGTTCCTTGACCTCTTTGACCGTCGGCTTGCTGACTTCGCGGTCCATCAGGACCAGGCGCACCTTGGCGCGCAGCGGCGACGCGTAGGTCAGGCCACGCAGTTGGCACTCCTTGACGTCGAACACGGGCTCGCCCAAGATATAGCTGACAAACTCGAGGCGGGCCATCTGGTTATGGCTTACGATCGGAAAGATTGATGTGAACGCTGCCTGCAGGCCTTCATCTTTTCGTTTGGAAGGTGTAGTATCCGCCTGCAAAAAAGTTTTGAATGAATGCAGTTGAGTCGCCAGCAGGTACGGGACGTCTTGCACGTCCTCGCGCTTGGCGAAGCTCTTGCGTATGCGCTTTTTTTCGGTGTACGAATAAGGCATGAGCACTCCGACTCGAGGTTACATTGGCCGTCAACCACGGCCCTGGTTTACGACTCCGGAAAACCCGACTCTGGCGCGCAAGCGGTGACGAATCACAGGTTTTCTGGAAACGCAAAAGCCCGGGAAGGCCATCGCTCTTCCCGGGCAGGCGAAAAAGCGCTTACTTGAGCTCGGCTTTCGCGCCAGCTTCTTCCAGCTTCTTCTTGGCGGCTTCGGCATCAGCCTTGGCCAGACCTTCCTTGACAGGCTTGGGAGCGCCGTCGACCAGGTCTTTGGCTTCCTTCAGGCCCAGGCCGGTGATTTCACGCACCGCCTTGATGACGCTCACCTTGTTGGCGCCGACTTCGGCCAGCACCACGGTGAATTCGGTCTGCTCTTCAGCAGCGGCGGCGGCGCCACCGGCAGCGGGGGCAGCCACGGCCACGGCGGCGGCAGCAGCCGACACGCCGAATTTTTCTTCCATTTCCTTGATCAGCTCGGACAGCTCGAGCACGGTCATGCCGGCGATCGCGTCAAGGATCTCAGCTTT
The DNA here is from genome assembly GCF_019166065.1 of Candidimonas humi. GTDB lineage: Bacteria > Pseudomonadota > Gammaproteobacteria > Burkholderiales > Burkholderiaceae_B > Candidimonas > Candidimonas humi. The sequence continues at coordinate 293,888 of NZ_JAHTBN010000002.1, forward strand.
GCTTAATGCCATTTTCTAGAACTCCAGATTGAATAATTTGCCAGGGTTGGGTGTCGCTCGGTCGTTCGACGAAGTAGCGCCCCGCTTTACGCGGCTTGCTTCTGGTCGCGCACGGCAGCGAGGCCGCGGGCGAACTTGGTGGGAACTTCGTTGAGCGTACGCACAAATTGCGCGATCGGGGCTTGCATGGTGCCCAGCAGTTTCGAGAGCAGCTCGTCGCGGGAGGGCATGGTGGCCAGGGCCTTCACGCCTTCCAGGTTCAAGACGTTATTGGGCAGCGCCCCGCCTTTCAGAACCAGCTTTTCGTTGCTCTTTGCGAAACCGGCAAGTACCTTGGCCGCCGATACCGGGTCAGTGCTGATACCATAGATCAGCGGACCGGTAAGCTGTTCCGACATACCCTCGAAAGGGGTGCCGGACACAGCACGGCGAACCAGCGTGTTCTTCAGAACACGCAGATACACGCCCGACTCACGCGCAGTTTTGCGCAATACGGTGACAGAGGCGACGTCCAGACCACGGTACTCGGCGATAACAATCGACTGGGCCTTTGCAATTTCTGCAGCAACCTCTTCGATCACTACCGCTTTCTCTTGGCGATTGAGACTCACGGTTTGAACACTCCATCAAAAGACGCCTGGGAAAGGTTCCCTTGCGTCAACCGAATGCGGCGCACCTGGTCGAGTTCTTGAGTAAAGAAATCTTCCATGGACGCCGTCTGCGCTGGATCCGATGCTGCGCACAGCTTCGGGATTAAGCCTGAACCGCGTGGACTTGCAGCATGTCGCACGAGCCCCGGCTCCAGCGGTCTTTGACAGCAGCGCCCGGCAAGCCGGGCACGGCCCAAAGTTCTGTTTGCCAACGCGCCGCTATCAGGCGGACAGCGTGGCGATTTCAACGCGAGCGCCGCCGCCCATGGTGGACGACACGGCAAGCTTGCGCAGGTAAATACCCTTGGCGGCAGCGGGACGAGCCTTGTTCAGCGCATCGACCAGCGCAGCCAGATTGGTCTGCAGTTGCTCGATACCGAACGAAGCGCGGCCGATCGTGGCATGCACGATGCCCGCCTTGTCGGTGCGGTACTGCACCTGGCCGGCCTTGGCGTTCTTGACCGCGGTGACGACGTCGGGGGTGACGGTGCCCACCTTGGGGTTGGGCATCAGGCCGCGGGGGCCGAGGATCTGGCCCAGGGCGCCGACCACGCGCATGGTGTCCGGCGAAGCGATCACCACGTCGAAGTCGAGCTGGCCGCCCTTGATGCGTTCGGCCAGGTCTTCCAGGCCGACGATATCGGCGCCGGCAGCCTTGGCAGCCTCGGCCTTGTCGCCCTGGGCGAACACGGCCACGCGCACCGACTTGCCGGTACCGGCGGGCAAGACCACGGAGCCGCGCACCAGTTGGTCGGACTTCTTGGGGTCGATGCCCAGTTGCACGGCGACGTCGATCGACTCGTCGAACTTGGCGGTGGCGGTTTCCTTGACCAGGGCCAGGGCTTCGGCGACCGGGTAGAACTTGCTGCGGTCGATCTTGGCCTGGATGGCGGCAGTACGTTTGCTGATCTTGGCCATGGCTTACACCCCTTCGACCGTAATGCCCATGCTGCGGGCGGTACCGGCGATCGTGCGCACGGCGGCATCCAGATCGGCGGCGGTCAGGTCCGGCGCCTTGGTCTTGGCGATTTCCTCGGCCTGGGCGCGAGTCAGCGTGCCGACCTTGTCGGCGTTGGGCCGCGAAGAACCTTTCTGCACGCCGGAAGCCTTCTTGATCAGGACGGTGGCCGGCGGAGTCTTCATGATGAACGTGAAGCTCTTGTCGGCGTACGCGGTGATCACCACCGGAATCGGCAGGCCCGGTTCCATGCCTTGGGTCTTGGCATTGAACGCCTTGCAAAATTCCATGATGTTCAGCCCGCGCTGACCGAGCGCGGGGCCGATCGGGGGGGACGGGTTGGCTTTGCCAGCCGGGACTTGCAGCTTGATGAAGCCGACGATTTTCTTCGCCATGCTTTGCTCCTTGCGGGTTCAGACGCAGGGGCGACGCGCGCCGCCCTGCTCCCCGGTATTGAAAATCAGGTCTTCTCGACCTGGCCGAAATCGAGTTCCACAGGGGTGGCGCGGCCGAAAATCGTCACCGACACCCGCACCTTGCTTTTCTCGTAATTCACTTCTTCGACGTTGCCGTTGAAATCGGCGAACGGACCTTCCTTGACGCGCACCATCTCGCCCACCTCGAAGAGGATCTTGGGCCTGGGCTTCTCGACGCCTTCTTCCATCTGCGACAGGATCTTCTCGACCTCGCGTTCGGAGATCGGCGCGGGGCGGTTGCCCGAGCCGCCGAGGAAACCCGTGACGCGATTGGTGTTTTTCACCAGGTGCCAGGTTTCATCGGTGAGATCCATCTCGACCAGGACATAGCCCGGGAAGATGCGCCTTTCGGATATGGACTTCTTGCCGCCCTTGACCTCTACCACTTCTTCGGAAGGAACCAGGATGCGCCCGAAAGAAGTCTGCAGGCCGGCACGCTCGATGCGCTCGAGCAACGCCTTGTGCACGCTTTTTTCCATCCCGGAATAGACATGGACGACATACCAACGCTTGCTCATGCGTGCCCTTTATTTCCAACCCAGCAACAGACCATAGATGATCCATTCCATCAGCTTGTCGACCACCCACAACAGCAGCGCCATGGCGGCCACGAAAGCGAACACGATACCCGTCATCTGGGTCGATTCCTTGCGTGTGGGCCACGTGACGCGCTTGACTTCGTTGTAGGAGTCGCGGCCGAAGCTCAGGGTGCGACGGCCCGGTTCGCTGAACCACGCGATGAGCGCGGCCACCACCAGGCTTCCTATGAAGACACCGACGCGAACCAGTGCGGGCCGACCCTCGAGCATCGAAAAAGCCACGATGCCGGCGATGATGACAAGCACCGCCAGGCCCAGCTTGAGACGATCCCGAGTGCTAGTAACGGTTTCTACGTTGGTGTTAGACATATTCCGACGCCAGATCCGCGCCACAGGCGCGTTCTTGCGATATGATTCGTGGCAGGGGCAGAAGGAATCGAACCCTCAACCTTCGGTTTTGGAGACCGACGCTCTGCCAATTGAGCTATACCCCTAAACCCGTCGAGCAAAGGCCACAAACTGCGCCATGCCGTTACGCGTAAGCCGTTTTGCGCAAAACCGCACGCTTCTGGCATAAATCGTCTTCGCGCAAGCTGTTGGGCCCGCACCCGATCTATACCGGCTTGACTTACACCGTTTTGACTTGCGCCGTTTTGACTTAAAGCCCCGCTCTTTGAAACTGCTCTTGGTCGATGCGTGTAAGCCCAAACTTTGGCCAGGCACGCATCGAACGTTAGAGTATAACCCTTATTCCAGGATTTTTGCAACGACGCCGGCGCCGACGGTACGGCCACCTTCGCGAATTGCAAAGCGCAGCCCTTCTTCCATGGCGATCGGCGCTATCAGCTTCACCGTCATCGACACGTTATCCCCGGGCAGCACCATTTCCTTGTCCTTGGGCAGGTCGATCGTCCCCGTCACGTCCGTCGTGCGGAAGTAGAACTGCGGACGATACCCGTTGAAGAACGGCGTGTGACGGCCGCCCTCTTCCTTGGACAGGATGTACACCTCGGCCGTGAAGCCCGTGTGCGGGTTGATCGAACCCGGCTTGGCCAGCACCTGGCCGCGCTCCACGTCTTCGCGCTTCGTGCCGCGCAGCAGAATCCCGACGTTGTCGCCCGCCTGGCCCTGGTCCAGCAGCTTGCGGAACATTTCCACGCCCGTGCACGTCGTCTTCTGCGTCGCCTTGATCCCGACGATTTCGATTTCTTCGCCGACCTTGATCACGCCGCGCTCGATACGGCCCGTCACCACCGTGCCGCGGCCCGAGATCGAGAACACGTCTTCCACAGGCATCAGGAACGCGCCATCCACCGCGCGCTCCGGCGTCGGGATGTACGTGTCCAGCGCCTCGGCCAGCGCCAGGATCGCCTGCTCGCCCAGCGGGCCCTTGTCGCCTTCCAGCGCCAGCTTGGCCGAGCCCTTCACGATCGGCGTGTCGTCGCCCGGGAAGTCGTACTTCGAGAGCAGCTCGCGCACTTCCATTTCCACCAGCTCCAGCAGCTCTTCGTCATCGACCATGTCCGCCTTGTTCAGGAACACGATGATGTACGGCACGCCCACCTGACGGCTCAGCAGTATGTGTTCGCGCGTCTGCGGCATCGGGCCGTCGGCCGCCGACACCACCAGGATCGCACCGTCCATCTGCGCCGCACCCGTGATCATGTTCTTCACATAGTCCGCGTGTCCCGGGCAGTCCACGTGCGCGTAGTGACGGTTCTTCGTCTCGTATTCCACGTGCGCCGTGTTGATCGTGATCCCGCGTGCGCGCTCTTCGGGCGCCGCGTCTATCTGGTCGTAGCCCTTGGCTTCGCCTCCGAAGGCCGCCGACAGCACCGTCGTGATCGCCGCCGTCAACGTCGTTTTGCCGTGGTCCACGTGACCTATCGTTCCCACGTTCACGTGCGGTTTGGTCCGTTCAAACTTGCCTTTTGCCATGGCTGACTCCTGACTATGGAATAGAGCTGTAAAGCGATGTGTGATGAAAAAGAAGTGGTGCCCATGGCGCGGATCGAACGCGCGACCTCTCCCTTACCAAGGGAGTGCTCTACCACTGAGCCACATGGGCAAATGCCTTACCGTGCACTCCGCCCTTGCGGGCGACACAACAAACTGGAGCGGGTGAAGGGAATCGAACCCTCGTCATAAGCTTGGAAGGCTTCTGCTCTACCATTGAGCTACACCCGCGAGAGGGATTCAATTCTTGGGTACCGGTACTGCGCTCTTGGTGGTGGGGGTTGGATTCGAACCAACGTAGGCGCAAGGCCAACAGATTTACAGTCTGCCCCCTTTAACCACTCGGGCACCCCACCAAAAGAGAACTGCTAATTATGTAGAGTTTTTACATGCTTGTCAAATTGGGTGCAGCCCATAAGGCAAGGCCGGCGCCCCGAAATTTGCAACCCATACGTTCTTGACATTTCGACCGGCATATGGGGGACGTATCGCCGGCTCAGTTGTCGATGACGTTGGACAGGCCCTGCCGTTCAAGCAGCGAATTGAGGTGTTCCCAGCCGTGGAAATCAATGAGCAGCTGGCCGCGTTCTTTCGCGCCGATCTTGAGCGTGACCCGCGTGCCCAGGTGGTCGGACAGGGCCTGTTCCAGGCGCTTGGCGTCGCCCGAAAGCGCCGCCGCCTTGCGTGTACCGCCCGCGGCCGCCTCGTCCGATTCGCGCAGGCTGCGGGTGACCAGCTTTTCCGCCTCGCGCACCGACAGCCGCTTGGCGACGATCTCGTTGGCCAGCAGGATCTGCGTGGCCGCGTCGGCGGCCAGCAGCGCGCGCGCATGGCCCATGTCGATGTCGCCGGCCAGCAGCATGGTCTGCACTGGGCCGCTCAGGTTCAACAGCCGCAGCAGATTGCTGGTGGCCGAACGCGAACGGCCTATGGCCTGCGCCGCTTGCTCGTGGGTCAGGCCGAATTCGTCCAGCAGCCTGCGCACGCCATGTGCTTCTTCCAGCGGATTCAGGTCTTCGCGCTGGATGTTTTCGATCAGGGCCATGACGGCGGCGTTTTCGTCGGCGACCTCGCGCACCAGCACCGGGACTTCGGACAGGCCGGCGAGCTGCGCCGCGCGAAAACGCCGTTCACCGGCGATGATTTCATAATTGCCGGCGTCCTTGCCCGCAAGCGGGCGCACCAAAATGGGCTGCATGATGCCCTGGGTGCGTATGGATTCGGCCAGCTCGGCCAGCGCGCCTTCGTCCATGCGGGTACGGGGCTGGTATTTGCCGGCGCGCAGCTTCTTGACCGGCAGCGCGGACGGAAGATTGGCGGACGCCGCAACCGGCTCGGCGCCCAGTTTGTCGATGGCATCGGCGTCGGCGCCGAGTAGCGCTTCGAGGCCGCGCCCCAGGCCTTTGGGTTTCTTGCTTGCCATAATGTGATTCCTTATTCTGACGGCGCCCGGTTCAGGCGCTCGCCGCGGCGGCCTCCCGGCCGACGCGCTTGATGAGTTCCTTGCCGAACTCGATATAGGCTTTCGCGCCGCGGGAGTTCTTGTCGTAGACCGTGCCGGGCACGCCGTGGCTGGGGGCTTCGGCCAGCCGTACATTGCGCGGCACGACGGCCTTGAACACCTTGTCGCCGAAATGCCTTTCGATCTGCGCCGACACTTGCTGCTGCAAGGTGACGCGCGGGTCGAACATCACCCGCAACAGGCCGATCAGCTTGAGGTCGGGATTGATGTTGCGATGCACGCGCTTGACGGTGTTGACCAGGTCGGACAAGCCTTCCAGCGCGAAATACTCGCATTGCATGGGGATGATGACACCGTCGGCGCTGGCCAGCCCGTTCAGGGTCAGCAGCGACAGCGTGGGGGGGCAGTCGATCAGCACGAAGTCGTACTGGCCGTCCACGCCTTCCAGAGCTTGCCTGAGCTGCTGTTCGCGGGATTCCATCTGGATGAGATCGATTTCCGCTCCCGACAACTCGCGATTCGCGGGCAGCACGTCGTAGCCGCCCGAGGACGAGCGCACACGGACCTCCTCGACGCTCGCGTCGCCTATCAGCACTGCATACAGGTTCTTTTGCTCTGCGTTCTTGTCGATGCCGCTGCCCATGGTCGCATTGCCCTGCGGATCCAGGTCGACCAGCAGCACGCGCTTGCCCTGCGCCGCCAGGGCCGCCGCCAGGTTGATGGCCGTGGTGGTCTTGCCCACCCCGCCCTTCTGGTTCGCGATGCAAAATACGCTGGTCCCGTTGCGGGCTTTTTGCTCAGTCATAGGTTTCCTTGGCGGCGATTCATCCAGACCAGACAACGCTGGGCATTCAATTCGGGTACGGTCACAGGCTCGATGCGCGCGACCTTCCATTCGGTGTCTTCCAGGGCCTGGATCTCGTCCAGGGGTTCGCGCCCCTTCATGGCGAGCAGGCTGCCGTTCGCGGCCGCGTGCCCGCCCGCCAGTATGGCAAAATCGGCAAGCGAAGCAAAGGCCCGCGACACGACGACATCCGCATCGAGCGGCGTTAATGTTTCAACACGCGCATGCATGGCGTGCAGATTGGACAGGCCGAGAGAACCGGCTGCCTGCCGCACGAAAGCCATTTTCTTTTCGACGGCGTCGACACAATACACTTGCCAGCCGGGATTCAGGGCGGCCAGCACCATGCCGGGCAGGCCCGCACCCGAACCGATGTCGGCCACTCTTGCGGCATCACCGCTGCCGCGCTTGTGCAGTTCCGATTGCAACGGTCCTACGACTGACAGGCTGTCGAAGATATGCTGCACCAGCATCTGCGACGCATCGCGCACCGCGGTCAGATTGTATGTCCGGTTCCAGCGCTGCAGCAGCGCGATATAGCCCAGCAGCGCTTCTTTTTGCCCGGCCTGCAGGCTCAGCCCCATGCGGCGCGCAGCCTCTTCCAGGCGCGCGGCGGATGCCGGGTCGTTCGCCGCCATCACGCGGCTTTCTTGCCGTACTGCAGGCGTTTCAGATGCACCAGCAACAAGGAAATCGCAGCGGGCGTGACGCCCGAAATGCGCCCGGCCTGTCCCACGGTCTCGGGCCGGGCAGCCTTGAGCCGCTGGCGCACCTCGAAGGACAGGCTAGCGATCGAGTCATAGTCCAGGGCCGCCGGTATGGGCTGGGACTCCAGCGCCGCCTGGCGATCGACCTCTTCCTGCTGGCGAGTGACGTACCCGGCGTATTTGGCTTGCAGCTCTACTTGTTCCGCGGCCACCGCATCTTGCAGGCCAGGCCCGGCAAGCAGCCCGTTCTCGCCATCCGGCGCCGACATCAGGTCGCGGTAACTGACTTCGGGCCGCCGCAACAAATCGAATAGTGAGTACTCACGTTCAATCTGCTTGCCCAGCAAGGATTGCGCAGTTTCCGCTGCAAGCGTTTTCGGATTCACCCAGGACGATTTCAGCCGTTCGACCTCTGCCGCAACGGCATCGCGCTTGCGGTTGAAAGCATCCCAGCGCTCATCGTCGACCAGGCCCATGCGCCGCCCCTCTTCGGTCAGGCGCATATCGGCATTGTCTTCACGCAGGCTCAAGCGGTATTCGGCACGGGACGTGAACATGCGATATGGTTCGGTGACTCCACGTGTAACCAGATCGTCGACAAGCACACCCAGATAGGCCTGGTTGCGCGCCGGAGTCCATGGCTCTTGCCCACGAGTCTTGCGCGCAGCATTCACGCCTGCCAGCAGGCCTTGCGCCGCGGCCTCTTCATAACCGGTAGTGCCATTGATCTGCCCTGCGAAAAACAGACTTTCGATGGCCTTGGTTTCCAGGCTGGACTTCAATCCACGTGGATCGAAATAGTCATACTCGATCGCGTAGCCCGGGCGCATGATGACGGCGTTTTCCAGTCCCGGCAGAGTGCGCAGCAAGGCTAGCTGTATGTCGAACGGCAGACTGGTGGATACCCCATTGGGATAGATTTCAGTGCTATGCAGCCCCTCGGGCTCCAGAAACACCTGGTGGCTGTCCTTGTCAGCAAAGCGCTGGATTTTATCTTCGATAGACGGACAATAACGCGGCCCCACCCCTTCGATGATTCCGCTGTACAGCGGAGATCGATCCAGGCCCGAACGAATGATGTCGTGCGTACGCTGGTTGGTATGGGTAATCCAGCACGGCAACTGCCGGGGGTGCATATCGGCCGATCCCATATAGGAAAACACGGGCACCGGATCCATGTCGCCGGGCTGCACCTCGGTACGAGAAAAATCTATGCTGCGTGCATCGACTCTTGGAGGGGTTCCGGTCTTGAGGCGCCCTTGTGGCAGCTTGAGCTCTTTCAGGCGTTGCCCCAGGCTGATGGCCGGTGGATCCCCAGCACGCCCTGCCGAGTAATGGTCCAGTCCCACGTGGATCAAACCATTAAGGAATGTGCCTGCGGTCAGGACTACAGCTCGACCCCTGAATTTCAGACCGATCTGGGTAACTGCACCTACGACCTTATCTCCCTCCAGCATCAGGTCTTCCACCGACTGCTGGAATATGCAGAGATTGGGCTGGTTTTGCAGTTTCCCCCGTATGGCTTGACGATATAAAGAGCGGTCCGCCTGGGCCCTGGTCGCTCGGACCGCAGGACCTTTGGATCGGTTCAATATACGAAATTGAATCCCGGCCTCATCCGTGGCCAGTGCCATTGCGCCGCCCAGGGCATCGACCTCTTTAACCAGATGTCCTTTGCCTATCCCTCCTATGGAAGGGTTGCAGGACATTTGGCCCAGGGTTTCCATGTTATGAGTCAGCAGCAGGGTGGATGCGCCAGTACGGGCTGCGGCTAACGCCGCCTCGGTGCCAGCGTGGCCACCACCTATGACTATCACGTCGAATTCTTCGGGGTAAATCATTTTATGTATAGCAATTCTAGATAGACTAGATTATAGCTCTCAGCCTATGTTTCACGTGGAACACACCGAACGGTATTGCCTGATTGTTTCACGTGAAACATCAGCCTGAGAATGATGGGCGTTGAATCCCGCACAACAAATAAATCGAAAGAGCTACAACCAATGTTTCACGTGAAACATGAAAATCGGGCAACAAGGTAGCCTGTGGATAAGTTTGGGAATAAGTCCTGAAAATTCGGTGGATAGATTGTGAATAAATCGTAGGGTGAGATACGGGAAAGTCGGTATCCCCAAGCTCGTGTATCCGTTTATCTAAACAAATCCGGCACGACTGCTATACCTGGAGAATCAAACTTAGATCTCTCGCTAGCTTGCCATGTGCCGTCCGCTAGCCTGGAATCAAGAACAACTCCGAAAAATGATTCTTTAGCGGCAGGCGCCTGAACACCCGGTAAATCAAAACAGGTTTGCATAGCATCTCAGAAATATCATCCTTGAACGAGCAAGGAATAAGTAAATGCCGAGAACATAAATATCCCGCCTCGAGCAAAATAATATGCAAGCCCGAAAGAACACAGATCACAGCAAATCCGGCAGCTTATTCAAATAATCGCCGCAAGAACAAAAACCGGAATAGGGCACCAAATAAAAACGCCCTGGTCATGGACCAGGGCGCTGAAAATCTGTGCAGAAAACTACACAAATCTAGCAAAGATTATAGAGGGCGGATCTCGGCTGCTTGAGGGCCCTTGGGACCATCTTTGACTTCGAATTCGACTTCCTGACCTTCGTTCAAGCTGCGGTAGCCGCGGCCTTCGATAGCGGAGAAGTGAGCGAACACGTCGGAACCGCCGGCGTCGGGAGTAATGAAACCGAAGCCTTTATCGGCGTTGAACCACTTAACTTTGCCCTTTTGAGCCATGATGTGTAGCGTCCTAAAAATAAACAAAATTGCAATGAACCAAGAGCGCTGACACGAACTAGACTGGATCCGACGATGAGCGCCAGTATGGAACCCAAAGCACGAATCAAGCAAAACGATCCTGCGTACGACTTGATTTCAAGTGCAGGTGTGAGCATAACCACGCTTTAATGCTTAATCAAATACTTGTTTACCCCAGTGTGGTATTTTTCCGTCGCTAGGGACAGTATTAAGCAACTTAACGGCAATTACACACAATACCCCTCCACTTTCACCCGCCCCAGATCATGAACTTCGAATCCAAGCTACCAAATATAGGAACGACCATTTTCACGGTAATGAGCCAGCTCGCATCAGAGCAGCAGGCCATCAATCTGGGGCAGGGCTTTCCCGATTTCAATCCCGATCCGCGCCTGCTGGACCTGGTCAGCGCAGCCATGGCCGAGGGACACAATCAATACCCACCCATGCCAGGCATCGTGGCATTGCGCGAAGAGATCGCCGCCAAGGCACACAAGCTGTATGGCGCAAATTACGATCCACTGGCAGAAGTCACTGTCACCAGCGGCGCCACCGAAGCGCTGATGGCCACCATCCAGGCATTCGTCAAAACTGGCGATGAAGTCGTAGTGATAGAACCCTTCTATGACTTATACCTGCCCGCCATCGAGCTGGCGGGCGGGATACCCGTCGTGGTTCCCATGCAGGCTCCCGATGCGTCCCATCCCACATACCGCGTCGATTGGCAGCGGGTGCGCGACGCCATCGGGCCGGCCACACGGATGCTGATGTTGAATTTCCCGCACAATCCGACGGGCATCATCATGACGGAAACCGACCTGGACGCCCTGGAAAGCATCGTGCGCGACACCGGCATCATGTTGTTGTCCGACGAAGCCTACGAACACATCGTCTTCGACGGCAACATTCACCAGAGCATCGCCCGCCGCGCATCGCTGGCTGCCAATGCCGTGGTCATATCTTCCTTCGGCAAAACCTACCACACCACGGGCTGGAAGATCGGCTATTGCTGCGCCCCGCAAGCCTTGACCGCTGAAATACGCAAGGTGCACCAGTTCATGGTGTTTACCGTGCCTTCGCCCATGCAGCACGCGCTGGCCCACTATATGCAAGACCCGAAGCCGTATTTGGGTCTTTCCGACTTCTACCAGGCCAAGCGCGACCGCCTGCATGCCGGCCTGGCGGCCACTCGTTTCCAGCCTTTGCCCAGCCAGGGCACATTTTTCTTGCTGGCTCGCTACGACGCCATTTCCGACTTGCCCGAAGCGGAATTTGCCCGCTGGCTGACCCTGGAACATGGCGTGGCCGTCATACCCGTGTCCGCCTTCTACCGCCGGCCCGATGCGCCCGAATCGAACCATGGGCTCGCGCGATTCTGCTTCGCCAAGCAGGATGCAACGCTGGACGAGGCAATAGCCCGGCTTGCGCGAGCCTGAAGCCGGCTTTCGCGTCCGCGATCCCAGTCCGAAGTTCCGCAAATCCACCAATATCCCCACATAGCTGCAACATACAAGCCGGCCCAAGTCGAGCAAACCATGCATTCCACGGTTTGCTTGCCGAACCGGCTTTTTTTCCGGATCGCGTGCTGCCGATCCATGTTCGAAGGCAGCGCCATTGCGGCAGGCGCCCATTCTAGGCCGTTTCCGCTACGGGCGTAGCCCTTGCGTGGCAGGCTGGGATAAGAGAGATGTTTTGGTTTTTTCCTTGTTTCCTTATATAAAAAGATTAATGATGATGGGTGTCTGTGGATAACTGGCATATCCCGAAATTCATCAAGAACTACAAAGACTTGCCGACGATTTCTTGCCTGCATAAGTACGGTGTGGGAGGTGGATCAAAACTGGACAACTTTCGGGGCCCGGGAAAAAGAGGGCACTTGTTCCTCTTCAATCCACAATCTGTGCACATCGACTGCTCCCTGTAGTTATCCACAGCCCGATATTTTGAAACAATATGTATCTTTTAGGTGTTCGGGAGCCAGAGTAAGTGTTCAGAGCAAAATGGCGCCGCTATATGCCGGTTACTTGCCGTTGCGGCATAGAACCCAGGCGCAAGGCCTGAGAGGCTGGGGCAAGAGGGCGACAGGCAAGACGGCAAGAATGCATCGTACAAGGTGCTGGGGCACCTGGCTTGCTGTCTTTCGCATGTTCTTGTTTAGCAGACAAATATGAATTCGATGCCGTGCGACATCGCGAATCCTCGTGACGCTTGCCGGCTTGCTACGGCCCGCGCCCGGTCCGGCTGCAGAACGCCAGCGCGTTCGAGCTTCCGGCGGGCCAACTGGACGACGCGCCAAGTTCTCTAAAGAGGCGGAAATCAGGAAGTCTGGAGCACCTGGCCCGAATCGAACACCAGGCGTCTTTCCGGCCATTGCAGCGCGGCAAGGCGGAAACGCGAGCCTTCGATCGGCCGTCCGGCCTTGCGGTCGCGCCAACGTGCTCCTACCGAAAAGTCGACGCAAAACACATTGCGGTGCTTGCCGTGCCAACTGATGGGGTCTATGCCGTTGAACAACTGGCTGTAGCGCGCGACGCCGCTACGCGGCGGATTGAACATGCGCCAATAATGGCCGATCACTACCGGCACCGGGTCGTCATAGTCGTTCCACCAATTGACCCGGTCGGAGAAGCGCCAGCGGTTGCCGGCAAAAAAAGGCTGGTCGGTCAGGCGTTCCACCCCCGAGGTCAGCACTTTCAGCGGATTGATCATCTGCTGGGTTGCTTCGTATTGCGCGATGGCGTGCAGGAACGGAGGAGGATTGTGTTCATCCTCGAGTTCCCTGGCCCAGTGTTGTCTTTCTTGCTGGTAGCGGTGGTACAGGCCCGTAGTGTCGGCGGTGGTCTGTGCCAGGCGGTCCCAGCGCCGGAATTGTTCCGCGACGCTGCCCAGGGGCAGCGACTCGATCGCATGGATCGCTTCGGGCGTCCAGGCCGCGTGCACGACACGGATGTCCTCGCGTTGCAGGGCGACCGGAAGGCTGCCCAGGAATTGCCTTATTTCGTCGCGTTCCGAGGCCGGCGTGCGGCTGAAGGGTGCGTAGAACTTCAGGTCGTTTTCGTGGCGCTCGTCGAAGAACCAGCCCGAGCCGTCCTTGGCATCGTCGGTCAGCAAGTTCATTTCGTGGTTGCCCAGTATGACACTGGCGCTGCCGTGTTCCACCAGGTCTTGTACGTGGCGGATCACGCCATGGCTGTCGGGCCCGCGGTCGCAAAGATCACCGACGAAAACCAGCCTGCGGCCGCGCGGATGCTTGCCGTGCGTGTCGTAGCCCAGGTGAGCCAAGAGCTTCACCAGCGCGGTTTTTTCTCCGTGGATATCGCCTATGATGTCCAGCGGATTATCGGGCAGTCTTTGGACCAGATGCATAGTGAATCCAGAATACCACGGCCGATAGGCGCGGGCGCTGCATGTTGGCCCTGCGTGTTAATCTCTACCAAGATAAACAGGCCGTAGATCATGTCAGACAAGGACGATAGCCATCTCGCCGAAACGCGGGTCGACAGCCAGGTTCTGGTGCAGGGCGGCTTCCTGCAAATGCGCCGCGACACGGTGCGCCTGCCCGACGGCGCGCTGGCCAGCCGCGAATATGTAGTGCATCCCGGCGCCGTGGTGGTCATCCCCTTGCTGGATGACGGCCGCGTCCTGCTCGAGCGCCAATACCGTTATCCGGTAGGCCGCGTGATGACCGAATTCCCGGCAGGCAAGCTCGATCCCGGCGAAGATCCCCTGGATTGCGCGCGTCGCGAACTACTGGAAGAAACCGGCTATACGGCGAAGCAGTGGGCCCACGCCGGGGCCCTGCACCTGGCCATCGCCTATTCCACCGAAATCATCCACATTTTCTTCGCCCGCGGCCTCGTGGCCGGCACGCCGCGGCGCGACCAGGACGAATTCCTGGAAGTCACCAGCGCCACCGTGGACGAACTGTCCCAGGCCTGTCGCAATGGCGGCGTGACGGACGCAAAGACACTTACCTGCATGCTCTGGCTGCAGAACGTGCAGTCCGGAAACTGGCGCCTGGACTGGCGCGACCTGGAAGGCTGAGTAAGGCAAGGCCGGCGCGCCTGAGCCGGGTCTCTGCCCGGTGCCGCCTGCAAGGCTTGCAATGCCGCCGTGGGCGCGAAGATGCGATTTCATGGCTGTGAACTTCTGATATACGGCGCTAGAGCAAGTGGTCTGGCCTGTTCAGAATTCGGGCGCAAGAAACGAAGTTCCGGCCGATACGATACCGGCTATCTTTGCGTATATCGACTGTTTACGTCCGGAGCAATCATGAGCCGTAATGCAAAACGCGCCGAGCCTGCCGACGCCTATATAGATGCGACAAGCCGCTGGGCCGCCGTGCTCGCGCGCGATACCGCCGCCGACGGCCATTTTGTCTATGCCGTCAAGACCACCGGCGTCTATTGCAGCCCCAGTTCATCGGCCCGCTTGCCCAGGCGCGAAAACGTGGAGTTCTTCGATACCCCGCAAGCTGCGCAGGCAGCGGGCTACAGGCCCAGCCGCCGCGCGACGGCGGATCGCGGCACAGCGGCGAAACGGCGCGCCGCAGTGGTAGAACAGGCCTGTCGTCTCATCGAGACCTCGGATCCGCAGCCCGGCTTGCAGGAACTAGCCGCACAGGCGGGCATCAGTCCGTTCCATTTTCACCGCATCTTCAAGAGCGAGACGGGCCTTACGCCCAAAGACTATGCCAGCGCCCATCGCGCTGGCAAGCTTCGCCGCGCCCTGGGGCGGGCCGGCTCGGTAACCCATGCCATCTACGACGCCGGCTTCAATTCCAACAGCCGTTTCTACGAGAACTCCGAGGCCATGCTGGGCATGCGGCCCGGAGATTATCGCGGCGGCGGCAATCATGCCGAAATCCGTTTCGCGGTTGGGCAGTGTTTCCTCGGCGCGATCCTGGTGGCGCGCAGCCAGCGCGGCATCTGCGCCATATTCCTGGGCGACGATCCCGACCGGCTGGTGCACGAACTGCAAGACCAGTTTCCCAAGGCGCGCCTGATCGGCGGCGACCGGGATTTCGAGCAATTGGTCGCGCAAGTCGTGGGTTTCATCGAATCTCCCGAACAGGGCTTGAACCTGCCCCTGGACATACGCGGCACCGCTTTCCAGGAGCGCGTATGGAAAGCCCTGCGCGAGATCCCCCCCGGCGTTGCGGTCAGCTATGCCCTGGTGGCGCAGCGCATAGGCTCGCCGCGGGCGGTGCGAGCCGTGGCGCAAGCTTGCGGCGCCAACCGCCTGGCCGTGGCCATACCCTGCCATCGCGTAGTGCGCCGCGACGGCGATCTTTCCGGCTATCGCTGGGGCGTGGAGCGCAAGCGCGAACTATTGAGGCGCGAAGGCTCGATGCTGGAAGATGGCGAGGCCTGACATCAATCGGTTTTCAAAGAGATAAGAATCTCTTGTATGAGTTTTGCGTATGACATGATTGCCGGCAAAGGCCGATGGCGATCGGCCCGATGGTCGACGCATATCGGCGTGCCCGCTACAAGGCGGCCGCCATCTCCGCAAGCTTGGCAATGGTATTGATATTGCGCGCCGTCCCCAATTCGGCGGCAGGGATCTTGAATTTCGACTTCCCCATGCCCGAGGGGTACGATACATAGATTTCCCGCTTGCCCAGCCTGGCTTCTTCATCCTGGCGGCCGCGCGCATGCTCGAGCGCGTCGGGCGCAGGCGCCGCATCGAGAAAGATCGCCACGCTGCGGTTGGGGGCAGAATCGGGAAAAGGATAGTCTTTCAGCACATCGGCCATTTCCTGTGCCGTGCGTACCACGACACCCACGGGCTTGCCCGCATATTCCCGCAAGCGCTGCTCCAGCCTGGTTTTGACCTGGTTTTCGGACAGCGGGCTCGAGAACACCACATTGCCGCTGGCGATATAAGTACGAACTGCCGAGAAACCTTCGGCAGTACACATGGCCTGGAGTTCGGCCATGGGCAGCTTGCCGGTGCCGCCGACGTTTATCGCGCGCAACAGGGCTATATAGGCAGGCATGAATGTTCTCCGCACCTAGGTATTGCAGGAACAAGATTGCGCAAGGTTTCGAAATCCCCTGGCCTTGATCGAATATTTGATTTGCACAGTATATATGGCGCCTGGCTGAACATAGGCGACTGATCGCCACCCATGCTGTTTCAAGGACCACCCCAGGTTCTCATGGGCGGCCTGGTATTTGAGCGGCCCGGCACCGGGATCTGTATTGGTGATGTTCGGGGGTCACTCCCAGCGGGCAGTATCGCCCAGTGCGACACTTACCTGACGCGCTGCCGCCTGGACCGGTTCAATGTGTTGCTGGCTGAAGCGGCTGGATGGCATCGACAGAGAGATGCAGCCTTCCAGCTTGCCGCCCGCGCCGAAGACTGGCGCGGCAATACCCGCTAGTTCGGGCGTGCGGTCGCCCACGCGGGAAAACACCATGTCGCGCCGGATCTGCGCATAGAGCGCGCCTTTGGCGCCGTCGAAAGCCATCAGCAATCGACCGCCCACCCCACGATCGAGCGGTAGCAAATCGCCCACATTCGCATGGTCGCGTACTGCCTGTTGCGAATCCACACGGTACAAGCACAGGCGGCTATTGTCGCCATGGATCACATGGAACGACGCGCTCTCTCGCGTCTGCTCGACCAGCTTGCGCAGCACCGGCATTACGAGGTCTTCTTGTGAAAAGGCGGCTGTATAGGCTGCGTGCAGTCGTACCACCTCGGCCCCGAGCGCATAGCGGCCGTCGTCGAGTCGTTGCACGAGCCCGAAATGCCGCAGTGAAGCCAACAATCGTAGCGCCGTACTGTTGACGATCTGCGTGCGTTGTGACAGCTCGCTCAGCGATAGAGAACGGTCTTGTGGCTGGAAGGCGGTCAGCAGCAGCAGAGCACGGTCCACCGCGGCCACGCCGCCTTCCTGGGCCGAAGAACGGATGGGAGCGTCGCTATGGTATCGGGGCATAGTGCGGAAACGGTCGTGTAGAGGCGCGGAAAGAGCGCCTGGCCGGATTGACGGGCGTACTGCGTTGGGATAGACTTCTATCGATTGTTATTGAATTTTATCTAATAGAAATAAAAAACGCAAGCGGAAAATAACACGCAAGCCTACGGCAGGAGACATTTTCAATGTTCAGCTCTCGTTCTATCAGTATTTCCCGACGCCGCTTCGCGGTTGCGATGCTGGCGACGCCATTCGCTGGCGTGGCGCGCGCCGCAGCGTCGTTTCCGTCGCATCCGATAACTTTGATCGTCGCTTCTTCGGCTGGTTCTAGCACCGACTCGGTGGCACGTCTCACAGCCAAGCAAATGAACCAGTTCTTCAATTCGCCGGTGATCGTCGAGAACCGGCCCGGCGCGGGCAATATCATTGGCTGGACCACGGTGGCGCGCGCGCCTGCCGATGGCTATACGCTGCTGACCACTGAACTCTCGTACGTCATCGCACCTGGCGTGGTCGCACACCTGCCCTTCGATGCCCGGCGCGACTTCGCGCAGATTGTGACTATTGCCTCGGTGCCGCACGTGATGGCAATCAATCCATCCGTGCCGGCGAAGAACGTGCAGGAATTCATCGCCTATGCCAAGGCCAATCCCGGCAAGCTCAATTTCGGCTCGGGCGGCCTGGGGACCAATCCGCATATGTGCGGCGAGTTGTTCAAGAGCTTGGCCGGGGTGGACTTGGTGCACGTGCCATACAAGGGAGCCGCGGCGGCTACGCAAGACCTGCTGACCGGCCAGATCCAGATGCTCACATCTTCGATACCAACCATGCTTCCCTACATCAAGTCGGGCAAGTTGCGTGCGCTGATGGTTACCAGCGACAAGCGTTCGCCTGTGCTACCCGATGTTCCATCGGCAGTCGAGGTCGGCATGCCGAAAATGGTCGCCACTTTCTGGGTCGGTCTGGCCGCGCCGGCGAAGACGCCTGCGGCGGTGATTGCACGTCTCAACCAGGCCGTGGTCGAATCGTTGTCCAAGCCGGACTTCAGGAAACGTCTGGCCGACATGGGTATGGACCCGATCGGTAATACTCCGGCCCAGGCAACTGAGTTCGTAAGCAAGGAAATCGATCGCTGGGCTGCCGTGGCCAAGACCGCCCATATCCAGATTGGCTAATTGCCACACCCATATCTTTCACCATTCCCTGACATGAAAATCGAACGAATCGAAGCGATCCCGCTACGCATGCCACTCGCGCGGCCCCTGAAGGCTGCCACCGCACTCGTCACCCAGCGCTGCACGGTGCTGACCCGCGTTTACACCAGCGACGGCATCGTCGGCGAGTGCTTCAGCAACAACGAAGACCAGGGGCAAGCCGAAATCGTACGGTTGATACACGAGGAACTCGTACCGTTGCTCGTCGGGCGCGAGGCCTTTCATGTCGAAGCATGCTGGCAGGCGATGCAGCCGATCACTCGCAGCATTGTGCGCGATCGGCGGCTAGCGGTGCGTGCCATTGCCTGTGTGGACGCCGCGATCTGGGACGCCGTGGGCAAGGCGCTGAATGCTCCGCTGCATCGCCTGTGGGGAGGGCAAGGCGACGACGTGGCAGCCATCGCGATGGGCGGCTACTACTGGCCCGAAGACGACCTGATCAAGGTTGCCAAGGAAATGGAATCATTGCGCGAGCAGGGCCTTGCCGGCTGCAAGCTCAAGGTCGGCGCGCTCACGCCGGAGCAAGATGCCGAGCGCGTGCGAGCGGCGCGCGACGGCGCGGGCCCCGGCTTCTGGCTGATGGCCGATCCGAACCAGGGCTGGAGCTTCGACGAGGCGCTGCGCTTCGCGCGCCTCGTTCGGCCCTATGACATTCGTTGGCTCGAAGAACCCTGTCATTGGCAGAACGACCGGCTCGACCTGGCACGCCTGCGCCGCACGGTCGACATCCCGCTATGCGCGGGCCAGAGCGAGATCGCCAAGGCCGGCTGTCGTGATCTCATGGCCGCAGGAGCCATCGACATCTGTAATTTTGATCCGAGCTGGGGTGGCGGACCGACCGAATGGCGTAAGGTAGCTGCGTTGGCCGAGAGTTATGGCATCGGCGTGATGTCGCACCTGGAGCCGCAGGTAGGTGCGGCGCTGGCCGCGGGTGTGCCGAACGGCGTCTGTGTCGAGTTAATGCAGCCCGACCGTGACCCGCTCTATCACACACTGTTGGAAAACCGCCCTCCCATTCGCGACGGCCGCATGCAGTTGAGCGAACTTCCGGGCTGGGGGTTGAGCCTCGACGAAAAGCTGGTAGAGCAACTGCGCTCGGCTTGAGCTAGTGCTTCGAAAAGACAAAAACACAGGTCTCGGATTGCGGGGAAAAACGACGCCGGCACCCGGCGTGGGCGACCTCGTTTCGGGCATTTGAATTTCACCCGCAAAGGCTTTCATATGGCACATCATTTTCCCAACGGCGCCGACGTACTCGTAAGCGAATGCGGGCCGCGCGACGGCCTCCAGATTCTTAGCGAAACGATGGCGACTCACCACAAACTGCGCTGGATCGATGCGCTCTATGATGCCGGATTGCGCGAGATCGAGGTCTGCTCTTTCGTGCCTGCGCGGTTGATGCCGCAAATGGCCGATGCGGTGGAGGTCGTCGCCCATGCCAGGACACTGCCAGGCCTCACGGTACTGGCGCTGGTGCCCAACCTGCGTGGCGCGAGAGCGGCGTTCGAGGCCGGTGCCGACAAGATCACGATCCCGGTTTCCGGCAGTATGGCGCACTCAATGGCGAACGTGCGCAAAACACCGGACGAGCAAGTCGCGGAAGTTGCACGCATCGTTGAATTGCGCAACGAGCTTGCTCCCCGCGTGCCTATCGAGGCCAACATCTCGGTCGCATTTGGCTGCACGATGGAAGGGCGGGTGTCGGAAGACGAGGTGATCCGCCTGGCTGTCGCGCTGGTCGCGGCCGGCGTCGACGATTCGGGCTTGTCGGATACCACGGGCTATGCCAATCCGGCTCAAACCAAACGTCTTTTCACTCGCCTGATCGGCGAAATCGGCGACAAGGTCGGTGGCGCCCATATGCATAACAACCGCGGACTGGCGCTGGCGAACTGTCTGGCTGCCTACGAAGCGGGCGTGCGCATCTTCGATTCTTCAGCCTGCGGCTTGGGGGGATGCCCGCACGCGCCAGGCGCGGCCGGCAATGCGGTGACCGAAGATCTGGTCTTCATGTTCGAGTCCATGGGGATCTCTACGGGTATCGACCTTGCCAAGCTGTTGGCCGCGCGCGAGCATATCGTGACTGGGCTGCCCGACGTGCCTCTCTATGGCATGACGTGGGATTCGGGCCTGCCCAAGGGTTTCGTCGCTGCGAAGGAAGCCCGCCATGTCTGAGTCGACGAGCGAACGCGCGCTGCCCTATGCCGGCGTGCGGGTGGTCGAGTTCACCCATATGATTATGGGGCCAACCTGCGGCATGCTTCTGGGCGATCTGGGAGCGGAGGTCATCAAGGTCGAGCCGATCGAGGGCGATCATACGCGCAAGCTGGTGGGCTCGGGTACCGGCTTCTTCCCGATGTATAACCGCAACAAGAAAAGCATCGCTCTCGACTTGAAGACCTCCGCGGGCCGCGAGGTGGCGTTGCGCCTGATCGCCAGCGCCGATATCGTGAGTGAAAACTTCAAGCCCGGCGCCATGGAGAAACTTGGCATGGGCTATGCCACGCTGTCCAGGTTGAATCCGCGCTTGATCTACGTCACGCACAAGGGATTTTTGCCCGGTCCCTACGAGCGCCGCACGGCGCTCGACGAGGTAGTGCAAATGATGGGCGGCATGGCCTATATGACCGGCCGGCCCGGCGATCCGCTGCGCGCGGGCGTGAGTATCAACGATGTAATGGGCGGCCTGTTCGGCGCTCTTGGCGCCATGGCGGCTCTACGCGAGCGGGACACTACCGGCCAAGGGCAGGAAGTGCAATCTGCCTTGTTCGAGAACAACGTCTTCATGGTTGGCCAGCACATGCTGCAGTACGTTGTCACCGGCAAGCCTGCGTCGCCGATGCCGGCACGTATCTCGGCGTGGGCCATCTACGATGTGTTTACTGTGCGCGATGGCGGGCAGATTTTCCTGGGTGTGGTCAGCGATGGCCAGTGGAAGGTCTTTTGCGATGTCTTCGGCTTTGCCGAATGGAAGGACGACCCGCGCCTACTCACCAATGCCGACCGCGTCCATGCTCGCGAATGGTTGATGCCTATGCTGCGCGAGCGCATGGCTACGCGCAGCACCGCCGAGTTGTCGGAGATCTTCGAGAAGCACGGCCTGCCATTCGCTCCGATCGTGCGGCCGCAGGATCTGCTCGACGACCCGCACTTGTTTGCGTCTGGCGGCCTGGCGCCCATGACTTTGCCCGATGGCGCCAAGGCGTATGCGCCGTTACTCCCGATCACTCTCGGCGACCGGCGTCCGGGCATCCGTCTGGATCCGCCGCGGATCGGCGAGCATACCGATGCGTTGCTGCGTGGCGCGGGCTACGACGATGCAGAGATAGCGACGCTCAAGGCTGGCCGAATCGTGCATGCCGATACGGGAGCGCAGCGAACGCGCGGATCGGTGGCGTAAGGAGGCAGGCGCGATTCGTCTGTCTCTTTGGCGGATTCGAGTTCGGTCTGCGCGAACCGGAAAAAAGCGATTTATTTGCAAAGAGCAGGAGTTCGTCGGCGAGGCGTCGATGGACGTTCTGGGAAATCGCGTCACTTTCCGATGCAGAAACTGGAAAAAATCTCCCCCAGCAAATCGTCGCTGGTGAATTGCCCGGTGATGGCGCACAAGTCATTGTGCGCCAGGCGTAGTTCTTCGGCGAAGAGATCCAGCGCCTGGTCGTCGCGATCGGCGTGCCTGACAGCAAGGTCGACGTGGTTGGCGGCCATTTGCAGTGCCCGCAAGTGGCGTTCGCGGGCGAGCCAGGGGGATTCGGCGCCGGGGTTCCAGCCGGCTATGTCCAGCAGTTGTTTGCGCAGCGCATCGAGACCAATGCCGGTCTTGGCCGAGATTCCGAGTGTAGATGGGACGCCGCCGCCCGGCGATGAAGGGGTATTGGATGTAGCGGTGTGGCCGGCGAGCGCGGGAAGGCCGGCGGGGTCGTGCGTTTCAGCGCGGTCTTTGCCGGGCTCGTGGCCCTCGGCTTGTGCGGAGCATTGTGCCAGGCCGGGAATCGCGGCCAGCTCGTCCGGCGCCAGCAGGTCGATCTTGTTATAGACGGTCAATACAGGCGTGCGTGCGGGCAGGCGCTGCACGATGGCGCGGTCGAGCTCGTCGCCGGGGCGGCGCGCGTCCTGCAGGTGCAGGATGACGTCGGCCTTTTCGATTTCCGCCCAACTGCGTGCTATCCCCAGGCTTTCGACGGTGTCTTCGGTGTCGCGCAGGCCTGCGGTGTCGACGATGTGCAGCGGTACGCCGTCAATATGGATTTGCTGCGCGACTTTGTCGCGCGTGGTGCCGGCGATGGGGGTGACGATGGCGATGTCGTCGCCGGCCAGGGCGTTGAGCAGGCTGGATTTGCCGACGTTGGGCTGGCCCGCCAGCACGACGTGCAGGCCGGTGCGCAGGATCATGCCTTGCCTGGCCTGGGCGATCAGGGCGCGCAGTTCTTCCTGTATATGCGCCAGGGCGGGGCGTGCCTGGTATTTTTCCAGGAAGTCGATTTCTTCTTCGGGGAAATCCAGCGTGGCCTCGACCAGCATGCGCAGGTGCACGAGGCGGTCGGCCAGGGCGTTGACGCGGGCGGAAAAGGCACCGCTCAGCGAGGCCATGGCGCTGCGCGCGGCGGCTTCGGACGAGGCGTCGATGAGGTCGGCGACGGCCTCGGCCTGGGCGAGGTCCAGCCTTTCGTTGAGGAAGGCGCGCTGGGTGAATTCGCCGGGTTCGGCGTGGCGCAGGCCGAGATCCGAGCCCGCTTCCAGGCAGCGCCGCAGCAGGCGCTGCAGCACCGCGGGACCGCCGTGGCCCTGTAGTTCGAGCACGTCCTCGCCGGTATAGGAGTGGGGCGCCTTGAAATACAGGGCGATGCCGGCATCGATGGCCTGGCCCGCGGCGTCCTTGAACGGCAGGTAGTGGGCATGGCGCGGCGCCAGCGCAATGCCCTCGAACAGCTTCGCGATCAAGGGCCCCAGGTCGCGCCCGGAGACGCGCACCACGCCTATGCCGCCGCGGCCGGGGGCGGTGGCAATGGCGGCGATGGGGTCGCTGGCGGAGGCGGTCATGGCGTGTAGTCGAGAGGTATCGGGGCGGGTGTGAGGGCGGCCTGCATTCCGGCCCGGCCGTGGGCGGAACCGGCGGACAAGATGAATTGTAAAGGGGCGCCCCGGTTGTTGCCGCGGCGAATGCCACAGGGACGTGCTTGATTGCCCGGCAGGCGACACCCGGCGGCGGAGCAGGGAGAGGATACGGGCTACGCAACCAACCCGGCACGCCGATTTATTCCCGGCGAACTGGGTTCGCTTGGACGATAGGCCGCACTCGGCTATTCTGGCGGAATCGCACCGCGGCGGATGAGACTTTGGCCCGCCGGCAATTTGCACGGAACCATCATGTACTTCGACACCAGACTCTGGGCGATGACGCGGGGAACGCGGCCGCGTATTGCCTTGTGCGCATTATTGGGCCTGCTCGGCCTGGCAGCGGGCATCGCCCGCTTCGCGTTGCTGGGGCAGTTCCTGGCGCGGCTGTTTGCCGGTGCACCGGTGGCGGCGCTGTGGCCGCCTTTGGCAGGCACGGCCGCGGTCATCGTGTTGCGCGGCTTGTTCGAGCATTTGTTGAATACGCAGGCCAACGCCAACGCGGCGCGCATCCAGGAACGCTTGCGCGCGCGCCTGTATGACAAGATCGTGGAACTGGGGCCGGCGTGGTTCGGCGGGCAGCGCACCGGCGGGGTCATGCTGGCGGTGATCGACGGGGTCGAGCAGTTGCAGGTGTTCTTCGGGCGCTATTTGCCGCAATTGTTCGTGGCGGCTTGCGCGCCGGTAATGATCTTCGCCTTCATTGCCTGGTGGGACTGGCCGGTGGCGCTGGTGCTGCTGGTGGCGGCGCTGATCACCCTGGTATTGCCGCTGGCCTCGCATCGCGCCAATCGTGTCGCGGCGCAGGGGCGGCAGGAGGCTTTCAAGGAATTCGGCGAAGAGTTCCTGGATGCGGTGCAAGGCCTGCCTACGCTCAAGGCCTTCGGGCAGAGCCGCGCCTGGGGCGAGCGCCTGGCGGCGCACGCGCGAGCGCTGTCGGACAACACTTTCAAGGTGCTGGGCCGCGAGGTCTCGGCGCGTTTTCTCACCGACCTGGGCATTACGCTGGGCGCGGCCGCGGCGCTGGCGCTGGGTGCCTGGCGCGTGTCGCATGGGCAGATGACGCTGGCGGCGCTGCTGGTGGTGTTGATGGCCGGCACGGAAATATTCCGCCCCTTGCGCGACCTGCGTTCGGTGCTGCACAGCGGCATGGTCGGACAGTCGGCCGCGGGCAGTGTGCATGAGCTGCTCGAGGCCCAAAGCAACGCGCCGCGCGCCGCGCCAGGGGCCGGAGGCTTGCGCGCGGGGCCGCGGGGCTTGCCGCTGGCGCTGCGCAATGTGACGTTTGCATATCCCGGTGCGCAATCCGCCACGCATGCGGGCCTGGATTTCTCGGTGGTGGCGGGCGAGCGGGTCGGCATCGTGGGGCCTAGCGGCGCGGGCAAGTCGTCGCTGGTGCAGTTGCTGCTGCGGCTTTACGACCCGCAAGAAGGCGCCGTCGAAATCGACGGGACGGATTTGCGCCGGCTCGATCCGCAAGCGGTGCGCGCGCTGATTTCCGTAGTGGCGCAAGACAGCATGCTGTTTCACGGCACGGTCGAGGAAAACTTGTTGCTGGCGCGGCCCGATGCCACGCGCCCGCAAATGGAGGCGGCCGCGCTTGCGGCCAATGCGCACGATTTCATCATGCAATTGCCGCAAGGCTATGACACTGTGCTGGGCGAGCGCGGCGCACAGCTCTCGGGCGGCCAGCGCCAGCGCCTGGCGATCGCTCGCGCGCTGCTGCGCGATGCGCCGATATTGATCCTGGACGAAGCGCTGTCTTCGGTGGATGCAGCCAACGAAGCCGAGATCCAGCAGGCCCTGGACCGGCTCAGCCGCGGCCGTACCACGCTGGTGTTGGCGCATCGCCTGTCCAGCGTAGTGAGCGCCGATCGGATCCTGGTGCTGGATGGAGGCCGCGTGGCTGAAACGGGCACGCATGCCAGCCTGATGACCGGCGACACGCTATACCGGCGCCTGATGGGGGCGCAGGATGGCGGGGCGTCGGAAGACGAATACGCCGCTATTGCAGCGGCCGGCGAGCGCCCCCACGCCGACGAGGATGCCGTCGACGCCACGGCCGCGAAAGATAGCTCGGCGCCGCCGCTGGACGACGACGCGCGGCATGTCGAGTCGGGCAAGGTCTTGCGCACGCTGTTGGAAATCATCCGGCCGTGGCGGCGCAGTTTTGCCGTCACCGTCGCCAGCGGCATAGGCCGGGTGGTGGCATTCATAGGCGTGTCCGCGCTCAGCGCGCTGATCATTGCGCAGCTCAAGAACGGCGCGCCATATGGCGGCCTGCTGGCGGGGCTGTTCGTCGCGGCATTGGCCGCGGCCACGCTGCATTGGGTCGAGTCCTGGCTGGCGCATTCCATCGCCTACCAGTTGCTGGCCGAAATGCGCATCGCGCTGTACGACAAGCTCGAAGCCCTGGCGCCGGCGTATTTGCTGCGGCGCCGTTCCGGCGACCTGGTAGGCCTGGCCACGCAGGATGTAGAAACCGTGGAATACTTTTTCGCCCACACGGTGGCGCCGGCTTTCGTGGCGGTATTGGTGCCGCTGGTGGTGCTGTTGATTCTCGGGCTGACGGCGTGGCCTCTGTTGTTCGCGCTGCTGCCGTTCCTGGCGTGGGCGGCGGCCACGCCGGTGCGCAGCCGCGCGCGCGTCGATGCCATGGGCACGCGCGCTCGCGCCGGGTTGGGCTTGCTTAGCGCCCATCTGTCCGAGACCATCCAGGGCTTGCCGGACTTGCTGTCGTTCTCGGCCACGGACAGGCGCCGCGACGCCTTCCTGGCCTTGGTGCGCCAGTACCAGGCCACGCGGCTGGCGCTGCTGGCCGACCTGTCGCGCCAGAGCGCCTTGCTGGAAATCGCCACCGGCCTGGGCGGCCTGTCCGTCGCCGCGGTGGGCGCATGGTGGGTAATGCAGGGGCATCTCGCGGCGGCGACGCTGCCCTTGCTTATTTTGCTGTCGGTCGCGGCTTTCCTGCCGGTATCGGAGATCGCTCAGGTCAGCCGCCAACTGGCCGATACCTTGGCATCGACGCGGCGCCTGCGCGCCGTGCATGACGAGCCGGTGACGGTCGTCGGCGGCAAGCAGGCGCCGCCCCTGACGCAGGGCGGCTTGTCGGTGGACTTCGAGCATGTGTCGTTCACTTATCCGGGCCGCAGTGTCGCGGCGCTGGATGATGTCAGCCTGGATCTGCCGGCGGGCTCCACCTTGGCGGTGGTGGGCCCGTCGGGGGCCGGCAAGAGCACGATCGCCAGCCTGCTGTTGCGTTTCTGGGACCCCGCGCGCGGTGCACTGCGCATGGACGGGATCGATCTGCGCGACCTGACGCTCGAGGCGCTGTATGCCCGCGTCGCCTTGGTGGCCCAGGACACCTGGCTGCTCAACGGCACGCTCGAAGACAACATCCGCCTGGCGCGTCCCGGCGCGTCCGTCGCCGATGTGCAGCATGCGGCTGAACAGGCGGCCCTGGGCAGTTTCATTGCGACGCGTCCGGAAGGCCTGGCTACCCGGGTCGGCGAACGCGGCGTGGCGCTGTCGGGCGGCCAGCGCCAGCGCATCGCCATCGCGCGCGCGTTTCTGCGCGACGCGCCCATATTGGTGCTGGATGAAGCAACTTCTCACCTGGACGCGGTCAGCGAAGCCCAGGTGCATGAAGCCTTGGCCAGGCTGATGCGCAACCGCACGACCTTGATCATCGCGCATCGCCTGTCCACTGTGCGCCAGGCCGATGCCATAGCTGTCGTCGACCATGGCCGCGTTGTCGAGCAAGGCACCCACGCGCAGTTGCTGGCGCGCGGCGGTGCATACGCGCACCTGGTCAGCCGCCAGCTGGCGGCGGCGCGCCGGGCGGCATAGCCGCCGGGTCTGTCCGGCCTGCGTCGCGTGCGCCCGGGAACACCGGCGGCACGCGATTGCCGCGCGCCGCTTGCGTGGATCTGAGCAAGCCTTTTGCGTGCTCGATCCGCGGCGTCCTCCGCCGGCCGCGGCCGCGGTCCAAATAAGCATTATTCGAAATCGCTAATGCGTCTCGCCCGGCCATAACGCAATAATTCGCGTTGCCTGTCGAGGACTGTGGCGTGCCTGGCACGTGCCGGGCTGTCCGCAAAGAGCCGCCGTTCGCCTGTGTTTGTCTTGCGCAGCGATGCCGTCGGCGTGCGCGCGTGCGCCTTGCGCCGCAGGCCGTGCGACAGGTCCCCTTTCCGCCCAGGGAAGGAAAAAAAGAAATTCAATATCTTCAATAACGGACGGAGACTCTATGGGTATCAAGAAGCCAGTACTGGCCGGTTGTGTTCTGGCCGCCGCGCTATGCGCAAGCGGCGCGGCCAGCGCCGATTCCAGCGTCGAACTGTATGGCCAGGTGGATGCGTGGCTCGGCGCGCAGAGAAACCCCGGGCCCTACGATCGTTCCTGGACGCAGGGCGGCGGCGGCATGTCGACCTCGTACTGGGGCCTCAAGGGTTCCGAGGATTTGTCGGGCGGCTTGAAGGCGGTGTTCGCGCTGGAGGATTTCTTCCTGCCGCAGACGGGCGCCATGGGCCGCTACACGGGCGATGCGATGTTTTCCCGCAATGCCTATGTGGGGCTGCAAAGCGATACCCTGGGCAAGGTGACGATAGGCCGGCTGACGACGCCTTACTTCGTGTCCACGATATTGTTCAACCCCTTCGTGGATTCGTACACCTTCTCGCCCATGGTGTTCCATACCTACCTGGGCGCGTCGGGCCAGGGCATCGTCGGGGATTCGGGCTGGAATCAGTCCGTCATGTATTCCACGCCGTCGTACAACGGCTTGTCGGCCAATGTGATCTACGGCTTCAGCGGCGATCCCGATCATTCGGGCCAGAACAAGTGGGGCGCCAATGCCTTGTATTTCCATGGCGCATTTTCGGCGACCGTGGCCTACCAGCAGGTCGAGTTCGACAGCACGCCGGGCGATCTGGACACCCTGGCGCCGGGCTTTCGCCGCCAGCAGGCCGTGCAGGCCGGCGCGGCCTACGACTTCGGCTTCGCCAAGCTGTTCGGGCAATACCAGTACATCAGGAATGTCATTGGCGGCGGCGATGTGACGATGAACGGCGGACAAGTGGGCGTATCGGTACCGCTGGGCCACGGCAGCGTCCTGGCCTCATATGCCTATACGGGCAGCAGCGGCGCGAGCGATGTCAAGCGCAATACCTGGGCCTTGGGATACGACTACACCTTGTCCAAGCGCACGGACGTCTATGCGGCGTATTTTTCCGACAAGATAAGCGGCCTGTCGCGCGGCGATACTTTCGGCGTGGGCATACGCACGAAGTTCTGATCGAGGAGTAGCCGGCAGCGCGGTGCTTTGCCCGGCCCGCGCCTCGGCCGTCGGCGCCGGGGCGCGGGAGCCAAGCTCCCTGCCCGAGCGCGCCAGACGCACCGGCCTGCTGCCGCCTTGCAAGGCGGACAGCGAAGCCGGCGCAATGCGCTACAGCTACAACCCCAGCGCGGCCTTCACACCGGCGCCATAGGCCGGATCGGCCTTGGTACAGTGTTCGATGTGCAGCAGTTGCACCTCGCGAGTGACCCCGGCTATGGCCCTGGCGGTGTTGTCGAACAAGGCCTGTTTCTGGGTGTCGTTCATCAGGCGGAACAAGGCGCCGGGTTGCGAATAGTAGTCTTCGTCCACCCGGTGGTTCCAGTGATCGGCTGCGCCTTCCAGCGACAGCGGCGGTTCGCGGAAATCGGGCTGTTCCTGCCATTCGCCCTGGGCGTTGGGTTCGTTGCCGGTGATGCCGCCGTAATTACCGTCGACCCGCATGGCGCCGTCGCGATGAAAGCTATGGAACGGGCACTTCGGCGCGTTGACCGGAATCTGGTGATGATTCACGCCGAGACGGTAGCGTTGCGCATCGCCATACGAAAACAACCGTCCCTGCAGCATGCGGTCGGGCGAGAAGCCTATGCCGGGCACCACATTGGCCGGGTTGAACGCGGCCTGTTCGATATCGGCGAAGAAGTTCTCGGGGTTGCGGTTGAGCTCGAGCACGCCGACTTCGATCAAGGGATAGTCTTTGTGCGGCCAGACCTTGGTCAGGTCGAAGGGGTTGATGTGGTATTTGCCGGCTTCTTTTTCGGGCATGATCTGCACGAACAGCGTCCAGCGCGGAAAGTCTTTTTTCTCGATGCTGTCGAACAGGTCGCGCTGCGAGCTTTCGCGGTCGCGCCCGACGAGTTCGGCGGCTTCCGCGTCGGTCAGGTTCTGTATGCCTTGCTGCGTCTTGAAGGTGAACTTCACCCAATAGCGCTCGTTGCCGGCATTGATGAAACTGAAGGTGTGGCTGCCGAAGGCATGCATGTGGCGGAAGTCGCGCGGAATGCCGCGGTCGCTCATGACGATGGTGACCTGGTGCAGCGCTTCGGGCAGGCCGGTCCAGAATTCCCAGTTGTTCTGGGCGCTGCGCATGCCGGTGCGCGGGTCGCGCTTGACGGCGTGGTTCAGGTCGGGGAATTTCAGCGGATCGCGAAAGAAAAACACCGGCGTGTTGTTGCCGACGAGATCCCAGTTGCCCTCTTCGGTGTAGAACTTCATGGCCACGCCGCGTATGTCGCGCTCGGCGTCGGCCGCGCCGCGCTCGCCGGCAACGGTCGAGAAGCGCATGACCACCGGGGTTTCCTTGCCTACCGAGGAGAAGATCTTGGCGCGCGTGTATTGAGTGATGTCGTGGGTGACCTTGAATGTGCCGAAAGCACCGGCGCCCTTGGCGTGCATGCGCCGTTCGGGAATGACTTCGCGGTCGAAATGGGCGAGCTTTTCTATCAGCCATACATCCTGCAGCAGCGCGGGGCCGCGCGGGCCGGCGGTCAGGATGTTCTGGTTGTCTGCAACGGGAGCGCCGGCGGCGGTGGTGAGCTTTTTCACTGGTGACCTCCTGTGTGGGTATCTAGGGGGGCGGGGCCCGATTCTCGGGTGGGGCATCCCGCGAAGGATGCCGGCGGGCAGTGTGCGCTCGCGCCGGACCGAAACCCAGCATAGCCGGGAAAAGCTTAAAAATGAAGGCAATTAAATCTAATTATTCAATAGTTGACGGCTATTTATCAGCCGATAGCCTTTCTTGTTCGTTTAATTTCTTACAATTGCGCGCCGGGTTCCCGGCATCCCTATGTCCGGACCGGCGCGCGGCCGCTGCGATTTTCGAGCCCGGGTTCGCGCGGTGTTTCCCGGCCAGGCTCAGATTCCCATGTGGCTTTGCAGCGCGGCGTGCTGTGCGGCCAGCTCTTGCGAGTTCCCTGACCACACCACGCGGCCTTTTTCCACGATGTAGTGGCGGTCGGCCAGCGGCAGCAGCGAGCCCAGGTTCTTGTCTATGCACATGATCGACAGGCCGGTGCGCTTGAGTTCGCCCAGGCAGCGCCAGATCTCGGCGCGGATCAGCGGCGCCAGGCCTTCGGTGGCCTCGTCCAGGATCAGCAGGCGCGGATTGGTCATGAGGGCGCGGCCTATGGCCAGCATCTGCTGTTCGCCGCCCGACAAGTTGGCGCCCAGGTTGCCGGCGCGCTCGCGCAGCCGCGGAAACAGCGCATAGACTCTTTCCAGCGTCCAGGGCTGCGACGCCTTCTGCAGATTGTGTGCGGTCGCCAGCAGGTTCTCGGCAACGCTCAGGTTGGGAAAGATCTGGCGCCCTTCGGGCACTAGGCCGATGCCGGCGCGCGCCACTTTATACGAGGCGATGCCGGCGATTTCGCGGCCTGCCAGGCGGATCGAGCCTCGCGCCGGCGCCATCAAGCCCATGATGGACTTGACCGTCGTCGACTTGCCCATGCCGTTGCGGCCCAGCAGGGTGACGAACTCGCCCTCGCCCACTTGCAGGTCCATGCCGAACAGCACCTGGCTGGCGCCGTAGAAGGATTCGATCTTTTGTACGTCGAGCAGCATGGCGTTCACGATACCGCCTCCTGCCATGGCGCGGCGGCGGCTACGCGCGGGGAATTGCGGTCTGCAAGGAGATGGCGCGGCATGTTCATGACGGCATGGCCTCGTCGCCCAGGTAGGCATTGCGTACTTCGGGATTGGCGCGGATCTCTTCGATCGGGCCGCAAGCGATGGCGCGTCCGTACACCAGCACCGTGATGCGGTCGGCCAGGGCGAAGACCGCGTCCATGTCGTGCTCGACCAGCACGATGCCGTATTGGCCTTTCAGGCTCAGCAGCAAGTCGGTCATGAGACGGGACTCGCTTTGGCTCATGCCCGCCATGGGCTCGTCCAGCAGCAGCAGGCGCGGCTTGCCGGCCAGCACCATGGCCAGTTCGAGCTGGCGCTGTTCGCCATGGGCCAGGTCGGCCACCGGGGTATGCAGGCGCGAGCCCAGCCCGACGCGCTCTAGCGCCTGGGCCGCCGGCTCGACCAGTTCGGGCTGGCGCAGCGTCGGCGTCCAGAAGCGGAAGCTGTGGCCCTGGTGCGCCTGCGCCGTCAGCATGACGTTTTGCAGGGCCGTGAACTCGGGGAACACCGAGGTGATCTGGTAGGAGCGCGCCAGGCCGAGCAGAGCGCGCCGTTCCACGCGCATGCCGGTGATGTCCCGGCCGTCGAAGTGGATGCTGCCGCCGTCGGGGCGGATTTCACCGGCCAACTGGGCGATCAGCGTGCTCTTGCCGGCGCCGTTGGGGCCTATGATCGCGTGCAGCTCGCCTGGACGCACATCGAGATCGAAGTGATCGGTGGCCACCAGGCCGCCGTAGCGCTTGAGCAGCCGGCGCACGCTCAGCAGGTTCGCGGCGCCGGCCATCCCGGCCATAGGCGCGCCGCCCGGTTGGCCGGGCCCGGACTGGTTTGCGTATTCCTGGCGTTGCGTGGACCCGTTCATTGCGTCTCTCCGCCAGCGGCGCTGGGGCTCGCCGAGCCCGGGCCGCCGGGCGTGCCCCGCCAGCGCGCCTCGGCGCCGCGCAGCAGGCCGACCAGGCCCTGGCGGCTGAGGATCACGATCAGCACGATCAGCGGCCCGAAGATGACCATCCAGTGCTGGGTCATGGCCTTGAGCCATTCTTCGACCAGGATCATGCCCACGGCGCCGAACAGCGGGCCCGTCAGGGTGGCCATGCCGCCCAGCACCACCATGGCGATCAGGTCGCCCGAGGTCGTCCAGGACATGTACGAAGGCGAGGCGAATTGCGTCAGGTTCACATACAGCAGCCCGGCGATGCCGCACACCATCGCGGATATCACGTACGCCGTCAGGCGGTAGCGGAAGGTGGGATAGCCCAGCGCCTTCATGCGGCGTTCATTGAGGCGGCTGGCGCACACCACCTGCCCGAAGCGCGAATGCACCAGCCTGCGGCACCCATACAGGGCCGCGCACAGCAGCACGAAGGCCGCGCCGTACAGCAGGCGCGCATCGCTCAGCGGCAGCGTGCCGTAGCGGCTGGCGGCGGCCAGCGTCATGCCGTCGTCGCCGCCATAGCGGCTGAGGCTGACGATCAGGAAGAAAAACATCTGGGCGAATGCCAGCGTGATCATGATGAAGGCGATGCCGCTGGTGCGCAAGGCGATGCTGCCTGTAAGCGCGCCGACCAGCGCGCAGACCGCCAGGGTGGCCAGGAGCTGCAGCCAGCCGTTGTCGATGCCGTGAAAGCTCATGATGCCGGCGACATATACCCCGAGGCCCAGATACAGCGCGTGTCCGAAGCTGACCAGCCCGGCGTAGCCCAGGATGAGATTCAGCGACACCGCGGCGAGGGCGAATATCAGTATGCGCGTGGCCAGCGTGAGCGCGAAGGGCTGTGCGGCAAGCGCCGCGTACACGGGGACCAGGGCCAGCACGATCAGCAGTGCAATGGCCAGCAGCGCGTCCAGGGACCATCGGCGACGGGGGTGTGTAGGCATCATCGGGTGGGGGCCAGGTTCGTATCGGTAGCGTCGATAAGGGTAGTGTGTTGCGTGCCGGGGCCGGGCCTTGGAGCGTGGGCCGCGCGGAGTGTGGCCATCAGGCGTTCTTCACGGGAAACAGGCCGCGCGGCCGGATCGCCAGCACCACCGCCATCAGCAGATAGATCATCATCGAGGCCAGGGCCGGGCCGGCGACGTCGGCGGTGCTGCGGTCCAGGAAGCTGCGCAGCAGCGACGGCAGCACGGTGCGGCCCAGCGTGTCGACCACGCCCACGATGAGCGAGGCGTAGAAGGCGCCGCGGATGGAGCCTATGCCGCCGATCACGATCACCACCATGGTCAGTATCAGTATGGGCTCGCCCATGCCGGCCTGCACCGACAGTATCGGGCCGGCCAGCAGTCCCGCGATGCCCGCCAGCACGGCGCCCAGGGCGAACAGCAGCGAGTTGAGCAGCACAATGTTCACGCCCAGCGCGCCCACCATGGCGCGATTGGTGGCGCCGGCGCGGATCAGCATGCCGACGCGGGTGCGGTGTATCAGCAGATAGCAGCCCAGCGCCACCAGCAGCCCGGCGCTGATGATGACGAATCGGTAGGTGGGATAGGCGATGCCGAACAGGTTCACGGCGCCGGTCAGGAAATCCGGCACTTCCATGTAATAGGGCGAGGCGCCCCAGATCATGCGCGCCAGCTCGTTGAAGAAAAGGATCAGGCCGAAGGTGGCCAGTACCTGGTCCAGGTGGTCGCGCTGGTAGAGTTTTTTCAGGGCCACCCATTCCACCAGCAGGCCCAGCGCCAGCATGGCCGGCACCAGCAGCAGCGCCGCCAGCAGGAACGAGCCGGTGTAGTTGTACAGGCTGGCCGCGAAAAAGGCGCCCATCATGTACAGGGAGCCGTGCGCCAGGTTGACGAAGTTCATGATGCCGAACACCAGGGTCAGGCCCGCCGCCATGAGGAACAGCAACACGCCCAACTGCAGGCCGTTGAGCGACTGGATGATGACGAGGGCGAGACTCAAGCAAGAACTCCTGGGTGGTATTGCGATGCCGCGGGGCGGGGCGTGCAGGCGCCCTGGCGCCGCCGTCTTGCCGCGCGATCGCCGCGGCCCCGGCGCCATGCCGGGAGGCATCCGCCGGACGCTGCCCCGCCGGAGCGGGGCTTGCGTCCAGCCGTGCTGCCCGCGGCCGGAGCGGCGCGCATGTCCGGCCCGGGGCGGCTTATTTCAGCGGGCAGGCCGCCGCGAAGTTTGCGCGTTTCTGGATGCGTATCGGGCTGACCGCCTTGAGTTCGGCGCCGTCGGCGCCCTTGACCACGTCGACCCGGAAGAAGCCGGCGTCGGGGAACTGGTTGGAGGCGAACTTGAAGGCGCCGCGCACCGACTTGAAATCGGCCGCCTTGAAAGCGGCGCGCAGCGCGTCGGCGTCGGACACATTGCCCTTGACCTTGGCCACGGCCGAATCGATCAGGTTGGCCGCGTCATAGGATTGGGCCGCATACATGGACGGCTGGCGCTTGTAGGCCGCGACGAAGGCCTGCACGAACTGCTGGTTCTGCGGGTTGTCGAGGTTGGGCGCATAGGGCGCGCTGGTGATGGCGCCGATGGCCAGGGACTTGAGCGCGGGCAGCGTGCTGCCGTCTATGGTGGACACCGATATCAGCGGCAGCTTGCCCAGCAGGCCCGCCTGGCGGTACTGCTTGACGAAGTTCACGCCCATGCCGCCGGGATAGAAGACATACACCGCGTCCGGCTTGGCGGCCTGCAACTGCGCGATCTCGGCCGAATAATCGGGCTGATTGACCTGGGTGTAGACCTCGTCGATGATCTTGCCGGTGTAGTCGCGCTTGAAGCCCGAGACCGCGTCGCGCCCGGCCTGGTAATTGGGGGCCATGACGTACACATTCTTGTAGCCCAGGTCTGATGTAAGCTGGCCGCCGGCCTCGTGCAACTGGTCGTTGTCCCAGGACGTGGAAAAGAAGAACGGCGAGCACGACTTGCCCGCGATCGGCGCGGGGCCTGCGTTCGAGCCGATCAGGAACACCTTGGCGTCGGTGATGGGCTTGTGGATCGCCATCATCACGTTGGAAAAAGTGACCCCGGTAATGATAGGCACGTGGTCGCTCTTGATGAGCTTGGTGGCGGCCTGCACCCCTTGGTCGGGCTTGAGCTGGTCGTCTTCGCGGATGACCGTGACCGGCACACCGCCCAGCTTGCCGCCCTTTTGCTTGATGGCCAGCATGAACGCGTCGTATTGGTCCTGGCCCAGTGCGCCGGCGGGCCCCGACAGGGTGCCGATGAAGCCGATCTTGAGAGGTTCCTGGGCCATGGCAGGGCCGGTGGCGCCGGCGCCGGCAAGCAGGGCCGCCGCGAGGCCCCCGATTACCAGCTTGCGCCGTTGCCGCGACGGGCGGGGTGTAGTCATGTGTGTCTCCTCGTGATGCCTGTTATGGATTGTTCGTGGGCGCCGCGCACGTCTTGCGCGACCTTGCCGGCCTAACTTATATGAGGCCTAAAGCATTTGCTATTCGGGTAAACCCAATGCCGCGCGCCGGCGCGGCCCATGGCGGCGCGTGCCGCGCATCAAGCTTAAGTGAAACGGCCGGTTTTCCGAAATAAGCGTTTGTCCCGCAGGTATCCCGTCCAGGAATAGACGCGGCTGGGCGCCCCGCGCCTGGCGCCTTTCGGGCGCCCGGAAACAAAACGCCCGGCGCGGGGCCGGGCGTGAACTTGCAGGAAGGTCGGCGTCAGCGATGCGCCGCCGCGGCTTCTCTTTCGAGTTTTTTCATGATGTAGCGCTGCTGCGTGATCGACACGGCGTTGTTGACGCAGTAGTACAGCGCCAGGCCGGCCGGGAAGAAGAACATCATCCCGCCGAACACCAGGGGCATGATCAGCATCAGCTTGGCCTGCATCGGATCGGGCGGCGCGGGATTGAGCTTGATCTGCAGGAACATGGTGGCGGTCATGAGGGCCGGCAGGATGAACCAGGGATCGCGCACCGACAGGTCGTGGATCCAGAGTATCCAGGGCGCGCCGCGCATTTCCACGCTGCCCAGCAGCACCCAGTACAGCGAGATGAAGACCGGCACCTGGATGATCATGGGCAGGCAGCCGCCCAATGGGTTGATCTTCTCGGTTCGGTACATCTCCATCATGGCCGTATTCATCTTGGCCTTGTCGTCGCCGTATTTTTCCTTCAGCAGCTTGAGCCGCGGCGCCACCTGCTTCATCTTCGCCATCGAGCGGTAGCTGGCGGCCGACAGGGGGTAGAACACGGCCTTGATCAGCAGCGTCAGGGCGACGATGGTCCAGCCCCAGTTGCCCAGCAGGGCATGGATCCAGGTCATCAGCTTGAACAGCGGCTTGGCGATGATGGTCAGCCAGCCGTAGTCCACCACCAGTTCCAGCCCGGGGGCCAGGGCGCTCATGGCCTTCTGGTCTTGCGGGCCGACCCAGAGGTTGGCCTTGACCGTCTGGTGCTGACCGGGCTGGATCACCCCCACCGGCTCGATGCTGCGGATGGCGTACAGGTTGTCCGACAGGCGCAGCATTTCGTTCTGGCGCACCACGCCTTGCGGCGGCACCCAGGCGCTGGCGAAATAGTGCTGCACCACGGCGATCCAGCCGTTGTTCGCCTGCTTGATGTAGTGGGCCTTGCCCTTTTCGATGTCGGAGAAGGTGGCCTTCTGGAACTTGTCTTCGCTGGAATAAAGCGCGGTGCCGGTGAACGAATGGGTATAGCCGGTGGCGTCGCCGGTGGGCTCGCTGCCGTCGCGCGTCAGTTGCAGGTACAGCGACGGGCTGATGGGCGCAGTGCCCAGGTTGTAGATATCGTTGCTGACGCCGATGTCGTAGCTGCCGCGGCGCAGCGTGTAGGTCTTGACCACCTTGACGCCGCCGCTTTCGGCCTCGAACACCACCTTCAGGCTGTCGCCGCTCAGGCTGCGCTCGGACGACACCACCTTGAACGGCGTGAGGTGCGTCGGGTAGCTTTCCCCTTGGGGGGCGCCGACCACGCCGCTCTGGGCCACGTAGGTGGAGTTCGGGCCGGAGTTGTCCAGCAGCACCATGGGCTGCTTGGGATGGTCGGGCGCGTCGTACTTGAGCAGCTCGGCCCGCACCAGTTGGGCGCCCTGGGTGTCGAACGTCAGTTTATAGACGTCGGTGGTAACCGTGACTTTCTCGGACTTGGCCGCCGCCGGCTGGGCATTGCCCGGCACATTGGCCTGCGGCTTGGCCGCGGCAGCCGCGGGCGCCGCAGTCGGCACATCGGTGCTGGCGGTTCCGGGCGCCGCGGCCGGCTTGGGAGCCGCGGCCGTATGCGTGGCCGTCGGATTGCCGCCGAACAGCGAAGGCTTGCCGTTGTGGACCTGCCAGTTGTTCCACAGGAGCAACAGCGAGAAAGAGAAGATCATCCAGAGGACGGTGCGTCGGATATCCATAGCGCCTGTATTCGAATCTAAGCCGGGCAAAAAAAGCCCACCAGTTTAACGTAGCCCGGCCCAAGTCGCGCCCGAGCGGGGAAACTACAAGAAAACCCCCGGATATCGCCGGCCCGCATGCCGTTTATCCGTCTTTGCGCCGGGGTTCCGGCACCGGGTCGTAGCCGCCCGGACACCACGGATGGCAGCGCCCGATACGCCGGGCTGCCAGCCACGAGCCATGCAGCGCCCCGTGCTTCTCTATGGCCTCGATGGCATAGGCCGAGCAGGTCGGGGTAAAACGGCAACTCCTGCCCAGCCACGGGCTGAGGAAATACCGGTAGAACCGGATCGGCGCGATGAGCAGCGTTTTCAGCATCGCATGGCCCGGTCCAGCAGGTTTTCGACTTCGTCGCGCACTTGTTTCTTCAAGCCGCTGAGCGTGACGCCGGCATCGATGCGGGCATGCAGGCGGAACACCAGATCGCGTGCAGGCAAGGCATGGCGCCGGTGGCGGAACGCCTCGCGCACTACGCGCTTGATCGCATTGCGCGTGACCGCGCGTACGGCAAAGCGCTTGGCCACGATCAGCCCCAGCCGGGCGCCGCTTGCCGGCGGCGTATCGGCGGTTGTCCGGGGCGTCGTTACAACGAACAACGCCCCTCGGGCGATACGCCTGCCTTGCAGGGCGGAGGCGTATTCGGAGGGGCGGTGCAAGCGCGCCGAGGAAGGAAACGTGGCACGCATGGCCTACATGCCTGCTCCGGGCCGCCGGAGCCCGGAATGCCTATGCCTTAAATACGGGCTTGCGATCGAAAAGAGAACGTGGCGCGTAGCCGCGGGCAGTACCAATAGTACGGCGA
Organism: Candidimonas humi; assembly: GCF_019166065.1. Taxonomy (GTDB): domain Bacteria; phylum Pseudomonadota; class Gammaproteobacteria; order Burkholderiales; family Burkholderiaceae_B; genus Candidimonas; species Candidimonas humi. Next base: position 332,644 of record NZ_JAHTBN010000002.1, read on the forward strand.
GGCGCAGCAGCGCTGCTGTCTTTTTGATCGCGAATCCGTATTAGACGGCCAGGCGCTTGCGGCCCTTGGCGCGGCGTGCGTTGATCACGGCACGGCCGCCGCGGGTCTTCATGCGGACGCGGAAGCCGTGGGTGCGCTTGCGACGGGTGACGGAAGGTTGGTAAGTGCGTTTCATGGATAATCCAAATAAAAGAGCTGCCGCGAAGCCTCTGGGCCATTGCCGCGTAAGCGTTCGGGCGTGTGCCGCCCTGTTCGGGAAAACAGTCGGATCGGGCCGTGGGGGTGCCGGCGGCCTGCGCGTTCGCCACTGTATCGGACGAAACAGCCGCAAACCGGCACGCCAGGCCGCGAAATCGGCCCCGCCTGGGTTACGCCGGGGCCGGACATAGGCCGCGTGGCATGCATCCAGGGCGGAAAAGCCGGCCCGGGTTCATAATATCCCCGAGCCTGAATGCTTGAAAAGCCCGTTATTTCAGCAAATTATGGCCGATTAGTCAAATTTCCTTGCCGGCTTCCCGCCCGCTTGCCCGCCGGGCCCGCAGGTCGCGGGGCGGCCGGCTGGCCTTGCGACAGGCCCCTAAAGTTTACATATAGAGGCCGGCGCCCCGGCCAGCCGCCGGGCGACAACCATGCGCCGCGCTGCCGGCCCGCGTGCGCCGGCTGTCATGGGCGCCCATGTCAGCCCAGCGTGAAGATGGTGGAGCCGGTGGTCTTGCGCTCGACCAGCGCGGTTTGCGCGGCCCCGGCGTCCTTCAGCGCGAAACGCTGGCCGATTATGGGCGTGATCTTCTTTTCGAGCACCAGGCCGAACAGCTCGTCGCTGGCCTGCTTGAGCTTTTCGTAAGTGGGCACGTAGGCGCCCAGCACCGGCCGCGTGACGTACAAAGACCCCTTGCTGGCCAGGATTCCGAGGTTGACGCCCTGCACGGGACCGGAGGCGTTGCCGAAGCTGACCATCAGGCCGCGCGGCTGCAGGCAGTCCAGCGACGTCAGCCAGGTGTCCTTGCCCACGCTGTCGTAGACGACCGGCACTTTCTTCCCGCCGGTCAGTTCGCTGACCCGATCGGCCACGTTTTCCCGCGTGTAGTCTATGACTTCCCAGGCGCCGTGCGCTTTGGCCAGCGTGGCTTTCTCGGGCGAAGACGCGGTGCCGATGAGCTTGACGCCCAGCGCCCGCGCCCACTGGCACGCGATCAGGCCGACGCCGCCGGCCGCGGCGTGGAACAGAATGGTTTCGTCGCCTTGCAGGCGATAGGTCTGGCGCAGCAGGTATTGCGCCGTCAGGCCCTTGAGCATGATGGCGGCGGCCTGTTCGAAGCTGACGCCGTCCGGGATCTTGACCACCTGGTGGCCCGGCACATTACGGATTTCGGCATAGGCCCCGATCGGGCTTTGGCCGTAGGCGACGCGGTCGCCCACCTTCAGGTGCCGCACTTCGGCGCCCACCGCCTTGACCACGCCCGAGGCCTCGAAGCCCAGGCCGTGGGGCAGCGGACGCGGATACAGGCCGGTGCGGCAATAGACATCCGTGAAGTTCAGGCCTATGGCCTTCTGTTCTATGGTGACTTCGTTCTTTTCCGGCGCGGGCACCGTCACGGTGACGAGCTTGAGGACTTCCGGTCCGCCGTTTTGTTCGATGCGTATGGCCTTGGTTTGACTTTCCATTTCGAAAATAGTCTCCCTGGTCGAGATTTGTCGGGAGCCCGGGTTTGCTGTGGCCGGGCCGCCGCACGGCTCTCGGTGCGGCGGCCCGCAGGCGCTGGCCGGCGTCGGCTATTGGGCCTGGATATGCCGGTCGTGGATCAGCTTGCTCCAGCGCTGGCGTTCTTTCTGGACGAAGGCGCCCAGGTCGGGGCCGAACAATGTGCCCGCCTGCGCCCCCTGCGTCGCGAACAGCGCGTCGAGCTTGGGCGACTTGAGCGCTTGCTTGGCGGCGGCGATCAGTTTGTCGACGATGGGCTGCGGGGTGCCCTTGGGCGCCCAGATGCCGAACCAGGCCGTTACGTCGAAGCCCGGCACGCCCGATTCCGCGACCGTCGGAATATCGGGAATGGCGGGCGAGCGCTGGGCGGACGTCACCGCCAGGCCGCGCAAGCGGGTGCCGCTCTTGATCTGGGCCAATGAACTGGGCAGATTGTCGAACAGGATGTCCACGTGGCCGCCGGTGACCGCCGGTATGGATTCGGCGCCGCCCTTGAAAGGCACGTGCAGCATGTGGATGCCCGCCATTTGTTCGAAATACACGCCGGTGAGGTGCACCGACGAGCCAACCCCCGGCGAGGCGAACGACAGTTTGTCGCCCTTGGCTTCCTTGGCCTTGGCCGCCGCGATCAGGTCGGCGATCGATTTTATTTTTGAGTTGGCCGATACGGCGATGACGTTGGGGGTGGTGATGACCAGGGCGATCGGCACGAAGGCCGTCGACGGGTCGTAGGGCATGTTCTTGTATATGAACTGGTTGATGCTTTGCGTGCCTATCGTCCCGAGCCCGATGGTGTACCCGTCGGGCTTGGCATGCGCCACCATCCCCATCCCGATCATGCCGCCCGCGCCGGCGTGGTTCTCGGCGATGATGGGCTGCTTGAGTTCGCCTTCCATGACGTGGGCCACGGCGCGGGCCGCGATGTCGGTAGTGCCCCCGGGCGGGTAGGGCACGATCAGGGTAATGGGCCGGTTGGGGTAGGTCGCGGCCTGCGCGCCTGTGGAGCTCGCCAGGGCGAAAAGCGCCGCGCAGGCGAGCGGCTTGAGCATTTTCAGGGAAGTTTTCAGGGAAAGGCCAGATTGCGGCATCGATTGTCTCCTGTGCAATTGATTGGAAATTATTATCAAGGCCCCGCGTGGGGGCGGCCCGGGGCCTGCGATGGGCTTGCCCGGACATCCCGTATCGACGTTGCGCCATGCGCTGGACGCATGGCCTTGCTTGCGGGCGCAAAAACTTGCCGCTTGCATGGCCGGGCCCGGCCAGGGGCCGGACTGCAGGAATATCGAAACGGAACCCGTTCGATTCTACGCGCCAGATGTAACAAAGACCATCCATACCCGTGCCGATAGTGGAGTTTTTGGCCAGGCTGCGGCCTCGTGCCGCGGTCTCGGGCGCGGACGCCGGATCTGCCCGGGCAGGGGCGCCCGGTGCCGTTCCCCGCGGGCCGGGATCGCGGTCCGCAGCGTGTCGCCGCCGCGCGCCCGCCTGTGGATAACTACCCCCCGACAGGGTAGAATCGAGGTTTACCGAAGTGGCAGACAATGAAAGATTTCTGGCAGACCTGCATTCAGCGTCTCGAGCAGGACCTCCCCCCCCAACAAATAAGTGCCTGGATTCGTCCATTGGTTCCGCTTGCGTTCGACGAGACGCAAGCGGTGTTGCGGGTGGCTGCTCCTAATCGTTTCAAGCTGGACTGGGTACGCAAGAATTTTTCGCACCAGATCGAGTCGCTGGCCTCGGAATGGTATGCGCGGCCGGTGCAAGTGGCGTTCGAGCTGGCCGCGAGCCCGGCGCGCGCGCCCGCGGCGGCGCCTGCGGCGACTGGTGTCGCCCCGGCCTCTACCCCGGCTGCGGTAGCGCCAGTCGCCCCCGCTTCCGCAAGCGCCGCGGCTCCGGCCCCTTCGGCCGCCGCCGCGGCGGCCGAGGCCCTGCACGATCGTTCGCGCCTGAACGCCGACCTGACTTTCGACAATTTCGTCACCGGCAAGGCCAACCAGCTGGCCCGGGCCGCGGCCCTGCAAGTGGCCGAGAACCCCGGGGTGTCCTACAACCCGCTGTTCCTGTATGGCGGCGTGGGCCTGGGCAAGACGCACCTCATCCATGCCATCGGCAATGCGCTGCTGGCGGGCGGCAACGGCGCGCGGGTGCGCTACGTGCATGCCGACCAGTACGTCTCCGACGTGGTCAAGGCATACCAGCGCAAGGCCTTCGACGAGTTCAAGCGCTACTACCATTCGCTCGACCTGCTGCTGATCGACGACATCCAGTTCTTCGCCGGCAAGAACCGCACCCAGGAAGAATTCTTCTATGCGTTCGAAGCCATGGTGGCGCAGCGCAAGCAGATCATCATTACTTCCGACACCTATCCCAAGGAACTGCCCAATATCGACAGCCGCCTGATCTCGCGCTTCGATTCGGGCCTGACGGTGGCCATCGAGCCGCCCGAACTCGAAATGCGCGTGGCCATCCTGCTGCGCAAGGCCGAATCGGAAGGCTTCGCCATGCCCGAAGAGGTGGCGTTTTTCATCGCCAAGCATCTGCGCAGCAATGTGCGCGAGCTGGAAGGCGCACTGCGCAAGGTGTCGGCCTACGCGCGCTTCCATGGGCGCGAGGTGCTGTCGGTGGATGTCTGCAAGGACGCCCTGAAAGACCTGCTGTCGGTGTCCAACGGCCAGATCACCGTCGAGAACATCCAGAAGACCGTGGCCGACTTTTATAAAATCAAGGTGGCCGACATGTATTCCAAGCGCCGGCCCGCCAATATCGCCCTGCCGCGCCAGGTGGCCATGTATTTGGCCAAAGAGCTCACCCAGAAAAGCTTGCCTGAGATCGGCGACCTGTTCGGCGGCCGAGACCACACCACCGTGCTGCATGCAGTGCGCAAAATATCGGACGCGCGATCCAAGCAGTCCGAACTCAATCACGCTCTACACGTATTAGAACAAACCTTAAAAGGATAACCATGCAACTCGTACAAACGACTCGCGATGCTCTGCTGAAACCGTTGTCGACCGTAGCCGGGATTGTCGAGCGCAGGAACACGCTGCCTATCCTGGCCAATATCCTGTTGCGTAAAGAGGGCAACAAGGTCGCATTCATCGCGACCGACCTCGAAGTCCAGATCACCACCCATGCCGAATTCGGCGTGGGCGCGGAAAATGAATCGATCACGGTCGCCGCGCGCAAACTGCTCGACATTCTGCGCGCCCTGCCCGAAGCCGGCGAGGTCAAGCTGGGCCTGGCCAGCGCCAAGCTGTCCGTGCAGTCGGGCAAGAGTCGTTTCGCCCTGCAAACCCTGGGGGCGGCCGAGTTCCCCACCGTGTCCCAGCCCGAAAAATGGGACCTGTCCTTTTCCCTGCCGCAAAAGACGCTGAAGCACCTGTTCAATATGGTGCATTTCGCCATGGCGCAGCAGGACATCCGCTACTACCTCAACGGCCTGCTGTTCGTGTTCGAGCCAGGCCGCGTGCGCGCGGTGGCCACCGACGGCCATCGCCTGGCCCATAGCGGCACCGAAGTCGAAGGCATCGAAGGCCGCCAGGAAGTCATCGTGCCGCGCAAGACCGTGCTCGAGATGCAGCGCCTGCTCGGCGACACCGACGAGCCCGTGGCCATCGACGTGGCGCCCGGCCAGATCCGCTTCCGTTTCGGCGAGGTCGAGCTGGTCTCCAAGCTGGTCGAGGGCAAGTTCCCCGACTTCACGCGCGTCATCCCCACCAACTACACCCGGCATTTCTCCGTGAGCCGCGAGGCCCTGCAGGGCAGCCTGCAGCGCGCCGCCATCCTCACCACCGACAAGCTCAAGGGCGTGCGCCTGCAACTGGGCGAGAACCTGCTGCGCATCTCCTCGTCCAACGCCGAGCAGGAAGAGGCCCAGGAAGAGCTCGACATCGACTACGCCCACGAAGCCCTGGACGTCGGCTTCAACGTCAGCTACCTGCTGGACGTGCTGGCCAACGTCAAGACCGAGACCGTGACCTGGTCGGTGCAGCCCGACGTCAACGCTTCGGCGCTGATCACCCTGCCCGACGACGATCAGTTCAAGTATGTCGTGATGCCCATGCGGATCTGAGGCGGGTCCGCACCCATGCCGTATTTCGCCGGCGCGGCCCCGCGGGGCCATGCCGGCTTGCAGCCGCAAGGCTTTTATAAGGTTCCAAACACGTTATGTCAGAACAGACCATGAATGCCGCCGTCGCCGGATACGGCGCCGACTCGATCAAGATGCTCAAGGGCCTGGAGGCCGTGCGCAAGCGCCCGGGCATGTACATCGGCGATACATCCGACGGCACGGGTCTGCATCACATGGTCTTCGAGGTGGTCGACAATTCCATCGACGAGGCCCTGGCCGGGTATTGCGACGACATCGTCGTCACCATCCATTCCGACAACAGCATTTCCGTATCCGACAACGGCCGCGGCATTCCCACGGCCATCCACAAGGACGACGAATTCCACCGCAGCGCCGCGGAAATCGTCATGACCGAGTTGCATGCCGGCGGCAAGTTCGACCAGAACTCGTACAAAGTATCGGGCGGCCTGCACGGCGTGGGTGTGTCCTGCGTCAACGCGCTGTCCGAATGGCTGCGCCTGACCATCTGGCGCAACGGCCAGACCCACGAGATCGAATTCCGCCAGGGCGAGCGCGTGGCGCCGCTGGCCGTGACCGGCCCTAGCGACAAGACCGGAACGCGCGTGCAATACCTGGCCGATCCGGTGATCTTCAACCACATCGAATATCACTACGAAATTCTCGCCAAGCGCCTGCGCGAGCTTTCTTTCCTGAACAATGGCGTGAAGATCCGCCTCGTGGACGAGCGCCAGGGCAAGGAAGAGAACTTCGCCTTTTCCGGCGGCGTCAAGGGCTTCGTCGAATACATCAACCGCAGCAAGACCGTGCTGCACAATAATGTGTTCGCCGTCAGCACCGAGTCTTCCGCCGGCGGCACGCCGGTGGGCGTGGACGTCGCCATGCAATGGAACGACAGCTACACCGAGAACGTGCTGTGCTTCACCAACAACATCCCGCAGCGCGACGGCGGCACCCATCTGACGGGCCTGCGCGCGGCCATGACCCGCGTCATCAACAAGTACATCGCCGACAATGAACTGGCCAAGAAGGCCAAGGTGGACACCACCGGCGACGACATGCGTGAAGGCCTGGTGTGCGTGCTGTCGGTCAAGGTGCCCGAGCCCAAGTTCAGCAGCCAGACCAAGGACAAGCTGGTGTCCAGCGAGGTGCGCCCCGCCGTCGAAGACGCCGTGGCGCGCTCGCTCGAGAGCTGGCTGCTGGAAAATCCCAACGACGCCCGGGCCCTGTGCGGCAAGATCGTCGAGGCCGCGCGTGCGCGCGACGCCGCCCGCCGCGCCCGCGAAATGACGCGGCGCAAGAGCGTGCTGGAAGGCGCGGGCCTGCCCGGCAAGCTGGCCGACTGCCAGGAAAAAGACCCCGCGCTGTGCGAGCTGTACATCGTCGAGGGCGACTCGGCCGGCGGTTCGGCCAAGCAAGGCCGCGACCGCAAGTTCCAGGCCATCCTGCCGCTGCGCGGCAAGGTGCTCAACGTCGAAAAGGCGCGCTTCGACAAGCTGCTGTCCAGCGAACAGATCACCACCCTGATCACCGCGCTGGGCACCAGCATCGGCCCCGATTTCAACGTCGACAAGCTGCGCTACCACCGCATCATCATCATGACCGATGCCGACGTCGACGGCGCGCACATCCGCACGCTGCTCTTGACGCTGCTGTACCGCCAGATGCCCGAGCTGGTGCAGCGTGGCTACATATACATCGCCCAGCCGCCGCTGTACAAGGTCAAGGTCGGTCGCGAAGAACGCTATCTCAAGGACGACCAGGAAGAGGCCCAGTTCATGCTGCAACTGGCGCTCAAGGACGCCGTGCTGGTTCCGCGCGAGAACGCCACGCCCATTTCCGGCGATCCCCTGGCCGAACTCGCGCGCCAGTACATCCTGGCCGATTCCGTCATTGCGCGCCTGTCGCGCCTGCTCGACACCGAGTCGCTGTCGGCCATGGCCGAGGGCGTCGAGCTCAACCTCGACACCGGCGAGCTGGCCGAACAGTCCGCCCGCCGCCTGCATGACGTGCTGTACGACGAAGCCGCGCCGCACGAGGTCGAAGTCAAGGCCGAGTACGACGAGCAGGCCGATGCGTATCGCGTGGTGGTCAGCCGCATGCACTACGGCAATGTGCGCGTCAGCGTCTTCGACCAGGCCTTCGTGCGCGGCGCCGACTACGCCGTGCTGTCGCGCTCGGCCAAGACCTTCCATGGCTTCATGGGCCCCGGCGCCGTGGTGGCGCGCGGCGAAGGCGACAAGCGCAAGGAAAAACAGGTGGCCGATTTCCGCGAAGTCATGCAATGGCTGCGCGGCGAGGCCGAGCGCAGCATCACCAAGCAGCGCTACAAAGGCCTGGGCGAAATGAATCCCGAGCAGCTCTGGGAAACCACCATGGACCCCAAGGTGCGCCGCCTGCTGCGCGTGCAGATCGAAGACGCCATCGCCGCCGACGAGGTCTTCACCACCTTGATGGGCGACAACGTCGAACCGCGCCGCGCGTTCATAGAAACGCACGCGCTGATGGCGGGGAATATCGACGTTTGAGTTTTGTCGGATCTCCTGAAAATCCGGATCTTTTCACATGATCCGGGTAGCCAAACATGGGCCGCATTTGCGGCTCATGTTCTTATAGAAACAGGAGAACTCTGAGCTGCCTGCTTATCGTCCGGAACAGGCAGCGCTATCAAGCCATTGTCAGGGCAGCTCGATTTTTTTGCGTACCGGGCCGCAGAATGAGTTCTATGTCCATCAAGGCTTTTCGGCGCCCAGGCCCGATTTCTTGATTGTGCCGGATCGGCGCACAGTCGTTGATGTCCTGGGCGCCCTTGAAGGATGTATGGTCTCGCCGCGGGCCAGCATTTCTACGAAATTCACGATACGCCTGGCGCGCGTTTCGGCTCGCTTGGCCTCGTTCACCCTGTAGATGACGGCGTAGCGGTTGGCGCGATCCAGGGCCTCGAAGAAGCTTCTCGCGGTTTTGTTCGAGGCAAGCGCGGCCGCCAGGTCCTGCGGGATTTCTGCGTTTGCCTGGGAGGCGTAGGCCGCGTCCCAACGTCCGTCGGCTTTGGCCTCTTCGATCTCGGCGAGCCCGGCCGGCCGCAGGCGGCCTTCCCGCGCGAGCCGGTTTGCGGTGTCGCGGTTTTTCGCCGACCACCGGCTTGCCTGTCGGCGAGGCGTCATGCGGACGAGAAAATAGTATTCGTCGAACTTGGCGAGCTGCCCGTCGATCCAGCCGCAACAAAGCGCGGCCTCGATCGCATCCTCTTTGCCTATGGTGGCCGTGGGAGCCCCGGCTTTCGCGAGCCTGAGCCAGAAGCCTTTTGTTGCGCCGGAGGCATTCGACATATGCGCTTCGAGTTCTTGCGATGTGCCGAATGTCAGGATGGGTTCGTTTTTATGGGTAAGCTTGTCCGGCATGGATCTGCTCTTTTGCAGGAGATGACTTTTTATTCTAGTAGGGAGGCCTGCCATGGCAAAGAGGGATGTCCGCCGGCGCAGGGGGCGGCGGAGTTCGGGTGCTCGGCCCAGGCGCGCCGTCTTGGAGGAAAGCATGTTTCATGGCCGGCCTTTGCCGGTCACTCCGCCGCTCTCACCCCTCGCGCCAGCGCAGTGCGTCGATCACGAGCCGCAAGGCCGGGGCAAGCTGGCGGCGGTTGGCGTAATACAGGTGGTAGCCGGGAAACAGCGGCCACCAGTCTTGCAGCGCCGGCACGAGCCGGCCTTGCTCGATGAGCGGCTGTGCGAGGTCGAGCGGCATATAAGCAAACCCCATGCCGTCCAGCGCAGCCTGGAGCATGAGCAGGGTGTTGTTGAAGACAGTCTGGCCGGTGACGCGCACATCGACTGTTTGTCCGTGTTTTTCGAATTCCCAGACATACAGGCCGCCGTGGGTCGGCAGCCGAAGATTGATGCAGCGGTGATCGGTCAGGTCATGCGGGGTCGCGGGTAGCGGCTTGCCCGCCAGATAGCCGGGCGACGCCACTACTGCCATGCGCAGGTCGGGTGCGATGCGCACGGCGATCATGTCCTTGTCGACGCTGTTTCCGTTGCGCACGCCCGCGTCGTAGCGGTGCGCGGCGATGTCGGTGAGGGCGTAGTCCACGCTGAACTCGATCCGGATGTCGGGGTACTGGCGCAACAGCGGCAGCAGCCGGGGCCAGAGTATGGTGGCGATGGCGTGATCGTGCGCCGTGATGCGCACGGTGCCGGCCGGCTTGTCGCGCATGGCGCTTAGCGAGTCCAGTTCCAGTTCGATTTCGTCGAGCCGCGGCGCCACGGCGTCCAGCAGGCGTGCGCCGGCTTCGGTAGTGGATACGCTGCGTGTGGTGCGTGTGAACAGCCGCACGCCCAGGCGGGCTTCGAGGCCGGCCATGGCGTGGCTCAATGCGGACCGCGACAGACCTAGCTGCGCCGCGGCGCGCGTGAAGCTGCGTTCGCGGGCGACCGTCACGAAGGCTCTCAGGTCATTGAGGTTTTCTTTGCCCATTGTTGAAAATTTTGCACCATCGTATATCGATCTTACTGCCTTCTCATCTAATCGAGGGGTTCATAGAATTTCGGGTAAGCAGTATCGAGCAAACAGACAGTATTGAAAGGAGCATTCCATGGAACTCAAACGAGCTGGATCCCAAGCATCCATCAAAGGCCCCGCCGAATGGTTCACCGGAAGCGTACGCATCGACCCGCTGAACAATCCGCCTGCGCCGGCGCGGGTTTCGTGCGCCAGCGTTACTTTCGAGCCGGGCGCGCGCTCGGCCTGGCACAGCCATCCGCTGGGCCAGACGCTGATCGTCACCGCGGGCTGCGGCTGGACACAGTGCGAGGGCGAAGCCATCGTCGAAATCCGCGCGGGCGATGTCATCTGGTGCCCGCCCGGCCATCGGCACTGGCATGGCGCGACCCCGACCACGGCCATGACCCATATAGCAGTCCAGGAGGCTCTCGACGGAAAGAATGTCGAATGGATGGAGAAAGTGACCGATGAGGAATATCTCGCGGGGGCGCCGGTCAATATGGGCGCAAACGGCTGAGCTCTTTTGAGTTGCCCGGCATTTTCGTTGCGAAAGACGTCGATGGCCGGGCGGGGCGTTCCTCCCGTTGATTCGCCGCGGTCTTCGCTGCCAAATGCTTCCGCGGCCCCCGATCTTCCCGGCATCACGCCCGGGAGCGGCGCAAGCCTTAATACTTACTGCAAGGAGATTCACCATGACTATCAAAGCCTATGGCGCCCACGCAAGCACCCGGCCTCTGGAACCTATGGGCATCACCCGGCGGATCCCGGGAGAGCACGATGTGCAGATTGCCATCGCTTATTGCGGTGTCTGCCACTCGGACATCCACCAAGTGCGTTCCGAATGGGCGGGCACACTGTATCCTTGCGTGCCGGGACACGAAATCGTCGGCCGCGTGACGGCAGTGGGCGCGCATGTGGACAATCACCAAGTCGGCGATCTGGTGGGCGTGGGCTGCATCGTCGATAGCTGCCAGCACTGCGACGACTGTGACGACGGCCTGGAGAACTACTGTGATCACATGGTCGGCACTTACAACTCTCCCACGCCGGATGCGCCGGGCCACACGCTGGGCGGTTACTCGCAGCAGATTGTCGTGCACGAGCGTTATGTGCTGCGCATACGCCATCCCGAAGCCCAATTGGCCGCTGTGGCGCCGCTGTTGTGCGCCGGCATCACCACCTATTCGCCGCTGCGTCACTGGAAAGTGGGGCCGGGGCAAAAGGTGGGCGTGGTGGGTATCGGCGGCCTCGGCCACATGGGTATCAAGCTGGCGCACGCCATGGGCGCGCATGTGGTGGCCTTCACTACGTCCGAATCCAAGCGCGAGGACGCCCGGGCTCTGGGGGCCGACGAGGTCGTTGTCTCGCGCAATGCCGGCGAAATGGCCGCTCATGCCAAGAGCCTGGACTTCATTCTCAACACTGTAGCGGCACCACACGACCTCGATGCCTTCGTGGTGCTGCTCAAGCGGGACGGCGCCATGACGCTGGTGGGGGCGCCGGCATCGCCGCATCCGTCGCCGCAAGTCATGAACCTGATCGGCAAGCGCCGCAGCATTGCCGGCTCCATGATCGGCGGGATTCCCGAGACGCAGGAGATGTTGGATTTTTGCGCCGCGCACGGCATTGCGGCGGACATCGAGCTGATCCGGATCGATCAGATCAATGACGCCTATGAGCGCATGCTCAAAGGGGACGTCAAGTATCGGTTTGTGATCGATGCTGCCACCTTGGCGGGCTGACTCGGGCCGAACTACCCGAAGGCCGCGCCGGGTGGGCATGGGAGTGAAATTCGGGCCGGCATGACGGCCGGCGATCAACGCGCCCATGCAAAGAAGCGCTGCTTGTCGTCTGCGATGACTGGGGTTCGGCCGGGCCGGAAGCCCGGGCCGCCGCACGAGGCGTGTCGGCTATTTGAGAGCAGGTGTATCCTGATACGATTTCGTTTACCTACGCCCGGACCCTTACCATAATCATAAGCCTGATCAAATCGCGGGGGGGGCGATACGCTAGTTCGAGGAGCCCGGCGGGAGCATGGAAACCAAATACCTGCACAGCTTCATCGCTGTCATAGAGCACGGCTCGTTTGCCGAGGCGGCCAGGAGGCTGAATCTCACTCCTGCTGCCGTGGCGGCGCGGGTCAAGACGCTCGAGGAAGACATAGGCGCCACGCTGGTTGTCCGCGCAGGGCGCAGCGTCGAGCCCACGGAAGCGGGCATGAAGATCATCGAGCGCGCGCGCCTGATCATCAACGAGACACGGGATATTCGCGCCATCGCCAATAATGACGAGCCCTTGGGCGAACTCAGGCTGGGGGTTGCGACCTCGACCCTGGCGCAACTCACGCCTATGCTGCTCAAGGCCGTCTATGCGCTTCATCCGAGGATGAAGATCTTTGTCGAGTCCGGTTCGTCCAGCTATCTCTACCAAAGGGCCGTCGCGCGCAGCATCGATGCGGCCATCATGGTCCAGCCGCTGTACCCCGCACCCAAGGGATTCGAATGGGAACCCATCAAGGACGAGCCGCTGATTGTCATCGCGCCGTGCGGGATGCGGGCGGCCGATCCCCACGAACTGCTGCATGAGCAACCCTTCCTGCGCTTCGATCGATCCCTGCGCGGCGGGCATATTGCGGAACTATATTTGCGCAAGCATCGGATATTTCCCAATGAGCGCCTGGAGATCGACACGCTGATGACGATTGCCTATCTGGTCAGGGATGGCGTGGGCGTATCGCTGATCCCGGACTGGGCGCCGGACTGGGTGAATAGCCTGGACGTCGCACGACTGCCATTGCCCCACAGCACACTGGCCAGAAACATGGGCGTCTTCTGGTATGTGCATTCTCCGCATTCCAGGATCGTCCGCACGATCATAGAAAACGGCAGGATGCTGTTTCCCAGGGCTCCGGCTCTTGCGTGAGGCCTGTCTCGCGGGCAATGCGCCGGGATTGCTCAGGCGGCCCTGAGCGCGCGCGTTGCGTCCGGCCCGCGCAGGAAGCGTTGGCCATCGGCGCGCAGGTCGCCGAGCCGGGTCAGGCCCAGCATGGCCATGTTGCGGTCGATCTCGGCGGACAGTAAATCGATGGCTTTCTCTATGCCACGCTGGCCGGCGACCCCGGCGGCATACGCGAACGGCCTGCCGACGAATACGCATCTGGCGCCGAGCGCCAGGCATTTGAGGACATCCGAGCCGCGCCGGATGCCGCCGTCGAGCATGATGGGAGTGCGGGGACAGCGTTCGACGACGAGAGGGAGCATTTCGAACGGGGACACGGCCCCGTCCAACTGACGCCCGCCGTGGTTGGAGAGAATGATGCCGTCGGCACCCAGTTCGGCCGCCATGGATGCGTCTTGAGGGCTCAGGATTCCCTTGATCACCAGCGGGTGTTTCCACAGCCTGCGGATGAGCTTGACGTGTTCCCAGTTCAGATGGCCCCGGTCCGAGAAATCCCGTTCGATGTGCCTGGATACGATAGGGGCGCCCCGGCTTGCGTAGTTGTTTTCGAAATGCGGGATGCCGTGCTTGGCGACTGTCTTGAGAAACGTTCCCGCCAGCCATCTGGGGTGGGAAACGCCTTGCCAGAACAAGCGTGGGGTGAAGCGCAGCGGCGTGGAAAATCCGCTGCGAATGTAGTGTTCCTTGTTGGGATGGACCGGGGTATCGACGGTAATGACCAGGGTCTTGAAACCCGCTCGAATCACTCGGCGCATCAGCGCGTCGATCTGATCCGCGTCGCCGGGCAGGTAGGCCTGGAACCAGGCCTGCGGATTGCGCTGCGCGACTTCTTCGAGCGGGATCAGCGAGGACCCGCTCATTATCATCGGGATCCGCCGGCTGGATGCCGCATTCGACAGCGCGAGGTCTCCCCGGTACGTGAACAAGGCGCTGAGCCCCACGGGCGCGATGCCGAAAGGCTGGGCGTATTCCTGATCGAAAAGCGCTATCCCGCAGTCCCTGTGCGATACGTCCACGAGCACCCTGTGTATGAACGCGCAGCTTTTGAAGGCATTGACGTTATTGTCGAACGCGGCGCGGTCTTCCGCCGCGGCGGAGATATAGCCGAATATCGGCTCCGGCAGCAGGCGTCGTGCGTGGCGTTCGAAATCATTCAGGCACAGGCAACTGTCTAGAGCCTTTCTCATACCATCTCGAGTCGATCAAGTTTCGGCGGCCCGGCCTGTGTGCCTGCGCGCGCCCGTCTCGCAGCGGCGTGTGCGGCATGCGGCCGAGCCGATCTTGCGGCAACCGGCTGCCCGTCAGTCCTGCTTGTCCAGGAATTCCAGGGTGGCCAGCGCGCAGCCATCGGGGTCGGCGCCGGACGCGTGGTAGCAGTCCATGTCGAATACGACGATTTCGGCGTGCGGCGCGCCCTCGCGTATGGCGTCGGGGTTCAGCTGGCCGCCGCCGCCCGCGTGGGTTCTCTTGGAGGGCTTGGTCATGATGGCCAGGATCGGTCTGCTTATATTCTTCAGGTCGAGGCGCGATTCCGTGGTGCCCACCCATTTCAGGTAGGCTTTCGCCGTCGACAGCGAAGTAGCCCCCATCATGTCGACCCACCAGTCCGTGCATCGCGGCGGCGTATCGTAGCCGAGCCTGGCCGGCATGGTTTTCCGCGCCCAGCTCCGGATGCCGTGTTCTTCCATGTGAGGCAGCCACTCGCTGCTGCCGGGGGCGACCAGCGGCGGGCAGGCCAGGATCAGCGATTTCACGAGATCGGGCCGGGTCGCGGCCAGGCGCATGGCGCTGATGCACCCGCTTTTTGCCGCCACGACATGCACCGGGCCCTGCGCCAGGTGATTGATGACTCGTACCAGGTCGTCGACGAACAGTTCCGTGGAGAATTTGAAGGTTTCGTCGACGGGGGCTGTCCTGCCGAAGCCCCGCAGGTCGAACATGATCAGGCGGTATTTTCTTGCGAGATGCGGCACCCAGCCTCTCCAGCAGGTGGAGTTCTCGGTGAAGCCGTGCACGAAGAGAACGGTTTCCGGTTCTTCCCAAGGATTTGTGTAGTCGTGGATCTCGTAATAGGGTTTGAAATCGTCCGACAGCTCTAGATATGGCATTGCAATCCTCACGGTGGATAGAGATTAAAGCCTGGGCCTCGATGGGGCTATTTCGGTTGGACTCCTGCCGCTTTCAGCGCACTGCCTATGGATGCGATGTCGTGTTCGACCGCCAGTTGCAGCGTTTCGGGCGGGCAGCCTATCGGATTCACGCCCTGCGAAAGGAATTTCTTTACGAGGTCCGGGTCGGCAAGCGCTTTGTTGATTGCCGCATTGAGCTTGTCGACGATGGGTTTTGGGGTGCCGGCCGGCGCGAAGATCGCGTTCCAGCCCGTGACGTCGAACCCGGCCAGGCCCGCTTTTGCGACGGGCGGCACTTTGGGCAGTATGGCCGAACCTTGTTTGTCGGAAATGGCCAGGGCCTTGATCTTGCCGGCCTTGACCATGGCCATGGCGGCGATGGGGGATACGAATGCCGCTTGTATATCGCCGCGGATCAGCGCGGAAAGTATCTCGGGCTCTCCCTTGTACGCCACGTGGGTCATTTTGATTTTGGCCTGGGACTGGAACAGGAGCATGCACAGGTCTCCGAGACTGCCCACCCCTACGGAACCATAGTTGAGCTTGCCCGGGTGTTCTTTGGCCTCCTTGATCAGGTCGGCCACGCTGTTTATCGGGCTGTTTCTATTGGTCAGCAGGATTTCGGCGACGGACCCGACCTTGGTGATGGGAGCGAAATCCTTGGCGGTGTCGTAGGGCAGGTTCTTGACGGTGCTGGGATTGACGACGTGGGAAGGGAAGGCCATCAGCAGCGTATAGCCGTTGGGCTTGGCTCGGGCCACGTAGCTGGAGCCGATGACGCCGCTGGCTCCGGGACGGTTGTCGACGATGATGGACTGCCCCAGGATCGGGCTTAATTTCTGGATCAGAATGCGGGCCAGCGAGTCCGTAATCCCGCCGGCGCCCGAAGGCACGATGAGATGTATGGGCTGGTCCGGCCACGCCTTCGTCTGGCCATGCACGAGCGCCGGCTGGATCATCGCCAGGGCCAGGGATATCGCGAACATTATTTTTCTCATGGCTTGCCTCCTCGATTGTGCTGAACACTGGGACTGCGTTCATTGTATGGATTCGAAAAGGCTCGACGAAAAATAAAATTACATTCGATCCGTTAAAAAATTTAGGGTTGGGAGCGCCGCGCGCGGAATGTGGTAATTTGAACGCTACGGCCGGGGCCGCGCCCTTGCTGCCCGCCGCCGGCATCGGCGCGCGTCCGACGCGCCGGTTTCATATTTTCCTACAGGAGACGAACGTGCCCAGCTTGCTGCCTGATGTCGACCCTGAGGGGTTGCTGGAATATTCGGTGGTCTACACCGACCGGGCCATCAATCATATGTCGAATGTCTTCCAGGATGTGATGAAAGACATTTCCAGGACCTTGAAACAGGTCTACAACGCGCACTCGGCGATCATCGTGCCGGGCAGCGGCACCTTCGGCATGGAGGCCGTGGCGCGCCAGTTCGCCACCGGCAAGCGCTGCCTGGTGATCCGCAACGGCTGGTTCAGTTATCGCTGGAGCCAGATCTTCGACATGGGGTCCATCCCGTCGCACTCGACCGTGCTCAAGGCGCGGCCGGTGGCGCAGGGCAAGCAGGCGGCGTTCGCGCCGCCGCCCATCGACGAAGTGGTGGCGGCGATCAAGGCCGAGAAGCCCGACCTGGTGTTTGCCCCGCACGTGGAAACGGCCTCGGGCATCATCCTGCCCGAAGACTATATGCGCAAGGTGGCGCAAGCCGTGCACGCGCATGGCGGCATGTTCGTGCTGGACTGCATCGCTTCGGGCGCGATCTGGGTGGACATGCAGGCGATCGGCGTGGATGTGCTGATCAGCGCGCCGCAAAAAGGCTGGAGCGGCCCGGCCTGCTGCGCGCTGGTGATGCTGGGCGCTACGGCGCGCGAGCGCATCGATGCCACCACCAGCACCAGCTTCGCCTGCGACCTGCGCAAGTGGCTGCAGATCATGGAAGCCTACGAGAAGGGCGGCCATGCCTATCACGCCACCATGCCTACGGATGCGCTGACGAAGCTGCGCAATGTCATGGCGGAAACGCAGGCCCTGGGTTTCGATACGGCGCGTGCACGCCAGCAGGAACTCGGCGACCGGGTGCGCGCGCTGCTGGCCGAGAAAGGGTTTCCGAGCGTGGCGGCCAAGGGCTTCGAGGCGCCGGGCGTGGTGGTCAGTTATACCGACGACGACGGCATACATTCGGCCAAGAAGCTCGCGCAGGCCGGCCTGCAGGCCGCCGCCGGCGTGCCGCTGCAATGCGACGAGCCGGCCGATTTCAAGACCTTCCGCCTGGGCCTGTTCGGCCTGGACAAGTTGAAGAATGTCGACCGCACCGTGGCGACGCTGGCCAAGGCGCTGGACTCGATAGCGTAAGGCCACTCAAGGCTTGCAGCCGGCAGCCGCGAATCCTAGCTTCTTCATCGCTTGTGCCAGGGCCTGGGCCGAGGCGCCATATTGTTTCCAGGGGGCGTTGCCGCAGCGCAGGCGTTCGCCGATATTGCGCAGATGCCATTGCGTGGGGCTCTCGAGCTTTTCCACTTCGTCCCAGGAAAGCGGCACGGACACGCCCATGCCCGGGCGGGCGCGCACTGACCACGCGGCCACGGTGGTGGCGCCGAAGCCGTTGCGCAGGTAGTCGATGTAGATGCGTCCTACGCGCTTGTCGGGGCCGCTATGCGCGGAGAACCGGCGCGGCGCATCGTCGGCCATGCGCTGCACGATGGCGTGCGAGAAATCCTTGACGGTGTCCCAGCCGTAGCGGCGCTGCAGCGGCACGACCACGTGCAGTCCCTTGCCGCCGCTGGTCTTGGCAAAGCATGCCAGCCCGAGTTCGCCCAGGAATGCGCGCACGGCCAGGGCGGCCTGCGGCACGGCGGACCAGGCCACGCCTTCGCCGGGGTCCAAGTCGAAGACCATCCTGTCGGGGCGGCCGATACGGTCGCGCCTGGCGTTCCAGGTATGGAACTCTATGGCGCCCATCTGCGCCGCGCCCGCCAGGCCGCGGGCCGTGGCGATCTCCATCAGCGGCGGGTGTTCCTTGTCCAGTTGCTGGGGCAGCGATCGCACGCCGGGTATGGGCGGCGTCCCCATGTGCTTCTGGAAAAAGATTTCCCCGGCCAGGCCTGCGGGGGCGCGCACCAGGGATACCGGCCTGCCTTTCAGGTGTTCGAGCATCAGGCCGGCGACCTGCTGGTAATACTCGACCAGTTCGATCTTGGTGATGCCGGTGGATTCGTCGACGATGCGTTGGCGGTGGGTGATCCGCACCGCATTCGTGGAAGCCGCCGCGTTTCCGGCGCGGCCCCGGTGTGGATGTGGAGCAGGCATGTGGCCCTCCTCTTGCCGGAGGTGCGCCGCGCGGCGCTTACCGTACCGGCAGGAAATTGAAGAACAGCAGCCCCTGGACGTAGTTGATGCCCACGCGCCGCAGGTTTTCGTCGAGCAGATTGGCGATCAGGTCGAGGCGGCCTATGAGTTCGCCGAATTGGCGCTCGAAGCTCAGGTTGTGTACGTCTCCCGTCAGCTCGTTGGACAGCAGCAGCGGGCGGCCGGCGCCATCGCGGCGGTTGGCCAGCAGCCACGCGGCGATTTCCACGTTGCGGGCGGCGTTGTAGATGCGCTGCGCATTCAGGATGTCGGTGGCGTAGAAGCGCGTCTTGCCATTGTGAGCCTGGATGATCATATTGGCCAGGCCGAGTATGAAGGCGCGCACGCGGTCGCCCTGGTAGGACGGATCCAGCGCCACCGACAGAATCTGGATATCGCTCAAGCCCTTCAGGTCGGGCGGCGGCTGGCCGGTGGACAGGGCCTTGCGGCCTTGGGCGATGGCGGTGGCGAGGTCGGGCGCGCCGGTCTTGCGCCATTCGGAAGGATTGCGGCGGTAGAGTTTCTCGAGCAGCACGCCCAGGCTGGCGAGGTTGTCGCGCATGGCGATGGTGACCGTGCGATTGAAATCGGTCTGCGCGAACTGGTCGAAGGACATGCCTTCGTCCTGGGGCGTCCGGCCGTTCTTGGGGGGCGGTCCTGCACAGCCGGCCAGCGCCAGGGCGAGGGCCAGCGCCGCACAGGCGCGCACGGTCATGCGAGGCGTCGGGCCGCCAGGGGCGAAACGCGGCCCCATCAGGTCAGTAACTTGAGCACTTGCGCCGCAGTGGCGCGGAGGTCCGGCGCCGCGATGGGGGCGTTGGGAAAGGGCTGGCGCTGGCGCCGTCCGCCTTGTTCGAGGTCGGCGCCGTAGCAGTCCAGGCCGAGCAGGCGTATGTCCGCGGGCAGTGCCGCGGCCAGTTCGTCGCAGCATGCCTGTTCGTCGGCGGGGTCGAGCGCGGCGGCTTCCCCCCACTGGGTTTCGTCGATCCAGCCCATGCGGGCGAAGCCGCCGATATAGCGCGCGCGCTTGGGCTGCAGCCGGAAAAAGGCGAAGTCGCCGAGTTCCAGGTATTGCCGCGCATCGGGCTGGTAGCGCAGGTAGCGGGCCAGCATTGCGGGCGCGATGTCCAGCGGCGTCGCGTCGCCTATCAGCGTCAGGCGCGGTTCTTCCAGGACGTTGTGGCTGCCGGGCGGGGTCACCAGCAGGCTGGCGCGCGGATCGGCCCGCAGGTTGCGGGTGTGTTCCGCGAGGCGGCTGACGAGCAGTATGGGGCAATGGCGCTCGTCCGGGACGAAGGGCAGTATCGACGCATGCGGATAGCCCGGCAGCTGCGCCGACTGAGTGGCGAGCGCAGCCGCGGCCGAGCCGTGCAGGAGATGTATGAGGACGCTGGTTTCCGCCTTCATGCCCGCGCCGCCCGGATGCTGCACGGGGACGTAGGGCCCTGGGCCGCGAGAGCCGGGCGATGCCGTTTGAGGCGGCCTGCGCTCAGCATATGAGCCAGCCGGCCAGCCGGGCCATCGGCCCTTGTATCAGGTGGGCGATCGGGGCGGGCAGGCTCAGGGGCTTGAGCAGCATCTTGGCGGCCATGGTGACCGGGTAGTGGCGCCGAACCCGGCGCGTGATGCGCTCGCGCAAGGCGCGGAATTCGGTCTTGTCGGCCGCCGGCCCGAGGCTGGTGGCGTAGGCATGCCACAGCGCGCATTCGACGTCGTCGTTGCGCACTTCCAGGACGCGCCGCTTGAGCGCGCCCAGCACGCGCAGCCGGCCCGGCGGCTGGCTGGCGTCGTACATGCGGAAGTAGCCGTAGAAGTGCTTGTAGTGATTGATTTCGTCGGAACGGATGCGCGCGGCAATGCCCGACAGCACCGGTTCGGTGGCGTGCGCCGCGAGGGCCTGGTAGAAGGTGGCCGTGCCGGTTTCGACGACGCAGCGCGCCACCATTTCGAGGCTTTGCTGGGGTTCGAGCGCTTCGACCGTGCAGCGCGGGCCGTAGTCGGCGTAGAACGCCGCGTAGGCGGTATCCCAGTCGAATTCCGGCCAGACGTGGCGCACGTAGTCGCGCAGCCTTTTGCCGTGGCGCACTTCTTCGGTCTGCCATTTTTCGCGCAGCCAGCCGACGATCTCAGCGTTGTTCTCGAAGTGGCTTACGAGATTGTCGGTGTAGAGGTCCGAGGCGATTTCGACGAAAGATGCGGCCGCCACCAGATACAGCATGTCCGGCTGAGCCCGCGCCTGCGCACGGTCTATGGTGTCGTAGGGGACATGGTCTAGGTTCCAGTGTGGCGTGGCAATGATGGATTCACGCATATCCAGAGATCCCGTGGTTGCGAGGTTCGTGTTTTACCCGCGCTTTGTCCGTTACTACATTGTATGCCTGTTGTCATTATTGTGAAATGCCGCGAGCCTCGGCGCCAGTGCCCCGGAACGGCCCGCGCACGCCCGGGAATTACGCCATTGCTTGCTTTGCGCGCGCCCACCAGCTTTGCACGGCGGGATGCTGGAATTGTGTTTCGACGTATTTCAATATTTGGACCGGAACGGTGTCGCCGTTGGCGCTCAGGCGGGCGAGCATGACGGCCAGGTCGACGTCGGCGACGCACCACTCGCCGAACAGCGGGCCGCCCCGTTCGTCTATCAGGCTTTCGGCTGCGGCCAGCAGCTTGTCGGCCGCCGCGCGGGCGGAGGCCGACAAGGGCTGCGGATTCTTGTTGGCGTAGATGACCGTCGTGGGGCGTTCGGCGCGCAAAGCCGCCAGGTCGCTGCGCAGCCAGGCCTGGATCTGCCGCGCCCGGGCCCTGGGGCGCGGCTGCGCCGGCAGCACGCGCGGGTACTGCGGCGCGCCGTAGACGTCTTCCAGGTATTCGGCGATCGCCGACGATTCGGACAGCGAGAATTCGTCGTCCACCAGCGTGGGCACCCTGGACGTCAGGGAAACGCGGCCGAACTGCGGAGTCGTGTTCTGCCTGGCGCGCAGGTCCAGGGCCTCGAGGGTGTAGGACAGGCCTTTTGCTTCCAGCGCCGCGTATGCCGACAATGCATAGGGGCTGGAATAATCGATGTCGACGTACAGGACTAAGGTTTGGGCCATGGCAGAATCTTCCGGGTGATGTGCGTGGGGCTTTGTGATTCTTCCTGCATCATAATCCCGGGCACCGGGCGTGTCCTGCAAACCCCTTGCGCCCGCGTGTCCACGTGTCCATGGCATCTGCGGCATCTGCGGTGTCGGCAGCGTGCGCATGCCGACAGCGGCTGTGCGGCATCGGCGGCCCGGGCCATGCATGGCGCAGCGCGCGGGCATGCGGACGGATCCTGTTGCGCGGCCGGCCGGGCCGGCCGCAAGATTCAGGCGACCGCCGGCTGGAGCTCTTCTTGGCAGCCGTGCAGGAAATCCATGACCTCGGCGCGGCACTCCAGGTACCGGGCGTCGTAGGCCAGGTCGTTGCGCCGGCGCGGCCGCGCCAGGCCCGTGGGCAGGATGCGGGCGATGGTGGCCGCCGGCCCCTTGCCGAGCATGACGATGCGGTCCGACAGCAGCACCGCCTCGTCGATGTCGTGGGTGACCATGATGGTGGTGGTGCCCGTGGCCGCCACGATTTCCTGTAGCGCATCCTGCAGGTGCGCCCGCGTCAGCGAATCGAGTGCGCCGAAGGGTTCGTCCATCAGCAATACCTTGGGCTCCATCGCCAGCGCGCGGGCGATGCCCACGCGCTGCTTCATGCCGCCGGAAATTTCGCGCGGGTACTTGCGGGCGGCATGGTCCATGCCGACCAGGCGCAGCGCCGCCACGCTGCGTTCCTGCAGTCGGCGCGCGTCCTCGGCGGCGCCGAACACCCGCTTCACCGCCAGGTGCACGTTTTCCAGGCACGTCAGCCACGGCAGCAGGCAGTGGTTCTGGAACACCACGGCGCGATCGGGACCGGGGCCGCGGATTTCCCGGCCGGCGCACAGCAGCACGCCTTCGGTGGCCGGCACGAGCCCGGCGATCAGGTTCAGCAGCGTGGATTTGCCGCAGCCCGAATGCCCGATCAGCGTGACGAATTCCCCTTGCGCGATCGACAGGTCGATGTCGCGCAGCGCCACGAAAGCATTGCGGCCGCTGCCGTAGCTTTGGCCGACCCGTTCCAGGCTGACGAAGTTCTTCATGTTTCATTCTCCCTTGTAGTCGAGATGCCGGGCCAGCGCCCCCAGGGCCGCGTCCAGCGCGAGGCCGACCGCCCCGATCACGAAGATCGCCACCAGGATGTGCTGGACGTTCAGGTTGTTCCACTCGTCCCATAGCCAGAAGCCGATGCCGGTGCCGCCGGTAAGCATCTCGGCGGCCACGATGACCAGCCAAGCGGTGCCGATCGACAGCCGTACGCCGGTGAGCATGTGCGGCAGCGCGGCGGGCAGCAGTATGCGGGCGAACACCGTGCTTTCGGGCAGGTTCAGCACCCGGGCCACGTTCATATAATCTTGCGGCACGCGGCGCACGCCGTCCGCCGTGTTGATGATCAGGGGCCAGATGGAGCAGATGAAAATGGCCCAGATGGCGGCAGGGTTGGCGGCCTTGAACAGCAACAGGCCCAGCGGCAGCCATGCCAGCGGCGACACCGGGCGCAGCAGGCTGATGACCGGCGCGCAGATGGCGTCCAGGGGCTTGAAGCGGCCGATCAGGAAGCCGGCGGGTATACCGACCGCCGCCGCCAGCGCAAAGCCGGCAGCGACCCGGCCGAGCGAGGCCAGGATGTTCCAGCCTATGCCCATGTCGTTGGGGCCCTTGTCGTAGAACGGATCGGCGAACAGGACGGCGGCCGAGCGGAAGGTGGGGGCGGGGCCCGGTATGCCGGCGATGTTCATCGACACGAGCTGCCAGGCGGCCAGCAGCAAGCCGAAGCCGCAGAGCGTCGCCGCGCACTGGTTCAGCCATTGCGCAGCGCGCCGGCGCCACTGGGCGGCGGCGATGGCCGGCGTGGGATCTACGCTGCCGGCGGCTGCGGGCGGGGACAAGGACGGCGAGGAAACGAATTTTGCGAGAAAAGGATTCATGGCGAGCTGCTCTATCTGTGTGCGTGGGGGGCGATACTTGGCCCGAAAACCGAAAACCGGCGAGTCGATCGCGATGCCGGCGATCGACTCGCCGTGCTCGTTCAGGCGTGAATGGCGAAGCTGTCGGCATAGGCGGCCGGATTACCGCCGTCCCAGGTCTTGCCGTCCATCAGGGTGGCCGCGCGCATAGTGCTTGCGGGCACAGGCACGGATGCCGCCGCGGCCGCCTCTTTGTACAGGGCGATGTGATTGATTTCGCTGGCCACGGCCAGGTAGTCCGGATGCTTGCGCAGCAGGCCCCAACGCTTGTGCTGGGTAAGGAACCACATGCCGTCGCTGAGATATGGGAAATTCACGGCGCCCCCGCCATAAAAGCGCATGGGGTGCCTGTCGGTCCATGACCGGCCCAGGCCGTTGCTGTATTCGCCCAGCATGCGGCCCTGTATCAGCCCGGCCTGGGTGTTCACATAGGACTTGGCGGCGATCGTCTGCGCCGTCTTGCGCATATGGTCGGGCGAGCTGTCTATCCATCTGCCGGCTTCCAGTATGGCGGCGACGACGGCGCGTGCGGTGTTCGGATATTTCTGCACGAAATCGGCGCGCGCGCCCAACACTTTTTCGGGATGGTCCGGCCAGATGTCCTGGGTCGTCGCGGCGCTGAAGCCTATGCCGTCGGCGATGGCGCGGGCATTCCAGGGCTCGCCCACGCAGAAGCCGTCCATGGCGCCGATGCGCATATTGGCTACCATCTGCGGCGGCGGCACGGTAATGGCGCGCGCGTCCTTGAAGGGGTCGATGCCGTAGGCGGCCAGCCAATAGTAGAGCCACATGGCGTGCGTGCCCGTGGGAAAAGTCTGGGCGAATGTGTATGTGCGCTTGGCCGCGGACATGGCCTTCTTCAGGCTCGCCCCGTCGGTTACGCCCGCCGTGTCATGCAACTGGCGCGACAAGGTGATGCCCTGTCCGTTCTGGTTCAGGCTCATCAGCACCGCCATTTTTGTCGCCGCACCGGCCAGGCCCAGATGCATGCCGTAGATCATGCCGTACAGCGCATGCGCGAAATCCAGGTCGCCGGTGACGAGTTTTTCCCGCACCGAGGCCCACGAGGCTTCCTTGCTGGGTATGATTTTCACGCCATGTTTTTTGTCCAGCCCGAGCTCCGCGGCCATGACGACCGAGGCGCAGTCGGTCAAGGGGATGAAGCCTATTTTCACTTCCGTCTTTTCCGGCGCATCGGAGCCTGCGGCCCAGGCGGCGGGGCCGGCCAGCGGGCTCAACAGGCCGGCGGCCCCCAATCCTGCGGCGGACTTCGCGGCCCTGCCCAGCCAGGCGCGGCGGCTCGCGCCGCTTGGCGTCAGGTCGGGACGGCCAGAAGAGGAAGAATGGTCGGCATAGTGCTTGCGGGAAGTCTTGTCGGCGGCTTTCATTTGCGGTCCTGGTCCGGAGATATGGGTTTACGCGGCGAGCCCGTGGGCTCGTGCACACACTCCAGTCATAAGCAATGTTCGTGCCAATATCCCGATACCGAAAAAAACTGCCATGTCGTCGGCGAGGGTTCGGGGCGGATGAGTCCGGGGGCGCCTGCCGTTTTTTCTTGCACTGCACCATCAGCGGGCCATGTCGCCGCTTTGCGGTGCATGGGCGCCGGAGCGAAGCCGGGCCGGCGCCGCAATAATTGGTTGGATTCCAGCCACACGGTAGCGAAAAGCCTGGCCCGGAACGCCCGCCGCAGCGAGCCATCGCCTAAAATCTTGCGGCGCCGAGCACGAATCCCGCAGCCGCGGATGTGCCGGCCTACTTCTCGCCCCCGGTCGCACGATTCCCATGGCCTTCTCCGCAGATCCTATTCCTACCCCCGCGGCGTCCGCCGCAGGCAGGCCCGTGGTTTTCTATGTGCTGCTGTTCCTGGCCGGCATGGTGGCGCTTTGGGCCGTGCTGTGCGGCATCAGCCACAAGTCGCCCGACCTCGACAATATGGAAGAGCTGGTCTGGGCTTCCAGCTTCGAATGGGGCTATTACAAGCATCCGCCGGTGCCGGCGTGGTTCATGTACGGCCTGGCCTCGGTCTTCGGCAAGCCCATCTGGCTGACTTTCCTCGCCGGACAGTTGTTCTCTGCCTTGGCCTTGTGGTTCGTCTGGAAGCTGGGCTGCGAATTCACCACGCCGCGGCGTGCGCTGATCGCCATGTTGTTGGTGTCGGTCACCGCGTATTTCTCGGTGCGCGCGACCATGTACAACCACAACTCGGTGCAGATGTGGTCGATCGTGGCCTCGACGTGGCTGTATTACCGGGCCCTGCGCTATGGCCGCGCGTCCGACTGGCTCTGGCTGGGAGCGGCCTGCGGCATGGCCTTCATCACCAAGTACAGCGCGCTGATCCAGTTCGCGGCGTTTTTCCTGTTCTTCCTGCGCCAGGGCCACTGGCGCGACCGGGCTGCGCTGCGGGGCGTGCCGCTGGCGCTGTTGACCTTCCTGCTGGTGATCGCGCCGCACGTCTATTGGCTGTTCCAGCATGCGTTCGAACCGCTGCATTACGCCGACGAATCCATAGTGCCGGGGGGCGACCCGCAATTCAGCGTGATGTCCGATATCTGGGGTTTCCTGACCACGCAACTCGGGCGCCTGAGCCCGATGCTGGTGGCCTGGATCGCCTTGTACGCCTGGAACCGCAGGGCCGCTTCCAAGACCGCCAAGACCTCCGCGCCGACGGCCGCAGGCGCGGCAGCGCCGCGCTATGCCCAGGAGCTCAGCGCCTGGGACCGCTCGTTCCTGCTCATCGTCGGCATCGGTCCGGTGGTGCTGACCGTGCTGGTCTCGGGCGCGCTGGGCACGCGCCTGGGCAGTTCCTGGGCCAGCACCTTCTTCGTGCTTTTCGGCTTTTACGCCTACTGGTGGCTGCGCGGCGACGAGCATGCGATGCTGCGCAGGACGGCCATCGTGATCGTCGCGATCCAGATGCTGATGGCTGTCGGCTACGCCATCGGCCGCGGGCCGCTGGCCTATTACACCGGCCGCAAGACCGATTCCACATACCCGGGCAAGCAGATTTCGCTGCAGATGCAGGACATCTGGCATCAGTATGTCCCGGGCGCACCCCTGACGCTGGTCGTGGCCGATACCTGGCTGGGCGGCAATATCGCGGTGCACGTGCGGCCCAGCGCCAACGTCTTCATCGACGGCAGCCTGCGGGAATCGCCGTGGCTGAAGTCCTCCGACCCGACGCGCTGCGGCGCGCTGGTGGCCTACAGCACGGCGGACCACAGCAGCGGCCCGTCGCCTGCGGTGCGCCGCCTGTACGAGCAAGCTCCGTACAAGGGCGTGCTGCAGCAACGCTGGTCCACGCAGAAGAGCCCCATGATCGTGGTGCACTGGGGCATCATCCCGCCGCAGCCGGACTGCCCGGCGCGGCCCGCGCACTGAGGCCTCGGCGGGCCGCGGATCTGCGGTCCCGTCGTGGGACGCGTAACCATTTTTGCTGGTTCCAGCAGGCGGCGGCGCTACACTCGGACTCTGGTTGCCTGCGCTTTCGCACCGGGATGCCAGGGACATTCAAATCGAAAAAAAAGCCTGGAGGACGGCGCTACAGTGGAATTACGCCAATTACGCTACTTCGTCTGTGCCGTGCAGGCCGGCAGCCTGGGCAAGGCTGCGCTGGAGCTGGGGCTGGTGCCGTCGGCGCTGAGCCAGCAGATCAGCCGCCTCGAGGGCGAACTGGCGACGCGCCTGCTGCAGCGCACCGCCAATGGCGTGATACCGACCGATGCGGGCGTGGCGTTCTTTCGCCAGGCGCAACTGGCGCTGCGGCACGTCGAGCATGCCAGCCAGGCCGCCAGGCAGGCGCGCCTGTCCGGCCACGTCAGCGTCGGGCTGGCCCCGACCACCGCCGCGGTGCTGGGCGTGCCTTTCATGGCGGCCATGCGCGAGCGCTACCCCGACGTGCGGCTGCACATGGTAGAGACGCTGTCGGGTCATCTGGTGACCATGCTCAATTCGCGCCAGCTCGACCTGGCTGTGGTGTTCCAGACCGAGGCCGGGCAGCGCTGGAGCACCATCGCGCTGCTGCGCGAGCGGCTGTTCGTCATCTTTCCGCCGGGCTTGCGCGGCGCGCCGCGCGGCAAGCGCGTGCGCCTCGAGCAGATCGGCGCGATGCCCCTGATCGTGCCCACCGGGCCGCATGGCCTGCGGGCCACGCTCAATGCAGCCTTCGCGCATCATGAACTGGCGCCGAACATCGTCATGGAAATCGACTCGCTGGCCATGCTGATGGACGCCGTGCGCGAGGGCTACGGGGCCACCATACAGCCCGGGGCCGCGGTCGCGCGCCTGAGCGGCGTGCCGATGCGGCTGGTGGAAATCACCGATGCGCAGGTGGAGCGCCACAATGTGCTGGCCAGCCTGAGCGAAGAAGAATTGTCGCCGGCCGCGCTCGCCGCGCGCGTGGTGCTGCTGGACACGGCCCGGTCGCTGGTGCGGGCGGGGAGCTGGGCCGGGGCCCATTTGCCTCCCAGCACCGCGGCGTCTTGACCGGAGGCGCGTGGCAGCCTTCACGAATCGTGAAGGGATCATCGCGCCCGCCTGTCTAGTGCGGCCCGCCACGGCGCGCTAAAGTATCCGGCTGGAATTCCGGGAGGCGGACAATGATAGACGTATTGGTGGTGGGCGGCGGCAACGCCGCGCTTTGCGCTGCCCTGATGGCGCGCGAGGCGGGGGCGAGCGTGCTGCTGCTGGAATCCGCGCCCAAGGAATGGCGCGGCGGCAATTCGCAGCACACGCGCAATCTGCGCTGCATGCACGATGCGCCGCAGGACGTGCTGGTTGATGCCTATCCCGAAGAGGAATTCTGGCAGGACTTGCTGAAAGTGACCGGCGGGCAGACCAACGAGCATCTTGCCCGGCTGGTGATCCGCGCCTCGTCGAATTGCCGTGGCTGGATGCGCAAGCACGGCGTGCGCTTCCAGCCTTCGCTGTCGGGCACGCTGCACGTGGCGCGCACCAATGCCTTCTTCATGGGCGGCGGCAAGGCCCTGGTCAATGCCTATTACCGCAGCGCCGAGGACCTGGGCGTGCAGATACGCTACAACGCCAAGGTCGATTCGCTGGAACTCGACGGCGACCGCTTCGTGGCGGCGCACGTCGGCGGCGAGCGCATCCCCGCGCGCGCCTGTGTGGTGGCCAGCGGCGGCTTCGAATCCAACCGCGAATGGCTGCGCGAGGCCTGGGGGCAGGTCGACGGCCAGTGGGTGGCCGACAATTTCCTGATACGCGGCACGCGTTTCAATATGGGCGTGCTGCTCAAGGACCTGCTGGCCAAGGGCGCCGATTCCATCGGCGACCCGACCCAGTCGCACTGCGTGGCGATCGACGCCCGCGCGCCGCTGTATGACGGCGGCATCTGTACCCGCATCGACTGCGTGTCGCTGGGCGTCGTGGTCAACAAGACCGGACGGCGCTTCTACGACGAGGGCGAGGATTTCTGGCCCAAGCGCTACGCCATCTGGGGCCGCCTGGTCGCGCAGCAGCCCGACCAGATCGCCTATTCCATCATCGACGCCAAGGCGATCGGGCGTTTCATGCCGCCGGTGTTTCCCGGGGTGACGGCCGACACGCTGCCTGAGCTGGCGCGCAAGCTGGAACTGCCCGAAGAACAGTTCATGCAGACCGTGCAGGCCTACAACGAGGCCTGTCGGGTCGGCACCTTCGACCACGAAGTGCAGGACGATTGCCATACCGAAGGCCTGACGCCCGCCAAGACCCATTGGGCGCGTCCCCTGGACACGGCGCCCTTCTATGGCTATGCGCTGCGGCCGGGCATCACCTTCACGTATCTGGGCGTCAAGGTCGACGACCGGGCCCGTGTGCATTTCGGCGGCGAGCCCAGCGCCAACCTGTTCGCGGCCGGCGAGGTAATGGCCGGCAACGTGCTGGGCAAGGGCTATACGGCCGGGGTCGGCATGTCTATCGGTACCGCCTTCGGGCGCATTGCCGGCACGCAAGCGGCTGCGGCCGCGCTGCAGAACGACGCCGTCGCCGCCTGAAAATGGCCGCCACGCCAATTACCTACGCCGTCCCGCAAGAAAGCCGCAGGCTTCCCGGGGCGGCCCGGCGGATCTGATCCGCCCGAGGAATCCATCCATGCAAACACTTGAAACCCTGAGCGGCGAAGCCGCCAACTGGCAGCCCGCCCTGCCTCTTACCGCCGACGAGGCCGAAGTCGCGCGCGTCATGCAGATATGCAATGCCTGCCGCTATTGCGAAGGCTTCTGCGCGGTCTTTCCCGCCATGACGCGGCGCCTGGAATTCGCCAAGGCCGACGTCAATTACCTGGCCAATCTGTGCCACAACTGCGGCGCCTGTCTGCACGCCTGTCAATACGCGCCGCCGCACGAGTTCATGGTCAATGTGCCGCAGGCCATGGCCAAAGTCCGGCTCGACACTTATGTCGAATATGCCTGGCCGCGGCCGCTGGGGGCGCTGTACCGGCGTGCCGGCGCCACACTGGCGCTGGCGCTGTTCGTGGGCCTGGCCTTGTTCCTGGTGCTGGCGGTGGCGCTCAGCGGTTCGCTCTGGCATGCACCCATGGCAGGCAATTTCTATGCGATCTTCCCGCACAATCTGCTGGCCGTGATGTTCGGCGTGGTGTTCCTGTTCATGATCCTGGCGCTGGGCGTGGGTGTGCGGCGTTTCTGGCGCGATGTGTCAGACGGGCGCAGCCTGCAGCAGGGCAAGGGCGCGGCCCTGGCCGAGGCGTCGGGCCAGGCCCTGAGCCTGAAGTACCTGGACGGCGGCCACGGCGACGGCTGCAACGAATCGGACGACCGGTTCACGCTGGCGCGGCGGCGCTTCCATCACCTGACGTTCTACGGTTTCATGCTGTGCTTTGCCGCCACCTGCGTGGCCACGCTTTATCATTTCCTGCTGGACTGGCCGGCGCCCTATCCCTTCCTGAGCCTGCCCGTGATCCTGGGCACGCTGGGCGGCCTGGGGCTGCTGGCGGGCCCCGCGGGCCTGCTGTACCTGAATCTGCATCGCTACCCGCTGCAGGGCGATGCGGCGCAAAAACCCATGGACCGCGGCTTCATCGTACTGCTGTTCGTGGTCAGCCTTACCGGCCTGCTGCTGCTGGCCTTGCGCGATACCAGCGCCATGGCCGTGTTGCTGGCGGTGCACCTGGGGGCTGTAATGGCCTTCTTCCTGACCATGCCCTACGGCAAGTTTGCCCACGGCGTATACCGCTGCGCAGCCTTGCTGAAGAATTCGTTCGAGAAGAGGCTGCCCAGCAAGTTGCGCCTGGGGACCGACTGACACGGGTCGCCCGCGCAGAGAAGGCCGGCCGCGAAGCCCCGGACAGTACGAGCAATACGGCATAGCGGCACGGCACGGCAATCTCTACGCGGGCGGGCTCGCAAGCGGCTCCAGGCCTGGCGCGCCATATCCGGCGTCAACGGATCGCGCGCTTGCGGTCCGCGCCTCGGCTGCGATAATGGCGGGCGAGGCGTTTTACGTAGCCTTTAGATACATTGTTCCGAATAAAAGGACTAGAGAACATGAAAAAATCTTCTTTCATCAAGACCGGGGCCGTGGCCCTGGCCGCCTGCGCCCTGAGCGCCGGCGCAACGGCGGCCTCGTGGCCCGAGCGGCCCATCACGCTGGTCGTGCCCTTCACCCCCGGCGGCACCACCGACATGGTGGCGCGTCCCCTGGCGCAACTGCTGGGCGACGAGCTCGGCCAGTCGGTGATCGTGGACAACCGTGCCGGCGCGGGCGGCACACTGGGCGCGGGCTATGCCGCGCGCGCCAAGCCCGACGGCTACACGATCTTCATGTCGACCATCGCGCACACCATCGCGCCCGCCATCTACAAGCACCTGCCCTATAACTTCGAAAAAGACTTCGAGCCCATCACCGTGGTGGCCTCGGTGCCCAATATTCTCATCGTCAACAAGAAGCTGCCGGTCAATTCCGTGCAGCAGCTCATCGATTACGCGAAGAAGAATCCGGGCCAGGTCAACTTCGGCTCCGCGGGCATCGGCAGCACCGAGGACATGGCCGGCGAATTGTTCAAGTCCATGACCAAGACCGACCTGGTGCACGTGCCCTACAAGGGCGGCGCGCCGATGATGACCGACCTGATCTCCGGCCAGATCCAGATGGCGATCGAGACCAGCGGCTCGGCCGCGGCGCAGATCAAGGCCGGCACCGTGCATCCCCTGGCGGTCAGCACCAAGACGCGTTCCAAGTTCTTCCCCGACCTGCCGACCATCGACGCCTCCGGCGTGCCCGGCTACGACTTCCAGACCTGGTACGGCATTCTCGTGCCCGCCGGTACGCCCACGGCCGTACGCGACAAGATCTACGAAGCGACCGTGAAGGCGCTGAAGGATCCCAAGCTGGTCAAGGTCTTCGACACCCTGGGCGCCGATCCCGGCGGCATGAAGCCGGCCGAATTCAAGACCTTCATCGTCGACCAGACCAAGAAGTGGGGCGAGATCGCCAAGGCCGTGAATATGCAGAAGAACTGATACGCGCCTGGTACATGCGCATGCGGGCGGCGGGTGGCTTCGGCTTTCCCGCAGCCGCCCGCTGCGGGCCGGCTCAGCTTGCCGCGGCTTGCGCGCATAAGTGCTTATTGCGTATTCGGTTCAGCCGGCCGCGGCCATGCCGCGCTGGCGCACGAAGTAGATCAGATCGATTTCCGGGCAGGCATAGCCGTAGCGCGTCAGCGCCGCGGTGACCTGCCCGCGATGATGTGTGGCGTGGTTGAAGACATGCGTGACTGTCGCCAGCCAGGGAGTCGCCGAGGGCTCGCCCGCCGTGGTGGTGTAGTGCAGCGTGCCGGCCGCGGCGTCGGGCTGTGCCGCGGCGATCAATTCTTTCCATAGCAAGTGCCGTTCTGCCAGCGCTTCGGCAAGCGCGGCGCGGTCGGGCTCGATTTCGAGGTCCAGGCGGGCATAGGATTCGGGCCGTCCGACGAATCTTCCATACCAGGCGCGGTCGGCCAGCAGCAAGTGGTTCAGTGTACGGTGGATCGAGCCGAAGAACAGCCCGGCGTCGGCACGGTAGTGTTCCGGCGACACCGGCGCTACCCCTTCCAGCAGCAGCTGGTTGGCCCAGCCGTGGTAGCCGGCAAGCATCGACAAGTGCGATTTGAAGTCCGTGGCGCTGGTCATGGCAGCCTCGCGGGACATTGCGGCCTTGCATGATAGCACCGGGGAAGTCCAGGCTACAGCGTGCGTTCCAGGAAGCCGGCCATGGCTTGCAGCACTGTCATGGGGCCGAGGGTGTCGTGCACTGCCGCGGCAGCGGAGGGATAGAAGTGCGTCGCCCGTGGTACCTGCACGTGCTCGCAATGCAGGCCGCGGCTGGTCATGTGCCGCGCCATCGCGGGGGCGGCTGCTGCGACGTAGTCCAGATCGTGCTCGGCGCTAACCAGCAGTATTGCGGGAAAGGGAGGGCCGGCATCGAGGTGCCGGCGCAGGTCGGTTTCATGCATGTATCCCGATAGCGACAGCACCGCCGCGACAGGCTCTTTTTCCCCCAGTGCCACATTCAGGGCGGTTCTTGCGCCCGCGGAAAAGCCGCCCACCGCCAGCCTGGACGGGTCCAGGCTCCAGCGCGTTGCGTTGGCCTTGACGTACCTGACCGCCATGGCCATGTCATCGCTGGCCGCCTCTACGCCCAGCCGCAATTGTTCGTCGCTGGCCGGTGGCAGGCCCATGATCTGCCGTACCAGGTCTACGCGCGAGCGCGGGATGTGGCCGGCATCGGCCACCACCGGGGTATCGCCGGGCGCGGGATCTTCGGGCACCAGCCGATAATCTATCGAGCACGCGGCGTAGCCCCTGCGCGCGAATTCGCGGCAGTACCAGGCCATCGAATCATTGCGATTAGGCGCAGCGCCGAAGGAGTCGTCCTGCCTGCTGCCGCGATGGAAGGCTCCGCCGAAGGCCAGCACCAGTACCGGCCATCCGGCGGGCGGCGGTGCTCCCACGGGTAGATGGAGATCCAGCCGCAGTTCGCGCAGCTTGGGCGTCGCGCCGGGGCGCCGCTCCACCATGGCCTGGCCGTAGACCATGTCGGCGTGCAGCTCGTAGCCCCCCGGTGTGCCGGAGTCATTGTGCTTCATGTGTTGCCTCGCAGGTCTGGCTAGTTCACGGCAGCGCCGGAATCGCGGGCGATCTTGCCCCACAGGTGTACGTCGCTGTCGAAGCGTGACTGCCATTGCGCGGCGCTGGTAGGCGGTGAAATGGGTATCGAGCCTCCGTTGACGATGAGTTTGCGCATGTCGGCCCTGGCCAGGATCTTGTTGACGCTGGAATTGAGTTTGTCGCGCACAGCTGGAGGCAGGCTGGCAGGCCCGAACAGGCCGTACCAGCCTACGGCGTCGAAATGTATACCTTGCTGGCTGAGTGTGGGCACATTGGGCAGCGAGGGCGAACGCACCGGGCCCGTGATGGCCAGCGCCCGGAGGCGCCCGCTGTTGACCAGCGGCGCCATGGACACTACGTCCAGTATGCCTATGTCGATCTGCCCGGACAGGATCTGCGGCAGTGCAGCTTGGCCTCCTTTATACGGAATCTGGCGCAGTTTGATGCCGGCCAGTTGCTGTATTTTCTCGCCCACGAGGTGAGGAGGAGATCCCACGCCGAAAGTCGCATAGGTGAGGCTCGCTCCGGGTTTCTTCGCCGCGGCGACCAGATCCGCCACGGAGTGCAGAGGAGAATCCTTGCGAGTCACGAGCAGCAGGGGCACCGTGGCGATTTCCGTGATGGCCGTGAAGTCTTTGATCGGGTGGAAGCTCAGATCCTTGAACAGTGCCGGCGCGATGGCGAAAGGCGCGGCCGTCATCAATAGGGTGTAGCCGTCCGCGGCAGCCCGCGCCACGACAGCGGCGCCGATATTGCCCGTGGCGCCCGCGCGGTTCTCGACATAGACGGATTGCCCCAGTTCCACCGTGAGTTCGCGCGCAAGCTTGCGGGCGACGATGTCCGTGCCGCCGCCTGCGGGGAACGGCACGACCAGCTTGATGGGCCTGTCGGGAAAGCCGGCTGCGCCGGCGTTGCTGGCGAGCGCGGCAAGGGCGAGCGCGATGCCCCGCAGCAGATTCATATACCGGTTCATGATGTATGTCGTCCTCGTGCAGATTGGGTCTGTTTCGTATTTATGCGTGATGGGGCCACGAGTCGGAGTCCAAGTTCCTTCCTTCGGAAGTAGGCAAGCAAGGTTCTTGTCCGTTCGGCGCCGCGGGCGCCCCGGACTGTGGCGGGGAATCCGGCGGCAAGACCGTGGCTCTTCACAATGCTGCGCCCGTTTGATATAAAGATAAACAGGTGAATATGTATAGATGCATAAAAAAATCAAATGGATGAAAGCCATCGTGCCGCCTTGAAGATGCGCCGCCTGAAGCTGCGGCACCTGGAAGTATTGCTGGCCATCGCCGAGCACGGCGGCCTGACCGCAGCGGCCGCGGCGCTGGACAGCAGCCAGCCGGCTATCTCACAGCAACTGGCAGAAATCGAAGATGCACTGGGTGTGGCCCTGTATGCCCGCGGCCGGCATATCCGCCCCACCGTCTATTTGCCGGCCGTGCTGCGCTATGCGCGCCGCGCGCTCAACGATACAAGGCAGCTTGGCGGCGAATTGCGCGCCCTGGCCGAGGGGGCAGGCAGCCTGCTGCGCGTGGGTACCATGCTGACGACGGGCTCGCGCCTCTTGCCCGAAGCCATACTGGGCCTGGAGCGGCTGGCCTCCGGCGTCAGGCTCGAGGTAGTCGAGGATATTGCCGCCGGTCTGTGGGCGCGCTTCGACAGGCGCGAGCTCGACCTGATCGTGGGCCGGCTGGACGAGCGGGCCTTCTCGCCCGCGGTGCGCAGCGAGGCCCTGTACCTGGACGCACATTGTGTCGTGGCCGGCAACGGCCACCCGCTGGTGAAGAAGAAGCGCGTGTCGTGGCGCGATGCGGCGGCGTATCCCTGGATACTGCCGCCCAGCGGTACGGTGCTGCGCCGCGCCATCGACGCCACCTTCCTCGACCAGCGTCTGGCGCCGCCCGCCCCCTGGATAGAGTCTGCGTCGCCATTCGTGAATCTGGGGCTGCTGGAACGCAGCCATGGCCTGAATGTGGTGTCGCACAGCGCCGCGGCACGCTACGCCGGATGGCGCGCTTTGTCGGCCTTGCCGCTGCAATTGAAGTACGACGTGGGGCCCATAGGGATGGCATGGCTGGCCGGTGAAGCAAGTCCGGCGCTGTCCCTGATGCTGGATGCATTGCGGCGCGCTGCCGCGGACCGAGGACGACCAGAGGCGGCGTGAAGCCGGGTCGATCGAGCGCAAGCCCGCTGCGCCTGCCGTATGTGAACCGCAGCCGCATGTCGATTACACTCGTTTCCAGTCATTCATCGGCATTGGCCCGCCCCCGACAAACGCTACATGGAATCGAAGCCGGCTCCCGCGTGGGATAATTCCCGCCGCGTTGCGCACCTGGACATGGACGCCTTCTACGCGTCCGTGGAACTGCTGCGCTATCCGGAACTCAAGGGGCTGCCTGTGGTGATAGGCGCGGCGCGCAGCGCCGGCCCGCGCCTGCGGCCCGACGGCACGCGCGAATATGCCCGCCTGCGCGATTACGCGGGGCGCGGCGTGGTGACCACCTCCACCTACGAGGCGCGGGCGCTGGGCGTGTTCTCGGCCATGGGCATGATGAAGGCCGCGCAGCTTGCGCCGGACGCGATCATGCTGCCCGTGGACTTTCCCGTTTATCGCCAGTATTCGCGCCTGTTCAAGCAGGCGGTGGCGGCGATCGCGCCGGCCATCGAGGATCGCGGCATCGACGAGATCTACATCGACCTGAGCGCCCACGCCGAACCTTCGCGCGAGCTGGCGCAGCGCCTGAAGGATGCGGTGCGCGGAGCCACGGGCCTGAGCTGCTCGATCTGTATTTCACCGAACAAGCTGCTGTCCAAGATCGGCTCCGAGCTGGACAAGCCCGACGGCCTGACCCTGCTTGCCATGGATGACGTGCCCACGCGCATCTGGCCGCTGCCGGCGCGCAAGGTCAACGGCATAGGCCCCAAGGCCGGGGCGCGCCTAGAGTCGCTGGGCATACTCACGGTGGGGGACCTGGCGCGCGCCGCCCCCGATCTG
This sequence comes from Candidimonas humi, assembly GCF_019166065.1. Classification (GTDB taxonomy): domain Bacteria; phylum Pseudomonadota; class Gammaproteobacteria; order Burkholderiales; family Burkholderiaceae_B; genus Candidimonas; species Candidimonas humi. The sequence continues at coordinate 369,544 of NZ_JAHTBN010000002.1, forward strand.
CTGCAGGAGAATTTCGGGCTGAGCTATGCGCGCTGGCTGATAGCCGTGGCGCAGGGCATCGACGATCGCCCGGTGCTGACCCATACCGAACCCAAGTCGATCAGCCGCGAAACCACTTTCGAGCGCGACTTGCACGTGCGGCGCGACCGCGCGGAGCTGTCGGGCATACTGCAGCATTTGTGCGTGCAGCTTGCCGCCGACCTGCAGCGCAAGGGCTACGAGGCGCGTACCATAGGTATCAAGCTGCGCTTCGAAGACTTCCGCACGGTGACGCGCGACGTCACGCTGGCGGATGCCGCGGCCGACGCCGCCGCCATTCTCGGGGCGGCCAGAGTCTGCCTGAAGCGCGTCGTCCTGGATCATCGCATCCGCCTGCTGGGCGTGCGCGCCGGCAGCCTGGATGCGCGTCACGAACCCGGCGACGGGCCGCAGCAAGCGGGACACGGCGTGCAGTTGCAGCTCTGCTGATGCGGGCTCGCAGCCGGCGCGGCAAGCTCCCCGGGCACGCTCGTGCCGACCATTGTGATCATTGCATAGCCGGATTGGAGGCCGTACATGGATAGCTCTGCCACGATCGACCAGTTTCTGTCGGCCATCGCGACAGCCGCGGGCCCTGGCGCCGCCGAGAGCCCGGCTGCCGGGTCGGCAAAGGATCCGGCGACGGGCCCTGCACATTCCGCGGCGCGGCCCGGCGCCGCGCAGCTGGAGGTGACAGGCGCGGGTTCCCTGCCTTCGGCCTTTGCCGTCACGGAACTGGCGACGGCGACCGTGGGCGCGGCCGGCCTGGCGTTGGCGCAATACATGCGGCACAGGTTCGGGCGCCAGCCGTCGCTGCAGGTGGACCGGCGCCTGGCCTCGTTCTGGTTTGCCACGAGCCTGCGTCCGCAAGGCTGGAGCCCCCCCGATCCGCGCGACCCCGTCACGGGAGACTATGCCTGCCGCGACGGCTGGATACGCCTGCATGCCAATATGCCGCCGCATCGTGAGGCGGAGCTGGGCGTGCTGGGCGCCGCGCCCGAGCGCGCTGCGGTGGCCCGCGCCGTGGCGGGCTGGGATGCCCAGGAACTCGAGACCGCGATCGTGCGCGCGGGCGGTTGTGCGGCCATGATGCGCACGCGCGCCGAATGGGCCGCGCATCCGCAAGGCGCGGCAGTAGCCGCGGAGCCCCTGTTTCATACGGAACTGGGGGCGCCGCAGGCTGGCGGCAGTGCGCCCGCGGCGCCAGGGGCCGCACCCGACAGGCCCCTGGCCGGCCTGAAGGTGCTGGACCTGACCCGCGTGCTGGCCGGCCCGGTCTCGACCCGTTTCCTGGCCGGCTATGGCGCGCAGGTGCTGCGCATCGACCCGGCGTTCTGGGTCGAGCCGGGCACGGTGCCGGAAGTGACGCTGGGCAAGCGCTGCGCGCTGCTCGACCTGAAGGACGAGGCCCAGCGCCGGCAGTTCGTCGCCTTGCTGGCGCAGGCCGATGTGCTGGTGCACGGCTATCGGCCCGACGCGCTGGAGCGCCTGGGCCTGGGCGCCGCGCGGCGCCAGCAGATACGCCCCGGGCTGGTGGACGTCTGCCTGGACGCCTACGGCTGGACCGGCCCGTGGAACGGGCGGCGCGGCTTCGACAGCCTGGTGCAGATGAGCAACGGTTTTGCCCAAGCGGGCATGCTGCATTACGGACGCGACCGGCCCACGCCGCTGCCGGTGCAGGCGCTGGACCAGGCCACCGGCTACCTGATGGCGACGGCGGTACTGCGCGGCCTGGCGCGGCGCCTGGAGCAGGGCGTCGGCAGCATGACGCGCCTGTCGCTGGCGCGCACGGCCGTGCTGCTCGGCTCGCTGCCGGCGCCGCCGGATGCGCAGGATCTCGCGCCCGAGACTGCCGCCGATCTGGCCGCCGAGCCCGAGCGCACCGAATGGGGCCCGGCGCGGCGGCTGCGCCCGCCCTGCATAGTGGAAGGCGCGCCCATGCACTGGGACTTGCCGGCCAGTTCGCTGCGCAGCGCAGCGCCGCAGTGGCCGGATGAAAAATAACACCAGGCAATTTGTAGAATTGTTTATATATCCGATTAGAATATATAAGTAAGAACGAAATCGTTACCAATCCGACCAGTCGTTGTTAGCATGAACATATGTGCGACAGATATATGTCCGGCGCGGGCGCGCCGGCTCGGTCGCATTAAGAATCCTCTGGACAAGCCGGGCGCAAGCAGGCGCCGTGGATTCGGGTTGGATGCAAGGCGCAAATTGCAGCGATAGCCGGTAGCCGTCGCAAAAATTTGCGGCGCCGCAGAGGGCCCGAAGCCCCGGATGCATGCGGCGCGGCGGCTTGTACACAGGATTCTTCAGCGTTTCAGATTTCTCGTTTCAGAAGAGCCAAACAATGAAATTCAGTACATTCCTGCGCACTGCGCTGGCGGCCGCGACGCTGGCGTTTACCGGCCTGGCCGGTGTCTCCGCCCATGCCGCGGACCTGCTCGATACCGTCAAGGCGCGCGGCACCCTGCTGGTCGGCGTCGAGGGCACTTATCCGCCGTTCAACTTCGTCGATGCCAAGACCCGGCAGCTCGATGGCTTCGACATCGACGTGGCCAAGCTGATCGCCAGCAAGCTCGGCGTCAAGGTGCAGTTCGTCAAGACCGAATGGAGCGGCATCCTGGCAGGCCTGGAAGCCGGCAAGTTCGACGTCATCATCAACCAGGTCGGCATCACGCCCGAACGCAAGAAGACCTTCGACTTCTCGGTGCCGTATGTCGCGTCCAGCCCGCAGCTCATCCTGCGCAAGGACGACACCCACCAGTACAAGAGCTTTGCCGATCTCAAGGGCAAGAAGCTGGGCGTGTCGCAGGGCAGCAACTACGAGGCCCTGGCCAAGGCCCAGGAAGGCGTGATCGTCAAGAGCTATCCGGGCGCGCCCGAATATCTGTCCGACCTGGTCGGCGGCCGCGTCGACGCGGCGCTGAACGACCAATTGATGACAGCCTACCTGGTCAAGACCTCGAGCCTGCCCATCAAGGGCGGCGCCATCGTGGGCGGCCCGAAGTTCAACGGCATTCCCTTCAAGAAGGGCAATCCGGAATTCGCTGCGGCCGTGAACAAGATCCTCGAAGACTCCTTCAAGGACGGCGAGTTCGCCAAGATCTCCGACAAATGGTTCGGCATCGATGTCAGCAAGGTCCGCAAGGCAAACTGAGCGCGAGGCCGGTTGAACCATGAGCCTGCTCGATCTATTCAAGCTGGCCGCGCCCATCTTGCTCAAGGGCACGGGCTATACGCTCATCTTCGCGTTTTCGGCGATGTTCGGCGGCCTGCTGCTGGGCTTCGCCCTGGCCGTGGCGCGCATCGTGCCCAGCCGGCTGTGCCAGTGGCCGGCCGCCGTCTACGTCAGCTTGATGCGCGGCACGCCGCTGCTGGTGCAGGTATTCATCGTCTACTACGGCCTGCCCGGCATAGGGATCTCTTTCGACCCGCTGACCGCGGGCGTCCTGGCGCTGAGCCTGAACGCGGGGGCCTATATTTCCGAGAGCCTGCGCGGGGCCATACTGGGCATAGGCCGCGGCCAGTGGTCGGCGGGCTACAGCCTGGGCCTGACCTACGCCCAAAACCTGTATTACGTGGTGCTGCCGCAGGCGCTGCGCCTGGCCGTGCCTTCGATGAGCAACACGCTCATCAGCCTGATCAAGGACACCTCGCTGGTCTCGGTCATCACCGTAACCGAACTGCTGCTGGCCACCAAGGACGTCATTGCCACTACCTTCCGGCCGTTGCCCTTGTACCTGGCCGCCGCCGGCATCTACTGGGTGCTGAGCCTGTGCCTGGAGCGCGTGCAGGGGCGGCTGGAAAAATACTTCGGCCGCGGCCAGGCCGTTTAAGGCTGCCGTTCCAGGCTTTCGTTCCAGGCCTCGCAGGTCTGCGCTCGAAAGCGCGCGAGGCGCGAAGCCGCAGGCGGCACATGCAATACGGCCCGGCGCCCGGGCCTTTTTTTATCGTGTATCCGCGTCAGAGGTCGAATTCGGGTTCGACCTCGTCGCCCACGCGTATCGGCGCGGGCTCGCCGTCCATGACCGCGTTCACGCCGAACAGCACCCCGTCGTCGAAGCTGCGGTAGCGCACCAGGGTCAGCCCCGGCTCGTCGGCCGATACCGCCGTACTCTGGTCGATGTTGGGGATAGGGCAGCGGGCGCAGCGCTTGACGAAGCCGAAGCGCCGAGTGCCGATGCCGACTCCCGCCAGATAGTCTTCCTCGTGCGGTTCCAGGCCGGCGATGACGATGCTGGGGCGGAAGCGATTCATGGGCACGGGCGCCACTCCGCGTTCGGCGAGCCTGCGGTTGAGTTCGTCCAGGGACGCCTGGCCTATGAAGAGAAAGGGGTAGCCGTCGGCGAAGGCGAACTGGTGGTCCGTGGGAAACTCGGGCGCCCAGTCGCGATGCTTGTCTATCCAGGGGCCGACATATTCGGGGTTGGCCACGCGCCGGGCCTGCGGGTGCACGCGCAGCAGGCGGCAGGCTTGTCCCAGGTGGCGGCTAAGCCATTGCGCCACTGCCTCGCCTTCGTCGGCGCCGAGCGTGTCGGATTTCCAGATGCGCACCGGCACGGCTGCGCGCGCCGGGTCCGCGGGCCTCAGGGGCACGCGGATGTCGGCCATGTCCGGCGCCGACAGGCGCAGGAACTCCTCGTCCAGCGCCGGCTGGATCAATGCCATGCGGGCGCAGGTGCGCTGGGTCATGAAAATGCCGCGCGCATCGACGATCACCCAGTTGCGGTCGTAGGGCAGCCCCGCGGGCGACACCAGCGCCTGCGTGTGGGCGATGCCGGCGCAGGATTTGATCGGATAACTGTATAGGCTGTGAACGGTAACGGGCATGGCGATGGGCGCGGCGCTGGCTGGGGTCGGGAATGGGGGCGCGGACGGCGGCGCCCGCCTTGCGCATCATACTGTCTTCCAGCCGTATCCGGCTGGGTGCCGCCAGGCCGGCGGGACCGGGCGCCACTGTGCCCCGATATCCCGCACCTCGAGCCTCCACGCCTCCATGCCCGAACGCTCCACAGCCCCACAGCCCCAACGCTCCACATCACAGCCCCACACCACGGCCTCACAGCCCCATGGCGCCGTGGCCCGCCACCCCGTGGCCCCGCGGCGGCCGCCACGGCAAGGCGGCCCGCGCTCTTTGTGACGAAAATGCAGCAAGAATCCGCCCGCTTGCCTATTTGCGGCCCGCGCGCCGCTCCATTTCGGCGCCGGGGGCGGTTTGCTCTTTATAATTTATTTTCCGGCCATCCTCGCCGCGCCTGCCGCCACTTCTGCTTGCGCGCCGGCACCCCGGACGGCCCGGCATTTTCCTCCCCCCTCTTCTTACAAGGAAGCCAAAATGAAATTCAGCCAGTCGGACGCGAACGCGCTCATGGAAATCACCTCGCGTCCGGAGCTCATGTTCGTCCGCGGCAGCGGCTCCTGGCTGGAGGACAACAACGGCAAGCGATACCTGGACTTCATCCAGGGCTGGGCGGTGAACTGCCTGGGCCATTGCCCCGAACCTGTGGTCAAGGCCCTCAACCAGCAAGGCGCGACGCTGATCAACCCTTCGCCGGCCTTTTACAACAAGCCGTCCATCGAGCTGGCCCAGCGCCTGACCGGGGCCTCGTGCTTCGACCGCATCTTCTTCGCCAACAGTGGCGCCGAGGCCAACGAGGGCGCCATCAAGCTCGCGCGCAAATGGGGCCAGCTCAATCGCAAGGGCGCCTACAAGATCATCACCTTCGACCACAGCTTCCATGGCCGCACCCTGGCCACCATGTCGGCCTCGGGCAAGCCCGGTTGGGGCACGATCTTCGCCCCGCAGGTCGACGGCTTTCCCAAGGCCGACCTGAACGATCTCGATTCGGTGCGCGCCCTGATCGACGACCAGACCGTGGCCGTGATGCTCGAGCCCGTGCAGGGCGAGGGCGGCGTCATCCCCGCCACCGCCGAGTTCCTGCGCGAGCTGCGCCGCCTTACCCAGGAGCGCGGCCTGCTGCTCATCGTCGACGAGGTGCAGACCGGCATGGGGCGCAGCGGCAAGCTGTTCGCCTACCAGCATGCCGGCATCGAGCCCGACATCATGACCTTGGGCAAGGGCATAGGGGCCGGGGTGCCGCTGGCCGCGCTATGCGCGCGCGAGGCCGTGAGCTGCTTCAAGCACGGCGACCAGGGCGGTACCTACAACGGCAATCCGCTCATGACGGCGGTGGGCGTGGCGGTGTTCGACGCACTGACGGCCCCGGGCTTCATGGAGTCCGTCAATGCGCGCGCCGAACAGCTTTCGCGCGGGCTCAATGAACTGTCGGCCAAGTGGGGCATGAAGGGCGAGCGCGGCCAGGGCCTGTTGCGCGCGCTGGTGATGGATCGCGACGACGGCACCGCCATCGTCGACGCTGCGCGCGACGCGGCGCCCGAAGGGATGTTGCTGAATTCCCCCCGGCCCAATCTGCTGCGTTTCATGCCTGCGCTGAACGTGACGGCCGACGAGGTCGCGCAGATGCTGCAACGCCTGGACGCGGTGATCGCCAAGCTGCGCGGCTGAGTTCGTCCGCATTCTTCTGTTCTTCTTCTAACGGGAGTGCCCGCCAGGCGGGCCCATGCGGCGCCGCGCCGCTGTAGTTTCGTCGGGCGGCAGCCGCGTGGCGAGCGCTCAGGCTGCGGCGCCGGCGGCCGGCGCATCGCCCCGCGCGGCGCGTTCGATCAGCGTGCCGATGCGCTCGGGGTCGCCGATTTCCAGCATGCTGAGCAGGGCGTAGCGGGCCAGGATATTCATGGCCTGTGCTTCCCCGGCGGCGCTCAGGGTCTTGCATAACTGGGTGTAGACGCGATCCAGGTCCAGGTCGTTCATGTGGGGGCTCCCGATTTTTCCGATATGAGGTCTTGCGGGTGCGCAGCCAGGCTGGCCTGCGTGCCGCGCATGCAGCGCGGGCTCATTGCGCGCCGTTCAGGCAGGTTTCGATGGCCTGTTCCACCACCGCCGCCGCGGGCGAACGCCAGCGGCCCAGCACATGGCCGTCGGGCCGCAAGACGTAGACAGTGCCGGGCGTGGCGTCGTACAGGTCGAAGGCCTTGCCGGCCGTGTCCAGCGCTTGCGGCGCGGCCGCGTCGTCGGCGCGCTGCACGGCTTCGCGGGCCACGGTGGCCAGCCTCACCGGTATGCCGCGTTGGGCCAAGCTTTGCACGGCTGCGGCGATGCCGCTTTCGGGGGCATTGCCGGCGCGGAAATGCAGCACCAGGAATTCTCCGGCGCGCAGCAGGTCGAGCAGATGGCCGTCGGCGTATGCGCCGTTCTCGCCGGCCAGGGATACCGGCACGTTGGGCAGCGGCACGCCGGCGGCCGGCCCGCCTATGAAGGCCGAGTCTTCGCTGGCGCGGGCATTGAGGCTGGAATTGCGATAGGCGATGGCGCTGGTCTGGCGCGGATTGATCAGCGAGCGCACGCCCGGGGTGTCCAGCGCCAGGTTCAGCACGGCCTCGCGCATCAGCTTGAAGGCGAAGGTGGGCGGGGCCATGAATTCGGTGCTCTTCATGCCGCTGCCGAGGTTTTCATGGGCGGCGTAGACCCGTTCTTCGGAGTAGGTATCGAGCAGCGTGTCGCGCGCCAGCCCCTTGACCACGCAAGCCAGTTTCCAGCTGAGATTGTCGGCGTCGTCGATGGCCGAGTTGGCGCCGCGCACGCCGAAGATCGGCACCAGGTGCGCCGCGTCGCCCATGAACAGCACGCGGCCGTGGCGGTAGCGCTCGAGGCTCAGCGCATTGGCCTTGTAGATAGTGATCCAGAGCGGTTCCCAGGCGTTCTTCTGGCCGATCATGTCCAGGTGCGCGCGTACGCGCGGCAGCACGTTTTCGGGTTTGACGGCCTCGTCGGGGTCTTCGTCGTCGCGCAACTGGTAGTCGATGCGCCAGACATTGTCGGGCTGCTTGTGCATCAGGATGGTCGAGCCGGGATTGGAGGGCGGGTCGAACCACGCCAGGCGTTCGGTGGGCAGTTCGCAATCGAGCAGGATGTCGGCCACGATGTAGCGGCCCTCGTAGGCCGTGCCCTGCAACTGCAGGCCCAGGGCCTCGCGCATGAAGCTGCGGCCGCCGTCGCCGGCGACGGCCCAGTCGGCCTGCAGCGTGTAGCTGTGGCCGGGCTCGGCCACTTCCAGCCGCACGCCGTCGGGCTGGTTTTGCATGCCGGTGACCTTGGCGCCCCAGCGGATGTCGATCAGGTCGGCGTGGCGTTCGGCGGCCTGCACCAGGAATTCTTCCAGATAGTATTGCTGGATGTTGATCATGGGCGGCAGCTTCTGGCTTGCGTCGTGCGGCATCGAGAAGTGCAGCACCTCGGTGTCGCGGTAATACGAGCGGCCGCCCGTCCAGCCCAGCCCTTTTTCCAGCATAGGCTGCACGGCGCCCAGGCGTTCGAAGATTTCCAGGCTGCGGCGCGAGATGCAGATGGCGCGGCTGCCGTAGCAGACGGAGGTGTCGGCTTCCAGCACTACCGAGGGCACGCCCTGGCGGGCCAGGGCCAGCGCAGCGGTGATGCCGCAGACGCCGCCGCCGACGATTGCCACCGGGTGCCGCCGCGGCACCGGGGGCTGCGGGTTCGCGGGCCGCCGTTCGACGAAGTCGAAGGGATAGGGTTTGAATTCGGTCGCCATGATTGTCTCCGCAAGGCCGTCGGGGCGTGGGCGGGCGTAAAAGCCGCCCTGGTGATTTTGAAAACTACAATATTCTTGTTGAATGAGAATGAAGAATAATATTCTGGCCTGATTGTGTCAATATTATTTTTTAATGAGATAATTGCCGTGTTTTTAGTACCTACGGCCTCTGCCAGAGGGGCGGCCCGACGCCCAGAGGCGTGCAGGCCTGGGGGACGGGTGCCGCGCATAGGGCGCGGCGCATGGAGCGATACCGGCCGCAGCGGCTTGCCGCGCAGGATCGGGCCCACACAGGCAGCGTGGACATACAGGCCGCATGGAGGACATTCCGCATGAGCATGATTTCCCGTACCGCGATTTTTGTTTCCACGGCGGCGCATGGCTAAAGCCAACGAACGCTCGGTCATCAGCCGCGTATCGGCCATACTGAACCTGTTCGGCGTGCACAAGCCGCTGATCGGCATCGAAGAAATCGCCCAGGCCCTGGAAGTCAGCCCCGCTTCGGCCTATCGCTATGCGGCCGACCTGGTGCAGGCGGGCCTGCTGTCGCGACTGTCGGGACGCTACCGGCTCGGTCTCAAGATCATAGAGCTGGAATACCTCATCAGCACCTGCGACCCCATCATCGCGGCGGCGCACCAGCCCATGGAGGCGCTGGCCCGCGCCACCGGCGCCAACGTACTGTTGTGCAATATGTACGACAGCACGCTGGTCAATGTGGCGCACGTCACGGGCTTGCGGCCCGTGCGCGTGCGCTATACCAAGGGCCTGCCCATGCCGTTGTTCCGCGGCTCGCAGGCGCGCATCGTGCTGGCCCACATGGAACGCCGCCGCCTGCGGCGCCTGTACGACGCGGCGCTGCAAGATCCGCAAACTGCCGCGGACGCGCAGGCCCTGGGCGCCGGCTGGCGCGATTTCACCCGCACGCTGCGCGCCATCCGCAAGCAGGGCTATTACATTTCGCGCGGCGAGCTCGACGCCGGCGTCACGGGCATAGCCGCGCCGGTGTTCGGCGAGCAAGAAGAAATCCTCGGCAGTCTGGTGCTGGTCACCGCCATCGATGCGCCGCCGCTGCTGCCCGAGCCGGCGCTGATAGAGCTGGTGGTGCAGAATGCCCGCCATTTGTCGCAGCGCATCGGGCAACTGGCGTCTGGTTGAAGCGTCAGCCCCGACCGGTAATGGCCGGCCCCGGCTGCATGCCGCAGCGGGCAAGCCCATGACGGCCGCCGACGCGCGGGAACGAACCGGAATTCTCTCCATGGCGCATTGCCGCCGGCGCCGCTTGTCCGAGAACGCCGGACGCGGCTGCGAGCCCGGAATGCTTAGTGAGCCTGCGCCGGGAAGTCGCCGGGAGCGTTGCCCAGGGCTTTGTTGATCGCCACGAAATCGATGTCCAGGCGACCCCGGCTGGATGCGAGGTCCCGGCGCGCCTGCAGATAGCTGCGCTGGCTGTCGAGCACGGTCATGAAATCCGTTATGCCCCCGTCATAGCGGGCCTGGGCCAGCTCATGGGCCTGCCGCGCCGCCGCGACTTGGTGCTGCAGCGCCTCGAATTTTTGCTGCTCGGCGCTATAGCGGTTCAGGGCATCGTCGATCTCTTGCCACGCCTTGAGCACGGTTTGATGATAGTTCACCGCGGCTTCCTGCTGCTGCAGCTCGCGCAACTGCACCACGCTCTTGCGCCGCCCATGGTCGAAAATCGGCAGGCTCAGGCTCGGGCCGATCGACCAGCTGCGGCTGCCCCAATCGGCAAACTCGTTGCTCAGGTAGCTTTCATAGCCGAAGTGCGCACCCAGGCGTATGCTGGGATACAGGTCTGCCGTGGCGATGCCGATACTGGCGGTGGCGCTGTGCAGGCGCGCCTCGGCGGCGCGGATGTCGGGGCGGCGGCGCGCCACTTCGGACGGCAGGCCCAGCGCCAGGTCGGGCAGCGCCGCGCGTCTCGGGCCGGCCACGGGCCGCAGGGTATCGCGCAGCGCCCCCGGATGCTCGCCCAGCAATAGCGCAATCTGGTTGGCGCCGGCGCCTTCCTGCGCGAGCAGGCCCGGCAATTGCGCCCGAAGCGCGTCCAGTTGCGCGCGCTCTTGCTCCAGGCCGAGATGGTCGAGGGCGCCGGCGCGTACATGCGCATTCATGAGCGCCAGGCGCTCGGTCAGCGCCGAAATATCCTCGCGCATCAGTCGTATCTGTTCCTGCGTCGTGCGCAGCTCGAAATAGTTGCGCGCCACCTCGCTGGCCAGGCTCAGCCGGGCAAGGTCGAGCAGCGCGGCTTGTTGGGCGGTATCGGCTTGGGCGGCTTCGATCGAGCGCCGTACATGCCCCCACAGGTCCAGTTCCCAGGATGCGTCGAAGCCGGCCTGGTAAAGGGTATAAGGCTGGGCAAGCAGCCGGGCGAGCCTGTCGCGGTTCTGGCCGTCGGTGCCGCCTATGGCGTCGAGCAGGCGCGTGCTGGCGCCGCTTTCGCTTTGCCGCTGCCGGGTCGCGCCGCCGTTCAAGTCGACCTGCGGTCCGTGTTGCGCCGCCGTGGTATCGCCTCGCGTGCGCGCTTCTGCATAGTGCAGGGCCGCGGTCCGCAGGTCCGGGCTGGCGGCGAAAGCGCGCTCTTCCAGGGCATCGAGCACCGGGTCGTGGAACGCGCGCCACCAATCTGCCTGCAGGGCCGGTGCAGCGGCGACCGGCGCGTGCAGGCTGTCGTCGCCGCTGCGCCAGCTCGTCCAGTCGTCCGGCGCGGTCGGCGTGGGCCTGGTGAAATTCGGTCCGACAGTGCAGCCGGCCAGCGCCAACACGCAGACCGTCAAGCCTGAGCGCAGCCGGTGGGAGTTGGGTCGATGAGGCTTGGGCATGAAAGATTCCGAATGGAGATCAGGAAAGGCGGTGGCGGAACAGCCAGGCTGCCAGGGGCAGCGTGACGGCAGCCAGCACCAGCAGGGGAATGAATTCGGCCGCGACGTCGGCCAGCCCGGCGCCTTCGAGATACACGCGGCGCACGATATCCATGCCGAAGCGCAGCGGATTGGCATAGGTGACGATCTGCAGCGCCGCGGGCATATTGCGTATCGGGGTAAGCAGGCCGGATAGCAGCATCAGCGGCATGATCAGGAAGAAGGTGTAGAGCATGGCCTGCTGCATGGTCAGCGACAGCGCCGAAATCGACAGGCCTATGCCCACCGAGGCGACTGTGAAGATGAACAGCCCCAGGTACAGCAGCCACACCGAGCCGCTCATGGGAATCTGGAACCAGAACCGGATGACCAGGAAAATCAAGGTGGATTGCAGCAGCCCGACCAGGATCGCGGGCACGGCCTTGCCGACCAGTATCTGCATCGGCGTGAGCGGAGTGACCAGCAACTGGTCGAAAGTGCCCTGTTCGCGCTCGCGCGCCACTGACAGGGCCGCCAGCAGCAAGGTCTGCATCATGCTGAGCGCGCCGATGAGCGCCGGCATGATGTTCCAGCGCGATTCCAGGTTCGGGTTGAACCAGGCGTGCCGTTCTATGGACACTCGTGCCGGCGCGCCGGCCTGCGAGGCGTTGTAGGCCGCGACGACGGAATTGATATAGCCGGCCGCTGCGGCCGCGGTCGAGGAATTGCGTCCGTCCAGGATCACCTCCAGCGGCGCGTTCCGGCCGCTGTTCAGGCGCTGCTCGAAGTCGGACGGGATGTTGATCGCGACCAGCGCATCGCCCCGGTCGATGACCCCGGCAAGCTGAGTCGCCGACGTGAGCGTGGCCGTGCGCTTGAACACGCCGGTGCCGTCCAGCCGCGCCAGCAGTTCGGTAGCGGCCCGGCCGCCGCTTTGGTCCAGCACCGCGTAGGGCACGTTGGTGAGGTCGAAGGTGGCACCATAACCGAACAACAGCGCCTGCATCAGCGCCGGCGCCAGCAGCAGGGCGCGGCTGGACGGCTCCTTGGCCAGCGCGAGGATTTCTTTGCGCACCAATGCGACGATGGGGGCGACGACCCGGACGACAAGAGAGATCAGGGACAGCACGGCGTCACTCCAGTGTCTTGCGCAACTGCCGGCCTGTCGCGTAGGCCAGCAGTACGGCATAGATGGCCAGGATCGAGCAGTCGCGCAAGACCATCGGCCAGTTGTTGCCCGCCAGGAACAGGGTCTTGATCAAGTCCATGAAATGGGTCGCCGGCAGCACCTGGCTGATGGCCCTGATCACCGCCGGCACGTTGCGCAGGTCGAAAATGAAGCCCGAGAGCATGGTGGCCGGCAGGAAGCTGGTCAGCAGCGCCAACTGGCTGGCCTGGAACTGGTTGCGCGTCAGGCCCGATATGAACAGGCCCAGCAGCAGCGACACCAGCAGGTACAGCGTTGCCGCCACCACGATCACCGCCACCGAGCCGCGCATCGGCACAGCGAACAGGAAGCGCGCTGCCAGCAGGCACATTGCCAGGTCTATGGTGCCGATCACCAGGTACGGCACTGTCTTGGCCAGCACGATCTCCAGCGGCCGCACCGGCGTGACGAAAAGCGGTTCCAGCGTGCCGCGCTCCCATTCGCGGGCGATCAGGAGCGAGGTCAGGAACGCGCCGAGCAGCGTCAGGATCAGCACGATCAGCCCCGGAACGAGGTACCAGCGGCTGTCGCCGGCTTCGTTGAACCACATATGCTGCACCACTTCGACACCGGCGGCGGCCGCCTTGTCGCCGGCGCGGTCGGCCTGCTTCAGCGCCCAGGTGCCGATGGCGCCGCCTACATAGCCTTCGAGGGTGGATGCCGTGGAAGAGTCCACGCCGTTGAGCAGCAGCTGGATGCGGGCGCTGCCTTGCCCCATCTGGCGCGAGAAGTCCATCGGCACGCGCACGATGGCGTCGACCTTGCCCTCGCGGATCAGGCGTTCGGCCTCGGCCATGCTGGCGGCGCGCAGCGGCGACAGGTAGGCCGAACCATGCAGGCTCTGGGCTATCTCGAGCGCAATCGGCGAATGGTCTTCCAGCACCACGGCGACCGGAGCGTTCTTCACGTCGAACGACAGGCCGTAGCCGAAGAGCAGCACCAGCGCCAAGGGAAGCAGCAGGCCCACGACCAGGTTGGCCCGATCGCGCAACAACTGGCGCACTTCCTTGCGCTGCAGCGCGGCGTAGCGGCGGAAAAAACCGGACGCGCCCGGCGAGGCATCGCCTTGTGCGTGCGGCGTGGCGCCTGCGCGAGCGTGCGTGGTCATGCCGCGGCTCCTTCGGCCACGCGACGCTCGGCGGCGCGGCCTTGTTCGACGATGGCGATGAAAGCGCTGTTCATGTCGCCGCCTTCGGCGCCTGCGGCCTGTTCACGCACTTGCCGCGGCGTGCCCAGCGCTAGCATCCGGCCCGCGTCCTGGATGGCGATACGGTCGCAGTACTCGGCTTCTTCCATGAAGTGGGTGGTGATGATGACGGTCACGCCGCTATGCGAGAGCGCGGTGATGGTGCGCCAGAAGGCGCGCCGCGCCAGCGGGTCTATGCCGCTGGTCGGCTCGTCGAGGAACAGGATCTCGGGCTGGTGCAGCAGGCTCGCCGCCATTGCCAGGCGCTGCTTGTAGCCCCCCGGCACGACGCCGCTGGTCGCCGCGGGATCGAGCCCGAACTGCTCGATGACGTCGGCCACGCGCTGGCGCAGCGCCTTGCCGCGCAGGCCATAGGCGCCGCCGAAGAATTCCAGGTTTTCGCGCACGGAAAGGCTGCCGTAGAGCGCGAACTTCTGCGATACGTAGCCTATGCGTCCGCGGGCCTGCGCGCGCGCCGTGCGCAGATTGAGCCCGGCCACTTCCAGGTGGCCGCTGCTGGCCGGCAGCAGTCCGCACAGCATGCGGAAGGTGGTGGTCTTGCCCGCGCCGTTGGGGCCGAGCAGGCCGAAGATTTCGCCGCGGGCCACTTCGAAAGAGGTGCTGGCCACTGCAGTGAAGTCGCCGAACTTGCGCACCAGGTCGCGCACCACGATTACCGGCTGCCCGGAGGGCGCCTGCGCGGCGCCGCCAGACGCCGCGATCTGCGGCTGCGGCGGCTTGTCTTCTTCATGATGCTGCTGGCGCAAGAGCATCATGAAAGCATCTTCGAGTTCTTCGCGGCGCGGCTCGCAGGCGGCGCCGCCGAGCAGTTCGCCGAGCGCGTGCTTGTCCGTGCCCGGCTGGATGATGAAGCGCACCGCGCCGCCGTGGGGCACGGCATCGGCAATCAGCGCATCGGCGTCGATCAGGCGCGCCTGCAGGTCGCGCGCCGGCATGTCGGGGCGCGGCGTAGCGGTGTAGGTCAGGCCGCGGGCGCGCTCGGCGAGCGCGGGCGGCGTGCCGTCGGCCAGCAGGCGCCCCTGGTGCAGCACGAACACTTGCGCGCAGCGCTCGGCCTCGTCCATATAGGCCGTGCTGACGAGTACGCTCAATTTTTCGTCGTCGACCAGTTGCTGCACGATCTTCCACAGTTCGCGGCGGGACAGGGGGTCGACGCCGACGCTGGGCTCGTCGAGCAGCAGCAAGTCCGGCGAACGCACCAGCGTACAGGCCAGCCCGAGTTTCTGTTTCATGCCGCCGGAGAGCTTGCCGGCCGGGCGGCCGGTGAAACGCGCCAGGTCGGTCATCTCCAGCAGGCGCGCGTAGCGCTCGCGGCGCAATTGCAGCGGCACCCCGTGCAGGTCGGCATACAGGTCGAGGTTTTCCTGCACGCTCAAGTCTTCGTACAGGCCGAAGCGCTGCGGCATGTAGCTGATGCGGTTCTGCACCGACTGCGGGTCGGCCTTCACATCGGTGCCGAGCACTTGCAGGCTGCCGGCGTCGGGCTTGAGCAGCCCCGCGATCATGCGTATCAATGTAGTCTTGCCCGCGCCGTCGGGCCCGACCAGCGCGGTCAGCTCGCCTTTGCGCACACTGAAGGTGAGCGTGTCTATGGCGTGCAGCGGCCCGCCGGACGGAGAGGCGAATGTCTTGCGCAACTGCCCGGCGATGACGACGGCGTCGGATTCGCTCATCGAGTCGCTCACTGGGCCGCGGGAAAGCGCACGGTGGCGGGTTGTCCCAGGCGCAGCACGTTATTGCTGTCCTGGACCAGTACCCGGACTTCATAGACGAGGCTGGTGCGCAATTCTTCGGTTTGCACCGATTTGGGCGTGAATTCGGCCACCGACGAGATATAGCCGACCTTGCCGTCGATCGGCTGGTCGGGGTGGCTGTCGGTATACACGCGCGCAGCCATGCCTGGCTTGATCTTGCCGAGCTTGGGCTCGCTGACATAGACGCGCACCCACTTGGGCTGGGTCAGCGCCAGTGTGAACACGGCTTTTTGCGGCGTTGCCATGTCCCCGGGCTCGAGCAAGCGCGAGCGCACTACCGCATCGGCCGGCGCCTTGAGTTCGCCTTCGTCGATTTCGTGCTGCAGCACGGCCAACTGGGCTTGCGAGGCTGCGAGCTGCGCCTTGGCGCCGTCCACCTCTTCCTTGCGCGGGCCGAGCTCCATCAGGCGCAGCGCGTCCTGCTGCTGTGCCAGCGTGGCCCGGGCTACTTGCAGGCTGCTGCGGGCGCGGTCCAGGTCCTGGGCGCTTACGCCTCGGCCTTGCGTATGGGTGGCGATGCTTTGCAGGCGAGCCAGGTCTTGCCCGGCCCGTGCGGCGTCGGCTTGCGCGGCGGCCACGCGGTTGCGCGCCTCGGAGATTTCTTCGGGCCGCGCGCCATTGTGCAGCCGCAGCAGGTTCTGCCGCTGCACCTCGACCTGGGCTTTTACTTGCGCAGCCTGCAGCCTCAGCGTTTGCGTGTCCAGTTGGCCCAGTACCTCGCCGGCCTTTACCTGGTCGCCCTCGTCGGCGCGCAAGGCGGTAATCCGCCCGCTGCCGTCGAAGGCCAGCGCGATCTGGCGGATGTCCACGTTGCCGTACAACACCAGGGAGCCGTCGTCGCTATGCTGGCTGTAGCGCCACCCGCTCCAGGAGGCAAGGGCCAGGACGGCGATGGCCGCGAGAAAAACAAGGGGTTTTTTCATCTGCGGTGTTTCCCGATGTCGGTGGCAGTTTGGTTTTGATCATACAACGAAATTAAATCGAATTTAAACTTCAATCCGAATTCAAGTTACTATTTATTCCATGCCGTTTGCAGGAAAAGAGGATGAGTAAAGCCCTTCGAGAACTTCGTTCGGATGGCGAAGCGACCCGCGCCCGGATACTGGAAGCGGCGGGCGAATTGTTCGCGGCCGCGGGCTTTGCCGAAACCACCAGCAAGGCCATCGCGGCGCGCGCGGGTGTGGACTTGGCTTCGATCAACTACCATTTCGGCGGCCGCGGCGGCCTCTACCAGGCCGTGCTCATAGAGGCGCATCGCCGGTTCGTGGATCTGGCTGATTTGCGGGAGCTTGCCCTGAGTGCCGTGCCGGCGGCGGACAAGCTCAAGCGCCTGATCGGGCAGATTGTGCAACAGACGACGGACGATGCGGGCGGGTGGCATCTGGCCGTCCTGGTAGCCGAGATTCTGGCGCCCTCGTCTCATGCCCAGGTGCTGTTCCAGTCCGAGATCCCATCGAAAGCCTCGTACCTCAACAGCATCCTCGCAGAACTCACCGGCATACCCGAGGACGATCCGGCTTTGCTGCGTTGTGCGATCAGCACCGTGGCGCCTTGCATATTGCTGTTGATCGGCAGGCGCGGCGTGCCGGGCCCCGTGCAGGAGCTGCGAAAAGTCCCTTACGGCGATCTGGTCGATCATCTGCACCGCTATGCCATCGGGGGCCTCGAGGCGATCGGCCGCGAGTACGCGGGCGCCCGGGCGGCGCGCTCGAGGAAACGCCGCAAGTAGCTGCGGCTCGTGTCGCCGCTATGCTTGCGGCCGGCCTCAGCCCGCTGCCACGTCGCGCGCGATTTCCAGGAAGCGCGCCGTGGTCGGCGTGGCGTCGTCGCGGCGCCAGGCCATGCCGGTTTCCAATAAAGGCACCGAGCCGCCCAGGTCCATATAGCTGACGCCGGCCCGCGCCAGATTGCGCAGCGATGCGGGAACCAGCGCGATGCCCATGCCGGCCGACACCAGGCTGATGATGGTCTGCATCTGTATGGCTTCCTGGACGATGCGCGCCTGGCCGCCGTGCGCGGCGTAGTAGCCGGTGACGAGGTCATGGAAGGCGGGGGCGCTGTGCCGCGGGAAAAGAATCAGCGGCTCGCTCACCACGGCTTCGGGGGCGAGGCGCTCGGCCGCGCCGGGCAGCCTGCCTTCGGCGATCCAGCTGTCGGGCACCGCCGCCACCAGCGGCTCGGTCACCAGCGGCAGGTAGGAAAGCGCCCCGGGAAACGCGGCTTCCGAGGGCGGGATCACCAGCCCCACGCCCCGCGCGCCTTCGAGCAGCGCGTCGATCTGCACGTCGCTGGTGGCCTCGGTGAGCGCGATCTCGACTTCGGGGAACAGCGCGGCGTAGCGCCGCACCAGCGCCGGCAGGATGCTGTAGTCGGCGGTGCTGACGAAAGAAATTTCGAGGCGGCCGGCGGTGCCGTCGCGCAGGCGCCGCGCGGTGTCGGGCAAGGCGGCCACGGCGTCGAGCGCGGCCTGCACATGTTCCAGCCACTGCGCGCCGAAAGGCGTGAGCGCCACGCTGCGCTTGGTGCGCTGGAACAGCGCCGCGCCGAGCTCGCGTTCCAGCGCCATGATGGACTGGCTGAGCGGCGGCTGGGTGATGCCGAGCGCCTCGGCGGCATGCCCGAAGTGCAGTGTCTGCGCCACTGCCACGAAATGCCGCAATTGCCGGGGGTCCACGAATAATATCCTGTAAGACTTAATGGGCCCTAAATAATATATTTTACTTCCTAAAGAAAGTCCATTACTCTGGGCGCCATCCGATTCGACCCTATTCGCTTCCAGGAGATTCCAGATGCCGCAGTACCGTTCCAGAACCACGACCCATGGCCGCAACATGGCCGGCGCGCGCGCCCTGTGGCGCGCCACCGGCATGAAGGACGGCGACTTCGACAAGCCCATCATCGCCGTGGTGAATTCCTTCACCCAGTTCGTGCCCGGGCACGTGCACCTGAAGGACATGGGCCAGTTGGTGGCGCGCGAGATCGAGGCCGCCGGCGGCGTGGCCAAGGAATTCAACACCATCGCGGTGGATGACGGCATTGCCATGGGCCACGGCGGCATGCTGTATTCGCTGCCTTCGCGCGAGCTGATCGCCGACTCGGTGGAATACATGGTCAATGCGCACTGCGCCGATGCGATGGTGTGCATCTCCAACTGCGACAAGATCACCCCGGGGATGCTGATGGCCGCGATGCGCCTGAACATCCCGGTGGTATTCGTTTCCGGCGGCCCGATGGAGGCCGGCAAGGCGCAGGCGCCGGGCGAGCTGGAGGTCAAGCTGGACTTGATCGACGCGATGATCCAGGCGGCCGACCCCAATGTGTCCGACGCCGAGGCGGCCGAGACCGAGCGCAATGCCTGTCCGACCTGTGGGTCCTGTTCGGGCATGTTCACCGCCAATTCCATGAATTGCCTGACCGAGGCCCTGGGCCTGTCGCT
Organism: Candidimonas humi; assembly: GCF_019166065.1. Taxonomy (GTDB): domain Bacteria; phylum Pseudomonadota; class Gammaproteobacteria; order Burkholderiales; family Burkholderiaceae_B; genus Candidimonas; species Candidimonas humi. The sequence continues at coordinate 388,663 of NZ_JAHTBN010000002.1, forward strand.
GCCGGGCAACGGCACCGTCCTGGCTACCCACGCGCGGCGCCGCCGCCTGTTCGAGCGCGCCGGCAGCCTCATCGTCGAGCTGGCCAAGCGCTACTACGAGCAGGACGACGCTTCGGTGCTGCCGCGCAATATCGCGACTTACCAGGCTTTCGAGAACGCCATGTCGCTGGACGTATCCATGGGCGGCTCGACCAACACGGTGCTGCACCTGCTGGCCGCGGCGCAAGAAGCCGGGGTGGACTTCGGCATGGCCGACATCGACCGCATTTCGCGCAAGGTGCCCTGCCTGTGCAAGGTGGCGCCCTCGACCAACAAGTATCACATCGAAGACGTGCATCGCGCCGGCGGCATCCTGGGCATCCTGGGCGAGCTGTCGCGCGCCGGCCTGCTCAACGAAGACGTGGGCAATGTGCACAGCGGCACGCTGGGCCGCGCGATCCGCGAGTGGGACGTCAACAGTGCCGAAGCCGTGGCCGAGGTGCGGGACTTCTATCGTGCCGCCCCCGGCGGCGTGCGGACCCAGGAAGCCTTCAGCCAGGACCGCTACTTCGCGCAACTGGACCTCGACCGCGAGCAGGGCTGCATCCGCTCCAAAGAGCACGCTTATTCGCAGGACGGCGGCCTGGCTGTGCTGTACGGCAACCTGGCCGAGAACGGCTGCATCGTCAAGACGGCCGGCGTGGACGAAAGCATACTCACCTTCACCGGCACCGCGCGCGTGTTCGAAAGCCAGGAGGCCTCGGTGGCGGGCATCCTGGGCGGCAAGGTCAGGGAAGGCGATGTCGTGGTGATCCGCTACGAAGGCCCCAAGGGCGGCCCGGGCATGCAGGAAATGCTCTACCCGACGTCCTATATGAAGTCCATGGGCCTGGGCAAGGTTTCGGCCCTGTTCACGGACGGCCGCTTTTCCGGCGGCTCGTCGGGCCTGGTGATCGGCCACGCCTCGCCCGAGGCGGCCGAGGGTGGCACCATCGGCCTGGTGCGCGACGGCGACCGCATCGAGATCGACATCCCCAATCGCAAGATCAACCTGGCGGTGGGCGACGAAGAACTGGCGCGCCGCCGCGCCGAGATGGAAGCGCGCGGCGAGCGCGCCTGGCAGCCGGAAAACCGCGAGCGCGTGGTGTCGCAGGCATTGAAAGCCTATGCGGCCCTGGCGACGTCGGCCGACCGCGGCGCGGTGCGGGACATCTCGCAACTCAAGCGCGCCGCCAGGACGGCGGCCTGAGCGCCGCGGCGTAACGATGCGGCGGCTTTGGCCGCCGGGCGTCGATCGCCAGGCGCATGGCGTCCGCCTTGTCCCGGCAGGCAAGGCATTCGGGGCACTCCCATCGGAGTGCCCTTTTTGCATCCGGGCTCGCCGGATGTCGTCGCATCCCTCTTTTTCTTATCAGCTCTTATTAGCGAATCAGGGTTATCCCTGGGACAACGGCATTCGCCGAAAAGCTATAATTCGCGAGTTCCGTAAAATGGAACCAAGTCCACTAAAATGGAACTTGCAGCGATTTTTTCCACCGGGCCCCGCGTACATGAGCATCCTCGATAGCGCCACCAACGTACTGCGCCTGTTCGCGCGCAGCGAACGCGACCTCACGGTGACGGATATCGTCGCCGGGCTCGAGCTGCCCAAGAGCTCGGCATCGCGGCTGCTCAAGCAAATGATGGAATGCGGCCTGCTCGAGCGCGATGCGCAGACCCTGGCGTATCGCCCCTCGCTGCTGCTGCTGGAAGTCTCGCACCAGGTGCGCGCCGCGACGCCCTTGCTGCGGCGCATGGAACAGGAACTCGAAGCGCTGGTGCACGAGAGCGGCCATACCGGCTATATCTCGGTGCTGGACGAGACCGCCACCAGCGTCGTGGTGCTGCGGGTGCATCACGGCGCGCACCCCTTGCGCGTCGTGACCTGGCCGGGGCATCGTTCGCCGGCCATCTCCACCTCGACCGGGCGGGCGCTGCTCGCGCGGCTCGCGGACACAGCCATAGCCGAGCGCTTCGCCGCGCTGGCCGCCAAGGCGGCACCGGCTTCGCCCAAGGATCCGGCGGCGCTGCATGCCAGCCTGGCGCGCATCCGCCAGGAGGGCTGGTCGCTGGCCCTGAACGAGGCGCTGCCGGGCGTGGGTTCGCTCAGTTGCGCGGTGGCCGACCCGATCAGCGGCGAGACCCTGGCGTTCTGCCTGAGCTTTCCTTCCGCCGGCTCGGAGCAGTCCGGCGACATCGAAGCGCTGGCGCAGCGCCTGACCGGGCACGCGCGTTCCATAGGCCGCGCCATCGGCGACCCATTCTGGAATCCATGACCAAGGACCACGGCCCCATGGGCCACGATCAATCTTCACCAAAAGGCCATACATGAATACGCCTGCCAAACATCCAAGCACCTTCGACGGCAGCACGCTGATCTTCGTGGTGCTGCTCAGCGTCTTCGGCGCCATCATCGGCATCCAGTTGTTGATCACGCTGGGCGTCACGCCCAACACCTCGATCATCGGCGCGCTGGCCGCCATGATATTGGCGCGCGTGCCGCTGACGCTGCTGCGGCAGTTCCGCTCGATACACGTGCAGAACCTGGCGCAGACCGCGATTTCCTCGGCCACCTTCGGCGCGGCCAACAGCCTGCTGCTGCCCATCGCCATTCCCTTCCTGATGGGCCGGCCCGACCTGATCCTGCCCATGTTCGTCGGGGTCGGGCTGGCCATGCTGCTGGACGGCTATATGCTGTATCGGCTCTTCGACACGCGCGTGTTCCCGGCCTCCGGCGCCTGGCCGCCGGGCGTGGCCGCGGCCGAGGCGATCAAGGCCGGCGACAGCGGCGGCACGCAGGCCAAGGTACTGGGCGCAGGCATAGGCGTGGGCGTGATCGGCGCATGGCTGCACGTGCCCATGTCGGCCTTCGGCATCGCCTTCCTGGGCAATGTCTGGGCGCTGACGATGTTCGGCATCGGCCTGCTGATCCGCGGCTATGCCAAGCCGGTGTTCGGCATAGACATCAACGCCTTGTACATTCCGCATGGCCTGATGATAGGCGCCGGGCTGGTCGCGCTGATCCAGGTGGTGGGGCAGATCCGCAGCAGCCGCGCGGCGGCGGCGCAAGAGGCCGCGGGCTCGGCGCCCGCAACGGCCCAGGCGCCGGCCCGCGTGGATGCCGACCGCATCCGCTCCACCTTGCGCTTCGGCGCGATCGCCTACATCGTGCTGGCGGCCCTCGTGGCATTCGGTAGCGGCGTGTACGCCGGCATGTCCTGGCACATGCTGATCCTGTTCGTGGTGTATGCGGCCTTCGCGGCCCTGGCCCACGAGCTCATCGTCGGCATCGCCGCCATGCATTCGGGCTGGTTCCCGGCCTTCGCGGTGGCCTTGATCACCCTGCTGGTCGGCATGCTGATAGGCTTCCCGCCGCTGGCGCTGACCGTGCTGTGCGGGTTCGCCGCGGCCACCGGCCCGGCCTTCGCGGACATGGGCTACGACCTCAAGGCCGGCTATGTGCTGCGCGGCAATGGCGCCGATCCGGCCTTCGAGGCGGACGGCCGGCGCCAGCAACTGATCTGCGCCCTGATCGCCTTCATCGTCGCCATCCCCATCGTGTACGTGTCGTACCAGGGCTATTTCTCCCAAGGCCAGACGCCTCCGGTCGCCGCGGTCTATGCCGCGACCATCAAGGCCGGCATCGCCAGCGGGGTCGGCATGCACCTGGCCATGTGGGCCATACCCGGCGCGCTGGTGCAGTGGCTGGGCGGCCCCAAGCGGCAGATCGGCGTGCTGCTGTCGACCGGCCTGCTGATCGCCAATCCAGTGGCCGGCTGGGCCGTGCTGGTCGGCATCGCGCTGCGCCTGCTGGCCCTGCGCCTGTGGGGCGACAAGATCCGCAACGGCCTCGAAGTCTTCGCCGCGGGCACCATCGCCGGCGACGCGATCTACGGCTTCTTCAATTCCATGGTCCGCTACCACGCCAAAGTGAAGTAAGCGGTCTGGTTATTCGACATTCATTGCAAGGAAAGAAAGATGAGCCTGTCTCAGACACTGAAAGTTTTCGAAGCGCTCGACAGCGCCCACGCGACCGGCCAGACCGTGGTGGATCTGCTGGCCCCTTATGGCAAATGGGCCAAGGTGGAAACCAGGACGATCCAGGGTCCGCGCGGCAAGACCGATTTCGTGCGCGTCACCGTGCCCGGCACCGAAGGCAAGCAGGCCGGCGGCTCGGCCCCGACGCTGGGCATCGTGGGCCGCCTGGGCGGCGTGGGCGCGCGTCCCACGCGCATCGGCCTGGTTTCCGACGGCGACGGCGCGGTGGCCGCGGTGGCCGCGGCGCTGAAGCTGGCGCACATGCGCGAGCAGGGCGACGCGCTGCCGGGCGACGTGATCGTCAGCACTCACATCTGCGCCGATGCGCCCACGCGGCCGCACCAGCCCGTGGATTTCATGGATTCCCCGGTGGACACCGAGTCCTTGAACGAGCACGAGATTTCCGAGGAAATGGACGCCGTGCTGTCGATCGACACGACCAAGGGCAATCGCATCCTCAACCATAAGGGCTATGCCATCTCGCCGACGGTCAAGCAGGGCTACATCCTGCGCGTGTCCGAGGACCTGGTGCGCATCATGGAGATGACCAGCGGTCGCCCCGCCGTCACCTTCCCCATCACCACGCAGGACATCACCCCCTACGGCAACGGCATCTACCACTTGAACAGCATCCTGCAGCCGTCCATCGCCACCCAGGCGCCGACCGTGGGCGTGGCGATATCCACCGTCAGCGCCGTGCCCGGCTGCGGCACCGGCGCCAGCGACGAAGCCGACATTGCGGCGACGGTGCGCTTCGCGGTGGAAGTGGCCAAGGAATTCGGCCGCGGCACCTGCAGCTTCTTCGACCAGGAAGAATACCAGCGGCTGCTGGCGCTGTACGGCTCGCTGGCCCACCTGCAGAAACGCCAGTAATCGCCGGGAGCCTCGCATGAACCAGGAAGCTTCCGCAACGGCTCCGCGGCTGCTGGGCACGCTCACCATAGGGCAGGCCCCGCGCCCGGACATCACGCCCATACTGGAATCGGCCCTGCCGGCCGGCACGCGCTGCGTGCATGCCGGCGTGCTCGACGGATTGAGCAAAGAGCAGATCGCGCAGCGCTACGTGCCGCGGCCCGGCGAGCCCGTGCTGGTCTCGCGCCTGCTGGACGGCAGCTCGGTGAAGCTGGACAAGGCGGCGGTGCGCGAGACGCTCGCGCTGAAGCTGCGCGAGCTCGAAGACCAGGGCTGCACGGTGGTGCTGATCCTGTGCACCGGCGAATTCCACGGCCTCGATCTGCAGCGCGCCTGGCTGGTGGAGCCCGACCGCATCGTGCCGCCCGCGGCTGCGGCGCTTGCCGGCGAGCGCCAGGCAGGCGTCATCGTGCCGCTGGCCGAGCAGGCGGCCAGCGAGATCGGCAAGTTCGCGGCGCTGTCCCGGCCGCCCATCTGCGAGGTGGCCTCGCCCTACAGCGGCGAAGTGCAAGACGTGGCCCGCGCCGCACGGGCGTTGCGCGAACGCGGCGCGCAGATGCTGATACTGGACTGCATGGGCTTTGTCGAAGCGCACCGCCGCGCCGCCGTCGAGGCCTCCGGGCTGCCGGTGGTGTTGTCCAACGCGCTGGTCGCCAAGCTGACCGCCGAACTGATGAGCTGAGGCCTGCCATGTCCATGGAACTGTTATTGCTGAGCAACTCCCGTTCGCCCGACGGCGGCTACCTGAGCCATGCGCAGGAACTCATACGCGCCGTGGCGGCGGGACGCAAGCGGGTATTGTTCGTGCCCTTCGCGGCCGTCACCTTCAGTTGGGACCAGTACACGGCGAACGTGCAGGCGGCCATGGATCCCCTCGGCCTCGTGCTGACGGGCGCCCATGCCGCGGGCGAGCGGGACATCGCCGAGGCCGAGCTGATCATGGTCGGCGGCGGCAATACCTTCCAGTTGCTCAAGGAATGCCGCGCCCGCGGGCTGCTGCAGGCGCTGCGCGCCCGTGTGGCGGCCGGGCTACCGTATATAGGTTGGAGCGCGGGGTCCAACCTGGCCTGCCCCTCGATCTGCACCACCAACGACATGCCCATCGTCGACCCGCAAGGTTTCGACGCGCTGGGCCTGGTCGATTTCCAGATCAACCCCCACTACACCAACGCGCTGCCGGCCGGGCACCAGGGCGAGACGCGCGACCAGCGCATCGCCGAATTCCTCGCGGCCAATCCGCAGGCCACGGTGGTCGGCCTGCCCGAGGGCGACTGGCTGCGCGTGAGCGGCACGCGCACGCAACTGGGCGGCCCGTTTCCGGCGCGCCTGTTCCAGGGCGGCCGCGAGGCGGCGCAGATCAGCCCCGAGGCCGTGCTGGCCGTCTGAGACCGAGGATCCATCATGTCACTAGGCATCATCCGTGTATTGACCACCGGCGACGAGTCCGTGCTGCTCGAGCACGCCCGCGTCCTGAAGCAGGAATACGGCCTGCAATCCGTCACGCGCTGCATCGAAGACCAGCCCGACGGCATCTACGATGTGCAGAGCGAGGCGCTGGCCGTGCCCAAGATCCTGCGCCTGGGCCGGCAGTTGCAGGAACAAGGCTGCAAGGCGCTGTTCCTGAGCTGCGCCGCGGACCCCGGCCTGGCCGAATTGCGCCGCGCCGTGTCCATTCCCGTGGTGTCGGCGGGCAGCGCCGCCGCGCGGGTGGCCGCCTACCTGCAATTGCCCGCCGCGGTGATCGGCATAGGCAGCGCAGCGCCCGCGCCCTACCGGCGCCTGCTGGGCGAAGACGTCACGTATGCCCGCCCGGAAGGGGTCGCCAAGACCACCGACCTGCTCACGCCCGCAGGCCGCGAAGCCGCGCTGGCCTGCGCCCGGCGGCTGCACGACGCGGGTGCGCAGGTGATCGTGTTTTCCTGCACGGGCCTGACCACCATAGGCTTGGCGCCGCGCATACGCCGGGAAATAGGCTGCGCGGCCGTCGACGCCGTGAGCGCCGCCGGCATGTTCGCGGCCGAGTGGCTGGGCGGCTCGGCCTGAGGTTCGGCTGCGGGTAGCCGGACCTCGACTGCGCAAGCAACGCCGCTATCACGCGCCTAGCGGCTGCGGCATCGGAACGTCCAGTTGCGCCGACCATTTGGCCAGCGACGCGACGATGCCCGGGGCCAGCGGAATGCCGTGCTCTGCATAGCTTGCGGCGCGCGCCAGCCCTTGATCGCCGGGGAGGCGCACCTTGTCGAAGCCGGCGCGGGGCGGATTGTCCCGGCAGGATTGCGCGATGTCTCCCATCTGCTGTTTGAAGGCGTCCAGCCCGCCAAAAGCCTCGGGGTCGATGACCTGCATATAGACGGTATTTGCCATGAGGCCGTTGGGCTGCGCCCGGCCCTGGCCGGTCAGGCCCGCCGTCAATCCTTCGACCAGCAATGCCAGGCCGTATCCCTTGTGCCCGGTGTCCAGGCCGCCCAGGGGCAGTATGGTTCCGGGGGGCGTGGCGCTGGCCACGGTGGCGGGGTCGTCGCTGGTGTGTCCTTCGGCGTCGAGCAGATAGGGGCCCGGCAGTTTCTTCCCTTCGCGTGCCAGCTTCTTCACCATATTGACGGTGGTGATGGAAGTCGATATGTCCACCAGGATGGGATGGTCCGTCGCAGGCAGGCCGATGCCGATGGGGCTGGGCGAGAATACGCCTTTGCGTCCGCCAAAGGGCGCCACGCTGGAAGCGCGCGGCGCCGACGACACCAGGTGCAGCACCAGGCCTTTCTCGCTGGCGCGCCGCAGATAGGTTGCGAGGCTGCCGATATGGTGGGAATTCTTGATCACGATGGTGCCCGTGCCATAGCTGGCCGCCGATTTCGCGGCGGTTTCCAGCGCTCGCAGCACGAGCCACGCCCCGGGCAGGCGCAAGCCGTCCCAGACTTCGACGGCCGGCCGCTTTTTCACTATGTCCGGTACGCCCTGGACCTGCATATGGCCTTGCTGGATATGATCCAAATATATATCGATGAGGTTCAGCCCGTGCGTCGGGTTGCCCATGAGATCGGCTTCCACCAGGATCTCGGCGACCGCCTGGGCCTTGTCGCCGGGCATGCCGAGTTTTTCCATCAAAGCGCGGGCGTGTTCCGTCAAAGCTTGGGCGTGGTATCTGGGTGACGCGGTCATGGTTGCTGCCTTGTGTGGGATGGGTTGCGGGGTTTGCGCGGCAAGCTGCGGGCGGGCCACGGATCAGGCGCTGTCGCGAATCACCAGCTCGAAGCCGATGTCCACGGTTTTATCGACGATCTGCACGCCCGAGGCCCTGTCTATGATGCATTGGCCGGCCAGCGTGCCCATCTTGTATCCGTCGATGCGCACGGTGGTGAGCGCCGGGCTGGTGTCCGCGGCGACCACGAGGTCGCCGAAGCCCACCACGGCCAGGCGTTCGGGCACCTGGATGTTCCGGTCGCGGGCCTCGATCAGCGCGCCCAGCGCGAGCATGTCGGTGCTGCAGAAGACGCCGTCGAAATCCACGCCGCGCGCCAGCAGCGCCTGCAGCGCCCTGCGACCGTGCCCCATGGGCGCGGGCGTGCTCACTTCGGCCACGGGCAGTTCGTCGATGTCGCGCAGCATGCCGCGGGCGACCAGTCTGCGCACGTAGCCGTCGCGCCTGCGTCTTGCGCGGGGATCGTTGCCCGTGATCAGCGCCGGCCGCCGGACGCCGCGGGAAATGAGGAGATCGGCGACGGCTTCCCCGGCGCGCTCGTGCGAGAAGCCGACCAGCATGTCCACCGGCCTGTCCGTCAAGTCCCAAGTCTCGACGACGGGGATCCCGGAGTTCGACAGGCGCTGCCTGGCCAGTTCCGACTGCACGACCCGGGTCAGGACTATGCCATCGGGGCCGCGGCTGATGATGTTTTCCAGGAGCTGGACTTCGTCCGCGTCGTCGTAGCCGCTTTCGCCCAGCATGAGCTGGTAGCCGGACCGGGCCAGGACTTGGGTCAGGGCCTCCAGGGTCTGCAGGAAGACCGGCGAGGCGATCGCGGGCACCAGGGCCGCGACGAGCTTGCTGCGCCCGGACGCCAGGCTGCCGGCAATCCGGTTCGGCACATAGCGCAACTGCTCGATTGCGGCGCGTACGTGCAGCACCGTGGGCGGCGGAACGGCCTGCGGATTGTTCAGGACGCGGGATACGGTTTGCGCGGAAACGCCGGCGACTTTTGCGACATCCGCCAGCGTGGTGCGCCCGGAACCGCGGCGATAGCGTTTGTTCGAGACAAGGTTTCCCGACGATAGTTTTTGCCGATCTTGACTCATGGCGCAGGATAGCATGGTGCTCTGGCGTAGATGCTTTGCTAGGTATTTACCCTAGCTCCACCGATTAAATGTTAGCGCTAATATTAGCGCTAATTTTGAAGGAGCGCTAGGATCATGACGCAGGACATTCGAGGACTTTTCGTGGTCGCGCAGACCCCGTTCACCGACGCAGGAGCGGTGGACCTGGAAAGCGTGGACAGCCTTTGCGATTTCTACTTCAGGCACGGCGCTGCCGGCCTGACCGTGCTGGGCGTCGCCGGCGAGGCGGCCAAATTGTCCATGGAAGAGTCGATCGACGTGGTGCGCCGCTATGTCCAGCGGGCCGCCGGCAAGCCGGTCATCGCGGGCGTAAGCAATTCCAGCGTGGCCCAGCTCGCCACGCTGGCCGACAAAGTCATGCGCGCCGGCGCCTACGGTGTCATGATCGCGCCGCCGCCGGGCCTGCGCACCGAAGAAGACGTCCTGAACTACTACGCGACGGTCTTCGAGCGCATCGGCGACGTGCCCACCGTGCTGCAGGACTTCCCGTTTTCCACAGGCGTGTGGATGTCCGTGCCGACCATTGCCCGCCTGGTCGAACAGCATCCGCAGATCCGGGCGATCAAGGAAGAAGACATCCCCAGTGCCGCAAAGATCACGCGTTTGCGCGCGGCCCTGTCGCGGCATGTTTCCATACTCACCGGCAATAACGGCGTCTTTCTCATGCAGGAACTCGGCCGCGGCATCGAAGGCCCGATGGCGGGCTTCTCCTATCCCGAAATGCTCTCGGGCGTACACAGGCTGTACAGCGCAGGCAAGGTCCAGGAAGCCCACGACCTGTTCAACCTGTACTTGCCGCTGCTGAACTACGAGAATCAGTCGCAATGGGGCGTAGCCGTGCGCAAGGAAGGCCTCCGCCGTCGCGGCGCCATACGCTCGGCCGCCATGCGCGCCCCGGGCCCCAAGCTCACCGCTGCGGATCTGCAGGACATAGACCTGCTCGTCCAGCGCCTGGAACAATCCCTAGCAGAGGCGGGGGCATGATGGCGGCCTCGGACACCACGGCAGTCCCGGCCGAATCGGGCACCTTGAACCTGTCGGGCAAGCGCGTCATCGGGCCCATCATTCGCCTGCATGCAAACGACAACGTGGTAATTGCGCGAACCGACGTCGGCTTGGGCGTGGCCCTGGAAGACGGCGCGTACCGGTCGCGCAGCCAGGTGCCGGCCGGCTACAAGATCGCGGCACGCGATATCGCGGGCGGCGAGCCGATCCGCAAATACGACGTGATCATCGGCTTCGCCGCCCGGGACATCCCGCGGGGAACGATGGTCCACAGCCATAACGTCGAATTCCGCGAGTTCGACAGGGACTACGCCCATGCCCGCGACTACAAGCCCAACAGGCTGGTCCCGCCGCAAGAAAGAGCCACGTTCAATGGCATCGTGCGCCCCGACGGCCGCGTGGCCACGCGCAACTATATCGGGCTGCTTTCCACCGTCAACTGTTCGGCAACCGTGATACGCAAGGCGGCCGAATGGTTCACGCCGGAGCGCTTGGCCGCATACCCGAATGTCGACGGTGTCGTGGCCTTCAACCACGCGCTCGGCTGCGGCATGGAAATGACCGGCGAGCCCATGAGTCTCTTGCGGCGCACGCTGGCGGGCTATGCGCGGCACCCCAACCTGGCCGCGGTGTTAGTCGTCGGCCTGGGTTGCGAGCGCAACCAGGTCTCGACCCTGCTGGAACAGGAAGCGCTGGAAACAGGCGCGAACCTGAAGACCTTCGTCATGCAGGACACGGGCGGCACGCGCAAGACCATAGAGGCCTGCATCGCCGAGATCGAGCTCATGCTGCCGGCGGCGAACGACGTGGTCCGCACGCCGGTGCCGGCCAGCCACCTGAAAGTAGGGCTGCAGTGCGGCGGCTCGGACGGCTTTTCGTCGATCACCGCCAATCCTGCCCTGGGCGCGGCCATGGATATCCTCGTCAGCCATGGCGGCACCGCGATCCTGTCCGAGACGCCAGAGATCTATGGCGTCGAGCAGACCCTGACCTGCCGCGCCGCGAGCCGCGCGATCGGCGAAAAACTGGTCGAACGGATACTGTGGTGGAAAGAAGAATACGCCAAGGGCCGCGACGTGCAGATCAACGGCGTCGTAAGCCCGGGCAACAACAAGGGCGGCCTGGCCAACATCTTCGAAAAATCGCTCGGCTCGTCGATGAAAGGCGGGACGACCGCCTTGATGGAGGTCTACAAGTATGCGGAGCCGGTCACGACCAGCGGCCTCGTGTTCATGGACACGCCGGGCTACGATCCCTGTTCCGCGACCGGCCAGATCGCGGGCGGCGCCAACCTGATCGCGTTCACGACGGGGCGAGGCTCGATGTTCGGCGCCAAGCCGGTCCCGTCGATCAAGCTGGCGACCAATACGCCCATGTATGCGCGCCTGACCGAAGACATGGACGTCAACTGCGGCGAAATACTGGACGGCACGGCCACGCTCGAAGAAATGGGCATACGCATTTTCCGCGAGCTGCTGGACACCGCGTCCGGCAAGCGCAGCAAGAGCGAACTGCTGGGTCTGGGGGACAATGAATTCGTCCCCTGGCAGATCGGCATCATGGGCTAGGGTCTGTTGGCGCTAAAAGGGGCGCCTCTTTTAGCGTCAACAGGCCCTGGGTCTGGTTCAGGACGCGAGAAAAATAGCCTGCGAGGGCGGAATCGAGAGCGCCAGCGTGTCGCCCGCGCGCCGCGGCTGCGGGGCCCGAAATGAAAGGCAGCCGCGCTACGCGGACGTTTGTCCGGCTGCGGGCTGCCGTCGAGAATTGCGGAGGGGCGGCGAGGCATTGCGGGCCGGGCCGCCGCATACCGCGAACGGCCGGGCGGCTCCTGGCCGCGCCTGCCCGCTTAGCGGCCGTTGGCCTTGCGCCAGGCGGCGAAGTCTTCCAGCGTCTTGGGGTCGGTGGCGGGATACAGGCCCAGGGTCGAGCGGCCTTCCTTCACTTTCTCGGTGACGAAGTCTTCGAACGCGGTCATTTCCACGGCCTCGGCGGCGATCTCGGCAGCCAGGTGCTGGGGGATCACCACCACGCCTTCGCCGTCGCCGAAGATGACGTCGCCGGGGAACACCGGCGCGTCGCCGCAGCCTATGGGCACATTGATGTCTATGGCCTGGTGCAGCGTGAGGTTGGTGGGCGAGGACGGGCGATGGTGGTAGGCGGGCATATCCAGCTCGCCGATCTCGGGAGAATCGCGGAAGCCCCCGTCGGTGACGACGCCGGCCACGCCGCGCTGCTGCAGGCGCGTCACGAGGATGCTGCCGGCCGATGCGGCGCGGGCGTCCTTGCGGCTGTCCATCACCAGCACGTATCCGGGCGGGCATTCTTCGACGGCCTTGCGTTGCGGGTGGGAATGGTTGCGAAAGACTTCCAGGCCGTTCAGGTCTTCGCGCGCGGGCATATAGCGCAGCGTGTAGGCCGGGCCGATGATGCGTTCGCTCGCGGGCCGGTTGCGGCCGACCGGGTAGACGGCCTGGATCATCTGGTTGCGCAGGCCGCGCTTGTACAGCGCGGTGGTGACGGTGGCCACGCTGACTTGCCGCAGTTGGTCGATGATGGTTTGATCGAGTGCTGCCATGGGAACATCTCCTGGAAAATATCCGTTATGCCGGCGATGGCGCCGAAATCGGTGTGCGGAAAATCGAAGCCGCGGCCCGCGGGCCGCCATCCGGGGCGGACCGGCGCGCTGCGCGGTATGTGCGGCGGCTCATATTGCGTGATGTATATGATAATGACGGAAGGCTCAGCTTTGCATGCCCCAGCGCCTGACGGTCTTTTTCTCGATCAGGCGGAACACGAAATTCTCGACGAGCAGGCCGATGATGATGACGGTGAGCAGGCCCGCGAACACGGCCGGTATGTCCAGCAGATTGCGGTTCTCGAAGATGAACCAGCCCAGTCCGCCCTTGCCCGACGCCACGCCGAACACCAGCTCGGCGGCGATCAGGGTGCGCCATGCGAAGGCCCAGCCGATCTTCAGGCCGGTGAGTATGGACGGGAAGGCCGCGGGTATCAGGATGCGCCCCACGTAGCTCAGCCCCTGCAGCTCGTAGTTGCGGCCGACCATGCGCAAGGTCTGCGACACCGCCAGAAAGCCCGCCTGTGTATTGAGCGCGACCACCCACACCACGGAATGCAGCAGCACGAACACGATGCTGGTGGTGCCCAGCCCGAACCAGATCAGCGCCAGCGGCAGCAGCGCGATGGCCGGCAGGGGATTGAACATGGCGGTCATGACTTCCAGGAAGTCGGTGCCTATGCGCGTGCTGATGGCCAGTATGGTGATGACCGCGGCCAGCACGATGCCGACCACATAGCCGATCAGCAGCACGCGTATCGAAGTCCAGGCGCGCGCCAGCAGCACGCCGCTGCCGATGCTGTCGAAGAAAGAGCGCACTGTGTCCGTCAGCGTGGGAAACAGCAGCGGGTTGTCCAGCCAGCGGGCATAGAGTTCCCAGGCCACCGCCAGCACTATGATGATCAGCGTCTTGCGGAAAAAAGTGTTGTTCCACAGTTTTTGCGCGGCGGAAAGCTCGCGCACCAGCACGGTCTGTTTGCCGGCCTCGGCCTCGGCGCCTTGCTGGCGCAAGGTGATGGTGGCTCGTCCCATATCAGTGTGCTCCTTGCGAGCTGAAAAGCAGATCGTGGATTTCTTGTTCCAGCGCCGCGGCCGAGCCGTCTTCGGCGGACACCGCCTCGACCTCGCTGACTTCGGCCTTGACCTGGCCGGGGTGCGGCGAAAGCAGCAGGATGCGGTTGCCGATGCGTATCGCCTCGGCGATCGAGTGCGTGACGAACATGATGGTGAAGCGCGTGCCTTCCCATAGCTGCAGCAGTTCGTCCTGCATCTGGCGCCGCGTCAGGGCGTCCAGGGCGGCGAAGGGCTCGTCCATCAGCAGGATGTCGGGCTCCATCGCCATGCCGCGGGCGATCGCCACGCGCTGCTTCATGCCGCCCGACAGCGTATGGGTATAGCTGTCGGCGAACTGGCCCAGATGTACTTTCTCGACATAGGCGCGGGCGCGTTCCTCGGCCTGGCGCCTGGGCATCTTGCGTGCCACCAGCAGCGGGAACATGACGTTTTCCAGCACCGTTTTCCAGGGCAGCAGCTGGTCGAATTCCTGGAAGACCATCATGCGGTCGGAGCCCGGCCGTTTCACCGGCTTGCCCTTGATGCGGATCTCGCCTTCTTCGGGCGTCAGGTAGCCGGCGACGGCCTTGAGCAAGGTGGACTTGCCGCAGCCCGATGGGCCCAGCAGCACGAAGCGGTCGCTGCTCTCGACATTGAAGCTGACCTTGTCGGTGGCGGTGACGATGCTGTCGGGCGTCTTGTAGCGCAGGGTGACGGAATCGACTTCTAACAGGTGCGGCATGGACGTACTCCAGGTTCCGGATGTGGCGCGCCGTCCGGCGGCCATGCGCCGGACGGCCTGGGCGTCAATTGCCCTTGAGAGAAGCCGATACCGGCAGGAAGTAGTCCGTCCACTGCTTGGGCATGGTCTTGAGTATGCCCACCTTGTGCATGTGTGCGGCGAATTTCATCGAACCGGCCGGGGCCAGCTGGAAGTCCATCATGCCGGGCTGCTTGAGCATGGCCAGCAGGTCGGCCTGGCTGGTCTTGTCGCCGCTCAGTTCGCGATAGATGTCGACCGCTTCGGGCGTGTGCGCCTTGATGTAGTCGATGGCCTGGGCCGAGGCCGTCAGCACCGCCTTGATGATCTTCGGATTGGCGTCGGCGAACTTGGTCGTAGTGAACAGCGTCGATTGCGACAGGCCGCCGTCGATGATGTCGTTGGAGCGCAGGATGATGTGCGCGTTGGGTATGGTCTTGATTTCTTTGTTATAGAAGGGCGGGGCGCCGAAGTGGCTGGTGATCTCGCCGTTGGGGTTGGCCAGCATGGCGGCCGCGTCGGGGTGGCCGAGCTGCACCGTGTTGGCGTCGAGCTTGGCCCAGTTGTCCTTGCCGAAGACCTTCTCGCAGGCCATTTGCAGCAATATGGCCTGTGTCGAGATGCGCACCGTGGGCACGGCGATCTTGTCCTTGGGGCCGTAGTCCTTGAGCGACTTGATCTTGGGATCGCGGGTGACCAGGGCCAGCGGCAGCGCCGAGTTGGTGGTGATGCCCTTGACCTTGCCGTGGGTGCGGTCCCACAGCAGCAGCAGGTTGCCCAGGCCGCTGTTGACGATCTGTACATTGCCCGAGAGCAGCGCGTCGGTCGAGGCCCCGCCGCTGCTGAAGCTGCGCCAGTTGACCTTCAGGTCTTTCACGCCTTCCGCCGCAGCGGCTTTTTCGATCAGCCCCTGCTTTTCCATGACCAGCGCGGGCAGGTACAGGATACTGGGCTGCTTCGTGATGGTGATTTCTTCGGCATGGCCGATTGCGGGGGCCCCCGCGATGGCGCCTGCCACGAGCATGCCGCCCAATAGTTTCGTGAACTTCATGGAACTCCTCCGGTTGCAGTTGGAATAGTGATTTTTCTGTTGCCAGCTCGCATACTAATATATTAGTATCTCAATAAGAAATATATAATTCGCATCCGGATAAATCCACTGATTGGTTTTGACTATGGCACAAGCTGCTGAACTCGACCGGTACCGGCAGGCGGCGCCCCAGCTCTACGAGCTGCTGCGTGACAAGATCGTGTCCTTGCAATACCTGCCGGGGGCGTCTCTATCGCGGGTGCAGATGTCGGCGGAATTCCGCGTCAGCCAGACGCCGGTGCGCGAGGCCCTGCTGCGCCTGGCCGAAGACCGGCTAGTGGACGTGTTTCCCCAGGCGGCCACCAAGGTCAGCCTGATCGACGTGCGCCATGCCGAGGAAACCCATTTCCTGCGCCGCGCCATCGAACTGGAAATCGTGCGCGATCTCTCGCTGCATCCCGACCCCTTGCTGCTGGGCCGGCTGCGGGCGGTGCTGCAGCGCCAGGCCGAATTGCGCGACGGCCAGAGTTACGGCGAGTTCGCCGATGCCGACCAGCAATTCCATTGCCTGATGTACGAAGCCGCCGGCAAGCTGGGCCTGTGGAAACTGGTACGCAGCCGCAGCGGCCATATCGACAGGCTGCGCAATCTGCATCTGCCCGCGGCCGGCAAGATCGCCCGCATCGTCGGCGACCACACAGCGATACTGGAAGCCATGGAACGCGGCGAACCCGAGGCCGCGCAGCAGCACCTGCGCACGCATCTGTCGGGCACCCTGGAATACGTCGGCAAGATCCGCGCCGATCACCCGCAATACTTCGCCATAGCCTGAACCTCGGCGCGGCCCGCCGCGGATTGCGCCATGCGCGGCGCGCCTGTAACCACGCAAAGGCCGCGGCTGGCCGCCGCGGCGGCTCTGCTTCGGGCATGGGCGCTAGCGCATTTTTGGTTCGGATGTTTACAGTTTTCGAAGCACTGCATGTGGCGGGTGCTGCGAGAAGGTGGTAAACATTTACGCCAAACTTGCTCTAGGCTCCGCGCAGCCGCCTGGCCTTCCTGGTGTGTTCTTCGAGCACGGCGAGCAGGTCTTCGATGTCGTCCGTCGCGGCCAGGAATTCGCGGGCCAGCCTGCCCAGCAAGTCATCGAGCGTGGCGTGCTCTTCGGGCGACAGCACCGACAGCATCACGACTTCCATCGCATGCCCGAGATCGTCGCTGGCGACTCGTACCTGCTTGCCGCGCGCGGTGGGCCATAACTGATGATGGCGCGCGTCGTCGGGATGGATGGAGCGGCGCACCAGCTTCAGGCTCACCAGTTCGGCCAGGTCCTTGGACAGCAGGGTCTTCTCGACCAGAGTCAGCTCGCGCAGGCCGGTGGCGGTGACGCCAGGGTTGTCGCAGATGGCTCGCAGCAGCCGCAAGGAACGCACGTCCAGCCCCAGCTCGCGCCTATAGACCAGATTGGCCCGGCGCAGCATCGCCGATTTCACGAGATCGAGCTTGAAGGTGAGATAGCTGGTGTACCCGGAATCGTGGCGCCCGGCGTCGGTAGTTTTTTTGGCCATGGCCCAGAATCGTGTGGCGTGTGTTGTGTTCAGCCTGCATTCTAGCGTCGTTGCGCGCTGCTTGCGTGTGGCGGCTGCTTGCCTGTCCTGCCAGGCGCGGCGCTCGGCGGCTGCCTGCGCGTTGCCCATTCGGCGTATGTCGGCCCTAGGGAAATCCACGATGAGCAATTAGTTGAAATTTTCAATTATTAAAGTAATCTACGAAAAATCGGCCGGCCGGGCAAGTGCGGCCGGCTTTCATCCGGGTCGATCTGCCCGGCCTGTGCCGCTTGTTCGGGCGCCAGGTTTGCCAGTCTCCCGGGACAGGCGGGCCGCGCGCCACCAGGCAGGGCATCGGGCCGCGCAAGCGCCCGGCAGGCTATACCGAGGAGTTCCAGATCATGCTGGCCGAAATCGAAATTTCCCGTCTTTCCGACGACATGCGGGCCTGGCGCCGCGACATACACCGCCATCCCGAACTGGGCTTCAAGGAACATCGCACCGCCGCCAAGGTGGCCGAGCTGCTGCAGTCCTGGGGCATAGACGCCGAAACCGAATTCGGTGGCACCACTGCCGTGATCGGCACGCTGCGCGGCACGCGCGGCGCCGGCCTCACGCTGGGCCTGCGCGCCGACATGGACGCCCTGCCCATGCAGGAAAAAGGCAGCCCCGAATACCGTTCGGTGCACGACAATGTGTTCCATGGCTGCGGCCATGACGGCCATACGGCCATCTTGCTGGGCGTGGCCAAGCATCTGGCCGCGCAGCGCGATTTCAAGGGTGTCGTGCATTTCATTTTCCAGCCCGCCGAGGAAACCTTGCGCGGCGGCTCGGAACTGATACGCCAGGGCCTGTTCGAACGCTATCCCTGCGACGAGATCTACGCGCTGCACAACAACAACTGTATTCCCGCCGGCCAGGTCGGCGTGCGCAGCGGCGCCATACTCTCGGCCTGCGACCTGTTCCGCATCCACATCCAGGGCGTGGGCAGCCACGCCGCCATGCCGCACAAGTCCATAGACCCCATCGTGGTGGGCTCGGCCCTGGTGCAGGCGCTGCAGAGCGTGGTCAGCCGCAACGTCGACCCGCTCGACACCGCCGTGCTGAGCATCTGCCAGTTCCATGCCGGCAGCGCGATCAATGTCATCGCCGACACCGCGCGCCTGGAAGGCACGCTGCGCACGCTGTCGAAGCAGGCGCAGGAAGTGGCGCTGGGGCGCCTGCGCGGCATCTGCGACGGCATCGCCGCCACCTACGGCTGCGAAATACGCTTCGAGCACCTGCTGTCCTCGCCGCCCACCATCAACACCGAGGCCGAGACGGAAACGGTGCGCCGCGCCGCGGCCGCGGTGGTGGGGGCGGACAAGGTCGTGCAGGCCGAGCCCCTGATGGCCTCGGAAGACTTCGCCTTCATGCTGGAACAGCGGCCGGGCTCGTATTTTTTCCTCGGCCACGACGGGCTGACCTGCCATCACCCCGAGTTCGATTTCGACGACAGCAGCGCCTCCACCGGGGCGGCCGTGTTCGTCGAGATCGTGCGCCAGCGCCTGGGCTGAGTCGCGCCGCCGGCCTCGCAGTCCATAGCCGGGCGGGCCGCCCGTTGGACAGATCATCGACAGACCATCGTATACGCAGATCCGGATAGACAGATCAAGGAGACAAACATGAGTGACATGCAGGTTTCGCCGCGCATGATGCGGCGCGTGGTGGCGGCATCGGTCATCGGCAATGCGCTGGAATGGTTCGATTTCGCGATCTTCGGGCTGTTCGCCGTGGTCATTTCGCGGCTGTTCTTCCCGGCGCACAGCGACTTCGCCTCGCTGCTGCTGGCCCTGGCCACTTTCGGCGTGGGCTTCGCCATGCGGCCCTTGGGCGGGGTGATACTGGGCCTGTACGGCGACCGGGTCGGGCGCAAGAAGGCCTTGTCGTTGACGATACTGCTGATGGCGATCGGCACCGGCATGATGGGCATATTGCCGACCTACGAGGCCATAGGCATCGCCGCTCCGCTCCTGATGGTGCTGGCGCGCCTGATACAGGGCTTTTCCACGGGCGGCGAGTTCAGCGGCGCGACCACCATGCTGATCGAGTTCGCGCCGGAACATCGCCGCGGCTTCTACGGCAGTTTCCAGATGTGCTCGCAGGCCCTGGCGTTTTCCTGCGGCGCCCTGGCGGCCTATCTGCTGACCGCCCACCTGACGCCCCACGACCTGGATACGTGGGGCTGGCGCATTCCGTTCCTGTTCGGCATTCTGGTCGGCCCGGTGGGCTGGGTGATTCGTGCCCGCATCGACGAGTCGCCCGAGTTCGTGGCCTATATGCGCGACAAGGCGGGCAAGGCGCAAGCGGGGCGCGACAGCGTACGGTCCTCCTTCGCCAGCCTGTTCCGGGACTATCCGCGTGAAATGCTGGCTACGCTGTGCATCTGCGTGGTGGGCACGGTGTCGGCCTATGTCTTCGTCTTCTTCATGCCCATCTTCGCCAAGCGGCAACTGGGCATGCCGATCGCCGACGTGAACCTGGCCACTTTCGTCGGCACTGCGGTGCTGCTGGTATGCTGCCCGCTGGCCGGCCACCTGTCCGACCGCTACGGCCGCAAGGCCGTGTATCTGCCCGGCATGATCGCCTACGGCATTGCCGGCTACTTCCTGTTCCGGCATTTCGTGCAGTCGCCGTCCTTCGAGTCGCTGCTGCTGGCCCAAGTGCTGATTTCCTTCTTCATGAGCTTCTTCTGGGGCCCGACCCCGATCACCCTGACCGAGGTCTTCCCGGTCGGCGTGCGCTCCACCGGCGCTTCCATCACCTATAACGTCGCGGTGCTGGTCTTCGGCGGCCTGGCGCCACTGTTCAATACCTGGCTGGTGAAGGCGACCGGCAGCAATATGGCCCCCATCTACTATGTGATGGCGAGCGTGCTCATCGGCCTCGTCGGCGCCCTGCTGCTGCCGGGCACGGCCGCTCGCCTGCGCGCCCGGCCGGCCTGAAGCATAGGCCGGCTGCCGGCGCCGGCCTCGCCTGGCGCCGCGGCAGCATCCTGCGCCCATCTAAAGCCCATCCAGGCCATGTACAGCACCTCTCGGTAGAAATACTGATGGACAGGCGCCCACATTCGGGCGCTTTTATATAGGCTATACGGAAATCCCCGAGTTTTATGCGCCGATCCGCGCCACAATGGCGTCAGGATCCCCGGGCGGCCTGCATGGCCTGCCGCCCGCGGGCACCCGAGCCGCCGCAGGCCGGCGCCCGCGGCACGACGCATACACATATAACAGCCGGGAGACAAAGATGAGCACAAGGGCACATTCCGCGCAGCCCATGCGTCCCGAAGACGAGCGCCTCGGGCTGGGCGCGAACATCGCCTATGGATTCCAGCACGTGCTGACCATGTACGGCGGCATCATCGCCGTGCCGCTGATCGTGGGCCAGGCCGCGGGCCTGCCCGCCGCGGAGATCGGCGTGCTGGTGGCCTCGTGCCTGTTCATGGGCGGCCTGGCCACCTTGCTGCAGACCCTGGGCCTGCCCTGGTTCGGCTGCCGGCTGCCGCTGGTGCAGGGGGTTTCCTTTGCCAGCGTCGCGACCATCGTCGCCATCCTCAAGGCGGGCGGCGGCATCCAGTCGGTGTTCGGGGCCGTCATGGTCGCCGCCCTGCTGGGCCTGCTGATCACGCCGATATTTTCCAAGGTCATCAAGTTCTTCCCGCCGCTGGTCACCGGCTCGGTCATCACCGTCATCGGCCTGTCGCTGATGCCGGTGGCCGCGCACTGGGCGATGGGCGGCAGCCCGCGCGCGCCCGGCTACGGCAGCATGGCCAACATCGGCCTGGCGGCGCTTACGCTGGCGATCGTGCTGTCGCTGAGCAAGCTCGGCAGCGCGGCCATATCGCGCCTGTCGATACTGCTGTCCATGATCGTCGGGACGGTGATCGCGGTGCTCTGCGGCCTGGCGGATTTTTCCGGCGTCGCGAACGGGCCCGTCTTCGCGCCGCCCAGCCTGTTCCACTTCGGCATGCCGCAATTCGACGTGGCCGCCATCGTCTCGATGTTCATCGTCATACTGGTGGTGCTGGTGGAAACCTCGGCCGACATCCTGGCGGTGGGCGACATCATCGGCGCCGACATCGATGCGCGCCGCCTGGGAGACGGCTTGCGCGCTGACATGATATCCAGCGCGGTGGCGCCGGTGTTCGGCTCGTTCACGCAAAGCGCCTTCGCCCAGAACGTCGGGCTGGTGGCCGTGACCGGCATCAAGAGCCGCTACGTGGTAGCGTTCAGCGGCGTGATCCTGCTGGTGCTGGGCATGCTGCCCGTCATGGGCCGGGTGATCGCCTGCGTGCCGCCCGCAGTGCTGGGCGGCGCGGGCGTGGTGCTGTTCGGCACGGTGGCCGCCAGCGGCATCCGCACCCTGGCCAAGGTCCGCTACGAAGGCAATATGAACCTGATCATCGTCGCCACGGCGGTGGGCTTCGGCATGATACCGATAGCGGCGCCCGACTTCTACGCGCACTTCCCGCGTTGGGTCGCCACCATCTTCCATTCGGGCATCAGCTCGACCGCCATCATGGCGGTGCTGCTGAACCTGGTGTTCAATCACCTGCGCCTGGGCAACCCCGAAGAGCCCTCGGTCTTCGCCGCTGGCACGCAGCGCATCATCAAGGAAATCGCCGAATGAGCGCGGCGTGGAAGTAGCAGTGCTTCCTTGTAGCTTCCGTGTATGTGTCGATCCTGAACGTGGAATCGAAGCGCAGGCGCTGCGCATAATGCCGGCAAGCGCCGCCGGCCAGGTGCGCAGTTGATATGGAATGGAATAAATGCAAAGGGGCGGCATGGCCGCCCCGTGCTTTGCCTGGCCGGCAGGCGGCTCGCGCCGCGCTGCCGGTTTGCAACTGACTATGCCGACTGCTGCGCCTTCACTTGCTGGCGCCAGCGATGCAGCAGCGGCTCGGTATAGCCATTGGGCTGTTCCAGGCCCTTGAACACCAGGTCGCAAGCGGCCTTGAAGGCGGCGGAGGTGTCGAAGTGCCCCGCCATCGGCCGGTAGGCCGGGTCGCCCGCGTTCTGTGCGTCGACCACCGCCGCCATGCGCTGCATGGTTGCGCGGATCTGTTCGGCCGTGACCACCCCGTGGCGCAGCCAGTTGGCCATGTGCTGGCTGGAGATGCGCAGCGTGGCGCGGTCTTCCATCAGGCCCACGTTGTGGATGTCGGGCACCTTGGAGCAGCCTATGCCCTGGTCGACCCAGCGCACCACATAGCCCAGTATGCCTTGCGAATTATTGTCCAGCTCTTCCTGGATTTCTTGCGCCGACCACTGCGCTTTTTCCACTACCGGTATGGTGAGCAGCTTGTCGAGCAGCGGCTCGGACTTGCCTTCCATGCTCTTTTGCACTGCCTGCACATCGACCTGGTGATAGTGCAGCGCGTGCAGCGTGGCTGCCGTGGGCGAGGGCACCCAGGCGGTGTTGCCGCCGGCGCGCAGCTGGGCTGCTTTTTGCGCCAGCATGTCGGCCATCAGGTCGGGCATGGCCCACATGCCCTTGCCGATCTGCGCCTGGCCGCGCAGGCCGCATTCCAGGCCGGTCTGCACATTGTTGCGCTCGTAGGCGTCGATCCAGGCGCTGCGCTTCATGTCGCCCTTGCGCACCATCGGGCCGGCTTCCATCGAGGTGTGCATTTCGTCGCCGGTGCGGTCCAGGAAGCCGGTGTTGATGAAGGCCACGCGCGTGCTCGCCTGGGCGATGCAGGCCTTCAGGTTGGCGCTGGTGCGGCGCTCTTCGTCCATGATGCCCATCTTCAACGTGTCGGCCGGCAGGCCCAGCAATTGCTCGGTGCGCGTGAAGAGTTCGCTGGCGAAAGCCACTTCGGCCGGACCGTGCATCTTGGGCTTGACGATATAGATCGAGCCGGTGCGCGAATTGCCGCGGCGCTGCATGTCGTGCAGCGCGATCAGCGAGGTGCAGACGGCGTCCAGTATGCCTTCCGGGACTTCCTGGCCTTGCCCGTCGAGCACCGCAGGATTGGTCATCAGGTGGCCGACGTTGCGGATGAACATCAGCGAGCGGCCATGCAGTTTCTGGGTCTGGCCCTGCGGGTCGAGATACTCGCGGTCGGCGTTCAGGGCGCGGGTGAAGGTCTTGCCGCTCTTGGTGACCTGTTCGGTGAGCGTACCTTGCATCAGGCCCAGCCAGTTGCGGTAGGCCAGCACCTTGTCGTCGGCATCGACGGCCGCGATCGAGTCCTCGCAGTCCATGATGGTGGTGATCGCCGCCTCGAGCAGCAGGTCCTTGACGCCGGCGGCGTCCTGCTTGCCTATGAAGTGGTTCTTGTCGATCTGGATTTCGAAGTGCAGGCCGTTGTGGCGCAGCACGATGGCTTGCGGCGCCTGCGCATCGCCGCGGTGGCCCGCGAACAAAGTGGTGTCGGCCAGCCCGGTGGCGGCGCCGCCTTGCAACGTCACCACCAGCGCGCCCTGCGCCACGGCGTAGCCGGTGGCGTCCTTGTGCGAGCCTTGCGCGAGCGGCGCGTATTGGTCCAGGAAGGCGCGGGCGTAGGCGATGACCTTGGCGCCGCGCACCGGGTTGTAGGCGCCGGCGCGCGTGGCGCCGTCGTCCTCGGGTATGGCGTCGGTGCCGTACAGCGCATCGTACAGGCTGCCCCAGCGTGCATTGGCGGCGTTCAGCGCATAGCGCGCATTGGTGATGGGCACGACCAGTTGCGGGCCGGCCTGGCGGGTGATTTCGGTGTCGACCTTGGTGGTCTTGACGGCCACGTGCGACGGCGCTGCCTGCAGGTAGCCGATGCCGCGCAGGAATTCCTGGTAGGCGGCGGCATCCTTGACGGGGCCGGGATGCTCGCGGTACCAGGCGTCGAGTTCCGCCTGCAGGCGGTCGCGCTCGGCCAGCAGTGCGCGGTTCTTCGGAGCCAGATCGTGCACCAGCGCATCGAAGCCCGCCCAGAAGGCGCCGGCGTCCAGGCCCGTGCCCGGTAGTGCTTCCTGTTCTATGAATTGGTGCAGCACCTTGGCGACTTGCAGCCGCCCGCAGGAGATACGCTCGGTCATGTTTTTCCTTCTCGTCGGATGGTCAGTAATTTCTAAACCGGCTGTCGCGGCCATGCGTATCCCGCGCTGTCCGGCCGTTCGAGGCGGATAGCCCGATGTCGTTTGCGGTGCCTGCTGCGGGGGAGGCCGGGTACGCCAGACCGGATTGTTTTTAGAGGGCGCTGGTGGCGCGATCGTCACGCGTGATTATAGGACGTGTCGCGCAAGGCCATGCGGCGCCGGCCCCGGGCGGGGCTGGCGGGACGAGAGGGTAGAGAAGGAAACGGAGGCTGGATGTGGGTTCAGGCCGGCACGGGCTGCGACGCAGCCTCGCTGCCGAGCCCGGCGCCTGCCGCCGCGGCGTCTATCGTGGCCACGTGCAGCAGGTTGGTGCTGCCGCTGCGCCCGAACGGCAGCCCGGCGATCACGATGATGTCGTCCCGGTCGCGGGCCAGGCCGCTGCGCAGCGCGCACGCTGCGGCGTGCGCGGTGATGCCTGCCACGCTGTCGGGCTGCGGCTCGAAGTGCATGGGCAGCAGGCCCCAGGCCAGGCTCAACTGACGTGCTGTTTTCAGGTCGGGGGTCAGCGCCAGGATGGGGGTCGAGGGGCGTTCGCGGCTGGCGCGCAGTGCGCTGAATCCCGATGCGGTGTAGGCCACGGTGGCGGCCGGGCGCAGCAGCTCGGCCACGCGCCGCAGCGCGCAGCAGATCGCGTCGGGCGTGCTGGACGCGGCGGGGCTGTGGCTGGCGTCCAGTCCGGCGCGCCATGCCGGGTCGCGCTCGACCTCGCCGATGATGTCGGCCATGATGGCCACGGCCTGCGCCGGATACTGGCCGGAGGCCGATTCCGCCGACAGCATCACGGCGTCGGCGCCGCTGTAGATGGCGGTGGCCACGTCCGAGGCCTCGGCGCGCGTGGGCACCGGGGCCGAGATCATCGATTCCAGCATCTGCGTGGCCACCACTACCGGCTTGCCGGCGGCGCGCGCCGCGCGCACGATGCGTTGCTGCAGCACCGGCACCTGCTGGGGCGGCATTTCCACGCCCAGGTCGCCGCGCGCCACCATGACGCCGTCGGCCCTGTCGATGATGGCTTGCAAGTGTTCGATGGCCGCCGGTTTTTCCAGCTTGGCCATGATGCGGGCGCGATCGCCTATCAGTACGCGCGCCTGTTCGATGTCCTCGGGGCGCTGCACGAAGGACAAGGCGACCCAGTCCACGCCCAGCGACAGGCCGAACTCCAGGTCGGTGCGGTCCTTGGCGGTGAGCGCGGAGATGGGCAGCACTACGCCAGGCACATTGACGCCCTTGCGGTCCGACAGCGGCCCGCCCGTCGCCACGATGGTTTGCGCAAACCCGTCGCCGCAGCATTCCACGCGCAGGCGCAGCTTGCCGTCGTCCAGCAACAGCTCGGCGCCGGGCCGCAGCGCGGCGAAGATCTCGGGGTGCGGCAGGGGCACGCGGCTCGTATCGCCCTCGGCCGGGTCGAGATCCAGCCGCAGGGGCTGGCCGGCCCGCAGCACGATGCTGCCGCCGGCTATGCGTCCGACGCGCAGCTTGGGGCCCTGCAGGTCCATCAGTACGCCGATGGGCCGGCCCAGCTCGGCTTCCAGCGCGCGCACGCTGTGCAGGCGCTGCGCGTGGTCTTCGTGGCTGCCGTGGCTGAAGTTGAGCCGGAACACATCGACACCGGCGCGGGCCAGCTCGCCGATGCGCTGCGGGCTGGAACTGGCGGGACCGAGCGTGGCCAGGATGCGGGCGCGGCGGAATGACATGAGTATCTCCCTTGCGCAGGGGGCTTGCCCGGCGCGGTTCAGGACAATGGTTTCGGGACGGCGGATTCGGGACATTGAGTTCAGGACACCGGGTTCAGGACACCGGGTTCAGGACATCGGATTCGAGATGCCGGGTTCGGACATCGGCTTCGATACATCGGATTCAGGCCACCAGGATGGCGCGGAAATCGTTCACATTGGTCAGCGTGGGGCCGGTGACCAGCGAGTCGCCCAGGGCCTGGAAGAAGCCGTGGCCGTCGTTGTCGTCCAGGCTGGAACGCGCGTGCAGGCCGAGCCGGCGGGCGCGCTCCAGAGTGTCGGGCGCGGCGTAGGCGCCGGCGATCTCTTCCTGGCCGTCCACGCCGTCAGTGTCGGCGGCCAGGGCATGTATGCCCGGCGTGCCGTTCAGGGCCACCGCCAGGGACAGCAGGAATTCCACATTGCGTCCGCCGCGGCCGCTGCCGCGCACGGTGACGGTGGTTTCCCCGCCCGACAGCAGCACGCAGGGCGGGGCGATGGGCTGGCCGTGGCGGTGCGCCTGCAGGGCGATGCCGGCCATGGCCTTGCCCACGTCGCGTGCCTCGCCTTCGATGCTGTCGCCCAGGATGCAGGCGCGCACGCCGGCCCGTTCGGCGACGGCCGCGGCCGCTGCCAGCGCCATCTGCGGCGTGGCGAGCATATGCGTGCTGACGCCGCGCAAGCGGGCATCGCCCGGCTTGACCGTCTCGCCGGCGCCGCTTTCGAGCAGGCGTCTTGCAGCCGGCGGCAGTTCGATGGCATAGCGGGCGACGATCTGCAGCGCATCGGCGCAGGTGTCGGGGTCGGCCACGGTGGGCCCCGAGGCGATGTCGCGTTCCTGGTCGCCGGGGACGTCGGATATCAGCAAGTTCGCCACGCGGGCCGGATGGCAGGCCGCGGCCAGCCGGCCGCCCTTGATGGCCGACAGGTGGCGGCGCACGCAATTCATTTCGGAAATGCTGGCGCCCGAGGCCAGCAGCGCCCGGTTGACGGCCTGCTTGTCGGCCAGGCCGAGGCCTGGCGCCGGCAGCGGCAGCAGCGACGAGCCGCCGCCCGACATCAGGCACACCGCCAGGTCATCGGCTCCCAGGCTGCGGGCCAGTTCCAGCATGCGCGCGGCCGCGCGGCCGCCGGCCTCGTCCGGCACCGGATGCGCCGCCTCGACGATCTCGATGCGTGCGCACGGCACCGCATAGCCGTAGCGTGTGACCACCAGGCCTTCGAGAGGCCTGCGCCAAAGGCGTTCGAAGGCCTGGGCCATGGCGGCCGAGGCCTTGCCGGCGCCCAGCACCACGGTGCGTCCGGCCGGCGGGGCCAGCCGCAAGTCTTGCAGGCAATGGACCGGCTGGGCCGCGCGCACCGCGGCGGCGTACATGTCGGCGAGCAACTGGCGCGGCGCGATCTGCATGAGACTGTTTCCCGCTATGGCCTACTGGCCGATCTCGAAGTTGGCGGATTTTTCCAGTGCCCGCACCATGCCTGAATGATCCCAGCCTGCGCCGCCGTAGGCCGCGCAGGCATTGAACAGTTCCTGGGCCACGGCGGTGCTGGGCAGCGACACGCCGATCTGGCGTGCGGTGGTCAGCGCCAGGTTCAAGTCCTTCTGGTGCAGGGCGATGCGAAAACCGGGTTCGAAGCTGCGGTCGACCATGCGCTGGCCGTGCACTTCCAGGATGCGCGAACTGGCGAAGCCGCCCATCAGCGCCTGGCGCACCTTGCCCGCATCGGCGCCGGCCTTGGAAGCCAGCAGCAGCGCCTCGCCCACGGCTTCGATGGTCAGCGCGACGATGATCTGGTTGGCCACTTTGGTGATCTGCCCGTCGCCGCTGCCGCCCACCAGCGTAATGTTCTTGCCCATCAGTTCGAACAGCGGCAGCATGGTGTCATAGGCCTTCTGGCTGCCGCCGACCATGATGGTCAGCGTGGCCGCCTTGGCGCCGACCTCGCCGCCGGAGACCGGCGCGTCCAGGTATGCGCAGCCCAGCTCGCCGATGCGGCGCGCGAAATCCTTGGTAGCCACCGGCGAGATCGAGCTCATGTCGACCACGATCTTGCCGGGCGCAAGCCCCTCGGCCACGCCCTCGGGGCCGAACAGCGCGGCCTCTACGTGCGGGGTATCGGGCACCATGGTGATGATGATCTCGGCCTGGCGCGCGGCTTCGGCGGCGCTGGCGCAGTCGGTGGCGCCGGCTTCGCGCAGCGCCTGCGGCGTGCCTTCCAGGGTATGGGTGTACAGGCGATGGCCGCCCTTGATCAGGTTCAGCGCCATGGGTGCGCCCATGATGCCCAGGCCGATGAAGCCGATGTTTGCCATGTGTATCTCCGATGCGTGATGGGATGATGGGTTGAGAAGCTTGAATTTATGTAGAAGTAACGGTGGTATCCCGTGCGATGCCGCGGCCCTTTCCAGCCTGCCGGCAGGCCGCCTCGTGAGGACGGGCCTGCGCCGCCGAGCCGGGGCCTTGCGGCTCCTTCGTTTTGCGGACAGTCCCTGGGTCAGGCCGTGGCGGCCTCGGCTTGTAGGCCATAGCCCAGCGCCTCGAGCCAGCCCAGGCCGGCCTCGGTGGCTCCGGCAGGCTTGTATTCGCAGCCTATCCAGCCCTGGTAGCCGAGCGCGTCGATATGTTCGAGCAGCCAGCCGTAATGGATTTCGCCGGTGCCGGGCTCATGGCGCCCGGGGTTGTCGGCAAGCTGTATGTGGCCGATGCGGTCCAGGTGGCCGGCGATGGTGTTGGCCAGCTCGCCTTCCATGCGCTGCGCGTGGTAGATGTCGTATTGCACCTGGATGTTGTCCGAGCCGGTCTCGGCGATGATGTCCAGGGCCTGGGCCGTGCGGCTCAGGTAGAAGCCGGGTATGTCGTAGGTGTTGATGGGCTCGATCAGCAGGCGTATGCCGAAGCGCCCCAGCTCGTCGGCGGCCAGCCGCAGGTTCTCGACGAAGGTGGCGCGCAGCGCTGCGGGGTCGGCGTCTTGCGGCGCGATGCCGGCCAGGC
The DNA here is from genome assembly GCF_019166065.1 of Candidimonas humi. GTDB lineage: Bacteria > Pseudomonadota > Gammaproteobacteria > Burkholderiales > Burkholderiaceae_B > Candidimonas > Candidimonas humi. The sequence goes on from NZ_JAHTBN010000002.1 coordinate 417,747, forward strand.
AGTTCAACTGCTTGCAGCCCAGGGCGTCGGCATACTCGATCGCGCGCGCCACGCCGTCGCGGAATTCGGCACGGCGCTCGGGCAGGCAGGCGATGCCGCGCTCGCCCTGTTCCCAATTGCCGGCGGGCAGGTTGTGCAGCACTTGCGTCAGGCCGTTGTCGCGCAGCCGCGCGGCCAGTTCCTGTTTGTCGTAGGCATAGGGAAACAGGAACTCCACGCCGCGAAAGCCCGAGCGGGCGGCCGCGTGGTAGCGGTCGAGAAAATCCAGTTCGGTGTACAGCATGGAAAGATTGGCGGCGAACTTCGGCATGGAAACTCCTTGCGGCTATGTTTGATATGGAAAAACGTAGGGGGGCGCCCATCGGCTGCTGACCAGGCATCCCCTTCCCCGGCTTGCTCATGCCCGCCGTGGCCCCGCCACGGCTGTGCTTCGCGCCTTCGCGGGCAGGCAGTCTTGCGGCCGCGCCGCGCCCCGTCCGGGGCGGGCTGCAGGCCCTGGTTTCTGCTACACGGCACTAGTCCAGCAGCGCCACGGCGGTGGGGGCGTCGGCGGCGTTCGCGGCCAGTTCCTCGAATTCGCCGACCTTGTCGATCTCGGCGCCCATCGATATATTGGTGACACGTTCCAGGATGCATTCGACCAGCACCGGCACCTGGTATTCCTTCATCCAGGCGCGCGCCTGCTCGATGGCGGGACGGATCTGGCCGGGCTCCTCGACCCGGATCGCCTTGCAGCCCAGGCCTTCGGCCACGGCCACGTGATCCACGCCGTAGCCCTTGGTATGCGGGGCATTGATGTTCTCGAAAGACAGTTGCACGCAGTAGTCCATGTCGAAGCCGCGCTGCGACTGGCGTATCAGGCCCAGGTAGGCGTTGTTGACCAGGATGTGCATATAGGGCAGCTTGAACTGCGCTCCCACGGCCAGCTCTTCCAGCATGAACTGGAAGTCGTAGTCGCCCGAGATGGCGACGATCTCCGCCTCGGGGTCGGCGGCGCGCACGCCCAGGGCGGCCGGCACCGTCCAGCCCAGCGGGCCGGCCTGGCCGGCGTTGATCCAGTGGCGCGCCTGGTACACGTGCAGGAACTGCGCCGCCGCGATCTGCGACAGGCCTATCGTGCTCACGTAGCGCACGTCGCGCCCGAAGGCCGCGTTCATTTCCTCGTAGACGCGCTGCGGCTTGATGGGCACCGCGTCGAAGTGCGTCTTGCGCTGCATGGACGCCGCGCTCTTGCGCGCCCGGCATTGTTCCGCCCACTCGCCGCGATCACGCAGCAGCCCGGCCGCCTTCAGTTCGCGCGCCGCCTCGATCATCAGGTCCAGTGCTGCGCCGGCGTCGGACACGATGCCGTAGTCGGGGCCGAACACGCGGCCGATCTGCGTGGGTTCGATGTCGATGTGCACGAAAGTGCGGCCCTTGGTGTACACGTCTATCGAACCCGTATGCCGGTTGGCCCAGCGGTTGCCGATGCCGAGCACGAAGTCCGATTCCAGCAGCGTGGCATTGCCATAGCGGTGCGAGGTCTGCAGCCCCACCATGCCGGCCATCAGCGGATGGTCGTCGGGGATCACGCCCCAGCCCATCAGCGTGGGGATCACCGGCACTCCGGTCAGCTCCGCGAAGGCGCGCAGCTTGTCGGCCGCGTCGGCGTTGAACACCCCGCCGCCCGAGACGATCACGGGGCGCTGCGCGTGGTTCAGCATGGCCACCGCCTTGGCTGCCTGGGCGTGCGTGGCGGCCGGCTTGTAGACCGGCAGCGGCTCGTAGGTGTCGGGGTCGAATTCGATCTCGCCCATCTGTACGTCGAAGGGCAGGTCGATCAGCACCGGGCCGGGGCGGCCCGAGCGCATGATGTGGAAGGCCTGCTGGAACACGCGCGGCACCAGCGCCGGTTCGCGCACTGTCACGGCCCACTTGGTGACTGGCTTGGCGATGGATTCGATGTCCACCGCCTGGAAACTTTCCTGATGAAGCTGCGCGCGCGGCGCCTGGCCCGTCACGCAGAGTATCGGTATGGAATCGCCCGAGGCCGAATACAGGCCGGTGAGCATGTCGGTGCCGGCCGGGCCCGAGGTGCCCAGGCACACGCCGATATTGCCCGGCTGCGCGCGTGCATAGCCCTCGGCCATGTGCGAGGCGCCTTCCACGTGGCGCGCCAGGATGTGGCGAAAGCCTCCGTCGGCCTGCAGCGCCGAGTACAAGGGGTTGATGGCCGCGCCGGGCACGCCGAACAGCGTGCTGATGCCTTCCTTCCGTAAAACCGCGGCGGCCGCGTCGACTGCTCTCATCCGTGCCATGACTGCTCCCTTCAATGCTTGATGTGACTGCGTGATATGACGATGGGTGTAGCTCAGGATAGGGAAAAGCCGGGCCCGGGGGAATTGCCGTAGCCATCGATACTGTCGATACTTTTAGTATGTTGTGGGCCGTCATGTGAGCCGCTGGCAGGTGCGTTTGGCTCCTTGCCCAGAGCCTTGCCGGTGGGTACCGGCCCGGCACTATATCTTGTGCTGGAGGCCGCTATACTTTCCCAAAACCCATGGTAGTGGCACCATATACGGGTATTTCCGGGCTCGCTGCACAAGCGTTCGGCGAAGCTGGCTCGCAGCCGGGCGCGGCCTTGGCCCGTCGTCGGGACCTTATATGGTTTTCGTGATAATCCTTATAAAAGGTATGGAATGGACCGCTACGCCGCGATACGCAGCTTCGTCCTGGTGGCGGAAAAAGGCAGCTTCGCCGCCGCCGCCCTGGCCGAGGGCGTGACCCCGGTGGTCATGGGCCGGCGCCTGAGCGCGCTGGAGCGCCAACTGGGCGTGCAGTTGCTGCATCGCTCCACCCGCGGCCTGGCCCTGACCGAACTAGGCGAGCGCTACCTGGAAAGCTGCCAGCAGCTCGTGCGCGACTTCGCCTCCGCCGAAGAAGACGTGCGCAGCGGCGGCGGCGCCGTGAGCGGGCACCTGGTGGTTTCGGCGCCGGCCGCGTTCGGCCGGCGCCACATCGCCCCGCACGCGGCGGCGTTCCGCGCCAGCCATCCGGGCCTGCGGATGTCCTTCAATTTCACCGACAGTGTGGTCGACGTGGTGCGCGAAGGCTACGACATGGCCGTACGCATCGGCGAAGTCCGCGACCCCAACTACGTTGCCGTCAAGCTCTTTCCCAACCGGCGCGTGGTCTGCGGCACGCCGGCCTATTTCGAGTTGCACGGCGTGCCGCGCGTACCCGAAGACCTGGCCCGCCACAATTGCCTGGCCTTCAACTTGCAGGGAGGCCAGCAGCGCGGCTGGACCTTCGTGCGCGACGGCCGGCCTTTCGCCGTGCGCGTCGACGGCGACCTGGCCTGCAACGACGGCGAGCTGCTGTACGACTGGGTCAGGCAAGGCCTGGGCGTGGGCTGGCGCTCGACTTGGGAAATCCAGGCCGAACTCAAGCGCGGCGAACTCATCACCGTGCTCGACGACTACGCCCTGCCCGGCTACGACATCCAGGCCGTGTACCCCCAGCAGCGCTACCTGCCCGCCAAGGTGCGGCGCTTCATCGACTACCTGCGCGAGATCTATCGCCGCCCGGGCTATTGGGACGGCGAGTTGTAGGAGGGTGGCACGATGTGCCCTCGAGACACAGGTGTCAAGCTGATGCTCGGAGCAATAGCGGGTATAGAGGGCGGCACCGCGCAGGCGGTATTCTTCTCGTCTAAAGATTCTTCAGATCTTTGATGAGCGCGTACAGATGCAGCGGATCGGTGGGAGACGGCTCAAAGTCGAACTGCTCGTAAAACGAACGCGCCGCCTCGTTCTTGGCGTGAACCACGAGCGCACGGACACCGGCAATGTCTGCTGCTTGCAGCGTACGCAGGATGGCGTCGCGCAGCAGTCCCGCGCCGATCCCCTTGCCCCGCCAATTCCTGTCTGCCCCGAGTCGGGCCAGCAACATGACCGGCACGGGATGCCGGGCCAGTCCCTTGGACAGCCGTTCGGACGCGTTCTCGTAGCGAACCTCGCCGACGGCGAGCGTGTAGAAACCTACGATAGTGTCATTGTTGGCAATGCCGACATAGGTCTGCGAGGCATTCGCCATTTGACTCGGCAGGGCGTAGCGGACCAGAAACCGGTTCAATGCTTCCTCGCCGCAATCGAACGCTTCGACGGCATGGCGTCGATTCAGTTTCTCGATCCGGAATTCCGTCACGCCGGCTTGCCGCCCGAGAAGACACTCTGCTCTTTCAGCAGCTTGCGCAGCCGCGGCAAGTCGCGCGGCGGGGCGTCCAGGGCGGCGATGAAGGCTTCCCATTTCTCTGGCGGAAGCTGGAAAACGCGACGGTCGGCAAGAGTTTCTTCGGCCCGGCCCAGAGCGCTTTCCAGCACGAACTCGCTGAGCGAGCGGCGTTGGGCGAGCGCGGCGGCCGTCAGGGTATGTTTGGCTTCCGCCGTCAGGCGGAGATCGAGCTTTTCGCTGCGATTGATACGTGCGGTCATGATGCATGCTCCTTGATGCATCTTAGCAAAATGCCAGACATTGTCAAGACAATTTAAGCGCAGCCCCTACGTCTTGCTCCGATATCAATCCGGCCTGCTCCAGTTGCACCACGTCGCAGTTGTCGCCCGGGCCGTCGCGGTCTATGACCAGGAAATCCGATACGCTTTCGAGCGCCATCAGCGGATGGTGCCAGACTCCGGCTGCGTAATTCACGCCCTGGCTGCCGTGGCAGGCGTATACCCGGACATCTTCCAGCCGCGGCGCGGCGCCGGCCGGGGCCACCGCCACCAGGTAGGGGCGGTCGGATAGCGGCACGAATGCCTGGCTGGCGCGCGGATGGCGCTCCATCATCGAGATCTCGAACGGCAGCGCGCGCGGCTGGCCGCGGAATATCGACACGATCACCCGGCCGTCCTTGCCCGGGTCGATGTGCGCCAGATCGTGGTAGCGCTCGGTATTGCCTTCGTTGATCGTGAAATGCCGCAGCGCGGTTTCGGTCTCGATCACGTCGCCGAACACCGCGAAGGATTCGGGCTGCAGCGCCTCTATCTTCATCGCGGCAGCCTGCGATACATGCGCATTCGGCTCCGGGGCTTTCAACGCAGACGCATCGGGCTCGGGGGTTTTCGACGCAGACGCATCCGGCATCGATGCTTTCAACAAAGAGTTCGTCATTGCGCGGCCTCCTGGCCGAAACGCGCCTGCAGCCGCAGGCGGGCGATCTTGCCGATTTCGCGCAGGCAAGCCTGCAGCTCGGTGTCGCGGTCGTGCCCCAGGCGTTGTTCCATGGCCGCCATGATCTGGTAGCGGTCCAGCCCCTTGACGGCGATCACGAAAGGAAAGCCGTGGCGCTCGCGATAGGCCGCGTTCAGGCCGCGCAGGCGCTGCAGTTCTTCGGCGCTGCACTGGTCCAGTCCGGCGCCGCGTTGTTCCTGCGTGGAGTCGTGCGTCAGCGTGCCGCGGGCCGCCTCCTTGCCCGCCAGCTCCGGGTGGGCGGCGATCAGCGCGAGCTGGCGTTCCGGCCCCGCCGCCTGCACGGCGGCCAGCATCGCCGCGTGCAGCGCCGCCGCGTCGGCGAAAGGACGGGCCTGCCAGGCCTGCGCGGCGATCCATGGAGAGTGCTCGAAGATGTCTCCCAGGCAGGCCGTGAATTCGGCTTGCGGCATGTTCGACAGGTCTTCCAGCGTGAGTGCGGGGCTTGCGGTGGGGGTCATGAGGCGTGGCGATGTCAGGTGCCGGGCTAGGCGCCCGGCGATGCGATATGCGGCAGTGTAAGACGCACGCGGGCCGCGGGATAGTACGTGGCTTTTATAGGGAATATATGCGGGGATGTATGTAGTGGTGAAATGGAAAGATCCCGCAGATTGCTTGCCTGCAGCCGGTAAGCCCATGCATCGGACAGGCACTTTCCACGCCTCGGTCAGGAACGAGCCGGAGGACAAAGCGCCGCGCGGGGGTCCAGTTATCCACGAAATTGACCCTGGATTCCGATAGTATTACGATTTCAATAAACGTAATACTTACACTATAGAGGTGCACCATGACAGATGCCACCACCCTGACAAGCAAGGGGCAAGTGACCGTTCCCAGGGAGATACGACAGCGCATGGGTCTGAAGCCCGGCGACAAGATTACCTTCTCCCTGCTCGGCGATGGAACCTTGGTAGTGCGCCCCAAACTGCGGCGCGTGACAGACTTGGCTGGGCTGCTGCATAAGCCAGGCAGGGCGCTTGTACCGCTCGAGGACATGGCTGTTGATCTGCCGAACGATGACATCGCCTCATGAGCATCGCCATAGACACGAACGTGCTCGTCCGGCTCTTGACTCGCGACAATGAAGCCCAGTGCGCCGCAGCGGTCCGGGTCATCCAGGCTGCCGCGGAAGAGGGCGCGCCGGCCCTGATTTCATCAGGTGTGCTGCTCGAGACAGAGTGGGTGCTGCGCAGTCGCTACAAGCTTTTGCCGGCAGAAATCCGGCGGGCCTTCAACGCGATTCTGGAGACACATGAACTCGTCGTGCAAGAGCCAGCCATTCTGGAGGAGGCCCTCAAGCTATGGCGGAGCTTGGCTGGCGCCGACTTTGCTGACTGCATGCATGTCGCCAATGCGATTCAGCATGTACGTACCCTGGTCACCTTCGATCAAGCTGCGGCCCGGCTGCCGGGCGCGGCAATCATTCCCCTTTGAGCGGATGACGGCTCGCAGGGGGCGGTGCTGCGCCCGGGTTTCGCTGCAGATTCAGATCGCCCAGCCGCCCAGGTAGAACACCGCCAGCGCCGCGGCGATGCCTACGGTGCCGAGGTTCAGGCGGCGCCATTCGCCGGCGGCGATGCGGCCTATCACCAGGGTGCAGAAGCCTAGCATGATGCCGGTGACGATATTGCAGCTGAGCACGATGAATACCGCGCAGGCCAGGCCCGCCATCGCGTCCACCATGTCGTCCATGTCCAGGCGGCGCAGGCTGCCCAGCATCAGCAGGCCCACGTACATCAAGGCGGGCGCGGTGGCGTAGGCGGGCACTAGCCCCGCCAGCGGCGAGAGGAAGATCAGCGCCAGGAACAGCACGCCGACCACTGCCGAGGACAAGCCGGTCTTGGCGCCGGCCGCGACTCCGGCCGCGGATTCGATATAGGCCGCCGCCGGCGCGCCGCCGAACAGCGAAGAGAAGATCGAGCTCACCGAGTCCGCCGTCAGAGCGCGGCCGCCGTTGATGATGCGGCCTTGCTCGTCGAGCTGTCCCGCCTGCCCGGCCACGGCGCGTATCGTGCCGGTGGCGTCGAACACCGCGGTCATGACCAGCGCCAGCACGCTCGGGATCACTGCGGCCGACAGCGCGCCCTTCAGGTCCATGGCGCCGATCAGCGAGGCGTGGCCAGGCGCGGCCAGCGAGGGCAGGGCGAAGATGCCGTTGAACTTCACGTGCGGATCGAAGGCCAGGCCGAAGGCCGACAAGGCCAGGATGACGATCAGTATGCTGCCCGGCACGCGGCGCCGTTCCAGGCCGAAGATCGCCGCCAGGCCCACCACCGACGCCAGCGCCGGCAGGCTGTCCAGGTGGCCCAGCGCCACCGGCAGGCCCGGCCCGGGATTCTTCACGATCAGTCCCACGCCGTTGGAGGCGATCAGCAGCAGGAACAGGCCTATGCCCACGCCCGTGCCGTGCGCCACGCCGGCAGGCAGGTTGCGCAATATCCAGGAGCGCACGCCGGTGACCGAGATCGCCGTGAACACCAGGCCCATCAGGAAGATCGCGCCCAGCACCACCGGCGGCGCCATGCCCTTGCCCAGCGCCAGGTCGAAGGCCGTGAACGCCGTCAGGGAAATGGCACAGCCGATCGCGATCGGCAGATTGGCCCACAGCCCCATCAGCAGCGAGCCGAAGGCCGTGGTCAGGCACACGGCGATGAACACCGCGGAGGTGTCGAACCCGGCCTTGCCGTACATGGACGGCACGACGAATACCGAATACACCATCGCGAGAAAGGTCGTGAGCCCCGCCAGGGTTTCCTGGCGCAGCGAGGTGCCGCGTGCGTTGATGCCGAAATAGGATTCCACGCGCCGGCGCAGGCCGGGCGGCGCGGCCGCTGCATTGGCCGCGGGGGTGAGTACGTATTCTTGGTCTGCTGCCATTTTTTCTAGCTCCTTTATCAGCGTGCTGAAACGGGCGCCTGGGCCGCGTCGTCAGGTATGCTTGGGCCGTCCTCGATGACGGCTGGCGTGGTCTGTGATGTTGCGGGCGCGTACCCCGCCGCGGGCCTGTTGGGGCGCCACAGGCGGAGCCTGCGTTTCTGACGCGTAAGGAAAGAGCTGGCGTGGCGCCTGCCCGGTCCGTGGACTGGGCATACGTCACGCCGTAGCGGGGAGATTGCGCCGCCCGTGCTTCACGGGCATGGCGCTGGCTGGGCTGCCCCCGCACGCCTGTGCCTCGAGTAAGGCGGGTGTGCCGGGAAGTGCCGCTGCGCTGCCGCGGATAGCGGCATGGCCGGGCCGGATGGGGCCCCCGGTAACGGGGCCGCCGTATGCATTCTTGCCGTTACGGCAAGGGCGCCGTGTGTCTCCTCGCGTTTTTCGGCAGCCGGCGTGCCGGCTGCGGCTTTCTCTGCCGGATCGCGTTTCTTGCCGGGCCATTCTATCGGCGCGTGCCGCCATTCTGCGTATGGCTGCGGTGATGATGACTATCCATGCGGGGTGATAATGGCTGTCCGCAATGGCTGCCTGCGATCATGCGCAGGCACGGCCTGTGCGCACGCGCTCCCGAGATCGGGGCCGCACTGTCATTCGTTCATTATTCGTGCGCGGCGCGATGCCGCCGCGATCAGGATGCCGGCGTTTTGCGTATGGGCGCAGCGGATGGCGCGAGGGGCGCAGCCGGCTCGGCCATTCCCGCTTGCGCCGCGCCTTCCGTCAAGGCCAGCGCCACTTCGGCTACGAGGCGGCGCAGCCACGTCACTTCGGGGGCATGGTGGGTGCGCTCGTGCCACAGCTGGTAGAAGCGCATGGGCGGGAACTCGATGGGGGCGGGCAGCACGCGCACCGGCAGGTGGCGGGCATAGTGCTGGGCGAACTGGCGGCCGGTGGTGAACACCAGGTCGGTGGACATCAGTATGTAGGGCACCAGCCCGAAATACGGGATGGTCATGTGGATGTTGCGATGCAGGCCGCGCTCGGCGAGCTGGCCGTCGATGAAACTGCTGCGCTCCGACACATAAGGCGTGGGCGCGAGGTGGCGCAGTTCCAGGTAATGCTTGAGCGAAATGCCGCGGGCGGCCAGGGGATGCTGGGCGCCCAGCATGCACACCACTTCGTCGTCGAACAGGCGCGATATGTGCAGTTGCGGCGGGGGTTCCAGCCAGTTGCCGATGACGACGTCGAGATCGCCGCTTTCCAGCGCCGCCTGGTAGTCGTAGCCGGCATTGATGGGCTGCACGATCAGCCGCGCCTGCGGCGCCAGGCGGCACAGCGACTCGGCGATATTGGGCAGGAACAGCGCGTCGAGATAATCGGGCGCGCCCAGGCGGAAGCTGCGCGTGGACGTATGCGGGTCGAACTCGGCGGCCGGCCGGGTGATGCGGTCTATGGCCTGCAGCGCTTCGCCCGCGTAGGCCAGCAACTGGCGGGCGCGCTCGGTCGCCACCATGCCGGTCTTGCCGCGCACCAGCAGCACATCGCCGGTGATGTCGCGCAGCCGCCGCAACGAATTGCTGACTGCGGGCTGCGACAGCCCCAGCTTCATGGCGGTGCGCGACACGCTCTGCTCGGTCAGCAGCACTTGCAGCACGCGCAGCAGGGATGTTTCCAGGAGTTCGCGTTGTCGTTCCATCGGGCTTATTATGGTGTGCAGGCGCGGCGTTTGTCCACGACGGGCGCGCGGCGCGGGGTCTGCATGGCGCTGCGGCGTGTTTTGCGCCGCATCAGGGAAATCCCGCAGCCGAGTGCGACCCGCCTTCGTCGCCCGGGCCGGCGGTGATGGACATCATCACCGGCCGTGAATGTCGCCGGCAGTCTTGCGATGCTATCTTCAATCCGCTGTTCCGGGCGGAGCCCCGGGCAGGGGCTCCGCGGCGCCGGGGCACAGGATCCTCGACGAAGAAGGGCAGGCCATGGAGACGCAAAACATACGCTTTTATCATCGCGGCAAGGTGCAGGAGATCGGCGGCAGCGCCGCGACTCGCACCGTGCTGCAGTATTTGCGTGAAGACGCGCACTGCACCGGCACTAAAGAAGGCTGCGCCGAGGGCGATTGCGGCGCCTGTACCGTGGTGGTGGGCGAGCTCGATGCGCGCGGCGCAGTGCAGTTGCGCGCCGTCAATGCCTGCATCCAGTTCCTGCCCACGCTAGACGGCAAGGCGCTGTACAGCGTCGAGGACTTGCGCAAGCCCGACGGCTCGCTGCATCCCGTGCAGCAGGCGCTGGTCGACTGCCATGGTTCGCAATGCGGCTTCTGTACCCCGGGTTTCGTGATGTCGCTGTGGGGCATGTACCTGGACCACCAGCCCGGCGATCCGCCGCCCGCGCGCCAGCAGATCGACGACGTGCTGTCGGGCAATCTGTGCCGTTGCACGGGCTATCGCCCCATCATCGACGCCGCCCAGGCCATGTTCGATCTGCCCGCCGTGCCTTTCGACCGCGAGGCGCTGGCCGAGCAATTGCGCGCGCTGCGGCGCGGCGACACTTTTACATATCGCTGCGGCGACCAGGCTTTTCATGCCCCGCGCACGCTGGCCGAACTGGCGCGGCTGCGCCTCGAGCGTCCCGAGGCGCGCATGCTGGCCGGCAGCACCGATGTAGGCCTGTGGGTCACCAAGCAGATGCGCGAGCTGCCCGAACTCGTCTATATCGGCCAGGTGGCCGAGCTGCGCGAGATCCGCGAAGACGCCGGCTGGCTCCATATCGGCGCCGGCGCATTGCTGAACGAGGCCTACGGCGCCTTGTCGGCGCGCTACGGCGAGCTTGCCGAACTGCATAGGCGCTTCGCTTCGTATCCTATACGCAATGCCGGCACCCTGGGCGGCAATGTGGCCAACGGCTCGCCCATCGGCGATTCCATGCCGGCGCTGATCGTGCTGGGCGCGCGCATCGTGTTGCGCTGCGGCGAACGCGAGCGCGACATGCCCCTGGAAGACTTCTACCTGGCCTACCAGAAGAACGCCCTCGATCGCGGCGAATTCGTGCAGGGCCTGCGCGTGCCGCTGCCCCGCCCCGAACAGCGCTTTCGCACCTACAAGCTGTCCAAACGCTACGACCAGGACATTTCCGCCGTGTGCGCGGCCTTCGCCGTCACCTTGCGAGACGGCAAGGTGGAGCAGGCCCGTATCGCCTTCGGCGGCATGGCTGCCACCCCCAAGCGCGCCGCGGCGGCCGAGCAGGCCCTGGCCGGCCGCGCCTGGGACGAAGCCGCCGCACGGCTGGCCATGCAGGCCCTGGCGCATGACTACAGCCCGCTGTCGGACATGCGCGCCAGCAGCGCCTACCGGATCGCGGCGGCTCAGAATCTGCTGTATCGCTTCTACCTCGAGACGCGCCCGGACGGCGCGCTGGCCGAGGACGAAGTGAATGTCTACGCCGCCGTCGCGGCGGTTTAAGAGAGGGAGGCCACGATGAACAGACAGGTCGAAGCCTTCATGGCCCCGCCGGCGGCCGCCTCCGCCGGCCAGGCGGCGGGCAAGCCGCTGCCGCACGAATCGGCTGCGCTGCACGTCAGCGGCGAAGCCACTTATACCGACGACATCACGGAACTGCAGGGCACTCTGCATTGCGCGCTGGGCATGTCGCAGAAGGCCCATGCCAGGGTCCTGGAAATGAACCTGGACGCCGTGCGCGCGGCGCCCGGCGTGGTCGCGGTGCTGACCGCGGCCGACATACCGGGCGAGAACAACTGCGGCCCGGTGCTGCACGACGATCCCCTGCTGGTCGACGGGCTGGTGCAGTACATAGGCCAGCCGCTGTTCGCGGTGGTGGCCGACAGCCACGACGCCGCGCGCCGCGCCGCGCGGCTGGCGCAGGTGCAATACGAAGAGCTGCCGGCGATACTCACCCCGCAAGAAGCCAAGGCGCGGAACGCCGCGCTGCTGCCGCCCATGCGCATGCGCCGCGGCGATGCGGACGCCGCCTTGCAGCGGGCGCCGCATCGCCTCGCCGGCACCTTCGAATGCAACGGCCAGGAACAGTTCTACCTGGAAGGGCAGATTTCCTATGCCGTGCCCAAAGAGGCCGACGGCGTGCATGTCTGGTGCTCGACCCAGCATCCCAGCGAGATGCAGGCGCTAGTAGCGCATGCCCTGGGCTGGCACTCGCACCAAGTGCTGGTGGAATGCCGCCGCATGGGCGGAGGCTTCGGCGGCAAGGAGTCGCAATCGGCGCTGCCGGCCTGCGTGGCCGCGCTGTGCGCCACGCGGCTGCGGCGCCCGGTCAAGCTGCGCCTGGACCGCGACGACGACTTCATGATCACCGGCAAGCGCCACGGCTTCTATTACGAATACGACCTGGGCTTCGACGACGAAGGGCGCATCGTCGGCGTGCGCCTGGACATGACCCTGCGTTGCGGTTTCTCGGCGGACTTGTCCGAGGCCGTGGCCACGCGCGCCGTGTGCCACTTCGACAACGCCTATTTCGTGCCGGACATCGACGTCAGCGCCATGTGCGGCAAGACCAACACCCAGTCCAACACCGCGTTCCGCGGCTTCGGCGGCCCTCAGGGCGCGCTGATGATGGAAGTCTTGATGGACATGATCGCCCGCCAGCTGGGGCGCGACCCGCTGGATGTGCGGCGCGCGAACTTCTACGGCGTCGGCGAGCGCAACATCACGCCCTACGGCCAGATGGTGGTGGACAATGTGCTGCATCCCTTGCTGGCCGAGCTCGAGGCGAGCAGCGACTATCGCGAGCGGCGCGAGGCAGTGCGCGCCTACAACCGCGCAAGCCCGGTGCTGCGCAAGGGTCTGGCTTTGACGCCGGTGAAATTCGGCATTTCCTTCAATGTGCCGGCCTTCAACCAGGCCGGCGCGCTGGTGCACGTCTATCGCGACGGCTCGGTGCTGGTCAACCATGGCGGCACCGAGATGGGCCAGGGCCTGAACACCAAGGTGGCGCAGATGGTTGCCGCCGAGCTGGGGCTGGACTTGCATCAAGTGCGCGCCACCGCCACCGACACCAGCAAGATCGCCAACACCTCGGCCACCGCGGCCTCGACGGGTTCCGACCTGAACGGCAAGGCGGGCCAGGACGCGGCGCGCAGGATACGCCGGCGCCTGGCGAAGTTCGCGGCCGAGCGCTGGGGCGGCACGCCCGACGCGGTGGTGTTCGCCGACGGCATGGTCCGCGCCGGCGATGTGTCCAAGCCCTTTGCCGAAGTCGTGGACGCCGCCTACTGGTCGCAGGTGCAGCTCTGGTCCGAAGGCTTCTACGCCACGCCGGGCATACGCTGGGACAAGGCCACCATGTCCGGCAAGCCCTTTTATTACTACGCCTACGGTGCGGCCGTTTCCGAAGTCGTGGTCGACACCTTGACCGGCGAATGGAAGCTGCTGCGCGCCGACCTGCTGCACGACGTGGGCCAGTCCATCAATCCGGCCATAGACCTGGGCCAGATCGAGGGCGGCTTCGTGCAGGGCATGGGCTGGCTCACCACCGAAGAACTGTGCTGGAACGAGCAGGGCCGCCTGACCACGCACGCGCCTTCCACCTACAAGATCCCGGCCGTCAGCGACTGCCCGGCGGACTTCCGCGTCAAGCTGTTCCGCAACCTCAACGTCAAGGACACCGTGCATCGTTCCAAGGCGGTGGGCGAGCCGCCGCTGCTGCTGGGCTTCAGCGTCTACAACGCCATCCGCGACGCGGTGGCCAGTGTCGGCGGCTATCGCAGCGAGCCCCGGCTGAATGCGCCTGCCACCCCCGAGGCCATACTGGCCGCGGTTACGCAGTTGCGCACACAGGCGCAGGCATGATGCACGACTGGATCGCACAGGCCTACCGCCTGCTGGAATCAGGCGAGCCCACCGTGCTGGTGACCGTGGCGTGCGCCGAGGGCTCTACGCCGCGCGAGGCGGGCGCACGCCTGCTCGTCACCGCCGAGGGGCTGTGGCAGACCATAGGCGGCGGCCACCTGGAATGGCGTGCTACCGGCATCGCGCGGCAGATGCTGTTGCGCCGCGACGGCCCGCAGGCCGCGCGCCTCGAGCGCCTGCCGCTGGGGCCCGCGCTCGGCCAATGCTGCGGCGGCGCCGCCACCCTGGCCTTCGAGCCCCTGGGCCGCGGCGACCTCGCCTGGCTGCGCGAACTCGACGCGCAACTGCGCGCCGGCCGGGCGTGCCGGCGGGAAGCCTATTTCGCTGCGCCGGCTGCAACGCCCGAACATGCTGCGCCGCGCGTCATGGTCGAAGCGGAATCCGCCGACGCAGACCCACACGACGCGTGCGAACTGGTGCGCGCGCAAGACGGCAGCGCCCGCATGGCCGAAACCCTGGCGCCGGTCGATTTTCACATCGTGCTGTGCGGTGCGGGCCATGTGGCCCAGGCGTTGGTCAGGCTGCTCGGCACGCTGCCGTGCACGGTGCACTGGATCGACGAGCGCGACACCCTGTTTCCCGCGCAGGTGCCGGCCAATGTCGAGATCGAGGCCTCCGACACGCCCGAGGCCGCCATTGCCGAGGCGCCGGCGGGCAGCTATTTCCTGGTGATGACCCACAGTCATGCGCTGGACCAGCATCTGTGCCAGCATATCTTCCGTCGCGACGACTACGCGTATTTCGGCCTGATAGGCTCGCGCACCAAGCATCGCCAGTTCGAGCGCCGCCTGCGCGAGCGCGGCGTGACGGCCGAGCGCTACGCGAGCATGACCTGCCCCATAGGCGTGGAAGGCGTCACGGGCAAGGTGCCCGAGGTGATCGCGGTGGCCGTCGCCGCCCAGTTGCTGCAAGTGCGCGAACGTTGCGAGCAAGAGAAAATTGCCGCCCGCGACCATGCCCTTGCCCTGGCGCTTCATGCCTGATCGCGCAGGGGGCGGGGTTTTGCGCCCTTGCAGTCTCCGTGGATCGGGCAAGCAAGGCAACAGGGCCTGCGGCATATATGCATGTGCACCAACCCGCCGTTTGAACAAGGAAAATTGATCGATGGATTCGAAGCAACGAGCCGGGCAGCCGGCATCGCCCGGCGGCCCTTGCGCCTATCGTGCGCGCATGCTGTATTTCAAGGGCGCGCCCCGTGTGGAGGCGTCGGGCGCCGCTGTGCCGAGCGCCGCTACGTTGCGCATCACGGCCTCGGGCGCTGCGGCGCCCGGCCGCGCAGGCGGGGACGATGCCGTGGTGTACCTGGACGACGGCCTGATGATCGTCGACCAGGGCCGTATCCTGCGCATCGGCGATTACGCGACCCTGGCTCCCACGCTGGATGCGGGCGTGAGCCTCGTGGACTGGCGCGGCAGGCTGATCGTGCCGGGCTTCATCGATACGCACATCCATTATCCGCAGACGGACATGATCGCCTCGCCCGCGCCGGGTCTGCTGCCTTGGCTGGAGACCTACACCTTTCCCACCGAGGCGCGCTTCGAGGACCCCGCATATGCCGCCGAGGTCGCCCGCTTTTTCCTGGACGAACTGCAGCGCTGCGGCACCACCACGGCGCTGGTGTACTGCACAGTACATCCGGGTTCGGCCGAGGCCTTCTTTGCCGAGAGCCACGCGCGCAACCTGCGCATGGTGGCCGGCAAGGTCATGATGGACCGCAACTGCCCCGAATTCCTGCGCGATACCGCCGAATCCGGGGCTCGCGACAGCGAGGAACTGCTGCGCCGCTGGCATGGCACAGGACGCCAGATGTATGCGCTGACGCCGCGCTTCGCGCCCACGTCCAGCGCCGCGCAGCTCGGCGCCTGCGGCGAACTGGCGCAAGCCTACCAGGACGTATTCATACAGAGCCACGTCGCCGAGAACCAGGACGAAGTGCGCTGGGCGCACGAACTGTTTCCGGGGCGCCGCAGCTATCTCGACATCTACGACCATTACGGCCTGCTGCGTCCGCGCTCGGTCTACGGGCATTGCATCTGGCTGGACGAGGCCGATCGCCTGCGCATGCGCGACGCCGGTGCGCTGGCCGCGCATTGCCCGACTTCCAACCAGTTCCTGGGCAGCGGCCTGTTCGACTACGCCGCGGCGCGCACCGCCGGCATGCCCACCGCTCTGGCCACCGACGTGGGCGGCGGTTCGTCGTTTTCCATGCTGCAGACCATGAACGAGGCGCACAAGGTGGCGCGGCTCTCCGGCCATCATCTGAGCGCGCTCGAGATGTTCTATCTGGCGACCGCGGGGGCGGCCCAGGCCCTGGGCCTGCAGGACAGCATAGGCACGTTGGCCGAGGGCGCCGAGGCCGACTTCATCGTGCTCGACCCGCGCGCCACCGAGCTGCTGGCGCGGCGCACCGCCAGGGCCGATACGCTGGAAGAACTGCTGTTCGCTTTCGCCATGCTGGGCGACGACCGTGCCGTTGCCGCCACGTATTCCGCGGGGCGCATGCTGCACCGCCGCGCCGACAATTGCTGAGCGCGCCGGCTGCGGCTTTCCCGGATCTGCTTTCTCGCGCGCGCGGGATGGCGTGCGCGTGCCGGCCTGACGCGTCGGGCGTGGCCGCGCACGCGCCCGGGCGCCGGGCCGTGCAAGGCTGCCAGCCCGCATGCTCCGAAAGGGATACACAGACCTGGATATCCTCTTTATGATACGCATAGCGGATCCGCAGCCCGGGGCGCCGCGTGTTGCAAAGAGAACCACGCCCGGGCTCTACGGAGGCGCGATGTCGGCCCGGCGCAGCGACGAATTGCTCGATACTTACCTGCTGAAGGTGTTCAGCCTGCTGGTCAGCGAGCGCAGCGTTTCGCGCGTCGCGCTCAAGCTCAACCAGTCGCAGCCGGCCGTAAGCGTGGCGCTCAAGCGCCTGCGCGAAATCTTCGGCGATCCGCTGCTGGTGCGCGAGAAGGGCGGCATGGTGCCCACCGAGAAAGCGCTGTCGCTGCTGCCGCATGCGCGCGGCGCCCTGGCCGAGGTCGAGCAGATGCTGGTGCAGCCCGAAGCCTTCGACCCGCAATCCAGCCGGCACGATTTCCGCATCGGCTCGCCCGACTATCTCGCGCCGCTGTTCATGGGCAGCGTGTCCGCAAGGCTGCGCCGGCAGGCGCCGCACGCGCGCCTGAGCATGCATGCGCTGGGCCCCGACTTCGATTTCGAGCGTTCGCTGGCCGAGGGCGAGCTGGACGTGGTGATCGGCAACTGGCCCGAACCCCCCGATCGCATGCATCTGTCGGTGCTGCTGGAAGACGAAATTGTTTGCCTGGTGGCCGCCGACCATCCCTTGGCCGCCCGCGGCCTGAGCCTGGACGATTACCGGCGCGCGGTGCACGTGGTGCCCATGCCGTATTCGGTCAGCCAGCGCGGCGTGATCGACGGCGTGCTGGCCGCCAACCGCATAGAGCGCGACGAGCGCGTGGTGGTGCAGTCGTTCAATCTCGCACCCTATCTGCTGCCGGGCACCGATCTGGTGTTCACCACGTCGCGGCATTTCGCCGCCTTCTACGCGCGCCTGCTGCCCTTGGCCATCCTGCCGGCTCCGCTCAGCTTTCCGCCTATGCGCTTCTATCAGTTGTGGCATCCGCGCAGCCACCACGCGCCCGCGCAGCGCTGGCTGCGCGGCCTGCTGGGCGATTGCGGCCGCCGGCTTTAGTTTTACAGGCCCTGGCCGGCCTTGCCCTGGGGCCGCGGTATCTACGCGCCGCGAGCCAGCGGGGCCGGCTCATGCCGGACGCCGGATCTCGGAGCCGCGCTTTGTGTTGCCCGGCGCGGGCCTCATACGCATCCGCCATCAAAAATATAAGAATTCATACAAGGGATTCTTATCTCTTTGAAAGCCGATTGGCATCACTTCGCCAACCGCCCCCAGATGCGTACGCGGCTGATGCCGCCGTCGGGATACATATTGACCCGCACATGGCTGACCGGGCCTATGTCGCGCACGGCCTCGCTTTCGTAGAAATGCTGGCGGTCCATTTCCATCTTTTGTTCGCCCAGCAGCTCGGGCCAGAACATGGCTTGCGTGACGAGCGACTCGTCGGTGCAGGCCTCGACTCGTGCCGCCTGTACCGACACGCGGTCGGGGTAATTGCCCTTGAAGTGCGCGGTGTCGATCTCGATCTTTTCCACCAGCGCGGCGTGGCCCAGTTCGATGATGCACCAGTCATAGCCCGGCTCGCGGCGGCGCCGCGTTTCCCAGCCGTCTCCCATGTTCACGCCGCGTCCGGGCATGATCAATCGGAACGGCACGCCGAAGTGCGCGTCGTTGTAGGCCACGATGCGCCCGCCGTTGGCCAGCGCCGAGACCTCGTGCAGCGCCTGCGGGTCGCGCGCCGCCCAGTCGCAGGCCGGCTGCCCATAGACGCGCAGGCGCGCCACGCCGCCGTCGGGATAGATGTCCAGCCGCAGGTGCGTCCAGACCCGGTCGTCATCGGCGATTTCCACGTAGTGGTGCGCATTGCCCTGCAGCGGGCGCGGCGCCACGATTTCCGTCCAGGCCGTGGCTTCGTCCGGGTCGCCGTCGCAGCGGCACGCATGCACCGACGCGGCCGGCGGGAAGTTGCCGGTGAAGTGGCTGGTGTCTATGTCCAGCCCGCGTATGGCGCCCGGCAGCCCCAGGCGCACGATGGCCTGGTCATGGCCGCCGTTGCGCCGGCGCCGCGTTTCCCAGCCGTCCATCCACTTGCCGTGCTCGTCGAACTTGCCGACGATGAACACCGGCTCGGACGGCTGCAGCATGCGCTGCGCGCTGGCGAAGAATTCATCGGTGCACGTCAGCACCTTGGCGCCGAAGTCGGCGCTGGCCAGGTTGGCGTGTCGGGTGGCGTAGGGCGGCGGCTCGCTGGGCGGCGCGTTGACGATGGTGCCGTCGGGCAGGGCGGGCTTGGACATGATGGTCTTGTCTCCGGAATGAGTGGCAGGTTGATGTTCAATGGCGGGGCGTGCCGGGGGTTTGCTATCGGAACGGCGGCGGCGTCGGATGTAGCGCCGTGTGCCCGGTTCCGCTTGCAAGCCCGTATATGGATGTCCGCCGGTTTCAGGCGTGGGCGCCGGCAAGAGGCGTGCGCGCCTGCCAGGGGTGGCGCTCGGCCCAGTGGCGGGCGATGGCGGCGCGCGTGGCGATCCAGACGCCGTCGCGGGCCTGCACATAGTCGAGGAAGCGCTGCAGGGCCCTGAAGCGGCCCGGCCTCCCCACCAGCCTGCAGTGCAGGCCCACGGACATCATGCGCGGCGCCTGCGCGCCTTCTTCGTAGAGCACGTCGAAAGCGTCCCGCAGGTATTGGTAGAACTGTTCGCCGCTATTGAAGCCTTGCGGCGAGGCGAAGCGCATGTCGTTGGTGTCCAGCGTATACGGCACCATCAATTGCGGCTTGCTGCTGCCGTCGCTCAGTTGCACTTCGGTCCAGAAGGGCAGGTCGTCGCCGTAATAATCCGCGTCGTACAGGAAGCCGCCTTCCTCGGCCACCAGGCGCAAGGTATTCGGACTGTCGCGCCCGGTGTACCAGCCATCGGGGTGGCGGCCTATCAGTTGCGTGACGATTTCCACGCAGCGGCGCATGTGCTCGCGTTCCAGCTCTTCGGCCACCGACTGGTAGTGGATCCAGCGATAGCCGTGGCAGGCGATCTCGTGGCCGAGCTCGACGAAGGCGCGCGCCGCCTCGGGGTTGCGCTGCAGCGCCATGCCGATGGCGAACACCGTCAGCGGCAGGCCGCGGCGCTCGAATTCGCGCAACACCCGCCAGACGCCGGCGCGCGAGCCGTATTCGTAGATGGATTCCATGGACATGTGCCGCGCCGGATAGGATTCGGCGCCGATGATCTCGGACAGGAATTGTTCCGAGCCTGCATCGCCATGCAGCACGCAGTTCTCGCCGCCCTCTTCGAAGTTCAGCACGAATTGCAGGGCGATGCGGGCCTTGCCGGGCCAGTCGGCCTGGGGCGGGTTGCGGCCGTATCCGGCCAGGTCGCGCGGGTAGTGTGGTTCCGGCATTTGCTGAGTCTCCGATCTGGTGAGGCCGCGGGCCGGCCCGTCATGCCGTGTCGGCGCGGGCGGGTCCGGCGGCCTGTTCTGGTATAGGCTGCGGGTTCGTGTCTGGGGGCGGCTATGCGGCCTTCAGCGCTTGACGCTGAAAGCCAGCCACGGGTCGGCCGCCGGGGCTTTGTCGGGTTCGCCCATGCGCTCTTCGCAGTCATGCAAGTGGTGCTGCATGGCCGACTTGGCGCCGGCGGCGTCGCCCTGCGCCAGCTTGTCGAGTATGTCCTGGTGCTCGAAATACGAGCAGGCGCTCTGGCCCGGCGTGTCGTAGTAGGCGATGATCAGCGAGCTGCGGGCGCACAGGCTGTGCAGGATGTCGGTCAGCACGTCGTTGTCGAGCAGTTGCGCCAGCTCTACATGGAAGGCGTTGGACAGGCGGATCCAGCTTATGCGGTCGCCGCATTCGAACGCCTGGCGCTCGCGGCCCACCATGGCGTACAGCGGTTCCAGGCGCTGCGCCAGGTCGGGCAGCGCCAGCAGCATGTCGACGACGGTGCATTCCAGCGCGCGGCGCATGGCGAACACATCGCGCGTTTCCTTGGCTTGCGGCTGCCACACAAAGGCACCGCGGTTCGGCTCGATCAGCACGATCTTGTCGTGCGCAAGCTGCGCCAGGGCCGCGCGCACCGTGGCGCGCGTGCAGTCGAAGACCGAGCACAGCGTCGCCTCGGTCAGCTTGGCGCCGGGCAGCAGGCGGCGGTCCATCACGGCATCGAAAATGTCGTCGTAGACGCGGTCGACCTCGGTCCTGGCGCCGGCGTGCGGGTGGCGCAGCGACGAGGCCCGCGGCGCCTGCAGGTCCGCCGGCGCATCCTGTGAGGCATTCAGACTGAGCATGGGAAAAACCTTTGATGAAGTATTGACAATTATTGGCGATGGGCACAAAATCGTCAACAGAAATTGTAAACAATAATTGGTGATCGGATGGAAAGGCCTGGAATTCCGGCTTTTTCCCGCTCACGCGCCCCCGGCTGCGGCGGCCGCCGCAACCGGGCGCATACCGACAGGAGGAGCCCGATGGGCAAGCTTTCCACCCATGTCCTGGACACCATGCACGGCGTGCCCGCGCAAGGCGTGCATATCGACCTCTACCTGGTGCAGGACGGCCAGCGCCAGTTGCTGGGCCACGCCACGACCAATCACGATGGCCGCTGCGACCAGCCGCTGCTGCACGGCCCGGCCTTTGTCAGCGGCGTCTACGAGCTGGTCTTCCATGCCGGCGACTATTTCGCCGGCCGCGGAGTCCAGGTTCCCGAACCGCGTTTCGTGGATGAGGTCGCCCTGCGATTCGGCGTGGCCGACGCAGCCCAGAGCTATCACGTGCCGCTGCTGGTAACCCCCTGGACCTGGTCCACGTACCGCGGTAGCTGACACGCGCCGCCATGGCGGCGCATCCTCGCCGGGCGAAGCAAGGCTTGCATCGCCCGGCCCATTCCGAAGCCCGCCAGTGCGGCCCCTCTTTTCAGTGCGAACTTCCCAGACACGGCACTGATCCGGCAGATAGTCCCGTCGAGCCGTCCCATCGAACCGGACGCCGGCGCAACCAGAGCACCTTCACTATGCAAGCTTACGTACTCGAATTCGGCAATCTCCTGCTGCGCTGGCTGCACGTCGTCGCCGCCATCGCCTGGATAGGCGAATCCATCTACTTCGTCATGCTGGACAACAGCCTGCACCCGCCGCGCGGCGAGCAGAGCCGCCAGCGCGGCGTGTTCGGCGAAATGTGGGCCGTGCACGGCGGCGGCTTCTACCATAACCAGAAGTACCTCACCAATCCGGCCGAGCTGCCCGACGACCTGCACTGGTCGTTCTGGAAGTCCTACGCTACCTGGCTCTCGGGCTTCGCCCTGTTCGCGCTGCTGTATCTCAGCAACCCGCAGCTCTACCTGGTCAATCCCGCCAGCCCCTGGCATTGGGCGGCTTCCATGAGCGGGCTCCAGGCCGGCGTCCTGGCGGTCGCCTTCCTGGTCGTGGGCTACATCGTCTATTCCCAGCTATGCCGCCGCATCAGCCCCAATATGGATCACGACGGCTGGCTCAGCGCCGCCGTGGGCGTGATGATGGTCGTGGTTTCGTACCTGGCCACCCACATCTTCGCGGGCCGGGCCTCGTTCCTGCTGACCGGCGCGCTGATGGCCACCTGCATGTCGGCCAATGTGTTTTTCTGGATCATTCCCGGCCAGCACCGCATGGTCGATGCCCTGAAGGCCGGCCGCAAGCCCGATCCGCTGGACGGCAAGCGCGGCAAGCAGCGCTCGGTGCACAACACGTATTTCACGCTGCCAGTTGTGTTCCTGATGCTGAGCAACCACTACTCGTTCGCCTTCAGCAGCGAGTACGCATGGATCATCATGAGCCTGTTCATCTTCGCTGGCGCGGTGATTCGCCAGTACTTCGTGCTGCGCCACGTCGGCAAGAACCAGCTCGGCTATCCCGCCGCCGGCATTGTCATGCTGCTGATCATCGCCTGGCTGGCCGCGCCTGCGCCGGCGCCCGCGGTGGCTGCGGCTCCGGCCGCGGCTTCGACAGTGGCCCAGGTCAATGCGGCTGCCGCTGCGAGCGCGGCGTCCGGCGGGCCGGCCATGGCATCTTCCGCGGCCGCCGCCTCCGCCGGCGCTGCCCCGGCCGCTACTGCGGCAGGCGCCGCAGCCGGCGCCGCCTCGGGGGCCGCGGACGAGCTGCAACAGGTGCGCGCCATCATAGGCATGCGCTGCATCGAATGCCATTCCGCCAAGCCCAGCCAAGCGGGCTTTGCGTCCGCGCCCGCGGGCATCATGTTCGACACGCCCGCGGAAATCCGCGCCCGCGGCGCCCAGATCAAGCAGGTCGTGGCCAGCCGCTACATGCCGCTGGGCAACCTGACCAAGATGACCGACGCCGAGCGCGCCGCCATCGCGGCCTGGAGCGGCCAGTAGAGCCGGCCGGCGGCGCAAGTACAATGGTTTGCAGCATCTGCAGTCCTGATGCCGTGTTGTGCAACGGAATAGGAGCGCACCGATGAAATCGCAACCCCAACTGGTGGGCGCGCCCGCCGCCCTGTTGTTGCTGGACGGATGGTCGGCCGTGCCCGCGCGCGACGCCATCCAGAAGACCTACGTCTTCAAGAACTTCAGCGAGGCCTTCGGCTTCATGGCCCGAGTTGCCCTGCAGGCCGAAAAAATGGACCATCACCCGGAATGGTCCAATGTCTACAACCGCGTCAGCGTCGTGCTCGCCACGCACGACGCCAAGGGCGTGACCCAGCTCGACGTATCCCTGGCCGCCTACATGGACCAGCTCGTGTGATCTGCAGTGGTTTTTAGTGGCCCGGCCTGAACACCGCCACCAGCGCCGAGACCGACGCCACGGACAGCACCGTCGAAATCAGGATCGCCCGCGAAGTCACCGCGGCTTCGCGGTCGTACAGCTTGGCCAGCATGAACGGCCCCGTGCCTATGGGCAGTGCGCTCAGCAGCACTGCCGCCTGCGCCCACATGGGCGGCATGTCGAACACCCAGTACGCCAGCGCTGCCGTCACCGCCGGCTGCAGCAGCATCTTCAGGCCCACGATGCGCCACACCGCGCCCTGGCGCCCGGCGGCGGGCGCCGACTGCGCCAGGAACAGCCCTATCGTCACCAGCGCGCAGGGGCTCGCCGAGTCCGAGAGCAATCCCACGAACTGTTCCACCGGGCCGGGCAGCCGCCAGTGCATCAGCGGGAACACCAGTCCGGCCAGCGGCGAGGCCACCAGCGGATTGCGCAACACCGACAGCAGCACTTTGCGCAGGGTGCGCGCCAGGCTGCGCGTGCCTTGCAGGTCGATCTCGATCAGCACGATAGAAAATGCGAACAGCACGCAAGCGGTCAGCAGCGCAGTGATGATCGCCGCCGGCAGGCTGTCGCGGCCGAACACCGCCAGGCACAGCGGAATCCCCATGAAGCCTGCGTTCGGATACGAGGCCGCCAGCCCTTCGATGCTCGCGTCCGCCAGGCGCCCGCGGCGTTGCCGGTCCATCGCGTACGAGGCGGCGAACACCACGGCAATGCCCAATGTGAAGGCCCAGGCGAAGCCCGGATGGTCGAGCTGGTCCCAGGTGATGTGCGCCATCGCCTGGAACAGCAACGCCGGCAGCGCCAGCCACACCACGTACTTGTTCAGGCTGTCCACCGCGCCCGGCCCGAACAAGCGCTTGCGGGCGCACACATAGCCCGCCGCAATCAGCCCGAACAGCGGCAGCACCGCAGTCAATACCAGATCCAATCCATTTCCTCGCGTCTCGCGCCGCCATGCACGCCGGCCGATGCCCCGCCCGGCGCGGTGCCACGTCGCGGGCCTACCTGGACGCGGCCCGCGCGCCCGCCCGCGGCAAAGGCGAAAGTCCGAAAGTGTAGCGCCTTTACCCTTCATTCTCCTTGCATGGTTCCGGCCGGTGCGGCCCGCATTCCCGTCACACATTTGCGGTAAAGTGATCGACACAGCCGGCGCGTCCGCGCCCGCCCATCCATGCAAGGGCGCCGGAGCGCAAGCAAACCGGCCGGCGCCCTCCGGCGGCCTGTGTTCCGTGCCGCGCCCCGCATCCTGAACCGACACTGCATGTACGACTCATTCAGCTACGACAGCCCGCCTCTGCTGCCCGAACTCATCCCCTTCGCCGGCTTCTCCGACGCCGCGCAGGCCGTGCAGCGCCTGGTGGAAATCTACCAGCGCAATACCGCATTCATCCGCAAGGCCTTCGACGACTACGTCGCCGGTCGCCTGCCTACGGGCCAGCGCGTGCGCGCCTACTACCCCGCCATACGCATCAAGGTGCGCACCTACCAGGGCGTGGACAGCCGGCTGTCGTACGGCCACGTGGTCGAGCCCGGCACCTACATGACCACCGTCACCCAGCCGGAGCTCTACGCCGACTATCTCAAGGAACAGATAGGCCTGCTGCTGCGCAACCACGGCGTGCCCGTGGAAATCGGCGAGTCCAGCATGCCCATCCCGCTGCATTTTTCCTTTACCGACGGCAAGTATGTCGAGGCCACATACAGCGACGCCCACGGCGACGCGCTGCGCGACCATTTCGATGTGCCCGACCTGGCCGTGACCGACGACGCCATCGTCAACGGCACCTGGCAGCCGCGGCCCGGCGAGCCCATGCCGCTGGCGCCCTTTACCGCGCCGCGCGTCGATTACTCGCTGCACCGATTGCAGCACTACACCGCCACCGCGCCGCAGCACTTCCAGAACTTCGTGCTGTTCACCAACTACCAGTTCTACGTCGACGCCTTCTGCCAGTGGGCGCGCGAGACCCTGGCCCAGGGCGAGGGCGGCTACCTGGCCCTGGTCGAGCCCGGCAATGTCGTGACGCCACGCGGCGCCGACGCCGAGCGCAGCGGCCAGGACCCGGCGCGCGTTCCGCAGATGCCTTCCTATCATCTGGTGCGCGAGAACCATTCCGGCATCACTCTCATCAACATCGGCGTGGGGCCGTCCAACGCCAAGACCATTACCGACCACGTCGCCGTGCTGCGTCCTTCGGCCTGGCTGATGCTGGGACATTGCGCGGGCCTGCGCACCACGCAGCGCCTGGGCGACTACGTGCTGGCCCACGGCTACGTGCGCGAAGACCATGTGCTGGACGCCGATCTGCCGACCTGGGTGCCGGTGCCGCCCCTGGCCGAGATCCAGGTCGCGCTGGAACAGGCCGTGGCCGAGATTGCGGGCCTGTCGGGCTGGGATCTCAAGCGCATCATGCGCACCGGCACGGTTGCCACCATCGACAACCGCAACTGGGAATTGCGCGACCACCACGAGCCCATCCAGCGCCTGTCGCAGTCGCGCGCCATCGCGCTGGACATGGAATCGGCGACCATCGCCGCCAACGGCTTCCGCTTCCGCGTGCCCTACGGCACGCTGCTGTGCGTGTCCGACAAGCCCCTGCATGGCGAGCTCAAGCTGCCCGGCATGGCCAGCGACTTCTACCGCACCCAGGTCGGCCAGCATCTGCATATCGGCATTCGCGCGCTCGAGCTGTTGCGCAATATGCCGCGCGAGCGCCTGCATTCGCGCAAGCTGCGCAGCTTCATAGAGACCGCCTTCAAATGACGGGGTCGAGCATTGGCTTCCGGCCCCGCGGTAGAGGCCACGCGGCGCCGGGGCGGCCGTGAAAGGGGATGGCACGACGATGATAGAGAAAGTCTCGGCGAGGAAGCAGGAGGTTGCAGCGAGGCAAGCGCGGGCCTCGGCGACGAAGGAAGAGGCTCCGGCCCCGAAGCCCAAGACCCTCTACCTGGCCGGCTACGACGTATTCCGCGCCGATGCGCTCGAATACGGCGAGCGCCTCAGGCAGGCCTGCCTGCGCCATGGTTTCGTAGGGCTGTATCCGCTGGATAACGCGGCGCCGCCGGAACTGTCGGGGCGCGCCCTGGCGCAATGGATCTGCGAGGCCAATATCGGCCTGCTGCGCAGGGCCGACATGGTGATGGCCAATCTCAACCCGTTTCGCGGCGCCGAGCCCGACTCGGGCACGGTGTTCGAGGTCGGCTACGCCGCGGCCCTGGGCAAGTCCGTATGGGTCTACACCGCCAGCGGCGCCAGCCTGATAGAGCAGGTCGCTACCGGCCGGGACGGCGCGCGCGCCGTCGACGCCCAGGGCTATACCGTCGAAGACTTCAGCCTGAGCTTGAACCTGATGATCGCCTGCAGCGCGCAGGTAGTGGTGGGCGACGCCGAGGACTGCCTGCGCCGCATGGCGGATGCGCAATCCAGCCTTTCTCCCACCTGGTCTTGAAGCCTGCCCGGGGAGCCGTTCAGGATCCGTCCGCCAGCCGCCATGGCTCTGTGCGACTGGCGCAGGCGGGCCTCAGACCGTCTCCAGGACCAGGGCGATACCCCGGCTGCCGCCGATGCACAGCGTGACGCCGCCGTGCCTGAGGCCATCCCTTTTCATGGAATGGAGCAGGCGCGTGACCAGGATCGCTCCCGTGGCGCCGATCGGGTAGCCGTGGGCGGATGGCTCCGCCTTCGACATTGACGACGTCCTCCGGCAGCCCGAGTTCGCGCATGACCGCGATCGAGATGGCCGCGAAAGCCTCGTTGATCTCGATGCGGTCGACATCGCCCGTCTTCCAGCCGCCGCGCGCGGCGCGCCGGCCGGCTGCATAGTCGAGGTGCGCACCATTCACCATTTCGAGGCATGCGCGCACCAATAATGTGCCGGATGCGTCCGGATCGATGCATTACATAGTGCGTGGCGGGCTGGCGCCGTCCCGCAGTGCCGGCCGTGCTGCGTATGCCGCGGCGCGGGGCGCAGGCCCGCCGCAGTACCTGGCATGCGTTTTGCTTTGTACCCCCATGCAGCCGGTACCGCGGCCTGGCAGTGGGCGCGGTGGCGCATCAAGAGGCTGTTCGGGCGGAATCGCGCCGGGCGTGTCCGGCATACATGGAAAGGATCCAGCAAATGAAACGCAGACTCATACTCAAACAACTGGCGGCCATGAGCATGATGGCCGTATCCGGCGGACTGCCCGAGGCCATGGCCGCCGAGGACACCATCAAGGTCGGCATCCTGCATTCGCTGTCGGGCACGATGGCTATTTCCGAAACGGTTCTCAAGAACCTCGCTTTGATGACCTTCGACGAGATCAACGCCCAAGGCGGCGTGATGGGCAAGAAGATCGTGCCGGTGGTCGTCGATCCGGCTTCCGACTGGCCCACCTACGCCACCAAGGCCCGCGAGCTGCTCAGCCAGGACAAGGTGGCGGTGATATTCGGCTGCTGGACCTCGGTGTCGCGCAAGTCGGTGCTGCCCGTCCTCAGGGAGTTGAACGGCTTGCTCTTCTATCCCGTGCAGTACGAAGGCGAGGAGCTCGAGCACAACGTGTTCTACACCGGGGCAGCCCCCAACCAGCAGGCCATTCCCGCCGTGGAATACCTGATGTCCAAGGACGGCGGCTCGGCCCGCCGCTGGGTGCTGCTGGGCACCGACTACGTGTACCCGCGCACCACCAACAAGATCCTGCGCGCCTTCCTGCACGCCAAGGGCGTAAAGGACAAGGATATCTACGAGGAATACACCCCCTTCGGCTTCTCCGACTACCAGACCATCGTCGCCAAGATCAAGGAATTCGCCACGGGCGGCAAGACCGCGGTGGTCTCGACCATCAACGGCGACTCGAACGTGCCCTTCTACAAGGAATTGGGCAACTCGGGCATCAAGGCGACCGATATTCCCGTGGTGGCCTTCTCGGTGGGCGAGGAAGAGCTACGCGGCGTGGACACCAAGCCGCTGGTCGGCCAATTGGCCGCCTGGAACTACTTCGAATCCCTCAGGAACCCGACCAACGCCGAGTTCGTGAAGAAGTGGAAGGCCTACGCCAAGGCCAAGAACCTGCCCAACTGGCAGACCACCGTCACCAACGACCCGATGGAAGCCACCTACATCGGCATCCACATGTGGAAGCAGGCCGTCGAACAGGCCAAGTCCACCGACGTCGACAAGGTGATCCCGGCCGTGGGTGGCCAGCGGTTCAAGGCGCCGGACGGCTACACCGTCGAAATGGACGAGACCAATCATCACCTGCACAAGCCCGTGTTCATCGGCGAAGTGCAGGCCGATGGCCAGTTCCAGGTCGTGTGGAAGAGCAAGGGTCTGATCCGCGCTCAACCCTGGAGCCCATACATCCCCGCGCCCAGCGGCGCAAAGCAGAAATCCTGAGCGGCAAAGGGTGGCCATGCATAACGCAGTTTTCCTGGTACGGATGCGTCAAGTATTGTGGAGCTCGATGCTGGGCGTGACGCTGGGCCTGGCCTCCCTTTCCGCCTGCGCCCAGGCGCCGGCGGCATCGAGCGGCGCCGCCCCTGGTGTCGCCACGCCGGGCGTCGCCACGCCGCAAACGCGGCCAGCCCAGGCCGGCGGCCTGGACGCATCCCTGCTGTCATTGCTCACCAGCGACAGCAGCGACGACAAGATCGCCGCGATAAACAAGCTGAGCCGCCTGTCTGATCCGCGCGCGGCCGAGCTGCTTGCAGCCCTGGCGAACAACAATGTCTACGCCACGCCGGACAATAAGCTCTACATCAGCGACGACAACGGCGCCACCGGCAAGGATCCGCTGACCGGCGCGAGCCGGCCCATGCCCGACGGCTCGGACACGCTGGTCATCAACAACCGGGTGCGCGGCGCCATCGACAATGCGCGGGCAATCGCCCAACTGCGCGCGCCGAAGGCGGCCGACAGGCTGGCCGCGGCCCAATTGCTGCAGCAGTCCGGCAATGAGGCGCTGCTGCCCATCGTGGATGAGGCCCTGCGCAAGGAAACCGACTCCGGCGTGCGCTCGGCCCTGAGCATCCTCCAGGCGCGCCTGCAGCTCTCGTCCAAGGATCCGGCCGTGCGCCGCGCCGCCGCGCGCACGCTGGGCGCAAGCGGCAACGCTGCGTTCCGGCCCATACTGCAGGCGCTGCTCCAGCGGCGTTCCGACGGCAGCTATGCCGAACCCGACGCCATGGTGCGCGCCGCCGCGGCCGCCGCGCTCGATCACATCGACCGGCACATGGAGATGCTCGGATGGGTCGGCAACATCTTCTACGGACTGAGCCTGGGCAGCGTGCTGCTCCTGGCCGCCCTGGGCCTGGCCATCACCTTCGGCCTGATGGGCGTCATCAACATGGCGCACGGCGAACTGCTCATGATCGGCGCCTACGCCACCTATGTCGTGCAAACCCTCTTCCAGCACTGGCTGCCGGGCTTGATGGACTGGTACGTGGTGGCCGCCCTGCCCGTGGCCTTCGTCGTCGCGGCCCTGGTGGGAATGGCGCTGGAACGCACGGTGATCCGCTGGCTGTACGGGCGGCCGCTGGAAACCTTGCTTGCCACCTGGGGCATCAGCCTCATCCTCATACAGGCCGTCCGCTCGATCTTCGGCGCGCAGAATGTCGAAGTCGCCAACCCGAGCTGGATGTCCGGCGGCTTGAACCTGATGGATGGCCTGACCATCACCTACAACCGCCTGGTCGTCGTCGCCTTCGCCCTGCTGGTGGTGTTCTTCGTCTGGCTGCTGCTCAATCACACGCGGCTGGGTCTGTTCGTGCGGGCCATCACGCAGAATCGCAGCATGGCCAGTTGCGTGGGCGTGCCTACCGGCCGCATCGACATGCTGGCTTTTGGCCTGGGGTCGGGCATCGCCGGCCTGGGCGGCGTGGCGCTGTCGCAGCTGGGCAACGTGGGGCCGGCCCTGGGCCAGAACTACATCGTCGACTCCTTCATGGTGGTGGTGCTGGGCGGCGTCGGCCAGTTGGCCGGCACCGTGGTCGGCGGCCTGGGCCTGGGCTGGGTCAACAAGTTCCTCGAACCATACTCCGGCGCCGTCATGGCCAAGATCGCCATCCTCGTTCTCGTCGTGCTGTTCATACAAAAGCGCCCGCAAGGCATCTTCGCCCCCAAGGGCCGGAGTTCAGAATGACCCCCACGCTCGTTGTACTCGCTGTCCACCTCGCGGCTTGCAAGCCGCTCGGATTCGCCAGGCATGGCACAGCCCGCAGGGACTGTGCCATGTCCGGGCTCATCCCCAAAGGGGGCTCCGGCCTTCTTCGGGCGGCCGGGCGGAGCTCGGAATGACCACCGCCGCCGCTCTCGCGCATCTGAACCGCCGGCGGCTGTTCCCGCCCGCGGCCTGGACCGCGCTCGCCATCGCCGTCCTCGTCATGGCCGCGCTGCCGGCGCTCAATCTGTTCTTCCCCGCCGGGCAGGCGCTGCACGTCTCGGACTACACCATCACGGTCTGCGGGCGCTTCATGTGCTATGCCATGGCCGCGCTGGCGCTGGACCTGGCCTGGGGCTATACCGGCATCCTGTCGCTGGGCCATGGCCTGTTCTTCGCCCTGGGAGGCTATGCCCAGGGCATGTACCTGATGCGCGCCATCGGCCGCGACGGCTCCTACCACAGCAATCTGCCGGACTTCATGGTGTTCCTGAACTGGAAGAGCTATCCCTGGTACTGGGCCTTCACCGACCATTTCCTCTACGCCATGCTGCTGGTGGTGCTGGTGCCGGGCGTGCTGGCCTTCGTATTCGGCTACTTCGCCTTCCGCTCGCGCATCAAGGGCGTGTACTTCTCCATCATCACGCAGGCGCTGACCTACGCCGCCATGCTGCTGTTCTTCCGCAATGAGACCGGCTTTGGCGGCAACAACGGCTTCACCGATTTCAAGCGCATCCTGGGTTTCGACATCACCCAGCCCGCCACGCGCGCGGCGCTCTTCTGGATCACGCTGATCATGCTGGTGCTGGCGCTCATCGTGGCCCGCCTGGTCACGCAGTCCAAGCTGGGGCGCGTACTGACCGGCGTGCGCGATGCCGAGAACCGGCTGCGCTTCCTGGGATATGAGCCGCTGGGCTTCAAGCTCTTCGTCTGGACGCTGTCGGCTGTCATGTGCGGCATCGCCGGTGCCCTGTACGTGCCGCAGATCGGCATCATCAACCCCAGCGAAATGTCCACGTCAAATTCCATCGAGATGGTGATCTGGGTGGCCACCGGCGGACGCGGCACGCTGATCGGCCCCATCATCGGCGCTGGCGTGATCAACGGCCTCAAGCTCTGGTTCACCAGCGCTTTCCCTGACTACTGGCTGTACGCGCTGGGCCTGGTGTTCGTGCTGGCCACGCTGTTCTTGCCGCAGGGCATCGTCGGCCTGGTACGCCAGGCCGGCGCACGCATCGGCCACAGGGGCGCCGGCAGCAAAGGCGTCGATGACAAACGCGTCGGCGACAAAAACATCGTCGGCAAAGACCTGCGCGGCAACAGCATGAACGAAGAGGGCATGAGCGCAGAAGGCCTGAGAGCGGAAGGCATGGGAGGTGCGCAATGAGCACGGGCGCGCGCCTGAGCACCGGGGGCCTGGACACTGTCCACGGCGTCATTCTCTACCTGGAAGACATCACCGTCAGCTTCGACGGCTTCAAGGCCCTGAACAATCTCACGCTGGACATAGACGTGGGCGAGCTGCGCTGCATCATCGGTCCCAACGGCGCCGGCAAGACGACCATGATGGACGTCATCACCGGCAAGACGCGCCCCGCCTCGGGCCGCGCCTTTTTCGGCCAGACCATGGATCTCACCTCGCTGTCCGAGGCTCAGATCGCCCACCAGGGCATAGGCCGGAAATTCCAGCGGCCCACGGTGTTCGAGAACCACTCCGTGTTCGAAAACCTCGAGCTCGCCATGAAGACCGACAAGCGCGTGTTGCCCACGCTCTTCTCGCGCCTTGGTGGCGAGCAGCTCGACCGCATCGCGCAGACGCTGGATCTCATCCGCCTGGGTGCGCTCGCCGGCACGCCCGCGGGGCTGCTCTCGCATGGCCAGAAACAATGGCTGGAGATCGGTATGCTGCTCATGCAGGAGCCCCGGCTGCTGCTGCTGGACGAGCCGGTGGCCGGCATGACCGATGCTGAAACCGAGCGCACCGGAGAACTGCTCAACGAATTGCGCGGCAAGCACTCACTGATGGTGGTCGAGCACGACATGGATTTCGTCGCGCAGATCGCGGGCCAAGGCAAGGTGACGGTGCTGCACGAGGGCTCGGTGCTGGCCGAAGGCTCCATGGCCGCGGTGCAGTCCGACCCGCGCGTGATCGAAGTCTACCTGGGCCGCTGAACGGAACGCGAACATGCTCGACGTCGAGAACATCAACCAATACTACGGCGGCAGCCACACGCTGCGCGGCATTTCGCTGTCGCTCGCGCGCGGCGAATGCCTGGCCTTGCTGGGCCGCAACGGCGTGGGCAAGACCACCCTGCTCAAGTGCCTGATGGGCGTGCTGCCGGTCGCGCGCGGCGGCGTCAGGCTGGACGGCATCGACATAACCAGGCTCGCTCCGCACCAGCGCGCCCGTCTGGGCATGGCCTACGTGCCCCAGGGCCGCGAAATCTTCGCGCGCCTGACGGTCGGGGAAAACATCGCCATGGGCATGGCGGCCAAGCCGGCCGCGCAGGCGCGGCGCATCAAGAAAGAGATCTTCGAGCTGTTCCCCGTGCTCGAGTCCATGCTGGGCCGCCGCGGCGGCGATCTGTCCGGCGGCCAGCAGCAGCAACTGGCGATCGCGCGGGCGCTGGTGGCCGAACCCAAGCTCATCATCCTGGACGAACCCACCGAAGGTATCCAGCCCTCCATCATCAAGGACATAGGCCGCGTGATCCACATGCTGCGCCAGCGCGGCGACATCGGCATTCTGCTGTGCGAGCAATATTTCGATTTCGCCAGGGAACTGGCGGATCAGTTCATCGTGCTGTCGCGCGGCGAAGTCGTGGCCCGCGGCGCGCAGGCCGACATGGGCAGCGAGGAGGTACGAAAATTTCTCTCGGTGTGATTCATTTCCCGCAACAAGGTTTCCGGCCCGCCCTGAACATGAAAAAGAAGATCGGAATACTCTATGCACTGCTGATTGCTTCGAACGCCGGCGCATGGCTGTGGGCATTCGCCGCGTTCCACCGCTACCCCCTGCTGATGGGCACGAGCCTGCTCGCCTGGTCGTTCGGCCTGCGCCACGCGGTGGATGCCGATCACATCGCCGCCATCGACAACGTGACGCGCAAGCTGATGCAGGCGGGCAAGCGCCCGCTCACCGTCGGGCTCATGTTCTCGCTCGGCCATTCGACAGTCGTCGTCCTGGCCTCCATCGGCATCGCGATCGCCGCCCTGGCGATGAAAAGCCACATGGATTCCTTCAAGAGCGTCGGCGGCGTCATCGGCACGTCGGTCTCGACGCTCTTTCTGTTCGCGATCGCGCTGGTGAACTTGTATGTCCTGAAAACGGTGATCGCCGCATTCCGGAACGTGCGGCGCGGGCTATCCTATGTCCAGGAAGACTTCGACATGCTGCTGGCGGGCGGGGGAGTTTTCGCGCGGATCTTCCGGCCGATGTTCGCGCTCGTCACGCGTAGCTGGCACATGTATTTCCTCGGTTTCCTCTTCGGCCTGGGCTTCGACACCGCGACCGAGGTCGGCCTGCTCGGCATCTCGGCCGCCGGCGCTGCCCAGGGCATGCCGATCTGGTCCATCCTCGTGTTTCCCGTGCTGTTCACCGCCGGCATGACCCTGATCGACACGACCGACAGCATCCTGATGCTGGGCGCTTACGGCTGGGCGTTCGCCAAGCCCGTCCGCAAGCTCTACTACAACATCACGATCACCTCGATCTCGGTCCTCGTCGCGTTCGTCGTCGGCGGCATCGAGGGACTCGGATTGCTCGCGGACCAACTGCGGCTTGCCGGGCCGTTCTGGAACGCCATCGGCGCCTTGAACAACAACTTCGGATTGATCGGCTATGCCATCGTCGGCGTATTCGTCGTGAGCTGGCTGTGCTCGGTATTGATCTATCGATGGAAACGGTTCGATGAACTGGAAATCGGATCAGGGTAGCGCCTGCGGCGCTGCGCATGCGTGCTGGCAGGCCCGGCTGCACATGGGGTTTGCCCGGCGGGGCGAACGCACAGTGCTGGCCGAACGCCGCCACGAAGGCCCGCTCACGGTGCAAAAGCCGCTCTACCCGGAAGGCGGCGGCATCTGCCACGTCGTGATCGTGCACCCGCCGGGCGGCCTGGCAGCGGGCGACCAGTTGCGCATCACGCTCGACGTCCAATCCGGCGCCCATGCCCTGCTCACCACGCCCGGCGCCACCAAATGGTACAAGGGCCTGCCCGAGCGGCCCGCAAGCCAGGCCATAGACATCACCGTCCGGCGCGATGCCCGGCTCGACTGGCTGCCGCAGGACAATATCTTCTTCAACGGCAGCCATGCGCGCCAGCGGTTCACCCTGCGCCTGGCCGCCGGCGCCACGGCGCTGGGCTGGGACGCCGCACTGCTGGGCCGCCGAGCCAGCGGCGAGTCCTGGAACGACGCCGGCCTGTGCACGCTGACCCGCATCATCGGGCCCGACGATCGGCCGCTCTGGGAAGAGCGCCAGGCTTTGCACAGCGCCAGCCCCATGCTCGAAGCCCCGCAAGGCCTGGACGGCCGGCCGGCCTACGGCACGCTCTGGGCCGCGGGTCCGGCCTGCACGCCCGAACTGGCGCAGTCGCTGGCCGAATCCCTGCCTTTCACCGACACGCTGCGCGCGGGAGCCACCGCCCTGCCCGGCGGCCTGCTGCTGGCGCGCGGCGTGGCCCGCGAACCCGAGCCTCTGCACAAACTCTTCAAACAGCTATGGCTGCGGCTGCGGCCGCTCGTCCACGGCGTGCCCGGCAGGGCGCTGCGCCTCTGGGCCACCTAAGGCCAGCGCGAGATGCTTCTTTCAACGTCGACAGGCCCAGCCCCCATTCATCGATTCGCCCACACGGTCGCCCCATCATGAAACTGACTCCGCGAGAAAAAGACAAGCTGCTGATCTTCACCGCCGCGCTTCTGGCCGAGCGCCGAAGGGCACGCGGCCTGAAGCTCAATCACCCCGAGGCCATTGCCTATATCAGCGCCGCGCTGATGGAAGGCGCGCGCGACGGCCGCACCGTGGCCGAGCTGATGGATTACGGCACCACGCTGCTCACGCGCGACGACGTCATGGACGGCGTGCCCGAAATGATTCCCGACGTACAGATCGAAGCCACCTTTCCCGACGGGACCAAGCTGGTCACCGTCCACCATCCCATCGCCTGAGATGGGACGTCCCTCACACCACATTCGCTGAAGGAACGCGCCATGATTCCCGGAGAAATCCTGCCGCAGGACGGCGAGATCGAACTGAATGCCGGCCGTGCCACGCGCACGGTCATCGTCGCCAACACCGGCGACCGCCCGGTGCAGGTGGGTTCGCACTACCACTTTCATGAAGTCAACGACGCACTGCAATTCGATCGCGCCGCCGCGCGCGGGTTTCGCCTGAACATCACGGCTGGAACCGCCGTGCGCTTCGAGCCCGGCCAGTCGCGTACGGTGGAGCTCGTCGAACTGGGCGGCGGACGCATCGTCTACGGTTTCGCCGGCAGAATCATGGGGCAGCTCGACCCGGCCGCCCCGCCGCTGCCCGAAAGCCGCGCGCCCGCCCCCGAGACGCAATCGCGTGGCGACAGGAGAACCTCATGAGCAAGATCGGACGCCGCGCCTACGCGGAAATGTTCGGCCCGACCACGGGCGACCGGGTGCGCCTGGCCGACACGGACCTGCTGATCGCGGTCGAACGCGACTACACCCTCTACGGCGAGGAAGTGAAATTCGGCGGTGGCAAGGTCATACGCGACGGCATGGGCCAGTCGCAGCACCTGGCAGCGCAAGTGGCCGACACCGTCATCACCAACGCGCTCATCCTCGACCATTGGGGCATCGTCAAGGCCGACATCGGCGTCAAGGACGGCCGCATCCAGCGCATCGGCAAAGCCGGCAATCCCGACATACAGCCGGGCGTGGACATCGTCATCGGCGCGGCCACCGAGGTCATCGCCGGCGAAGGCAGGATCGTGACCGCGGGCGGCATCGATTCGCACGTGCACTTCATCTGCCCGCAACTCATCGACGAAGCGCTTACCGCCGGCATCACCACGCTGCTGGGCGGCGGCACGGGCCCGGCCACCGGCACCAATGCCACCACCGTCACGCCCGGCCCCTGGCACATCGAGCAGATGCTCGCGGCGGTGGACGGCTGGCCCATCAATATCGGCCTGCTGGGCAAGGGCAATGCCAGCCGGCCCGGGCCGCTCGTCGAGCAGATCGAAGCCGGCGCCATTGGCCTGAAGCTGCACGAGGACTGGGGCTCGACGCCGGCAGCGATCGACTGCGCGCTGTCCGTCGCGGACCAGACCGACACACAGGTGGCCATCCACACCGATACGCTCAACGAAGGCGGCTTCATCGAAGCCACCGTTGCCGCCATCGCCGGCCGCACTATCCACACCTATCACACCGAAGGCGCGGGCGGCGGACACGCGCCCGACATCATCAAGATCGCGGGCCACGCCAATGTGCTGCCCTCGTCGACCAACCCCACGCGGCCCTACACAGTGAACACGGTGGACGAGCACCTGGACATGCTGATGGTGTGCCATCACCTGGATTCGGGCATCGCCGAGGACGTGGCCTTCGCCGAATCGCGCATTCGCCGCGAGACCATCGCGGCCGAGGACATCCTGCACGACCTGGGCGCAATCTCGATGATGTCGTCCGATTCGCAGGCCATGGGGCGCGTGGGCGAGACCATCATGCGCACTTGGCAGACGGCGCACAAGATGAAGGCGCAGCGCGGCCCGCTGCCGGGCGACGAACTGGCCGACAATATCCGGGCGCGGCGCTATATCGCCAAATACACCATCAACCCGGCCATCACGCACGGCATTGCGCACGAGGTGGGATCGGTAGAGCCCGGCAAATGGGCCGACCTGGTGCTGTGGGATCCGGCCTTCTTCGGCGTGAAGCCCGAGCTGGTGCTCAAGGGGGGGCAGATCACCATGGCGCTGATGGGCGACCCCAACGCATCGATTCCCACGCCGCAGCCGGTGCACTATCGCGAGATGTTCGGCGCGCGCGCCGGTGGATTGACGCGCAACTGCATTACCTTCGTATCGCAGGCGGCGTTCGATGCCGGTGTGGCGCAAAAGTACAGGCTGGCGCGCCGAGTGGTGCCTGTGCGCGGCATACGCGGCAAGGGCAAGAAAGACATGATCCACAACGGCTGGATGCCTCGGATCGAAGTGGACCCCGAGACCTACCAGGTGGTGGCCGATGGGCAGGTCCTGGCTTGCGAGCCGGCCAGGGTGCTGCCGATGGCGCAGCGGTATTTCCTGTTCTAGGGCTTGTTGACGCCGGCGTTTTCGTTTTTTTTAATACATAGATCATGCTTCGTATCGAGAAAATCCTGGAAGGCAGCGTGGCGCCGGCCTTGCGCAAGCGGGCTGCCTCGTTGACCCTGCCTTATGAAGACCGTTGCCGCAGCCGGTTGGCCGCGACGCTGGACGACGGACGCGAGACCGCGCTGTTCCTGCCGCGCGGAACGATCCTGCGGCACGGCGCCATGCTGGTGGCCACCGACGGCACGCTGGTGCGGGTGGCCGCGGCCTTGCAGCCGGTAATGCGGGTCATCTGCGCCGATCCGCTTTTGCTGATGCGGGCCGCCTACCATTTGGGCAACCGCCATACGCCCGTGCAGATCGAGGCCGACGCCCTGCAGCTCGAATGGGACCCGGTTCTGCGCGACATGCTTTTGAGGCTGGGCGTGCAGGTAGCCGAGGCCCAGGCTGCCTTCGATCCCGAGGCGGGCGCATACGGCGGCGGGCACAGGCATGGACACGACGCGACTTTTGCTGAAGATCATGCGCTGGCGCAGGAGGCATATGCGCATCGGCATGGACATGACCGCAGCCACGACCACGCCCACGCCCACGACCACGCCCACGGTCACTCCCATAGTCACTCCCATAGTCACTCCCATAGTCACTCCCATAGTCACGGCCATGACCATGGCCATCGGCACGGACACGAGCATTGATGGCATCCCGTCCCGACGCTTCCCTCGACAGCCTGGCCTTGCCAGATCTGGCTGCGCTGCTGCAACTGGCCTCGCCCGCCTTGCCCATCGGGGCCTTCAGCTATTCGCAAGCACTGGAAGCCGCGATCGAGACAGGCCTGGTCTCCGACGCTGACAGCGCCCGGTGCTGGATCGCCGCGGGGCTGGACCTGCTCGCCGGCGGCGAAGCAGTACTGCTGCTAAGGCTGTGCCGGGCCTGGAACGAAAGCGACATGGCCGCCGTACACCGCCACAACGACACCCTGCTGGCCTGGCGCGAGTCTTGCGAACTTCGCCTGGAAACCGAGCAGATGGGCGGGTCGCTCGCCCGACTGGCCCGGGAGCTGGAATGGGGCGAGCCGGATTTGCGTACCCAACTGGCCGGCATCAAGCCCATTGCGCTGCCGACTGCGTATGCCTATGCCGCCACGGCCTTGAGCATCGACGAACCCCACGCGCTGACCGCCTGGCTTTACGCCTGGCTGGAAAACCAGGTCTGCGCCGCGCTCAAGGCCATTCCTCTGGGCCAGGTGGCCGGGCAGCGCATCCTGTACGGCCTGCGCAATGCCGTGGCCCAAGCCGCCCGGCGCGCGCTCGATTGCATCGACGACGACATCCAGACCTTCGCCCCCATGCTGGGCATCCTGTCATCCCGGCACGAAACTCAATACTCGCGCCTTTTCCGCTCCTGATTCGATCGACAAACGGACGAATGGACAAGCGAACGAACGGGTAACCGAACGGCGCATCCCATCAACGAGGCATTCTCTCATCATGCAAGCACACACGCTCCTCTCTCCCACACCGCGCCCTTCGGGAAAGAACCCTCCCCTGCGCGTCGGCATCGGCGGCCCTGTCGGCTCGGGCAAGACCACGCTGCTCGAAATGCTGTGCAAGGCCATGCGCGACCGGTACGAACTGGTCGTCATTACCAACGACATCTACACCAAGGAAGACCAGCGCATTCTGACCGTCGCCGGCGCCCTGCCGCCCGAGCGCATCATGGGCGTGGAGACCGGCGGCTGTCCGCACACCGCCATCCGCGAAGACGCTTCCATCAACCTGCACGCGGTCGAGGTCATGCTGGAGAAATTCCCCGGCGCCGACATTGTCTTCATCGAATCCGGCGGCGACAACCTGGCCGCCACCTTCAGCCCCGAGCTGTCCGACCTCACCCTTTATGTGATCGACGTGGCCGGCGGCGAAAAGATCCCGCGCAAGGGCGGTCCCGGCATCACCAAGAGCGACTTGCTGATCATCAACAAGACCGACCTGGCTCCGCTGGTGGGCGCTTCGCTGCAGATCATGGAAGAAGACACTCGGCGCATGCGCGGCTCCCGTCCTTATGTCATGAGCGACATGAAGTCCAAGGCGGGGCTGGATCAAATCGTCAGGTTCATCGAAGCAAAGGGCTTGCTCACGGTCTGACGACATGGGTCATCTATTAGAGCATCGCGACGAGCTCCGCCGCGCAGGGCTGGCCTGTGAGCGCGTTCAGCGCGACGCCATGTGCACCCCGCCGTCCACCGGCAGGCATACCCCGGTGATGTAGGCGGCGTCGTCCGAGGCCAGGAATACCGCCGCGCGGGCGATGTCCCAGGCCGTGCCCATGTGGCCCATGGGGCACAGGGCGTTGCGCTGGGCGACCATTTCTTCTTTGCTGCCGTACTGTCCGGAGATGTCCTTGTAGATGAGCGGCGTGTCGATGTAGCCGGGCATGATGGCATTGACCCGTATGCCGCTGCCGGCATATTGCAGCGCCAGCCCCACCGTGAACTGGTTCAGGCCGCCCTTGCCGGCGTAGTAGGCGGGATAGGGGTAGCCGGTGTAGCGGATGGCGGCCAGGCTGGAAATATTGATGATGCAGCCGCTCTTGCGCTCGAGCATCGAGGGCAGCGCGTGCTTGCTGGTCAGAAAGGCGCTCTTCAGGTTGACCGCCAGCGCCAGGTCCCAGTCGGCCTCGCTCAGTTCGGTGACCGAGCCCATCTTCGCCATGCCCACGTTGTTGTGCAGGATGTCGATGCGCTGGTCGCCGGCCAGGGCCGCGGCCACCACTTCGGCGACCTGCGCGGAATCCGTCGCGTCGGCGGCCAGCGCCTCGCAGCGCCCGCCCTCGGCGCGGATGATGTCGCGGGTTTCTTCGGCCGCAGCCTTGTTCATGTCCACCGCCACCACGCGCGCTCCCTCGCGTGCATAGGCGACCGCGGCGGCCTTGCCGTTGCCCCAGCCTTCTCCGACGGAGCCGGCGCCGAAGACCAGGGCCACCCGGCCTTCCAGTCGTTTTTCGCTCATGATGCTGCCTTTCGATCCGGATTGTGTCCGCGATATGGGTATGTATAGGAAAAGAAAGGGCCGTGAGGCCCTTCCGGAAAAGAACGAATAGCGGGTGTCCGGGGCCGGAGATTCGTGCGGCGGATTTCCGCCCCGGCATACCGGGTATTGCGGGACGCCCGCGCTACTTCAGGAAGCCCGTGGACAGCCAGGGCACCGCCGCGACGATGATCAGGCCTACGCCGATGGAGCACAGGTAGCCGATGATGGGCTTGATGCCCTTGTCGGGCGTCACCCGGCCGATGGCGCAGGCCGCGTAGTAGCCCACGCCGAAGGGCGGCGCGAAAAGCCCTATGCCCATGGCCAGCACCGCCACCATGGCGTAGTGCACTTCGTTGACGCCGACTTCTTGTGCGATCGGGAACAGCAGCGGCCCGAGCAGCACGATGGCGGGAATGCCTTCGAGCACGCTGCCCAGGATCACGAAGGCGACGATGGACACGCACAGGAAAGTGGCGCCGCCGCCGGGCAGCGAGCCCATGAAATCGGCCAGGTCGCTGGAAAAGCCCGATTGCGTCAGGGCCCAGGCCATGCCGGTGGCCGCGCCTATGATCAGCAGGATGGCGCCCGACAGCGACGCGGTCTCGATCAGCATCGGGTAGAGGCGGCGCAGGTCGAAGCGCCGGTAGACCAGGATGCCGATCAGGCAGGAATAGACGATGCCTATGGTAGAGACTTCGGTGGCGGTGGCCACGCCTTCGACCACGGCGGTGCGGATCACGAAGGGCAGCGCCAGCGCCGGCAGCGCCACGATGAAGCCCTTGAAAATCTCGGACTTGCGGGCGCGCGGCACGTCGTCGAGGTTCTCGTGGCGGTTGCGCCACCAGACCACCAGGCACAGCATCACCCCGAGCACCGCGCCGGGCAGCAGGCCGCCGGTGAACAGGGCCGTGATCGACACGCTGGTGACCGAGCCTATGGTGATGAGCACCAGGCTGGGGGGGATGGTCTCGGTCTGCGCGCCCGCGGCCGACAGCAGAGCAATGAGCTCGCCCTCGTCGGCGCCGCGCTTTTTCATTTCGGGAAACAGCACCGGCGCAATGGCCGCCATGTCGGCCGCCTTGGCACCCGAGATTCCCGACACCAGGTACATGGCGCCGATCAGCACATAGGACAGGCCGCCGCGCACGTGGCCCAGCAGGCTGGCGAGAAACGCCACCATGCGCTGCGCCATGCCGGTCATTTCGATCAGCAGGCCCAGGAACACGAACAGCGGCACGGCCAGCAGGATCAGGTGCGACATGCCTTCGTTCATGCGGTTGACCAGTATGGACACCGGCACCGTGGTGCTGAGCGCCAGGTAGGCATAGGTGGCCAGGCCGAACGAGAACGCGATCGGCACGCCGGCGAACACGCCCAGCGCCACCAGCCCGACGAAGAAGATCAGCAGGTTGTAGTTGCCCAGGTCTTCGAAGGTGGGGGTGAGCAAATACAGCACCGCGCCGATCACGACGATCAGCAGCAGCGAGGCCGCCACCGGGCGCCAGTTGCCCGCCTTGTACAGGCGCAGCAGCGCGAAGGCGGCCATGAAGGCCAGCCCGACCGGCAGGGCGGCGGTGCGCCATGCCTGGCTGATGCCCATGGCCGGCGTGGTGATGACGGCTTCTTCGTGGGTGGCGTGCAGGCTGGGGCCCAGAGTCAGCAGCACGAAGGCCAGCGCCGCCGTGAC
Organism: Candidimonas humi; assembly: GCF_019166065.1. Classification (GTDB taxonomy): domain Bacteria; phylum Pseudomonadota; class Gammaproteobacteria; order Burkholderiales; family Burkholderiaceae_B; genus Candidimonas; species Candidimonas humi. Next base: position 460,253 of record NZ_JAHTBN010000002.1, read on the forward strand.
GGCGAAGACTTCCAGGAAGGCGCGTGTGCGCGGCGAGGCCTTGCTGACCAGCGCGGTCATGCGCATATGTTCGCCGCGGCGGAACGCCACGGCCGCCCCGAGCATGGCCAGCCACAGGAACAGCAGGGAGGCCAGCTCGTCGGACCAGATGAGCGGGGTGTTGAGCACGTAGCGGGCGAAGATGCCCGAGAACAATATGACGACTTCCGCCAGCACCAGCAGGGCGACGGGAATTTCGATCAGATGCCCCAGGAACCTGTCGAGCCTGGCGACCCAGGGCGCCGCCCCGGCGTCGCCCAGCCCGCCGCCCGCAATGGCTTGCGGTTCGGACGCTTGCGACAGCATGACTTGGCCTGGATCAGGCCAGCGAGCCGACCGATTTTTCCAGGATGGCCCAGGCCGAGTCGCCGAACTTCTTCTTCCATTCGGAATAGAAGCCCGCCTGGCGCAGCGCATCGCGGATCGGCCCGCTTTGCGGCGTATTGAAGACCATGCCTTCGCTGGCGAGCTTCTTCTGCAGGTCCGCGTCGAGCGCGGCCACGTCGGCGCGTTCTTTGATGCCGGCCGCGTTGACATGCTTGGCGACGATGGCCTGGATGTCCTTGGGCAGGCGGTTCCAGGCCTTGCTGTTGCCCAGGAACCAGAAGCCGTCCCACATGTGGTTGGTCAGCGAGCAGTACTTTTGCACTTCGTACAGCTTGGCCGTCTGGATGATGGCCAGGGGGTTTTCCTGGGCGTCGACGACCTTGGTCTGCAGCGCCGAATACACTTCGTTGAAGTTGATGCTGGTGGGCGAGGCCTTCAGCGCCTTGAACATCGAGGTCCAGAGCGGGCTGACCGGAACGCGGATCTTGAGATCCTTGAAGGAGGCCGCGTTGTCGATGGGGTGGTTGCTGGTGGTGACCTGGCGGAAACCGTTGTCCCAGATGTTGTTCATGACCACCAGGCCGCTTTTCTCGATTTCGCCGCGGATGTAGGCGCCCAGGTCGCCGTCCATGGCCTTCCAGACGGTGTCGTAGTTGGGGAAGGCGAAGCCGATGCCGCTGATGGCCGCCGCGGGCACCAGCGTGGACAGGATCAGGCCGGACAGCGTGAAGAATTCCACCGCCCCGGAACGCAACTGGTTCAGGGTCTCGGTATCGGAACCCAGCTGGCTGCTGGGGAATATCTGCAGCTTGAAGCGGCCCTTGGTTTCTTCTTCGATCTGCTTGGACATTTCCTTGGCGCGCACGTTCATGGGGTGCGTCAGCGGCAGATTGTTCGCGTACTTGTAGCGGAAGGTGGTGGCGGCAAGCACGTTCTGCAGGGGCGCGGCGGCAATTGCGGCACCGGCGCCGGCAGAAGTGACGAGGAAGGAACGGCGGCTCAGCTTCATTGAAGTGTCTCCTTGGCCATTGAATGGCTTATTGATTGGATCGGGTTGCAGGTAACCAGGTTTTACACGAAAGCCCCTGGAATGTATATCGGCAACAGCGCTAAGGTCGGAATCAATTCTATCTTATGGAACCAAAAAAAACCAAGCACTTTTAAATTCGTTGACAAGCACTAGCTGTTACGTAGAATCGTGGCTTGGAGACGAAATACATCAGGCTTTTAGGTCCATATCATGGAACAAAATGAAGGCCCTGTAGTGCGCCAGCAGGCTTCCGGCACCCAGGCCATTCATCGCGCACTCACGGTGCTGCGCTGCATAGCGCGCAGCCGTAACGAGGGCATCGGGCTGTCGGCCCTGAGCAAGCAGGCCGGGCTGATCAAGTCGACCACGCATCGGCTCACTACTGCGCTGATCGCCGAAGGCCTGGTCGAGCAAGAGCCTGCCAGCCGCCGCTACTACCTGGGTTCGGCCTGCCACGCGCTGGGCCTGATCGCCGCCGACCGCTACGGCCTGCACAAGACTGCCGCGCGGCACGTGGCCAGGCTGGCGCACGAAACCGGCGACGCGGCCTTTTTTTCCGTGCGCCAGGACGTGCACGCCATATGCCTGCTGCGCATAGAAGGCGACTATCCCTTGAAATCGCATGCGCTGCTGGCCGGCGACCGCCATCCGCTGGGGGTGGGGGCGGGCAGCCTGGCCATGCTGGCGGCGCTGGACGACGCCCAGGTCGAACACTGCATACAAGAAAATCTCGAATACATCTCGGCCAACTATCCGCGCTACAACGCGGAAGTGCTGCATGGCCTGGTCCAGCGTACGCGCGACCGGGGGTATTCGGTGAATCCGGGCCTGGTGCTGTCGGGCTCGCTGGGAATAGGCATGGCGGTGCGCGGCGAGAACGGCGAAATCGTCGGCGCCCTGAGCATCGCCACGGTCGAGGGCCGGCTCGGGCCCGAGCGCGAGGCCGAACTGGCCCGGGCGCTCGAGCGCGAAGTCGGCAAGCTGCAAAAAAGCCTGCGCATGCAGGCGCTGTCGGGTTAGGTCTTGCAGGGCATGGCGTCCCGCCGCCGATCGGCGCGCGGCGCCGCCGGCCCCTACGGCAAGGCTTTTGGATCAACAGGTCTTTCAAGGAAATTCATCATGGCACACAAAGCAGTCATCGCGGGGTGGTCGCACATCCCCTTCGGCAAACTCATCGAGCCCGACACCGAGACGTTGATGGCGCGGGTATCGCTGGCCGCGCTCGAACACGCCGGCATCGCCGGCAAGGACGTCGACGGCATCTACGTCGGGGTCATGAACAACGGCTTCCAGAAGCAGGACTTCCAGGGCGCGCTGGTGGCGCTGGCCGACCAGGATCTCGCCCACGTGCCGGCCACGCGCCTTGAAAACGCCTGCGCCACGGGCTCGGCCGCCCTGTACACGGCCATGGACTTCATCGAGTCGGGGCGCGGCCGCGTGGCCCTGGTGGTGGGGGCCGAGAAAATGACCAGCCGGCCCACTCCCGAGATCGGCGACATCCTGCTCAACGCCAGCTATCGCAAGGAAGAGGCCGACATAGAAGGCGGCTTTGCAGGCGTCTTCGGCAAGATCGCGGGGGAATACTTCTCGCGCTACGGCGACCGCAGCCGCGAGCTGGCCATGATCGCCGCCAAGAATCACCATAACGGCGTCAGCAACCCCTATGCGCAGATCCGCAAGGACCTCGGCTTCGACTTCTGCAACGATGTCTCCGACAAGAATCCCTATGTGGCGCAGCCCTTGCGGCGCACCGACTGCTCGCTGATTTCCGACGGCGCCGCGGCCATCGTGCTGGTGTCCGAAGACCTCGCCGCCAACCTGCCGCGGGCCATACGCTTCAAGGCCCGCCAGCACGTCAACGACATCCTGCCCCTGAGCCGGCGCGACCCCATCGCCTTCGAGGGCGCCGCGCGCGCCTGGCGCCAGGCACTGGGCGAGGCCGGCGCCACGCTGGACGACCTCGACCTGGTCGAGACCCACGACTGCTTCACCATCGCCGAACTCATCGAGTACGAAGCCATGGGTCTGGCGCCGCGCGGCGAAGCCTATAAAGTGGTGCAGGAAGGCACTACGCGCAAGGACGGCCGGCTGCCGGTCAATCCCTCGGGCGGCCTCAAGTCCAAGGGCCATCCCATAGGCGCCACCGGCGTGTCCATGCATGTCATGGCGTGCATGCAACTCACCGGCACGGCGGGCGATATGCAGATCCCGGGCGCGGGGCTTGCGGGCGTATTCAATATGGGCGGGGCGGCGGTGGCCAACTACGTCAGCATCCTGGAGCGCGCCAAATGACGCAGGCCGGCATGCAAGGCCCGAAGGGCGGGCTGGCGCCCGTTACGCGCCGGGTCATGAACCTGGCCACTTTCCTGGCGCAGTCGGCGGCGCGGCTGCCGCAGCGCCCGGCGCTGATCTGCGACGACGCGCCCATCACCTGGGCGCAGCTCGAAGCGCGCGTGCAGGCCCTGGCGCGGGCCTTCGAGGCGCGCGGCCTGGGCAAGGGCGACCGCGTGCTGATCCATTCGTCCAACTGCCGCGAAATGCTCGAGGCCATGCTGGCCACCTTCCGCATCGGCGCGGTATGGGTGCCGACCAACTTCCGCATCACGCCCGACGAGGTCGCCTACCTGGCGAGCAGCGCCGGCGTGTCGGCCTTCATCTGCCACGCCGATTTCCCCGAGCACGCGCGCCTGGCCGATTCCATCCCCGGCCTGAAGCTGTATGCGCGCATTGGCCAGGCGGATTTCGCGCCGACCTCGATCGACGAACTGGCGCAGGAAGGCGCCCGCCATGCCGCAGGCGGGGCCGCGCACCAGGCCGCGCGCGTGGACTACGACGACCCCTGCTGGTTCTTCTTCACGTCCGGCACTACCGGCAAGCCCAAGGCGGCGGTGCTTACGCACGGCCAGATGGCTTTCGTCATCACCAACCACATCTGCGACCTGATGCCGGGCCTGTCGTCCGACGACGCCAGCCTGGTGGTGGCGCCGCTGTCGCACGGCGCGGGCATCCATTTCCTGACCCAGCTGGCGCGCGGCGCGGCCACGGTGTTTTCCACCAACCCGCGTTTTTCGGTAGAGGCCGCCTGGGCCGCCGTCGAGAAATACCGCATCAGCAATTTCTTCACCGTGCCGACCATCCTGAACATGATGGTCGGCCACGAAAGCGTAGACCGCTACGATCATTCCTCGCTGTCGCGCATCATCTACGCCGGCGCGCCCATGTACCGCGAAGACCAGAAGCGCGCGCTCGACAAGCTCGGGCCGGTGCTGGTGCAGTACTACGGGCTGGGCGAGGTCACCGGCAATATCACCGTGCTGCCGCCGTCCGAGCATGCGGTCGACGACGCCGGCATGGCCAAGGCCGGCTCCTGCGGCTATGCGCGCACCGGCATGCAGGTCTCGATCCAGGATTCCAGCGGGCGCGAACTCGGGCCGCACGAGACGGGCGAGATCTGCGTCTGCGGCCCCGCGGTGTTCGCGGGCTACTACGACAACCCCGAGGCCAACCGCAAATCGTTCCGCGACGGGTGGTTCCGCACCGGCGACCTGGGCCACATGGACGAGCAGGGCTATGTGTACATCACCGGGCGCGAGTCCGATATGTACATATCCGGCGGCTCCAATATCTATCCGCGCGAAATCGAAGAGAAGGTGCTGGGCTACGGCGGCATCAAGGAAGTCTGCGTGCTGGGCGTGCCGCATCCCAAGTGGGGCGAGGTCGGCGTGATGGTGTGCGTGCTGCAAGAGCCCGGCCTGTGGGACGAGCCGGCCTTCCGCGCCTGGCTCGACGGCAACGTCGCGCGCTACAAGCATCCCCGCAAGATCGTGGTCTGGCCGGAACTGCCCAAGTCGGGCTACGGCAAGATCACCAAGAAGATGGTGTACCAGGAACTCGAAAAGCGCGGCCAGCTGTCGGTCGAGTGACGCGGCCGCGGCGGCCGGCCGTGCAGCGGCGCCGGCTGCGGTGCGCGCCGCAAGTGCACAGGCCGGCCGGCGTTGCGGCAATCCCGCCACCTGCGGCGTGAGCGCCATCGTCAACGTCTCTTCCGTCTCGGGCCTGCGCGGCAGCTACGGCCGCACTGCCTACGGCGCATCGAAGGGCGCCATCACCACTATGACCAGCGTTATGGCCAACTTGCACATGCGGCCGTGGCCGCGATCGACAGCGGCGGGCGGGGCCGGGGCTGAACGAGGCACAGCCCGAACGTGGACTGCCCTCGCGGTTTGTCCATGTCGGGCGCTATGGCCCGGCGGCGCGGCCTGCAAGGCCGCTCTGCGCGCGTAGACGCGGTTCCACGGCTGCGAATTTCCGGGACCGCTACTAGTCCTGCGAGTCTTCGTCCTTGGCCTTGTCCTCGCGCTTCGAGGCGCGCTTCCTTGCTTCCTTTTTTTCCTTCTTGTCTTTTTTCTTTTCCTTTTCCTCTTTCTTCTTTTTCTTGTCCTTCTTCTCCCGTTTTTCTTCCTTCTCTTCCTTCTTTTCCTTTTTGTCTTTCTTATCTTTTTTCTTCGCCTTCTCTTTCTTTTCTTCTTTCCCTTCTTTTTCCGGCAGCGCCAGCATGGTGCCGCGGCAGTCGGGTGCGCCGCACAGGCAGCGGTATTGTTCCTTGAGCTTCTTGGTGAGCCGCTCGTCCATGACCAGCCCGTAGTCGTAGAACAATTCCTCGCCCGATTCGATGTCGCGCAGGGCGTAGATGTGCACGCGCTCGCCCGCCGCGTTTTCCCGGGCCTCGCAGTTCGGGCTGCAGGAATGATTGATCCAGCGCGCGTCGTTGCCGCGCTCGCCGCCGTCTATGACCTTGCCCGAGCTCAGCGCGAAGAAAAAGGTATGGAACGGATCGTCGGGATTGACCGGATGCAGCGCGTCGGCCTGCTCGTTGCTGATGCGCTTGCCGCCGTATTCGACGATACGGGTGCCGGCGGGTATGCGCCGGGCTGCGAATACGCCGTTGCCGTGCAGCGTGGACTTCCTGACGGAGTGCCAGGGGGCGGAGGATCGGGTCATGAGTGGTGTCGCTCGGTGGTCGCTGGGGTGCTGGATAGGGACGGGCCGGCCGCGGCCCGGATGATGATGGATAATAGAGAGGCTATGAACGAGCCGCCCCGCCTTGCCGGCCTGATCGCCCGGTATGCCGGGCCCGGGCCGCTGCGTCGGGGCGTCCCTGGGGGAAGCTCATGCGCAGCGTCCCCCGGGCAGTGCGTAATCTTATGAAATTTCAGCCTCCGCGTGAATCCCCCGTGAATACTTCTTCCGACACCTCCGCCCGCAACGGCGCCGAAACCCTGCTGCAAACCCTCATCGACATGGGCGTGGACACCATCTTCGGCTATCCCGGAGGCGCGGTGCTGCCCTTGTACGACGCCTTGTATTCCGAGCCGCGCATCCGCCACGTGCTGATGCGCCACGAACAGGGCGCGATGCACGCGGCCGAAGGCTATGCGCGCTCCAGCGGCCGGCCGGGCGTGGTGCTGGTCACTTCGGGCCCGGGCATGGCCAACACTACTTCGGGGCTGCTCGACGCCATCTGCGACTCGATCCCGGTGCTGTGCATCAGCGGCCAGGTGGCTACTGGCGCCATCGGCACCGACGCCTTCCAGGAATGCGACGCCATAGGCATTTCCCGGCCGGTCACCAAATGGAATGCGCAGATCCGCCGCTGCGAGGACGTGGCCGCCATGACCGCCAAGGCCTATCGCCTCACGACGCAGGGGCGCCCGGGGCCGGTGCTGCTGGACTTTCCCAAGGACATACAAATGGGCATGGTGCCGGCCGATGCCGCGCCGGGCGCCGCCGACGCCGAGCCGGCCGGCGTGGAGACCGCCAGCCCCGCGGCCGAGGCCGCCGTCAAGCGCGCCGCGGCCTTGATCGCCGCCGCCAAGCGGCCGGTCTTCTATGGCGGGGGCGGTCTGGTGAACTCGGGCATAGACGCTTGCCATGCCTACACCAGCCTGGTACAGGATCTCGGCGCGCCTTGCACGCTGACGCTCATGGGCCTGGGGGCCTTCCCGGCCGACGACAAACACTTCCTCGGCATGCTGGGCATGCACGGCACGCTCGAAGCCAACCTGGCCATGCACCATGCCGACCTGATCATCTGCGTTGGCGCGCGCTTCGACGACCGCATCACCGGCCGTCTTTCGGACTTCTGCCCGCACGCCAGCAAGATCCACCTGGACATCGACCCGGCCTCGATCAACAAGGTGGTGCGCGCCGACGTGGCCATGGTGGGCGACTGCTATCCGCTGCTGCGCGCGCTGCGCAAGGAACTCAGCACCACGCAGCTCGACCCCGCCCGGCTCGACCCCTGGTGGCAGCGCATCGGCGTCTGGCGCGCCCGCGACTGCCTGCGGGTCCAGCCTTCCGCCCAGCACATCCTGCCGCAGCACCTGATGCAGCGCATCGACCATGCCCTGGCGGGCACCGACGCCATCATCGCCACCGACGTCGGCCAGCACCAGATGTGGGCCGCGCAATACATCAAGTTCAACCGCCCCAACCGCTGGCTGACTTCCGGCGGCGCCGGCACCATGGGCTACGGCGTGCCGGCGGCTCTGGGCGCGCAGATCGCCCATCCGGACAAGCCGGTGGTGTGCGTCAGCGGCGACGCTTCGGTGCTCATGAACATCCAGGAACTGGCCAGCGCCTCCCAGCACCGCACGCCCATCAAGGTCGTGCTGTGCAACAACGGCCACATGGGCATGGTGCGCCAGTGGCAGGAGCTGATCCACGACGGGCGCTACAGCCACAGCTACAACGCCTCGATCCCGGACTTCGTTGCGCTGGCCAAGGCCTTCGGCTGGAACGCCGCCCGGGTGGAAGACCCCGCCGGCCTCGACGAGGCGCTGCGCGCCTGCCTGGACAGCGAGGGCCCGTACTTCCTGGACGTGGTCGTGCTCGCCCAGGAAAACTGCTTCCCCATGATGCCCGCCGGCTACGGCCACCAGCAGGTCATGCTGTCCGAAGACACCTGGTACGTCGAAGACTGAACAGGGGCGGCGGGATGCCGCCTGCGGGAATGCTGGCCGCTAGCCGTGCCGCGGCATGAGCCCGGCGTCATCTCGCCTGGCTTGCCCGCCCGAAAGCTCGAAAGCTCGAAAGCCCAAAAGGGATGCCGCACTTCGTGCCGCATCCCTTTCCTGTGCGCGGCGCCGCATCAGCGCCGCGGAAGTCAGAACGGCGGATCGTCGTCGTCCGGGCCGTCCTGCCGCGGCGCGGCCGCGGGCTCGGCGGCTGCCTTCTTCACTGCCGTCGTCTTCGTGGCGCGCTTGGCGGCGGTCTTGGTGGCGGTTTTCTTCGCCGCCGCCTTTTTGGCGGGCGCCTTCTTTGCAGCCGCTTTCTTGGCGGCCTTGGCCGGCGCCGCGCCTGCTTCCCCAGCGGCCGCCGCGCTCTTCGCCGCGGTTTTCGCGGGGGCCTTGCCGCCCGGCTTCTGCGGCCTGGGCTCGAACTCGAAGCCGATCTTGCCGTTGGCCTGCTTGACCAGGAAGGCCTTGAACTTGCGGTTGGTGCGGCTGGAGACAAAACCGTCGAGCAGATCGGTGCGGCCATCGGCCAGCAGCTTGCGGAACTGTTCGGCCGAGATTTCCTGTTGCAGAATCATCTTGCCCGAGCGGAAGTCGCAGCTCTTGTCCGGCCCCACGGATTTTTCGCACACATAATTCATGCCGTGCTCGTAGACGGCGTGGCCGCATTTGGGGCAGGCGCCCAGCGAAGTCTGGCCGGAAAAATCGACCGGCTCGGCGTCGTCGGCGTCGCTCTGGCCGAAATCGAATTCCAGCTTGTAGTCGCCGGTGATGCGCAGTATGGCGGCAAAGGGCCGGCCCATCTTGCTGATGAAGCCCGACAGCGGCCCGATTTCGCGCTTTTGCAGCAGTTCTTCGACCTCGGAGACCTCGAAGGTGCGCCCGCCCGGGTGCTTGCCTATGGAGAAATCGCAATTGGTGCAGGCATAGCGGCGGTAGTTTTCCTTGACCACGCCGCCGCATTTCGGGCAGGGCGTGGACAAGGTGGCGTAGTCGCCCGGCACGGTATCGCGTTCGTATTCCTTGGCGCGCTTGACGATGACCTGCGTCATTTGCGCGATTTCGCGCATGAAGGCCTGGCGGTCCAGCTCGCGGTGCTCGATCTGCTTGAGACGGTGTTCCCATTCGCCCGTCAGCTCGGGCGAGGTCAGTTCGTTCACGCCCAGGCCCGCCAGCAGCGTCATCAGCTGGCGCGCCTTGGCGCTGGGTATCAGGTCGCGGCCTTCGCGCCGCAGATAGCCTTCGTTGAGCAGGCCTTCGATGATGGCCGCGCGCGTGGCCGGCGTGCCCAGGCCGCGCTCGGACATGGCCTCGCGCAGCGCTTCGTCGTCGACCAGCTTGCCGGCGCCTTCCATGGCGGACAGCAGCGTGGCTTCGTTGTAGCGTGCAGGCGGCTTGGTGACCAGGCCGCGCGCCTCGATGTCGTCGGTCTTGACGGTCTCGCCGTCTTCGACCGCCACGAGATTCGTGTCGTCGCCCTGCGCCTCGCGGCCGTAGATGGCTAGCCAGCCCGGCTTGACCAGCACCTTGCCCTCGGTCTTGAAATGATGTCCCGAGACCTCGGTGATGCGGGTGGTGACGCGGAATTCGGCGGCGGGGAAGAACACCGCCAGGAAGCGCCGCGCCACCAGTTCGTAGATCTTGCCCTCTGCCTCGCTCAGTTCGCGCGGGATCTGCAGCGTCGGGATGATGGCGAAGTGGTCCGAGACTTTCTTGTCGTCGAAGATGCGCCGGTTCGGCTTGACCCAGTCGTTCTCGCACAGGGTCTTGGCAAACGGCTGCACGCTGGCGGCGGCGGCCGAGCCGCCCTGGGCCAGCGCCTGCATGGTGCCGCGCACGGTCTGCACATAGTCTTGCGGCAGGTAGCGCGAATCGGTACGCGGATAAGTCAGCGCCTTGTGCCGTTCGTACAGCGCCTGGGCCAGCGACAGCGTCGTCTTGGCCGAGAAGCCGAAGCGCGAATTGGCCTCGCGCTGCAGCGAGGTCAGGTCGAACAGCGCCGGCGACATCTGCGTGGAAGGCTTGGATTCTTCCGTTACGGTGCCCGGACAGTCGCGGCAGGCGGCCACCACGCTCTGGGCCGCGGCCTGCGACCACAGGCGGGAATCGCGCTGTTCCGGGTCTTGTTCGTTCCGGACGAACTTGGGGTCGAACCAGCGCCCCGTGTAGAAGCCCGCCGCGGCGACGAAGGTGGCATGCACTTCCCAGTAGTCGCGCGGCACGAAACGGCGAATGCGTTCCTCGCGCTCGGCGACGATGGCCAGCGTAGGCGTCTGCACCCGGCCTACCGGTGTCTTGAAGAAGCCGCCGTCCTTGCTGTTGAAGGCGGTCATGGCGCGGGTGCCGTTGATGCCCACCAGCCAGTCGGCCTCGGCGCGCGAGCGCGCCGCCGCCTCGAGCGGCTTGAGGGCGTCGTCGTCGCGCAGGTTCTCGAAGGCCTCGCGGATCGCGGCCTGGGTCATGGAACGCAGCCACAGCCGCTTGATGGGCTTGTTCACGCCCGCATACTGCACGATGTAGCGGAAAATCAGCTCGCCCTCGCGCCCCGCGTCGCAGGCGTTGATGATGGCGGAAACGTCCTTGCGCTTGATCAGGCGCAGCAGCAGCTTGAGGCGCTCGGCCGATCGCTTGTCGGCGGGCCCGAGTTCGAACTGCGGGGGGATCACCGGCAGATGGGTGAAGCTCCATTTGCCGCGCACCGGGTCATTGGGCGCCACCAGGCTCAGCAAGTGGCCAATGCTCGAGGCGAGCACATAGCGCTCGCTCTCGAAGTAATCGCCCTCGCGGCTGAAGCCGCCGAGCGCGCGTGAAATGTCCAGGGCCACCGAGGGTTTCTCGGCGATGATCAGCGTTTTAGTCATGTATATCCAGTAACTGCTTCTCGGCAGTGATAGCGCGGATGATAAGTGGGGAAACTCGCACAGTGCAAGTCAAGCCCCTGCGCTTGGTCTGTTTTTTATCCGAAAAAGCATAAAAAATACTCCATAATTGGAGTTGTTCGGAGCTAAGGCGAGCCGGGCTGCTTTGCTCCGGGCGGCTCCGTCCGCGGCTTCTGCCTGGACGGCCTGCCGGCAGGGTGGGGACGGTTCGCGCCGTTTCAAGCCGGGCCTTGGCGGGCTTTCACGCCGGGCCGTAGCGGGCCGCCCATTGCGCCTGGGCGCGCTGCCAGAAATCGTCCGGCCCCGTTGCGGATAGTGGCGCGAAGCCCAGGTGTTGCCAGGCCGTTTCCAGCGCCTGCAGCGGGCGGCTGCAGTCCAGCGCCGGGGCATGGTTCTGTTTCGACAGCTTGCGTCCCAGCGCGTCGCAGACCAGGGGCACATGCATCACGGACGGCAGGGCCAGCCCCAGGCTACGCGCCAGCAGGCGCTGGCGCGCGGTGGACCCCAGCAGGTCCGCGCCGCGCACAATGTCGGTGACCTGCTGCTCGGCGTCGTCCACCACCACCGCCAACTGATAGGCCCACAGGCCGTCGGCGCGCCGCAGCACGAAGTCGCCCACCTCCTCGAGCACATCCTGGCGCTGCGGCCCCAGCCAACGGTCGTCGTAGTGCTCCACGCCCGGCGGCACCCTGAAGCGCCAGGCCCGGGCCTCGCGCCCCGATGGCAGGCCGTCCCGGCAGGTGCCCGGATAGGGCCGTTCGGAATAGGACTGTTCGGAATAGGACTGCTCGGGGGCGGTCGGCGTCGACTGGGCAAGGCCAGGCCCGGCTTCGCCCGGCCGAGCCCGGCCTTGCGCCTGTACGAGCCCGGCGCTTCGGGCTTCGGTAGCCTCCGCCGCCGGCCCGTCGGCGATTTCTTGCACCGGCGCAGGCGCGTGTTTTGGTTCCGCGAGCCGCCGCTCGGGGAACCGCTGCTCTCGGAGCCGCGCCTCTCGTATGGCTTCCTCGATCTCCCGGCGCGTGCAGGCGCAGCCGTAGACCAGGCCCTGCGCGGCCAGGCGGTCGAAAGCCTGCTGGTACAGCGCGTGGCGCTGCGACTGCCAGACTACGGGCCTGTCCCAGTGCATGCCCAGGGCCTGCAACTGCTGCATGATGATCCGGTCCGCCCCGGCCACGCTGCGCGGCGTGTCGATGTCCTCAATGCGCAGCAGCCAGCGGCCGCCATGGACCCGGGCGTCGAGATAGCTGGCCAGCGCCGCGACCAGCGAGCCCGCGTGCAGCGGACCGCTGGGGCTGGGGGCGTAGCGGCCGGTATAGCCGGCGCGGGGGGCGGGGTTTGCGGATGAGATCATTGCCGTGGCGATGGGCGATGGGCGATGGGTAACGGGTAACGGGTAACGGGTAACGGGTAACGGGTAACGGGTAACGGGTAACGGGTAACGGGTAACGGGTAACGGGCGGCCAAGGCGAATGGCAATGGCAATGGCAATGGCAATGGCAATGGCAATGGCAAGGCGGACGGCTATGAAGAATTGCGATGGCGAATGGCCATAGCCGCCATCCGCGGCCTGCCAGTCGCTTCCCTGCCAGGGACGGCGGCCGGCGCCGGCCGTGGCGGCCAAAACCCAAGCCCCGCCGCGCCGCAGGACGGCGCGAGGCCTGCCATAGGCCAAACCGGCATAGCGCCTATATATCTAATATATATGTATGGTATGCCGACGCGGCGGGACAGGGCCTGACGCTGCCGGAAGAATCGCCCCATCTACAGCGTCGAGACGTCCTAATGCGACAGCCGGCCGTGGTCTTCCGTCAGCAGCTCTTCGAGCACCAGGTGGTCGATTTCCGCTTCCTGGCTCCAGAGCACCATCAGGGCGATGATCTTGATCTTTTGCAGCGAAATCGGCGATTCGTTGGTGGCCTGGGCCCGGTCGATCACGATCTCGCGCAGCACGCCCGGCAGCACGCCAGAATTTTCCAGGAAGCTGATGAAGCCTATAGCCTCGGTGCCGAGGCTGCGGTATTCGTCGTCTGTGAATATGCGCCGGCTGTCGTCTTGCGGATGCTGCGCGAACTGCACGCATTGTTCCGTGGTCTGGGCCAGGCCGTACAGCCAGTTGAGCGCCTCGTCGATGTCGTCGTGTTCAAAGCCCGCGGCAGCCAGTTTGTGGGCCAGCACGTCTGCTTCCGGGCATGCTTGCGGGGTGTAATAATTTTCGAATAAGTAAACCAATATATCGAACATAGGCTATTCAGGGTTGTCCCTTAGAAGTTTCAATGTGTCAAGGGTTAACCGGGTAAGTCACAGTCGACTGTACGCTGATTTGCCAGTGCGGGCAACTCGCCGCGGGCGGGCCGGGCGCACGGTGTTGGGCGGCGGCATCATAGTTCGCGGGGCGCGCCACGTGATCGCCTGTCGAATAGGGAACGCCCCTTATTTTCTTCCGGTTTTTTTCGGGCGCGGCTGATGCCTGGCCGCCCTTGCTGCGCCATTGCCGTTACGGAAAAGCGATACCTTTTCCATATCAAAGTCGAAAAAAATAATATTAGACAAGTACTGCTGATGCTTCGATAGTGTCTGCATGTTCGCGGGCCCGTGGACAACGCTCCGCGGGGCAATCGGGAAGCCACATTTACCGTCTCTATATCCATGGGGGATGCAGCGTGCAGTCACCAACTACGCCTTTACATATAACGGCCGTAAGAACCGCCCGCGTAGAGATACCCCTGGAGCGCCCGCTACGAACCTCGATCCACGAGATTTCCAATGTCTGCTGCCAATTGGTCACCCTGGAAACCGACGCGGGCATCGTAGGCGAAGGCTATGGCTTCTGCTTCAACCCGGACCGCCTGGCGGCCATTTCCCGGTTCACCGAATCTCTCGCGCCGCTGGTTATCGGGCAAGACCCGCACGATGTCGAGTCGCTGTGGGACAAATTCATCCGCGATTGCAATTTCTACGGCCAGAGCGGCGTCTCCATTTTGGCGTACACCCCGATCGACGTCGCTTGCTGGGACCTCATCGGCAAGGCGGCCAATGCGCCTTTGTACCGCCTCTTCGGCGCCTGCCGCGATCGTGTGCCGGCCTATGCCAGCGGCGGCTTGTGGCTGTCGGCCAGCTTGGACGAGCTGGTGGCGCAGGCGCGCGAATTCTTGCGGCAGGGCTTTCGCGCCATGAAAATGCGGCTCGGCTCGGCCAACTGGAAAGACGACGTGGCCAGGGTCGAAGCGGTGCGCGCGGCGATCGGGGACGGCGTGACGCTGATGGCCGATGCGAACCAGGGGCTGTCCTTGCACGAGGCCTTGCGGCTGGGCCGGGCGTTGGAGCCCTTCAATCTGGCCTGGTACGAAGAGCCGGTGCCGACATGGCAGGACGACGCCGCAGCAAAGCTCGTGGACAGCCTGTCCATGCCGCTGGCCAGCGGCGAAACCGAATACACGCGCTATGGCATACGGCGCATGGTGCAGAACCGCGCGGCCGAAGTCTTGATGCCCGACCTGCAGCGCATGGGAGGCTACACCGAAATGATGAAAGTGGCCCGTTACCTGGCTACTTTCGATCTTGCCGTCGCCCCGCATATTTTCACCGAGCACAGCCTGCATGTCGTCGCCTCGGCCAGCAACGCGACCTGGTGCGAGCACATGCCCTGGTTCGCGCCGCTGTTCCACGAAACCATGGCGCTCGAGTCCGACGGCACGATACGCCTGCCGCAACGCGCCGGCACCGGGTTTACCTTCAATTGGGATCAGATCGAAGCTTATCGTCGATGACCCACGGCGGCCCGGCGGCTGATGGCCAGGCGGCCGATGGGCTGCCGCTCTTTCGCCGGGTCTTGTTTTTCGGCAATACCAGAGACAGGAGACAAGCATGCATAAACATAAATTCAATCACGCCATCAGGCTCGTCGCGAGCGGTGCGATGGTCCTGGCGTGCGCCTTGGGTTCGGCCTCGGCGGCCGAGTCGGGGCCCATCCGCATCGGCTGGCTGTCGTCGCTGACGGGGGCGCTGTCGGCCGCGGCGATCGCGGAAAACGAAGGCGTGCAGTTCGCCGTCAACGAAATCAACAAGGCCGGGGGGATCAACGGGCGCAAGCTCGAACTCTATACGCGGGACACGCTGGGCGATCCGACCAAGGCCGTCAATTTCGCCAACGAGCTGGCCTTCAGCAAGAAGGTCGACTTTGTGATCGGGCCGGTCAATTCGGGCGAGTCGCTGGCGACGGTGCCCATTCTGTCCCGGGCCAAGATCCCCAATCTCGTGATCGGCACCGTCGATACCTTGATCGATGCCAAGAAATATCCCCTGGCGTTCCGGGTGATCAATACCAACCAGCAGTGGATCACTTCTGCGAACCACTATGCGATTTCGGTGCTCAAGCGCAAGAAAATCGCCATCATCGGCGACACCACGGGTTACGGGGCGTCCACCGCCAAGCGGGCTGCCCAGTTGCTGGAAAAAGCGGGCATCAAGCCGGTCTATTCCGTGCTGATAGACCCCAATCAGACCAGCGTGTCGGAACAAATATCGAAGGCCAAGGCGGCCGGGGCCGATGTCATCATGCCCTGGTCCGCCGCCACGGGCTTGCTGGCGCGTATCCTGAACGCCCGGGGCAACGCCCAGTGGGACGTCCCGGTGGTGGGCCATCCGGCCCTGATGGGGTCCAATATCCGCGACCTGCTGAACAAGCCTGAGTATTGGAACAACACCTATGCCGCCGGCTATGTCAGCACCACGTACGGGCCTGACGGGAAACTGCCCGAATCCACCCAGAAGCTGATGGACGCCATGCGGCCCAAGCTGGGCAAGCCGATCAATTTCACTTTCTGGTGGGTTGCGCTGGGCTACGACACAGTCAAGATCATCCAGCATGCCGTGGAAAAAAGCGGCAGCACCGATCCCGAGGCCTTCAAGAAGACGATGGAGTCCACCAAGGATCTCAAGGGCGCCTACGCGACCTACACCTGGACGCCGGCCGACCATAACGGTTTTCCGGATTCGGGCATGGTCGTCGACCTGGCCAACACCTTCAACGACGGCTCTTTCAAGCAAGCCCCGCAATAAGCATAGTCTCGAGCGGGTCTCATATCGTTCCCGGCAGCGGGCGCCGGCCGGATTCCGGCGCCTTTTTCCACCACACCGTATTGCTGGATTCCCCCTATGTTGACTGTGTTGATCACGGGCCTAGCTATCGGCGCGCTCTACGCCGCGGCGGCGCTGGCCTATAACGCCATGTATTCGACGTCGAAGGTGCTCAGTTTCACCGCCGGCCATCTGTTCATGATCAGCGCGGTCATGGGCGCCTACCTGATGGGCCAGTTGAAGCTGCCCCTGGCGGCCGGCCTGGGCGGAGCAGTCCTGGCCTCGATCGTCCTGGGCCTGGTGACAGAGTTCGTGGCGGTGCGCAGGATACTTGCCCGGTCCCAGGAACACCTGTGGCTGCTCAGTACCCTGGCCCTGGCGACCATTGTGCAGCAGGCCGTGGTGCTGTGGTGGGGCACAGAGCCGCGCCCCTTTCCGCGGCTGATTTCCCAGGAGTTCACCGCGGGGATATGGGACCAGAAGTACTGGCTGCCCATCGCCGGCGTCGCGGTGATCGTGGTTGCGATGGACGTGTTCTACCGCCATACCCTTTTCGGGAAAGTATTCCTGGCCGTGGCGGAAGACCCCTTTGCCGCGCGCGCCCGCGGCGTGGCGACCGGCCATATCCGCGCGTTCTCGTACGCGATCGCGGGCTTGATGGGCGGCCTGGTCGGGTTTGCCGGAGGGCAATTGACCTTCGCCGATTTCTCCATAGGCCTGACGCTGTCGCTATACGGCTTCATCGCATTGGCCGCGGGAGGCATGGGCAGCAATCTGGGGGCGGTCATCGGCGGACTGGTGCTGGGGCTGCTGTCCACGCTCGCGACCTACTTCTTCGGCGGCGAATACCAGCGCACGATCGCAGTGGGCCTGCTGATGCTTTTCCTGTTGCTCAAGCCCGAAGGCCTGTTCGGCAGCCAGCAAATGAGGCACGTATGAACCTCGGCGCTAAAACCGGCATTCCCGTCCTCGCATGCATAGCCTTGCTGGCCACTCTGCCGCTGTGGGTGGGCAACCCCTATCAACTGCACATCGCGACCCTGATCGCCGTCTACTGGATACTGATCGCCGGCCTGAATCTGTCGGTCGGCTATACCGGCGTGTTGTCCATAGGCCATATCGGCCTGCTGGCGATAGGCGCCTACACCTATGCCATCCTCACCAGCCGCTACGATTTCGACCCCTGGCTGGCCACCTTGATCGCCGCCGCGCTGGGCGGGGCTTGCGGCTTCATCCTCGGCCTGCCCTCGCTGCGGCTGCCGGGTTTCTACTTCGCCATGGCGACACTGGCGTTTGCCTTGATGGTGACCGAGTTCTCGCTCGCGCAGTCCGACCTCACGGGCGGCGGCATAGGGCTGAGCGTGCCGCCGTTCGATGGCTTCTTCGCCTCGCCTTCCGGCCTGTACTGGCTCGCCGTCGCGGCTGCGGGCGTGATCACCTGGCTGGCCTGGAACCTCACCCGGCTCATGTGGGGGCGCGGCATGATTGCGCTGCGCGACAGCACAGTGGCCGCCTCGGCGGTGGGCGTGCCGATATTCCGCGTCAAGTTGACGGTATTCGCGTTCAGCGGCGTCACTGCGGGCCTGGCCGGCGCGATGTTCGCCACGCTGCAAAGCTACATCACCCCCGAGACATTCCCGTTCGAGCTGAGCCTGTTCTTTTTCATCTGCATCATCATCGGCGGGCGCGGCACGATCTGGGGGCCGTTCCTGGGCACCATAGTCCTGGCCATACTGCCCGAGCTGATGGGGGGCCTGGCGCGCTGGGGGCAGTTCTTCTATGGCGCGCTGCTGCTGATCGTGGTGCTGCTCGTGCCCGAAGGCATAGGCAGCGTGATCGGCATCATCCGGGAAAAAATCAATCCGAGCCGGCACGAAAAGCGCATCGTCAATCCCGACCTGCCCAGGCTGGTCGCCGCGATACGCGGAGACCGGCGCTATGAACGCGGCATTTCCCTGAACGCGGCCTCCAAGCATTTCGGCGGGGTCCTGGCGGTCAACCGGGTTTCCCTTTCCTTGCAGGAAGGGGAAATCCACGGCCTCATAGGCCCTAACGGCAGCGGCAAGACCACGCTGCTGAACCTGATTTCCGGCTATTACCTCATCGACCAGGGGGCCATCGAGCTGGACGACGCAACGCTGACGCAGTCTTCCGTGCAACGGCGCGCGGCGCTGGGCGTGGCCCGCACCTTCCAGAAGCCCAGGCTGCTGGGAACCTTGAGCGGCCTGGACAACGCCATGCTGGGCGGCTGGAAGGACGCCCGCTCCGGTTTCATGCAGAACCTGCTGGCATTGCCCGCGGCGCGCAGGCAGGACGCGCAGCTGCGGGCGCGGGCGCTGGAGATCCTGCATGCCATGGGGCTTTCCCACATCGTCGACAAGCCGGCGAGCCTGCTGGACCATGCCGAACAGCGCTTCCTGGAAATCGCGCGCGCCCTGTGCATGCAGCCGCGCTTCATTCTGCTGGACGAGCCCGCCGGCGGCCTCACGGAGCACGAGATCGACCAACTGGCCAACATCGTGCTTGCCATGCGGGACGCGGGAATCGGCGTGCTCATCATCGAACACCACACGGATTTCGTGTTCCGCATCTGCGACAGGGTCACGGCGCTGAACCTGGGTTCGTCCATCGCCAGCGGCTCGGCGGCCGAGGTTCGCGCGGATCCGGAAGTCATCCGGGTTTATCTGGGAGCATGACGTGGACAAGAAGCGAGAAAACGGCACTGCGCCCATTGTTCTTGACGTATCGTCGCTGCGTGTTTCGTATGGCAAGGCCGAGGTCGTGCATGGCGTCGACTTCGCGGTGCGCGAGGGCGAGTTCGTCGTGCTGCTGGGCCGCAACGGGGCCGGAAAAAGCACCATGCTGCATGCCATTTCGGGGCTCATCCCGCGCGCATCGGGGGCCGTGACGTTCGCCGGGCGGGACATTTCCGGGATGGACGCCCGCGATATCGCCAGGTGCGGGCTGAGCATGGTGCTGGAAGGGCATCGCGTCTTCACGAGCCTGAGCGTCGAGGACAATCTGCTGCTGGGCACTTATGCCCGCAATCGCCGCGGCGACCGCTCGAAGCTGGCCATCGCCTACGACTTGTTTCCCGAGCTGGCGGAGCGGCGCCAGCAGATGGCGTCGCGCCTGAGCGGCGGGCAGCAGCAGATCCTGGCCGTTGCCCAAGGCATAGTCTCCGAGCCCCGATTGCTGATCTTGGACGAACCTTCCGGCGGCCTGGCCCCCATGGTGATCAACCGCATCCTGACCGTTGCGAAACAGCTTACGCGCTCTGGCATGTCGGTATTGCTCGTCGAGCAATTGGTCAAAGAGGCCCTCAAGTTCGCGGATTACTGCTATTTGATAGAAACGGGAAAAGTCGGCGGCGAGGGGCCTCCCGAAGAAGTCGGCAAGGGGGAATTGATCAAGCGGATTTATCTCGGGGGCGCCGCCGTGCAAGCCCCTTCGGCCTGAAGGGCACACAGGAGCAGCTCAGTGAAAATAGCGTCGATCGAATCGATCCCCGTGGCTATCCCCTACCGGCATGACGGCGGACAGACGGGCTTCGGCGGGGCAGTCTGGAAGAAACTCACATATCTGTTGATCCGGGTCCAGGCCGACGACGGCCTCGTCGGCTGGGGGGAGGCGTTCGGCTACAACGTGATCCCGGCCACGAAAAAGGCCATGGACGAGCTCGTGCGCCCGCTCGCCCTGGGCAAGGATGTGTCCGAGCTCGCGGCGATGATGGGGCTGCTGAAAAAGGCGCTGCATATCTACGGCCGCAGCGGGCCGGTGCAGTATGCGCTGAGCGGCCTGGACATAGCGCTCTGGGACCTTGCCGGCAAGCGCGCGGGCTCTTCGGTGGCCGATATGCTGGGCGGACGCATGCGTGCTGCGGTTCCGGCATATAAAAGTTTCATGCGGCTGCTCGAGCCCGCCGTTATTGCCCGGGCCTGCGCGCGTGCAGTGGGGCAAGGCTATCGCAGCCTGAAACTGCACGAGACGACTGTCGAGGCCGTCGATGCCGCTCGCCGCGAGATCGGCGAGTCGGTCGACCTGATGCTCGACGTGAATTGCGAATGGCCGGCCGAAGAAGCTGTACGAATGGCCGGGAAGCTGGCGCCGTATCGCCTGAAATGGCTGGAAGAACCCATATGGCCGCCCGAGGATACCGCCGGGCTCGCGCGCCTGCGCAAGCAGGTCGACGTCCCGCTGGCCCTGGGCGAGAACCTGGCTAATGCGGTGTCGTTCCTGCCCTTGCTGGATGCCGGCGTCGTCGATTATTTCCAGCCTAGCGTGACCAAGGTGGGCGGCATCAGCGAGGTCCACGAGGTGGCCCTGGCCGCGGATGCCCGGGGGCGGCTTCTGGCTCCGCATTCCCCGTACTTCGGGCCCGGCCTGCTCGCGACGCTCCAGTTGGCCGCCCGGCACGGCGTGATCGGGGGGATCGAAGTATTCGGCGTCGATCTCGAGGCCAGGCTGTTCGGGGATATCGGCCTGCCCGGCCCCGACGGCGCGATCCCCATCCCCGACGGCCCGGGCCTGGGCTGCGATCCAGACCCTGATATCGTCGAACGGTATCGGCTCGTGTGACAAGCCGGGCGCATAGGTTTCCGGCCGATGTCCGCGCCCGGGTCAGGCATCCCCTGCCGAGGTATAGGCGGTCTTGATGATGGTGTAGAAATCGGCAGCGTAATGGCCTTGCTCGCGCGGCCCGTACGACGAACCCTTGCGTCCACCGAAAGGCAGGTGGTAATCCAGGCCGCTGGTGGGTTGATTGACTTTTACGATACCGGCCTGGGCGTTGCGCTTGAAATGGGACGCGTATTTGAGGCTGGTGGTGCAGATGCCGGCGGACAGCCCGAATTCCGTTCCGTTGGCCATGTCCAGGGCTTGTGCGTAATCTTTGACGCGCAATACGGATACGACCGGCCCGAAGATTTCTTCGCGTGCGATCCTCATTTCGGGCTTCACATTGGTGAACAAGGCCGGCTGAAGATAAAAGCCTTTGGTCGGCCGCTCCAGCCGTTCTCCGCCCCAATGCAGCGTCGCGCCTTCCGCGCGGCCGATTCCGATATATTCCAGGTCTGTCGCCAGTTGGCGTTCATCGACGACCGGCCCGATATGGGTTTCCGGCGCCAGCGCATGGCCGACGCAGAGTCTTTTCAGCCGCTCGGTCATGGCATGCACGAGGCGATCGTGTATCCCGTCGGTGACGATCAGCCGTGAAGATGCCGTGCATTTCTGGCCGGTGCTGTAGAAACCGCCATTGACGGCACACTCTACCGCGACGTCGAGGTTTGCGTCATCGAGCACCACCAGCGGATTCTTGCCGCCCATTTCCAACTGCATGCGCTTCATGGTTGGGCCGCTCACGCAGGCCGCGGCGATATGGCGCCCAGTCGGAACCGAGCCGGTGAAACTGATGGCGTCGACCTCGGGGTGGCTGGTCAGTATGGCGCCTATCGTGCTGCCGCTGCCCATCACCAGATTCAATACTCCGGCAGGCAGGCCGGCACGATGCAGGATAGCGGCGAGTTCCCAGGCGCAACCGGGTACCAGTTCGGCGGGTTTGAACACGATGCAATTGCCATAGGCTAGCGCAGCCGCGATTTTCCAGGCCGGAATCGCTATCGGGAAATTCCATGGAGAAATAATTCCGATGACTCCCAGCGGCTCTCGCGTGATTTCCGCAACGCTGCCGGGAACGAGGCCATCGAAGCGCTCTCCCGCGATGCGCAGCGCTTCGCCGGCCATGAACGAAATCACCTGTGCCGCACGCACCGCCTCGCCTATGCCTTCAGCCAGCGTCTTGCCCTCTTCGCGGGACAATATGCGGCCGAGTTCTTCGCGGCGTTCATAAGTCTCGGCCGCTGCGCGCGCAAGTATGTCATGGCGCAGTTGCGGCACGGAATGCGACCATGCAGGGAATGCCGTTCGGGCGGCCTCGACGGCATGCTCGGCATCCGATGCACTCGCACGTGCATATTCTCCGATTATGTCGCTAGTGTCGGACGGGTTGATATTCGAGTTGACGTCTTTCGACTGCACCCATTGCCCGTCGATCAGGTTTCCATGGATTGTCATCGTGTTTCACTCCTGCTTCGGCCATACGTCGTATGGGATTTATCGGCCTGCCGCGATCGCCGCCTGGCGCACGGAACTCAAGGTGTAGGATGGATTGATCGCTTCCGGGTCGATGAGGCAATGGATGATCGACGGCTTGCCCGATGCGCAGGCACGCTCGAACGCTGCGACGAACTCATCGGCGGTCTCCACTTGCTCGCCATGACCTCCGAATGCGCGGGCATAGGCCGCGAAGTCGGGGTTGTTCAGCTGTGTGGCGCTGATACGCCCCGGGTATTCCCTTTCTTGATGCATTCTTATCGTGCCGAACATGCCGTTGTCGATGACCACGACGATGATGGGCAGCTTGTATTGCACTGCCGTGGCGAATTCCTGGCCGTTCATCAAGAAGCAGCCGTCGCCGGCAAACGCCACGACCATGCGGTCGGGAAAGGCGCGCTTGGCGCCCACTGCGGCGGGGACGCCGTAGCCCATGGAACCCGATGTGGGCGCCAACTGGGTTCCGAATGCCCGGAAGCGATAGTAGCGGTGGACCCAGGTGGCATAGTTGCCTGCGCCATTGCAGACTATCGCATCGGCCGGCAGGCGATCTCCCAGGAATCGCATGACTTCGGCCATCTGCAGCTTTCCGGGGGATTTTATGGCTGACAAGTCCGTCCAGGCCAGGTAGGCTTGGCGCGCATCGTCGCGATACGCGCGCCGCGATGCCGATCCGGGCAAGGCCACTTCGCGCAGGGCGTCGACAAAAGCCGACGGCGAGGCATTGATCGCCAGAGTAGGCCGATATACCCGCCCCAGTTCGCCGGCGTCCGGGTACACATGCACCAGGGTCTGGGATGGCACCGGGATATCCACCAAGGTATATCCCTGGCTGGGCACTTCCGACAGACGGCTGCCGATCAGAAGCAGCAGATCGGCGCGCTTGACCTGTTCCACGAGGTTTTTATCGGGGCCGAAACCAAGGTCTCCGACAAACCCGGGGTGATCTACGGGGAATAGCATCTGGCGCCTCAAGGAGACTGTGACGGGAATCTCCCATTGCGCGGCCAGGTCGGAGAATTGCGCCACCGCGCGTTCCGTCCAGCGCGAGCCTCCCAGAATGACCATCGGACGTTCGGCCTGCGCCAGCAGAGAGCGCAGCTCTTCGATTTGCCGGGCGCTGGGGTAGGCATCCACCACCAGGGCGGGGGCGCCGTCGTCCACCAGCGCCGTCTCGCACAGCATGTCCTCGGGCAAACTGATCACGACCGGGCCCGGCCTGCCTGACATGGCCAGATGCACGGCGTGAGATATCACTTCGGGTATACGGGCCACGTCGTCGATTTCCGTCGCCCATTTTGCCAGCGGTGCAAAGGCCGCCCGATAGTCCAGCTCTTGCAGGGCGCCTCGATCGCGTACGCCACGCCCAATTTGCCCGACGAATACCAGCATGGGAGTGGCGTCGTGATGAGCTATATAGATGCCTGGCGAGGCATTGGTCGCCCCGGGGGCGCGCGTGACGAAGCATGCGGCGGGCCGGCCGGTCAATTTTCCGTATGCCTCGGCCATCATGGCTGCACCGCCTTCCTGGCGGCATACCGTAACGTTCAGGTCGGCGTCGTGTAATGCGTCCAGCACGGCCAGGTAGCTTTCGCCAGGCACGCAAAATATTTGGCCGACTCCGTGAATGCGTAGCTGATCCACCAGTATTTGGCCGCCGGTACGCTTCAGGGGAGCCTTCGATTCATCTTGCATAATCCGTTCCGTCATCAATGGTGTCCCGCCAGCGCCGGGCTTTGTGTATCGAGTCTTCTCAGATCATCCAGAATATTGATGTCTTCATACGATATCCAATATTATTTTTTTTATAATTGATACCGTCCGCGTATCATGGGCGGCTCTCCCATTTCCTCTCTTGTCGAACAGGCATCATGGATTTTCGTCATCTTCAGCAGTTCGTGGTTCTCGCGGAAACCTTGAATTTCCGCCGTGCCGCCGAAAAGCTCCATATGTCTCAGCCGCCCTTGTCGGTGTCCATTCGCAAGCTGGAAACGGAACTCGGGGTACCGCTGTTCACGCGCGGCAAGGACGGCGTCCAATTGACGGAAAGCGGCGAGGCGGCCTTGGCCGATGCGCGCCGGGCGCTGTTCCACGCCACGCAGTTCCGGCAGGCTGCCGTGGCTGCGTCCACGGGCGAGGGCGGTAAATTGCGCGTCGGCTTCGTCGGCTCGGTGACCCATTTCGTGCTGCCCCGCATCCTGGCCCAGTTTCGGCGCCGCTATCCCGGAGTCCAACTGATATTGCAGGAAGGCACTTCCATACGCATCATGGAACAGCTACAGGACGAGGCCCTGGACGTGGGTGTCGTGCGCATACCGGTTTCTTCGCATACGGGCACCCGTATGCTGGTCCTGCAGACGGAGCAGTTCGTCCTGGCGATGCCCAAGGCGCATCCCCTGGCGCAGAAGCCTAGCCTCAAGCTGAAAGACCTGTCCCGGGAAGGCTTCATCCTGTATACGGCAGCCAGCGCAGCCGGCCTCAGAATGGCGTCCATCCACGCTTGCCAGTTGCGCGGCTTCACACCGCGCGTCGTGCAGGAGGCGGTGCAGGTGCAGACCGTGCTCAGTCTGGTCGAGGCGGGGCTGGGCGTCGCCCTGGTGCCTTCCATCAATCGCCGGTTCGCCAGCACCCAGATCCTCTACAAGACGCTGTCCGATTTTCCGGACAGCGCGTCGATCGGCATTTCGCTGGCCTGGAATCCCCATACGGAAATGGCGTCGATACGGAATTTCCGCGATCTGGCCGAATCGCTGTTCAAGTCGTAATCCGGGCCGCAGCGCCGGCCCGGCACGGGCGGCAGATACGGCGCTGCTGCGTCGGTCCATGCCTGGAAATCGAGGCTGGCGCCGGGCGCCGGTGCCTGCGCTTCACATCGCAATTTCAGTGTGCCGTGTTGATTCGATATATGTATCGAAAACGCAGAAAAAAATATTAGACAAGTCTCAGCCAAAAGATGGATAGTTGCGTGGAATTCACTCGCCGCGATATCGGCGGCTTCGCTCGACTGCCAGAAAATGCAGCACGAAGAGCGGGCCGGCTACACATGAAAAACTGCACATGATCGAGACGCTAGAACTGGCCGCCATTCCGGCCGAAGACGAGGCGCTGCGGCCCGAGATAAGGGGTTTCCTGGCCGAGAAGCTGCGCGGCCTGCCGGCGGATCGGCGGGCTCGCTCCTGGCTGGGCTTCGACGCCGAATTCAGCCGGGCGCTGGCCGGCCGCGGCTGGCTGGGCCTGACCTTGCCCGCAGAATACGGCGGCGCCGGCCGCAGCCAATTCGCCCGTTTTGTCCTGTCCGAAGAGTTGCTGGCCGCGGGCGCGCCGGTGTCGGCGCACTGGATCGCCGACCGCCAGAGCGCGCCGCTCATCCTCAAGTACGGCACCGAGAGCCAGCGTGGTTTCTATCTGCCGCGCATCTGCCGGGCCGAGGCATTCTTCTGCATCGGCATGAGCGAACCGAACTCGGGGTCGGACCTGGCCAGCATCCGCAGCAATGCCCAGCCGCGGGAAGCGGGCGGCTGGCTGCTCAACGGCAGCAAGATATGGACGACGAACGCGCATCGCTCGCACTACATGATTGCGCTGGTGCGCACCAGCGGCAGTCCCGCCGATCGGCACCAGGGCTTGTCTCAGTTGATCGTAGACCTGTCCCTGCCCGGCGTATCGATACGCCCCATCACCGACCTTGCCGGCGACGCGCATTTTTCCGAAGTCTTCTTCGACAATGTCGAGCTGGCGGCGGACGCACTCATCGGCCAGGAAGGCAATGGCTGGCAGCAAGTCAATGCCGAGCTTGCCTTTGAGCGCAGCGGGCCGGAGCGCCTGTATTCCAGCATGGTGCTGGTGCAGTGCTGGCTGGACTATTGCCGCGGCGCGAAGATCGACGACGATGCCACCCGCACGGCCCTGGGCGCCATCCTGGCGCATTTGTCCACGCTGCGCGCCATGTCGCTGGCCGTTGCCCGCAAACTGGCGCAGGGCCAGAGCCCGGCGCTGGAGGCGGCCCTGGTCAAGGATATGGGGACCGAGCTGGAGCAGCGCATCCCCGATCTCATTGCCCAGGCGCTGGGCCGCTTTCCCGATCGGCCGGTGCCATCCGAACTGCTGCGCACGCTGGCCTACCTGGAACAAATGGGCCCGTCTTTTTCGCTGCGCGGCGGGACGCGGGAAATCTTGCGCGGCATCATCGCCCGCGGCCTCGGACTGAGATAAGGGAGTAGCGCATGGACTCGCTTTTTGGAGATGCCGCCCGGCGCTTGCTGGCCGAGACTTTTGCTCCGCAAGTACTGGACATGGCCGAACGCGGCGAACTGCCCGGGCAGGCATGGCAAACCGTGGAAGAGTCGGGCTTTCTCGACGCGCTGGTGCCCGAGCAATCGGGCGGCGCCGGCCTGCGCCTGCCCGACGTCCTGCCTCTGGCCCTGGAGGCGGGCGCTTGCGGCATAGGCATGCCGCTGGTGCAGACGCTGCTGGCGCGCGCATGGCTCGATGCCGCCGGACAGGCGCATCCGGACGGTCCCATCGCATTGGCGGCCTTCGGCGTAGCAGCTGGCGACGAACACATAGAAGCCCGGGCTGTGCCCGGCGCGCTGGCGGCGCAGTGGGTCCTGGCCGCTGCGGGAGACGACGTCCTGCTGCTGTCCGCACAAGATGCGGTGCGCACGCGCACGGAAGGCCACGGCAACCTGGATGCCGATCTGCGTTGGCCGGCGGGCGCGGGGACTCGTTTTTCCTGTTCCGGGGCAGCAAGCGGCGCGGATAAGGCCGGAGCGATCCTGGCCGCCATGCAGGCCGCCGCCTGCTCGGCGCTGATGGCGGGCGCCATGCAGCGCGTGCTGGTGTTGACGACCGAATACGCCGGCCAGCGCACCCAGTTCGGCAAGCCCATCGGCCGTTTCCAGGCGATCCAGCAACAGCTCAGCGTCATGGCGGAATACGTATGGGACGCGCATATGGCGGCCCAGTTGGCTTTCCAGAGCGAGGGCTGGAGGCCGCAACTGATGCTGGCGGCATTGGGCAAGGCGCGTACCAGCAGTGCGGCGCCCATCGTGGCCGATATCGCCCACGCCGTGCATGGCGCGATCGGCATCACCGAAGAATATGCATTGCAGCGCTGTACGCGCAGGTTGCGCGAATGGCGCCGGGCGGCGGGCGCCGAAACTTATTGGGCCGGCCTCATCGGCGCCGATGCGCTGGCCGCCGAATGTTCCGCCCTGGATTACATCCGGCAGTCCCTGTCCGCGGTGATCGCATGAGGGCCGATACGCCTGCAGCGGATCTGCCCCTGGCCGGCATACGCGTATTGGACCTGAGCCGCGTGCTCGCCGGCCCGTGGTGCACCCAGACGCTGGCCGACCTGGGGGCCGAGGTATGGAAGATAGAGGCGCCGGTCAAAGGCGACGATACCCGTAGCTGGACCCCGCCGGATGTAGACGGCGAATCCACGTACTTTATGTGCACCAACCGCAGCAAGCTGTCTATGGCCGTGGACCTGCGCCATCCCGAGGGGCAGAAACTGGTGCGGCGGCTGGCGATGCAGGCCGATATTCTGGTAGAGAACTATCGCCTCGGCGCATTGCGCAAGTTCGGGCTGGACTACGAAACCTTGTCGGCCGAGAATCCGCGCCTGATTTATTGCTCCATATCGGGCTATGGCCGCAGCGGCCCGAGGGCGGCGGAGCCGGGCTACGATTTCGTCATACAGGCGGAAAGCGGCCTGATGTCCATAACGGGTGAGCCCGACGGCTCGCCGATGAAGCTGGGCGTGGCCGTCACGGACCTGGTCACCGGCATGAATGCCGTCCAGGCCGTATTGGCGGCGCTCATCGCCCGCGCGCAATCCGGCCGGGGCCAATTGATCGACCTGGCGCTGCTCGACGGCGCGATCAGTATTCTCGCCAATGTCGGCAGCGGCTATCTGGCCGCGGGCAGCCGCCCGCAGCGCTACGGCAATGGCCATCCCACTGTCGTCCCGTACCAGACCTTCGCCGCGGCTGACGGCGTCTTCGCGCTGGCCGTTGGCAATGACGCGCAGTTCCGCGCGTTGTGCACGGTCTTGGGCCTGCCCGAGCTGTCGTCGGACGAACGCTATGGCACCAGCCGGGCGCGCGCATTCAATCGAGATACTTTGCTGCCCGTCCTGGAACGCAGCTTCGCAACACAGACCAGCGCCCATTGGATAGAGCGCATAAGCGCCGCCGGCATTCCCGTGGGGCGGGTACGCAGCGTGCCCGAGGCGCTGGACGCGCCGGAAGTCGCGGCTCGGGAGATGGTGGCCGAGACTCCGGACGCCGTGCACGGCACGCTGCGCTTGATGCAGTCGCCCTTGCACCTGCGCGGCACGCCGCCTCGCCGCCCCGTGTCGCCGCCGCGCCTGGGCGAGCATACCGACGAGCTCCTGCAACGGGTGCTGGGCGCCACGGCCGAAGAAATCCGGGCGCTGCGCGATTCGGGCGCGGTGGCATAGATGATGAACGATTAATCAACGGCTACATAAAGGGAGGGTGATCGTCGAAGTTCGCATGTGCGCCGGGAGCGGTTGGCCAGCTCGTATGCAGCGAGACGATCAAGAAGATGAACATGAAGAAAATCCGATTTCTTTTGCTTGGCGCCTGCATGGTCTTTGCCGCTACGGCAGCAAAGGCGGCCGACTACCCATCTAGGCCCATACGGCTGATCGTTCCGTTTCCACCGGGAGGAATCACGGACATCATGTCGCGCGCCGTCGCGGCGCGCCTGTCCGCCAGCCTGGGGGAACCCATCGTCGTGGACAACAGGGCCGGCGCCAGCGGAGTCATAGGCGCGGGACTGGCATCGCGCGCCGCGCCCGATGGCTATACGCTGATGATGGGCAATATCTCAACCCTGGGGATCAATTCCGCCATCATCAAGGACATGCCCTATGATCCGGTAAAGAGCTTCACGCCGGTCAGCATGGTTGCCATCCAACCGCTCATCGTTGCCGTCAGCCCCGGCACGCCGGCGAAAAATATGGCCGAACTGGTGGCCTTGGCCAAGTCCAAGCCCGGCGGCCTTTTCTACGGCACGTCGGGGACCTCCTACCAGTTGGTCACGGAGGCTTTCAATTCGGCCATGGGAATCAAGATGGTCCATGTTCCCTACAAGGGCAGTTCGCCGGCCATCGAGGCGCTGCTGGCGAACCAGATCAACGTGATGTTCGACCCGTTCTCGACGCTCTATGGACAGGTTCGCGCCGGCAAGGTCAGGGGCCTGGCTCTGACGACCAAAAAACGCCTGTCCGTCGCGCCGGAATTGCCCACGGTATCCGAAACCGTGCTGCCGAATTTCGATGCCAGCTCCTGGCAGGGCATTGTGGCGCCGGCCGGAACGCCCAAGCCCATCGTGGACAAGCTCAATGCGGCCATCACCAAGATCTTGAAGACCGACGAGGTGCAACGGCAATTTGCCAAGCAAGGCGTGGAGGCCTCGCCCTCTACCCCCGAGGAATTCGGCGCATACATCGCGTCGGAACGTAAGCGCTGGCAGGACGTCGCGAATACCGTCGGAATCAAACCCCAATAAATGGAGTCTGGCGCGGCCGCGCCGGCTTATCGGAGGCAATAATGGATTTGGGCTTGAAAGGGAAATGGGCGCTGGTGTGCGGCGCCAGCAAGGGCCTGGGCTATGCCTGCGCCGCGTCGCTGGCGCAGGAGGGCGTCAACCTCGTCATCGCGGCTCGTACGCGCCAGGCCTTGAACGAGAGCCGCGACCGCATCGCCGCCGTATCGGGGGTCGAAGTGATAGCCGTGGACGCCGACGTCACGACGGACGACGGGCGGCAGCGGGTGGTGCAGGCCGCCCCGCGCATCGATATTCTCGTCACCAACGCGGGCGGGCCTCCGGTCGGGGATTTCCGGAAATTCTCGCAAGACGACTGGATGCGGGCGCTGGCGTCCAACATGCTTGCCCCTATCGAGCTCATCCGCATGACTGTCGATGCGATGATCGATCGCGGCTTCGGCCGCATCGTCAATATCACGTCCTCCGCCGTCAAGGCGCCGGTCGATGTCTTATGCCTGTCGAACGGCAGCCGTTCCGGGCTGACCGGCTTCGCCGCAGGGTTGGCGAGACAAGTTGCCCGGCACAACGTGACGCTGAACAACTTGCTGCCGGGCAAGTTCGATACCGACAGGCTGCGCAGCAATAATGCACAGCGTGCACATGCCGCGGGGATCGCGCCTGAACTCGAAGCGCAACGGATGATCCAGACAATCCCGGCGGGACGCTTCGGCATGCCCATGGAATTCGGCCAGGCCTGCGCTTTTCTTTGCAGCGCCCAGGCGGCATACATCACGGGTCAGAATCTGCTGATCGACGGGGGCGCCTACCCCGGTACTTTCTGAATTTGCCGGATTAACGCTCACCAAGAAGACCATGAAGCCATTGCTTAATTTCGATCAGGACGACCGCGGCGTCGTCACCCTGGCCATGAATGACAGTGCCACCCGCAATGCCTTGACGGGCAGTACGATGGTGGCTGAATTCCTGGCGGCCTTCGAACGTATCGAGGCCGATCGCAGCGTGGGCGCCGTCATTATCACCGGCAGCGGCAAGGCATTTTCGTCGGGTGGAAATATTGCCGAGATGGGCCGCCAGACGCTGCCGGAATACACCCCTGCCATGCTGCGGCAAGAATATCGCCAAGGCATCCAGCGCCTGCCCCTGGCGCTGCAGGCGCTGGAGGTGCCCATCATTGCCGCCGTCAATGGGCCGGCTGTCGGCGCGGGCTGCGACCTGGCCTGCATGTGTGATATCCGTATCGCCTCCGAACAGGCGGTTTTTGCCGAAAGCTTCGTCAAGCTGGGCCTGATTGCCGGCGACGGCGGCTGTTGGTTCCTGCCGCGCCTGATCGGCATGTCGCGGGCAGCCGAAATGACCTTCACCGGCGATGCCATCAGCGCCGGCCAGGCGCTGGAATGGGGCTTGGTCTCGCGAGTGGTGCCGGCCGATGCCTTGATGGACGAAGCGCACGCCCTGGCGCATCGCATCACCGCCAACCCCGTCGATGCACTACGCATGAGCAAGCGCCTCTTGCGCGAAGGCCAGTTGGGCCGCCTCGATACGGTGCTGGAAATGGCCGCCGCCTTTCAGGCCCTTGCCCACAAATCCGACGAGCACGCCAGGGCCGTGCAGGAATTCCTGGAGCGGCGTGCGGCGCGCAAGCGCCAGTAAGGCCAGGGCGCTTGGGCCGGAATCCCCGCGCGTCTGCTCCGGGGCGCGGGCATGCGGCCCTATTCAATTCTTGCGAAACATGCTAAACCCGAAGTTCGCTGCGGTATACGCGGCCGTACCTGGGCCGGCCGCGCCTGAGCGGCGCCGGCAAGCCAGTCGGTCATGCATAGTGCATAGAGGAGGGGGCCATGCAGATGCTCGATCCTGTGGAACACATGGCGGCGCCGGCCGCGGCGCGCGTGGGCGATACGCTGGCCGATGTCGACACGCCCAGCCTGATCCTCGACCTGGATGCCTTCGAAGACAATCTGCGCATGATGCAGGCGCTGGCCGAGCGTCACGGCGTGGCGCTGCGTCCGCACGCCAAGGCCCATAAATGTCCTGAAATCGCGCTGCGCCAGATCGCGCTCGGCGCCCAGGGCATATGCTGCCAGAAGGTCAGCGAGGCGTTGCCCTTCGTGGCCGCCGGGGTGCGCGATATCCACATCAGCAACGAAGTCGTGGGCGCGCCCAAGCTGGATTTGCTGGCGCGCCTGGCCCGCCAGGCGCGCATCAGCGTATGCGTCGACCATCCCAGCGCCGCCCAGGCCTTGTCGGCCGCGCTGGCGCAGGCCGGCGCCAGCGCCGGCGTACTGATAGAAATCGATGTCGGGCAGAAGCGCTGCGGCGTGCAGCGGCCCGAAGATGCGGTGGCGCTGGCGCGTGTGCTGGCGTCCTTGCCGAACCTGGAATTCCTGGGCCTGCAGGCTTATCACGGCGGCTTGCAGCACAAGCGTTCCATCGGCCAGCGGCGCCGCGGCGCCGAAAAGGCCGCCAGGCAGGTGCGCCGCTACCTGCGCGCCTTTGCGCAGGCAGGCATGTCCTGCCCGGTAGTGACCGGCGGCGGCACCGGCAGCGCGCTATTCGACGCGGCCGGCCAGGTCTACACGGAAATCCAGGCCGGCTCTTATCCCTTCATGGATGCGGACTATGCCCGCCTGGACTGGGGCGATGCGCTGTCGCTGCGGCACAGCTTGTTCCTGCTCGGCACGGTCATGAGCACCCCCACGCCGGAGCGGGCCATCGTCGACGTGGGCCTGAAATCCACCAGCGCTGAAAGCGGCCTGCCGCGCCCCGTGGCGGGCAAAGGGTTGCACTGCGTCGCCATCAATGATGAGCATCTCATACTCAAGGCCGACCACGCGCGCGACCGCCCGTCCCTGGGCTTCAAGCTGAGCCTGATCCCCGGCCATTGCGACCCCACCTTCAACCTGCACGACAGCATCGTTGCCGTGCGCGGCGACAAGGTCGAGGCCATCTGGGACATCTCCGCCCGCGGCCTGAGCCGCTAGCGCCTCGGGCCGAGGCTTGCGTCTCGGTCGCCGCGCGCCGGCTAAGCGCCTTCGGCCAATGCAATCAACTCGGCGCCGTCCGCCACCTGGTCCCCCACGGCGTAGAACAGTTCCTGCACTACGCCGTCGCCGGGCGCATGGATGGTGTGTTCCATCTTCATGGCTTCCATCACCAGCAGCGCGTCGCCCGCCTTGACCGTGTCGCCCTGCTTCACGTTGATGGCGATGATCTTGCCCGGCATGGGCGCCGTCAGGCCGCCCAGGTGTTCTGCGCCTTCGTCCTGCGCATGGGCGACGGGGTCATGCAATTGCAGCGCGTACGAGTTGCCGTCGACATACACCTGCAGTTGTTCGCCGCGCACGATGACGGTGCCGTGCAGCCTGCGTTCGTCCAGTTGCAGGTCGAGCCGGTACTGGCCATTGGCTGTTGTGCCTTGCAGCCGCCATTGCAGCGCGTGTTCGTCGGCTTCGCCTTCGTGGCCCAGGCTCCACAGCCCCTGGCCATACGCCACCTGTACTGTGCGCGTTTCTCCGCCATCGATGAATTGCAGCGGCTGCCGGTAGGTGCCGCCCAGGCGCCAGCCGTCGGTCTGCGCCCAGGGGTCGGCATGCACTACGCGATGCCTGGGTGACGAGGATTCCAGCCCCTGCGCGGCCAGCACCGAGGCCGCCGCCAGGGCCAGCGCGGCTTGCGGCGCGGGGGCGGGCGGCGGCAGCAGACTGTCGTGGCGGCGTTCGATCAGGCCGGTGTCCAGGTCGGCGGCGGCGAAGGCCTCATCGCTCGCCAACCGGCGCAGGAAGGCGATATTCGTGGTTACGCCCACGCACTGGGTGTTGCCCAGCGCCTGGACCATGCGCGCCAGCGCCTCGTCGCGGTCCGCGCCATGCACGATCAGCTTGGCGATCATGGGATCGTAGAACGGGCTGATAGTGTCGCCCGCGGCCACGCCGCCGTCCACGCGCACGTCGCCGTTGCGAAAAGCCGTATGCGTGGGGAAGTTCAAGGCGGTGAGCGTGCCGACCGCGGGCAGGAAGCCCTTGTCGGGGTTTTCGGCGTAGATGCGCGCCTCGATGGCGTGTCCCTGGATGCGCAGGTCTTCCTGCGCCACCGGCAGCGGCTCGCCCGCGGCCACGCGCAACTGCCATTCCACCAGGTCGTGCCCGGTGATCATTTCGGTGACGGGGTGTTCCACCTGCAGGCGCGTATTCATTTCCATGAAATAGAAGCGGCCGTCGGGCTCGACGATAAATTCCACAGTGCCCGCGCCCACATAGCCCACGGCGCGCGCCGCGGCCACGGCGGCTTCGCCCATGGCGCGGCGCCGTTCGGCGCTCATGCCGGGGGCGGGTGCTTCTTCGATGACCTTCTGGTGGCGGCGCTGCACCGAGCAGTCGCGTTCGAACAGATAGACGCAATTGCCGTGGGTGTCGGCGAAGACCTGGATTTCGATGTGGCGGGGCTTTTGCAGATAGCGTTCGATCAGCACCTTGTCGTCGCCGAAGCTGTTGGCCGATTCCCGTTTGCAGGAGGCCAGCGCCTCGCCGAAGGCGGTGCTCTCGGCCACCACGCGCATGCCCTTGCCGCCGCCGCCGGCGCTGGCCTTGATCAGCACCGGATAGCCGATCGCGTCGGCCTGGGATTGCAAGAATGCGGGGTCCTGGTTGTCGCCGTGATAGCCGGGTACCAGCGGCACGCCGGCCTTTTCCATCAGTGTCTTGGCTGCGGACTTGCTGCCCATGGCCGCGATGGCGCCGGTGGGCGGGCCCACGAATACGATGCCGGCCTGCGTGCAGGCTTCGGCGAAGGCCTCGTTCTCGGACAGGAAGCCGTAGCCGGGATGCACCGCCTGCGCGCCGGTCTGGCGCGCGGCTTCGAGGATGGCCTCGGCGCGCAGGTAGCTGGCGCGCGGCTCGGGCCCGCCGATGCGTATCGCCGTGTCGCAGGCAGCCACGTGCCGAGCTTCGGCGTCCGCATCGGAATACACCGCCACGGTGCGCAGCCCCATGCGGCGCGCGGTGGCGGCGACGCGGCAGGCGATTTCGCCGCGGTTGGCAATCAGCAGGGTTTCGAACACGTATGACTCCTCGGGGTGGCCGGATGGCGGGCGGCGATCAAGCCGCGCCGCCGGGCGGTATGACGTTGTGCCCGGCGCGCTGGCCGCGGCGCCCGCGGCAGTGGCGCGCCAGTGTCCTCACATTCTGAACACGCCGAAACGCGTGTCCTCGATCGGGGCGTTCAGCGCGGCCGACAGGCCCAGCGCCAGCACCCGGCGCGTGTCGGCGGGGCGGATGATGCCGTCGTCCCACAGCCGCGCCGTGGCGTAATAGGGATGGCCTTCTTTTTCGTACTGGGCGCGTATCGGTGCCTTGAAGGCCTCTTCTTCGTCGGCGCTCCAGGCGCCGCCCTTGGCCTCGATGCCGTCGCGCTTGACGGTGGCCAGGACGCTTGCGGCCTGCTCGCCGCCCATTACGGAGATGCGCGCGTTGGGCCACAGGAACAGCAGGCGCGGCCCGAAGGCGCGGCCGCACATGCCGTAGTTGCCGGCGCCGAACGAGCCGCCGATCAGCACCGTGAACTTCGGCACCGCCGCGGTGGACACGGCAGTGACCATCTTGGCGCCGTGGCGCGCAATGCCTTCGTTCTCGTACTTGCGGCCCACCATGAAGCCGGTGATGTTCTGCAGGAACACCAGGGGTATCTTGCGCTGGCAGCACAGCTCGATGAAATGGGTGCCTTTCTGCGCCGCCTCGGAAAACAGGATGCCGTTATTGGCGATGATGCCCACCGGCATGCCGTGTATGTGGGCGAAGCCCGTGATCAGCGTGGTGCCGTAGCGCGCCTTGAATTCGTCGAGCTCGGAGCCGTCGACGATGCGCGCGATGACCTCGCGCACGTCGTAGGGCTTGCGCGTGTCCTTGGGGATGATGCCGTTGAGTTCTGCCGGGTCGTACAGCGGTTCGCTGTAGGGCTTGCGGTGCAGTTGCACGGGCTTGTGGTGGTTGAGCCGGCCGACGGCCTCGCGCGCCAGGTACAGCGCGTGCAGGTCGTTGTTGGCCAGGTGGTCGGCCACGCCCGAGAGCCGCGTGTGCACGTCGCCGCCGCCGAGATCTTCGGCGCTGACCTCTTCGCCCGTGGCGGCCTTGACCAGCGGCGGCCCGCCCAGGAAGATGGTGCCCTGGTTCTTGACGATGATGGATTCGTCGCTCATGGCCGGCACGTAGGCTCCGCCGGCGGTGCAAGAGCCCATCACCACGGCGATCTGCGCAATCCCTTGCGAGGACATGACCGCCTGGTTGTAGAAGATGCGCCCGAAGTGGTCGCGATCGGGAAAGACCTCGTCCTGGTTGGGCAGGTTGGCGCCGCCCGAATCTACCAGGTACACGCAGGGAAGTCGGTTCTGCTGGGCGATTTCCTGCGCCCGCAGGTGTTTCTTGACCGTAAGCGGATAGTAGGTGCCACCCTTGACCGTGGCGTCGTTGCAGACCACGACGCATTCGGTGCCGTGCACCCGCCCGATGCCGGTGATGATGCCTGCGCCCGGCGCCGCGTTGTCATAGACGTCGTGGGCGGCCAGCGGCGAAAGTTCCAGGAAAGGCGTGCCCGGGTCGAGCAGGCGTTCCACGCGCTCGCGCGGCAGCAGCTTGCCGCGCGCCACATGCTTGGCGCGCGCCGAGGCGCTGCCGCCCTGCGCAGTATGTTCCAACTGCTTTTGCAGGTCGTCGATCTGTTCCTGCATGGCGCGGGCGTTGTCGATGAACGCCTGCGAGCGCGGGTTGATGCGGGATTCGATGATGGGCATTGCGATTCCTGGATGCGAGGGGCGTCGGCGGCCGGCGTGCGATATGCACGCGGCCGCCGCTACGGCGCTACGGCCTTACAGCATTTCGATGGCCATGGCGACGGCTTCGCCGCCGCCTATGCACAGCGAGGCCATGCCGCGCTTGCCGCCGGTCTTGCGCAGGCCGCCGAGCAGCGTGACGAGCAGGCGCGCGCCCGAAGCGCCGATGGGGTGGCCCAGGGCGGTGGCGCCGCCGTGGATGTTCACCTTGTCGTGCGGCAGGTCCAGCTCTTTCATGGCTGCCATGGTGACCACCGCAAAGGCTTCGTTGATCTCGAACAGATCGACCTCGCCCACCGACCAGCCGGTCTTGGCGAACAGCTTCTGCATGGCGCCCACCGGAGCGGTGGTGAACCACTGCGGTTCTTGCGAATGCTGCGTATGGGCGACGATGCGCGCCAGCGGCTTGGCGCCCAGCTTCTGCGCGGTGGATGCGCGCATCAGCACCAGGGCGGCCGCGCCGTCGGAGATCGACGAGGAATTGGCCGCGGTGACGGTGCCGTCTTTCTTGAAGGCCGGCTTCAACGTGGGGATTTTCTCGGGCATGGCGCGCGTCGGCGCTTCGTCGGTGTCGATGACCGTGTCGCCCTTGCGGCCGGCCACGGTAACCGGTGCGATTTCCCACTTGAAGCTGCCGTCTTCGGTGGCGGCGCGGGCGCGGCGCAGGGATTCCAGCGAGAAGGCGTCCTGCTGTTCGCGCGTGAAGGTGTATTTCGAGGCGCAGTCTTCGGCGAACACGCCCATGGCGGTACCGCGCTGGTAGGCGTCTTCCAGGCCGTCGAGCGCCATGTGGTCGTAGACGGTGGAATGGCCGTAGCGGTAGCCCTGGCGTCCGCGCAGCAGCAGGTACGGAGCGTTGCTCATGCTTTCCTGGCCGCCGGCCACGATGACTTCGGCGCTGCCGGCCAGCAGCAGGTCGTGGCCCAGCATCGCGGCCTTCATGCCGGAACCGCACACTTTGTGCACCGTGGTGCAGGCGGCGCTCTTGGGCAGGCCGGCGCCCAGCGAGGCCTGGCGCGCCGGCGCCTGGCCCTGGCCGGCCTGCAGCACATTGCCCATGATCACTTCGTCGACGGCTTCGGGCTTGATGCCGGCCCGTTCGACCGCGGCCTTGATGGCCACGGAGCCGAGCTGGTGCCCGGCCAGCCCCGACAGGGCGCCCATCATGCCGCCCATGGGCGTGCGTGCTGCAGAAACGATAACGATTGAATCAGACATGATCGACTCCTTGAGTGGAAAGGGTGCCGGCTGTGGTTGCGGTGTTCGCCCCCGGCCGGCGCAGTCTGCGGATTTGCTCGTACGGATAGAAGTCTTCGATGCGCCCCTGCGCGGCCCGGTCGCGGCATGCTTGCCACCAGCCGGGTTCCAGCAGTTCGGCATGATGCTTCATGAACGCGGCGCGCACGCGCGCATCGCCCAGGAGAAAATGGCCGAACTCTTCGGGAAACACATCGTTGACGCGTACAGGATACCAAGGTTCGCCCGACAACTCGGCTTCCTCGTTGGGGGCGGGCGGAATCGCGCGGAAGTTCATTTCCGTCATGCGCTGGATCT
Source organism: Candidimonas humi (assembly GCF_019166065.1). Classification (GTDB taxonomy): domain Bacteria; phylum Pseudomonadota; class Gammaproteobacteria; order Burkholderiales; family Burkholderiaceae_B; genus Candidimonas; species Candidimonas humi. The sequence continues at coordinate 498,647 of NZ_JAHTBN010000002.1, forward strand.
CGTCGTAGTCGTAGAACACGACGCGGCCCAGGCGCGTGACGCCGAAATTCTTGAACAGCATGTCGCCGGGAAAAATGTTGGCGGCCGCCAGCTCGCGTATGGCGTTGCCGTACTGTTCGACGGCCCGTTCCAGTACCGCCGCCGGGGCGTGCGCCAGGTAGATGTTCAGCGGCGTCATGCGGCGCTCGATGTAGACGTGGCGCAGGATGATGGTGTCGCCGCTTTCTTCCACCAGGCTGGGCACTTCGCGGCGCAGTTCCCGCAACAGCGCTTCCGAGCAGCGCGCGCGCGGCAGCGCCACTTGCGAGTATTCCCAGGTGTCGGCCATGCGGCCGACGCGGTCGTGCAATTTGACCAGCTGGTACTTGCGGCGCACCGTGGCATGGTCCATGCCGTCCTTGTCGATGCGGTCGCGGATCAGCTTGAATACATACGGATACGAGGCCATGGTGAACACGGTCATCACCATGCCGCGGATGCCCGGCGCCACGTCGAAGGCGTCGTGCGAATGCGCCAGATGGTGCAGGAAGTCGCGGTAGAACAGGGTCTTGCCCTGCTTCTGCAACCCCACGGTGGTGTAGAGTTCGGCCTTGGCCTTGCGCGGCACCAGCGTGTTCAGGAACTGCACATAGGCGGCCGGCGCTTCCATGTCGACCATGAAATAGGCGCGCGTGAAACTGAACAGCGTGCTCAGGTCGTCGCTGGTGTGCAGCAGGGCGTCGAGCCGGATGTGGCCCGAGGGCGCGCGCAGCAGCGCGATGGCGAAGGGATACGTGGCGCTCTGGTTGATGAGCCGGCCCACGATGTACGCGCCCTTGTTGCGCAGGAACAAGGAATTGAGCACATGCACCTGGCAGTCCGGCGCGATGCGCCCCACGCCGTCGCGCGGCAGGCGCTGGCGCAGTTGGCGCAGCGCCATGCGCGCCAGCAGGCGGGCATCGGCCGGCAGGTCGGCGAAGGGCGCCGCCAGGCCGAAGTCGGCCACGATGTCGATCAGGCAGGCCTGCAGGCCTTTTTCATTGGGGTAATAGACCCGGTACGAGGGGATCTTGCTGTCTATGTATTCCGTGGCCGCGGCCGGACGCACGAACAGGAAGTCGTTGTGGAAATAATCGCGGTGCAGGACGCGGCAGGACACCGAGTTGAAAAAGGTCTCGGCGCATTCGGGCTGCATGTGCCCCAGCAGCAGCTCGATGAATTCCGTCTTCACGGCTTGCCAGAAATCCATCTGCGCCGTCGTCAGGCTCTGCCCCGCCGAGGAGCCTTCGGGGCTGGCGTCGCTGCCCTTGAGCGCGGCGCGCAGCGCCGTGGCGCATTCCTGCACGCGGATGTCGTAGTATTCGATGCGCTCGCGCGCCAGTTGCTGGATGCCGTGCCAGTTGCCCGATTCGAACAAAGTCTTGGCGCGCTGCGCGCTGTAGCGGAACAGCGAATAGTGGCGGTCGAAGCCCGCCAGCAGCATGGCCGCGACCTGCTGCGGCGCCGGGGCGGCGCGCGCCACGGGCTCGATACGCTGGTGGTCGCCGACGAAACTCATGTTCTGCTCTGCCTGCTTGGTATCGGTGCGGCGCGGCCTCAGGCGGTTTCGCTGAACAGCTCGCGGCCTATCAGCATGCGCCGGATCTCGCTGGTGCCGGCGCCGATTTCATACAGCTTGGCGTCGCGCCACAGGCGGCCGGTGGGGTATTCGTTGATATAGCCGTTGCCCCCCAGGATCTGTATGCCTTCGCCCGCCATCCACGTGGCCTTCTCGGCGCAGTACAGGATGACGCCGGCGCAGTCCTTGCGCACCGTGCGCACGTGCCCGGCGCCCAGCCTGTCGAGGTTCTTGCCCACGGCGTAGCAGAAGGCGCGGCAGGCCTGCAGGGTGGTGTAGAGATCGGCCATCTTGCCCTGGATCAGCTGGAATTCGCCTATGGCCTGGCCGAACTGCTTGCGCTCGTGCACATAGGGCACGACTACGTCCATCACCGCCTGCATGATGCCCAGCGGGCCGCCGGCCAGCACCGCGCGCTCGTAGTCCAGGCCGCTCATCAGCACCTTCACGCCGCCGTTGAGCTGGCCGAGGATGTTTTCTTCGGGCACCTCGCAGTCCTGGAACACCAGCTCGCCGGTGTGGCTGCCGCGCATGCCCAGCTTGTCGAGCTTCTGCGCAATGGAAAAGCCCTTGTAGCCTTTTTCCACGATGAAGGCGGTGATGCCGCGCTGGCGCGCGTCCGGATCGGTCTTGGCATAGACCACCAATGTATCGGCGTCCGGGCCGTTGGTGATCCACATCTTGCTGCCGTTGAGCACATAGCGGTCGCCCTTCTTGTCGGCGCGCAGCCGCATGCTGACGACATCCGAGCCCGCGCCGGGCTCGCTCATGGCCAGGGCGCCGACCTGCTCGCCCGATATCAGCCCGGGCAGGTACTTGCGCTTTTGCGCGTCGGTGCCGTTGCGGTTGATCTGGTTTACGCACAGATTGGAATGCGCGCCGTAGGACAGCGCCACCGAAGCGCTGGCGCGCGAGATTTCTTCCATGGCGATCATGTGTGCCAGGTAGCCCATATTGGTGCCGCCGTAGTCCTCGCCGACCGTCATGCCCAGCAGGCCCAGATCGCCGAACTTGCGCCAGAGATCCATGGGGAACTGGTCTCTGCGGTCGATCTCGGCGGCGCGCGGCGCGATCTCGGCCTGCGCGAATTCGCGCACCGCATCGCGCAGCATGTCCAGGTCTTGCCCCAGTTCGAAATCCAGGCCGGGAAGATTCATGTGGCTCTCCATGAGTCGGGGATAGGACGCCGGTGCGGCATGTAGGCATTATGCGCGCAAGCACAGCGTCCTTGGCAACAGCTAGTAGTAAAGTCTATTTATATTACGTTTACGTAAACGTAAGATAGAGGGGAAACCCTCAGATGAATCAACTTGAAATCTGATGCTGGGTCATATCGGCATCGCTTGGCCGATCTCTAAAAATGAAAAATACTTGAGGTGCGAGCAAAAGCAGAGCCCATCAAATAATTCATTTATCGGATTGGGGATTTGGCTCGAAGTGCATGCGGAAATGCGATACAGTGAGCCCCAAGGCGAGGCCTTGCTAGCAAGTCAGCTGAAGAGGTGGTCAGCGGCGTAAACACATACGCCAAGCAGGTATGCGAGCATGTTCGATCGAAAGAATGAGGAAATCGCTGCGACAACACCCTCGGCACAACTTATACTTCACGTCATCGAATGCAGCATGATAATGCGCAGAAGTTTGGCCTATAGATTGCCATGATCTTGGGATAGGAATATGCAAATCACACGTTTGAAACTCAAGAATTGGCGAAATTTCCGCGAGGTTGATGTTCCTCTTGGACCGCGTAATTATGTAATGGGCGCCAATGCATCCGGGAAGTCTAATTTACTGGACGTGTTTCGATTCTTACGTACTCTGGCTCAAACGGAAGGGGGCGGACTGCAAAAGGCTCTGAAAGACCGCGGGGGCCTTACGAAATTACGTAGCTTGCATGCGCGCAGAGACCCCGAGGTACGAATAGAAGTCGAGTTGATAGACGACACCCCAGATATTGAGGAGCAGTGGCGTTATGTGTTGGCGCTTAAAACAGAAGGTAAGGGACAGCAGCGAGTCCTTGTATCCGAGGAACGTGTTGAGCACAATGGTAAAGCACTACTGGATCGCCCCTCTAATAATAGAGAGGATCTAGATGACCCTGAGCGATTAACTCAGACGCACCTTGAACAGATAGGAAGTAATTCATCATTTCGCTCGTTGGCCGAGTACTTTGCGGCGACAACCTATCTGCATCTGGTGCCCCAGCTGCTTACGCATGGCGACGAAATCGCTGCACGTATTCCCGAAAATGATCCATTCGGCCAAGGGCTGATGCAGCGAATTGCCAAAGTATCAAAAAAGGTTCGCGATGCTCGGCTGCGTCGAATTCAGCAGACTCTTGCCAAAGCCGTGCCTCTGTTTTCGGATTTACGATTTGAGCAGGACGCAATATCCGGTATGTGGCACTTGGAAGCCAACTTTACTCATTGGCGAGTAAATGGAGCATGGCAGCGGGAGAATCAGTTCTCGGATGGGACGCTTCGATTAATTGGATTGTTGTGGGCGTTGCAAGAGGGGGATGGCCTTCTATTGTTGGAAGAGCCTGAGCTTTCACTTAACGATGGAATTGTATCGCATGTGCCGCTATTGATTGATCGAGTGTTACGGGATCGAAAGAAGCGAGTGTCCTCGCGTCAAGTCATTGTTAGCACTCATAGCGAAACACTATTGCACAATGTTTCTGGTGATGCAAACCTATTGTTGATTGAACCTGGCGCGAATGGTTCGACAATCCGGCCTCCAAACCGCGAGGAAATCGAGCAAACCCTCCATGGGCTAAGTCCTGCGGAAGTTCTATTACCTAAAACCCGGCCGCAAAATGTCGAGCAATTGGGTTTGTGGGCATGAAAAAAATACTAGTTGTGGGGGAGGATGTTTTATGTTGTGCTCTGGGAGAAAAGTTGGTTGCCGCTGCGCTTCCGAGTTGGAGGTTGGCTGGTCCTTCGATAGATAAAAAGGGGATAACAAAGCTAACGCCAGATTTAACTCGTTATATTAATCAGGCTCGATATGTTCAGCCTGTACTATGTATAGCAGATACCGATGGGAAATGTGCGAAGAAATTACTGGAATCGTGGCGCCCTTTGCATGCTACCGAAGATTTCATTTTGCGTTTAGCCGTAACGGAAGCTGAAAGCTGGATATTGGCAGATCGCCAGGAATTTTCAGCCTATTTGAAGGTTCCAATTAATAGAGTTCCCCACAATACTGACAGCATAGCGGATCCCAAACGATTAGTATTAACTTTGGCCGCGAGGTCGGGAAAACGAGTTTTCCGTGATGAGATGGTGTCGTATACGGATCCTAACAAACCGGGGAGCGGCTACAACCTGCATCTAAGCGATTTTGTTCGCACAAGATGGAGAGCTCAATCCGCCAAGACAGTTTCTGAAAGCTTAGATCGAGCGATGAATAGTCTTTCCCGAGTACGAGAACGCCATTGATGGTGTAAGTTTTTAAGGCGTGGGGTTTCCGACGGAAACGGCTATCGGCTGGAGGTTAAACCTCAGGCGTGGTGACTGGTTGCGTCTCTATCTCGGATTTGGGCTTGTTATACGTTTTTCATTGTTTGGCTATCCATTTATATCCTCGGGGTTAGTAGACGTTGCCGCGCTCGGCCAGCAGCGTGTGGCAGTTCTGCTGCTGTTCGCGGATCTCGGCCAGTGTCAGGTCGAGGTCGCGGCGCTGCTGTTCCAGCGACTTGCGCTGCGCTTCCAGCATCTCGAGGTAGCGGCGCAGTTGCGCGGCCGTGTCGCGCGGGCTTTCGTACATGTCGATCAGGTTGCGGATCTCGGCCAGCTGCAGGCCCAGCCGCTTGCCGCGCAGCGCCAGCTTCAGGCGGGTGCGGTCGCGCGGATGGTAGACCCGGTTGCGCCCCGAGCGCGTCGGGCTGACGATGCCCTGGTCTTCATAGAAGCGTATGGTGCGCGGCGTGATCGCGAATTCGCGGGCAAGCTCGGAAATGGTCCAGGTGGCTTGGGACATGGCGCATGCGGGGCAATTTACGTTAACGTAAATTATGATGCCATAATACGGCGGACTAGCCTATGGTTGTTGTGCCCGCATGGTTGTCGGCCCGCATTGCTGCGGACCGATGCGCGAGGCGGGCTGCTGCGGCGCAATACGCGGAACGACAGCGGTCGTACATGCCTGGCCGCAGGACTGGCGGGCATGATTATCGCGTCGCTGCGCCATGGCGCCGATGTCCCGGCGGCCGGGCTCATGGCCCGGGCGGGCAGGACACAAGCATGCAAACGGAGACCCTGGATGAATCCCAACGAACAGAAGTTGCAATACCCCTGGGGCGATACGCAGCCCGAGCCGGGGCGCGCCATGGCCGTGGCCGACGGCGTGCGCTGGATCCGCATGCCGCTGCCTTTCGCGCTGGACCACATCAACCTCTGGTTGCTGCGCGACGAGATCGACGGCCGCCAGGGCTGGACGGTGGTCGATTGCGGCATTTCGCGCGACGAGGTCAAGACCCTGTGGGAGCAAGTGTTCGAGCAGGAACTGGACGGCCTGCCGGTGCTGCGCGTGATCGTCACCCATATGCACCCGGACCACGTGGGCCTGGCGCACTGGCTGTGCGAGCGCTGGCAGGCGCCGCTGTGGATGAGCATGACCGATTACTTCGTGGCGCGGCTCTGGTCGCGCCCGCCGGCGGCCGGGACGGCTGCCGCGGGCGGCCCCGGCGGCCAGGCCAACGTCGATCATTTCTCGATGCACGGCATGCGCGACCCCGAGTCGCTCGAGCAGATCCGCCAGCGCGCCAGCTACTACCCGAACCTCGTGCCGGACGTGCCCGCGTCCTTTCACCGGCTCCTGAACGGCCAGCGGCTGTCCATAGGCGGGCGGCAATGGAGCCTGATCGCGGGCTACGGCCACGCGCCGGAGCACATGTCGCTGTATTGCGAGGCGCTGGACGTGTTGATTTCCGGCGACATGGTGCTGCCGCGCATTTCCACCAACGTCAGCGTGTTCGCCTACGAGCCCGATGCCAATCCCTTGCCGCTGTACCTGGATTCGCTGCGCCGCTACGATCCGCTGCCCGAGGGCACGCTGGTGCTGCCGTCCCACGGCCGCCCCTTCAAGGGCCTGCACGAACGCGTGTCGCAGCAGTTGACGCACCACGCCGAGCGCCTGCAGGAAGTGCTCGATGCCTGTAGAGAGCCGCGCAGTACCATCGACATCGTGCCCGTGCTGTTCAAGCGCAAGCTGGACCTGCACCAGATGACCTTCGCCATGGGCGAGGCGCTGGCGCACCTGCACGCGCTGTATTTCGAGGGCAAGCTCACGCGCGCCATAGGCGAGGACGGCATCATGCGCTTCTTGCGCGCCTGAGCCTGCCGCGGTTGCGAGCGGGAAGGGCGCCGGGCGCGCAGCCGCAGGCGCCACACGCAGGCGCCACACGCAGGCGCCACACGCAGGCGCCACACGCAGGCGCCACACGCAGGCGCTACACGCAGGCGCTACCGCAGGCACTCCACGCGGACAGTACAAGCAGCACGGCGCGACGCAGCAATGCTGTGGCCTTTGGGCCGCGTATCTGTATCAGCGGTTCGACAGCGCCAGCTTCACCGCCAGGCCCAGGAACACTACGCCCGCGCAGCGGTTGAGCAGGCGCCGCGCGCGCGGCGAGCGCTGCACGTGGCGGCCGAACAACCCCGAGAAAAAGGCGATGCAGCCGAACACCAGCAGCGCGGCCAGCATGAACAGCGCCCCCAGTTGCAGGATCTGCAGGGCGACCGGCCCGCGCGCCGGCGAGGTGAATTGCGGCAGGAAGGCCAGGAAGAACAGCGACACCTTGGGGTTGCTGAGATTCATCAGTATGCCGCGGCGGTACAGCGTGCCGGCCGCGCGCCGCGGAATCTTTTCGTGCGCATCGAGATGGCCGCGCGCGCGAAACGCCCCCCAGGCCAGGTAAGCCAGGTAGGCCGCGCCGGCCAGCTTCAGCACGGTGAAGGCCGTCGCCGACGCGGCGAACACCGCCGCCAGCCCCAGGGCCACCGCCGCCGTGTGGACGATCAGCCCGGTGCACAGCCCCAGCACCACGCACAGGCCCGACTTGCGGCCCCACATCGCCGACTGCATCAGCACGAACAGATTGTCCGGCCCCGGCACCAGCGCCAGCACGATGGCGATACCGAAAAAAGACAGGGCGACTTGCAGGCTGAGCATGATGGCGGTGCTGTGGGTGGCGATGGTTCGAGTCTGGATGCTTCAAGGATGATGCTTCAAACGGCGGTGATCGAGGCTCTGAAGCTTCGGGCGGCGGCACCTCAGGCCGCAGCGCGGCCCGCGGCGTCCAGGGCCTGCGCCAGGTCGGCGATCAGGTCGTCGGGCGATTCCAGGCCGATGTGCAGGCGCACCAGGGCGTTGCCGTTGCGCTGCCAGTAGCCGTGCTGCGCCAGCGTGCCGGTGTCCACGAGCTGCACCAGGCTTTCGAAGCCGCCCCATGAGAAGCCGATGCCGAACAGTTGCAGCGCGTCGACGAAGCGCCTGGCGGCGTCAGCGTCCAGCTTGAGCTCGACGGCCATCATGCCGTTGGAGCCGCTGCAGTCGCGCTGCCACAGCGCGTGGCCGGCGTCCTCGGGCAGCGCGGGATGGTACAGGCGCGCGACTTCGGGGCGGGTGCGCAGGAAGTCGCAGACGCGCAGCGCGTGTTCGGCGTGTTCGCGCATGCGTATCGGCAAGGTGCGCACGCCGCGCAGGGCCAGCCACGCGTCGTCGGCGCTGATGGAATAGCCCATGGCGTAATGGGTTTCGTTGAGGCGCTGCACGACTTCGGGCTGGCGCGCCATGACCGCGCCCAGCATCAGGTCGGAATGCCCGCCCACGTATTTGGTGCCGGCCACCACCGACACGTCGGCGCCCAGGTCCAGCGGCCGGTAGATGTAGCCCGAGCCCCAGGTGTTGTCCGTGACCAGCAGCAGGCCGTGCTGGTGCGCGAATTTCGCCAGCGCCGGCAGGTCCAGCATTTCGAACAGCAGCGAGCCCGGCGATTCCACATACAGCACCCGCGTCTCGGGGCGCAGCAGCGGGGCCAGCGCCTCGGGCGTGGCGCGCGCATAGTCGACCTGTATGCCCATGCGCCGCAGCACGGTCTTGTCCAGATGGCGCACCGGGCCGTATACGCAGTCGGCGGCCAGCATGTGCGAGCCGCTGTCCAGCAGCGCGAACAGCGCCAGCGTGATGGCCGCCAGGCCCGAGGACGCGAGGAAGGCGCGGCTGGCGCCTTCCAGTTCGCAGAAAACTTGCTCGAGCGCCGTGTGGGTCTGCATGCCGACTCGCCCATAGGTGACGACGCGTTCGCCGCGCGCCTTGGCCATCTGGGCGCGTTCCAGCGCCTGCAGCGATTCGAAGCGCACCGTGCTGGTGCGCATCGAGGGCAGCGCTACCGGCGCGCAACCGGTTTGCGGATCGAAGCCGGCCACGCCGGTATGCTGCAGCAAGGTGTCGAGATGGGTATGGGAAGAACTGTCGGACATGGTTGGGCCTGCGTTGACGATATGGATGGTGTCGAGGATATTGTGCCGGAGTATTTGCAGTATGCGGTATTGCGGTATTGCGTAGACGTAGCGGGTGCTGCGCGGCCGGGGCCGGCCGGCGCATGGCCGCGCCGCGGCGGCGAGGGCCACTGCCGGTATTGTCCGACATTTTCCCTGCTTGTCCATGGGCGCCATGGCCGCGCCTGGGCCCCCGGCCCGGCGCCGATCAGTATCTGCCGGTGAACTTGTAGCGATTGCCCGGGTGCCACATGGTCGCGTTCGAGGTGAACGCATTCTTGGAAAAAGTCACGCGGTCCATCACCAGGCAGGGCTGGGTAGGGGCTATGTCCAGCGCCGCCGCGACCTCGCGGTTCGGCAGCTTGACTTCGATGCTGTACTGGCCGGTGGGCAGCGGCGCCACGCGCATCAAGTATTCGTTCGGGGTCAGGGCGGCCCAGTCCTGCTCCAGGTAGCCGGGCGCGGCCTGTGCGTCCACCAGCCGGTCTTCCAGCTGGATCGCGGTTTCGTTCTCGTAGTGCACGATGACGGAATGGAACAGCAGCGCGCCGGGGGCGATGCGGTAGCGCCGCGCCTGCAGTTCGCTGGCACGCACGCTGTCCAGCAGCAGCACTTTGCTGGAATGGCGATGGCCGCGCTCGCGGATGTCCTGGGCGATGCTGCGGATCTCGATCAGTGTGGACTGGAATTTCGGCTGGGCCACGTAGGTGCCCGAACCCTTGTAGCGCACCAGCAACTGGTCGGCCGTCAGTTCGCGCAAGGCGCGGTTGACGGTCATGCGCGACACCTTGAAGGTCTCGCACAAGGCCAGTTCGGTGGGAATCAGGTCGCCTTCCTTCCAGGCCCCGCTCTGGATTTTCTCGAGCACGAAATTCTTGATCTGCTGGTAGGCCGGAGGGCTTTCCTTGGCGGTGCCGGTCGTGATGGCGCGTGGCGCGGGCATGGGTGCTCCCTCGGGCGGGCAGGGTTATATGTATAGACAAATTGCCGCTATGCATATACATTATGCAATGAGCTTACAAGAATTCCCGCGGCTTGTCGGCAGGCCGTGGCGTTGCGCCGGCGGACGGCCCGCGCCGCCCGGGCAAGGGCCTTGGGGCGCGGCAGCCGCGCATGTCCGCTGGCCCAGCGCCATAGCGGATGCGCCGCGCGAAGCTCGGCCGGCAAGGCGCAACTCCAAGCCCGGGGCGCACTCGCCGGGCGCTTGCCCAAGTACCAGGAGACGATCATGTCCAAGGATTCCGCCGCGGCCGTCGGCCACGATCCCCGCTACGACGCGAGCCGCGAAATTCATGCCCCCACCGGCCCCAAGCTCAGTTGCAAGAGCTGGGTCACCGAAGCCGCCTACCGCATGATCCAGAACAACCTGGACCCCGCCGTGGCCGAGAATCCGGCGCATCTGGTGGTGTACGGCGGCATAGGCCGCGCCGCGCGCAACTGGGAATGCTACGACAAGATCCTGGAAACGTTGCGCGCGCTCGAAGACGACGAGTCGCTGCTGATCCAGTCCGGCAAGCCGGTAGGCGTGTTCAAGACGCACCCCGACGCCCCGCGCGTGCTCATCGCCAATTCCAACTTGGTGCCGCGCTGGGCCGATTGGGAACACTTCCACGAGCTCGACCGCGCGGGCCTCTTCATGTATGGCCAGATGACGGCCGGCAGCTGGATCTACATCGGCAGCCAGGGCATCGTGCAGGGCACCTACGAGACCTTTGCCGAGGCCGGCCGCCAGCATTACGGCGGCAGCCTCGAAGGCCGCTGGATCCTGACCGCCGGGCTGGGCGGCATGGGCGGCGCGCAGCCACTGGCCGCGAGCTTCGCCGGCGCCTGCTCGCTGGTGGTCGAATGCCAGCAGTCGCGCATCGACTTCCGCCTCAAGACCCGCTACCTGGACAAGCAGGCGCGCACGCTGGACGAGGCGCTGGACCTGATGCGCTTGCACACCGGCCGCAAAGAGGCCGTGTCCGTGGGCCTGCTGGGCAATGCGGCCGAGATCGTCCCCGAGCTGGCACGCCGCGCCCGCGAGGGCGGCCCGCGGCCCGACCTGGTCACCGACCAGACCTCGGCCCACGATCTCGTCAACGGCTATCTGCCCGCGGGCTGGAGCGTCGACCAATGGCATCTGGCGCAGCGCGACCCGGCGCGCCATGCCGAGCTGCAGGCCGCGGCGGCGCGGTCCTGCGCCACGCACGTGCAGGCCATGCTGGACTTCCAGGCCATGGGCGTGCCGGTGGTCGACTACGGCAACAACATACGCCAGGTGGCGCGCGACCAGGGCGTCGAGCGCGCCTTCGATTTCCCCGGTTTCGTGCCCGCCTACATCCGGCCCATGTTCTGCCAGGGCAAGGGGCCGTTCCGCTGGGTGGCGCTGTCGGGCGACCCGGAAGACATCTACAAGACCGACAGCAAGATCAAGGAACTGTTTCCCGCCAACAAGCACGTGCATCGCTGGCTGGACATGGCGCGCGAGCGCATCGCGTTCCAGGGCTTGCCGGCGCGCATCTGCTGGCTGGGCCTGGGCGAGCGCGACGCGGCCGGACTGGCCTTCAACGAGATGGTGCGCAGCGGCGAACTGAAGGGCCCCATCGTCATAGGCCGCGACCATCTCGATACCGGTTCGGTGGCCAGCCCCAACCGCGAGACCGAGGCCATGCGCGACGGCACCGATGCGGTGTCCGACTGGCCGCTGCTCAACGCGCTGCTGAACACCGCCGGCGGCGCCAGCTGGGTATCGTTCCATCATGGCGGTGGCGTGGGCATGGGCTACAGCCAGCACGCCGGCATGGTGATCGTGGCCGACGGCAGCGACGCCGCGCGCGCGCGCCTGGCGCGCGTGCTGGTCAACGATTGCGCCAGCGGCGTCATGCGCCACGCCGATGCCGGCTACGAGCTGGCGATCGAGACCGCGCGGCGCTACGGCCTGAAGTTGCCGATGATAGGGTGAGCGGGTTTGGCAGCCATCGCGGCAAGCGCCTCGAACCTGCGCTGCGGCCGGGCTTCGGCCTGGTGCCCATTGCCGCCGGCTCGCGCTTTGCTCTTTGGGTACGTTTGTCGCGTCGATTGCCGGCTTGCCGGCCGTCGATCGCGAATCCGTAAGAAGTCGCGAATCCGCAGGAAATGGCAGACCACACAGACAACAGCATGAGCAAACCCACACTGCAAATCCGGCCCGGTGCGCTGGGCCTGGACGAGATACGCCGCATCTGGCGCGGCGAAGTGAGCCTGGCGCTGGCCGACGGCGCGGTCGAGGCCATGCGCGCCTCGGCGGACGTCGTCGGACGCATCATCGCCTGTGGAGACGCCGCCTACGGCATCAACACAGGCTTCGGCAAGCTGGCCCAGACGCGCATTCCGGACGTCGACCTGGAACGCCTGCAAAAGAACCTGATCCTGTCGCATTCCGTGGGCGTGGGCGAGCCGCTGCCCGAGGCCATCGTGCGCCTGGTCATGGCGCTGAAGATCGGCAGCCTGGCGCGCGGCTACTCCGGCATCCGCCCCGAGGCCGTGGCTACCCTGCTGGATATGTACAACGCCGGGGTCTTGCCGCACATCCCCGCCAAAGGCTCGGTGGGCGCTTCGGGCGATCTCGCGCCGCTGGCGCACATGACGCTGGCCTTGATGGGCGAGGGGCAGGCGCGCTGGCGCGGGCGCCTGATGCCGGCCGCCGATGTGCTGCGCGAGGCCGGCATCAGGCCCGTGGCGCTGGCCGCCAAGGAAGGGCTGGCGCTGATCAACGGCACGCAGGTGTCCACGGCCCTGGCGCTGCACGGCCTGTTCCTCGCGCAGATATTGTTCGGCAACGCGGTGCTGGCCGGCGCGATGAGCGTGGACGCGGCCAAGGGCAGCGACGCGCCCTTCGATCCGCGAGTGCACGAGATCCGCGGCCAGCCCGGGCAGATCCGCGCCGCCGGCCTGTACCGGCGCCTGCTGGCGGGCAGCGCCATCCGCCAGTCGCACGTCTTCAACGACAACAAGGTGCAGGACCCGTACAGCCTGCGCTGCCAGCCGCAGGTGATGGGGGCGGTGCACGACCTGCAGCGGCAGGCCGCCGGAACCTTGCTGATCGAGGCCAATGCCGTGACCGACAACCCGTTGATCTTCCCCGGCGCGGACGGCCGGCCCGACCAGGTGATCTCGGGCGGCAATTTCCACGCCGAGCCGGTGGCCTTCGCGGCCGACACGCTGGCTCTGGCGATCGCCGAGACCGGTGCGCTGGCCGAGCGCCGCGTGGCGCTGCTGATCGATGCCAGCATTTCGGGCCTGCCGCCTTTCCTGGTGCCCTCGGCCGGCTTGAATTCGGGCTTCATGATTGCTCACGTCACTGCCGCCGCGCTGGCCTCCGAGAACAAATCGCTGGCGCATCCCGCCAGCGTCGACAGCCTGCCGACTTCGGCCAACCAGGAAGATCACGTCAGCATGGCCACCTTCGCCGGCCGGCGGCTCGACGAAATGGCGCGCAACACCGCGACCATCCTCGCCATCGAATTTCTTTGCGCCGCGCAGGGCATCGATTTCCACGCGCCGCTGCAGACCTCGACCGCGCTGCAATCGGTGCATCGCCGCATACGCGCCGAGATTCCCTTCTATCAGGAAGACCGTCTATTGGCCCGCGACATCCAGCTCATGACCGAGCGGGTGCTGGACCAGTCGCTGCTGGCCGGGCAGGAAGAGCTGCTGGAGCATTGAGGCGTAGTTGGCGGCATGCTGCTTGTCGATAAGCCGATAAGCCGATAAGCGGCGACCGGCCAGGCATCGCGCCGGAACTGTACGTCCGGCTTGGTTTGTATCGCGGGAGTCGGGAGCTCGTTTTTACCGCTGCGCAGCCCGGCGCCGGGCGGGCTCGGTCCCGCGCGGAGCTACGCCAGAGCGGGGCTGTGCCAGATGCTTGTGTCGCGGCGGCATGCTTCATGGGACAGAGGCCGCCCGCCCGCCGAGCGGGGCAAATGATCAAGCCTTGTTCAGCCACTCCATCGCCAGTTCCACCGCCTGCCGCACCACGACGGCCGCGGGGTCGGCGAGTTCGGGCAGGTAGGGATAGGGCCGGCTTTCCTGCATGTAGGTGATCTGCGATTGTTCCAGTTGCACCGCGTACACGCCCTCGGCCGGCTGCCCATAGTGCCGCGTGATATAGCCGCCGGTGAAGCGGCCGTTGGCCACCGCCGTGTAGCGGCCATCGCGCTCCACCAGATCGGCCAGCGCCTGGCCCAGCCCGGGCGGCGTGCTGGCGTCGCGCGCCGTGCCGAAGTTGAAGTCCGGCAAGCGTCCCTCGAAAAAGCGCGGCACGCGCGAGCGTATCGAATGCGCTTCCCATAGCAGCACCCGGCCATGTTCGCGCCGCAGCCGCGCCAGTTCGGCCGCGATGGCGGCGTGATACGGCTTCCAGTACAGGCCCAGGCGCCGTTGCTGTTCCGCCTCGTCCGGCAGCCTGCCGTCGGGATAGAGCGCTTCCTTGTCGAAGGTATCGACGGGCAGCAGGCCCGTGGTGTCCTGGCCCGGATACAGGTTGGCGCCATCCGGCGGCCGGTTCAGGTCGATCACATAGCGTGAATAGCGCGGCTGCAGCACCGAGGCGCCCATGTCGCGCACAAAGGAATACAGGCGGTCCAGGTGCCAGTCGGTATCGTCGTAGTGGCTGGCCACCGGCGTCATGGATGCGGCGATATCGGGCGGGATTTCCGTGCCCATGTGGGGAATCGATACCAGCAGGGGAATCGACCCCTGGCTCAAGGTGTACACAGGGTCTTGCTCGATGTCGCTCATATCGGGTTCCTTGTTGCAGTAGTTCGTCCAGTGCCATGTCCGGTTGATCCATGGCCTTGAATCCGGATGGATACGCCCTCCGGGCCGGGCCCGCGTCGCGGCCACAGCCGGCCGCTGTCGGCGCGGATAGTCGAGTCTGTATGGTCAGCGCAGGTATCAAGTTTGAACATCTGGATCAGTCGAACATCCGAGTCAGCCAAGTAATTCATTCAGGGCGCATAGATAGTCCGCGCGGGCCCGTTCTTCGTCGGCATGCCGGCCCTCGGCCACTCGCTGCACGCCGCCCACATACACATCGCGTATCGGCGTGCCGCCCGTCTCGCCGAACACCACGCCCGACAGCCACGCCTGCGGCGGCCGGCCCGCCAGTGCGGGGTGATTCGCGTCCAGCACCATGAAATCGGCGCGCCGCCCGGGCGCCAGCCAGCCCGTGGCGCGGCCGCCAGCCTGCGCGCCGCCCGCGGCGGCGGCATCGAACAGCCGGTCGGCGACCCAAGGCTGTCCAGAGCCGGCCAGCACATTGCGTTCATGGCGCAGCAGCCGCTGCCCGTATTCGAGCAGCCGCAGCTCCGAGCGCCAGTCCACGGCGATATGGCTGTCCGACCCTATGCCGAAAATCCCGCCGGCCTCCAGGTACGGCGCAGCGGGAAAAATGCCGTCTCCCAGGTTGGCTTCGGTGGTCGGGCACAGCCCGGCCGCCGCGCCGCTGGCCGCCAGCGCAGGGATTTCCGCGCCGTCCATGTGCGTGGCATGCACCAGGCACCAGCGCCGATCCACCGGGAAATTGTCCAGCAGCCATTGCACCGGCCGCGCGCCCAGGCTGTCCAGGCAGGCTTGCACTTCGCCGATCTGCTCCGCGACATGTATGTGTATGGGGGCACCCGGCGTAGGGGCGCCCGGCATAGGGGCTCTCGGCATGGGCGCTTCCTGCCCGGACGCATTTGCGGCGGAGGCGCCCAGCGCTACAGCGCCTGGCCAGGATGCGCCTGATCGCGAGGCACCTGGCGCAGAGGTATTGGGCACGCCGCCGCTAGCCTTGGACGCATCTGCCCCAAGGGCTCCAGGCAAGACCTGGTCCAGGCCCTGTAGCAGCGCCGCCAGGCCGCCGGCGTCGACCGCCCGCAGCGAATGCGGCGCCACGCCGTAGCGGCGCTGCGGCGTCTCGGGATATTCGGCGCGCAGGCCGTCCAGCAGCGCCAGCAGGCCTTCGGGCGTATTGATGAAGCGCCGCTGGCCGGCGCGCGGCGCCTGCTTGCCGAAGCCGCTGTACTGATACAGCACGGGCAGCATCGTCAGGCCCAGCCCCGACGCTTCGGCCGCCGCGGCGACGCGCGCCGCCAGCTCGGCCGGGCGCGCGTAGGGCGTGCCGTCCGCGGCATGATGCACGTAATGGAATTCGCACACCGAGGTATAGCCCGCCTTGAGCATCTCTATGTACAGCCAGCGCGCGATGGCGCCGATGCTCTCGGGCGACAGGCGCGCCGCATAGCGATACATCAGGTCGCGCCAGCTCCAGAAACTGTCGGCGGCCTGGGCGCGATATTCGGTCAGCCCGGCCATCGCCGCCTGGAAGGCGTGCGAATGCAGGTTCGGCATGCCTGCCAGCACTGGCCCGCGGGCGCGCTGGAGCCCCGGCAGGTTGGAAATTTCTGCGGCCGACACACGGCTGCGCACTGTCGTCAGCGTGCCCTGCGCGTCCCACTGCAACAGTACGTCGGGTTCCCAGCGGCCCTGCAGGCGCGCGTGGGGCGCATACAGCGACCCCATGGCGAAAGACGCGGCTGTATTCACGCGCATGTCTCCCGCGGCTGCGCAGCATCCTCGTCCGGGATGACGGTTCGCCTTGCGGCCGGCCGCTGGGTCGTGCTCATGCCGCGCGCCTCCGCCTGTCCAGGGCCATCTTGCCGTGGCGCACCACCAGGCGGCAGCGGTCCAGGCCGCTCCAGTAGGCCAGCTCGGCCAGCGTGTCCACATTCCAGGCCACGAAGTCGGCCGGTGCGCCCGGCTCTATCCGCCCGCGCACCCGGGCATGGCCCAGAGCGCGTGCGGCATGCGTCGTCACCCCGGCCAGCGCCTCGCCGACCGTCATGCGAAACAGCGTGCACGCCATGTTCAGCATCAGCAATAGCGAGGTGGTCGGCGAGGTGCCCGGATTGCTGTCGGTGGCGATCGCGACCGGCACGCCGTGCCGGCGCAGCAGGTCCAGCGGCGGCAACTGCGTCTCGCGGATGAAGTAATACGCGCCTGGCAGCAGCACGGCCACCGTGCCCGCATCGCGCAGCGCCCGCACCCCGGCCTCGTCCAGGTATTCCAGGTGGTCGGCAGACAGCGCGCCGTGGCTTGCGGCCATAGCGCTGCCACCCATCAACGAGAGCTGCTCGGCATGTATCTTGACCGGCAGCCCCAGCTGGCGCGCCGCCTGCAGCACGCGCCCGGACTGCGCCAAGTCGAAGCCTATGTTTTCGCAGAACACATCCACCGCGTCGACCAGCCCCTCGCGTGCCAGCGCCGGCAGCATCACGCCGCAGACCAGGTCTATGTATTCGTCGGGCCGGCCCGCGTATTCCGGCGGCAGGGCATGTGCGCCCAGGAAAGTCGTGCTGACGGTCACCGGCCGCGTCTCGCCCAGGCGCCGCGCCACACGCAGCATCTTGCGCTCGGTTTCCAGGTCCAGGCCATAGCCGGACTTGATTTCCACCGCCGTCACGCCTTCGCCGCGCAAAGCGTCCAGCCGGCGCAATGCGCTTTCGTAGAGCTCTTCTTCGCTCGCGGCGCGCGTGGCGCGCACCGTCGAAACAATCCCGCCGCCGCTGCGCGCGATCTCTTCGTAGCTGGCGCCCGCCAGCCGCTGCGCGAATTCCTCGGCGCGATTGCCGCCATACACCAGGTGGGTGTGGCAATCGACCAGCCCCGGCGTGACCAGCGCACCCGCCAGGTCGCGCCGGTCGCGCACATCGCGCCAGGCGGCGGGCAGATCCCGCGCCGGCCCGCACCATTCCACCGTGTCGTCGCGCACCGCGATGACGGCATCGTCGATGACATGCTTCGGATCCGCGGCGGGCGCGAGCCGCGCATGGGTCCAGAGCGACATGTGGGTGCTCATGGGGCGGCCTCGCTCGGGCCTGCGTTTCCCGCAGCTCGTCCGGGGTCGGCGCGCCTGCCGGCGTCCGGACGCTTCGCTGTGCGGGCGCCGGCTGCGCGGGTCGGCCGCGCGTGCGTGCTGGAGGCTTGGACTTGTGGCCGGTCTGTCATGAGCTTGTCTCGATGATTATCCGTCGCGGCGGCATCGCGTCCCGGGCTTGCGCCGCATAGGGCCAATGCTGCATAAAGCCCGTGCTGCACAGGACACGCGCTGCACAGGATTCGTGCCACCGTCCGGCGGTGCAGCCCCATGTCGTGTTGCTGCGGATGCAGGCGGCGCTTTTGTATATACAATTATTATTCATGAATTGCCTGGAGTTGGCAATCGTCGAGCTGCCGCCATGCCCTGGTCGCTGACAATAAAATTCTGCCGTGACAATAAGTTCTGCTTCCGCAATCGCGAGTGGCATTAAGGGCCTATTCCTGTCTCTTCTAAACGATTTTGCACTTTTAAAAGCACTCTTAAAAGTGCTATTATGAGAACTCATAATAATGCTTCATGGGGCAGCTCTACATGGCTCACACCGTTCTCGCAGAAACGACGGCCAGCGTTTCTGAACTCAAGCGCAATCCCATGGGAACTGTGGCAGCGGGCGAAGGGGCGCCTGTAGCCATTCTCAACCGCAACGAGCCCGCGTTCTATTGCGTCCCCGCAAAGGCCTATGAAGCCCTGCTGAACCGTCTGGAAGACCTCGAACTGAACGCTATCGCCGATGCCCGCCAAGGCCAGGCGGAAATCGAGGTTTCGCTGGATGACCTATAGGCTGAAGTTCAAAGACGAGGCCTTGAAAGAGTGGTACAAGCTCGACAGTACGCTGCGCGAACAATTCAAGAAAAAGCTTGCTGAACGTGTGCAAGACCCACGCGTGCCGGCTGCCAAGCTGTCTGGCCACGCCGATCGCTACAAAATCAAGCTGAAATCCAGGGGCTATCGGCTGGTTTATGAGGTGCGCGACGCAGACGTCGTCGTAGTTGTTGTCGCTATTGGCAAGCGCGAACGCAATGCGGTCTATGCCGCAGCGACCAAGCGCTGATGCCCAGTGACGAAGACGGGTAGCCATGCACACCGCGCAGGCTAGAATGTCTTCATGTTCCGGCCGCCGCTTGCAGTTGGCGCCGGGCGCGACAGGAGCCTCGTTCTGTTCTCGATAAGATCAAACTCTTCGGACCGGGAGTTGGTGTTTCTCTCGGCCCATGCCGACTATTTCACCGTCGAACTCAAGGGTTCCTCCGTGCAGGCGACGCATGCAGTCTGGGCGGGCCCAGACACAAGCGCCCTGGCCGAGCTGTTCTTGCGGCTGGCTGTGTACGAGCGTCCCTGGAGCGGCGATGAACGCTGGGAATCGATAGACGGGGATTTCTCGCTCTGCGCCAGTTGCTCCCCGCTCGGAGAGGTCAATTTCCAGGTCTGCTTTCACGGTGTGCAAGGCGCGGTAGAGGATTGGCAGGTTTCAGCCGCGCTGACTACCGAATTTGGCCAGTTGCCGGAAATCGCGGCGGACGCTCGCCGGTTTTTCGGCGGCTCCTCTCAAGACACGACGATCGACTGAGTTGCCGACCATCTCTGCGCCGGCCGTTCGTTCGCGGCGGGGACTGGAAAGATCGCTCCGGAAGCAGTCTAATTGGGGTATGGCCCTTACTGGGGTATTCCACAAGGAGGCGGCCATGACTACGACTACTATCATCGAGTCGTTTATAGGCCTGGGGGCGGTCTGTTCCCTGGTCTTGCTGTGCAGCTTGGTGTACCTGATCAGGCGCGAGCGCCATCGGCGGCGTAGAACCTGATGGTGCAGGCGGATCCCAGCGAACTGGTGGAAATCACGCCCGAGCAGTATCTCGTGGACATAGATCTCGTCTATGCCACGGCCAATAACCTCGCCGGCCGGCCGGTATACGCGCAGGCGCGCTGCGCCTTGCGCCCGCAGGCGGCCGCGTGCCTGTTGCGGGCGGCGCGGGCCGCGAATCGCGCGGGTTGTCGGCTGAAGATCTTCGACGCCTACCGTCCGCCGCGCGCCCAACAGATATTCTGGGCGCTATGTCCCGATCCGCGCTACATCGCCGACGCCAGCCAAGGCTCGAACCACACGCGCGGCATCGCCGTGGATGTCACGCTGGTCGACGCAAACGGTGTGCCGCTGGACATGGGCACCGGGTTCGACGCCATGGAAGACCGCTCGCACCACGACCGCGACGATCTGCCGCAGCAAGTGCAGCGCAACCGCAGCCTGTTGCTCGGCATCATGCTGCAGGCGGGCTTCCGCTCCATCGCCACCGAGTGGTGGCACTACGAGCTGCCCGACTCGAAGCGCTACGCGCTGCTGGACGATCCTATTGTGACGGCGGTACCGGAATAGCGTGTCGCGCGTATGGGCGGCGTGTTTATGGCAGCGTATTTCCCAGGATTGAATAAAGTGGTCGAGGCTTAGTATAATTCTCCCAATTTGGGAGGATTGGTGGCGATGTGAGGATAATCGCGAAACGCACCCTGAGAAAATTCTGGGAGCAGCCGGGGCATAAAGACGCCCAAGGGCCGCTCGAAAGCTGGCATGACGAAACGCTTGCGGCTAGTTGGCGATCCCCTCAGGAAATCAAGAACCAATACCGTAGCGCAAGCATATGTGGCAACAACAGGGTTGTATTCAATATAGGCGGGAACAAATATCGCCTAGTGGTGCAAATGCATTATCAGGCGCAAATTGCCTGGGTCAAATTTCTTGGTACGCACACTGAATACGATTTGATCGATGTGGAGACCGTCAATGAATATTAATCCCATCCGCAACGATGCCGACTTACAGCAAGCATTTCATCGTCTCGAGACTGTGTTCATGGCCGAAGAAGGTACTCCCGACGCGGATTTGAGGGATGTTCTGGTTGCATTGATCGAGGCCTATGAAAACCAACACTACCCGATAGGCCCTGCCGATCCCGTTGAGGCTATCAAGTTCAGAATGGACCAGCAGGGCCTCACTCCGCGCGATCTGGAACCTCTAATCGGCCCCAGCGGACGGGTATCCGAAATCCTGAACGGGAAGCGCCCCTTGACGCTGCGCATGATAAGGCGGCTGCACGACGAATTACGCATTCCCTACGAAAGTTTGCTGGCCGAAGCGGGCTGATCGTCGGTCTTTCGGGCGTCGTGGGCGGTGATCTGCCAGCAAATTCTTGAAACTTGCAGTAATCTAACGGATTCACTGCGTGAAAAGGGAATAGCGAGCGGTACACGGCGATGTGGCCGCTACGCGCCTGGCGGCCCATACGGCCGGCCGGGAATCCGCCCGCGGCATACCCGCCGCCTGCCTTCCCCACGGCCATACCCGCGGCCTGTCCATGCAGCCGGGCGCTAGCCGCGCCTGTTCGCCTTGTATTCGTAATTCCGTTGCGCCGTGCTGATGCACGGCATATTTAATTGATACGCATGAAGTGATGCGCGCAGCCCGCTGCCGGCTTGCCGCAGGGCCACGGCGACTCGCCGTAGCTTGCGTCAGGCGCAGTACTTGCTGCAATCCCCGCATCCCGAGCGCGCGTATCGCCAGTCTTTACACCGCAAACACGTTTTCTTCCCATACGTTCTTTGTGCTCTTTCCGGATATCCCAGACTCATGAATGCCCCCCTGCCGCCCTCCCGCTATACCTTCTCGCAGCGCGCCCGCAACATCAACAGTTCGGCCATACGCGAGATTCTCAAGGTCACTGAAAGGCCCGAGATTATTTCCTTTGCCGGCGGGCTGCCGGCGCCGCAGGGGTTTCCGGTAGAAGTCGTCCAGGCCGCCTATGACCGCGTGCTCAGCCAGCAGGGCCGCGTGGCCCTGCAATACGGGCCGACCGAAGGCTACGCGCCCTTGCGGGCCTGGGTTGCCGAAGACCTGAAGCGCGTCGGCGCGCACGATATTTCGCCCGACGAAGTGCTGATCGTCTCGGGTTCGCAGCAGGCGCTGGACATGCTGGGCAAGCTGTTCATCGACCCGGGCAGCAAGGTGCTGGTCGAGGCCCCCAGCTATCTGGGCGCGCTGCAATCGTTCTCGCTGTTCGACCCTGCCTATGTGTCGGTGCCCACTGATGAAGGCGGCCTGGTGCCGCAAGGGCTGACGGACGAGCGTGTGCGCGACGCGCGCTTCATCTATGCACTGCCCAACTTCCAGAACCCCACCGGCCTGACCATGAACCTGGCGCGCCGCCAGGAACTGGTCGAACGCTGCGCGGCGGTGGGCCTGCCCATCATCGAAGACGATCCCTACGGCGACCTGCGCTATGCGGGCGAGGCGCTGCCCGGCCTGCTCGGCCTGGGCCGTGCGGTGGGCGCGACCGTGATCCGCCTGGGCACGTTTTCCAAAGTGCTGGCGCCCGGCCTGCGCCTGGGCTATATCGCGGCCCCGCGCGAAATCATTTCGAAGCTGGTGCAGATCAAGCAGGCCACCGATCTGCACACCGCCACGCTGACCCAGATGGCCGTCTACGAAACCGTCAAGAGCGGCTTCCTCGATACGCACCTGCCCAGCGTGCGCGAGCTGTATCGCAAGCAGTGCGGCTACATGCTGGACGCGATGGCCGAGCATTTCCCGGCCACCGCCAGTTGGACGCGCCCCGAGGGCGGCATGTTCATCTGGGTCACGCTGCCCGAGCACATCGACAGCAGCGAGCTGCTGGCGCGCGCCGTACAGCGCAATGTGGCGTTCGTGCCGGGCGCGCCGTTTTATACTGACGAGGTGCGCCCGAACACGATGCGGCTGAGCTTCGTCACGGTGCCCGAAGACAAGATCCGTTCGGGTATCGCGGTGCTGGGCGAGTTGATCCGCCAGAGCTGATATCGGTCCAGCCGGTTTTGCCGGCTGATTCGGCGGGCCGGGGCTTTTCCGGATATCCTGTGCTCGGGCTGGCGGTCTAGGGCCTGTTCACCTTAAAAGGGGTACCGCATGGCCACAAAACAGCCTGTCCATCAAGGCGCGAAGCGCAGCCGTGGTGGTTCCACGGCGAGCATGAGCAACGCCGAGGGGCGGGCTGTTTTGTGGCCACCCAGCGGGCTGGCGGACAGAAGCCCGCCTGCGTCGTTGCGGACTCGTTGTGTGGGGCGGCCTCGCCCGCGCCTAGCCTGGCGGGCTTCTCTCCGCCAGTGCGGCACTCCTTTTAGTGTGAACAGGCCCTGATCCGTTTAATCTCAGTAGTGAGCGCAGTACCTTGAGCATAGCCCCCGAGTCTTCGTCCTCCATCCCCGACTTGTCCGACATGCGGCCCGATGATTGGGTCGAGCGCTGGCTGCCGCGTTCCTGGGGGCCGTACGCGCGGCTGTGCCGGCTCGACCGCCCGGTGGGCACGTGGCTGACGCTGCTACCGTGCCTGGCCGCGCTGGTGCAGGCGGCGGGCGGCTGGCCCACGCTGTGGCGCCTGTGCATTTTCTCGCTGGGTGCGCTGCTGATGCGCGGCATAGGCTGCACCATCAACGATATCTTCGACCGCGATTTCGACCGCAAGGTCGAGCGCACACGCTTCCGGCCGCTGACCAGCGGCCAGCTCAGCCTCAGGCAGGCCTTGTATTTCCTGTTCGGCCAATTGGTGGTGTGCGCCTTGCTGCTGTTTGCGATCAATGCCTACAG
Organism: Candidimonas humi; assembly: GCF_019166065.1. Taxonomy (GTDB): domain Bacteria; phylum Pseudomonadota; class Gammaproteobacteria; order Burkholderiales; family Burkholderiaceae_B; genus Candidimonas; species Candidimonas humi. The sequence goes on from NZ_JAHTBN010000002.1 coordinate 522,241, forward strand.
CCGCTGGCTGGCGCTGCTGCTGCTGCCCTTCGTGGTGGTGTATCCGCTGTGCAAGCGCTTCACCTATTGGCCGCAGGTGGTGCTGGGCATTGCCTTCAACTGGGGCATGCTGATGGCCTGGTCCGACACGCGCGACATGGTGCCGCTGGCCGGCATCGCCATGTGGGTGGGCGCCGTGCTCTGGCAGGTAGGCTACGACTCCATCTACGCCTATGTCGATGTGCGCGACGACCTGGAGCTGGGCCTGCATTCCACGGCCATGCGCTTCGCCGAAAACGGCAAGGCGTGGATCAGCGGCTTCTACATCGTCACTATGGTGCTATGGCTATATGCCGGCGTGGCCTTGCACATGGCCTGGGGCTATTACCTCGTGATGGCGGTCATCGCCGCACATTTCCTCTGGCAGATGCTGCTGTTCAGCCTGAAGCGCCCCGACCGCAGCTTCATGCTGTTCCGCGCCAATATCTGGGTGGGCGTGCTGATGATCGTCGCGGCGCTGAGCGGTACCTTGCTCGCCTGATTGCGCCGGCCCGGCCGGGCGCGGTGCTGCGCGCGTACGTATCCGCGTCCGCTCCGCATCTGCATCTGCATCTGCATCCGCGCCCGGGTCTTTCACTGTGCCGCTATCCTTGCTCGCGCCGCTGTGCTTGGCGGGCGGCCTGGGCGCGCCGCGTGCCTTACCCCCTTCTGCCTACCAACTCTGCGAGCTTCTGCATCCGGCATGCCGACGCATGCCGCGCTCCTGCGTTTGATGCAGAAAAGGTCTATGCGGAAGAGTTCTACGCGGGAAGAAGCCTGCGTGGAAGATGCCGGAAGCCAGGCTCAATGCGGCAGGCGGTGATGAATCGCGGTGCGCAAAGCATCGGCCAGGAAGGCGACGGCCGGAGAGTGCTCGGCCCGCGAGCTGATCATGGTCAGGTCCACATCGGGCAGGCTCGGCAGCCCGCCGGCCGAGGGCGCCAGCGCCGCCACGCGGGGCGGCAGGCCGATGGGCGTGCGTATGGTCACGCCCAGGCCCGCGGCGACTGCCGCGAGCAGGCCATTGAGGCTGGAGCTGGTGAAGGAAATATCCCAGGTGATATTGGCCTGGTTCAGCGCCTGCTGGGCGGCCGTCTTGAACAGGCAGGTGCCCTCGAACGTCACCAACTGGAACGGAGACGCGTCGTCGGCGGAGCCCGCGCCGGCCGTGGCCCCACGGCCCTGCGGCGCGGCATCCAGGCCGCCTATCCACACCATGGGCAACCGCGCCAGGGTTTCGCGCCAGGGCGCGCCGCCGCCATTGCCCCAGACTACGGCCAGGTCCAGTTCGTCGCGGGCGATGCGATCCATCAGTTCGGCATTGCGGCAGACCCGGGTTTCGATGCGCATGCCCTTGTGGGCGCGCGCAAAGCGGCCCAGGACGTCGGTAAGCACCCATTCTCCCAAGTCTTCCTGCAGCCCCAGGCACACCTTGCCGTGCGCCTGCATGCCGTGGATGGCGGTCAGCGCGGCGTCGTTGGCGGCCAGGATCTGGCGCGCATAGCTGAGCAGGGTTTCGCCGGCCTCGGTCAGGGCCAGCCCGCGCCCCGACTTGCGGAAGAGATCCACGCCGGCCTGCTGCTCGAGCTTCTTGAGCTGCGCGCTGACCGCTGCCGGCGAGCGGCCCACGCGGTCGGACGCCTTGGCGAAAGTGCCCAGCGCCACGCCGGTCTCGAAGGTGCGCAGGGCATTGATGTCCAGATTATGAGCGGCCATTTCAGTTCCAAAAAATCGAACTATTTGTCTAAAACAATTTGATTTATTTGAATAGTATAGGCGCCTAAGATTCCCACATCAATCATTTCCGTACAGGAGTCCACCATGCCTCTAGCTCGAATTTCCCTGGCGCGCGGCAAGTCCCGCGAGTACCTGCGGGCGCTCAGCGAAGAGCTGCACGCCGCGCTGGTCGAGTCGTTCGAAGTGCCGCAGGACGATATGTTCCAGTTGATACACCAGCACGATCCCGACGAGATGGTGTTCGACCCCCACTACATGGATGTCGACCGCAGTGCCGACGCTGTCTTCATCATGCTGGCGACCGGCAGGCCGCGCTCGACGCAGACCAAGCTGCGCTTCTATCGCACGCTGGCCGATCGCCTGGCTGTGCGTCCGGGCATCAGGCCGGACGACATCATGGTGGTGATATCCAGCTCGCAGCGCGACGAATGGTCCTTCGGCAAGGGCCTGGCTCAATTGCTGTCGGAGGCCTGACCATGAACGACCTGACGATGTTGCCTCGGCACCTGACGGTGGTGCTAGACGAGGACGTGCTCAGCGTGCCGGCCCGGCCCGAGGCGTCGACCGGGCGCCTGGAAACCCAGATGTTCCTGGCGTCCGGCGCGGACGGCGAGAACACGGCGATGAAGGCGCATTACGGCGCCGGGGTATGGTCGCAATGGCACAGCCATCCGCTGGGGCAGATCCTGTATATCTTGTCCGGCGTATGCCGAGTCCAGCGCGAAGGCGGCGGCGTGTTCTACGCCAGGGCGGGCGATGTGGTGTGGCTCGCGCCGGACGAGACGCACAGGCACGGCGCCGACGAAGGCGGCCCGATGTCGTACCTGAGCATACAAGGCGTGCTCGGGGGCGAACATGCCTTGTGGGCTGGTCAGCGCTGCGGCACTTCGCGCGGCGCGGGGCCTTCGTAGGCGGGCAGGTATTGCCGGGGTATCGGGCCCTTGTTGCGGCCGCCCTGCTGGCTTTGTTCCCAGGCGTGCGCCAGGATGCCCAGCGAGCGCGACAGGCAGAAGATGCCGCGCGCCAGCGGCGCGGGAAAGCCCAGTTCGGCATAGACCACGGCCGAGGCGCCGTCGATGTTCATGGGTATGGGCTTGCCCTTGCGTTCGCTCAGCCGCCGCTGCACCGCGCGCCCGATGGCGGCGTAGCGGCCGCTGACCACGCCTTGCGCCGCGGCCTCGTCCACCAGTTCCAGCAGGCGCGGCGCGCGGGGGTCCAGCGGATGGAAGCGGTGACCGAAGCCCGATATGTATTTGCCGTGCTCTTCGGCAAAGGCGGCCAGCGCCTGGTCCACGGCTTCGGCCTCGCCCAGGCCTGCGTCCATGCGCGCCTCGATGTCGTGGTACAGCGCCACGGCCTGTTCGCCGGCGCCGCCGTGCACATCGCCCAGCACATTCACCGCCGAGCCCATGGCATTGTTCAGGCCCACGCCGCAAGTGGCCGCCATGCGCGAGATGGCGATGCTGGGGGCTTGCGGGCCGTGGTCCACCGACGAGACCAGCGCCGCGTCCAGCAGCGCGCCCTGCGCGCGGCTGGGCAGCTCGCCGCGCAGCATCAGCCACACCATGTCGGCATAGCCGATGCGGCCGATCAGGTCTTCGATCGCGTAGCCGCGGTAGCGGATGCTGCCCGGCTTCATGTCGATGATGGAGGTGCGCCACCACTGGGCGCAAGCCGCGCCTTCGGCGTCCGTGCCGCGTGCCGGTTCGCCGCGCGCGGCCTTGCTGTCGTCTTGGTTCTGAGTATTCATGTGCGGGCCCTCCTGCGGCCTCGAGGCGAGTTCAGAGCACGCCGTTCGTTTCCATGTCGCGGATTGCTTCGGCGCTGTAGCCCAGCTCCTGCAACAGGGCATGGGTGTCGCGGCCCAGCGTGGGCGGCGGGGCCTCGACCGCGGGCGCCTCGCCGTCGAGCTTGAAGCCGCCGCGCACCACGCGGATGTCGCGGCCCACGCCGGGCACATCCGGGAAATGCGCAACCAGCCCGCGCCCGCTGATTTGCGGATGGTCGAGCGCCTGCGGCACGCTGTACACCGGACCGGCCGGGATGCCGGCGTCGGTCAGCATCGGCCACCATTCGGCGGCCGGGCGCGCGGCCAGCAGTTCTTCGATGCGGGCCTTCAGTTCGGCGCGGTTGCGCAGCCGCGCCTGGCGCTGCGCATAGCGTTCGTCGCGCGCCAGCTCGGGGCAGCCGAGCACGCCGCACAAGGCCTCGAACTGTTCCTGCTTGTTGGCGGCGATATTCAGCAGCCCCTCGCCCGTCTTGAAGGTGCCCGAGGGGCTGGCGGTGAAATTCTCATTGCCCAGCGGCCGCGGGTCCTGGCCGGCATTCAGGTAGTTGGACACCACCCAGCCCATGGTGGCGATTACCGATTCCAGCATCGACACGTCGATGAAGCGCGGCTGCGTGCGCTGCGTTTCGGCCAGCGCCGAGGCCACGGCGAAGGCCGCCGTCATGCCGCCTATGGTGTCGGCCACCGGATAGCCCACGCGATAGGGCGCGGTGTCGGGATCGCCCGTGATGCTCATGGTGCCCGACATGCCCTGGATGATCTGGTCGTAGGCCGGCAACTGGCGCAGCGGCCCGTCCTGGCCGAAGCCGGAGATGGCGCAATAGACCAGGCGCGGCTGGTGCTTGCCCAGCACGTCGAAGCCCAGCCCCAGGCGGTCCATGACGCCGGGCCGGAAGTTCTCGACCAGCGCGTCGGCGCTTTGCACTAGGCGCAAGAAGGCTTCCTTGCCCTGGGGTTTTTTCAGATTGAGCGTGATGGACCGCTTGCCTGCGTTCTGCGCCAGGAAAGACAGGCCCATCAGCTTGCCGTTGAGTTCGGCGTCCGCCCCCAACTGGCGCGCCAGGTCGCCGGTGCCGGGGGTTTCCACCTTGATGACATCCGCGCCCATGAGCGCCAGTTGGTGACAGCAGAAGGGGCCGGCCAGCACATTGGTCAGGTCCAGCACCCGTATATTGCGTAGAGGTTTGCTCATGGGAAGATAGCCGTGAATCGCGGATTGATCAGTTGTTTATGGTCAGGTGCGCATCCTTGATGATGCCCGACCACTTGGCGGAATCATTGGTGATGGAATCGGCGAAGTCCTGCACCGTGCCGCCCAGCACCACATTGCCTTCATCCATGATTTTCTTGCGCAGCGTCGGGTCCTTCAGCGCTTCGTTGATGTGCGTGTTCAGTTCCTGGATGATGTCCTTGGGCGTGCCGGCGGGCACCAGGATGCCGGTGCGCGATGCGGCCTCGAAGTTCGGCAGGGTGTCGGCCAGCGGCGGCACGCCCGGGAACTGCGGTATGGATTGCGGCGTGGTGATGGCCAGCATGCGCACCTTGTCGTTCTTCAACTGGGGCAGCGCCGCCGGGGCCGAGGCGAAGAAGGCGTCGACGCGCCCGCCCAGCAGGTCGGTCATGGCCGGCGAAGCGCCCTTGTAGGGCACATGCAGCACGTCCAGTCCGGCTTCCTTGGCGAAGTAGCGGCCGGTGATGTCGCCCACCGTGCCGGTGCCCGCATTGCCTATCGTCAACTGGTCCTTGTGGGTCTTGAAATACTTGATCAGCTCAGCCACCGATTTGTACGGGCGGTCGGCGCGCACCACCAGCACCATGGGCTGTGAAGCCACGGACGCCACTGGCGCGAAATCCTTGGCGACGTTGTACGAAATGCGCTTGTACAGGTAGGGGTTGATCGACAGGTTGGAAGTCTGGCCCAGGGCCATGGTGTAGCCGTTGGGCTCGGCGCGGGCCAGCACGCCCATGCCCACGGTGCCGCCGGCGCCCGGGCGGTTTTCCACCACGATGTCCCAGCCGAATTTCTGCGACAGGGTGGTGCCCAGGAAGCGCGCCATGGTGTCGGTGCCGCCGCCCGGCGGGAACGGGACCACCAGCTTGATGGGCTGGTTCGGATAGGCCTGGGCCGCCTGCGCGGCGGGCACTGCGGACAGGCCGCAGGCCAGCACGGCCGCGGCGGCGGCGAAATTGCGTAGTGAAATCATCTCTTTCTCCTTGGTGTGGTAGTGCTTGGTATATATCAAATGCCTGGTTCAAATGGCTGATCGTCGATCTTCCGGGCGCTTGGGCCCGGCCCGGCGCGGCTTCCCGCAAGGATTGCGCAAAGCCGGGGCCGCGACGCGGCCGCACCGGAAACTGCGGGAAACTACACGGGCAGTCCCTTGGCCCTGAGCACGGCGTCGAAACGCTCGGGGTCCGAAGTCCCGCGTTCGTTGGACGCGCGTATCGCCGCCTCTTTCTCGAGATGCTTGCGCACGCGCGGCAACAGCGCCGCTACGTCGGCGGCGGGGATGCAGATAACCCCGTCGGCATCGCCCAGGACCAGGTCGCCCGCATGTACCACCATACCCGCGCAAGCAACCGGGATGTTGATTTCCCCCGGGCCGTCCTTGCTCGGGCCGCGATGCGTGTGGCCCCGCGCAAACACTGGCATGCGCCCGTCGGCCCATTCCGCCAGGTCGCGGATCGCGCCGTTGACCACGATGCCGCCGATGCGGCGAGCGATTGCGGTGGTGCGCATCAGGCCGCCGATCAGGGCTTGCGTGGTATCGCCGCCGCCATCGACCACAATGATATCGCCCGGCGCGGCCATCATGAAGGCCTTGTGGATCATCAGGTTGTCGCCGGGCCGCACGCGCACGGTCAGAGCGCGGCCGCACAGGTGCGCGTGCACGTTCTCGTGATAGGCGCGCAGGCCCAGCGCGCCGATGCAGCGGCCCATGCAGTCGCCGGCCACGGCGACCGGCACGTCGGCGAAGGCGGCCAGCAGCTCGTCGCCGACCAAGGCGGGCATGGTCTCGATGCGATAGCCCGGGGGCCACGCGGCTTGCGCCGCGGCGGCGCCTTCTTCAATAGCAGCGTTATTGGACATTCAATTCCCTCTGTGTTGCGAGATTCAAGCGGTCGTAGTTGATAGTGCTGGCGCGCTGCAGGCGGCCGTGATCGAGAAAATCCAGCGCCTGGGCCACGGCGCCGCCGGCCATGGCCTGCAGCGCGGCCTGGGTCGAGCCGCCCACGTGCGGCGTGAGTACCACGTTGTCCATGCGCAGCAGCGGGCTGTCGGGCGCAATGGGCTCGCCGGCCGTGGTGTCCAGGCCGGCCGCGCGCAGCTTGCCCTGCTGCAAGGCTTCGATGAGAGCAGGTTCGTCGACCAGTTCGCCGCGCGCCGTGTTGACCAGAATGGCGTCTTCGGGCAGCAGCGCCAGTTGCCCGGCTCCGATCAGGCCGCGCGTGTGCGCCGTCAGGGGCGCGTGCAGGCTCAGCACCTGCGCCTGTGGCAGCAAGTGCTGCAGATCCGTCGCCAGTTCCACGCCCGGCTCCAGGTCTGTAGCCCGCAGTTGCGGATCGCAGACCACGACGCGCATGCCCATGGCGCTGCAGATGCGCGCCACCTTGCGCCCGATCTGTCCATAGCCCACCAGCCCCAGTGTGCGGCCGTGCAGTTCCAGCCCGTCCTGCAGGCGCGGCCAGCCTCCGGCCTTGATGCCGGCGTCCATGCGGCACAGCGAGCGCGCCGCGCACAGCATCAGCCCCACCGTCATTTCGGCGACCGAGCGCGCATTGGCCCCCGGCGTCGCGCAGACCGGAATGCCGCGTTCGCTGCAGGCCTGCACATCTATATTGTTGACCCCCGCGCCATGCTTGACGACGATCTTCAGCGTCGGGCAGCCGCGTATGGCGGCGGCAGTAAGCGCCACCGTGCGCGAGATCACGGCGTCCACGGGCTCGCTTGCCAGCAGGCGTTCGACGTCGTCCGGCGTGCCCCCGGCGGGCAGGAACAGGCTGCGGCAGCCTGCTTGCGCGAGCAGGTCCAGTCCTGCGGTACTGAGCGTTGGAGCGGTGACGAAGACGGTATGTGGCATGGGCGGCAGGAATGAAATCGAAGGAATGGACCGGCGGGTATCTGCCGGCGGCTCGTCCGGCGTTCTGGCCGGATGCGCTGGTACACGCGCCGGGCTTGGTCCGCATGGCAAAGCCCGGCCATTAAAGCCAATTAATGATATAAACGTCTATTCGATAATTATCATTAATCGATTTCTTTGAGTTATGAATTGCAGGGGCGCGCCAAGGCCTGCCGCGACCTGCACTGACGCAGGGCTGCGCGCGGCCATGCTTCTTGAGGCGGCCGGTTCCGCGGGGCGGTGATCGTCTGCGGTCCGGCTCCCGGCCACGCACTTCGGGCAGAGGTACGGACATGAACATCGAGCTGCGCGATCTGCGCTATTTCGAAACCATCGCGGGGCTCGGGCACCTGGGCAAGGCGGCCGAGGTGCTGTGCCGCAGCCAGCCCGCGCTCACCAAGTGCATACAGCGCCTGGAAAACGAAGTGGGCGCGGCGCTGTTCGAGCGCAAGGGCCGGGGCTTGCAACTGACGGCGGTGGGGCGCGAATTCCAGGCGCGTGCGGCCAAGATCCGCGCCGCCAGCGACCGCTACCTGAACGACATGCGGGATTTCGTGGCGGGCTCGGTGGGCAAGGTGCGCGTGGGTTGCGGGCCGATCACCGCCGATTACCTGCTGCCCATCATCTGCAATCTGGTGTTGCGCCATGAGCCGGGTATTTCGCTGGAAGTCACGATCAACACCAACTATGTGCTCAAGGACCTGATCCGGCAGGACAAGCTGGACATGATCGTCGGCGTGGTGACGGGCGACGACGAATTCAGGCACCAGGCCTTCATCGACGATACCGTGGTGGTGGCCGCGGGCCGCCATCACCCCATTTTTCGCAGCGGCAAGGTAAAGCTGGCACAGTTGCCGGACTACAAATGGATACTGCCCAATGCCATGGTGGGCAGCCGCAAATGGCTGGACGACGTGTTCATGGCGCACGACCTGCCGCGCCCGCATGCGCATATCGAGACCAATTCGCTGCCTTCCATCCACGATGTCATAGGCAGCACCGACCTGCTGTGCTTCCTGTCGCGCCTGACGCTGGAGCATCCCAAGACCCGCGGCCTCCTACGGGAGGTAAAGCTGCGCGAGACCACCATGGTGCGCCAGCTCGGCATCACGTATCCGCGCGGCTCGCTGATGCCGGCCACCACCAGGCTGATCGAGCTGCTTGACCGCCACCACCCGGAACACATAGGCGTGGTGCACGGCTAGCGGCAAACTGCGGACCGCCGACCGCCGACCGCCGACCGCCGACCGCCGACCGCCGACCGCCGATTGCCGATTGCCTATCCCCAGCCGCCAACCGCAAGTAGCACGTATCAAGTAGCAGCCCGCAGCCCGCGGGTTTCGGCTGCTTGTCAGGTAATGCGGGCGCGCTTGCGATACAGTATGAGCTGCGGGGCGCCGGATGTCCGCAGGAATGCGGGCGCCCGGGCCGCGGCAGTACAAGAATATTGGCGAGGAGGCGCACGCATGGTGACTCATGCACCGAAAACAACGAACCTGGAGTTCGACTACATCATCGTAGGGGCCGGCTCGGCCGGCTGCCTGCTGGCCAACCGGCTGTCGGCCAATCCGGCGACCAAGGTGCTGCTGCTCGAAGCCGGCGGACGCGACGACTGGCGCTGGATCCATATTCCCGTAGGCTATTTGTACTGCATCGGCAACCCGCGCACCGACTGGTGCTACAGCACCCAGCCCGATCCCGGCATCAACGGCCGCAGCCTGGGCTATCCGCGCGGGCGCGTGCTGGGCGGCAGTTCCGCCATCAACGGCATGATCTACATGCGCGGCCAGGCTGCCGACTACGACGGCTGGGCGGCGCGGGGCAATGCCGGCTGGGGCTGGGAAGACGTGCTGCCGGTCTTCAAGCGCGTCGAAGACCACCATGCCGGCACCAGCGAATTCCATGGCGCCTCGGGCACCTGGCGGGTCGAACGCCAGCGCCTGTCCTGGGAAGTGCTGGATTCCTTCCGCGACGCGGCGGCGCAGGCCGGCATACCCGCGGTGGACGATTTCAACCGCGGCGATAACGAAGGCTGCGCTTATTTCGAAGTGAACCAGCGGCGCGGCGTGCGCTGGACTTCGGCCAAGGCCTTTTTGCATCCGGTCGCGCAGCGCAGCAACCTTACCGTGATCACCGGCGCGCAGGTGCGCCGCATCGTCTTTGAAGGGCGCCGCGCCCGCGGCGTGGAATTCCTGCAGGATGGCCAGCTGTTGCAGGCGCATGCCCGCGCCGAAACCATATTGTCGGCGGGCTCCATAGGTTCGACGCAGTTGCTGCAAGTGTCGGGCGTGGGGCCGGGCGCCTTGCTGCAGTCGCTGGGCATTCCCGTGGTGCACGACCTGCCGGGCGTGGGCGAGAACCTGCAGGACCACCTGCAGTTGCGCATGATCTACAAGGTGCATAACGCCAAGACCTTGAACACCATGGTGGGTTCGTGGCTGGGCAAGGCCCGCATCGGCCTGCAGTACGCGCTGCAAAAAAGCGGGCCGCTGGCCATGGCTCCCTCGCAATTGGGCGCCTTCGCGCGTTCCGGCCCCGATCAAGCGCGCGCCAATCTCGAATATCACGTGCAGCCGCTGTCGCTGGACAAGTTCGGCGACGCGCTGCATACCTTCCCGGCCATTACCGCGTCCGTGTGCAATCTGCAGCCGTCCAGCCGCGGCCATGTGCGCATCGCCAGTCCCGACGCGGCCGACGCGCCGCAGATATTGTGCAACTATTTGCAAACCGAGCAGGATCGGCGCGTGGCGGCCGACAGCATCCGCCTGACGCGCAAGATCATGAGCCAGCAGGCCATGGCCAAGTACCGGCCCGAAGAATACAAGCCGGGCTCGGCGGCGCAAGAACAAGGCGAACTCGAGCGCGCCGCGGGCGACATAGGCACGACCATCTTCCACCCCGTGGGCACTTGCAAGATGGGCGTGGACGAGCAGGCGGTGGTCGACCCGGAATTGCGCGTCCATGGCATCCAGGGCCTGCGCGTGATCGACGCTTCCATCATGCCGACCATCACTTCCGGCAATACCAACTCTCCCACCATCATGATCGCGGAGAAGGGCGCGCAGTTCATTCTCGCTTCGGGCTAGGCCGGCGCCCGGCCGCCCGAATGGCATGCGCCTTCCGCAGGCCGGATGCCGCATAAGGACGGGAAGGCCTTCCATGCCGGTGTTTTCTGACTGCGTGCTGAAAGCTTATGCGACAATAGGCGCCGCACAAGCCGGCGCGCCGCCAGGTCCTGCGCCTCATTCTCTGGAATCATCTTTGCCATGCCCGACGCCATCGAACTGACGGCTACCGTGCTGTTTGCGGTGGCCGTCATCCACACTTTCTGCGTGCCCGTATTCGCGCACCGCGCCGCTCGCGGCGGTGTCCATGCGGGCCTCTGGCATCTGCTGTCGGAAGTGGAAGTCGTATTCGGCGTATGGGCGTTCGTGCTGCTCGCGGCCATGGCGGCCCTGTCGGGAACCGCGACCGCCGTTTCCTACATGGACACGCGCGACTTCACCGAGCCCGCATTCGTTTTCGCCGTCATGGTCGTGGCCGCCAGCCGCCCCATACTCGCCCTGGTCGACATGCTGGTGCGCGGGCTGGCACGCGTGCTGCCGCTGCGCGTCGAAGTCGCCATCTTCTTCCTTACTTTGACCCTGGTGCCGCTGGCCGGCTCGTTCATCACCGAGCCCGCGGCCATGACCCTGGCGGCCCTGTTGCTGCGCGACACCTGCTTCCGGCACGGGCCGCATTTCGGCTTCAAGTACCTGACGCTGGGCGTGCTGTTCGTCAACGTGTCGATCGGCGGCGTGCTTACCGCCTATGCGGCACCGGCCGTGTTGATGGTGGCGCACACCTTCGGCTGGGATACGTCCCATATGGCCATGCATTTCGGCTGGCGCGCGGCCTTTGCCGTGTTCATCAATGCCGGCCTGCTGACGCTGCTTTGCGCCCGGGCGCTGCCCGGAAGCCCGGGCGTGCCGGGCCCCGCCGCGCCTCGTGCGCGCCCGCCGGTGCCGCTGGCGGTAATGGCCGTGCACCTGCTGTTCCTGGCCGGCGTGGTGCTGAGTTCGCATCATCCGGCCACGTTCCTGAGCCTGCTGATGTTCTTCATCGGCTACACCGAAGCCTACAAGCGCCACCAGGACCCGCTCATGATCAAGGAAGGCCTGATGGTGGGCTTTTTCCTGGCGGGCCTGGTGGTGCTGGGCGGCCAGCAGGGCTGGTGGCTGCAGGACTTGCTGGCTTCTCTCGATCCGCTGGTGCTGTACTGGGGGGCGGCGGCGCTGACGGCGATCACCGACAACGCCGCCCTGACCTATCTCGGCTCGCTGGTCAGCGGCACTAGCGAAACCTGGCGCTACATGCTGGTGGCGGGGGCCGTGACCGGAGGCGGCCTGACCGTCATCGCTAATGCCCCCAATCCTGCGGGCTTTGCGCTGCTCAAGCGCTATTTCCCCGACGGCGCAATTTCTCCCGTCAAGCTGCTGCTGGCCGCGGCAATTCCCACCCTGATCGCCGCGTGCATGTTCTTGTTGCCTTAGTGCTTGGCCTCGATGCCTGGCGATTCACGCCGGTGCGGCACGCGGCACCCAGCGCCCAGCGCCCAGCACCCAGCACCTGGCGCGGCACCCCTTTTAGCGTGAGCAGGCCCTAGTCCGGCTCAGGCGCGATCCATGCGCGTCGCGGCTCGATCACGCGGCCGAAGTGCATGACATTGCGGTTCTCGTCGGTATAGGCCTTCCATCGCGGTATGCCCGCGTGGCCGGGGTCGCCGCCGTGGGCAAAGGCCGCCCACGCCTGCTGCATCGCGTTCGACAGGCCCTCGAATTCGTGCGTGTCCATTCCTTCCAGCATCGGCGCGCCGGCCCAGGGACGCAGGTCGCCGAACACGAAGGGCAGTTCCAGGCAATGGCACGATTCGTAGCCCGCCGGCGATTGCCAGTCGAATTGATAGACATGCGCCGACAAACCCTTGCGGCCGAACAGGCCCGCCAGTTCCAGTGACCCGAGGCGGAATACCTTGTCGGTATTCATGTCGCCAAGCAGCGCCGCGGCGTTCGGCAGCGCGCGGCGGCGCTTGTAGGCATCCATGTAGATCGCCGCCTTGTCGCCGAATTCCGCGCGGAACAATTGCTCGACGACATCCGCGCCTGCATTGCGCACGGCATCGTCGTGGCGATAGAAAGCCGCCATCTCTTCGCGCGTGGTGCCGATCAGCAGATCGATGCCGAGCTTGCGTTGCGGCCCCAGCGTATCCAGCAGTTCGCTGTGGATATAGGCGCCGTCGCGCACCAGCCAGAAGGGTGGCTTGGTCTGCGCCAGCTTGCGTTCGGCGGCCCCCAGCGCCTGCTGCGCCTGCAGCAGCCGGTCTACCGGCACCTTGCGCAGTTCCGCGGCCCGGTCGGGCTGGATATCCAGCAGCTTCAGGTAGGCGCGGCCCAGGCGCTCGGATTCGTCGGGTGCGTTGAACATCCTGCCCATCGATGCGCTTTGCATGATGGCGCGCCGGAACAGGCCGTCCAGTTCCGGCATGGTCAGCATCGCCGCGATCGATGCGCCGCCCGCCGATTGCCCCATGACGGTGATGTTCTCGGGGTCGCCGCCGAAATGGTGGATGTTCTGCTTGATCCATTGCAGCGCCAGCACTTGGTCCTTCAGGCCCAGATTGCCCGCGCTCAGGCCGGGCAGGTACAGAAAGCCCAGCGCCCCGAGCCGGTAGTTGATGCCTACGGTGACCACGTCGCCGTTGCGCGCCAGGGCGCTGCCGCCGTACCAGGGCAAGGAACCCGCTCCGCTGGTGAAGGCGCCGCCGTGGATCCAGGCGATCACCGGCTTGCGCGCGCCGGGCGCGCAGTCGGGGGCGCAGATGTCCAGTGTCAGGCAGTCTTCGCTTTGCGGCAAGGTGAAGTCGCCCATCGCCAAGGCCAGGCGCGAGCGGCCCTGCGGCGCGATGGGCGCTGTATTGCGCGCATTGAGCTCGCGGCCGCGCGGCTCGGCCCGCAGCGGATCATGGAAGCGCAGTTCGCCTGTCATCGGGCGCGCATAGGGCACGCCCTTGAAGACGCGTACGCCTTCGGCGAGCCGGCCGCGCACCGGGCCTTCGGCGGTATCGGCCACACAATCAGTGGTCCTGGATGAGTCATTCATGGTGCTGTCCGTCCTGTAGTGCTGCGATCAAAATCAAGTCTTTCCCGATCGAATGCTTTCCGACCCCCCCGAAGGGCGCCCCGGGCCTGTGCGCCGCGATCCATCCGCCTCGCCCCAGCGGCCCGACCCAGGCTGCCAGGTTCGAGTGGTGTGTTAGGCCGCGATGCGTGGCCCGTCCCGTCATGGCTGGGCCTGCATTGCGAGGCTCGCGTGCGGCGCGGCTTGCCGGGGCACGATGCATGTTCCTCCTCGCGCTACCTGGACACCGGGAATTTCCTTTCCAGCGGCACCAGCACCAGTCGGTCGCCCAGCACGAAGATGAACACGATCGAAAAACACACGGCCAGGAAGGTCACGGCCTCGGCGGTGGATTGCGCCTGCAGCATCATGTAGCCCAACCCGTTGGGCGCGCCCAGCAGTTCCGAGACCAGCGCAATCTTCCAGGCAATGCCGTAGGAAATCCGGATGGCCGACAGGATGAAAGGCATCAGCAGCCGCAACTGGATGCGCAGCCAGATGCGCGGGGCGCTGCGGGTGAAGCTGCGGCCCATTTCCAGCAGTTCCTGGTCGATCGCGCGAAAGCCCTGGTCGATATTGATCAGGCAGAACGGCGTGAGAATCGCCACCTGCACGAACACCACGCCGAAATTGCCGGACGGAAACCAGATGGAAGCCAGGATCGCCCAGCCTATGGAAGGAAACGAATTCAGGAAGGGCTTGATGCGCTCGTTGATGATGCCGTCGTAGGCCGGGTTGGTATGAGCCGCCAGCGCCAGCAGGCCGCCCAGGCCGCAGGCGATCAGCACCGACAGGATCACGCGCACCGTGGAAACCAGCGCGTTGGCAAGAAACTCGCGCTCGCCCAGCAACTGCAGCAGCCGGTGGGCCACGGCCAGCGGCCCGGGCAGCACGAAGCTGGGCAGGCCGCGCGCGGTGGCCCACCATATCGCCAGGAAGGCCACGACCACCAGCTCGCCCAGCAGGCGTCCGGCTCGATCGCGCCGCCCGCCGCGGCCGGGGGCACGGGGTTCAGATCTTGGCATAGGCGTCGAAGCGGGCCTGTATGGGTTTGAAGAAGAAGCGTTCGGCGCAATACACGAAGACGATGATGAAGAAAATAATCACGAATATCGTCACGGTGTCGTAGTCCTGGCGCGCCAAGTTGATGAGATAGCCCAGGCCCGAGTTGCCGCCGAACAGCTCGGCGGCCAGCGTCACCTTCCATGCCACGCCGAACATCAGCCGCAGCGTGGCGAACAAGTAGGGATAAAGCAGCGGCAGGATGACGCGCCGCAGGGTGCGCGCCCGGCTGCGCGTGAAGCTCAGGCCCATTTCCATCAGCTCGGCGTCCAGGTTGTTCAGGCCGCTGTTCAGGTTGACCAGCGCGAACGGCAGCAGCACGGCGCTGATCGCGAAGATCACGGAAATGGAATTGATGCCGAACCACATCCCGGCCAGCAGCGCCCATCCCACGCCGGGAAACGAGCCCAGGAACGCGCCGAAGCGCCGATGGACGGCGATGCGCGCGACGGGAAAATAATAGGGGATCAGCGCCAGCGCGCAGCCCAGGACGAAGGACAGCACGATGGCTGCCGCCACGTGATAGAGCGACGCGCCCAGTTGCAGCAGCAGGTTTGGCGTCGCCAAGAATTTCCAGGCGCCCTGCAGCACGGCCCACGGCCCGGGCATCTGGTAGGCGGGGCTGAACCACGCCGCCAGGCTCCATGCCGCCAGGAACAGCAGCGTGAACAGATGGGTGGCGAGCGCGCGGCGCGACATGTCGCCGCTTCAGGCCTGGCGCCGCGCGACGCGGCGGGCATGCGGGTAGCGGCTTGCGGTTGCGGCCATCATGCGCCGATGTGCAGCTTGTCCCACAGGAACGGCTCGACGGGAACCGCTTTCTTCAGCACGCCCAGCTCGGCCGACAACTCGTAGAACTTGTCTATGGACTTGGCCTGCTCTTGCCTGAAATCGCCCGGCACGTTCGCCACATTGGTGAACCACCAATCGAAGAATTTGGCGTCCAGGCCGCTCTTCGCGGCCACGGCATTGAATACCTCGTCGCGATGGCTCAACGCATAATCGACCGAGGCCTTGAACATGCGGATGAATTCCATATAGGCCTGCGCGTCGGCCTGCAGCTTCTCGGGGTAGGACACATTCACGGCGCTGACGAACTGCACCTTGAACATCTCGATATTGTCGCGCGCCGTTTCGGCGATGGTGCGGTACTGGCCCGACTGGATGGCCTTGTAGGCCTGGCTGTGGATCAACGTGGCCGCGTCGATGCTGCCGCGCGCCAGCGCCGCCGGCAGGTTCGATGCGGGGATCTGCAGTTGCCGGAAATCGCCGCCTTCCAGCGCCGTGTTCAGGCCATATTTTTTCTGCAGAGCGATGCGCACCTGGGTGTAGCCGGTGGATCGCAGGCTGTAGGAACCCAGCGTCTTGCCCTTGAGGTCTTGGGGCTTTTGCAGCGGGCTGTCCTTCTTGACCCAGACGCCGCCGCCCAGCCCCGGCTTGGCCTGTTGCAGGGCGGTGTTCAGGATGCGCAGTTCCAGCCCGCGCGACGCCGCGGCCGGCAAGCCGATCACCGCGGTCATGATCACGTCGTACTGCTTCGACGCAGTGGCCTGCAGCAACTGCGGTATGGCCAGGGACCGCGCCTCGATGTCGATGAGATCGGATTTCACCTTGCCGTTGTTGATGGCCCATACCACCGCATCGTAGGCCGGGTCGAGCAGGTAGGCGTAGCTGATCTTCTTCTTGGCGCCCTGGGCATAGGCCCGGCGCGTGGCCAGCATCAGGCCCGGCAGGGCCAGGGTTCCCAGCTTCAGTATGTTGCGGCGGTTCACGGACGGCTCCTTGGCTCAGGGTTCAGGTTTCGGCGACGGCTTCGTCGGAAGCATACGTATCCAGCAGGCGCGCGCGGTGCGCGGCCAGTTCGGCGGCGCCCGGGTCGCGCGGCCGGCTAGCCTTCAACATCAGGTTTTCCTGCACCGACGAGGGCTTGCGGCCCAGCAGGATGATGCGGTCGGCCAATTGCAGGGCCTCGTCCACGTCGTGGGTGACGAACACGATGGTCTTGCCCGTGTGCCGCCAGATCTGTTCTATCTCGGTGCGCATCTTGCGGCGCGTGCTCGGGTCCAGGGCCGAGAAGGGCTCGTCCATGAAGATGATTTCCGGGTCCACGGCCAGGGCCCGGGCGATGGCGACCCGCTGGCGTTCGCCGCCCGACAGCATGGACGGATATTTGTGCGTGTCTGCGGCCAGCCCCACCAGGGAAAGCAGTTCCATGGCCTTGTCGCGCCGGCTGGCGGCGCTGCCCGCGCCGAAGCGCAGTTCCATGCCGAGCACGACGTTTTCCAGGGCATTGCGCCAGGAAACCAGGCGCGGCGATTGGAATACATAAGCCAGCTTCGACCAGGCATCGGCAGGGCTCTGGTCCATGATGCGCACGCTGCCGCCGGCTATGGGCAGCAGCCCGCCCATCACACGCAGGCTGGTCGATTTGCCGCAGCCCGACGGCCCCAGCAGGCAGACGAATTCCCCGCGGGATACCTGGAAGCTCAGGTGGTCGTAGATCTGCTGCCCGCCCAGTTCTACCATGACGTCGCGGAGTTCGAGCACCGTGTCCGGGGCGGTATCTTGCGTATTCGTGGGTGTCTCCGTTGTTGTTGCTTGTACCGGCGGAACCAAGGGGAGGGCGGCCCATGTCGCGGTGCGCAACTGTTCCGGCGCCGCGGCGCGAGCGGGAATCCCCGCAAACGTAAACTAAGCCAGGGGCGGGTGTCAATGGCGGCGGCGATGCCGCGGTATGACTTTACAGTGCGCAGGTATGAGGGGATACGGGGCCTTTCGTTGCCCGCCTCGGCCTGGGTGGTGACGGCGCGGGCCTTGCGGGTTCGCGCCCTTGATCGGACCGGTAAGATTGGCGCATAGCCGTAGCGCACGCTGCGCCGGGCAAGTGATACGTACGTAAAACATAAAAAGCCGAGATACTTGCTATCTCGATATGGAAATTCTCCTTTTCGCTTTCCGTCGATAAGATTTCTGCATTGCCGCGACACAGGGTGCGGGGCGGCCGGCCCTGCCGGAATCTGATTGGAGAATTGTTTTGAAACTGGTGCGTTTCAATGGTGGCCGTATTGGCCTGGTGGTCGACGGTACGATCCGGGACATAACCGAGTTCACAGGGGTTGACCCGGAATTCTGGCCGCCGATAGGCGTAGTGAGGCTGATCGACCGCTACGAGCAAGAGCGTGAACGCCTGCTGGCCGCGGCCCAGGCTGCCGCGCCCATAGCCATCGACTCGGTCAGGCTGGAAAATCCGGTGCCTTGGCCGAATAAGTTGATTGCCATTCCAGTCAACTACCATGCCCATGCGCTGGAAATGTCCTCTCCCGCCATTTCGAAAAATGGGGGATTCTTCGTCAAGAGCGCGTCCTCGCTGTCGGGCGCGGGCGAGCCGGTGCTATTGCCCGACCTGCCTGGGCGCGCCGTCCACCATGAAGCCGAGCTTGCCGTGGTGATCGGGCGCCGCTGCCGCCACGTTCCGCGCGAGCAGGCCCTGGATTACATATTCGGCTATGGCTGCCTGCTGGATATGACGGTGCGCGGCAAACAAGAAAGGGCTATTCGCAAGTCATACGACACTTTCACCCCGCTGGGCCCCTGGATCACCACTGCCGATGAAATACCTGATCCTGCCGCACTGCGCGTGCAGTTATGGGTGAATGATGAGCTGCGCCAGGACGCAATGACTCGAGACATGATCGTGGATGTGCCGGAAATCATTGCCATGTGCTCATCGGTAATGACTCTGGAACCGGGCGATGTAATCGCCACCGGCACCGCCGAAGGCGTGGGCCCCGTGGTGCCGGGAGATGTAATCACTATCGATATCACGCCGGGTGTGGGACGCATGTCGGTGGCCGTGAGCCAGGGCGAAGGCGGGTGGAATATCGCCATACCGCGCAGGGTGTGATTGCCTGTCCGATTGCGGGCCCCGTCCTTGAGGACGGGGTCGACCCGAGCCTGCGGGCTTTGCGGCCCGAGGCAATCATGAACCATGGACATTCCGGCCGTCGGGCCGGGCATCTGCGTCCGTGCTGTACTGCGCCAGGAGGCGAGAAAGAGTGATGTCGACCCATTCGCTTACTACTATCGACGACTTGTCCGTGCTGAACGACAGGCTGGCACCCCTGTCGTTTCGCGCTGGCTGGAACAAGGCCGAGCCATCGCTGTGGGTCGAGCCGCGCACCGATTTCGTTCCTTTTCACTGGCGCTGGGATGCGGCCAAGGCCGGGCTGGACACGGCCGGCCGGCTCATCGATACGGAGCTTGCCGAGCGGCGCAACCTTTTTCTGGTGAACCCGCACCCGGGCAACTACTACGCGACATTGCGCACCCTGGTCTGTGCCTACCAAATGATCTTGCCCGGCGAGCGTGCTCGCTCGCATCGCCATACGCCGCATGCGCTGCGCTTCGTGCTGGACGCCCCCGAGGCCGTCTATACGGTAGTGGATGGCGTTCGCATCGACATGCGCCCCGGCGACGTGCTGCTTACCCCCGGCTGGAGCTGGCATGGCCATGGCAATGAAGGAAGCCGCCCCGGCTACTGGATCGATTTCCTGGACGTGCCTACCGTGCATCTGCTCGAGCCGATGTTCTTCGAGCCTTGGCCCGGCGATTACCAGCGGCCGGAGCGTCATACTCGCGACCATGCCTTCGTGTTTCCATGGGAATCGACGGAGCCGGCGTTGGCGGCAGCCATTCCCGACCCTGAGGGGCGCTATGGGCAACGCGTGGTGCTCGACAGCGCCGCCGTCATGCCTTCGATGACGCTGGCCCTGCAGCGTCTTCCCGCGGGCTTCGCCAGCCGGCCCTGGCGTACCACTGCCAATCAGATCATCAGCGTGAAGTCGGGCAGGGGTACCGCCGTCGTGGCCGGGCAGCACTATGCCTGGCAGGCGGGTGATGTGTTTACGGTGCCTGCATGGCATGCCTTGCAGATTTCGGCCACAGAGCAGTCCGACCTGTTTACGGTATCTGACGAGAACATGTTGCGCCTGTTGCGTTATTTGAAAGAAGAAGCCCTTTGACGCCGGCTGCGGGGCCTGCCTATGGGCGCTTGCCGGAGCGTGCTTGCGCGGCGATCAAGGCGTTCGCCGTGTGCCTTAGCTTGCTTGCCCGCAAGCAAGCCGCAATAAAGAAATCAGCAACACAGAACGGAAACTATGCAACACGACAATGAATTCTCGGCCGACGTCATCGTCGTCGGCGGTGGACCTGTAGGCCTTGCGTTGGCAGGAGACCTGGGTTGGCGGGGCATATCATGCATCTTGCTGGAGCAGGGCGACGGCAGCATCGTGCAGCCCAAGATGGATGGCGTGAATGTGCGGACGATGGAATTTTGCCGGCGCTGGGGTATCGTCGACCAGGTATACAACTGCGGCTATCCCCAAGAGTATCCGCAGGACATGGTGTATCTGACGTCCTTCTCGGGCTATGAACTGGGTCGTGAAGAGTTCGCCACCCCGTCCGGCGGCAGCGAGGAATCGCGTCCCGGCGTCAGTCCCGAATTGCGCTTTCGCTGCCCGCAAAACTTGTTCGACCCGATCTTGCGCAATTTCGCGCAAGGCCAGGCGCCTGTCAGCCTGCGCTATTGCACCCGGCTCGCGGCATTCGAACAGGACGATGCCGCGGTCGTGGCAACTGTGCAGGCCGCCGACGGGCAGCCGCAGCCCTTGCGCGCACGCTACCTGGTGGGCTGCGACGGCGCTGCCAGCAGTGTACGCAAGGGGCTGGGCATTTCGATGTCCGGCCTGGGCACGCTTACCTACACCACCAACGTATTGTTTCGCTGCCCGACGCTGCGCGAGAACACCCACATACGCCTGGGCTACCGGTACTTATTCGTGGGGCCCGAGGGTACGTGGGCTACCGTGGTGGCCATCGACGGCCGGGATACCTGGCGCCTGTCCCTGATCGGCGGCAAAGAGCGCACGGAACACGGCGACGCCGAAGTGCGCGCCGCCATCGAGCGCGTATTGGGCAAGCCTATGCCCTATACGATACTTTCCATCGTCCCCTGGGTGCGCCGCGAACTCGTGGCCGATACCTATCGGCGTGGCCGAGTCTTCGTCGCCGGCGATGCCGCGCACATGACCTCGCCCACTGGCGGGTTCGGTATGAATATGGGCATTGCCGATGCCGTGGATCTATCGTGGAAGCTGGAGGCGGCGTTGCGCGGCTGGGCGGGCGACGCACTGCTCGATACCTATGAAATCGAACGTCGCCCCGTGGCGCAGCGCGCCGTGCGCGAGGCCAGCGGTAACCTGCTGCGCACGCTCTCGCCCGGCGCCAATCCGCGGCTGCTGGAGGCCAGTTTCGAGGGTGCCCTGCTGCGCTACAAGGTGGGCAAGCATTTCTCGGCGACCATGCTGCGCGAATGGTACAAGCTGGGCATAGACCTGGGCTATGTCTATTCAGGTTCGCCCGCCGTAGTGCCCGATGACGAGCCGCCCTCGCCCGTCCAGGGCCCGCGCTCCCACGGCTTGCCACCGGACGGCTGCCTCGGCGATGGAACCCGCGTGACGCCTGCGCTGTTGCGCGAATGGCAACGTCTCAGCATGCATTTGTCGCTGGGCACTCCCATTGAAGCCTCGTGGCAGGAACTGCCTGCACGCGAGGTCATGCTGTACCGCCAAACCACTACGCCGGGCGCGCGCGCGCCGCATGTATGGCTGGCCGATGGCGCCAGCACTCTGGATTGGTTCGGCAGGGGCTTCGTACTGGTGGCCGATACGGACGCCGATACGGATGCCTTCGAAAGCGTGGCGGCCGCCTTGCGCACGCCATTGTCTGTACAGCGTTGCGCCGATACGGCAGTGCGCGCCGCCTATGTGGCCCCGCTGGTTCTGGTGCGGCCCGATGGGCATGTGGCCTGGCGCGGCAAGCACGCCACTGCTAATACCGCAAGCCGTGTTCTCGAGCAGATCCTTGCTCAATCGAGGTCCGGGCCGATTTGCGATAACACTCGTCCTTTAGAGGAAAATTCCTTATGAAACTGTCCGCCCTTTGTGCTCTGGCGGCCTCCCTGCTGTTGATTGCGCCGCCGGCGACTCATGCAGAGGCCACGTATCCCTCCAAGCCCATACGCCTGGTGGTAGGCTATTCGCCGGGCGGTCCCAGCGACATTCTTGCGCGCCAGCTTGCGCCGGCCCTCGGGAAGGCCCTCGGTACGGCCATCATCGTCGAGAACAAGCCCGGCGCCAATGCCGACATCGGCGGCGCCTACGTGGCGCATGCCGATCCCGATGGCTATACGCTGCTGCTGGGCGACCTGACCTTGGCCACTAATCCCAGCCTGATGCGCAGCATGCCGTTCAAGCCGCGAACCGATTTGCGGGCGATTGCGCCGCTTGCCGTTGCGCCCCTGGCGTTGGTGGTGAATATGTCGGTGCCGGCCCACAACATGAAGGAACTGCTGGATTACGCACGCGCCAATCCCGACAAGCTTTCCGAAGGCACCGCCGGCCGCGGCAATCTTACGCATCTGGCTGGCGAGGTCTTGAAGAAGGCCGCCGGCGTGAAGATCGAGCAGGTGCCGTACAAGGGCTCCGGCCCGGCTCTTACCGACCTAGTTGGCGGCCATATTTCAATGGTGATCACCGGTGTCAGCAGCTCCAAGGGCTTCATCAAGAGCGGGCAGGTGCGGGCATTGGCGATTACCGGCACGCGGCGCTCGGCGTCCCTGCCAGATGTGCCGACATTTTCCGAGGCCACCGGCCTGCCGCTGCCGGAGCTGAACCTGGGCTCATGGTGGGGGCTGTTCGGCCCGGCCGGCTTGCCGGACGAGGTGGTAGCCAAGTTGAACGCCGCCACGCAAACCATTTTGCGCGATGCCCAGTTGCAGCAGCGCCTGCAAGGCCTGAATATCGAGGCCGATCCGGGCTCGGCTCAAGTAATGGCCGAGCGGCTGAATTCAGAGACCACGACTTGGGGTAAAGTGATCAAGGAAGCTGGCATCACACCGCAATAACGGCGTGGTTTGCAGTAAGCCGGCGGCGCCGGCGCCTAGCTGTGGTGTGTCGGGATAAGTCGCTCCTTTCTTGTGCCTGCCGCGTCCTGTGCCCGTGTGGCCCGGGTCGCTGCGGCATTGCGCCACAGGCCCTGGCACCATGATTTTCGAAGATCTCAACGCGTTTATTGTCGTCGCCCAGTTGCGCAGCTTTTCCGCCGCCGCCGCGCGGCTGCGTGTGGCGCAGTCGTCGCTGTCCAAGCGCGTGCAGCGGCTGGAGCATCATTTCGGCGTGCCGCTGCTCAAACGCCATGCGCGTGGGGCAATTCTCACCGAGTCGGGCGCTATCCTGCTGACGCGCGCTCAACGCCTCATTGACGAGCTGAAGGATGTGGAGCGCGATGTGCGCGGCGTGCTGCAGCAGGCCGCCGGGGTAGTGCGAATAGCGCTGCCGCCGGCCACCAGTCCGGTGCTGGCGCCATTGATCTTCGAGCAATGCCGCCTGCGCTATCCCTTGATCCGCCTGCAACTGCGTGAAAGCACCTCGGACACCATCCATAACTGGCTGTCCGAGGGTGAAATCGATATTGCCTTGCTGTACAACCCCGAGTACGGCGCCGACTTCGAGGTCCAGACACTCATCGTCGAGCCGTTGTTTGTGATCGCGCCTGCGCGCGATCCGATCAACGGCTTGCCGCTGGTGCATCCCGAAAACCACTCGCTGCGCGATCTGGCCAAGTTGCCGCTGGTCCTGCCTCGGCGTCCGCATAGCATTCGCGTGTTGGTAGAGCGCCTGTGCGCCGCCGATGGCACCCATCCCAACATACTGTTCGAGAGCGACAGCATTCGCTCGACCAAGGGTATTGTGGAGAAAGGCCTGGGCTGCACCATATTCAGCCGCACGTGGCTGGAAGACGACATTCGCGCGGGCAGGCTGTGCGCGATCCCGTTCTCGTCAGCCCTGTTGAATTGGAAGCTTTGCATTGCGCATGCCCGCCGCAAGGACGCATCGCTGGCGATCAACAGCGTCAAAATGCTCATAGAGGAGCATGTTTCCGCCTTGTTTGCCAACGGTTTCTGGCGGCTTGGAACATGGGTCGCCAACGACGTTCACGGCGCGTCGTGAACTCCTCGACCCCGTTGCGGCCCGTCTTGCGGGGCGCGGTGGCCGAATATCGGCGATCTGAAGCAAAAACAGCTAAAATTAAATGTTTTTCAGCACCCTGCCGCCTCCTGGCCTTTTCTTACATCCAAGAAACGCCAAAGAAACGTCAGGCCGGCGTGCCGACCGTTGCCTCTTTCGGGCAGGCCCGAGATCGCTACTTCCCCGCGGGCGCGCGCTTGCGGGGAAGTATTGTCGTTGCCGCGGGTTTCTCGCCTTGCCCGGCCTGTGCGCGGCGTGCCGCGACGGCCCGGCCGGCGGGTCGAGGTCGAATTTATTCGGGAATTGTTGTCGTGCCTATTTATGCATACAAGTGCAGCGCCTGCGGACACCAGCAGGACGTCCTGCAGAAACTGTCTGATCCGTTGTTGACGGTGTGCCCCGCCTGTGGGCAAAGCACTTATTCCAAGCAGGTGACGGCTGCCGGGTTCCAGCTCAAGGGCTCGGGCTGGTACGTGACCGACTTCCGCAACAACGGCTCCAAGCCCGGGTCCGACTCGGGCGGCAAGAGCCATTCCGGGCACGCCTCGGGAACCGACGGCGCCGCCGCGGCCGCCGACAAGCCGGCGTCTCCGGACACGGCGGCATCGGCGAACAAGCCGGCGTCGGCCGACAAGTCTGCCGCGCCCGCCGCAGCTCCTGCGGCGCCCGCCGCGCCGACCTCGTCGAGCACCTGAACCCTACATGCGTTTCTTCAAGCGATACTTCATCACCGGCCTGCTGATCTGGATCCCGCTGGTCATCACGGTCTGGGTCATTGCCCTGGTGATCCGCGCCATCGAAAGCTTCGTGCCGGCCTTCCTGTCGTCGCAGTCGCTGTTCGGCGTGCGCATCCCGGGCTTCGCCGTTGCGCTGGTGCTGGTGGTGGTGTTCCTCACCGGGCTGCTGGCCGCCAACTTCATCGGCCGGGCCTTTGTCGATCGCTGGGAACAACTGCTGGGGCGCATCCCGCTGGTGCGTTCCATCTACAACTCGGTCAAGCAGGTCAGCGACACCGTGCTGGCCCCCAACGGCCAGGCGTTTCGCGAGGCCGTGCTGGTGCAGTATCCGCGCCAGGGCGCCTGGACCATCGCGTTCCTGACCGGGGCGCCGAGCGGCGAGGTGGCCGACCGGCTGCCTGGCCAGTACGTCAGCGTCTACGTGCCCACCACGCCCAACCCGACTTCGGGCTTTTTCCTGATGATGCCGCGCCAGGACGTCCAGGTGCTGAACATGAGCGTGGACGCGGCGCTCAAGTACATCGTTTCCATGGGGGTGGTAGCGCCGCCCCCGACCGTCAAGGCCCTGGGGCATGCCGGCGCGCCTGCCGGCGCCGCGCCGAATGCGCGCGATACGGCCCCGCCCCGAGACCGGGCCTGATACCACGACTTTTCAAACGGAGTAATCCTTCATGCGTACCTGCTACACCGGTGAGGTGTCCCGACGCCATCTGGACCAGACGGTTTCCTTGTTCGGCTGGGTTCATCGCCGCCGCGACCATGGCGGCGTGATCTTCATCGATCTGCGCGACCGCGCCGGCCTGGCGCAGGTGGTGGTCGACCCCGACAATGTGCAGGCCTTCGAAATCGCCGAGAAGCTGCGCAACGAATTCTGCATCCGCATCAGCGGCCTGGTGCGCCTGCGCCCCGAAGGCACGGTCAATAGCGAACTGGCCTCGGGCGAAGTGGAAATCCTGTGCCGCGAGATCGAGATCCTGAATCCCTCGGTCACCCCGCCGTTCCAACTGGACGACGACAATCTGTCCGAGACCACGCGCCTGACGCATCGCGTGCTGGACCTGCGCCGCCCGATGATGCAGCACAACCTGATGCTGCGCTATCGCGTCGCGATGGAAGTGCGCAAGTACCTCGACCAGCTCGGCTTCATCGACATCGAAACGCCGATGCTCACCAAGAGCACGCCGGAAGGCGCACGCGATTACCTCGTGCCTTCGCGCGTCAATGCCGGCCAGTTCTACGCGCTGCCGCAATCGCCGCAGTTGTTCAAGCAGATGCTGATGGTGTCGGGCTTCGACCGCTACTACCAGATCACCAAGTGCTTCCGCGACGAAGACCTGCGCGCCGACCGCCAGCCCGAATTCACGCAGATCGATTGCGAGACTTCGTTCCTGAACGAGTCCGAGATACGCGAGATCTTCGAAGGCATGATCCGCCATGTGTTCGCCGTGGTGCAGCACGTCGACCTGCCGGCGCAGTTCCCCACCATGACTTGGGACGAGGCCATGCGCCGCTATGGCTCGGACAAGCCCGACCTGCGCGTCAAGCTGGAATTCACCGATATTTCCGACCTGATGCGCGACGTCGAGTTCAAGGTGTTTTCGGCGCCCGCCAACGACCCGGCCAGCCGGGTGGTGGCGCTGCGCGTGCCGGGCGGCGCGGCCATGCCGCGCAGCGAAATCGATGCCTACACCAAGTTCGTCGGCATCTACGGCGCCAAGGGCCTGGCCTACATCAAGGTCAACGATGCGGCTTCGATTCCCGACGGCCTGCAGTCGCCCATCGTCAAGAACATCCACGTCGATGCCTTGCGGCAACTGATCGAGCGCACCGGCGCCGCCAGCGGCGACCTGATCTTCTTCGGCGCCGACAAGGCCAAGGTGGTCAACGACGCCATGGGCGCGCTGCGCGTGAAGATCGGCCACAGCGACTTCGGCAAGCAGAACGGCCTGTTCGAACAGGGCTGGAAGCCCCTGTGGGTGATCGATTTCCCCATGTTCGAATACGACGAAGAAGAAGGGCGCTACTTCGCCGCGCACCATCCCTTCACCAGCCCCAAGGACGGCCACGAAGACTACCTCGAGTCCGATCCGGCCCGCGCCCTGGCCAAGGCCTACGACATGGTCCTGAACGGCTGGGAAGTCGGCGGCGGCTCGGTGCGTATCCATCGCGCCGAAGTGCAGAGCAAGGTGTTCCGCGCCCTGAACATCGACGCCGAAGAAGCGCGCAACAAGTTCGGCTTCCTGCTGGACGCCCTGCAGTACGGCGCGCCGCCGCACGGCGGGGTGGCCTTCGGCCTGGATCGCCTGGTCACCATGATGGCCGGCGCCGAGTCGATCCGCGACGTGATCGCCTTCCCCAAGACTCAGCGCGCCCAGTGCCTGCTGACCCAGGCGCCTTCGTTCGTCGACGAGAAGCAGTTGCGCGAGCTGCACATCCGCCTGCGCAACGTCGAGCCCAAGCCGGCCGCCTGAGGCGTCCCTTATACCCGCGGCCCCGCGCCGCGGGTGTCGGGTGGCCGCCGCCGGAATACGCCGGGGCGCTGCCCGGCTGCCGCGAATATGCTGCCGCGCGTCGGCGCATACTGCGTCCGCGAGTTTTTTGCTTCGATCTCGGCTTCGGCTCCCTCTTCGACCTCTCCTTCGATTTCGGCTCCGGCTCCGGCAAGCAGCCTCAGCCCGCGCATGGCCGCGTATCCGGCATTCCTGCCCTCCGCGCCTCTCTGCACTTGTGCGGCCACGCACCGCCCCCATGTATTGGCACATCAGGCCTCTTTCGGCGCGCGCACCCGCGCGGCCGGCCTGGCTGGCTCAGGGGCTTCAGGGGAACTATTCCCCTGCAATCGATCCAACCCCTTGATGTCTCCGTTTTGCGGGGGGCGCAGCGCGCCTCCAGTTTTTCCGATTTAAGGCATAAATATCGGAATTAACGGAAATTTCCATTAATTAATGGTTGTTTAACAGAAAATCCACACGCTTGGTGTTTTTACCCAGTCGCGGCGCGCCGCAAAAGAGGTACGATCCCAAACAGCGGGAACCAACTAAGAAGACGCTTCGTGTCCGTATTACGCATCGTCAGCTATAACATCCATAAGGGCCGTTCCGCCACGGGTAGCCGTGAAAGCCTGGCCGATCTGCGGCTGGGCCTCTATGGCCTGCGCCCCGACCTGCTGTTCCTGCAAGAAGTGCAGGGCCGCAACGAACGCCGCTCCAGTCTCGACGCCCAGCACGAATCGCTGGGCGCCGCGCTGCGCATGCAGGCCGCATACGGCTGCAACGCGGTGCGCCAGAACACCGACCACGGCAATGCGCTGCTGTCGCGCTTTCCCATACTCAGCCAGGAAAACCAGGACATCTCCGACCACAGGCTCGAGCAGCGCGGCCTGCTGCACGTCACGGTGCAGATCAACGGCACGCCGGTGCATTGCCTGGTGGTGCACCTGGGCCTGTTCGCGGGCAGCCGCTCGCGCCAGGTGGGCGCGCTGGTCGAGCGCATCAAGCGCCTGGTGCCCGACGACGAACCCATCCTGATTGCCGGCGATTTCAACGACTGGAACAACCGCCTGGCGCCGCTGTTCGTGCAGCAACTGGGGCTGTGCGAGGTATTTGCCGTGGCGCCCGAACGCGCCCCCAGCGGCCCCGTAGTCCCGCGCAACCCGGTGCGCCGCATCACCCGCAGCCTGCGCGGCCTGCATGGGGCGATGCAATTGCGCCGCTCCATCTACGAGCCCGTCGGGCTCTTCGCCCCGCACGAACCGGGCCGCATACAGCCCGCGCAAGAACTCGCCATGAACGGCGCGGCGCGCCTGAGCCTGCCGCCGCGTACCTTTCCCGCCGTATTCCCCTGGCTGCGCCTCGATCGCATCTACCAGCGCGGCTTCGCCGTGCATTACGCCCAAGTGCTGCAGGGCGCGCCCTGGAAGCAGATGTCCGACCACGCACCCTTGCTCGCCGAACTCGAGTTGCCCTGACCGCCGCCGGGCCGCCGGCGGCAGTTCTGGTATAACAGCAGAACCGCGCCGGGGCGGTGCAGCCGCCTGCCGTACGCGCGTATCAGAGCATAGGCGCAGACATGCATCCAGATCCAAATCCGCTCGGCTATACCCTTGAAGAATTCGACCGGCTCTACAACGCCCGCGCCTCGGTGCCGGACTGCATGCCGTTTCTCGAGGAATACGCCGACTACAGCGCGCAGGCCCGCGCACAAGTGCCGGGCAGCCTGGCCGTGCCCTACGGCAGCCACCCCGACGAGATCCTGGATATCTTCCCCGCGCCGGCCGCCGGCGCGCCGGTGTACTTCTTCATACACGGCGGCTATTGGCGCGCCCTGGCCAGCAGCGATTCGCAATTCATGGCGCCCGCGTTCCACGCGGCCGGCGCCACCGTGGTCGCGGTCAATTATTCCCTGGCGCCGCAGGCTTCGCTCGAACGCATCGTCGACCAGTGCCGGCGCGCGCTGGCCTGGGTGCATGCACATATCGCGCAATACAACGGCGACCCCGCCCGCATCCACGTCAGCGGCAGTTCCGCCGGCGGCCATCTGGCCGGCATGCTGCTGGCCGGCGGCTGGCACCAGGCCTATGGGGTGCCGGCCAGCGTGGTGCAAAGCGCCAGCCCCATCAGCGGCCTGTTCGACCTGCGGCCCCTGGTGGGCACGCATATCAATTCCTGGATCAACCTGGACGCGGATTCCGCGCGGCGCCTGAGCCCATCGGCCGCGCTGCCCGCCGCGGGCTGCCCGATACTGGTGGCCTGGGGCGAACACGAGACTTCCGAGTTCAAGCGCCAGAGCCTCGATTATCTGCAGGAATGGCGCGACCTGGGCTTTCCGGGTTCGGGGCTGGAAGTCGCCGGCGCCAATCACTTCAACATCCTGATGCAGTTGCGCGACCCCGATTCCGCGCTGGCCCGGGGCACCTTCGAGCTCATGGGGCTGTAGCCGGGCATGCCTTCGAAGCCGCGCCTGCATTGGTACGAAGGCAATCGCGTCGAACTCTTGCGCAACGGCGGCCAGTTCTTCCCCGCCTTGTGCGCGGCCATCGATGCCGCGCAAAGCACGGTGCACCTGGAAAGCTATATCTTCAATATCGACCGCACCGGCACGCGGGTCCTGGATCACTTGCAAGCCGCCTGCGCACGCGGCGTGAAGGTGCGTGTGGCGGTCGACGGCTTCGGCAGCCTGGCGCACGCGCAAGAGATCGGCGAAAGGCTGCTCGCGGCGGGCGCTCAATACCGCGTCTACCGGCCCGAGCCCCATGGCCTGAAACGCCTGGCACTGGATCCGCGGCGCTTGCGCAGGCTGCACCGCAAAGTGGCGGTGGTGGACGGCCGCGTCGCCTTCGTGGGCGGCATCAATATCATCGACGACTTCGAAGACGTGCCCGACGACGGCGAGGGCCCTCGGCCGCGCCTGGATTACGCCGTGCAGGTCGAAGGCCCGGTGGTGGCGGAAATCGTGGCCATGCAGAACAGTCTTTGGCTGCGCATGGGCTGGCGCAGGCACCGCAGCTGGGCCGATGTCGCGGCGCGCCTGGCCGACTGGCGCAAGCTGCGCATGCAGCGCCGCCTCGAGGCCGCCACCCGCTACGCGAGCGGCGTGCGGGCCGCGCTGGCGCTGCGCGACAACGTGCTGCATCGCCAGACGATCGAACGCGTATATCTGCATGACATCGGCCAGGCCAGGCGCGAGGTCATCATCGCCAATGCGTATTTTTTCCCGGGCCGCCGGCTGCGCCATGCGCTGGAACGCGCCGCCGCGCGCGGCGTGCGCGTGCGCCTGCTGCTGCAGGGGCGCGCCGAATATCCCATGCAGTACCGCGCCGGCCGCTACCTGTACAGCAAGATCCTGGACGACGGCATCGAACTCTACGAATACCAGCCCAGCTACCTGCACGCCAAGGTCGCCGTCATCGACGACCAGGCGACGGTGGGTTCTTCCAACCTGGACCCCTTCAGCCTGCTGCTGGCGCGCGAGGCCAATATCTTCGTCGACGACCCAGGCTTCACCAGCAGATTGCAGGAACAACTGGCCGCGGTCATGCGCGACGACGCGCGGCGGGTCACCAGCGCCAGCCTGCAGCGCCGCGCATGGCTGGGGCGCTGCATCGACGCAATATCGTACTTGCTGATCCGCATCGGCGTGACGCTGACGGGCCGTTCGGCGATGTATTGAGGCCGGGGCGACCCGAAGCCCTGCGCGCGCCCGGCCGTTCAGCGCTGACGGCCGCGTCCCCAGGCCGCGCCCTGCGTGTTCACATACAGGGAATAAAGACTGCGGCTCGATGCCATGAACAGCCGGTTGCCGTGCAGCCCGCCGAAGCACAGATTGGCGCAGCGCTCGGGCAAGTCGATGTGGCCTAGCGCCGTGCCGTCCGGGGCGAACACGCGCACACCGTCCAGGCCCGCGCTGCCCATGCCCCAGCCGCACCAGAGGTTGCCCGCGACGTCGACGCGGAAACCGTCGGCCGTGCCGGGGCCGCAGTCGATCAGCGTGCTGCCCGAGTGCAACTGGTTGTGCCCATCCACCTGGTAAACGCGGATGCGGCGCGGCGCCGCGCGCGATTCCACCACGTACAGCAGCGACTCGTCCGGCGAGAAAGCCAGGCCGTTGGGGCCCACGGCATCGTCGGCCACCATGGCGATCTCGAGCGAGTCAGGGTCGACGCGGTAGACGCAGGCGGGCAGCTCTTGCGGCGCGGCGTTGCCTTCGTACCAGCCCGCGATGCCGAAGGGCGGATCGGTAAACCAGATCGAACCGTCGGACTTGACCACCACGTCGTTGGGCGAATTCAGGCGCTTGCCCTGGAAGGCGTCGGCGATCACCGTGATCGAGCCGTCGTATTCGGTGCGGGTCACGCGGCGCGTCAGGTGTTCGCAGGACACCAGCCGGCCCCGCTCGTCGCGCGTGTTGCCGTTGGCATTGTTCGACGGCTGGCGAAAAACACTGACCGCGCCGGTTTCTTCTTCCCACTTCAGTATGCGGTTATTGGGTATGTCGCTCCAGAGCAGGTAACGGCCGTCGCCGAACCATACCGGCCCTTCGGCCCAGCGCCCGCCCGTGTACAGGCGCTCGACCGCGGCGCTGGACAGCCGCAGCGATTCGAAGCGCGGATCCAGCGCGCGCACGGCCGGGTCGGGGTAGCGGCTGCCGGGCCGCCAGCCGTCTTCAGTGGTGTCTCGTGTCATGTGGGGGTGGATTTCCTGGTGGGCCTGATATGTCTTGCAGGCGTCTTGCAGGCCGGCTTCAGGCCTGCACTTCTACGTCTTCATAGAAGTGATAGCCTACACCGCGCAGCGTGGCAATGGGCAGGCGCAGGCCGCAGGCGTCTTCCACCTTGCGCCGCAGGCGGCGCATCTGCGTGTCCAGGCGACGCTGGTCATAGTCCAGGAAGTCGTGCCCCAGGGCCTCGACGATTTCCTGGCGGCTGACGGCCTGCCGCTTCGACACCAGCGTCGAAAGCACTACGTAATCCTGGCGCGACAGGAGTATGGGCGCGGAATCGGGCGGGATCAGGCACGGCGGCGAACTCGACAGGCGCCAGCGCGAAGACTGCCCCGGCAGCGTTGCCGCGGGTTCGCCCTGCTTGCTCTTGCGATCGGTGATGTCGCGCGCCACCGCGACGCGGATTTTCTTGTCCTTGTACCAGCGCGCCGACCACATCAGGTACACCACCCGGCCGTCCTTGCGCACATAGCGGTTCTCGAAATCGTATTGCAGCTTGCCCTTCATCAGGCGGCCGACCGCATTCAGCGTTTTCTTGCGATCGGGCGGGTAGACCAGGCTCAGCATCTGGCGCCCGACGAGTTCTTCGGGGGTGTAGCCGAATATCTGCTCGCATGCCCCCGTGATGGAAAGAAAAACACCTTCTTCATTGACGACACATACGGCATCCAACAGGAAATTCATCAAGTCGGGGTATGGCGGCTGTGGCATGGGCTTTTGTATCGGCGACGCCGGTCGCGGCAAGCTCGGGTGAACCTCCACCCGAAAGTTTTGAACCGGCGCATGCGCTTAGATTGGCTCAGTTTCGATTCTAACGAATTCTGGCAGCTTTCTTTGAATCCGGGCGCTGGCCGCTGCCACCGGCCCTGTTGCCAAAATACGTCGATTTCGGCCCATAAGTAGTTGATTGAAGGAAGTTTTCAGTGCTTGTGGGCCTGCTTGCCGGCCGTAGGTGTTTTCCCGTAATAAAATCAGGGTCAATCGGCGCATCGCGTAGCGCTCGGTGCCTACGCCCTTAATGACGCGCCGTTTCGTCCGTCTATTTGCCATGTGTCAGCTGTTGGGCATGAACTGTGCCACCCCTACCGACATAACCTTTTCTTTTACGGGGTTTGCGGCGCGGGGCGGGCGTACCGATCATCATGCCGACGGTTTCGGCGTCGCCTTCTTCGAAAACAAGGCCTGCCGCGTCTTCATCGACAACGCCCCCTGCTGCCAGTCGCCGGTGGCCGAGCTCATCAAGAACTACCCGATCAAGTCGCGCAACGTCATCGCGCATATACGCAAAGCCACCCAGGGCAGCACCGCGCTGGAAAACTGCCATCCCTTCATGCGCGAACTATGGGGCAGGCACTGGATCTTCGCCCACAACGGCGACCTGAAGGACTACCGCCCCAAGCTGGCCGGCCAGTATCGGCCTGTCGGATGCACCGACAGCGAAACCGCCTTCTGCCACGTCCTGCAGAGCCTGCGCAGCGCCTTCGGCAATGACGAACCGGGCGACGAAGAACTGTTCGCGGCCCTGGAAACGCTGACTGGGGAAATCACCCTGCACGGCGTGTTCAACTTCCTGATTTCCAACGGCAGCACCCTGTTTGCGCACTGTTCCACCAGCCTGTACTACATCGTGCGGCAATGGCCCTTCGCCAAGGCGCACCTGATCGACGCCGACATGACGGTGGACTTTTCCCGCACCAATCTCCAAGGCGACTGCGTGGCGGTCATCGCCACCAAGCCGCTGACCGACAACGAGGTCTGGACCCGTCTCGAGCCCGGCCAGTTGCTGGCCTTCGACAAAGGGCGGCTGGCCAGGCAGGCCAGGGTTCCCATCCCCGAAATCGTGCAGCGCAAGAACGCCGAGAACCTGGCTTGCGCCTGAGTGAGGGGCAGGCGCTGCTGGGTAGGTTTGTTTTGTTAGGAGATGGAGACTTTAGCGCTGGGCGGGTGGAGCAAGCAGAGCCTGGCTGAACTTGTCCCTGAGTCTCTTTCTTAGCAGCTTTCGCTCGGATTGTGATTTCGTTATTGTCTGGAATACGTCTACGTGCAGCGGATTCGTTGCCTTGGCAGTATCGTATATGGCAAAAGCTTTGTCGCCATCATCATATTGCAAGGCTCGAATATCTTTGCATAGCGCATTAACCACCCCCAAATATTGGCGAGGCTTGGCCAGGTTGTTTTGATTATGCGTAGCCACTTGTTCAAGTCCGCGTGCATGGATCGTGGCATCGGGTTGCGAAGTAGGGCTACGGTCGCAAGAAAGGCCCTTATCCTCGACATCGGAGAAGGCAGCGGCTTTGACCCGGCCATCTTCCTCGATATGGATAGGGGAGAAGATAAGGCGGAAAATGTGTTCAGTGTCTTCCACTCTGCCGGTAGAGTACGTGCTTACGGACTCCTGCTCGCAGCAGCCGTCGGGATGCCTGTCGCTGATTAGACCTGCCCGCTTATGCGAGTCGGGCCCCGTGGGCAAAGACTCGAAAAATTCCCGGCAGGACATTAATAGAATTGCGTGCGCAAGAAGTCAGCCAACTGGCTGGGAAGTGCTCCGCGCTCAACAGACAGGTCGTCCTCGTTTGTCGTCAAACCCGGTGAGTCGATGAAGTAATGAAACGTTCTATCGCCAGGAAACGACACCTCGGCATAATTGTTCCCGCTTTCCCAAAAAAGAGAAATTTCGCCGCTTCCTGCAAGCATGGGTCTGGGAATCGGTGCGCGAGCGTATAGCAAATTCAAGAATCGCCGTGCATCGATGATTGACTGTGGGCGCGCCGGTACGCCGCCGTAACCATCCCAGTCTTCGCTCAAGGATGCGTATTCGCCGAGTTTGCCCTCCAGCCGTACGCGGCCCAGCGCCAGCCCTTCATCTGAAGTAGCGGCAGTGACAGCCGACACGACCGCATCGTAGATGCCGTAAGACTGGGAGGGCTTTGGCACCGTGCGCTGGATGGTGGCCTGCCGCATCCAAGAAGGTAGCGCTGTAGCGTGGCCGATATGATTTGTGTCGTAGGCGTCTGCGATGGCTAACATTGCAAACCTCATGCTTGTGGGGGGCGATCGAAGTTGATTGCCGCCTTGACGTCGGTAGTGAGAATATCGCCGACGACGGACTTGTTCAACACATGTAGCGCGGCGAACGTTTTACCGATCACTCCGTTGGCTGCGAGCAATTGATCCGACGTTCCAGGTATCGGGCTAGCGAAAATACACCGATGAGCCGTAGTGATGTTGATTTTCATCTTGCCTGAGTCTTCTCCGACATCTACATTGACGTTCGTCAGGACGCGGCTCGGAGAAGGCGTATCAATATGCTCGAAGAATCCATGGTGGGAATGGCAGGGCCCATGGGCGCCAATGATGTTTCTTGGGATAAAGCGAGACTCTGGATTGAAAACGCCGTTAAGGGTGAATTGCGCTTTATTGCCCAAGGCTCCAAATTCGTCGGTGTATTGTAGGCCTACGGTACCAATCGCAGTCGCAGAAAGGATGTGAGGCAGAACAATCATGAAAAACTCTTGCGCACGTTCCCATACCCGTGCCCAGCGGCTGTATTCGCCACATACCACGACGAGCATGTTCGAGAGAATATTGACCGCCCAGCTTGGTTCGCCATTGGGCTTCAGGGAGTCGTACAAGAGCCCGTTCAAAGGTGGTTGTGGTGTCGGAATCTGCAACTGCGGCATACCAAAATTGATCACGACGCCACGTTGCTCAGTGTGCCGCGGTAGCTGCTCCAGCAATTTCGCATGAACTTCCCCTTGACGCAAAGATGTCAGCACTTCGGCCTGTAATGGCGTACTGAATTCGAACGCAAACGCCATGTTCTTTATGGCATGAGCGTCGGAATATGGTTTGACAGTTAGCGGCACGCAAACCCCTGCAATGAGATTTTGTCTACAAGACTGGCGAGACCCATCAAGCGGTCGATGCATATATATGCGCCTACGTTACCATGAATATGGTTACCGCTATTGCATGCATGCGCAGTAATGTCTCGCGTTGGCGCGGGGCGCGGCAAGGGCAGGGCGGCAATTGCCTTTTCCTATTCAAGCCATTGATTTAATTGAGATATGCGGCGATTTTGGATGGCCATGGGCTTGGCGTGGCGCCCCGGCTTCCCTTACAGTTTCGCCATTCAAAGCCCAGCGTATACTCTACGGAAAGCATTCCTTTCCCGGCCAGGGCCCGGCGTTTGCGCGGCCCTGGCGCTTTCCGGAGTCATCGATGGCCACACACCGATCGGTCGGCGAAGCCGGGGCTACCCCCGCAGTCTCGTCCTCTTCTTCCAGTGCCGTCCCGGCCGCGGGTTTGCTGCGATTGCGCAAGGTGGCGGTCTGCGGCGCCGGGGTGATGGGGGCGCAGATCGCCGCGCACTGCGTCAACGCCGGCGTGCCGGTGGTGCTGTTCGACCTGCCCGCCAAAGAAGGCGACAAGAACGGCATCGCCAACAAGGCCATCGCGCAACTGCGCAAGCTGAACCCCGCGCCCCTGGGCACGCCCGACCTGGCCGACCTGATCACCCCCGCCAACTACGAAGAACACCTGGGCCTGCTGGCCGGTTGCGACCTCGTCATCGAGGCGATCGCCGAGCGGCTCGACTGGAAGCGCGATCTCTACCAGCGGCTGGCGCCGGCCGTGGCGCCGCACGCGATATTGGCCAGCAACACCTCGGGCCTGTCGATCACCGCCTTGTCCGAAGTGCTGCCCGAGGCGCTGCGCCACCGGTTCTGCGGGGTGCACTTCTTCAATCCGCCGCGCTACATGCACCTGGTGGAACTGATCCCCACCGCCGCCACCGAACCGCGCCTGCTCGACGAACTCGAGACCTTCCTGGTCTCGCGCCTGGGCAAGGGCGTGGTGCGCGCCAAGGACACCCCCAACTTCATCGGCAACCGCATCGGGGTCTTCGGCATTCTTTCCGTGTTCGCGCAGGCGCAGAAGTTCGGCCTGCCTTTCGACCTGGTCGACGAGCTGACCGGCACGCGCCTGGGGCGCGCCAAGTCGGGCACCTTCCGCACCGCCGATGTGGTCGGCCTGGACACGCTGGAACACGTCATCCGCACCATGCGCGAAGGGCTGCCCGACGACCCCTTCCGCGCGCACTTCGAAGTGCCGCCCGTGCTGGCCGCGTTGGTGGCCAAGGGCGCGCTGGGACAGAAGACCGGCGCCGGTTTCTACCGCAAGCAGGGCAAGGCCATATTGCGCCTGGACCCGGCCACCGGCGAATACGTGCCGGCCGACTCCAAGATCGACGAAGGCGTCGCCGCGATCCTCGCCGAACGCGACCCCGCGGCGCGCCTGCAGGCCTTGCGCGTGTCCGAACATCCCCAGGCCCGCTTCGTCTGGGCGGTGCTGCGCGACAGCTTCCACTACAGCGCCGTGCACCTGGCCGAAATCGCCGATACCGCGCGCCAGGTGGACCAGGCCATGGCCTGGGGCTTCGGCCACGCGCGCGGGCCGTTCGAGATCTGGCAGGCGGCGGGCTGGCGCGAAGTGGCCGGCTGGGTCGCCGAAGACATCGCCGCGGGCCAGGCCCTGGCGGATGCGCCGCTGCCGTCCTGGGCCAGCACGGGCCCGGTGTGGGAAGCGCGCGGCGTGCAGACCGCCGAAGGGTCGTGGAACCCCCGGGCAAGGCGCTTCGAGCCGCGCAGCGCGCTGCCGGTGTACCGGCGCCAGGTCGGCGCCCCGCGCCTGGTGGGCGAGCCCGACGCCCTGGACGCGACCGTGGTCTTCGAGAACCAGGCGGTACGCTGCTGGACGCTGCCCGAGCCGCATCCGCAAGACGTGCTGGTGCTTTCGTTCAAGACCAAGATGCACACCATAGGCCCCGACGTGCTGCACGGGGTGATGCAGGCCGTAGACCTGGCCGAGGCCTCGTACGGGGCCCTGGTCATAGGCCAGCTCGACGACCCGTTTTCCGCCGGCGCCGACCTCAAGGCGATGCTGCCGGTGTTCGCCGCGGGCGGCCCCGCCGCGCTGGAACCCGTCGAACGGCAGATGCAGGAAGTATCCCTGCGCCTGCGCTACGCCCGCGTGCCGGTGGTCGCGGCGCTGGCCGGCATGGCGCTGGGCGGCGGCTGCGAACTGGCGGTGCACTGCGCGGCCCGGGTGGCCCATTTCGAAACCTATATCGGCCTGGTCGAGGCCGGCATAGGCCTGGTGCCCGGCGCCGGCGGCCTGACCTACTGCGCCCGCCGCGCGGCCGAACTGCGCGCCGACGGCGCGCCTGATGCGCCGCTGCTGGCCTTCCTGAAGCGCTACGCGCTGGCGGTGGCTTCGGCGCAAGTGTCGCGTTCCGCGCCGGACGCGCAGCACATAGGCTACCTGCTGCCTTCCGACACGGTAGTGATGAACCGCTACGAACTGCTATACGTCGCGGTGCGCCAGGCCCACGCCTTGGCGGAATCCGGCTGGCACCCGCCCTTGCCGCGGCCCTTCCCCGTCGCCGGCCGCGACGGCATCGCCACCCTGAAGGCGCAACTGCTCAACATGAAAGTGGGCGGCTATATATCAGACTACGACTTCCTGGTCGCCACGCAGGTCGCCCAAGTGCTGTGCGGCGGCGACGTCGACCCGGGCTCGCTGGTCGACGAGGCCTGGATCATGCACCTGGAACGCCGCGCCTTCCTGTCGCTGCTGGCCCAGCCCAAGACCCAGGAACGCATCACCGGCCTGCTCAAGACCGGCAAGCCCGTCAGGAACTGAGACTCGAGGAATCGCCATGAGCACCGTGCAACAAGCCTACATCGTCGCCGCCACCCGTACGCCGATCGGCAAGGCGCCGCGCGGCATGCTGTCGCACCAGCGCCCCGACGACCTGCTGGCGCGCACCATACGCGGCGTGCTGGCCCAAGTCCCCAGCCTGGACCCCAGCGCCATCGAAGACGCCATCGTGGGCTGCGCCATACCCGAAGGCCCGCAGGGCCTGAACGTGGCCCGTATCGGCGCCTTGCTGTCCGGCCTGCCGGTATCCGTGCCGGGCGTCACCGTCAACCGCTTCTGCGCTTCCGGCCTGACCGCCATCGCCATGGCCGCCGACCGCATCGCCGTGGGCGGCGCCGACGTACTGCTGGCCGGCGGCGTGGAATCCATGAGCCAGGTGCCCACCATGGGGGTCAGCACCAGCTTCAGCCCCGAAATCTTCGCGCGCGACGAAAACCTGGGCATCGCCTACGGCATGGGCCTGACCGCCGAACAAGTGGCCGAACAGTGGCACGTCTCGCGCGAAGACCAGGACGCCTTCGCGCTGCGCTCGCACCAGCGCGCGCTGGCGGCCCAGAAAGCCGGCGAATTCGCCGACGAAATGCTGCCCCTGGACATCGTCGACCGTCGCCCCGACCTCGCCAGCGGCGACGTCGTCGAAGTGCGCCGCCGCGTCGAACTCGACGAAGGCCCGCGGCCCGATACCAGCATGGAAGCCCTGGCGCGGCTCAAGCCCGCCTTCGCGGCGCGCGGCAGCGTCACCGCCGGCAACAGCTCGCAGATATCCGACGGCGCCGGGGCCCTGCTGCTGATGTCCGAACGCGGCCTGAAGACCCACGGCCTCACGCCGCTGGCGCGCTTCGTCACCTTCGCCGTGCGCGGCGTGCCGCCGGAAATCATGGGCATAGGCCCCAAAGAAGCCATACCCCGGGCCCTGAAGCACGCCGGCCTTGCGCTGGACCGGATCGGCTGGATCGAACTGAACGAAGCCTTTGCCGCCCAGTCGCTGGCCGTCATCCGCGACCTGGGCCTGAACCCGGACATCGTCAACCCCATGGGTGGCGCCATTGCGCTGGGCCATCCCCTGGGCGCCACCGGCGCCATCCGCGCCGCCACCGTCGTCCACGGCATCCGCCGGCGCAAGCTGGACTACGGCATGCTGACCATGTGCGTGGGTACCGGCATGGGCGCTGCAGGCATCTTCGAGCGGCTATAGGCGGGGGCAATAAGGGGCTGTTGGCCCAGGGTTCCTAGGCTGCTTTTTTGGGATGCGCGGCGGCTTCTGCTTCTTTTTCTTTTTGTGCCCGTTTTTGGCCGGCCGCAAGCTCGTGCATGATGCGGCGTGATTCTCCTTGCGCAAATCGCATCAGCGCCGCACGCATCAGCGGCTGATAGCCGATACCTTCAAGCGACGCGATGGCTTTGAAGTCTTCGATGACAGACTTCGGGAGCCTGATCGAAATCAATTGCATTGCCAGCGTGTCTTCGACTTCGCGCTGGATGTCCGGGCTGGCCAGCTTCGCATGTTCTTGGCTATTGCCAAGCGCGCCCGTTTCCCACGCGTCAACAGTGCCAGGAATCTTCTTGGCATTGCTCATTTCATTCTCCTTGCTGCTTTGCGGTCAGTTCCGTATATATACGTTTTGACTCGGAATCGGCATCGTATGCCGATTTGATGTAGATGTTTCTATCCCGGCACACGAAAATTACTTTCAGTTCGCGGCCCTTGTACGTTTGGCCAATGAACCAAAGAGTCGGAGGGTCTGTAAGATGGTCTTCCCTGGTGTCTTCCAGGTATTTTCCGTCATGGTTGAGGAAGCATTCGCGAATTTCGAGTTCCTGAACCTTGTGTTTTTCCTCTAGCTTTTTGCGGATTGCCGGAGAAATTACGAGCGGAATCATCACATCCCCCTATTGTATATACGATGCGTTGAAAAGCAAGCCGGCAGCGTGTCTGGCGCGGCGTTCTGATAGCTGTATATAAACACAGTATATAAACTGTGAGAAGGGCCTGAGGAACCCTTCAAGGTGCCCAGGTTTGACCTGGCGGGGGCGCTTGACGGGCGGCTGTGTTTTTAAATAGCGCCGAAAGTTTACGAACGAGCGAAATTTCGATGCTTCCACACAGATATCCGGTACGCTACAGTCTGCAAGACCCATCTAAGTCTGGCTGAAACCACCTGTAGTGGCCTTGCAAGATTTGCGATCTGGTATAGGTGGCGCAAGCAGCCAAATGTCTGCTGCCGGAATATACGGGCAGTATAAAAAGGGTATTCATCGTGGAGCATGAAGCGGATAGCGGTGAACAAAGTGGTGCGCCGATCTCGGTGCTTGTACAAGGACGAGGCGCCCAGGCTCGTGCCAAGCCCGGTGCAAGGGGCCGCGTGGAGCCCGGCGCAGCGAGCGATGCAACAACCAGTGCACTGGCCGTTGGCGCAAAAGCCACACTAGGCCAGAATGCAAACCCAGGCCGGGCGGCCGCCTATCCCGGGCACGCCGCCTTTCTGCCCTACGTGCTGAACCGCGCCACCTCGGCACTGAACGCCGACTTCCAACTGGTGCTGCGAGAACACGGCATGACCTTGCTGCACTGGCGCGTGCTGGCGTTCCTGCGCGATGCCGACGGCCTGGGCGTAAGCGCCCTGGCCAATATCACAGGCAGCGACCAGGCCACTCTGTCGCGCGCCCTGACCGTCATGGAAAAGGCCGGCTATATCGCCCGCCACCCCGACCCCATAGACCAGCGCGTGGCCGCCATCAGGCTGTGTCCCGCCGGCCGCAAGCAATTCGCCCGCGTCCTGCCTATCGCCCTGCAACTGCACCAGTGCGCCGTAGCTGGGCTGAGTCAGCAGGAGCAAGATACCTTGATAGGGTTGCTGAACCGCATACGCGCCAATGTGCTGACGCGGGAAGGGTAGCTGCTACCCAGCGCGGTGGGTGGGGCCAGACGCTGCGGCGCTGCGATACGTCCTGTGCCTATAGCAGGCAGTTCAGATTGATTCCATGTTTAATCGCATCTACAATCAAATATATGGAAATCGCATTTTGACCCCAAAAAGTCGGAGCTGAATGCGCAACGGCGTGGGCTTCCATTCCTGATGGCGGAAGAGTTCGATTTTGATTCTGCGCTATACCGTATCGATGATCGCCATGACTACGGCGAAACCCGCATCCGGGCCATAGGCATGATCGGCGCACGGCTGCATGTCATGGTGTATACCGAAACCGCTTATGGCATCAGAGTCATCAGTCTGCGCAAAGCCAACCTGCGTGAGGTTAAATATTATGAGCAAGCTGCCGCGCCCTGAATTGGTTGACGACGAAAATCCCGAATGGACCGAAGCCGACTTCAAGTCGGCTGTACGTATCGACGGGCTGCCTGCATCACTGCAGAAGAAGCTCAGGGGCCAGCGTGGGCCTCAGAAGGCTCCTGTCAAGGTGCAGACGGCAATTCGCTACGACGCCGACATCATCGAAGCTTTCAAGGCCGGCGGCCCCGGCTGGCAGACACGCATCAACAATGCACTGCGAGAATGGTTGCACGGCAGAGCAAAAGCTTGAAGATTGGCTTAATCGCGCTTTCAGGTGTGTATAGCCTGTTCTATCAGCATGCCTACCCATTGATTCAGGCTCTTTCCGCTGGCCTGGGCTGCCAGGGCGGCGGCTTCGTGGGTGTCGGGCGGCACGCGCAGAATGAATTTTCCTGAAAAGCGTTTATGCGGCTCGATGCCTTTTTCCTTGCACAAATCCATGAAGGTATCGAGTGAAATTCGAGCCTCGCGCTTGAGCCCGGCGATATCGGAGGCGTAGAAATCGGCGCTGCCGTTCAGCGTAACGAATTCACCTCGAAACATATTGAGTTCCGGGTCGAAGCTGATCACGGCCGGATGGCCGTTTATCGTCATAACATTGTTCACGGAGCGACCCCATTGCGTTCCAGCCATTTTCGGATGCTTGCGAGAGCCGCTTTGTCCAGGTTTGGCGTTGGATGAGGCCGATGCATCACGCGGATCTCGCCAAACAGCACAATACCGACACGCGAACCTTCTCTTTCTATGATCTCGGCACCGAGTTCTTGAAAGAGCACCAGTACGTCCGGCCACTTCAGCTTGGCTGTAGTGGGCCTGGAGTAAATCAATTCCAAGGTTCGCCGGTGACGGGTGCGCATAACGGCCCTTTACGCATGATACTAGAAATTAGTATCTAACGATACGATGGGGAATACATGAGAATCCATGGGACGCAGGGGCCCCCGATAGAAATTCCTCGTATCATCGCTGCGCGATTCAGGTCTGGATATTCGTAGCTTCCGAGGGGCACGCCATCATTCGCGGCATGGTCAGCGGTCAGACGCTGAGCCAGCAGGAGCAAGTAAACGCGGGGCGATCTGGGGGCGGGCAGGTTGCCCTTCTGGAAACGCCAATATCTTGCGACAAGTTTCTTGCACTTTCGAGATTAATCGGAAGGCGACCGCTTCCGATGCGTCTTGGGCAATGTATAGCCAGATTTCGGATAAATCTGCTTCGGCAGTTTCGGTCAGGAAGAGCGTGCGGCTAATAATTTTCTTCCTCGGTCGGCAATGCGCTCGACATCAAATTCCCGGACGCGGCCAGCGGCGACATCGTCCAAACCCTTATCGATGTCTTGTTTGAGCGCGGCCAATTCTTCCAGCCGCAGTTGCCGTTTAAAGGACCAGTCGCGCAAAGCCTCGCGGATAACCTCGCTGGCGGAAGCATATTCACCCGAGTCCACGGCGCGCTTCAGCGTTGCTGCCATCTCGGCAGGCATGGTTACGGTGAGTCGTTCGATTGTGGCCATGGAGTGCCCCACTGAGAATTCATACTTAATCATACTTTGTTCTCGCCATAGGAGGAAGGCTCTGCAGGGAATATGCGAGGATTGGCCGGAAAGGTATGAAAAGTTGAGACTCATCAGCACGTATCCACATCATCGCCGATGGGTTCAGATCTGGATATTCGTAGCTTCCGAGGGGCGCGTGACTGGGGTTATGCCAAAGAATATGTAGACGCCATGTGGCGCATGCTGCAAGCCGATCAACCCGACACCTATGTGGTGGCGACTCATCGCAGCGAGACTGTACGCCACTTCGCAGCCATGGCCTTCAAGGCTGCCGGCTACGATCTGGTGTTCGAAGGCAGTGCAGAACAAGAGATCGCCAGGGATGCCGCCACAGGCAAGACCCTGGTCCGTATCAACCCCAGGTTTTACCGCCCTGCCGAAGTCGGACTATTGATCGGCGACCCGGCCAAGGCCAGAGCGCGCCTGGGCTGGCAACCGTCCACCACTTTGGAAGATCTGTGCCAGATGATGGTGCGTGAAGATCTACGGCGCAACGAACAAGGCATTTCGTTCTGATGACATTGCCTCGAATCGGACACGGGGCTGCCCCGTGTCGCGCGTCCCATGATTGCACCTAACTACCGTTGCGGCCGTTCAAAGAATCGGCGAAAGCTTTCACCCAATACGCCGTAGAAGCATCGTGTTTCGGTACTGCGGCGCTCGCGGCTGCTGAGCCCGCACTTGCTCCCGTGTCTCCGGCCAGTTCACGCAGTATGCCCTTGGCCAGCACCTTGCCGTATTCCACCCCCCACTGATCGAAGGGGTTGATGCCCCACACCACGCTTTGCACGAACACTTTGTGCTCATACAGCGCCAGCAGGGAGCCCAGGCTGTAGGCGGTCAGGCGTGGCAGTACGATCAAGCTGGATGGGCGGCCCCCAGGGTGCACCCGATGGCGGGCCAGTTCACGTGCTTGTTCCGGCGGCATGCCTTCGGCCAAGCATTCCGCCAGCGCAGTGTCGTAGTCCTTGCCTTGCAGCAGCGCTTCGCGCTGCGCCAGGCAGTTGGCAAGCAAGCTGCGATGGTGTTCCGGCCAGCCGTGGTCGGCTTCCTGGCAGACAATGAAATCCACTGGCGCGCCGTCGCTGCCTTGGTGCAGCCACTGGAAGAACGTATGCTGGGCATCGGTGCCCGGCATGCCCCAGACCGCCGGGCCGGTAGCCACCGTCAGTGTTTCGCCGTCGTTGCCGACGGACTTGCCCAGCGATTCCATTTCCAGTTGTTGGATGTAAGGCACCAACTGCGCCAGGCGGAAGTCGTAGGGGGCGATATTCAGCGAGC
The DNA here is from genome assembly GCF_019166065.1 of Candidimonas humi. GTDB lineage: Bacteria > Pseudomonadota > Gammaproteobacteria > Burkholderiales > Burkholderiaceae_B > Candidimonas > Candidimonas humi. The sequence goes on from NZ_JAHTBN010000002.1 coordinate 567,005, forward strand.
CGTAGCCCAGCACGCTGCGATTGATGATGCCGGCCAGCGCCATCTGTACTGGCGCGTTGTCTGCCAGCGGGGCCTGGGCGAAATGCACATCCATGGCCGCGGCGCCGGCATGCATGCCGGCCACCACATCGGTGCCCACTGCCAGCGCCACCGTCAGGCCTACCGAAGACCATATGGAGAACCGGCCGCCCACCCAATCCCATAATTGGAAGACATGGGCCGCAGGAACCCCCCACGCCTGGGCAACCTCGGGCCGCGCCGTAACGGCCACGACATGCTGGTAGGGGTCGGGGATGCCTGCAGCCTGCAGCCATTCCACAGCACGCAGGCCATTCTGCAAAGTTTCGGACGTAGTAAACGACTTGGAGGCCAGCACGATCAACGTTTCACGCGGATCCAACCCTGCCAGCCCGCCCTGCATGGCGTGCCCATCGATATTGGCCACGAACCGTACATTGCGCCATGTGCCCTGGTAGCCAAAGGCGCTGATTGCCAACCGCACCCCCCAGTCGCTGCCGCCTATGCCGATGTGCACGATATTGCGCCAGCGCCGCTCGGAATCCGCGGCACGCACGAAATCATTCATGCGCTGCCGTTCCAGCGCCACTTCAGTAGCGGGGGCCGGTTCGCGCAGCGCGGTATGCCAAGCGGCGCGACGCTCGGTCGGATTGGCTTGCCCGCCGGAAAGCAAACATTCGCGCAGGGCATCGAAATTCCGTTCCTGCAGCAGCCTCTGAGCGTACTCAACGACGGCGGGGTTGAGGCGCTGATCGCTCAGGTCCAGGGTCAGGCCAGGGGCTTCCAGTAATACCGGGATTGCGTGCTGCACGGATGAGTGTTTGGCCAGCTCCAGGAAATCGCTCCAGCTAGTTTGGAAAGCGGAAGCATCGCGGGCAGTCATAGGCATTTCTTTGGGCATGGACATAGGCAGCAAGGACTGATGATTGTAAGCAATGCTTTGGGCGTCGATATTTTCATATCACCAAATTTATTGCAAACCGTATCTTTTGAGCCCTGCCTCCCCTACAATTGCCGACTAAAACTTAAAGCTGAATCGTTCTTATTTGGCTTATTTAATGTCTCTGTGGAAAAACACTCTTTGGAACCTGGTTGGCACGGGCTTGCCATTCCTGGTGGGGATTGTGGCCTTTCCCTACCTGGTACGCCATATTGGCGTAGAGGCGTTTGGTGTACTGACTCTGATCTGGGCACTTATCGGATATTTCGGTCTATTCGATTTGGGCCTGGGCCGCGCCTTGACGCAACAGATAGCTGCTGGCCTGGCTTCGCAAGACCATAGCCATATTCCGCATCTGGCCAAATCAGGCTTGGCCTTTACTGCAGGCACAGGGCTCATCGGCGGCTTGGTCTTGGCTGCGCTGGCCTTTCCTTTGGGGCATATTTGGCTGAAAGTCAGCCCCCATCTACAGTACGACACGTTTTGCAGCTTGTTGTTGGCAGCCTTGGGCATACCGCTGACAACCGTGTCTACTGGCTTGCGTGGGGTGCTGGAGGCTTACGAGGACTTCGGGGCCGTCAACATCTTGAGAATGGCGCTGGGCGCCGCAAATTTTGGCCTGCCCATGCTAAGCGTGGCGCTGTTCGGGCCGAGCCTGCATGACATCGTGGCGTTGTTGATTGCCGCCCGTTTGTTGGTGCTGGTTCTCCAGTGGAAATTGGTCTACGACAAACTGCCTTCCGGCTGGACCCGAAGCGCCATACAGAAGAATGATGCCAAGCAACTGTTGTCATTTGGCGCCTGGATGACGGTGTCCAACGTCATCAGCCCCTTAATGGTCAATGCCGACCGTTTCATTATTGCCGGGGTCCTGGGGGCGGGCGTTGTCGCTTATTACACAGTACCGTTCGAGGTATTGACCCGGTTGCTGGTAGTGCCGGCCGCTTTGACCAGTGCATTGTTTCCGCGTCTGGCCGTTACCATGATGACGGATCGCGGCGCGGCGAAAAGAATGTACGAACGCAGTACCAGACTGGTGGCATTAGGCTTGGTGCCGCTGTGCCTGTGTACTGCGGCAGGCTCGTATTTGGGGCTGTCGGTATGGCTGGGCCATGATTTTGCAACGAAATCATGGCTGATCGTTGTCGTAATGAGTGTGGGGCTGCTGCTGAACGGCATTGCCTATGTGCCGTATGCCGCGATCCAGGCTGCCGGCAATGCAAAGACGACCGCTATTTTCCATGTCTTCGAATGCCTGATCTACATGCCTTTACTGTTCTTTCTATTGCATTATTTCGGAATAGTCGGGGCAGCAGTGGCATGGGTGATCAGGGTCGGCATGGATTTGGGACTGCTTTTGGGAAATATAAAAAAATCATTGTTTAAAACAGTTAAAGGTGGCGCCACCTAATTGCAACCATCCACCTGATATCGTCTACAAAACCAGGGTGGATCGTCTCAGCTGGGCCCAGCCCAGTTCGTGGGGAGTAGGACCGATGGCAACCACGGTAAATAGATGGATCTAGCTCCGTTGAAAGCCGTCGAGGCTGGCAGTGTAAGTTACAATTGTGTACGTGAGAGATGAGTCAGTCGCCACAGCCTGTTAGATGGGTGTCAATATTTCCGGTATGCAGTCTTGAGGAATCAGGCCGTGATTGAGGGGATTTAAATTGTGAAATTGATCATACAGATTCCGTGCTACAACGAAGCAGAAACCCTGGCCATAGCGCTGGGCGTGCTGCCCAGGCAGGTCGAGGGTTTCGATTCGGTAGAGTGGCTGATAATAGATGATGGAAGCCAAGATGACACCGCTCGGATTGCTCGGGAGCATGGTGTCGACCATGTAGTAAGACATGTGGGTAATCAGGGATTGGCGCGTGCTTTTATGACGGGGCTGGACGCCTGCTTGCAGTTGGGGGCGGATGTCATTGTTAATACTGATGCCGACAACCAGTATTGCGCCGATGATATTCCAGCTTTGGTTCACCCAATTGTGGAGCACAGTGCAGATATTGTCATAGGCGCACGGCCGATTCAGGACATAGAACACTTCTCGCTAGCTAAAAAGTTGTTGCAAAAACTTGGAAGCTGGGTTGTTCGCATTGCCAGTAAAACGGAAATTCCCGACGCGCCAAGTGGCTTCCGGGCAATTAGCCGAGCGGCTGCGCAGCGTTTAATGGTATTTAATGATTACACCTATACGTTGGAAACTATCATTCAGGCAGGCCAAAAAAATATGGCCATTGTTTCTGTCCCTATACGTGTGAACGAAGATCTACGGCCGTCTCGGCTAGTTAAGAGCATACCGTCCTATATCAAGCGCAGTATCGTTACGATTGTTCGGATTTTTGTAATCTATCGCCCTTTTAGATTTTTCGGCACGATAGGTGCCTTTCTGTTTGCTATAGGAGTGGTGATTGGATTACGCTTTCTAGTCCACTATTTAGACGGTAACGGCGACGGCCATATTCAGTCTTTGATTCTTGCTAGCCTGATGATGGGTATGGGCTTTCAGACGATACTTATCGCTTTTGTTGCCGATTTGCTCGCTGCAAATCGAAAACTGATGGAAGATGTCAGATACTCACTACGATTTAGGGTGGCGCATGAATCTACCAAAAACGTAGATATATCGAATGCCGGGTAAGGAGCGGAGTGTGAAAGTTGCTGGGGGATTGAAAGAAGACGGTGTGGTGGTGGGCAATACTTATGACAAATATGGCTCAGGCAACCCCATCGTCCGCAGACTGATGGCGGGATTTGATCGTACTCTTTCCGGATTCGTTCGACGAGCAGATCCCGAGTCCATTCATGAGATTGGCTGTGGCGAAGGATATTGGGTGGAAAAATGGAGTCGCGAAGGAATTTCAGCGCGCGGTAGCGATTTTTCCAAACAAGTTATTGATATCGCAAAAACGAATGCTTCTGCCGCAGGGCTGTCGGCCAATTTATTTTCTGTATGCAGTATCTATGATCTATTGCCTGACCGCGATACCGCAGACCTTATTGTCTGCTGCGAGGTGCTTGAGCATCTCGAAGATCCGCATGCCGGATTGCGTGCCTTGCAGGGCATTGTCGGCCGACATTTAATTGTTAGCGTGCCTAGGGAGCCTCTTTGGTGTGGCCTGAATCTGCTGCGAGGTAAGTATGTAGCCAATTTGGGCAACACACCAGGACATATACAGCATTGGTCTAGCAGTAAATTTAATAAATTTGTCTCTCACTATTTCGATGTAATCGGGCACGCGAATCCATTGCCGTGGACAATGTTGTTGTGCCGTCCGAAAAGTTCTTGAGATGGCACCGTTTAGCCTAACTTGGAAGCGGGTGTTGAATGGTTTAGGGGCGGCACTGGCGATTGTTGGCGTTGCTTTTGTTGGAATCCGCTTCCGCGCATACAGCAAGGAAATTGATTTTGACCATATTGGAAGCCATGTTTGGGTAGTGGTAGCCGCAGCAGCGGTGGCTTATGCCATGGCTGGTTTGCTGCTGGCGGCGGCGTGGCGTGAGTTGCTTTGTCAGATGGATGTGCACGCAAAACGGCTGTGGGCCGTCAAGGTATACGGCATTTCGCAATTGGCTAAGTATGTGCCTGGAAATATTTTCCAATTTGCTGGCCGGCAGGCCCTTGGGATGGCAGGTGGGGCGCCTGGCTGGGTTCTTGCAAAATCAACGATTTGGGAGCTGGGCTTGTTGGCCTTGGCTGGCCTTACGTACGGCGGCTTGGCACTTCCTCTCGTCTTTGGGTGGCCTGTAGCGTTAGGCGGTGGCATATTCTTCGTCACGGTAGTTGTAGTAGCTTGGATGCTGGGGCACGGCTTTAGCCGGCTACACATACGGCCTTGGATTCTGTATCTATTGTTCCATGGAGTTTCGAGCTTATTGTTTATCTGGTTGCTGATAACCGTTGCCCCGGAGAGGGCTCCTGCCTTGGGCTCTTGGGCCCCGATTGGCGCAGCGTATATTGTGGCATGGCTTGCAGGTTTGGTTACGCCGGGGGCGCCTGCCGGTGTCGGGGTTAGAGAGCTAGTTCTAATGTTTCTGATGCGTGGTCAAGTACCAGAAGCCGATTTGCTGCTTGCAGTGGTTGTCGGGCGCGTAGTCACGGTAGGGGGAGATGCAATTTTTTTTCTTGGCTCGTCATTACTGCCCACAAAAATTGATGGCTCGATTGATTAATGATTTTATGAGGCAAACCGCCCCTTGTCATGCCCGATACTTGTGGGACAGCAATATTGTTGATTAGGGAGCGAGGTTAAAAAATGAAAATTACGGTATTTGGCACTGGCTATGTCGGTTTGGTAACCGGAGCTTGCTTGGCAGATGTCGGGCATCACGTGATGTGTGTAGATGTGGATGCCGAGAAAGTTGCGCGATTGTGCGATGGTGTCGTGCCTATTTATGAGCCGGGGCTAGAGGAACTGGTACGGCGCGGTTGGAGCTCACGCCATTTGCAATTTACTACCGATGCCCAAGCTGGGGTGATGCATGGTCAGATTGTGTTTATTGCAGTAGGCACACCGCCCGACGAAGACGGTTCGGCAGATCTAAGGCATGTGTTAGCGGTGGCAGGGGAGATCGGCCGATACATGGTGGAATATCGGGTGATTGTGAATAAATCCACAGTTCCTGTGGGAACCGCAGACAAAGTCAAAGATGTCATAGAAGGCAGATTGAAAGCAAGAGCAGTGGATGTTCATTTTGACGTCTGCTCGAACCCCGAATTCTTGAAAGAAGGGGCTGCGATCGAAGACTTCACCCGCGGGCCGCGTATCGTCATCGGAACAGATTCGGATCGTGTTCGAGAGGTTATGCGTGCTTGCTATGCTCCCTATAATCGTAATCATGACAAATTGATGTTTATGGGGGTGCGGGCGGCGGAGCTTACCAAGTACGCGGCCAACGCCATGTTGGCGACGCGGATCAGTTTTATGAATGAATTGGCTAATTTGGCTGAACTCGTCGGTGCCGATATTGAATCGGTGCGCCAGGGCATCGGATCGGACCCGCGTATTGGATATCATTTTCTTTATCCGGGTTGCGGCTATGGTGGCTCGTGCTTCCCAAAAGATGTGAAGGCTTTGCTGGGTACCGCTACGAGTTGCGGTAGTCGCTTAAGAGTGATAGAGGCGGTGGAGCAGGCCAACGACGCGCAGAAGCACGTTATCGCGGAAAAAATCAAGGCTCGCTTTGGTAACGATCTGAACGGTAGGCATTTCGCTATTTGGGGCTTGTCCTTCAAGCCTAATACTGATGATTTGCGGGAGGCTCCGAGTCGCTATGTAATAGCAGATATCCTCGAGGCTGGCGCTACACTCTCCGTCTACGATCCAGCGGCAATGAGCGAAGCCAGAAAGCTTTATGCAGGCGACCCTCGGGTAAATTTTGCCGGATGTGCCTCGGACGCATTGAGTTGTGGTGGGGCCGCTGATGCTTTGATTATTTTGACCGAGTGGAAGGAATTTCGTAGCTTGGACATCGAGGACGCGAAGTCCCGGCTTAAGCAGCCGGTGATATTCGATGGACGGAATTTATATGCCCTGAGGATGATGGCCGAAGCGCAGATTGAGTACCATAGTGTCGGCAGGCGCTCCGTTTAGATTTGGATGTCTGCCATATAGGCTCGTTAAAGCGGGGCATTGCTCATGCGTATTACTCGCCTCACGTTTGTTCTTCGGTTGGCTGGTTATTCGGCTTTTCATGCTTGAGTGATTCGATGCGTCGGTATGCCTATCGATGCACATTAAATATATTGGGGAATGACCCAATGAGTCATATGAACGGCTCAAACTGCTTGGTTGTGGACCGTGTGTGAGTGAGTACCACACAGGTGTCATATACAACTCCTTCCCCAGTGTGTCTGCGCGAAGTTGGGTGTTTTCGAGGATCAGAAATTATTTGTCGAGGTAGAAGAAGGCTCTTTCCCCAGTGATGCTGGATGATGCCGCAAATGGCCTGAGTCCGTGTCCGTCGAAGACAGAAAACCATGTATGCGGAAATACAGCCGTCCATGAGTCCATGGGAGTGGCGGCCAGGCTCGTTATAGGGCTAGCGAGATGATAGCGATGTGACATGCAACGCCTGATGCAGGCAACTCCGCTATTCTTCTACAAGCCGGGCCTCGATTCATTAAATCGAGAGTTGAGAGCGGCTTTGATTTTCAGCGGGATCCTGGTTCTGTCTTAAGGACTGGCTTTATATCGATGATGATTATTAAAAAAATTGTGAGCAATTTATTAAACAAGCAACACTCCAGCCTTTACGGAAGGCTTGCCGTCGCCTGTGTGCTGGTTTTATCGATATTGATCATAGGAGTTAACCCATTCAAGCAGGTTTTGGCGCCGATGGATTTGATGCATACCGTCCAGGGATGGGGCAAAGGGGACGGAGCCGTGGTGAATCCCGAGCGGTCAGATATTTTGGATTTTTATCTCCCCCGATGGCGCTATTTTCGATGGGAGATTCGGAAAGAACACCGGATACCCATATGGAATCCAATCGCTGAAGATGGGTCGTACGGGATCCAAGAGCCTTCGCAGTTTGGGATTAATCTTCCATTTCTGGTATATGCGTTGTGGCCTGATGAGCCCTCCGGATACACACTTGCAATTATTGGGAATTTCCTTTTTGGGGCCTTGGGCGCATATCTTCTGTTGGTCTTTATGTTTGGAAGCCGATGTGCTGCAATTTTTGGGGCAATAACATTTGCATTTTCCGGCTTCAACATCGCGTGGGCTTACTGGCCACATGCAGTGACCAATGCTTGTATTCCTTGGGTGCTTGCCTCAATACTTAGGTATTGGCAAGAAGGTAAGTTGCGTTGGTCATTTATTTTTATGGCAAGTGTGTTCTTGCTTGGAGTGGGGGGATTCCCTTTCGTGTCCCTGCTTGGCTGTTTCTCGGCAACTGCATTCGTATTGGTGCTTCTGGTGAGCGCCATAAGAAATGGAGAGATGTCTAGGGTTTACTGGCGGAGACTTGCCTGTTTGGCTATTGCTGGGATTGGGGCAATAGCTTTGGCAGCGCCCGGCTTGAATTTGCTCCTTGGTACGCTCAATCACACTGATCTAACGTATCGGGCTGGGGGAACGATGTTAAGCAGTGAAGATCTGCTGCATCTAATAGGAGTAGATTCTGGCTCTCGTATTACTGTTGAGAAGACTTTTTTCTGTGGAACATTGGCGGCTATTTTTTCCATTTTCTCATTTTTATTGATATATTGGCGGCCAAATAAGAATGCCATGCTGGGTGGGCTGATTGTGTTATTTGTCCTCGCTACAGCATATGGGATGGCACCGGATGATATAGTGCAGCACATTCCATTTTTTGATATGAATCCCTGGAGTCGAGTAGGAGCATTGATAGGCCTAGCCTTTGCGATATTATCCGCTTACTTCTTATCGTTCGTCATGGGCCGCCTTCGAGAAGGAAAATGGTATGTGTATGGGTTGTTGGCATATTCATTTGCATTAATATTCCAAACGGGGCAACTTGCGTATCAATTCGGCATATATAATAGTAAGCCTTTAAGGAGTGATTTTCTTCCTTCATCCTCATCCATAAGTTATCTGGCAAAAAACCTCAAGCCTCTACAGAGTGTTGTGGCAGATGGCAGCTTTCTTTTTTCTGGCACATTGGGTAATTATCGTATCCCGGAGCTTTTAGGGCATGGGTTCAGGACGAAATCGCAGCAGCAAGTCATAGAGAGAATCGCCCCGCTTTCACAAGCCTCTGAGACGGCATCATTGGTGGATTGTGCAAATATTGTTCCTGGCGAAATGGATGCGATTTACGCAGGGGTGCGATTTTATGCTGTTAAGTCCCCTTGCGTGTTGTCGGTTTTTCAGATATCGGGGCCGGAGCATAAACCGTCTCCAGACCTAAATAATGGGCCTTTAAGGGGTCGAATCGTAGTTGATAAGGATCTGATTGTAAATTACATTCGCATATTGCTTGCGACTTATAACCAGGTTTATTCCGGCTATGACGTAAAGTTTGAGCTATATAAGGGTGCTGATAAAGTGGCTCATTCGATGCTTGCCGCGTCGGATGTTTCTGATAATCAATATGGCCAATTTGATTTTCCTGCGCAGATTGAACTGACTCCTGGCTCTTATGATTACACAATTTCTCTAGAGAAAGCAAAAAATAGTAGCCCATTGAGTGTGTGGATGGTGCCATCTTTAAAAGGGATGTCATATATGGCGGACGGGGAACGATACTCCGGAGCCCCCGATATGTCATTCAATAGAATCAGGAAATTTAAGAATCATCCAAAAATATTTTTCCATAATGGAGTTCAAATTATTGAAAACCCGGAGGTTAAGGGTAGCGGCTATTATGTAGCTTCTATGGACGGGCTCCCGGAGGCGGTATATTCTGACGTGAGCTTGCTGAAATATTCTCCTGATGATTTTGATCTGCTTTATTCGGGTGGCAATAAGGGGTGGGTTGTCGCTCCAATGAGATACTTGAAAGGCTGGAGGGCGGAGATAAATGGCCGTCCTGCCAGCATGTCGCTATTTCGTGGTTTGTTTCCTGCTGTATATGTATCAGGAGCAACAAAGGTCAGGTTTTATTATCACCCTATAGGCTTCTACGTTATGGGTGAAATTTGTTTGGGCATTCTGTTTATGTGTTTTGCTTTATTATTTCTTTTCCGGGAAAAAAATAAGTATCGGTGAGTGTGCAAGGATGCCCCTTTTTTTTAAGTGCCGCTGGATAAGGGTGAGTCCGTGAATTGGGCAAAGTTTCAGGCGCATGGACTGAGGTGTGTGTTAGCGGGCACATATGTGGATTGTTAATAAGGTGTATGGGCCGGATCAAGGCAGGAGTATGGACACTGCTCGATCTCTTCCTTGAGAAGTAGGCACTGCTTGGCGATGGTAGCGTGCTCGTGGGAATGGGCCTGTGTGCAGACGGCGTGTATTACCGGTTTGGTAAGTGCTTTTCCGGTTAGATAGGGAATCTCCATGCGGATTAGCCCTGCCCGGCAATTTGTTTGCGAGGACAGGCACAGTGCCGCAGGCCGGATTGGCGTGCTTATGTTGCCCCTTGATCGTTCATAACAAGTAGTTATTCGACACCCTTTCATACCGCGCGGCGTTGTAACATGACGACAATTAACGGTTGTTAATTGCTGCGACGCACCAAAATGGTGCGTTGATGCATGCGCTGAGCAGACAAGCCCACTACAATAGGCATCGCCACAGGCATGCCCGTAGCAAGTCCGGCGTAGGCTTCTCGCCAACTAGAGCAATACTCTTATGACTATATTCGTGACCGGCGGTGCCGGCTTCATAGGCTCGAACTTCGTTCTGGACTGGTTCGCGCAAAGCAATGAAACTGTCATCAACCTTGACAGGCTGACCTATGCCGGCAATCTACAGAGCCTGGCTCGCTTGGAAGGCCAGTCTGCGCATATTTTTGTGCGGGGCAACATTGGTGACGCAGCTCTGACCACCCAGCTGCTTGCCCAGTATCAGCCCCGCGCCGTGGTCAATTTTGCTGCGGAGAGCCATGTGGATCGCTCTATCCATGGCCCTGAAGATTTCATTCAAACCAATATTGTCGGCACGTTCCACTTGCTGGAGTCGGTGCGCGCTTACTGGAATGGCTTGGAGGACGAGGCTAAGGCGGGTTTCCGCTTCCTGCATGTGTCCACTGACGAGGTCTATGGGTCTCTGGGCAAGGGTGATGCCGCGTTCAGCGAAACTCATCGTTATGAGCCCAATAGCCCTTACTCGGCTAGCAAGGCAGCTAGTGACCATTTGGTACGGGCCTACCACCATACCTATGGCTTGCCGGTGCTGACCACCAATTGTTCCAACAATTACGGTCCCTATCATTTTCCGGAAAAACTGATTCCGTTGATGATCGTCAACGCCTTGGCCGGTAAGCCCCTGCCCGTCTATGGCGATGGTCAGCAGATTCGTGATTGGCTGTATGTGAAGGATCACTGCAGCGCCATACGCCGCGTGCTTGAAGCCGGGCAGCTGGGCGAGGTATACAACGTGGGGGGCTGGAACGAAAAGCCGAACATCGAGATCGTTCACACCGTCTGTGGGTTGCTGGACGAACTACGGCCCCGCTCGGACGGCAAGAGCTACCAAGAACAGATCACGTTCGTCACAGACCGGCCTGGTCATGACCGCCGCTACGCCATTGACGCTCGCAAACTCGAACGCGAGTTGGGCTGGAAGCCAGCTGAAACCTTCGAGACGGGCATCCGTAAGACGGTGCAATGGTATCTGGATAACCAGGACTGGGTAAAGGCCGTACAAACCGGCTCCTACCGCGATTGGGTCGAGCAAAACTACAGCCGACGCTCCGCATGAAAATACTGCTTTTGGGAAAAAGCGGCCAGTTGGGATGGGAATTGCAACGCAGCCTGGCGCCGCTGGGTGAGCTGATCGCCTTGGGTCGCGACAACCCGGGCGGGGACTATACCCGTCTCGACGAGGTCCGGTGTACTGTGCGCGACATCGCCCCAGATGTCATCGTGAATGCTGGGGCCCACACTGCGGTAGACAAGGCTGAAAGTGAGCCCGGCCTAGCCCGGCAACTGAACACCCTGGCTCCCGCTATGCTGGCGGCCGAAGCCCAACGCCTCGGGGCGTGGATGGTGCACTACTCCACCGACTATGTCTTCGACGGTAGCGGCAGTACCCCCTGGGCGGAAACCGATACAGTCAATCCACTCAGCGTTTATGGTCGTACCAAAGCGGAAAGTGAGGTCGCGATCCAGCAGGTGGGCTGCCGGCATCTCGTGTTTCGCACCAGTTGGGTATATGCTGCGCGCGGCGGCAACTTCGCCAAAACCATGCTGCGCCTGGGCAAGGAGCGAGATGGGCTGACTGTAATTGACGACCAGATAGGCGCGCCAACCGGGGCCGACTTACTGGCCGATGTCACAGCCCATGCTTTGCGCATCGCGTGGCACAGGCCGGAAGTGGCGGGCCTGTACCATCTGGTGGCCAGTGGCGAAACTTCCTGGTATGGCTACGCGAGCTATGTGCTGAATACGGCTCGCAAATATGGTGTGGAACTGAAGGTGGCTCCAGGCGCCATCAAGCCCGTGCCAACTACCGCCTTCCCTACCCCTGCCGAACGGCCCCGGAATTCGCGCTTGAACACCCGCAAATTACAAACTGCGTTTGGCCTTACCCTGCCTCCTTGGCAAACGGGCGTTGCCCGCATGTTGGCAGAAATCCTAGAGAAATAAAGCATGACACAACGCAAAGGCATTATCCTGGCCGGAGGCTCCGGTACCCGCCTGCATCCTGCCACACTGGCCGTCAGCAAGCAGCTACTGCCCGTGTACGACAAGCCTATGGTGTACTACCCTCTGTCCACCTTGATGTTGGCAGGCATACGCGACATCCTGATCATATCCACCCCGCAAGACACGCCCCGCTTCGAACAATTGCTGGGTGATGGCAGTCAATGGGGCTTGAATCTGCAATATGCTGTGCAGCCTAGCCCGGACGGTCTCGCGCAAGCCTTTATTATTGGCGCGGACTTCGTGGGCGGTGCCCCTTCCGCGTTGGTGCTGGGCGACAATATTTTCTACGGACACGACTTTCACAAGCTGTTAGGTAGTGCGATGCAGCGAGATGACGGTGCCAGCGTGTTCGCCTACCATGTGCACGACCCCGAACGTTACGGCGTGGCAGAATTCAACCAAGAGGGCAAAGTGCTTTCTTTGGAAGAGAAGCCCGCCAAGCCCAAATCCAATTATGCTGTAACCGGGCTGTATTTCTATGACAATCAGGTCACGGGCCTTGCGAAAGGCTTGAAGCCGTCCGCTCGGGGCGAACTGGAGATCACAGACCTGAACCGCTTGTACTTGGAGCAGGGCAAATTGAACGTCGAAATCATGGGCCGCGGCTACGCTTGGCTGGATACCGGCACGCACGAGTCCCTGCTGGAGGCCGGCCAGTTCATTGCCACCTTGGAGAATCGCCAGGGCTTGAAAGTGGCTTGCCCCGAAGAAATCGCGTTCCGCCAGCGGTGGATCGATGCAGAGCAGGTCAAGAAGTTGGCCAAACCGTTGAGCAAGAACGGTTACGGAAAGTATTTGATGCAGATCGTCAAGGAGGCCAAGCACCAATGAAAGCTACCCGACTCACGATTCCTGATGTCATCCTGTTTGAGCCCAAAGTCTTCGGGGACGACCGTGGTTTCTTCTTTGAGAGCTTCAACCACACGAGATTTGAAGAGGCAGTGGGCCGTAAAGTTACCTTTGCCCAAGACAATCATTCTAAATCAACCAAGAATGTACTACGGGGCTTGCACTACCAGATTCAACAACCGCAGGGAAAACTTGTGAGAGTTGTGGTGGGTGAAGTATTTGACGTGGCGGTAGATATACGCAAAAGTTCGCCAAACTTTGGTAAATGGGTGGGTGAACTGCTAAGTGCCGAAAATAAGAAACAGCTTTGGGTGCCAGAAGGGTTCGCCCATGGTTTTGTGGTCCTTTCTGATGCTGCCGAGTTCCTCTATAAGGCCACTAACTATTACGCCCCCGAGTTTGAGCGAGGTATTTGCTGGAACGATAGTGATATAGGCATCGATTGGAAACTATCCACACCGCCTATCCTGTCTCTCAAGGATCAAAACGCCATACGGTTAAAAGATGCTGAGGTGTTTAGCTGATGCAAAGCTTTCGTGTGTCTCCGGGAGCAATGCTGGAGAGCCTGATAAAAAACAGAAGGCTAATCTTGGCGCTTACCAAGCGCGAGGTCATAGGGCGTTACCGAGGCTCTGCCTTGGGAATTTTGTGGTCATTATTCAACCCTATTTTCATGTTGGCGGTATACACCTTTGTCTTTAGCATAGTATTCCGGGCAAAGTGGGGAGGGGGTAATCAAACTCAGACGGAATTTGCCCTAGTTTTATTTGCGGGCCTTATCGTATTCAATTTGTTTGCTGAGTGTTTCAATCGTGCTCCTACTTTGATCATCTCAAACGCCAACTATGTAAAGAAAGTGGTATTCCCTCTTGAGGTGCTGCCTTGGGTGGCTTTAGGGTCTTCATTATTTCATGCTCTAGTGAGCGTCGTGGTTTGGCTACTGTTTTATATCTTTGTCGTCGGTATTCCTCATTGGACTGTGCTGCTGACTCCTTTGGTTTTGGTCCCAATGATTCTTTTTACCGTAGGGGTAAGCTGGCTCCTTGCGTCTTTGGGCGTATATCTCCGGGATGTCGGCCAGATTGTCGGGATTTTGACTACGGTATTGATGTTTGTGTCCCCGATATTTTTCCCAATTAGTGCTCTGCCAGCCAAGTTGCAGCCACTGCTTTCGTTGAATCCTCTGGCCTCGCCAATAGCGCAGATCCGCGATGTGCTGTATTGGGGTGTAATTCCGAATCCTATGCACTATGTTGCCTACCTTGTTGGTGCAGCCGTTATTGCATGCTTAGGGTTTGCGTGGTTTCAAAAAACGAGGAAGGGCTTTGCGGACGTACTCTAGGATCTTCTGAAATGGTGCTTCCTGTAACAGAGACCCACGGAGATGCAGATTCGCATGCCTCCGCCGCTCCGATCGCGATTCGGGTTTCCAATCTTAGTAAATGCTATCCGATCTATACATCGCCAAAAGATCGCTTGCTGCAAATGTTCTTGAGGAGTAGGAAGGCACTATATAAAGAGTTCTGGGCATTGCGTGATGTTTCGTTTACGGTGAGGAGGGGGGAGACTGTCGCTATCATTGGCCGCAATGGGTCAGGCAAGTCCACCTTGCTGCAGATGATATGCGGAACTCTTAATCCTTCATCTGGGGAGGTTGAAGTAACGGGAAAAGTCGCGGCACTGCTTGAACTGGGGGCCGGCTTCAACCCCGAATTTACCGGCAGAGAGAACGTCTATATGGCAGCATCTCTGTATGGCTTGACCAACGATCAGATTGACTTGCGATTCGAAAAGATCGCTACCTTTGCTGATATTGGGGAGCATCTGGACGAACCGGTTAAGACTTACTCCAGCGGCATGTATGTACGGTTGGCGTTTGCAGTTATCGCGCATGTCGACGCAGATATACTCATTGTGGATGAAGCTCTATCCGTGGGGGATGCTGTTTTCACGCAGAAATGCATGCGTTTCATCCGGGAGTTTCAGAAAAAGGGCACATTATTGTTTGTGAGCCATGATATGAGCTCTGTGTTGAATCTCTGTAAAAGGGCAATTTGGCTGGGTAATGGCAATATCGTTCAGGCAGGTCCCGCAAAAGAGATTGCTGAGGCCTATCTACAGTACACATTACAGCAAGTGTATGGTGAAGGCGCGGAGCTCACTGCTATTCAACCCGCGTCGGGCTCAGGTGAGCCGCATCAAGAGGAAGAAGACCTGCCTGTAAATCATGAAGCCCAAGTGCCCCCCATTCTCAATTACGAGTCTCAGGTAGCGCTACAAGACAACTTGGCTCGCGCAAATGGTTGGAAGAGCGGCGCCGCGGAGATCACTGCAGTCGGCTTAGCGCGAGAGGACGGCAGCCCACAGACGGTCTTTCACGGTGGGGAGCGTGTGAGGTTGTCAATCACGGCGGTATCAAAAGAGGGTTTGGATCGCCCAATATTGGGTTTCTTAGTTCGAGACCGCCTCGGCCAGGATTTGTTTGGGGAAAATACTTTACCTTTCACCTCATCCAACACTATTGCCGTTGAGGCTGGACAGTTTTTTTGCGGTGAATTTGTCTTTACGCTTCCTATGCTGCCAAACGGCCAGTATTCGGTTATGGTGTCTGTAGCAGATGGGGATTTATACAATAATGTCCAGCATCATTGGCTGCATGACGCACTAATATTGAATGTATCTTCCAGCAAGATACGCTGGGGATTGATCGGTATCCCGTTTGAAAAAGTATCATTGAAAACCACGTCATGAAGAGTCTTCTGCAGCTTTACCAAGAGCATCACGGGAATACGTCTGATAAATGGGGTATATATTTATCCGAATACGATCGGCTTTTCTCTTCATATAGAGAGTCGCCCCTAAGCTTGCTGGAAATTGGCGTGCAAAATGGTGGGTCTCTGGAAATATGGGGAGAGTACTTCGGACAGGCTAAGGCTATAGTCGGGTGTGATATAAACCCGGATTGTGGCAAGTTGAAATATGTCGATCCTAAGATATCCTTAATTGTCGGGGACGCAAATACGGATGAGAGTGAGCGCCAGATACTCGCCCATGCCGGGAAATTCGACCTGATAATAGACGATGGGTCGCACACATCGGGCGATATCGTACGCACATTCGCACGGTATTTTCAGCACTTATCCGATGGCGGCCTGTTTGTCGTGGAGGACTTGCATTGCAGTTATTGGCAAGAATTTGATGGGGGGCTTTATGACCCTTATTCGTCAATAAGTTTCTTTAAGCAGTTGGTGGATGTAGTCAATTACGAGCATTGGGGAGTGGAGAAAAAGCCTGATGATGTGCTGGAGGTTTTTTTAAAGCATTTTGGCTGCGCCATCGAACGAGAATTGCTATCTCGGATACATTCAATCGAATTTATCAATTCTTTATGTGTTATTCGACGAGCTCCAGCTCAAGAAAATCTGTTGGGCCATCGGTACATTGTGGGCGAAGAGGAAAACGTCGTTAAGATCAAAGGTGTGGCGCCACTTAGCAGTAAGCAGGCAACGCTTCCCCAGATAAATAATCCTTGGACTGCTCGAGCCTTTCATCCTATGGAAGAGGTTGAGCGGCAGCGTACTCAGATTGTGGAGCAAGAGGGTCGGCTGAGGAGCTATGCGCAAGACTTGGCGATGCTGCGTGAGGCCAATTCTGGCCAAGAGCAAGAAATCCGCCATTTGACAGAGACGGTGTCGGCGCAGGAATTGCAGGCCAACGAGCACAGGCGGGCGATTGAAAGCCTGTCTGTAGAGATACACACATTACGTCATTCAAGAAGCTGGAGAATCACAGCGCCGTTACGCTGGCCGATGGACCAAGCCAGAAGGGCAAAGCGAGTTCTGTCTGCGGTGAAATCAGGGATTAACCGGGTCGGAGGGGTAAAGTATGCCGCAGCGAAAGCCTGGGGTGTGTATAGAAATGAAGGCCTTGCAACTTTAAAAAGTAAACTAAAGGCCAATGCTCATCAAAAACTGAATCCGACGCCAGGCTCATTCCCATACGACCGTAATGATTATGTGGAATGGATTCGACGTTTTGATACTATAGATGAAAATCAACGTGCGGTGATACGCGGCGTCATTGAAAAGATGGATAGCCATCCATTAATTTCTATCTTGGTACCTACCTTCAACTCAGACTTGACGTATCTATCCGCGGCCATTCAGTCGGTTAAGTCGCAACTATACCCTTACTGGGAATTATGCATAGCGGATGACGCGTCTTCAGACGAACGGATCGCTGCACTACTAAAAAAAGAATCTCAAGCGGATTCCAGAATAAAAATAATGCTTCGATCCGAAAACGGACATATTTCGGCTGCCTCCAACTCGGCCCTCAGTCTGGCTATGGGGCAGTGGGTGGCCCTTCTTGACCATGATGATTTGTTGACTGAAGACGCACTATTTGTTGTTGCGCATGTAATTTCTACTAATCCCGAGGCTAAGCTTATCTATAGTGATGAGGACAAGATCAGCCAGAATGGAGTCCGTTTCGATCCACATTTTAAATCGGATTGGAATCCCGCGCTCTTTTTGTCTCAGAATATGATCTGTCATTTGGGTGTTTATCGCACTGACTTAGTAAGACAGATTGGCGGATTTCGGTCTGAGTTTGACGGCGCTCAAGATTATGATCTAGCTCTAAGATATATAGAGAGGATTGTTGATGAGCAAATTATTCATATTCCTAAGGTACTTTATCATTGGAGGGTGCATGAGGGGAGTACAGCAATGTCCAGCCATGCTAAGAAGTATGCCCTCACAGCGGGGAAAATGGCCCTCGAGGATTATTTGCGACGTAATGAAATAAAAGGGACGATTGATTTGCTGGATTCAGGCATGTATCGTGTCCATTATGCTCTGCCTGACAGTGGGCCTTTGGTGACTATAATAATCCCAACTCGAAATGGTCTTTCATTGATCAAGCAATGTATCGAAAGTATCCTAAAGAAGACGGTTTATAAAAACTATGAAGTATTGATCATAGATAATAATTCTGATGATCCTAGAACTTTACAATATTTCTCGGAAATATCCGCCAATTCGAAAGTTCGAGTTGTTAGAGATGAACGAGATTTCAATTATTCAGCTCTTAACAATTCCGCGGTAAATTTAGCGACAGGCGAATATGTATGTTTGCTAAATAATGACATTGAAGTCATCTCCCCAAGGTGGCTTGACGAGATGATGGGGCACGCGATACAGAATAAAACCGGAGTGGTTGGGGCTCGATTGTGGTATCCGGATGATACCTTGCAGCATGGAGGCGTCATAACAGGAATAAAGGGAGTAGCAAATCATGCCCACAAACATCTTCCGAAGGGTATGCGAGGCTATTTCTCTCGCGCTGCTTTAATCCAGAATTTGTCTGTTGTTACAGCAGCCTGTTTGCTGGTTAAGAAAGCTATCTACCTGGAAGTGGGGGGGTTAAATGAGGCGGATTTGAAAATTGCTTTCAATGATGTCGATTTCTGCTTGCGGGTTAGGGACGCCGGATACAGGAATGTTTGGACCCCTTATGCAGAGCTATATCACCACGAGTCGGCTACAAGGGGGGACGATAGTGCTCCTGAGGCGCAAGCTAGGTTTAGGCATGAGGCTACGTACATGCTTGAACACTGGAAAGAAACGCTTCCGAATGATCCAGCCTACAATAGGAATTTATCGCTCGAAACAGAAGATTTTTGCTTGGCATGGCCTCCACGGGAACATATTTTGTGTGAACTTTATTTAGAAAAAACCAGCCTATAATTCTTATCATGAAGTTCTTCGGCTCCTGATGATGCCCGCATTCGATTTTTTCGATGGATTGGAAATTGGCGAGCTAATTTGAGTAATACCATTTTCGCGAAATTTCATGAAGAGCCTTTTGCAGATTTACCAAGAGCATCACGGGAATACATCTGATAAATGGGGTATATATTTATCCGAATACGATCGGCTTTTCTCTTCATATAGAGAGTCGCCCCTAAGCTTGCTGGAAATTGGCGTGCAAAATGGTGGGTCTCTGGAAATATGGGGAGAGTACTTCGGACAGGCTAAGGCTATAGTCGGGTGTGATATAAACCCGGATTGTGGCAAGTTGAAATATGTCGATCCTAAGATATCCTTAATTGTCGGGGACGCAAATACGGATGAGAGTGAGCGCCAGATACTCGCCCATGCCGGGAAATTCGACCTGATAATAGACGATGGGTCGCACACATCGGGCGATATCGTACGCACATTCGCACGGTATTTTCAGCACTTATCCGATGGCGGCCTGTTTGTCGTGGAGGACTTGCATTGCAGTTATTGGCAAGAATTTGATGGGGGGCTTTATGACCCTTATTCGTCAATAAGTTTCTTTAAGCAGTTGGTGGATGTAGTCAATTACGAGCATTGGGGAGTGGAGAAAAAGCCTGATGATGTGCTGGAGGTTTTTTTAAAGCATTTTGGCTGCGCCATCGAACGAGAATTGCTATCTCGGATACATTCAATCGAATTTATCAATTCTTTATGTGTTATTCGACGAGCTCCAGCTCAAGAAAATCTGTTGGGCCATCGGTACATTGTGGGCGAAGAGGAAAACGTCGTTAAGATCAAAGGTGTGGCGCCACTTAGCAGTAAGCAGGCAACGCTTCCCCAGATAAATAATCCTTGGACTGCTCGAGCCTTTCATCCTATGGAAGAGGTTGAGCGGCAGCGTACTCAGATTGTGGAGCAAGAGGGTCGGCTGAGGAGCTATGCGCAAGACTTGGCGATGCTGCGTGAGGCCAATTCTGGCCAAGAGCAAGAAATCCGCCATTTGACAGAGACGGTGTCGGCGCAGGAATTACAGGCCAACGAGCACAGGCGGGCGATTGAAAGCCTGTCTGTAGAGATACATACATTACGTCATTCAAGAAGCTGGAGAATCACAGCGCCGTTACGCTGGCCGATGGACCAAGCCAGAAGGGCAAAGCAAGTACTGTCTGCGGTGAAATCAGGAGTTAACCGGGCCGGAGGGGTAAAGTATGCCGCAGCGAAAGCCTGGGGTGTGTATAGAAATGAAGGCCTTGTAACTTTAAAAAGTAAACTAAAGGCCAATGCTGGCCGGGAGAAAGAAGGGGCAGAACTGAGTGTTGGAGGCTTGTTACCGCGAATAACTCGCTTGGCAGAGGAGGCCCTGCCTTTACGCGTATTGATCATAGCCGAGCTTAGTATTCCTCAGTGTGTCAAGTATAGAGTGACACAAAAAGAGGAGATGCTAAATAGCCTGGGGATTCCCTGTACCACTCTCAATTGGACCCATACGGAGGCTTGCTTCGATGCTCTTTCTACACATTCGGTAGTGATATTTTATCGAACGCCAGCAGTCTCATCCGTGCTCCAGCTTCTTGCTGAAGCACGTAGGCTTAAGATGCGAACCCTTTGGGAGGTTGACGATTTAATCTTCGACCGAAACTTATTAGCAAGTCGCCGGGCACTACACGGCTTAGACCCATCGACGTTTGATGGAGTGCTAGAAGGTGCTGATCTTTATCGAAAGACAATGTTGTCCTGCGATCAGGCTATAGCTTCTACTCCAGGGCTCGCAAATGCCATGCATTCGTCTTCCCAGATAGAAGACGTATTTGTGGTGGAAAATGCCCTTGACGAGGAAACATTACGGGTCGCCCAAGAGATCTTGGATCAGCGGTGTGCTAAAAAAGGCACCGGTGACGCTGCTGTCCGGATTGTATATGGATCAGGAACCAATACTCATAATTCGGATTTTAAGGTGGCGTCGTTAGCGATAGCGAAAATTCTTCACGATTTTCTCAATGTCAGGTTGCGAATTATTGGGATGTTGGATATTCCAGAAGAGTTAAATGGATATAGAGAGCAGATAGAAATAATTCCGTTTTGTAGCTATCCGGAGTACTTGCAACATCTATCAGAGAGCGATATCAGTATAGCGCCATTGGAAAATGAGGAGTTTAACGACGCGAAGAGCAATATTAAGTATTTAGAGGCTAGCATAATCCAAATTCCGAGTGTGTGTTCGCCGCGGGATGCATTTCGATCTACCATAAAAAATGGTGTCAACGGCTTTCTGGCCGAAGACGACGTTGGTAGTTGGTATCATGCCTTGAAATTGTTGATCTCTGATGGGGCCTTGCGTGAGCAAATTGGCGTGGCTGCTCGCAATGATGTTATTAATTCATATTCCCCTTTGAGCATCGCAACTAGGCAGTTAAGGCCTATATTTGTAAATGCAATTAAAGCTAATGTCGTTAAAGCCAAGCGCGTGCTTTCCGTAAATATATATTATGGCCCTCGCTCGTATGGTGGAGCTACGATAGTTGCCGAACAAGTCAATAATATAGTTAATGAGGGCGATAGCGCTTTTAATGTGTATGTGTTTACCACATTGCCGACGGCTGGTGTGCCTGCTTATGGTATTCGGCGATACGAGTATAGGGGAGGGGTAGTATTTGGGGTTGGGCTGCCTGATGCATTGGATCCCCTTGCTCAATTTCAAAATCGGGATATGGTAAAGCCTTTTCTTGAAGTACTAGATATAGTGCGCCCGGATATCGTCCATTTTCACAGTATTCAAGGCATAGGCATATCAATAATAGACGCATGTGAACAGAGGGGTATTCCGACTGTTATTACTCTGCATGACGCGTGGTGGCTCTGTGGCAGGCAGTACATGGTCAATAGACAAGGTAAGTTTTGCGGACAAACTCGGATAGACCTAGATATTTGCGCTCGATGTGTTGATGATAAAAATTTAAATTCTATTCGACAGCGAGAGCTAAGAAGTGCATTGAATAAGGCAACGTTGTTAGTTTCTCCAAGCGAATATTTTGCCGACTTCTACATTCAGAATGGTGTACCAAAAGAGAAGCTGAGAGTTAATAAAAACGGCATTAAGCCGCCAAGACCGTATGCCAAATATAAAAGGCCAGGGCCACTGGTTTTTGCATATGTAGGAGGAAAAACGGATATAAAAGGCTACTCTTTAGTAAAAGAATCCTTTTCCGATTTGCCTGTTAAGGATGATATAAAATTAGTTATAGTTGATAATACCTATAACTTGGGCTTCCCTTCTTATTCTCCTTCGGATATAAGCGGAGAGGAGTGGGTGGAAATAGTACCTGCGTATACCCAAGAAACAATAGATGAATTTTTCAATGGCGTAGATGTGTTGCTATTTCCGACTCGGGCTAAAGAGAGCTTTGGCTTGGTGGTGAGAGAGGCTATTGCGAGGAACGTATGGGTTATTTCTACCGATTCTGGGGGGGCGGTCGAGGATATAGTGCCGGGCAAGAATGGAACTATTATTCCTTTGGAGGCGGACAAGGCAGATCTCATCGCTGCCGTTCTTGATGTAATTAAACGTTATAGCAGTTTGAATGTGGGGGACGAGATAGGTTTGAACGGTGCAGCTATTACCACTTCTCAGGAGCAGGCAATTCAATTGGTGGGTATATTTAATGAGGCCGTCGAAGAATCATAATTAGGCTCTCGCTTGGCTGGCGGAGTAGGTGGCGCTCATCGCTAGGGTTGTTAGCGTATAAGCCTTGAAGGTTCGTTATATCAAATTTTCGAGGGGATTTGCGTGTCTACCAGATGTAGTAACGGGTTAGTAGAACTTTTGGCATCTCCGTCGCCACCAAGACGATTAACGCTGCCAGGAGGCAGCTGCTTATAGGGGTTGGCCGGGGTTTCATGCTGGTGGACCAGCTTAGGGCGTATGATAAAGCGCAGAATGGGATGATAAAATATCGCCCTTGAATTCCATCTATGGACTGCGCTGGAAAAGTATTCCATTGTACGAGCAAGGCGAGAAAAATAACGAAAATGGACGCGGCAGACATGGTGAGTAGTAGCGCGCGTGGAAACCAGTTATCACGTAGGTTTGCTAATGAGGTTGAGGTAACGGCCAATAGTATTAGCAACAGTGATACGTGCTTGTAAAATTTCGGCGTGAAATAGGTGTCTATCCAGCCCAACACGCCAATAAAACTATTTCGATAGTATAGAAGCCTTCCGTCGATATTTAGGGTATTAATTAAAATATCCAAAAATCTGAGTGGGTGAAAAATATAGTATTCAAGCACAAAGAACTGGCTTATCCCCGCGTGCCGTATTCCACCGTCATTCGTAAATCGTATGCCGATATAAAGCCATGATAGGCTGGCGACCACTAATATAAGCCCTTCCCAAAAATAAAGAAGCTTCCTGCGAATTATTGCGATCGCGAAAGGTATAAATGAAAACGGCAGAAGTTGAATTTTGCTGTTTATTAAAATAAATAGACCGACGGTTAATAGATATGAGGCTCGGTCCGGAAAATCAACTGCCTTTCTGCAACTGGCATTAAATGTACTGAAGCAAGCTAGGGCTAGAGCAAGAGCTATCCCGTCTATACTAGCCGTAAAGAACTGGAATAAGCTCATTGGTAGGATAACCAATCCAATGGTGAAGGGCCCGACCGAGCTAGTGCGAAATGCAATTAATAGCAACGCTACTATTGAGAGTAGAGCAAACAATCGAGCGAGAAGGTATGATTGCTGTACGGTCAAATCCATCCATTTCCCGACGGTTAGACCTAGCGCTTGCGGTGTATATATCAATGGGAAGTAATACCCAGTGGTCGGGATTTCCACAAAGACATTTTTTCCTGCCCATTTGACAGAGGAAAGTGTCTCAATGTCTTTTTGAGTGATTTTGCGATTTGGATGAAAAGCAAATTCGCCTGTAGCTAGCTGCTGATAGTGATATAGCCCTTGATCGACTTCTCCTCCGGACATTTTGCCAGGTACGGATTTTAAAGTTATATATCCCCTCGAAAGTAGGTAGGCCCGCATGATGTGAGCGTTTTCATCGGGTGATTGCATGGGAGGTATCAGTCGGCCAAGGGTGGAAAATAATATGAATCCCAGGAGGAGAGCCGGGATATACCGTTTTTCTATTAGTTCGAAACGCCTTAAAAAATAATGATAGCCGCCTCCCAATTTTCCCAATAATTCTTCTATTTGCAATCTGTGTCTCATGGGGTAAGCGTAAATCTAATGTTAGGGCTCAATGTGGTTAGGATTTTACGGCTATTACTATGCCGATCATGATAAATGTAATACCGATAAAATATTGGGGATGGAATCTCTCTGCGAAAATATAGTGACTCCCTAACGGGACCAAGATGAATGCGAGGGCCATCAAGGGGTAGACTTTCCCTAAATCTACTCTTTGCAGGACCCATACCCAAGCTATAGTTGTCACTCCATATAATGCGAATGCAAGAGCGAGGGTTGTAATAGTGGAAATATCAAAGAATGAGCCGGATTTGCGTAATGAAGCGGCGCTTAATTTAAACAATATTTGCCCAATTGCTATCCCGAGCACGCATAACAACGAAATTAGGTAAGCCATCAGTTTTTATAACCTTTGTTTTTCTTTAGGCTTGTGCTTCGCAGCAAATGAAATGGCCTGCGAGGCACGGAAGCAATATCGTGGCCGATGAATGCCAGAATGAGTTGCAATCCCGCCAAAATTGTTAGTCCAGACAGCATCACTGTGCCCGCGGAGGCCGGTGTGGCTTCCTTTGCTGAAATGACCCAATGGATGCCGCCAAAGGCTACCCCAAAAATTAACAGCGCGATGCCTAAAGGTAGTTCGATGGAGGCCAACGATGTGTCACGCAAATAATAATTATAGAAAATTCTCTTCAGAAAATTTGAAAAATGTTTGAGCAAGAATTCAGCGATTATTTTTTTTATTTTTAGATTGCTTACTTCATTTTCGTACTTGGCATCCATTGGTATATCAACAACTGTGGCTCTTAACGTGTTTAGTCGAAAAAGCATGTCTGATTCAAAAAAATAACGACTACTTATTTTTGAGAATGGGAGGCAGCGGGCAACATCTCTATGTATGGCGGTGTATCCGTTTGTTGGATCAAAAAAATCCCAGTACCCTGAAGAGAGCTTTGTCATGAAGGATAATATGGCATTGCCTAGTAGACGTATTCTGGGCATTGCGCGGACTCTTTCTAACTCATAAAACCGATTGCCTTTCGTATAATCAGCTATCCCAGCAATTATGGGTTCTACAAAATCGGAAATTAACGCCGGATCCATCTGACCATCACCATCAATTTTTACGATGACGAGAGCTCCTTTTTCTATTGCGGCCTTGTATCCGGTCATCGTAGCTCCTCCGACGCCCAGATTTTGCAGGCAGCGGATAACCTCGACACGCTTGTCCGCGCAATTTCTCTCAACAAAGTCGCCAGAATTTTCGGGACAGCAGTCGTCTACCACATATATATGAGATACTTCCGGCCCTATCTTTTCAATGACTTGTAAGATGTGGCTTTTTACCTTATATGCGGGAATAACTACGGCAATGGATTGCTCTTCTGTAATCAAGCTTTCTCCAAATGTAAATATGAACAGAATCTGAGACTCGGGCAGCTATGGAATACGTGATAGAGCGTGACATGGCGTGCATGAACCAACTGTAGCCGAGAATTGATCGCGTCAAGCAATACATGATATGACGAAATATGAAATCGGCTACCACCCGGATTAATTATTTTTGCAGAAACTGGTTTTTAGAATGGTTTTAGGCGGTATGGGGATGCTTGAATACCACATAAGCATCGTACATTGCTTAAGATCTTCTGGCGAACGAAGGGGCCGGCGTCATAATTTGCCGAACGCTGCAGCTATCAATAGGCCCACATTTCCCAATCGGGTCTGACGATAAATTCCTGCACGTTTGAAACCCACTAACCTAGGCAGGAGCCGCCGGTGTCGGGCCATGGCGAACAACCTCAAGGTTTGCTTGGTAGTTGCTATCAAATGGGAGTCCAGCTTTTGTAGCGCACGCACGTGCTGTTCGTCCCATTCCGCCAGACGCCCGGCAAACAACATGCGTATTCGCGCCAGGCGGGCCTTCCAGCCGGTATTCATGCCTATCAGGTTGATGTCATGCTGCCTGTAGCGCAAGGTGGGGTGTGGGTCATAGTGAACAGGCCCGCCGCAGGCAGTGACTAGCAAGTACAGCCACCAGTCATGGATGTACACATCGGCATCGGCGCCGCTCGCGCACAATAGCTGGCGGGCTGCGTGATTGAAGACCATGGTGTTGCCGCTTGCGATATTCTGCACCAGCGCATTGGCAAAGGCCGGAGGGCGGGTATATAGCTGCGAAACTCCTATGTCGTGGTTGGCCTCGTCCACGAACATTGTGCGTGAACAATACAGCGCCGGTATGTCCTGCGGCTGGGTTTGAAGCCAGTCAAGTGCGCGCTGCAGCTTGTCGGGTTCCCAGATATCGTCCTGGTCGGAAAACGCATAGTAATCGGCCACTATTGCGGGGTTGGTCGCCAGGGACAAGAAATTACGGGTGCAGCCACGGGCCGGCCCGTTGATGATGGCAAGTTTCTCTTCCCCCCATTTGCGCTGGTAGTCGTTCAGCAGCTTGGGCGTGGCGTCCGACGAGCTGTCGTCCGACGCCCAGGCCTTCCAGTTGCCGTAACTTTGGCTGGCATAAGAATCCAGTTGCTCGGGCAGGTATTTTTCGCCGTTATAGGTGCCCAGCAGGATGGCGACTTGGGGGCTTGCGGCTGTGTCGGGGGGCATGGGGTTGGGGTGGTTGTGGCGACAGGTGGATATCATGGATTGTAAGGGCTCGGCGCCCTGGATAAGGGGGCGGGCGGAAGGAAGGTCCGACTATAATTCGGGCTCAGTGGCCCGCTTTGAGGCCGATACCACCGCCTGTGTATGACTATGAAAAATATTGAATCCGGCCGTTGCCGGCTACTGGGCCCCTGGGTATCTTGCGGCGTATTTGTGTTCTTTGCCCCCGTGCTGTCGATACCCGACAGCTATAACCTGGGAACGGCCATGTTGTTGCTGGCCGGCGTCTGGTTCTTGATTACCCGGCCCTGGCGGTCTTTGTCGCACGAAGACCGGGTATTTTCATGGCTGTTGTGCGCCATCTTCCTGATTGCCCTTGGGCTGAGCCTGTTTCATGGAAACCGTACCAGGGCGCTGGACCTGCCCAGCCGCTACTTGTTGTTGATCCCCGTGTTGTGGATGTTGTGCCGGGTGCCGCCCCGTCTGGATGCTTTATGGGCCGGGCTGGCCTTGGGTGGTGTGTCGGCAGCGGCGCTTGCGGCCTGGCAGATTGAATACTTGGGCATGCCGCGGGCCGTGGGCTTTACCGGCGTGATCCAGTTCGGCGACCTGGGCATCATGATGGGGGTTCTGTGTCTGGCTGCCCTGGTATGGTACGGGATGCAGGGCCGCCGGGCATGGCAGGCATTCATGGCGATCGGCTTGCTGGGCGGGGTCTACACGTCGATTGCGTCGGGTAGCCGCGGCGGCTGGCTGGCGGTCGCCCCGGTGGCTGTCATTTTCTGTATTGCGTTTCTGCACCGCCGCAATGTGAAGCGTGTGCTGGCTTGGCTGTTGGCGCTATGTGTGGGGATAGGTGTTTTGTCGGTTTCCGTGCCCAGCATCGAGTCGCGCTACGACCAGGCGGTCAGTGAAGTCCAGCAGTATCAAGAAGACCGCGATGCCGACACATCGCTCGGCGCCCGCTTCGAAATGTGGCGCGCATTGGCGAAGATTATCCCCGAGAAGCCGTGGCTGGGCTGGGGCGTCAAGGATTTTCATGCGCGCATGCAGGCGCTGGTGGATAGCGGCCAGGCGCGCCCCGTTGTTTTGTTTCTGGCCAATACTCATAACAATTATCTGGAATTGTGGGTGTTTCAAGGCCTGTTGGGGCTGGCGGCCACCCTGGCTTTGTTCGCCTACATGCTGTGGTGTTTTGGCAGGCGCCTGCGTTCGCCCTGTATGGATCTACGTGTGCTGGCCGTGGCCGGCACGTCTTTGTTGGTTTCGTTTCTGGTGTTTGGCATGTCGCAGGTGATATTGGGGCGCAACAATACGCTGCTTTTCTTCCTGATTTCGCTGGCCGTGTTTTGGGGCTGCCTGCGCCATCGGGAAGCTGCGCTGCCCGTAGTACACGCCGGCAGTGCGCGTTGAAGGGGGCGGCGCCGCGGTGAACGCCGATATCCTGATTCTGCTGGCGGTTCGCAATGGCGCTCGTTATCTGCGCGCGCAATTGGATTCCATTTTTCTTTCGGACTTTGACGGCCGGATTTCGGTGCTTGCTGGCCTGGATCCTTCCACGGATGGCAGCCGCGAAGTATTGGCCGACTACCCTGCGGACGGCCTGGAATATATCGAGCATGCCGCGCCTTCGGGCAGCGCAGCCGGTAATTTTTCCAGCTTGCTGCGTTGCGCGCTGGACCGCCGGCAGCGCTATTTCGGCCTGAGTGATCAGGACGATGTATGGCTGTCGGGGAAACTGCGCTTGGGCATCGACAAGCTCCGGGAAATGGAGCAGGCCTATGGTGCGTCCGTGCCGCTGCTGGTGTTTACCGATGCGGAAGTGGTCGACGAAAACTTGCATACCATTGCGGCTTCGTTCTGGCGCCATGAAAAGCTCGACCCCGGTTTCTGCCATTCATACAAGCGACTGGCGCTGCAGAATGTCGGCCAGGGTTGCACTTTCGTCTTCAATCGGGCCTTGCTTGAAAAGCTGCGAGATATCCCGCCCGAGGCGAGGATGCACGACCACTGGATGATGTTGGTAGCCGCTCTGTTCGGGCATATCGGCTATGTGGATGCGCCCACGCTTAAGTATCGGCAGCATGGCGCCAATGTCCTGGGCTCGGAAGGGCAAGGGCTGGGCCACGCCCTGCGCCGGTTTATGTACATGAGGCAGGGCATTCGCGGCGCCTTGCTGGCATCCGAGCGTCAGGCCGGGGCTTTAGTCCAGCGTTATGGTGCCGAGCTTGCTCCTGCCCAGCGCGACTTTTTTCTTCAGTTTTCCCAGTTGTCCGGGCGTGGGCGATTGTGGCGCAAATGGTTCTGCATGCGTCATGGCTTGCGCATGAGTAGCGGCTTGCGCACTCTGGGGCTGTACTTGATGGTGTGACTGTCCTTGCCGCTGCAGGCCTTGCCTGGCCCGTGGCCGTCAGTATGCGCCGACGCGCTTGAGCACCACGTTCGCGGTCTTGAACAAGATCGCGATATCGTTCCACAGCGACCAGTTCTTGACAT
This sequence comes from Candidimonas humi, assembly GCF_019166065.1. Classification (GTDB taxonomy): domain Bacteria; phylum Pseudomonadota; class Gammaproteobacteria; order Burkholderiales; family Burkholderiaceae_B; genus Candidimonas; species Candidimonas humi. The sequence continues at coordinate 596,189 of NZ_JAHTBN010000002.1, forward strand.
ACCAGGCGTCGAAATAGACGCGGGTTTCGTAATCCACGTCGTTGCGGCCGCTTACCTGCCACAGGCCGGTGATGCCTGGCTTGGCAAGCAGGTAGTAGTCGACATTTTCCGCATAGCGCTGCAGTTCTTCTTCTACCACCGGGCGCGGGCCGACCATGCTCATGGTCCCCATCAATACGTTCCATAGCTGCGGCAGCTCGTCCAGGCTGCTTTTGCGTATGAAATGGCCGATTCGGGTGACGCGGGGGTCGTCCTTGAGCTTGAAGTCTTTTTCCCACTCGGCCCTGGCTTCGGGGTCGTTGGCGAGCAATTGTTCCAGTACTTCCTGGGAATTCAGGATCATGGACCGGAATTTATAGCATTTGAATTTGCGTCCGTCGCGCCCTACGCGAACATGCCCATAAATGGGTTTGCCGCCGTCGCGCATGATGAGCACGGCCAGGATGATAAGTACCGGCGACAGCAGCAGCGCCAAGCCCAATGACGCGAAAATGTCGAAGATTCTCTTGAGGACACGCGAGGTCAGCTTGGTAAGGTTGTTATGGACTCGCAGTATCAGCACTTCGTGGCTGAATATGAACGATATGTCCGTGCTATTGAGCGGGATGCCGCGGGTGGTGGGTATCACGGAAACTGCCCGGCAGGCATGGGTGGCCAGCTTCTTGATCCACAATTCCCGGTGCCCGTCCTCGCCCAGTTCCACCGCGACGAAGTATTGGGTGGTGTGGGGGTCGGTCTTCGCCCAAAGGTCGGCCTCGTTGTCGATCACGGGGATGTCGAACAGGGTTGCGGGGTGGTCCGGGCTCGTCGCGTAGAAGTACTGGATCTCGTAGCCCAGCCCTTTTTCGCTCTTGATGGCGGCATAGGCCTCGATGGCATTGCGCCCGGTGCCGAATATGATGCTGGCCTTGTTCCAGATCTTCAGCTTGATCAGCAGCTTTTTGGCGCCATAGCGCCCTAGTGGCAGCAGCACGATGGCGATCGACCAGGTAAAAACCCAGACATACCGCGATAGGTGCCACTTGGAAAATGCGACGATCGCCAAGTCTATGATGGCGAAAATCACGATGGTTCTAAGGGTTTCCCGTAACTCGAACCAGAAAGGCTTGCGGTATGTATAGTGGCGCAGGCGTATCCAGAACCATGCGACGCATACCAGCGAAAGCAGAAAATGCGACGTCAGCCGCGAGCCGATTTCATCCTTCGGGATATACGCATAGAAATTGTCCCAGAGCAGGTACACCAAGCCTGCGGCAATCAAGGCGCTGGCATTGAAGGTAATAAAGTCCGCGCACGCCAACCCGATACTCGCTAGAGAGGACTGCAGGGTTTTCTTGAACGAACCTTGATTGAACATCAGCTTCTTGCTATTGGAGGTGGTACGGGATTTTAATCCGCTTCTCCGAGGCAGATGTTTCCTTTGGTCGGTAAATGGTTCGCAGCCCTTTCCACTCGGAATCTAGCCAAGCCGGGCCGACGGTTCGCTCCTGGATATTGGCGGCCGTTCATGCATGAGCGGCCGCGCCACGCTTGCCGCGGCCACTGGACTTCAATACCCTGTCTTGCCCCCCGGCCCCGCTGCGGTTTTCTTGAGCCTGCTCACCTGCCCGACATACCCGCTTTTCAGCACCGCCGAATCGTTGGCGGCATTCACTAGTTGGAAGCCCTGGTCCATGCGCCGGTGGCACATATCGGTGTCCGAGCAGAAGATGCCGGTGTACAGGCCTCGGTCCGACGCTTTTTGCCGCACGGTTTCGATCGCGGCTCCAGCCTCGCCTTGCGGCTCGCAGCCGGGGTCGCCGCCGAAGCTCAGGCTGAGATCGTTGGGGCCGATGAATATGCCGTCGATGCCCTTGACGTCCAGGATCCGGTCCAGGTTGTCCATCGCCTGCCGGGATTCAATCATGACGAACACGAGGATCTCTTCGTTGGCATGTTGGAAATAGTCGGCGCCGCCGTAGAGCACCCCCCTGGGCGGCCCGAAGGACCGCGCGCCCACGGGCGGATAGCGGCACGCCGAAACGACCGCCTCGGCGATCTCGGCCGTGTCGACCTGGGGGCAGATGACGCCGTACGCGCCGGCGTCCAGCAGGCGCATGATCTCGACCGGGCTCGAGCAGACCGGGCGTCCGATGGGGATGGCGCTGGTGGTGGAAATGGCCTGGAACATGGTCATGGCCTGCGAAAAATCTATCATTCCATGCTGCATGTCCACCGTCACGGCGTCGAAGCCGCAGTTGGCCACGACCTCGGCGCTGAAGGACGAGGGTATCGACAGCCAGGCATTGGTGGCCGTGCCGCCCGCTGCCAGGGTCCTTTTCAGGGTGTTTGCTCTCATTTCATCTCTTTCAAAACAGTGAGTTGCCGCGGCATGCGGCGCGGAATCAGTTCACGCGTATGCCGATGCGCTTGGTCAGTTCGCCCATGTCTTTGGTGGCGGCCTTCCAGGTCTGGGCGAATTGTTCGGGCGTGGACCCGATGATTTCGTAGCCCTGGTCTTCTTGTATCTTGCGGAACTTGGGGTCGTCGAGTACGGCCCGGATTTCCTTCGACAGCTTGTCGATGATTTTCGGGTCGGTGCCTTTGCGCATGACGAACCCCACCCAGACTACGTTGGTGAAGCCGGGCACGCCGGCTTGAGCCATGGTGGGAACGTCGGGCAGCAGGGGCGATCGCTTGGTGTCGGCCACCGCCAGGGCGCGCAGTTTGCCGGCCTTGACCAGTTGCACGATGGCGGGCAGGTTGTCGAACATCAAGGGTATGCGTCCGCCGAGTATGTCGTTGATGGCGCCGGCGCCGCCCTTATAGGGCACGTGCACCATTTTCGTGCCGGTTGCGGCCAGGAATTGTTCGGCGGCCAGGTGCATGGTATTGCCGATGCCGGCCGAGGCGAAACTCAGCTTGCCGGGGTGGGCCTTGGCGTACTTGATCAGGCCAGCCACATCGTGGAACTGGGTTTTTTCGCCCACCACCAGGACGTTCGCCATCTGGTGGGTGATGGTGACCGGCGCGAAATCGGTGCGCGGATCGTAGCCCTTGACGGGGTAGATGAACGGGTTGACGGCCAGGGTGCTCAATGACGCATACAGCAGCGTGTAGCCGTCGGCGGGCATGTGCGCGACCGCGGCCGAGCCGATGTTGCCGTTGGCGCCGGGCTTGTTCTCGACGATGATGGGTTGGCCCAGCCGCTTGCCCAGTTCCTGGCCCAGCGATCGGGCGAACCCGTCGGCGGTCCCGCCGGGGGGAAAGGGGATGACCATCGTGATGGGCCGCGACGGGTACGTGTCGCCGCCGGCTGCCTGGCTTATGCAAGGCATGGCGGCGGCCAGGGCCAAGGCGCCCAGGAACATCGCCGTGAATCGTGTTTTCATGTGTGTCTCCTCCGGTCTTGTTGCGGGCGGCCCGTGGTGGCGTGGCGCAAGCAGGGGTTTGCACCGGTGGCGGTGCCTGTCGATCTCTGCGCGGGCTGAATTCAAAGGGATATGTTACCGGTAACAAATGAGAGAGCTACTCGGGATTAACCCTTAGTCTGGGTCCATGTGCGGAAGGGATTGGGGCTGGGCGCCAGCGGCGTGGTCAGGAGCGTGCGTTCAAGAACGCCGCCACATGCCCGATCCACAGCCCGCTTTCGTATATCGGCGATACGTGCTTGTATTTACCCGGGACGCACAGTGTCTTCAGCCTGGGGGATTTTTCGTAGCTGCCGAATTCGCACGGAAAGATCGGGTCGGTCAGGCATTGCAGCCAGAGCAGTTGCATGGGGTTGCTGCCGGCGGCCAGTTCGCGGCGTATGTCGAAGTGGACGCTGGCGGCGCGCAGGCAGGCCAGCGACCAGGGCGAGAACTGGCGCGCCCAGGTTTCGGCCTCGTGGCGCAGGCGGGCCGCCGGGTCTTCGACCCCGTCGTCGGCCAGCTTGCGGGCGTAGCCATAGCGTTCCAGCGTGTTCAGGCGCTGTTGTATCCATTGTTCGGGGGCGCCGGGCTTGCCGCTGCGCAGGCTGGCGGCGATATGGCGCAGCTTTTGGATGTCGGCGGGGGCGCCGTTGCCGCGGGGCGCCGAGGCAAGCACCACGACCTTGTCCGCCGGCACCGGCGCCCGCATGGCCCATTCGAAGGCCTGGTAGCCGCCGTAGGAATAGCCGATCACCGCGTCCAGGCGCGGGATGCCCAGCGCTTTCAGCCATAGCCCTTGCAGCGCCACGGTGTCGCCGATGCTGATGTCGGGGAAAGTGTCGGGCCGCGACCAGTGCTGCGGCCCGGTGGAGCCGAAGCACGAGCCCAGGGCGTTGGGTACCAGTACGCAATGGTGCTCGGTATCGAAGAGGCGGTCGGGGCCGATCCAGTCGCGGAACCAGCCGCGGTCGCAGAATTCGGGACGGTCGTTGGGCGAGATCGCTGCTTGAGGGCTGCTGCTTATGCCATGCAGCAGCAAAATGACTGCGCGAGCTTTATCCGGCGGCGGACCGTAATGGCACCAGGCGAGGGTCGCCGCCGGCAGGGTGTCGCCGGATTGCAGCGGCAATGCTTCAAAGGTGAGGGCTTTCAATCGATCGGAAAGTGCGCTCAGAGCGGCCGGTCTCCCATGATCGTGACCCTGTGTATGGTGCGCGCATGCTGCGCCGACAGGTTCCGGGTAGTGGCCTTGTGCATGACGCAGCGATTATCCCACATCACCACGTCGCCGGGAGACCAGCGCAGGACGTACTGGTATTTTTCCTGGGTGCAGTGGGCAAAGAGCCGATCCAGAAGCTCCTGGCCTTCCCGTTCGCCCCAGCCGACGATTTCGGCGGTCATGCCGGGGTGCACATACAAGGCCTTGCGCCCGGTTTCGGGGTGCGTGCGCACTACCGGGTGGGCGATGTCGGGGGTTTCGGCCAGTTGGCTGCCTGTCATTTGCACGCGCGTGCTTTCTTCGCCGCCGGCCGATTTCTTGCGATAGCGGTGCACGGCCTGCAGGCCGTCCAGGCTGCGCTTGGTGTCGGCGTCCAGTTCTTCGTAGGTCTGGTACATATTGATGAAGAGGGTGTTGCCGCCTTCCGGGGGGATGGTGATGGCGTTCAACACGGTGGCCTTGGCGGGTTTTTCGCGGAAGGCGAAATCCGAATGCCAGTACGAGCCGCCGTCGGCGATGCCCATGGGCTTGCCGTCCTTGGTCTGGTTGGACAGTACGAAGATTTCCGGGTATTCGGGGTGGTTGTATTGGCGCAGTATGTGGATGTCCAGCTCGCCCAGGCGGCGGCCGAACGACAACTGGCCTTGCGGCGAAAGCCGCTGGTCGCGAAAGACCAGCAGTTGGTGCTGCAAGAAGGTCTGGTTGACGGCTTCGAACTGCGCGTCGTCCAGGTGTTCCAAGTCGAGGTCGCGGACTTCGGCGCCGATATACGAGCTCAGGGGGGTGACTTTCATGATGGCTTCCAGCTTCCAGGGGTGGAGACGAGTCGCGCGGCGCCGGGGCCCGTCATGCCTGGGCCCGGGCGCCGCGTGTGCCGGTCAGGCGAGGCGATGCACCTTGGCGGGCGTGCTCACCAGCGGCTCGGAGCCGTGTTCGGTGACCAGCACCGGATATTCCAGGCGCATGCCGCCCAGTTGCGGGCGGTACAGGTGGGTGCCCAGCGCCACCACCATGCCGGCCCGCACTTCGTCGCGGCTGCGCAGGTTGATGAAGGGGCGGGTGCGTGCGCAGGTGCCCAGCCCGTGGCCGAACAGCGGCAGGCCGTATTCGGCCAGGCCGTGTTTTTCGAAGACCTTGACCCCCATCGCGGCGCATTCGGCGATGGCGCGGCCGGGCGTCAGCGAGGCCAGCATGGTGTCCACGGTTTCTTCCCAGCAGGCGATGAGTTTTTCCTGTTCGGCCGTGGGCTTGCCCAGGAACAGCGGCAGTGCGGTGTCGGCCAGGTACAGGTCGAGCATGGGATGCAGGTCGAGGATGACGAATTCGTTGTTGCCGATGGGGCGGTCGCTGGCCTGTTGCGTGACGCCGCGCAGGAAGCCCGTGCGCGGGCCGGAGCCGACTTCGGTGCCGCCGGTCACGGCCCAGGACCAGATGCTGCCCTTGTCGCGGATGGCCTGCTCGATGGCGCCGGCCACGTGGTTTTCGGTGACGCCCGGGCGCACCTGCTGCCTGCCTTGCTCGAAGCCGTAGTCCGAGACCTGCGCGGCGTGGCGCAGGCGTTCGATTTCGGCTGCGTCCTTGATCAGCATGACCTCGTCGATGATGTCCACGCCGTTTTCCAGGCGGGCTTGCGGCATGTGCTCTTTCAGCTCGAAGTATTCGGCGGCGGTCAGCATGCCGGGGGCGACCTGCGCGGCGCCGGGGTGCGCCAGGTCCAGGCCGATGCGGCCGGCGCTCAGCCCGTGCTTGGCCAGCCGCTGCTGGATCAGGCTGGGGAAGTCCGAGAATTCGAACTCGTGCAGTTCCATGTCGTGGCCTTCGGCGCGCACGCGCGAGGCGTCCATGGCCCAGTAGATGAATTCGCATTCGCCGCTGGCCGTGACCAGCACGGCGCCGCGCCAGGGCATGAAGGCGCCGCTCAGGTAATGCAGGGAACCCTGCCGGGTCCCCAGGTAGGCGTCGAACCCTTGCTCGCGGGCCTGGCGGGCCACCGCCTGGCGGCGGGCCCGAAAATCGATGTTCTTCACTGATTGATTCCTTATGCGTGTTGCGTAGGCATGGATTGCGGGCCGGGGCCCGGGCTGGCGGCGCTGCTTACGAGCAGCGCCGCTTACTGGACCGAGGCGCCGGATTCCTTCACCACGGTGGTCCAGCGGCTGGTTTCGTCATGGACGAATTTCGAGAATTCCTCGGGCGTGCTGCCCACCGGCTGGGCGGCCTGCGACATCAGCCTTTGCTTGATCTCGGGGTCGGCCAGGGCCTTGTGTATGGATTGCGACAGGCGGTGCACGATGGGCGAAGGCGTGCCGGCCGGAGCGAACACGCCTATCCACGAGGTCATCACATAGCCCGGCACCGTCTCTTTGATGGCGGGCACGTCGGGCAGCGCCGCAGAACGTTCGGGGCCGGTGACGGCGATGGCTCGCAGCTTGCCCGACTTGATCATGGGCAGCGCCAGCACCATGCTGTCGAACGCATAGTCGGCTTGGCCGCCGATGACATCGGTCAGCGCCGGCAGGCTGCCCTTGTAGGGAATGTGCACGGTGTTGATGCCGACCATCTTGTTGAACAGCACGCCCGACATATGCATGGACGTGCCGGTGCCGCCCGAAGCGCGGTTCAGCTTGCCGGGATGCGCCTTGGCGTAGGCGATCAGGTCGCCGATGGTCTTGATCGGCAGCTTGGGGTTGACGACCACCACCAGCGGGTAGGACACCACCTGCGACACCGGCACCAGGTCGGTCAGCGCCTTGTAGTGCAGGTTCTTGTACAGCGTCTGGTTGATGGCGTTGGTGCCTATGGTGCCCATCAAGATCGTGTAGCCGTCCGGCTTGGACCGCACGACATATTCGGCGCCGATATTGCCGCCGGCGCCGGGCTTGGCTTCGACCAGCACGTTGGTGCCCAGGTCCTTGGCCATGTTGACTGCCAGCAGGCGGGTGACGATCTCGGTGGGGCCGCCCGCGGCGGCCGGCACGATGAAATGTATCGGCTGGTCCGGAAAGTGGTCCGCCGCGAAAGAGGGGGCCGCAATGCAGGCGGCCAGTGCGCCGGCGCACGAAAGCCGGCGCATCAGGCCGGACAGGCCTGCAGGGGATCGGAATGGCATGGAGAGTCTCCTTGGTCTGTTTTGGTTAATTTGCGAACATAAGTTCGCAAAACGCAATTTATACCTGGAGACGGACGGCGTCAAGACCGCGGCCGAGGTTTGCCGCCGCGGCGCTGTTTGCTAAGATTGGCCGCCGGCGCCGCGATGCAACGCCCGGGCGCCTTCATCGAAAGAAACCATGAAAACCAAGCAGATGAGCGAGACCCAGCCTAAAGAAGAGTTCCTGGAAAGCCTGGCCAACGGCCTGAAGGTGCTGAACATCTTCGGCGCCGGCGCCTACACGCTGACGATCCAGGAAACCGCAGAACACCTGGACGTGACGCGCGCTGCCGCGCGCCGCCTGGTGCTTACGCTGGAAAAGCTGGGCTATCTGCAGCAGATAGGGCGGCAGTTCTCGCTGACGCCCAAGGTGCTGGACCTGGGCTACGCGTATTTTTCTTCGCTGGGCCTGCACGACCTGATGCGGCCCATCATGCAGGAGATCGCCGCCGAAATCGGCGAAACGTGTTCGCTGGGCGTGCTCGACGGCCAGCACATCGTGTTCGTGGCGCGGGAAGAAACCGGGCGTCTGCTCAAGCTGGACCTGAACGTGGGCAGCCGTTTGCCGGCCTATGCGCACTCGATGGGCCAGGTGCTGCTGGCCGGCCTCGACAAGGACGGCCTGGACCGCTATTTCCAGCAGGCCACGCTCAAGCCCTTGACGCCGTACACCTACACGTCCAAGACCGCCCTGAAAGACCTGCTGAAGAAAGTGCGCGAGCAGGGCTACAGCATTTCGGTCAGCGAGCTGGTGGAAGGCTTTGCCGGGGTGTCCATCCCCGTGGCCACCGCCAGCGGCGAAGTGCTGGCCGGCCTGGGCGTAAGCATGGTGCTCGGCAGCCGCGGCCAGGCCTACCTCGAGGAACGCGTACTGCCGGTGCTGCTGGCCGCCGCGCCACGCATCCGCGCGGCGATTCCCGATCGGGGCAGGTAGCGGCGTCGTGATAATGGCGTGGTTTTATCCGGGCGCCATGACTTATACGCCGGCTTTCAGGTCTGCCAGCGTCACCATCAGCGTCATTGGGTCGAGTCTCGACGGTTCGAAGCCGATACGCTCGTAGAAGGAGCATGCCTCCTCGGAGAGCGCATGCACCAATATGCCTCGGATACCGATTATGTCCGCCGCCTGGATCACGCGCAGGAATGCATCCTTAGCCAAGGCTCGTCCAATTCCTTTGCCATGCCATGATTGGTCTACGGCGAGCCGCCCCAGCACTACGACGGGTATCGGGTCCGGCATATTGCGCCGGAAGCGGCCTGGCGCCGCATCCACCGTGACGGCGCTCGATGCCAACGCGTAGTACGCCAGCACGCGATGCTCGGCGCAGGCGACGAAGGTGCGCGAAGCCCCCGTGTTCTGGTTTTTCAGTGCGCGATGCTTGAGCCATTGATCCAGGCTTTCGACGCCCGAGGCAAACGGCTCCAGATCATGATGAGGTGCAAGGGGCTCGGGCGCCCTGATTTTCAGGCCTTGTCCCACGGAGCCCGTGTCTGCAGGGTCTTGCGCAGCGCCGCGTTCGGTTGCGCAGGCATGTCCAGGCGTGCCAGGAAGGCGGCGTAGGCCTGTGGCGAGGCCATGAGGATGGCTTGGTCGAGCAGAGCCTCTTCGGCCGCTGCGCGGGCGGCATCCAGCATGAAATCCGTACGATTCTTGCCGCGAACCTTAGCGGCTCGGTCGATCAGGTGCCGTTCTTCGGCCCGGATCCGGATGTTCAAGGTTTCGCGCTTCGCGGCTTGTGCATTTGTCGCCGTAGTCATGGCAGAAATTCTCCAAGTGTGCAGCTTATTCTAGCAGTAGCGTAAAGACGTTGTCATTACGGATGCGGTCAGCGGAGAAACGCGGGCGCTCCGTGGGTGTGTCAATCGACGATCGCCAGCAAATCGTTACGGGCAAATTTGAGATACAGGCAAGCTATACGGACTGCCGGTCCGGGCCATGCCGGCCGCGGCGCAAGCGTTATGATTTTGCTTGTTCGAATATCGTAGGGAAGAAAAGGGATGAACGTGACCGAGGCCGGTTTGTTGGGAGCGCCATCGGCGACGCGCGCGGTGGTGGTGGGCGGCGGCACCATGGGGGCGGACGTGGCGGTGGTGCTGCTGCGCGCCCGCTGCGCTACCACGGTGGTCGAGCCGCGCGCTGAAACGCACGCCGTGATCCGCGAGAAAATCGCCGCGAACCTGCGTGCGCTGGGGCGCGAAGACAGCCTGGATCTGCTGCAGGTGGCCCCCGGCCTGGAACAAGTCGATTGGCCGTCCATCGGGCTGGTGGTCGAATGCGTGCCCGAAGTGCTGGACATCAAGCGCGAACTGTTCGCCAAGCTGGCCGCGCTGGCGCCGCAGCAGGCCGTTCTTGCCAGCAACAGCTCCAGCTTTCCCATCAGCCAGATCGCCGCGGGCCTGCCGCACGCGGGCCGCATGCTGGGCCTGCATTTCTTCATGCCCGCGCACATCGTGCCGCTGGTCGAAGTCGTGCTCGGGCCGGATTCCGACCCGACCGTGGGCCAGGCGCTGATGGCTTTCATGCGCCGTTGCGGCTCGGTGCCTATCCTGGTGCGCAAGGACGTGCCGGGCTTCATTGCCAACCGCCTGCAGCACGCGCTGGGGCGCGAGGCCTTTGCGCTGATCCAGGAGGGCGTGGCCAGCCCCGAGGACATCGACGCCGCGGTGCGCTTCGGCTTCGGCTTCCGCTACCTGGCGGCCGGGCCCATCATGCAGAAGGAACACGCCGGCTGGGACATACACGCCGCGGCCGCGGCCACGATCTATCCGTCGTTGTCCAACACGGACAAGCCCGCGCCGGTGCTGGCCGACAAGCCGCGCCACGGCCATCTGGGCATGAAGTCCGGCCAGGGCTTCTACGCCTGGCCGCCCGAACGCATCCGCGCCGAGCAAGACCGCTACAGCCGCGTCCTGCGCGCCGGCCTGCAGATACTGGCCGAAGAACTGCCGCCGATCGAGCCCTGAGCCGAAGGCGGCTTACGCCGCCTTCGACCTACAGTGCGTCGCGCATAGACTTTGTGTGATGTATGCAGTACATTAGCTATAGATAACACTTTAATGTGCTGTATTCAGAACATGAACCTTGCCGAGCTTAGCGCAGCCTTTCGCCGCGCCCGCATTGCGGCCAACCTGACGCAACAACAGGTCGCCGAGTCGAGCGGCGTTGCGCGCAGCCGTGTCAGTCTGTTCGAGACGGGCATGTTGCCCGAAATTGGTGCCGTGAAGATGCTCAGCCTTTTTGATGCGGTCGGGCTGGAACTGATCGCCCGTCGGCCAGGGCACCAGCGTACGCTCGATGATGTCCTGGCGGAGTCGGACGCGGTGGACGAGGCGCCGCCACGCCAGCGTGTGCGGGCCAGGCTGCCGCGGCATCCGAAGGCAGCAAAGAGCAAGTCATGAACCGCGCGGCCCTGGATGTCTATGTAAGCGGCGGGCTTGTGGGCACGCTTACCGAAGAAGCGGCTCGATTCGTATTCAGCTATTTGCCGGATGTTGCGCCGCAGAATCTCGTTTCCTTGCTCATGCCGGTGCGGGCGGCATCGTACGATTGGAAAACGCTGCATCCCTTCTTTCAGATGAACTTGCCGGAAGGCTGGAAGAAGGATCTGCTGGTTCGGCGCCTTGGGCCGCATGCGGACGTGAGCGATTTCGGCCTGCTCGCATTCACGGGCGTAAACACGATCGGGCGTGTTCAAGTTGTGCCGCGTGGCGCCGCCCTTGAGGCCGCAAACAACCGCGCCGACATGGCGGCCCTGCTCGCGTCGGCCGATTCGCGCGACAACCTGCTGCGCCTGCTTGAAGACGGGGTCGCGCAGGGGGTGTCGGGTGTCATGCCCAAGGCGCTTGTGCAGCCTGCGGACAGGGCTACGGTCTGGACCGATGAGTTCATCTTGAAGACGGGTTTCGGTGATTTGCCGGGCCTTGCAATCAACGAATTTCTCTGTCTCGAAGTCGCTCGCGAAGCCGGCCTCGATGTGCCCGAAGCGCATCTGTCCCACGATGGGCAAGTCCTTGCGTTGCGGCGCTTCGACCGCAGCGCGGACGGCCTGATGATTGCGGTCGAAGACTATTGCGCGCTCAAGCCCGCCGACCCCGTCAATAAGTACAAGGGAAGCCTTGAAGATCTCGCCAGGCTCACCAGCGTCTATGTGCCGCGCACGGCATTCAAGGATGCGGCGCGGCGTCTCTATACGCTGATACTGCTGAACTACGCGATCGGCAATGCCGACGCGCATCTGAAGAATTTCGCGCTGGTCTACACCAGTACCGAGGACGTGCGGCTGGCCCCGGTGTACGACATCCTGAGCGTGACGGCCTATCCCAAATATGCGACGCAGTTGCCGGCGCTGCCCTTGCAGGGCAAGCGCACCTGGGCGTCTGGAAGCATGCTGGCGCTGTATGGGGGCGCTCGGCTTGGCCTGAGCAAAACTGACATGAACGAAGCGCGCGAACGCATCGCGGCCGCCATGCGCAAGGTGGTGCCCAAGGTTGCCGAGCATGCGGGGCATTATCCGGGATTTCGTGAAGTCGCGAAGCGCATGCTGGATGTATGGGGGGCGGGGCTCGGGTGCATCGGGCCCGATGCCAAGCCGGGAAAGACCCTGCGGCTCGCCTTGAGGTGAACTTAGCGGCTGTCGCCCCCGGTTAACTGGTCCACGGCGCGATTGGCGTGCGCGGTCCAGTCGGGCAATTGCAGCCCCAGGGCAGTGCTGAGCTTGCTGGTGTCCAGGCAAGAATTCTTGGGCCTGGGGGCGGGCAGGGGGTATTCGGCGGTACCGATCGGGCGCAGGCCGTCGGGCCCGGTGCGCAGTTTGGCGCCGTTGTCCTGGGCGCGCTGCAGCACATGGCGGGCCAGCCCGTACCAGGTGGTGCTGCCGGCCGCCGTCAGGTGGTACAGGCCGCTAGCGATGATTTCCTTGCGCCAGGCGGCGATGGCCAGCGCGGTGACGTCGGCGATCAGTTCGGCCGATGTGGGCGCGCCTGTCTGGTCGTCGACGATGCTCAGGCCGTCGCGCTCGCGGGCCAGGCGCAGCATGGTCTTGACGAAGTTATTGCCCTGCGAGGAAAAGACCCAGCTGGTGCGCAGCACCAGCGCGGCGCAGCGGCTTTCCAGTATGGCCGCCTCGCCTGCCAGCTTGGATCGCCCATAGACGTTCTGCGGCCTGGTTTCGTCGGTTTCCAGATAAGGCTGGGCCTTCGTGCCGTCGAAGACGTAGTCGGTCGAATAATGCACCAGCAGCGCGCCGCTGCGCCATGCATGGTCTGCCAGCACCTGCACCGCCTCGGCATTGATGCGATAGGCGGTGTCGGCGTCGGTTTCGGCCCGGTCCACAGCGGTATAGGCGGCCGCATTGACGATGATGCCGGGGTGGTGTGTCTGCAACAGGTTTTGCAGGTGCGCCAAGTCGCCGAGGTCGGCGCCTTTGCGCCCCAGCGCGGTAAGCCGCCCCAGCGGCAGCAGCGTGCGCTGCAGTTCGCGCCCCACCTGGCCGTCTTTGCCCAAAAGCAGGATGTTCATGGTTCGTCATGCCTCCCGATCCATTGCGTCCATTCTATCAATTAGTGCCCGCTTCTTTCTGGTGCCGGACGGCCAGGATGATGGCCCGCTCGCCGTCGAGCCGGTACGTGACCACATAGCCGCCGGCGCCGAAGTCGATTGGCCATTCGCGAAACTCGCCGTCCATGCCTTCGATGGGCCGCCCGATCTGCGCTTGCCGCGCAAGGATCTTGACCCCGTTGCGGATAGCCTTTACGGCTCGGCGGGCTGCGTCGGCGTTCTTGGGGGCCAGGAATCGGTATAGCCGTTGTACGTCCGCCAGCGCCGAGGGAGCCCAGATCAGCTGTGGCATGCCGGCGGTTCTGCATCTTCGCCGGCTTCCAGCTTCGCCAGCCAGGCATCGGCCTCTTCGAGCGTCAGGTGCAGGCCGGTGCTTTGGTATTCCTGCCAGGCACGCAGGGCGTCTTGCCTGGACGCCTCGCGCTTTTCTTCGCGGTCTACGTACTGCTTGATGGCCTCGCGCATGATCCAGTGCGAACTGCGCTGGCGCGCGTCGGCAAGATGTTGCACGCGCCCCTTGAGCTCGTCGTCGAGCTTGATGGATGTCGCTGTCGCCATATGCGCCTCATTAGCCGAAGGTAATACCTATAGCTACTATAAGAGACCTGTGCGCCGCCGTCCATACCCGCGTCATTGGGTCTGAGGCCGATCTCGCATCGTTGTCACGGCTACTACCGCCATCATCGTTGCCATCACCATCATCACCGCGCCCGTCACCGCCGTCATAGTCCCGTCATAGCCGTCACCGCGTCACCGCGTTAACGCCGCACCACCGCCACCGCCACGGCCACCGCCACGGCCACCGCCACCGCCACCGCCACCGCCACCGCCACCGCCACCGCCACCGCCACCGCCACCGCCACCGCCACCGCCACGGCCATCGCCATCGCCATCGCCATCGCCATCGCCATCGCCATCGCCATCGCCATCGCCGCTGCCGTCGCTGCCGTCGCTGCCGTCGCTGCCGCGTTGGGGCACACGCTTAAAAGATTTCAATTTGAATCTAAAAGTTTCATAATCCCCGGACCACATGTGTGGCATTTTTATCCTACAGGAGGAAGCATGGAGATCCCTATGTCGTCGAAATGCCTTTTGGGAAAAAGTGGGGAGACAAACCAAGAAACAGGCTGTGCGGAGCATGCGCCCGCATCGAGTTCGCCACTGTGGCGCGCGTTGCGTTGCGGTATGTGGAATCTGGTGGTGGCGGCCGGCTTGTCCTGCATGGGCGTGGACGGCGCGGCGCTGGCCGAGCCCGTGGACGAAATCGAGCACAAGCGCACGCACGATCCGCTGTCGCGGGTGCTGTGGTCGCCGCCGCCCGCTCTGGCTGCCGGCAGCGATGTCATTTACGACGAGGCGCAATGGGGTTCTCCCGATGCGCCTTTTGTTTTTCTGGGCGATACGCTGCGCATCGGCGGCAGCTTCGAGTCGGGCCGTCCGATACTCATAGGCGAGCAGGCGCGTATCGATGTGCTGGAAGGCGCCGAACTGCGCCTGGGCGGCCCCATAGCCAATGACGGCGGCTCGCGCGAGGGCCTGATGAAGCTGGGCGCCGGCACGCTGGAGCTGTCCGGCGCCAATAGCTATCGCGGCAATACCGTGTTGCTGCAGGGCGGCCTGCGTGTGGCGGGCAGCCAGGCGCTGGGCGCGTCGGGCCGCACCTTGAACGTGAATATCGGCACCGCGCTGGAATATGCGCCAGGCGTAGTGGTGGACAACCCCGTCCAGTTGCAAGCCGTGGATATCGCGGCGCAGTTGCCCGAGGGCTCATGGACGCCCGCCACGCCGGCGCAGTACGCCGATCGGGCGCGTTGGACGGTGGCCGAAGGCGAGGCGGCGCAGGCGGGCCTGCTGCTGGGCACGGCGCCTTTCGTGAAGCTGGGCGCGGGCCGTTTGCGCATAAGCGGCGACGCGCTGGCGTATTGGGGCGATGCGCTGGTGCAGGAAGGGGCCTTGGCGGCCGACGCCGCCTTCTCGGGAGCGGTGACGGTAGCGGCGGCCGCGCGGCTGGAAGGCAATGGCTCGGTGGGTTCGGCGACGATACAGGCCGGAGGCGTGCTGGCCCCAGGGGCAAGTGGTAATAGTGGCGGGAGCGGCGGCGATAGTGGAGACATCGGCAGCGGCGAAGCCAAGGGTGCAAGCTATGGCAGTGGCAGTAGCAACGCCAAGGGCGCAAGCTACAGTGGTAGTGGCGGCGGGAGTGTCAGTAGCGGCAGCGGCGGCGGCACGTCCGGGGGTATCGGCCTGTTGCGCGTGCAAGGCGACCTGGTATTGCAAGCGGGCGCGCGCTTCGAGGTCGATGCCGGCCCCGCGGGTGATGCCGACCAGGTGCTGGTGGGCGGCAAGGCTCGCCTGGACGGCCAACTCGCCGTGCTGGCGCAGGCCGGCGACTGGAAGCCCCGGACGCAATACATGGTGTTGAGCGCCGAAGGCGGCCTGGACGGCACGCGCTTTGCCTCGGCGGACAGCAATTTCGCGTTCCTGGAGCCCTCGCTGGATTATGACGACAAGCAGGTATACCTGACCCTGCGGCGCAACGACGTGTCCTTCGAGGATGTGGCCGACGACCCCGACGACGAACTGGCCGAGGCCGTGGAGGAAGAGGGGCCCGGCGGCGGAGGGGACGATCGTGCGGGAGACGGCCGGGGGCCCGATGGCAAGGACGGCGATGCTGACGGCGACGGCCGTGACAACGGCGCAGGCGATCCGGGCCCCGGCTTGTACGATCGGGTCGTGGCGCTGGACCCGGCCGGGGCGCGTGCGGCGTTCCGCCAGCTGTCCGGTAGCTGGGGCGGGTCGCTCTGGTCCGCCATGGTGGAAGACAGCCGCTATGTGCGCGAGGCGGTTCTCGATGCCGCGAATCCGTATTCCACGTGGAATTCCGTCGCGGATTCCGCCGCCCGCGATTCCGGGCCTTCGACCCTGCATCGCACCGGGAATTCTGCGCCGGGTACTGCCTCGGATGTTGGCCCGGATCGTGCCTATAGCTCCATCTCTATCCCAGGCTCAGTCTCGGACTCTGTCTTCCGTCCGGGTGGTGCGGCCGGCGGCCCGGCCCCTGCGCGCTCGCCCTGGCGCTTTTGGAGCCGGGCATTCCATGCCTCGGCCGAGCGCGCGGATTCCGGCGGCGCCTTCGGCGACGGGCGCGACACGCAGGGGCTAGTGCTGGGCGCCACCCGTGAGCTGGAGCAAGACACTGTCGCCGGCCTGTACCTGGGGTTCCAGCGCAGCCGCTTGCGGCGCGCCGACGGCATGGCCGATGCCTCGATCGACGGCGTGCACGCCGGCCTGAGCCTGGCCGGGCGCGGGGCGGGCGGCCTGTACGTGCTGGGCGCCGGCTATTCCTGGCAGCGCCTGAACAGCACGCGTCGCGTCATCCTGGGCGATTGGCGCGACACCTTGCGCGACGACTATCGGGCGGGGCTGTTCCAGGTATTCGGGGAATGGTCCCTGCCCCTGCGCTTGGCTGCGGATGCCTCCGGCGCGGCCGTCCTCGAGCCCTACGCCCGCCTGGCCTGGGTGCGCGCCGACACCCGCGGCCACGCCGAGAGCGGGGCGGATGCGGCGCTGGACGTCGACCCCACGGCCACTGCCACCTGGTTCGGCGCGCTGGGCCTGCGCCTGACGGGCACGGTCGCGGGGCCGGCCGGGCCCGTGCAGTTACGGGCCGCGGCGGCGTGGCGCCGCGCCGGAGGCGACCTGCGCGCGGTCACCGAACAGCGCTTCCGCCACAGTGCGCGCCACGCGTCGTTCCATTCGCAAGGCCAGCCCATCCGGCGCGATGCCTGGACGCTGGACCTGGGCTTGCGGGCCAGCCTGGCCCGCGACGCCGAGCTGTCCCTGGCCTATATGGGCCAGTACGGTTCCGGTTCCAGCGATCACGGTGCCATGCTGAGCCTGAGCTGGCGGTTCTGACCACAAGCGCCTACGAGCAGCCTTCCGGAGAGGCCCAGAGGCCTTGGTATCCGGGAGGCTGTTGTGCCGAGCTTGACGGGCAGTACCATGCTATATACTATTGCTATATACTTTTGTCAGGCTTCAAGGATCCGCGCTATGTCCATTGGCACCGTCTTTATCAACAACCGAACCCAGGCCGTCCGGCTTCCGCTGGATGTGCGCCTACCCGAGGGCGTGCATAAGGTAGAAGTGCGTGTCAAAGGGAATGAGCGCATCATTGTGCCGGTCGGGCAGGCCTGGGACAGCTTTTTCCTGGACGGTCCCGCCGTCAGCGACGATTTCATGGCCGAACGCGCCAGCCAACACCAGCCGGAGCGGGAAGCGCTCTGATGCTGCGTTACCTTCTTGACACCAACATCGTCATCTATGTGCTGAAGCGGCGCCCCATCGAGGTGCTGCCAATCTTCAACGCCAATGCTGGCCGCATGGCGATCTCGTCCATCACCCTGGCCGAGCTGCTGCATGGCGCGGAAAAAAGCAGTCGCGTCAACGAAAACCTGTCCGTCATCGACGATTTTTGCAGCCGCCTCGAGGTTCTGCCCTATGGCCCCAAGGCGGCCCAACACTATGGCGCTATCCGTGCCGCCCTCGAAAAACAGGGCCAACCCATCGGCGTGAACGACATGCATATTGCAGGCCACGCACGCAGCGAAGGCATCGTGCTGGTAACGAACAATGTGTCGGAATTCGCGCGTGTGCCGGCACTCGAAGTGGAAAACTGGATTCGCGCCTGAATCTGCCCGAATGCCCGCGCGCGCCCACTCCTCCTGGCCGCAGGCGGGAACTTTTCCGCCGCTATCCGATCTCATGGTTAGCACTCCGGGTTCGAGAGTGCTAATATAAACATCAAGGTATTTACGTCCCTGGGGGCATATCGTCTGATGACTCAACAATCGCATTCTCTGGTCCTGTCCAACACCAGTTTGGCCATGGCTATCTCCAATCCCGGCGCGCTGGGCACGATCGAGGCCTATGTGGGCGCCGTCAATCGTGTGCCCATGCTGACGCACGAGCAGGAGACCGAATTGGGAAAGCGGCTGCGCGATCATGACGACCTCGATGCCGCGCGACAACTGATCGTGTCGCACTTGCGGCTGGTGGTGTCGATTGCGCGCCAATACTTGGGCTATGGCTTGGCCCACGCCGACCTCATCCAGGAAGGCAATGTCGGCCTGATGAAGGCCGTCAAGCGTTTCGACCCCGATCGCGGGGTGCGCCTGGTGTCGTTCGCCGTGCACTGGATCAAGGCCGAAATCCACGAATACATCGTGCGCAATTGGCGCCTGGTCAAGGTGGCCACCACCAAAGCCCAGCGCAAGCTGTTCTTCAACCTGCGCCGCATGCGCCCCGATGGCCAGACGCTCGACACCGAGCAGGTCGGCGACATCGCGCGCGAACTCAATGTGCGCCCCGAAGACGTCAGCGAAATGGAAGTGCGGCTGTCCGGGCGCGAAATGGCGCTCGAAGGCCAGGGCGACGACGACACTTATGCGCCCATCGCCTATCTGTCCGACGAAGGCCAGCAAGAACCTTCGCAGGTTCTGGAACGCCGCTCGCGCGACGCGCTGCAGGGCGCCGGGCTGTCCGGCGCGCTGGAAGGCCTGGATGCGCGCTCGCGCCGCATCGTCGAGGCGCGCTGGCTGCAGGACGACGGCGGCGCCACGCTGCACGAACTGGCCGCGGAATTCGGCGTGTCCGCCGAACGCATACGCCAGATCGAAGCCGCGGCGCTCAAGAAAATGCGCGTGGCGCTGGCTGCCTGAACCCTGCGCATTTTGCCATCCGGCACGAACGGCCAGCCGCAAGCTGGCCGTTTTTGTTCTTGATCCTGTGCCTGCTCCTGCTCTGCTTTGCTCTGCTCCTGACTCTGTTTCTGTTTCCGTTCTCGCTTGTGCCATCTGCGCTTATGGCCGCAAATTATTCGATTACTTTTTGTTGCAAAATTCAGGTGAGGCCGCCGAGAACTTATCCCGAGAGCCGCTGACTAAACCTCATAGACGATGAACACGGCATCCCCTGCCAGCTTCTAGTCTTGTCGTCCGTTTCGGCTTCTCCTCTTTCCCCTCCCTTTTGAAACGGATGTTTACGGGACTCTCCGCGAGTCCCGTTTTTTATGCGCGCTCGATTTGCGGTTCGGCGCTGCGTAGGCAAAGCGCAAAGAAAAACCAAGGGGAAGCGAAAAAAATAAACGCCGAAAAACAAACGCCAAAAACGCACCATGTTTTCCCTTGCCTGTCCCGCGGCCAAGCCGCCGCCGAGCCATCCCCAGTCGTCATCCAACCGCCCCTGGCCGCCACCAAACCCGTCCCGCCAAACCGCTACGAACTCCCCGGCACCGTTCAAGAACCGCAAAGGCCGCGCCTCCGGCGGCCGAGTTTTCGCGCGATCGCGAACAGATGCCCAAAAAACCGCTATCCTAAGAAAACCTGCCCGCGCATGCATGCATACGCGGCGCGCCAAACAAATAAGCAATGGGATCGGGTAAATGCAGGTAGGGTTCTGGGTATTCGGCTTGTCTGGCCTGTTGGCGCTGGTGTGCTTCATGCCACCGCTGGCCGGCCGCCTGCACCTGCCATATTCGGTGCTGCTGGCCATACTCGGATTCGTGCTGGGCGTAATCGTGCACGTGCACGGCTGGGCGCCGATGGTGGCGTCCGACTTCCTCGATTCGCTGCAGAACTTCGAGGTTTCGTCCGAGACCTTCCTGTTCGTCTTCCTGCCCGTGCTCTTGTTCGAGACGGCGCTGTCGATCAATGTGCGGCGCCTGCTCGATGACCTGGGCCCTATCCTGATGATGGCCATCGTCGCGGTGGTGGTGTGTACCGTGGCGGTGGGCTTCACCCTTTCCGCCGCCTCGGATTACGGCATCATCGTCTGCCTGATGCTGGGGGCGATCGTGGCCACCACCGACCCGGTGGCGGTCATCGGCCTGTTCCGCGACGTCGGCGCGCCCAAGCGCCTGACTACCTTGGTGGAAGGCGAGTCGCTGTTCAACGACGCGGCGTCCATCTCGCTGTATTCGGTGCTGCTGGCCACGCTGTTCAGCGGCGCGCATCTGTCGGTGGGCGCCGTGGTCAGCAGCTTCCTGATCAGCTTCCTGGGCGGCGGTGTGGCCGGCCTGCTGATGGGCCGGCTGACCTGCTGGCTGATCATGCGGCTGCGCGGCTGGCCGGCGGCCGAGATCACGCTCACCATTACTTCCGCCTATCTGACCTTCTTCATTTCCGAGCACTACCTGAATGTGTCCGGGGTCGTGGCCACGGTCATCGCCGGCCTGGTGGTGGGCTCCACCGGCCGCACCCGCATGTCGCCCACCACCTTCGAACAGCTCGAAAGCGCCTGGTCGCAATTCGGCTTCTGGGCCAATTCGCTGATCTTCGTGTTCGCCGCCATGCTGATCCCGCGCATGATGGACGAAATCACCTGGGTGCAAGTGCTGCTGATACTGCTGTTGTTCGTGGTGACGCTGGCGGCGCGTGCCGTCATGGTGTTCGGCGTGCTGCCGCTGCTGGGGCTGACGCGCTTCGGCACCAAGGTCAGCCCTTCGTACCGCCTGGTGATGTTGTGGGGCGGCTTGCGCGGCGCGGTTTCCCTAGCCCTGGCCCTGGCGGTCACCGAACAGCACAACGTGCCGCACGAGGCGCGCCAGTTCATCGCCGTGGCCACCACGGGCTTCGTGCTGATGACGCTGTTCATCAACGGCATCAGCCTGCGGCCCTTGATTCGCCGCCTGCGGCTGAACCAGCTTTCGCCCATCGAGCGCACCATCCGCAACCAGGCGCAGGTGGTGGCGCTGGAAGACCTGCAGACCCAGACCGACGACATCGCCACGCGCGAACACATCGGCACCGAGGCGCGGTCGCGCATCCACGCGGTGTTCGACGCCAGCCTGACGGCGGTTTCCGACGCCCAGGTGCGCCAGCTGTCCACCGACGAGAAGGTGGCAGTGGGCCTGGCCATCGTCGCGGCGCGCGAAGAAGAAATGTTCTTCGATGTGCTCAAGGCGCGCATCGTCGACTGGCGCATGGCCGAATCCCTGCTGGCGCGCGCCGAGCGCATGAGCGACGCGGTGCGCGCCGGCGGCCTGAAAGGCTTCGAAGATGCCATCGCCGCCGATATGCGTTATTCCCTGGGCTTTCGCGTGGCGCTGCGCATGCATTATCTGTTCGGCTTCCAGGGATGGCTGGCGCGCGAACTGGCCTATCGGTTCATGAACCTGATGAGCAAGCGCTCGGTGGCGCAGCGCCTGATCCAGTTCGCCAACACCGAGATCCAGCCGCTCTTGGGCGAAGAGGCCACGGCGGATATCGTCCATGCGCACCAGCGGCGCCTGGCGCAGCTCGAAAGCGCCATACAGGCCCTGACCCTGCAATACCCGTCGTTCGCCCTGTGGCTGCAGGAATCCTATCTCGGACGCATGGCGCGCGCGCTGGAACAAATACGCTATCGCGACATGCTGACCGAATTCCTGATCAGCGGCGAAGTCTACGCCGACCTGGTCAAGCAGATCGACAGCCGCTGGAGCCATCTGGACAAGCGGCCGGCGCTGGACATCGCCATGAGCGCCGGCGAGCTGATACGCCGGGTGCCGCTGTTCGAGGGTATTTCGGCCGATGCCATGGAGGCGATCAGCAAGCTGCTCAAGCCGCGCCTGGCGGTGCCCGACCAGCCCATCAGCATCCATGTGGGGCGCATGCGCGCCATGTATTTCGTGGCCTCGGGCGCCGTCTCGGTCAGCCTGCCCGACCAGACCACCATGGAACTGGGTACCGGCGAATTCTTCGGCGAGATCGCGCTGATCTCGGGCAACGAATTCGCGATGCGGGCTCAATCGCTGGGCTACAGCCGGCTGCTGATGCTGGCGGGCCGGGACTTCGACGCACTGCTGGCGCGCGACCCGGTATTGCGCGAAAAAATCGAGGCGGTTGCCAAGCAGCGCCTGCGCGCCCTGGCGGTCTGGCAGGAATTCCAGTCGGGCCTGCGCCAGTACGAGCCGCTGCCCGATATGCTGCCGGCCTCGCGGCCGAGCGAAGAACCGTCGGGCGAAGAGCCCTCGGGTGGAGGCTCATCGAGCGATGAGTCGTCGAACAGTGGATCGTCGGGCGAGCCGCCCGCGCCTGCGTCCAGGCCCTCCGCACCGCCCTCCGATGCCCAAGCACAAGAACCTGGCGCCCAATCGCCGGCGTCGTCCAAGCCAGGCGTAGATGACGACGTTGCGGCAGGCAAAGAAGGTGGCCCGGATTCCGAAGGGGCTGCCGGTCGTGAACCCGCATCCCCGGCGCCTGGCGCAGCAGGCCGGCCGAAGGGCGAAGCCCCGGACGGCCAGGCGGCCTGATCCTACAAAAGCTGCTGGATGTCCCCGGCTATCGTTTTCGCCGGGGCGTTGCCGTTGAGCAGCACCCGAGCGTGGCCTTGCTGGTCGATTATGTAGAACGAGGACGAATGGTCCATGGCGTATTGTTCGGGCGTGGGCCCGGGCGCCTTGGCGTAGTAGGCCTTGAACGATTGCGCCGTCTTGTGCAGTTGTTCCGGCGTGCCGGTCAGCCCCACGAAGCTCGGGTTGAACGCCTTGACGTAGGCATTCAAGGCTGTCCCCGTGTCGCGCTGGGGGTCGACGGTGATCATGATGACCTGTACCTTTTTCGCGTCTTCTTTCAGCAAGGTCATGGCCTGGGCCAGCTCGGCCATCGCGGTGGGGCAGACGTCGGGGCAGTGCGTGTAGCCGAAGAACACCACCACCACCTTGCCCTTGTAGTCGGCCAGCGTGCGCAACTGGCCCGAGCCGTCGACCATGGCCATGCCGCTGCCGATATCGGTGCCGGAAATGTCCGAGCCCTGGAACTTGGGGGCTGATTTTTGCTTGCAGCCGGCCAGCGCCGCCAGCGTCACGCCGGCCGCCATCGCGGCTAGCATCCGGCGCCTGCCGGGCAGGCTTGCGCCGTCCGTATCGTCCGCGCCATCCGCGGCAAACATTGCAGGCGCGGCATCGGGCCGCGGGTACGCACCGGCGCTCGCGGAGGGCGATGCGTGATGGCTCGATTGCATGGGGAACAGGGTGCGGCGGGACATGGCAGAATCCGGCAATGGCATGGGCTGCCGGCGGCAGCGTGCTGGCGCACCCCGCCAGGCAGCCCGGGAAAATCGAATCAGAGCAGCGCGATCCAGTGGTCGAGCAGCAGCGCGGCGAACAGCAGCGAAAGATAGACGATCGAATAGCGGAACAGCTTGCGCGCCAGTTCGTCGCTGTATTCGCGGTACAGCCGCCATGCATAGCAGACGAACAGCCCGCTCAGAGCCAGCGCGGCCACCAGGTAGGCGGCGCCGCTCATGCGGATGACGAAGGGCAGCAGGCTGGCCGCGAGCAGCACGATGCTGTAGAGCAGCACGTACAGCTGGGTGAATTTCTTGCCGTGGGTGACGGGCAGCATGGGCAGCCCCGACTTGATGTAGTCGTGGTTGCGGTACAGCGCCAGCGCCCAGAAGTGCGGCGGCGTCCAGATGAAGATGATCAGCACCAGCGCCCAGGCTTCGGCCGGCACGGCATTGGCCACCGCCGCCCAGCCCAGCGCCGGCGGCATGGCGCCGGACAGGCCGCCGATGACGATGTTCTGCGGAGTACGCGGCTTGAGGATGACGGTGTAGATGATGGCGTAGCCGACGAAGGTGGCGAAGGTCAGCCACATGGTCAGCGGGTTGACCAGGTTGTACAGCACCGCCATGCCCAGGCCGCCCAGCAGGCCCGAGAAGGCCAGCACTTGCGTGTTGGAGATGGTGCCGCGCGCCGTGGCGCGCCGCGCGGTGCGCAGCATGCGGGCGTCGATTTCCTGTTCGATCAGGCAATTGATGGCGAAGGCGGCGGCCGCCAGCAGCCAGATGCCCAATGTTGCCGCAACGACCGTGGCCAGCGGCGGCAGGCCGGGCGAAGCCAGGAACATGCCGATCACGGCGCAGAAGACGGCAAGCTGCGAGACTCGCGGCTTGGTCAGTACCAGGTATTGGCGCCAAAGGCTGGGTTGGGCGGCGGTAGCGGTGATCATTCCGGTATTTTAGACCTTCCGGCGCGCGACAGCCGCACCAGTAATGTGACGCTGGCCAGGACCAGGCCGGAGGCGCCGCCATTGTGCAATACCGCGATCAGCAGCGGCCATTGCAGGAAGATGGTGGCCAGGCCCGTGCACAACTGGCAGGCCAGCAGCGCCAGCAGCAGGTTGGCGGGCCCGCGCAGCCCCGGCTCGCGGCGCATTTTCCAGCCCAGCGTGCCCAGGTAGACAAAGACAATGAACGCGAAATTACGGTGCGTCCAGTGGATGGCGGTAAGCGCGTACTGGGAAATGATCGCGCCCGAAGGCAACTGGCCCAGGGCTCGTACCAGCGAATAGCCGTCGCGGAAATCCATGCGCGGCAGCCACTGCCCATGGCAGGTGGGGAAATCCATGCAGGCCAGGGCCGCGTAATTGGTGCTGACCCAGCCC
Source organism: Candidimonas humi (assembly GCF_019166065.1). Classification (GTDB taxonomy): domain Bacteria; phylum Pseudomonadota; class Gammaproteobacteria; order Burkholderiales; family Burkholderiaceae_B; genus Candidimonas; species Candidimonas humi. Next base: position 620,934 of record NZ_JAHTBN010000002.1, read on the forward strand.
CCCAGTGCAATCTGCACGGCCAGCAGCACGAAGCCTATGGCCATCCAGGGCATCCATGCCCGCGCCGAGGCGGCGATGGGCAGGTGGCCGCGTTCGCGCGCCGCCAGCCAGGTCATGACGGCCAGCAGGCTCATGCCCAGCAGCAGGTGGCTGGTCACCACGATGGGCATCAGGCGGTGCGTCACCGTCCAGGCGCCGAAGGCGCCCTGCACGCACACCAGGAGCAGTGCGCCCGTGGCCAGGCGCGGCGTCTGGCCCAGGCGCGCGCGGTAGCGCCAGGCCATGAACACGATCGCGATGATCAGCATGCCCAGTATCGAGCCCGCATAGCGATGGATCATTTCGATCCAGGCCTTGGAAAAGCTCACCGCGCCGTAGGGCATGGCCTGCAGCGCTTTTTCGATATGGCCGCTGGCCTGCAGCGGCGTGATCTGGCCGTAGCAGCCGGGCCAGTCCGGGCAGCCGAGGCCCGAATCGGTCAGGCGCACGAAGGCGCCGAACATAATGAGGTCCAGCGTAAGGAACCAGGTGGTAAAGACCAGCTTGCGGTATCTGGCGTGGATGCGGTCGATCATGTCAATTGCGCCGGTTGGCCTCGGGCGCCGGCGCGTTCTTGCGCAGCGCGGCGCGCGCAGGCGACGTGGGGGCGTGTTTCATTTCAGCCGATGCGCGAATTGGCCAGCAGCTTCTTGATGTCGTTGCGCACCTTGATCGGGTCCGCGTTGGCGGGGAACTGCATCATCAGGTTGCCCAGGGGGTCGATGATCCACATCGGGGTCGCCAGGGTGGCGCTGGGGTCGGTGGTCTTGGGCGCCAGGTAGGCGGCAAGGCGCGCGGGATCGGCGCGCACCATGATGGTGCCCTTGTAGGCGTCCAGGATCTGCTGCGAGACGGGCGCGTCGTCGGTGATGAACCAGACACGCGTCAGGCGGTTGACTTCCTTGCCCTGGCTGGCGTGCGAATTGCGCAGGATGAACAACTTCTTGACGCAGGATTCGGGGCAGGCGCCGCTGCCGGCGCTGAGCAGCACCCACTTGCCGTGCAGGCTGCGCAGGTCGAAGGGCTGGCCGTCCAGCGTGTGCAGGTCCAGCGCCTGGGCTTCGGGCACCGGGCGTTGCGGCTCGACCAGCGCGCCGTAGTTGTTTTCGCCGGAAGGGCGCAGGCCCAGCGCGGGCACATAATAGGCGAGCAGGGCGAAGACCAGCGGCGCGAGGCAGACGAGCAGCACGAGCACCAGGGGCAGGATGGAACGCGGTTTGGCGGGCTTGGTTGGCATAAGCTTGATAGAGCTGGAGCTGGAGCTGGACGAACTGGACACGGATTCCTCGGGGGTAAAAGTGACGGCCTTCAGGGCTGGCGGCCGGGCTGTGCGCCCGATGCGCGGCGGCGGCGCAGGGCTCGCGCCAGCGTCACCAGCCACGCGATGGCGGCAATGGCGGCGAAGCTGAACCACTGCATGGCGTAACTGATGTTCTGGTTGGCGTCCTGCGAAGGCTGGGGCCATTGGCGGACGAAGCCGCTGCCGTCGTCGCTGGTCTGTTCGACGACGACCGGCAGCAATTTTAAGCCACTGGCCTGCGCATAGGCGGCCAGGTCGATATTCTGTACCCGCGGCGGCTCTTGCCCGGGCGCCGGCAGCCGCGCCGGCATCTTGCCGGCGTGGCGGTGTTCCAGCGACCACAGCTCGAAAAGGCGCGGCACCTGGTCGGTCATGGTGCCTTGCAGCGTCACGGGCGCCGTGGGGGCCGGTATGGCCTGCAGCCGGGCCTCGGGCCCGATGGGGCTGGGTATCCAGCCGCGCAGCACCACGACGGCGCTGCGCGAGCCGGCATCCAGCAGCAGGGGCGTGGCGACCCACAGGCCGGGCCGTCCCTCGAAGCTGCGGTTTTCCACCAGCACCGTGGCGGCGTTCACCCAGGTGCCTGAAGCCAGGGCGCTGCGCCACTTGATGAATTCCGCGGGCGGCGTGCCGGCCTGAAGTTGCAGCGGCGCGTGGCTGCTGGCGGCGCTGATCTGCTGGCCGATGGCGCGGCGCTCGTCGGCGCGCCGCAACTGCCAGCGCCCTGCCTCCACGAATATGGCGAGCAAAGCCGCCAGCACCACCAGAGTGGCCAGCGTGCGTTTGGGGGCAATGCTCGAAGTTGCGGTCATGTCTGCAATAATTCCAGTTTTACTGGAGGCTGTTATGCGCTACGTAGTAATCCTGGCTTTCCTGGGGATCCTGGCAAGCCTGGCCTCCGCCCTGTACTACCTGATGCGCGACAAGGGCGGCACCAACCGCACCGTCAATGCCCTGACCGTGCGCATCGGCCTGTCGATAGCCCTGTTCCTGTTCGTGCTGTTCGCCCACCACATGGGCTGGATACAGAGCACGGGGCTGCAGGCGCGGTAGTTTCGGGGCTGTTCCGCCGGTCCGGCCTGGGTTGGCCTGCCGGCCGGCGGCCGGGCGCCCTTGAAACCGCGAGGCGAGGGCGCTATGTACATCGTGTCTGTGCCCATGTGCGCTTGCTGGGCCTTGTGGCCGCGGCCTGGGCTGCCTTGCTGCGCCGGGGCTGCAAGTGCGCTGCCATGTTCGCGCCACTGGAAAAAAGGCTGGCGCAGCCAGCCTTTCGGGTATTGCCATGAAATGCCGGCCCCGTGGGGCCTGCCGCGGCGCCGCGCCAGGCGGCCCGCGGCGCGTGTAGTACCTAGAACCAGTACACGAACAAGTACAAGCCCAGCCAGACCACGTCCACGAAGTGCCAGTACCAGGCCGCGCCTTCGAAGCCGAAGTGATGGTCGGGCGTGAAATGGCCGCGGATCAGGCGCAGCAGGATGACGGTCAGCATGGTGGCGCCCAGGATCACGTGGAAGCCGTGGAAGCCCGTCAGCATGAAGAACAGCGAACCGAAGATGCCCGAATCGAAGCGCAGGTTCAGTTCGGTGTAGGCCTCGTGGTATTCGTGCGCCTGACAGCCGACGAAAGAGAAGCCCAGGATCACCGTGACCAGCAGCCAGAAGATGGCCTTGCTGCGGTGGTTGGCGCGCAGCGCATGGTGGGCGATGGTCAGGGTCAGGCCCGAGCTCAGCAGCAGCGCGGTGTTGATCGTGGGCAGCCAGAAGGGGCCTACGGCCTGGAACGGGGCGATGGTGCCCGCGGGACCGAAGTTGGGCCAGGTGCCGGCGAAGTGCGGCCACAGCAGGGTGGTGGTGTCCAGGTTGCTGAGCCACGGCGTGGTGACTTCGCGCGCATACCAGAGCGAACCGAAGAAGGCGCCGAAGAACATCACTTCGGAGAAGATGAACCAGGCCATGCTCCAGCGGTACGAGTGGTCGACCCGCTTACTGTTCATGCCGCCTTCGGATTCGTGGATGGCGTCGCCGAACCAGCGATACAGCACGAACAGCAGGGAGGCTATGCCGATGACGAACAGGTAGACACCGGCGCCATAGCTGTTGATCCAGAGCGCAGCGCCAAGCAGGACCAGAAATAGACTGATGGCGCCGCGGATCGGATGCATCGAATCCGGCGGCACATAGTAATAGGGTGCCGTTGCGCCTTGGGTGGCCGAGTGGCTCGCACTCATGGTGTTCTCCTGATGCAAATATACGAAACTGAAATAGTTGTAATTCGAACCATATGGCTCAGCCCACGGCGCTGGAAACGACCATGTGGGCAATCCATACCAATACCAGTACGAACAAGATCGCCGCGATGATCCCGCCGATGATGATGTGGCCGGGATCGAGCTTGGCGATGTCTTCCGCGTAGCCCTTGCCTTTGCGCACGCCGAAGAACGCCCAGCTCACGGCCTTCATGGTCTGGAGGAAATTCAACTTGCGCTTGGGAGGGTCTTGGTTTTCGTCGGCCATTCTTGAATCTGTGCTAGCCGGCCATCATGAGGCCGCCGCGGTAGAAACACCAGGCGAAGATCGCTATGGCAAAGATGGCCAGTATCAGCCCGGTTCTACGGTTGCGGCGGCGTTGTTCAGGTGTCATTACGGCAAATATCGATACGGCTGTCGGTTACTCGGTCACCACCACGGCGCCGGTCTTGCTCCATTTGACGTCCGGGGGCGTAACGAAGGTGTGGTACGGCGCCGGCGAGGGGATGGTCCATTCCAGGCTGGTGGCGCCTTCCCAGGGCTTGGCGGGGGCGGGTTCGCCACGGCCCGACCAGGCCTTGAGCGCGACGTACAGGAAGATCAGTTGCGACAGGCCGAACCAGAAGGCGCCGATGGTTGCGACCTGGTGGAAGTCGGTGAACTGCGCCGGGTAGTCGGCATAGCGGCGCGGCATGCCGGCCAGGCCCAGGAAGTGCATGGGGAAGAACGTGACGTTGAACGAGATCATGGTCGACCAGAAGTGCCACTTGCCGAGCTTCTCGTCGTACATGCGGCCCGTCCATTTGGGCAGCCAGTAGTAGGCGCCGGCGAACATGGCGAACAAGGAACCCGCCACCAGCACGTAGTGGAAGTGGGCCACCACGTAGTAGGTGTCCTGCAGGTCGATGTCGATGGGGGCCAAGGCCAGGATCAGGCCGGTGAAGCCGCCGATCACGAACACGAAGATGAAGCCGGTCGCGAACAGCATCGGGGTTTCGAAGGTCATCGAGCCGCGCCACATCGTGGCCGTCCAGTTGAACACCTTCACGCCGGTCGGGATCGAGATCAGCATGGTGGCGTACATGAAGTACAACTGGGCGGTGACGGGCATGCCGGTGGTGAACATGTGGTGCGCCCACACCAGGAAGGACAGGATGGCGATAGAGGCGGTGGCATACACCATCGAGGCATAGCCGAACAGCGGCTTGCGCGCGAAGGCCGGGATGACTTCGGACACGATGCCGAAGGCCGGCAGGATCATGATGTAGACCTCGGGGTGGCCGAAGAACCAGAACACGTGCTGGAACAGTACCGGGTCGCCGCCGCCGGCCGCGTTGAAGAACGTGGTGCCGAAGTGGCGGTCGGTCAGGATCATGGTGACGGCCGCGGCCAGCACGGGCATCACGGCCAGCAGCAGGTAGGCGGTGATCAGCCAGGTCCAGCAGAACAGCGGCATCTTCATGAGCGTCATGCCGGGGGCGCGCATGTTCAGGATGGTCACGATGATGTTGATCGCGCCCATGATGGACGAGGCGCCCATGATGTGCACGGCGAAGATCGTGAAGTCCATGCCCGGGCCCATTTGCAGCGACAGCGGCGCGTACATGGTCCAGCCCGCGGCGTTGGCGCCGCCGGGGACGAAGAAGGAGATCGTCAGCAGCGTGGCGGCGACCGGCAGCAGCCAGAAGCTGAAGTTGTTCATGCGGGCGAACGCCATGTCGGAGGCGCCGATCTGCAGGGGAACCATCCAGTTGGCAAAGCCCACGAACGCCGGCATGATGGCGCCGAAGATCATGATCAGGCCGTGCATGGAGGTGAACTGGTTGAACAACTGCGGCTGGAAGAACTGCAGGCCCGGCTCGAACAGCTCGGTGCGCAGCAGCAGGGCCAGCGTGCCGCCTTCGAGCAGCATGCAGAACGAGAAGATGAGATACATCGTCCCGATGTCTTTGTGGTTCGTGGCGAACAGCCAGCGGCGCCAACCGTGCGGTATGGGATGCGCATGGTCGTGGTCTTCGTGACCGTGACTTGCTGGTATGTGGTCGGCAGTGATGCTGCTCATGGTGAACTCCTTCCTACTCGACCAGGGCGCCGCATCGCGGCTGCCCTGGGGAAAAAACGTACGATTTATTGTAGTACCCGAGGCCGGCGCGTGCCGGCCTAGCGCAAGGCCTTCACATCAGACGGTTGTACCACCGGATCCGGGCCCTTTCCAGCATTACCCCACGCGTTGCGCGTGTATGTAATGACCGAGGCGATCTCGACGTCGTTCAACTGATTGCGCCAGGCTTGCATTGCGGTGCCGGGGTGGCCGTTGAGCACGGTCTCGATCTGTCCCTTTTTGGGGGCCAGCACGAATTTCACGTCGCCGTCCAGGGCGGGGAAGGTGCCGGGGATGCCTTTGCCGTTGGCCTGGTGACAGGCAACGCAATTGGCGCCGAAGACTTCCTTGCCGCGGGCGATCAGTTCGTCTTTGGTCCACTTCTTGTTGGGATCGTCGGCGGCGCTGGACAGGGCTTTCTTCTGGTCGGCGGCCCATTTTTCGTAGTCTTGCTCGGAAACCACCTTGACGACGATAGGCATGAACGCGTGGTTCTTGCCGCACAGTTCATAGCATTGGCCGCGGTACGTCCCGACCTTGTTGGCGCGGAACCAGGTGTCGCGCAGGAAGCCCGGGATGGCGTCCTGCTTGACGCCGAAGTCGGGCACGCCCCACGAGTGGATCACGTCGGCCGCGGTAAGGATGACGCGCACCTTCTTGTTGACCGGCACCACCATGGGCTTGTCGACTTCCATCAGGTAGAACTCGTCTTTCGGCGCCTTGCCCTGGATTTGCTCCATGGGGGTCTTCAGGTTGGAAAGGAACTGCACGCCGGAGGCGGGGCCGTCCAGGTAGTCGTAGCCCCATTTCCATTGGTAGCCCGTAACCTTGACGGTGAGGTCGGGGCTGGAGGTGTCCTTCATGGCCACGACCGTGCGGGTGGCCGGCAGCGCCATGCCGATGACGATGAGGAAGGGCACCACCGTCCAGGCGATTTCGATGACCGTGCTTTCGTGGAATTTCGAGGCCACCACGCCGCGCGACTTGCGGTGGTAGATGATCGAATACAGCATCGTGCCGAACACGGCGATGAAGATGATCGTACAGATGATCAGCATCATCCAGTGCAGCCACATGATGCTGTTGGAGATTTCGGTGACCCCGTTGTGGAGATTGAGCTGATTGACCCTGGGTCCGCCGGGCATGTCTTTGACTTCCGCACTGGCAACGCCCGCAAGCAGCAACGTGCCGGCACCCAGTAACCCTCTCAACTTCTTCATGCTGACCTCGAAATACGGCGTGTTTCGCCAGGAAGCCGGCGCGCGTCAATCCGCCTGTTTCCGGGGGTAACACAAGGATGGTGAATGGCAGGCTTGTAATAAGTGAAACTGAAATTACCTGCTCGAATTACTAAAAGACCGCAGAATTATAGCGAACATGCGACAATCGTGCCTTGATTCGACTTGGGCTGGAAGTGTTTTCTTCCTATGGGGCCGTATTTCCAGCCACGCCATTCCGTAAACAATTGCATGAACCACTTGCCTGCCGGAGTACCGGCTCAGGCGCTGCAAGAGCGCCAGCGCAAGCTGGGTCGCCAGGCCCAGCATCTTCCTCCCAGCGGCTCGCGTCCCCTGACTGTTTCGGGGCGTGTGTCGGGCTGGATCACCGCCAAGGCCACGCAGGCGCTGGCCGGTTTGCCCGGCGTCAAGGTCGAAGATGAGGCCGTGCATATTACGGCCGCCAGCGGCCAGCGCATCGTCCTGAAGGCGGTGCTCGAGCGCGTCGCCCAAGTGTTGTACGACGCGGGCTGCGCGCGCGGCTGGCGCAACGAACTGCTGGACGTGGTCGGCGAAGGCCGCCGCTTGTCCGTCATCGAACGCGCCGCCATGCGGCCCCTGGGTTTGCTGACGCGGGCGGTGCACCTGAACGCCTGGACTCCGGCCGGAGAGCTCTGGATCGCCCGCCGCTCCATGACCAAATCGACCAATCCCGGCATGTGGGATACCTTGGTCGGGGGGCTCGTGGGGGCCGGCGAAAACCTCGACGACTCCCTGCTGCGCGAGAGCCACGAAGAAGCAGGCCTGCGGCCCGCGCAGCTCGAGGCGCGCACGCCTTTGCACATGATCACCCGCATGCACCGGCGCCTGCCCGAAGGCTACCAGGTCGAAGACTTGCTGGTCAGCGAGTGCGTGCTGCCCGCCTCGGCCGCGCCGTGCAACCAGGACGGCGAAGTCAGCGAAATACGCAGCGTGCCGGTCGAAGAGGCCTGGGCCATGGTGCAGGCCGGGGAATTTACGCTCGAGGCCGAACTGGTGATCGTCGATTGCCTGTATCGCCGCACGGTGCAGGCCGCCTAGCGGCGGGTCGGCAGCTTGCTGCATGGTTGCGGCTGGCGTCTGGCCGCGAGCCCGTGCCTTACTTGCATGGCTATGGGTGATGCCTGGCGGCATGCCGGGGGCTTATTTCAGGTTATGGCTGGCACCTGGCAGCCTGCTGCGTGGCTTGGTTTGTAGATGCCTAGCGGCGGTCTTCCGCCGCATCCCAGCTCGCCAGGGCTTCTTGCGCCGTCGGGGGCAGGTGTTCCGCGGCGATTTCGCGCCGCCCCTCGAAAATCATCAGCGCATACGGCTCGGCCAGGGCGCTGGCCTGCGGGCACAGCGCCAGCTCGTCTCCGGTCGCGGGCGAACGGGCGCGCCAGTAGTTGATGGCCGATTCCAGTTCCGCAAGCGTATAGGTGGTTTTCATGGGCAGGCCGGGTTCGCGGTCCGTGGTTTGCTGTGTTCGATCGGCGCGCCCGGCTTGGCCCGGCGCTGCGTCGCGGATGTCACCGATACATCGCAGTGTCGTCGATATATCGGCCGATGTCGTCGAATCGTTGTCGAATATATATTAGCCAATTAGACGCTAGGCGCACTTCAGTTTAATCTTACGGCAACGCCCGCAGTATGGGGCGTTCCGGCTGCCGGCGGGCCTCGTTGCCGCGGTGCGTGGGACATGTTCCCGGCGCGCGCGGGGCCGGCGGGCCCGGTATTCCGCCCTGCCCGGGGCGTAATGATTGCAGCCCAAGGAGCCGCCATGGCCAATCAACAAAATACAAATCCGTTTGTGCTGCCCGGCTTGGGCCAGTCCGCCGAGCTTGGCCAGAACCCCCTGATGGCCAGCATGGAAATGATGCGCCAGGCTTGGCAAGGACTGGCCGGCACCGGCGCGCTGGGGCAGTCGGCGCTGGCCGCGTCCATGAATCCCGAAGACCTCGAACGCCGCATCGCCGAACTGCAGGTGGTCGAGAACTGGCTGAAGATGAACCTGTCCATGCTGTCCAGCACCATACAGGGGCTGGAAGTGCAGCGCGCCACGATCGCCACCGTCAAGGCGTTCATGGGTACGGGCGCGGCGGCCGCCCAGGCCGCGGCCGGCGCACCGGGCCAGGCGGCCGGCGCCTTTGGCGCCGGGCAATCCGCGGCCAAGGATGCTGCAGCCCAGGCCGCCGCGGCAGCCGATGCCGGTTCGGTGCCGGGTGCGGGCTCTGCGCAGGGTGCGGGTTCGGCGGCAGGGGTGGGGTCGGGTTCGGCGGCCAGCGGTGCGGCCACTGGCGCCGCGGACTCCATGGATTTATCCGCGGTGCAGGCCGCTACGCAAGGCTGGTGGGAAATGCTGCAGAAGCAGTTCGACACGCTCGCCGCGGCCACCGCCGCCACCATGCGGCCTGCCGAGCCCGACGCGCAGCCTGCCGCGGGTGCGGCGCCACAGGCCAAGCCGGCCCGCAAGGCCGCTGCGGCCAAGGGTGCGGCGCGCAAGCGTACGGGCGGCGCAGGCAAGGGCGGCAAGACAGGGCCGGCCGCATGAAGCCAGGTTCGCGGCTGCAGGCCTGGGCGCGGCGCCGGCCCATGCGAGCCGGCGCCGCCCATGCTGCCGGCGCTACCTGCGCTACCTCTGCGGCCTATGCTGCGTACGCTGCCTATACTGCCTACGTCGCTACGGGCGCTGCGCCCGTGGCTCGATCCGGCTGCGGTGCGCATCGCGCACCGCGCGCCGCGGCGCATCACGCCGGGCGCGTACGCCCGCCATGCCCGCCGGCAGTACATTTTCGGGGCGTCGCTGCCCTTGTCTCGATATGGAAATAAAATAGTCCCCGAGGGATGCCTATACGCAGCAGGCGGTACTTGCGGCGGCGAAGTTGCCGGCGCGACACGAGACCTTGCGCGGGCGGACGAGACAGGCCGTTGTTTTTCCAGGATGCTTATCTCAATCGACCTATGCTGAATATCGTCATACTCGCTGCCGGCCTCGGCAAGCGCATGCAGTCCGACTTGCCCAAGGTGCTGCACCAAGTGGCCGGCAAACCCATGCTGGCCCACGTGCTGGATAATGCCCGATTGCTGGACCCCGACCGTATCGTAGTGGTCGTCGGGCACGGCGCCGAGCGCGTGCAGCAAGCCTTTGCCGGCCAGCCCGATCTCAGCTTCGCCATGCAGCGTCCCCAGCACGGCACGGGCCATGCAGTGCAACAGGCGGTGCCGCAATTGCTGGAAGGCGACGGCGCCGCCGATGCCACGCTGGTGTTGTATGGCGACGTGCCGCTGGTCCAGGCCGAAACCTTGCGGCGCCTGCTGCAGGCGCGCGGCGAAGGCGCGGCCGTGCTGACGGAAACCCTGCAGGACCCCACCGGCTACGGCCGCATCGTGCGCGATGCCCAGGGACATGTGCTGCGCATCGTCGAACACAAGGACGCCGGCCCGCAAGAGCTGGCCTTGCGCGAAGTCAATACCGGCATGCTGGTCGCGCCCACCGCGCGCCTCAAGGATTGGCTGGGGCGCATCCGCAACAACAATGCCCAGGGCGAGTACTACCTTACCGACGTGGTCGCGCTGGCGGTGCAAGACGGCGTGCCCGTCAATGCCGCGCAGCCCGACGCCGTCTGGGAAACGCTGGGCGTCAACAGCCGCGTGCAGCAGGCCGCGCTCGAGCGCATCTGGCAAGGCGAGCAGGCGCGCCGCCAACTGGAACAGGGCGTGACCCTGGCCGACCCGGCGCGCTTTGACCTGCGCGGTTCGCTGGCCTGCGGACGCGATGTCTTCATCGACGTGGGCTGCGTATTCGAGGGCACGGTCGAACTGGCCGACGGCGTGCGCGTCGGGCCGCACTGTGTGCTGAAAGACGCGCGCATCGGCGCGGGCACGCACATCGAGGCCTATAGCCATATCCAGCAGGCCGTGGTCGGCGCCGACGCGCGGATCGGCCCCTATGCGCGCCTGCGCCCGGGCGCCGATGTGGGCGACGAGGCGCACGTGGGCAACTTCGTCGAAATCAAGAAAAGCCGGCTGGGCACGGGTTCCAAGGCCAATCACCTGGCCTATATCGGCGACGCGCGCATCGGCGCGCGCGTGAACATCGGCGCAGGCACCATTACCTGCAATTACGACGGCGTCAACAAGTTCGAGACCGTCATCGGCGACGACGCCTTCATCGGCTCCGACACGCAACTGGTGGCGCCCGTGACGGTGGGCGAGGGCGCGACCCTGGGCGCCGGTACCACGCTTACGCGCAACGCGCCGGCGGGCAAGCTGACGATCTCGCGGCCCAAGCAACAAACCATCGAAGGCTGGACGCGTCCAGGCAAAAAGTCCTGACCGTGGCCGATCACAGTACTTCCGGCAGGAAAGCCGCGCCTACTTCCGACGGCCTGCCCGTACCGCGGCGCTACTGGGCCGTGATTACGCTGATGTCGGCCATGGCCGTGTCCACGCTGGACGCGACGGTGGCCAACGTCGCGCTGCCCACCATCGCGCGCGACCTGTCCATAGACCCGGCCGCGGTGGTGTGGGTGGTCATCGCCTACAGCCTGATGGTCGTGGTGTCGCTGCTGCCCCTGTCGGCGGTGGCCGAGCGCATCGGCTTCCGGCGCATGTTCGGGCTGGGCATCACCGTGTTCATGCTGTCGTCGCTGGGCTGCGCCCTGTCGACCACGCTGTTCGGCCTGGTGCTGGGGCGCGTGGCGCAGGGCTTCGGGGCGTCCATGCTGATGTGCCTGTTCGGCGGCCTGGTGCGCAATATCTACCCCTTGCGCAAACTGGGCTTCGGCATCAGCCTCAACGCCATGGTGGTGGGCGTCATGTCGGTGCTGGGGCCGACCATAGGCGCCTTCATCCTGACCATCGCCTCGTGGCCCTGGATCTTCGCCATCAATGTGCCCATCTGCTTGCTGGCCTATCTGGGAATACGCTTCCTGCCCGATGTGCCGCGCAATCTTGTGCGCTTCGACTGGACGGCCTGCGCGCTCAGCGTAGTGGCTTTCGGGGCTGCCATCGTGGGCCTGGACGCCATCGTCAAATTCCCCTGGCGCGCGGCCTGGTGCCTGCCGCTGGCCGCCCTGGCGGGCTGGGTGCTGGTGCGCCGCTCGCGCGAGCAGCCGGCTCCGCTCGTGCCCATCGACTTGCTGCGCATCAAGCCGGTGGCCTTTGCCGTGGCCGCGTCGGGCTTTTCATTTGCTGCGCAAATGGCGTCCTTCGTCGCACTGCCTTTCTATTTCCAGAAAGTCATGGGGCAAAGCGATACCCAGGTCGGCCTGCTGCTGGGCGTGTGGTCCCTGGCCGTCGCCATCATGGCGCCGCTGGCCGGCGTCATGTCCGACAAGTTCCCGGTGGCGATACTCTGCGCCATAGGCGCAGGCTGTATGGCCGTGGGGCTGGGCATAACCGCCGCCCTGCCCGTGGGCACCCCCTTCGTCTGGATGGCCGCGGCCATGTTTTTCGGAGGCATAGGCTTCGGCTTCTTCCAGACCCCCAACAACCGCGCCATGCTGGCCGGCGCGCCGCGCCACCGCAGCGGCGCGGCCGGCGGCATGCAGGCCACCACCCGCGTGTTCGGCCAGAGCTCCGGCACCGCGCTGGTGGCGATCGCCTTCGCGTCCAGCGCGCTGCACGGCCCGGTGCTGGGCGTGGTGGCCGCCATCTGCTGTGCGCTGGCGGCATTGCTGATCAATATCGTGCGCCATATGAATCCGGTCGCCGACCTGGAGTTCTGACGCCATGCGCGCCATGAACCTCGTCACTGGCCCCGGGCGCTGGGCCGCCATGCGCGCCATGAACCTCGTCACTGGCCCCGGGCGCTGGGCCGCCATGCGCGCCATGAACCTCGTCACTGGCCCCGGGCGCTGGGCCGCCATGCGTGCCATGAACTTCGTCACCGGCCCCGAGTGCTGGGCCAGCATGCGCCCCATGAACCTCGTCATCGGCCCGAGCGCTGAACCGCCATGCGTCCCATGAACCCCATTGCTGGCCTCGGGCGCTGAATCGCCATGCGCATCCTGCAATTGAACCTCGAGCGGGGCTGGCGCGGCGGAGAACGGCAGGTGCTGCTGACCCTGCGGGAACTGCGCCGCGCCGGCCACGAGACCGCGCTGCTCGCGCGCCGCGGCGGCGAACTGGCGCAGCGCGCGCTGGCCGAGGGCCATACGGTGCATGAATGTTCCGGCGCGGCCGGCCTGTGCGCCGCGCTGCTGCGCCACGGGCGCGCCTACGACATCCTGCATGCGCAGACCGCCAATACCTTGAGCTGGCTGGCCCTGCTCAAGGGCTGGCTGCGCCGGCCCGTGGTTTTTACGCGCCGCACGGCATTCACCAAGGGCGGCGGCATGGCCCGGACCATCTGGAAATGGCGCCGCGCCGATGCGCTGGTGGCGATCAGCCAGGCTGCCGCCGCGCAGCCGCGCAGCCTGGGCCTGGCAGTAAGCATCATCCCCAGCGCGGTCGAAGCCACGCCGGCAAATCCTGCGCATTGCAGTGAATTCGCCGCGCGCCTGGACTTGCGCGGCCGGCGCGTGCTGGCCACGGCCGCTGCGCTGACGCGCGAGAAAGACCCATGCACCCTGGTGCGCGCCGTGCACGAGCTCGGCAAGAGTCGCGATGACTTCGTGTTCGTGCACTTGGGGGCGGAAGGCGATGCCGCCGAGCCGGCGCGCCAATTGGTGGCCGAGCTCGGCTTGCAGGATCGCTATCTGTTAGCGGGCTTCGAGCCGGCGGTGGAAGACCTGTATGCCTTGATGGATGTGTTCGTCCTCAGTTCGCGCGCCGAGGCGCTGGGCACCAGCGTGCTGGACGCCTTCCTGCGGCGCGTGCCGGTCGCCGCTACCAATGCCGGCGGCCTGAAGGAAAGCCTGGCCGACGGGCGCGGCCTGGATTGCGAGGTCGGCGACCACATGGCCTTGGCGCACGCCATGGCGCGGCTGCTCGACGACGAGGCGCTGCGCCAGTCCGTCATCGAAAAAGCCTACGCCTATGTCGTGCGCGAACACGGCCCGGCCCACATGGCCGAGCGGTATATCGAGCTATATCGAGGCTTGGCGGCGCCGCGGTCCCGCCCTTAATTGTGCGCTTAGTATCCTGTCGCACTATTGCGCTTGCAGGCATGTAGCCATTGCCCTCATTGCGGTGTGGCTCATGCGCTCGCAAGGCAGCCGGCCTTGCCGGGCGCGACAGGCAATGGCACCATGCTTGCAGCCCATCTGGTTACCTCTATCCTTGCATACCAAATCGCAATAGCACGACAGGATCAGGCGATGTCGATGCGCGTCTCGAATTTCGCGCGATGCACGGAAAAGAAGGTGCGCACGTTGCGCACATTGGCGTGGCTGGTGAACACCCGGTGAGCCATGGCGTGATAGGCCGGCATATCGGCCACCTGGGCCAGCAGCACGAAATCGGGGCCGGGCGAAACACGGTAGCACTGCAATATCGCGTCTTCGTCCTGCATCGCAGCTTCGAAACTGTCCAGTTGTTCCGCGCCTTGAGTATCCAGCGTGATCTCGATGATGGCCGTCAAAGTGCTGCCCAGCTTGGCCGGGTCCAGGATCGCTACCTGCTTGGCGATCACGCCGGTTTCGGTCAGCCGCCGCACCCGCCGCAGGCACGTGGGCGTGGACGCATGCACCCGTTGCGCCAGTTCCTGGTTGGTCAAGGAACTGTCGACCTGCATCTGTTCCAGTATGCGGCGGTCCAGGTCGTCCAGCGGGACCAGTGGGGAGGGCTTGTCGCTCATATCGGTGTCTCGATCTCTGCTTTATTTCCGTCTTGGTCGAAAAGAGCCTGCCCAGGCTGAGGGTCTGGTGACGGGGCGACGGGCCGGGCATGTCTTTGGCCTCTGCACGCCACAAGGCCTGGCGCAGACGTAGATGTAGACGTAGATGTCGATGTCGACTGACTCGCACTACGCTCCGCGTGCAACGCTTCAAAGATTCTGGGCCCCTGTGCCGAAAAATCTATAGCTGCCGAGTCCAGGCAAGATTTAACGGCCTAAATCATAAAAATAACATATTAAATGAAATATAATTTCAATACATATTTGTAAAGAAATTATATTTCATATATATATTAAATAAGAAAGCTAATTTCTTTGCTGCATGCCCACAATAGACCCCATTCCAGTTCCGCCTTTGCCAGGCGCCGGAAGTTCCCGGCGCCGCAAACCTCGGAACCCAACAAGGAGCCACTAATATGTGCGGCATCGTCGGCGCCGTCGCTCAACGCGACATCACCCCCATTCTTCTGCAAGGCCTCAAGCGTCTCGAATACCGAGGCTACGACTCCTGCGGCGTCGCCGTCTACGCCGACGGCGAACTCAAGCGCGCACGCAGCACCCAGCGCGTGGCCGAACTCGAACGCGAGATCCAGGCCGAACACCTCAGCGGCTACACCGGCATCGCCCACACTCGCTGGGCCACCCACGGCGCGCCCGCCACCCACAACGCCCACCCGCATTTCTCCAGCCTGGGCAAAGGCCCGGCGCGCATCGCGCTGGTGCACAACGGCATCATCGAAAACCACGACGAACTGCGCACCGAACTGCAGGCCGCCGGCTACGTGTTCGAAAGCCAGACCGACACCGAAGTCATCGCCCACCTCATCAACCATCTTTATGCGGGCGACTTGTTCGAAGCCGTGCAGCAGGCCACGCGCCGCCTTACCGGCGCCTACGCCATCGCCGTGTTCTGCCGCGACGAACCGCATCGCGTCATCGGCGCGCGCCACGGCTCGCCGCTGGTCGTGGGCCTGGGCAACAACGAAAACTTCCTCGCCTCCGACGCCCTGGCCCTGGCCGGCACCACCGACCAGATCGTCTACCTCGAAGACGGCGACGTCGTCGACCTGCAGCTCGCACGCATCTGGGTCGTCGACGGCCAGGGCCGGCCGGCCGAACGCCAGGCGCACACCGTGCATGTACATACTGCCGCGGCCGAACTCGGCCCCTACCGCCACTACATGCAGAAAGAAATCTTCGAGCAGCCCCGCGCCGTCGGCGACACCTTGCAAGACATAGAAAGCATCACCCCCGAGCTCTTCGGCGACGCCGCCTACAAGATCTTCAAGGACATCGACAACGTCCTGGTGCTGGCTTGCGGCACCAGCTACTACGCGGGCCTCACCGCCCGCTACTGGATAGAGTCCGTCGCCCGCATCCCCGTCAACGTCGAAATCGCCAGCGAATACCGCTATCGCGACAGCGTGCCCAACCCGCGCACCCTGGTCGTCACCATCTCGCAATCCGGCGAGACCGCCGACACCCTAGCCGCCCTCAAGCACGCGCGCAGCCTCGGCATGGAACAGACCCTGACCATCTGCAACGTCGCCACCAGCGCCATGGTGCGCGAGTGCAAGCTGGCCTACATCACCCGCGCCGGCGTCGAGATCGGCGTAGCCTCGACCAAGGCCTTCACCACCCAGCTCACCGCCTTGTTCCTGCTGACCCTGGCGCTGGCCCAGGTCAAGGGCCAGATCAACGACGAACAAGAGGCCGAGCACCTCAAGGCCTTGCGCCACCTGCCCGTGGCCATAGGCGCGGTGCTGGCGCTGGAACCCCAGATCATGGACTGGGCCGACCGTTTCGCCAGCAAGGAAAACGCCTTGTTCCTGGGCCGCGGCATGCATTACCCCATCGCCCTCGAAGGCGCGCTCAAGCTCAAGGAAATCAGCTACATCCACGCCGAAGCCTACCCCGCCGGCGAACTCAAGCACGGCCCCCTGGCCCTGGTCACCGAGCACATGCCGGTAGTCACCATCGCCCCGCGCGACGAACTGCTGGAAAAGCTCAAGTCCAACATGCAGGAAGTCCACGCCCGCGGCGGCGAACTCTACGTCTTCGCCGACGCCGACACCCGCATCGGCAGCAGCGAAGGCATACACGTCATACGCATGCCCGAACACTACGGCAAGCTGTCGCCGATCCTGCATACGATACCGCTGCAACTGCTGGCGTATCACACGGCGTGTGCACGCGGGACGGACGTGGACAAGCCGCGGAACCTGGCCAAGAGCGTGACGGTGGAATAGGGGGGCGGCTTGAGTGGCCTTTGCCGGAGGTAAATAGCAAAGTGTCTGATCCGTTTTAAGGAGAAGCTTCCATGACTCTGGCCGCCAAAGAAGCGGTAGGTGCCAATTTCAGCGCTGAGGCCATGCGCCATGCACAAGCGCTTACCTGGGCCGCCACGGAAAAGATCGCCGAGACAATCCGCCCTGGCATGCGTGAATCCGAGGCACTTTCCGCCGGCAAGGCCTTGCTGGCGTCCTTGGGCATGGAGCGAATCTGGCATCCGGTATTGATACGGTTTGGCCACAATACCCTGCGGACATTTGGCGAACAGAGCCAAGACGACCCGATTCTTGGTGATGACGATATCTACTTCATTGACATCGGAGTGATGTGGCAAGGGCACGAAGGCGATTGTGGCCTTACTCGCACCACCGGCCATGACCCGGAGATGCGTCGGTGCGCCTCGGATGCGAAGCGTCTTTTCGAGGTGGTTCGGGAATACTGGCAGACGCACGGCGTCACAGGACAGGCGCTATACGCCTATGCTGCGGAGCAGGCTGAATCCATGGGGTGGAAACTCAACCTCGACATGAAGGGCCACCGTGTCGGTGACTTTCCCCATTCGATTTACAAACCCGGGAAACTCGCCGACCTGCCACATACTCCGAGCGGGGGACTGTGGATTCTGGAAATTCAAATCGCACATCCGACAAGACCATTCGGTGCGTTTTACGAAGACTTGCTGTAAATAAACGACCGTGTCGGCGGTAGGAGGAAGGGTGAAATTAAAGCCTTTCCATGTGGTGTGTGTCAGTGTATCGGTCGCGTGTGGACGTATAGATCTGTGCAGTTGCTTGCCCGATCCACTCATGCAGTCCAGGGGCGCTAAGGTGCTTCCGGATCCAACTCAAAGGCCACTTCAAGCACTGGTTTAGCCCATTCTGGAGTATCGGCAGCCTCTACAAGTGTGACTGGATAAAGGCGCTTGCCGGCGCACATTTCCAGGAGCAGTTTCGGCTCGCCGATCGCCTGTCCTATTTCATATTGCGTGCTGTTGTCGTACACGCGCAAATGCGCTAAAGACGGCATCAAGATAATCAGGTTTTTCAAGGAAGACGTCCAGCGCTGATGCACCTTGGCCTGCGGGATGTCATGGCCGCCGTTTTGGACACGTTGCCTGATGCGATCAAGGTGAAGCTGGGGATCGCGCAGCCCGCAATACCAGATCATGACGTCATGCGTCTCGCATGCCTGCAACAGATACTGTGTAATGCTTTGCCCACCCAGTGTCGTCTCGAACGCAAAGGAGCTGCGTTTGGCCATGGCCTGCCGCAATCGGCGCACACTTTCTTGCCAGGCTTCTATATTGGCCTGCTCTTGGGCGACTTCGTAATCGGACGCTAACACCCTGGCAAAATCATCCGGGTTGTACCAAGCCAAGCCTGCTCGAGTAAGCAAATGGCCGCCGATGGAACTCTTGCCGGCGCCGTTGACGCCGGCCAGCACATACAAGACGGGCTTGTTCGGCATTAATAGGTGTCCCCGGCCTTGACCTTGCCATCCAGCGTCCCCGGGTTGGCCATCAGATCTCGCAGCCGGTGCCCGGCATCGGGCGTGTCGAGCGTAGCCAGCCGGGCATCGAACCGATCCCGGAGCGCTTGCAGCGGATCATTGACCGCGTTGGCGGCGGAGCGGGCCGCTTTGATAAGCCGGTCGTATTCCTGGGTAGACAGAATGACGGCCTCTGGCTCGCTATGATTGGTGACTACCAGCCGGCCCACGCCGCTCAGCGAGCGCATGACGCCTTTCCAGCCCTCGCGTTTGATGGTCGAAGCGGGTGCCGTCGGCAACTGGGAAATTGCTTCAAATTGCGCAGCCATCATGTTCTCCATGGAAAAGCCTATTTGATCTATTTTACCTAATTTGGACCTTTTGTCGCGATCCTATACCTGCGAACATCTATCCCTTGCAGAGTCACCGCGTTCCGTATTTCCGCAGTCTTTAGGGCCTGTTCAGCCTAAAAGTGTGGCACCCCTTTAGGGTGAGCAGGCCCCAGTCCAATTCCGATGTCGGGCAATCGAAAAATCAACAAGCCGTGGACTTTATTTTCCGCGGCCGCCGGCGACATGGGCGAACAGCATTTTGCGGATTGGTTGCGCGAGCATATCCAGGAGCGGTGAGTCCGGGCAGGATGGAATTGCTGGAACTGGCGCGGGGGACGCAGGACGCGATCGAACTATTGTCTGGTGCGGAACGCATTACGGATGCTTTTGATCCCGCCACCCACAGCGGCCATTATCAATTGATGGCTTCGGAGGGCGTGACCGCCGTGCTGCTCCCGCGGCTGATGGAGCGTGTGTGCGCCACGGCACCCAATTTGCGGCTGACTGTCGGGGTTGTAGAGCCGTGGAGGCCGACAAGGTGAGGCCGCACGCCATAGCCATAGCCGACGCGGTAAAGGTCTAGTCGGCGCATCATTCCAGGTCGGGATGCCGATCGGTCAATCTCTGGCGGCGTGCTTTCAGCACTTCGATTTGCTGCTCCAGAGCCACAATCTCTTCGTCGACTTCTTGGACTGTCTGTTCTATATGATCGTAGGCCTGCTGCAGCAGCGCTCTTGCCTCGCGGGGATTGGATGCATTGGGGGTGTCGCCGCGCAGCGGGCGATTCGCGGTTTCCGGAAGATAGAACGATGTAATCAAACCGATCATGGCAGCTATCATCAAATAAATGGCGGGTACCATCAAGTTGTTCGTTGTTTCTACCAGCCAGGCGGCGACCGTTGGAGTCAGGCCGGCGATAATGATTGCCACATTGAATGAGCTCGCTAATGCGCTATATCGGATGCGCGTGGGAAAAAGCGCCGGCAAGGTGGCTGCCATGACGCCGATCAGGAAATTCAGGAAGATCGCGATCAATAGCAGGCCCACGAAAATCAAGCCAATATTGTCATGGCCGATCAGCATGAAAGCCGGAAAGGCAATAATCAACAGGCCCAGGCTGCCGATCAGCAAGAATGGTTTGCGGCCGACTTTGTCACTGAAAAATCCGACGATAGGTTGTACGAACAGCATCCCTATCATGACCACGACGATAATAAGTACACCGTGATCCTCGGAATATCCCAGGCTGCTGGACAGATAGGTCGGCATGTAGGTCAGCAGCATATAGTAGGTGATATTGGTGGCCAGAACCATGCCGATGCAGACCAGTAGCGGCTTGCGATATGTTGAGAAGATATCGAGGAAAGACATTGTCGGCCGCTCTTTGATGGCATCGCGGTCTTCTTTTTCCATTTTTTCCAACTGCTGGGTAAAGGCGGGCGTTTCTTCCGCCGCATGACGCAGGTGCAGCCCCAGCAGCCCCAACGGCCCGGCGATAAAAAAGGGAATGCGCCACCCCCAATCGAGGAATGAAGCCTCACCCAGTATCGCCTGCAGCAGCACGACCATGCCTGCGCCCAGGACGAAACCGGCAATAGAGCCGAAATCCAGCCAGCTGCCCAGGAATCCACGCCGTCGATCGGGAGCATATTCGGCTACGAAGATCGCGGCCCCCGTGTATTCGCCGCCAACCGAGAAGCCCTGCGCCAGCTTGCACAGCAACAGTATGATGGGCGCCCACAGGCCGATGCTGGCGTAGGACGGGATCAGGCCGATGCAGAAGGTACTGATCGCCATGATGATGATGGTGAGCGACAACACCTTTTGCCGCCCGAAGCGATCACCCATCAGGCCGAAGAAAACCCCGCCCAGCGGGCGAACCAGAAAGGGCACGGAGAACGTGCCCAGCGCCGCGATCGTCTGGACGGCGGGCGCGGCATCTGGGAAAAAGACTTTGCCCAGGGCGAAAGCGACGAATCCATAGACTCCGAAATCGAACCATTCCATGGCATTGCCAAGTGCCGCAGCCGTGACGGCTTTCTTGAGCTTGGCATCATCGATAACCGTAATGTCATGGATACTGAGAGGGCGAACATCCGGCGGCGTGGCGGTGCGTTGGGTCATGAGTTTCTTTTCCGTGGCAGGTAAAGTACAAAAATTGCTCCTGCTGGCATTGCGTATCGCAGAAAGCTCCTCCCCTTATTTCTCAGTTCCCCGGCTGCGGGCGGACAGTCTGCGTTGGCGAGCATACTCTCGTGACCATAGGGCCCAATTGCGGCATGTGTCAATTGCCGGGCCGGCCAGCACCGGCCATAGTCTGCCCGTGATGCATAATGACACTTGTGATTCTTATGTGGGTGCCTACTGTGACACGACCCGTGTCATGCCATTAACTCACTGTGTATGCGGGTCAATACACAAGGAACCAGCATGCGTCTACCTGCCATTGTCCTGCGCGGCGCGGGCGATCCCGATCAGCTACGCCTTGAAGACGTGGATGTCGCCGAACCTGGCCCTGGAGAAGTACAGATCCGGCACACGGCCATCGGCGTCAACTTCCACGATGTGTATGTGCGCTCGGGCCTGTACCATACCTTGGCCTTGCCGGGCATCCCCGGCATAGAGGCGGCGGGGGTGGTCACTGCCACCGGGCCCGGCGCCACTCGGTTCCGGCCTGGCGACCGCGTTGCTTATATCACCAGGCAGTACGGCTGCTATGCCACCGCGCGTACCATCGATGAAGATGCGCTCATCCCTTTGCCGGACGGTATCTCCGACGAGCTGGCCGCGACACACTTGCTCAAGGGGCTTACGGCCTACGCCTTGCTGCATGAGGTCTATGCCGTCAAGCCGCGGGACCGGGTGCTGGTGCATGCCGCCGCCGGCGGGGTAGGGGCCTTGCTATGTCAATGGGCGGCCGCCAAGGGCGCCTGCGTGATCGGCACGGTGGGCGGGCTCGAGAAGGCCGACTTTGCCTTGCGGCATGGGTGCTCGCATGCAATCCTGTATCGCGACGAAGATTTCGTGGCGCGAGTAAACGAAATCACCGCAGGCGAAGGGGTGCAGGCCGCCTACGATTCGGTGGGCAAGGATACTTTTTTTGGCTCTTTGGCCTGCCTGGCGCCCACCGGCCATCTGGCCAACTTCGGCCAGTCGTCGGGGGCCGTGCCGCCCTTCGAAGTATCGCTTCTGTTCAAGAAGTCCAACTCCCTGTCGCGCATGAGCGTATTCGTGCAATTGCGCCATGCCGATCATCGCCGCGAGGTTGCGCAGCAGCTTTTCAAGGCATTCGCCGAGGGCGTGTTGAAGCCTGGCCCGATGCAAAAGTTCGCTCTTGCGGCCGCTGCGCAGGCGCATCGGGCGATGGAATCCCGCGCACGGATGGGCTCGCTGCTACTGGTTCCGTAACTTGCCGGCGGGTTCCGGAAGGGCGCGGCGCAGAATTTCGCCCACGACGATCATCTCGGGGATTTTCCACGAGAATCGTTCCAGCAAGACCCGGATGCGGTCCCGGTCGGGCAGTTCGTCCTTGTCCGGGCAATCTATCGTTTCGGCCAATCTGGCGGATTCGCGCAGGGCGGATTCGCGCACTTGCCTGACGAACAAATCCAGTTGCCCGCGCCGGATCAAAGGCTGCAAGAGTATCGACGCTACGGGAAGAAAGCCGGGTATGTCGGCCAGGTGCCGGTAAAGGCTGGGAAATAAGCGAGGCTCACCCGGGGCGGATTGGTCGAGGCTTATCTCCTGGATCAATCTTGCTGTGGTATCGGGAATGTCCTGGGGCGCAAGCATGGTTGTGATCGGGACGATAGCCGGCGGCGGGACCCATTCTTCCGCGGGGGCAGGCGCCGGCACATTGTTCCTTTGTCGTTGCGATGCGGATCCCAGTATCAAGTCCAGCACGCCGATGGCAATGAGATTGCATGGATTGACGCGGTTGTATACGTCAAGCGCTCTTTCCGCTTTTTGCCTGGCCGGCTGGTCGATGCCGAGCAGCATCAAGGCCTCTTCGGGGAATTGGCATTCCGGCGCCAGTTCCATGGCAGGGGCGATCTTCCAGCCTGCATCTTGAACCTGCCCGCGCTGGTACAGCGGCCCGATGCGGCGCCAGCACCACGGCAAGGCGCCGGGCGTCGCGGCTATCGTCCGGAAAATCAATGCTGGCCTGTCGACGCCGGTGAGCCGGCTCAGCGACTGGTATATGGCTTGATTCTCTGCGTCATCGGGGACGGTGTTTTCGGGCAGGAAATGGGCTGGCATGGGCGGAGCTCTTTAAGTGGACGGGCACGGGAAGGGCGATGTCTTGACGCGCTGTATGTCTTCTTCCATAATGTACGTACATACGTATATTACGGGGAATTGGCATGCCAGGGAAGTCACTAGATCGAAATGGTGCGCTCAAGGATGTAAAGGTCCTTGATCTGTCGAATTTCCTGGCCGCGCCCATGGCTTCCATGTTCCTGGCGGATTTCGGCGCCGATGTGCTCAAGGTGGAACGGCCTGTCCACGGCGACGAAATCCGAATGTGGGGCGAAAGCAAGGAAGGGGTGGGCCTGTATTACAAAGTCCTCAATCGCGGGAAGAAATCCATCACGCTGGACTTGCGCACGCCGCTAGGCGTAGAGGCGGTCAAGAAGCTGGTCGCCGATGTGGACGTGGTGGTCGAAAATTATCGTACCGGCACGCTGGAAAAATGGGGCCTGGGCTATGACGTGCTGGCGCAGATCAACCCCGGCTTGATCATGGTGCGAATTACCGGCTTCGGGCAAACCGGGCCCTACAGCGGGCGCCCGGGTTTCGGAACGCTTGCCGAGGCCTATGCCGGCTATGCACAGATCAGCGGCTATCCCGATGGCGCGCCGCTGCTGCCCGGCTTCGGGCTGGCCGACTCGACCACGGGCTTGATGGCGGCTTACCTGACTATGGTGGCTTTGCACGAAAAGCGCCTTACTGGGCGTGGGCAAGTCGTGGATCTGGGCATATACGAGACACTGCTCACCCTGATAGGCCCGAACGTGATCAATTACGACCAGTTGGGCATAGTCCAGAAACGCAATGGCAGCCGCTTGCCTTTTACCGCGCCGCGCAATACGTACCAGACACGGGATGGGCGCTGGGTAGCATTGGCCGGCAGCGCGCAGTCCACGTTCGTGCACCTCTGCGAAACCCTGGGCATTCCCGAGGTGGCGAACGATCCCAGGTTCATCGACAACCGGAAACGGCTGCAGAACGTCGCCGCGCTGGACGAGGAAATCGGCAAGGCGGTTGCGAAATTCGCCTTGTCCGATCTGCTCGAGCGTTCCAGCGCGCTGCAATCCACGATCGCCCCGGTGAACGATGTGGCCCAGATCTTCGAAGACCCGCATATCAAGAGCCGGGAAAACATCTGCGCTGTTTACGATGCCGAGCTGGACACCGTGCTGAACATGCAGAATGTAGTAGGAAAGCTGTCGTCTTCTCCGGGGGCGGTACGCCATCCCGGCCCGCGCCTGGGTCAGCATAATCGCGAGATACTCGTCGATCGGCTGGGATACGCCGCGGCCGATCTCGCCCAGGCGGGCATTGCCTTGGACGAACCCGAGGCCGGCGCACAGAGCGCCTCTCATTGATGCTTCATCATTCCTGGAAAGGTCACGCCCCATGTATTTCCCCGAGCATATCGATGTCGTCGAGGTCGGTCCGCGCGACGGCTTGCAGAGCCTGAAGAAGCCGATTCCCACGGAAGACAAGATCCGCATGGTGGATCGCCTGTCCGATGCAGGGCTGTCGACTATCGAAGTCACGGGCTTCGCGCATCCGCGCGTCATCCCCAATCTGCAAGATGCGGAAGAGGTGTGCGAGCGCATCAAACGGGCGCCGGGCACGATTTATCGGGGATTGGCGCCCAATGCCCGCGGGGCGCAGCGCGCGGTGGCCGCGCGCATCGACGAGGTCGTCGGGCTGGTCATAGCCAGCGCGTCCTACCTGAAGAAAAACCAGAATATGACGCCGGAACAGGCGCAGGCGCAGGCCATCGAGGCTTTCCGTATTGCGGATGCCGCCGGCTTGCGGTATGTGCTCGCCATCGGGATGTCTTTCTGGTGCCCTTATGAAGGCATTATTCCCGAGAGCCGGGTTTCAGGCATGGTGAAACAGTTCCGGGACGCCGGGATCCGGCGCATGTATTTGGCGGGGTCGGTAGGCATGGAAGACCCGAGACATGTCGCAAGCCTGTTTTCCCGGCTGAGAACCGAGTTCGCCGATGTGGAGTTCGGTTTTCATGTACATAACCTGTCGGGCATGGCCACCGCGAATATGCTGGCCGCGATCGATGGCGGCGCACATTGGCTCGAAGGGGCTATTTGCGGTATCGGGGGCGGTATTGCCATGCCCGAAACATTGGGCGCGGTCGGGAATTTCCCGACCGAGGACATGGTGCGCATGCTCGAGCTGATGGGCATAGACACGGGGCTGAACGCCGATGCGGTCCTGGCCGCCGCGCGGGATATTGCCGGTCTGCTCGAGATAGAACCGCGCAGCCATGGGCTGCACGGCAGCACCCGCGAGGCGGTCATGCAGTGGGGGCGGGATCATCCCCACGAGCACCCCGCTTGAAACGCCGCCCTTCAGCTTCCGTCGTTGCCTGCCCGGAACTTGCTGCTTTGCGTATAGCGCCCGCTGGGGTAGTAGCCGATCCCGACTTCGACGATGGTGCCGTTCTTGTCGAAATAGTATCGCGAGATTTTCAGCGCGGCCTGCCCGTCTTCCGCCTTCAGGCTGTGCGCCATGTTGGAATCCAGGTTTGCCGCCGTTATTTCCTGCACGACCTCGACGATCCGCAGGCCATAGCGGGTTTCGATCAAGGAATAGATGGGTTTCCTGATGATCTTGGCGGAACGCAGCGCACCGGAAAATTCGGGCCGCACATATGCCTGCAGATAGCACAGCGGCAAGGCCCGCCCCGGCACTTTGCGCACGATGTCGGTGCGGTGCCAGGCCAGGCCGGGCGGGCAGCGCAGTTGTGCAGCCGATTCTTCGTCGGCCACGATTTCCTGGTGCGAGATGACGTGCATCTCCGTAGTGCCGACGAACTGCAGTAGGTCGGAAATATTGTTGATGCCGCTGAAGAAGCGGGGCGCTTCCGGACGCGACCGGACCCGGGTGCCGATGCCGGGCCGGGACAAGACCAGCCCTTGCTCCTTGAGTTCGCGCAGGGCCTGGCGCACGGTGTGCCGGCTGACGCCGTAGCGCTGCGCCATTTCGCCTTCGGTAGGCAGCAAGCTGTTCAGGGCATACCTTCCCGTCTCGATGTCCTGTATCAGCGCTTTGGCCAGGGAAATGTACAGAGGAGATCGCCCGGCCTGGATGCTCTCGCCGGAGAAGGCAGGGTTCGCGGACGCAGGGGAAGGATTTTGTCTGGGCATAGGCGCGGTGCGGATTAAGGCTGCAGAAACCAAATATGCATCTCTGGAATTATGCGTCTCTGATTGTAAGTGTAGCGGGAAGCAAGTTTGATGGCGGCGCCGGCTATTGACATGCTTAAACGTTAGTACATATTATACGTACATTCGTATAAATATAAGAATACAAATTCAGGAGACAGGCAATGGGTGTGTTCCGATCTCTTGTGTTCGCTCCGGCGAACCACGCCAGGCGGGTGGAAAAAGCGTTCACGCTCGGCGCCGATGCCGTCATCCTGGATCTCGAAGACGCGTGCGCTGTAAGCGAAAAGGTATCCAGCCGTCCCAAGGTGGTGCAAGCGCTGTCGCTGCCTCGAACCTGCCTCGGCTACGCCCGGATCAATCCCTTGTCGACGCCCTATGCATATGGAGACATGGTCGAGATCGTCGCTCCGGGCCTGGACGGCATCGTGCTGCCCAAGGTGGAAGCGCCTGAAGACTTGCTCACCGTGGACTGGCTGTTGTCGCAGCTGGAGCGAGATCGAGGCCTGCCTGCCGGCGGCGTGGATGTGATTCCGATCATAGAAACGGCGGCCGGCATGTCTAGGCTGGGCGAGATTCTGCGCGCCACGCCGCGGGTCAAGCGCGCCAGTTTCGGTGCGGGGGATTTCACCCTGGACCTGGGCCTGGCCTGGTCGCGCGACGAAAACGAGCTGCTCGTCCACCGCAGCCAGATGGTGCTGCAGTCGCGTGCGGCCGGCATCGAGCCCCCGCTCGATACGGTATGGGTGCGCCTGAAAGATCCCGAAGGGTTTGCCGCCTCGACAGAGCGGGCGCACGGCCTGGGCTTCCAGGGCAAGCTGTGCATTCATCCCGACCAGGTGGATGTCGTGAATCGCATGTTCACGCCCTCGGATGCGCAGGTCGCACAGGCCCGGCGAGTGGTGGAAGCCTTCGCCCAGGCCGAGGCCGAAGGCTCGTCCGCCATCCAGTTGGACGGCCAGTTCATCGATTACCCGATTGTCTATGGCGCGCAGCGCATATTGGAACTGGCGGACAAGTTGGCCAGGAATGCGCCGGCGAGCCCAATGAAATAAGCCGTTGAGGATTGACAGGAGATGCAAATGGAACAGGTGGCAGGGCAAGTTCGAGCTCTGGACGGGCTGAAAGTAATCGACGTATCAAGCTTCTTGGCGGGGCCTTTTTGTGCGACCCAGTTGGCCGAGTTCGGCGCGGACGTCATCAAGATCGAACTGCCTACGATAGGCGATGCTTTGCGCAGGTTCGGAACCATAACGCCTTGCGGCGATTCCCTGCCCTGGCTGTCGGAATGCCGGAACAAGAAATCGGCCACCCTGGACCTGCGCAAGCCCGAAGGCGCAGAGCTTCTGAAGGCGCTGGTCAAGCAATCCGATGTGCTGGTCGAGAATTTCCAGCCGGGAACCCTGGAAAGCTGGGGCCTGGGCTGGGAGACGCTGAAAGAAGTCAATCCGCGGCTGATCATGGTGCGCATTTCAGGATACGGCCAAACCGGCCCCTATAGCGGCAGGCCGGGTTTCGGGCGTATCGGCAATGCATTCGGAGGCCTGTCCTATCTGGCGGGCTTTCCCGACCGCCCGCCCGTCACGCCCGGGTCGGCCACGATCCCCGATTACCTGACCGGGCTGTATGGCGCACTGGGAGTGCTGCTGGCGTTGCAGGCGCTGCAAAAAACCGGGCGCGGCCAGGTCATCGACCTCGGCTTGTACGAAACGATTTTCCGCATCCTCGACGAGCTGGCGCCCGCCTACCACATGAAAGGCTATGTGCGAGAGCGCATGGGGCCCGGAACCGTCAACGTCGTACCGCACAGCCACTATCCCACCTCGGATGGCCGATGGGTGGCCATCGCCTGCACGAGCGACAAGATTTTTTCCCGGCTGGCCGAGGCCATGGGCATGCCCGAGGTCGGCGGAGACGGCAAGTGGGGGAAGATCACGCAGCGAGAAGCGCAGCGCGAACAGGTCGACCAATGTGTCGGAGACTGGACCGGGCGCCACACCCGCGACGAGGTCCTGGCCTTGTGCGAGTCGTACCAGGTTCCTTGCGGGCCGGTCTATTCGATCGACGAGATATTCAAAGACCCGCAGTATGCGGCGCGCGAGAACATCAAGTATTTCAATGACGAGCGGGCGGGAGAATTCGCGGTGCCCAACGTCGTGCCCCGCCTGACCGACACCCCGGGACGTATAGAAAGCCTGGGGCCGGCCCTGGGCGCAAACAACGACGAAGTCTACAGGGTGCGCCTGGGCCTGTCCCCGGAACGCATCGAGCAATTGAAGAGCGCCGGCGTTATCTGAAACCACACAAGGAGGGAAGATGCCTGTTTTCGAACTGCTCGTGTCAGGCATATTGCTCGGGGGCGTATACGCACTCATTGCATGCGGGCTGAATCTGATCTTCGGGGTGATGCGCGTAATCAATTTCGCCCACGGAGACCTGCTGGCCGTGGGCGCCTTGACCACCGTCTCCGTCGTCGTCGGCTACCACATGCCGTATATCGTGGCGCTGATCGTCGTGCCGATATTGACCGCGGCGCTCGGCCTGGCAATGCAATTGCTGGTGATCCGGCGCATCATCGACGGGCCGATGGTGATGTCGCTGCTGGCCACGTTTGCAATATCGATGATAGTGGTGAATGTTTCCATCCTCATATGGGGCGGCGGCTTCCATGGCTTGCCCGATGTCCTGAGCGGTTCCCTGCCCATACTCGGCCTGCATATCCCCGCGGCCAAGCTGCTTGCCTTCCTGGTGGCCATGGGGGCGACGGCCGGGGTGTGGTGGTTCCTCCAGTCGACGCGCTACGGGAAGGCGATACGCTCGGTTTCCCAGGCGCCCGAGCTGGCGGTGATTTCGGGCATATCCATCAGCCAGGTGCGCAACGTCACATTCGCCCTGGGCTCCGCGATGGCCGGGCTGGCCGGGGTGCTGCTGGCCCCCACGTTCGCCTCGGATGCGCAGCTCGGCACCCGCTTCGGCGTAAAGGCGTTCGCGGTAATCATAGTCGGCGGCATGGGCAGCTATCCGGGCGCAATGGCGGCGGCTTTGTTCATGGGCATATTGGAAGTGTTCGCGGGCTATTTGTATGGCCAGGAATTCGGCGCCGCCACACTGTTCCTGGTGATGCTGATCGTGCTGGTCGTCCGTCCGCGCGGTTTGTTCGGCGTAGGAGCGAGGACATGAAATTCATCGTCTATGTCCTTATCGGCGCCGCCTTGCTGGCCCTGCTCCCGCTGTTCGCGGGCTCGTACACCATGTCTTTCATGGTGCAGATGTTCATCTTCATCGCGCTGGCCTATTCATGGAACCTGATCGGCGGCTATGCGGGCTACGCGCATTTTGGCCAGGTGACGTTTTTCGGCATAGGCGCCTATGTGGGAACGCTGTGCATCATCGCCGGAGTCCACTGGCTGCTTGCCGCGCTGATAGCCGGCCTGTCCGGTGTGCTGTGCGCCGTGATCCTGGGCGGTGTGATGTTGCGCCTGAGCGGCATATTTTTCGGCATCGGCATGTTCGGCATCGCGCGCGTCTGCGAATTCATGGCGCTGGGCATGGGCGGCATCACGCAGGGCGGGACG
Source organism: Candidimonas humi (assembly GCF_019166065.1). Classification (GTDB taxonomy): domain Bacteria; phylum Pseudomonadota; class Gammaproteobacteria; order Burkholderiales; family Burkholderiaceae_B; genus Candidimonas; species Candidimonas humi. The sequence goes on from NZ_JAHTBN010000002.1 coordinate 650,743, forward strand.
GGGTTGTACCTGGACGTGGTGGATCTCGGCAAGTTGTACTACGTGCTGGGCGCCATAGCCCTGGTGATGCTGCTCATCACTTTCCGCCTGGACAATTCCCGGCTCGGCCTGCAATTGCTGTCCATACGCGAAGACGAAATGGCGGCCAATGCGCTAGGGGTGCGCACGACGCGCCTGAAGATAGGGACATTCGTCGTGTCGGCCTTCGCGCCCGGGGCGGTCGGGTCCTTGTATGCGTGCTACCTGGGCTTCATCGATCCACCCAGCGCATTCGCTCTCATGACCGAGCTGACGACGATCGCAATGGTCTTGCTGGGAGGAATGGGCACGGTCCTGGGGCCTTTGGCTGGCGCCGTCCTGCTGTCGGTGGTCAATGATTTCCTTTGGGCGCGCTTCCCGGAAATTTATCTGACGCTGGTCGGAGTGATCATCCTGATCACCATCCTGTACATGCCTCGGGGCGTCATCAACTATGCGCAGAAACATACCTGGGCCTGGGTGCCCGTGGCGCGAGGCCATCTCCGCCGGCTCGCCGATCGTGCCAAAGGAGGGGTCTGAGCCATGGCCCGCGACAACATTCTTCTAGTCGATTCGGTGCACAAGAGCTACGGCGGGCGGGTGGCCCTCAATGGCGCGAGCCTGGAAGTCGCCAAGAGCTCGATAACCGGGGTAATCGGGCCTAACGGGTCGGGCAAATCGACCTTGTTCAACATCGTGGCGGGCAGTTTGCGCCCCGATGCCGGCCACATCCTGCTCAATGGACGCGATGTGTCGCAGGCTTCCCCCGCGGATATATGCCGCCAGGGGGTAGGGCGCACATTCCAGATATCGCGGCTGTTTTCGGAACTGACGGTACTTGAAAACCTGGTGGCGATCGCCCACGGCCTGTCGGATCACGAGGCGGTGGAGCGCGCCATGGGCTTGCTGGAATTCCTGGAAATCACCGGCTTGCGCGACAAATGGGGCAGGGAGCTGTCGTATGGCCAATGCAAGCTGGTGGAAATCGCGCGGGCATTGATGCTGCAGCCTACGGTCATGTTGCTGGACGAGCCTTTCGCCGGTATCAATCCGCGCCTGCAGAATCGCATCGTCGATCATCTGCAGGGGCTGCGCGAACGCGGGCTGACCCTGTTCTTTATCGACCACGAAATGCGCATTGTGCTTGGCATTTGCGACGAGCTGTACGTCCTGGCCGAAGGCCAGGTCATCGCCAACGGCGATCCGGCCGAGATTCGCGCCAGCCAGGCTGTGAGGGAAGCTTATTTTTAGGCCTCGGACGGAGGCAAGTGCGGGGGATCAGAGGGTGGAGACTGGGCCCATTTCCTGTTCGGAATGGGGTTCTTGGAGACATAAGGAGTCCATGAGATGAAAATGCATCTTGCAAAATTGACGATTACCGCGGCTGTTCTCGGCGTGGCTGCCTTCGGCTCGGCCCAGGCGGCCGACAATCCGATACGTATTGGCGTTGCCCTGTCCCGTTCGGGCAATCTGGCGGACAGCGCGAAGCTATATTGGAGTGGCCTCGAGCTCTGGAGCGAGCAGGTCAATGCGCACGGCGGCTTGCTGGGGCGCAAGGTGAAGTTGATTTCGTATGACGACCGCAGCGACCCGGCCACTGCCGCGCGGCTATACGAGAAACTGATCAGCGACGACAAGGTCGATCTGCTGTTCGGCCCCTGGGGCTCCGCGTCGAGCGCGACCGCCGCAGCCGTGGCAAACAAGCACCATCGGATTTTCTTCAACTCGGGCGGCGCTTCCGAGCAAATCGAAGAAAGAGGCTTCAAGTACTTGTTCCAGACGGCGCCGGCCATCAGTGCCTATGTGGCGAATATCGGTCCGCTGGCAGCCAAGTACCACCTCAAGACGCTGGTATTTTTCGGGCGCGACTATCCGGCCGCGCGCGACATGTTGAAAGACATGAAGGCCGTGGCGAAGAAGCAGGACCTGAAGATACTGGATTCCGAATTCTTTCCCGCCGGCACGACGGATTTCTCGTCCCTCATCGCCAAGGCCAGGCAGTTGAATCCGGACATCTGGCTGTCTATCGGGTATCCGAACGAAGCCATCGAGATGGTGCGGCAGATGAAGGCCTCGAACTACCTGCCCAAGGTGTTCATCCATAACGGCGCATCCATTACTGACTTCATGACGGCCTCGGGCAAGAATGCGGAGTACGTGTTCGGCATTTCCCTGTACGAGCCCACCTTGAAGACCAAAGGCAATGCGGAGTTCGTCAAGGCTTACCAGCAAAAATACAATCGATCCCCGGCTTATTACTCGGCCTTTGCCTATGCCGGCGCGACCGTGATGGGGCGGGCCGTCGAGCAGGCCAAGAGCCTGGACCAGGACAAGCTGCGGGAAGTCCTGAAAACCTTCCAGACCGACACCGTCATGGGTCACCACAAGGTCGATCCGGTAACCCACAAGCAGGTAGGCGTCACGGGTCTCCTGGTTCAGATACGCAACGGCAAGCGCGAGATCGTCATGCCGGAAGATCTGAAAACCATGGATCCGGTCATCCCCATGCCGGCCTGGGACAAGCGCTGACTGCATTTCGGGGCGGCCCTCTTTTCGGGCTGCCATTGGAGGGTGTCGTGGAAGTCGAATCGACGGCTTTTCTGGAGTTAAAGCAAGTCACCACGGGTTACGGCGACGTGCCCGCGGTGCGCAACGCCAGCATGGTCTTTGACCGGGGCGGCGTGTCGGCGGTGATCGGTTCGAACGGGGCGGGCAAGTCGACGGTAATCAAGGCCGCCGTCGGCTTGCTTCCCGTATGGAACGGGCAGATATTCATCGAAGGCGTCGACGTCACCACCGAGGCGCCGCACAAACGCCTGGCGCGCGGGGTCGCCTTCGTGCCGCAAGGCCGGATCGTGATGCCCGAGATGACGGTGCGCGAGAATCTCGATATCGGCGCATATATATTGGGCAACGACCGCCGGCGCATCGCGGCGACCATTGAACGCCTGGTCGCGACCTTTCCCGTAATAGGGCAGCGCATGGACCAGCTTGCCGGCACCATGAGCGGCGGAGAGCAGCAGATGCTGGCGATCGCGCGTGCCTTGATGACCGATCCCACGGCCATCATCCTGGACGAGCCGTCGCTGGGGCTGTCGCCGAAATTCGTCGATGCCGTGTTCGAGAAATTGGTCGAACTCGCCGGCCAGGGCCTGACTGTCATCATGGTGGAACAGAAGGCGTCGCGTGCGCTGACCGTGGCCGAAAGAGGCTACGTCATGCATACGGGCCGTGTGATTTACACCGGCGAGGCGGCCAGCTTGCTGGAAAACCCCAATGTCCAGCAATTGTTCCTCGGAGAAGTCCCCGAGGAGGTAGAGCGGATGTTGAATCTCAATGATTTCGACGAGGCGGCCCATGCCGGAATGGCGCATACGTAGGTCTGTGCTGATGACTCCGGGCAACAGGCCGGAGCGCTTGCTCAAGGCTATGGCTTGCGCCGCGGATGTGCTGGTCTTCGACTTGGAAGACGGCGTGCCGCCGGATCAAAAAGCGGCGGCCCGGGTAAGCATTGCCCGGGTGTTGCGCGAGGCTCCTCGCGGAGAGCGCGAGATCTGCGTGCGTATCAATGGCGCGGCCACGCCGGACTGCTCACAGGACCTGGCCGCGCTGCCTTTCGATCTGGTCGATACGATCATGGTTCCCAAGGTGGAGTCGGCCGCCGAGTTGTCGAAGCTGGACCGGACACTGGCTTCCTTGGGATGCGACCGCGAGCGCGAGCGCCCCGTCGAGCTCATCGCGACGCTGGAGACCCCTCGGGGGATATTGAACGCATTGTCCATCGCGGATGCTTCCGCCCGCAGTACCGCGCTGTTTTTCGGTTCGGGCGACTACACCTCGGCGCTGGGCGCGCCCGTTTCCGATTCCGTCCTGCAGTATCCGCGCTCGGTCGTCGCCGCGGCGGCGGCAGCGGCCGGCTTGCAGGCGATCGATGCCGCCTTTTTCCAGGACGTCAAGAATACGCAGGCGACGCGCCGGGACGCGCTGCTGGCGCGCGAACTGGGCTTCAGTGGAAAAGTCGTATTCCATCCCGACCAGATCGCCGTTGCCAACCAGGTCTTTTCCCCGACGCCGGAAGAGCTCGATCGTGCGAAATTGCTGATATCGACCTATCGCGACAGCATCCGGCAAGGCCATGGCACGGCGGTGGGCGCAGGCGTCTTCGTCGCCGTCGATCTGGTCGTGGCGGCGGAACGGGTGCTGAAGCTGGCGGATGCAATCGAGGCCAGGCGGAAAGACTGATACGGCCGCGCTGGCATAGATAGAAAGAAGGAGAGAAATAATGGTCCCACCACGCACGGTTCGGCTACACCGTTCGGAACTGGCGGTTCCGGCCACGAGCCCGAAGTTTTTTGAAAAGGCGGCGGCCAGCCATGCCGACGTCGTGTTCCTGGATCTCGAAGATGCCGTGGCGCCCGAAAAAAAGGATATTGCGCGGGCCCAGGCCATCCAGGCCCTGAACGAGGTGAATTGGGGAAATAAGACAATGGCGGTGCGCGTCAATGGGCTGGACACCCCATGGGCGCACCAGGATATTGTGGACGTGGTGCAGAATGCGCCCCGGCTCGACCTGGTATTGCTGCCGAAAGCCAGCTCGGCCTTCGATGTGCAGTTCGTCGAGAAATTGCTGGGCTTGCTGGAACAGCAGGCAAACCGGACCAAGCGCATAGGCATCGAAGTCCTGATCGAGACCGCGCTGGGCGTGGCCAATGTCGAACTCATCGCCCAGGCTTCGGACCGGCTCGAGGCGATGATCTTCGGCGTCGGCGACTATACCGTCGAAATGCGCACCTATGACCAGGTCCTGGGCAAGCCCAGCGCCCGTTATGCGGTGCTCACCGGAGACGAAGGCTCGCAGGGCAAGCGCGAGCTGCATTGGAATGACCAATGGCATTTTGCGATGGCGCGCATCGCCAACGCATGCCGTGCATACGGCATCAGGCCCATAGATGGGCCGTTCACCGAATTCAAGGATCAGGATGGGTTCCGTGCGAGCGCCAGGCGGGCCGCCGCGCTCGGCCTCGAAGGGAAATGGGCGATACACCCGACCCAGGTCGATTCGGCCAACGAGGTGTTTTCTCCGTCTCCGGAGCAATTGTCCTGGGCGCAGGACATCATTGCCTTGATGCGTCGCTCGAACCAGGAAGGGCGCGGCGCGGCGGGCGCCGACGGCGTATTGGTGGATATGGCGCACGTGAAATTGGCCGACTCCATCCTGCAGCGGCAGGAATTGATAAATACGGCGCGCGGGGGCGCATGAGGCGGCTGCCGTCAGGCTTGTGATTCAGGCGCTTGTGTGGCGCGCTATGACGGCATGGTTTGGCAGGGTAGGGGTATTGAGGTATGGGTATGCGAGAAGTACATAGCGATGAGATTGTCGAGGCCGTTGCGAAACTATGCATCGATGCCTGTCATGAGCTTCCTGATAGCGTGGTCGACGGTTTCCGCCGGGCCGCCGAAAAAGAAATCTCTCCCCTCGGCAAGGCGGTGCTGCTGAAACTGGTGGACAACGACAGGATCGCCAGGGAAAAGAACGTGTCTTATTGCCACGATACCGGCCTGACCATCGTCTATGCGGAGGTCGGCCAGGACGTACACATTACGGGGGGCGACTACGGCCAGGCCATACAGGCCGGCGTGCGCAAGGGCTATGCTGACGGGTTCCTGAGAAAGTCCGTGGTAAGCGACCCGCTGCTGCGCGTCAACAGCAACGACAATACGCCCGCGGTCGTGCATACGGATATCGTGCCGGGCTCTAAATTGAGGCTCACGGTATTGCCCAAGGGAGGCGGCAGCGAGAATTGGAGCACGATGAAATTCCTGCTTCCGGGCGAGGGCGTGGACGGCGTCAAGCGGTTCGTGCTGGATGCGATCCGCGCCGCCGGCGGAAGCGCCTGTCCGCCGCTGACGGTGGGCGTGGGCATCGGCGGCAGCTTCGACAAAGTGACCGATATCGCCAAAAGAGCCATCCTGCGCGACATCGGCACCCATCATCCCGACCCGCACATCGCGCAATTGGAAGACGAACTGCTCGAGGCCATCAACAAGACCGGCATCGGCCCGCAGGGCTTCGGCGGAATGACCACCGCGCTGTGGGTAAGCGTAGAAACCTATGGATGCCACATTACGGCGCTTCCCGTGGCGGTGAATATCCAATGCCACGCCGCACGTCGCAAGACGGTGGAAATCTGAGGAGGCCGCGGTGGCAAGCTATAACATCAGTACGCCTCTGGCCGACGAAGATATCGCATCCCTGCACATTGGGGACGAGGTCTATCTCAGCGGCGTCATCTACATGGCCCGCGATGCGGCCCACAAAAGGTTTTGCGACCTGTTGGCGGAAAACAAGCCGCTGCCCGTCGATTTGCACGGCCAGGTCATTTTCTACGGTGGCCCCGGGCCGTCCAAGCCGGGGGACGTCATCGGCGTCGTCGCGCCCACCTCGGCCTACCGGATGGACCCTTACGCGCCGGCGCTGTTCGAATATGGCGTGAAAGCCGTGATAGGCAAGGGCAATCGCGGCCAGGCCATGAGGCAGTCCTGTGTCGACAATACTGCCGTCTGTTTTTCCGCGATCGGGGGCATCTCCGCCACTTTGTTTTCCTGCATCCAGAGCGCCGAAGTCGTGGCTTATGCAGACCTGAAGACCGAAGCGGTCCAGCGCCTGGTGGTCGTGGATTTTCCTTTGCTGGTCACCAACGACGCCCATGGCCGGGACTTGTACGAAGAAGAAGTCAAAAAATATCGGGAAATGTTGAATCCCTAGCACTTGCTTGTGCATGATAGCGGCCGCCGCTTTGTCGGTGGCGCCTGCGCACACGCAATCACTTCCCCGTGAACTTCGGCGCCCGTTTTTCCTTCCAGGCGCTGCGTCCCTCCTGGATGTCGGCCGAGCTTCGCGAGCGCGTGACGTCGGATCGAAGCTCATCCGCATCCACCATATTGCGCGCGATGCGGTTCAGGTGCTTCTTCATGCCTAGAACCGCGATGGGCGCCATTCCGCATATCGACAGGCTGAGCTTGTCAACTTCTTGCTGGAGCTGGTCCGGATCCACCAGGTCGGTCAGGAAGCCGCAAGACAGCATCTCGTGGGCGTCGAGCTTGCTTGCCGTCAAGAACAGCTTCTTTGCCGTGTTCAGGCCGAGCCGGCTTATGTAGCGTTCCATGCCGCGCTGGTAAAAGTGCAGGCCCAGGCGCGCCGCCGGCATGAACATATTGGATGCCGGGGTTCCGACGCGGAAATCGCAGGCCAGGGCCAGGTCTGTGGCGCCGCCATAGACGCCGCCCTGTATGGCGGCTATGGTGACGGGCCGGCAATCTTCGAGCGCATTGGTAAGGGTGTCGAACCCAGATTCTTGCCCGCCTTTGATCTCTTCGATGTTATAGCCGCTGCAGAAATACTTGCCCGTGCTGAAAATTCGCAGGACCAGTGCTTCGCTGCTGTTGATGCGGTCGATGTGCTCGATGAGCCGGGAAATCGCCTGTCCGTCCAGGCGATTGGCGACTTCGGGCTGCGTGAGGGTTATCGTGGCGATAGGCCCGTCCATCTGCAGCGTGGGAGATTGATTCGGCTCATTCATGTTTGGGTGCCATCCGTAGCGTCAAGGGTTACTGGGTCGTCAGCCCGGCTTCTTCGGCCAGCTTTGCATGTTCGCTGCCCTCGTTCTTTACCCATGCCGCAAATTCGGCGGGGGATGCGGACCACTTGGCGTCGTTGCCTTCGCTCGCCAGTTTCTTGCGTACGCCAGGGTCTTTCAGGGCTTCGACGCTGGCGTCGTAGAGCGTCTGGACGGCCTTGCTGTCGGTGCCTGCAGGCGCAAACAGCCCGAACCAGAACGTCTGGTTGAAGCCCTTTACACCTTGTTCGGCGATGGTCGGCATGTGCGGCAGCAGCGGCGATCTTTCGGCCGATGTGACGCCGAGGCCGCGCAGGCGCCCGGCCGTCATCAGCGGCAGCACCGATGGCGGGGTGCCGAATGTGAGTTGCACGTCGCCGGCGACGACGGCCTGTATGGCCGGGGCGCCGCCCTTGAACGGCACATGCGTGAACTTGACTCCGGCATGCTTCTGGAACGCGAGCGCCGTAAGGTAAGGGGAGCCGCCCGTGCCGGACGAGGCCACGAACAGATTGCCGGGTTTCTTCTTGGCCAGGGCGATCAGTTCCGGCACCGTTTTTACGGGCAGGGACGGGTTCACGGCGAGAATCATCGGTGCGACGGTCCACTGGGAAATCGGCGCGAAATCCTTGGGGCCGTAGGTGATGGATTTGTACAAGATCTTGTCCACGCCGAAGAGAATTGGGCTGCCTAGGAAAAGCGTGTATCCGTCGGGCTTGGCGCGGGCCACCTGGCTGGCGGCGATGGTGGTGCCGGCACCCGGCTTGTTTTCGATGATAATCGGCTGCCCCAGCGTTTTGGCCATGTGTTCCGACACGATGCGCGCAACGGTGTCTGCGCCTCCGCCGGGCGTGAAGCCCACGACTATGGTGATGGGCCTTTCGGGATATTTCGCCCACGCGGCGCCCGGCGCCATGGAATATGCAAGCGCCATCGCCGCCATGATAGCCAGGGGTTTGATCTTCATCATTGTTTGGGTCTCCATTGGATTTGGAATAAGGTTTTTACGGTTTGGATGGCGGTGCGCCTGTTCGACGCCGGCCTGGGCGTCAACAGCACACTTCTTCTGAAATGAGCGCGTCGATCTCTGCCCGGCTCAGCCCCAGTTCTTCGAGTATTTCGACGGTTTGTTCGCCGGGGTCGGGGGCATGGAACGCGAAATTTTCCGGATGGGGAAATTGCGACAGATTGATGGGCGAGCGGATGAGCTGGAGCTTTCCGAGCACGGGATGAACTGCGGTTTGCGTGATGCCGATGTGCTTGGCCTGTTCATTTTCCAGCGCCTGGCGCACGTCGAGCACCGGGCCACAGGGCACGCCGCAGGCGTTGAGCGCATCGGTGAGTTCGTCTACGGAAAAATTGCGAGTCAGTTCGTTCAGTTTTTTATTGAGCTGCTCGCGGTTTTGATATCTCGCCGCCCGCCCCTTATATTCTTCCTGGCCCAGCAAGGCCGGAGCCTTCAATACCGTGCAAAGGTGCTGCCACATTCTTTCCGTGCTCGCGGCGATATTCACGTAGCCATCCTTGGCTTCGTAGGTGCCCATGGGGACCAGGGTGGGGTGGAAATTACCCTCCCGGACGGGCACTTGCCTGTCTACCGTGTAGCGGCTGGCCTGGAAGTCCAGCTTGTTCAGCATTGCTTCCATGAGGGATGTATGAACCCATTGGCCCTGGCCGGTTCGTTCCCTGTGCAACAGCGCCAGCAGTATGCCTTGCCCGAGGAACATGCCGGCCGTGGTGTCGGAGATTGCGATGCCGGCCCTGGTCGGCTTGCCGTCGGCTTCGCCGGTAATGGACATCAGGCCGCACATGCCTTGCATGACCTGGTCGACGCAGGGGCGGTCCGCATACGGCCCGGTCTGGCCGAAGCCCGAGATGCTTGCCAGGATGATGGCGGGGTTGATGGCGCGCAACTGCTCGTAGCTGATGCCCAGCCTTTCCTTGACGTCGGCGCGGAAGTTCTCCACGACCACATCGCACTTCAGCAGCAGGCGCCGCAGTATTTTTTGCCCTTTTTCCGATTTCAAGTCCAGGCAAATGCTGCGCTTGTTGCGATGCATGTTCTGCTCGTCGGAATTGCGCCGCTTCCCGGTTACCGACCCCCGGTCTTGTTTCGGAGGAGGCTCGATACGGATGACCTTGGCCCCCCAATCCGCCAGCAGGCGCACCGCCACCGGGCCGGCCCGGGCGATGGACAGGTCCAGCACCGTATAGTCTGCCAGCGGCCTGGCGGAAGGCATGTTTGAAGCGCTCATCTTTTGCGAACCTTTGATTAGCCAAGGCGCCGCACCCGTTGCGGACGGGCTGCGGCAAGGACACGGCTAGTCTAGGCAGCGCTCAATAATGAGTCCAATTTATTTGTCTTATGTTTCTATCAAAAATATTGATAATTCAGGCCCGAGCTTTTTCTTGCAGCGTTCGAATGAATGCCTGCGCCGCCGGAGAAAGGCTGCGCCCCTTGATAGTGGCGACGCCCACGGTGCGCGACACCACAGGGTCGACCAGGTCCGAGCGGACCAGATTCTCGGTAAGTTCGGATATGCATGCGTAGCTCGGCACGATACAGACGCCTCTGAGTTCGGCGGTCAGGGCCATTACGGTCAGCCAGTGGTGGGACGCGATTGCGGGGCGGACGATACGCCTGGAAGCGCTCCAGAATGCGTGCTCGATCAATCTGCCGACACTGCTGTTCTGGCCGATGCCGATCAGCTTCTGGGCAAGCAGGTCGTTCCATTTGACCCTGCTGCCCAAGCCGAGCGCAGGGTGGGACAGGGCCAGCAGCCTGTCCTCGAACAGGGGGTGTATATGTATTTCCGAGGCTCTTCCGTCGAAGGTGCCGATCGCGAGATCGATTTCGCGGCGGGTCAGCAGGGTAGTCAGGGCTTCGGTGGTGGTGTCCTCCATGCGCACGGAAATCCCCGGATACTGCTCGCTGAACTGCGCAACCACGCGGGCGATCAAGGTGCTGCTCAGCAGCGGCGTTACACCGATCGAGAGCGTGCCCTTGGATAGTTCGCCGAGCGACTGCAGGCTTGCAATGTGAGCCTCCAGGTCGTCGAGCAGCCTGCCGATCGAATTGGCGAAGGCCTCGCCCGCGGGCGTGGGCGACACTTGCTTGGTGGTCCGGTCGAAGAGACGCAATCCGACGATTTCTTCCGCCTGCCGGATCATCATGCTCAAGTTGGACTGGGTGGTATGAAGGCTTGATGCCGCGACCGTGAAGTTGCGAGACACAGCCAGTTCCCGTATGGCCGATAGCTGTCTGATCGAGAGCTTGATCATATATGTGCGATGCCGTGCTGAACGCCAGCCTGGATTTTACGGCTTGGAGGGGGACCGGGCGCTGCCCAGCCCTGCACGGACCTGAGCGTTTTTCTCTGCGAGGTGTGAGCCCGGTATGGTGCGGCTCAAGACGCGCGGCCGCGGGCCTGATCCAGCAGTGCACGCGCCCGTTCTACGATGGGGCGGTCGACGAGTTTTCCGTCCAGGCGGATCGCGCTACCGGTAGTGGAGTCTGCCGCGTCGAGAATCCGGCGTGCCCATGCCAGGTCCGCATCCGATACGGAAAAACCCGCGTTTATGGCTACGACTTGCTTCGGGTGAATGCATAGCTTTCCTCCGAAACCCAATAGCCTCGCGCGTTTCACGTCGTCGCGCAGCAAGGCCTCGTCGTCCAGGGCGACTGTGACGCCGTCCACCGGCGGCAGCCGGCCGGCCACTCGCGATACGAGCACGAGCTGCGAGCGCGCGTAGAGCAGTTCTTCGCGTTCGCCGGCGATGCCCGTGTCCAGTTGGAAGTCCACGGAACCGAAGGCCAGGCGCTCGACGCCTTCCGCCCTGGCTATGGCTTCGGCCCGCCACAGGCCCAGCGCCGATTCGATGAGCGGAACTATGCGAGTGCTCGACCGGATGCGCTTGCGTACGTTGGCAATGGCCGCCACGTCTTCGACCTTGGGAAGCATGATTCCTTGCACTCCGTCCAGGGCCGCTATGTCGAGATCCAGGGAAAACCATTCGCTTTCGGGGCCGTTGATGCGCAGCCATGCGGGCTTTTCGGCGCTAAGCCAGCGGCGCACGGAGTCTCGCGCAGATTCCTTGTCGGCCGGCCCCACCGCGTCTTCCAGGTCCAGGATCACCGCATGGGCTCCGGTGTTGCAAGCCTTGTCGAAGCGCTCGGGCCGGTTGGCGGGCACGAACAAGTAGGATCTGTCCATTAGTCGTTCTCCATCGGGCCGAGTTCTTTTTCCTTGTGTTCGGCTGCGCTGCGGGCATGTCCAAGCAGCCATAGCCCGCATACGACCGAGGGTATGGCGACCAGCATGTAGGCTACCCCGTAGCCCGTGCCCCACCCGACGAGCAGCGTGAATATGGGCGGTCCGAAAAGCACTCCGGCATAGGTGAAAGCCAACGCACCGCCGGTGGCGTCCCCGGCTTTGCCCGGAGGAGCCAGGCGTGCAACTTGCGCCAGGTATACGCCGTTCCAGCCGATAGCCGTGCCGCCGAAAGCCACAGATACCAGGGCTATCAGGGCCAAGGGCCATTGCGCGGTGAAACATCCGGCCGCGACGGCCGCTGCGCCCATGGCGATCGCCATGAAGCCGAGCACGCTTGTGGGCCGGCCCCATCGATCGGAGAGCGCGCCCCATATGACACGGGCGACTGCGCCTCCCACCTGGGCGGCCATAAGCATGAGGCCGGCATGGACCAGGGTAAGCCCGGTATTCAGGGTGAGGTGTGTAACCAGGAAGCTCACCAGGGATAGCTGTAGCGCCGCAAAGAAGAAGGAACACAGCGCCAGGCGGCGCAAATCGCGGTTGCCCAGCGTGTAGCGCAAGGGGCCGGCGAGGCTGGCGACCACCAGCGGCTTGGCGGGGTCGCGATCCGAATCCAGCGCCTTGCGAAAGGGCTGCGTGAAGATGACGGTGATCATGCAGGCAACGGCCACCAGCAGCGCGGACATGCGCCACCCGCTCCACAGCACCAGCGTCGGAATCAGTGCGCCGGCCAGTGCCCCGCCTATCGGCACGCCTGTTTGCTTGAGCGAGAAAATCAGCGCCATGCGCTCGGGCGGGGTGCTCTTGGCGAGGATATGCGAACTGGCCGGGGTAACGGGGCCATAGCCGGCGCCCAGCAGCAGGGCGCTGACGATGAACAATGGCAGGGACCCGGAGGCGATGCAGGCCAGCCCCAACGCGCAGGCCACCAGGCAGGCCTGGCTCACGCGGATGGCGCCGAAGCGTTGCACCAGGGGGCCCGATACCAGGCTCGCCGTCATGCCGGCGCCGTATACCAGCGCGATGAAAATACCGGCATAGCTGGCCGGCACCCCGGTCTCGGGCGCCGCGGCTGGCGCGAGCACCGGCACCGTCACCACTGCCATCGACACGAGGGATTGCACCGTCAGTGTCGTGGCCAGCGGAGCCAGCGTATTACGCATTCGCCCCGGATGGCACTTGCAGGCGCATCGACATGGAATATGAGAAACGGTCGGCGGGATGCAGGTTCACGGCGACTTCTATGGTGTGATCGTTGTCGTTGAGATAGCGGCGCGTGACGACGAGGCCGGCCGAGCCCGGCTTGACGCTCAGGCGCTTGGCGTCGACGGCGCCGATTATGGTGGCGCTGATTTCCTGCTGCACTTCGACTATGGTCAGGCTGTATTGCTTTTCCAGCATCGTATAGACGGGCACTTTCATCGTGCCGATGAGCTTGCGGATCCCCCCGTAGGCGGCGCTGATGTAGATGTCGGTGAGCGCCATGGGGAGCTTCCCCTTGTTGACGTGGCGAAAGCCGGTCACTTTGACCCAGCGCTGCCCGGGAGGGCACTTGAGGACCGCCGCAAGAGCCTCGTCGGCGATTACGTCCTCGGCCTGCGTGGTGACGAGCCGGGTATCTTCGACATAGCGCGGCAAGTCGGCGATTTTCGCCGTAGTCTGCACGTAGCGATTTTCTATCCGGTTCGACTTTACTGTCGTGCCGATTCCGCGCTGGCGCGTGACCAGCCCGCGCTCCAGCAGCCGGCGTATGGCTTCGCGCATCGTGTGGCGGCTGACGCCGAACTGCGTGCACAGATCGAGCTCGGCGGGAAGCAGGCTGCCTACCGGATAGCGGCCGCTGGCGATGTCGTCCATGAGCCGTTGCGCCACCAGGGCATACTGGGGCTGGTGGGCAAGCGCAGGGGCGGATGATGGCACTTTCAGAGGACTCCGGATCTGGACAATTGGTCGATACGGTCTTCATCGTAACCGACCTCGTGCAGGAGGTCCCTGGTATGTTGCCCGAGCGTCGGGGCTATGCCTACTTTTTCGGCTTCGCCGGGACAGCGGATCGGCGAGGCGAGCGTACGGATCGAGCCCCTTGCCGGGTGCGGGGCCTCCATGATGCAGCCGTGTTCCTGCACGAAGGGGTTTTCCAGCGCCTGGGCGACGTCATAGACCGGGGCGACCGGCACTGTTCCGGCCAGGCGCTCCAGCCATTCGGCGGTGCTGGCGGTGCCCAGCACTGCATCCAGGTCGCGGGTGAGCTGCTCGCGATTGGCCAGGCGCACCTTGTAATCCGCATAGTCGGGGTGTGTCGCCCATTCGGGCTTGCCTATTGCCCGGGCGAGCTCGGGCCAGAATTTTTCCTTGTTGCACATGACGAAAAGCCATCCGTCCTTGGTGCGATAGAGCTGGCTGGGCGTAAGCGAAGGGTGTGCCGAACGCGGTTCGCGCTTGACCATGGCGCCTTCGTTCAAGTACCAGGCGGCGACATAATTGAGGTTGGTGAGCGCAACATCGAACAGGCTCACGTCGATGTCGCGCCCCTTGCCGTTGGCGCGGGCGTCTATGATGCCGGCAAGCAGCCCGGTCACGGCGGTGATGCCGGTCATCAGGTCGACGATAGACAGGCCGAAGCGCGCGGGCGGCCCGTCGGGCTCTCCCGTGACGGAAAGATAGCCGGCCTCGGCTTGCATAAGGTAGTCATAGCCGGGCCACGCGGCACGCGGGCCGCTGCGCCCGTAGGCCGACAGGTGCCCGCAGACGATGCGGGGGTTGTGCGCGCCCAGGTCGGCGTAGGTCAGGCCGAGCTTTTCGGCGAGATCGCCGCGCAGATTGTCGAAGGTGGCGTCGGCGCTTTTCACCAGGTCGGCGAGCACAGCCCGGCTTTCGGGGTGCTTGAGATTCAGCGTCAAGCTTTTCTTGTTGCGGTTGAAGGCCTCGAAGAAGTGGCTGTCGCCCGGCCCGAAATAGTGGGGGCCGACCAGCCGGCCGACGTCGCCGCCTTCGGCCGGGTTCTCTATCTTGATGATTTCCGCACCCAGGTCGGCCAGTTGCTGCGTTCCGAAAGGGCCTGCCCCGTATTGTTCGACGGCGATGATGCGTACGCCGGTGAGAGGCAGGCTCATGATGGATTCCGCTCTATCAGTTGCTTGGCGATGATGATCCGCTGCATCTCGTTGGTGCCTTCCCCGATCAGCAGCAGCGGCGCATCCCGGAAGTAGCGTTCAACATTGTATTCTTTCGAATACCCGTAGCCGCCGTGGATGCGCATGCATTCCAGGGCGTTTTCCATCGCCGCCTCGGTGGCGAAATACTTCGCCATGCCCGCTTCCATGTCGCAACGGTCGCCGCGGTCATAGGCGTTGGCCGCCGATTCCACCAGCAGCCTGGCGGCTTCCGTGCGCGTAGCCATTTCGCCCAGCTTGAGCTGGATGGCCTGGTGCTGGCAAATGGGCTTGCCGAAAGTCTTTCTGGTCTGCGAGTAGGCTACGGCTTCCTGCAGGGCGGCACGCGCGACCCCCACCCCGCGCGCCGCCACGTTGATGCGGCCGAGCTCGAGCCCGTTGAGCACTTGCTGCAAACCCTTGCCTTCCACGCCGCCGATGAGCCGGTCGGCGGGAATGCGGTAGTTTTCGAATACCAGCTCGCAGGTGTCGATGCCCTTGTAGCCGAGTTTATTGAGTTTCCTGGCGACCTTGAAGCCCGGCCCCTTTTCGGCGATGAACAGGCTCATGCCCTGGTGGCGAGGCTGTGCGTGCGGATCGGTCTTGACCAACAAGGCGATGGTGTTGCCGTACATGCTGTTGGTGATCCAGGTCTTGGCGCCGTTGACGACATAGTCGTCGCCGTCGCGCAGGGCCACCGTGCGGATCGCCTGCAGGTCGGTGCCGCAATCGGGTTCGGTCAGGCCCACGCCGCCGCGCAATTCGCCCGTGGCGAACTTGGGCAAATAGTGCCGCTTTTGCGCCTCGGTGCCGTTCTTTTGCACGGCGGCGGCCATGATGAGGTGCGAATTCAAGATGCCGGACACGCTCATCCACACTGCGGACATGCGTTCGATGATCTTCGCATACGTGGTAGTGGAAAGCCCGAAGCCGCCGTACTCCGGGTCGATGATGCAGCCGAACAGCCCCAGCTCTTTCATCCTGTCCACGATTTCTTGCGGGTATTCGTCGGCCGCCTCGAGCTTGTGCGCATAGGGGCGCACCTCCGACTCGAGGAATTTATCGACCGAGTCGAGGATCATTTGTTCGTTTTCCAACTGTTCCGGTGTCATGGAATGTTCCTTGTTGCCGTGATCTGTGGGTATTCGTCGTTCAGCCGCGCGCGGCCAGTCCTTCCGCGAGGTCGCGGGCGCGCATATCCGTGTCCATTCCGAGCACCAGGTCGCGTACCTGTTCGGCCCGGCTGCGGGACACGGCGAGCAGCATGTTGTCCATGAATTTCTTCTCGATGTCGGGACCCGATATCGGGCGGTCGGCGGCGCCGCGGTTGATCTGCTCGCGGTGGCGCAGGGTGCGTCCGTCGTGGGTAGTGACGATGACTTCTCCCGAGTAATACTTGGGGAACGGAGAATCGGGGTCGACCTCGTATTCGACGCGCTGGGCGAGATCCAGCACTTCCGGGTCGGCCAGTGCCGCGCTTTCTAGGTGCAGCAGGCCGAAGCTGCCGCGCACTAGCGCGGTGGCGACGATATAGGGAATGCTGAACTGGGCGTCGTAGCTGTTCTGCGGCCGCTTCTTGGTGGCTACCGGCTCGCATACGGTTTTCACGACTTCGCCCGGCACGAGCGCGCGCACCGATTTGATGTCGGAGGCCTTCAGGCCATGCTCGCGGTGCAGGATGGACGCGGCGTCGGCGCAGGCATGGGTGAAATGGCAGGCGGGTATGGGTTTTACGGCGACCTGGGAGGTTTCCCATTCTTTACCGAGTCCGGCGGTGGCAAGCTCGAGGTCGATGTTTGCCGCGTCCTGGCCCAGGTGGCTTGCGAAAAGACCGAAACGGCCTTCATATGTCTGCTTGGGGCCGATATAGCCATGGCGCGCAAGCGATGCCGCGGTGAAGCCGGCATTCGCGGCCCAGCCCGGATGCATGCGCTTGGTCCAGGCGCCGTCGTTGAGAAACTCCAGGCTGCCGGCCCCGGTGCTCAAGGCTATGCCTTGCGCCATGGCGAGTTGCCGGGCATTGAGACCGAGCAGCCGGCCCGCCACGAGCGTTGCGGAAAAAGCACCTACCAGCCCTGTGGGATGGAAGCCTATTTGATGGAATCCCCCCTTGGCGACCGAGCCCAGGCGTGTGCCCGCTTCCATGCCTACTACATAAGCCGCCAGCAGGTCTTGCGTGCCGAGCCCGGCGTGGGCCGCCACGCCGAGGGCCGTGGGGAAGCATGCGGCTGTCGAGTGTATGACCCCGCGCACGTGCGTGTCGTCGTAATCGAGCCCGTGTATGAGAATGCCGTTCATGAGCATCGCGTCGCGCAACTGCAGGCGGGCGGCCAGGCCGATGACCGGCATGTCGCCCATATTGGCGGACAGCTCGCTGGCTGCCGACAGCGATCGATGCGCGAACTCGTATCGGGTGGACGCATGCGCGATGCCCACCGCGTCGAGAATCAGGTATTTGGCGCGCTCCATGACGGCGCGCGGGATGGCTTCGGGGTTCAGGCTCTCGGCGAAAGCCGCCAGCCTGGCCGCGATGCTTGTGTTTGCTTGGTTTTCCGATGCCTCGGTTGCCGTGTCGGCCTGGATAAGCGTGTCAGCCATGATGAGTCTCTTCCGAAAGGTTTTTAGTGCGCCGCGGCGAGGCGTCCAGGATGCTGCGGCTCGACTTCGTGGCCCCGCTTGGGAATGAGCACGGATCGCACGAAAGACATGAATACCGTGCCGTCGGCTTTGCGGCCCGTCGTGCGTACGGTCACGATGCCTTGCGTCGGGCGCGATTTCGACTCGCGCTTTTCGAGCACTTCGGACTCGGCATAGATAGTGTCCCCGGGATGGACGGGGGCGCTCAGCGTGATGTCCGTCCATCCCAGGTTGGCAATGGCCTTGCCGCTTACGTCCGCCACCGTCATGCCGAGAACGATGGCCAGCGTCAGGCCGCTGTTGACCAGCGGCTTGCCGAATTCGCTTCTGGCTGCGAAGGCATGGTCGCAATGCATAGGATGGTTGTTCATCGTAAGAAGAGAGAACTGGATGTTGTCGGCTTCCGTGATCGTCCTGCCCGGGAAGTGTTCGTAGATGTCTCCCTGGGCGAAGTCTTCGAAGTAGCGCCCGAGGCTGAAACTGTGGCGGTTGCCGGAGATATTTGCGGTCATGTCACGCTCGCTTGTCCATTGATGTCTGTGCTTGCTGTTTCATATTCGAATGTCCGGACATTATGTGTTCGAGGCTCTTCCTTGTCAAGACTCGCAGGCTTGCATGCCTGGTGCGATGGTGGTTGGGCATGACATGCATGGGGCTGGATGGGTGCGCGCGGCGTAGAAAGATCGCGGCGCAGGCAAGTATTGACAAGACACTTGCTCAAACCCATAATGTCCGGACATTCGAATTTGGAAATATAAAACCTTCGGAGACAGACATGGTCACAGCGGATCCCGCGCCGCAATCGGTAGTCCACGAATCATGTTTCCAGCCCCGCGCTGGCTTGCCGGGCGGGCCGACATCGGCTGCCTCCAGGCAGCTTCCGCGCTCCATAAACGCATTGGGCTCCGCGTCCGCCGTACTTCCCGCCCAGTTCCTCTACTTTCGGTGAGGTCAAATCATGAATCGACTGCTAAGTGCTGCTTCCACTGCCGTCTTTGCCGGCTCCCTGTTCCTGGCTGCCTACGCGCCGAATGCGAACTCCGCCGAATCCGGCGGTGCGAACACGCCCATAAAAATCGGGGCTGCGGTCTCGGACACCGGGAAATTCGCCATTGAAGGCCTTTCGACCAAGCGCGGCTACGAAATGTGGGCCGACGAAGTCAACGCGCGCGGCGGCATCGATGTAGGCGGCACCAAGCGCAAGGTGCAGATCATCTATTACGATGATCAGTCCGAGCCTGAAACGGCGATCAAGCTGATCCAGCGCCTGGTCAGCCAGGACAAGGTGGATTTCCTCTTCGGGCCTTATTCGTCGGGCCTGACGATCGCGACGTCCGCCATCGCGGCCAAGTACAAGAAAATCATGTTCGCGGGCGCGGCGGCGGCAAACAGCGTCTTCAATCACAAGAACAAATATGTGTTCAGCCCGCTGAGCCTGACGAGCAGCTACACCACCAGCGGCCTGGAAGCCTTGAAGGCCAAGGGCGTGAAGACTATCGCCGTGATGCATTCCGACGATGCTCCCATGACCGACATCAAGAACGCCACCGTCAAGCAGGCCGAGGCCATGGGCATGAAGGTGCTCTCGGTCCAGACCGTGCCGGCGGATGCGACCGACATCACGGGCGCCATGCGCCAGATACAGGAAAAACATCCCGACGCCTTCGTCGAGGCCGGCACCACCTTGATGGGCATGCTGGCTACGCGGACCATGCGCAATATCGGCTGGGCGCCGACCTATGTGCTGATGATCCAGGCGCCGACGGAAGTCACCTTCGTCAAGGAACTCGGCGCGGCGACCGCGCAAGGAATAATGGCCCCCACCCAGTGGGTGCCGACCGACAACCTGAAGGACAAGTATTTCGGCACGGCCAGGGATTACTTCAACGCCTACGTCAAGAAATATGGATCGAATCCTTCCTACTTGCCGGCGGGCGCTTCGGCGGCGGGCTTGTCCCTGCAGCTTGCGATCGAGAAGGCGGGCAGCACGGATACGGAAAAAGTGCGCCAGGCCTTGCTCGACATGAAGGTAAATACGTTCTATGGGCCCATTTCGTATTCGGGCCCGAACGATCCCAGCGGCCTGATGGGGGCGAACGTCCATCGCAAGATGCTTACGATCCAGCTCGACGCGAAAGGCAACCAGATCGTCGTTGCGCCCCTGGATATCGCCGAAGCGCCGATCCAGCCGCTCAAGCCCTGGAATGCGCGTTGAATCGGGAGACCGCCGCGTGAGAAAAATGGCCGTGGCGCCATGGGAGTCTAGCCTTGCATACAGCAATACAAGTCGTCATTGACGGCATCATTCTCGGAGGCTTCTATGCGCTGATGGCACAGGGGCTGGCCATGGTGTTCGGCATCATGCGGGTGATCAATCTGGCCCATGGCGAATTCCTGGTCATCGGGGCGTATCTCGCGTGGATGGCTCATCAGTATTTCGGCATTGATGTCATCGTGGCCTTGCCCATATTGATCGTCATAGGCTTCGCCGTAGGCTGGGTCGTGTCGCGCTTGCTGGTGATACCTGTGCTCGACCGGCCCGAGCTGATGCCCTTGCTGGTCACTTTCGGGCTGGCCGCGGTAATCCAGGGGGTGTTGACGTGGCTGTTCACCACCACGCCCAAGATGACGATCGCGTCTTATTCGAATTCGGTGCTCGAATTCATGGGGTATAGCGTTTCGGTGGCCAGGGTGGTCATGCTGGTGGCGGCGATAGTCCTGCTGGGGCTGTTCGCGCTGTTTCTCAATCACACCAAGGCGGGCAAGGCGATGCGCGCGGCCGCCGAGAACCGCGAGGCGGCGCGCATCGTAGGCATCGACATCACCCGGATCCACTGCGCGGCCTTCGGGGTTGGCGCCGCGGCTGCCTTCGCCGCGGGGGGCCTGTTCAGTGTCACCCAGGGTTTCTATCCGTTTTCGGGCCCGCTGTTCACGCTGAAGGCCTTTGTCATTGTCATCCTCGGCGGCCGGGGCAGGATCTCGGGCACGCTGGCCGCGGCGATGTTCGTGGGCCTGATCGAGTCGGCGCTTAGCGGCTACGTGCCCAATGTAGGTACCGGCCTCGGAACCGCAGCGGCATTCATCCTCGTCGTGGTGGTCCTCGCCGTCCGTCCCAGGGGCTTATTCCAGTTGAAAGGGGCGAAGGCATGAACTATCCAAGCGCCGGCAGGGCGATCGCGCAGGCCCGGCATAGCGACAATAGCGCCAGAGGCCGCGGGGCCGGGCGCGTCCGGCACGGCCGGGGATGGGCCCTGACGCTCGTCGCGCTGGCGGCGCTGGCCCTGGTTCCGTTCACCGGCGTCAACGACAGCATGCTCCTGACGATGAGCACGATCTTCATGTGGATCATTCTCTCGTCGAGCTGGAACATCATCTCGGGGTTCACCGGGTACGTGGATTTCGGGCACGGGGTGTTCTTCGGCATCGGCGGCTATGTGGCCGGGATCCTGATGGCGAAATCGGGGTTTTCCTTTGCCCCGACCGTTCCCCTGGCGGTGCTGGTCTCGGCCGCCGTGGCCCTGGTCATAGGCTATCCCTTGCTGCGCTTGCGCGGGGTGTATTTTTCGATAGCCATGCTGGGCCTGTTCCTGGCCACGCGCGAATTGGCATTGATCGCCAAGCCGCTGACCGCCGGCGCGCAGGGCCTTATCCTGCCGTCGGATGTGGACCGGTTCTTTTTCTATTATCTTTTTCTTGTCGGCGCCATCCTGGTCGTGGCGCTGGTGTGGCGGCTGCGGCGCTCGCAGTTCGGGCTCTCTTTGCTGGCGATCAAGGACGACGAATACGGCGCCGAGGCCAGGGGGGTGAACACCACCTTGCTGAAGTTGACCGCCTTTTGCCTGTCCGCGGCGATTACGGGGGCGGTCGGCGCCTGCTGGGCGTACGAGGTGACCTTCATCGACCCGGGCATCCTGTTTCGCGACAGTTTCCTCATCAACGTGGCGATCATGGCAACGCTGGGCGGCCTGGGCACGGTCTGGGGGCCGGTCATCGGTTCGGTGGTCTTTCTTTCCGTGCGCGACACGCTATGGGCCAACCAGGGGACTTCATTCCTGGTTGTCTTCGGCGTTTCTTTGATCGTCCTTGTATTGTTCATGCCGGAAGGCATCGTCGGCACTATTCAGCGCGGCGAACGTACCGTCATGGGGAGGCTGATCCGTCGTCTGCGCCATAAGGGCCCTTCGCACGGCGATACGTCCCGGCCTGCAGCCGCCGTCGCTCCCGCCAGGATAGTAAGCAATGACTAAGCTACAGTCTTCCAGCGTGGCCGCGGAATCGAGCGGCACTGCGTCCCTGCTTTGCGCCCGCGGCGTCGCCAAGAGCTTCGGCGGCATCCGGGCCGTGCGCGGCGTGGATTTCGATGTCGCTGCCGGTGAAATCGTGGGCCTGGTCGGCCCTAATGGTTCGGGAAAGTCGACGCTGCTCGGCTGCCTGTCGCGCGACATAGCCATGGATACGGGGAAAGTCCTGTTCAACGGCACCGATATTTCGGGCTTGCGGGCCATGCAGGCCGCCCGCAACGGCATGGGGCGCACCTTCCAGAGCGTCCGCATCTTTCCCGAGCTGTCGGTATGGGAAAACGCCTTGATGGGCCGGCAATGGAAGGGGGTCGGCCTGCGCAGCATGCTGTGCCCGGCCGACGCCGCTACCCGCCGTCGGGCTGGAGAGCTCATCGATCTGATGGGGTTTCCCCAACTGATGCACGAATACGCCGGCAATCTTTCGGGCGGCCAGATGCGGCTGCTGGAGCTTGTTATGGCCATGATGTCGGGCCCCCGCCTGGTCATGCTCGACGAGGCGACGTCCGGCGTAAACCCCACATTGATAGAGTCCCTGAAGCATTACGTCAAGGTCCTGAACCGGGACGAAGGCGTCGCCTTCATCATCGTCGAGCACAATATCGGCTTCATTTTCTCGATAGCGGACCGGATCGTCGTGCTCGATGACGGAAAGATACTGGCCAACGGCCAACCCGAAGATATCCGACAGAATCAGGAGGTCATCGTTGCTTACCTCGGTGCTTGAAGGGAACTCCGGCAGCGGCCCGGCCGTGGACGATGACGAGCCCATGCTCGCTCTCAGGGGCGTGGTCGCGGGTTACGGCGGGTTCGACATCCTGCATGGAGTCAATCTCGAAGTCAGGAAGGGCGAAATCGTAGCCATCGTGGGCCCCAACGGTTCGGGGAAGTCGACGGTATTCAAGGCGATTTACGGCCTGATCAAGATACGCCTTGGGGAGGTGTCGTTCGAGGGCCAGGATGTGGCCTCGCTGGGGCCGCAAGACCTCTTGAAGGCCGGCATCGCGATGGTGCCGCAGTTGTCCACGATCTTCCCGTCGATGAGCGTCTACGAGAACCTCGAATTGGGCATGTACCTGGTGCGCGACAAGGCGCTGGTGAAAAGGCGGATCGACGAGATCCTGGAATTGTTCCCCAGGCTGGCAGAACGCAGGGCCCAGAACGCCGGAACGCTGTCGGGCGGCGAGCGGCGCGCGCTGGAAATCGGGCGCTCGCTCATGCTCAAGCCGCGCATGATTCTCATGGACGAGCCTTCCGTGGGGCTGTCGCCGATTCTTACCAAGAATATGTTCGAACAGTTGCAGGATCTGCAGAAGGCGGCCGGCATCACTTTCCTGGTGATCGAACAGAACGCCCGGTCCGCCCTGGAAATTTCCGACCGGGGCTATGTGATCCAGCGGGGCGTGGTCAGCCATACGGGCACCGGGCGGGCCCTGTTGGGGGACGACGAGGTGCGCCGCTCGTTTCTCGGGGGATGAGCCCCGGGGCGTACGCGGCTCAAGTGTGCACGGGACAATCCCGTGCTGGAGACGGGAATGGGTATTGAAAATGAAGTGGGCGCAGGCGACGATCTGGTGGAGTCCGCCCAGGGCTGGGCGCAGCGTTTCGCTGCTGCGCCCTTGAATCCCTCGGATGCCGGGGATCTCGTGGCTGGGGCGCTGAAGGCGAGCGTCGCGGTATCGCGGGCGGCGGCGCAGCTTACATGGCTGACCCAGGATAGTTTCGTCGATGCGATGCGCCGCAAGGAGCATACCGATGGCAATTGATATGAAGGCGTCGCCGGCGCGCGGGGCATCGCTGTGCGAGCTTGCCGAATCGCTGCAGGGGGACCTGTCGGCGCAGGCAGTCGTCGGCGCCTGCCTGGAAGCGATCGAGGCATCCGCGCCGGGCTTCAACGGGTTCGTCCGCACTCGAACTGAAAAAGCCCTGGACCAGGCGCGCAGCCTGGATCGCCGCAAAAGCGGTGGAGCCCGCTGCGGGCCCTTGCACGGCGTACCCCTGGCCCACAAAGACATGTTCTTCCAGGCGGGCGAACTCTCCGAATGCGGCAGCCGGATCCTGCGCGGGTTCCGTCCGGACCATACGGCGACTGTGCTGCGGCGGCTCGAGGATGCCGGCGCAGTGAACCTGGGCGCCTTGCATATGGCGGAATTCGCCATGAGCCCGACGGGGTTCAATGCGCATCTGGGACATGGAAAGAACCCCTGGTCCGCGGACCACGTCAGCGGTGGATCTTCCAGCGGCAGCGGCGCGGCGGTCGGCGGGCGCTTCGTGTTCGGCGCATTGGGCTCGGACACAGGAGGCTCGGTGCGCCTTCCCGCGGCCGTCTGCGGTGTCACGGGCATCAAGCCCACCCAGCATGCGGTGTCGACATATGGCGTCATGCCCTTGTCGCCGAGCCTCGATTGTGTCGGGTTTCTTGCGCAGACCGCGCGCGATTGCGCCCGGCTGCTGAGCGTCGTGTCCGGGCCGGATGCCCGTGACCCGGCCTGCCTGGCCAGCAGGCCGCGCGATTACGAATCCGGCGTGGATCGCCCCTTGTTCGCTGGCGACGTGATTCTCGTGCCGAAGTTCCCATCGGATGCACCGCTTAGCGACGAGGTACGGGCCTTGGTGGAGCAGGCTGCGGAAGACTTTGCCAAGGCCGGGGCCGAAATCAGGCGCGTGGCACTGCCCGACTTTGCCGAGGCCGGCGCCCTGGGGACCCTGGTGCTTGGGGTCGAGGCGGCATCCATCCACGGCGAATGGCTGTCCAAGCGTCCCGACGACTACGGTTCCCAGGTGCGGCGCCGCATCCAGCGTGGCCTGTTGTATCCGGCAACGCGCTATGTCGATGCCCTGCGCTTGCGGGCACAATACCAGGCACGCTTCCTGTCCGATTACCTGGAAGGAGGCCAGGCCTTGCTGTTGCCGACGCTGCCCTGCGCAGTGCCTACGATCCAGGAAACCATCACCGGCAGCGAAGGCGACATCGAGGCGCGGTTCGGCAATTTTTCGTACTGGACGCGCGGCATCAATTACCTGGGCCTGCCGGCGCTGGCCTTGCCGGCCGGCTTCACTTCGAATGGCTTGCCCAACGGCATACAGCTTGTGGGCCGGCCGTTCGATGAAGCTGCCTTATTGCGCCTGGGGCATCAGTTCCAGCAGCATACCCGGTGGCATAGCCGGCGCCCCGGCGCATAGCGGCAAACTGTCGGGGGGCGGGCCCCGCAAGGCCCGCCGAGCCGCCTTAGCGGCTGCTTACCGTCCAGAGATCGCGCCAGAACTGCAACTTCTTGAAGTCGTCGGGCGTGCTGTTCGAGTTATTGGCGAACATGTGGGCAGTGAGCTTGTCCACGCCGGATGCTTCGCTGGCGGGCATTTTCGCGTTGCGGTTCGTCGAGATCTTGCCGTCTTCCATTTGCGGCAGCATGCCTTCGGCCGACATCATGTAGTGCACGAACAGCTTGGAGGCATTCGGGCTCTTGGTTCCGGCTGCGATGACGGCGACGCGCGGCGTCAACTGGCCGATCCAGGGCGTCATCTGCTTGCAGACGGCCATGGGGAAGTGCTCGTTCTTGGCGTGGGTGAAGATCGCCGCGCTGACGAAGCCGATGACGGGGTTGTCAGCGGTGCTGGCGCCGACGATGGGACCGACGTCGGTGTCGCTCTTTTGCACCTTTATTTTGTTCGCCGCGAAGCGCTTGACCCATTCGGCCATGGCGCTGGGTTCTTTGGTTTCCAGGGGCTTGCCGAAATATTCCTGATAGGCAGCCTTCATCTTGGTGTCCGCGTTATCCGCGATCTGGTTGAACCAGAACATGGTTTCGTTGCGCAGCAGCGGATCGGGGATGCTGACCTTGCCCTTCCATTTCTTGTCGGTAAGGGCCCACATGTTCTTTACCGGGCACGTGTCGCCATAGACGGCAGGGTTGTAGACCCACACCCAGGCGTTCAGGCTGGTGATGGCGGGGTGCTGGTATTCGGGGGGCGTTTCGTTCTTCAGGTCGGGCGGCATCCAGCTTACGCCTATGCCCTGCGGCAGGAACTGCGCCGTGACATCGGGCAGGTTGCTCATGTTGAAGACGTCGTGCTTTACGTTGTGCGCCTGGGCTTCGCGGACCAGGATTTCTTCCTGGTTGGATGCCGACATTTTCTCGCCGGTAGTCTTGATGCCGTATTTTTCGGAAAACTTCTTGGCCATTACCTTGATCTTGCCGGTAGCGTCCACGACAGTGATGGGAGGCTCTTTCTTGGCTGCTTCGATCAGCTTGTCCAGGCTGTAGCCGGAGTCGGGAATGCCCAGGCCGGTGCTGCCGTCGGATGCCGCGGCGGCGCTCGGGCCGGATGCCGCATGCGCGGCATGGCCGAAGCCGGCCATC
This sequence comes from Candidimonas humi, assembly GCF_019166065.1. Taxonomy (GTDB): domain Bacteria; phylum Pseudomonadota; class Gammaproteobacteria; order Burkholderiales; family Burkholderiaceae_B; genus Candidimonas; species Candidimonas humi. Next base: position 677,099 of record NZ_JAHTBN010000002.1, read on the forward strand.
ATCAGCGCTGCCGCAAGGGCCGAAGCCATGAACAGGGTCTTGTTTGCTTGAATCAGTTTCGCATGCCTCACTGTGGTCTCCTGTGCGTTATTGATTAATGCCGGATTGCGCTGCGCGTGTAATCGCGGCCTCGCCATCGATATTACCTGTCTTCGGGCTGCCCGGGCGTCGCGCCTTGGTCGGGCAGCCTGTTTCCGTGCTCGTCGAATAGATGCAGGTCGGCCCGGCCGGCCTGGAAATTTACCCGGTCTCCTGGCTGGATCCGCGGCGGGGCATTGGTCGTGGCAAACAGTTTTTGTTCCGCCACCGTCAATTCGACGATCCAGTTGCCGCCCGTGGGCATGATGCCGGTGACCGTGGCCTGGCTGGAGTAGGCCTGCCCGGGCAGCGCCGCGGCGGGCGGCTCGACCTGTATGTTTTCGGGCCGTATGCCCACCGAGCCCCGGCAAGCCCCGAGGCCGGCGCCGTCCAGGTATTTGCGCAGCGACGCCGACAATTCCGAGGTTTCGCCCTGGCCCAGTTCAATGAAGTTCATGGGCGGGCTGCCCACGAAGCCGGCCACGAACCTGTTGCAAGGGCGATTGTAGATATTGTCGGGGCTGTCGAGCTGCTGCAGCGTGCCTTCGTTCATGACGGCGATCACGCTGGCCAGGGTCATGGCTTCCCATTGGTCATGCGTGACGAATACCACGGTGGCCTTGGAATCGAGATGGATTCTCTTGAGCTCGGCCCGCATTTCAAGCCGCAGCTTGGCGTCCAGGTTGGACAAGGGTTCGTCCATCAGGATGACGCTGGGCTGCACCACCAGCATGCGCGCCAGCGCGACGCGCTGCTGCTGCCCGCCGGAAAGATCCGACGGATAACGTTCGCGGTATTTTGCTATGCCGAGCTTTTCCATGACCGCGTCGGACGCGGCCCGCCGGGTCTTGCGATCCACGTTGCGCAGCGCCAGGCCGAATTCCACGTTGTCCTGGACGGTCAGGTGCGGCCACAGGGCGTAGCTCTGGAACACGAAGCCCATGCCGCGCTTTTCCGGCGGCACGTATATGCCTTTTTCAACCGAGTCGACGATGGTATCGCCGACCCGTATTTCGCCGGCGGTGGGATGTTCCAGCCCCGCGATCATCCTGAGCGTCGTGGTCTTGCCGCAGCCCGAAGGCCCGAGCACGCACAGGAATTCCCCGTCGCCGATCTCGAGGTTCAGGTTCCTGACCGACGGGACGGCGCTTCTGCTGTAGCGTTTTTCGATTCCGCGTAGCGTGATTCCCGGCACGATCAACCCCCCAATCCCGACGCAAGACTCGTCTTCGTCGCTTTTTGTATAAACAGTGTTCCAAGAAATGCGATCGCCGACAGCATCAGCACGACCGCGTTGGCGGCCTGGCTGTAGCCGAAGTCGACGAGCCGTATGGCGTATGTGGTCAGCAAGTCGGTTCCGGGCGTCGCCAGCATGATTACCAGGCTCAGGCCTTTCAGGCCGGATATGAACGGCAGCAGGATGCCGGCGGCGAGCGGCCCCTTCTGGATGGGGATGACGACCTTGACCAGGCGCTTCCACCAGCCCGCGCCCGCGACTTGCGCGGCTTCTTCGGGGTCTTTGCCCAATTGCATCATCGCGGATATGCCGGCGCGCGACGCAAACGGCATCTGGTCGGCCATGAGGGCCAGGATCAGGATCGCCGCCGTTCCGTACAGGGCCGGGATGGGCCCGTGCGGCACCGCGAATATCGACAGGCAGGCCGCGGCAAAGGCGATGCCGGGCACCAGGTAGGGCAGGAAGGTGATGTACCGGAGATAGGCGCCTATGGATTTCAGCGGCGTGCGCACCACCACGTAGCCCACCAAGACGCCGAGCACGCCGGCGCATACCGCCGCAATGCCGACCATCCACAGCGAATTCCAGGCGGCATGCCAGAAATCGGGGGTGACCAGGATGCCGGTGCGCAGGGCCGTCGTGGGCAGGTTGTGGCCGACCCAGTACGCCCAGGTGAAGTTGTCCAGGGCGAACTTGCCCGGCGTGCGCATGACGGTGCTCAGGAACAGCACCAGCAATGGAATCGCCACGCTGACGGTGAACATGGCGCCGGCCAGGGCGGTCATGGGCAGGCGCCACGCCCCCAGCTTCTGGCTGCGGTTCATGGAGCCCTTCGAGCCTATGGTGATGAAGCGGCGCGCCTCGCGCACCAGGCGTGCATCGATCAGTACGGAAATCGAGCCTATGAGGATGATCACCCCCGCCAGCACGGCGGCTTCTCCGCCTTGCCTGGCCGTTACGCTGCGAAACAGCGACGTGGCCAGGACGTCGTACTTGACCGGTGCGCCCAGTATGTAAGCCACGCCGAAGTCGCCTAGGCACTTGGCGAAGATCAGGGTGACCGCCGACAGCAGGGACGGGCGCATCAGCGGGATGATGATGCGGCGGGCCACGGTGGATGCCCGGGCGCCCAGCATGCGCGCGGAATCTTCCAGTTGCGAATCGAAGGAACGCAGCGCATTGCCGAACAGCAGTATGACGAAGGGCGTGTAATGCAGCGCCAGGACGACGGTGATGGGGAGCTGGCCATAGGCGAGCCAGTCGGGGGGCTCGAAGCCCAGGGTTTCCATCCACCCGGGCTGGCCGCCCACGGTGCGATTGAGGAAGACCGCGCTCCACGCCAGTGCGATAGTCCACGAAGGCAGCATGTACGGAACGATGAGCGCGGTGGCGAACCACTTGCGGCCCAGGATGTCCGTCCTGCTGATGAGCCACGCCATGACCCCGCCCGCGACCAGCGCTATGGCCATGGCGCCGAGCGCGACGCTGATCGTATGCACCAACGGCAGCCAAAGAATGTCCGGCGCGATGATGGACTTGAATACCCGCTCCAGGTAATAGAATGTCCAGGACCCGATATTCAGCCCCAGGCGCATCGAATCGGCATACTGGACCCGGAACGCGTCGCCCAGCAGCGAAACGATGGGGGCGACGATCAGGTAAGAAAACAGAATGGCGGCAAGAATGCCGATGACGACCGTCGGTTCGCGCAGCGCTATTTTCAGGCGGTACTTGGAAAATACCGGGAATCTTGTGCCTCGGCCTTGCGGGGCCGCTGCCTCGTGATGCGTCGCGCTGTGCACCCTGCCTCCTGTGGCGTCGAAATCAGCGATGGGCTGAAAGAATTGATAATCCGGACCGGCGGGAATCTTGGCCTGCGGCGTGGATGGGGCCAGTACGCTGCGTCGAGCGTATCGCCGCGGGCCAGGTCGTGTATTGATAATAATCTGCGATGCTACCCCCCAGTCGCGCCGCATTGACCAATCGTGAAGTCTCATATGTCTCGCAGCGCTTGTCAAGCCGGCCGCGGGCAGGCGTGCAAGTATCCGGGGCGCGCAAGTCCAGGAGAAAGCCCCGGTCGGGGCGGGCTTGCCGTGGCTCTTCGATGGGTGGTACTACACTTGTCCAAGTAAGACGTGTCTGCGGCTGCCGCGCTTCTTGTGCGGCCCGGCGCCGCGCAAGCAAGTTGAGCCATGGAAATTGCATCTCCCGAAACAAGCCAGCCAGTCAAGGAATTCAGGCCTCCCAGCCTGGTGCTGGCGACCGTCGGCCTGTCGCTCGGAACCTTCATGCAGGTTCTGGACATCAGCATTGCCAATGTGTCGCTGCCGACCATAGCCGGCAATCTTGCCGCCAGCCAGGACCAGTCGACCTGGGTCATCACTTCGTTCACGGTGTGCCAGGCGGTCACGCTGCCGATGACGGGCTTTCTTTCGCGCCGCTTCGGCGAGGTGAAGGTGTTTGTCTGGGCGGTGCTGCTGTTTTCCTTGTTTTCGCTGGCCTGCGGCCTGGCTACCAGCCTGCCCATGCTGGTGGCTTTCCGGGCGATGCAAGGGGCGGTCTGCGGGCCCATGTACCCGATCACCCAGAGCCTGATGGTGTCGATCTATCCGCGCGAAAAACGCGCCATGGCCCTGGCCATCATCAGCATGATCACGGTGGTGGCGCCTATCGTGGGGCCGGTGGCCGGGGGATGGATCACCGATTCGTATTCCTGGCGCTGGATCTTCTTCATCAACGTGCCCATAGGCCTGCTCGCGGGCGGACTGGCCCTGGGCCAGATGCGCGGCCGCATCGAGCAACTGCGCCGCGAACGCATCGACTGGGTGGGCGCGGCCACGCTGATCCTGGGCGTGGGTTCGCTGCAAGTCATGCTGGATCGGGGCAATGAGCTGGATTGGTTCTCGTCGGGGACGATAGTCGCCTTGGCGGCCGCCGCCACGGTCTCGCTGACCTTCTTCGTGATATGGGAACTGACCGACGAGCGGCCCCTGGTCGATCTGCGCCTGTTCCGGCATCGCAATTTCGCTGCGGGCACGCTGGCGCTGGTGCTGGCTTTCGGGCTGTTTTTTTCGGTGTCGCTGTTGTTGCCGCTATGGCTGCAGAATACGCTGGGGTATACGGCGCTGTGGTCCGGCCTGGCCGTCGCGCCGATCGGGGTCGTGCCCATCCTGCTGACTTTCTGGGTGGGCAAGTACGCCGCCAGGTTCGACCTGCGCTGGCTGACGGCGAGTTCCTTCCTGGTGATGAGCTTCGTCTGCTTTCGCTTCGGCAGTTTCAATACCGAAGTCGATTTCATCCATATTGCGCTCACCGAGCTGGCCTTCGGGCTGGGGATCGCCTTCTTCTTCATGCCGATACTGACTATCTTGCTCTCGGACCTGGACGGCCCCGAAGTCGCCGAAGGGTCGGGGTCGGCGACTTTCCTGCGCACGGTCGGCGCCAGTTTCGCGGTGTCGATCACTACTTATCTGTGGACCCGCGGCGCCGCGGCCAGCCACGCGCACCTGGCCGAGTTCATTACCTTGTCGAATGCCGAAGTGCGCCAGGGCATCGCCGCCAGCGGCGGTTCGCTGCAGCACTATGCGGCGGGCATCAACCAGGTGATTACCCAGCAGGCGATGCAGGTTTCCTTCAACCAGATATTCGATGCGCTGGGCTTTTGCTTCCTGGCCCTGATCGGGATCGTGTGGCTGTCGAAGCCGCCCTTTGTCAGGGCGGCCGGCCGCGGGCGGTAGGCGCGGGGTTCAGGCGTCCAGCAACCCTCGCGCGCGCAGGCGCTGCGCGAGCCGCGGATATACCCGCAAGGCGTTGTCGCCCAGCACTTTGGCGCGATGCTCGGGGGCCAGCCACTGCACCGCATCGATATACCGCTTGGTGTCGTCGTAGTAATGGCCGGTGCGAGGATCGATGCCACGGACCGCGCCGATGATTTCCGATGCAAACAGGACGTTGTCGGGCGGCACGACTTCCAGCAGCAGCTCGATGCCCGGCTGGTGGTATACGCAGGTGTCGAAGAACACATTGTTCATCAAGTCTTCCAGCGGCGGGCGATTGAGCTGTTGCGCCAGGCCGCGATAGCGGCCCCAGTGGTAGGGCACCGCGCCGCCTCCGTGGGGAATGACGAAGCGCAGCGTGGGGAAATCCTTGAAGATGTCCGACTGCACGAATTGCATGAACGCCGTGGTGTCGCCGTTCAGGTAGTGGGCCCCGGTGTGGTGGAAGTTGGGGTTGCACGAGCAACTGACATGGATCATGGCCGGCACGTCGAGCTCTACCAGCTTTTCGAAGAGCGGGTACCAGTAGCGCTGCGTCAGCGGCGGGTCGGCCCAGTGCCCGTCTGTCGGGTCCGGGTTCAGGTTGCAGCCGACGAAGCCCAGCTCTTCGACGCAGCGGACCAGTTCGCCGATACAGTTCTCGGGGCCGACGCCGGGGGACTGGGGCAGTTGGCAGACGCCGACGAGCTGGTCGGGGTAGAGCTCTACTGCGCGATGAATCAGGTCGTTGCAGGCGCGGGTCCAGTTCAGGCTGGTGGTCGCATCGCCCACATGATGCGCCATGGCGCCGGCGATAGGAGAGAACAAGGTGAGATCCACGCCGCGCTGGCGCTGGATGCGCAACTGGTTGGGCTCCAGGGATTCGCGGATCTGGTCGTCGCTGATGGCGAAATCGGGCAACAGCACCTGGCCGGCCTCGTAGGCGGCGGTCTGCCTGGCCCGGTAGTCTTTCAGCGGCGCCGGTGCAGTGGTGTAGTGGCCGTGGCAATCGATGATCATGTGTGCTTATGTCTGGAGTGAGGAGGCGGGACGATTCAACTGGGCGTAGCGGTCGCCGCGGCGTGGGCTGGGCCCGCGCCGGGCAATGCTTTGCTGTTTTGCTTACTCTTCAAAGAAGCATCCGAGCTTCTCGAGCTTGGCGCGGTAGCCCGCGGCGTCGTTGTCTTTCTGTCCGATGGCCGCGAAGGTGCTGCTTTCGAACTCGTACTTTGCAGCGGCCTTGACGTGCACGTCCGCCACATTCGCCTGCGGAATGCACAGTACACCGTCCTCGTCGCCCACTATCAGGTCGCCGGGGTGGACCACCATGCCGCCGAGCGACAGGGGGGTGTTGATCTCGCCCGGGCCATCCTTGTAGGGCCCTTGATGGGTGACGCCGCATGCGTACACGGGAAAGCGCTGCTGGCGGATCCAGCCATAGTCGCGCACCGCGCCATAGATGATGACGCCCGCGAATTTCTTGGCGACGCAATAGGCAAGCATGCGTTCGCCGACGATGGCGTTGGTCAGGTCGCCGCCGGCGTCCACGACGATGACGTCACCTTCCACGGCCAGGTTCAAGGCCATGTGTGTCATCAGGTTGTCGCCGGGGCGGCTCTTGACGGTCAATGCGGGCCCGCACAGGACGCCGCCGGCATGCAGGGGGCGCAACTGGGCGCCGCCCGAATTCAGGCGCGACATGGAGTCGCTGATATTGGCTACGGGGATAGTGGCGAATTTCTTGACCCATTCGCTGTCGACGGCGCTGCGGCGCTTCAGAACTTGAAAACCTGCTTGCATGAGAAATTCCTTGAGAATGGCCGGGCTAGGCGAAGCCCGGAAAAGCCGGAAAGAGCATCCTTAGTTGACGACCAGATGGAACTGGCGCGCAACATCATCGTAGCTCTTCAGCTCTTTCTGGAAGAAGGGTTTGAATTTCGCAGCCGGCAAAGGCGCGGATTCGATGCCCATTTTATGCAGGGACTCGATGACGTCGGGCTGTTTCATGACGAGCTGGAGCTCGTCGGAAAGCTTGTCGACGATGGGCGCTGGCGTGTGCGCGGGCAGGAACACACCCCACCAGCCGGTGCTTTCCAGGTCGGCGACACCGGCTTCTTTCATGGTCGGAACGTCCGGCAGCGCATAGAAACGCGACGTGCCCGTGACCGCCAAGGCATGCAGCTTGCCGCTACGCACGAGAGGCAGCACTTCGCTGGCGGTCTGGATCATGAAGGTAAGGCGGCCGGCAATCAGGTCGGGCATTGCGGTAGCGCCCCCTTTGTACAGGACCTGGATGGGCTTGGTGCCGGTATTCTTCGGGAAAATCAGGTTGGTGGGGGCGCCCGCACCTACCGCGCCATACGAGGCTGTTTTCGGGTTGACTTTCATGTAGGCCACCAGTTCGGCGACGTTCTTGACCGGCAGCGTGGCCGGCACGACCAGCACGAAAGGCGCCTTGCCCAGGCGTGCCACCGGGATGAGATCCGTGGCGGCGTCGTAGGGCAGGTTCTTGGTGGTGGCGCGGTTGAAGGCGAGGAAGGTCGCGCCCACCAGCATCGTGTAGCCGTCCGGGGCGGCCTTGGCGACCAGGTTGGCCCCGATATTCGCGCTCGCGCCGGGGCGGTTGTCCACCACGACGGGCTGCTGCACGCGAGTGCCCAGGCCCTTGGCGACCACGCGCGTGATGTTGTCCACGCCGCCTCCCGCGGAATAGGGAACGACCATGTGCAGAGGCTTGTCCGGATATTTGGCCACCGCGGCGCCCACGAGCGCGCTCCACAGGCCGATGCCCGCAACGGCAAGCTGTACGAAATTTCGTTTCATGTGTCCCCCTTTGATCATCGGAATGACTGTCGACTTATGTAAATGCTGTGCAGGTAAATACGGCACTGGCGTCGCGGCGCGCGAGATGGCCTGGCATGCTTGCCTGTCTGTTCGACACGGCTGCACACCTTGCGTCCGCGGGCATCGCCGGAAAAATTCCTGCGTATCGTTACTCTGCGGACGAAGCTTATGGGCGCGCGGCGGGCATTACAATATCGGTCCGTACAACGGACCGATATGAGGTCGAAATGAGTGAAAACCCTGAAACGGAAGTCGTGACGGCCGCGGTTCGCGCCCTGGACATCCTGGATGTCTTCACCATGGAATATCCTCATCTCGGGCTGAGCGAAATCGCCCGCCGGGCGGGGCTGGCGAAGTCGACGACGCAGCGCTTGCTCAAGACCCTGGAATCCAGGGGCTATGTCGTCCAGAACGACAGCGCGCAGTGGCGGCTGGGCCCGGCTACCGCGTCGCTGGGCGGCCGCTATCAAATCGCCTTCGACATTCGGGAAAACGTCGAGCCGGCGCTGCGCAAGCTGTCCGATACCGTGGGCGAAGACACCTCGTTCTTCGTGCGCGACGGCGACCGGCGCATACGCTTGATCAAGATCCAGTACCCGAATGCCCGGCATAGCCGCGCCCGGGTCGGGGAATCCATGCCCCTGGACCGTGGCGCGGCGGGACGGGTGATATTGGCCGCCATGGGCCAGCAGGGCATGCTGTACGACGAGATCCGCGCGCGCGGCTATCACGTGACGGTCGGCGAGGCGAAGGTCGCGTCCGCGAGCATAGGCGTGCCGGTTTTCGGGAGCCGATGGAAGGTAATCGGGGCGCTATGCATAGGCGCCCCGGCCGAGGATGGCGTGGCGACCCGGCTCACGGGCTTCGCGCCACAGCTCCGGCGCGCCGCCGAGGCCCTGTCGGCCGCGCTCAGCTATGACAATGACGGAGCGTCCCAGCGGCTGATCCAGGCGAGGGCCACCTGGCATCCCTAGGCCATGGTTGCGCCTTCATGGCGATTGCCCCAGCCATGGCGGCTGCGTACGCATATTCGGGCTTTGCCGCCGGGAAATACATTCAAATTGCCGGAAAGTCGTAGAGCATTGCCGGGGTTTCGCATAATATGCCGCGGCGCTGCCTGTCGCTCGAGGCCCAGTCCAGCAGAATCGCCAGCATATGTTCGTCGCCAGGCTGCGGGGTTCCATCCAGGGTGGACAGCACATGCGGCCAATCGCTTCCCCATACCAGGCGAGTCGGGGCGGCTGCCACCAGCGCTCGTCCCATGGCGTGCAGCACGTCTTCTTGCGGCGTGCCGATCAAGCGGGCCGATGATGCAAGAGAAAGCTTTACCCAGGTATTGCCGCCGTCGAGCAGTTTGCGCAAGAGGGGGTAGGCCGGGCTGGAAATTCCCCCATCTTGCGGAATCCTCGCCAGATGGTCGATGACCAAACGCACCTGCAATGCATTCAGCTTGTCTGCGTATGCCGCCAGTTGCGCGGGGGTCAGCATGACCTGTATGTGCCAGCCCAGCGGTGCGATGCGCCGCGCGATCGGGTCCAGGTCTTCTATGGGCGTGGAATTTCCCCTGGCCAGGTTCAGGCGCACGCCGCGCACGCCCATGGCGTGCAGCTCGGCCAGCTCTTCGTCCCTTACCGTCGGAGCCAGGCAGACAATTGCCCGGCTATGCGGGCCCAGGTCGGCAAGGCCTTGCAAGGTGCAGCGGTTATCCAGGCCATACGACGACGGCGCTATCACCACGGTGCGTGCGGTGCCCAGGCGCTTTTGCACTGCGCGGTATTGGCCAGGCAAGGCGGGAGGGATAGGCTGGGCGCCAGGGGCGTAAGGGTATCGGCTGTCAAAAATATGCATGTGACAGTCGCACGCCCCTGGCGGCAGCGCGGGCAAGACCGGGGGATTCGTCATGGCCGTCATTCCGGCTAAGGAATGGATTGTGCAGGGATGGGGGCTACGAGCGCTCGATTCTGGAATACCAGGGCAGGGGCAGGCCGGGATGCACGGTGCGCAGTGCGTAGATGGAACTGTGGGCGCAGACGAACAGGGTGCGCAAATCCGTTCCGCCGAAACAGAAGTTCACCGGGGTTTCCGGGCACTGGATCTTTCCCAGAAAATCCCCTTCGGCGGAATATACCCAAATGCCCCCGGGGCCTGTACAGAAGACGCGTCCGAGGGTGTCGACCTTGACGCCGTCCGGCAGGCCGGGGGAGTCGTCATGGCTCATATCGCCGAATATACGGCGGCCGGCGAGCTCGCCGTTTTCATCGAGATCCAAGACCTGCAAGTATTTCTGGGTGCGTGTGTTGGCGACATATAGCCTGCGCTCATCGGGGGAGAAAGCCAGGCCGTTGGGGTATTCGCAAAGCGCCACCAGGTGCACTGCGCCATCCGGCGCAATGCGCCAGATGGCCGCCTCGTTTTCGCGTTCGCGCACGTCCACTCTCATGCCGGGGTCGGTAAACAGGATGCTGCCATCCGAGCTGCAGATGACATCGTTGGGCCTGTTCAGGCGGCCATTGCTGGCCGTCTCGATCAGCACGTCGGCCTGTCCGGTGCGAGGGTTCCAGCGGGTCAGGCGGCGTCCCGGCCCTTCGCACTGAATGATATTGCCGTGCAGGTCGAACGTGGTCCCGTTCCCGCCATTGGTCTGGCGGACCAGTTGCGGTGTTTCGCCCGGAACCATGCGATAGAGGCGATTCTCGCGCACGTCGGCGAAGTAGAAGAACCCTTGCGGATCCCATAGCGGGCCTTCGGTAAAGGTATAGCCGGTGGCCAGCCTGTGCGGGGTTCCGGGCTTGAGTATGTCTTCGAGGCCTGTCATGTGGTTTGTGCCTGGGTGCGTATCGTTGGGGTCGGCGAGGGCGCCGCGCTATTCTTGCGAGGAAATATGGGCATTCTGGATTACTTCTTTCCAGCGTATGGTATCCGCATGTTGCGCCGACATCAGGTCGCCGGGTTTGCCGCCCGCCGGGTCCAGGCCCAATTTTTCGAACCGCTTTATGACTTCGGGGTCTTTCAGCGCCTTATCGAAGGCTGCGTTCAAGCGTGCGACGACCGCGGCCGGCGTTTTGGCGGGAACATAGGCGCCGAACCAGGCATCGCTCGCGAAGTCCTTGACGCCGGCTTCGGCCATGGTAGGTACGTCCGGCATGCTCTTGAGGCGCTTGGGCGACGCCGTGGCCAGAATCCGGACATTGCCTGCCTGGACTTGCGCGGCGACTGCTTGAGTCGGAATGAACATCCATGATACTTGGCCGCCCAGCAGGGCGCTGACGGCGGGCGCATCGCCTTTGTATGGCACGTGTACCGCATCCATTCCTGTGCGCAGCTTGAGCAGTTCTCCCTGCAGGTGCAGCACGGTGCCGGTTCCGCCGGAGCCGAAACTCATGGTGCCGGGCGAGGCCTTGGCTGTTGCGACCAGGTCTTGTATGGTGCGCCAGGGTTTTTTTGCCGATATGGCCAGCACGGTATGCGAATTGGCGATCTTGACCACGGGGGACAGCGATGTTTCGGTATGGGCCACATTGGGGCGCAAGCTGGGCACGATGGTCATGGGCCCAGTGGAGCTGACCAACAGTGTATAGCCATCGGGCTTGGCGCGCGCCACGAACTGCGCGCCTATGGCTCCCGAGGCTCCCGGCTTGTATTCTATGACCACGGACACGCCAAGGTCTTTCGCCAGGTCGGTGGACAGCAGCCGCGCAATTACATCGCCCGAGCCGCCGGGCGAGTTGGGCACTACATAAGTTACCGGGCCTCGCGGAAATCCGTCATGAGAGAATGCTGCGGGCGCATGTAGTGCCGCGATGGCAAGCACGGATGAAGCCAGGAATCGAAAAGAGGTCTTCAAGATTGTCTCCGGAATAAAGGGATTTTTATCGTGGTGCGGGCGTGCGGCTTATTTCTGGCCTGCATGGAGCATTTCCGGATTGGCATGGACCGCCGCGCTCCAGAAAGACGTGTCCTCGGCGAGCGTTTTTTCCAGGACGGGGCCGGTTTGGCCGGATGTTTCCATATACATGTTTGAATAAAGCGATTTCACGGGCGCAGTCTTCAGCACGGCCTGTAGCGCCTGGGCAATCGGCTCGATCGATGTGGCCGGCGTCCCCGACGGAGCGTAGACGACATACTGGCCGTATCCGGACACAGGCACCTTCAGTTCGGAGAAGGTCGGCACATCGGGGAAGCTCGCGGCGCGATGTGCGCCGGTCGTCGCGATGAGGCGGGCCTGGCCGTTGTTCGCGAGTTTGGCCATTTCACCCAGGGGCAGTACGGCCGCGGGAATCTGGCCGCTTGAAAGAGCAAGGGCCACCGGATGTGCGCCGGGGTAGGGGATAGTCGTCATGTCCAGGCCGAACTTGGCCGCGAAGATCTGCCCATAGAGTTGGGGCGGCGCATTCAGGCCTGGTGCGCCATACATGCCGTACTTGCTGTCCCTGCGGACCAGCGAGGCATAATCCGCTGCGGTTTTCGCCGGCACCTTGCTGCCTATTCCCAGGGCGTACTCGAAGCGTGCAATATGGACCACCGGAATGAAGTCGCTTGGCGCATACGGCAGCTTGTGCATGGTCAGCGGATACAGGCTGAAGAGGACTGCTGGCGATACCAGCAGGGTGTTGCCGTCCGGATGCGAGTTTTTCACATATCCGGCGGCAATGATTCCTCCCGCGCCGGGGCGGTTTTCTATCACGACGGGCCGGTGTAGCCGTCCACGCAGGCCTTCGGCGATCTGGCGCACGAGGACATCGACTGTGCCGCCGGCCGGGAAGCCCACCACCAGATTCAGGGGCTGCTCGGCCCATGCGCCCGCGCAGGTTGCGACCAGGCCAAGCATGGCGCCGAAACGCGCGCAATGCATGAGGGTTTTGTGTAGGTGTGTCATGGCGGAGCCTTGCCGCATAGCGGCGGTTGGGATTGTCGGTTTTTGGCTCCGGGCACTATATGGTGTCATACTTTTACCTGTAAATGAGGGTCCACTGGGTGGACTGGCTGTGCTCGGGAGTAGCGGCTATGCCTTGTGCTGATGATCAAGTAAGCGCGGTCCGTCGCGCTCTCGACTTGCTGGATGCTTTTGGCATAGACGAGCCGCGGCTAAGCATGGCAGAGCTTGCCCGGCGTGTCGGATTGCCGAAGACTTCTGCGTTGCGGCTGGCCCGGACGCTGGCGGCAAGCGGCTACTTGGTCCAGACCGAGAAAAGGGATTGGCGCCTGGGGCCATCCACGGCGTGGCTGGCGACCCGTTATCAGATGGCCTTCGATCTGAAGGGGGCCGTGCGCCCCGCCTTGCATGCCTTGGCCCAGGCAACTCATCGGCCCGCGACTTTTTTCGTGCGCGAAGGCGAGGCGCGCATCCGGCTGATGAGGGTTGAAGCGGACGCGGATTCTCGTGCCGCCCCCGTCGGAGAACAACTCCCGCTGGACAAGGGGTCTCCCGGCAAGGTCATCCTGGCGTTTCTCGGGAAACGAGGAAAGCTCTTTGATGACATCCGCCAGCGCGGCTATCACATCACCATCGGAGAAGCGCGTAAACCATTTGCCAGCGTTTCCGCGCCAGTTTTCGGCGTCGGGTGGTCCGTGATAGGGGCCATCAATATATCTTGCGCCAGCGAAGGCGCCTCGGAGCCCGTGCTTGAAGCCTACGCATCCGCTGTCGTGGCCGCGGGGCGCAGTCTTTCCTCTGCCCTGATGCGCTGGGACGACAAAACAGTCAAGCCGCCAAAGAGCTATTGGCACCCGTAGGGGTCAGGCGCAAAGCTTGAGGTGAACACGGCAGCCCCATATGTGAATCGCAATGCTGCCTGCCGCTCTTGCGCATGAGCCCCGGTTCGCCCCAGTGGGTTGCCTGTCCCTACGTGACCCGGATTCCCAGGCAATAAGAGCGGCATTGCCTACGGGCGGATGTCGAGGTCCGGCGCACCGTGCAAGAAACCTTAAAAGGCGCCGGCCTCCGTCAGCAGCACGTTGGCCAATACCGAAGCCCCCTGCGCCAGGTGCCGCGGTTCGGCATATTCCTGTTCGTTGTGGCTGAGGCCGTGGCGGCACGGCACGAAGATCATCGCCGAAGGCGCGACATACGACAGGTTGACGGCGTCGTGGCCGGCGCCGCTGCACATGTCCAGGCTCGGCAGGCCCAGGTCCAGGCTGGCCTGGCGCACCCGGTCCACGCAGCCGGGGTCGAATTGTATGGGCTGGTAGGCCGCCACGCGCTCAATGTCGATCTCGATGTTTTGCGCCTGCGCGTGCCCGTTGCAGATTTCGACGACCTTGCCGGCCAGGAAGTCCAGGCTCTTCAGGTCGGGATGGCGCAGGTCCACGCTGAACACCACATGCCCCGGTATGGTGCTGGGCGAGTTGGGGCGGCAGTTTATGTGCCCGACGGTCATGCGGGTGATGTCGTCGTAGCTGCGTCCGAGTTCGACGAGCGCCGTGATGATCCCCGCGGCACACGCCAGCGCGTCCCTGCGTACTTGCATGGGCGTGGTGCCGGCGTGGGATTCGTATCCCGTCAGCGTCACGTCGTATTCGTACAGGCCTTGCACGCCGGTCACCACGCCCAGCGGCACGGCGGCGGCTTCCAGTATCGGCCCTTGCTCTATATGGGCTTCGTAGTAGGCCCGGGGCCGCTCGCGAAACAGCGGTGTATTGGAAAACCCCGTCCTGTCGAGTTCTTCGCCCAGCGTGACGCCGGTCGTCATGCAGGGGCGGCCGCGGGCGAATGCCAGCTCGGCGCGGCCGGCATAGACTGCCGAACCCAGTACGCCAGGGGTGAAGCGCGAGCCTTCTTCGTTGGTCCAGGCCACCACTTCGATCGGGTGCCGGGTGCTTATGCCGAGCTCGTTATAGCGGCGCAGCGCCTCCAGGCCGGCCAGCACGCCGTACACGCCATCGAAGCGGCCGCCCAGCGGCTGGGTATCGAGATGGCTGCCGCACAGCACGGGCGGCGCATCCGGATCGGCGCCCGCGCGCCGCGCGTATATATTGCCGACTTCGTCGGTATAGACCTGGCATCCGGCTTCCCCACACCATTGCATGAAAAGGCGGCGGCCGGCCACATCGTCATCGCTCAGCGTCAGGCGGCAACTGCCGCCGTTGGCGGTGCGGCCGATCTCGGCCATTTCCATCAATGAATTCCACAGCCGCTGTTCGTCCACGGTAATCAAGATGTGCGCTCCTGCCGATGGCGGCTTTCGATCCTTGCCTGGTGTTGCCCACAGCCCGGCGGGCGACGGGTCGCGACAGCCGGGCTGCGGTTCTTTTTGTGCGGCGGCAAGCTATGCCGGGCCTATGCCTGCCCCGCGGCCAGCTTGTCCTGCGTCTTCGTATCGAAGTCGCTGGCGTCGTGACGTTCGTGCAACTGGCTGGCCGGATCGCCCGACAGGCGGTTTACCTTGCGGCCGCGCACGACTGCCGGCCTTGCAAGGATAGTGTCGGCCCAGCGCTGCACATTCTTGTAGTCCTGCACCGCCAGGAATTCCGCTGCGCCGTACTGCCAGCCCTTGACCAGGCCTCCGTACCAGGGAAAGACCGCGATGTCGGCGATCGTGTAGTCGCCGCCGCCCAGGTATTCGCTTTCGGCCAGGCGCCGATCGAGCACGTCGAGCTGGCGCTTGACCTCCATCGCGTAGCGGTCGATGGCGTATTCATACTTGACCGGCGCATAGGCATAAAAGTGGCCGAAGCCACCGCCCAGATAGGGCGCGCTGCCCATCTGCCAGAACAGCCACGACAGGCATTCGGCCCGCGCCGGCTGCTCGGTCGGCAGCAGGGCGCCGAATTTCTCGGCCAGGTAGACCAGGATGGCGCCCGATTCGAACACGCGTATCGGTTTCGGGCCGGAGCGGTCCAGCAGCGCAGGTATCTTGGAGTTCGGATTGATCGCGACGAAGCCGCTGCCGAACTGATCGCCTTCGCTGATGCGGATCAGCCAGGCGTCATATTCCGCCCCGGTATAGCCCAGCGCCAGCAGCTCTTCGAGCATGATCGTGACTTTCTGGCCGTTGGGCGTGCCCAGCGAGTAGAGCTGCAGCGGGTGGCGCCCGACGGGCAGTTCCTTGTCGTGCGTCGGGCCTGCAATGGGCCTGTTGATGCTGGCAAAGCGTCCGCCGCTGGGTTTGTTCCAGGTCCAGACTTTTGGGGGGATGTATTCGGGAGTGTCGGCCATGCTTGGTTCTCCGTGATTGCGGCTAAGGCCCGGTGGCGCGTCGGCAAGGCATCCATGCCGATCGACAGGAACAGGGCGCTTTTGCCTTTGTTCGATCTCTCAGAAAATAGCACAATCCGGTGATCGGAGCCTGGCGCACAGGGCGACCTGTACATGCTCTTGCGCGATGAAGCCCGGCTATATGCAACGCCGCCGGGAACCCCGGTTCATGCGGGAAATCGCTGCTCCCATTCCTCGACTTCGGCCAGCCCCAGGTAGGCGTTGTATTCGGCGGCACTCAGCATGCGGCCGCGCATCGCGCCGGTATTGCCGTCCTCCCGCAAGTGCTTCAGCGCCTCGCGCATCGTGAAGCCCAGGCTGGTACGGATCAGGGACGGGTAGATGGCCAGGGCGATGCCCAGGGATTGCAGCTCCGTCGAGCCCAGGCCGGCCAAGGGGCCGCCGGTATCCAGATTAAATATGCAAGGGGCCTCCACGGCCTGTGTCACGCGGCGGATTTCATCCAGGACCCGTTCGCCGGCCTTCAGTTCGACGAACACCGCGTCCACGCCTGCCTGGGCAAATGCGCGGGCGCGCCGAATGGCTTCGTCCAGGCCCAGCGACGCCGCGCAGTCCGTGCGCGCGATGACGAGCAGCCCGGCACTGTCGCGCGCCGCAACCGCCGCGGCGATGCGGGCGACTGCCGTTTCGAATGGCAGGACCGCGCGCGCGCCCGCGAATTGAGCGCAGCGCTTCGGCGATTGCTGGTCTTCGATATGGATGGCGGCCACGCCGGCGGCCTCGAATTCTTCGACGGTGCGACGCACGGCGGCGGCGCCGCCGTAACCCGTGTCGGCGTCGCAGATGAGGGGAAGATCCACGCAGGCGGCGATGCGCCGGGCATGCGCGCTGATCATGGAAAGGTCGACCAGGCCTACGTCGGGCCGTCCCAGCAGGCTGGCCGAAACCCCGTTGCCGGTCATGTAGACGGCTTCGAAGCCCGCGTGCTGCACCATGCGCGCGCCGTATGCGTCGTAGATGCCCGGCGCGATCAGGCTGGGCGCGTCCCGGCCCGCCCGCGACAGGCGTTCGCGCAGCGCGCGGCGCAGGCGCGCCGGCTTGTCCGATAATGGGTATCCGGCCTTTTCGGGTTGCGAGCTCATTGGGCGATTTTCCAGTCCGGGTGTTTGCGTAAAAAGGGAATCAAGCCGCCTTCCCGCAGGATGGCGCGGATCTGCGCCGGCAGGGGGCGCAGCGCCTGGTGAATGCCGCGGGACGGCACGAGAAACTTGCCGTTCGCGGTATCTATGGCGACCTCGTCTCCCTCGGCCAGCCCGGATGTGTCGCATTCGACGACGAGCAGGCCGTTGTTGATCGCATTGCGGAAGAACTGCCTGCCGAAGGACGGCGCGATGATGGCGGCCACGCCGAGGCGGTGCAGGATGTGGACCGCCTGTTCGCGCGACGAATTGATACCGAAGTGGCGTCCGGCGGCGATGATGCCGCCCTTGGCATAGCGCGCGGCGAATCCCGGCGACACGCCCTCGAAGGCTCGCGAGGCGATGTAGGCTTCGTCTTTGCCGGGCAGGTACTTGCCCGAGCAGTGCACATCCGTGTTGACATCGTCGCCCAGCACGTAGACGCGGCCCGCCACAATATCGATACTGGCATCAGGCATGATCCGGCCTCCATTGTCCGCCCGCGACTTCGCGGGGATCGGTGATATAGCCTGTCAGCGCCGAGGCTGCCACCGTGGCAGCGGAACCGAGCCAGATCTCGGCCTTGTCATTGCCCAGGCGGCCCTTGAAGTTGCGGTTGGCGCTGGAAATGGCGACCTCGTGATCGCCCGGAATGAGATGGTTGGTAATGCCGACGCAGGTGCCGCAACCGGCCGCCTCGAAAGAAGCGCCGGCCATGGTCAGGATCTCGATCAGGCCTTCGCGCGCGGCGTCCAGGTAGATGCGGCGCGAGGCGGGCGTGACGATCATGCGGACGCCCGGCGCCAGCTTGCGCCCCTTCAGGATCGAGGCCGCCTGGCGAATGTCGTCCAGGCGGCCGTTGGTGCAGGTGCCGATCAGGGCGAAGTTGATCTTCTGCCGGGCAACGTCGGTGACGGGCACCACGTCGTCCACTTCATGCCGGCGCGCTATCTGCGGAGCCAATGCCGAGGCGTCGATGGTCACGCGCTGCGCATACTTGGCGCCGGGGTCCGCCGCCACCGGTTTCGGCGGCCGTGCGCCGTGGGCGGCCAGCCAGGCCAGGGTTTTTTCGTCGGCCTCCAGCAGGGCGGCCTTGGCGCCCAGTTCCGCCGCATGATTGGCCAGCGTCATGCGATCGTCGATGTCCATCGCCGCGACGGCCGTACCCGTGTATTCGAGGGCCTGGTAATTCAGGCCTTCGGCGCCGAACCTGCCCAGCATGTGCAGGGTCACATCCTTGGCCCAGACGCCGGGCTGCAGTTGCCCTTGCAGTTCTATGCGCACCGATTCGGGTACGCGCAGCCATACTTTGCCGGTGGCCATGACCGCAGTGACATCGGTGCCCTCCACGCTGGTGCCGAAGGCGTTGAATGCGCCATATGTGACCGAGTGCGTGTCGGTGCCTACGACCAGGTCGCCGCAGGTCAGGTGGCCGCCTTCGGGCAGAACCTGGTGGCAGATGCCGTCGCCGATGTCGTATAACGGGCTGCCATGCGTGCCCGCGAATTCGCGCATGGCCGTATGGGCCTGAGCGGCAGCGAGATTGGGCGGCGGCGAGTAATGGTCCAGCACCCATGCCGTGCGCGGCGCGAAAGGCAGAGGGGCTTCGGCCATTTTGTCTATCATGCGCATGGCGTTGGGGGCGCGGGCGTCGTGGACCATGGAAAAGTCCACATCGGCGATCACGATGTCGCCGACCTGGACTTGATCCAGGCCCGCGTGCCGGGCGAGGATTTTTTCAGCGATTGTCGAGGGCATATGGGCTATGGGAAAAGTGATGCATGGTTGGCGAGCTTGCTGGGCCTGCGGGTTTGCGTGAAAAGCCGTCGGGATTAGGGCCTGTTCACACTAAAAGGGGTGCCACACTGGCGGGCAGAAACACGCCAGGCTAGGCGCGGGCGAGGCCGCGTGGCCGCCCCACGCAACGAGTCCGCAACGACGCATGGCGTGTTTCTGCCCGCCAGCCCGCAGGGTAGCCACAAAACAACCCGCCCCTCGGCGTTGCTCATGCTCGCCGTGGAACCACCACGGCTGCGCTTCGCGCCTTGATGGACAGCTTGTTTTGTGACCATGTGGTACCCCTTTTAGTGTGAACAGGCCCTAGTCCGCGCTGATGCCGATCTTCTTGACGAGATCGCCCCACTTCTTGCTTTCGCTGCGGATATATGCCGCGGTTTCCGCCGGGGTGGAGGGAGCGGGTTGCAGCCCCAGTTTCTCCAGCTTGGCCGAGACGCCGGGATCTTTCAAGGCCACTACTATCGCCTTGTTCAATACCCGGATGACGTCGGCCGGCGTCTTTGCCGGAGCAACATAGGCATACCAGTTGTTTGCTTCGAACCCCGGGTAGCCCGATTCCGCGACGGTCGGCACATGGGGCAGCACGTCCATGCGGGACAATCCCGTGGTTGCGATCGCGCGCAGCTTGCCGGCCGCGATGAACTGGACTGCATCGGTGGGGCTGGCGAAGATCGCCCCCAGCCTGCCGCCCAGCAGATCGTTCATTGCCGGGGCGCCGCCACGATACGCGATGTGCTGGTTGTGCAGCCCCGCCACCGATTTCAGCAGCTCGCCGGCCAGATGGCCGCTGCTGCCTATGCCCGACGACCCGAAGGACAGGCTCGAATGGGAAGCCTTGGCTTCGCGCACGTAGTCGGCAAGCGTGTGGATGTCGCTATGCGGATTGACCACCAGCACGTTGGAAAACTTGACCGCCAGGGAAATGGCTTCCATATCGGTTACCGGATCGTATTTCAGCTTGCTTATATGCTGGTTTACCGCAAGTGAGCCGATGGTGCCGAGCATGATGGTGTAGCCGTCAGGGGCCGACTTGAGCAAGTCGGCGGAGGCGATATTGCCTCCGGCGCCGGGGCGGTTCTCGATAATGATGTTCTGCTTCAGTTCTCTATTGAGAATGGGGGCCATCAGCCGCGCCACCGTGTCGGCGCTGCCGCCGGCGGCAAAACCCACGATCAGGTGGATGGGGCGGCTGGGAAAGCGGGTGGCGGCTCCCGCCGCGGGACTGCCGAGGAGAGTAAGCCCGCAGATCGCGGCAAACGCGCCCAGGGCGCGACGCAATGTAGATGTTGTCACTGATGTCTCCTGTCGTTATGGGTGAACTACTGGTAGACACATAAAAGCAATATCCATGCCAATATTGTTCGACCTGCCTTTTCCCCCGCCATTGTGCGGCGTGATCCCTGTACATTGCAGTTTTGTTTCATATATGGAAGTAACATGTTTCATGTTTGAGACGTTTCCATCCTGGCAAATATGAACCGCTCCGCGTCTTCCATGAATACGGATATTGTGTCCCCGCCCGTGACGCGCAGGCTGCCTTGCATCTATGCGGTAACTGGCTATGGGCTGTTCGAAAGCTTCCAGACGGTCGCATCCGAGTTTGCTGCGCGCGCCCGGATCGAGTTGCTGCACGACGCCTTCGAGCCTGTCGTGGCTCCCCTGAAGCAGGCCGCGGCGCAAGGGCGCTGCGACGTGGTGGTGGCCTCGGGCAGCAACGGGGCCTTCCTGCGCACGCGGCTCTCGGTGCCTGTGGTACTGGTGCAGGTGGGCGGCTACGATCTCATGGCAGCGTTGGCGCATGCCAGGCAGATGTCGGACCGCGTTGCAGTAGTCCTGCACAGCAAGGTGCCCGCCGAATTGCGGCGCTTTGCCCATGTGTTCGGCATGGCGGTGGATTTCCGCGCCTATGAGTCCGCGGAGGATGTGCAGCGGTGTGTGCGCGAGCTGGCCGCGAGCGGCATACAGGTCGTAGTGGGGGCGGGCATGGTCACCGATTATGCGGAGCGGGCCGGACTGGCCGGGGTGTTGCTGTATTCCCCGGGCTCCGTACGCACTGCGATGGATACCGCGCTGGCCATCGCCTTGGCGCAGTACGAGGAACGGTCGCGCCGCGACAGGCTGGACCTGATATTACGGCATTTGAGCGATGGCGTCGTCGCTGTGGATACGCGGGGGCGCGTGACCACGATGAATCCGGCCGCGGCGCGCATAGTGGGCGCCTCTGCCGGCCAGGCGCTCGGCCGCGCGATTACCGAGGTCGCACCGGGGCTCAACCCCGGCCCGGTGCTGGCTCGCGGCATGCCCGAGCTGGGCCGCATCGACGATGTGCGCGGCAAGTCGCTGGTTGTCGATTGCGTGCCGCTGTACGAGGCTGGCGCCCAGGCGGGTGCGCTATTGACCTTGCATCCCTCTCAGCCCCTGGAGCATGCCGTTGGCCGCCTGAGAGCCCATAGCCACCGGCGCTCGCGTTCCGCAAGATATACCTTGAACGGCCTGGTAGCGGTTTCCGCCTCCATGCGCGAATTGGTGCACCGCTGCGAAGTGCTGGCAAGCAACAGCGACGCCACGATATTGATTCAGGGGGAAAGCGGCTCCGGCAAAGAGGTCGTGGCTCAAGGCATTCATCGAGCCAGCCGGCGCCACGCACGGCCTTTCGTGGCCATCAACTGCGGCGCTTTTCCCGAGCAGTTGCTGGAAAGCGAACTGTTCGGCTATGAAGAGGGCGCCTTTACGGGCGCGCGGCGCCAGGGCAAGGCGGGCTTGTTCGAGGCCGCCGACGGCGGCACGCTGCTGCTGGACGAGGTGGGTGAAATGCCCTTGCCGTTGCAGACGCGCCTGCTGCGCGTGCTGCAGGAAAAAGAGATAACGCGGGTGGGCGGAATCGATGCGATACCCATCGATGTAAGGATTATCGCGGCCACGCACCGCGACCTCGCCGCGCTGGCGCGGGATGGGGCGTTTCGGCACGATCTGTTCTATCGCCTGCACATATTGCAACTGCGCGTGCCGCCCTTGCGCGAGCGGCCGGAAGACATCGAGGCGCTGGCCGCGGATTTGCTGCCCGCCGCCTTGAAGCGGGCGGGGGCGGCCAAGCTTGCGGCGCAAGCCTTGCGTGCGGCGCTGCCCATGTTGATGGCGCACGATTGGCCGGGCAATGTCCGCGAGCTCGAGAACGTGGTCGAGCGCATTGCGATCGAATGCCTGCTCGCAGGGAAGGTGCCTGCGGCCGGGACGCTGCGCAAGGTGCTGGGCTCCTTCGGCCCCGACGGCGCATGGCCTGCGGCGACGCAGGGGGCCGCCCCCGATTCGCTGGAAAGCGTGCAGCGTGCGACAGAGATCGAGCATATCCGCGCCAGCTTGCGCGCACATGGCGGCAATCGTGCCGCCGCGGCGCGAGCGCTGGGAATCAGCAGGACTACGTTATGGCGGAAGATCCGGTCGTCCTAGGGCGGCGGGCGCGTGGGCCTACAAGGGGGAATGCGGTCCGGCCGGATCTTCCTGCTCCGGGAGCAGCGGCGGCAGCCGTTCATTCACCCAGTCCCGGCACTGTTCATAAGCATGGCAAAGCCGCAGCACCGCAAGATCCCCTTGCGGCGGCCCGATCACCTGCATGCCCATGGGCAGGCCGGCGGCGTTGAAGCCGACGGGGATGCTCATTACGGGGCAGCCCGCCAGGGTCCAGGGGGTGACGACTTCCATCCAGCGGTGGTAGGTGTCCATGGTTCGGCCGGCTATGGATTTCGGCCAATCCAGATTCTTGTCGAAGGGGAAGACCTGGGCGCTGGGTATGGCCAGGAAGTCGAATTCCTCGAACATGCGCAGGACGGTCTGGTACCACGCGCTGCGTTCTTCGGAGGCGCGCAGCACATCGTATGCCGACAGGTTCTGCAGGCCTTCGGCCTCCCAGGCTGCCTCGGGCTTGAGCAGGCCGCGCGTTTGCGGGTTTTCCCACAACGGGCGCAACTGGCCGCCGGCCAGCAGGTGCCGGTGCGTGAGCCAGATGCGCCAAAGGCGTTCGCCGTCGAAGGGCACTGTGTAGTCGGCTACTGCGCAGCCCAGGCCGGCCAGCGCCGCCAGCGCGTCCTTGCACAGGGAAAGAATGCCGGCTTCCATGGGCAGGTAGCCGTTCCAGTCGCCGAGCCACGCCACGCGCGTGCCGGCGACATCGGTGTCCAGGGGCTGGGCGAAGACGGCGGGGCCTTGTGCCAGGGACAGCGGCGCACGGGCGTCGTGGCCGGCGATGACGGCCAGCAGGCTGGCCACGTCCTGCACGCTGCGGCCCATGGGGCCTTCAACCGCTAGCTGCTTGAGGAACAGTTCGTTGGCCGGGCCGTAGGGCACGCGCCCGGCGGAAGGCCGAAAGCCGTACACGTTGCAGAAGGCGGCCGGGTTGCGCAAGGAACCGCCGAAGTCGCTGCCGTCGGCCACGGGCAGCATGCGGGTGGCAAGCGCAGCGGCGGCCCCGCCGCTGCTGCCTCCGCAGGTTTTCGAGGTGTCGTACGGATTGGCGGTGGCGCCGTGGACGGTATTGTAGGTATGCGAGCCCAGGCCGAATTCGGGCACGTTGCTGCGGCCGATGAAGATCGCGCCCGAGGCCCGGATGCGCTCGATCAGTATCGAGTCGTGCGGGGTGATGTTGTCCTTGAATATGGGAGAGCCCATGGATGTCGCCATGCCCTTGACCGCGGTGAGGTCCTTGGGGGCTTGCGGCATGCCGTGCATCCAGCCGCGCCAGCGGCCGGCGGCTATGTCGGCGTCACGCTCGCCGGCCTCGCCCAGCAGCTCGTCGCGGCCGCGCCTGGCGACGATGGCGTTCAGGCGCGGGTTGATGCGGTCCATGTGATCCAGGTAGGCCGCCATGACTTCGCGGCACGACACCGCGCGGCTCTTGATCGCGTCGGACAGCGCCCTTGCGGACATCGCCACGATATCGTCCAGGCCTGTGGGTTTTGCGCTCATGTGTATCCCTCGTGTTTCGGGTCCGATGTTACAGCGTAATGCGCATTATGTTTCGCTGCGATTTGGAAATAGAATGGGCACTCGGACCTGCGCCAGCAGCCTGCACGCGTGGCCCGCGTGGATGCCCGAAGTTGTGTCGGCCGCGATGCCGGCCGGCGGCGGGTTCCCGGCAGACTTACATCGGAGACAAACTGACATGACGCAATCGATTACTTCACCGCGCCGCCGCAGCATCCTGATTGCCGCCGGGGGCCTGGCGGGCGCCGGCCTCCTGGGCATGGGCGCCGCCCGGGCAGCCAAGCTGGGCAACGCGCTGTACGGCCAGGGCAGCATCGACCCGATCTTCACCGCGGGCTATGTGGCGCTGAAGAAGGGCTACTTCGGCCAGGAAGGGCTCGAAGTGAAGTACATCAATTCGCAGAGCGGCCCGCGCACCAACCAGATGCTGGCCGCACGGCAGATCCTGTTCGGCGCCACCGCGGCTACGGCGGCGCCGGCGCTGGCCTTGGCCGGCAAGCCCGCGGCCCTGGTGTTCGGCTTCGATCGCCGCATGACCTACGCCAATGTGCTGGTGCGCAAGACGGACTACGACAGCGGCAAGTTCAAGACCCTGAAAGACCTGACCGGGCAGCGCATCGGCGCCACCCAGCCGGGCTCGGTGACCGCGCTGATGGCGATCTACCTGATGCAGCGCGCGGGTATTTCCAAGACCGTGGACATCCGCCCGCTGGGCGATCTCGCCACCATGCTGGGCGCCCTGAAGACAGGCGCCGTGGCGGCCACCATGGCCACGGCTTCGATGATGGAACAGGCCGAGCAGGAAGGCTGGGGCGTGTCGATCTTCGACGGCACCAACGATGCCGCCTGGAACCAATACGTGGGCGGCGACGTGCCCGGCATTGCCGCCTATACTTTGCGCGACACCATCCAGAGCCACCCCGAGCAGGTGCAAGCCTTCGTGACCGCCATGGTCAAGGCGCAAGACCTGATCAATGCCAGTTCGGCGCAGGCGATCACGGATCTGATCTACGACGACTACCTGAGCTCGCTGTCCAGGCCCAGCGTCCTCAAGGCCATAGACCTGTACAAGAACAAGGTCTGGCTCAAGGACAACATCATTACGCAGGACGCCTACGACCGCATGACGCGCATCATGGGCGACGGGCGGCAGTTCAGCAACGACCAGATCAAGACCGTTCCCTACGCGCAGTGTGTCGACATGAGCTTCGTGCGCAAGGCGCGGGGTATCGCCTCGTGATTGAACTGCGGCATGTCAGCAAGACATACCAGACCGACAGGGCCAGCACCCGCGCGATAGGCGATGTGTCGCTGCGGATCGATAGCGGCGAGTTCGTGTCGATTGTCGGCCCTTCGGGCTGCGGCAAGAGCACCTTGCTGCACATGATCGCCGGGTTCCTGATGCCCAGCTCGGGCAGCATCGTCATCGACGGCCAGCCGGTGGCCGGCCAGTTGCATCCCTCGCTAGGGTATATCTTCCAGAAGGACACGCTGCTGCCCTGGTACACGGTGCAGAAGAATGTGGCGTTGGGCCTGCGGTTCAAATCCATGCCGCCGGACCAGGCCAGGAGCCGGGTGGATGCGCTGCTGGAACTCGGCCACCTGAGCGAATTCGCCAACGCCTATCCGCACCAGCTTTCGGGAGGCATGCGCCGCCGCGTGGCCTTGCTGATGAGCCTGGCCATGGAGCCGCGCATCCTCTTGCTGGACGAGCCTTTCGGGGCACTGGACACGCACACCAAGACCCATTTGCACAGAGAGCTGATGGATATCTGGCACAAGCTGGGCCAGACCGTGGTGCTGGTCACGCACGACCTGGACGAGGCCATCACCTTGTCCAGCCGGGTGGTGGTGCTGTCCTCTCCGCCCAGCGGCGTGCTGCTGGACGAGCGCATCGACATTCCCTATCCGCGGGACGTCTTCAGCGTGCGGGAAAGCGCGCAGTTCCTGAACCATTTCCAGAGCATATGGGGCGTGCTGGGCCAGCAGTTCCGCGCCTCCGCCTGAACCGCCATGACGCAGCCTTCTTCTACCGACCAGGATCCGGCCCGCGACGCGGGCGACGCGCAAGGGCAGGATGATTCTTTCCCGAGCCATGCCGAATACCTGGCGCGCAGCCGGCGCGCCGCCAGGCGGCGCCGCATCCGCGTCAGCGTATGGCAAGTCGTCATCCTGGCCGTGATACTCGGTTCCTGGGAGCTGCTGACCCGCATCCCATGGTTCGTGCACAACACCATCTTCGATCCTTTCTTCATCAGCCGCCCGTCCCTGATCGCGCTGCGCCTGTGGCAATGGATGCTGCCCGGACCCCATTCGGTATGGCCGCACTTGTGGCAGACCTTGCAGGCGACCTTCCTGGGGCTGATCGTGGGCGTGGGCAGCGGCTTCGTGATAGGCATGGCGCTCAGCCGCAACCGCATGCTGGCCGATGTCTTCAACCCCTTCATCGTGGCCTTCAATTCCATGCCGCGCATTGCCTTCGTGCCGCTGATCACCATGTTCTTCGGCCTGGGCATCGCGTCCAAGGTGGCGACGTCGTGGTTCGTGGTGTTCTTCCTGGTGTTCTTCAACACCTACAAGGGCGGCCGCAGCGTCGAGCCAGAACTGCTGGACTTTTGCCGCACCCTGGGCGGGTCGCCGCGCCAGATCCTGTGGCGCGTGCGCATCCCCTCGGCGGCGGTCTGGACCTTCGCCTCGCTGCCCAACGCCATCAGCTTCGCGCTGATCGGCGTGGTGCTGGCGGAATTCGTCGGCTCCACCACCGGCATGGGCTACTTGATGATCACCGCGCTGGCCACGCTCAACGCCACCGACATGTTCGCCGCGATTACGCTGCTGTCCATCGTCGGCGTCGGGCTGGTGTATTGCGTGACCTTGCTGGAGCGCCGGTTGCTGCACTGGCTGCCGGAATTCCGCGAGCAGCTCGAGCCGTGACGCGGCATAGATAGGCCTGCAAAGCCTATTCCATGCGGGTTTGCGGCCGGACAGGGGGCTGCCTTGCGGTGGTGCAGCGGTCAGGATATATACTGAAAAAAGCAGTGTTGCCGGTGGTCGAGATGCTGTGTTTGGCATTTGCCGGAAGGGCTGCTGCATGTTGCCGGGCCTAGGCCCGCCGCAATTCCCGATACCCACGCACACCATTGCCGGATTCCCATGACCGATAAAGAAAAGCGTCTTGCCGCTTTGCGCAGCCGCCGCTGGCTTGCGCCCGATGACATACGTTCGTTTGCCCACCGCCAGCGCTTGCTGCAAATGGGGCTGCGGCGGGAAGAGTTCATGACGCGGCCTATCGTGGCCGTCATCAACACCTGGAGCGACCTGTCGCCCTGTCACGCGCACCTGCGCGAGCGCGCCGAGTCCGTCAAGCGCGGCATTCTCGAAGCGGGCGGCCTGCCTTTCGAATTGCCGGCCATGTCGCTGGGCGAGGTCATGGTCAAGCCGACGGCCATGGCCTACCGGAATTTCCTGGCCATGGAAACCGAAGAGCTGCTGCGCTCGCTGCCTATAGACGGCGCCGTGCTCATGGGAGGCTGCGACAAGACCACGCCGGGCCTTTTGATGGGCGCTATCAGCGCGGATCTGCCTTGTATCTACGTGCCGGCGGGCCCGATGCTCAATGACCGCTACAAGGGGCAGCGTGTCGGGGCCGGGACGCATACCAAGACTTTCTGGAACGATTACGTCGTCGGCAAGGTCAGCCAGCCCGAATGGGTCGCACTGGAAGCGCGTATGACGCGTTCTCCGGGCACCTGCAACACCATGGGTACGGCCAGCACCATGACTTCGATCACCGAGGCCATGGGTTTCTCGCTGCCCGGCGCCAGCAGCATTCCCGCCATGGACGCCGCGCATCCGCGCATGGCTGCGGCCAGCGGCGCGCGCATCGTCGACATGATCTGGGAGGATCTGCGTCCGCGGCGCCTGCTGACTGCCGATTCGGTGCGCAACGCGATTGCCGTCCATATGGCGCTGGGCGGCTCGACCAATGCGGTCGTGCACCTGATCGCCATTGCGGGCCGCGCCGGCATCCCCCTGACCTTGCAGCAGTACATCGAGGCCGGCGGCGATATTCCCGTGCTGGCGAACCTGTATCCCACGGGCGATCACTTGATGGAAGATTTTTATTATGCGGGCGGCCTGCCGGCGCTGCTCAAGGAACTTGCGCCGCGCCTGCACCTGGAATGCCTGACGGCGACGGGGCGAACCCTGGGCGAGAACATCGAGAGCGCCGTCAATCTCGACCCCGAGGTCATACGGCCTTTGTCCTCGCCCGTGGTCCAGGCGCAGGCGCTGGCCGTGTTGCGTGGCAACTTGGCGCCATCGGGCGCGGTGATCAAGCCCAGCGCAGCCAGCGAGAGGCTGCTCGAGCATACCGGGCCCGCGCTGGTGTTCGACTCCATGGAAGACATGACCCGGCGTATTCACGATCCGGAGCTTGCCGTCGACGAGAACACGGTGCTGGTGCTGCGCAACGGCGGGCCTGTCGGGGCTTCCGGGATGCCCGAATGGGGCAATCTGCCGATTCCCAAGAAGCTGCTCGAGGCCGGCGTCCACGACATCGTGCGTATTTCGGATTCGCGGATGAGCGGCACGCATGCGGGCACGTGTGTGCTGCATGTGAGTCCCGAAGCGGCGGTGGGCGGCCCGCTGGCCCTGGTGCGCACCGGCGACATGATACGGCTGGATGTGCCTGCCGGCCGGCTCGATGTCCTGCTGGACGAAGCGCAGCTCGAAGAGCGTCGGCAGCAATGGAAGCCGCCGAAGACGGATCGCAAGCGTGGCTATCTGCGCCTGTACGTGGAGCACGTCAGCCAGGCCGACCAAGGCTGCGATTTCGATTTCCTGAGCGGCTGGCAGGAGCCCGACGAGCCCGTCATTTTCTAGAAGCAAGGCGTCCTCGCCCTTTCTGGAGGGCGGGGCGGCGGCCGGATGCGATGTCTCCCGGCGCGCCGGCACGGCCTCGGGCTCGGGATCTGTCGGCTTTGGCCTGGCTCGCCATGTTTTGTAACGGGTTTCAAAGATATGAGTAATACATATATATCATCTATCGATGATGGCCATGGCGGCAGCAATTGAATTTCCGAATTGCTATGGAGAAAATTATTGACACCCTGAAACCTCAGTCGTAGAATCGTCTGCAAACGGTTACAAAAATAATAAGCCGAGCCAGCTGTATCTACCAGGAGACAATATGAAAACCGGTGTGAAACGAGCTGTTCTATGCGCTGTCGCGAGCTTGACGGCAGCCGCCAGCCTGGCGATCCAGGCCGCCCCCGCACAGACATTCAACTGGAAGAAGTTCCAGGGCACCACGCTGTCGGTGCTGGCGAACAACAACCCCATCGCCAACACGCTGATGAAGCATCGGCACGAGTTCGAGCAGCTCACGGGCATGAAGCTCAAGGTCGATACCTACCAAGAGCAGCAGATGCGCCAGCGCCTGATGACAGTGATGAACTCGGGCAGCGACGAGGTCGATGTGTTCATGTCCCTGCCTTCGCGCGAGGGCCTGCAGTTCGCCAAGGCGGGGTGGTACGCGGACATGTCTTCGTACGTCAAGAACGACGTGGCTCCCGGCTATGATTTCGCGGGCCTGAGCCCCGGGCTGGTGAAGGACGCTACCGTGGACGGCAAGCTGAACGGCATCCCCTTGAATATCGAGGGCCCGGTCTTGTATTACCGCAAGGACATTTTTGCGAAATGCAAGGTAGAAATGCCGAAGACGCTGGATCAATTGCCTGCCGTGGCGAAACGGCTCAAGACTTGCGAGCCTGCCATCACGCCCTTCGTGTCGCGCGGCTTGAAGCCGGCCTTGCCCTTCACTTTCAGCGTGTTCCTGCACAACGAAGGCGGGGAATACATGAAGGATGGCAAGTCCCAGTTGTGCTCGGCCCCCGCCAAAGCGGCGCTCAGCCTGTATTCGAGCCTGCTCAAGGACTATGGCCCTCCGGGCGTGGTGAACTACAGCTTCTACCAGATTTCGTCGCTGTACAAGGACGGCCGCGCGGCCATGGCCTTCGAATCGTCGAACGAACTGCGCAATATGATGGCGGGCGGAGCGCGGCTGAAGGACACGGCTATTACGCTGCTGCCGCCCGGGCCGGGCGGGCTGCATCCCACGGTCCTGGGATGGACGGCCGCTATTTCCTCTCATAGCAAGAAAAAAGAAGCGGCCTGGTATTTCATCCAATGGGCCACCAGCCCCAAGACGCAAGCCGAGCTTGCGGTGGACGGCATCGTGTCGCCGCGCGCCTCGGTAGCCAATAATCCCGCGTTCCGCAAATGGGTGGACGCGCAGCCGGTGCGCGAGGAATGGATAACTGCGGTCAACAAGGTGGGCCAACTGGGCGAATCGAAAATCGGCTATCCCATCGTCGCCAATGCGGAATCGCGCGAATACATAGGCCAGGCCGTCACGGCCATGATCCTGGGGCAGAAGAACGTGCAGCAGGCTTGCAGCGAGGCCGACACGCGGCTCGACAAACTGATTGCCGGAAACTGAGGCGCGTTCATCGAGGTTCCCCCCCGGTTGCCGCGCACGGCGTGATCCAAGCCCGTATGCGGCGCCGGCAAGGGCGCGGAGATCCACCTGTTCATACTGACCTGAGTCTTGTCATGTCCTTGTTCTCGTTCGAGCCTGCTTATCGGGTAATGGTCGTCGGCGGCGCCGGGGATATCGGGGCGGCGATTTCCCGGGCTTTTCTCGAGGCGGGTTGCGAAGTCATAGCTACCGGCGTGGACGACCGCGCCTTGGCAGACAGTGCACTGGAACCGAGTCCGGGCCTGGCCATGGCGGCGCTGGACATCACGGACGACAGGCAAATCGCCGGATTCATGAAAGGGGTGGATCGCCTGGACTCCCTGGTCAATTGCGCGGGGATCCTCGCGCGCTTCGACGAGTTCCAGGTCGAAACCTTCCAGCGTGTGCTGGATGTCAATCTGACCGGTACCTTCCGGATGTGCAGCGCCTGCCGGCCGCTGCTGGAAAGGCCCGCGGGCCGGCGGCCGGGAAGCATCGTCAACATCGCTTCCATGAACG
This sequence comes from Candidimonas humi, assembly GCF_019166065.1. Taxonomy (GTDB): domain Bacteria; phylum Pseudomonadota; class Gammaproteobacteria; order Burkholderiales; family Burkholderiaceae_B; genus Candidimonas; species Candidimonas humi. The sequence continues at coordinate 708,159 of NZ_JAHTBN010000002.1, forward strand.
CCTTTGCCGCCTTGCCGACCATACCGGCCTATTGCGCGAGCAAGGGCGGCGTGGTGATGCTGACGAAGTCGCTGGCCCTGGCGTGGGCCGAGGCGGGTATACGTGTGAACGCCGTTGCGCCCGGCTATGTGGAGACGTCGATCAATGCCCAGGGGCGCAAGGACGCCGCCCATTACCAGCGTATCGCGGCCCGCATCCCGCAAGGGCGCTGGGCCCAGCCCGACGATATCGCCGGCAGCGTGGTCTATCTGTGCACCCCCGCCGCGGACTACATGACCGGTTCGGTGATGGCCGTCGACGGCGGCTTCCTGGCAGGCTGAGGACTCATGCGATATCCCTATCGGAAACGGTACGGCGGGCGCCCCGCGCGCCTGTGCAAAAGGGAGGGACGGGAATGAGCCAATCGATAGGCACGCGGCGGCAGTTGATGGTCATGTCCCTGCCCGCCACGATCTTTACCGTGTTGATGATCGCGTTTCCGTTCATGTACGCGATCTGGCTCAGTTTCGAGCATTTCAGCGTCGGCATGCCGGCACACTTCAACCATGGCCTCAATTACGCGACCATGGTCCAGGACCCGGAGTTCTGGAACGGGCTGGAAGTCACTATCGAGCTTTATCTGCTCTCTTTGGTCTTGCAACTGCTGCTCGGCACCTATATCGCCGTGCTGCTGCACAGTTCGAAGCGCCTCTGGGGCAGCCTGCGCACGCTGCTGATTTCGCCTTTCGTGTTGCCGCCGGTGGTGGTGGGCATGATGTGGCTTGTGATCCTGGACCCGTCCATCGGCGCAGCCAACTGGATCCTCGGCGAGTTCGGATTGCCGCCTTCGAGCTGGCTGGCCTCCCCGCAGTGGGTGATCCCTACCGTGGCCATGATCGATTCTTGGCAATGGACGCCTTTTGTCGCCCTGATCGTGCTGGGCGGGCTGCAGTCGCTGCCGCCCAGTGTCTATGAGGCGGCGCAGATCGACGGATCGTCGCGCTGGCATACTTTTCGCCGGATCACGCTGCCCCTGTTGCTGCCCACGCTGGTGACCGCGACGATATTGCGCAGCGTGGACTTGCTGCGTTTCTTCGACATTATCTACATCACCACGCAGGGCGGCCCCGGCAATGCCTCCAACACCCTGAACATCTACGGTTTCCGCAAGGGGTTCGAATTCTTCGACATGGGCTACGCGAGCGCGTTGATGATCACCTTGTCGGCGATCGTGTTCGGCGCGGTGCTGGTGCTGACGCGCCTGCGCAAATATGCCGCGGTGTAAGGAGCGACGATGAACGCAAAGGTTCTGCGCTGTCTGACGATTCTGCAGTTGCTCATCGTGGCCTGCGTCATCCTGTTGCCCGTGGCGTGGATGGTGCTGTCCTCGTTCAAGCCCTCGGCGGACGTGACCGCGTATCCCCCGACCCTGGTGTTTTCGCCGACGCTGGAAAACTATGTGCGGCTATTCCACACCACACCCTTCGGCCTGTACGCATGGAACAGCCTCGTCACCACCTGCGGGTCGACGCTGATCGGCGTCGTGCTGGGGGTGCCGGCCGCATTCGCCGTATCGTGGACGCGGGTGACATGGCCGGCCACGCTGACCCTGCTGGCGCGCATGGCGCCGGGCACACTGTTCCTGCTGCCCTGGTACGCCATGTTCCGCGCCCTGGGCCTGATCGGCTCCTATTGGGCGCTGATCCTGACGCATGCGGTCATTACCATGCCTATCGTGATGTGGGTGCTGCTGCCGTTCTTCGATGGAATTCCGCGCAGTGTCCTGGAAAGCGCGCAAGTCGACGGCTGCAATGCCTGGGTGATCCTGCGGCGCATCGCGCTGCCTTTCGTCATGCCGGGGCTGACCGTGGCCGTGATCCTGGCCTTCGTTTTCTCGTGGAACTATTTCCTGTTCGCGCTGATTCTTTCCAATGGCGACACGAAGACTTTGATCGCGGCTTCGTTCAATTTCATCGGCGAGGGTTCCACCGACTGGGGAGCGCTGATGGCTGCCGCGACGCTGATCGCGCTGCCGCCGCTGGTACTGGCTTTTTGCGTCCAGCGCCGCCTGGTTTCGGGGCTGGCGCTGGGCGCTGTCAAAGGGTAGAGGGTTAGAGGTTCGATATGCATGCTGCCAAATTCCATGGAAACAAGGAAATCTCCATCGTGGACCTCGCCAAGCCGGCGGCCGCCGCCGGCGAGTTGCTGCTCAAGGTCAAGCGCACCGCTTTGTGCGGCTCCGACACCAAGCTTTGGCTGAAGGGCGCGCAGTACACGCCGGGCCACGAAATCTTCGGCGTCGTCGAGGCGCCCGGGCATGCACTGGATGGACGGCGCTGCCTGGTGTACATCCCCGTGCATTGCGGCCACTGCGATATGTGCCGGGCCGGCAATACGCAGATGTGCCTGAACGAATCCGTGCTGGTCGGCTGGAACCGGCCCGGCGGCTACGCCGAGTATCTTGCCGTGCCCGAACAATGCCTGCTGCCCGTGCCCGACGATATCGACGACGACCTCGCGCCTCTGCTGCTGGACACCATAGGCACCTCGGCGCACGCCGTGCGCTTTATCCGGCCGCTGGTGCCGCCCGAACGTTCCGGGCCGGTGCTGGTGACGGGGGCCGGGCCGGTGGGCCTGGGGGCCGTCATCGCCCTGCAGAACCTGGGATACAGCGACGTCTATATTTCCGACCCCAAGGCCGAACGCCTGGCGGTGGCCGAGTCCTTCGGCGCGCGGCCCCATCCGCCCGACGACATGGAGCGGCGCTTCGCGCTGATCGTCGAGTGCAGCGGCGCCCACGCGGCGCGCACGCGCGCTATCGAAATCGTGCTGCCCAACGGGGCGGTGATGCTGGTGGGGGAAAACGACAATCCCTGGCCGTTGCAAGAGAACAAGGCGGTGCGGCGCAAGGATTTCTACATGGTGCGCACGTTCTATTTCCCCAAGGGAGACCTGGAGGCCAATATCGAGCTGCTGCGCCGGAACGAGGCCAAGTACCGCCGGCTGGTGGATACGACCTTCGGCATCGACCGGCTGCCGGAAATGTACGGCCGCTTTGCCGCCGGTGAGTTGATCAAACCATTGCTCGCATTTGCGTAAGGGGTGCCGATGGCCGCGATACATATGAAGCGACTGGTCAAGCGGTATGGCGATACCGAGGTCATACCCAGCCTGGACCTGGAAATCCGGGACCAGGAATTCATGGTTTTCGTAGGCCCTTCGGGCTGCGGGAAATCCACGCTGTTGCGCATCGTGGCAGGGCTCGAGCCGGTGGACGGCGGCGAGCTGTACATTGGCGACGAGCGTGTGAATGACGTGCCACCGTCCAGGCGCGATATCGCGATGGTGTTCCAGGACTACGCCTTGTATCCGCACATGAGCGTATACGACAACATGGCCTTCGGCCTGGAGATGCGCCGCACGCCGCGCGCCGAGATCGATCGCCGCGTCAAGCGGGCAGCGGAACTGCTGCGCATCGAGCAGTACCTGAAGCGCCGTCCCGGTGCTCTGTCGGGAGGGCAGCGCCAGCGCGTGGCAATGGGCCGCGCCATGGTGCGCAATCCCAAGGTGTTCTTGTTCGACGAGCCTTTGTCCAACCTCGATGCCAAGCTGCGCACCGAAGTACGCACCGAAATCAAGGCGCTGTCGCAGGAACTCAAGACCACGATGATCTTCGTCACGCACGACCAGGTCGAAGCCATGACCATGGCCGATCGCATCGTGGTGCTGGACAAGGGGGTCATCCAGCAGGTGGGAACGCCGGACCAGGTATATGGCGAGCCGGCCAATCAGTTCGTCGCCTCGTTCATCGGCTCTCCCACCATGAACTTCTTCGACGCGGCCGTCGACGGCGGGACCTTGCGCCTGAAGGGCGGCGCCATCCTGCCGGTTCCGCAGCGCCTGCAGCAGGTCCTGGCCCGGGACGGCGCAAACCAGGTCGTGGTGGGAATACGGCCCGAGCACCTGCAGGTCGGGCCGCCCGGCGGGGAGGGCATAGCCATCAAGCTGAGCGTGGTGGAACCACTGGGGTCCGACACGCTGCTGTATTTCAATTGCGACGACGGCCGCCATGTGGCGCGGGTGCCGCCGGATTTCAAGGCCAAGGCCGGCGACAGCGCGACCCTGATGCTGCCGCGGGAAAAGCTTCATCTGTTCCGCAGCAGCGATGGCGCGGCCTTGCGCTGAGCGGCATGTCGATTTATGGGGAATTAAACCATGCGCACAGTGCTGCAAGCTTGTTCGATGAGTGCCGGGCGCGCGCCGCACCCGGGCGCGATGAGGCACAGGCCATGAGCATGGGTTGGTGCGATCCGGATCGGCCGCCGCGGCCGCGCGTGATTTGCCTGGGGCTGTCCGCCTACGACCGCACCTGGGTGGTGCGCGAGTTGCCGTCCGGGGATGGCAAGACGCGCGCCTCGGATTACCGAGAAGGCGGGGGCGGCATGGCCGCCAACGCCTCGGTGGCCGTGGCGAAACTGGGCGGGCAGGCCTCGTTCTGGGGGCGCGCCGGCGACGACTCGGCCGGGCACGGCATGCGCGCCGAATTGGCCGCCTTCGGCATCGATGTGAGCCAATTCCGTTTGTTTCCGGGGGCGCGTTCGTCGGTCTCAGGCATCGTGGTCGACGAGCGCGGCGATCGGATGATTCTCAATTTTCGCGGCGCCGACCAGCCTTCCGAGGCAGGCTGGCTGCTGCTGGATACGCTGGCCGGCGCCGGGGCGGTGCTGGCGGATCCGCGCTGGCCCGAAGGCGCGCTGGCGCTGTTCGTCGCCGCGCGCCGCCTGGGGGTGCCGACCGTCCTGGACGGCGACGTGGCCGATCCGGACGTGTTCGACTTGTTGTTGCCGCATACGGATTTCGCGGTGTTTTCCGAGCCGGGCCTGGCGGGATACGCGGGCGCCGTCGCGCAAGACGAGGCGGGGCGCCTGGCATACGCGCGTTCGCGCGGCTGCGGGCTGGCCGCCGTGACGCTGGGAGCACGCGGGCTGGTGTGGGAAGCGGGACATGGCGTTCGTCGCCAGGCCGCATTCCCCGTGCGGGCGGTCGATACCACCGGGGCCGGCGATGTACTGCACGGCGCACTGGCTTTCGCGCTGGCTGCCGGCGCCGAAACGGAAGAAGCGCTGCGCTTTTCGGCGGCCGTGGCGGCCCTCAAGTGCCGGCATGCCGGCGGCAGGGCGGGTTGCCCGGATTTACGGGAAGCCGCGGAGTTCTTGCATCATTTCACCAGGAGTAAAAATTGACACATACGCTTCGTCTAGGGAAAGAGCGGGGCCTGAAGCGCCTGGCCGACGACCAGGGGCATTTTTCCATGGTCGCCCTTGACCAGAGGCCGCCCCTCATCAACCTGATTGCCAAGCGCCGCGGCATAGAGCCTGCGCAAGTGGCATTCGCCGACATGGTGGCCGCCAAACGCTTGCTGGTGGAGGTGCTGGGGGCGCAGGCCAGCGCCATGTTGTTCGACCCGAATTACGCATTGCCGGCGGCCATAGACCTGCTGCCCGCGCGCACCGGCCTGGTCATGACACTGGAAGATCATCGCGCGCAGGAAACGCCGGGCGGGCGCCTGTCCCATTCGATCAAGGACTGGAACGTGGCGAAGATCAAGGCTTGCGGCGCGGACGGCGTGAAGGTGCTAGCCTGGTATCGGCCCGATGCCGCCGCGGAAGTGCTCGAACACCAGCGTAATTACGTGCTGGAGATCGGCAAGGAATGCCGCAGGCACGATATCCCCTATGTGCTCGAACTGCTGGTCTATCCTTTGAAGGGCAGCCTGGCGCCGGCGGACGACTATGTCGAGTCGCCGCAAAAACTGCCCGAGCTCGTCATCGACAGCGTGCGCGAATTCTGCAACCCGCGCTATGGCGTGGATCTGCTCAAGCTCGAAAGTCCTTTGCCGGGCGCAACTTTGCCCGCGCGCGACGGCGGCGCGGAGCACCTTCAGGCGCAGGCCTTGTTCGATGCGATGGGGGACGTCTGCCGGGCCGCGTCCATGCCCTGGGTCATGCTGTCGGCTGGGGTCACCGGCGAACAGTTCGTGCGCGTCATGGAATATGCATTCGCGGCCGGGGCCGACGGATTCCTCGCCGGCCGTGCGATCTGGGGGCATGCGTTGCAGCAGTTCCCCGACCTGCAGGCCTGCCGCGATACCTTGCGCAGCGACGGGCTGGAAACATTGCGCCGTCTCGAGGACCTGGCACGGCGAGAGGCCGGCACCTGGTCGGCGAACTATGCGGGCCTGGCAAAAGGCATCGAAGCCGAGGGCGACTTCTGCGCGGCTTACGCGCCCTGATGCGGGGCCGCCGTCGATTCCCGCACGACCAGCGATACCTCCACCTCGTGGTGCAGTGACACCGGCTGGTTGGCCAGCGTGCGCACCACGTATTCACCGGCGCGCGTCCAGATGTCGTCGGTAGGCACGTGGATGGTGGTCAGGCTGGGGCGCAGGTGGCGGCTCCATTCCAGGTCGTCGAAGCCCATCACCGACAGGTCGCGCGGCACCGAAAAGCCGCGCCGTTCGGCTTCCAGCATGGCTCCGTAGGCGATGACGTCGTTGCCGCAGATGAGGGCGGTGGGGCGTTCTCCGTCGCGCAGCATCACGTTGCGCAGGGCCTGGCGGGCATCGTCCAGATGGTATGGAATCTCGGTATACCAGTCGTCCCGCATCGCCAGGCCGTGCTCGGCCAATGCCTGCTGCACGCCCTGGACGCGGCCGGAAGCACGGTCGTTGCGCCCGGTCAGGGCGGCGATCATGCCGATGCGCCGGTGCCCCAGTCTTATCAGGTATTCGCATGCCATGCGGCCGGCCGCGGTATTGTCGATGCCGACGCTCGCATAGGTCTTGTCGGGATGGTAGACGCCCACATTGACGAAGGGCATGCGCTGGTGCTGCAGCAGTTGGCGCAGTTCGTCGGAATGGATGTCGCCGCGCAGGATCAGGCCGTCGATGCCGCGGCTGACCAGGTTCTGCACCTGGCGGAATTCGACTTCGGGGTCGTAATCGTTGGTGGCGAGCAGGAACAGGTAGCCTTGCGAGGAAAGATATTTCTGCAGGGCTTCGATGCCGCGCGCGAACATGGCGTTGTCGACGGTGGGCAGTATGGCGCCTATGGTCTGCGTGCGGCGCGACGACAGCGCGCGCGCCGCCGCATCCGGAATGTAGCCGAGCTCCCGTACCGCGGCGTCGATCCGGGCGCGCACTTCGGGGCGCACGGCGTTGGGGTTGTTCAGCGCGCGCGACACGGTTGCCGTCGAGGTATTGGCCTTGAGCGCGACTTGGCGGATTCCTACATGATTGCCCATTTTTTATAGCGATTGTTGTGGTGGCGCAAGACGGTATGTAGCAGGTTTCATGATAACCGAAACGTGCCGGAATCAGCCGCCCACCACGCGTTCGATGAACGCGCCGAGCGCGGGGTTGTCGTGCCTGGCGCGCCAGGCCAGATAGATTTCGGCATGCAGGCTGTTGTGCTGCAGCGGCCGGAATATCACCTCGTGAAAGCGCAGTTCCCTGGCCGAGTCCGGCACGATGCCGGCTCCCATGCCGGCCCTGACCAGCGCCAGCAGCGTGTGGGTCTGGCCGGCGTATTGCGCGATCAGCGGCGAGGCGCCCGCCAATTCCATCGCGCCGACGATACGGTCGTGGAAATATTTGCCTTCCTTGGGGGCATAAAGAATGAAAGGCTGCTGGTGCAAGGCTTTCAGCGGCACCGTCTTCAGTTGCGCCAGCGGGGAATCCTGGTGCAGGGCTAGCACCAGCGGCTGGCGTTCGATCAGGCGGTGGGCAAAGCCCGGCTGCTGCGGCACGTGGCGGGTCAGCGCGGCATCGAGCTCGCCGGCAAGCAACAGGCTGTTGAGGTCGGTCGACACCATTTCACGCAACTGGATGTCGACGTCGGGCAGGATCAGGCGAGTGCGCTTGATGAGCGTGGGCATGAGGCGGTAGGCCGCGACCGCCGTGAACCCGAGCGCGATATTGCCCGCTTCGCCGCCGGACATGCGGCGCGCGGCCAGCGCCGCGCGCGCCGACAGGTCCAGCAAGTGGCGCGCGTCTCTGAGCAGGCTGCGGCCGGCCGGGGTAAGTTCCACCTGGCGGCTGCTGCGCGCGAAGAGCGCCGTGCCTACGTCCTGTTCCAGCAACTGGATCTGCCGGCTGAGCGGCGGCTGGGTCATGCACAGGCGCGCTGCGGCACGGCCGAAGTGCAGTTCTTCGGCCACGGCCACGAAGCATTCGAGCTGGCGTAGTTCCATCGCTATCTTATTGATTCAATAATTGAATTGATCTATGTTATTTATAGCTCGAACGGCTATAGATCGCAATTCATCCCTATACTTCGACACTCTGCGGCCAGACCGCGGGTCCTGTTTCATCTGGGCCGGTGTCGAGGAGCATGCAGCTTCCGGCAGGCGGCCCGGCCTGCACGGCGCGACCTATTCCACAATCAGCAAGAAGAGGCATGAAATCGATGGAGACTACAAATAAATTCCGCATCCGGGTGCGCATGTTCGGCGCCGCGGCGGCCATGGCGGCGTTGTTGCCGCTGGCCAGCCACGCCGCCGACACATATCCGTCGCGGCCTATCAACTTGATCGTGCCGTTCGCCCCGGGCGGCGGCACGGATATTTCCGCCCGCCTGCTGGCTTCGGAACTGGGCCGCAAAATGAACGTCAGCATCGTGGTCGACAACCGTCCCGGCGCGGGCGGCCAGATCGCCGCCGACTATGTCGCGCGCGCCAAGCCGGACGGCTACACGCTGTTGTTCGCCAATTCCGGCATGCTGGCCATCAACCCGTGGCTGTACAAGCTGCACAATGACCCGGCCAAGGCGTTCGAGCCCGTGTCGATGTTCTCGGACCTGCCGTTCGTGCTGGTCGTGTCGAATTCCCTGAAGGCCAAGAATGTGCAGGAACTGGTGGCGCTGGCCAAGGCCGAGCCGGGCAAGCACACTTTCGCCAGTTCGGGCATAGGCGGTGCGCCGCACCTGGCCGGCGAAATTTTCCAGGAAGCCACCGGCGTGAAGCTGGCGCATATTCCCTACAAAGGGGGCGGCCCGGCCATGACCGACTTGATCGCCGGCCGTGTGGACATGTTGTTCGCTTCGGTGCTCGAGACCGTGGCTTATGTGAAAGGCGGCAAGCTCAGGGCCTTCGCAGTGACCGGGGACAAGCGCGCGCCGGTCATGCCGGACGTGCCTACGCTGGACGAGGCCGGCATACACAACGCGCAGACGGGCTCCTGGACCGCGGTGCTGGTGCCCAAGGGCACGCCCAAGGACATCGTCGACAAGCTGTCCGCGACCATACGCGAAATCGCTGCTTCCAAGAGCATCGAGGACAAGCTGACCTCGCAAGGCGCCGTGGCGCACGGTTCGACGCCCGAAGAACTGGCCAAGATCGCCGCCGACTCGCGCGCCCGTTATGGCAAGATCATCAAAGAGCGCCATCTGAGCCTGAACTGACGCGGCATGCCGCGCCGCGAGAGCCGCCCCAGCCGCGCCTGATGGGTGATTCTCGTGCTACAAGGCCCGGGTCCCATGCTGAACCGCACCCCAAAAGTCGGACATCGATCCAGGCTTTGGGGTGTTTTTTATGGCGAAGTATGACGAGCAGTTCAAGCTGGGGCCTGGGCCTTTTTCCAGCGCCGGCGCGCCTTGAAAGTGCCGACCCATTTTGGGGCAGGCCCTACACCACCATCGGTGTCGCCGCGCCGTCCATGCACAGGATGGCGCCCGAGATATAGCTTGCCTTGGGCGAGCACAAGAACAGCACGGCATTGGCGATTTCATCGGGCGAGGCGATGTGGCCCAGCGGCATTTTGGCCTCGGCCTGTTTCTTGGCGGCCTCTACCGTGATGTTGCGGGCGCGCGCTTCGGCTTCCAGGCCCTGTCCCATGCGGTCGGTCAGGGTGACGGTGGGATTGACGGCGTTCACGCGCACGCCCATGGGGCCGTATGCCGCGGCCAGCCCGGCGCTGGCAAGCATCAGCGCCGCGTTGGCGGCGCCGCCCGAGATGTGTACGGTGCTGGCGACTTTGCCGCCCATGCCGACGATGTTGACTACGGCGCCGGTCTTGCGCTGGCCCATGCGTTTGATCAAGGGGTCGATCACATTGATGTAGGAGAAGAATTTCGCCTGCATCGAGTTGTGCCAGGCTTGCGGCGTAAGTTCGGGAAACGGCGTGCGGCGGGCCGCGCCCGCGGAATTGACCAGGATATCGATAGGGCCGCCGCCGGCCTCCGCCGCGTCGATCATTTGTAGCGCCGCGTCCGCGTCGGTCAGGTCGGCGCGATAGCCCACGGCCTCGAAGCCCGCGTCGCGCAGTTTGGCGACCGCTGCATCGAGCCTGGCCGCATCGCGTCCGACTATGCTGAGCCTCGCGCCTTCGCGACCGAAGCCCTGGGCGCAGGCCAGGCCGATGCCCCGGCTGCCGCCCGTGATGAGTACATGTTTGCCTGCAAGTTCGAGATCCATGAAGTTTCCCCGGCTGGGTGTGTGATGAGAGGTTGGAAACAGGGTGTACGCCGCACACTATAGCGCCGGGCCGTAGCGAATGGATATGGCCGTTTGGCGGTTCGGCAGTTCGGCCGCTCGGGCGCGGCCTGGCCCGCCAGGCCCCGGGCTGGATGCATGCTCCGGGGCGTGGATGCTCTCAACTGTTTTGACTTATATGGGCTCGGCGCTGCAGCGCCTCAATTGCGGGCGCGCAGCGTGCTGCCCAGGCTGAACAGGCCCAGTCTCGACAGGCGGGCCGATTCCTCGGTGATCAGGTCTTTCAACATCGATACCGCGGGATCGGGAGTGCGCCGGATCCGGGTGGCGACCAGCAGTTGCCGGTACAACTGGACGCCGGAAATTTCCGACAGCGTGATGGGCGATGAGGATTCGACCGGCTTGAATACGGATATCGGCATCAGGGTCGACCAGTGGCCGTGCAGCACGAGCTCGCGGATGGAATCGACCGAATCCATTTCCACGGGAATGTTCAGGGTAATGCCCAGCGGCGCGAGCTGCGGCTCGACGATGCCGCGGTGCAAGGTCGTCATGAGCAGGGGAATGCGCCGCAAGTCGGCCGCCTGGACGACAGGCTGGATCTTGCGCGATTTCTGCGTGACCAGCACGAACGGCTCGCCCAGCAAGGGCTGCAGAGTGACGGGCACGCTGGAAGCAGCGTCGGTCTTGGTGATGACTGCGATGTCTATGATGCCTTTCACCAGCCAGTCGAGCAGGGCGGGGGTGAAAGCCTCGCGCACGGCCAGGTGCATGCCGGGCAGGATGCGCCGGCAGGTGTCGAAGACGCCGGGGACGATGATGCGGGCCAGCGTCGGCGATGCGCCCAGGGCTACCCGGGATTGCGCCGGCCCGCCGGGGGCTTCGAGCTGCTTCCTGACCCGGTCGGCCTCGGCCAGGATGCGCTGGGCCGCCGTGTAGAGCGTCACGCCCGCGGGGGTGAGGTGCACGCCCCGCGAGGTGCGCAGCAGCAGTTCGACCCCGAGATCTTGTTCGAGCTGGCGGATTTGCCGGGTGATGGCCGGCTGGGCGATCGATATCGCCGCGGATGCGGCGTTGAGGCTGCCGGCATCGGCGGCGGCCACGAAGTATCGCAATGCGCGCAGGTCCATCGCTGCTGTTCCGTTTGCTGGTGTGTATCGGTGTCGTTCAGGAGCCGTATCGGCCGGCCCCGCGAGGGGGGCGAGCCGGCAGGAAGGCGAGGTGCCGGCGGGGCTTGGCTATATCGCTTTGATATAGCTAGGCCAATATACAGTATTGGACACCCCGCAACAAGCTTCCTAAACTTGCCTCGAACCTTGTGATTCCGCCATGACCAAACCAGACAAGCAATTTGTACGGGCAGAAGTCTCCGAGCTTGCCCGCTTCATCGCCAGCGCGCTGGAACGCGCCGGCCTGCCCGCGCCGGATGCCGGCACCGTCGGCGGCCTGATGGCCGAGGCCGACCTGCAAGGGTCCGACGGCCATGGGGTCATACGGCTGCCGCAGTACGTAAAGCGCATCCGCGCCGGCGGCATCAATGTGCGGCCCGACATCCATGTCGTCAGCGAGCATGCGGCGATGGCGGTGCTGGACGGCGACAATGGCATGGGGCACCTGGTGGTGTCGCGCGCGGTGGATCTGGCCGTGGAAAAAGCCCGGGCCTGCGGCATAGGCTGGGTCAGTACCCGGGCCAGCAATCATGCCGGGCCGGCATCGCTATACGTGCGCAAAGTGTTGCGGCACGACATGCTGGGCCTGTATTTCGCGGTGGGCAATGCCAACCACTTGCCGCCCTGGGGCGGCCTGGAAATGCTGCTGTCGACCAATCCGATCGCCGTGGCCGTGCCGGCCGGCACGGAACCTCCCATCGTGCTGGACATGGCCACTACAGTGGCCGCATACGGCAAGGTCAAGGCGCTCGCCAAGCGCGGCCAGATGATGCCCGAAGGCTGGATGATGGACCGCGAGGGCCAGCCCCTGCTGGACCCGGCCCGGGCGGGCGAAGGCTTCCTGTTGCCCATCGGCGGCTACAAGGGTTATGGCCTGGCTCTGGTGACGGGGCTGCTTGCGGGCACCCTGGGCGGCGGCGCGATGGGGCGCGACGTGGTCGACTTCAACAAGGACCACGTCACCCCCACCAATACCGGCCAGGCGATACTCGCGCTCGATCTCAAGGTCTTTCGCGATCCGGCAGCATTCAAGACCGACGTCGATCGCCTGGTCCGCGATATCCGCGGCAGCCAGCGTTTGCCGGGCGTGGAGCATATCCGGCTGCCCGGCGAGCAAAGCAATGCGAAACGCGAAATATATGCCGAGGCCGGCATCCCGATCGCGGCCGCCCTGGCGCTCGAACTCGACGCGCTGGCCGCCGAGCTGGGTATAGAACCTTTGCGATCGATGAGCCCGGCAGGCACGGGCGCTTGAATATGTCGGGCCCGGACTGGTGCCGGGCCTGTTGCGTAATGAACATGAAATTCCTCGTACAGGAGCCCCAACCATGAGCGAACAGCGCACACCGGCGGTCATGTATCCCGACCGGATCAAGAGCCACGACCGTGGGGGCGGGGCCCGCACCACGCCTCTCGTTACCGCGGCCGTCGGCGCCCAGTCCTTCATCAACGGCATCACCGAATTCGCGCCCGGCACGGCCATACCGTTCCACAGCCACAATTGCGAAGAAAGCGTGATGCTGCTGGAAGGCGACGCCATTCTGGACATCGAGGGCAAGGAATACCGGCTCAAGCCCCTGGACACCACCTGGATCCCGCCGAATATTCCCCATCGCTTCCGCAATATGTCGCCGGATAAAGGCATGAAGATCCTGTGGATCTATGCCTCGCCCAACGCGACGCGCACGCTGGTCGAAACCGGCGAGACGCGGCCGATAGCCGCCGAGCATCGCCAATAGTCCGCGGCGCGTGCCGCCGGCGCCCGAGCATGGCGCAGCGGCGGCATGCGCCGCGGCGATAAAAAAATAAATCACTCAGGAGACAAAAATGTTGCGTATCGTTTGTGCCTTTGCCTGCGCGGCCACGCTTGCCGCGGCGCTGCCGGCGCGTGCCGCGTATCCCGACAAGCCCATCCGCATGATCATCCCGCTGGCGGCGGGCAGCGCGGTGGACAATGCCGCGCGTGTGCTGGCCAAGAAGATGGCCCAGAACATGGGCGCGTCCATCGTGCTGGAAAACATACCCGGCGCGTCCGGGCAGATAGGCGCCGGCCAGGTGGCGCGCGCGGCGCCCGACGGCTACACCATCGGCGGCTTCAACGACAGCATCATGACCATGCTGCCGAACATACAGGCGCACCTGCCCTGGGACATCCTGAAAGACTTCGAGCCGGTGTCGCTGGTGGCCACGGTGGAATGGGGCCTGGTGGCTTCGCTGAAGTCGCCCTATCAATCGGCGGCGGACATCATCAAGGCCGCCAAGGCCGATCCCGGCCAGATCAATTACGGATCCGGCGGCGTCGGCAGTCCGCAGCACATCGCCATGGCATTGTTCGATTCCGACGCCGGGATCAAGATGCGCCACGTGCCCTACAAGGGGGCCTCGCAGGCGGCGGTCGGCATAGCCGGCAACGAGGTATCGGTGGGGTTCCAGGGCCTGGCTACCGTCACCGGCCTGGTTGAAGGAGGCAAATTGCGGCTGATCGGCGTTACGACGCCCAATCGCATGCCGCAGTTTCCCAATGTGCCCACGGTATCCGAATCGGGCCTGAAAGGGTTCCTGTTCAATTCATGGTTCACCATCGTCGCCCCGGCCGGCACGCCCAAGCCCATCATCGACCGCCTGAACGCCGAAATCGTCAAGGCCCTGAAAGACCCCGAGGTGATCGAGCGCTACAAGCACTACGGCCTGACGCCGCGCGGCTCGACGGCACAGGAACTCGGCGTCGAGACACGCACGCAACTGGCGCGCTACCACAAGCTGATCCACGACGCGGGCATAGAGCCGCGCTGAATGACTGCGAGCCGGCGCCTGGCGGTGCCGGCCTCGTATCGAGGCCGGGCGCCCGCGGATCAGGCGTCCGCGCCCGCCAGCGACGCCGCATTCTCGATGCGGAAATCGATGGCCTGCAGGTCGCTCTTCAGCTGGGTGAGTTGCTCTTGGGTGAGTTCGACCAGCGGCGGGCGCATCACCGACCACGACGGGTCTTGCGCCTGCCAGGCGATGGCCGCCTTCATGGCCGGTATCATGGGCTGCTTCTGGAAGATGCCGCGCACCTGGTCCAGCGCCGCCTGCTGCGCATCGGCGTCTTCCTGGCGCCAGGTTGCATGAAGCATGGAGATGGCGCGTGCATTGACGTTGCCGGTGGCGGTGATGCAGCCCGCGCCCCCGTGGCGCAAGGTTTGCAGCAGAAAGGTTTCGCTTCCGGCGAATACGTCGAAGCCGTGGGGCTGGAACTGCTGCAGCATCGCCAGCGTGTTGTCCCAGTTTCCGGAGCTGTCCTTGATGCCGGCGATGGCCTGGGGATAGGCCTTCAAGAGGCGTTCGATCAGGGCCAAGCTGATGCCGACCTGGGATACCGGCGGAATATGATAGAGATAGATCTTCAGCCTGGCATCGGCGACGGCATCGATGACCGTCGCGTAATTCCTGTACAGGCCTTCGTCGCTGACGCCTTTGTAGTAGAAGGGCGGCAGCATCAAGACCCCGGCGCAGCCCAGTTGCACGGCGTGCCTGGACAGCTCGATGGAATCAGTGATCGCGCAGCAGCCGGTGCCGGGCATCATGCGGTCGGTGGGCAGGCCTTGTTCGACCAAAGTATCGAGCAGCCGCTTTTTCTCGCCCACGGACAGTGAGTTCGCCTCGGAATTCGTCCCGAACACGGCCAGGCCCACGTCCTGCGCGATCAAGGACTTGCAGTGCGCCACGAACCGCGAGGCGCTGGGAGAGTAGTCAGGATTGAAGGGAGTCAGCACTGGCGAGAGGACGCCGCGGATTTTCTGGTCTGCCATGAGTCGCTCGATATGTCGGATTGAAGTTGGGGTACGCCCGAGTATGGCTCATATCGGCGCATCGTCAAAGGGGGTGATGCTTGTTTTAAAAGCTAGTTTTTTTGCTTTGAAGAGCGGTGCCGGCGTGGTTCATAATGGCCCCTGTGTTGGGCTGAACATTGCGGGCGATATGAAACTCCAAATCGGCGAATACCAAATCGATGTGCTGCTGCAGGGGTATCCCGGAAAGACAGTGTGCCATGGCGCCCTGGGCTGGAGCACGGTAAGCCTGGTGCGCGGCGGCGGGCGGGTCGTTATTGTCGATACCGGCCCTTTCGGCGCTCGGGCGCCCATCATCAAGCAATTGGGCGAGCGGGGGCTTGCGCCGTCGGATGTGACGGACGTCCTGCTCAGCCATGCCCATTATGATCATTCGATCAATTGGACCATGTTCGACAAGGCCCGCATCGTCATCGGGGAAAGCGAACTGGAATGGTCGCTGGGCGAACCGTGGGGCACGACTCCGGTGCCCGAGCTGTACATGCGCGAGCTGAAGCGGTGGCCGCGGCTGAAAACGGTGCGCGACGGCGAAGAAGTCTTCCCGGGCATGTCGGCGCGCATGGCGCCTGGCCATACGCCCGGCCATATGGTCTACGTCCTGGAAACGCGCGACCTCGATGTGATCTTTACCGGAGACGCGGTCAAGAATCGCGCCGAACTTCTCAGCGGACGGGCGTTCCATACCTACGACCAGGCTGTCAGCGGGGCTTCCATCGCTTTTATCCGCCAGCTTTGGGAGCGCCGCCCCGGCAGCATCCTGGTGCCGGGGCACGACCTGCCCATGGCACTCAAGGCGGGCGAGGTCGCCTACCTGGGCGATCGCCGCGCCGCCATAGAGGCCTGGTTCGGCGAGACGCTGGATCAAATCACCTCGTACAGCATCTGCCTGCCAGCCGGCGGCTGACGGCTTGTGGGGGGCTTGCGCCCGCGAACCATGAAGGCCCCGCCCGGCATGGGGTTTGCGCGCCTGTGCTCAGGGGCCGGCCAACTCGAGAAACGCGAGTACGAGTCTTTCCCTGGCCGAGGCGCGCTGCCACAAGAGGCCCAGGTTGCGGGTGGGTACGTGTTCGGGCAGGCTGTGGCGCAGCAGCGTCGGCGCGATGCGGTCCGCGTCGGCCCAGTCGGGCAGCACGGATACCCCCAGGCCGGCCTCGACCAGGTTGGCGATATAGTCTATGCCGTCCAATTCGAGGCGGACGTGCGGCCGGATCTGGTGGGCCTCCAGGTAATCGGCGGCCATCTTTCCCGCCACCACCCTGCGGTCATAGCGGATGAACGGGGCCTGCCGGATGATGTCGAAGGGATTCATGCCCGCCATTTCCGATCGTGTCAGCAGGATCAGGCGCTCGGTCCTGAGCAATCGCCAATTGAGGCTTTTCGGAATATCGAAAGCCGGGTGCACCAGGATCGCGGCGTCCAGCTCGCCCTGCTGGACGCGATCATATAGCGGGGTCGACGGCCCGGGCTCGATCAGCACGTTGATGTCGGGATAGATCGCCATCCATTTTTTCAGGATGCACGGCAGCATCCCTTTCAGCGCCGATGGCGCGGCGCCCAGGATCAGCGGGCCGGCGGGCAGGTCGGTGCTGCTCGCCAGCGAATTGAAAGTCTTCACTTCGCCCAGGATCAAGCGCGCTTGCTCTATGACTTTCCCGCCCGCGAGCGTGGGTCTGACCGTCCTGCCCGCACGTTCGATCAGCGTGGTGCCCACTTCCGCTTCGAGCGCCTTGATTCTGAGGGACACTGCCGTGGGCGTCAGGTCCAGGCGCCGCGCCGCCTCGGCAATAGAGCCGAATTCGACGATCTGCACGAAACTCTCTAGAAAGCGCGTGTCCAATTTTCCTCCCGGCCGGCGGCGTGGCGGCAATACCCGGATCCCGACACTGGAAACCTGTTTTCCTAACTTCTGAACGCAGCCGCATGCCGTTGTTCGCATCCGGCTGTTCGACAAGAATGAGGCCTGGCAATACGGCAGTCTACATCTGCGGGCCACATCCCCATCATGCAAAGAGAAGAGATTCTATGCCTACCATTCAATCGATAGAAGTCTGCGCCCCCGGTATTCCCCTGGATCGGGTCACCTCATTTTCCAATCGCAGCGTCAGCCACCGGCACTACGGCCTGGTCAGGGTGCGTTCGAGCGAGGGCATAGAGGGCATTGGTTTCTGCTATGTAGGCAGCGCGGGCGGCGCCATCTTCACCACCGCCGTCAAGGAACTGCTGGCGCCGGTCCTCATCGGCCAGGATTCATATGCCGTCGAAGGGCTGTGGCAGAAGATGTACCAGGAATCGCTGCTGCAGGGGCGGTCCGGCACTGTCATGCGGGCCATCAGCGCCCTGGACATCGCCCTGTGGGACCTGAACGCCAGAACCCATGGCCTGCCGCTGCACAAGTTCCTGGGTGCGGTCGAGCTGGAGTCGGTGCCGGCCTATGCCAGCGGCGGCTACTACCTGGACGGCAAGACGCCCGGGCACCTGGGCGAGGAGATGGCCAGCTACGTGGCCAAGGGCTTCGGCGCGGTGAAGATGAAATCGGGCCGCCTCAGTCCGGCCGAAGAGGAGCAGCGCGTGCGGGCCGCGCGGGAGGCCGTGGGCCCCGGCGTGGAGCTGATGATAGACCTGAACAACGCCTGGTCCGACGTGACGCAGGCCCTGCAATACGTCCGGCGCTTCGAGCCCTACGATCCGTACTTCCTCGAAGAGCCTTTCTCGCCGGACGACATCGCCAACCACGCCCGGCTGGCCGCCCGCACCCGCGTGCCTATTGCCACGGCGGAGATCGGCTACGGCCGCTGGTACCACAAGGCCTTGATGGACCAGGCCGCCGCGGCCATCCTGCAGACCGATGCGGCGGTGTGCGGCGGCATCACCGAATGGCGGCGGATTGCGCAGACCGCGTCCAGCTACGGCCTGGTGATGTGTCCGCACTGGTTCCACGACCTGCACGCGCCGCTGGTGGCGAGCACCGTCAATGCGCGCTATGTGGAGTTCTTCTGGGACGACCAGGTATTGAACTTCCGCAAACTGGTCGATCGCCAGCTCGAACAAAAGGGCGGGCGGGTGATCCTGCACCAGGAGCCCGGCCTGGGCTTCGGCTTCGACGAGGCCTATCTCGCGAAATTCGCGAAATGGGAAACCGTCAGGTAGCCATTCGATACGGTTCCAGCACAGGGCCGGGCGTCTCCGGCCATGATTGTTCGCCGATGAGGAGGAGACAATGAAGAAAGTACTGCTTGCCGCGGTGTCCGCATGCGCGGTCCTGGCGCTGATGCGGCCGTCGCTGGCGCAGGACAAGGCGGCATGGCCGACCCAGCCCATACATCTGGTGGTGCCGTCGGGGGCCGGCGGCATCACGGATACCCTGGCCAGGATCCTGGCCCAGAAGGTGGGCACGATCCTGGGCCAGAGCTTGATCGTGGACAACAAGCCCGGGGCCAGCGGCATCATCGGTTCGCGTTACGTCGCCCGTGCCAATCCGGACGGCTACACGCTGCTGATGGTGTTCCCGTCGCATGTCGTGAACCCCAGCGTCACCAAGAACCTGCCCTACGACACGGCCAAGGACTTTGCGCCCGTCTCGAAGGTCGGGTCGGTGGCGGAAATCCTGCTGGTGAACAAGGACAGTCCGATCAAGAGCGTCAAGGACTTGATCGCCGCTGCCAAGGCGCGGCCGGGCGCCCTGAATTACGGGGCGGTGGGCGTGGGCAGCCTGGGCGACCTGTGCATGCTCCTGTTCCAGTCGCAGGCCGGGGTCAAGCTCACCCAGGTTGCATACAAGGGCGATCCCGAGACCCTGTCGGCATTGATCCGCGGCGACATACAGGCCGCGTTCGTGGCTCCGATCTCGGCCATGGCGATGGTGAAGTCCGGCAAGCTCAGGGCCCTGGCGATATCGGACGCCCATGGATCGCGGGCCTTGCCCGAGATCCCGCCGGTCGCCAAGGAAGGCCTGGCGGGTTTCGACGTGACGGGCTGGAACGCCGTGTTCGCGCCGGCCGGCACGCCCAAGCCCATAGTCGACAAGCTCAACCATGCGATCAACCAGGCGCTGGCCGATCCGGACCTAGTCAAGAAGTTCATTTCGCAAGGCGTCAACCCGATCGGCTGCCCGCCCGAGGTTTTGCAGCAGGCCGTGGAGCATGATATTGCGTCCATAGGCCAGGCGCTCAAGGCGGCGGGTGTCGAGCCTCGATGATTGCCCCGGCTGCCCGCGGGGCAGCGCGCCGCTTGTTCCGGTTTTGAATGGAGTGTCCTCATGCCCTATATGGAATTATCCGAAGACTTCAAGCCTTATTACGAAATCCACGACTGTACGGACCCCTGGAAGCCAGCGGAAACGGTGCTGTTCGTGCATGGTTTCACCGAGAACACCACATGCTGGCGAGGCTGGATCCCCCACCTGGCCCGCAACTACCGCTTGCTGCTGCTGGACTTGAGGGGATTCGGCAAGACGGGGCCCGTGGCCGAGTCGTTCAAGTTCTCTACCGAGCTGGTTGTCGATGACCTGGTGCGCGTCATCAACCACCTGGCTGGCGGGCCGGTGCATGTGGTGGCGGGCAAAAGCGGCTGCATCAGCGTGATGCGCCTGGCGGCGACCCGGCCGGACCTGGTGAAGTCGCTGACCCTGGCCTGCCCGCCTTTGTCCAGCCCCGGCAATAGCGACTGGGTGCCGTACATGGCGGAACACGGCATGCGCGATTGGGCGCGTGCCACCATGCCGGCCAGGCTGGGCCGCGATACGGACCCGCGCTGCATCGATTGGTGGGTGGACATGATGGGCGCCACGGCTCTGTCCACCGCCAGGGCCTACCTGAAATGGGTGGTCACCACCGAGCCTCGCCTGGATCTGCCCAAGATAAGCTGCCCGGCCCTGGTCATCCTGACCACGCTGTCGCAAGAGACCAATGCCGTGGGCGGCGGCCAGCTGGGGCCAGAGGTGGTCCGGCACGATGCCCCGCACGCCGAAGTCCTGGTGCTGGACATGGACTGCTATCACGCTTCCGGATCCGACCCCGACACCTGCGCTCAGGCGGCCCGCAAATTCCTGGACGGTTTGCGCGCCTCCTGATCTTTCCTTCCCGCTTTTCCCGCCGCTGCCCGGAGGTCCATGCCTCGCCCTGGGGCCACGCAGTTCGTGCCGCGTGCCGGTCGCCCCGGGCGCCGGCTCCGGGGCCTTAAGGTCTGCGGGCTGTCCGGCAGAAGCAGGCCGGCGCGTGCTACGCTAGCGGCATGACCCGCGCTTCTTCCCATTCCGGGGCCACGCCGTATTCGTCCGGCGTGGTCCTTTTTGCTCTTGCCATCGGCGCATTCGCCATAGGCACCACCGAATTCGCCACGATGAGCCTGCTGCCGTATTTCGCACGGGACTTGCACGTGGACGCGCCCACCGCCGGCCATGTCATCAGCGCCTATGCGCTGGGCGTGGTCGTGGGGGCGCCAATACTGACGGTGCTGGCCGCGCGCATGCCGCGGCGCACGCTGCTGCTGTGGCTGATGGGGATGTTCTCGCTGTTCAACGGCTTGTGCGCGTTTGCGCCTTCGTATCATTGGCTGCTGGTGTTGCGCTTCCTGAGCGGCTTGCCGCATGGGGCGTATTTCGGCATCGCCGCGCTGGTCGCGGTGTCGCTGGTGCCGCTGAACAAGCGCAGCCAGGCCGTGGGGCGGATGTTCCTGGGGCTGACCGTCGCCACCATCATAGGCGTGCCGTTCGCCAACTGGCTCGGGCACGCGGTGGGCTGGCGCTGGGGGTTTGCGCTGGTGGCGTTCGCGGGCATATTGACCGTCATCCTGGTGGCTCTGGTGGCTCCCCGCACGCCGGCCGAGCCGGGCTCCAGCCCCTTGCGCGAACTGGGCGCGTTGCGGCATGCGCAGGTATGGCTGACGCTGGCAACCGGCGCCATAGGCTTCGGCGGCCTGTTCGCGGTCTATACCTACCTGGCCGACACGCTGATGCAGGTGACTGGGGCGTCGCCGCAAGTCGTGCCGGTGGTGCTGGGGATTTTCGGGGTGGGCATGACCGTCGGCAATATCGTGGTTCCCTGGTTTGCGGATCGCGCCCTGATGCCTACCGCCGGCGGGCTGCTGGTATGGAGCGCCATCGCCACAGCCCTGTTTCCGCTGACGGCGGGCAATATCTGGGCGGTAAGCGTGAATGTGTTCCTGATCGGGATCGGCGGCGCGCTGGGCACGGTGCTGCAGACCCGCTTGATGGACGTGGCGCGGGATGCGCAAGGCCTGGCCGCGGCCTTGAACCATTCGGCGTTCAATTTTGCCAACGCGCTGGGGCCGCTGCTGGGCGGCATGGCCATCGCGCATGGCCTGGGCTGGACTTCCACGGGGCCGGTGGGCACCCTGCTTGCCCTGGGTGGGCTGGTGCTGCTGCTGGCTTCGGTATGGCTGGATCGGGCGCGGCGCGGGCCGCTGCGCCCGATCCGCGCCTAGCCTGGCGCTCTTGCGCTGCTGTGGGTCCGGTTCGCACCAAGCCAAAACAGGCTTGAAAAAGGCCCCTGCAATAGGGGCCTATACCGTCGTGTCGATACATGGCTCGGGCCGCTATGCACTGCCGGCCGGGGAAAGCCCAGCCGCCGCGGCCTGGCGCGCCGGGTTCAGTCCTGGCGGTTCGTGACTTCGACCAGGTGGTAGCCGAATTGGGTCTTCACGGGGCCTTGCACCACGCCGACCGGCGCGCTGAAGACGACCTCGTCGAATTCCCGGACCATCTGGCCGCGGCCGAAGGTACCGAGGTTGCCGCCGTCACGGCTGGACGGGCAGCTGGAGTTTTCCTTGGCGACCTGGGCGAAGTCGGCGCCGTTCTCGATGGCGCTCTTGAGTTCCAGGCACTTGGCTTCGGTGTCGACGAGGATATGGCGGGCGGATGCTTGGGCCATGAGGGCTCCTGTATATATAGAGTGTTGAATCCGACAGCATAACCTGTTTGCGCCGCAGCCATGGGCGGCGCCTCAAGCCAGCGCGGGAGTGTAGCGGGGCGGACGCCGCACACCGCCTGTTTGTTCCCAGTGGGCCGCATAATTCAACAAGTCCTGCTCGGCATAGGCCCGGCCCAGCAGTTCGATGCCGACCGGCAGGCCTTGTTGCGTAAATCCGGCGGGCATGGCGATGGCCGGCAAGCCGGTACCAGGGCTCAATTGGCTGTTGGCTCCGCTCATGGCGTGCCCGATCTCGACGGGCGGGGTGCGCAGCACAGGATATGCCAGTACGTCGAGCCGGTGCTGCTGCATGCAGGCGCAAACTGCCAGGCGCAAGGCTTGGCGGGCGGCCTGTGCCGCGCCATAGGCTGGGCTGTCCAGGCTTTCCGGAAGATCGCGCAGGCGCAATACGGCGTCGAGCTGCTGATGGTGCAGCTTTTGCCGCAGGATCTCGGCCAGGGACTTTACCGGAGCGTGTGCGTGGCTGGCCAAGTAGGCGGCCAGGGCGAACTTGAATTCATGGGCGATGACGTTGCTGTCACGCATGGCGTCCGCCAGTCCGGGAATCTGCACGTCCACGACCTGCGCGCCCAGGCCGCGCATGGTTTCGATGGCGCGGCGCACGATGTCCGAGACTTCCTGTTCTTCGGCTTGTGTGCCGAACAAATCGGCCGGCACGCCGATGCGTGCGGCGGCAAGGGCCTTGTCCCGCAGCCCCGCCAGGTAGGAGGCGGGAATGTGGCTTGCGGCTTCCAGCGTCGGCGGGTCGTCGGGATCGGGGCCCACAGTAGCGTCGAGCATGATGGCCAGGTCGCGAACCGTGCGGGCAAGGGGGCCGCCCAGGTCCTGGGTAGGGGACAGCGGCATGATCCCGGAACGGCTGGACAGGCCTTGCGTGGCGCGCAGCCCCACCAGGTTCTGGCATGCGGCGGGAATGCGGATCGAGCCGCAGGTATCGCTGCCCATGCCGGCGGCGGCGAAGGAGGCCGCGACCGCAGCGGCCGTGCCCCCGCTGGAACCGCCAGGCACGCGTTGCGGGTCGTACGGATTGCGCGTGACGCCCGTCAGCGACGATATATTGGTGATGCCGCAGGCCAGCTCATGCATGGTGGTCTTGCCCAGGATGACAGCCCCGGCCTGCCGCAGGCGCCGTACCTGGAATGCGTCGCGCTCGGGCCTGTGTCCGGCCAGGGCCCGCGTGCCGCCGGTGGTCGGCATGTCGGCCGCGTCGAAATTGTCTTTCAGCAGTATGGGTATCCCATGCAGCGGTCCGCGCAAGCGCCCGGCGCCGCGCTCGGCGTCGAGTTCGCCGGCCTGTGCGGC
Organism: Candidimonas humi; assembly: GCF_019166065.1. Lineage (GTDB taxonomy): Bacteria > Pseudomonadota > Gammaproteobacteria > Burkholderiales > Burkholderiaceae_B > Candidimonas > Candidimonas humi. Next base: position 731,874 of record NZ_JAHTBN010000002.1, read on the forward strand.
GGCGGCCGGGTTCAGCGCGACAATCGAATTGAGTGCCGGGCCGAGGTGGTCGTAAGCCGCGATGCGGCGCAGGTAGGCCTGTACCAAGTCGCGCGACGTGCAGTGCCCTGCTGACATGGCGTCCTGCAGTTCGGCGATCGAACGTTCGAAAACGAAATCTTCAGGCAGCATGCAGATGGAATGGGGTCGGGTCTATGGGCGGGCGCCGGCCCGCCATCTGGGCCGCCAGCAGCGCGGCGCTGCCGCAGGCCAGCGTGAAGCCGAGCGCTCCTTGGCCGATATTCAACCACAGGTTCTTCGCCGCGGGGCTGGCGCCGATGATGGGCTTGCCCGAGGGCGTAGCGGGGCGCAGGCCGGCCCACGGCAGTGCCCGGCCCAGGTCGAGGCGCGCAAAGGCCTCGCGCACCTGGCGGGCCAGTCCTCCGATGCGTTCGGGGCTGGGGCGGGTATCGTCATAGCCGATGTCGACCATGGCCGCCGCCCTCAGCGAGGCGCCGATACGGGCGTAGACGATGCGCCGCTGGTAGTCGGTGACGCTGATGGCCGGGGCCGCGCTTTCTTCGGCTGCCGGCAGTGGGATGCTCAGGCTATAGCCTTTCAGCGCATAGATAGGCACGTCATGGCCCAGGGGGCGCAGCAGCGCGCGGCTGCCCATGCCATTGGCGACCACATACGAGTCGGCTTCGATGTCGCCGGCAGAGGTGCAGGCGGCAACGATGCGCCCCTGCTCGCGCCGCAAGTTCAGCACCCCGGTCTTGAGCAAGCGCGTCATGCGGGGGAACTGCTGCAAGCGGTCGAACAGGCCTTGGGTGAACTTGCGGCAGTCGCCGGTTTCCTCGTCGGCCGTGTAGACGGCGCCGGCCATGGTGTTGCCGAAGGATTGCAATGCCGGTTCCAGCTGCAGGACTTGCGCCGGCGTCAGTATGCGCTGGCTCGAGCCGTGCGCCGCCTGGTAGGCGACCTGCGTACGAGCCTTTTCCAGCAGCGCGGGGTCGCGGTAGACGATGAGCTTGCCGTTGCGCCGCAGGTCGAAATCCAGGGGTTCGTCCTGCAGCAGCGTATGCAGGGTTTCGCGGCTCAGGTAGGACAGCGTCAGCATCTGCGCTGTCGATGCGCGTGCCACGGACGAGCGGCAGTCGCGCATGAAGGCGGCAATCCAGCGCCATTGATGAGGGTCCCAGCGCGGGCGGAAGCGCAAGGGGGAGTCTTTCTGCCACAGCCATCTGGGCATGTTGGGGATTACTCCGGGCCCGGCCAGCGGCGCCACGTAGCTATAGCTGAGTTGCCCGCCATTGGCGAAGCTGGTCTGGCCGGCGGGCTCGGCGCCGACCTCCAGCAAGGTGACTTGATGTCCATCCCGCGCCAGTTGATAGGCCGACGTCACGCCGACGACCCCCGCTCCGATCACGCAAACATGCATGGCTTGTGACCCACCCACAAAAGATGTGGGATTCTGGGCTTGGGGCTGCGAGAGCGTCAATTCCAATATCGGAGGTAGCCATAACCTTGCGATATGGGAGCGTTCGGCGCTCGTTTCGATAGTGACCGCTATCAGCCCTGCAGGCTGTCTTGATTTTCGGGCAGCATGATCTGCTTGCAGACTGTTTGCAGCCTGTCGATGAAGGCCTGGTGCTGGGCCGACAAGGGGTCGTCGGTGCGGACCATGACGCTGATAGGCACATCGATGCGAGGCGCGAGGCGGCAGAGCGTCAGGCCGGGGCGCAGCATGGTGCGCCCGGTGATCAGGTCGACAATGGTGTCGCCGCAGCCGGCCTCTACCAGTGCACAGGCTACGTAGTGGGTCTGTACCTGCGCGATGATGTTCATGCTCAGGCCCTCGGCGTCCATGGCCTGCTGCAGCAGCAGGCCCGAGGGGTCGCGGGCTTCCAGCGCTATGAAATCGCGCTTGGGGAGGTCGCGCAGTTTTACGGGGCCGGGTTTGTGCAGGCGCGACATATAGACTAGTTCCGTGTGTCCCACATGTATGCGCCGCAGTCCCGGGTATTCATTCTGGTCGAAGGTGACGATCAGGTCCAGCTCGCGGGCGAGCAGCCCTTCCACCAGTTCGCCGCTGTGATGCGTATGCAGATCGAACGTGACATGCGGCTGTGTGCGCTGGCTGTGCCGCACCACCGAGGGCAGCAAGCCCAGGCCCAGCGCCGGCGTACTGCCTATGCGCAGATGGCCCTGGTGACTATGCTTGAGGCTATAGGCCAAACGCCGCACGTTGGTCAGCTCTTGCTGCAGGCGGGCGACTTGCGGGGCCAGTACTTCGGCCTCGCGAGTCGCGCGCAATCGCCCCTTGACTCGCTCGAACAGCTTGAATCCGAGCTGAGCCTCGGCATTGGCCAGAAGCTTGCTGGCCGCGGGCTGGGATACGTGCAGTGCTTCGGCTGCCTCGGTCAGGGAGCCGGTGCGCCAAATGGCGCCGAAGATTTCTATGTGGCGCAGCCGCATTATGGATCCGCCTTCGGAGAGGAAGCTCTTGCTATAGTTCGGGTCGCGTGGCGCCGCAACGCCCGGCGGCGGCAGGTTCCGCGATACTGTACCACTGCAAGCGGAACGTGCCGCGAAGCCTGTCATCCCGAGTTTCGCGAGGCTGGCGCGCCCATGACCATGGGCATGGCTTGGGTATTCGAATATCCATCGTATTCCAGGCACTATAACCAAAGGTTATTCATTCTGTAGAATTGGCTATTTGCCAATGGTCGAATCGCAATCCGATAATGACCGGCGTCATACTTTGTCGTCGAAACTCATTGGATCCCATAGAGGCTGGTGCGTCGACAGGTCCAAGATCAAAGGAAGATCATGAAGGTATTCAGCGGGGCGCTGGGCACGGAAACCAATACTTTTTCACCTATTCCGACCAGTATCGAGGCGTTCCAGGCCCATGAATATTATCCCGCGGGGCAATATCCCGACAGCCCCACCCTGTATGGCGCGCCGCTGGCCATAGCCCGCCGTCGCGGCGCCGAGCTCGGCTGGGAAGTCCATGAAGGCATGGTGTCTTCGGCGCCGCCCAGCGGCATCACCACCCGCAGCGCCTACGAGGCTTTGCGCGACGAATTGCTGGGCGACTTGCGCCGGGCGTTGCCTGTGGACATGGTGCTGCTGAGCCTGCACGGTGCCATGGTGGCCGACGGCTACCCCGACTGCGAAGGCGACATCCTGGCCCGCGTGCGCGAGATGGCCGGGCCCAAGGCCATCATAGGCGCCGAACTCGACCTGCATTGCCATCTCAGTCCTACGATGGTCGAAAAGGCCGACGTGCTGGTGCTGTTCAAAGAATACCCGCACACCGATATCGTCGAGCGTGCCGAAGAGCTCGTGGAATTGTGCCTGGCCAAGTACGAGAAACGCGTGCAGCCCGTAGCCGCCGTGGTCGATTGCGACATGATCGTGCCCATGCACACCACGCGTGACCCGGGCCAAAGCTTTGTGAGTCGGATCCAGTCCCTGGAAGGCAAGGATTCCATCCTGTCGATCTCCGTCGCCCATGGTTTTGCCACGGGCGATGTGCCGGACATGGGCACCAAGGTCCTGGTGTACAGCGACGGCAAGCCCGAGGCGGCGCAGCGGCTGGCCCGGCAACTGGCCGACGAACTGATCGCCATGCGCGAGCAATTGATGGTGCCTTATCGCGACATCGACACGGCGCTGGACGAGGCCCTGGCCATCGACGGCGGCCCGGTAGTGCTGGCCGATCGGCCGGACAATCCGGGCAGCGGGGCGCCGGGCGACTCGACGTTCGTCCTGCGCCGCATGCTGGAGCGCGGCATCCGCAATGCCGCGCTGGGGCCTCTGTGGGATCCGGGCGCGGTGCGCATCGCCTTCGACGCCAAACCGGGCGCCACCCTGGCCATGCGGCTGGGCGGCAAGATCGGGCCGTTGTCCGGCGATCCGGTGGACGTGGTCTGTACTGTCAAGGCCATCAAGCCAGACATGCTCATGACGGGGCTGACCGGCGCGCCGGTGCGCGTGGGGAATTCTGCGCTGGTCGAAGCCCAGGGCATCGAGATCGTCCTGACCACCGCACGCAACCAGGCCATGAATACGGACCTGTTCACCCAACTAGGCTGCGATCTGTCCGCCAAGAAAATCGTGGTGGTGAAATCCGCCCAGCATTTCCATGCCTCTTTTTCCAAGGTTGCGCGCCAGATCATCTACGTGGGCGGCAAGGGCGTGGCCAGCCCCGACTGGAAGACTCTGCCGTACAAGCATATCAAGCGGCCCAAGTGGCCCTTGTAGCCGTGCGGCCGCGGGCATGGCGCAACAATATATAGCAAGATAAACACACAAGGGGGAGGTAAAAATGGAAAATACCGGACTAGCGGTCATCTGGGCAGGAGTAGCGCCTCGCAAGCGGGCGCCCTGACTCAGGCACAGTGATTCGCGATTCATCGAAAATCGCAGCTCGTCGTCAACAATTTCATTCCTGGACAGAGACATGAAAAATCGTATTCTCGCCCCGCTCGCGGCAGCGCTCGCAATCTCCGGCGCCCTTTGCGGGGTGCAGGCCCATGCCAAGACGCTGAAGATGGTGCCCTACGCCGATCTGAAGATTCTGGATCCGAGCTTCACCACGGCGTACATTACCCGCAATTTCGGCTACATGGTCTATGACACCTTGTTCGCCATGGATGCCAAGGGCCAGCCCCAGCCCGAGATGGTCGATACCTACAAGAAGTCGGACGACGGCAAGGAATGGACATTTACCTTGCGTCCGGGCCTGAAATTCAGCGACGGCAAGCCGGTTACCGCGGCCGATTGCGTGGCTTCGCTCAAGCGCTGGGCCGCCCGCGACAATATCGGACACGCCATGACCAAGGCCGGCGGGCAATGGAGCGTGGTCAACGACAACACTTTCAAGCTGACCCTGCAGCAGCCCTTCGGGCTGGTGCTCGACGGCCTGGCCAAGGTGTCCAGTTATCCGGCGTTCATCATGCCGGCCCGGCTCGCCGACATGCCTACCAACAAGCCGATCTCCGAAGTGGATGGCTCGGGCCCGTATCTGTTCAAGCGCGACGAATGGGTGCCGGGCAACAAGGTCGTGTTCGTGCGCAACCCCGCCTATGTGCCGCGCAAGGAAGCCCCCAGCGGGCTGGCGGGCAACAAGGCCTCGCACGTGGATCGCGTGGAATGGGTGATACTGCCCGATTCCAATAGCGCCGCCGCTGCGCTCAAGAGCAACGAAGTCGACATGATCGAGCAGGTGCCGCCCGATTTCATCTCGGGCCTGGCCGCGGACAAGAATCTCAAGACCGGCGTCATCGGGCAGCAGCAAGTCTACGTGGTCATGAACCAGGCCTTGCCGCCATTCGACAATGTCAAGATGCGGCAGGCCGTGGCCCATGCCATCGACCAGAACGAGGTGACCAGCGCCATGGGTTACCCCGACAATCTGCGCAAGAAGTACTGCGCGACCTTCTTCATCTGCGGGAGCGCCAATGACACGGATGCCGGCTCGGCACCGTATCGCAAGCCGGATATCGCCCTGGCGAAGAAGCTGCTGGCCGAATCGGGATACAAGGGCCAGAAGATCGCTGTGCTGCTGCCCACGGACGTTGCCTACCTGAATGCGGCTGCGCTGGTGACCATCCAGGACATGCAGAAGATCGGCATTAATGTGGATGTGCAGTCCATGGACTGGGCCACGCTGTCGGCGCGGCGCGCCAAGAAGGGTCCGGTCGCGCAAGGAGGCTGGAATGTGTTTGTCTCTGCAGCCGCCGAATTCAACGTCGACTCGCCCCTGAACAACACCTACCTGGGGGCAGCCTGCGGCAACAGCTTGCCGGGCTGGCCTTGCGACGAGAAGCTGGACAAGCTGCGTTCCGAGTGGATCGCCGCAACCGACCCGGCGCAGCGCAAGAAACTGTTGGACGAGATCCAGGTGGAGGCCTACACGAGCTTTCCCAACTTGCCCATCGGCCAGTTCTCGCTGGTATACGCCACGCGCAAGGACATCAAGCACACCGACGAACTCTGGGGCCTGCCCAACGTCTGGGTTCTGGACAAATAGCGTCGATGGAATGAGCCTGCCGGCCTGCATGATAGTTGGTCCAATATAGGCGGGCCGCAGGAGTCCCATATGCAATACATTATCAAGCGCATCCTGGCCGTGGTCCCCGTGGTGGTGGTAGTCGCGGTCGTGGTGTTCCTGCTGATACACCTGTCGCCCGGCGACCCGGCGGCCCTGATCGCCGGCGATTACGCCACAGCCGACGATATCGCCAAGCTGCATGCGGCCCTGGGCCTGAACGAGCCGCTATGGCGCCAGTTCATGCTGTGGGCGGTGAAACTGCTGCACGGCGACCTGGGCACTTCCATATTCACCCAGGCTCCGGTCACGCACTTGCTGGCGCAACGCCTGGGGCCCACCGTGTCCATCGCGGTACTGACGACGCTGCTGTCCGTGGTGATCGCGATACCGCTGGGCGTGCTGGCCGCCTATCGGGCCGGAAGCTGGATAGACCGGCTTGTGATGTTGTTCTCGGTGCTGGCGTTTTCGGTGCCGGTGTTCCTGGTCGGCTATCTGTTCATGTACACCTTCGGGGTCAAGCTGCAATGGTTTCCGACCCAGGGCTACGTCAGCCTGTCGCATGGCTTGATCCCGTGGTTGCGCAGCCTGGCGCTGCCCTGCGCCAACCTGGCGCTGGTGTATATCGCGCTGCTTACCCGCATGACCCGGGCCACGGTGCTCGACGTGCTGCATGAAGACTACATACGCACAGCGCGCGCCAAGGGCCTGGCGGTGCTGCCGGTGCTGGGCCATGCGCTGCGCAATGCCGCCGTTCCGATCGCCACTACCGTCGGCGTCGGCATCGCCCTGATGCTGGGCGGCGTGGTCGTGACCGAGACCGTGTTCGCGATTCCCGGGGTCGGGCGCCTGGTCATAGACGCCGTGCTGCACCACGATTATCCGGTCATCCAGGGCGTGCTGCTGGTGTCTGCGGCGTGCTATGTCGTGATCAATCTGCTGATCGACCTGAGTTACAGCCTGTTCGACCCGCGCATCCGCTACTGACCGCCGCGAAGGATTTCCCATGACAGACAGTTTCCAGCCCTCACCGATGGCCGGTGTGGATGTGCCTGCAGACCGTGATTTGCAGCGCGCCCTGCGCTTCAGGTCGTTGCGCAAGTATCCCATGCTGTACCTGGGCGGCGTGCTGCTGGTGCTGATCGCGGCCACGGCGATATTCGCGCCCTGGATCGCGACTCACGACCCCTTGAGCATCAGTCCGCTCGCGCGGCTCAAGCCGCCCTCGGCCGCGCATTATTTCGGCACCGATGCGCTGGGCCGCGACGTGTTCAGCCGCGCCATGTGGGGCGGCCGCGTATCCCTGGTCGTGGCGGTGGCGGTGGCCGTGCTCTCCACGGTCTGCGGCGTGATACTGGGCCTGGCCGCGGGTTTTTCGCGCTGGGCCGATTCCATCATCATGCGCATCATGGACGGCCTGATGGCCATCCCCGACATCCTGCTGGCTATCGCGCTGGTGGCCATCGTGCGTCCCAGCCTGACGACGGTCATCGTCGCCATCACGATTCCGCAGATTCCCCGCATGGTCAGGCTGGTACGATCGCTGGCCCTGACCTTGCGCGAACAACTGTTTGTCGAGGCGGCCTACGCCATAGGCACCCGGCTGCACGTCATCCTGTGGCGCCACGTGCTGCCCAACACCTTGGCGCCTGTGGTGGTGCAGGCGACCTTCATCGCCGCCAGCGCAGTGCTCACCGAAGCGGTGCTGTCCTTCCTGGGGGTGGGCGTACCGGCGCAGATACCGAGCTGGGGCAATATGATCGCCGACGGGCGCAACGTCGTCGCCATCGCGCCGCACATCATCCTGTTTCCAGGCATCCTGCTGGCGCTGACAGTGCTGTCCATCAACTCGATCGGCGACGGCCTGCGCGATGCGCTGGATCCGCGCCTGGCGAACCAACTGTAGGATGCGGGCCCATGCAAGCACATGACCCTCTGCTCGAAATCGACAATCTGTCGACCTTCTTCGACACCTTGTCCGGCACGGTGCGTTCCGTCAATGGCGTGTCGTACAACTTGTATGCCGGCGAGACTCTTGGGGTGGTGGGCGAATCGGGTTGCGGCAAGAGCGTGACCGCGCTGTCGGTCTTGCGCCTGATACCTACGCCGCCCGGGCGCTATGCCGGCGGCCAGATCCGCTATCGCGGCACCAATTTGCTGGAGCTCGGCGAAAAGGAAATGCGCCGCATCCGCGGCAACCGCATTTCCATGATCTTCCAGGAGCCCATGACCTCCCTGAACCCGGTGCTGACCGTGGGCCGGCAGATTGCCGAGACCATCATGGTCCACCAGAAGGTCGGCAAGCGCCGCGCGCATGCCCAGGCCCTGGAAATGCTGGAACTGGTGCAGATCGCCGAGCCGCGGCGCCGCATCGACGAGTATCCGCACCAGTTGTCGGGCGGCATGCGCCAGCGCGTCATGATCGCGCTGGCCCTGGCGTGCCGGCCCGACGTGCTGATCGCCGACGAACCCACCACTGCCCTGGATGTCACCATCCAGGCGCAGATCCTGAAGCTGCTGGGCGATCTGCAGAAGCAACTGGGCATGGGCGTGGTCATGATCACCCATGACCTGGGCGTGGTGGCCGAGTGCTGCGACCGGGTGGTGGTGATGTATGCCGGACGCAAGGTGGAAGAGGCGCCGGTGGCCGAGTTGTTCGACAACCCCGCGCATCCTTATACCCGCGCGCTGCTGGCCGCCATGCCGGCCATGGGCTCGCAATCCAGGCGGCTGGAAGAAATCCCCGGCATCGTGCCGGCGTTGAGCAACCTGGGGCCCGGCTGCAGTTTCGCACCGCGCTGCCGCTACGCCACGCAACGCTGCCGCGCCGAAGTGCCGCCTCTGCGTGCTTTCGGCGAGAGCCATATAGTGGCCTGTTTCGAGGCCGAGCGCGTAACCGGGCGGATTCCGGCCTTGCACGAGGATGACGCAGAACGAGGCGTGGCCGTCGCGCCGGCCGTGGCGGGCGCAGCCGAGGGCCCCGTAGAGGCCGGGCAGGCTGCGCCGGCGCCCGAGGCGCCGCTGCTGGTGGTGCGCGACTTGAAGAAATACTACGCGGGCTCGCACTCCTGGTTCGGCAAAGGTGCGCCGCAAGTACAGGCCGTGGACGGTGTCTCGTTCACGGTGGGCCGCGGCGAAACGCTGTCGCTGGTGGGCGAGTCGGGCTGCGGCAAGTCGACCACGGGCAAGTCCATCATGCGCTTGATCCAGCCCACCGCGGGTTCGGTGCAGCTCGACGGCGAAGAGATCACCAGCCTGGACGCCGAGCAGATGCGCATGCGCCGCCGCGACATGCAGATCATTTTCCAGGACCCATACGCCTCGCTCAACCCGCGCATGACTGCGGGCCAGATCGTGATGGAGCCCATGCGCAACTTTCCGGATGCCGATACCGGCACGGCGCGCGGACGCGAAGAGCGGGTGGCCTGGCTGTTTTCCAAGGTGGGCCTGCGGCCCGAGGCCGCCCGCAAGTATCCCCATGAATTTTCCGGCGGCCAGCGCCAGCGCCTGGGCATTGCACGCGCGCTGGCGCTGCGGCCCAAGCTGATTGTCTGCGACGAACCCGTATCGGCGCTGGACGTGTCGGTGCAGGCGCAGATCATCAATCTGCTCACCGACCTGCAGAACGAACTGGGCGTGGCCTACCTGTTCGTCGCGCACGACCTGGCGGTGGTGCGCCACATCAGCCATCGGGTCGCGGTCATGTACCTGGGCCACATCGTCGAGATCGCCGACCGCGATACGCTGTTTTCCAGGCCCTTGCATCCTTATACGGAAATCCTGCTGTCGGCGGTGCCGACCCCGGACCCGCATGCGGTCACGCAGCGCAAGCTGCTGCAAGGCGACCCCCCGAGCCCGGCCAATCCGCCGCGCGGCTGCCGTTTCCATACCCGCTGTCCGCTCGCCAAGCCCATCTGCAAGGAAGAGCGCCCGCCGCTTACGCCCAGGCTGGCCGCCGCTGGCGGCCAGCAGATGGTGGCTTGCCATGTGCGGTAGGGGCGAGACTGGTGCGAACCGCATGCGCGGACAATGCCGTGCTCGCACCAGGCCCTCGCTGCTTCGGGCATCGGCTTTTCAGTGACGCTGCAGATGCCTGCCTATACTTGCCACCCGCCGGTGTTAGCCTATTTTTCATGCCCACCCGCGCAAGCAATGGAGCCATGCCATGACTGAACAGAATCCCGGGTCCGCGACGCGGCCCGTCTTCGACCTGATCATCCGCAACGGTACCGTCATCGACGGCACCAAGCGGCCCCGCTACGACGCCGATGTCGGTATCCTCGACGGCCGTATCGCCGAAGTGGGCGACCTGTCCACGGCCAAGGCGCGCGACATCATGGATGCCGCGGGCAAGATCGTCGCGCCCGGTTTCATCGATTCCCACACGCACGACGACCACGCGCTGCTGGTGCAGCCCGACATGGACTTCAAGATATCCCAGGGCGTCACCACCGTGATCACCGGCAATTGCGGCATCAGCCTAGCGCCGCTGGGCGAGGGGGTGCCTGTCCCGGCGCCCCTGAACCTGCTGGCGGGCGACGGCGACCGGCCGCGCCATCATTCCTTCGCAGCCTATATCAATGCGCTGCGCGAACGGCCGGCCGCCATCAACGCGGCCGCGCTGGTGGGGCATTCGACCCTGCGGGTCATGGCGATGAGCGACCTGGGCAAGGCCGCAGACGAATCCGAGATCTCGACAATGCGCCGCTTGCTCGGCGAGGCCCTGGATGCCGGGGCCATAGGCATGTCCACCGGCACCTACTATCCGCCGGCCGCCGCGGCCAGCACCGAGGAAATCATCGAGGTCGGCCGGCCCCTGACCGGCGCCGGCGGTCTGTATGTCACGCACATGCGCGACGAGGCTGACCATTGCCTGGACTCGCTCGAGGAAACCTTCCGCATCGGCCGCGAGCTCGACATCCGGGTGGTGGTCTCGCATCACAAGCTGCAGCGGCAAGAGAACTTCGGCAAATCCGCCATCACGCTGCCCCGCATCCGCGAGGCCATGCGCTGCCAGTGCGTGGCCCTGGACTGCTACCCCTACAACGCCAGTTCCACCATGCTGCACACCGATCCGAAGCGGCTCACCGGCCGCATCATGATCGCCTTCAGCGGCAGCCACCCCGAATGCGCCGGGCGCGACCTGGACCAGATCGCCGCCGAATGGCAGGTGTCCATCGTCGAGGCGGCGCAGCGCCTGCAGCCGGCCAGCGCCATTTACTTCACCATGGACGAAGCCGATGTGCGCAAGATACTCGCCTTCGAAGACACCATGATAGGGTCCGACGGCATCCCCCTGGGCGAGAAGCCCCACCCGCGCCTCTGGGGCACCTTCCCGCGCGTGCTGGGTCACTACTGCCGCGACCTGGGCCTGTTCCCGCTGGAAACCGCGGTCTGGAAAATGACCGGCCTGACCGCCCGCAATTTCGGGCTGAAGGGCAGGGGGCTGCTGCAAGCCGGCTGCCACGCCGACGTGACGATCTTCGACGCGGGCACCGTCCGCGACCTGGCCACCTACCAGGATTCGACGCGCATGGCGCAAGGCATCGAGGCCGTGATCGTCAATGGGGAACTGGCCTGGCAGGAAGGCCGCAGCCTGGGCACGCGCAGCGGGCAGGTGATTAGCCGCTAGATAGCCCTGATGTTGCGGCGGCAGAGGAATTCCGGCAAAGGGGAAATTCGTGCGCGGCGGGCACGATAGGTGCAGAATCGAGCTTTCTGTTTCCATTGACCCGTTTTTTTCACGAACCCTGCGATTCAAGCGCCTCCATCGGAGCCCTCATGTACTTGCCTACCCACTTCGAAGAATCCCGCCCCAAGGTCTTGCACGAATTGATCGCCAAGCATCCGTTCGGCATGCTGGTCACCCATGGCGAGGACGGGCTGGATGCGAACCATATGCCTTTCGAGCTGGATGCCGCGGCCGGCCCGCAGGGGGTGCTGCTTGCCCACGTGGCTCGCGCCAATCCGGTTTGGCGCGAACTGCGCGACGGCGACGAGGTGCTGGTGGTGTTTCGCGCGGAACATGGCTATATCTCGCCCAACTGGTATCCCAGCAAGCATGAGTTCCACAAATCGGTGCCGACCTGGAACTACATGGTGGTGCACGCGCACGGCAAGGTTACGGTGCGCGACGACGAAAGCTTCGTGCGCGGCCTGGTGGCGCGCCTGACGCGCACGCACGAGGCATCGCAGCCGGTGCCCTGGAAGATGACCGACAGCCCGGCGGATTTCATCGATTCCATGCTGCGGGCGATTGTGGGGCTGGAGATCGAGATCACGCGGCTGGCCGGCAAATTCAAGCTCAGCCAGAACCGCGGGGCGCGCGACTTGGAGGGCGCCGGCAAGGCGCTGATCGCGCAGGGCGATACGGCGCTCGGAGAGGCGATGCTGGCCTGTATGGCGGCGCAGGCAAAGGGCTGATACGGATTCGCAAAAAAAGGTGACAGCGTGGCTTCGTCTTGCCGCGCTTTTTGTATTGTGCTCCGGCTTCGCGCCTTGTCCTCTTGACGCGCTTGCTGTTTTGATTGCAAACCCGCATGAAGGCCGGGTCAAGCGCAGCCCGGCGGCGGCCCTGCTGCCGCTGCTATAGCCCGGCTACCCCGGCCCGGGCCGCCGCTTGCCGGCTTCTGCCTACGAAGCGACCACCAGCCGCGGATCGTTGGCCTGTTCCAGGATGCGCCGCACGCGGTCTTGCCAGCCGGCCGCGAAATCGCGCTTGTCTTCGTCGCTGGCATAGCCGCCGGCAACCCTGGGCAGCAGGCTTCTTATCGTGGGCACGGACGGGACGAGTTCGGGGTGGTAGTCCACGGTAGTGCTGGCGCCGGTGTCGGTGCGCGTGTAGCGGATTTCGCCGTCCATGGGCACGTTGAAGAACAGCAGGTTGCGCCGGTCGTACTGGCCGCCCAGGCCCTTGAAGCCGTTGTCGGTGGTGGCGCCCGTGATGTAGCTGGCGACATTGGCGATGACGCCCGTGACGCCGTCTTGCTGCGCGTCGCGGAATTCCACCTTGATTTCGCCGCGTTGCGGCAGCGTGTCGCCGTAGAGTTTTTCCAGGGCCTTGAGCGTCATGAGGTAGGCGCCGGCCACGGTGGGGCAGGAATGCCCGGCCAGCTTGACCACGTCGGCATACGTGTAGCGGATGATGCCCTGGTCGGCGGCGCCGAGCAGCGCGGCCAGAGGGTCCTGCATGGTGATGGTTCTGGCGGCGTCGAAAAAGGAAGGATAGGCCATTTGGGTTTCCGGATCGAAAGAGACGAAAGCCCTGTGCGCCGGACGCGCGCAGCAGGCGGGGCCGCGGCGGAAGGCGCCATGGGCATGGTGTCTTCATGATAGGACCTGGCGCGCTATGGCGGCGGCATACCATTACGGCGAATGATGGCTTGCCGGCGCCATGCTTGCCGGCGCGGCCGGAATGCCGGCGTGGTCAGAACAGCGTCAATTGAGGGCTTGCTTCGGCCACGCGCGGCGCCGCGGCCCGGTATGGCGGCGACCGGCGTTCGGCAGCCTGGCGCCGCGCCGGCTGGGGCGCTTGCGCCCGGACAAAGAGATCGGTGCGCAGCAGCGTGCGCCGCTGGTTCAGGCCAGCCTGGGCGCAGGCCCGGCGGAATCGTTGCCGGATCAGCTCGGCATAAGCGCCGCTGCCGCGCATGCGGGTGCGGAAATCGGAGTCGTATTCCTTGCCGCTGCGCATTTGCCTGACCAGGTTCATGACGTGGGCCGCCCGCAGGGGGTAGTGCCGCAACAGCCATTCGCGGAACAGGTCGGCGACTTCGAGCGGCAGGCGCAGCACGTTGTAGGCGGCGTCTTGCGCGCCTGCGTCGCGCGCACCGAAGAGGATTTTTTCGATGTCGCAGTCGTTCAGGGCCGGGATGACGGGCGCCACGATGACGCCGGTGGGAATGCCGGCTTCGCTGAGCTTGCGTATGGCCTGCATGCGCGCGCCGGGGGCGCTGGCGCGCGGTTCTAGCGTGCGGGCGATGTCGCCGTCGAGCGAACCTATGGACATGAATACCCGCGCCAGGCCCTTGGAGGCCATGCGGGCCAACAGGTCCAGGTCTTGCGTGACCGAGGCCGACTTGGTGGTGATGGCCACCGGGTGATTGAATTCTTCGAGTACGGCCAGGATGGCGCCGGTGATGCGCAGGCGCCGTTCTATGGGCTGGTAGGGGTCGGTGTTCGCGCCGAGCGCGATCAGCTTGGGCACGTAGGAGGGGCTGGAAAGTTCTTTGCGCAGCAGTTCGGCCGCGTTCTGCTTGGCGTACAGGCGGGTTTCGAAATCCAGCCCCGGGGACAGGTTGAGGTAGGCATGGGTGGGCCGCGCGTAGCAATAGACGCAGCCGTGCTCGCAGCCCCGGTAGGGGTTGATGGACTGGTCGAAGTAGATGTCGGGCGAGCTGTTGTGGGAAATGATGGACTTGGCCTGTTCGACCGCCACTGTAGTGGGGCGCCTGGGGGCGTCGCCGGGTTCGCCCGGCGCCCAGTCGTCGTCGACGGCTTCGCGCTGCAGGGCTTCGAAGCGAGGCGTCTTGTTGGAGAGGCTGCCCCGGCCCTTGATCGTGGCGGTTTGCATGGCGTGGCTCCGTATTACTGTATATATGTACAGTATAAATCATGCTCCACAGAAACGCCACGGATTCGAAGACGCCCCGTAAAATCGGGGGCATGCCGTGCGCATCCGTACATCAACCAGGGGATTTCATGGAATACGCGATTTCCAGCCGATTCTGGCAGGCCGGCCAGCGGGCCATGGCCCTGTGTGCGGGCATAGGCATTGCCATGGCGGCGATGTGCGGCAGTGCGTCGGGCGCCACGGCCGGAGGCGGCCCGGCCACGGCCAGCGCCGGGAACGCGTCCGAGGGCAGCGCCCCGGCCCGCGGGCTGCCGCACATCATCGTGCTGGCCACCGGCGGCACCATCGCCGGCACGGCCGACACCCGCTCCGCCACGGGCTACAACGCCGGTGAAGTCAGTGCGGCGCAACTGCTCGAGTCGGTTCCGGGCCTGGCCGGGCTGGCGCGCATCAGCGCCGAGCAGATCGCGTCCATAGGTTCCCAGGACATGAACGACCAGGTGTGGATGAAGCTTGCGCGCAGGATCCAGCGCATCGCCGAACACCACGAGGCCGATGGCGTGGTCATCACGCATGGCACGGACACCATGGAAGAAACCGCGTTCTTCCTGGATGAAGTGCTGCGTACCGGCCTGCCCGTGGTCCTGACCGGCGCCATGCGTCCGTCGACCGCGATCAGCGCCGACGGCCCCCGCAATCTGTACGAGGCGGTCGAGGTCGCGGCCAGCCCCGCCACGCGCGGCCGGGGTGTGCTGATCGTCATGAACGACACCATAGAAAGCGCCCGCGGCGCCACGAAAACCAATACCTCCAGCGTCCAGACCTTCATGTCGCCCAATACCGGGCCGGTCGGCTATGCCGACCCCGCCGGCGTGCGCTACGTGGCGCCGCCGCCCGCGCCGTGGCACGGCAAGCCCTACGCCCTGCCGGCCGGCGACAGCCTGCCGCGCGTGGACATCATCTACTCGCACAGCAATATGGGCGTGTCGCAGATCGAGCATGCCGTGGCCGACGGCGCCAAGGGCATCGTGCTGGCCGGGGTGGGCGACGGCAATACCTCGAAGCAGGCGCTGGACGCCATGGAACGCGCTGTGCGTCTGGGCCTGGTGGTGGTGCGCTCGACCCGGGCTTATTCCGGCTTCGTGGCGCGCAACGTCGAAGTCGACGACGACAAGCTGGGCTTCGTCGCGTCCCTGGACCTGAATCCGCAGAAAGCGCGGGTGCTGGCGCAACTGCTGATCTCCAACGGCATCACCGCGCCGGCGCAGGTGCAGCAGGCTTTCGAGCCGGGGCGGTAAGAGAATGGTGCCAGAATGGCACCATTCTGTATAATCGAAGCCGTAATGTGAACGGAGCACGAGATGACGACTGGCGCCCAAGACCGTGGACGAATTACCGCGCGCGTATCTGTCTCGGTGCAGGAAACATTGGAGACGGCGGCGGGTATGATCGGGTCGACGGTAAACCAGTTCATCGTCCAGAGCGCGCTGCGCGAGGCCGAGCGCATCATCGAGCAGGAACGGGTAATACGCCTGTCCGCGCGTGGGGCCGAAGGCTTGCTTGCGGCTCTTGAAAACCCCTTGCCGCCCAACAAGCATCTGAAGGCGGCGCTGGACGACTACACGGCGCGACGCAATGATCAAACTGGAGCAATTGACTGGCGGCCACGATCGAAACGGGTTTGACTGCGGCGTCGCGGCGCTCGATACGTGGCTCAGGCAAACTGCGCTGCAGCATCAAGCCAAGGGCATTTCCCGCACGATGGTAGCGGTTCCGGACACGCAGCGGACAGCGCAGGAATGGCGGGATGCCGGGCTCCAGGACATTACCGCCGACTCTATTCTCGGGTTTTACGCCTTGTCGTCCGCGTTGGTGGTAATCGAAGACCTGCCACAAAAAATAGCTCATCGTTATCCGAGGCAGATTCCGGTCACGCGCCTGGGCCGTTTAGCTGTGCGCTTGGATATGCAATCCCAAGGCTTGGGCCGTATCCTGCTGGCCGATGCGGTCATGCGTGCACGCCAGGCGGCCTTGCGCGTTGGCAGCGCGGGCATTGTGGTGGACGCCAAAAATGCGGCGGCGGCGCGGTTCTATCAGCGCTATGGTTTTGCGTCCTGCGCCGGACAGCCGCGAAAGCTATTCCTGGCAATGTGGTGAGAGGCTGGCGCCAGCGGGCCTTGATGGGCATGTTCGGTTCGGTGCGCGGGCTGCTATATTCTTTGCGGTAGCTGTCGCAGCCCCGAGGCGTCGGGGCCGGGCGTAGCCAGCGACAATCCACGGAGACTCGGGTAGTGAATCAGAAAATCATCGGCCTGATCGGCGGCATGAGCTGGGAAAGCTCGCTCGAGTATTACCGCATCATCAACCGGCGCGTGCGCGAGCGGCTGGGCGGGGTGAGCTCGGCGCGCTGCCTGATGTGGTCCTTCGATTTCGCCGAGATCGAGGCGCTGCAGCATGCGGGCGACTGGGACGGGGCGACGCGCAAGATGATCGAGGCGGCCGGGCGCCTGGAGCGGGGCGGCGCTTCGTTCCTGGTGATCTGCACCAACACCATGCACAAGATGGCCGACGAGGTGCAGCGGGCCGTGGGCATACCGCTGCTGCATATCGCCGATCCGACCGCGCAACGCATCAAAGAGGCGGGCCTGCGCCGGGTGGGCCTGCTGGGCACCGCCTTCACCATGGAGCAGGATTTCTACAAGGGCAGGCTGCAGCGCGAGCATGGCCTGCAGGTGCTGACGCCCGATGCGCAGGGCCGGCAGGCGGTGCACCGCATCATCTACGAAGAACTGGTGCAGGGGCGTGCGGAACCCGCTTCGCGCGAGGCCTATCGTCAGGTGATGCGCGAGCTTGCCGCGCAAGGGGCCGAGGCGATCATCCTGGGGTGCACGGAAATCATGCTGCTGGTAGGGCAGCAGGACAGCCCGGTGCCGGTCTTCGACACGACCACGCTGCATGCGGTGGCGGCGGCCGACCTGGCGCTGGATTGACGCGCGCAACGCGCGCTTGGGCGACCGCAATTCCCTAGGGATTACCCCGCTTGTCCCGCAACTTCGGCGTATCTAAAATTGGCGCCAATTTATTCGAATATCGATGCGGGCCGACGACTGGCCGCAAGCTGGCGGCGCCACCGCCACTGACCCGCTTGTTTCGTATACGCCTTGCCCGATCCCGCAAGGCCACGGAGGAATCACATGCCGGCAACACCGACCGACACGCTGCAAACCGACGATTCCCGCGCACGGGCAATGTACGATTTCGGGCCCAGCACGATTTTCGCGGCGCGCGGCGACCCGCGGTTTTCCTACTGCACCTACGTGCCGCCGCGCATCGCGCAGGCGGCGCAGCCCATGGAACTGGTCGTGTTCGTGCACGGCACCGGCCGCTCGTTCGTGGAATATCGCGACGCCTTCGCCGAATTCGCGCGCTGGAATGACTGCATGGTGCTGTGCCCGCTGTTTCCGGTAGGCGTGCTAGGCGACGGCAACCGCGACGGCTTCAAGCAACTGCGCGAAGGCGATATCCGCTACGACGAAGTGTTGCTGGGCATGGTCGACGAGGTCGCCGAGAAATTCCAGTGCGACTTCGGCCGTTTTGCGCTTTGCGGCTATTCGGGCGGCGGCCAGTTCGTGAACCGGTTCACGCTGCTGCATCCGGAACGTCTATGGGCGGCATCTATCGGCGCGCCGGGCTCGGTCACGCTGCTGGACCCCGAACGCGACTGGTGGGTGGGGGTACGCGATATGCAGGCGCGCTTCGGCAAGGCGCTCGATCTCGATGCGTTGCGCCGGGTGGCGGTGCACATGATCGTCGGCAAGGCGGACATCGAAACCTGGGAAATCACGCACCAGCCCGGCGGCAAGTTCTATATGCCGGGCGCCAACGACGCCGGACGCACGCGCCCCGAGCGCCTGCAGACGCTGAAGCGTTCTTTCGAGAACGCAGGCGTGGCGGTGACACTGGATGTCGTCGAGAACGTGTCGCACGATGGCATGAAGTGCGTCGGCGAGATCCAGGATTTCCTGGCCTCGGCATTGCGGGCGCGGCGCGCGGGCGGCAATGGAAGCCGGCCTGGAAGTGGCGCCTGAAGTGGCTTCGAGAGCGGGCGCCGGGCGTGGTGGCTGCGGACTGGTGGCCGCGCGTCGCCCGGCGGCCCGGCATGTGATGCCGGCGCTTCTCGCACGGCGGCATGGTGACACGACACTGGAGCATCCATGCTGCGTTTCGTAATGTCGCGGATAGTCATGGCCATACCGACGCTGCTGATCGTGTCGGTAGCAGTGTTCGTGCTGATCCGCCTGATACCCGGCGACCCCGCGCAATTGCTGCTGGGCGACCTGGCGACGCCGGCCAGCCTCGCCGACCTGCGCGCGCGCATGGGCCTGAACCAGGGCCTGGCGACGCAGTTCGGCATCTGGCTGCGGCATATGCTGCACGGCGACCTGGGCGTGTCCATCAGCACCGGCCAGCCGGTGCTGGAACTGGTCTGGAGCCGCTTCCTGGTCAGCGCGCAGATCGTGGTGGCCGCCGTGTTCTTCGCCAGCCTGGTGGCGGTGCCCGTGGGCATGATCGCGGCCTGGAAGCAGAATCGCGCGCCCGACTTCTTCCTGGTGGGCACGGCCACCTTGTTGGTGTCCATTCCCACGTTCTGGATGGGCCTGCTGCTGCTCATCCTGTTCGGCCTGAAGCTGCAGTGGCTGCCGGTGGTGGGCTATGTGTCGATAAGCGCCGACTGGAAGGCCGGCCTGCTGTACCTGGCCATGCCGGTGCTGACCCTGTTCCTGCACGAAATCGGGGTGCTGATGCGCATGGCGCGGGCCAGCACGCTGGAAGTGCTGGGGCTGGACTACATCACGCATGCCCGCGCCAAGGGGCTGTCCGAAACCACGGTGCTGATGCGCCACGCGCTGCGCAATGCCTTCGGCCCGACCTGGACGCTGATCGGCCTGGTGATGGGGCATTTGCTGGGCGGCATCGCGGTAGTCGAAACCGTGTTCACCATACCCGGCCTGGGCCGGCTGCTGGTGGACGCGATTTTCTCGCGCGATTATCCGGTGATACAGGGCTGCCTGCTGTTCGTGGCGGTGATATATGTGGCGGTGAATCTCGTGATCGATCTTTGCTATCCGCTGTTCGACCCCAGGGTGGCGGCGGAATGAGGCGCCGCATCGCAGCCAATGCGCTGGTGGGCGGCGCCATCGTGGCCTTGGTGGTGGCCGCCGCCGTGATGGGCGTGCTCTGGACGCCGCACAATCCCTTGCAGATCAACTTCGCGGCGCGCCTGAAGCCGCCCGGCGCGCAATTCCTGCTGGGCACGGACGAGTTCGGCCGCGACGAGCTGTCGCGGCTGCTGGCGGGGGCGTCCATCAGCGTCTGGATCAGCCTGCTGACGGTGACTTTCGCCGTCGTCGCCGGCACCGTCATCGGCGTGGTGACGGGCTTCGTGCGAGGCTGGACCGATCGCATCATCATGGCTTTCAATAACGCGCTGCTGGCGTTTCCGGGCCTGCTGCTGGCGCTGGGGCTGCTGGCCGTGCTGGGGGCCAACGAATACGGCATCATTTTCGCGCTGGGCCTGGCGTACACGCCTTCGGTGACGCGCGTGGTGCGCGGCTCGGTGCTGTCTCTGCGAGAAAAAGAATTCATCGAGGCCTCGCGCGTGATGGGCAATTCCGAGCTCTACACCATGTGCCGCCACGTGCTGCCCAATTGCCTGGCGCCGCTGACGGTGCTGGCGACCTCGATGTTCGGCTGGGCCATCCTGGCCGAGAGCGCGCTGTCCTTCCTGGGGCTGGGCGTGCCGCCGCCGGCGCCCACCTGGGGCAATATGCTGGCCGCCGCGCGGCCCTTCATGGCCCAGGCCACTTATCTGTCGATCCTGCCCGGCCTGTGCATCGCCGTGGCGCTGCTGGGCATCAACCTGCTGGGCGACGCGATCCGCGACAGGCTCGATCCGCGCATGCGAGGTTCCCAATGAAGCCGCTGGTCTCGGTCTCGCATTTGTCCCTGAGCGTCGGCGCGGGCGGCCGGGAAATCGTCAGCGACGTGTCCTTCGATATCGCGCCCGGCGAGATGCTGGGCATCGTGGGCGAGTCGGGCAGCGGCAAGACCCAGGTGGCGCGCGCCATCGTCGGCCTGACGCCGCCGCCCCTGGTGCGCGCGGCAGGCAGCATCCTGTTCGACGGTGTCGACATGACGCGCGCCAATGCACGTACGCTGCGCCGCTTGCGCGGGGCGCGCATCGGCATGGTGTTCCAGGAGCCCATGACTTCGCTGAATCCGTCCATGACCATAGGACGCCAGCTGGAAGAAGGCCTGGAGCTGCATCGCAAGGACTTGAACGCCGCGGCTCGCCGCGAGCGCGTGCTGGACATGCTGGCGCGCGTGGGCATCCGCGATCCGGCCGCGGCGCTGCGGGCGTGGCCGCACGAATTCTCGGGCGGCATGCGCCAGCGCATGATGCTGGCCTCGGTGATGTTGCTGGAGCCGGCGCTGCTGATCGCCGACGAACCCACCACCGCGCTGGATGCCGTGGTGCAGCGCGACGTGATGGAGTTGATGGTGGGCCTGACGCGCGAGCACGGCACGGCGGTGCTGATGATCAGCCACGACCTGCCGATGGTGGCGCGCTACACCGAACGCATGGTGGTCATGCAGGGCGGCAAGGTCCTGGAAACGGGCGCGACCGCGGACATCCTCGCGCACCCGCGCCATCCCTACACTCGCAAGCTGCTCGACGCCATGCCGCGGCCCCGCCCGGCGCGCCCGGAACCGGCCGCGGAGCCGATCGTCGAAGTGCGGGGCCTGCAAGTGGAATATCGCGGCCGCAGCCGCCTGTTCTCGCGCAGCGCGCCGGTGCATGCGCTGCGCGGCATCGACCTGCACGTGCGGCCCGGCGAGGTGGTGGCGGTGGTGGGCGGTTCGGGGTCGGGCAAGACGACGCTGGGCCGCGCGATAGCCGGCCTGCTGGCGCCTCGCGGCGGGCAGATCCTGTTCCAGGGGCGGCCGGTGGATCGCCACGGCCCCGGCTGGACGGACTATCGCCTGAACTGCCAGATGGTGTTCCAGGACCCTTATTCGTCGCTGGATCCGCGCATGACCATAGGGCAGCAGGTGGGCGAGGGCTTGCGTCCTTTCACGCAGCTCGACGCCGCCGCAAAGCGGGACAGGGTGCGAGAGGTGCTGGAAGAGGTCGGCCTGGGCGGCGACTATGCCCGGCGCTATCCGCACGAGCTTTCGGGCGGCCAGCGCCAGCGCGTGGCGATCGCGCGGGCCGTGGTGCGCCGGCCGTCGTTCGTGATCGCCGACGAGCCCGTGTCGGCGCTGGATGTGACGGTGCGCGCCCAGGTGCTGGACTTGTTCGCCAGGCTGCAGGAACGCCACGGTTTTTCGTGCCTGTTCATCAGCCACGACCTGGGCGTGGTCGAGCAGGTCGCCGACCGGGTCGTGGTGATGCGCGAGGGCGCCATCGTCGAGCAGGGCACGCGCGACGAGATTTTCGGGCGGCCGCGCGATGCATACACGCGCACCCTGCTATCGGCGATCCCGGCTCTGGAATCGACTGCAGACGGCGGAGTAAGACTGCGCTGGCGCCTGCCAGCGGACGGCAGCGACGCGCCGTCCGCCTGATCCGACGCCAGGGCTTGAAGGGAGGAGCGCGCCTCATGCCGAAGAAAAAAACGGCAGGCCAGTCCAGCCTGGCCGACCGCATCGCCCATGACATACAGTCCGGAAATTACGGGGCGGGCGCCTGGCTGAAGCAGATAGACATGCAGGAACGCTACGAGGCCAAGCGGCTCGATGTGCGGCGCGCGCTCGACCAACTAGTGCACAAGCGCCTGATCGAGCATATTCCCAATCGCGGCTATCACGTCTACGCCATGAGCCAGCAGCGCCAGGACGAGATCCGCGACATACGCGTCATGCTGGAGACGGGCGCCGCGGCGGACCTGGTCGCCCATGCCACGCAGGCCCGCATCAAGAATTTGCGCGCGCTGGCCGAACGCTTCGCGGGACTGCTGCACGAAGGCACTTTGCTCGACCAATACGAGGTCAACCTGGCCTTTCACTCGGCCATGTACGACATTTGTTCCAACCGCGAGCTGGCAAGCCTGATCGAGGATATGCGCGGCCGCGCGCCCTCGGCGCCCGCCACCCAGTGGTGGACGCGCGCGCGCATCGAGCAGTCGGCGCGCGAGCATTTCCAGATCGTCGAGGCCATCGAGGCGCGCGACGCGGCGCGCCTGCGCAAGATCATTGCGGCGCACATCAACCAGGACGCCTGAGCGCGCGCCAGCGCCCACGATGCCGCCTGGCCGGCTTTACGCTGTGACGCATCGGTGCCGCCTGGCTGGTTTGGCCCTGTGAGACATAGATGCCGCGACGCGCTGCCGGCGCGTCGCGGCGAGCATCGGATTATTTCGCGGTCTTCTCCACTTCCCACAGCCGCGGCGCCTTCACCGCCCAGGGCCGATAGCCCTTGATGTCGCTGCGGTAGGCGACGATGTCCACCGGGTTGTACAGCGGCACCATGGGCGCATCGGCGATGAACATCTGGTGCAACTGGTCGAAGATCTTCTGGCGCTGGGCATGGTCGACGTCCAGGTCGGCCTCTTTCAGCAGCTTGCTGGCTTGCGGGTTGTCCCAGACCTTGCGCGGTTGCCTGGTCTTGTCGCCGGTCACCGAATCGAAGCTCAGGGCGGGGTCCATGCGCGCCGAGTACGGGAAGGACATGAGCTGGTATTTGCCGGTGTTGTAGCGGTCCAGCATGGCGGCCCATTCCATTACGTCCAGCCGCGTGTTGATGCCCGCCGCCTGCAGCATGGCCTGCAGCAGCACGGCCGCCTGGTATGTCTGCGGAAAGCGCTTGGTGGCCATCAGCGTCAGTGTCTGGCCCTTGTAGCCGGCTTCCTGCAGCAGCTTGTGCGACAGCGCCGGATCGTACGTCCAGCCCTTTTGCTGCACAGGGCCATAGTAGGACGAGGCCTTGGGCACGATGGAATTGTTGGGCTGGGCCAGGCCATAGGAAACCGCCTCCACGAGCTGCTTGTCGTCGATGGCGTGGGCGATGGCCTGGCGCAGCTTGACGTTGGACAACAGCGGATCGCGGGTCTGCATCAGCAGGCCCGACATGCTGAGCACGGGAGCGTGGGCGACCTTGATGCCGGGCACTTTTTCCAGCACTGCCGCGTCGCTGTCGGGCAGGTCGTCGATGATGTCGATGTCGCCGCGCTGCAGGGCCGCCTTGGCGGTGGACGCATCGGGCACGACCATGAAGCGCACCTCATCGACCAGCGGGCGCTTGGAACCCGTGTAGCCGTCGGACTTGCCCGGCGGGTTGGCATAGCCGGCGTAGCGGGTCAGCCGCACGTATTGGCCGCGCTTCCATTCGGTGAAGGCGAAGGGGCCGGTGCCTATGGGCTTGTCCCAGGTGCCGTCGGGCTTGACCGAGGCTTTCTGCAGGATGCCGGTGCCTCCGCAATCGACGCGGGCGAGCGAGGTCAGGAACAGGCCGTTCGGCTGGGCCAGGTGAAACACCACGGTATCCGGGTCGGGGGCGTCCACGCCCGTTACCTTGGCGCCGTCGCGCCCGTCGAAGGCGCTGCGGCAGCGCCAGCCGGTCTTGGGATCCATGTCGCGCTGCCAGGTCCAGAGCACGTCGGCCGAGCTGAAGGGCGCGCCGTTCTGGAACTTCACGCCCTGGCGCAGCTTGAAGGTATAGGTCTTGCCGTCGGGGCTGATGTCTACCGACTTGGCCAGCAGCGGCCGCACCGTGGCGTCTTCGCCATAGGCCACCAGGCCTTCGACCACCTGCATGACCACGGCGTCGCTGTTGCTGTCGCGGTTGACCCCGGGGTCGCTGGAACGGATGTCCGCGGTGATGGAGATGCGCAGGGTAGAGGGCGCCGTGGCGGCGCCGGCTGCGGCGCCCAGTGTCAGGGCGGCGGCCGCCGCCAGCAGGGAAGAGGTCTTCATGGTTTTTTACTCCGGGATGCGCTGCGGGGTTTCGGCTGGGCGGAACCATACGGGACCAGTTCCGGGTCTGCCGTGAGGCTGTAGCGGGTAAATATGCGGTTTTGTGCCGGCAGCGGCGCGACGTCCATGACGCCGGAGGCGGGCTCCATGACCACCATGGCGACCGATGCCGAAAGATTGGCATGGCTGCCCGGGCGCGGAGGCCGGCATACCGAATAAGGAGCGCCGAAGTCGTCGAACAGCGCGCGCTTCAGGTCGTCCATCGTGAGCGCCGGCTTTTCATTGAGCAAGCGGCGCACGCGCCAGTCGCGGTAGGCGCTTTCGGGCATGCTGGCCCGGCCGGTGTCGCGCAGCTTGCACAAGGCCGTCGCGTTGATCCAGTGGTTGGCGTGCACGATGAGGTCGTCGGCGTCCGGATACACCGGAAACGCCTCGTCGGGGGCGCATTCGTAATCGATGCCGAAGCCTTCGGCCATGCCGAGCATGATGTTGTTGGAGCAGGACTTGGGCGTGGCGGCCACGGCCTTGATGGCCAGCGCGAAGTGCTGCTGTTCCAGCACTTTGCGGCGGATCAAGGACAGGGGCACCCCGACTTGCTTGAAGTCGCGTTCGGATTCCAGGTAATTGGCGGTAATGGAAATGCCCGCGCTGTTCAGGCCGCTGCGCGCCAGGCCACCCGCCTCGACGAAGGTGAGGAAGTCGGGCCCGTCGTCGTTATGCACGCGCAGCACGATGGAGGTTTCGGCGCATTCGGCGCGCCAGTCCCAGTTCTGTCCATGGATCAGCTTGCCGTTGGCCGAACGGCCGGGCAGGATCAGCGCCCCGGTGCAGCCATCGTCCGGCTCGAGTTCGGCGGCCTGGTCCTTTTCGGCGCGCGCCTTGGCTACCACCTCGGTGCGCGCGTTGATCATGACTATGTCTTCGAAGGGCACCTTGGCGCCCTTGGCGATGCCGTGCATCTCTTCAATATAGTGCGGGGCGAAGCTTTCGATGTCGCGCGCGAAATCCTTGATGAGCCGGCTGCGCGCCGCCGAGCCGTAGCCCAGCGAGGCCAATGTCTGGCCATACATGGCCGCGCTCTTGGCGATGCGGTCGGCGGCTTGCCGCCCATACGACCGCCCGCGTTTTTCGGGCGTGCCGGAAACGGAAACAAAAGGGAATTGCTGGATTTTCGGCATGGTGGAGGGGGCCTGCCCGATAGAAAAAGACGAAGGTGATGCGGAAAATTTTATAGTATTTTTAAGCTAATAAATACAGCGGGTTTTCTCGTACGTAAATGGCTGCCCGGGCGTCGAATTACCGGCCGCGGCGCCGCTTGCGGCGATCTTGCCGCCGTGGCCGGGCGTGCTGTTGTATATGCCTGTTGGCAGTAGTATTCTGGAAAAAATATAGACATACGGCATATTGAACCGCGTGGAATACGCCGGCGCCGATGCGCCGAATAATGCCCGAATGTCGTGTCCCGGAAGTTCGTGCCCATCATGAAATTGAGGGATGCGAATTTCCGAGATACGGCGCCAGCTTGCATGTTGAAGCATAGAGGCCGCAGTTGCCTGCTTCAAGTGTTTCGTCCCGTTGCCCGGCGCTGTCGGCGGCCGGGCAACGGTTTCGGTATTCGCTTATCTTGTTGGGAGGCAGGCATGGAGTCCGATACCCTGGTGCAGTTCGATGATTCCGCGGCATCCGTCGCGGACGAAGAAATGAAGCGGCGGCGCTTTCTCCGGCATGCGGGGGGCGTGCTGGCGGGGGCCGTGGCCTCGGTGGCCACCAATGCTTTCGGCCAGGGCGAGCCTGCCCCGGCGGCGGCTGCCCCGGCGCAGCCCAAGCCCGAGTATCCGCCCGATGTGCCGCCCTGGACCAAGACGCCCGGCAAGCCCATCGACAAACACCCGTACGGCATGCCCTCGCCGTTCGAAAAAGACGTGGCGCTCGATGTGCGCCCCACCGACAAGCAGTATTGGTCGTCGTCGGCGCGCTCTCCTTTGGAGGACCTGGACGGCATCATCACGCCCAATGGCCTGTTCTACCAGCGGCACCATGGCGGCGTGCCGGCCATCGATCCGGCCTTGCACCGGCTGATGATCCACGGCATGGTCGAGAAGCCCTGGCTATTCACCATGGAAGACCTGCGCCGCTTTCCGTCCGTATCGCGGATCCATTTCCTGGAATGTTCCGGCAATCCGGGCTATGGCGTGCATGGCAAGACCGCCGCCCAGGCCAACGGGCTGGTCAGTTGCGCCGAATGGACGGGCGTGCCCCTCAAGACGGTATTCGAGGAAGTCGGGATCAAGCCCGGCGCCAAGTGGGTGGTCGCCGAAGGCGCCGATGCCGCGGCCTTGACGCGCAGCATCCCCATGGAAAAATGCCTCGACGATGCCTTGCTGGTCTATAGCCAGAACGGCGAGCGCCTGCGGCCCGAACAAGGCTACCCGCTGCGCCTGCTGGTGCCGGGCTTCGAGGGCAATATGAACGTCAAGTGGCTGCGCCGCCTGCACGTGGTGGATGCCCCGGCCTATTCGCGCGAAGAAACCTCCAAGTACACCGACCTGCAGGCCGACGGCAAGGCGCGCCAATTCACCTTCTACATGGAAGCCAAGTCCATCATTACCGCGCCCTCGGGTGGGCAGCGCATTCCCGAGGGTTTCTGTGAAATCCGCGGCATTGCCTGGAGCGGCCATGGAAAGATCCGCCACGTAGATGTGTCCGTGGACGGCGGCCGCAACTGGCACCGGGCCGAATTGCAGCTACCCATTTTTTCCAAGGCCTTGACGCGCTTCCGGTTCCCCTGGAAGTGGGATGGCAAGCCGGCAGTCATCGTCAGCCGCGCCACCGATGAAACCGGCTATGTGCAGCCCTCGCTCGAAGAACTGGTGCGGCTCCGGAGCCTGAACGGCACATATCACAATAATGCAATGACGCCTTGGCGCATTGCCGAAAACGGGGAGATCACCAATGCGTACGCCTGAACATCGCCCCGCTTGGCACCTGTCGCGCCGTTTGCTGTGCAGCCTGGCGGGGGCGCTGCCGGCCACCGCCGCACTGGCGGCCGGCCCCGTGCATCCCCACCGCTACGGCTTGGGCCAGGCCGCCACGCCGCAACAGGTGGCCGGCTGGTACATCGACATCGCGCCCGATGGCAAGAATCTGCCGGCGGGCAGCGGCACCGTGCTGGAAGGCAAGAAGATATTCGACAGCAGTTGCGCGGCCTGTCATGGCGCCAAGGGAGAGGGCGGCATGGGCGACCGCCTGCAGGGCGGCCAGGGCACGCTGGCCAATGCCAAGCCGATCAAGACGGTGGGAAGCTACTGGCCGTACGCGACGACGCTGTACGACTACATACGCCGCGCGATGCCGATGACCGCCCCGGAATCGCTTAGCGACAGCCAGGTCTATGCCGTGGCGGGGTATGTGCTGTACCTGAACGGGCTGGTCAAGGAAGACAGCACGCTCGATGCCAAGTCGCTGATGGCGGTCAAGATGCCGAATCGCGACGGGTTCATTTCCGATCCACGTCCCGACGTGAAAGACAAGGCATGCATGAAGGGCTGCCCGCCCTTGCATGTCAAATCCGCGCAAGCGCAAAAAGCGCAAGCCGCGGCGCATCCGTCGTAGCGGGCCAGCCTCGGGGGCGGCGCTTCAGCGCCGCTTCCACCATCTGAGCAACCCGTACGACAGGTGCGCTTTTTCCTGGCCGACCGGCATGTCGGGCACCACTTTCAGCCACGACGATTTCGAGTATGCCAGGCGCTGGTCAGGGTAGACGCTGCGGTGGCCGATGATGAGATAGGCGGCGATGGCGGCGCCGGCCACGTAGATGGCGCCCACCAGTCCGCCGAACAGTTCGACACCCATCAGGATGGCGGCCAGCGGCGTGTTGGATGACGCCGCCACTACCGCAACCAGGCCGACGGCTGCGCCGAGCGCCGGGCTGATGCCCAGCAGGTGCGCGCAGGCGCTGCCGGTGATGGCGCCGATCACGAACTGCGGGGTGACTATCCCGCCATAGAAGCCCGAGCCCAGCGTAATGGCCACCAGCAGGCTCTTCCACAGGAAGCCCAGGTACGGCATGGGCTCGCCCGAGAGGGCGCGGTCCATGAGCGGCAGGCTCAGGCCCAGGTAGTCGGTGGGAATGGCCAGGATCAATAGTGCCAGCAAGATGCCTCCGGCCAGCGGCATGAGCGGCGGCCAGATGCCGAAGCGCAGCCGCAGTTGCTGGAACAGATTGCGGCTGAAATGGATCAAGTCGACGAAGAGCCACGCGACCAGGCCGCAGATCATGCCTATGGCGATGGTTTCGATGAACAGCAGTTCCGAGAAGGTCGGCAGCGAAGGGATGTGATAGTACTGGTAGGGTATGCCCAGCCACTTGCTGACCTGGAACGAAGTGATGCCGGCGATGATGGCGGGAAACAGGAAATCGTGGCGGATGCGGCCTATGGCCAGGACTTCCACGCCGTAGATGGCCCCCGCGATGGGGGTGCCGAACACGCTGGCGAAACCCGCGCTGACGCCGCAGGCGACGATGCGGCGTTGCAGTTCGGGGTTCAGCTTCAGCACATGGCCGATGCCTGCCGCGAGCGAGGCGCCGATGTGCGAGCAGGGCCCTTCCTTGCCCGCCGAGCCCCCGCAGGACAGGGTGATAAGGGCAGCCAGCGGCTTGATGATGCAGGTCTTGAACGGCATCTTGCCGCCCTGGTCGTGCACGGCGGCGAACACGGAATCCTTCAGCCTCGTCGTGTTGGCGCGGTATCCGTAGAACAGCAGCAGGCCATTGGCCAGGCCGCCCGCCGGCAGCAGGATCATCTGCGCCCACAGCGGCACGGCGGCCGATTTGCCGGTCAGGTAGAACAAGGGCAGCAGGAACAGGCTGGTCCCCACGCCGATCACCACGCCGGCGAGCGTCGCCAGCACCAGCCACTGCACCACGGTGGCGAGCATGAGCAGGGGTTCGACGACGTCAAATCGCCGCATGGGAGTGTGCTGTCTGAAAATGGGCTGGCATGGCGCGAACTGCCGGAGGGATTGCGAGGAAGGGGGCTGCAGGCCGTGATTATAAGTCCGCGTGCGGCGCCGCCACAGCGCCGCGCGGCCTGTGCATGTGCGGCGGATGCCCGTGGCGCGTGGCCGCGGCATAGGCCATGATGCGGCGCCTGTGCGTTTCGGGCGGCTGGCATCCGGTTAAGAAATTATTGACAAAAGATGGAAAAAAACTCGATAGCCCTATTATTTTCCTTACCTTATCCTTCTTGAGTCCGACTTCATCGCGCCGGCGGCGGCTGGCGGAAGACCGGTGGGCGGCTCATCCAGAGGCCCGTGTTCCAGGGCCCATTCAAATTGACGAGGCAAGGGTATCAGCATGGATTCGACACCGCGCAACGCAGACGGTCGCTGGCAATTCTGGATAGACCGCGGGGGCACCTTCACCGACATCGTGGCCAGGACGCCGGATGGCCGCATCGTGACGCACAAGCTGCTGTCCGAGAATCCCGAACAATATCGCGACGCGGCGGTGGCGGGTATGCGCGAGCTGCTGGGGCTGGCCCCGCAAGAGCCCATAGGCGCCGATCTCGTCGAGGCGGTCAAGATGGGGACGACCGTGGCCACCAACGCGCTGCTCGAGCGCAAGGGCGAGCCCACCGCCTTGTTCATCACCCGCGGTTTTCGCGACGCGCTGCGCATTGCCTACCAGAACCGGCCGCGTCTGTTCGACCTGAACGTGGTGCTGCCGGAGTTGCTGTATTCCGAGGTGGTGGAAGTCGACGAGCGGCTCGGCGCGCATGGCGAACTGGTGCAGCCGCTGGACGAGGCCGGCGTGCGGCGCGCGCTGCAGTCGGTATACGACCGCGGCCTGCGGTCGCTGGCCGTGGTGCTTATGCACGGCTACCGCTATCCCGCGCATGAACAGGCAATCGCGCGCATCGCGGCGGAAATCGGCTACACGCAGATCAGCGCCTCGCACCAGGCCAGCCCCTTGATGAAGCTGGTCTCGCGCGGCGACACCACCGTGGTGGATGCGTACCTGTCTCCCATCCTGCGCCGCTATGTCGACCAGGTCGCGTCCGAGATGCCGGGCGTGAGCCTGCAGTTCATGCAGTCCAACGGCGGCCTCACCGATGCGCATCGCTTCCAGGGCAAGGATGCCATTCTTTCGGGCCCGGCCGGCGGCATCGTGGGCATGGTGCGCGCAGCTGGGCTGGCCGGCTTCGACAAAGTCATAGGCTTCGACATGGGCGGCACCTCCACCGACGTGTCGCATTTCGCCGGCGAGTTCGAGCGCGAATTCGAGACCCAGGTGGCGGGCGTGCGCCTGCGCGCGCCGATGATGAGCATACACACGGTGGCCGCCGGCGGCGGCTCGCTGCTGCGCTTCGACGGCGCGCGCATGCGGGTGGGCCCGGAATCGGCCGGCGCGAATCCCGGCCCCGCCAGTTACCGGCGCGGCGGGTCGCTGGCCGTGACCGACTGCAATGTGATGCTGGGCAAGATACAGCCCGAACATTTCCCCGCGGTGTTCGGCCCGAACGCCGACCTGCCGCTGGACCGCGACGCCGTGGTGCGCGAGTTCACCGAACTGGCCGACGAAATCGGCCGCAAGACCGGCCGGCGCCCCGAGCCCGAGGCCGTGGCCGAGGGCTTCGTCGACATCGCCGTGGGCAGCATGGCCAATGCCATCAAGAAGATCTCGGTGCAGCGCGGCCACGATGTCGGCGACTACGTGCTGGCGACCTTTGGCGGCGCCGGCGGCCAACACGCCTGCCTGGTGGCCGATGCCCTGGGCATGAAGCGCGTCTTCATACACCCGCTGGCCGGCGTGTTGTCGGCCTACGGCATGGGGCTGGCCAACCAGGCAGCGATGCGCGAACAGGCTATCGAGGCGCCGCTGGACCAGGCCGGCATGGCGGCGCTGGCCGCGGCCCTGGATGCGCTCGAGGCCCAGGGCCGCGAGGAACTGCGGGCCCAGGGCGTAGCCGCGGGGCGCATCGAAGCGCACAGCAAAGCGCATCTGCGCTACCAGGGCACCGATACTGCGCTGGTCGTGGCGTATGGCACGCTGGCCGAAATGCGCGAGCGCTTCGACACGGCCTACAGCGCACGCTACGCCTTCTTGATGCCGGGCAAGCCCCTGGTCGTCGAGGCCGTGTCGGTCGAGGTCGTGGGCCTGTCCGATGCGCCGGCCGAGCGCTTCGGCGAGCTGCCGCCGCGCCATGGCGCCTTGACGGCCGCGCACGACATCGCTATCTACTCGCGCGGCGTTTGGCATCGGGCCGGCCTGTACCGCAGGCCCGACATGCGGCCGGGCGACGTGCTTGCCGGCCCCGTGGTGATCGCCGAGGCGAACGCCACCACCGTGGTGGAACCCGGTTGGCAGGCCGAAGCGACGGCCCTGAACCATCTGGTGCTGACCCGGGTCGAGCGCCTGCCCGAACGCCAGGCCATCGGCACCCGCGCCGACCCGGTGATGCTGGAAGTCTTCAACAACCTGTTCATGAACATTGCCGAGCAGATGGGCTTGACGCTGCAGAACACGGCCAGCTCGGTCAACATCAAAGAACGCCTGGACTTCTCGTGCGCGGTGTTCGATGCGCAGGGCAGCCTGATCGCCAACGCGCCGCACATGCCGGTGCACTTGGGCTCGATGAGCGAGTCCATCATGACCGTGATCCGCGAGAACGCCGGCGCCATGCGCCCCGGCGACGTCTATGCCCTGAACGACCCCTACCATGGCGGCACGCACCTGCCCGACATCACCGTGATCACCCCGGTGTTCGACGCTGCCGGCTCGGAAGTATTGTTCTACGTGGGTTCGCGCGGCCACCACGCCGACGTCGGCGGCATCACCCCGGGCTCCGTCCCGCCCGATTCCGGGACCATAGACGAAGAGGGCGTGCGCCTGGACAACTGGAAACTGGTCGAGCGCGGCCGTCTGCGCGAGGACGAGACCGTGGAACTGCTGTCCTCGGGCCCCTATCCCTCGCGCAACCCGGCGCAGAACCTGGCCGACCTGCGCGCGCAGATCGCCGCCAACGAAAAAGGCGCACAGGAATTGCGCGCCATGGTGGCGCATTTCGGACTGGAAGTCGTACAGGCCTACATGGGCCACGTGCAGGACAACGCCGAAGAATCCGTGCGCCGCGTCATCACTGCCTTGCGCGACGGGCAGTTCGAATACGAAATGGACAACGGCGCTCTCATCAAAGTGGCCATTCGCATCGATGCCGGCGAGCGCAGCGCAGTGATCGACTTCACCGGCACCTCGCCGCAATTGGCAAGCAACTACAACGCGCCCTCGTCGGTGTGCATGGCTGCGGTGCTGTATGTGTTCCGTACCTTGGTGAACGACGACATCCCCTTGAATTCGGGCTGCCTCAAGCCCTTGCGGGTAGTGATCCCCGAAGGCAGCATGCTGCGGCCGAGCTATCCGGCCGCGGTAGTGGCCGGCAATGTCGAGACGTCCATGTGCATTACCAATGCGCTGTACGGTGCCTTGGGGATCATGGGGTCCAGCCAGGGCACCATGAACAACTTCACCTTCGGCAATAGCACATATCAGTATTACGAAACCCTGTCCGGCGGCACCGGTGCGGGCAATGGCTTCGACGGCACGAGCGTGGTGCAGGCCCATATGACCAATTCCCGGCTGACCGACCCGGAGGTGCTGGAATGGCGTTTTCCGGTGCGGCTGGAAAGCTACGAGATCAGGAAGGGATCCGGCGGGGCGGGGCGCTGGATCGGCGGCGACGGCGGAACGCGCCGGATAAGGTTCCTGGAGCCCATGACGGCGTCTATCCTGGCCAATAACCGTAGGATCGCGCCGTTCGGGATGGCGGGCGGCGATGCGGGGGCGCCGGGCCGCAATTGGGTAGAGCGGGTCGATGGCTCGCGGGAAGAGCTTGGCTATGCCGGCCGGGCGGAGTTGCGGGCGGGGGATACGTTTGTGGTGGAGACGCCGGGGGGCGGGGGGTATGGGGTGGAGAAATAATGGGGATTAAATGAGGCTGCTTTGAGTTCTCCTGTGAGTCTCTCTTCCCTGCGTGTGACTCGGTTGGGCTGCTTTCGACCCGAAGTGGAAGTTCACTATAGAAGAGCTAAACGTTCTTAACTCGCGGAAATCTCCGCAGCGACATCCGAAAGCAATCGGGTGCCAAGGTGCTGCAGCAGCGCCTTTTCACCCTCGCGCATGGCATCGATGACCCATTGATTGACAGCGCGTTCGACTGGGCAAGCCGGATTGTCGTTGGTCGGCCCGATGGTAAAGACAGCCCCGTGGGAAATTGCTTCATAAACATCCCGCGCTGTGATGGTGTTCAACGCTTTAACCAGCGTCCACCCTCCATTGCGCCCGCCTGTGGAGGTGACCATGCCGGCCGTGCGCAGTGCCGCCATGGTCCGCCGCACCACGACCTCATTGGTGTGCAGCATTTGGGCAAGGGTTCCCGATGTGGTCGTGCCGCCACGCAAGTCCATGTGAACCAGCACGTGCAACAAGCGGGCAAGGCGAGTGTCGCAGCTCATGAAAATCCGATTCCATAACAGTATAAGTTACGATATTATAGTTGTTCCGTATCTTTGCTAGAAACAGTCGCCATGATTGAACTTGAAACGCGCGATGTGAACGTCAACGGCATCCGATTGCATGTGACTGCTCTGGGTAAAGGCCCTCTGGTTTTGCTGTGCCACGGTTTCCCCGAAACCTCCCATGTATGGCGTCGTCAGCTCCCGGCACTCGCTCAGGCGGGGTTTCGTGCGGTGGCCCCAGACCTACGAGGTTATGGCGGCAGCGAATGTCCGTCGGACGTTGCGGCCTTCACGACGATGGATGTGATTGGCGATCTGGTGGCGTTGGTCGAAAGCGAGCACGCCAAAGATGCGGTGATCGTAGGCGGGGACTGGGGGGCCAGCATCGCTTGGCTGGCCGCGCAGTTGCGGCCCGACGTCTTTCGAGCGGTTGCCGCGCTGGGCGTTCCCATGATGCGCAGAGCCCCGGTCATGCCGAGCCGCTTGTTTCCGAGAACGGAGTCTGCGGTCTTTTACACGCATTACTTTAATGAGCCGGGCCTTGCCGAACAAGAATTCGAGCAAGACGTCAGCGCAACACTACGCGCGATCTATTTCGCGGCATCTGGACAGGCTGGACCGCGTGATGACCCAAGGACGCCGAATCCCTTTGGTATGGTGACCAACGGACAGGGTCTACTCGACTCGCTTCCCATTCCTGCCGAACTGCCGCCATGGCTTACTCAGTCGGACCTGGATGTCTTTGTCCAGAGTTTCAAGACCAGTGGATTTCGCGGCGGGCTTAACTACTACCGGAACCTGGACCGAAATTGGGCGCTACAGGCAGCCTTGGATGGAAAAAATGTGGACGTCCCGGCTCTGTTTCTCGTGGGGGAACGGGACACTGGCCTGGCGATCCCTGGCATGGGCCGAATCATCGAGGCTATGCCAGACATCGTGCCGCAATTGCGCGCCACCAAAATGATTCCCGGCGCGGGACACTGGCTGCAGCAGGAGGCCCCCCAGGAAGTCAACAAGGCGCTTGTCGATTTTCTGCAAGGCAACCTGGGGAGTTAGCTTCTTTCTAATGGATGAACGCGTTTGGCCCGAACGTCAGCTCATGGCTGCGGCCTTATAGTGTGTCCTTGGTTCGCGATGCGAAGCTAACGGTTAACACGTACCCTTCCCGTGTCCCGCTAGGTCCTCAACTCACCGCCGCGGCCAAAGCCGGCAGTATGTCTGGCTGCTTTCCAGATTCGGCCCCGTGCTTCCGTCGGCCCGCACTACTTTGAGCCAGCCGTTGGGGTCCGACCGCGTCGGCCTGTCTCCGCAATTGTTGTGGACCCAATGGATTCCGCCCTTGAATGGAATGCCGCAAGCTTCCAACTGGTCTCCTACCTGGATGGTATCCAAGGGTTCGGGCACTTTTTTCGAGTGCGGCTTGTAGCCCGTGGCGAAGACGTTGTCTATGGCGACATCGTAGGTGTTCCCGTCGCGGCCTTGCAGTTTCAGATGCGTATGCGACAGTTCTACGCCCTTTTTGTACATGCCGTGCCGGAATTTCGGCGGGGATACTACCTGGCCGACGAGCAAGGCGCCGCCGGACGCCCTGCATTCGCGCGCATCGTTGGAAGCTGCGCTTACGGTCTGGGACGCCAGGGCCAGCATAGCGCCGATGAAGGCATGGGTTGATATCCAGACGTGGCGGTTTGCGCGTATGCTTACGGGCGACATTGGGTTTTCTCCGTGGGAGACTTCAGATCATGGCTGGAAGTTACCATAAGCATGCTCATCGGGTGGCCGATCTTGGCCGCAAGGATGCAGGAGAGGCGTGGCCGCAGGGTTTCTTTGCTCTGGCAGGCCTTTTTCCGGATTTCCCGCTGCGGGCGGAGATCGACGCCGGCCGCGATATTGACGCGCCCAGGTTGGTTGATCTCCCCGCCCCTACAGCCCCAAATAAGCCTTCCGCACCTGGTCCGAGGCGCTGATTTCCTTGGCGCTGCCTTGCAGCGCGATCTTGCCGCTTTGCATCACGTAGGCCTGCTCGGCCAGTTCCAGCGCTTCGGCCATGTTCTGTTCGACCAGCAATATGGACGTGCCGCTCTTGTTGAGGCTGGCCAGGGTGTCGAAGACGGTTTCCACCAGCAGGGGCGAAAGGCCCAGGCTGGGTTCGTCGACCAGCAATAGCCGTGGGCCGCTCATCATGGCGCGGCCTATGGCAAGCATCTGGCGTTCGCCACCGGACAGGGTGCCGGCGATTTGTGCGCGGCGCTCGGCCAGGCGGGGGAAGAGCTGGTACACCTGTTCCAGGCGCTGGCGGTACTGGGCTTCGTCGGTGACGGTGTAGCCGCCCAGGTGCAGGTTCTGTTCCACGGATTGGCGCGCGAAGACGCGGCCGCCTTCGGGGATCAGGGCGATGCCTTTGCGCACCAGGACGTCTGGAGTCTGGCCGGTGATGTCCCGGCCTTCGAAGAGGATGCGGCCGGAGCGGGGCTTGACCGAGCCGACGATGGACAGCAGCGTGCTGGACTTGCCGGCGCCGTTGGCGCCGAGCAGGGCGGTGATGCCGCCGGGCTGCACTTCCAGGGAAATGCCCTGCACCGCCTGCACGCCGCCGTAGGCGACCTGCAGATCCTCGATTTTCAACAAGGCCTCATGCGGCACGGTATTTTCTCCCCAGGTAGGCGCCTATGACTTCGGGATTGCGCACGACTTCTTCGGGCTTGCCCTGTGCGATGAGCTGGCCGAAATCCAGCACCAGCACCCGGTGCGCCAGCCGCATCACGACTTCGAGCACATGTTCGACGATGACCAATGTCACTCCCGTGGCGTGGATGCTGCGCAGGATTTCGGCCAGCGCCACGGCTTCGCTGGGATTCAGGCCGCCGGCGACTTCGTCCAGCAGCAGCAGGCGCGGCGAGGTGGCCAGGGCACGGGCCAGTTCGACGCGCTTCTGGCCGGCGACGTTGAGTTCGCCGGCGGGTGTGTCACCGCGGCCGGACAGGCCTACGGTGTCCAGCACCTGCCGGGCGGCGGCGTGCGCGTCGGCCAGCGCGTGGTGGCGCAGCAGTGCGCCGACCGTGACGTTTTCCAGCACGGTCATGGACGCGAAGCTGCGCGGGATCTGGTAGGTGCGCATCAGGCCCAGGGCGGCGATGGCTTCGGGCGTCTGGCCCACGAGCTGGGTGCCGTCGAAGGTGACGCTGCCGGAGGTGGGCGCGTGGTGGCCCGCCAGGCCGTTGAACAGCGTGCTCTTGCCGGCGCCGTTCGGGCCTATGATGGCGACGATTTCGCCGGCCTCGACGTTGAAGCTGATGTCGCGGTTGGCGACCAGCCCGCCGAAACGCTTGGTGAGTTTATCGACTTCCAGCAGAGCCACGGCGCACCCTCAGTGTGATGAGGCCTTTCGGCAGGAACAGGCTGACGAGCACGATCGCCAGGCCATAGAGCAGCAGGTCGAAGCCATGGCCCGAACTGCCCATCGCGACGCGCATGCCTTCGGCCAGGGGGATGAGCAGCGCCGCGCCCAGCCAGGGGCCGACCAGCGTGCCGACGCCGCCGAGTATGGCCACCAGCACGATCTGTATGGACAGGGTCAGGCTGAAGGCGGAATCGGGATCGATGAAGCCGATGTAGATGGCGTAGAAGCCGCCCCACACGCCGGTGAGCGCGGCCGACAGGACGAAGGCCAGCATCTTGTAGCGTTCGGCCGGCACGCCGAGGCTGCGCGCGGCGGCTTCGTCACCGTTGATGGCGCGCCAGTAATAGCCGGTGCGCGAGCGCGCCAGCGCGACGGTGGCCCAGAAGGTAAGTATCGCCAGGCCGAAGGCGATCCAGTAGTAGGGCGCCTTGGAGCGGAACAGCAGCAGCCACGCGCTGTCGGCGATGGGGGCTTCGATACCGGTGGCCCCGCCGGCCCAGCTCCAGTTGGTCATCAGCAACTGCGCCACCGACAGCAGGGCGATGGTGGCCATGGCGAAGTAGTGGCCCGTCAGGCGCAGGGTGGGCCGGCCGACGATGAAGGCCACGGCCGCGGCGACCAGGCCGCCCAGGGGGATGCCGAGCCAGGGGCTGAGCTTGAGCATCTGCAACAGAAGCAGGGTGGTGTAGGCGCCCGCGCCCAGGAAGACCGCGTGCCCGAACGAGACCCGCCCGAGAAAGCCGCCGACCAGGTTCCATGATGCGCCCAGCGCGCCGTACATCAGCGCCATGACCACGATCTGCTGGGTGTAGGGGTCGCGCACGGCGAAGGGGAATGCCGCCAGCGCTACCAGCACGACGATCAGGGGCCGCATGCCCGGGCGCCGCAGGAAGGAGGCATTGCTTGCGTTGTCGATTGCCATGTCGTGTGTCGCGTCGTGTGTCGGGGTGCCTGCCGCGCCGCGGGCTGCGTCGGGGGAAGTGCGGGGTGCCGTATCGTGCGCCATCATGTCACCAGCGCCCGAAGAGGCCGCGCGGCCGGTACCACAGCACCAGCAGGAAGATCAGGAATATGCTGACCGTCTTGTAGGCGGGTTCGACCAGGTAGCCCGTCATCGATTCGATGATGCCGATGAGCACGCCCGAAATGAAGGCCCCGGGCAGCGAACCGAAGCCGCCCATAGCCACGGCCACGAAGGCCAGTAGGCCGAACACCCCGCCCACCGACGGGAATACATAGAAGAAGGTGGTCAGCAGGGCACCGGCCAGGCCCACTACTGCGCTGCCCAGTATCCATACCTGGGCGTTGACGCGGTCCGACGCGATGCCGACGAGCGAGGCTGCCTGCCGGTCTTCGGCCACTGCCTGCAGGGCATGGCCCCAGCGGCTGCGGTACACCAGGAAGAACAGGACGACGATGACCGCCAGCGCCACCAGGCCGGTGACGACCTGCGGCCGCCCCAGCGAGAAGCCGGCCATGCGCACGCTGCCGGACAGCCAGGTGTCGGGCAGGTTGCGGTAGTCGGGCGAGAAGGCCAGGAAGGCGAGCTGGCGCAGCACCAGCCCCAGGCCGAAGGTGGCCAGGATGACGATCATGGGCGGGGCTTTCTGCAGCGGCCGGATGATCAGGCCGTAGGACAGGAAGCCCACGAAACCCAGCAGGCAGGCCACGAGCGGCGCCGACAGCGTGGGGTCTATATGCCCCAGCGTGAACAGCCAGTAGGCGGCGTACATGCCTATCATCAGGAATTCGCCGTGGGCGAAGTTGATGACGTCGGTGATGCCCCAGATCAAGGCCAGGCCGACAGCGACCAGGGCATAGATCAGGCCATTGAACAGGCCCGTGGCCAGCGCTTCGAGCACAGGTGTCTCCTATGTGCAGGAATCGGGCAGGGCCGGCGGCGTGCCGCCGGCGCCTGCGTGCAGGTGCAGGTTTTGCCTTGCGTTTACTTCGCCCAGGTGAAAGGCAGCTTGGGCAGGTCTTGCATCTTCTTGTAGCGGGTCGGCCAGACGGTGTGGTATTCCTTGCCCTCGAGCTGCAGGATCAGGCCCTGGCCCTTGATGTTCTGGCCGGTCTTGTCGAACTGCACGCCCGCCCACGGCATCACGATCTGCTCGGCATCGAGATTGGTGGACTCGAGCGCCTTGCGGATGGCCTCGGGCTTGGTCGAGCCGGCACGGTCGATGGCCTCGGCCAGCACCAGGATGCCTTGCAGGGAACGGGCGCTGTTGCCGTTGAGTTCCTTGCCCGAGCGCGCCTTGAACATGTCGTTGACCTGCTTGATGATGGGCTTGGCCGTGTACAGGTCGTTGGACCATACGTCGCGGGTGAGCACGCCTTGCACTTGCGGGCCGACCTCGGAGATGAAGCGCGAATCGATGAAGCCGGCGTCGTTGGCCAGCATGATGGGCGGCGCGTAGTTCATCTGGCGCATGGTGCGCACGAACAGCATGGCGTCCGAGGTGTAGCTGGCGAAGATGGCGACGTCGGGCTTGGCCGCGGCGAGCTTCTGGGTCTCGGAATTCAGCGAGGGCGAGCCGGCCGAATAGGCGATGTTGGCGACGATCTTGCGCTGGGTGCCCTTGACGAACTTCTGTACCGCCTTGTAGGTGTTGACGCCGAAGTCGGTGTTCTCGTAGACCACGGCGATCTTCTGGGTGGGCACCTGCTTGACGCCGTTGAGGAACTCCATCATGTTGCCGACGAAGGTCTCGTCGTTGGGCGTGGTGCGGAAGAACCACTTGTAGCCGCGCTCGGTCAGGTCGGGGCTGCTGGATTCGCCGTTCACGTAGGGGATCTGGCGCTGTTCGGTGATGCGGCTGGAGGTCTTGGTGACGGCTGACTGGTAGGCTCCGACCAGGGCCACGACGTGTTCCTGGTCGATGAGGCGCTGGGCCTCGGCCTGGCCGACGTCGGGCTTGCCTTGGGAATCGGCGAAGATCACCTGGATCTTGGCGCCGCCCAGATGGGGCAGGCCGGCGCCCGCGGCCAGCGGGATGCCCTTGAGCTCGGGATGGGCCTTGTTGACGATGTCTTCGGCCAGTTCGATGGCCTGCTTGAGTTCGATGCCGGTGGAAGCCAGCGAACCGGTCAGCGGGTAGATGGCGCCGATCTTGATGACCTGGTCCTGCGCGCTGGCACCCTGGGTCATGGCCATGCCCAGGCTTGCGAGCAGCACTGCGACGAGTTTCTTCATCGTTTGTCTCCTGATGGGTTTGAGGTGAAGAACGGAAACCCTTGATGGATAAATGTTCGCGTCTGGTAATGCGCGAATCTGGTGATCGATCTGGAAAACCCCGGGGCCTAATATGTACATGTGGAACGCCTCGGGGGAAAGCCTGAAGTCCTTACGGCAAATACAAGGGTCTGCGCGGCAAGAAATCAAGGTATGCAGGCAAATAATACAAAGACTTGGATAATTGAAGGCCTTGGCTATCTATATACGTCAGAATGCGGCCAGGGTGGTATTGGGGATATCGGTAATGAGCATGTGGCCCGGCCTGTGGGTGATGGCAATCGGCGGCTTGGCCGCGCGGATGGCTTCTTGCGGGGTGACGCCGCAGGCCCAGAACACCGGCAGTTCGTCGGCGCGCACTTCGACCGAGTCGCCGTAGTCGGGCTGGGACAGGTCGCCGATGCCGATCAGCGCCGGGTCGCCGATGTGTATCGGCGCGCCGTGCACGGCGGGAAAGCGGCTGGTGACCTGGATCGAGCGTATCGCGTCGGCGGCCTTCATGGGCCGCATCGATACCACCAGCTTGCCGCCGAAGGGGCCGGCGGCCCGATTGTCGATGGAACTGCGGTACATCGGGACGTTGCGGTTTTCCTGGATGTGGCGCACCGGTATGCCTTCTTGTATCAGCATCTGCTCGAACGAGAACGAGCAGCCTATGGCGAACACAACGAAGTCGGGCTGCCAGGCGTCGGACAGCGAGGCCAGTTCGCCGTCCAGCTTGCCGTCGCGATAGACGTAGTAGCCGGGGATGTCGGTGCGTATGTCGAGATCCCGGCCCAGGGCCTCGATATTCCATTGCCCGGGCTCGCCCACGCCCAGCAGCGGGCAGGGCTTGGGGTTGCGCTGGCAGAAGCGCATGAAGTCGTCCGCGTACTGGCCGGGCAGTATGGCCAGGTTGGCCTGGGCGTAGGCGCCGCAATAGCCTGCGGTGGGGGCATGGAACTTGCCCGCGCGTACTTGCTGCCTGAATTCCTGAGGTGTCATGGCTTGCGGTTCCGAAGGCTGTTGCGGATTTCCGTGAGGATGGCCGAAGGTGTCGAGTCTTGCGTCGGCGTGGCGCCTGGAATTCGTCCGGGGCTCACCGAGCGTCGAATATGGGTGAAGCATAGGATCAAACAAATATTTTTTCTATCGATTTTTTGTGCGCGATATCGTATAGTTTTTCTTAACAAGAAAATGCCGCGCCGCGCACACTCGTGAATACACGGTTCATCGAAACTTTCGTTACCCTGGCCCAGCTCAAGAGTTTCAGGGCCACGGCCAGCGCCCTGCACGCCACGCCCGCGGCGATTTCGCTGCGGCTCAAAAGCCTGGAAGACGAACTGGGCGCCGAACTGGTCGACCGCTCGTCCAAGACCTTCCGCCTCACGCCCAGCGGGCGCCACTTATTGACCCAGGCGCGTTCGGTGGTCGAGGCCGTGCACCAGTTGCAGCTTGCCGCCCACCAGGAAGACGCGGTGCGGGGCAGCCTGCGCCTGGGGGTCAACGAGACGGTGGTGCATAGCTGGCTGGCGCACTACCTGAAGCAGCTCAACCGCGATTACCCGGAACTGGATGTCGAGCTCGTGGTCGAGATCAGCAGCGTGCTGCAGAAGCAACTGCTGGCGGGCGACCTGGACCTGGTGTTCCGGGTCGAGGGCATAGACAACGACAAAGTCGTTTCCGACGCGCTGGCGGTCTACCCCGTGCGCTGGATCGCCAAGAAGAACTTCCTGCCGCGCGGCAGGAAGGACCTGGTGCGCAATGTGCTCAAGTACCCGGTGCTGACTTTCGGGCGCGGCACCGCGCCGCAGCGGGCGATCGAGCAGATCGTGGCCAACCTGGCCAGCCAGGCGGACATTCCTCCCGGCAGGGCGCGCGTGCTCTGCTCGCCTTCCGTGGCGGCCATAGTGCGGCTGCTGCAGAACGGCTTCGGCGTGGCCGCGATCCCGGCGCTGTTCGTGGTCGACGAGATCGCCAGCGGGGCGTTCGTCGAGCTGCCCGTGCAGCCGGCGCCGCCTTCGGTGGTGATTTCAATGTGCTGGCACGCCGATGCCAAGCGGCACGTGCATACCGCGGCCAACGCGGCCCGCCTGGCTTGCGAGTATTACTGCAAGCACACGGACCGCCGGCTGGTGGAAGCCATACTCGGCTGAAGCGTAACGGGTAATGGCCCCGGGCTGCTGCGTTCGCCGCCCATCCCCGGGCGTGCATGCGGCGCGGCTTGAGCAGGCGCGGCATGGTCTTTGCGGGGCTATCCGGCTCTGGACAAGGCGCATCGGCCGCGTTTGCGGCGCACTGCGGGGCCCGATGATCAGGATTCGATGTCTTCGAGGCTGAAGGTCTCGGCCTGGTCGTCGTAGGAAAAGATCTCGGCGTAGCGGCCCCAGTTGATGACGGATTCCAGGGTTTCTTCGGCGGCGCTGTCGGACAGGAAGTCTTCCAGTTCCTGCTCGAAGCGCACGCGGGGGGCGCGGTGGCCGGGCCGCTCGTTGAGCACCGCGCGGATGCGCGCCGCCATGGGCACCGAGCGCAGCAGCCGTTCGGCGAACATCTGCTTGCGTTCCTGGGTGCCGCCGTCGGCGAAGGCCTTGCCGGCCGGGGTCAGGATGATGTCGCCCTCGCGCACATCGGCGAAGCCCAGGTGCTGCAGCATTTCCGCCACGGGAAACAGGTCGTCGACTTCCAGGTGCTGGGTGCGGGCGATTTCCGGCAGGTCGGCGCGGCCGTTGTAGGGGGCCATGGCCAGGGTTTCCATCAGGCCGGCCATCAGGTTGGTCGACACCTGCGGCAGCCAGGTGCCGAGCTCGAGTTCCTTGCGTATGCCGCCGGCCGCGGAACGTGCGGTCATGCGGGCGTAGATGTCGTCCACCAGGCGGCGGAAGGCCGGATCCAGGCGGTTGCGCGGGTGCGGGAAGGGCACTTTGATTTCGGCGATCACGCGGCCCGGGTTGGACGACAGCACCAGGATGCGGTCGCACATGAAGACCGCTTCTTCGATGTTGTGCGTGACGATCAGCACCGATTCAATCTTGAGGCGCCGCTCGTTCCAGAGGTCCAGCAGGTCGGTGCGCAGGGTTTCCGCCGTCAGCACGTCCAGCGCCGAGAAGGGCTCGTCCATCAGCAGCACGGTCGGGTCCACCACCAGCGCCCGGGCGAAGCCGACGCGCTGGCGCATGCCGCCCGACAGTTCGCGCGGATAGGCGTTCTCGAAGCCGTCCAGGCCGATCAGGTCGATGGCGGCCAGCGCACGCTGGCGCCGTTCCTGGGCCGGCACGCCGAGTGCCTCCAGGCCGGCCTCGACGTTCTGCAGCACGGTCAGCCAGGGAAACAGCGCGAAGGTCTGGAACACCATGGCCACGCCTTCGGCTGGCCCGTCGAGCTCGGCACCGCGATAGGTGACGCTGCCGCCGCTGGGCCGGATCAGGCCTGCGATGATGCGCAGCAAAGTGGATTTGCCCGAGCCGGAACGCCCCAGCAGGCCCACGATTTCCTTGCGGCCCAGGCTCAGGTTGACGTCGT
Source organism: Candidimonas humi (assembly GCF_019166065.1). Lineage (GTDB taxonomy): Bacteria > Pseudomonadota > Gammaproteobacteria > Burkholderiales > Burkholderiaceae_B > Candidimonas > Candidimonas humi. The sequence goes on from NZ_JAHTBN010000002.1 coordinate 776,113, forward strand.
CGAGCACCAGCAGCTCGTCCTGGGGCTTGCTGAAGCCGCGCCGCACGTTCTGCACGCGCAGGATTTCGTTCGGATTGGCGGTGTAATCAAGCATGGTGTGGCCTTGAACTGACGGGTGAGGCCGGGCCCGCAGGCGCGGCCATGTCGGGTACAGCGGTGTGGAGATCGTGCATCTTGATGCCAGACTTTAGTGTCGTGTCTCAGAAGTTCGCACCCATGAAATTGCGTTTTCGCGCGCAGAGCGGCGTTGCAAATCCTCGCGATAGTTACGACTATCGCTGCGGTTTGCGCCTTGCTCTGCACACGAATCCATCAATTTCATTATGGGCACGAACTTCTGAGACACGACACTAGTATGAACAGGCCTTAATCCATGCGCAGCCTGGCGTCCGCGTAGGCATACAGCGGGCGCCACAGCAGGCGGTTGACCAGGGTGACGAACAGGGACATGACCGCTATTCCCAGGATGATCTTGGGGAAGTTGCCGGCGGTGGTGTTGTGTGCGATATAGGCGCCCAACCCATGCGCGGCCACCTTGTCGTTGCCCCAGGACACGTATTCGGAGACGATGCTGGCATTCCAGGCCCCGCCCGCGGCGGTGATGGCGCCGGTGACGTAATAGGGAAATATGCCGGGCAGCATGACCTGCTTCCACCACTGCCAGCCGCGGATCCGGAAGTTGGCCGCGGCTTCCTTGAAGTCGTTGGGAAAGGCCGAGGTGCCGGCGATCACGTTGAACAATATGTACCACTGCGTGCCCAAAATGATGAGCGGCGACAGCCAGATGTCGGGGTTCAGGTGGTATCTGACGATGAGCACCACGAACACCGGGAACAGCAGGTTGGCCGGGAAGGCTGCCAGGAATTGCGCCAGCGGCTGCACTTTCTCGGACAGCGCCGGGCGCAGGCCGATCAGCACGCCCAGCGGCACCCACACCAGCGTGGCGAGCGCAATCAGCACCATGACGCGCAGCAGGGTGATGGCGCCCAGCACGAAGACGTGGCCCACTTCGGACAGGCTGACGCCGGTGCTGACATAGGCCACTACCCGGTACAGCACGTACAGCGTCACCAGCACGATGAGCAGCACCCAGGCCGCGTCGGCCAGCTTGGACGGCGGGCGCGTTTCGGCGGCCGGGGCCGGGTCGCGGCCGCTGCGGCGGACGGCGGCAAAGGCCATGGGCAGCCGGGCCAGCGCCGCCAGCACCCCGCCCAGGGGCTTGAGCAACTGGGTGATCAGGCGCGTGCGCCGCACCAGGTCCAGCAGCCAGGATTCCGGGGTGGTGGCCGACATGGTGTTTTCCATGCGGAACTTGTCGGCCCAGGCCACCAGCGGACGGAACAGCAACTGGTCATAGGCGAGGATGACCAGCGCCATGGTCAGGATGACGTAGCCGACGGCCGCCAGGTCGCGGTGCTCTATGGCTGTGGCCAGGTAGGCGCCGACCCCGGGCAGGGTGATGGTGTGGTTGCCCACCGTGATGGCTTCGGAGGCCACCACGAAGAACCAGCCGCCCGACATCGACATCATCATGTTCCAGACCAGGCCGGGCATGGCGAAGGGCACTTCCAGCTTCCAGAAGCGCTGCCAGGGGCTGAGCCGGAAGTTGCGCGCCACTTCCTGCAGGTCGCGCGGCACCGTGCGCATGGACTGGTAGAAGCTGAAGGCCATGTTCCAGGCCTGGCTGGTGAAGATGGCGAAGATGGCGGCGCACTCGGCCCCGACCACGCGGCCCGGGAACAGCGCCAGGAAGAAGGTGACGGTGAACGAGATGTACCCGAGCACCGGCACTGACTGCAGGATGTCCAGGATGGGCACGAGTATTTTTTCGGCGCGCCGGCTCTTGGCGGCGATCGTGCCGTAGACCAGGGTGAAGATCAGCGAGGCGCACATGGCCGCCAGCATGCGCAGGGTGGTGCGCAGGGCATAGTCCGGCAGCGCCCCCGGCGACAGCGAGATCGCCTGGGTCTGCAGTACCGAGATGGGCGCCATGGTCTGGTGATAGCCCACGACCCCCATGGCGATCAGGCAGATGATCAGCGGAAAGGCGATGAAATCCCAGCGATTGGGCAAGAGCCGCGACGCGGAGGCGCTGAACGAGGGACTGAGGATATTCAAACGCATGTAACAGTTCCGGCACGGTGGCGGGATCGCGGGCTTGGGCGACGGTGTAACGGGAATGGCGGTATTTTCGCCGAAGCGGCGGCGACCGGGGAGAAATATCCGGAAAAGTTTCGATAAAACCGGGACGGTTTAGCTAAAACCGCGACGACGAGACGCTATCACACTCTCGATGACAGGCGCAATCGCGTCGGGCGCCGCCGCGTCGGGCGCCGCTATGCGGCGCAGGGAAGGGGCGGCGGTACAGTTCGTCGCTCGGTCGGGTTCTTCTGTCGCGGCTAGGGCCTGTTCACACTAAAAGGGGTACCACATGGTCACAAAACAAGCTGTCCATCAAGGCGCGAAGCGCAGCCGTGGTGGTTCCACGGCGAGCATGAGCAACGCCGAGGGGCGGGTTGTTTTGTG
>NZ_JAHTBN010000030.1 GCF_019166065.1 Candidimonas humi
ATTGCGTCGCAGAGCCGGGTGGCGTTCGGGATGGCCGCGCTCAGGCAGGTCTACGTCCGCGCAGGGCCGGAGCCAGCGTGCGCGTCGCTTGGCTTACAGCCCGCCGAAATGCAATGCCTTGGTTGCGAGATATTCCTCGATCCCTTCGTGCGCCCCTTCGCGCCCCAGTCCCGAGGCCTTGACCCCGCCAACAGGCGCCACCTCGTTGCTCAGCAGCCCGGTATTCAGCCCGACCATGCCAAATTCCAGCGCCTCGCCAAAGCGGAAGGCGCGCGCCATGTCGCGCGTGTAGAAATAGGCCGCCAGACCGAAGGGCGTGCCATTGGCCAGCGCCAACGCCTCTTCATCGGTGTCGAACCGGAAGATCGGCGCCACCGGGCCAAAGGTTTCTTCGGTTGCCAGGCGCATCTCGGTGCTGGCCCCGGACAGCACAACCGGATCGGCATACTGCCCCGGCAGATTGCGGGCCTGGGTGGCGCGGCTGGCGCCCTTGTCCAGCGCGTCTGCAACATGGGCGTTGATCTT